>CAWGGG010000003.1:0-205009 GCA_963822145.1 uncultured Bacteroidales bacterium | reverse complement strand
TTCACATGCATGAAAGATCCGGGTTAGGTTATGGTTCAGGTTCGAATATAGGGTCGGTTATAAAAGTAATTATAGTTTTATCATGCGTCAATACACCCAAAGTGGTATTTTATGGATTATTTTGGAAAATGGTATTTGTGATTTATTGAAATACAAAACACAGAATCGGAGGATTTTAACCATAATGCCGCCCCTACAGGGCTTTGGTTGCAGAAAGGTCACCTCATGCTACCATAATATCGCCCCGCCGGGGCTTATCATTAGATTCATGGTAAGCCCCGGTGGAGTTATATTATTGCAGGATTTTGATATTATTCTTTAGTCAATGACCTCAATGGTCTTCACTAATACTTTATTGCCAGACACCATCCTGCAGAAGTAAATTCCCGCCTTGACCTTTTCCTGCCTGTTATTGGCACCATCCCAGGTAACTGTATAGGAGCCGGGTTCCCGTGTGGTCCTGACCAGGGTGGTTACACGTTGTCCCAGCACATCATAAATGGCCAGATCAACTGGCGCAGCTTCTCCCACAGTGTATGGAATTGTAGTTTCCGCGCTGAAAGGATTCGGATAATTGTCACCCAGAGAGGTCGTCCAGGAATTCATTCCAGTGCCTTCCAGGCTCAATCCGGCTACCGAAGTTCCTAACGGTTCAAATACCCCGGAATATCCAGGAAGAAAGTCAACGGACCCCAGGGTGATCTCAGTATTGTCAGCAGTCCTCCAGACTTTGAAACTCATGGTATTCCCGGCAGTGAAGCCGTCAATGAAATCTGTGGACGGGTCGTCGCTCGAAACGGAGACAGAAAGCAGATTCTGATGCTGATGCTGATTCTGGAATACAGTCGCACCCACGCATAATGGTCCGTCATACACAGCGATCTCGTCGCCGGGCTGGAGAGCAGATAAATCATTGGAGGTAACCATCAGATAAACGTTCATGTGATCGTATCCGTTCCCTTCCCAGGTTTTTTTGAAATGCTGGGGAACACTCCCTAAAGGTTTGGCTGATTTCAGGCCTCCTGAAACCGGCGGGTTGACGGTGAGTGTGCTGCTAGCGGCCACCCTGACTTTATAACCTTCGCCGGATTCAAAATCTCCAATGTTGTTGATCCATCCCATGTTCAGGGGCATGGGTTCGATGGCGGCACCGGTTTCGTCCTGGACTTTCATCAGGTTGTTCGCATTGATCAGTCCCTGAAGGGCCGTCATGGCTGCCTGTGGAGAGGAGAATGGATAGCTGATGATGTTCCAGCCGAGGGAAAGGGGTATGTCTAGCGGATCATTGATAGGTGCGCCACTAACAGTTAAAGAAGTAGTCTGATTGACTCTTATTTTGTATCCTTCTGTGACGCTCCAGTTGTGTATGTTGTCGATCCAACCCATGTTCATGGGCATGGGTTCGATAGCGGCACCGGTCTCGTCCTGTATTTTAACCAGACTGCCCTCATCGATCAGGGATTGCACCAGGCTCATCATAGCGATGTTGTCGGGAACCACGTCCAGTGAGAAAATGTTCCAGCCGTTTGTCAACGAAATCGTCTGGTCAGCCCTGGATGTACCACCGATCTGGTACCAGCAGGAAGCGCCGATGTCGAAGGTATTATCGCCGATCAGGTAGGTAATGTCACAGTCAGAAATCTCCCTTTGTTCACTGGCGTCCCAGAGTCTGAATGTAGCCTGGTGGCCGGTCGTGTATCCGTCGGCAGCAGGTGTTTCGGGATCGTCGCGACTCACCCTGATCTCAAAGTAATTGGTGCCGTTCAGCACAGCTGTCAATACCCCGGCTCCCACACAGATGCTGCCATCAAAAATACCGATCTCATCGCCGGGCTGCATGTCCACACCGTCGATCTTGCGCCGACATGGCATAGAAATTCATGTGGTCCATGCCGTTGCCGGACCACACTTTTTCAAAATGAGGCATTTGGGGCGTATATTTGCACAATCCATTACTGGTGGCAATCCATATATTACCGCCGGCATCTTCCGTGATTTTGCTGATGTAATTGTCAGTCAGACCGCTATTGACTGTAGTAAAATTCTCCCATGTGGTACCGTCAAATTTGCTTAATCCCACATCTGACCCGCACCAGATGTTTCCTTTCCCGTCTGCATGAATGGAGTAAATCCTGCTCGATATAATGCCGCTATTCGATAAATCATAATTTGTCCAGGTGCTGCCATCGAACTTACTGATGCCATATCCATGCCAGCCGAAGCCCAGCCATATATTGCCCTGGTTGTCCATGGCGGTGCAAAGGATACCATTCGAAGGAATGCCACTGTTGCCGGTGTTGTAATTGGTCCATGAAGAACCGTCAAATTTGCTTAAACCACCTGTGTCACCGTATCCGCCCAATGTGCCAAACCACAGGTTATTGTCAGCGTCTTCCATAATGGCGTCATCCCAGAGAATATTACCAGCTATCCCACTATTACTGGTAGTGAAGGTTGTGAAGGTATGTGATACCGGATCCATTCGTGTGACATCCGAGCCCCAGCCACCAAGCCAAATGTATCCTTCATGATCTTCAAAAACAGAAAGTACATATGGAACATCAGTATATCTCGTCCAGGATACACCATCAAACACGGCATATCCGAAATTGTCGAGTGCAACCCAAATATTTCCGTTTCTATCCTCCAGGAGTGCTACTGCATTGCCTGCCAGAGGGCTGTTTTCATAATTATACACAGTCCATACCCCTGTGGTTGTATTGAGTTTTGAAATTTCGCCATATGAATTGCCCATCCAAATATTGCCCAGGTGGTCTTCCATAACGCTTCTGGTGAAATTGCTCGTTAAGCCATTGCAGGTGCTGTAATTAGTCCAGTCCTCATAAGGATCGGTGCCGAAAACAAATCTTTGTGTTTGCAGAGGGAAGTTAGCATGGGGATCTCCTCCGTTCAGCAGGGTGGAAACATACACTGAATAGTTACCGGTAAGCGATACATCGGCAAGGGTGGAGAAAGCATATACAACCGTATCGCCAGGCAGAATCAGCAAATTGGCCGTTTCAACCGGATTGATCAGTGTTCCATTTATGGAATAGGTAATATCAAATTGATTGACGGGTTCTGTCCCAAAATTGAATAGAGATACCAGCATCTGGGCCTGGGATGTACCACATGAAGGGAAACCAACCAGATCAACTACCCTGATTGCCTGATCGGGCATGTTTTCGTCAAATTCCAGCAGTTGGGCGACACCATAGGTCCTTTTATCCCACCAATTGCCATTGATAACAGTATTCCAGCCTGTTCTTGCTGATATCGGTTCCTCACCATCCCTATCCACTATCCTTATATCCATACCAAAATACCCCGATAACGGAAACCCGGCATCTTTAAGCGATATTGCAGCCTCCAGCTGATATCCGTTTTGTTGCGCATTGGTTTGCTGTTTATAGTGAATACCGGTATTCAGTCCTATAGGATAAAAACCATCAGGCCACGTAAACCGCAGAAACACATCACCGGGATCATTCATTTGACTCCTGCTATTTTTCATATCCAGGTATAATTCAATATTGTCCCGGTCACCATACCAGGCGCCGTGCAGATTGTCAAGCGAATCGTCGGTCACTTCAATAAACAGGTATAGGCTGTCCAGATCCCAGCAGGCTTTGAAAGTAGCAGAAAAATCATCGGGACCATCCACCTGACCGGTTTGCAGTTTTGTAATGTTCACAGGGATAATGCTACCCCAGATTGCATCAGCTCCGGAACCGTCAATGGTCAGTTTTTCAGTAATGAAAGGTAGGTGAACGGTGTCGGGCACCGGAATAATGTCAATAGTTGCCGCATTATTCAGGGAGGCAATGTTTGAATTGTTATCCGTTGCTGTCACATCAACCTGGTAATGCGCACCGGGAGTCCATGCATAACTGATGGAATTGCCATAATACCCGTCATTGGCTGCGTAATCATAGTGCAGCCCGTCATCGTATAAAGTGACCGAGGCGATCACATTTTCATCCGGGTTTTCGATATCGGTGATCACCGAACTGATGGATGATGGCTGATCGATGATCCTGGCCATGATATTTGCGATTTCACCGCTGGCGAGATAGGTGGGATTCACAGTCACCTGCTCGATGATGGGTGGGCCGTCAAGATATGTGTAGGAGATTCCCCGGGGTCCGCCATAATAGCCCATATCGTTACGGGAGCCATCCGGATCATTGTAAGAGGGATCAGGATTCCCCGCATCGATGCATGGTGAGCCAAGACGAAGATGAAAATCTTCCTCTTCGGGATTTAAGAACAAAGGATTAATGCTTGTATTTCCTGTTCCCGGTATTTGGCTTGCCAGATTTGAGTATGAAATTGCCGGATCATGTCCCCAGTAAAAATTAATATTGTCCCATTCGATACAACTGATGATGGTAACCTGACTGCTTAATCCCCAGAAGGGTCCTGTATTTCCATAAATAGTGGAATTTGTTATGGAGGACTCATTAATAAAAAAATCTATTGATCTTGCTCCGTTGTTTTCCAAAATCAAAGTATTGCGAATAGCTAGTTTACCGGTCAGGCCCCTGATGGCTCCAATACCATGCAAAGATGAATTCTGGCTGATCTTACAATTTGTTACCCATACATTGCCGCCATAAAGAGCGAGGCCACCAGTGCCATTTTCATCTGCCAGTGTATCATGATTGCCGGTAATTACACAATGGTTAATGATTACATTGGCATCAATCGTGTGAATGCCTGATCCCCCGAAGTCCGGTACCTGGCCGTTCTGTACAGTAAATCCTGAAATGGTGGCTGCACCATAGTGCACAAATATTACCTTACCATTATTGCTCCCATCGATAATGGTTGACTCAATATAGGACGGATCTTCCGTAATAAGGTACATGGAGCCAAGGGTTAAATTCTGGCTATTGAATACTACATGTTCATAGTAAGTACCAGGCAAAACAATGATCGTGTCTCCATCGGGAGCTGAATCAATTGCCTCCTGGATCGTATTATAGGGATATTGCGAACTTCCATCTTCAGTCCCCGAAGTGTTGTTCACATCAACGATTAACCGGTGATTAACAGGTTGAGAGTAGCTGTTGCCAATTGAAATCATTACTGTGAAGACCAGTAACAGATTAAAAACCGGATTTTTTGGAAAGGTATTCATAATCATGAAAGAGGTTTGGTTAGAATTATGGTTTAAGTTGGCATGCAGGGTCAGTCATAAAAGTAATAATTGTTATCTTTTCCATCAATACACCTTAAGGGGTATTTTCAAAGCAAAAGCAGCTGTTCTACAGTTGTAGACTAGCAGAACAGCTGCCTTATCTTCCTGCATGCTACAACAGGAGTGTTGGGAACCGGTTGAGTACTATTCGATCCGTTCGATCCTTTTCACCATAACCGCCCCGTTGGTTGAAAACCTGCAGAAGTAAATCCCCGGTTTTACTTTTTCCTGGTTGTGGTTGCTCCCGTCCCAGCTGATGGTATGGGAACCGGGCAGCAGCCGGGAATTGACCAGGGTGGCCACCCTTTTACCCAGGATATCGTAAATCGCCAGATCAACGTGCGATTCTTCGGCCAGGGTAAAGGGTATTGTAGTTTCCTGGGTAAAGGGATTCGGATAATTGTCGCCCAGCGCAGTGACCAGCTCAGTGGTTCCCGCAGCCGGTAGGGTAACTCCGGCTACCGTGGTGCCCAGGGGTTCAAAGCTATTGGAGTATCCCGGGTAGAACTGAACTGTATTCACAATGACCTCGCTGTTAGCATCGGCCCTCCAGATCCTGAAGCTTATTTCGTTCCCTGCGGTAAATCCGTCGCGGGTTTCGGTAGTAGGATCGTCGGCTGATACGGCGACCGCGAACAGATTCTGGTTCTGATTTTGATGCTGGATCACGGTTGTTCCAACGCACAGGTCTCCGTCAAACACAGCAATCTCATCACCCGCTTGCAACATTGAAGCACCTTCAGTTATCTCAGTAAGGTAAATGTTCATGTGATCGTACCCGTTCCCGCTCCAGATGGGACGGAAATGCCGGGGCATTGTCACACCCGGGGCAGATTTCAGTCCGCCTCCTGAACCCAAAGGATCAATGGTCAGGATGTCATCGGATGCCACCCTTACCTTATAGCCCTCACCCGGCATGAAATTGTGGATGTCATCGATCCATCCCATATTCAGCGGCAGGGGTTCAATGGCAGCGCCGGTTTCAGACTGGACTTTCATCAGGCTGCCGGCTGTGATGAGTTCATCGAGCACGGTCATGGCCACCTGGGAATTGGAGGAGGGGTAGCCGATGATGTTCCAACCGGCCAGCAGGCTGATATCTACCGGTTGGGTAATGGGTTGTCCGGTAACGGTGAGGGTGGTGGAAGTGTTCACCCTGATCTTGTAACCCTCAGTATTACTCCAGTTGTGAATGTTATCGATCCAGGTTCCGAGTCCGGGTATTTGTTCAATGGCGGCACCGGTTTCATCCTGCACCTTCACGAGGCTTCCTTCGCTGATCAGGGGCTGGAGGATGCTCATCATGGAAACATCATCGGGTGTGACAGCAAGAGAGAAGATGTTCCATCCGTTAGTCAGCGGAACAGATTGTTCATTCTGGATATTGCTTCCTGTAAGGTATTCATTCAAACCATTGGTCCCGAACCACATATTGCCCTTATGGTCTTCAGCAATGCACATGACGCTGTTTCCGGTAAGTCCGCTGTTGGAAATGGTGAAGTTCTCCCAGTTTGTTCCGTCAAAACGACTCATACCGAGGTTGTTCAGCGATCCAAACCACATATTTCCCTTGCTGTCCTCAAACGCGCTCAACATGATATCGGAAACAATTCCGCTGTTGCCGGTGTTGAAGTTGGTCCAGGTGCTTACCCTGTCGAATCGGGTCACTCCTGCTGCATACGTCCCATCAGTGCCCCACCCGTGAGCCATCCAGATGTTTCCGTGACTGTCCATGACAGCGCCCCAGCAAGTATTGGAGGGGGCCCCGCTATTGCTGGTGTTGTAAGAGGTCCAGTTTGTACCGTCGAATTTGGTCAGTCCGTTCGAACCATCGAATCCCAGCGGTGCAAACCACATGTTGTTGTCAACATCCTCCATGATGGCGCCATACCACATAATATTGCTGGGCAGCCCGCTGTTTTCCTTGGTATAAGTTGTCCAGGTATCCGCAGAGCGGTTCCATTTTCTCACACCATGGTCCCAGGTTCCGAACCACATGTTGCCGGCATGGTCTTCAAAAATGGTCAGCACATGAATGTTGCCCTGGTTGTTGCTTGTCCACGTATTCCCGTCATACATCGATACGATGCCTTCATCACCGTCAAATCCTGCCCAGATATTGCCCAGATGATCTTCACACAGCGTGATGGCGTTGTTGGAGCTAAATCCGCTGTTCACCATATCGTATATCGTCCAGGTGTTGGTCAGCGTATCCAGTCGGGCCACTCCCTTGTCTCCAGTTGCAATCCAGATATTCTTCCGGCTATCGGACATCACAAACCGTACATTGTTGCTGGGCAAGCCGTTGCAGGTGCTGTAAGTAATCCAGTCTACCCGGGGATCTGTGCCAAATACGGTTCTTTCGGTCATATAGGATTGATTGGCGGCAGGATTTCCTCCATCCAGTAGGGTGGTTACATTCAGGGTATACATTCCTGTAACTGACAGGTCAGCACGTGCAGAAAAAGTATACAGAACCGTATCACCGGGAGGCAACGTAAGCACAGCAGTTTCGGGCTGGCTGATGCTGACTCCGTTAATTGAATATGTGATATCAAACTGAGTGATGGGTATGGATCCTGTATTCAGCAATCTGACGGTTATGGCTGCGTCGGTGGTGCCACAATTCGGGAAATCAACCACATCAATCACCTTAATGGCCTGATCAGGTGCATCGTATTTGCAAAGTCCGTTGGCGGTTGCAAACCAGATATCTTTATTAGAATCTTCGGTGATGGAATTAATGTTGTTGCTGGTCAGTGCGCTGTTATCAGTATTAAAGGTGATCCAGGTTCTTCCGTCAAATCGGCTGGCTCCCTGTCCCCAGGTGGCGAACCAGAGATTGCCACTGCTGTCTTCGAAGATGCTGTTTACTGAATTGCCTGCAATTCCGCTGTTCCCGGTATTATAATTCATCCAGTTGTTGCCGTCGAACCAGGTCACGCCGCGGTTTTCCCAACCGTGTGCCAGCCAGAAATTTCCCTTGCTGTCCAGTAAAGAACCCACGATCAGGTTTGTTGGCAACCCGCTGTTGCTGGCATTGTAAACAGTCCAGTTATTACCGTCGAATTTTGCCAGTCCACCGGGTCCTGCAGGACCATTCATGCCAATAGTACCGAACCACATGTTGTTCTGATCATCCTCCATAATGGCTCCATACCACATATCATTGCTGGAAATACCGCTGTTCTGGGTATTAATGATCGTCCAGGTATCGGAGGCCCGGTCCCATTTTCTGACGCCGTTCTCACCCCAGGTGCCAAACCACATGTTGTCAGCATGGTCTTCAAACATGGTGAGCACATGGTTGTTAGACGGATTATTGCTGGTCCATGAAGTCCCGTTAAAGGTGGTAGCAACTCCATCACTGCCGTCAAGTCCCACCCAGATCTTATTTTCGTGATCCTCAAACAGGGTAATGGCATTATTGTTGGTAAATCCGCTGTTCGCTGAATTAAATACGGACCAGGTTCCTGAAGCGGTATCTAAACGTGCCGCGCCTCCTGTGGAGGTTCCAGCCCAGATATTACCCTGGCTGTCTTCCATGACATATCTGACGCCGTTATCCGGTAAGCCGTTGCAGGTTCCGTAGCTAGTCCAGCCGGAAACCGGATCAGTGCCGAAAACGGTCTTCTCGGCGATCATTCCGAAATTAGCATGCGGATCCCCATTGTCCAATAAGGTGAATATATTAAAGGTATATATTCCGGGAACAGATAAATCGGCATGGGTTGTAAAGGTATATTGATGCGCTAATCCAGGTAGGTATTGCATGGTTACTTTCTCTGCGGGATAAATAGTATCCCCGTTTATGGAATAGGCTATATCAAACTCATTGATCAGCGCTGTACCTACGTTTTGAAGCAATACCTTGATTTCAGCATTACTGCCGCCACATTCCGGAAAATCAACAAAATCCAACACCTTTAAGATCTGATCCGGCATGTTCTCCTGATAATCCATTAATCGGGCAATGCCGTTCAAACCTGGGTTATTAAAATTCAAATTGATCTCGGAATTCCAGAAAAGTAATGCAGTTCCAGGATCCTCGCCATCCCTGTCCATAATGTCGAGATCAAATCCCAACAAATCGGCCATGGGGAAGCCCAGATCCTTCAGGGAGAGCGCCATTTCAAGCTGATAACCATCACGGGCTGCATTTGTATGGTGTGCATAGTTGAATCCGCTAAACGGACGGTTCGGATTGAATCCGCCTTCCCAGACAATGGTCATGTCCCAGTCGTCAGCATCATAGGATGAGCTGCGTGAATTGTCCATATCCAGGTACAGACTGATCTTATCATTTTCCCAAGGATTGACACCATGGACATTATCCAATGAATCATCAGTAACATCGATCAGTATGAACAAACTGTCAAGATTCCAGCAGGCCTTGTAGGAAGCTGACAGGTCGGCCGGACTGTCGATCGGACCCCAGTGATGTTTTGAAACAGGTACTGGAGCGATTGTATTCCAAACAGATTCATTGCCGGTTCCGTTAATGCTCATCAGTTCATGGGTAAATGGCAGATCTACCATGAGCGGTGCATTGATGCCATCAAATCCAGCAACATTATCCATGGTGGCAAGATGGCTGTTATTGTCAGATGCTGTCACATCGATGAAATAGTGCTGGCCTGATAGCCATGCATAGGTGACCGTATTGCCAAACACACCATCTCCGGCATTGTTGTCGCTGTGAGCTCCGTCATCATAAAGTGCAACAGAGGCAATGACAGTCTCGTCGGGATTTTCAATATCCGCAGATACTGAGCTTACCTGAGTCTGGGCATCGAATAGGCTGGCGTTGATGGTCAGCACCTGACCGGAGGATACATAAGCCGGACTGGCAGTTATAGTATTCAAGGTAGGAGGTCCGTCGAGATAAGGATAGGAAGCACCTGAGGGACTGCCATAATATCCCATGTCATTCCGTGTGCCATCCGGGTCATTGTAGGCCGGGTTGGGATCTCCGGCATCGATGCAGGGGGAATTTTGCTGCAGGTGGAAGTCACCGGTATAGGGATTCATGAAGACCGGATTTGTATGGATAACACCAATACCATAATAGGGGTATTCCGTGCAGGAATAGGAAACGCTGCCCGGATTGCCCCAACAATTCGAATGGTTGCCCCATTCTATAATATTCTGCAGATTGATGGGTGAATTATTAAATCCCAAACCATGTGAGTTCTGGGCTATCGTACTGTTATAAATGAATCCGGTGGCATCATTGTAATGGAAAGTCATGGTGCCTGAATTGTTTGCGAATAATGAATTGAGAATTTCGATTCTGCCACTTGCGGCCCTTAAGGCTGAAGCTCCTCTGATGGAGTAATTTTCGGTGAAGACACAATTCATGATCTGGAGGTACCCGTTGTTGAAGGTTATTCCTCCGGCACCCCATTCATCCTGTCCGATACCATTATTCTGGGCTATTCTGCAATTATGAATATTAGCACGTGAGCTGTTTTCAATCTGGATACCTCCCGCACCATATGCCGAAGCCTGTCCGTTTCTGATGGTAAAACCAACAATAGTGACCTCGCAGGATTGAACCAGTATGGCAGTACCGGCATGATTCCCATCGATGATGGTGTTCGCAATATTATTTTCATCTGCGGAATTCACATAAAGTGAGGTCAATGAAATGTTCCTGTTGTTGATGTTCAGATTTTCCAAGTAGGTTCCTGGATGTACCAGTATCCCATCCCCTCCTATAGAAGCGTTTATCCCTTCCTGTATGGTATTATAGGGATATTCAGGAGTCCCATTCTCAGTGCCTGAATTATTATTGATATCAACGTGAATGGTATGAGTTGTATTGGAACGATAGATAAAGGGCGAGGCCTCATGCCAACTTTGGCCATCATAGCCGCGAGCAAAAATTTCCCATAAATAGCTCTTTCCTTCGGTCAGGGGAATGCCGGTTCCATTATCATTATAAACCACGGTTGTATCTGTAATTCCGTATTTCCACCATACTACATCCCAGCCGTTCGATTCATACACATATATAAAATAAGATTCTGCGTGCTGAACCGGATTCCAGCTGAAAACCGGCGATGCCGGAGACATAATACCATTGTTAACAGGAATAATGCTACGGGGGTAATCAATGGCATAATCCAGGATGTCAGTCCGGCTGGCGATATGGCCGGAATTATCGGTTGCCCGGAAAATGTATTCTCCCGGGGCAGCTGGTTGCGGCAGATCCCAGATATAAGCACTGTATCTGCCATCACCCGGGCCAATGTCACCATGCGCCCCGTCATCATACAGGATATAAGTGACCTGGTCAGGTGAAGTGACCGTTACCGACTGAATGTCCGAGAATCCCTGGGGATCAGCAACATCAGCCATAAGCCGTATGCCGGGGTGTTCACTGTCAGCATTATTGCCATGATACATGGAATATACGTTGGCATAACTGATCAACGGGTTTTCCGTGTTGCTGGAATAGGTGAATCTCGACATGATGTGCCAGGTGGCGCAATGATCTCCCCAGGTTGCTATCTCCCATTGATAGGTTGACCCTTCAGTCAGGGCCAGTCCGGTACCATCGTCATTGTATACAACTGAAGTGCCTATAAAGTTATTTTTCGACCAGATCTGGTTATTGTTCAAATCCATAACTATCAATGAATAACCGCTAATGCCCTCTACAGCATCCCAACTAAAGGTTGGAGTAGCTGTGGCAACAAATGCATCCTTTGCCGGATGTATATTGCGCGGAAAGTCCTGAGCCTGTTTCAAAGAATCAACCGCAGTGGCAAAGTGCCCTGAATTATCCGTTACCGTATACACATAAGCACCCAATGGCGGAGCCTGACTTGACGACCATTGACCGTTGTAATTGCCAGGATCACCGGTATTTTGGGTGAGAGCAATCACACCAAGGTCGGGTGTGGTCAGGGTTACGGATTGTATGTCGCCAAGGCCCTGCGGATCGGCAACCTTTGCATGTAGTTCAATATAGAAATACTCATTGCCCACATCATCACCATAGTGCCTGTACCATATTCCATGATCTCCTACAATAGGCTTATCAGGATCAGATGACCAGGTGAAGTACGACCAGTCGTGCCAGCTTGAGGCATCATCCAATCCGGTGTTTACCTGCCAGTGATAGGTAACGCCTTCCTGAAGCGCAGGTCCGGTTCCGTTATCATTGTATTGAACGGAAGTACCGGTGATGTTATCGCTATTCCATATCGTATTATTATTAATATCAAACAAAGTCAGCCAATAGGAACTAACTCCAGGAACAGCATTCCAGCTGAAAACAGGATTTGCCGAGATGATCACTGCATTATTAACGGGTTGAACATTTCTCGGATAGTCAATCACATGGTCCAGCATATCACTGGCGGTTGCTACATGTTCAGCATTATCAGTAACTGTGAACACATATTCCCCTAAGGGAGGCGCCTGAGGGAATTCCCAGATGTGGTTCCCATACCGGCCATCATTGGGCTGGCCATCCTGATGCTGTCCGTCATCATACAGGATGTATACCCCACTTGCTGGTGAAGTTACAGTTACCGATTTAATATCGGTAAATCCTTGCGGATCCATCACATCAACATACAATTCCAAAGCATAACTCTCGTCTCCCGAATCGTTGCCCCGGTGCATGGAACGAACCTGGGGATTGCCGGCAATAGGGTTATCGGGATTGGAAGAATAAACAAACCGAACATCATCATGCCAACTCCTGGCATCACCAACAGTAGCCGTTCCAACATTCCAGGTATAGACACTCCCTTCTGTCAGGGAGGGTCCGGTGCCATTATAATTATAGGTAACTGAATTACTGGTAGTATTACCTGACCAGATGTTGAAGTTATTGATATCACGCACACTGACACCATAGTCAGGAACGCCGGGAACAGCATCCCAGCTGAAAATAGGATTTGCTGTACTGATCACTTCATTGTTTACCGGATGCACATTTCTTGGAAAGTCAATCACATTGTTCATGTTATCGCTTACAGACACTGTATGCCCAGAATGGTCTGTTACCGTGAAGACATATTCACCGAAAGGCGGTACTGTCTGGTTGAATTCCCAGATATGGTTCCCGTATCGGCCGTCGTTGGGTTGGCCATCCTGATGCTGTCCGTCATCATACAGGATGTATACCACGCTATTTGGTGCAGTTACAGTCACAGAGGCAATATCTGCAAATCCCTGAGGATCCATGACATCAAGATACACTTCCAGGGCATAACTTTCATCGCCTGAATCATTACCCCGGTGCATGGACTGCACCATAGGATTGGCAGCTATCGGATTATCAGGATTTGAGGAATACACAAAAGCAACTTCATCCTGCCAGCTAATGGCATCATCAATACCTGCGTTTACATGCAGGAAATAGGTCTTTCCCTCCTGAAGTGCCTGTCCTGTTGCATCATCATTGTACGCAACCGAAGTGCCGGTAATGCCACCGCGTGACCAGACATTGGTATTCCCTTCGCGAACATTTATCCAGTAATTGGTAGCTCCTGGTACTTCATTCCAACTTATAACGGGAGTTGAAGTGGTTATAAATGAATTATTTGCCGGTTGAATGTTTCTTGGGATATCAATGACATAGGAAAGTATGTCACTTGTGCCGGCTGTGTAAGCCTGTTTATTAGTAACAGTGAAAATATATTCGCCGGTAACGGGCGGGTCAGCGAGATTCCATACATTATTTCCAAAATAGCCGTCGCCGGACTGGTTATCAGCATGCTGGCCATCATCATATAAATCATATGAAGTACCACCCGGAGCGGTGACGATTACAGAGGCAATATTCCCAAGTCCCTGGGGATCCATAACATTCAGGCGAAGTTCAAGACCATAGTTATCGTATTGTCCATCCCTTCCCCAATGCCTGGATTGGACTGAGGGATTTATAGCTACGGGATTATTGGTATTTGTAGAATAAACAAAACAATTTTCGTCATTCCAGCTGGCTGCATCATCTAATCTAACTGAAATATTCCAGTAATAAGTCCTGCCATCTGTCAGCGCCTGACCGGATCCGTTATCGTTGTACTGGACAGATGCAGTATTAATATTATCACGATACCAAACTTGAGTGGTGCCATCGTGTACATTGACAGAATAGTTTGAAGCTCCAGCAACAGCAGTCCAGCTAAAAGTCGGAGTTGGATCGTTTACAAGTGAATTGTTTGCAGGTTGAATATTTCTTGGAATATCAATTACATTGTCAAGTATATCACTTGTGGTTACAGTATTGGCCTGAGCATCTGTAACCGTGAAAATATACTCCCCGGTGAGCGGTGCATCAGGGAGACCCCAGATATTGTTTCCGAAATAGCCGTCATGGGCTCCGTTATCGTTGTGCTGTCCGTCATCATAAAGTGTGTAAACAACGTCACCTGGTGCATCAACGGTCACTGAGACAATAGTTCCGAGTCCCTGCGGATCTGAAGCGTTCAAACGAAGTTCCAGTCCATAATTATCGTATTGCATATCCCTTCCCCAATGACTGGATTGAACAGAAGGATTTTCTGCAACTGGACTGGTGCCATCAGCAGAGTATACAAAAGTAAGCCATTCCTGCCAGCTTCTTCCTTCATCGGTATAAGCCTGCAACTGCCACCGGTAAATGTGCCCTTCAATCAGGTTAGTGCCTGTTCCGTCAATGTTATGCTGAATGGAATTGGTAGAAATGTTATTGCGATTCCAAACATTATTGTTATTTGCATCCATAACATCAATTGTATAGGAAGTCGCATTAGGAACAGCATCCCAGGTATAAACCGGGGTGGGGGTGCTCACAAATCCTCCATTTGCCGGTACCATATTTTCCGGTACCATGGGAAAATACTGCAAAGGATCCAATATGGTGGCTGTATTGCCCAAACCATCCGTGGCGGTGAATGTATAATTGCCAATGGCCGGGGCCCCGGTTAGCGGCAGGTTATAGTTTGAATACCGGCCATCACCGTCACCGCCATCACCGTGTTGTCCATCGTCATAAAGGCTGTAAACATCACCTCCCGGAGAAGTCACTGTTACAGCAGTGATATCCGTTAATCCCTGAGGATCCAGCACATCCGCATTTAATTCCAGTCTGTATTGTTCACTGCCATTGGTGAAACGATCATGAATGGAGTAAACCTGGGTATAGGAAATGATAGGTTTATCAGGATCGGAGGAATATATAAAGGTCGCATCATCGTGCCAGCTGCTGGCATCATTGACCCTGGATGTGCCTACATTCCAACGGTATGCAGTACCGTCGGTGAGAGCCGGGCCATTATAGGTTATTGAGTTGGTTGAAGCAGCACCTGCCCATATGTGGTTGTTGTTGATATCTCGGACACTGACTCCATAAACAGATCCACCTGGTACAGCATCCCAGGTGAATATGGGATTTGCATCACTGATTATTTCATTGTTTGCAGGGTGTATGTTTCTGGGGTAGTCAATTGTATTGTCCAGAACATCACTTGCAGTGGCGGTGTTTTCTCCAAGATCTGTTACCGTGAAAACATATGTGCCCAAGGGGGGAGGAGTCTGGTTGAATTCCCAGATATGGATCCCGAATCTGCCGTTATTGGCTTCGTCATCCCCGTTTTGTCCATTATCATACAGTGTGTATGTTGCGCCGCCTGGAGAGACCACAGTCACTGAAGCAATATCTTGAGGGCCCTGCGGATCGCTGGCATTTACATAGAGTTCTATCCCATACCCTTCGTTACCAAGGTCATCTCCCCTGTGCATGGAAAAGACCTGGGGATTGATTGCAACCGGATCATTGGCATTGGTTGAGTAAATAAAACAGGACCATTCATGCCAGCTTCTTCCATCTTCTATCTGGGTTGATACCTGCCACTGATACATCTGTCCCTCGACCAGGGACGAACCAGAGAGGTTGTCATTGTAAACTATTGATGTTGCGTTGATGTCATTCTGACTCCAGACATTGTTATGCTGCATATCATGGACACCAATAGAGTAATTGATAGCCCCCGAAACGCCATCCCAGGAAAATGTTGGCGCCGCTGCATTCACTACGGCATTGTGCAAAGGAAGCGTATTCCTTGGTACATCAATTACCATACTCAGAACATCTGTTGTAACGGCTGAATTCCCGTTATTATCCAATATGGTGAAGGTATAGATACCTGTAGGAGGGGCCTCGGAAAAATTCCAGATATGAACAGCATATCTGCCATCGTTGGGCCCGTTGTCTGAGTTTTGCCCGTCATCATACAAGCTATAAGTCGCACCGGTCGGAGAGGTTACCACTACTGAAGCAATAGTTTCAAGTCCCTGCGGATCCGCAACATTCACGTAGAGTTCTATGCCATAATTTTCGCTGCTGTTGTTATTAATATTATGCATGGATCCAACATATGCATTTGCGGCAACAGGTATATTCTGATCCAGAATGGTAAATACGCCGTCACTTACGTCTGACGGATCCCCATCGGTATCGGCAATCCTGATGAGGCATTCGGTACAGGGTTCATTGGGAACAGACCATGAATAGGAGCCATCATCAGGTGTGCCGGCCTCGATAGTCGCCCAGCCAACTCCATTGTTCCTGGAGAATTCAAGAGTCACATTACCACTGGTGCCAACTGAATTCCAGAATATAGTCTGTTCCGTTCCGGCCTGCCAGGTTTCGCCTCCGTTGGGGGTAATAACCCGGATTCCCGGATTGAGGTTAAACTCATCCGGCGTGCGGGCTTTATCGGAGATACGCACTTCATCAATATAAAAATCATAGGGAGTATCATCCGACCAGGGTACAAAATCAAGTATCCCACCTGACCGCAATTCAAATTCGTTTTCAAGTGTAAAAGAGCTTTCAGGCAACCCATCGATGAATATGCTGATCAAATCTCCATTCCTGACCCCTGCAACATGGTGCCAGGAGCCGTCATTAAGGGCGGATGTACTGGTAACACTGAAACTTGACGAGTTAGCGTCTGTGACCATAAATACAACCGTACCATTGCCATTGATGTGAAGTCCGTAACCGTCGGTATTAACAATCCCGTTAGCAGGATTTCCAAAGTCGCATTTTATCCATGCCTCAACTGTGAAGGACTGATGACCGAATTGAAAGCTAGTTATGTTGTCAATAATTACATTATCTGCGATTTCGTCCAGTATTCTGCAATTTCCATAGATTCCTGCAGCAATGTCCGGATTATTATCATAATGTCCATGGTTACCATTACCGCTGAAATCATAAGCAACGGTTCCGCCGGGTTCATTCATATGCCACAAACCCCTGGTATTTCCATCAGCCTGGTATTCCCCCATCAAGGCAGCAGGCAGTATTACAAATACGCCATCACTTTCATCCACAGGATTCCCATCTGTATCACTAATCCTTACCCGACAGTTAGCGTAGGCTTCATTGGGGACTGTCCAGGAATAAGTTCCTGCGTCAGGTGCACTGGCTGTTATTTCTGTCCAGTCCGTTCCACCATTGGTAGAGTATTCGATACGCACATTACCGCTTGTGCCGGAAGATGACCAGGTAATGTTCTGGTTGGTGCCCGCCTGCCAGGTTTCTCCACCATTGGGAGTGGTTACAGTAATCGTTGCAGGTCCAGGCAACTGGATTTTACCCCAGCCGTAAATATTGTCTTTTCCGGGATCGCCCATATCCTGTACAGAACTTGTATAAAGGTAGTTCCTGATATCAACCGCATTGAATGCAGGATTAGCGGAACGAATCAATGCACAGATGCCTGCCGTATGCGGAGATGAAAGAGAAGTGCCAAGCCAGTACCCATAGGCAAAACTATTGCAATTATCAGGAGCGGCAACATCGGGTTTAATGCGGCCGTCGGTTGTTGGTCCCTGCGAACTGAAAGATTCCTGAGGACCGGAGGCATAATTGAGTTGGTCGATAGCACCCACCGTAATCACGTCGGAAACTGATGCCGGGTCGGCCAGGCTGCTCGCTTCGGTGTGATATCCAAAGCCATTGCCAAGGCTGAACAAGGTAAAATCAACATTGGTTGCGGCTGAAAACCTTTTTACTACTATACCATACATGCCATTGGTAATAGTATTGACGTAAGAAATGTATTCCTCAGGTGCGACAGAGGAGGACTGTTTAATAGTACTGCTTGCAACCTGTGTCCATGTACTTCCGTTCCATCGGAACAGGTACAGGTCATAATCTTCTGTTGTTGTAGGATAATTGTTCCAGTTCATAACAATCTGGATGACCTCTCCCGGTCCGTGTATATAAACATGAGTGGGATCAGGTCCGATCAGATTTACATTTCCTCCTGTACCACTGAAATTGTGATAACCGGAACCATTATCTATAAAAGTAGCCCTGAAATGATCAAGTGCAGAATTGCCAGCAGAATTGACCCATAACAGTCCAGCGGAAATTCCCTGGTCAACTATGTCACAAACCAGGCCAGTACCATTATAATAACCCCCTACGTTAAACCAGGCCATGGAATGATTTACAACATGCACTCCATTGGCAATACAGGCATCGACGGCGTTTTCAAAGTCAGTGAGATCTGAAATTCTATATAAATATAATTCAGCCTGCGGTGCAATATCATAAACGGCTTCGGCAACTGCTGTTCCATGGAGTGTCCCTGCTTCAAGCCCACTTCCTGTAAAATCCTGGGCGCTATAACTGGAAGGTATATCGCCAGCCGTTTGTGCTGCACTTAGATTAATAAAACCGCCATCGATAACGGCTACTTTCACACCATTTCCATAATTACCCGATGCATGCCAGCTTTCAGCATTCATTGCAGCCACTCCTTCACTGGTAATAGCATCTTCATGGGGTTTGATGGGCTCGGAAATCATTCCGATACCGGCAACATTTTCAGCAACATTTTGCAGCTGACCAACCGGTATTTCAACCCTGAGGGAGCTTCTTGATTTTGATTGTATTACTGCGCCAAATTGCTTCAGCCTGGATTCATCCACCTGTGAAGCCCTACCCTTTTGTTCCGGGAGGATCGTTACGACAATCCTGTCGCCAACAGACTGAAGCGGTATCCTGTCAATAAATTCGGAAACGCTTTCTCCTCTTTTATAAGCCGAATTTATTTGATTCAAAGCTGACGACAGCTTCTGAATCTGCCCTGTCTTATCAGTCTGGATTTGTGATAAGTCAATTTGTAAAGCCTGGGGATCAATTGCAATAAATTGCTGATCCTGTGCAAATCCTAATAAACAGCTACTAAGGAAAGCAAATATAATCAGCAAACTCCTTAAAGAATAACTTCTGTTCATGGGTTGGTGGATTAAGGGTATATGATTTTTTGAATGGTCTTTATATCATGCTCAAATCTTTTAATGGAACCATAAAGACCTGGAAATTTTCCGGGCCTTGTTTTTCTCAATTATTGTATTACTCCTTTCCATGGTATGGTAATGTCTCTGGATTCATGCTCGGTGGACACTGTTGCACTTAACCTTGAAAAGAAATTCTGATTCAGCACCACATCATCACCATCTCCCCAAATACTGTTGCTAGAAAGATTTATCTGATAATATGAAGTCAGTAAGGTACTGCTGTTTCCAAAATAAGTCTGATCAAATGACACATAGGTTTGTTCACCAGCCTGCACGGGATTTATAGGAAGTGTCAGATTCTGAAAATAGAAATCATGTATGTCCTGGGCATAATTAGCTCCACTTGTGATACAGATCAGGCTTATGCACAGTATATGAGCGGACAGGAAAGGGTATAGTTTTTTCATCAGGCAGTTTTATGTCGTGTTGGAAAGCAGAAATACGTAAGAAACTACGTATACCTAGGAATAAAACAATATCACTACCCTTCAGATTCATGAAAGCGTAAGGGTTTGTCTTTTAGGTAAAGGAAAACGGGTCAGGGATAAAAATAGTAAATCCCCGACTGTTCATCAATACACCCAAAGGGGTATTTTTCAGGTTTTGGGCTGTTCAACAAGATTTATTTCCACCGCATATTTGATCAGGGTGCGGCTGTTTTTTACTCCTAACTTGTGGATGATCCTTTTCCGGTGGGTTTTGGCGGTATGGATGCTGATGCTGAGTATTTCCGATATCTCCTTATCGGTATTGCAGTTCACAATAAGCCTGAGGATCTTTCTTTCCCGTGCACTAAGTGATTTTATCCTATCGGAACTGGGATGTGCAGGCTCCTCTTCTACGAAGGTATTGACCAATCCATTGATCTGTGCCATATCTATTTCAGTGCCTGAAACCAGCAGATATTTCACATTGCCGGCATGCATCTACATCATAGATTGCACTGTTTGCCACCAACCAAATCAACCTGTTGTCTTTGGATCTCACCTGAAGCACTAGTGTTTCTTCATTTTTCTGCTGATCTTGCCATCGTTTTATCGACTCAGAGAATCTTGCCTGAAAACAAGGCTGAACAAGAGCCATGATTTCAGCGGAGGTCATATTGGTAAATTCATCAGCAGTATACCCCAATCTTTTGGAAAAGTATTTATTGGTCCAAATGAGTTTCAGCTGTGTGATTTCAATTATACAAATAAAGGCTTCAATACTGTCCAGTATGGTACTGGCCAGATTCCCATTAATTTTTCCCAGAAACGAGCCAACAGGACTTTCCATTGACTCGAAAGAATCTTTCATCGCATTTGGATATTAACTATGTAAGTTTACAATACTTCCTGAAATAATACAAGTTATTTCCATGTAGTGATCATTATCATTGACAAATAGTTAAAGTGGTTGGTCCAATACTTTTCATTCCGGTTAATTCTTGCTTATTTTAATTTCTATATAACCCTCAGTCAATCCCTCACCCGATGCATGAAGAACAATGATACCCGCTTTGGCGTAAGGCCGCAAAATAGCCATGGCTTTTCCCCGGAAGGTGGTAAGCCTTGTCTTTCCGAAGCTCTGCATATCATACGGACAGGCATTTCCGCTGCCGGTCAGTTCTCCGTCTCCGCTTACCGTTAAGGTTACCTGCTTTGCTGCATCGGTAACCACCTGTCCGAACTCATCCGTAATCTCAATGGTCACATAGGCCAGATCATTGCGATCGGCACGGACGGGATTGCGATCAGCAGTAAGTTTTATTCCAGCGGGTGTACCGGAGGTCCTCAGCACTTTTACGGCGTATTCCTTTCCCTGGTCGAGCGCCACGGCCTTCAGCTCGCCGGGTTCGAAAGGGACATCGAAAATTGCGGTCAGCCGTGAAGACTCAGAAACCTCCTTTTCCCCGATCATCCGGCCGTTGAGTTCAAGTCGGACTGCGGATGCTTTTGTATATACAGAGACCTTCATGATCTTATCTTCATTTCCCATCCAGTTCCAGGAAGGCCACTCATCGGGCCAGCCCCAGTAACTGATCTTCTCGGTCTTTCCCTCGGGAACCGGCGCATGTACATTGACCTCAATCTGGCTGTTTCCCCAGAGTACATCCCGGTAAAGCATCTGGGGTTTCTTGTTCCCCAGTATGTCGATGTCGCCGCACCAGGCGTTGAACCAGGGCCAGGTCATGGCAAAAACATCCTGCTGTCCTGGCAGTAAATACTGCGTATGCCCGATCCCGGTTTCACCCAGATAGTCCATGCCGGTCCATACAAAATCCCCGATCACCCAGGGTTGTTTTTCCACCTGCTGCCAGTTCCCATAGGCATCCATGGGGACCGATTCCGTGCCCATCATGATCCTTCCGGGAAAAGCTTTATGATCGGATTCATATCTTAAATACTGGTAATTGTAACCGCCAACCGTAAGTAAACCAAAGGCCGGTGCAGTAGCTTCCCAGGGTTTGCCGGGAATATCCCAGAATTCACAGATCGCATTGGTGAAAAAACGGGTGGTATCCAGGTTCCGGATAAAAGAAATGAGGGATTTCGCGATACGAATCCCGCTCGTATCTGCTCTTTCGTTAACTTCATTTCCGATACTCCAGCAGAAAATACTCGGATGATTCCTGTCGCGCAGGATCATAGACTCTACATCTTTCTGCCACCAATTCCTGAAAAAGCGGTGGTAATCCTGTGGGTTTTTAGGCCGTTCCCACATGTCAAAGGTTTCATCGATCACCAGTATGCCTATACGGTCGCAGGCATTGAGAAAGGCCTCGGAAGGGGGATTATGACTGGTGCGAATGGCATTGAACCCATTCGCTTTCATGATCTCAACACGACGTTCCTCGGCACGGTCAAAAGCCGCTGAACCCAGCAATCCGTTGTCGTGGTGCAGGCATCCGCCTTTCAGCTCCATCGGACGGCCATTTAACAGAAATCCCTTTTCTGCGGATACTTCCAGGGTTCTGATGCCAAAGGACTGCACGTACTGATCGGTTATCTTATCCCCGGCCTGTAAGATGACCTCAGCCTGATAACGGTAAGGACTATCGGGCGACCATAATGCCGGATCCTTGATGCTGATCTTGTTGTGAAGAACCACATCCCTTTTGCTTTCCAGGGCAAAGGGACCTTCCTGTGAACCCATAATCTGACCATCAGGTCCCTTAATGGTAATCTTAAATTGCCCGGAAGCCAGGATATCGCTTTCATTCCTGATATTAAAACCAACATCGATAATAGCAGTTGTATCGGTAACAACAGGAGTTGTGACCTGTACCCCCCAAACCGGAATATGAACGGCCTGGGTAAGGGTAAGATATACATTCCGGTAAATACCCGATCCGGAATACCAGCGGCTATTGCGCCCCGTGTTTTTAACCCTGACGGCGATCACGTTTTCCTCACCGGGTTTGTTCAGCAGGGAGGTGATGTCGAACCAGAAAGGGGTGTATCCGTAGGCATGATTGCCGGCCGGTTTTCCGTTTACCCACACTTCCGACTCCATGTAAACCCCGTCAAAGCGGAGCACAACGGTTTTCCCCGTATCCTTTCTTTTTAGTGTGAAATGTTTGCGATACCACGCCGTGCCGCCCAATACATAGCCTGTGGCAGTGCCACCCAGGCTACTTTTGGAGAACGGCCCGACCACGCTGTCACTTTCCGGTCCGGGCAATGGTCCTGCACTCCAATCGTGCGGCAGATCCACGGAAAGCCATTTCGAATCATCATAATCATTTTTCTCCTGTCCGGTGTTTATGGTGTCCTGCACAAATTTCCATCCGGAATTGAATAACACGGTCACGGTCCGACAGCTTCAAACTTTTTATTGGCTGACACATCCTGTAAGAATGGTGATCATGACTATAGGATCAGCAGGCGGGCTATGGGGGGGATTTTTTCTCATGGCAAGAACTATTTATGAACACTTAAACGCTAATGTACAAAAAATGCATGGAATTATCAGCGATCAGCTTTTCCTCATGGGGCAAATAACCGATCAGCCTGTCATACCGGCCACGCCTGTCGTGATAGTACACAAAAACAGCATAATCATTACCGGTCTCATAAAAACTGCCTTCGAACCGCGTTTCGCTCACCACACCGGTCAGCGGGTCCTCCGAAGCATAACAGTAATCATACCAGCCCTGCTTGAGCAGGAGGATCGTTTCGAAGCATTTTATATCCGGGTTAAAGGAAAGCTTATTCCCGCTCTGGATGGTCCAGTCACAGAAACCGCCTGTTACAAAAATATTCTCGCCGGCGTAACCGGCAGGTGGTGCAAAGCGGAAATGCACATATATATAGTCTGCTTCGGTGTGTTTATCGCCTGATTTCTCCTTCTCCACAATATAGCCCCCGTTGACATCAGATTTTGAAAAATACGGCTTGTTCCCGCGCGATTCATCCGGTTTCATCAAAACATGATAATAGGGATTCCGGAAATCAATGGCGGCCATATTTTCAGTCTGGTACTTCATGCTTTTAATATCCAGGCTCCTGAATTCATTTCCACCCGGGAAGATACCTTCACCCGGACTTGAATAATCCATCTTGCCGGTTTGCATAAAGGATGGTTTCTGAAGGATCAGCGCATTGTCATCCCGGTTATTTTGACGGATCAAAACCACTATGTCATTCATCGGATCACGGATCAGACTGGGATCAAATTGCAGTGAACACTCCAGTTGCTGACCGTTTTCCAGCAAGGGTCCTGCTGTTGGTTGTTTCACCCGTGCGGAAATCTGAACGAGTTTTTCGGTTACGTAGAATCTTCGCGTGAGGATCAGTTCCGACGGATTGGCGTCATTGTAAACCACCAGAGCATAATTGCCGCTGATAACGGGCATGCAATCCTCCTCAGGAAACTTCAGTCGGTAATGGATATAGTCACGCTGGGTATTTGTGGATGTGAAGGATTCCCGTATTGTGCCATATCCGAAACCGGAAAGATAATCCTGACCTGGCAGATCGGAAGGATGCCAGGATGCGTCACAATGTACCAGGGTGTATCCATAGGTTTGTATGGAACCGGAAAGGTCATCGAAGTGCAGCTCAAGCTGCTGACTGCTGCCCGTTTCAATGACCGGGGCAGCAAGTTCCCAGGTGTCACTGCCCAGCAGCACTGTATGAATTCTCTCGGAATATACTTTGTTGGTGAAACTATCCGGATAAGAAACTTCAGGGACCATTAAACCAAAAACCCCATAGGTTGTTATTGCATTAACAATAAACATCAACATTAACGATAATGCTTTTTTCATTGGATTATGTAATTGATTGTACTGACTTAAAACAGCAGACAATTGCCTAAAAGCAAAAATAATGGATTTGTATGCCAAATTATTATAAAACCTCCGGGATTAATGTTGATGGATTACATTAGCCGATTAATAAGAATGTACAGTCAGAAATTGCACACCAAAAGTGTTACAGTTTTTAGAAATATATACATTTGAGAACTGAATTTTTAAAAAAGTACCATGCCTCAAGTTTATAAGATCAGGAAAGGATTGAATATTAACCTTGCGGGTGAAGCTGAAAAGCTTTTCAGCAAGGCCAGTCCCTCAGCATTCTATGCAGTGAAGCCGACGGATTTTCATGGTGTGGTTCCGCGGCTGGAGGTTAAGGAAGGGGCAACTGTAAAAGCAGGCACAACGTTGTTCACGGATAAGAATCAACCCGAGATTTGTTATGCATCGCCGGTAAGCGGCAGGGTGACCTCAATTAACCGTGGTGCCAGGAGGGTTGTTCTGGAGGTGGTTATTCAGGCCGACCCGTCGATCGAATACGAATCCTTCCCTGTAGGAGATCCGATGAAAATATCGCGGGAAGCTCTACTGGAGAATCTTTTAAAAAGCGGATTATGGCCTGCCATCACACAGCGTCCCTATAATATTGTCGCCAATCCGAAGGATACCCCTAAATCGATTTTTATTTCTGCTTTCAATAAGGCGCCACTGGCACCCGACTACGATTTCATCGTACAGGGAGCTGAGGCGGTTTTTCAGGCAGGGGTTGATGTTCTGTCCCGGCTCACCCCGGGTAAAGTACACGTCAACATCAGTGATGAATACCCTGCATCAGCTGCATTTACCAAAGTGCGGAACGCACAGACCAATTATTTCAGGGGACCTCATCCGGCGGGGAATGTAAGCGTTCAAATACAGCGTATAGATCCGATCAACAAGGGTGAAATTATTTGGGTAGTTTCCCCACAGGATGTTATCGCTATAGGCAGGCTTTTCACCCAGGGGATATACGATGCCTCCAAAATCGTTGCATTAACCGGGTCTGAAGTCATCCATCCCCGTTATTACAGAATAATTGGCGGTGCCTCTATCAGAAGTCTTGTCGACGGGAATGTTCATGGATCCGGACACCGGTATATCAGTGGAAATCCTCTTACGGGAACAGGCGTTTCCCTTGAAGGATATCTTGGATATTACGATTCTCAGGTAACGGTGCTTCCCGAAGGGGACCATTTCCAATTCCTGGGCTGGGCCTTACCAGGTTTTAACAAGTATAGTTACTCCCGTTCCTACTGGTCGTGGCTCTTTCCCGACCGCAAATATATTTTGGATACGAACCTGAACGGAGGACACAGGCCTTTCGTGATCACCGGATTGTACGAAAAAGTCTTCCCCATGAATATTTATCCCATGCAATTGCTTAAAGCAATTCTGGCAGAAGATATAGATCAGATGGAAAGATTAGGCATTTATGAGGTTGCAGAGGAAGATTTTGCTCTGTGCGAGTTCGTATGTCCTTCGAAAACGGAAATGCAAAGCCTGATTCGTAAAGGTCTTGACCTGATGAAACAGGAAATGAGTTAAAACGATTAATTACCCAACGTGCATGAAGTCATTAAGAAAAATCATTGATAACATAAAACCTGAATTCGAAAAGG
The DNA here is from genome assembly GCA_963822145.1 of uncultured Bacteroidales bacterium. Taxonomy (GTDB): domain Bacteria; phylum Bacteroidota; class Bacteroidia; order Bacteroidales; family UBA10428; genus UBA5072. Next base: position 178,584 of record CAWGGG010000003.1, on the reverse strand, counting down.
GGGGCAGATTCGAAAAGTTCAGTACCACTTTCGAGGCATTTGAGACTTTCCTCTATGTGCCCAACAAGGTTACACAGAAAGGAGCTCATATCCGGGACAACCTTGACATGAAAAGGACCATGACGGTGGTTATCATAGCGCTTATACCCGCCCTCCTCTTCGGAATGTATAACGCAGGATATCAGCATTTTCTTTCGATCGGTGCAAACGGAACTTTCTGGCAGTTATTCGGTTTCGGGTTTCTTAAGGTTCTTCCAATTATCGTGGTTTCTTATGTAACCGGTCTGTCCATTGAATTCATCTTTGCTCAGGTCAGGGGCCATGAGGTAAATGAGGGCTTCCTGGTAACGGGAATGTTAATACCGCTGGTGATGCCGGTTGATGTTCCCCTATGGATGGTTGGCATTTCTACTGCTTTTGCCGTAGTTATTGGCAAAGAAGTCTTTGGTGGCACCGGCATGAATGTACTCAACCCGGCATTAACAGCCAGAGCCTTTTTATTCTTTGCCTACCCTTCAGAAATGACGGGTGATAAAATCTGGATTGCTGGCTTGACAAAAGGAGAGCATGTGATTGACGGATTTACCGGGGCAACTCCACTTGGAAACCTGGCACAGAACATTTCCGGACACATGCCCAGCGATCTCGACGCTTTTCTTGGATTTATGCCCGGATCCATTGGAGAGACTTCCAAACTGGCGATATTGATCGGCGCTTTTATTCTTATTTATACCGGGATCGGAAGCTGGAAGATCATCTTGTCAACCTTTGCCGGCGGACTAACCCTGGGACTGATCCTGAATGCCTTTGCGGTGAATGATTATATGGCGCTGCCGGCCTACAAACATTTTCTTTATGGCGGCTTTGTATTTGGGGCAGTTTTTATGGCCACCGATCCGGTAACGGCATCACAAACCGAAACCGGGAAATGGATCTACGGGTTTCTTACCGGCATGCTGGCCATAGTGATCCGGGTATTTAATCCCGCGTATCCCGAGGGCATGATGCTGGCCATCCTCCTGATGAATGTCTTCGCCCCGCTGATCGACTACTACGTGGTGGAGTCCAACATTCGCAATCGCCTCAACCGTTTGAAAAAAGCAGCTAAACAACAATCCATTAACCGGTAAATGTAACAACCATGAATGTCCAGAGCAATTCGTATACCTTTTTATATTCAACCCTGGTCGTCCTGATAGTAGCTACCGGACTGGCTTTGGTTTCAACTGTCTTGCAGCCGGCACAGGTGAAAAATGTTGAGGTAGAAAAGAAACAAAATATTCTGACCTCTCTTCGTGTTGCTTCCGACAGAACCAATGCCGAGAAACTTTATAGTGTTTATATCACGGACAGTTATACGCTTAACACCCGGGGTGAAAAGGTCAGCGGCATCAATCCATTCAGCATCAACCTGCGCGAAGAGATGAAGAAGCCCCCTGGGGAACGCAATTTACCTGCCTTTGAGGCCCAGAAGGGTGACAGCAGCTTTTTAGTAATTCCCGTATATGGAAAGGGTCTCTGGGGCCCCATCTGGGGTTATGTATCATTTCGCAAAGAGGAGCAGGAGGTAGCTGGCATGCCGCATTTCAATACCATTTACGGGGTTATGTTCGATCACAAGGGTGAAACGCCAGGACTGGGTGCAGAAATCAACCAGCCTTTTTTCATGAATCCTTTCAGGGGCAAACAAATCTTTGATGAAAAGGGTGTCTTTGTCTCCGTGGATGTTGTGAAAGGTGGTGCTGACCCTACATCGCTTCACCAGGTTGACGGTATCTCAGGAGGAACCATCACCAGCAAGGGTCTTCAGTCCATGATCGATTCGTGCCTGGTGAGTTATCAGCGTTATTTTAAAATGAATAACTGAAACAGTACGTATGAAGAACCTGAAATTATTGATTAATCCCCTGAACAATGAGAACCCGATAACGGTTCAGGTATTGGGTATTTGTTCAGCACTGGCCGTAACGGTGCAAATGAAACCTGCCATAGTCATGGCCCTTTCAGTAATCGTGGTTACGGCCTTTTCCAACCTTATCATTTCTTTGGGCAGAAATACCATTCCACCCCGGATCAGGATCATCATCCAGCTGGTCGTAGTAGCCTTCCTGGTAATCGTGGTAGATCAGATACTCAAGGCATACGTTTACGATGTCAGCAAGAAGTTGTCAGTTTTCGTGGGATTGATCATTACCAACTGCATTCTGATGGGTCGTTTGGAAGCGTTTGCCATGAGCAATAAGCCCTGGGAGTCCTTTCTCGACGGGATTGGGAACGGAGCCGGATATGGACTCATTCTGATCGCTCTTTCCACACTGCGTGAACTGCTGGGCAGCGGTTCGCTTATGGGCTATCAGATCGTTCCGGAAAGTTTATACCAGCTGGGCTATAAAGATAACGGCATGATGATATTACCCCCGATGGCCCTGATTGCAGTTGGGGTGATCATCTGGATCCAAAGAAGTTATAACCGGAAACTCATTGAAAAGTAACTTGTTTTTACGGACAACCTGAAATCATGGAAAATCTTTTTAGTCTATTTGTACGCAATGTTTTCACCGAGAATATGGTATTCGCCTATTTCCTCGGGATGTGCTCGTACCTTGCTGTGTCAAAAACAGTAAAAACTTCTGTAGGGCTCGGAATAGCGGTAATTTTTGTCATTACAGTAACAGTTCCCGTTAACTGGCTCATGGAAAATTATCTGCTGAAGGCCGGCGCGCTCAAATGGCTGGGATCATCTTTTGAGACCGTTGATCTGAGTTTCCTTAGCTTCCTGCTTTTCATTGCAGTGATCGCGGCCATTGTACAACTCATTGAAATGGTGGTTGAGAAAGCTGCACCTGCCTTGTATAATGCATTGGGAATTTTTCTTCCCCTTATAGCAGTGAATTGCGCTGTGCTCGGTGCTGCCCTATTTATGCAGGAACGGGAATACGGAACTATTGCTGAGGCTACGGTGTATGGCTTCGGGGCCGGATTTGGATGGGCGCTGGCCATTGTTGTACTGGCAGCCATAAGGGAGAAACTGAAATATTCAAATGTACCTGCCCCCTTGAGAGGATTGGGACTGGCGTTTATATTAACCGGATTGCTGGCCATAGCTTTTATGGGTTTCAGCGGGATCAAGATTTGATACTATAAAATGAAAATGTTTGATTTATGAGCCTGTTTCAAATTATATTATTGAGCATCACTGTTTTTCTGGGGATAACACTGCTGTTGGTTGCGATGTTGCTGTATGCGAAATCGAAACTTACAGCAGGCGGTACAGTAATGATAAAAATCAACGATGAGATGGAGGTTGAGGTTCCACCAGGTTCATCCCTGCTGGCCACCCTTTCCCAGGAGAAGCTCTTTCTGCCTTCAGCGTGCGGCGGAGGGGGAACCTGTGGTCTTTGCCGCTGCCAGGTAGTGAGCGGCGGGGGTTCAATTTTACCCACTGAAGTGGGATTCTTCAACCGCAAGCAGGTTCATGATCATTGGCGCCTGGGTTGCCAGGTAAAGGTCAGGGAGCACATGGAGATCCATGTTCCGGAAGAGGTTATGGGTATTAAAAAATGGGAATGCGAAGTGGTCTCGAACCGCAATGTGGCCTCCTTCATCAAGGAATTTGTGGTAAAACTGCCTCCGGGTGAAGTACTGGATTTTAAATCAGGGGGGTATGTTCAAATTGATGTTCCGCATTATGAAATGTCATTCAAGGATATTGATGTGGAGGAACAGTTCCATGATGAATGGAAGAAGTATGATATGTGGGATCTGAAATTCAAAAACACTACAGAAACATTCCGGGCTTATTCCATGGCCAATCATCCTGCTGAAGGGAACATTGTGAAGTTGAACATCAGGATCGCAACGCCACCTTGGGACAAATCTGCCGGGGCCTTTAAAAATGTGCCTCCGGGAATATGTTCTTCCTTTATATTCTCGAGGAAGGCTGGTGATAAAGTTACTGTATCAGGTCCCTATGGGGAGTTCTTTATCAAAGACACTGACAGGGAGATGATCTACATCGGCGGTGGCGCCGGAATGGCTCCGCTTCGGTCCCATATTTTTCACCTGTTCCATACGCTTAAAACCAAGAGGAAGGTAACCTATTGGTATGGTGCCCGCTCAAAACGTGAAATCTTTTATGAACAGGATTTCCGGCAAATTGAGAAGCAGTTCCCGAACTTCAGGTTCAATATCGCACTTTCTGAGCCGTTGCCTGAAGATAACTGGAAGGGATACACCGGTTTCATCCATCAGGTCTTATTCGAAGAATACCTGAATACGCACGAGGCTCCCGAGGATGTGGAATACTATCTCTGTGGTCCGCCCCTGATGAATGAAGCAGTCCAGAAAATGCTTTATGACCTCGGAGTACCTGATGAAATGATTAGTTTTGACGATTTTGGAGGATAATAACCATAAAGAGACCTGAATTGCAAAAGAAAGTAATCACCCGGTTGCTCTTACTGGCCGGCATTATCGCGCTGGCCTATCTGATCAGCGTCACCGGTAAAAAAGGTGAGTATGTTACGCTGGTTGGTTTTGCACAGGGCACCAGTTACCATATTATTTACGAAAGTAAAAATAGAGAGGATTTCCAGGCACCTGTTGACTCTCTCCTGACTGATTTTGACAGGTCGCTCTCCATTTATCAACCCAGTTCCCTGATATCGAGATTTAACCGTAACGAACCGGGTACCCTGGCGGATGACAAGTTTACCACGATTTTCAATAAGTCTTACGAGGTATTTAAAAATACGAACGGCGCCTTTGATATTACCGTCGGACCTGTTGTCAATGCACTCGGATTCGGTAACACCGATACCCTGCAGGTGGACAGCACCATGATTGACAGTCTGCTCCAATATGTCGGTATGGAAAAGGTCAGCCTGAAAGATGGCGTTCTCATGAAACAGAACAGCAATATTTTGCTTGACGTTAATGCCATTGCCCAGGGTTATTCCGTGGACCTGGTTGCAAAATTCCTGGAGCAAAGGAATATCAGGAATTACATGGTTGAAATTGGCGGGGAAGTGAGGGCCCGGGGTAAAAATGAAATGAACCAGGTATGGCGTATCGGAATCGACAAGCCTATTGAGGGCAATATAATTCCCGGGGCGGATCTGCAGGCCATATTGAGGTTGAATAACAGATCGCTGGCCACTTCGGGGAATTACCGAAAATATTACGAAAAGAACGGGATAAAATTTGTCCATACCATCGATCCGAAAACCGGGTATCCTGTGGTCTCCAACTTGTTGAGCGCAACCGTGGTGGCTTCGGATTGCACGACCGCGGATGCCTATGCCACAGCTCTTATGGTATTTGGTGTTGAACGATCGATCAGCTTTCTGAAAGAGAATAAATTCCTGGAGGCCTACCTGATCTATACCGATCAGGAGGGGCGATTCAGGGTTTACAGTACCAAAGGCCTCCAAAGGTTTATTGAAGAGCAGTAATCCCGGGTTGCTGTTAGTCTTTAATGAAATTCAGTACTGCGCGTAAAAACGCATCGGGCTGTTCTGCGTGAACCCAGTGTCCGGCCCCGGATATAACCTCTATTACGGCCCACGGAAAATACAAGCGGATGGCTTCTTCATCGCTCCGCCGGATATAACGCGAATACGCCCCTTTTATGAAAAGCAGGGGAAACTGAGGGATACCGCCAGGCATGGATTCAGGAATTATGCCGGCATAAATGGCCGGAAGGTTTTCAGCAAGCGCGGGTATGTTCAGGGCCCAAAAGAATTTTCCTTCACTGGAACGCTTCAGGTTCTTCAACAGGAATTGACGGATTGTTGCAGGCGCTATGGTCTTTTGCAGCATGGCGTCAGCTTCTTCACGGCTGGCCAGTTGAGCCGGATCTATCGAGTGCAGTGCCTCAATGATCCTTTCATGACTGGAACTTTCTGCTGAAAAGGCCTGATAGGGATAGCCCAGCGGAGAAATATCAACCACGATCATCTTTTTTACCCTATCCGGGTATTTCAATCCAAAGGCCAGTGCTGCCTTGCCACCCATGGAATGACCGAGTATGACCGGCTTGCTCACAGCCTGTTCCAGGAGAAATGTTTCCAGGTCCTCAGCCAGCACTTCATAGTTATGTTCGGGATGATGGGGCGACTGCCCGTGGTTTCTCTGGTCGATCGCATAAACCGTAAATTCTTCCGCCAGCTTCCGGCCGATGGAATGCCAGTTATCTGACGATCCATAAAGACCATGAAGTATTATGATGGGATCACCCGAGCCGGATTTCCGGAAAAACAGTTTCATCAGGCAATCTGTTCAAGATAAAGCCGGATAGTCTTTTCAAGGCCGTTATAGAGCGCATCAGATATCAAGGCATGGCCGATGGAAACCTCAAGAAGACCATCGATGTGCTGCTTAAAATACCGGAGATTGTCGAGATTCAGATCATGCCCGGCATTAAGCTCCAGACCCATTTCACGGGCCTTCTTTGATGCCCGGATGTAGGGTGCAATGGCTTTGGCAGGATCTGCAGGATATTTGCTGGCATAAGGCTCTGTGTAAAGCTCAATGCGGTTTGTGCCGGTGGCAGCGGCGCGCTCGATCTGTTCCAGGTCCGTTTCGATAAACAGGGAAGTCCTGATACCATTGCGCTGCAATTCAGCGATAACATCGCTCAGGAACTTTTCATATTTTATGACATTCCAGCCCTGGTTTGAGGTGATGACATCATGTGAATCAGGAACCAGCGTGGCCTGGTGAGGTTTAACCTCAAGCACAAGATCCAGAAACCGCTGGGAAGGATATCCTTCGATATTGAATTCTGTTGTAATAAAGGGCCGGATATCCCTGACATCCTGGTAACGGATATGCCGTTCATCGGGACGGGGATGCACCGTAATTCCATGGGCGCCAAATTGCTGACAACGTATTGCAGCCTCAGTAACGTTGGGCACGTTGCCGCCGCGGGCATTGCGAATGGTCGCTATTTTATTGATGTTAACACTTAACTTTGTCATGACCCTGTTGTTTTGATTTTACTGAAATAAAAGTTAACTTTATTTTTCCGGATCCTGCAAATTTAGCAGGTTTTATAATAACGCTGCCCCGATGCTGGCAAAAGATTTAATCTCCGATGTGATCCCTTCGCTGCGCACTTCCGACAGCGGACAAAAGGCACTCTACTGGATGGATATTTTCAGGATATCGCACCTGCCGATCGTCAATAACGAGGACTTTCTGGGACTGATATCCGACAAGGATATTTATGACGCCAATATGGCGGAGGAACCCATCGGCAATCATAATCTATCGCTGTTCAGTCCGTATGTTACAGAAGACCAGCATATATATGAAGTTATTGAGCTGGCCTCCCGTCTCAACCTGTCTATCATTCCGGTGCTCGATCACAACAATCATTACAAGGGCGTGATCACCCAGAATGATCTGATCCATTTTTTTGCTGACTTCTCCGCCCTGAAAGAACCCGGCGCAATAATAGTCCTGGATATGAACATCCATGACTATTCATTGTCGCAAATAGCGCAGATCGTGGAAAGCAATGACGCCCGGATCCTGAGCATGTACATCAGTTCCCATTCAGCCACTACCCGTATGGAACTGACCCTTAAAATCAACCGGAACGATCTTACCTCTATTATCCAGACTTTTACCCGCTATAATTATACCATTCACAGCACCTTTATGGACCATGACGATATGAATAGCCTTTACGAGAACCGCTACGAGATGTTTATGAAGTACCTTAGTATTTGAATAGGGACGAGGGACGAGGGACGAGGGACAAGGGACACGGGACAAGGGATCGGCTCAGGCAGTTGTCTGTATTCATCTGATTTTTATTTTCGCCATATGAAAATTGCGATTTTCGGAAAAACATTCAACCAGGGATTCAGGCCTTATATCAGCGAGCTGATGACCATACTGGAAGATCATCACTCCGAAGTAATGATCTATAAGCCCTTCTATAATTTTATTTGCTGCGAAACAGGAAAAGAACCCAGGGGATGCCAGACATTCTCGGATCATAGCGATTTTAACAAAAGCACCGAACTCATGGTGAGCATAGGTGGTGATGGTACTTTTCTGGCCACAATTCCCTTTGTGATCCCGCAAAACCTCCCGGTTATCGGTATCAATTCCGGGCGTCTCGGTTTTCTGGCCAACATCTCCAAAGACAATATCCGGGATGCTTTTGAATGTATCTTTTCAGGCAATTTCGATTATGAATACCGAACCCTGATTTGCTTCAGGCAGCCTGAGAATATCTTTGACGGAATGAATTTTGCGCTGAATGATATTACCATTCATACCAATGATGCCTCACTGATCACCATCGATGCTTATATCAATGATGAATTTCTGAACACTTACTGGACCGATGGACTGATCATTTCCACACCCACGGGTTCAACGGCCTATTCGCTCAGCGTGGGCGGTCCCATTGTGGTTCCTGGTTCGGGTAACCTGATTATCGCTCCGATCTCTTCCCATAATCTTACTGTCCGTCCCCTGATTATCCCGGATACCAGCGTCATATCGCTTAGGGTTAACAGTCGCAGTGGCAAATATTCCGTAGCATCTGACAACAAAACCTGCATGTTCGAAAACCAGGAATTGATTAAAATCAGCAAATCGGATCACAGGCTGAAGATGCTTAAACTCCCGAATACCAGCTTCTATACAACCCTGAGAAATAAGCTGAAGTGGGGCGAGGATGTTAGGAATTAGGGTGAATCCGGGATACCTTTATTTACTAAAGAACTTATTCTCCGGAACATTCCGCAGATGCTCCCTGGTGTCTTTCGCAAAACGTGTTATTTTATACCTGTCATAATCCTTCAGGATCAGACGGTCACCATTTGTTTCGTAATAATCAACGGGGATCACATAAAAGGTGGATTTGTTTGAAATATCCTCACGATAAACCCAGTAAGGAAGGTAACTGATCTTTTCCATAGTGGTTTTGCCGCCACTTTTTACAAGATCAAGTTCGAATATAATACCACCGTCCTTATACTGAGCCCGCTGGTTGGATACGAAATTGCCCAGTGAGAAAACCACAACCTTCGAAAGCAGAGAGTCGGAAGTATAATATACATCTACAGGTTGCACAACGTGAGGATGTGATCCGATAATGGCATTGACACCATGCTTGAACAGAAAGGTCGCCAGATTTTTTTGCTGCTGGTTTTCAAACCGTTCATATTCCAGTCCCCAATGTATGCTCACAATAATAAAATCGGGATTAACAGTACGCGCTTTATTCAAATCCTTACTGATCTGACTTGTGTCGATGCGGTTGATTATAAAGGGTTTGGGAATTTCAAGTCCGTTGGTACCATAGGTATAATTAAGAATGGCCACGCAGAAGCCATTTTTTTCAACCATCAGCGGATATTGCTGTAAACGGCTTTCTGCATTTGCAAAAGTACCCGTGTGTATGATATTGATGGAGTCAAGCACAGCAAGGGTCCTGATAAAACCTGTCTTTCCCCTGTCAAGTGCATGGTTATTGGCCTGGACAAAGATATCAAACCCGGCATTTTTAGCAGCGATTGCCAGGGCATCGGGACTTGAAAATTGCGGATAGCCTTTGAAGGGTGGCCCTGCAAGTGTCACCTCCAGGTTCACAACAGCCAGGTCGGCCTGTTCAATATAGGGTTTAATATACCTGAAAGTCGGTTCATAATTGTAGGCACGGCTTGCACTGTCCCAGGCTCCGGTGATCTGTTCCTCATGTCCCATCATATCACCGGCAAAAACCAGGGACAGCCTTGCGGTATCGCCTGACTGGCTTGCCAGTATCAGGGGATAAGCCGCAATTATTACAATTACCAGAAAGTGTCTCAAGTATTCTGTCCCCAATAAAATCTTCGATCTTCGATCTTCCATCTTCGATCTTCGATCTTCCATCTTCGATCTTCCATCTTTCATCTTTCTTCCTACCATCCCCCGCTGGCGCCACCACCGCCAAAACTGCCGCCGCCACCTCCGCCAAAACCACCAAAGCTGCCGCCGCCTCCGAAACTGCCGCTGCCCGACGAAAAACTGCCCCAGCCACCGCTGCCGGACCCGCCGGTTCCCATCATCCACCAGGGTATGGAACGCGTTGGGGAATAAAACCTTCGGCGTACACGCATCAGACTTGAGAATACAATAAAAAAGATAACCAGCACAATGATGATGGCCACAGGAATACTTTCAGTCCCCTTACCCTTCAAATAATCATCTGACGTAAACTCACCCCGGGTAAGTGACATCAACACACTGGTGGCGGAATCAAGGCCGGCATAGTAATTCCCTTCCCTGAAACCGGGCAAAATGACCGATTCAATGAGCCTTCGGCAAATGGCATCCGGAACGGCCCCTTCGAGTCCGTAGCCGGTCTGAATCGTAATTTTCTTGTTTATCGGACTTACCAGTAGCAGGATTCCATTGTCCTTGCCCTTCTGTCCGATGCCCCATTCTTCTCCGAGCCTTGCACCATAGTCTGCTATATCAAACCCCTGAAGGCTGTCGTAGGTTACTACATAAATCTGGGTTGAGGTTTCATTATTGAAGGTCAGTAATTTGTTGTTCAGGTCGAGCTGCTGCTGTTCCGTCAGTAAGCCGGTAAAATCATTTACCAGTCTGAGCGGTACCATGGGTTCCGGAAAATCCTGTCCGTTCAGCGAATAAGAAATCACCAGCGACAGCAGCCATATAAAGGAACCGCGCAGGCATGAAGACACTCTGAAATTATTTTTCATGGGCATCAAAAGTCATTTCATTGGAAAGCTCATTAATATCATTCTGCTGATGGGGAAAATGCTTTTTCATCTGTTCGCCGGCCAGGGCAATACCCGCGATCAGGCCCAGCGCAAACTCAGAGTTTCTGAAATGATTCTCCATAGCAGATTTTGTTGTATTCCAGAAATTATCAGGAACAACCCGGTTGATCCCGGCATCCCCCAATACCGCAAACTGCTTGTTCCTAATGGCAAGATAGATCAAAACCCCATTGCGCAGTTTGGTCTTATGCATGTTCAGCAGGGCAAAAACCGATGCGGCACGGTCAAGGATATCACCCTTGAAGGAAGTCTCCACATGCACCCTGATTTCTCCTGATGTGTTGTGTTCAGCTTCAAGAATGGCCTTTTCGATCAGTTTCTTATCCTCCGGGGAGAAAAAATCAGATGCGTTCATCTGTATATGATTTAAAACTGCACCACAGGAGCTTCCTGTGCGCCTGCTTCAGCTTCGAAATAAGGTCTCTCTTTGAATCCGAACCATCCGGCAAAAATCACTGTGGGGAATTGTTTTATGGACGTGTTGTACATATTGGCGGTCTCATTGAATTTCCGGCGTTCAACTGCAATTCTGTTTTCAGTACCCTCGAGCTGTGACTGCAATTCAAGGAAATTCTGGTTGGCCTTAAGATCAGGATAGTTCTCGGCAATAGCAAGCAATCGTGAAAGTGCTGAACTGATTTCACCCTGTGCGGCCTGGAACCTTTTCAGGTCTTCATCTGTCATGTTGGCTGCATCAATGGTTACCTGTGTTGCTTTGGATCGTGCTTCAACCACCCTGGTAAAAGTTTCCTGTTCATGAGCGGCGTAGCCTTTTACGGTGTTCACCAAATTGGGGATCAGGTCCGCCCTTCTCTGATAAACATTTTCTACATTCGACCAGTCGCGGTTAACCTGCTCACGAAGTGAAACCAGGCTGTTGTAACCGCGGCATCCCCTGAAAATGAATAATACTGCTATGACAGCGATAACAATTAGAACAATTCTGCTCGTTTTCATGTTTTGTGTGTTAAAGGATTAGTTTCCGAACTTCTTGCTTTTTATTTCGTATTAATTTAGGTATCAAAACCACGTCGAAAATAATACATTGCTTTGAATTTGGCATGGTTTTGGGGGAATAATGATGGTTGTGATTGTTGTGATTGTTGTGATTGTTGTGATGGTTGTGGTTGTTGGGTTGAAATATCTGGATAAAATATAAACTTTAAACTGATGATAAGCGCTGCTAATAAATTAAGTTTTTCCCGGCTTGTAAATATTATGCTGGGAGTGTTACTGGTTATGAATTCCTGTGATGTTGCCGACGATTTGCTGGGCGGAAATCCTGCCGTGGCCAAACTGGAAGGGGAATGGACCTGTGACGAGACCAGTGAAATATTCAAATCCACTTCTTCGGTTTACGCGGTTACAATTTCTGCCGACCCGGATAATGATAACGGCATTATCATCGACAATTTTTATGGTATAAACGCTGCAGTATATGCTACAATATCCGGAATGAGCCTAAACATTGAGAGCCAAACGGCGGAAGGCGGATATACCATCTCAGGATCGGGAATCATTGCTTCCAATTACCAGGAAATTAACTGGACCTATATTGTGGATGATGGCAGCGGGGTGGTTGACCACGTTACTGCAGTGTACACAAAGAATTAGGGAGCTCTATCTGAACTTGACAATAGTATTGTAAACCCGCTCCTTTATTTCTTCTGGGGTGGGATTCAGCTCTTCAGCAGTAAAACTACCCTTTTCGATATCAATCCTTTCATATACCATCAGGTAAAGATTGAAAATGATTTCCAGGCTGAGCCTGTACCTGGGTTCCAGCAAGGGGGCAATCTGTTCAATTATGGCATAGGTGTCTTTGCGGTGGCTATCTGCCAGGTTGCTGTAGGTTGCCATCATGTTCCGGAATCCGGCAGGAATAGTGCCTCCTTCGGCGATCTTTCTGAGATCGGAGGCTCTTAGCCCATTATCTGACATAATATCATCGGCAAAGTAATTGAGGTTGTTGAGCTGATCCTTCTGAAAATCCCGGATGATATGTACGAGGTAGCTGAAAATAGCACAGGGTGTTGCAGCAGACCTGACGTCAAAGGCAGGAGGCCGGAATTCAAAGTTATGCCTGGTAAGTCCGTTCAGATGAACGAAAATTGATGCAGGTGCCACGGATGCGCCCTGTGAATATTCAAGAAAATCATCCAGTGTCCTGAACCCGTTGTGATCAATGTCATAGATCATAGATTTGGCAAAAGCTTCCAGTGGCCAAACGGGTATATGAAACCTTTGAATCGTTTCCAGCAGTTCGTGCTTTTCAGGATTGGCGTTCCCGGCTTCCCTGGCCATGGCAATCCACTCCTGCACTTTCTCCATGAATTGCTCTTTTTCAGAATCGGCAATAATGGTATGAACCGATTTATGGCAGTCAATCAGATCGTCGATCGCTCGCATATACCTGTAGCATGTTTTTGCTGCCAGGTAGCGGTCCTCCTCCCAGAAAGCGGCTGCTATCAGGATATTGGGATGGTCAATGATCCTTTTGAAGTCGATCTTATCGAACAGGATTTGATATTCCTTATTCATTCGGGTTCTCTTTAATGATGCGCTCGGATGTCAGCTTGGCGGAAAGCAGAACCAAAGGGATTCCGTTGCCCGGATGTGTGCTGCCACCGGTAAAATACAAATTCCTGTAGCGTTTGTGCCTGTTGTGGGGCCGGAAGTACCCCATCTGAAAAATGCTGTGTCCCAGACTTCCAAAAGTAGCTCCTCTGGAAAGGTTAAAGATACTTTTCCATGTTTGCGGGAGGTAGCATATTTCAAATTTTATATGCTCTTCAATATCGGTCAGCCCCTGTTTTTTCAAGCGGGCAATTACTGAAGCCCTGGCTTGGTTCTTCAACTCGTTCCAGTTCTGATTGTTGCTGTTGCGGAGATGCCCTGCAGGAATTATAACCGACAGGGAATCCTGGCCTGCCGGTGCTGCCGAAGGGTCTGACTTAACCGGGGCATGAACATAGAAACTGGGATCATCAGCAAGGGACTGTTCCCTGAAGATTTTGTCCAGATTTTTGCTGTAGCGCTCAGATAAAAATACACTGTGATGACCCAATTCAGCATACCTTTTATCCAAACCCCAGTGCAAAACAATGGCTGAACAGGTATATTGCAGTCTTTCAAGTCTTTTTGCCATCCCTGTATCGGGAAGCAGTTCCTTGTAAACATAGGGCAGATCAGCATTGGCTACAATAACAGAGGTCCTGATCACACTTCCGTTTTGCAGAACAATACCGGCAGCACGGTCTTTCTCGATTTTAATTTTGATTACCGGCTCATCGTAGTGAAACCGGACACCCAGTTCTTCAGCCATGGTTAACAGCTTCCGGGTAATACTGAACATCCCGCCCACAGGGAACAGGGAACCTTCGGTGAGTTCTGCCGCAGGAATCATGGCGAAAAGGGCAGGAGCCTGGGCAGGATTTTGTCCAACGTAAATATTCTGAAAAGTAAAAACTGTTCGTAAGATTTTGCTGGTAAAAAATTTACGAATATAAACCACATGGCGGATATAGGTTTTAAGCTTCAACAGCAGCAGGGCGTTTTTAAGGGTGGCAAATTCGAAGAGCTTATAAAAATTACGCCCGAGGAGCTTGTCAATCGCCAGCTGAAAAAGCCGGTATCCTTCTAATTGCAACTGCTGTGATTTCTCAAAGCTTCCTTTTTCGATCTTTTCCAGTTGATCCTTCAGACTTTCCTTGCTGGTTGTGAATTCAACCTGCTGACCATCTGAAAAGTAAACGGTATATAGGGTGGTAAGCGGTACCGATTCAAAGCTTCCTTCCGGTGTTATGTCCAGTGCCTCAAAAACCTTCCGATATATCCCGGGCATCAGGTAAATGGTTGCCCCCACATCAAAACGGTGTCCGTCACGGATGATCTGTCCGCAGCGCCCCCCCGGAGCCGAGTTTTTTTCATACACATCAACCTGATAACCGTTTTTGGCCAGGAATACAGCAGTAGTTATGCCACCAATGCCTGCACCGATTACGATAGCGGTTTTTTCATTACCCATGTCTAACCAATATGAAGACAAAAAAATATCAGGTATCGAAAATATGCAATTTATTCTATTGTGATACTCCCGGCGAATCATATTTTTCGGGGCATTTGCAAACCTTCTCATTTTTTTGTAAATTGTACTTACTTTTCACCCAATAATCTGTTCTTACTATGAATGCTGCAGACTCAATTCCTGAAGCCTTTGTTGGCGGTCAGAAGATTCAGAGGATCCTTGTACCTGTCGATTATTCCGAATGTTCAAGATTTGCGTGCAGGTTTGCCATTAAAATTGCCTGCAAAATGGGTGCTGAAATCAAGCTTTTTCACACCTACTATTCTCCTGCTTTCGACCTGATCGAACTCGCAGGTGCCGTGCAGACGCAATCCCAACTCAGGGAGGAAGTAACCACCAATCTGGAAGAGACCGAAAAAGAAACCATTGAAAGTTTCATAAAGGGTCTGCGTGACTCTGTCAATGAATGCGGGATGCCAGCTGTTTTATTCAGCTATGAGATAGTCCCGGGAGTTCCCGAGGATGAAATAGTCCGGTTCAGTGAAAGTTACCGGCCAGATATCGTGGTCATGGGTACCAAGGGAAAGGGGACGGGCATGGGTTCGATCATGGGAAGCGTCACAGCTTCGGTGATTAATCGCATTGCCTTCCCTTTGCTTGCCATTCCTGAGAAATACACTTTCGTTGGGGAGAAAAACCTGAAGAACCTTTTGTACGTTACCGACTTCGACGAATCCGATTTTCTAACCCTGAAAGGTTTGATGAATCTAACCGACCAGCTTAACCTCGACATCCATTGCGTGCATATCGGCAGCGATCCGAAATCGTGGGACACGGTCAGAATGGAAGGTCTGATGGAATATTTCAGAAAGTCCTACGGAAAAACCCAGGTAACTTACAGCTTCATTAACCAGAAAAACCTGCTGGATGATCTTGATAAGCTGATCCGTGAGAAGAGTATCAATATTCTCTCCCTTACAGCACACCGTCAAAGTATTGTGGATAAACTTTTTAAGCCCAATATCACCAGGAAGCTATTTTATCACACCAGCATACCGCTGCTGGTGTTCCATTAGGACAGGGACAAGGGACAAGGGACAAGGGACGAGGGACAGGGGACAAGTGAAATAGAGTTTTGGAATGATATAATATATAAATTGTTGGAGATTTTGGCCTTACCCAATAGCAGCACTTACCATTTTCTTGTTCCTCGCCCTTAGTCCCTAGTCCCTTTTTCTCCGTCCCTCGTCCCTATTAAGGTTTATAAACTACGGCCTTATTGGTTTTCCCATCAATCTCAATCTTCATGGGACGTTCAAAGCGGATGTGCCTGAGGTAAACTGTTTCCTGCGCTGCCGGTCGACTATCGAGGTATTCAACATTGAAGATCCCGTCGTGCATAAAAGGATTAACGGTAAGATATCCCACACCAAAAGTAGTCAGGTTGTGAAAAAAATGGGTACCCTGACTGGGATCCACCCGGAAATGCTCCAGCCCTGATTCAACAATCACCCGGGCAGCAGAGATGTGTGCCCATTTTATGGGAATTCCGAGCCAGGGATCGCTGGATCCCCAGCGGCCGGGTCCTACCAGCAGGTAGGGACGCTGTTCCCTCACAAACTGTTCATTTATTTTTTCCAGTTCCTGTGCAATTTTAAGGCTGTCAGCGGGCCTGAAAACATCAGGTTTTACATAAACAACATCGGAAATATTGGAATATATACCATTCCCCAGGGCTTTTTCGGAATAAATGATCACGTCATTTTCATCAATGTTCTCGATCCGGAAATTGATGCTTTGTTCATTTACAACGATGGGACGTATCTGCAGCAGACTGAACTGCTGCAGGATTTTGCCCGAGGCATCCGTATCAACGGCAAATTCAATTTCCACAGGGTTATTCATTGCCTGCTGGCCCAATTGCAGCAAATTTTCAAGGATCTCGGCCAGGGGGAAGCTTCCATGATTCAGCACATTGGAAAAGGTGATGATTTTTTTTCCGGGGTGATCAAATCCATCCCGGATCATGTTGTTCTCATGATCGTACACCGATGCAGCCAGGTTCAGGGTGCCATCGGCTTCGGCATCAGCAACGGCGAGTTTGAGCAGATTCACCTTATCATCCGGAGATGGTACGAACTTATCCGGATTCATGTCCAGGGCATAGAAGTACTTCTGGGTGGACCTTACCGCCAGGTCGGGGTTGGACAACTGCATGATCTTTTTAGGGTACAGGGGAGAGAAACGGAGACCCACGCCGCCTTCTGCGATCAGTTTACCCAAACCAAAAGCAATGGTGGCTATTCCATCCTGCGCTTTTTCCGGACTAACCGGATAAAAGTTGATGGAGCGGGCTACACCGGATATCGCGGGGTAGAATCGATCACCGTACTGTTTTCCGCAGACTTCCTGGATTATTATGCCCATTTTTTCCTCATCGATGAGGTTGGAGGTAGCCAGGGCGTAAGCCTTGCTGGCTCTGAAAAACACGGAAGCATAAACACATTTGATGGCAGTTTCAAGCATGCGGATGGCAAGTGATTTAACGGGTACCACCGGTATCATATAAGTATTGTAAATACCTGCAAAGGGTTGATAATAAGAATCTTCAAGTTTACTGGACGAACGTACGGCGATGGGATGACAGGCCTGCAGGATAACACTTCCCAGGTCCTGATAAATATGCTCCGGTAAACGGGCATTTACAAATACCTTGGAGATCTCCTCGTCGGTGAGGCCTGAGGCAGCAATACGATACAGATCGTTTTCCTGCATGAACTCGTCAAATACCTCGGTGCTTAGAACAACCGTATGCGGAATGGATATAGTCACTTTTGGGAACTTATCGAAGAACTGGTTGCTATTCAGGAAGCTGTTGAAGAATGCAAGTCCCCTGGCCTTTCCTCCGATAGAACCTTCGCCGATCCTTGAAAATCCTACATATTCATCGTAAAGGTGCCGGTCGAATTCAGCAATCACGCCCTTGGCCTTATTGGTGCGGAAGGTAGAGATGGCTTTATAGATGTACTTTCTGACATCATCAAGCGATTTGAAATCTTCCCGTTTCACAGGTTTGAAGATCTGGGCTATGGGGAAGAGGGCACGGGCATTGAGCCATTTGGAAATGTCATCGCGCTGGGTATGGTATATGAGAATGTCATCGGGCACAGTCATGATCAACTGCTGCAAATCACGCAGGTTGGCAGCGACGCAATGCTCTTCCAGGGTTTTGGGGTCTCTGAAAACAAACTCCCCAAAGCCAAAGTTTTTTAAGATATAGTCCTTCAAATCCTTTGATAGATTCTTGGAATATTTGTGCAGGAAACCGGTGCTGAATTCCAGGGCGTACTGCTCATTGGACAGGTCGGATGACTGGAGCAGAAAAGGAATGTTCCTGTCTTCGGACTTGACAAGCCTGCAGAGCTCGATACCGCCCAGAATTTTGGGATCCTTCCGGTTCGAAGTCATTTTGAAGCTGACATCGGAAATGATGCCCATGATGTTGTGCCTGAACTTTCGGTAGATTCCCAGGGCGTCGGTATAGTTTTGAGCCAGCAGTATTTTGGGCCGGCCCCTGCGCCTTAGCATCTTCTGGTGCTCATTCAGGGCCTCTTTCATAAATTCCATCGATTGTTCCAGCACCACTTTGTACAATACCGGCAGGAAAGCCGAAATATACCGCACCGAATCCTCGATAAGCAGGATAGCCTGGACGCCCACCTCCTGTATATCGAAATCGGCGTTCATCCGGTCTTCGATCAGTTTGATAATCGCCAGCAGGAGATCACTGTTTCCCAACCAGCAAAAAACATAATCAATGGCGCTGAGGTCCTCATTTTCCAGTTTAAGCGACACTTCCCTGGAGAAGTGCGTGAGCACTACAATGGGGATTTTCGGATGCTTCTCTTTTAACTGGCGTGCCAGGGCAAAGGTATCCACATCACCTATACTGAGCATTTCAATGATCAGGTCGATTCTGTCGTTTTCCAGAATATTCATAGCTTTTCTTGCGGAATCAGCATGAATAAAAACCGGCGGATACCGGAGATTCAGGGAAACATATTCATTGAAGATCTGCTCGTCGATGCGACCATCCTCCTCCAACATAAAAAAATCATAGCTGCTGCAGATCACCAGAACCTTGCGGATACGGTTCTGCATCAGCAGGTTAAAAGAGGTGTCAGAGAAGTAGTAGGTTTCTATGTGGTTTTCTTCAACGGTTTTGGCCATATTTCAGGATGATTAATCCATGAAATTTAACCAATTCCCATCAATGATGCAAGGTAAAAAACCATTGTTATGCGGGTCCGAACAATGCTTCGACTCCGCTCAGCATGACAGACGTGTCATCCTGTGCGGAGTCGAATTGTCATCCTGAGCGGGGTCGAAGTGTCATCCTGAGCGGAGTCGAAGGATGATTCTAAATTTTATATCGAAAAAGTATTGCCGCTGGTGAGCAGGTCGTCCACCGTTTTAACTTTGGATTTTGACCTTATGGAATCAATTTGCTTGTATAAAAGGTCCTCATATACCCCTGAACGGCACGACCGGATGACTCCCATGGCGATGGGATAGTTGGGCAGGCTCATTCTCACCAGCATATAGTCCCTGGTATCGTCATGGTTCATCGCATCATGTACCAGGATATCCTCCAGTCGCACGCCGTTTTCGCCGACTTTCACCACTTTAAACCGTGTACCCTCCTGGACCAGGCCGAGTTCCATATTTTTACCAAAGAGCATGGGCTGTCCTTGTTTCAGATAGATCTGGTGCTCAGCACGGAGTTCTTTACTGGTAATTTCGGCGTGAATGTCATCGTTGAAGATCACACAATTCTGAAGTACTTCTATAAGAGCCGTTCCTTTATGCTGCGCAGCCTGTGTGAAGACCTCCTTCATCATTTCAAGATCGGTATCCACCACGCGGGCGAAGAAATTTCCCTGTGCGCCCATAGCGAGTTCGCCCGGAAGGAAAGGATCCTCAATGGTCCCATCGGGGGACGATTTGGTAATACTTCCCTTGGGGGTGGTTGGTGAATACTGACCCTTGGTCAGACCATATATCTTATTGTTGAAAAGCAGGATCTTGATATTTAGGTTTCGGCGCAACAGGTGTATAAAATGGTTACCGCCGATCGCCATAGAATCCCCGTCACCGGTTACAAGCCAGACACTGAGATCTGGATTGGCCAGTTTGATCCCGGAGGCAATAGCCGGGCCCCTTCCGTGAAGCCCATGAAAGCCATAGGTATTGATGTAGTATGGAAACCTCGAAGAGCAACCGATACCGGACACAAACACTACTTTTTCCTTGGGAATACCGGTTTCAGGCAATGCCCGCTGAATGGCTGCCAGTACAGCATGACCGCCACAGCCCGGGCACCAGCGGGCGGCCTTATCCATTTTAAAATCCTGTATGGTTGTTACACAATTGTCTTCCATGGCTATTTCTCAATATCGTTCAAAACCCGGTTAAACTTATGTTTCAATTCGGAGATCAGGAAAGGAAGACCCTGAATCTTATTAAACTGCAAGTAAGTAAATTGCGGCAGTTTGCTCCTGAGGTAGACGGCGAACTGTCCCATATTCAGTTCACAAATGATGATCTTCCTGAATTTGCTGAAAATATCAGAAACATTCACAGGCAGTGGATTTATATAATTGAATTGCACCATGCTGATGCTCTTTCCTTCCTCCTGTAATTCCACAACAGCAGTATACAAAGCGCCATAGGTGCCTCCCCAGCCAACAACCAGCAATTCTCCTTCTTCAGATCCTATAACCTCCTGTTTCGGAATGAAATGAGCTATCCGTTCGATCTTTTCCGTGCGGTAGATGGTCATTTTTTCGTGATTATAAGGATCGTAGGAGATTTCACCTGTGATATCAGCTTTCTCGAGGCCGCCGATATGGTGCCTCAGACCGGCCTGGCCTGGTAATGCCCATCTGCGTACAAGGGTTTCCGGATCCCGGAGGTAAGGCTGATATTCGGTATCATTGTCCTTCACCAGGGGAGCCTTTATTTCGGGCAGATCTTTAACTGAAGGGATCTTCCACAATTCCGATCCGTTTGCCAGGTATCCGTCGGATAACAGAATAACAGGAGTCATATGTTCAATGGCCAGTCTGGAGGCTTCAAATGCAAAATCAAAACAGTTGGCCGGGGTGGAGGATGCGAGCACAACTACCTGGCTTTCTCCATGGCGGCCGTATAAAGCCTGAAGAAGATCAGATTGTTCAGTTTTTGTGGGCAATCCCGTTGAAGGTCCGCCCCGTTGCACATCCACTACTACCAGAGGAAGCTCTGTAATGACAGCCAGGCCGATCCCTTCACCTTTAAGGGACAAACCCGGTCCGGAGGTGGAGGATACACCCAGGCATCCTGTAAAAGAAGCTCCAATGGCGGAACAAACGCCGGCAATTTCGTCTTCGGCCTGGAAAACAATGGCTCCGAGATTTTTCATCTTCGACAGTTCCTGCAGGATCTCCGTGGCAGGAGTGATCGGATAGGAACCAAGGAACAATTTTCGTCCGGCTTTCTCAGCAGCAGCGAGCAGTCCCCATGCAACCGCAATATTGCCCGAAATATTCCGGTAAAGGCCGGCTCCTTTATCCGCCGGTTTTACCTGGTAGGTGGCTTCAATGGCTTCTACGGTCTCGGCGTAATTGTACCCGGCGCGCAATACTTCGAGGTTGGCTTCAATCAGCTCAGGCTTGTTTTTAAACCGGTCGTGAAGAAAGGATTCTCCAATTTTCAGATCACGATTAAACAACCAAAAGAGGATTCCTGCCACAAACTGATTCTTGGTCTTTTCGGCAATCTTGTTGTCAAGCCCGAATTGCTTCACTACATCACGGGTCATTTCGGTAATGGGTGCCTTCACTACATTAAAACCTTCAAGCGAACCATCTTCCAAAGGATCCTCTATATAATCGGCCTTTTTATAGTGACGTGAATCGAAATTGTCTATATCTACGATAATGGTTGCTCCTGGCTTGATCCATTTCATATTGGCTTTAAGGGCTGCGGGATTCATGGCAACCAGAACATCAGCCAAATCCCCGGGTGTTGTTACTTCCTTAGCCCCGATATGAACCTGGAATCCAGATACACCGGCTACTGTTCCCTGCGGTGCCCTGATCTCCGCCGGATAATCCGGAAATGTGGCCAGGTCATTTCCAATAAAGGCGGATGTGTCTGAAAATTGTGCACCGGTTAGCTGAATACCGTCACCGGAATCACCGGCAAATTTTATTACGACTTCATCCCTTTCAATTACTTTTACTCGTTTCTTCATGATCGGTCAACCTGAATTTGGATAACAATGTTAGCTAATTCTTATAAAACTAGCCATGATGAATGATCAGAATTTGGGATTATATGATATAAATCACATCCTATACTAACAGTTGTTTGCCAATAGGGTTCAAATTTTTAAATTGTCGTGAAGGGGTGCCTGTGAAAAGGTTGTGATTGTTGTGATTTGTTGTGTTTGTTGTGATTGTTCATTAACCATCACAACCCACAACCATCACAACCATCATAACCACCACAACCATCACAACCATCACAACTTATTCTATCTTTGTCTCCAGAAATTCATCAAATATGTGTCTAATAAAATCCGTCCGCGGCTTTACACCCAGACTCGGAAACGACTGTTACCTGGCAGATACTGCTGTTATTATCGGTGATGTGGTAGCCGGCGACCTGTGCAGCTTCTGGTTCAATGTAGTTGTGCGGGGAGACGTCAATTCCATCCGGATTGGAAATAAAGTCAACATACAGGACGGAACCGTACTGCATTGCCTTTACCAGCGCTCGGTGATTGAGATCGGTGATAATGTTTCAATAGGTCATAATGTGGTCATTCACGGGGCCAAAATCAGGGCCAATGTGCTCATCGGTATGGGGGCCGTCATACTTGACAACGCTGTGATAGGCGAAAACTCCATTATCGCTGCAGGGTCGGTGGTTCTTTCCGGCACCCAGGTGGAGCCTGGCAGCATTTATGGCGGAGTGCCTGCGAAAAGAATCAAAGATACCGATCCGCAGCAGACGGTTGAAATGATAAACCGCATTGCCGATGACTATATTATGTATGCGGGATGGTATGATACAGACAGGGGACAAGGGACGAGGGACGAGGGACAAGTCAATTCCACAAATTAACTTTCTCCAGTACAATTTGCTCCTCAAAGAATAACTTGGAGATTACCTGGAAATAATCCGTAAAGTCCGAAACATAGAATTTATGCTCCGGTCTGGGGTCGGAGTTGAGCTGGTTGCCGGCCATCAGTATGTTTCTGAGGTGATTGGCTATGATCCTGGAGGAATCAATGATGTCAACCTCGAAATCAAAAAACTTATTGATCTGGTTCTTAATGATGGGGTAGTGGGTACAACCCAGGATCAGCGCCTGAATCTGCGACAACTCAGGTTTTGACAGATAAGTGCGGATGATCGCATTGCTGATATCGTCAAAAATGAAGCCTTCCTCTATCATGGGCACGAGCATTGGGGTTGCGAGCGATGCAACTGATATATGGGGATTCCTGGCAATGATTTTTCCAACATAAGTACCGCTGTTGATCGTGCCTTTGGTGCCAATCACCCCGATCCGTTTGTATGTTGAGATGGAAGTGACATAATCCACGACGGGATTAATTACATCCACCACCTGCGCCCTGTCAGCAGCCTCCGATACTATAGCTTCATAGGCATTGGCAGAGGCTGTGTTGCATGCCACCACAATCACCTTACATCCCTGGTCGAGCAGATAACGGGTGATTCGGACCGAGTATCCCACGATGGTTTCTTTGGATTTGTCGCCATAAGGCAAATGGGCTGTATCACCGAAATAGATGAGTTTCTCATTTGGCAGCACCTGGCGGATGGCATTGGCTACCGTAAGTCCTCCTACACCGGAGTCAAACACTCCTATGGGTCGGTTTGCGTTTTCGTTCATATCGCAATAAAAACCAAATGTACAAAAAAAAGGGTTCTGCAGTCTCGGCGACTCCAGAACCCTTCTTAATGCACAGCGGGATCTGACAATTATTTCAGGCCCAGCTTTGTTTTAACAAGCGGAAGAATATCCTGTGATTCGGGCGCTGTGTAAACAACAGCACCCCCGGCAACATCGAAAATATAAGTAAAGCCGTTTTCAGCGGCAACGTCATTCACGGCTTTTATAGCTTTATCCTGGATGGGTTTGAAGAGTTCCTGCCGTTTTGCAGTAATGGACTGTTCTGCCTGTTGCTGAAACGTCTGGATCCGTTCCTGGATTCCCTGGAGCTCGTCTGCCTTGGTTGTTACTATAAGCTGGCTGGTTGTGCCATCGTTGGATATTTTCAGATACTCTTCATATTTCTTATTGAATTCAACCTGAAGTTCTTCAAGGGTTTTCTGCATGGCTGCAGCTTCTCTTTCTATTTGCTTGGAGGCACTGTCGCTTTCAGGCATAGCTGCAAACAGCAGCCCGCTGTTGATGTGTCCGAGTTTCAATGTGCCCTGGGAGAATGCATTCCCTGTTATCAGGAAAAGACCCGTAAATAGCAGTATTACAATAGGATTTT
This sequence comes from uncultured Bacteroidales bacterium, assembly GCA_963822145.1. Taxonomy (GTDB): domain Bacteria; phylum Bacteroidota; class Bacteroidia; order Bacteroidales; family UBA10428; genus UBA5072. The sequence continues at coordinate 154,165 of CAWGGG010000003.1, read as the reverse complement.
TCATGTTAGTCAATTTTTTTTCGGAACAAATGTAAGAATTTAATTTTTATATCCTAGTTTCTGAAGCACTTCATCGCTGACATCATAACGGGGATTGGTATAGATCATGGTGGGACCGCTGGAGGAATCAAAGATCACGGCATAGCCATTTTCGGTAGCGAGGTCCTTGATCGCTTTGTAAATGTCATCCTGAATGGGTTGAATCAGCTCCTGACGTTTTTTAAACAAAGCACCATCCTGTCCGAAATAGCTTTTCTGCAATTCTTTGGCTTCTTTTTCTTTATTTACGATTGTTTCTTCACGCTGGCGCCGCATATCTTCAGATAGCAGCACCCTTTCGGCCTGATAATCCTTATACATCTTTTCAATATCGGCATATTTGGCCTCCACCTCTTTCTGCCATTCGACGGAAAACTTATCCAGCTGTTCCTGTGCAGTTTTATAGGTAGGTATATTGTTCAGAATATATTCGGTATCGACAAACGCATATTTTTGTGCCACGGCCATTCCTAGAGGCAGCAGCAAACCGGCCAGTATTATAAAGCATCTTTTCATATGGATGTTTTTAAGAATTGATTTATAATGAAATTCATAATAAAGCCTATCAAATTCAATACCAAATTTACCGGGTGGCTTTAAAACTGCTGTCCCATGACAAAGTGGAACTCGCCGCCATGATAACCTTTTCTTCTGTCATCAGAATCAATCTGGCTGTTCGGCATATCAAAACCGAAACCATAATCGATACCCAGCATACCAAACATGGGCAGAAAAGCTCGTATACCCACACCAACGGAACGTTTTATACCGAACGGGTTGAATTCCTGTATTTTGCTCCAGGCATTACCGCCTTCCAGGAAGGCAAGTCCAAATATGGTTGCAGAAGGATTAAGTGTAAAAGGAAACCTTAACTCCAGGGTATACTTTACATATACATTGCCATCATCAATAAGCACATTCTGGCCGTTCCGGACAACAACCGACTGCGGAGTAAGCGACCCGTCACGGTATCCCCGCAACGCTACGATATCGGTACCGTAAAGATTATAACCCATCATACCGCTGCCGCCCACATCAAATTTTTCAAAAGGAGAAGGGCCGATGTCCTTATCGAAAAATCCCAGATAGCCAAACTCGGCCTTGGCCGCCAGAACGAAATTTCCTATCAGGGTGGTATACCAGGCACTGTTAAAGGTCCATTTATGGTATTCAATGAATTCGTATTTAATGGAGTTTTCCTGGTCTGCAATTTCGGTCTCGGCCAGGTTTGCAAGTTGTTCCGGAGTTGCTGTCGGATATTGATTTGCCATATCGTCATATATGGTCTGTTTTTCAGCATTCGAGAGTTCCCAGAAACGGTCAGGTCTGAAAAGCGAATAGGGTGGTGTTATTTTTAATCCCACTGAAAAAGCTGAACCCCTTCTCGGGTAAATCATCTGATCCTGGGAACTGCGGGATAGGGTTATGCCCGTATTAAAAACATTCGAAAACCCATCACTGATAACGAAATTGGCGTTGTAGTCATTAAGATGATACCGTTGGTATTCCAATTCATTATAGAGAACGAAGTAGTCATCGGGCCAGGTGAGCCTGCGGCCCAGACCCACTGAGGCGCCCAGAACTTTAAAATAGCTGCTCGATGTGGCATCACCAAATCCCCTGTAGGGTTTGGTGATCGTATAATAGAAAGAGGTGGAGAAACTGTTGGGCTTCTTTCCGCCAAACCAGGGTTCCACAAACGACAGGTTATAAGCCTGGTAATATCTGCCGTTGGATTGTGCACGAACTGAGAGGGTTTGTCCGTCACCCGTGGGTACGGGTTTCCAGGCCTTGAGATCCAATATTTTACGCGCTGAGAAGTTCGAAAAACGCAAACCAATGGTTCCCACAAAGCCATAACCTCCCCAGCCGCCGGAAACTTCAAGCTGGTCATTAGATCTTTCCTCCAGGGAATATTCGATGTCAACGGTTCCGTCAGCCAGATTGGGGAGGGGATTGGGGACTATATTCTCCGGATTGAAATGACCCATGGCGGCAAGTTCCCTTACGGAACGGACAATATCAGTTTTACTGAACAATTCACCGGGTACTGTCCTGAGTTCGCGGCGGATAACATGCTCGTTGGTTTTTGTATTGCCCTTGATGATAATTTTATTAATGGTGGCCGGACCTCCCTCACTGATCCGCATTTCCAGGTCAATGGAATCACCTTCGATTTTAGTTTCAACGGGATCAATGGAGAAAAAAAGGTATCCTTCATCCATATACAGGGAGGTAATAGCATCATCATCAGAAAACAAGCGCTCATTGATTTTTGCCTGGTCATATACATCACCCCTGTTCATGCCCAGCACCCTGGCCAGTGCGCCCGAAAGATGCTTGGTATTGCCAACCCAGCTAATGTCACGGATATAATACTTGATGCCTTCCTCGAGGGTAACTTCCAGGCCTATTCTTTTGTTGTTGAGGTCAACCAGCTTTGCATTCACGATTTTGGCATCGCGGTACCCGTTCTTGTTATAAAAATCGATCAACGATTTCTTGTCTTCTTTATATTGCGCATCAACATATTTGGAAGGCTTAAAAAAGTTAAGGCTGGTTTGTTTTGTCTTTTTCATGGTTCTCCGCAGCCGTTCATCCGTAAAAGTATTGTTGCCAAGGAATTCAATATCAGAAATTTTGACTCTCTTACCCTTATCAATGTTAATATCCAGGAAAACACGGTTACCAACAGTAGTATCTGCCTTTTGTACAATATCAACTTTGCATTTGAAAAACCCCTTATCAACATAGTGCTTCTTAATAATGGTAATTGTATTGTTCAGCACATTTTCGGTTACCTGGTTCCCTGGTTTCAGGTTGATCTTTTCTTCAACATCTTTGGTCTCGCTCTTTTTAAGCCCGTGCAGTGTGATTTTAGTAAGGCGGGGCTGTTCTTTGAGCCGGATTTCAAGGTATATGGATTTCCCCTCGACCTTGGTGGCTATGATCTTCACATCGGAGAACAAGCCGATTGACCAGAAATTATCAATAGCCTGTGTAATTTTATCACCGGGAATAGTAACTTCTTGCCCGACAATAAGTCCGGATATATTGACCAGGTAATTGGTTTGCAGAAACTTGATGCCTGTTATGGTAACATCAGCAATGGTGTAGTCTCTGGGTCTTTCATAATCCAAATAGCCTGAAATCAGGGAATCTGGTGTTTGTCCGATTGCAGTGGAAGTAATTAATAACAGAACAAGTAAAAAGAAGGAATTTTTCATTCGGGGAAAGCGGTTTACATTGATATTTTTTTAATTTGTTCTGCTGTTTTGCCAAATCGTCTTTCACGGCACTGAAAATCAAGTAAAGCCTCATACAAATGTTCTCTCCGGAAATCGGGCCATAGCGTTGGTGTGAAATAAAGTTCAGCATAAGCAATCTGCCAGAGCAAAAAATTGCTGACCCTGTATTCCCCGCTGGTTCTGATGACGAGTTCAGGATCAGGGCATCCTGCAGTATCCAGGTATTTCCCAAAGGCTATGCTGTCCAGATCACGGGAATTGATTTTGCCGGTTTCTATGTCCACAATAACTTTTTTAACAGCATTGACAATTTCCCAGCGTGATCCATAACTTAGGGCCAGCACAAGCCGAAGGCCAGTGTTGTTTCGCGTAATATCAATGGCCTGTTGCAGCTGTTCCTGCACTTTGGCAGGAAGACTTTTAATATTGCCAATGGCTTGCAGTCGGATGTTATTATCCGTCAGGGTCTTTGTCTCGGAATGTATGGTGGAGACCAGCAGTGTCATCAGTGCGTTGATCTCGGATTTGGGACGGTTCCAGTTCTCTGTGGAAAAGGCATAAAGGGTAAGATACCCGATCCCCAGTTCTGCGGAAGCTTCAACGGTATCCCTTACGGCAGCAATGGCATTCTTATGTCCAAAGATACGCTGATTACCGCGTTTCTCTGCCCACCTGCCGTTACCATCCATAATTATGGCGATGTGAACCGGCAATCTTTCCTTGTTTATTTTTTCCTTCAGTGCAACACTCATTTCACTAAATATAGGCCGGACATTTTGTCGCAAAATTAAAAAACTTAAAGGTAATAAATACTCCCAGAGAAGAATACCAGTCATTATTGTGCAGAACAGAATAGACGCCTGAAGGATTTTCAATTCCGTCCAGCTTATCGCTGAAAGTCTTCCGGAACGACCATTCTGCACCTGCGCTGATCCTTGAGGTAAGATTCACCTTCAGACCTGCACTTAACGGGACGCTTAGAAAGTTACTGGCGCCTGCATCGGAGCTCAGAATAAGACCTCCGGCGATACCTGTGGCGATATATGGGGTGAAGGCCCATTTTCCCACATTGGGAGTAAACGGAAGGAAATTGAATTCGACTTGCACTGCAAGGTCTATAAGGGATGTGTTGAATCCCGAGGGGCTAAGGGGACGATCCGGATGAAGGATCTCCGGGAAATCGAGATCGCTGCCGGACAACCTGGTATAATAAGCATTACCCCTGAGGGCATACCGTGTATTTAAATTATAACGGTACAAGACACCGAGGGACAGGTTAGGATTGTAAAAATGCCGGTTCGGGTTGATATCGCCCAGGTAATAAGCTGTGCCGGCAAAAACGCCAAAGTTGGCATTGCGCTGTGCAATGGCCATCCCGGAACTCAAGAAGATGAATAAAAGCATACCGGTTATGAAGCGCTTCAGCATCAGAGATCAGGCGTTTTAGAAATAAACGCAAAGTAACAGAATTTTAGCGCTTGAAATCATAAATAATCTTAAAAAAAATGAAAAATGCAAAAAGCGAGGCAGTTGCCGGGTCAAAACTTTGCCCTTCTCCATTGTTTGTCCATGAAAATAGGAAGGCCCCGGCGAGAGGTAGGTATACGATAGCTCAGATTGATGGAGGAAATCCAATAGCTGTCCGGACTACTGGAATAGGGGGATATAAAACCATCCAGATAATCCGTCAGGGTTAACCGGTAGCCGATTTCATATCCCAACATCCACTTATCGCTGATGATGTATTTAAAACCTGCGCCAATAGGCAAGGAAGCAGTTATCCCCATATTGTCTTTATACTGATCACCTTCCCTGGGTTCATCAATTTTAAGGTTCGGCCAATACAAGGTTGCACCGAGTCCTATGAACAAATAGGCACCAAAGGAGGAATAGTCGTTGATCATTCCCCTGCGGTTAAACATAGCTGCAGAACGCAGCCGGCGTTGTTCAGGGAGGAAATAATACTCGTAATTACCTGAGATTTCTAAAAGTTGTGTAACAGAGGTAAACCCGCGGTTCTCATTCCGGGATCCTGAATAATCCTGAGTTTTGCTGTACCCGTAAATGAAAGAAGTTTTAAGAGATTGGTTTGGTTTCATCCGATACCGCACCCCTGCATATACGGAAGGCCGGGTACTCCGGAAAGTTATATCCTTGATAAACAAGACACTGGTAGCATTGGGTGCACCGCCGAGATCGCTGTAAACATTGGTGGTGCCAATCCCCAAAATGGCTTCAATCCTTTTCAGTTTCCATTGCTGCGCTTGAACAGGGACAATAAGAATTAATGCAATTACCGTGGATATAAACCATCTAAGCATATCCTTTTTTTAGGGTAAAACAAAGATAGTAAAATAGCATAATAAAATGAAAAAAGCCGGCAAATGATAAACGCTTATAAATAAGAACGGTAATTGAGGCGATGTTAGTATTCAGGATTACCTTTCTTCTTCTACCAAATCCATATCCACTAAAATCCGGCCACAATACTCACAGACTATAATCTTTTTGCGCGAACGGATATCCAATTGGCGTTGAGGCGGTATCTGGTTAAAGCAACCGCCGCAGGCGTCACGTTCTACAGATACTACTGCCAGTCCGTTGCGGGCATTTTTCCTGATCTTCTTGTAAGCGGTGAGCAACCTTTCCTCAATAATATGCTCATATTCCTGTCGCTTTTTAAGAAGCTGTTCTTCTTCCTTCTGCGTATCGGAAGTAATATCCTCAAGTTCTGATTTTTTCAGCTGGAGATCGTTCTTTCTTTCTTCCAGGTTCTTTTTGGATTCTTCGATGTATTCAGTCTTTTCTTTTTCCTGGACCGTAAATTCCTTGATCCGCTTTTCGCTCAGCTCGATTTCAAGGGTCTGGAATTCAATTTCTTTGGAAAGAGAGTCAAATTCACGGTTGTTTCTTACATTATTCTGCTGCTCTTCGTATTTCTTGATCAATCCCTTGGAATTTACAATATCGTTCTTTTTGCTGTTGATGGCAGAATCAAAACTCTTGATTTCTTCCTGCAGTTTTTCAATACGGGTCTCGAGACCAGCTATTTCATCCTCCAGATCCTGCACCTCGAGCGGCAATTCACCCCTCAATGTTCTTATTTTATCAATTTCGGAATTGATCAACTGCAACTTGTACATCGCCCTGAGTTTTTCCTCAATGGTAAGTTCTGCAACTTCGGTTACCTGTTTTTTTACTTCTGCCATACCTTATAAATAATTAATAGGACTGGTATTAATGCTTGAAAAATGGACTGCAAAATTAGGTAAATTTTTTATAAGTATTTCATAAAATATTTCAATTGTGAACCGTTCGCTTTCATAATGACCTGTATCTACGATAACAAGATGCTTTTCGGCATCAAAAAACTGATGATATTTAACTTCGCCGGTGATGAAAACATCGGCCCCGGCAGCAATGGCTTTAGGAATCAAAAATGATCCGCTACCTCCGCATACCGCTACTTTTCTGATTGTGTTGCGGACGAGCGGGCTGTACCGCAAAACCCGGCATCCGAAAGTTTCTTTAACCCGGTTCAGAAAGTCCATAATTTCTAAAGGTTCCCGCAATTCTCCGATCATTCCGGATCCGGCGCGGTCATAGGAATTATCCAAGGGGAAAATGTCATAGGCAACCTCTTCATACGGGTGTGCCTTCAGGAGTGCTGCAACGATACGGGATTTAAGGATGGCAGGGAAAACGGTTTCAATCCTGGTCTCCTCCTCAAAATGGAGTTTGCCGATCTCCCCGGTAAAGGGATTGGTTCCTTCAGGCGCCCGAAAGCTACCCCTTCCTTCTGAACTGAAGCTGCAGGAATCATAGGCTCCGATATTACCTGCCCCGGCATCAAAAAGGGCCTGCCTCACTCCTGAAGCATGGGCTAGGGGAACATAGGTGACGAGCTTCCTCAGTCCGTCCGGTAATGGTAAAAGGATTTTCAGATGCTGAAGATCAAGTTTCTGGCATATCTTCTGGTTCACGCCCCCATAAATATTATCCAGGTTGGTGTGCACGCTGTAGAGTGCAATATTATGGGAAAGGGCAGTAATAAGAATCCTTTCAGTCTGGTTCTTCCCGGTAATGCTTTTTAAAGAATGGAACAATACGGGGTGATGTGAGATGATCAGGTTGGCACCCATACGCATGGCCTCGCTGATAATGTCCTCAGTCACATCAATGCACAGGAGTGCTGCGGTAACTTCCAGATCCCCATTACCGGTAACCAACCCTGCATTATCATAAGGTTCCTGGTAAGCTGGAGGCGCTACAGTTTCAAATACAGCGATGACTTCCGAAAGTTTCATAATCCGCAGATGTTGCCTTCAACCTGAACTTTTATAGGGAATCTTTTATTTCAAGCAGCAAGGTTTTGATTTCGGTGAGTGTCTTGATGACTTCGTGGTTATTGTTGGTGTCGTCCTTATTTTCTTTGATTTTCTTTTTTGCCCCGTTCAGGGTAAGACCCTTCTCCTTTACGAGGTGGTAGATCAGTTGAATGTTGTCAATATCCTGTCTGGTAAAAAACCTGTTTCCCTTTTTGTTCTTCTTGGGTTTTATAATGTCAAATTCCTTTTCCCAGAAACGAATCAGTGATGCGTTTACGCCAAAAATTTCGGCCACCTCACCGATGGAATAATATAATTTTTCAACCTTTTTTTCTTTATAGGGCATGCTCTCAGGATTAATTGGACACCCTAAGATAAATAAATAAATTTGGTTAAACCAGTGGTTGAGGGGAAAAAGTTGGAGGTTGTTGTGATTGTTGTGATTGTTGTGGTTGTTGTGATTGTTGTGGTTGTTGTGGTTGTTGTGGTTGTTGTGGGTTGTGGTTGTTTAATCAACCACCACAACCCACAACCATCACAACCCGCAACCTTACTAATCGAACGACTGTCCGGGCTGCATGGAGAGTTCGATCATACGATCGTATTCATCTGCCGTGAGGTCGTTGAAGAAATAATTGATGGGATTCACTTTTTCACCTCCCCGGAGAACTTCATAGTGCAGGTGAGGAGCTGTGGAAAGTCCCGAATTGCCAACGTAACCAATAATATCACCACGTTTTACTTTTTGTCCTTTTCTTATATTGAACCTGTCCATGTGGGCATACAGGGTTTTTATGCCAAATCCGTGATTAATGATGATTGAATTGCCATAGCCCCTGTGGGAGGACTCAATTTCCTCAACCGTTCCATCACCGGTTACATAAACATCTGTCCCGGTGGGAGCGGTAAAATCGATTCCATAGTGAAATTTCTTGATTTTATAAATGGGATGAATCCTGTATCCCCAACCCGATGCTGTTCTTTCAAGATCCTTGTTGGCAATGGGCTGGATGGCAGGTATGGAGGCCAGCATTTTTTCCTTGTTAAACGCCATCTTTAGGAGTTCATCGTAGGATTTTGACTGGATAACTACTTTCCCCTTAATGATATCCAGGCGTTTCGCCGTATTGATGACCATTTGTGAATTTTCCAGTTTTTCAAGGTTCTTATACCGGTTGGAACCGCCAAAGCCAGCTTCCCTAACTGAATAATTCAGGGGATCAGCTTCGAAGATCGTTCTGTAAATGTTGTCATCACGCTGCTGCATATCTGAAAGTACCGATTCGATATTGTCCAGCTGTTTGTTAAACAATTCAATATTCAGGCTCATTTCGCTGATCTGTCTTTTGAGACCTTTTTCCTTGGGAGAATCAAAGGCCAGCGAATACAGGAGATAACCGATACTGGCATTCACCAGAAAAGCAAAAAAATAGGCAGAAACCTTAAGTGCTTTTTGCTTGAAGGAAGATTCAACCTTATAGTAGCTGAGTGAATCAGGATTGAATTTATATTTGATCTTGCCCATCGTTGAAAAATTTCGTAATTCAGTTAATGTGATTCTTTGCCTGGTTAATAATCTGTGCGTATTCCTCCTGGGTTAAACTGGTATCGAAATAATAGGCAGGATTTACAGGTTTGTTTTCAAAAAGTACTTCATAATGCAAATGTGGTCCTGTTGCCCTTCCTGACTGTCCCACGGTACCGATTACCTGTCCCCGTTTTATTACTTCTCCTTCTTTTACCAAAATTTCATGGAGGTGAGCATAGCGGGAACCAAATCCAAACTTGTGATCTATAACGATTTCATTTCCATAACCTGTACGAGAATATTGCACAAAAGTTACAATTCCGTCCCCCGTAGCATAAACATTTTTACCAATGGGGGTCACGAAATCAAGACCACAGTGGACTTGCTGCAAAAACAGAAAGGGATCCGAACGCAAGCCGAAATCAGAGCTGATCATGATTACATCATTTTTTGAAACCGGCTGAATGGCAGGCAGACTGGTTTGTTGTCTGGTATAGTCCCGGGCTTTTTGATAAATAGTCTCAAAAGATCCAGACTGAATTTTCATTTGCTGGTCCAAACCCTTTATCAGATGGTCCAGTTGGTAGGAGAGCTCATAATGCCGGGAAAGCTCCTCAGTGGCGGCTGTACCGCCTGAACCTGCAAGCCGGATGGAATAAGACAGGGTATCAATCTGAAGTATGGTTCGGTATTGATTGTCTTTATGAAACAGGTCGTTTCGTAACAAGGCACTCAGGTTCCTGCCTTTGGTAAAAAGTAACTGCATTTCCCGGTTCAGTTTGTCAACCTGTTTTTCAAGCACGCGAGCTTCCTGTGAACCTAAATGATTGTTGAGCAAATAGCCGGATAAGCCTGCAATTATCAGAATACCAAGAAAATACATCATGATAATCCTGCTGCGGTGACCCTTGGTAATCTTGATCTCCTCATATTCGAGTGACAGAGGATTGAAATGATATTTTTTCTTTCTATATATCAAGCAAATGCAACTAATTAATAATTAATACAGTACGAATGCAACAAAACTATGGGAAAAAAACTAATTTTACAAATCAATTTAGCAAAGATTTGTTAAACCAAAAACTATAATTCATCATTTTTTTACGAGATCATACATGAATTCTGCTGTCGTTCGTCAAAAATTCCTCGATTTCTTCCGCGATAAGGGTCATGAGATAGTACCGTCAGCCCCCATGGTGGTGAAGGGTGACCCTACACTTATGTTCACCAATGCGGGTATGAACCAGTTTAAGGATGTTTTCCTGGATAACGCACCGGTTAAATTCAGGCGTATCGCCAATTCTCAGAAATGCCTCAGGGTATCAGGAAAGCATAATGACCTGGAAGAGGTTGGCCACGATGGTTACCATCATACCATGTTTGAAATGCTCGGCAACTGGTCTTTCGGTGATTATTTCAAGGAAGAGGCCATCCGGTGGGCCTGGGAGTTCCTGACCGATGTTTTGGGCATGGATAAGGATCGCATTTATGTTACTGTTTTTGAGGGGGATGTATCGGAGAAGCTGGAACAGGATATTGATTCACTTGGTTACTGGAAAGCCTGGGTCGATGAAAAACGTATTCTGACCGGCAATAAGAAAGATAACTTCTGGGAGATGGGTGATTCCGGACCCTGCGGCCCCTGTTCGGAAATACACGTGGATTTGCGGACTGAACAGGATAGAAAGACACTTGACGGAAGCCGGCTCGTAAACCAGGGACATCCCCTGGTTATTGAAATCTGGAACCTGGTATTCATACAATACAACCGGAAAGTGACCGGAGAACTGGTGCCCCTTCCCCGCAAACATGTGGATACGGGCATGGGATTCGAACGGCTTTGCATGGCTTTACAGCACAGAACTTCCAATTATGATACGGATATTTTCCAGCCTGTTATCCGGGAGATATCAACCCTGGCAGGTATTCCTTATGGAAAATCAGAGCAGGCAGATATTGCCATGCGTGTGGTAGCAGACCATCTGCGTGCTATTTCCTTTGCCATTGCTGACGGTCAGCTTCCCTCAAATGTCAAAGCCGGCTATGTCATCCGACGTATCCTGCGCAGGGCAGTGCGATATAGTTACACCTTCCTGAATCAGAACCGGCCGGTTATGTATAAGTTGGTTCCGGCCCTCCTGTCTTCCATGGGAGAGGCCTTCCCGGAACTCGGGCAGCAGCGGCAGCTCATTGAAAGGGTCATGTATGAAGAGGAACTATCTTTTCTGCATACCCTGGAAACCGGCGACAAACGGCTGAAGGACAGCATTCAAGTCATGATAAATCAAAAGAGCCAGGTGCTTGATGGTAAGATTGCCTTTGAACTTTATGACACTTATGGTTTTCCACTCGATCTCACGGAACTTATCCTGAAAGAGAATGGCTTAACGGTGAATAAATCGGAATTTGACCAGGAAATGGCTGAGCAGCGCAGTCGTTCCAAATCCGCTGCCCTGGTGGAGTCGGCCGACTGGATCATCGTTCGCACCGACGGTAGCCAAAGTGACTTTGTAGGCTACGATCATTTACGGGCCGAAGTGAAGATCTCCAGGTTCCGTAAGGTGAGAATTAAGGATAAACAGCTGTTTCACCTGGTTTTCAACCAGACTCCGTTTTATGCCGAAAGCGGCGGGCAGGTGGGTGACGTGGGTTATCTCGATGATGGGGAGGAAAAGATCAGCATCCTTAATACTTTCAAGGAACATGGCCTGGTAATCCACCTGGCAGATAAACTGCCTCAGGATACATCAGCCGTCTTCGAAGCAGTGGTATCGCAAACCAAACGCCTGGAAACAGCGCACAATCATACTGCTACGCACCTGCTCCATCACGCCTTGCGTCAGGTAATCGGGAAGCATGTGGAGCAGAAGGGTTCACTGGTGAATGCCGATTATCTGAGGTTCGACTTCTCTCATTTTCAGAAAATGACAGCTGAGGAAATTAATGCCGTTGAAAAGGCAGTGAATCAAAAGATCCGTCAGGGCATCGAACGGAAAGAATGGCGCAATGCTTTAATGGACCAGGCCAAAAGCATGGGGGCGATAGCACTTTTTGGCGAGAAATACGGTGATACAGTAAGGGTGATACAATTCGGTGATTCGGTTGAGCTATGCGGTGGTACACATGTGGATTCCACAAGCCAGATCGGGCTTTTCAAAATAATTTCTGAAGGCTCCATTGCAGCCGGAATCCGTCGTATCGAAGCAGTCACCGGAGAAAAGGCTGAGGCCTGGTATCAGAACCTCGAAATTAAACTGAAATCGGTGGAACAACTCCTGAATAATCCACAGGATGTAGTTAAAGCTTTGACCAATCTCGTTCAGGAAAGGGCCTTCCTGCAAAAACAGGTGGAGAAATTCATGCGTGAATCCGCCCGGATCCTCAGGGAACACCTGCTCAAAAATATCCGCCATTCCGGCAGCTATGATCTTATATGCGACATCGCTGACGGAGCCACCGTGGATGCTGCCATCATCAAGGATGTTGCAATGGGACTAAGAAATGAAAAAGAAAACCTCGTTGTCATTATCGGGGCCAATATTGGCGATAGGCCCCATCTGGCAGTAATGATACCCGACCAGCTTGTGCGTGATAAGAAGCTGCACGCCGGAGAAATTGTCAAAACTGCAGCCAGGGAGTTCGAAGGCAGCGGCGGGGGACAACCCTTTTTTGCTACAGCAGGGGGCAAAAATCCGGAAAACCTTCATCGGGCTGTTGATAAAGCCGTAGCAATGATTAAAGCTGTTATGGAGGGGATCTAGGTCCTTATGCATCCGGCACAGGCGGGCTTTTTAATTCTTTCTTGTTAATAATCGTGACTTTTAGAATAATTTTAATAAATTCAACCATTAAATTTTTACCTCATCAATACAAAAAAAACATACAAAAATGAAAACGATCAGGCTATTAACATTATCAACATTTGCATTACTGGGTGTTGCCTTCGCATCGGCCCAAACTGCTGATGAAATCATTGGCAAATATATCAACGCCATCGGCGGCAAGGATCTGGTGTCGCAGATCTCTTCGGCTTACATGGAAGGTACTCTGGATGTCATGGGCAGCCAGGGCACACTGAAGATTACACAACTTAACGGCAAAGGTTACAAGCAGGAAATAGATGTTATGGGCACACAGGTGGTGATGTGTGTTACCGACAGCATGGGCTGGCAGATCAATCCCATGTCGGGCAATTACAGTGCTGAAACTATGGCCGATGATCAGTATAAGGCCAGTAAGGACCAGTTGCTCATCGGCGGACCGTTCCTGGATTATCCAAAGAATGGTTACCTGGTTGAATTGTTGGGCCAGGAAGCAGTTGGTACTGTTAATGCCTATAAGCTCAAGGTGACCAGTCCGGATAGCCTTGAAACCTCCTATTTCTTTGATCCGGAAACCTTTTATTTAATTCGTACCGCGCAGAATGCCGGCATGATGGGTCAGCAAATGGAAATTATCGTAACCTTTTCCAATTATCAGAAGACAGACAATGGTTTTACCGTTCCTTACGCCATCGAAACCAACTATGGCGGTCAGTTTTTCCTGGTTACCGCCATTACCAAGGTGGATGTCAACGTACCGGTTGACCCGGCTATTTTTGCCAAACCGCAATAATCAAATCGGACGGGCATTTTGGATCAAGAACTCCTCGGCCTCTGTACTCCAGAGGCCGTTTGTTTTTTTAACAATCACTGAAAGCTCATTGTAAAAAGGATCCGACTGCCCTTTTACCTCAAAATCAGCAATGGCTGTCAAGGGCATGGAAACATTGGTGTACATCAGCTTCTTGCCTCCCGGAATATCCGGAAGGTGCCTGGTGGTTTCAATCACAGCATCGAGTCCGCCAATATGGGTCACCAGTCCGGCCGGATCGAGACCTTCCGACATCATTTTCAAAGCTTCCTCCATGTCGTCATTGTTACCTCCGCTGGTGCCCACCAGGTGGGTATAATTGTAATGAACATTGTAGAAGTTGATGTTCGATCTGAACTGCGGGTCACCCGGACCGGCAAAAAAGTTCAGGCAACCATCAAAAGCCAGCAGGGCATCACCCTGCTCAATCACGTTGCTAACCGGTGCAAAGACAAAAACATCATGAAAACCTGTTCCTCCTGTTAAGCGGCGCATGGTGCCAACGGGATCTTCCAGCTTCCTGGTATTCAGGTAAATCAGTTTAATGCCATTCCGGGCGGCCAGCTCAGGCGAGAACAGCAGTGCTGCCCGCTCCAGACGGTCGTGATCAATATCAGTTACCACCAGAAGTCGGGGTTTTCGGTCTTTCCGGTGAATAACATAATTGATCGCGGCCAGGCCCATGGGACCTACGCTGGCCAGCAAAGCCATATTACCACCATCGATAATTTCCATCTGGTGGATATAGGAACCCGGGCGGATATGATAATTGGCATGCATGGCGCCTATGACACACGATAACGGTTCGGCAAGAGCTGCCGGATAAAAGCCCTGGCCGGAATATGGCAACAGGCAATTCAGTTCCATCACTTCGTCGGGAATGATTACATGGGTAGCATCCCCGCCAATGTACCGGTAGGAATAACCCGGGGCGCTGAGGATGCCTACCGGTCCTTCGGGATAATTAATCGCTGGCTGAATGGAGAACTTCATGCCGGGTTTGAACTTCCCCGACCATTTCCGGCCAACCTCAGCAATTACACCACTGAATTCGTGACCAATAATTGTAGGATGAAGGTGAACATCATCAGGAATTCTCTTGTGTTCGGCTCCCTGTTTGGTGGCTTTGTAAGATGACATGCACAGGCTGTCGCAAATCACCTGGGCAAGAATCTCATCTTCCTGTATCCGGGGCAGTTCAAATTCATCCAGTCTCAGATCATCCTTGCCGTATATACGTATTGCTTTAGTTTTCATTTGTGTTTAGAGGTTCAGAGGTTCAGGGGTTCAGAGGTTCAGAGGTTCAGAGGTTCAGAAGTTTAAGATTTGAATTTTGATCCTTTATATTGTGAATTAGACAAATACTGTATTAAATTATGTAAAAGTGCAGAAATATGATTGGATTTATTGTAAAGTATATCGAATTCTTCGATTGAAAGATATTGATTATCAAGTGATCTATATAATTGTGAACGAAACTCGCCATTGGATCCTTTAGCAATATAAAGAAACTGCACGAATTCTCGGTTACCTCCTCTTTCAAAGCCTTCTGCAATGTTATCCATCACAGATCCTGAAGAACGTCGGATTTGATCCTTCAGAGCATAGTCTTTAGCAAAGTTGCCTTTATTTGTTTTTACAGAAATTTCAGAACAAAGTTCCCTTGATTTTGTCCAAACTTCTAAGTCTTCAAATTTGCGGATTGTTGTCATAATAAATTATAAATAACGGGTTTACAATAAAATAAATTTCAAAAAAATAAAACATAACTACAACTATCCAAACCTCTAACCCCTGAACAACTGAACCCTGCAATCATCTCAACATCTCCTGCCCCCCCGTAACCGGCAAGGCCTGTCCTGTTTCATACTCCTGCTCCATCACGTAAAAGATGGCCTTCATGACATCTTCAACCCTGCATCCGCGGCCTGCCGGAACCTGCTTTTCATAATGTGCTTTCACATCGGCAATGGTTTTGGCACCCGGGACTTTCCCGGTTCGCAGATATTGCACAAATAAACCGGTTTCCGGATCACTCCATAAAGGTCCTTCAAAGAAATTCCCAGGACAAATGGCATTCACCTTGATGCGCCAGGGTATCAGTTCCAGGGCAAAGGACTGGGTCAGGCCAATACCTCCGAATTTGCTGCCTGCATAGGCAAAATTCCGGTTACTTCCCTTCAATCCCGATTTCGAATTGATCTGAATAATGTCGGTAAAGTAATCTTTATTGAGGGCCCACTGGCGTTTCATTACTTCAGCGGCATGCTTGACACAGAGGAAATAGGCGCTGTAATTCACCCGGGTCATAAGATCAAATGTTTCAACAGACATCTCGTCAATCCCTCCGGCATGCAATATTCCCGCATTGCTTATCAATACATCAATGCCACCAAAGTTCCTCACAGTTTCATAGATGAGCTGTCTTACCGATTCGGGTTCCGCCACGTTGGTCTTCACACAAATGGCTTCATTTTTCAAATCCGGCCGGTTCAATTCACCGGACAGTTCTTTTCCCCTGGCCTCATTCAAATCCGCGATCACTACATTCGCACCTTCGGCCATCATTGTGCGGGCGATCCCGCTTCCGAATCCCTGTGCTCCGCCCGTAACGACGACAATCTTTCCTTCGGCCCTGCCCTGACGCCTCCCTGCTTTGGCCACCTGACGCCGGTAGTTTTCCACCTCCCAGGTGTCTATAAATTGAATGTCACGTTCGTTCATAAAATGAGGTCCGCCAAAATTCACGGTCAGGTAGCTGATCTTCATCCAGTCCTCGAAAACATCCAGCATGGTAACAACCGACTTCATGTTATCCTCAAAGGCAATGATGCCATAATCCCTTATCGCTGCCATCCTGGGCATATAACCATACTGGTCCCAATACGCCTCAACCTTCTGCCGGCATTCCTCAATAAGGGCTTCAGGTGAATGCTGTCCCAGATATATGCTGCGTGCCCTGCAATACACTATCTGATCGGGTGTAAAAGGGAGGGCAACCTGCTCAAAATTCACTGCACTGGCAGTAAAATGCTTTATCAGGAGGTTGTTTCTGATGCGGGCGCAGTTCAGTCCATCCCTGGAGAAGATCATCCGCAGGGCAGGCATTACATGGATGATGTCCTCAGGAACTTCAAGTTCTGAGGTATCGGGAAAATGCTGAATGCGTTTTCTGATAGTCAGTTCCAGGGTACTGTATATTTCCTTCACTTCTTCAACAGTATTTGCTGATACAAATACCCCATGGTTCTGGAGGAAGATCATCTGCGGGTCAGAACGGTGGTAAACCCTCCAGCGGGTTAGCTGGTCGCGTATGTCTGTGAACAGCACATAACCCGGATCGGTGTAAGGAATATACAGGGCATCGTCACCAAAAAGATCATGTATGATTTCCCGTACCTTGACGGAACAGGTAATTGCATTCACGAGGGTGGGGTGGGTATGCACTACAAAAGCATAATTGATCAGATCGTGCAGCGAGGTTTCCACGCTTGGCCTGACCTGGAGACCCGGACGACATGCCTTCTGGAGATCCTCTTTTACTTCTGCTTCGCGGCGTATGGGATCAGTGTTGTAGGACCGGGTATAGATCTCCTGAAGCATCTTCCTGTCCAGAATGGCAAAACCCTCCCGGTCAATATCACCTAAAGCGGTTCCGCTGGCTTTAACCCAAATATCGGACTCATTTTTCCAGGACGTGTTACCACCGCCGGCTATTACATAATCCTTTTTCCGGCCATAAAACCGGGAAATCTCAATCAGATCAGACACCTGTTTTTCCATTATCGATCCCTCCTGAATAAGCTAATGTAATGATGAATCACAGCATTCCCTAATTTAATCCGGGCTTCCATTTCAGAATTTTCGAAAGATCCGTCTGCACGGATCAGCCCTTTCTTTTTGCCTGTCCGCAGATATTGGTGAGCGGCGACCATACAGGCACCCTCATAGGATATCTGTTGCATTTCCGCAGAAAGAGGATTATTTCCTCGGGTGTCACAGGTCAGTGGTATCATGTCAGGTGTATTGTGCTCTGTGCCAAGCATCACAACAAATTTTCTTTTGTGGAAGAACCGAACGAAGTTTTCCAGGTGCCGGGCATCATTTCTGCCTGGAATGAGTTCGATGCACCCGATCTTCATGTCTTTGAGTTTCTTCCAGAGTTGTTCCGGATCCTGCTCGAATTCGGTGTAATTGCCGTTTTTGTCATCGAGCAGCACGGGGTAACAGGGTATTCCTCCTGCACTGACAATGATTTCAATTACTTCCTTCAGGCTCATAAAGGCCTGTTCATCTTCCTCTACAAAAGCCTTTCCTCCCGATTTCAGCAGGTTGCCGCGGATCTCATTTTCGAGCGCCGGTATTTCAGTTAAGGGTGATTTTGGAGACCTGTCTTCGAAGATCCTGGTGAGCAATGCATTACGTTCCGGATCGGTTCTGCACTGGTCAAAGACAGCGATCCTGATGGCCTGGGCAATGTGTCTTTCCCTTACCAGCTCTTTGGCATAGCGCCTTCTGATATCCTGGAAATCAAGACGGAGACCGGCATCCACCTGCCGGAACCATACATTTGCCTTGTCAATCATAGCGGCTACCTGCACCTGACTCTCTTCCACAACACTTTTCAGTTTAGCGGCCAACCTGGCGTTAATACTGAAGGGATAGTCCAGTCCCTTTCCACTGAAATAACAACGGCCAGGATTGTTGGGATCATTCACGCGGATTTGATGCCGCTGCTCGTCCTTCATCAGACCGATGAACTCGATGTTGAAAAGGGGAAAAACGCCTGTTTTCAGGGCTTCGAGGTAAAAAGGTTCATAACCGTCGGTGACAAAAAAATCATTGATGCCTGCCACTGCAATATTTTCTTTCCGGGCCATATCAAAAAGCTGTGGAATGTCTTTAAAGGCGGAGAAAGAGTAAGGTGTATGGAGGTGTCCGTTTACCGGGAGCGTCCGTATTTCAGGATACAACATCAGTAAAGCTTGTTCATCGGGAAAGGATGCGAGTATATTTTTCATACCCCCTCCCTGCTCCTCTTTTTCTGTTGCTCCACACTCCAATCTGTTGCTGTCTTATGGCCTTTCAGCGGCAGTATCCGCTCGTGAATGGCATCCACGATCCAGGAAGGCTGCGGAAAGAAATACTCTTCCATTTCATAGGCCGGCGTTATCCAGTTGCGTGATCCCACCACCACGGGAGGGGCATCCAGGTCATCAAACGCCATTTCGGTGATGTTAGAGGCCAGGTCACGCAGATAAGATCCGCGGGCACAGGCATCGCTCGCCAGTACTATACGACCGGTTTTCCTGACCGATTCCAGTACAAGGTCATAATTGAAGGGTACCAGGCTTCGGGCATCAATGATTTCGGCGGACATGCCATGCTTCGACTGAAGCTCATCGGCCGCTTTCATGGCCACATACAGGGTTGACCCGATTGTAAGTATGGTGATGTCGGTTCCTTTGCGTTTTACATCGGGCTCCCCGATCGGGATTTCATAATATCCTTCAGGAACACCGCCTTCATGGAATTGTTCGCCTATATCATAGATGCGCTGGCTTTCGAAATATACCACCGGATCAGTGCCTTGCAGGGCGCTGTTCATCAAACCTTTGGCATCATAGGGCGTGGTCGGAAATACCACTTTAATGCCGGGAACATGAGCTATCAGGGAAGACCAGTCCTGCGAATGCTGTGCGCCATATTTGGAGCCAACAGAAACCCTTATCACAACAGGCATTTTTATCAGGTTTCCGCTCATGGCCTGCCACTTGGGCAACTGGTTGAAAAGTTCATCGCCACAGCGTCCGATAAAATCGCAATACATGATCTCAGCAATCACACGGCCGCCGGCCATACCATAACCTATCGCTGTTCCCACTATGGCACCTTCTGCAATGGGTGAGTTAAAAAGCCGATGGTAGGGAAGGGCTTCGGTGAGGCCCCGGTACACGGCAAAGGCACCTCCCCAGTCACGGTTCTCCTCGCCATAGGCCACGAGTGTGGGATCTTTGTAAAACCGGTCGATGACGGCCTCAAAAATACCGTCACGCAGCTGATAGAGCCTGGCTTTCGAAACGGGCTTGCCCTCCTTGTCGAGGTAAAACCTTTCCTTGTTCCTGAGTGCTTTTACCCGTGGATTTTCTATGATGGGATGCAGGGTTTCCGGCGTTCCATGGTCAAAGGCATCGACGCTGCCGTTTGAGAACATCATATTGCCGATGGCATCCGGGGTCATTAATAGGTTAAGCCTGGGAGAGACGGTATCGTCGATCGACAGCCGGAGAATCCCTGTAATATCTTCAATGATCTGTTGCCGTGCATCTTCCAGGTCCGATTGTCTGATGATGCCCGTCTGAACAATGTCATTGCCATACTGGATGATGGAATCTACCTGCTGCCAGGCTTCCACTTCTTCTTTGCTGCGGTATGAGGAAGCATCAGACGGGGAATGTCCGCTGAACCGGTAGGTAAGCGTGTCCAGCAAAACAGGACCCTTTTTATCGAGCAGGATCTTCTTTTTTCTTTCAAAGGCGTCAATCACCGCCAGGGGATTATAGCCGTCCACCCGTTCAGCATGCATCATGTCGGCGTTCACGCCGGCCCCAAGTCTGGCTACGATGCCATAACCCATGGTTTCGCCGCAAGTCTGTCCGCCCATGCCGTAAAGGTTATTCATGCAGTTGAATATTATGGGCAATCCGCCGCGGTAGGCTTCCTCCCACAACTGGGTATACTGGTCCATGGCAGCAAAGGAAATCCCTTCCCAAACCGGACCGCAGGCCATAGAAGCATCGCCGATGTTACACACCACGATCCCCGGCTTATTATTAACTTTTTTAAAGAGTGCCGCGCCCACCGATATGTCCCCTGACCCGCCCACAATGGCATTGTTGGGATATACCCCGAAGGGGGTGAAGAAGGCATGCATCGATCCGCCGAGACCCTTGTTAAACCCGTTCTCACGTGCAAAAATCTCGGCCAGGGTACCATAAAGCAGGAATCTGACGGCAAGGTCCCTGACTGATCCCTGGAAATCCTTTTCCACCGCGGCAAGCACTTTCCCGTTGAAGTAGTCCTTCATCAGCTGCATCAGGTCCTGTTCCGGCAACTGGTGAATAGCAGAAAGGCCTTTGGCGAGGATCTCACCGTGACTGCGATGCGATCCGAAAATCATGTCATCCACGGTGAGGGAATAGGCCATTCCTACGGCTGAGGCCTCCTGTCCCATGGAAAGATGGGCGGGACCTGGATGATTATAGGCTATTCCCCGGTACTCGTTTTTAACTTTAATCTCGTTGAGCATGTTCTCAAATTCACGGATGATAACCATATCGCGAAAAATGCGGACAAAGTCATCCGTGGAGAACCGCTTCCGTTCCTCTGCAACAGTTCTGTTATACTGGTTTAAAGGAATGATTCCGAAACTGAGTTTACCCGGTTTCCGGATGGCTGAAGGATCGATGAACTGGCTTTTGGGCATGGGATGAAGTGTTGTATGTTGTGATTGTTGTGATTGTTGTGTGTTGTTGTGGTTGTTATGGTTGTTGTGGTTGTTGTGGTTGTTGTGATTGTTCTTAACCATCACAACAATCACAACCATCACAACGTTTTATGGTTTCTCCTCAAAGTTTTCTATCTGCTCCTTGATCTCTCTCAGGAAAAGTGTCGCCGGTCCCCCGTCCACGGCACGGTGGTCGTAGGTGAGTGACAACCCGATCATGGGAACGAAGCCGAATACCCCGTTTCCCAGGTCAGCCGGCCGGTGTATGATGGTATTTACTCCCAGTATGGCCACCTGGGGCAGGTTGATGATGGGGGTGAACATTTCCACACCGTAATTGCCGAGGTTTGAAACGGTAAATGAGGCAGCGGTGCTGGACAAAAGTTCAGGATTGATGCTGCCTTTACGGCACTGATCAGCCACTTCGCGCAAACCGGCGGAGAGGCCTTTGAGGGAGAGGTTGCCGGCATTCCGAACTACAGGTACCATAAGCCCCCTGGGAGTATCTACTGCAATTCCCAGGTGCACATTGGCAAAGGTCCTGATGGTTTCACCCAGGAAGTGGCTGTTGACTTCCTGGAATTTCTCAAGAGCCCTGATCACTGCAAAACATACCATGTCATTCAGGGTGATGTTCACGGTACTGCCTTGTTCCAGGGCAGTTTTGACCTGACCGCGGAGCATCAGTAATTTACGGACATCGGCCGATAAATGGTGGGTGAGCTGAGCAGACGTACTGATGGATTCGTGCATGGCCCGTGCAATAATTTTCCGGACATTGGATATTTTTTTGTCCTTATATTCCGATTCAGGAACAGATCCAGGTGTCTGCCCTTTACCATCCGTTACCCGACCGGTAAGCATTTCAACATCCCTGACAATGATCCTGCCGTTGGGTCCTGTGCCTTTAAGGGTTATTGGATCCACACCCAGACTGGCGGCCATTTTTCTGGCACGTGGTGAGATGCGAAGCAACTCTGGAGTTTGAGCAGGAGCAAGAGTTTGAGCAGGGGCAAGAGTTTGAGCAGGAGCAAGAGGGGGAGAGGGGGAGAGGGAGGGGTGGGGAGAGGAAGGCTGATCGGGTAAACCACCGGATTGAGCAACAGTTGCTGCAACGGCAGTTTCAGGTCTGAATTCAGCAACGGATTCTCCGGTCTTGCCGATTACAGCAACGTTAGAGAGTACGGGTACCTCATCACCGTCGTGAAAAAAAACATCCAGCAAAATACCGTCTGCCTGGGCTTCGGCATCAAATGCCGCCTTATCGGTTTCATAGGAGAAAAGAACCTCCCCTGTTTTAACAGTTTCACCTTTCATTTTAAACCACTGGGTAATGATGCATGTCTCGACGGATTGTCCCTGTTTGGGCATGATAACCGGTATAGCCATATGCGCTGAATTTTATTGATGCGGATTGTTTTACAAGTTTGGCAGTTCTGTACGCTGCAAAAGCTCACAGAATGATAATTTTTTACTAACTTGTAAATATAAGTTATTTAAAATTTATTAACTTTACAGTTTAAAATACCTTAAAAACTAACTACTACAAATATACAAAACAAACTTGTATTTACAAGTTATTTTTTGAAATTTTTTTATGAAAACTTCAATGCCCCGGTACAGGCAGCTTTATGAGATCCTGCGAAAGCAGATCATCGACGGAACTTTTAAGCCGGGGGACCTGCTGCCATCGGAGAATGATTTGTGCGCGCGGTTCAGCATCACCCGGCCCACTGTCCGGCATGCCCTCGATTCCCTCCTGAACGAAGGCATGATCCGAAAGCACCAGGGTAAGGGTAGTATTGTATATGGTCCGCCCAACGGGATTGGCATTTTATCCATCTCCGGTACCACTTCCGCCCTGGGCAAGCATAATCTGAGGACGCGGATTTTATCAAAACCTGTTGTCACCCTCTGGCCCGATGATTTTATGTTTCCATTGACCGATGAATTCCGGAATTCCGGGTGCATTTACCTGGAAAGACTGCGATTGGTGAATGATACGCCAGTTTTTTATGACTTGAATTACCTGCCCAATATCAACCTGCCCCGTTTCTGCAACCGGCGGTTCGAAGATCAGTCCCTCTTCGATATTTTAAGGAGGGCTTTCAGGATCGAGGTGAAGAGTGGTGAGCAGCGTATCAGGGCTGTAACCGCAGATCGCATCATTCATGAATATCTCAAGGTGCCGGTCGGTCATCCTGTACTGCACCTGCAGCGAAAACTGATCACCAACCGGCCGGGGTTTTATTTCTTCTCTTCCATCTATTGCAACACGGAAGAGCATGCACTTTATGGAACTTTTTAATATGCCAATGTGCCAATGTGCCAATGTTTCAATGTGCCAATGTGCCAATGTGCCAATGTTTCAATGTGCCAATGATGCCAATGTGTCAAGCCTAATGTGCCAATGTGTCAATTGAGGAATAATGCAATTATTAAGTTTTTCTTTTTGCAGTATATATAATACTTGTAAGAATCTTTTGCAGCTCCTTTACTTTATTTAAAAGCGTTTCATTTGAAGGATAATGGGAAGAATGTTTACACAGCAATAACCAATATTCAGTTTCTTCTGCTTCTTTGGAGGCAATCTTCATTTTATGCACAAAATCGGGCTTGCTTTCGCATGATTGAGCCTCGCGAATATTTGCTCCAATTGAAGTTCCTGAGCGTAAAATTTGCTTCGATAAAACGAATTTCTTTTTCTCTTCCAAGATCTCTGCAAATTGGATTATTTCCAATGCAAACCCGAAACTCAAATCTAAAACCGGATTGTTTCTGTTCATGATTTTAGCCTTAATGAATTGACAATAACTTTTTATAAACTTACCTATAACAACAAGGACCAACAACAACGATTTTCTTCATTGGCACATTAGCAAATCGGCAAATTGGCATATTGTTTCATTCCATCACCGCCCGCATTCCCGACAGAATAATTTCTTTAGCAGTTTCCTCGGTTTCAGCCTCTGCGTAAAGTCGGATTATCGGTTCCGTTCCGGATGTCCGGATCATAAGCCATTCATTTTCATTAAAGAAAAACTTGTAGCCGTCAAAGACCTCAAAACGCTCTACCTGAAAGCGTCCGAAGCAACTGTATTCATTGTTGCCGCACTTTTCCATGATCCTGGTCCGGGCATTTCGGTTCATATCAAGGTTGGCGCGTTCAAAAGCAAATGGCCCCGTAATGCTAAGGACTTCCTGAAACAATTCTTTCAGTGGTTTCCCATGTTCAACCAGCCATTGCCAGACTGTCAATCCGGCCCGGATGGCATCCCTTTCCGGGATGGAATTACCGAAGGCAATTCCTCCCGACTCTTCCCCGGCTATAAGTACATCCTCCTCGGTCATGATTTTTGAGGCTTCCTTAAAGCCAACCCTTGTTCGAATGATATCCAGGTTGTAATGCCTGCAGATCTTCTCAATTTTGCAGGTGGTTGAAAAGCTCACGACAACCTTCCCGGTAAGTTGTTTATAACCGGCCAGGTAATGGATCAGCAAGAGCAGCAGGTGGTTGGCATCATAAAAGCCAGCTTCTCTATCCAGGACCGCAATCCTGTCTCCGTCACCATCTACAGCCAGACTGCAATCAATATTCTTTTTGCTCCAAACCAGCTCAATGAGCTCATGGAGGTTTTTTCTGATCGGTTCCGGTCTGATACCCCGGAACGAAGGATTCACCTCGCAATGCATGGCAATAATACCGGGGAACAACTTGCTGATGATGTTCTGGCTGCTGCCATACATGGCATCAAAGGCAAATTTCAATCCTGACTTTTGAATTTCCGCCACTTTGAAGGATTCACGCATATCCTTCAGATAGATGCCTTCCAGGTCAATATAGTTGATTAAACTCTGTTCAATCAGGTAATTCCAATTGAGCAGTTCGAGATCAATTTCAATATCGTTATGGATCAAATTCTCAACATCCTTCAGATCCTTATCGAACATGGGTCCGCCATGCTCGCCGCGCAGCTTGAAGCCGTTATAATCGGCATCATTGTGGCTGGCAGTAATAATAATTCCGCATTGGACCTTTAATTTGACAACACCCAGCGAGACCATAGGAGTGGTCACAAATCTTTCGGCGACAAAAACACGAATTCCCTTTGAAGCGAGAATCTTTGCCGTAGCTTCCATGAACATTTCACCGCCGAACCGGCAATCGTAACCGATCAATGCCGAGGGATTCTTATATTTTCGTGTTAACCACAGGGCAGTTGCCAGGGAAATCTTAATGAGGTTATCAACTGTAAAATCTTTAGCAATAATCGCTCTCCATCCGTCCGTTCCAAATTTGATCTTATCCATGGTAAACACTGCAACTGGGTTTAGGCACCATGAATATACGCTATATTTTATAACCGGAAGAAAGATTTAGATGACTATTTCAAAATATTCCGTCGGTTGAGCGCTTTCTGGTATGAACGTGCGTTTTTGTTATGTTGGTCAAGTGTACGGGCAAAATTGTGATAGCCGGAAAAATCCTCCCGGGCACAAAAGAAGATGTAATCATGCTTTTCATAATACAGAACGGCATCAATGGCCTTGATAACAGGAATGGCAATCGGACCGGGAGGCAACCCGGCGTGCAGGTAAGTATTATATGGTGAATTTATGTAAGTATCGGCTTTTAAGATTCTTTGCCGCTCAAAATCGCCCAGGGCGTATTTTACGGTAGGATCTGCCTGCAGCCTGATTCCCTGGTTGAGCCGGTTGATGTATACGCCGGCAATCCTGCGATACTCATCTTCCTTGTTCGTCTCGTTGATGATAATGGAAGCCAGGGTCATGACCTCGTTTGGCGTAAAATTAATTTCTTTCGCCCTGCCCATTTTTTCCCGATTCCAGAATTTATCATATTCTTTGTACATCCTTTTGAAGAAACCTTCGGCGCTGGTATTCCACCAGAATTCATAGGTGTTCGGAATGAACATGCCCAATATGCTGAAACGGTTAAATCCATATTGCTTCAGGAAAGTTTCATCCCGCAACAGTTTCAGCAGCTCTTCCCGGTCTGCCTCAATTTGTTCAGCGATCTTACCGGCAAGTTCCTCCGGTGTTCTGGCCATATTGATGATCAGGTCAACGGGTTCCTGAAGTCCCGACCGCAGCATGTTGAGCAGTTGGTTATTCGATATGTTGTTCCTGATCCTGTATCGTCCGGGATGGATGTTATCGGGGTATTTCTTTTTGGAAGCAGCCCAGTCAAAGGCTTTCCGGTTGCTGATGAGGTTGTGGGATTCAAGCAGAACGACCACATCCTCATAATCCGAACCAGTAGGAATATACAAATACAGTTCCTTTTTATCCGATATATGAATATTTGGACCGAAGATCTGCTTGTATACATTAGCCAGCTTGATTCCTGCCAGAACCAGGATAAGGATCAGGACAGGAATCATAAGTTTGATCAGGGAACGGCTGCTCATCATGTCTCTTTTTAAATAGTCAGGCTTTCACCACATAAAGCTGACCGGTTTCATCCCGGATTACTTTTATTTTCTGTCCCTTTTCAATATAGCCGATTTCAGCTTTGGCATCAAAAATCTCCCCTTCAATTTCAATCATACCCGAAGGCCGGAGCATGGTATACGCGGTACCTGTTTTACCGATCATTTCCTTTTGCCTGACATCGATGCTGATATATCCTTTGCTGTGGTCCTGCACAGTATCCAGCGAAAGTCCGGCCATGGCCTTTGAGGTGGCAAAACGTTTGGTTCCCAGGATGGCGAGTGCGAAGGAAAGGAAAACCGATACAACCACGGTAAAAAGCGCCCTGGCAAGCTGACCCAATGCAGCTGCTCCCTCAAAGCGGAAGGCGACATTATCAACCAGGCTCAGGGTAAGCCCGGCGACAATCAGGATGATGCCGGATATGCCGGCAACGCCAAAGCCGGGTATTACGAATATCTCAAGAATTACCAGTACCACGCCGGCCACAAAAAGCAGAACTTCCCAATGTTCGGCAAGGCCTTCGAGATAGAGCGGTGCAAAATACAGGAGGGCGGCCGTAAGGGCCAGGGCCAGCGGAAATCCTATCCCGGGCGACTGCAATTCATAATAAATACCGCCGATCATCACCATGATCAGTATACCCTGAACCACAGTGCTGAGCAGGAAGCCAATGATCTTGTCCACCCCGGAAGGTTTGTACGAGATCAATTCATACTGCGTGATTCCTGCCTGCTGCAAAACTTCAGGAATGCCGGCCGCCAGGCCTTCACAATAGCCATTCGCGATGGCTTCCTCAGCTGTGAAGGTGAGTACTTTGGTGGAATCATCAATACCTTCCACGGCAATTCTCGGATCCACCATGGCTTCGGCGATATGCGGGTCGCGGTGCCATTTGATGATTGTGTCGTTCCCGCTGATGATGGTGTCTTTACCGTGTGATTCGGCCGTGGCCCGCATCGTGGAGCGCATGAACGACTGGTATTTGTCGGGTACTGCCGCCCCGGTCTGGTCCACCACGGTGGCGGCACCGATATTACCACCCATGCGCATATAAATGCTGTCACAGGCTATGGCAATCAAAGCTCCTGCCGAAATGGCCTGGTTATCAATGAAGCACAATACCGGTATGGGGGTGTTGAGGATCCTTGTGCGCATGGAGTCGGCGATATTCACCAGTCCGCCATAGGTGTTCATGTGTATAATAATGTAGTCGGCCTGAACGCTGGTGGCTTCCTCGAAGGCTTCTTTCATGACCCGGAAGGATGGCTTTGCAATTTCATCCCGGATGGGAAACACGTAAACAACGGTTTTACCGTTATCTGCCGGCACCTTCCCGGGAGTATCGTTGCGACCTGCTGAAAGAAATAAAAGCAACGCAGAAACCAGAACGACCGGCCTTCTGAAGAAACCCGGGTTTCTCAATGATGGATTAACCATGATCAATAATTTTAGTGCACGACAAAAATAGCATGTTTTGGGGAATGTTTCAGGTTTCGGGATTACTGACGTTCAAACCTATCAAACATTATTAAAGATGTTCCTCCTTTTTTCTATCTTCGTGTTCCTATTATTCTGACTATGGAATTATCGCAACTCTCTGCAATTTCCCCCATTGACGGACGATACCGCAACCAGGTGAGCGACCTTGACCAGTATTTTTCGGAGTTTGCCCTCATCAAATATCGGGTGCATATGGAAATTGAATATTTCATAGCCCTGTGTGAACTGCCGCTACCCCAGCTTGCCGATTTCAGGAAGTCGGACTTTGAACTGCTCCGGAATATTTACCGCATCTTTTCAGCGGCCGATGCCCAAAAAGTTAAGGAAAGTGAAAAAATCACCAACCACGATGTCAAGGCCGTGGAGTATTTCCTGAAAGGACGGTTTGATGAACTGAAACTGGGAAAGTATAAGGAATTCATTCATTTTGGACTTACTTCCCAGGATATTAACAATACCGCTGTACCGTTGACCGTTAAGCAGGTTCTCAGCCAGATTTACCTGCCCCTGCTCGACAAGATCATTGGGAAACTCGCAAGCCTTTCAGCCGAATGGAAAGACATCCCCATGCTGGCGAGGACACATGGTCAGCCCGCCTCCCCCACCAGGCTGGGCAAAGAAATTGAGGTATTTGTTGAGAGACTTACCATCCAAAAAGATCAGCTGCTGAACATACCTGTTTCGGCAAAATTCGGAGGTGCCACCGGTAATTTTAACGCCCATGCCGTGGCTTATCCACAAACCGACTGGGTAGGATTTGCCAATCGATTTGTGAACGAGGTGCTTGGACTGGTGAGGCAGCAAACCACTACCCAGATCGAACACTATGACAACCTTGGCGCACTTTTCGACTGCCTCAAACGGATCAATACCATACTGGTGGACCTCGACAGGGACTTCTGGACTTACATTTCCCTGGAATATTTCAAGCAGAAGATCAGGGAAGGGGAAGTGGGTTCCTCTGTAATGCCCCACAAAGTGAATCCCATCGATTTTGAAAATTCGGAAGGGAACCTGGGTATGGCCAATGCACTTTTTGAACATTTGTCAGCAAAACTTCCGGTTTCGAGGCTGCAGCGTGATCTGACCGATTCAACCGTACTCCGGAACGTGGGAGTGCCCTTTGCCCATACAATAATTGCTTTTAAGTCCCTCTTAAGGGGTCTGGATAAAATCATTCTGAACCGAGATGCGCTGGATGCAGATCTGAACGACAACTGGGCAGTCATTGCAGAGGCCGTTCAGACCATTTTAAGGCGTGAAGGCTATCCGAATCCCTATGAAGCCCTCAAGGAACTCACCCGCACCAACAAAGTAATTACACGGGAAGATATGCATGTTTTCATTGATGGATTAAAGGTTACGGACAGCGTCAAAACTGAGCTAAAAGCGATTACGCCGTTTAATTATACGGGAGTTTAGAATATGTAAATGTGCAAATGTGCAAATGTGTAAATGTGCAAATGTGCTAATGTACCGCACAGACCGCACGACCGCACGACTGCATGACTCCAGACAACCACAACAATCACAACTAGCACAACAATCACACACACAACCACAACAACCACAACCCTCTACTTCCTCTCATAAACAAAAACCTCCCCCGGAATTTCCTTTATCAAAGTATATTTTTCCCGGATGTATGCATTGAAAGGCTCATAGCAATGGGGTTTTTCCATCAGGATGAATCTGAAGTCCATGGCCATCAAACGGTTCATCTCCCGCGGAAGGTCTATCTGCAATGCCTTGCGGTGCTCCTCATCACACATCAGGGTGCGGTGCACGTATCTGACCGGGCAGTCTTTTTCAAGCAGATAATAGACGACCTGCTGGTAATTTCCAGTATAAATCCGGTCTACGGGTTTAAGAAGGGGTCGTAGATACGAGGAAACTTCTTTCGGAATATCACGCCTGTCATAATAATCATGCTTCTGAAGGAGCAATAATCCTGTTACCAGTACAAACAAAATGACCGGTCCAACCGGATAACGCATTATAGTCATTATCCAATGCGGTTTTGCGAGGTTGTCACTGAAGAACCTGCCGGCCACAAGGCTCAGGGGCAGCATGAGCTGAATGAAGTAATGCCCGAAAGGTTTTCCGGGAAGGATGACAGCCAGCAATACCATCAGGCACCAGATGCCAAAAAATCGGGCGGTAAAAAATGGTTTTTCCGGTGTGCTTTTCATGCGGGCCAGGGCAAAATAAAAAAAGAACAGCAGGGGGAAAAACCTCAGGTGAAAATCACCGATATAAACGACAAGTTCTGCAAATGACCTTTCTACCGGTATCCTGCTGGTAACGCCGAAGGAATAGAACCAAAGCTCCCGCAAATGACCAATACGGAAATAATAAAATATGACCAAACCAAACGGAATCAGAAATCCGATGCAGGCAGCAGCACTGTTCAGAAAAGCTTTCCATGAGGCCTTTCGGTTCTTCCCGCGAAGCGTGGTAACAAAATAGAAAAGCAACCATGCAGCCAGGTCAAACAGTACCACGTATTTAAGGATGAAGCCAATGCCCAGTAGCAATCCCATGAAGAAGAAACCCGTCACCCGGTGTGTGCGGACAAAAATATAGAATGCCAGGGCAGTGAAAAGCAGGTAGAATAGCTCGGGATTCACGAAAACGCCGAAATGGGCCCAAACTGACACAAAAATAATATAAATCACACCAGCGGCAATGGCTGGTTTTTGTTCTCCCTGCTGGTGCAGCAGGATCCTGTAAACAATAAATGCAGTAAGGGCAACAACAGCCGCTGTAAACATCCTGATCATCATGATGGATGAAGTGATGTATTTGATAAATAGACCCAGGATCAGGAAGAGTCCGATGGGTTTGGTATCCACCAGGTCAGCAAAGTAGACCTTTCCCTGGAAGATTTCCCGGGCGATGACAAAGTACGTGCCCTCATCATGACTGACCAGGGTGGGGAAGAAGGAGAAAAAACGCAGGATCACTGACAATGTCATGAATCCGGTAAAAACGATCTGTTGTTTGGTAGGTTTCACGGGTATGAATTAATAGTCAAATATCACCAATATTTGCAGAATATAATTGCCGCAAACACCATGATTGCATAATACTTCTTACATTTGGTGCGAATTTAGCTTAACACGCATGAAAGAGTTTTTCAGGGTAATGATGCGTTATGTGCCACCTTATAAGAAATTTCTGTGGCTGAATCTTACCTTCAATTTTATCAGTGCTTTTTTCAATGTTTTCTCCATTATCACCATCATACCCCTGCTCAATATTTTATTCGGGATATCAAAACCGGTTCATGGCATTATCCCGCTTCGTGATTCCATGGGCAGCTTTGATGCCTTCAAGGAGGCACTGATGCACAATATTTACAGTTTTATCACCCGTATTAGTGAAACCCAGGGCGGAACGGTTGCCCTGATCTATATCGGACTTTTCCTGATTCTTATGGTGTTTTTCAAGGTGGGCTTCACCTACCTGGCCAACTACAACATTATCTTTTTACGGAATTCGGTGATCCGAGACATCCGCAATGAGATTTTCAATAAGACGGTTTCTTTGCCCATCGGCTTTTTTACGGAAGAGCATAAAGGCGATATCATGTCGAGAATTACCGGAGATGTGCAGGAGGTGGAGGCATCCATCATGAATTCCCTCGACATGATCCTGAAGAACCCGGTGATCATCCTGGTAGCTGTAATCATTATGGTTGCTATGAGCTGGCAACTGACCCTCTTTGTATTTGTATTATTCCCGGTGGTGGCACTAATCATCGGCCGCATCGGCAAGTCACTCAAGAAACGTTCTTTGGCGGGGCAAAACAAAATGGGCGAACTGCTCAGTACCATCGAGGAAACGCTATCCGGACTGCGCATCATTAAGGCTTTTAATGCCGAGCAAAAGATAAGAGCCCGTTTTCACCGTGAAACCGAGGAATACAGGAGAATCATGAACCGTATTCTGAAACGCCGCTACCTGGCCCATCCGCTCAGTGAGCTGCTGGGAACCGCCGTCATTGTAATTGTGATGTGCTTTGGCGGGAACCTGATCCTGGGAGGCAGTAACTTCCTGAGCGCTGCCCAGTTCCTTGCCTATATTGCCATCTTCTATACCATCATTAATCCGGCCAAATCGTTTTCCCAGGAATACTATAGTGTACAAAAGGGCCTGGCTTCCATGGAAAGGATCAACCGGATCCTGAACACCACGTCTGTCATTTTCGAAAAGCCGGACGCCAGATCCATGAAAAAATTCCACCAGTCCGTGGTATATCGTGATGTTTCCTTCCGCTATAAAACTGATCTTGTTCTGAGCAACATCAATATCAGGCTTGAGAAGGGAAAAACCATTGCGCTGGTCGGGCATTCGGGATCAGGTAAATCTACCCTCGTGGATCTGTTGCCCCGGTTTTATGATGTGGAAAGCGGTCAGATCCTGATCGACGGCCATGATGTGCGCGACCTGAAGATCAGTGATCTGCGTTCCCTTATGGGAATTGTGAACCAGGATCCCATTCTCTTTAATGATACTTTTTTCAACAATATTGCTTTTGGGGTGGACCACGCTACAGAGGAAGAGGTGATCAATGCTGCATGCGTAGCCCATGCCCATGAATTTATTGAGGCAGTTGAAGGCGGTTATTACGCCACCATCGGTGACAGGGGTAGCAAATTGTCCGGAGGCCAGCGGCAGCGTCTTAGCATTGCCAGGGCTGTGCTGAAAAATCCCCCCATACTGATCCTCGATGAAGCCACCTCTGCCCTGGATACTGAATCAGAAAAACTGGTGCAGGACGCCCTTACCAAACTGATGGAAAACCGTACTTCCATCGTGATAGCCCATCGGCTTTCGACCATCGTGCATGCGGATGAGATTTTTGTGCTGCAGAATGGACATATCGTAGAACGTGGAAATCATGAAGAGTTGCTGGCCCTGAACGGGGAATACCACAAGTTTTACAGCATGCAGTATTTTAGCTGACAGCTCTCCGGTATAATTCCAGGGTATTCCTGACCATATTATTTACAGAGAAGATATCCTCCATCCTTTTTTTCGCTGCTGAGGCAAAAGTAATTCGCAATTTACTGATGCTGGCCATTTTTTCAAGGGCACGGGCGAGGGCCTGCGGATTGCCCTTTTCAAAAACCAGCCCTGTTTTTTCATGGTCAACCAGTTCAACCAGTCCGCCAACGTCAGAGACAACACAGGGAACCCCCAGACACATTGCCTCCATTACACTGCGGCTCAAACTTTCACTGAGGGAAGGCTGAATGTAAATATCACAGGCAGCAATCACCTCATACACATCCGGACGATATCCGAGGATGTGAATCCGGTCTTTCAGCGGACTTGATTCAATAAGCTTCAGGATAGGGTTACTATCCATTCCCGAGCCAATCAGCAGGATGTGCAGCGGCAGATCAACCGGCATATGACAGGTGGCTTCCAGGAGGCAGGGTACTCCTTTTATGCGCCGTACATTAGCTACGCACCCAGCTACCAGCACGTTCTCAGGGATACCCAGTTTATTTCTGGAAATGGGTTTAACATCCCTGAACCAATCCCGGTCCATGCCCTTGTGTATCATCACGGCTTTTCCGGGGTGGAATAGCAATTGCCGTTGCATGTGTCGCCTTACGAAATGTGAATTGCAGATCAGGTAGTCAATTCTTGGATTCAGGTGGGATAACCACGATGTGGGATCGTACCAGTACATGCCTGCTGCCCCCCGATAGGCCAGCACCTTTACCGGAAGACCCAGGGCAGCCAGCGAACCGTTAACAATAGCCTTTGTATTGAACAGGTGGATAAGATCATACTGGTGTTGCCTGATCTCTTTCCGGATCAGCCTGATGGACTGAAGACTGAATTTCCGCTTCGGGTGGGCCGGGATCACCCGTATGCCCAGATCTCTGAACCTGCTGATAAGAGGTGAACCGGGCGGGATCATAACCGCAACTTCGACACCTTCCCTGTGAAGTCCGATCGCCAGTTCAGCATCCGGTCTTGAAGGCGCATTGCCGGTAATGCTACTGATGATGAGGGCCCTGATTGACATAGTTAAACGGGTTGATGAAAAGTATCAGTTTTTCAGAAATACATCATATACAATCTGCTGCATGGCTTTTCCCCCTTTCAGCAGGAAGTCGGGTATCTCACCTTCGTTCAGGATCACTTTTTTCAGGTCGTTGTCAAACACGTACCAGGCTGTATCAGTCATCATGCCAAATCCGTTATTGTATTCATAAAAAGCAAAATCGTGTCTGGCCCGCAATATATCCTTACTGAGCGGGTAGGCAGAAGCATCCAATCCAAGCTGATCCAGCAAGGTCCTGGCCAGATCGGATTGTGAAAAATAAGTGGAGATCAGGGTATCTGATTTTATGGCACCACCGGTCCAGATCATGGGTATCCTGTATTTTTCGGGATAATAAACAATGGTACCACCCGGAAATTTAGTGCCATGGTCTGCGAGCATGATGATCAGGGTGTTGTTCCACCAGTTGGTAAGCTTTGCTTTTTGAATGAAGTCGCCGATGCAGCTGTCGGTATAATAAGCCGAACTGCTGACCCGGTCATCCAGAGTTTTATTGCCAAATTTCTGTTTGACCGGGATATCAAAGGGTTCGTGGTTGCTCAGGGTCATGAGAACCTTGAAAAACGGTTTAACGGAAGCATTGCAGTCGTCATACACCCGTTGAAAAGTGTACTGATCATGTACCCCCCAGCGACCCGTCTGTTGCGATTTATCAAAATCAGATACTTCCACGATGTTTTGAAACCCGCCATTGACAAGATAAGACCGTATACTGGCAAAATCAACATCACCTCCGTAATAAAACGATGTCTCATAACCAGCCCCGGCCATTTCTCTCGAAAGGAT
This sequence comes from uncultured Bacteroidales bacterium, assembly GCA_963822145.1. Lineage (GTDB taxonomy): Bacteria > Bacteroidota > Bacteroidia > Bacteroidales > UBA10428 > UBA5072. Next base: position 119,052 of record CAWGGG010000003.1, on the reverse strand, counting down.
TCCTAGTTTCTGTGTTTTGTTAGGGAACTTGATGATGGAGATCTTACCCAACGCCGGATAACCGCTTAAAATCGATACTATGCTTTTATCAGTGCGGGAATCGTTGGCAAACAGGTTGGTAAAAAAGATGCCCTCCCCGCAAAGCCGGTTGAATTGAGGTGTCACCCCGGGCAGTCCGCCCAGAGGTTCAATCAATTTGGCTGTATAACTCTCCAGAATAAACATTACTATATTGGGGCGCTTTGTGCGCAGCAGGTCGACCCGGGATGAATCCTCCGCGAGCATGTCTTCGAGGAAACGGCGTGCCGTCTGATCATCGAGATACTTAAACGGATTGGGCTGGTCCTTATTTTCCAGGAAGGAGTGTCCGATGTTCCAGACTACGTTGCTGGCTGCGTAATTGGGAAATGGTTCTGGATGGAAGTATACCCTGGAAATATTGATGGGGGCTATCCCAACACCGCCACGGATAGCCAGGAAAAGAAAGGGAGACAAAGCAGCAAAGATCAGAAGTCCTTTCCACACGGGTTTCTGAGAATTCACCAGCCACACGGCCACCAATCGGCGGTAGAAATAAAAAAACAGAAAAGTCAGCAGCAGCAGCGATAGAAAAAAGACCAGGATGACCGACCAGGTGGAAGAGGCCAGCATATCCCGTGGAGTCCCTATAAACCGAAAGGCCGTGTTGTCAAGCCTTACGCCCCAGTAGTGGTAAATCTCGAAATCAACCAGCGTAACCAGGATGAAAGCAATAATCAATATTACCGTATAGGCGTTCAGAAAATGATAAGGGATTTTATACCGGGAATAGGAAGTCAGAAAAAGCACCAGCAGGGGAATAATGGAAAAATAGCCGGTTGCTGAGAGGTCGAGCAGGAATCCGTGCCCGATGATCCTGAACCAGTCCTGCACCGGTAGCAGAAACGATTGGCTGTGATGATACAAAAGGAAGGAAATCTTTCCCAGAATAAAAATAGCCAGCCAGAAGAGGAAATATAAGCCAAAGAATTTGAGCCTTGCCTTCATAAAGAATCTTGAAACAAAACCTCAAAGGTAGTAATAATTGATCTCAGTCATTTTCGTAAAAGTGCATCAGGGTAATATACTCATACACCTTTCCGGGAAGAAAATGACGGATGTCGCGTCTGGATTTCAGTGCTTTTCGGATGAACGTTGATGAGATATCCATCAGGGGCGCCTCAACAAGCCTGGCGTTCCGATGTACGGCGGGGTCAAAGGCAAATCCCGGTCGGGGATAAATATAACGCGTATAGTGGTCCTCAATGATCTTAAAATTCTTCCACTTTCCAAAAGTGGCCAGCCCGTCAGAGCCCATGATCAGGATAAATTCATGCTGCGGATGAAGTTCTTTCAGGTAGGCAAGGGTGTCTACCGTATAGGAGGGCTTGGGCAGCTTGAATTCAATATCGCATATCCTGAACCTGTCATCATCCTCCACGGCTATTTCCAACAAAGTGCGGCGCTTGTGATCCTCGAGCAGTGAAGCCTTTTTCTTGAGCGGGTTTTGGGGACTGATCACAAACCACAGCTGGTCGAGGTCAGTAAATTCCAGCATGTAATTGGCAATGGCCATATGTCCGATATGTATGGGATTAAATGAACCAAAAAAAAGCCCGGTTTTCATTTCAGGAAGGATTTTGCAGGAATTGTATTACCAATTGCTCTGCTTCATGAAGGGCTTCAGTCAGGTCATCGTTCAACAGGGTCAGGTCGAATTTCCTGGCAAATTTCATTTCGTGGACAGCCTTGTTGATGCGGTTTTGTAACTTTTCAGCAGATTCAGTGCCCCGTTCCTGCAAACGTTTCTGAAGCACTTCGATGGAGGGGGGCATGATAAAGACGGCCAGGGCTTTTTCGCCGAACTTGCTTTTCAGGTTGACGCCTCCCATCACGTCGACGTCAAACAGTACATGATGTTCTGCTTTCCAGATGCGCTCCACTTCAGATTTCAATGTCCCGTAATAGTTGTTTTTATAGACTTCCTCCCATTCCAGGAATGCACCTTCTTCAATCAGACTCTTAAAGCGGTCTACCGTCATAAAATGATAATCAAGGCCGTTAACTTCACCCGCCCTTATCTGCCGTGTACAGGCAGACACAGAAAAGGCCAGCTTCAGGCTTTCAATGCCCAGCAGGTGTTTAACAATAGTCGTTTTACCTGCGCCTGATGGAGCCGAAATGATCACCGCTTTCCCGGTCATAATCCTACAATACGTTCATCAGTTGTTCCTTGATTTTTTCAAGTTCATCCTTCATCAACACAACAATCTTCTGAATGCCGGAATGACTTGCCTTTGAACCAATGGTGTTGATCTCACGGCCAATTTCCTGGGCAACGAAGCCAAGTTTGCGGCCAACCTGGTCGGCTTCCTCCATCACTTCAAGAAAATAGCTGCAATGATGTCGAAGCCGTGTTTTTTCTTCTGAAATATCTGACTTCTCGAGATAGTAAATCAATTCCTGTTCGTAGCGGTTCTTATCCAGACTCTCTTTCGGAATGAATTCAAGGAGTGAACTTTCCAATTTGTTCCGGAGGGATTGGGTACGTTCTTTTTCAAAGGGTTCAATCTGATTGAGGAATGAACCGATCAGTTCTATCCTCCTGGTAACATCCGAAGCGAGCGCCGAGCCTTCGTTATTCCTGAATTTCTCAGTCTCCTCAAGCGCGGCAGCCAGGGTTTCCATCAGTTTCTGTGATTCGGCCGGATTTACAACTTCCTTATCGTTGTTCAGGGCATCCGGCAAACGTAGAATGGCCTGCAACAAGGGTTCGTTCTCGCGGAGGCCGATCTCTGCAGTTATGGTCTTAAGCTGGCTGTAATAATTTTTCACCACACCAACATTGATCTGTGTGGCCTGCTTCCCTTCCTTGTATTCCAGCGCGAAATTCATTTCAATCTTGCCCCGTTTCAACCGGCTGGAAACTTCATTCCGCATTTCCATTTCACGATCGCGATATGCCGTGGGGATCCTGACGTACAGATCGAGTTGCTTGCTGTTCAGCGATTTGATCTCAATGGAGATCAGCTTTTCTCCTATCTCGCAAACAGCCTTACCATAACCTGTCATTGATTGTATCATATCCCGGGCTAAAGATGCATTACAAACCTACACCAATTTTCAATAATATAAAAACCACGGGGACTTAACGGATATTAAAATCGAGCAGTATCTGTCCCTCCACCGACGCCACCAGGTGATCCCCGTTCTTCACTGGCCCCACACCGGCCGGAGTACCTGTGAAAATGAGGTCGCCGGTTTTAAGGGTAACGAAGGTGGAAATGTAAGCGATGATGTCATCGAAAGAGAAAATCATGTCTTTTGTATTGCCTTTCTGAACGGTAATCCCGTTAATATCCAGCTGAAAATTTATAGCATGGGGGTCGTGCACGGAAGTAAGCGTAATAAAACGGCCAATGGCAGCCGATTGATCGAAAGATTTTGCGATTTCCCAGGGATGCCCGGCCTTTTTGCACGCGTCCTGCAGGTCCCGGGCAGTAAAGTCAATTCCCACACCCAGGGAATTGTAATACCTTCCAGCAAATTGTTTTTGTATGTTCTTTCCCAGCCGGGATATCTTCAGAACGATTTCGGTTTCATAATGGATCTCATTTGAGAAATCAGGCAGAAAGAAAGGATTGTTGTTGATCAGTAAGGCGGAATCTGGTTTCATGAAAAACACCGGTTTTGAGGGAACCGGGTTGTTGAGTTCCCTCGCGTGTTCGGTGTAATTTCGTCCAATGCAAATGATTTTCATAGTAATCAGTGTTTTATGAAATGGTCATGTCAATATATAGCAACTTTTTAAGGGACAAGGGACAGGGGACAAGTATTAGGAGTAAAGGGATTTGAGCTAGAATTCTAAACAACAGCCACACCCAAAACCTATCCCCCTTCTCTGTCTCGTCCCTTGTCCCCTGTCCCTCGTCCCTTGTCTTTTATTCCTTTCCAAACGCTCCCCTGAGTTTTATCGAAGTCAGTACATTCTTGGTATGCAATGGGAACTGGCCGTTCATCATCCAGCCGTAATATCCGGTGTCTCTCTTTAATACATCCTGCACGCGCTGTCCCTTGTATTTACCGAAATTGAACACTTCAATGCCTTCCTCATCGAAAATAATACGCCCGAGGAAATCGACATTCCGGTTGTGGCTTGAGTATTTCGACAGTTCGTCCACATCATTTGGCAGATCGGAATAGCGATCGAGCTGTGCTTTCAGGATTTCATAGGTGGCTTTCGTATCTGCTTCTGCTGTATGGGCGCCGTCCAGATTCTTGTCGCAATAAAACTTATATGCCGCACTGAGGGTTCTTTGCTCCTTTTTGTGAAAGATCACCTGTATATCAATGAACTTCCTTTTTTTCAGGTCAATATCCAACCCGGCCCGCAAGAATTCTTCCGCCAGCAGGGGAAGATCGAATTTATTGGAGTTATAACCGGCGAAATCACAACCTTCAAAAACCTTGGTCAGCATACGGCCCACCTCGCTGAATTTTGGAGCGTCTTTGACATCCTCATCCGTGATCCCGTGAATGGCAGTAACTTTAGGAGGAATGGCCACGGTGGGATTGATCTTCATTGTTTTTGACTCTTCATCGCCGTTTGGGTAGATTTTGAGGTAGGATATCTCCACGATACGGTCCTGCGCCACATCAATCCCTGTCGTTTCAAGATCAAAAAAAATGAGTGGATTTCTCAGGTTTAGCTTCATGCCGGAACTACGAATTGATCATCATGGGCATCAGCAGCATCAGCACGTCTTCGTTCTCATCTTCCTTGTCGAAAGGTATGAATAAACCGGCCCTGGAGGCATCGGAAAGTTCAATGGATACTTCACCCGACTGGATATTGCTGAGGATCTCTACCAGGAAAGTAGATTTGAACCCAATCTCCAGTTCATCGCCCATATATTGACAGGCCATGTCCTCAACAGCTGAGGTGGCAAAATCAATATCCTGGGCTGAAACCGTCAACCGGTTACCTTTGAGCGACAGCCGGATGAGGTTACTGGCCTGGTTGGAAAAGACTGAAACACGTCGTACTGTATTCAGGAACTTAATCCTGTCAATAATAAGTTTATTGGGATTATTGGAGGGAATTACAGAATTGTAGCTCGGATAATTGCCTTCCACCAAACGGCATACTACCTGGAAATGCGACAAGGTGAAAAAGGCATTCTTGTCATCAAAATCAATGGCAACCTGTTCATGTCCTTTGGAAAGGAGGTTCTTCAAAAGTCCTGCCGGCTTTTTGGGAAGTATAAACGCGGCACTGGCATCAGCATTTACGTCTTTTCTTTTGTAACGCACCAGCTTGTGGGCATCGGAGGCAACAAAGGTAATGTCCGCAGGACTTAATTCCAAAAATATGCCATTCATTACAGGCCGGAGCTCATCATCCGCGGTGGCAAACAGGGTGCTGGTAATTCCGCTTACCAGTGAAGAGGCTGATATTTTAAGAGAAACACTGCGTTCGGGCTTTATCCTGGGCAGCTGCGGAAAATCTTCACCGTGTTGCCCAACAACTGAGAACTGTCCGTTCTCAGAACTGATGGTTACGGCATAAGTATCCGTATTGATCGTGAAGGTCAGCGGCTGATCGGGAAATTCCCTCAACGAATCGGTGATCAGCTTTGCAGGTATGGCAATGCTTCCTGAGCCACTGGTGTTTTCCAGCTCCAATCGTGTAACAATGGTGGTTTCAAGGTCGGAGGCAGTTATTTCAAGGGTTTTACCATCGAGTTTGAACAGAAAGTTATCTAAAATGGGAAGGGTATTCTTTGAACTGATCACCCGGCCTAATGCCTGTAAATGGTTCAACAGGTCAATACTGGATACAACAAATTTCATGTGAAAAAGAATTAAAATATAAATAAAACACACCCTAAGAATGACAATTACCTGTTAAAATCAGGGAATCAATATTACGAAAAAAAAAGATTGTCTTTGGTGACGATCTTCATTTTTTTTGTATCGGTGTAATCAGGCAAATTTGAAACTGGCACCAACTTCTCAGTACAGGATTATATGGCCTTGGAGAACTTTTTCTTCCTGATCCAGCTGTACAGGATACCGGCAATAATAACAATCAATGGTGGGCACAACATGTTGATCAACACCCATTTGCTTTTGCTTTCTGAAATTTTTGACTTATTGAGCAGCCGCAGGGTGAGTTCACGTGAACGCAGGTTGATCAATCCCTCATGGCCTGTCATGTATTGTATCGTATTCACCACCAATTCCTTATTGCCGAAAGTCTGCTTTGTAAACCGATCCAATCCGAGGGGCGAAATTAAAATGCCCTGTGGAGTAAGGCTCACGTCATTCCGGATCACATCGGCATCGGCAACTACCAGCATACTGGTGGGGCGACCATTTTCCTTTACAGAAACCACCCTGTCAGGGAACAGGGAAGCGACACTCCTGTTCCGGAATGCGGATTCAAAGCTCCCCTCCAACAATACAGCGATTGGCAGGAAACGGTCCGTAAATTCCTGTTGTTTCGGGGTCCGACGTACTTCTTCGAGACTGATCATCACCGGGGCTGCTACCTGTTTGGAAAAATCAGAGGATCTCAGCAAAACCGTTTTTCTTATATTTTTCCGGGCGGCCAGGGTGTCCAGAGTACCTGTGAACTCGGTTTTGATCATGTTCAGATTTCGTGTCACCGGATGGGGATAAGGAGCTGCAAGCAGAGGAGAATACAACCAGGGCGCAGGCTTGAAATCGGGAGTATTACCGGCCAGAGCAACATTTACCGGTATCATATTGCACTGAACATCCTGGACCAGTATGGGATTGATCCTGACTCCGTAGCGAAACAGCAGGTCCTCAATATTCAGGGTCCGGATCAGGGCCAACATGGGTCTCCCGTCACTGATGCTGTCCAGGCTGGCATTTACCATGTCGATGAACCACAGGACCTTTCCGCCTTGCATGATGTATTGGTCCAGTACAAATTTGTCCTTTTCATTAAAGGCAACCGTAGGACCAGCAATGATAACAGCCTTGTACTGGTCTAAAACTCCTGGTTTGTCTCCTATCCTGCCCCTGTCAACCTGGAAATACCAGCCCAATTCGCGTGTGATATCTCCCACCTGGTATTCATTGTATTCGCCGTGCCCCTCAAGAAAGGCGATTTTTTCAGTGGTATCGGCAGCCAGGGAGCTGATTACACGCATAAACTCAAATTCAAAGGACTGGATGGAATTGTTGATATTCACGTCTGCTGCAACCCTGGGATTGTTTTTCAGCAGGTTTACCGGTATTTCCGTTCCTCTGAAATTGATCAGTGCCCCGGGAAAAACCAGTTTCTCAGAGGTACCCCCTTCCTTATCCTTAGCCAGTATATTGGTAGGTCTTAATCCCTTCTCATACAATTCATTCATCCTATCCTCCTTAACCTTGGCATCCTTACCGGCAAAGGGATTGATGAATTCATATTCCAGATTGTCGCCGGCATAAACCCTGAATTCATCCAATGTTTCCTTTAAGCGCTGCTGCATTTTCCGGAAAGGAATATTCAGGTCGCCATCGAGGTAAACCTTTACATATACTACGTCTTTAAGGTTATGCAGCGATTTCTTGCTGAAATCCGACAGGGTATAACGTTTCTCAGAAGTAAGATCGATCCGGTAAAAGAAGGTTGAAAGAAGGTATGCCGATAAAACAACGCTTATCAGGGAAAGTGCCAGTTTCATATGAGGATTCGATATGGTCAAACGCTTCTTCATCTGGTCGGTTGCTCCTTATTTTTTAAAACTTTCCAGGCGGGCTTTGGTACAAATCAGAAAAATCATAATCAGTGCCAGGAAGTATACCACATCGCGTGTATCGATCACCCCCCGGCTCATTGACTGGTAATGCTCCGTGATCCCGAAGTAGACCAGAACTTTACCTGCTTTACCCATGGTTAAAAGCATTCCGAGCTGCTCAAATCCATAACAGAGGAAAAGACACAGGAATGCCGCCAGAAGGAAGGAAACCACGAGATTATCGGTTAGCGACGAGCAGAAAATACCAACTGCGGCATAAGCCGCGGCAAGCATGATCAAACCAATATAGGAGCCCCATGTGCCACCCTTATCCAGGTTCCCAACCGGATTTCCCAGGGAAACAACGGAATAGTAATAGACCAGCGTGGGCAGTAAGGCCAGCAGGATCATCATGACTGCAGCCAGATATTTGGCGGTCACGATTTGCATACCGGAAAGGGGGCGGGTCAGCAGCAGGTCGATGGTGCCGGTTCGTCTTTCTTCCGCAAAGCTTCTCATGGTAACAGCCGGTATCAACATCAGGAATACCCAGGGTGCCAGTGTAAACAAGGTGTCCATGGAGGCATATCCACCATCGGGGATATTCAAAGGCCCCTCAAAAACCCACATGAACAAACTGTTGATCAGCAGAAATGCGATGATTACGAGATATCCGGTGAGGGAATTGAAAAAGCTTTTTATCTCTTTAATAAACAGGGAAATCATATCATCCGCTTGAGGAGCCAAAAATAAGACAATTTTTTATGCACACAAGCGGAAGCTGTTATTATGCTTACCTGTAAGGTGTAAATACAGTTAATACACAATCACCTGTTCACGACCTGCAAGTTATAGGTTTTGCTGAGTATAAGGGGATTCCCGAGATGAGTCTTGTATTGGGCGATGATGGTGACTTTTTGATTTACGGCCGTACCCGGGCGGATGTTAAAATCAATCCGGGTGTTTCCATGCTGAGTGGCCAGGGATAGCAAATCCTTATGCAGGTACTTGCCTTCATCAAGGGATCCCTTGAAAAATTTTACCTCTTCTGCACCATCAGAGAGTTTGATGAAAAGAATTACTTTATTGGCGTCTTTCAGATGATCCTCCCTGCGGATCTCCAGCTTCGGATAGTCCTGAACCAGGGTACCGTCCTTGCGGTATTCCTTCAAACCGATGCCAGGATAACCGGCCTTATAGGGAACTTCCGCGAGAGGCTTACCATCTTCAAAGTACAACTTCTGCGTACCTTCAATGAATCCGTTCACAAAGGGAGAAATACGGTAGGGTTTGCCGCTTTCATAATACCAGGTCTCATTACCATGTTTGACGCCGTTCTTGAATTCAAGAGTGGAATTCAGCTTGCCCGAGGCGGCATAATAATTCCGGGCAGTGCCTTCACGAATGTTATTGATATAATACACTTCTGAAAGGAGCCTGCCTTCCATATCGTAATTCCTGGTCCAGCCCTGTCTTAATTCACCAATTGCCGAGATTTCAGTTTTCACCTTTCCATGACTGAAATACTCTCTGACAACAACAGTGTCGGATTTTTTTTCTGAGGTCTTCGGAGTGTCTTTTTTACAGGCAAAGAAAAGCATCAACAGCAGACCGATGAATACCAGATATACTCTCATTGCAGTGGAGTTGGGGGATGGCAGTGAAGGTACAACAAAATAGGCATAATGTCAAAAATAATATACCAGCATACCGTTTACAGGCGATGCCCTAAATCGACTATCTTTGCCCTTCCAAATTTAAATCTATGGGTCGTACAAAACAGAAACCATTGCTGGAGAAACTCCTGATTACTGATATAGCCGCAGAAGGTAAAGCCATTGCGCGCTATGAAGGCATGGTGGTTTTTGTTTCCCTTTGTATACCGGGTGATGTTGTGGATGTCCAGATTATACGCAAACGTAAGAAATTCATGGAAGGATACCCGGTAAAGTTCCATGCATATTCTCCAAACCGAAAAGAGCCTTTTTGCAGTCACTTTGGAATATGCGGAGGATGTAAATGGCAGCACCTCCCTTACTCCGATCAGCTGAAATTCAAGCAGCAACAGGTGGCCGATGCGCTTACCCGCATTGGCAAGGTGGAAGTGGATGCTATCCTTCCAATCCTGTCCTCAGAAAATCAGCAATACTACCGCAATAAGCTGGAATTCACCTTTTCTCACAGCAGGTGGCTCACCAACGCCGAAATACAATCCGGTGAGCGGCAGCTTGAGCGGCGTGCGCTTGGCTTTCACATTCCCGGCAAGTTTGATAAGGTGCTGGACATAGAACGGTGTTACCTGCAGCCTGAGCCTTCCAACGAAATCAGGAATTACGTGCGACAGTATGCTCTTGAGCATGATCTTTCATTTTTTGATCTGGTCCGTCAGGAGGGATTGCTGAGAAACCTGATCATCCGCAATAACCAGGCGGGTGATGTTATGGCTGTTTTTTCCTTCTTTGAAGACGAGGCCGAAGCTATTGAAAATCTGCTCCTTGAGGTTTCGGTTCAGTTTCCAATGATCACCTCGCTGATGTATGTGATAAACCCCAAAGCCAATGATACCCTGAATGATCTTACTGTAAAGCTCTACAAGGGGCAGGATCATCTGATCGAGAAAATGGAGGATCTGGAGTTCAGGATATCGCCGAAGTCCTTTTTTCAGACCAATACCAGACAGGCGGGCCGGCTTTATTCTGTTGCCAGAGATTTTGCGCAACTTACAGGGAAGGAAATTGTATATGACCTGTATACCGGAACCGGAACAATTGCCCTGTTTCTGGCCCGGGGCAGCCGTAAAGTTATCGGTCTTGAGTATGTATCGGAAGCTGTCACAGATGCCTGTAAAAATGCTGAACTGAACGGTATTGACAATACGTTGTTTTTGGCCGGTGATATCCGGGAAATGCTGGATACTGCATTTATCAACCTTCATGGCCGGCCGGATGTAATCATCACCGATCCGCCAAGGACAGGCATGCATGCTGATGTTGTGAAGGCCATAATGGCTGCCGCCCCGCGAAGGATCGTATATGTCAGCTGCAATCCGGCCACCCAGGCCAGGGATATACAAATGCTTTCGGAACACTACCGGGTATTGAAGGCCCAACCGGTGGACATGTTCCCTTTTACCCATCACGTAGAAAATGTAGCTTTGCTGGAGGCTTCGTCCCAAATACTCTAAAGTGGCGGCCATTTCATGTATTTATCCCGGTTTTTTTTGTATCTTGGATCCCATCATTACTACCATCATGGGCACTTTCTTTCACGGCGTCTTCCAAACATTCTTCCTCATCGGATACATGGTATTGTTTGTGGTGACGATAATCATCCTTCGGCCTTTCCGTTATCATAAAAGGCGGCAAAAATCAACGATCATCCTGAAGACCAGTTACCTGCTTTATCTGCTTTCCTTCCTCGCATTTACTTATCTGCTGCTGTTTGGCAAAAAGGAAATTTCTGATTCCGAGCAGCCTTATGAAACCTTATTCAACATACATTTCTTATTTTTTCTTACCTCTACGGTTGTTCCCAATGTCGGCATCATGATCCGGAGAAAGATCAAGAAGAACAGAATGGAATACAACATCCTGGTATCCATAATCAATTTGCTGTATTTCTTTTATCTGGCCTATCTATGCGTTTCCCACAAGTGGGCATTGATGTAAACCGGGGCGGCCTTATTTTCTCCCCATCAGTTTAAGAACGGTTTCAATTTTCTGCGGAGTTGGCATCTGGCCGTGTAGCCAGTGTATACATGTACCTTCGCGTTCCATCTTCCTGAACCAGGTCCTCTGTCGTTTGGCAAACTGATGAATGGCTGTATTCAGCAGGGAAACCATAGTAGGATAATCTGTAAGTCCCTGCAGGTAATGGGTGATATACCGGTATTCCAGTCCGTAATAATGAAGTTGGTCGGGCGTTAGTCCCAACGACAGCAAGTGTTCCACCTCGGCCACCATGCCCTGCCGGAGTCTTTCCTGAAGCCGCATGGTAATGCGGTTGCGCTCTTCCTCACGGTCATAGCGTATGCCAATGAAAAGCGGATTGATTACGGGAAGGTCACGAGCCTGTGCCGGTTTATCCCTGTAGTACACGGCTATTTCAATGGCTCTCAGTGCCCGTTCCGGGTTATCCGTATCGGTTATGTTGTGGGGGGATTTCAAGGAGGAAAGTATGGCGGTGAGTTCATCCAGGGTCTTTGAGCCGAGTGCTGCGCGCAATGATTCATCCTTTGGCACATCAACCAGTTTGTAGCCACGCGTTGCCGCTTCCAGATACATCCCCGAGCCTCCGCACAGAACCGGAAACTTTTTACGCGATTGTATATCGCGAAAAATACTGAAGAAATCACGCTGGTATTCAAAAACGCTGTAACGATATCCTGGATCTACCAGGTCGGTCAGGTGGAAGGGCACATGATTGCCGGATATCTGGTAATCAGCATAATCTTTTCCGGTTCCGAGGTTCATTTGCCGGTATACCTGCCGTGAATCCGCGCTGATTACTTCACCGTTGATCCGCAGGGCCAGGTGCGCCGCAAAAACAGTTTTGCCACTTGCCGTAGGGCCCAGGATGGCTACCAGGTTAAAGTCCTCGGACATGATTGCGAATTGATGCAGGCTAATTTATGGAAAATCCGATTAAATGAGCTTATTTTGTAATTCAGCAGCGTAAGGGAAATGAGTGAGATCAATATCAAAAATAAAAAAGCCTGGCATGATTATGAGATACTCGACAAATTTGTGGCGGGTATTCAGCTTACCGGAACTGAGATCAAATCCATCCGGGCAGGCAAGGCCAGTCTCGTGGATTCCTACTGCTATTTCAACCAGGGTGAGCTCTTTGTAAAAGGGATGCATATTACTGAATATGATTTCGGCAACATTTACAATCATTTTCCAAAAAGGGACCGTAAACTGCTCCTCACCCACCGGGAACTCAGAAAGCTGGAGAAACAGGTCCGGGAGAAAGGGCTAACTATAGTCACCCTGAGAATTTTCATTGCTGAAAGCAGTTATGCCAAGCTGGAAATTGCTTTGGCCCGTGGTAAAAAGGAATATGACAAGCGTGAGGATATCAAGAAAAAAGATACCCGACGGGAACTTGACAGGGCCATGAAGCATTGATCCGCTGTAACATTTTCCTACTGCGAGAAAAAGAAGCTGTTCAGTTCATAGATATCTGCTGCGGACAACGAAGATTCGAAATCAAAGTAACGATCGATTTCCTTGAGCATTTCATCAAACGAAATGTAATTGTCCTTATCCGTATCAATCGACCTGAATTTTTCAGGTATGGGCAATCCGGTTCCACGGCGGCCGGAATAGGCATCGGACATATGGACATACAGGCTGATCTCATTGCGGCCAACAGCCATGGACTTATCCAGCAATGCGATCAGATCCTCCTCGGTAATCTCCACCCCGTCATCGTTAACGAAAGCGCCGGGCCTGCTCGCTGGTTCCTTATCCAGGTAATCGTCAATCCCATCCTTATCTGAATCGATCGGGCAACCTGTGGAATCGGTTGCCACACCGAGCGGGGTTCCAGGGCAGTCGTCCCATCCATCCATCCACCCGTCATTGTCCTCGTCACCGAAAAGCATGGGGTCGAATTCCATATCGCGGAACAGTCTTTCGATTTTCAGGGTCTTGGCTGATGAAAACAGGTCGAGGTGAAAAGAAACATAGGTGAAATTAAACATGTCATTTCCCGGGCTGCCGATCCTTCCTGAAGTGTTTTTCGAACTTACATGGTCGATTACATCAGAAAAGGTATAGCAGAAAGAATTGCCGAGCCGGATCATTATCCTGTCAGACAACTGCATGTCGATACCAAAGTCAAACGGTATGACGAAGGCATACTGGGCGTACTGGCCGAGCCCCCAATCACTTTCCCGCAAAGGGGTTTCATAGGTGAAATCACGTTTCATCAGGTGACTGAGATCGGGATCACCCAAGGATTGGGGAATATCCCGGATGGTACCGTCAGTCCAGTAATGGTATTTTTTCTCCACTTCAGTTCCCAAATCGGCATCAAAAGTACTGGCTATACTGTCGGTCCGTGAATTGAAAATGGTGGTGCCAATTCCCAGTGAAACAAAGGGATGAATACGCCGGTCTTTCTTTTTGTAAAAATGATCGAAATCGTAGTTTACAGCCACCCCGAAGTTGTAAATACTGGTCTGGAAATTGAAGTTTTTATCCGGTTCAGTATATGACCGTTCATTACCACTCAGCTTACCTCCCATGAATGAAAACTCAGCTTTAAAAAACCGATCGTTATCGATATAGGTGGACAGGTTTACCTTATATCCAAGGGTTCCGATGGTTGGAGAGTAATAATTATTCTTGATGTCGCCGAAATAATTGAGTACGCCAACTCCAAAGCCAACTACAGGCTTATACACCGGGTTGATGTTCTCCACCTCCTCGTTCAGCAAGCGGTCGAGTTCATCCTCCTGTGCCATCAAACCCATGGGAACAAGGCAGGCCAGAAACAAAAGGACCAGGAACCTTTGCAGGGCACGGATTAAATCGGTAAATATCATCGGTACCATTTTTGTTCGGTAATCATTAGGGCTTCCTGCACTGTGATGCGGGTTCCGCTGTTATAAGCGGTAATAAAAGCATCTTTTACCGGTGTGGTATTCCAGATGTGCACCCGGTAATCCCGGGCTTCCTTGTATAAGCCGAAAGAACCTACTGAATACTTCTGCCATCCGTCATGCACTTCCTTTACGATGACCTTATCCAGTTTGAGTTTCTTGAAATACTGTTCAATATTCACTTGTTTGTGTCCGGCGGCCAGCTGAATCCTGTAATATACGCCCTGTTCTGGGGTTAGCACCTGTGAAGTCTGCGTTAAACTTGTCTTATCAGAAGTTTCTGCCTGATTTGGTTTTGGTGGTGCCTGTTGTACAGGGGATTGGGTTATGACTTTTTCGGGCTCCCCTGAATTTGTCTGGGCAAGTGCAGGTTCAGGTTCTGCAAGGGCCATGGCTACCAGGGCCTTCACATCTTCATTGGCAATATTGGCAAGATTCAGGTCTCTTTCAACAATGGCCACACTCACGGTTTTATCATCCACCAGGTATGAAAAAGCGCCTGCAATAGCAGGTGCGGCAAGTTTTATCTGGTTTTTTGGTATAAGTCTGTATGAAACCGTAAAATAAGGTTCCAGGGGCAGGTTCATCCATAGGAATTTAACCTTCTGTTCCTTGAACGTGAAAATGGCATCCCTGGTATCAAGGGCAACTGCAGTGAAACCTTCGGGCACATCTTCTTCAATTTTGGCAAAACGGCGGGTCGATTCCTTGCTTACCAGGATATTGACGATATAATCGCCCTGGGGACCGGCATAGGGTTTTTGCCTGATACAGGCAATGGCAGCAACTTCTGCAGGTGCAGGTCCCGGATAGGGGATGGTCAGCTTTTCGAAATCGTTGATGTCAACAATGAGTGCGGGATCAATTGCAGCAGAAGGTAATATGGTGATGGCAACCGGATCAATATCCACTGATTTCCGCTCATTGTTTTCAATGTAAGAGAACTTGCCGTCAAGCCTGAAGGTGCCTTTAAGGCGTTCATCAACTTTGACATGATAAGTCACAGTGATGGCTTCGTTTTTCGGAATCCTCAGCCAGATGAGTCTGACCCGTTTGTCGCTGAAGGTAAAATCCGCATCTGAAGATGAACCTGATCTGGCGGTAAGTCCGACCGGTATGGTTTGCTGAAAACGGGAAAAACCGTCAAGGTCTCCTTTGTTTAATGTTACAGTAACATCAAACTCCGAACCTGCCTGGACCTCCTTCGGGACATCCACCTTTACCGATACATTGCCCGGAAATATCTGTAAAGCCAGAACAACCAGCAAATGCATCAAAGTAATCACAAGTTTAACCATGCACTCGGATATTATTGGAATATTAAAAATATGAAATCCTGCATTGAAAACCAACTAAGTTATAAACATATCGACAAGTCGTACCTTCCTGTAAGACTGCTTCATACGTGAAAGTATCAGAAATTTGGACTCAGTAAGTACTTGGTGTAGAAATCATTGATATGTTTTACCGCTTCCTCAGCAGTATCCACCACAATAAAAAGGTCCATATCATCTGTGCTGATATTCTTCTGCTCATTGAGCATCACTTCTTTTACCCATCTAACCAGTCCTTCCCAATATTCAACCCCTACCAGTACGATGGGAAATCTTCCGATTTTTTCCGTCTGGATCAGCGTGAGCGCCTCGAACAGTTCGTCAAATGTTCCGAATCCCCCGGGCAGTACGATAAATCCTTGCGCATATTTAATGAACATGACCTTCCTGACAAAAAAATGATCAAAGGTGATCAGTTTGTCGGAATCGATGAATAAATTGGGTTCCTGTTCCCAGGGCAGATCGATATTAATGCCGACGGACCGGCCTTTTCCTCTTTTGGCACCCAGGTTGGCAGCCTCCATGATACCTGGACCACCTCCGGTAATCACGCCATACCCATATTGGGTGAGCTGGAATGCTATTTCTTCGGCCAGTTTGTAAAATTTCGTTCCGGGCTCTGTACGCGCGGAACCAAATATAGAAACACAGGGACCAATCCGGGCAAGTTTTTCATAACCTTCCACAAACTCAGACATGATTTTGAATATGTTCCAGCTGTCGGCTGACTGTATTTCCTGCCAGTCCTTTTTCTTGAAAGCATCTATGATTTTTTCCTCTCCGTGGGTCATACACTTGAATTGATTGAAAATCTAATACCTATACGATAACAAACGGCTATGGTTCTGTTATAACGGGTAAAATTACGAAATTTGGGGATTATTTTGCAGGTTGTGGTGGTTGTGATGGTTGTGATGGTTGTGATGGTTGTGGTGGTTGTGGTGGTTGTGGTTGTTTTGGAGTCATGCAGTCATGCAGTCATGCAGTCGTGCAGTCGTGCGGTCGTGCGGTCTTACACATTTGCACATTAGCACATTAGCACATTGGCACATTTGCAAATTAGCACATTGGCACATTAGCACATTGGCACATTAGCACATTAGCACATTGGCACATTAGCACATTGGCACATTTGCACATTAGCACATTGGCACATTTGCACATTCACCTTTTCAGCTCCTCCTTCAGAAACTCCCCGGTATAGCTCCGGGGGACTTTCACAATTTCTTCCGGTGTTCCTGTGCAGAGAATTTCACCACCCCTGACTCCGCCTTCCGGTCCCATATCTATAACATGATCGGCCACTTTAATGACATCCAGGTTATGTTCAATGACAATAACAGTATTGCCTTTGTCGACCAGCCTGTTCAGGACTTCAAGTAAAACCCTTACATCTTCGAAGTGGAGGCCGGTGGTGGGTTCATCAAGAATGTAAAGGGTCTTTCCGGTGTCTTTTTTTGAAAGCTCTGCGGCCAGTTTGATCCGCTGGGATTCACCCCCCGATAGCGTAGTGGAGGGCTGGCCGAGTGTTATATACCCAAGGCCGACCTGGTTGAGGGTGATCAGCTTATGCCGGATAACCGGGATATTTTCAAAGAATTCGACTGCCTGGCTGATGGTCATATCGAGCACATCACTGATATTTTTGCCTTTGTAGCGAACTTCGAGGGTTTCCCGGTTGTAGCGCCTGCCGTTGCATTCATTGCAATGCACATAAACATCAGGAAGGAAATTCATTTCGATTGCCTGCAGGCCGGCCCCCTGACAGTTTTCGCAGCGTCCGCCCCTGACATTGAATGAGAAGCGTCCGGCTTTGTAGCCCCTGATTTTTGACTCCCGGGTTTGTTCAAAAAGTTTCCTGATATCTGAGAAAACGCCGGTATAGGTAGCGGGATTGGAACGTGGAGTTCGTCCCAGGGGGGACTGGTCGACCTCAATAACCTTGTCGATATGATCCAGGCCTTCGATGGACTTATAGGGCAGGGGATTCAGGGAGGAACGGTAGAAATGCCGGCTCAGCACAGGATAGAGGGTGTCGTAAATGGCTGATGATTTTCCGCTTCCTGAAACCCCGGTTATACAAATAAACTTGCCCAATGGAAATGAAATATCCACGTTCTTGAGGTTGTTGCCCGTGGCTCCGAGCAGCAAAAGCGTTTTTCCGCTCCCTTCACGTCGTTTCAGCGGCAGGGCTATTACCTTCTGGTGATTGAGATACTGCGCGGTAAGTGAGCAACCGTTGAGAATATCAGCGGGTTTTCCGGTGATACAGATCTCACCACCGTGCCTTCCGGCATAGGGTCCAAGATCAACCACGTAGTCCGCGCTCATGATCATCTGACGGTCGTGTTCCACAACAATGACAGAATTGCCTGCATCACGAAGTTCTTTGAGCGATCCGATCAACCGTTGATTATCCCGCTGGTGCAACCCGATACTCGGTTCATCCAGAATGTAAAGTACATTAACCAGCTGGGAACCGATCTGGGTGGCCAGCCGGATCCGCTGGCTTTCACCTCCGGATAAGCTTCCGGCACTGCGGTTCAGGGACAAATAATCCAGTCCTACGTCAAGCAGGAATCCGATGCGACTTTTCAATTCCTTCAGAATCTCACCGGCAATGGCCTGTTGACGGGTATTGAGGAATCCCGTGACTGCTGTAAGCCAGATGCTGAGTTCCGAGATGTCCATGGAAGAAAGTTGTGCAATATTTTTATCATGGATCAGGAAATGCAGTGATTCTTTCTTCAGGCGTGCTCCCTGGCAGTCGGGACAAACAATTTTCTGTATGTACTGCTCGGTCCATTTCTCATCTTCTTTCTGACCGGAACTGTTCACATGACCGGCCACAAAATTGATCACCCCTTCGAAACTCAGGAAATAGTTGGTGGAAAATCCAAGCGGTGTGTTTTCCAGTTTAAAGGTTTCCTCTGCCCCGTAAAGTATTACATTCAAACCATCTTCGGGAATGTCCCTGATGGGGGTGCTGAGGGTAAACCGGTATTTGTTGGCTATGGCTTCTAGCTGCCAGAAAATCAAAGCATTACGGTACGGCCCCAGAGGTTGTATACCCCCTTTCCGGATACTCAGGTCAGGGTTCGGAATAATTTTGTTGATGTCAATCTGGTTGATCGTGCCCAGGCCGTTACAACGGGTGCAAGCCCCCTGCGGTGAATTGAATGAAAAGGTATGCGGGGCAGGTTCGTTGTAAGAGATCCCGGTAGTGGGACACATCAGTTGTCTGCTGAAGAACCGGGGTGCTTTTTTTTCATGGTCCAGCACCATCATGATCCCCTTACCGTGCTGCATGGCAAGGGCCACTGAGCTTTTCAGACGGTCCCGGTCGGCCGGGCTAACCTGCATTTTATCGATAACGATTTCAATATAATGTGTTTTATAACGGTCAAGCTTCATGCCGTGCCTAACCTCCAGCAACTCCCCGTCCACCCTTGCATGGAGAAAGCCTTTCCTCCGAATCTGTTCAAAAATTTCCTTATAATGCCCTTTTCGACCTTTAATTAAGGGTGCCAGGAGGTGAACCTTTTGATTTTCATAACGTTCGATGATCAGACTGATGATCTGCTCATCGGTGTATTTCACCATAGGCTCGCGGGTGTTGTAGGAATAGGCTATGCCGGCACGGGCGTATAACAATCTGAGAAAATCATAGATCTCAGTAATTGTCCCCACGGTAGATCTGGGGTTCTTTCCGGTGGTCTTTTGTTCAATGGCTATTACAGGACTCAGTCCGGTAATTTTATCCACATCCGGTCGTTCCATATTGCCCAGGAATTGTCGGGCGTATGCCGACAGCGTTTCCATGTACCGGCGCTGGCCCTCGGCGTAAATTGTATCAAAGGCGAGGGATGATTTCCCGCTTCCGCTCAGGCCTGTAATTACCGTAAGCTGGTTTCGGGGTATTGTAACATCGATGTTCTTCAGGTTGTGCACCCTCGCACCGAACACATTGACTTCGCCTGTTTCAAGGGCCTTGTTTGAATGCTGCTTTGCCAATTTCTTGTTCGATTTCACGTTCGCCGGATTCAGGGATCCTGATTTGGTAAACTTTTACAGGCGAGTCGGGTAGATAATTCTGACGGAGCCAGGGATTGAACTGCTTGATGATCTTATAGTTCGTCGCATGCTGCAGTGCAAAATCCGCAATATTCGGGATCGCCGAATCAATGGTCACCTCGTGTACCGCGATCAACGGATAATAGTCCTCGTCTTCCAGGTGAAAGCCATAAGCGGCAGGATTTTCGGTAATGAGTTTATGGGCGATCAAACGGAACACATACCGTGCTGTTTCGTCATTCAGCAGCAGGTCATAATAATTGCTGGTCTTTTGTTTGTCTATCTGGGCTTCCAGTCCCTTGCGACCTGCATTGTAAGTAGCTGCAGCCATGGTCCAGCTGCCAAACAGGTTGTACGATTCCATCAGATATTTGCAGGCTGCTTCAGTAGATTTTTCCAGGTTGTAGCGTTCATCCACCTCATTGTTTACCTCCAGCCCGTATTCCTCGGCCGTACTTTCAAGCAGTTGCCAAACACCGGCAGCCTTTGCGGGCGATACGACATTTTCAAAACCGCTTTCGGCCATGGCCAGGTATTTGAAATCCTCTGGCACCCCATATTTCTTCAGGATGGGTTCGATTGTTTCGAAATACCTTTTGGATTTCTTGAGCACCATGATGGTCCGGGAATGCCAGTAACCATTGACGAGCATTTCTTTATCGAGACTTTCACGTGTATCGAAATTGTTGAGTGGTACTGGTTCCCCGGCGAAAGTAAGCTGATCAGGCAGATTGAATGAGGTGTTCAGGGACGGCATCCGTTCAGACAATGCATAGCTTTCGCCGGTGCCTGTAAAACTCTGTACCGACAATAAAATCCCCACTAACAGCAATGCCCCTGAAAAGTAGAGAACCGGACGCAACCACGATGGATAATGACCTTGTAACATAATATTTTCCGTAATTTTAAAACTGTATACTGGTTGTACGGAATTTCGCAAAGTTAGTTAAAAGGAATTTTAGATTTTTATTTGCCAGGAGCAATTTTAACAATGGTCCATTTGTATTACATTTATGCCCGTTTCATTGGAGCCTGAATCATACAAAACACCATGCGCAGGAAAGACAAAGAAATTACAGACGAAGCCGTCATCAGGGAAATTCTTGAAAAATCATCCATATGCAGGATCGGATTGCTGGATGGTGATCTGCCCTATATTGTCCCTATGAATTACGGATTTGCCGCAGGCGCATTATTTTTTCATACAGCCCGTGTGGGTAAAAAGATAGCACTAATCGATAAGAACAAACGGGTCTGCTTTGAGATCGAATATGCTGCTGAAGTATTCAGGCATGAACAATCGTGTAGCTGGAGCACGCGCTACCGCTCGGTAATCGGTTACGGAATGCTGGAGATTATTACAGATGCCGAGGAAAAGAAAAGGGGTCTTGATGTGATCATGGCCCAACATGGCAAAAAAGACAACAACCTCTACCACGAACCTTACGTGGCGCGTATTGTTATCCTGAAACTCACGATTGATCAGATCTCCGGAAAGCAGTCGGGTGACTGGTAACCCGTGCCTCGTCCCTTGTCCCTAAAATATATAGCTGATTCCGGCAAAGAATCCGAACGAATAGGGATGTACGTTGATCTGGGAAGATTTGTCAATAGGATTCAGGTAATACCTGAACCGGGGTTCGATACTGAAGGCCAATCCTGAAGTGATGGGGTATTCAAAACCCATTCCCAGTGAACTCAGGTAATTGACCTCACTGATGTTTCCGGTATTCCCGAAACTTCTTTTCTCCCCGTTGTGTTCGAGGTTCACAATATTGTTGACCAGAAAATTGGTGATGAGTCCGCCTGACAGGCTAAAATCAAACTTGCGGTCGATAATCTTATATTTCACTGTCAGGGGTAATTCCAGGTAGTCGAAATATTGTTCAAGGGTAATCTCACTTTCAGGTAGCGGTACAAGATCACCATAATTAATCCCGTTGAGGTTGGCGAAGTAACTAAGGTCGGCATCCGCACTGACGCCCCCGGTTATTCCCTTGCTGCCCATAACATTTTCAGTGCTGTTGCTTTGAATTACGCCGGTAGAATTTGGAATGGCCATAAAATAATTCTGAGCACCCATTTCGCCGGCAATTTCGGAATTGGTATAACTGTAAGATTCAATGTTGTTTTTTTCCTGGCCGTAACGCGAGTAGTATAAACCCGACTGCACCGAGAGGCGGTGGTTTGCGGAATATGACACGCGAACACCTCCGGCATAGGCAATCACACCGTTCTCAGCATCATTCAGGTTGTCGATCATGGAAGATTCGAGGTAATCCGAGGCTATGGTGCGGTAGGAATAAAGGGGGGCGACTTCCCCGCCCAGCATCCACCGGTTCAGTTTTGCATCGACCTTATCAATGGGTGTTTCATTGATGGAAAGCAGCAATGCACGGGCTTCCTCAGCGGATAGAACACGGTCAGGGGCAACTGTGTTCCGGTTTAGCGCAGCAGGCAGATTAACCGGCATGGTTCCCAGTTCTTCAGGATGATAGATCATGGCTAGATCACCGGCACGGTATAAACTTTGACTGCGGGTGCGACCGTTCGTTGCCTCGGATGCTTTACCTGAGGGCTGATCACCAGGATAATTCTCTTCCTGCACGGCAGGACCTTTGTAGATTTTCCGCACCGGTTGAAGCCGGTCGGATTTTACGGCTTTTTTGACTGATGCGGGAGTGCTGTTGATATTCCTGGCCCGGGGCCTGCTTTTTGCAGTGTCTGCGGGAGATCTGTCAGTGTGGTTTGTTGCGAGTGTGGCCGGACCCGTCTGCTGACCCGGACGTGAAATAAAATAATAACCCAGTCCCAGTGATACAAGCAGCGCCATTCCGGCTGCAATGCGGAAGATAAGCATTATCATGCCCTTCTTCCGGTTATGGCCCAGTTGAACGGCTATGCTTTCCCAGACCTTTTCCGGCGGTGCCTGCTCAAACTGCTCAAACCGTGTTTTAAAATACCGGTCGATATTTTCAGTATTGTTTTTCATATATCAGGATGTTTGAGCCGATTTAAAATAGTACTTATTCACCTTTTCCTGCAATATGGTTCGCGCCCTGGATAAATTGGATTTGGATGTTCCTTCCGTTATCTGCAGCATCTCGCTGATCTCCTTGTGGGAATAGCCTTCGAGGGCATACAGGTTGAAGACTATACGGTATCGGGGAGACAGATCCTGTATGATTTTTACCAGTGCAACCATGTCAATGTCTGCAACTATATCGGATTCATGTTCATATTCTATTTCTGCGATGTTTTCGCCGACCATAACCTGGCGGTAATGCAGCCTGTATTTTTCGAGGGCGGTGTTTACCATGATCCTGCGTATCCAGCCTTCAAAGGCTCCCTTGAATCCAAACTGGTGGATCTTCTCAAATACTTTCAGGAATCCTTCCTGCATGATATCCTGCGCATCATCATAATTACCCGCATACCGCAGGCAAACTCCAAACATCTTCGATTTGAACATATCGTACAATTCACGCTGTGCAACCGGATTGTTCTCCTGGCAGGCGCGCACTATCTTATTTAACCGGTCAACCAAATACACTGTTTTAGCGACTCAAAATTAAGGTTTTAAATGGTATTTTACCTGCTTCGGAGCTGCTGAATAATTGATGCTGCAAGAGAAAAAAAGGTTGCGTCGCAGATCTTTTTTTTATTTGTGTTCATAATCGGACATTTCATGTATCATAACGGTACAAAATCTTTCTGAACTGTAGCGAAGATTTCTACCCGATAATGAAATTATTAATTAGATTCTCAATAGAATACAATGAATGGTATAATATTTGATTTGTAATTCCTAATCATTTAACCGTTTGAACATGATAACACTCAAGAACGTTCACAAATCTTATGTTACCGGGGCCAACTCACTGCATGTTTTAAAAGGAATCAGCCTTGAAATTGACGAGGGTGAAATGGTGTCCGTCATGGGCGCTTCAGGGTCTGGAAAATCCACTTTACTGAATGTTCTTGGTATTCTGGATAACTATGATGCCGGTGAGTATTACCTGAACGGTATGCTCATCCGGGATATTAACGAAACTAAAGCTGCGCGGCTGCGAAACCACACCATCGGGTTCGTATTTCAAAGTTTCAACCTCATATCGTTCAAGAACGCTCTTGAAAATGTT
Source organism: uncultured Bacteroidales bacterium (assembly GCA_963822145.1). GTDB lineage: Bacteria > Bacteroidota > Bacteroidia > Bacteroidales > UBA10428 > UBA5072. The sequence continues at coordinate 95,117 of CAWGGG010000003.1, read as the reverse complement.
GCCTTGCCGCTTTATTACCAGGGTGTTGCCCGAAGGAAAAGGAATCAGATTGCCATGGAATACCTCGACAGGGTTGGATTAAAAGACTGGTGGACGCATCTCCCGAGCGAGCTTTCGGGCGGGCAGAAGCAGCGTATCGCCATTGCCCGGTCACTGATCGGTAAGCCAAAAGTGATACTGGCTGATGAACCTACCGGCGCCCTTGATTCCGTTACGTCCATGGAAGTTATGGACATCCTGCAGGAAATTAATGAAGCGGGCATAACGATAATCATAGTTACACACGAGCATGACATTGCCATGCGCACCCAGCGATCCATCAAACTGAAAGACGGTGTGATCGAGGATATTATCTACCATAAATCACCTTTCAAAGCAGTTTCATCCTTTTAAACCCTTGGCTTATGTTCGATCTTGACAAATGGCAGGAGATTTTCAGCACGATCAACAAGAACCGGATGCGCACCTTCCTGACGGGCTTCAGTGTAGCATGGGGTATTTTTATGCTGATCATCCTGCTGGGCTCCGGCAAGGGCCTTCAGAACGGTATTGATGCCCAGTTCAGACAGGATGCAGTAAACATGATCCAGTTCGGTGCGGGAACCACGAGTAAGGCATATAAAGGCCTGCAGGCCGGACGGGAAATTCAGATTTCACCAATGAGGATTATGACGTATCTCACGTCAAATCGGTGGATGGTCTTGACAAAATATCCTCACATTACTTATATGTGGCAAAACAGGGTTATATCCGTACCAACAGGAATATGGGGTTTTTGATCTGATCGCTGCTACATCCCGATTATTTCGATATTGAAAATGCCACCATGCTTGGAAGGCCGTTTCCTGAACCAGATTGATATTCAGAAAAGAAGAAAGGTTGCAGCCATTGGTGAACCTGTTAAGAAGCCTTGTTTAAAAACGGAAAAATCCGATTGGTGAATATATCAAAGTCAACAATATCCCTTTTCAGGTTGTGGGTGTATTTAGCGATAAGAATGAAAGAGATGCCACGCGGGTATACCTGCCCATTTCCACGGCGCAGATGATCTCCGGTGGGGCGGACCGGGTTCACAGTTTTGCTGTAACCAGCAATCTGAGTGCCGCGGAAAGCGAGGTGCTTGAGAAAACCATCAAAACAAAGTTCGCCGAAAGGCATAATTACGATAAGGAAGATCAGAATGCCATGTGGATGTGGAACACCCTGAAGGAATACAAGAAGTTCACCAACCTTTTCCTGGGCATCCAGATCTTTGTATCCATCATCGGAGCATTTACCATTATCGCCGGAATTGTGGGCGTGAGCAACATCATGATCATCGTAGTGAACGAACGTACCAAGGAAATAGGAATTCGCAAGGCCATCGGGGCCACGCCCTACTCGGTGGTTGGCATGATTCTGCTTGAAGCATTACTGATCACTGGTTTGGCCGGATATATCGGACTGGTTTTGGGGGTTGGTTTGTTAAGTCTGATTTCTTCGATATTGCCACAAAATGACTTCTTCCAGAATCCGGAAGTTGATTTTACCGTTGCGCTTGTTTCAACGGGTGTGCTGATCATTGCCGGAACGCTGGCAGGCTTGATGCCGGCGATCAAGGCATCGAAAGATCAGGCCGGTTGTAGCATTACGAGACGAATAATACTAAAGAGATATGTTTGACAGGGACAGGTGGCAGGAAATTTACAGTACGCTGAAAAGCAACAGGCTCCGTACATTCATGACGGCCTTCGGCGTTTTCTGGGGCATCTTTATGCTCATCATTATGATGGGTTCAGGGAGAGGCTTAGAAAACTCCGTATTCGACGGATTTCAGGATTTCGCTACCAACAGTGCCTTCATTTGGACGAGGCAAACCACCATTCCTTACAAAGGATTGCCCCGCGGACGGTTCTGGATGTTTGATAATGAAGATATGAAAGCGCTGAGACAGAATATCCCGGAAATAGACCTGCTGGCACCCCGCCTTCAGCCCTGGTCAGGTAATGGCGAGAACAATGTGGTGAGAGGACTCAAAACAGCATCTTATGATATTTTCGGCGATTATCCTGATTTTTTTAAGGTAGATCCGGTGGTCATGCTTTCAGGCAGGGTGATCAACGATATTGATATACTGGAGAATCGTAAAGTGGCTGTGATCGGCAACCGGGTCAGGGATGAGCTCTTCAATCCCGACGAAAATCCCATCGGACAGTATATCCGTGTCAGGGGTGTATATTTTCAGGTGGTCGGAGTGTTCGAACCCAAGAATAAGAACATGAGTTTCGGCGGAGATAAGGAAAAGTCAATTTTTATTCCCTTTACTTCGCTTCAAATAGCATATAATATGGGTGATGAAGTGCATTTCTTTGCTGTTACCGGCAAGAATAACATTCCGGTCTCGGTGGTAGAAAAGAAATGCATGTCGCTTATTGCCCAAAGAAATAAAATTGCCCCGGACGATGAGCAGGCCTTTGGTCATTTCAACCTCGAAGAGGAGTTCAGGAAAATGAAGGGCTTGTTTACCGGAATCAGCACCCTGATCTGGATCGTCGGCATTGGCACCCTGTTCGCCGGCGTTGTCGGTGTCAGCAATATCATGCTGATCGTGGTGAAGGAACGGACCAAGGAAATAGGCATACAGCGGTCCATTGGTGCCACGCCCTGGAAAGTGATCAGCCAGATCCTGATGGAATCCGTGGTTTTGACGGCTATTTCCGGAATGATCGGATTGGTGCTGGGAGTGGGTATTCTTGAATTCATCAATTACCAGATGATAAAATCCGGAACAGACGCTGAAATGTTCAAGAATCCGGGTGTGGATTTCAATATTGCTGTAACGGCATTAATTGTGCTGATCGCTGCAGGGCTGTTCGCCGGGTTTATTCCAGCACGTAAGGCAGTGAGTATTAAACCCGTGGAAGCCTTGCGGGCTGACTGAAAGTAAAAATCAATCTATTAAATCGATATCCATGAAAAAAGTTTTAAGAATCGTTGTACTGGTTGTTATTATTGGAGCCATAGGCGGAACCATGTTTTTCCTGTACCAGAAATCAAAGAAAAAACCTGTTATATATGAAGTGAAGACACCGTTTATAAGCAATGTAATTAAAAAGACGGTGGCAACAGGCTCAGTGGTTCCCCGCAAGGAAATTCAAATAAAGCCGCAAGTTTCGGGAATTGTGGAAGAGGTTTTCATTGAGGCAGGCCAGCAGGTGAAAAAGGGCGATCTGATTGCCCGGGTGAAAATTATTCCCAACATGGTGGAGCTGAATAACGCGGAATCAAGACTCAATAAAGCGAAGATTAATTACGAAGACGCCAAGGTGGTATATGAACGGCAGAAAAAGGTTTACGAGCAGGGAGTAATACCCGAAGCTGAATTCCAGCAGTTCCGGCTTACTTACCTGAATTCTCTGGAAGAAATGGAATCTGCTGAATCCAATCTTCAGCTGATCAAGGAGGGTGTTTCCAAAAAGGCTGGCACGGCAACCAATACGCTGATCCGCTCCACCATCGAGGGCATGGTGCTTGATGTTCCGGTTGAGGTGGGAAATTCTGTCATTGAGTCCAATACTTTTAATGAAGGAACTACTATTGCCAGCGTGGCCGACATGGGTGAAATGATCTTTGAAGGCAAGGTGGATGAGACCGAGGTAGGCAAACTGAAACTGGGCATGCCGCTGATCCTTTCCATCGGCGCCATTGATGAAGAGCAATTTGATGCGGAACTGGAATATATTGCCCCAAAAGGCAAAGAAGAAAACGGCGCCATACAGTTCGAGATCAAGGCCGACGTGAAACTGAAAGAGAATTCATTCATCAGGGCCGGATACAGTGCCAATGCTGATATTGTTCTTGATCGGAAGGATAGTGTCATGGTGATCCCCGAAAGCCTTATCCAATTTGAGAAGGAAGGTGATTCAGCCTATGTGGAGATTGAAACGCAACCCCAGGTATTTGAAAAGCGTTATATCAAAACAGGACTTTCAGATGGTGTCAACATAGAGGTTAAGGAAGGCGTGGGGATCAAAGACAAAATTAAAGGCCAGAAGAAGGAAGAAGTTAAGAAACCTGCCGAAGAAGGGGCGCAGGGATAATGTAAAACCATAACTGTAAGATCATTAGGGTTAAGAGTTCAGTTAGTATTTTAAGTGGTTAATTTTAGGGTTATTTTAAGGTTAGTGAACAGCCCCTGTCAGCTACAGGGGTTGTTTCATTTTCCGCTTTGATTCCAGGAATGGCGGTCGATTTCCAATTTTATCAGATCGGGGATAACGGCTTTTATCAAAAATTTTGTTAAAAACTAAAAAAAAGCCTTGAATAATGAAACAAAAATGTTGAAAAAGTAGTTAATAAGTAATAAATTAGCTTGGTTTAATAAATGAAATGTTCCTTGTTGGTTTATTAAATTAAGTGACATTTAAAGGCAATCTACAAACTAATCCCTGTCGCTATGCTTGATGTAAAGTACAACATTAAGAGTCTGATCTCAAGCATTTACGAATGCCAGAAGAAAATCATCATTAACAGGCGCTTCATTCGTGAACTCGAATCAGAGGGACATGATACCAACAAGCTCAGAACTGAGATTGATGATCTGGAACAAAGAATAAGTGGATATCAGAAGGAGCTCAGGAAAAGGTATCAGTTCACTTACTAAGGGTTTTCCCAATTATTTTGCTGAAGCAAAAAACCACCTGCAGGTCCAGGTGGTTTTTTGTTTCAGGATCAATCAAATTGTTTTTTGATGAACCACCAGTCATGCAGTGTTACGCTGACAACGAACATATGGTATCTTTCCTTGATGAGGCCATTGTCAAGTGTACCCTTGATACCATAATTGTAAGCAATGTTGATACTGCTTTTGTTCTGTGCAAAAGGCAGTCCTATGCCGAGTGAAAATCCGTCGTCGGAGAAGGTCGTTTTATTAATCTCCAAATTGGAATCTTCATGATAGTAACCTGCGCGGTAGTTCATCCTGCCCAGGTAACCATATTTATTCAGTCGAGAGGGAATATACTCTATTCCCACCCGGTAGGTATTGGTATTCTGATAGTTGTAGTTCTCACCAAGGGCATAGGTAGTGGAATAGTCATTGAAGATATAGTCGGCACTGAAAGTCAGTTTTTTGTCATATTCAACAGCAATACCGCCTCCGAGATGATACGGAAGATTGTAATTGCCCCGGGTGGTTACCCGGTCTTCGATAACCGTACCTTTAGTGTCGGAAATGGTCAGATTTTCTTCAAAGTCGAGTTTGTGACTGTTTCCATAAATTGCACCCAGGGTAATCTGTGTTTTCTCTTTTAAATTGAAAAAGTACTGAACACCAAAATCAACAAAGAGTTTCTTCAGGTTATCCGTTCTCTTGGAATAAATATCATTCTCAAACAGATAATAGTGAAGCCTTTCTTCGGTGACGATATTGCCAAAAAGATAGGTAAAATTTATGCCCAGGCTAAGGTGGTTGAACAATACATAAGAATTATCCCAGTACAAATGGTTCAATCCGCCGCTGCCTGTTAATTCATTTTTTACCTCAAAGTTGGTGCCTTCCACATCACTGTCAGCCTGAATCTTATAGGCTACGGATGAATAGGGAGCGATTCCGACACTGGCTGACCAGTTTCGTGTAATCCGCAATCCCATGGCAAAATTCCTCAGGTTGACGTCATTTCCGTATTGCGTGGCTGTTGTTGTCTGATATTTTACAAAACTTCCGCCAACGCCAATGTCAAAAAAGAAGGATATGCTATCAATCGCATGATAGGAAGCAGGATTCAGGTTATTGAGATAGGAATCAGAGGATAAGGCCAGGCCCGATCTTCCCATACCGATATTCCTTACAGATCCTTTGGGATTGAGCTCACCGATCCCAAAAATGGAGTAGGGCAGATGGGAGGCTTTCTGCGGAAATACAACCAGGTGAAACAGCAATGTTGTGATAAGGAGCAGCAGCTTTCTCATTATAAATCCTTTACTGATAATTGATGTAATAAATTTTCAATTTTATACCGTTGTCACGATTCATCTGACTGCCCAGTAAAACCCTGTTGATGGTGCTGTAAAGTCCTTCAGGCTTCACAGTGACCAGTAATGACGGTACCTCATCGGATTCTTCCCGGAGCTTGGCTTTGATAAATTCGGTCACATCAAAAGTATACCAGGTTTCTTCCTGATAGATCTTATCGATGGTCAGTGAACCGTCTGAAGTAAAGGAGGAACTGAAGCGGTTGATCCGGTCACATGAATACACGGAAATATTATCGGGCAGGGGATAAGTGAAATAGGAGTCCCGCACCGGCTCAATCTGAATCTCCGCTTTCATGATCAGGATGTTTTCATGGAGGGCGAGCAGACTCTTCAGGAATGGTATTTCGAGCCGGGTCACAATACCAGTACCGGCCTGTATATAGGTGCTGTTATCGGATTCCTGTGCCGGCAGTTTGTCACGTTGCTGATCCGGAAAATCAACCATCGGATTGCTGAGCCCGATCTGGTTAAACTGCACGGCTCTGTTCTCGGAACCGACTTGAAAATCGACATATTTGTAAAGTGTTGTGAAATCGAAATAATGATAATACAAACGCATCAGGGGAAAATAACCACTGCCACTGCCTGCTACCGCTGCGGTTGGAAAATTGAACCCAACTATCCCGTTATCGGCATCGTCATAGGTAAGGGCGAAACCCCTGAAATAATTGTGAAAAAGCTCGCTTTCCTTAACCAGTTGATCTTCCTCCATGATCAGATTGAACAATTCGTTACCCAGATTATCATCCAGCTTGATACCCAGTGTATCATAGGTATTGGGCCTGGGCATAAGCGATACTGTCCCGAGCAGTTCGGGGAAATAGGCAAATGATGAAGTATTGTACAGATATCCGTCGGACCGGGTCTTCAGCTTATCTTGCAGACGATGTACGTTAATGGTGTATGGCACGTTGGTATCACCAACGGCATAATTGTTATACAGCAGGATCAACACCAGGGAATCGTATACCGCATTATTGGGAATAGAAAGGGAAGTTGGAGGGTTAATTCTGAAGTAACTGGTGGCTGTTATTTCTCCAAATTCAGGATCATGGTGTTTTCCGATCAGCATAGCCGGAGTCTCCAGACCAGATGTTCTGACAGAATCCAGTTTCACCGTATAGCTTAATACCGTGAGGGAATCAAGATAGCGTATGTTAGTCTTGGCTTCCAGATATTTGCTGCCAATCTGAAAGGTTTCATCCTTGTTGCATGAAATGAAAGCTAATAATATCAATAATAATCCGGATAACTTATTCATGAATGCGAAACGTTTAAACTTAGCAAAGAAAACCATGCCCAAAAGTGTATGAAAATAAAACATATCATTATGTAAATATTTGTCAACCGAAATTGCTATTTTAATTAGCGCTGGAGAATTCCAGCTATCGCGATTGATATAAATCCACGCCAGGCTCGGACCGACAAATATGATTTAAATTGGTAGATAAAAATAATTATTTCATCTTTGTAATTGTTAAAAAAATTTAAAATGCTTTAATAATCCTTTGTACCACCTTATGTTTGCAGTAGCGTAAAAAGTTAAAAAATATTAATTTATTAGAATCTAAACATTGTTAAACGCTAATTTCTTGAAAAAAGCGTTTATATTCATCGCAAAATTACTAGAACATCAAAGCAAAATTTAATCCCATGAAAATATTGAAAGATTATTTATTCCTCGGTATGATTTCATTTTCCCTTGTATCCCTGTTTTCCATGTGTAAGAAGGATTCGGCAACACCCTTGGTTGGTAACTGGATTGAACAGTCGGATTTTGAAGGTGTCGCCAGAGGGGATGCAGCTGCTTTTACCATTGGTAATTCCGGATATGTAGGTACAGGTTACGACGGGGAGGATCGCCTTTCGGATTTCTGGACGTATGATGCCGAGCGTAATAACTGGACTCAGGTTGCTGAATTTCCTGGTCAACCCAGGCAGGGCGCAGTGGCTTTTACGGCTGGAGGCGAAGGTTATGTGGGTACAGGCTATGATGGCCTGGTGAAGTATAAGGATTTTTACAGATACAACCCGACATCGAATTCATGGCATAAAGTAACCGCAGAATTTGGCGGACTGGCCCGATACGGTGCTGTGGCATTTGCAATTGATGATATCGGCTATGTTGGTACTGGCTTTTCAGGAAATGCAGAGAAAGATTTCTGGGCTTATAATACATGCCGACAGCACCTGGCAGCAAAAAACCAGCTATCAGTCCAAGGTACAGGATGCCGTTGCCTTTGTTATTGACGGCAAGGGTTATATCACTACCGGTTACAGCAACGGTGAATATTCAAAGGATTTTTACATGTACGATCCCGCTAATGATTCCTGGACGGCCAAAAGGAAGATCAGCAATGTCAGCAATGAAGGGTATGATGACAGTTACACTATTATTAGAAAGAAAGCAGCCGTTTTTGTACTCAATGGCAAGGCCTATATCACCTGCGGGGATATCGGTAACCTGAAGAATGACGTATGGGAATATACGCCTTCAACGGATTTGTGGGCCACACGAACAAGCTTTGAAGGCACCGCCCGTACCGATGCGATTGGTTTTGCAACTGAAAACGGCCGGGGATTTGTTGCCACCGGAATCAGTTCGACACTTGCTTTTGATGATATATGGGAGTTTAAGCCATTGGAAGATTTTAATGAAGCAGATTGATGCCAGAAAAAAGCGGATCCTGTATCCGCTTTTTTTTATTGTTCTTATTGCTTTATCAGGGTTTGCCTTGCTGCAGCTGACCTCATCAGCTGACCGCGTGAAAGTGACCACCTGTCAGGTTACAGGAGGCTGGGGTTATCAGATATCGATAAATGGAAGGGTTTATATTGATCAGCCTTTCATCCCCCTAATTCCAGGAAGAAAAGCTTTTCCTGATAAAAAGTCAGCTTTCAGAACCGGTAAACTTGTAAAACAAAAGCTGATGGATCATCAGTTGCCGACACTGACCCGGGATGATTTCAAAAAACTTGGACTGGACAGTCTGTTGAATACAAACTGACCATCACAACCTACAACATATAACTTACCACAACCTTCACAAAAACATCATATACCTAGATGTGTATAACCTCTCCGTAAGCAGCAGCTGCGGCTTCCATGATTGCTTCCGACATGGTCGGATGGGGATGAATGGCCTTGATCAGCTCGTGCCCGGTAGTCTCAAGCTTTCGGGCAACGACCAGTTCGGCGATCATTTCAGTCACGTTGTCGCCAATCAGATGAGCCCCTAATAATTCACCATATTTGGTGTCAAAGATCAGCTTCACAAAACCATCCTTATTACCTGCTGCACTTGCTTTACCGGAGGCGGTATACGGGAATTTTCCCACCTTGATATCAAATCCTGCCTCTTTAGCAGCTTTTTCAGTAAATCCTACTGAAGCAATTTCGGGTGAGGTATAGGTGCATCCGGGGATATTCCTGTAATTAACAGGTTCCGGGTTTTTTCCTGCTATTTTTTCCACGCATGCAATACCTTCTGCTGAGGCCACATGCGCCAGGGCAGGACCCGCCACGATGTCGCCAATGGCATAAACACCCTTCACATTGGTCTGGTAGAAAGTATCAACTTTCACTTTCCCGTTTTCAACAACAATTCCCAGCTTTTCCAGTCCCAGGTCCTCGAGGTTGGGAGTAATACCCACAGCAGAAAGCACTATTTCGGCCTCTCGTTTCTCAGTTCCTTTGGTCGTTTTTATGATAACCTGACATAATTTGCCGCTGGTATCAACAGATTCCACGGTAGAGGAGGTCATGACCTCCATGCCGGCTTTCTTAAAGGATCTTTCCAATTGCTTGGACACTTCTTCATCTTCCAGGGGTACGATGTTGGGCAGGAATTCCACCAGGGTAACTTTGGTGCCAATGGAATTGTAGAAATGGGCAAACTCGCTTCCGATAGCTCCCGAGCCAACCACAACGAGTGATTGGGGTTGCCTGGAAAGAGCCAGGGCATCGCGGTAGCTGATGATTTTTACACCATCCTGCCGCAGGTTTGGCAGTTCCTTGGAACGTGCCCCGGTCGCCAGGATGATGTTTTTGGCTGTAATCCGTGTTTCCTTGCCTTCCTTATCGGTCACGGATACGGTTTGGTTATCAACAAGTCTTCCGTAACCAGCAATCTGTTCAATCTTGTTCTTTTTGAACAGAAACTGCACTCCTTTACTCATGCTATCAGCAACTCCCCTGCTGCGGGCAACGATCTTTTCCAGATCAGGTTTAACTTCTGCTTCTACAGCAATGCCATAGTCATTGGCGTGTTTCATATAATTGAAAACCTGGGCGCTTTTCAGCAGGGCCTTGGTGGGGATACAACCCCAGTTAAGGCAAATGCCCCCGATTTCTGCTTTTTCAACAACAACAGCTTTCATCCCGAGTTGAGAAGCACGAATCGCGGCGACATATCCGCCCGGTCCGCTACCAATTACTATCAGATCATAATTCATTGCCGGAAGTATTTTTATGGGTTATCATTCAGTTTCTTATCTTGTTGACAATAATAAGCAAAAATATCTCATTTTTGTTTGTATGATCCACCGTGTTTCTGCATTCCTGTTCACCGTTTTCCTGTGTTCAGCTTAATCCAGCGACGTCTGAAATATTTTTCCAGCAGGACTTTTGCAGGAGTAAAGGGCGTTGTTTCACCCTGCAGCACTTTGTTTTCATAGGATTCCAACAGCTTCTGTATCCTTTTGTCATGATAGAAGCTGTCTTTCAGGTTCTGGTTGATCGATTCGTACATCCAGTAACGTGACTGTTCCTGCCTTCTTTTTTCGAAATAACCATTATTCCTGGTCAAAGCAATGTATTCCAGTACGGTATCCCACACATTCTGGATTCCAATATTGGTCTTCGATGAACATGTTAATACTTTGGGAGTCCAGCCTGATTCAGCGGGCGGGAAAAGGTGCAGGGCATTGCTGTATTCCGCCTTTGCTCTTTCGGTCCTGGGTATGTTTTCACCATCAGCCTTGGTTATGGCTATAGCATCTGCCATTTCCATTATTCCCCTTTTGATACCCTGTAATTCATCCCCGGCTCCAGCCAGCATCAAGAGCAGGAAGAAATCTACCATCGAATGGACGGCGGTTTCGCTTTGCCCTACCCCAACAGTTTCAATAAAAATCGTATCAAAACCGGCTGCTTCACACAATATGATATCCTCCCGCGTTTTCCGCGCCACACCGCCAAGCGATCCTGCTGACGGGGAGGGTCTGATAAAGGCTCCACTTTCAGCGGAAAGTCTTTCCATCCTGGTCTTATCGCCCATTATACTCCCTTTCGTACGCTCACTGCTGGGATCAATGGCCAGGACGGCCAGTTTCCGGTAATTTTGGATCAGCAGCATGCCCAGCGATTCGATAAAGGTGCTTTTGCCCACGCCGGGAACACCGGTAATGCCTATTCTCAGAGAGCGTCCCGACCAGGGCAGGCACTTCTCAATGATTTCCTGGGCCAGCTCGGAATGTGCCGGAAGGGAACTTTCGGTGAGCGTAATGGCTTGGCTGAGAATCGTACGGTTACCTCCCAGGATGCCCTCCAGAAACTCATTAACGGAAGGTTGCTTACGCTGTTTTTGCTTGTAAAGCCTGATCGACTCTTCGCTGATTTCGGGAGGGCGTTCCACCCCGTTGCTCACGTTTAATGCACTTTTATATGGCGTCCCTTTCATCCGGATGTTTATCACAGGTTATTGTCCTGATTTCTGTTCCGAAGGAGTTACTACACCGTTGATCCAGAGAATCGACCTGGATCGTTTGGGATCGTTGGTGATAATTGTAATCGCCTTTTTCTGGTTACCTTCGCGGCCGGCAGCATTGAATACAGCTTTAATGGTGGTGGATTCTCCTGGCGGTATCTGTATTTTCGCGGGCTGTACTGCCGTACAACCGCAACTTGCACTCACCTTGCGTATAAACAGATCCGATTTTCCCCGGTTGGTTAATGTGAATTCATGCTCAACCAGCGTATTGGCAGCAATAGTGCCAAAATCATAAAGCTGGCTGTCAAATTCCACGCGAGGGGCGACTTCCATTTCAACAGCCGTTAATTTCGAAAAATCTTCCCGTATGTTGGCTGTGATGTTGATGCGGTTGTTGGGCAGGGTTTTGCCGTTAACCAGCAAATCAAGACGGTCAACCACATAATCCCAGTCCTTCATGCCCGTTGTAACATATTCCAGTTCAATCCTGCCTTCCTGCTGCGGATCAATTGTTTCCGGGGTTATCAGGGCCTTCAGGTGGGCTGGCAGCTGCCTGAAGCTCAGGGTGGCAGGTTTATCCGATGCGTTATTAAAAACCCGGATGGTGAATTTGGCAGTCTGACCTTTATAGATTTCGCCGAAGGCAGCATAAATGGTTTCCAACCGAATATCGCCCACTGTAAATTTGAAAACTTCATCCACCTGGTCTGTGGGAATGACCACGCCGTTAATGAGCAGCTTAACTAACGGTACATCTGCATTACTGCTCACCTGTATGGTCTTGGTAAATGACCCGCTTTGTTTTTCGGGATTAAAAGTAACTTTGATGATACCGGCCTTACCGGGTAAAACGGGTTCCCGGGGCCATTCTGCGACCGTGCAGCCACAGGAGGCCTTAACCTCATTGATGATCAGGGGGATCTTTCCGGTATTTGTAAAAACAAAATCATGGGAAACCACGCCGGCAGTTGTTCTTAAAGTACCGAAATGGAATTCCTTCTCAGAAAAGGTTATTACAGGCTTACTGGTTTGTCCGGATACCGGTATCAGCGCAAAAAGAAGGAGGAAGACCAGGGTTGCGAATATAACTTTCATCAGATTTTCAATAATTTAAACAACTTGCTTTTGCCAAAGTTAAAAAAAACTGCAGCTATTTTCACCAGGGGTGTCATTATATTTATCCTGTCAGCCAGGCACAATCCTGAGCAGCTATAGCGTTTTTTACTATTATTGCTAAAAATCCCCTGCATGCAACTGGTTGTTACGGGTGACGGTTCCTATACGTTTTATCTGCCTGCGCTGAAGGAGCATTATCATTCCACTTTCGGTGCTCTTACTGAGTCCATGCATGTTTTTATAAAATCCGGACTGCTTTACCTGCCTGAAAAAAGGAAGATCGGAGTGCTGGAAATTGGTTTCGGAACAGGCCTGAATGCCCTGCTGACCTTCAGAGCGGCTGTTAATCAAGGATATGAAATTGTCTATCATGCGCTGGAAAAATACCCGATTGACCCACGTGAGATTAAGGACTTGAATTATCAGTCGCTTTTTGCGCCTGATCCGCTTCCCGGGGAATTATTTGATAGCATCCATGAAGCACCCTGGAATATTACCACAGTTTTGCATCCAGGTTTCCTGCTGCACAAAATACAGGCTGACCTGCTTACCTTTCAGCCCGATTTCCCCTATGATCTCATCTATTTTGATGCTTTTGCACCTGACAAACAGCCTGAACTCTGGAGCGCTGAGATTTTTGAAAGGTTGTACAGGTGCCTGAACCCAGGCGGTGTATTGACCACCTATAGTGTAAAAGGTACTGTGAAACGCTTGCTGAAGGCAGCTGGATTTCAGATTGAAAAGCTGCCCGGACCACCCGGGAAGCGTGAAATACTCAGGGGGATTAAATAGGGACAAGGGACGAGGGACGAGGGACAAGGGACGAGGGACGAGGGACAAGGTAGGGGATATTACTTCCAAAAAAATTTGGTTCGAATAATAAAATAATTAACTTTGCAATCCGATTTTATCAGGTCTCATTAATAAGAATTGACATGAAAAGAACATACCAGCCTTCCAACAGGAAAAGACGCAATAAACACGGATTCAGGGAAAGAATGTCAACCGCTAACGGCCGCAAGGTTTTATCCAGCCGCAGGGCTAAAGGCAGAAAAAGGTTAACCGTTTCTGACGAGATCGCCAGCAAGTAAGACTTTTAAACCTGTTCTTTTCTTGAACCCCGCCAACGACGGGGTTTTTTATTTGACGTTTTCACAGCGGGTATGATAGTAGGTGTAGGAATTGTTCTGACATCCGGCATATCCGTTCCAGAGATTATAAAAATTAAACCACCGGGCATCCGGCAGTCTTACTTCCTGCCAGAAGGTATTGGCCACCAGACGCAGTGATTCCTCCCGATCGGTATGAATACCGAATGGCATTACAAATCCATCCTCTACGCCTGTCCACCTGTAACGCAGCATTAGGCCTCCGTTATCAGATACATAGCTATAGGACAATACAGGCAACCTGGTTTCGTATAGGAATATTCTGAAGAAAGCCGTGTAATCTGAGCCGGTATACCGGTTCACAAAGCTGATAAAATCATCCGTGCTTACGGTTTTATAGCGGTTGCTGATACAAAAATCACGGAGAAGGCCAAAGAACATAGAATCGTTGTTAATCGTGCACCTGAGGCAGTGCAGCAGCATGGCACCCTTGTTGTATACATCATTTCCGGCAAAGGTGTTTTCATTCACATCACGGTTCTGAACCAGCGGCCAGACATTAAAAATGTACCGGCTCTTATCGGACAATTCATAAAGGTATTCTTCCCTGCCCAGCTTATTTTCCAGGAAGAGGCATTCTGCATAGGTGGCAAATCCCTCGTGAATCCAGATATCCGCCATATCGCAGGCAGTAACTGAGTTGCCCCACCATTCATGCGCAGCTTCATGCACAATGATATAATCGTAAACCTGATTCCGGTAAACCTCGGTATCTTTCCCGAAGTTGTTCCCATAGGCGATGGCCGACTGGTGTTCCATCCCCTCATAAGAAGATTCGACAAGTCCAAATCCATCTTTGGGGAAGGGGTAAAAGCCAAAAGCTTCATTATAGAACGAGACGATCTCAAGGGTTTGCCTGAAATGCTCCCGGGCAATTTCCAGGTTATCGGTGAGCACATTATAATCCAGTCTTAAGGTATCCTTCCCCTGGATCAGGGTATCACTGAAGGCAGTGTACTTTCCCACATAGAACGTGACGTTGTAATTGTTTATGGGATAATGCACAAACCAGACAAACCGGTCGAACCGCGAATCTGCTGCTTCCTTTTTCAGAAGATTGCCGTTTGACACTGCCTGGTATCCCCTGGGAACCTCAAGGGTGATTTGCATGGAATCGGGTTTATCGGTCATGTGATCCTTGGTTGGCCACCAGCTGCTTGCGCCAAGGTGTTCGCAGGCCACTCCCAGCCACAGATCCCTGTTTATATCACGCTGCCATACAAAGCCGCCATCCCAGGGCGGATCGGGAGCTTTGACCGGTTTACCCCGGTAGGCTATAGTAATATGTTGTGATTCGCCCGTGTTCAGTTGCCTGGGGAAATCAATGAAGACAGCATTAAATTCCCGGTGCCACGAGAGTGTCTGACCTTCCCAGGTGATGGCCGTAATTTCATAAATATCGAATAGATCCATTTGTATTCTTCGTGTTGGCTGCATTACCCGGAAATACACCTTATTATTTCCTTCAATTCTCTTCCCCCGCGGAATAATGCGCACCCTGAGATCATAGAAATACACATCGAAGCAGGTTCTTTCGGCCCTGAGTGCTCCCCTGAGGGTGTCAGACCGGGTATAATCAGGCCGGTAGCCCGTTTCAGGATTTAGTTTTTCTCTTGGATAAAACTCTTTGATGAGGAAATCCCTTAAGAATGCAGTATTACAGGTATATCCGAAGAATTCCTTGTTAATCTCCACGCCCATGGATTTTGCCATGGTAAGATCAGCACAGGCATTTTCAAGATCTCCGAGGTACATCCAGGCAATTCCCCTGTTGTATAAAGCACTGGGGTAAAGGGTATCATTGCTTACCAGGGTATTCAGATCTTCTATGGTGCCGTGGTAATTTTGCTGTTCAAACCGGGATAAACTGCGCTGCCAGATTGAATCGGTGGATTGTGATTCAGCCAGAAAAGCCGTTATCAGAGATAATACTAGAAGCGTTATTTTCATTATTGATATTAAAACAATGTGCCAATGTGCCAATGTGCCAATGTGCCAATATGCTAATGTGCCAATATGCTAATGTGCCAATATGCTAATGTGCCAATATGCTAATGTGCGACTGCAAGACTGCAAGACTGCACGACTGCACGACTGCACGACTAGACGACTGCACGACTGCACGACTGCACGACTGCATAACTATACAACCTTTTTACGGATTATACGCACTCTGATTCAGTATCATCATGTAGTCCTTTTCTTCCATAAGTGTCTGGAGCGTAATATCTTTACGTCGCTTCATGTAAGATTGCACGATCCTGTATCCAATCCATACGGAGGCACGTGCGGGTGATCCCCTGCCGAAATCCCTGGTGAACGGTCCCGGAAGTATGAATTTATCAATCGTAAGGCGGTCTGTGCTGAACAGCAACTTCTTTTCAACAAGATAGGCCCACATGGATTTCTCAGCGGACTGAAAATAGTCCAGATCCTTAGAAGTAAAGCCCCAGTTGAGGGTATCCGGTTGCTCAGGGAGCATCGCGTGCGTGAAGTACAGAAGCCTTCCCTGGTATATCATATGTGCTATCAGGTTATTCACAGAATCGTTGAACGGGAATTCCGTTTCTCCCCAAAATTGCATGCAATCCGACAGTACTTTTTTAGGGTGCATGTTGGCCAGAAGGTAGTTGTAAATACCGGCCTGGCTGTAAAGAATTTCATGCACCCCCAGGTAACGGTCGAGCCCCACGGCCAGCAAGCTGTCATCGGTTATGGCTGCCTGATTAAAGCCCGACACGAAGGTAATGACGCGGGGCACCGGCTTATCCGGAAAATAGAATCTGTAATGTCTGAATGCATCTTCCAGGTTGGCGGTCAAGGTGTCGAGATCAGGAAAAACCTCCAGGGTACGTTTGTAAATGAGAAAATTGCTGTGATCGGTAATAAACAGCCTGAGTCGCTCGGGGAATCCTGAATCTTCAATACTTCCAAGGTTCATCACATAGCAAAAATGGTTGAAAAAAACGCCATACTCTTTTTCCCACAGTGGTATGTATTGTTCTACGGCAGCAGGATCAGCGGAGAATAGTGCTTTTTCGAAACGGTAGAGGCGGACATCCGCACGGATGTCAGCGGTATTGATCCTGAACGGATCATGCTTACAAGCAGCAGCGGCCAATAAAACTGCAAGAAGGAGCCAGTTCGTTATCTTTTTCATGCCGGAAGTTCCAAAAGTTAATTAGTAACCTTCGCAGAGCATAAAAGTAATCTCAAAAAGCACACGGACAAAATTTTTTTACTGACGTAATATTAGCTTGGTTTTGTTTTCTATTTACCGGAACTGGTATAAATTTGGAACAACTAATCTAAAACTGTCTGTTGTGAAGAAAGTATTCGTTATTCTGATTCTGCTGAACGTTTCAGTTGTATTTGCCCAAAGTAAGTTTCGCCTTGGGGTGAACCTCGATCCCATAGTTACCTGGTTCTCCCCGAAAACAAATGGCATTGAAAAAGATGGGGGCCGGCTGGGATTCAGCGGTGGCCTGATAACAGAATACTATTTTGCTGAGAAATACGCTCTTGTCAGCGGGTTTTCCATTTCAAAACTGGGAGGTAACCTGATGTACAAGGATTCGATTTACATATCCACGGGCGATCAAAGTCGTGTATTGGTAGAGGCCGGGTCAACGGTTGCCTATAACCTCACCTATCTGAACCTGCCTGTGGCACTCAAATTAAAAACAAACGAGATCGGGTATTTCACCTATTTTGCCCAAATGGGCGTTACCCCGCAGTTTAATATAGGATCTAAAGCTTCTTCCACCGACAACGAATTGTCGAAGGATAACATTTCCGATGAGATCAACCTGTTCAGTATGTCTTACTTCTTTGGCGGGGGCCTGGAGTATAATATTGGTGGTCAGACTTCCCTTACGGCGGGTTTATTCTTCAACGGCGGTTTTATCGACGTTCTGTCCAAAGACAGTCACAAAGCAACTCTGAATTATCTTACCTTACGCCTGGGGATATTCTTTTGATAACGGCCCTATGAAAATCGCATTAGCACAGCTTAATTACACCATTGGTGCATTTGAAGAAAATCATGAGAAGATAGTCCGTTCCATCCGCAGGGCACGCCAGGAAAAGGCAGCGCTCGTGGTTTTTTCCGAACTTTCCGTTTGTGGTTACCCGCCGCACGACTTGCTGGAATACAAACATTTTGTTGACCAATGTGAAAGCAACCTGCAGCAGATCGCTTCCGAATGTCATGGGATTGCGGCCATTGTCGGAGGGCCTTCGGTCAATACGAATCCCGTGGGCAAGAACCTGTTCAACTCGGCTTTTTTTATGGCCGGCGGTAATATTCAGCATGTCATTAACAAAACCCTGCTGCCTACTTATGATATTTTTGATGAGTACCGTTATTTTGAACAGAATACTGAATTCAGTCTGATTACCTTCAAAGGCTTTAATATAGCCATTACCATTTGCGAGGATCTATGGTACGAACAGCCCACGCTTACCGGTTACGGGAAAGACAGGCTTTACGGGGTATGCCCCATGGACCGGCTAACAGGACTTTGTCCCGACCTGGTGATCAACATTGCTGCCTCGCCCTTTTCCTATTTGCAGGGTGAAATCAAATCCGGGATCCTTACCGATAATGCTTCCCGGTATAAGGTACCCATTTATTATGTCAACCAGGTGGGCGCCCATACCGACCTGGTTTTTGACGGGGGTTCCATGGTGGTAAATCCTTCCGGGATCATCAGCCGGATGAAACTTTTTGAGGAAGATTTTTGCGTTTACAATACCGGGGAGGTTCTGGCCGCATCAGCTGAATCCATTGAAATTCCCGATCACACGGAAATATCGCTTATACACGATGCCCTGGTACTGGGCATCCGTGATTATTTTGAAAAAACCGGTCTGAAGTCAGCTATAGTAGGCCTTTCCGGTGGGATCGATTCTGCGGTCACCCTTGTTTTGGCAGCACGGGCGTTGGGTTCCTCAAACCTGAGGGCCATGCTGATGCCTTCGCAGTATTCTTCCGAACATTCGGTGACCGACGCTGTAACCCTGGCCCGCAATCTGGGTGTCCGGTACGAGATTGTCGATATCCGGGAGGTTTATGCCCAGTATATGCATTCCCTGACACCAGTATTCAGGGGCGTGCCCGAGGACATTACAGAGGAGAACATCCAGGCAAGGGTCCGGGGCAACCTGCTCATGGCCCTGTCTAACAAGTTTGGTCCCATGGTGCTGAATACCTCCAACAAGAGTGAGGCGGCGGTGGGCTATGGCACCCTATACGGAGATATGTGCGGTGGTCTTTCCGTGCTCGGTGATGTATACAAATCTGATGTATACCGCCTGGCGGCTTATATTAACCGCGATCGCGAGATCATACCGGCAAATTCTATCAGCAAGCCGCCTTCGGCTGAATTGCGTCCCTACCAGAAAGATTCGGATTCACTCCCGGAATATGAAATTCTCGACCGGGTGCTCTTTCAGTATATTGAAATGAAAAAATCAGCTGTTGAGATCATCCAGATGGGATTTGATCCGCAGATAGTTGAAAAATCAATCCGGCTCGTCAATCAGAACGAATACAAGCGGTTTCAGACGCCCCCGATGCTGAGGATTTCTACAAAAGCTTTTGGTCCCGGACGGAAAATGCCTCTGGTGGCAAAGTATTAGGGACGCCCTCCTGCGCTGAAGCTTCGGCGGGTAAAAGGGACAGGGGCCGGCTATTTGTGGAGGTAAAGCTGGTGTTCACTGTTGTAGCGGAGCAGGTCGTTATCGAGCAACCACTGCACCACTTCAATCAGCCGGTCATGATCAGCGGGAATGCGTTCAAAAAGCTGTTCGGGAGTCAGGGGTACCAGGGCCAGCACCGCGAAAATTTCCTCGCGCAGCATTTCAAAGTCCTCCTGCTTCAGCTCCGATTCCTTTCTCATTTTGCACACATCACATTCACCGCATGCCTGAGAACCCGGTTCGTCGAAATAATTCAGCAGCATCCGGCTCCGGCAGACGTCCCTGCTTACTGAATACTGCAGCATGGCATTGGTACGTTCCGTATACCTTTCCTTTCGGGTCTGGTAATTCTCCCTGGATATATAAATGGATTTTTCGTCCAGCCGCTCTTCGAAAAATACAACCATGGGCGATCGTTTCTGTGGAAGGTAGCTGATTACGCCCAGCGTTACCAGCTTACTGAGATACTGCCGCACAATATCCTGGTCCACGTTCGCCCTTTTGGCGAGCAGGGTTTCATCAATAGTGGTGTACTCGGTGAACACACCAGTATAAGATCGCAGCAGCAGCTTAATGAAGGCATCGAAACGGGAGTTTGAGACCTGAAACCTGTAAAGATCATCGCGATTCAGCAGGAATTTGATCCGGGATGGATTGTTGATCTCTTCAGTAAGTTCGAGATATCCTTCCAGTTCGAGGATTTTAAGGCTGCTGAACGCGGAAAACACTGAAAGCCTGTAGGAGCGTGCAAAATCATTGATATCAAAGTCGTAGGATAATCCCTTGCCGGATCCCACCGGAATCTGCAAATAATTGCATAAAGCCGAATAGGTGCTCTTCGTGCTGGCTATATCGGGAAAATTCACCTGTATGCGCTGGCTGACTGCAGCACTGTCGGAAGGTGAGGAAAGCAGGATAGCAAATGATTTTCCGCCATCACGGCCAGCCCGCCCTGCTTCCTGGAAATATGCTTCGGGTGAATCGGGCAGGTCAACGTGAATGACAAAACGGACATCAGCTTTATCGATGCCCATACCAAAGGCATTGGTGGCTACAATAACCCTTGTTTTTCCGACTGTCCAGCTTTGCTGTACCTCATTTCTCACCTGGTGATCCAATCCCGCATGGTAGTATGCCGCCGAAATGCCTTCCTGACTGAGGAACCTGGCAATTTCAACGCTTTTCCGGCGGCTGCGGACATAAACAATACCGTTGCCTTTGAGCTTCTTCACCATGTCAACACAATCGCGGTCCTTGTTTTCGGAATATTTGACCGCATAAACCAGGTTTTCACGTCTGAAACTGGTTCTGAGTACTTTCTTTTCACGAAACAGCAGTTTTTGCTGTATATCCTCAACCACATGCCTGGTGGCGGTGGCTGTGATGGCGAGCACCGGAACCTGCGGGTGATATGGGCGCAATTCCGCAATCTTCAGGTAGGAGGGACGAAAATCATAGCCCCATTGCGAAATGCAATGGGCTTCATCAACAGTAATGAGACTAACGGGCATTTCCTGGAAACGCATTCGAAAGAGATCGGAGCCCAGGCGTTCGGGGGATACATACAGGAATTTATAGCCACCGTACAGGCAATTGTTCAAGGCAATTTCGATTTCCTCACGTGTGCAGCCGGAATGAATGGCAACAGCCTTAATCTGCAGCTTTTTCAGATTTTCAACCTGATCTTTCATAAGGGCAATGAGGGGGGTGATCACCAGGCATAACCCCGGGACAGTCATCGCCGGTACCTGAAAAGTCAGGGATTTTCCACCCCCAGTAGGCATGAGGCCCAGGGTATCCTTTCCCGACAGAACCGATTGGATGATGTCCTCCTGTAAGGGGCGGAAGGAACTGTATCCCCAGTATTTTTCAAGCGTTATGAGGTAATCTGTTTTCATAAGCCTTATATATCAATATTACTTCTTTTTTTGTAATTTCGCACCATTTATAATTACCGTCATGAAAAACCTCTCCGATAAGATCATATTTGAAGCTTTGACATTTGATGATGTGCTGCTGGTACCAGGTTATTCAAAGGTATTACCCCGTGATGTGAGTATCGCTACGCAGCTTACCCGCAATATTTCACTCAATGCTCCTATCATATCCGCAGCCATGGATACGGTCACCGAGGCTACCCTGGCAATCGCCATAGCCCGGGAGGGAGGGATGGGCGTTATCCATAAGAACATGAGCATTGAAGATCAGGCAAAGCACGTTAAAACGGTGAAACGTGCAGAGAACGGGATGATCTTTGATCCCATTACTATCAGACCCGGTGCCAATGTCGGGGATGCTCTCAACCTCATGAAAGAATACAAGATTGGCGGTATTCCCGTCGTGGACGGTCAGCATAAACTGGTGGGCATTGTAACCAATCGCGACCTGAGGTTCGAGCAGAAGATGAGCAGGCCCTTAAGGGAAGTTATGACCAGTGAGAACCTGATTACCACAAGACAGGAAACCGATCTGGAAAAGGCTGCTGATATTCTTCAGAATCATAAGATTGAAAAGCTGCCGGTAGTAGACGATAACAACCGGTTGATCGGTCTGATTACCTACAAGGATATCACCAAAGCCAAGGACCGACCCAATGCCTGCAAGGATCACATGGGCAGGTTAAGGGTTGCTGCCGCAGTGGGTGTCACCAAAGACACCTATGACAGGATCGAGGCGCTCGTCAAAGCCGATGTGGATGCCATCGTAATCGACACGGCACACGGACATTCTCTGGGCGTAATTGAAACCCTGAAAAAGGCAAAAAAGAAATTCAGCAATCTCGACATTATTGTAGGCAACATAGCTACGGCCGAAGCTGCTTTAGCCCTGCTCAATGCCGGGGCCGACGGCGTCAAGGTAGGCATTGGACCCGGATCCATCTGTACCACCAGGGTCATTGCGGGTGTGGGAGTTCCCCAGTTATCGGCAATTTTTAACGTGGCCAGTGTTCTAAAAGGCACAGGGGTGCCCATTATAGCCGACGGAGGTATCCGTTATTCGGGGGATATGGTGAAAGCCATCGCGGCCGGTGCCAGCTCCATAATGGCGGGTTCATTGTTTGCAGGTGTGGAGGAATCTCCGGGCGAAACCATCATTTACAACGGACGCAAGTACAAATCCTACAGGGGAATGGGTTCCATTGAAGCCATGCAGCAGGGTTCGGGCGACCGATACTTCCAGGATCCCGAAGAGGATATTAAAAAGCTGGTTCCGGAAGGTATTGTTGCACAGGTTCCTTTCAAAGGTTCCCTGTCTGAAGTGGTATATCAGATGATCGGAGGTCTCCGGGCCGGTATGGGGTATTGTGGCGCCGAAAGTATACCCGATCTAATGAATGCCAGTTTTGTGCGGGTTACCTCTTCGGGTGTTGCAGAAAGCCACCCCCATGATGTTGCCATAACACGTGAGGCTCCCAATTACAGCCGGTAATGAATTTACCCCGAAACATGAAAAAATCACCCTTTTATTTGTGGTTGCTGCTCATGCTTCCGCTGCATGCTTTTTCGCAGGACGAGATCCTGTTTACCCTGGATAACCAACCGGTAATGCGTTCGGAATTTGAAAGGGTGTATCTTAAAAACAGCAATATAGAGGGATTTGAAAACAAACCTGCCGCGGAATACCTGGAGCTTTTCATCAATTTCAAGCTTAAGGTGCATGAAGCCACCAAGCTCGGCTATGATACAGCTGCCGCTTTCAGAACAGAGCTGGCCGGTTACCGGGAACAACTTGCAAAACCTTACCTGCAGGACCGCAGGCTGATCGACAGCCTGCTTCAGGAGGCATACTACCGGACTGTGAACGAGGTCAATGCCAGTCACATAATGGTTAAACTACCGGCCAATCCCGCTCCGGCTGATACCCTGGCAGCCTACATAAGGATACTGGACATCCGTAATCGTTTGTTGAACGGAGAATCTTTTGAGAAAATAGCACGGGAGGAATCCGACGATCCTTCTGCAAAGGTAAATGAAGGGCGGCTGGGCTGGTTTTCCGGTTTGGCCATGGTACTTCCTTTTGAGGATGCCGCTTATCATCTCCAGGTTGGAGGAATATCACAGCCGGTGAGGTCGCGCTACGGATATCACATTATCCGGCTCAACGATAAAAGACCGGCGCTGGGAGAGATCAAACTGGCTCATATCATGATCAGGGCTGGCAGGAATGACAGCCGTGAAATGCAGGAAAAGGCAAAGAACAAAATCGATACTTGTTACCGGCTTTTACAGCATGGAGGCTTGTTTTCCGATGTGGCCAGGCAGTATTCAGAAGATGCCGGCTCATCAAAAAACGGAGGACAGATGCGTTGGTTCCGTTCCGGGGAACTCCCTCCAGATATTGAAGAGCTGGTTTTTGCCCTTCACGACAGCGGCAGTTATACACTCCCGGTGCAGTCGGATTATGGCTGGCATATTTTCAGAATGGAGGCCAAGCGGCCCATAGCCCCTTTTGCACAGGTGAAATCCCAGCTCGAGGAGCGTATTATGGCTGATGAGCGCGGTAAAATAATTGAAGCAGCCATGATCAACCGGATTAAAAAGGAAAGTGGTCTCCTGGTCTATCCTCAGAATATATCGGGTTTGGCTTCCCTGATGGACAGCTCGGTTTATGGAGGGAACTGGAACGTGGCCATTGCCGGTGATCTGATTGAACCTGTTTTCACTATAGGCAACCAGGAATATACCCAGAAACAACTGGCCGATTTTGTTGTTCAAACCAAACGCTACCGCGCCAGTGAGCCGCTTGAAGACCTTGTGGAACGGAAATGCACTGAGCTGATCAATCAGGAATTGCTCGGATATGAAAAGGGGCAACTGGAAACAAAATACCCCGAATTCAAATATCTCATGGAGGAATACCATGATGGCATCTTGCTTTTCAATATCATGGACAGCATGGTCTGGAGCAAAGCAGTAAGCGATACCGCCGGACTGAGGGCTTTTTATGACACGCACAGGAACGATTACCAGTGGAAGGAACGTGCTGATATCTCCCGATATACCCTGCAGGATGAAACTTATCTCAAGCTGACCCGGAAACTGGCCAAGAAACGAGCTGACATGAACTGGTCGGCTGCTGAAATGAGGAAAGCAATCTGCGGCCAGGATACTTTGGCCTGTATAGAGATCACAGATCGCCTATATGAACAGGGTGAGAAACTTCCCGTTGGTGAATTTACCTGGAAAGGAGGATCCATCAGTGAGTTCCGGGACAACAAGAATATCCAGCTGGTTTTTGTAAACCGTATTCTGCCGCCTGCCCCAAAATCCTTCGGGGAGATACGGGGTCAGATAACGGCTGATTATCAGAATTTTCTTGAACAGCAGTGGATTGCAACCCTCAGGGCCAGGTATTCTGTGGTAATTAACAATTCCGTACTACAACAAATCCAATAACGCAGGAATATGATCAAAATACTGCCGTTCATAATCATCACAGTCTTTTTAGCAGGTTGTAAGAGCCATCCTGTAAGCAGGAATGATAAACCTGTGGCCCGGGCGTACGAAAGCTACCTATATGCTTCGGATCTTTCCGGGGTGATACCTCCGGGTACTTCAGCCGCTGATAGTGCCACACTGGCTAAGGATTATATCGAGAAATGGATACGCAACCAGCTTTTATTGAACAAGGCTGAGATCAACCTTACTGATGCAGAAAAAGATGTTGAGCTTCAGATAGAAAGCTACCGCAGCTCCCTGCTGATTTATGCTTACCAGCAAAGCTATCTCAGGCAAAACCTTGACACTGTGGTGACGGATAAGGAACTGGACGAATATTATAACCAGAACAAATCCAATTTCATCTTGAGCGAATCCCTGTTTAAGGGACTTTTTATCAAAGTCCCGGCTTCAGCCCCGGAGATTTACAAGCTCAGGCAGTGGTACCGGTCAGATGACCCCGAAAGCATTAAGAATCTTGAAGCTTATTGTTTTAAGCAGGCAGCCGTTTATGACGATTTTGAGGAAAACTGGGTGAAGATCAACGAAGTGCTTAGATTGTTACCGGAAAACGGGAGCTCTTTTGAACCTGTCTTGCTCTCACGCAAGTATTTGGAAACAAGGGATAAGGATTATCTTTATTTTCTGAGTGTAAAAGAAATTGCCCCCGAGGGCACTGTTTCACCTTTTGACCTCGTTATTGATGATATTCATTACATTATTCTTAATAAGAGAAAGATTCTTCTTATCAATCAACTTGAACTGAACATCTATGCTGATGCACAAAACCATGAATATTTCACCATTTACCCAAAATAGCATGATACGTTTATTATGCCTGACCTTGCTTATACTGGTTCAATGTTTCCAGCATATATCCGCACAACCTAAAATTATTGATGAAGTAGTGGCAGTAGTCGGGGATAAGCGAGTTCTTTTCTCTGATATCGAACAAAACTATCTCCAGATGAAATCGCAGGGCGATCCCATCGATGAGAATTCCCGTTGTCTTCTCCTTGAACAGATGCTGGTGCAGAAGCTGTTGTTGAACCAGGCGCAGGTTGACAGTCTTGAAGTGACCGAATCTCAGGTAGAAGCTGAAATGGACAACAGGATGCAGTATTTTATCAACGCGATTGGTTCTGAGGAAAAACTGGAGGCTTATTTTAAAAAGTCAACCATTGAGATCAAGCAGGATTTCAGGTCAGAGATCCGGGATCAATTGTTGAGCCGCCAGATGCGGTCGAAAATTACAGAAGGATTATCAGTTACCCCTTCAGAGGTAAAAGCGTATTATAAAAGTCTTCCTGAGGACAGCCTGCCTTATATCAATGCTGAGATCGAGTACAATCAAATCCTGATCTATCCCAAATCGAGCGAACAGGCTATAATAAGTGTGCGCGAGCAATTACTGAACATACGGGAAAGGATCATGAACGGTGAAAGCTTCGCCACTTTGGCTGTTATTTATTCGGAAGATCCGGGGTCGGCTGTTAAAGGCGGGGATATTGGCTGGCTGGCCAAAGCAGATCTTGACCCGGAATATGCAAAAGCAGCTTTTGCGCTGAAGAAAGGAGCGACTTCCAAGATCGTGGAATCTTCCTTCGGTTTTCACATCATCCAGTGTCTCGACCGCACGGAAGACAGGATTCACACCAGACATATCCTGCTCCGGCCTAAAATTTCGTCGGAGGAAAAGGCACAGTCCATTGCCAGGCTCGACAGCTTGGTTCGGCTTATTCGTTTGGATTCATTGAAATTCATGACTGCCGCACTGATGTTCAGCCAGGATGAGGATACCAGGGTAAGCGGTGGCCAGGCCGTCAACCCTTACAGGGGTGGTATTCGCTGGCAAATGGATGAGTTTGAACCGGCGGAGTATGCCATCATCAACAACCTCAAGGTTGGTGAAATTTCTGATCCTTATCAATCGGTTGATTCCAAGGGGAAGCTGGCTTACAAGGTGATCTGGCTTAAAACGCGAACCAATCCCCATGTTGGCAATCTCAAGGATGATTATAACCTTTTCAAGGAAAGGACTACCAGAATCAAAGAGGATGAGGTTGTTAACGAATGGGTGGAGGATAAGATCAAATCAACCTACATCCTCATTGGTGAAAGCTATAGGAGTTGTCCTTTTACCATCAAAGGCTGGCTGAAATAACCAACGGGTTACTTACAGGTATTTGATTCATTTATATTACATGGATTTGAAGGTCATCAGGTTATTCGTGGTTATTCAGTGTGCCCTTTTGTCCGCTGCGCAGGCCCAGGACCAGGTGCCTCAACAGGTGGAACAGAAGGCAGATTATATGGAATTTGATGAGAATATTGCAGGGGGAGCTTACCGGCTTATTAAAAATGTGGAATTCAAGCATGAAGGGGCTCTGATGTATTGTGACAGTGCTTATTTCTATAAAGCCAGTAATTCCCTCGATGCGTTCAGCAGGGTGCATATCAACCAGGCCGATACCATGCAGTTATATGGTGATTTTTTACATTACGACGGTAATACCAGGATTGCTGAAGTCCGCAGAAATGTCAAGCTTCTCGGCAGAAATACAGAACTCACTACTACAACCCTTGATTTTGACCTCGGAAGAAATGTTGGCTACTATACCCATTATGCGGATATTGTAAGTGGAGATAATAACCTCCGGAGTCGTGAAGGTTATTACTACTCCAACCAGCAGATGTATTTTTTCAGGGATTCCGTGGTGCTTAAAAATCCTGATTATACCATGTATTCCGACACACTGCGTTACAATACCAACACTAAGGTTGCCTATTTTCTGGGACCCACCCGAATCATCGGCGACAGCAGCTTCATCTATTGCGAAGACGGTTGGTACAATACTGAGTCGGATAAATCTTTCCTTAAGAAGAAGGCCTTGGTTATTAATAAAAAACAAACTGTCAGGGGTGATAGTCTGTATTATGAAAGGAATACCGGTTACGGGGAGGGGTTTTCCAATGTGGAACTTGTTGATATGGAGCAGAATATTATCCTCAGAGGGGACCATGCCTTCATCAATCAGCAGGAGGACCGGGCGTTGCTGACCGATAGCGCACTTTTTATTTATATAACACAGGAAGACTCAGTATACGTGCATGCGGATACCCTGAAGGCCACACCTGATTCGGCAGGTAACCGGCAGCTCAGGGCATATTACGGTGTAAAAGTATATAAATCGGATCTTCAGGGAATTTGTGATTCCCTGTTTTATTCCACCACCGACTCCATTCTCAGACTCTTTCACAAGCCGGTACTCTGGTCGGGACTCAACCAGCTTTCAGCAGAATACATCGAAATATGGACAAAGAACAAGCTGATAGATCAACTGCACATGCAGCAGCTTGCTTTTATTATTAACGAGGAGGATTCCGGGCAGTTTAACCAGATCAAGGGCAAAAACATGGTAGGATATTTCCGGAATAACGAGTTATACAAGATCGTGACCCTGGGGAATGGGCAGACTGTTTACTATGCAAGGGATAAAAATGAACTGATCGGGGTAAACATTGCCCAGAGTTCCGATCTGACGATATGGCTCAAGAATAATAAACCGGACAGGATTACCTTCAACGTAAGTCCGACAGGAACGCTGTATCCGCTTCAGACAGCCCCGCAAGAAGAACTTATCCTGAAGGATTTCAAATGGGAAAATGATAAACGGCCAAAAAACAGGGAAGATATATTTAGGAACGATTGAAGCGTTGTCAATCAATATTCATCTTCATTGAAAAAGAAATCATCCTTGCTGGGATAATCGGGCCACAAATCCTCGATGCTCTCATATATCTCGCCTTCATCCTCGATTTCCTGCAAATTTTCAATAACTTCAAGTGGTGCACCCGAACGAATCGCAAAGTCGATCAATTCTTCTTTGGTAGCGGGCCAGGGGGCATCCTCCAATTTAGATGCTAGTTCAAGGGTCCAGTACATATAGGTGTAACTTTAATGTGGCCTCAGGTAAAAAATTGTGCAAATATAAAAAAATATATAAGAACTACAATTTTGGACTCCACGGTGTGTCTTCCAGGTGAAAATCATGTAACACCTTGCGAGCCAGTACAAAAAGATAATCAGATAAACGATTAATGTATTTTATTACGGTTTCGGGCACATAAAGTTCTGCTGATAACCGAATAATTTGTCGTTCCGCCCTGCGACAAACGGTTCGTGCAATGTGACACTGCGATGACATTACATGGCCACCGGGCAATACAAAGGATTTCAGCGGAGGCAGGGACACTTCTATGGCATCAATGGCGGTTTCAAGACCTAAAATATCCGGTTCGATCAATTTCGGCACACGTGCTTCACAATCATCGCAATCGGCAGCCAGTATTGCGGCGCAGGTCATTAGCCTGTCAAGGATACCAAGCAGAAAATCACGGACTGTCGTGTCGGCAGTCATGTCCCGCAGCATGCCAATGTGGGCAATAAGTTCATCAACAGTCCCATAGGCCTCTATGCGGACATGGGTCTTGGGCACCGGTTTCCCTCCCAACAGGGTGGTTTTGCCCTTATCCCCGGTTCGAGTATAGATTTTCATTCAGATATAATTCAGATGATGGCTAAAGCTTATAGGAGAAACCAATAAGGAAATTGAAACGCTGGGAAGGATATTGGCTCCACAGCATGTAACTCCGATCGGCCAGGTTATAAATATCGGCAAATACTGTAAGCAATTTCGAAAAGTGGTAATTCATGTGGAGGTTGATATCCGCAACCGGCTTCAATTTATCTGCTTCCCCGGGTGACAAATAATTCCATACCCAGCGGTTCCCGGTAACGGTAAAATCCGCACCGGCAGTAAACTTAGGACTGAAAGCATAGCTGGCGTCAACGCCAATCTCAAAATCAGGCATATGCCACGGTTTCTGCTGCTCGTAGGTTTTATAATCAAAGTACTTCCCGTCGAGTGTCATCTCAAACTTGCCTGCAGGCTGCACGGCCAGCTGGCCGTGATAAGTGAACAGGTCGATGTCATCGTAAACGGCGGTAAACTGGTTATCCAGGGGCAGCAGTGTATCGTTCACAAAGAAGTGATAGTCCTTGAAAAGAGTATAACTGACATCAGCCCTGAACCGGACCACCGAACTGATGCTGCCTTTTATTCCGCCGTATGCTATAAGGTTGCTGCTGCTGTTTTTGAGATAGGTTCCGGGATTCACCCACTGGTTCTCGGAACTGATGTTTCTGTAACTGTTTTTGGTGAGTTCTCCCGACAATCCT
Source organism: uncultured Bacteroidales bacterium (assembly GCA_963822145.1). Classification (GTDB taxonomy): domain Bacteria; phylum Bacteroidota; class Bacteroidia; order Bacteroidales; family UBA10428; genus UBA5072. The sequence goes on along the minus strand of CAWGGG010000003.1, from coordinate 64,723 downwards.
ATAAAGGGCACCAGTATATTCTCAATGATGATAATGTCAAGGTTTACGCGCGGGTAAAAGTAATAATTGGTGATATGGGCGATATCGGCCACCGCCTCAAAGCCCAACATGAATTTCCATTCCTCACCTTGTTTACTGATCCAGGGATTGAACCTAAAAATGGTATTGCGCAGAGAGTCTTTGGCACCATTCAGGTGGGAATAATCCAGTGACATGTCAAGTCCGTAAAGCAGGGAACTAAAATACTTATTTACCCCGGCTTTTACAACCACACCGGTTTCCTTATATTTCTGCCTGTCCGTAAAGTAGTTCACACTGGCGGATATCTTGTAATTCAGTTGTGTCTCGTCGGTTGTGTTGGAGCCCAGGTCCAGGTCGACCCCGGTCAGGTAAGTTCTCTGACGGATGCTGTCGTTCTCCATATCCGGAAGGGGATCTGTAAACAAAGCAGTATTATAGCCATAGTATTGGAAGGCATGGTGATCCAGACGAAGGTTCCCTGAAAGGGTGGCTTTGGTAAAGAACTTCTTTCCGTATAGGTTGATATTATTTACAGCGTAACCTGCCGGCACCTTATGATCATTGGGCAAACGGATATTGCCGTATGATGATTTGTGGAAAAGGTAAGCGCCGTAGGATGCATCTTTTGACCTAAGATTGCTGATGTTGAACTCGGCCATGGGGGTGGTGTAATTGCCCAGTCCGATTTTAAGCCAGGTCTTATAGATTTTAGGCAGGGAGGTGGTAACTGTTTTTGCGGCTTTGATGGGTTCGGGTTCATAGCTGTTTTCGAGACGGACCGGCTTTATGCTGTATTCGAACAGGGGGAGCTTGGATTCAAGATCACCGGTAACGGGCAGAAAGTTATACTTGGTAGCATCCGAAAGCGTGGGTTCGTAGGGCCGAACTACAAAGACTTCCTTGTTGATTTCCTGTGCGCTGGTGTTCCATCCGGAAATAGCAGCAAATGCAGTTATAATCAGGAAATTTCTAAACTTTTTTACCATAATCTTTATCATTATACATGATCTTCAATCTTGAATCTTAAATCCTGGATCTTCAGTCTTTATTCTTTAATCTGTATCTCCTCAACATCCTCAGCTCCCGGGCTTTTCACAACATTCTGCTTGTCGGTCAGCATCTTCCTCTTCTCTTTGGCCTCAGCAAGTATACCATCGTCATTAACCCCATAATAGTCAATCAGGCTTTGCAGGGTTTGTATGGCCTGGAAATCATCACCCTTATCCCTGAAAATATCGGCCCACAGCAAAAAGCTTTTTGCCATCCAGTATTGGTGCGGTGTGGTTTTATCTGCAAAATCAGCGATAATCTTTTCAGCATTGTCGATTTCCTTTCGCTGGTAATAAATCTCTGCAATCCTGTATTTGGATTCGGCACCTTCAACGCTTTTAACTTCCGTGGCTACCCTTTTATACTCTTCAATGGCGAGCATCTGTCGATCCCTGGCCTGGAGCGCCTTAGCCCTGGCAAAACGGGTTTCGCGCACCTGTTCCGGAGAAAGCCGCTCGGTCAGCAGCACCCGGTCGGCCATTTCAATCACCTTATCGTATTCTTCCAGCGCTGAATAGCACCTGATTAGTCCCAGCCTGGCTTCCAACAGGTTGCTCTTTACCTCGGCAGTGGCTTCCAGCTTCTCATAATAAACGGCAGCCGCGGCATAGTCCTTTTGCCTGAATTGAATCCTTGAAGCTCCCAGTAAGGCAGGTTCAGTAAACCTTGATTTTGGATGCCCGATGATATAATCGAACGACAAGAGTGCTTCATCAAATGCACCGGAACGGTAATTGCAGTCACCTTTATAGAAATGAGCGTTCAATAAGAAGCTACCATCCGGGTGTTTCCCGATATAGTTTTTAAAGCTTTGCGAAGCCCGGGTATAATCACCATTCATATAGAGCTTTTCAGCAGAAAGGTAACTGAGTGAGTCCTGCTCCAGGAGATCGGCCGAGGTCAGCACGCCCTTACCGTTGATATAGGTGTAGTAACCATCAACATCATTGTTGTCCACATAGACGTTTTTCAACCCGATCAGAGCGTTTTCGGCTTCAGGAGTGCCCGGATAGTCTTCGATTACTTTTTTATAATTTGTTATGGCATCGCTATTCCGGTTGGAATTGAAATACAGGATCCCCAGACTCAGGAGCGTTTTTTTGACATAACTGCTGTTCGGGTAATCGGTGAGCACTTTCTTATAACTGGTTACTGCTTTTTCCGGCTGGTTGAGTTTAACATAGCTTTCCGCCATCTGGAAATAAGCGTCAGCCTTATACGCAGTGCTGGGGTAGGAAGTGATCAACTGGGAAAGCACAGTTATCTTCTCATTGTCTTTACCGCTTACACCCAGGGCAAGTCCTTTTTGAAACAGGGCATAATCAGCAGCTCCCTTTCCACTTCTGCCGGCATTTTCATAGTAGCCAACAGCTTTGGCATAATCCATCTGCACGAAACTGCAATCTCCAAGCCGGTTATACGCATCCGCAACCAATTCAGGTTTTTGATTTGCCGACAGGCCAATGAACTTGCTGAACCAGAGGGCAGCGTCGTTGTATTGTTTCAGGCTGAAATGTGCATACCCCTGATTGTAGTGGGCGAGGGGATACTCACCATATCCCGAAACACCCGGCTGGATTATAAACGTACTGTAATTTTCGAGTGCCTGGCTGAAATTTCCGGTCCGGTAATGGGCTTCGCCTTTCCAGTAATAACAAAGAGCATGTATCTTATTATCCAGGTTGCCATACTTATCAGATGCGGTTAATAATTCCAATGCCTCGGAATAATTCTGGTCGCCGAACAATTCCAATCCCCTGTAATAAGCAATTTTCTGATAAGCCTTTTTCATATCACCGGTCATATTCCTGATTTTGTCAATCGAGGAAAGGGCCAGTTTGTAGTTTTTAGCGTTCAGGTAGGCCATCACCAGGTAATTGGCAGCCTCGTCACTTCTCTTTGAATTGGGATAAAGCGTGAGGTAGTCATTGAGTGCCTGAACGGCCTCGTTAAAGGGCGAATAATCGAGTTCATAGGTAAGCAGGGCGTAATTGAAGAGGGCATCTTCCCGGATGCCGGCATTATATTCCATCTTGGAGGCGGAAGCAAAAGCCATCCTGGCCTGGTTCTTGTCATTTAACCTGATCTGGCAGTCGGCCAGGTGATATAGGGCATTCTGACTTAAGGCTGATTCACTCCCCGTGATCTGTCCGAATAATTCGGCGGCCTTCGGGTAATTACCGGTTTTATAATAGGCAAAAGCCATATTGTATTTGTCTTCCCTGCTGACGGAGCTCGTTTTTTCCATATACTTTTCGTAGAAGGGAATAGACTCCTCGTAAAGATTAAGCTGTGCATAAGATTCACCGATAATCCTGGCAATTTCAGGGCCGCGCTTCTCGGTAGCATTCTCCATCAGGGCCGGGGCATACTGCACTACTTCCTTGTATTTTTTTTGTTTGTAATAGATCTGCGTCATGTAGTAGGGAACTATGGGCCCGAAATTCGGATCTTTGGTCAGTCGGAGAAAGCCTTCAGCCGCGGTCTCATAATTTCCCTGGGTATAATTGATGTGGGAATAGTAGTAAAGTGCAGGTGCGGTGTACTTGGTATCAAGATCCTTGATCTGGCTGAATTCACTTCTGGCCTTGGTAAAATCCTGCTGAAGAAAAAAGCAGTAACCACTTTTGAAATGATATTCTGCCTGATCCTCACGGTTTAACTTGCCATAATCCACCTGTTCATAATAGGTGAGTGCATTGTTATAGCTTTTGCGTTGGTAAAAATAGCCTGCCATATTGAATACTGCTTCGTTCTGCAGGGAGCTTTCCGGATTGTCATCCAGAAATTTCAGCATGCGACCCTCTGCATCGTTGTTGAAGAGCTTCAGGGCGCACATGGCCGAATAAAAATCACTATTCGACCGGATATCGGAATTTTCTCCCCGGTGTTCCCTGGCATATTTGTCAAATAACTCCTGTGCACCACTGTATTTACCATTCTGATAGAGTTCCATGGCCTGCCGGTAGGTCATGTTCTCCGCGGTATGATAAAAGGTCTGCTGGGCAGAAATTCCAAGGCTCAGCGTGAGCGCAACAAGCATATTTACAAGGCGTTTACAGCTCATATAGGATATTTTACGACTTAAAATTACAGATTAATAACGGATAAAACCCTTCGCTTATTCTGTTTAAATTAACAGCGGGTTGTTAATTACCACAAAGCTTTATTTCCGATTAATGCCTATTTTTGAACTTTAAACCAATCACAAACTGCTTCACATGTCAGAAGACCCTGTCATTCAATTCGAGAATGCCTCTATATTCCAGGATGATCACCTGGTATTGTCCGGGGTAAATATCACCCTCAATCGCGGGGAATTTGTCTATCTCATCGGAAGGGTGGGGAGCGGTAAATCGAGTCTGATCAAAACCATAAATGCTGAATTACCTTTGAAGACCGGATCTGCAAAAGTAGTCGGGTTTGCACTGGAAGCGATGACGAGCAGGCAGATTCCATTACTGCGCAGGAAACTCGGGATAGTATTCCAGGATTTTCAGCTGCTCATCGACAGGTCGGTATATGACAATCTGTATTTTGTGTTGCACGCCACGGGTTGGAATGACAGGGAGGAAGCAGATAAGCGGATTATCCAGGTGCTGGAAAAGGTCAACCTGGAGAACAAGGGATTCAAAATGCCACACCAGCTTTCGGGAGGTGAGCAGCAGCGCGTTGTTATTGCCCGGGCATTACTAAACAATCCCGAGGTCATCCTGGCGGACGAACCTACAGGCAACCTCGATCCTGAAACTTCAGAGGCCATCATGGTTTTGCTCGGTGAAATCAGCGAAAGTGGTTGTGCCGTGCTGATGGCCACCCACAATTATCCCCTGCTGAAAAAATTTCCGGCCCGCACCCTGAAATGCGATGATGGGAAGATCATTCAGATCGAGGATAATGCCGAGATTGATTTTACGATGTTGGAGTAGCTGGTGGTGACTGGTGACTGGTGACTGATGAATGGTGACTGGTGACTGGTGACTGGTGAAAGCAAATCACGAGATTTTCACCGCTTACGGATGTTGTGAAATGATAAGGCTGCAAGGCCTTAAAAAATGAGGCTGAAGTTCCTGGCCTCATCGAATCATGCAATTCTATGATCAGATACTTTACCCTGCTGAGCCATGCATCTGCAGGGTGATCGAATATTTCCTTTTCCGCCCCTTCAATATCCATTTTGAGTATAAAAAGGAAGGGGTAATCCTGTTGGTTCATAAAGTTTTCCAGTGTAACCGCAGGAACAGTATTATCCTTAACAGTTTCCTCGGTTACATAGCCTCTCAAACCGTGTCCTTTATCGAGGATACTCACAAACCCGGGTTTCCACCATAAGGCAGCTTTATGGGACCTGACATTGGGGTAGTCTGCAGTATTTTTCCTGAGCAGTTTAAAATTCTCCTCTTCAGGTTCGAAACATTCGATAACGGCATTCGGAAACCGGTTGGCAAAAAACACGGATGAAAAGCCGATATTGGCTCCGGCATCTATAATAACCGGGTGTTCCGGCAGGGCCCCATATTCCAGATCATAATCCCTGGAGATAAATATTTCCTGGAAGGTATAGGCATCAATGGTTCCGGGCCTGAGATACAACGGATGTTTCAGTCCCGGCAACCGGAACCTGCGGTTCAGGCGCAGTTTAAAACGGGTATAAAGGGTAAGACCCTTCACCAGGCCAAAGGATTGTATGAATTTAACAGGCAGGTCCATGAAATACCTTTACAATTGCCAGCATTCAACACAAATATAAATAATGTGGCTATATTTAAGCAGTTATTTAACCGACAATCAGTCTGGTTACATTCCCGAATTAACCCGATGCCCATTGTTAAGCAGTCTCAGAAATAACGAGCTGATTAAAAATGCAGCCTTCCTCATGGGCAGCAATGGCTTTACGCAGATCATCACCCTGCTCCTGTACCCCTTGATTGCCAGGCTTTTTACACCCGGGGAGTTCGGGCAGCTGGCAGTAATTGTCAGCCTGCACGGCCTGCTTGCCACGGCAGCTTCGGTAAGATATGAACAGGCCATAGTTCTTCCGGAAGAGGATGCGCAGGCAGCGGATCTGTTCAGGCTGGGGTGGAGGATCGCCCTGTTATTTTCCCTCCTCATTGCCCCTGTAGTATTTCTCATCCGGCAGCTGGGCTTCCTGGCTGCTGACACTGAGCTTAACAGGTGGTTCTTTCTTCTGGGTCTGATGGTACTTCCTGCGGCCTATCAGCAGTTGGGCAGCGGCTGGTGCATCCGTTTCAGGATGTTCCCGGCTATTGCAGGTGCTACACTGGTAATGGGGTTATCCAATGTCCTGTTGAAGGTGGTAACGGGGCTGCTGCATCTGAGGGATGGATTATTGTACGCTTTTCTCCTGGCGCAGATCATAACCGCCCTTTTCCTGTTTGTTCAGATCAGGCGTAACAGAAAACTGACCCCGGGTACTTCGGCCATGCTGGCAACAGCCCGAACCTATATCAATTTTCCCAGGTACAACCTGTTCACCGCTTTGCTCAATTCCTTTTCGGGCAATTTGCCGGTATATATTCTGGCCCTGTATTTCTCCGACAGTCTTACAGGCCAGTTCTCGATCGCCCTGGCGCTGGTGTTCAGGCCCGTCAGTACTTACAACGGTTCGGTATACCAGGTGCTTATGCAAAAAGTAGTGGCACTGCGGCATGCCGGATCAGAATCCTGGCCGGTGATCCGGAAATACCTCTCAAGAACCTTGCTCTTTGCTGCGGGCCCGGCCATCATACTGACAATCCTGATCCCCTTTATCCTTAAAATTTATATCGGGGAAAACTGGACTGACGCCGGCCGGTTCTGCCAGTATTTAATTCCCTATGCCGCCTTTTCCATGTTGTGCGGTCCCCTGGCCTTTATCCCCAACATATTCAACAGGCAGTTACAGGCACTCCTGGTAGATATTGTGTACCTGATCCTGCGGGCCGGCGCGCTGATCACTGGTATTATCCTCAGAAATGCATACCTTGGCATTGGTTTGTTCGCACTGGCAGGCATCATCGTATTTGCCTACCAGCTAATCTGGTACAGAGGCTTGATCTTGAAATCAGATCATAACAGGACGATCAGCACATGAAACTATTGGTTATACCATCGTGGTACCCGCCCAACGGCGGAATGTTCTTTGTTCATCAGACGCAATGGCTTATTGATGAAGGGATAGAAGCAGCCGTATTGGTTGCGGAGGAAAAGAGCCTGAAGAAAATCCGTTTGCCTGGCCTGCCTGCTGATCTTTGTTTGCAGCGCGGGCAGCAATTTGGCATCCGTACATACAGGAAGGTGCAGTTCAGGATTCCCAAATTCAACCGGCTGAATGCGCACCTGTGGATAAGAACTGCACTTCATCTTGCCGGACAATATATTCATGAAAACGGGAAACCCGACCTGATCCAGGCGCACAGTTGCCTGTGGGCCGGATATGTGGCGGCCCTGCTTCAGGAAAAGCACGGCATACCCTTTGTCATCACTGAGCATCGGGGCAGGTTCAATGTGAACAGTTTCTTCAGGCAGCAGGAAGTGGAGGACTGGCATAAGCCCATGCTGAAGAGGGCCCTTGCGGAAGCTGACGCTATCATCCCCGTTTCGGAACGTTTGATACCCGTGCTTGAGGAAATTGCCGGTAAAATGCTGCCCTGCCTGCCGATTCCAAACCCGGTGGATGAAGAACTGTTTTTTCCCGGTGCCCAGGGAAAGGAGTTTCCAAGGGAAACCTTATTTCTTGCCATCACTAACTTTCAACCATACAAGGCTATAAACGTTCTGATCGACGCCTTTCACAGCGCATCCCGTCAAGGAGCCGCCATTCGTCTCCGGATTACCGGAGATGGTCCGGGACGGCAGATGATGGAATCACGGGTGGCAAAACTGGGTCTCGCACACAGGGTTCATTTTCTGGGCCAGCAATCCGCACAGGAAATCAGAAACCTGTTAGTGGACAGTGATTTCCTGGTGCTTTCGAGCTACAACGAGGGACAGCCGGTTTCGATAGGAGAAGCTGCACTTTGCGGGAAGCCTGTCATTTGTACAGATGTGATCTCGGAGCGGGATGTTCCTGAATTCGCTGGCTTCATTGTAAGAACGGGCAGCATGGAATCCCTGGCCGATGCACTGCTGAGCGCACCTGGCCGGAAGGGGCAGTATGATCCTGCTGTTATCAGAACGTTTGCACTGGATCGTTTCTCCCGGAAGGCAGTGATCACCCGGATTAAAGGGGTGATGGAATCCATAACCCACTCAACAGTGAGACCATGAGACTGTTGTTGAACCATCAAAACGGTTTTCCATGGGGAATAAGCAGGGACCTGTGGGTGAAGGGGTATGCCTTTGCTGCCGGAGGACAATATCTCCATGGGGAAGACCTGCTAAACCATATCCGGAATGAATTGCATCGGGGCAGGGATCTTGCCGAATTGCTGAAAAACCTGAACGGGATTTATTCTGTTATCTGCGCTCGGGAAGGAAACACTTACCTGTTTAGCGATAAATCGCGGTTTTTCCCGGTTTTCTTCCGGCTGACCCCCGAATTCATAGTTGCCGATGAACCCGAGAACCTTATCTTGCCGGGTGATGATATCAATGAGACGGCATTTGCTGAATTCCGATACACCGGATATGTAACAGGTTCGGATACCCTCGTCAGCGGAATTCTGCAGGTGCCGGCCGGTGAATTGCTTACCATCAGGGAGGATCTGACAGTTGCCGGGATGAGGCTGTTTTCTTACCGTGTCAGGCAAACAGAGCTGCGTTACGATCGTGATCCTGTGGCTGAAATGGCTGCAGCCATTCAAAAAGCTGCTGACAGATTCATCCTTTCCATCGGAGATGCCACCCCTGTGCTGCCCCTCAGTGGCGGCTTTGATTCGCGATTGATAGCCTGCATCCTGAAAACCCGTGGATATAACAATACCATTTGCTTTACCTACGGCCGGGAAACAGCAGAGGTTGAAATTTCAGGCAGGGTTGCCAGACGTCTTGGATTTACCTGGCATTATGTTAACTATGAAACACTGCCCGGTAATTGGTTAGCTGCACATGATGAAGAATTTCAGGCGTATTATCGCTATGCTTCCAGGCTGACCTCGATGTTTTACCTGCAGGAATTTCCGGCAGTCCTTCACCTGGTGAGGAATGGCCTGATCCCCAAAAACAGTGTTTTCCTGCCCGGTCATTCAGGTGACCTGCTGGGAGGCAGCCAGTTTGCCAAAGTATTTCCGGAGCACCTCCGGTACAACCACATAGCTAACCTGCTGGTACGTTCAAAGTATGCGAATTTTCCCCTGCAACGCCAGCAGGCAGAAGCTTTCCGTGTACATTTGAATGCCTCCCTGGAACTCAAGGAGGAATTTCTGGCCACCAGTATATTTGAAGACTGGGATATCCGCGAAAAGATTGCCAAATTCATCTTCAATTCTTCTCAGGTCTTTTCCTTTTTCGGATACCAGGTCAGATTTCTGTTCTGGGATGATGAACTGGTGGAGTTTTTCCGCCGCCTGCCTCCGGCGCTGAAAAACCACAAAAGAATATACAACCAATGTTTGCAGGAAAAATTTTTCGCTGTTCACAGGGTTAATTTCAGCAAGGAACTGAAGCCGGGTCCCTTTGGCATCAGGTTACAGCATATTAAGGATTTTCTAAAACCTATACTGCCCCGCACCATTCAACTCAGGTATGTGGTAAAAAACGACTGGGCCTGTTATGAAAGATTTACAGTAGCCATGTTGAAGGAAATCGATCCTGAGACCAGAAAAAAGCTCCCGCATGGAGGATTCAACAGCATTTTGATCAACTGGTACCTGGAGCAGGTGAAGAAAAGAATTGACAATCGGTCTTGAGCATTTAAACCGGCCTTGTCGTCAGGCAGGCCCTCCGGAGTTATTTCTACCGCTCCCCTTCTCCACATCACCTCATCACTTCATCACTTCATCACTTCATCACCTCATCACCTCATCACCTCATCACTTAATTACCTAATCACTTAATTACCTAATCACAAAATAAAATAGGGTATATGCCCTCCAAAGGGTCTTAATTGCAGAAAAGCTTTTCATACAGGAACGAAATAAAGACATCTTGATGCTATATCAATTACAAACAGTTCAATACCTATACTAACATGAAAACAAAAATTTCGAAAACAATGAAAGGACTCGCACTGGCGCTGATGATCATTACCTTGTCAGCCATGCAAGCCCAGGGTTCCCTTTGGAACCACGATAAAGCCGCCAGGGATACGGCTTATAAAACCTTCACAGGCAAGGTTATCGATAATACAACCAAAAAGCCGGTGGTTTTTGCCAATGTTTACCTGATCGGAAGCAGTCTGGGTACCGTTACTAACGCAGAGGGCGAATTTATCCTGAAGGTACCGGTCACTGAATTGAACCGTAAAGTCGGGATTTCCAACCTGGGCTATAAGAATATCGAAATAGCCCTGATCGACTTTAAAGAGAAGGAAAACGTGTTCCGTCTCGAAACTACCGCAACGCCGCTCGAACCCGTTGTGATCCGAACCGATGACCCGGTTGAATTGTTGCGGATGGCCTACAGGAGGATCAGCGAGAATTACAGCGACAATCCTGAAATGCAGGTTGGATTTTACCGCGAGACAGTAAAGCAGAACCGAAATTATGTTGCCGTTGCTGAGGCAGTGCTCGATGTTTACAAATCCTCTTACAGCAGCCTGACTGACAACGACCGTGTGAAGATTTACAAAGGTCGGAAAAGCGAGGATTTAAAGAAGATGGACACCCTGATGTTCAAATTGCAGGGTGGACCCAGGACAAGCTTTATGCTGGATATCGTTAAAAATCCTGGCGAGATAATTTCCGAAGATTATATCGATGAATACAATTTCAGGTATGCGGGCTTTGCCACCATCGACGGAAGAGATAACTATGTAATTCAGTTTGAGCAGAAGAAAAACGTTTTACTGCCATTGTACAAGGGCACTATTTACCTCGACACAAAAAATATGGCTTTCTCGCGCATCGAATTCTCATACAGCGATGAGGCCCTTAATATTGCCGATAATGAACTGGTACGGAAAAAACCCATGGACGTGAAAATTGATGTGCTGGGTGCCAATTACCTGGTGAATTACAGGATACTGGACAACCAATGGTACCTGAACCATGTGAGGTCGGAGCTTGTTTTTAAATGCCTGTGGAAAAAGAAACGTTACAATGCCACCTATACCACCGCGCTTGAGATGGCAGTTACCGATCGCAATAAAGAGAACATCAACAGGGCCAAATACAAAGATCAGACCAGGATGTCGGATATTTTTACCGACCAGGTGACTGCCTATAAGGATGAGGATTTCTGGGGTGAGTATAACTACATCAAACCTGATGAATCCATTGAATCCGTTATCAACAAACTTAACCGTAAACTCAAATGGCAGGCTATCGATGAGAATTAACCCTGCATAAATCCATCATCCCCCGGAATAGCGTTCAGGCAACTGAGGTGATTTTCGGGGGGTGATTTATTCAACATCCTATGAAATCTCGTATTGGAATAGTATATTTACGATCCTTGACAACATGATTTAAAGGAGTGGGTTATGATCCGACCGGTTGAAACCGAAAATAACAGGCAGCTGTCATTTGACAATTTAAAGTCGTTTGAAGCGTTGTTCAGGCAGTATTACCAGATGCTCTGCACTTATGCACTAAGGTTTGTTAAGGATCCGGATACCGCAGAAGAGATTGTACAGGACCTTTTTTATAAACTGTGGGAGAAAAGAGCAGAACTTCAGATCAATACATCGATTAAGTCCTACCTGTATTCCGCTGTTCATAACCGCTGTCTGAAATTCATTGAGCACCGGAATGTGGAAACGAAGTACAGGAATTACTACCTGCTGCATGAATCGGAAATTGACAACGAACCTGGTGACAGCGCCAGTATCAGTGAACTCCACGGAGTCATTGAAAACACGCTTAATGCGCTGCCTGAACGTTGCAGCAGGATATTCAGGCTCAATCGTTTTGAAGGTTTGAAATACCATGAGATCGCCCTGAAATTGTCCATTTCGGTGAAGACCGTGGAGGCGAATATGGGGAAAGCTTTGAAATTGATGAGAAAGAATTTAAAAAATTATGTTGAAGTTGCCTAAAAAGTGAAGCTATGTTCTCAACAAATAAAACCGATTGGAAACTTCTGGCAAAATACATGGCAGGTGAAGCCAGTGATCAGGAAACTCATGTCATGGAGGAATGGCTTGGCAAAAGTGCTGAAAACCGGGCATTATACAACAGCATTAAATCAGATTGGAAACTAATGGATACGATGAAATCGCAATTTAATACAGACAAAGCCTGGAATAAGCTTCATGAGCGAATTGCAGCCAGCGAAGGATTCTCTGTTGCGCAGGACAAACCATTCGAACAGGTCCGTTCTCGCAGTTTTTTCCTGACACCTTTGCGTGTGGCCGCATCCATCATGCTGATGGCCTTGCTGGGAACCTCAGTGTGGTTTATCACCAGCAACATGAAGCGAGTCAGTTATACAGCAGGGAATGAGGAAAGAGGGAAACAGGTAGTGCTGCCCGACGGATCATCAGTATTCCTCAATGCCGGCTCAAGTCTCAGTTATTCCAGGAGTTTCAGCCGGAAGCTGAGAGAGGTGAAGCTGGCGGGAGAAGCGTTTTTTGAGGTTAAACCTGATGCAACAAAGCCATTCCGTATATATGCAAATAATGCATGCGTGACTGTGCTGGGGACAAGCTTTAACGTGAATGCCCGGAAAAACAACAATCAGGTTTCAGTATATGTGACCACGGGAATTGTGGAACTATCCGAAACCGATAACAGGAGTAACAGGATTTTGCTTAAGCCGGGCAATATGGGCATGATGAATAATAGGGAGATTACTGCCATTGCCGCTGGGAACGAGAATGCCATAGCCTGGAAAACAGGAACCCTGAGTTTCCGTGATACCAAATTACTGGAAGTGACTTCGCTGCTCAATGATATCTACGGAGTGAATATTGTGCTGCGGGAATCCGGACTCGATACCACACGAATTAACGGGGACTACCAGAATGATCCCCTCGATGAGATACTCCAGGTAATCTGCAAACAAACTCACCTTACTGTTGAAAAATCGGATGACATGATCTACCTTTCGCGTTGAAAAGCCAATTTGCATATGGTTCGAAGCAGGTTATACAGCTGCCTCCTGTTTTTATCTTTCGGGATCCTGACGCTCAGTGCTCAGGATTCCCTGCTTTATCGCAGCATAACAGTCCGCGATACAGTATGCTCTGTCGAAACTGCACTTAACATCATTGAACAGCAGACCGGTCTTTCTTTTTCCTACAATTCGGGCCTGATCAACCGGAGAAAAGTTATTACACTCGGGGCAAAAAATGAAAAGCTGATCGACCTGCTGAAACGTATCCTGAGCAATCCCACCCTCGATTTCAGCATCATTGGCAGACACCTGGTAATATACCAGCCCCTGAAAACGCCGGCTGCCAATCCAGAGAGCCTTATTGATTCCGTCTTTTACTTTGAAATAAGAGGAAGGGTATTGGACAAAGACGACAAGCAACCCCTTCCTTACACCAGCATCTATATCCAGGGTAAAAGCATGGGGACCGTCAGCAATGAAGAAGGCAGATTCCTGCTTAAACTAAGTTCGGTATACATCAGAGATACGGTGAATATTTCCTGCATCGGTTACAAGCATATTATTATTCCTGTAGCCTCCCTGATCAATACTGATAAAGATTACCTGCTGAAAGCTGACCTGGTTTCCATCCAGGAAGTGATCATCCGTAAACTGAGTCCGCTTTTGCTGCTCGAGTCCGCTCTTAAAAAAATAGATACCAATTTTCCCGTGGAGCCTGCTGTACTGACTTCTTTTTACCGCGAAACTGTGAAAAAGGGCAGTCGCTTTATGATGGTGTCGGAGGCCATCCTGGAGAATTATAAAACCGGTTATCATCCCCTGGCCGCTGCTGATCAGGTAAAGATCCTGAAAGGAAGGAAAAGTGAAAATATAACCAGCAGCGATTCTGTGGTCCTTAAGCTCAAGGCCGGGTTAAATACCATGCTGCTGCTCGATGTGGTAAAAAATGTGCCAGACTTCCTCACGGGTGAAAGTCCGGCGGATTATGACTATAAACTGGCTGATATTGTCATTGATAACGGTCAGGACAATTATTCCATAGAGTTTGCACCCCGGCCTTCATCGCTTACTGCCATTTACTCAGGCAGGATCATACTGGGTATCAAGGATCTGGCTTACAAATGGGTGGAATTCTATATTGATCCGGAGCACCTTGATTTGGCAACGGATCTGTTTGTAATCAGAAAGCCGGCCTACATGAAGGTGAAGGTTTTGAAGGCTCATTATAGGGTGGCCTTCCGCAAGACTGGCAGTCAGTATTACCTGCACCTGATCGAATGTGAAACCGAATTCAGGATACGGAATAAAAACCAGCTGTCTGGTTCAGTCTACAACACTCTCCTCGAAATGGCCGTGACTGATATTGACACGGTTAACGCAGCCAGGTTCCCGTTCAGGGAAACGGCGCGTCTGCATGAGTTTTTCACGGAGCAGGTGGGATCCTATGACGGATCGTTCTGGGGCGAGTACAATTATATAACCCCCGATGAATCGCTCGAGGATGCCCTGGTAAAGATCAGCAAAGCAGCGGCTGCCAAGCGGGACGAGAATGAAGAGTGAAAGCCTTGCGTTCTCAACCCACAACCCAAACCTACAGCTCACAACTCACAACATTTCCCTTCTAACTTGCCGAACTTTTATTACCTTTAGGACGATTATTATTATCCATTTGCTTTCGCGAATTTAAATCTGCCTAGGACATGGAAAATATTAAAAGTCAGGAAGTCACAGAATTTTTCACCATTGCCGCTGATTTTTGCCAATTGATGGAGCAGGCTTCCAAAAAACGGACAGGTGAACTTTTCAGCAACCTCCAGCAGTTATTGCCGGAGATTTATCTGAAGGCCCTAAAATTACCGAAACCGAAATATTGTTATGAGGAGGAGCCAAAGAAGTTTGTCAAGGAAGATGACTATGCTACTATTCACGATGCCTTGAGGCAGAAAGTTGAACTGGTAAACGGTATAGCACGTATGTCGCCCGGAACAAGATCCGGTCAGCAGGAATTGGTCAGTTTCAGCATGGCAGAATTGCTGGCTGATATTTATGAAGAGCTGAAGAATTTTGTTATGCTTTATGAAGTGGGCATTCCGCAGGCCATGAATGATGCTGTTTGGTTATGCCGCGAAAGCTTTGAACAGGGTTTTGGCATTAAGCTGACAGAAGGTGTAAAATTATTGCATAGAATAATTTACAGCAAAGATACAGAGGGTTCACGGGCACTTAAAGGCGATGACTTTAGCCAGACTCTTGAGGGTGATGAAGATGAACCCTGGTATTCGGATGAACAAGAAGAGGTTTATGGAGATGACGAATAATAGTCCTTATTTCACAACTGTTGAAGCCGAGTATATAAAATCTTTACCCATAAAGGTTTTTCAAGGAAACATCCATGTGATTGACAACCCCAGGGCCTTCGAGCACATCAGGCCTATTCTTTCCCAAGAGAAGATACTTGGATTTGATACTGAAACAAAGCCCTGCTTTAAAAAGGGTCGGTATCATCCTGTTGCGCTTTTGCAGCTTTCAACCCCTGAGGAAGCCTTTCTGATCCGCCTGAACAAGGTTCACCTGCCTGGTTTCCTGATCGATATTCTTGAAAGCAGGGATATTCTGAAAGTCGGGGTAGCCCTGAAAGATGATCTGAATGGTTTGAAAAAGATCATGGACCTGGAACCTGAAGGTTTTATTGATTTGCAGCAGTTTGTGAAACAATATGGCATTGAGGATAACGGGCTGAAGAAACTGGTGGCCAACGTGCTGGGTTTCCGCATTTCAAAAAGATCCCAGACTTCAAACTGGGAGCAGGATGAACTTACCCGGGAACAACTTGAATACGCGGCCACTGATGCCTGGGTATGCAGGCAGTTGTATGAAACGCTTACGAACCGGAATTAGTCCGGGATATCTTTTAGCTTCATGAATACGTATTCAAAAATAGTCCTGAAACCTGGGAAGGAACAGTCCATCAAACGGCTTCATCCCTGGATCTTTTCCGGAGCCATCCGGAAAATAGAAGGCTCACCTCAGGAAGGTGATATGGTGGAGGTTTTTTCGAGTGAAGGGGAGTTCCTGGCCATGGGTCATTACCAGATTGGTTCCATATCGTTACGTTTGTTTTCGTTCCGGCAGGTAACTCCCGATTACGGTTTCTGGAAGCAGAAGATCCAGAACGCCTATGATCTTCGGAAGGCATTGAAGCTTGCCGAAAGTGAAGAAACCAATGTTTATCGACTGGTACATGGCGAAGGCGACGGTATGCCGGGATTAATTGTTGACTATTACAACGGCCTCGTGGTGGTGCAGATGCATTCCATCGGCATGTACCGGCTGCGTGAACAGATTGCCTCGATCATCAGGGAAATCTATGGAAACAACCTGCGGGCTGTATATGATAAAAGTGAAAGCACCCTCCCGGTCAAGGCCAACCTGGGCGCCACCAACGAATTTCTTTACGGCGACCAGGCAGTCACTGAAGTCAGGGAGAACAATTTCAGGTTCGAGGTTGAGGTGACAACCGGACAGAAAACAGGTTTTTTCATTGACCAGCGTGATAACCGCCAGTTGCTGGCGCATTATTCCGCCGGTAAAAGAGTTCTCAACATGTTCTGTTATACAGGCGGTTTTTCGGTATACGCACTGGGTGGCGGAGCTGAGCTGGTACATTCGGTTGACAGTTCCGCACCGGTCATTGCACTGGCGGAAAAGAATGTATTTCTCAATACCGGCCATAACGGGCGTCACAAGACCTTCAATGCCGATGCCTTTGGTTTTCTGAACAGTATTCCTGAGGAATATGATTTGATCGTACTTGATCCTCCAGCCTTTGCCAAACGTTTGGATGCCCTGAACAATGCACTCCAGGGATATAAACGGCTGAACGCAAAAGCTATCGAGCAGATCCGGAGCGGAGGCATCCTGTTTACCTTCTCCTGTTCACAGGTAGTAACGAAAGAGAATTTCAGAAAATCGGTTTTTGCAGCGGCGGCCAATACTGGAAGACATGTGAGGATCCTACACCAGCTTACCCAGCCGCCCGATCATCCGGTGAGCATCTATCATCCGGAGGGTGAATATTTGAAGGGGTTGGTTTTGCAGGTCGAATAAGAAGAGGGACAGGGGACGAGGGACAAGGGACTTGGAAATCGTTCGTGGTGCTTGTCCCTTGTCCCTCGTCCCTTGTCACTTTTTCATGACAAGCTTCCCGTTTTCATAGATCCCGCCCTCGGAGGAACCATCGGCCCAGGTGTATTTGCCCTCACCGTGAAACAGGTTATCCTTGAAATACCCGGTGTATTTATCCCCGTTAGCGTAAAAATATATCCCGTAACCATTCTGGACACCATTGACCCAGGCACCTGTATATTTTGAACCATTGGGCCATATATAGGTACCCTGACCGTGAAACTTATCCTGCAGCCACATGCCATCGTATGAGCTGCCGTCGGAACCTTTCAGCATTCCCCGGCCCTCTCGCAGTCCGTTCACAAAGTTACCCTCATAACGGTAACCGTTCGTATAAACGTAAGTACCCTTTCCATTCTGGCAGTTGCCGTATGTGCAGCCTTCCTTTTCCTGTGCACTAAGTGCGGCCGGGACTATCCATAATAGCAGCAATAAGATCCTGAGCATAGAATTTTTGATTAAAATTGTATAATATTAATACGGAATTCTTTGTGATCAGTTACAGCCGTTTCTTATGAAAATACGCCTTTTCCCCAAACGAGACATGCTCTGGGTAATGCTCATAGCGATCATTTCCCTGCTGGTTCATTTATTCACTTACAACATCCTTGGATTTCAGCGCGATGAATTCCTTTATCTGGCGCTGGGCAGGCATCTGGCGGCGGGCTATTGGTCAAATCCACCGCTAATTGGCTTGATCAGTTACCTTTCCCAGCTCCTGCCCGGTGATCCGCTGTTTACCACGCGCCTGTTGCCAGCAATTGCAGGAGCGGTGCTGGTGGTTTTAACCGGACTGATAGCCCGGGAACTGGGTGGCAGATTGTATGCACAGGTACTGGCCTGCGTGTCCCTTTCCCTTTCTCTACTGATCCTGCGCGGGTATTCCATGCTCCAGCCGGTCCCTTTCGACATTTTGTTCTGGACGCTCATCCTGTTCTGGTTTCTCCGCTACATCAATACCGGGAAGTCTTTCTTCCTCCTGCTGGTGGGGGCTGCCTTTGGACTGGGTATTCTAAACAAGTACATGGTGGTATTCCTGGCAGCGGGGCTTTTTCTGGCGATGTTGCTCACCCCATACCGGCGGTTGCTGATCAGCCGTTACACCTGGTATGCCGTGGGAATAGCCTTTATCTTGTTCCTGCCTAACCTGATCTGGCAGTACCAGTATGATTTTCCGGTAATGAGGCATATGCAGGAACTGAAAGAAACACAGCTGGTAAATGTGAAAAGGGCCAACATCCTGATCGACCAGTTCCTGATGTTCACCGTGGGGTCTGTGGTTTGGTTCTCGGGCCTGCTGTGGCTGTTTAGAAAAGGACAATCGAAAAACTACCGGGTTTTTGGCTGGATCTACCTGTCGGTTCTGTTCATCTTCCTGGCCATGCGCGGGAAAAGCTACTACACGGCCGGACTGTACCCTTTCCTTTTTGCAGCAGGCGGTGTATCCCTCGAAAGTGTCATCAGATCCTTCGCCTGGAAAGGTATCGTGGCCGTGTTGATAACCCTCTTGTCTCTGCCATTGGCTCTGGGAGGAATTCCCATCATGCCGGCCGGGAAACTGGCCAATTTCTATGCCAAAATCCCCCCCAACAAGGGATCTGAAGCTTTGTTGCGCTGGGAAGACGGCAGGATGCATTCCCTGCCGCAGGACTTTGCTGACATGCTGGGCTGGGATGAACTGGGGAATTTGGTAATTAAGGCATGTGATTCTATCGCCGACAAAGGACGCATCATGATCTATGCCGAGAATTACGGTCAGGCAGGAGCCATTGAGCACTATGGCAGGCCACACGGACTGCCTCATGTGGCAAGCTTTTCCGACAGCTATGCCTTATGGATCCCCGATTCAGTCAGCGTAAAGCAGGACCTGTTTTTTTATGTAAATGGTGAGCTGGGCGATGATGTAGACTCCCTGTTTGCCCGTATCGATACGGTGGGCAGCATCACCAATCCTTATGCCCGTGAGTATGGCACTACCGTTTTCCTTTGCCGGCAGCCGCGTTCGGATTTCAATGTTTTCTGGAAAAGCCGGGTGAAAGAGGTCAGGGGGGAGCTGGGCTTGTAGGATATAGGTTGTAAGTTGTAGGTTGTATGATATAGTTTGAAGGTTGGGTATAGGATGTTATCTTTTTATCAGCCTGAGGGGCCAGGGGAGTTGATTTCTTCTGGCAGCGAAATAGAACTGCTCCTCGGCGCCAAAACCACTATTAAAATAGGCAATTCCCGGCAGGTTCGACCCGGCGAAATCGAACCGCAGCGCTGTTCCTGCCTTTTCACGGATAGCATGGTCCACCAGCAGAAACATGGCCTGTTGTTCTTTGCCTGCAGGAGTGGATGCACATACCAGGAAGGTATATCGTCCGGCAGCCTCCACAAACCAGCCGGCAGCGATGAGGTCTCCGGTGCGGTTATAAACGCCCAGGATATTACCGGTGTTGTTCTGAAGACTGGTAAAGGCAATCTTTTGCAATAAGGGGTAAAAAGTCGGGCGTGGTCCGGAGAGTTTTTGGCGGAGGTTCTGCTGCACAAAACGGCTGAAAATTAACGGGCTTGGTCCCGGTGCCACTGTAAAGCCGGAATGGATAGCCTTCTGAATGTTACGTCGGCAGTTCCGGTGATAGTGAGAAGACAACACCGGATAGGAGGAAGATAGATCCAGCGTATAATTTTTCCGGGCGGTAAAGTGAAAATCCTTGTTGCCTGGATGGTTGGCAGTATTGAGCTGGATGTCGATATAACGGTAGCGAGCAGGAATGGCAGCAAGGAAATCGGAACATGCGCCGTCGCTCAACGGATCAGGAGAGAAGATGCCCAGCTGTTGCGTGAAATATGGCTGGTATAAGTAGTTGATCCCCAGCCTATGGTTTCGGCTGAGGGGCATGACCGCGGCAAAATCATCTGAGACCAGGGCTTCCCATCCGGTACAGGCGACATTGAGCCACCAGGAGTACGCGTAAGGCATGCGGTTAGCACACCGGTCAATCAGCTGGTCCCAGCGATGTTTGTCAATCTCGGTATGGAGGAGGTGGCGAATCAATTTATTATCGAACTGTTTATTCAAAAATAAATATTAAATGATACTAATTCAATAACACCGAACACTGAACACTGAACACTGAACACTGAACATCGAACACCGAATACTGAATACCCTTCTAACGTCCCTCGTCCCTCGTCCCTGATTCTACCATACTCTCAAACACCTCCCGCCATCCCTTCCACACACCTGTATCCGACAGCGATTCATTATGCCATATACTGGTGAAGGTGCCCTTTACTGCTTTGATCTTGCCGATCAGGCTATCAATCAGGGTTATTGCTGCTTCGGGCGACAGGCCGAGGTATTGCTGCAAGGTTACATCCATAACCTGGAAAGGATGGATGAGCAGGCTGGTTTCATATTCTTCTTTCAGGTCGTAAAACCAGAAGGGCAGGCTGGTACCGGCCCTGAAGCCGGGATTTGAAGCATAGCCCATTGAGAATTCCTCCTTTATGCCAAGATCAATGAGATGCCGGTAAGTTTCAGGCAGGGACACCAGCAGGAAATGCTGCCGGCTTTTAATCGGCTTTTGATCCAACAGACCCGTAAAGTGATCGAATTCATACTGTAAATGCCGGAAACTCCTGTTCGACCCGTATGAAGGATGGATCCCTATAGTATGGCCTGATTTCAGTTGGTCCAAAAGACTTTTGAAGCGAGGATTGTCGAGTGCATAATTCGGGTCATAAGGGCTGCGGTTGCCGGAGAGAAAGAAGAACAGAGAACGGAAGCCGTATTCTTTTTCGATCTGTTCGATGAAATCGTAAGTATCAAATGGATCATGCTGTTTCCCAAGGATCACCCTAAGACGATCTTTCACTTCGCTGAAGTTTAGTTCGAAGGTTTTTTTCACCAGGCCTCCTGATGCCCGCCAGAAACCCTTGTAACGGTATGCCCAGGGACTGTCCACATCAAATGTGGAGACAAACCGGAATTCAGGTTCCGGGAATGGATGGCCTGTGAATTTCCGGCGAAGCGCTGTCCGGAGCATATTAAGCCATTGATCCACAACCGGTTCTTCGAGAAATCCATGCTGGTAGGCCAGACTTTGCCTGGCTTCAAAACGTTCATGCCGGTCGGGCACAAAGGGCAGGTATTCTTCGTAACGCGATAACAGGTAGAACATGGCGGAGAAAACATCAAAAGGCAGGTCAAAACCATCCGGGGCCGGATAAAAAAACACCTGGCCGTTATGCCGGATGATTTCCGGTTCCTGGTTCCTGATCACAGTTTCCTGCAGCAATCCGGATGAAAAAATATTAAAGGCTCCATCAATGTGGGCAACACCGTAATGAATGACGGGCCGGCCCGCGCTGGGGTGCGGATGGTCACCGCTTTCCTGTGAAATAATCTGTATGGTGCACTGAAGTGCATTTTGGAGATAATTCACCAGGTAGTTCAACCGTGGAGTGGCAGCAATGCATTGGAGAATGATCGGGGCGGGTGCTTCCATATTGTCAGAAGTCAAGTGTCACCACTGTAATTCCCGATCCACCCCGTTCAGCATGCTCATCTTTGCAGGATCGGACAACATCCTGGGCACTGAGGTAATCGCGTACCAGACTTTTCAATATGCCGTTCCCCTTGCCATGCAGGATCCTCAATTCAGTAACGCCTACCACGGTGGCATCATCGATAAAATTCCTGACAATATCCAGGGCTTCTTCGCCTCTTTTTCCGCGGATATCGATATCGGATTTGAAATTGAGCTTGCGCTGACTGATGCTGAAGTCAAATTGTACGGGTCTGCCTGTACTTTTACGGGAGCTGATCTCTCTGGCAGGTACCTTGACGATCTGGTTTCGTTTAACCGAGGTGATCATGCTTTCGCCATAGGTGACCAGCACATTTTCACCGGAGATTTCCAGAATCTCGCCTTCTGTGTTAAGGTTCAGGATGCGCACAAGGTCACCCGGGGCAGGGACGGCATTATCATCAGCGCTGACCTCCGGTTCGGGTTTGGCAGGTTCGCTTTTATATTTTCTGGTGTATTTGCGCACTTCACCCAGTTTGTTCTCCAGGGTTTTATCACCCTTGCTTTCATCCTCCTGCCTGCTCTGCCGGTATGTCTCCAGTTCTTTCCTGACTTCCCGTGTCAGTTCTTTATCTGCCTGGCTTTCCCGGATTACCCGGATGGTTTTCTCAATTTCCCGGTTAGCGTTCGACAGCAGGGATTCTGCCTCCAGTCTGGCTTTCTCAAGGATATCCTTACGCATTTTCCTGGTCTGGCCCAGCTCTTCTTCATATTGTTCGAGCAGGGCTGCCAGTCGTTTTTCGCTAACCCTGATCCTGTCGCGCTTTTCCTCCCAGTATCTTTTGTCACGGATGATCTCACGCAGGTGCCGGTCGAAATTGATGTGATCTTCGCCGACTTTACCGGAAGCATCCCGGAGGATCTCCTCAGGCAACCCGATCTGGCGGGCGATATCGATGGCAAACGAACTGCCCGGTTTGCCCATCTCCAGTCTGAACAGCGGTTTCAACCGGGCGGTATCAAACATCATGGCTCCGTTCACTATGCCTGGAGCACCTGATGCATAGTGCTTCAGGTTGGAATAATGGGTAGTGATGACCCCGTATGTTCCCTTCCCGTTGAGCGATTCCAGAATAGCTTCGGCTATCGCCCCGCCTATATGGGGTTCAGTGCCGGTACCGAATTCGTCGATCAGGATGAGACTTTGGGCGGAAGCATGACGCAGGAAGTTTTTCATATTGAGGAGGTGGGAGCTGTAAGTGCTCAGGTCATTTTCTATCGACTGCTCATCACCGATGTCGATGAGCAGATCTCTGAAAACGCCGGCTTCAGAGCTTTCCACCATGGGCACCAGCAGCCCGCATTGCAACATGTATTGAACCAATCCCACCGTTTTCAGGCAGACCGATTTTCCGCCGGCATTCGGACCTGAAATCAATAAAATCCGGCTTTTTTCGTCCAGAGATATGTCGAGGGGAACCACTTCCTTGTTTTCCTTTTTATGATGGAGGAACAACAGGGGGTGGACCGCCTGCTTCCAGCGAAAGCCTGCGGAATCTACCAGCGCAGGTAAGCCGGCATTGATCTGCAGTGAGAATTGAGCTTTTGCTCTTATGAAGTCTATGGTGCCCAGGAAATCATAACTCTCAATAAGATCGCCGATATAAGGACGTATGGCGTCGGTGAAGGCGACCAGGATGCGGATGATCTCCCTGATCTCGGCCATTTCAAGCTCCTTGATTTCATTGTTCAGCTCCACCACCTCGGAAGGCTCAACATAGGCGGTCCTGCCGGTGGCAGACTCATCATGAACAATACCGCCGATCCTTCGTTTGTTGGAAACGGGGACCGGGATCACCTGCCTGCCGTTACGAATGGAAATAGCAGTGTCTTTCTCCACGTAACCGGCCTCAATGGCTTTCTTCAGCAGGTTTTGCAGTTTTCTGCCAGCACTGGTATGTTTTTCAGCAATGGTTTCACGGATATGCCGCAGCTCCGAGGAGGCATTATCCCGAATCTTGCCCTGCTTTGACAGAATGGCATCAATTCTTTCATCCACATAGCTGAAATACTTAACATTTCCCGACAATCTCTTCAGGTTGGGGTATTTCTCCGGGGGTGTATTTTTAAAAAAGCGCAGGATGGCTTTAATGGTTTCCAGTGACCGTTTCAGATCATATACTTCTTCAGTCTCGAGGTAGGTGCCTTCCACCCGGGCTTTTTTTAATCCGGGCATCAGGTCGTGGTAATGATCAGCGGGGAAGTTTTCTTCAAACTGGCAAATTTCCTTGAATTCAGCAGTTTGATCGAGTGTGGTCTTCAGGCGGGCAAAATCGGACATGAATTTCATGTCATCCACTTTCTGGCTGCCCGGTGCAAAAAGGCAGTAATGCTTTACCAGTTCACGGATCTGATCGAATCCGGTTTTGATCTCAAAGTTTGAAGGGTATATCACAGAATATATGAAAAAAAATTAAGCGTTCAGGGCTAAAGCCCGTTTTTTTGAGTCTTCCATGTACCCCAGGATAAAGCCTGGGGGTAAGTGAGAATAAGATCTTTGACGGGCTTTAGCCCTGATCTTCTATTATCAATACAAAAATAATGGAAAATGCCGGCGATTACATTTTCAATAGAACAAATTCTGAGATTTGGTTGTTACTAGATTTTGTTTTTCAGATTATCTATGGAAACCACACACATTCGCCCTAAGAATCAGTCGGGAAAGAAAAATGCCATAAGCACAGCCCGTGTGATCCAACCTGTCGCGGAGAAACTTCACGTAAGACAGATATACCGGTTGCAGGAAATCCGGCAGATCACCCCGGAAACCTATGTCATGCGGTTCGACAGGAACGGCATGAATTTCAGGGCGGGTCAGCATATTACCCTGGGGATCCCCGGTAATAACCAGGTACGCGAGTATTCCATTTACAGTACGGAAGGGGATTCCTCCCTGGAAGTCCTGATCAAAGAAGTTAACACCGGGCTGGTTTCCAGACAGCTGCGCAGGTTGATCCCGGGCGAGCTTTTGGAGGTCGATGGACCGTATGGATATTTTACCATCGATGAGCAAAAACTGAACAGGAAATTCCTTTTTATCGGCACAGGTACCGGTATTGCCCCCTTCCACAGCATCACAGGATCATATCCCGGATTGAATTACACCCTCCTGCACGGAGTAAGGTATGTTTCAGAAGGCTATGAAAAGCATGGTTATCCAAAAAACAGGCACGTACTTTGCACCTCGCGTGATCAGCTGGGCGATTACAACGGCAGGGTAACGGACTACCTCAAACAAATGGTTTTGGATTCTGATACATTGGTGTATCTTTGCGGAAATTGCGATATGATCTACGATGTGTATGATTTGCTGACCTCACGCGGCTTACCTTCGGGCAATATCAAGACGGAAGTGTATTTTTAGGTCGGTATCATGCACCGTCTTTATTGAAACGGGATGAAATACCATATTGTAACGCTGGGGTGCCAGATGAATAAATCGGACAGCGAGCGGGTGCGAACTGTGATTGAGGAGATGGGTTACCGCTGGACCGACATTGAGGAAGAGGCCAATCTGCTGGGTATACTGGCTTGTTCGGTCAGGCAGAAGTCTATTGACAAGGTTTACTCCCGTGTTGTCCGATGGAACAAATGGAAAAACAATCGCAGCTTGCTCACCTTTGTTTCGGGTTGTGTTCTGCCAGCTGACCGGGAGAAATTCATGAAATTGTTTGATCTTGTGTTTACCATGGCTGAGCTTCCCGAATTGCCTGACATGATCAGGCAATATGGCGTGGTAACCCGTCATGTGCCCGTAATGAAAACAAAGGATGCCATCCGTGAATTCTGGTTGGTAAGGCCAACACATGTTTCGAATTATGAGGCTTACATTCCCATTCAGAATGGTTGCGATAAATTCTGTACGTTTTGTGCGGTGCCCTATACCCGGGGACGCGAGATCTCGAGGCCGTCGGCGGAGATCCTCGAAGAGCTGAAGCAGGTTGTGGAAGCAGGTTATAAATCCATCACACTGCTCGGTCAGAATGTCAATTCCTATGGTCTTGACCGTAAGGGGGAAGAGCTTACCTTTCCCGGGCTTCTGAAGGCCATTGGTGAATATGGCAGATCATCGGGGAAGGAATTCTGGGTATATTTTACTTCGCCGCATCCACGTGATATGACTGATGAGGTGCTTGAAACCATTGCTGACTATGAAGTACTGGCAAAGCAGGTACATTTGCCCCTGCAATCGGGTGATGACAAGGTGCTGATCCGGATGAACAGGAAACATTCACTGGAAGACTATAACAGGATTATTGCATCCATCAGGCGCATCATTCCTGCTGCCACCCTGTTTACGGATATTATAGTGGGATTCACGGGCGAAACAGAGGAACAGTTCGAGAATACGAGGAGGGCCATGGAAACCATCCGGTTCAATATGGCCTATATTGCAGTATATTCCCCCCGTCCCGGAGCGGCCAGTTCGCGTTGGGACAACGACATCCCCATGGCGGTGAAAAAACAGCGCCTGCATATCCTCACAGATGAACTTACCCGGCATTCCAGGCAGTACAACAAGAATCTTGTCGGGAAAAAGCTCCGGGTACTGGTAACAGGTCACGACCGGAAACCGGGTTACCTGTCGGGGATTACCGAAGGTCGCATTGTGGTCCGGTTCGCGGCATCACAACCCTTGCTTCCCGGGGCCTTTGTGTGGCTCAACATAACGGGAGCCGCTGACTATTCGGTTGAAGGAGAACTGATAAACCAGTTCATTGAAGCCCCTGAACTTTCATGAAAAGAAAAGTTGCCTTTAAAACCCTGGGATGCCGCCTCAACCAGTTTGAGACCGACTCGGTGCTGACCGATTTTTATAAAACCGGCTATGAGATCGTGGGTTTCAGTGAACCAGCTGATGTTTATGTGGTAAATACCTGTACCGTGACCAACCAGGGCGATCACAAGTCAAGGACCGCGATAAACCAGGCTGTGCGTGGCAAGGAAGGGTCGTTGGTAGTGGTTACAGGCTGTATGGCAGAAAGCCAGAAGCAGTACCTCGAAAGCAGGGGAGACATTGATTATGTGGTGGACAATAGGGGCAAGGCCGGCATTCTGCCACTGGTTGAAGCATATTTTAACGGGGAGGTCGTGGCTCCCGGTTGGCTGAAGCAGGATGTATTCGGATTCACCGTGGCCGAAAAGAGCTTTCACACGCGGAGTATGATCAAGATCCAGGACGGTTGCGACAATTTCTGCACTTTTTGTATTGTTCCCGCTGTCAGGGGCAGAGCGATCAGCCGTCCGCTGAAGGATATCCTGGAGAACATCCGGCAGGTGGTTGACCTCGGATACAAAGAAGTGGTGCTCACCGGGGTGAACATCAGCCGTTATGATCATGACGGACTGGATTTCACCGGTTTACTGGAGAAGATCCTTTCTCTTGAGGGTCAATTTCCGGGTGAGGATATCCTCCATTGAGCCCGAGGGATTTGACAATCGTCTGTATGACCTGTTCTCACATGAAAAGCTTTGCCCGCACCTCCACCTTTGTCTGCAGAGCGGCTCCGACCGCATCCTGATGCAGATGCGCCGCACCTATCAGTTATCATCTTATCTGGAAATTATCGAACAGCTCCGAAGCAGGCATCCCCTGTTCAATTTCACCACCGACATCATGGTAGGTTTCCCGGGAGAAACCTGGGAAGACTTTGAGCAAACCTGCAGGGTGATCCGGGAGATAGGCTTCAGTCATGTCCATACCTTCAAATACTCCGTCCGCAGGGGGACACGGGCTGAGCGGATGCCCGACCAGGTTCCTGAGAAGGTGAAACAGCAGCGGAGTCTGGTGGTGCGGGAACTCGCTGAAGTAAACAAAAGCAGGTACCGTGAGGCCTTTATCGGTAAAAAACAGACCGTACTGGTGGAAAAGGTCACCAGGAGCGGGCTGGCCAAAGGGTACGGGGAGCATTATGTTCCGGTGGAATTCAGGCCTTTAAAGCCGGGGAACAATTATTTTGAAACGGTTACTGTCACTAACATCGCTCCGGCAGGGCAGGACTTTATATTAAGGGGTTAGAGACTTACTCAGTCTCCTGGTCTAATGGTCTCCCTTTCTCTCCATTCTCCCCCTCCTCTTTTTCACGCTGAATCTTACATCATTCCACTGCAATGCAATTTTGACCGATTTACACTATTATTTGAAGCAGCAGCGCACTAATTCCGGAGTCCCCCGGATTCTTCCTGCCGCTAAAACAGCAGTTCCGGATTTCATCGCGGGAATACCTAAAAACCTAACCCTTTAATCAGTTTTTATATATATTTGCAGGGTATTCAACCCTCCTGCCGGTCTTGTTTATCATGTTCCGATAGTCCATTACCTTATCCTGAATGCCAAAAGGAAGTTAAAGTATGTTAACGCATGCATCGTTTTGCATGCCGGTGCGTATATTGTTTTATACCATTATAATTGTTATTCGTATAACAATCAGCTGTTGTCTGCGTTTTTTGTTTCACTAAAGAATTGTCACAGAATGAAGTTTTTCTTCAGTATTTTGCTTTTGTTTTTCACCGGAATGCTTATCGCACAGGAAAAGAAAAGTGTTGACGCACTGTATATTACAGCCCCCATATCCATTGATGCTGTGCTCGATGAGCCAGCCTATTCACAAGCTCGTCCCGCAAAAGATTTTGTTCAATTGCAGCCATATAATGGAAAACCAGCCTACCAGCCATCTGAAGTGTTCATTCTCTATGATCAGACTGCGGTTTATGTGGGGGCCATACTCTACGACAGTGCTCCGGACAGTATTTTCAATTTCTTTTCGGACCGTGACAACATCGGTATGTCTGATTATTTTGGCATTTACTTCGATCCGTATAACCAGGGACAGCTGGCCTATGGCTTTTTCATTACGCCTGCCGGGGTGCAGACCGATATCAAAGCGGTGAAAAGCGATTATGATTATGAGGATGATGCCTGGGATGCTGTTTGGCAAAGCAAGACAAGGGTAACTGATGCGGGCTGGATCGTGGAAATGCGAATTCCTTATTCGGCACTGCGTTTCCCGGAGAACGGACCAGGTACCTGGGGCCTGCAGATGTTCAGGAATATCAGGCGCTACAGCTCAAATTCTTCCTGGAACTTCATTGATCGCGAAGTATCAGGATTCATTCATCAGGAGGGTCAGCTCATCGGGATTAAGAATATCAAGCCGCCTTTCAGGCTTTCTTTAAGTCCCTATGCCGCCGCTTACATGGAATATAATGGAAGCTCCTCGCCGGAATTTGTTTACAAGGGAGGTATGGACCTGAAATATGGAATCAGCGAGAGTTTTACGCTCGACATGATGCTTATTCCCGACTTTGGCCAGATACAATCCGATGACCAGCAGCTGAATCTTTCGCCTTATGAACTTTACTATTCGGAGAAAAGACAGTTCTTCACCGAGGGAACGGAACTCTTTGAACGTGCACAGATCTTCTATTCACGACGGATAGGTACAAATCCGAAGTTTTCTTACAAAGCATATGACGAACTTGCAGAAAATGAGGTCGTTGATTACAGTCCGAGTGAAACGCAGCTGCTGAACGCCACCAAAGTCTCCGGTCGCAGCAGCAGCGGTTGGGGACTGGGATTTCTCAATGCCATGTCACTTAAAGCCAATGCTGTCCTTAAAGATACCATTACGGGTCATGAACGGAATGTACTGGTACAGCCTTTTACCAACTACAATGTGGCCGTGGTGGATAAGTCCCTGAAGAACAACTCCTATGTGAGCCTGATCAATACCAACATGGTTATGGCCAATGATCCCTTTTATGCCAACGTGACCGCCACCGATTTTCAGATCAGGAATAAGGCCAAAACATTTGCTGTGAAAGGTAAGGGAGGCATCAGCACCCGTAACGAGGGAGAACAGGAAACGGGTTTCTTTTCCGGGCTCGGGGTGGAGAAAAACAGCGGGAAGCTTCGCTATGGAATTTCACAAACTGTGTATTCTGATAAGTACAACCCGAACGATATGGGATATCTCAGGCGGAACAATGAAATGACCACAGAATCATTTATAGGTTATCACATCATTGAACCTTTTTCAATATTCCGGGAGGTTCATACCAATCTTTGGTGGGAACATGTCCGGATGTATAAAGGCAACAAACTTTTCGGCAATATATTTGGATTGAATTCATTTGCACAGTTCAAGAACAATTACGGCTTGCAGATCGGCCTGAACTATTCGGGTGATCGCTATGATTATTATGAACCCAGGGTGGAGGACCGGTATTATCATGAGCCGCCCAGGATCAACTACAATATTTTCGCTTTCACCGACAGCAGAAAGGCAATAAGTTTTGACGGTGGATTTGGTGGTTACAGGATTCCTGAACTCGACCAGCATGCCAACTGGTGGAACGGGGATGTGAATGTCAGGATCGGGAGGCGTTACCAGCTATATTATGGCCTGGAGATGGAAAATGAAACCGATGACCGCGGATTTGCAGATATGACCGCCAGTGAGGATACCATTTATTTTGCCAGACGTGATGTAGATGTTATCGAAAATGTATTTGGGACCAGCTATTCCATTAACAACAAAGCCGGTTTTGACATGCGGGTTCGTTATTACTGGTCGGGTGTGACCAATAAAGAGTATTACCAGTTGCAGGACGACGGATCACTGGTGACGGATCCCAACTATACCGCAGGGACTAACGAGAATTATAATGCCTTTACTGTCGACCTGATCTTCCGATGGATCTTTGCACCGGGATCGGAACTCACTGTGGGGTGGAAAAATTCGATCTATGATAGCCGTGAGGATGTGGAGGAGAATTACTGGAACAACCTGAAGCAAACCTGGAACTCGGATCAAACCAACAGTTTCTCGGTAAGGATATTATATTATATTGATTATAATAACCTGAGGAAGAAGAAGTAAATTAATGTGCCAATGTGCCAATGTGCAAATGTGCAAATGTGCCAAGATGATGGTGTGATGTGAATGTGCCAATTTGCCAATGAAATTCTTCCTTGTCCCCTGTCCCTTGTCCCGTCTGTCCCTTTCTTATCCGATTTCAATCCCTGCCGTTTTCAGCAGGTGTTTGATGGTTCTGACATCAATGGCCACGCCTATTCCGCTGCCCGAAGCTTTGTAGATTTCGCCGGCGAGCTGAAGGATCTGTTTTTGCCAGGCAATGAGCACCTGGATCGGGTCAACCCCCGATACTTCAAATTCTCCCTGGGCTTTTTCGAGCATTTTGATATTCGAGTTGCTGATCTCGATCATTTTCTCATAGGACTTATTTTTGCGATCGAGCTTATATCCGATAATGCCCAGTACTTCGTTGGTCTTTACGTCAATCAGCGGGCTGCCTGAATTACCCCAGATCGTTGAACCGTCGAATTGCAGGTAACGGTTGCTGTTTCGGTGTATTACCGTGGAGAGGATACCCGATTTAATGGTGAGACTGGGATTGTCATACTGATAACCCAGCAGGGCAACAGCCTGTCCGATATAAACATGCCGGTTGACAGCCATTTCAAGGGGCGGAATGCTGTCAAAGGCAAGGTCAGTAGTGGAGAGAATGGAGAATCCTGTAATTTCCTGGTCGTACGAAGTAATGATGCGTTCTGAAAAATCGTGCAGCGAAAGTCTTTCGAGAGCAGCAACGGTATGTCCGTCGTCTTTTACAAACTTGATCTCAACGAACTCCGCTTTGTTAAACCGATTGACCATATCGTGCGTATAGAGGTGATCGCCCACCTTGAAACCGGTAAGGGAAACCATCTCAATATCATTCCCGTTCAGGAACCTGATGGAACAAACTGAGGCATGACATTCCTTCCAAGTGCTTTTATACAAACTCACCATCTCAAACCGCAAAGTTGAATTCTGAATACAAAAGAAGCAAAAATTTAAATTAATTGTTCCGTTAAGCCTATTAATTTGTTGTGGCAATATTGGATAAACGGAGTGAAAAGGCATAAAAAAACCTGGGGTCGGATAGACCCCAGGCTTTAACCCTAACCATTAAACCTAAAATTTACGAAAAAACCCTGAAAAAACTACTTTTAACCCTAACTAAAACTATTTATTAACCCATTGATTAAATAACGAAAATCATGCCACAATAGTTTCAGGAATATGCGATTTTATGAAATTTTAAGAAATATATTTTTACTGAAATCTTAATGTATTTAATATCAGAATTTTACATTTAATCCTGCCAGAAAATGAATTCCGGCCTGGGGATAATAATACGGTGCACCATCATATACATACCCGTTGGATTCATAGAGGGTATTGAAAAGATTATACATCATTACTGTGAATTCAATTCCGGGGCCCGTTTCCGGCGCGATCAGGTAAGCCAGCCTCAGGTCGTGGACTCTGTAACTGCTAAGCTGCCTGTTTTTGCTGGCAGTATTGTCGAGATACTGTTTTCCGACAAATTTAAAAAGCCAGTCGATCTCAAAGTTCTGAAACGGGAAGACCTTGAGTTGTGAACCAGCTGTGATCCTTGGTGAGAAAGAGATATCCGTATTCCTGAGTTCTTCAACTTCCTGCTGATCATTGACCTGCCGGTATTCGGTTTTATTGGCACTGAGGGTGAGATTTCCGCTGATCTCAGCAAGTGTTTTGAAATTAAAGGCCGCCGATGCTTCGATCCCGGTCCGGTAGCTCTTTCCTGCATTTTTCCGGATATAGGCACCGTCGTCATTGATTTCCCCGGTAAGCACAAGCTGGTTGTTGTAATTCATAAGAAAGTAGTTGGCTGCGTATTGCAGCGCAGATTCCGTTTTCCGGATGCCGATCTCAAGATCGCCCATCAGTTCCGGTTCCGGTTCTTCTCCGGGATTGGCATCGAGGTAATCATCACGAATGGGCTCCCGGTTGGCGATAGCATAGGAAGCGTATAAAGTTCCAGCCTTGGTATTGTAGCTGATACCAGCTTTGGGATTCAGGAAGTGATAGGTATGCCTGATGTTAACCGGGTTTAGTTCACTTTCCGTTCCGTTTGCCGAGTAAGTAATGTACCGGTACTGCAGGTCGGCGTAAAGGGTGAGATGCTCCACCGGAGACATGGCTATTTTCGCGAAAAAATTAAAATCATTTTTGAACGCTGTATTGGTATAATATTCGTAACCATAGGGGATCTGACCAGCAGATTGGGCCCAGATGATCTCACCGAAGTGTCGGGCATGATCATATTGGTTATAGGCCCCGCCAAAGATCAGATCGGTTTTTTCCTTCCGGTAATGCAATGACCAGGTGAGACCGTAAAAATGATTGTCGAGCCAGCGGCGCCGGATCAGGTCGGTGGAAGTTGTGGAGTCGATATCCTCCAGTCCGTAATCCGCCAGGGCCTGGTCCTGCATATACTCTTCGTAATACCCGCGGCCATGGGTATAATGACCGGCCATGTTCATGCTCAGCGAAGGGCTCAGGCGTCTGGCCAGATGCAGCTGGTAATGGTTCTGCCTGTAATTATCGGTTTGATTATCGTAAAACCGGATACTCCCGTCATCCTCAAAGATAGCACCGGCCCAATTAAACCTTCTGTTGGTCTGCAGGGTTGCTGAATCAACGCCATACCAGGCCTGGTAGGTTTTTTCACTGCCCCCGAAGGTCATGAACTTGATGAGTGTTTTATCATTATAATATCCGCCCTGGATAAAGTAGGAGTTCAAAGCTGATGAGGCACGGTCAACATACCCGTCGGAACCGATGGCTGAGCCCCGGCCTTCAAAATACCAGTGGTTGTTGATCAGTCCGGTTCCCGCCTGGAACGATGATTTCCAGGTTTTGAAGGAGCCTGCGCCCAGGCTGACCAGTCCAAAAGGTTTTGACTGGAAAGTATTGGTCTCGAGGTTCATGGAAGCGCCAAAGGCTCCTGCGCCATTGGTGGAAGATCCCACGCCACGTTGCAATTGCAGGCTATTCACCGAACTGGCGAAATCGGGTATATCCACCCAGTATACGGCGTGCGATTCCGGATCATTCAGCGGAATGCCATTGATGGTGACATTGATACGGGTGATATCGCTGCCGCGGATGCGGATACTGGTATAGCCCACACCGGTGCCCGCATCAGAGGTGGTTACCACCGAAGGTTCGAGACTCAGCATATAAGGAAGGTCCTGCGCCAGGTTTCTGCGGTTCAGTTCCTCCTTGTTCAACATGGTAAAGGTGGTAGGTGTATTCCCGCTGGCCCGTATTGCTGAAATAATCACTGCATCGCTTTGCACCGCCGATTCGTGCAGTATTACAGAGAGACTCAGATCACCCTGAACCGAGAGGGTTTCGGCATAGGTCTCGTAGCCCACAAAACTGACCTGCAGCCGGTAAGTGCCGGGTTTGATTCCGGTAAAACTGAAATCCCCGTTCTTATCGGTGATGGTTTGATAGTAAGTATTGTTGAGGGTAACATGGGCGCCGATCAGCATCCCGCCCTCCTGATCCGTTGCTGTCCCTTTCAGGGAATATTGTGCATGGGTCTGCAACGACAGGCAAAGCCATGCAATTATTACGCATACCTGCTTCATAGTGAAAAAGTTTACATTAATGAAACAGCGGCAACTCTTGTAATTGCCACCAATTCCCTTCGCCGGCATTACCCGGATCAGGTTCTAAGGGTATGATCTCAGCCCGTACTATTAAGGCACCCCCTTAGTGAAATGCTAAGACAAAAGTAGGTTTTTTAGAGGAAAATATCAAAATATTTATAATTGCACCTGATCTTCAATCTTTGATCTTCAATCTTTGATCTTCAATCTTCGATCTTCGATCTTCAATCTTCAATCTGTATTCTGGATCTAAAATCGTATTTTTGACCTGAAAAGTAAACACTATCTCAAGTTTCATGATTGTACCGCTTGTGCATCGGATATTTCCGCTGATTTCCGAGATTGTTGCTGAAAACAATCTTCAGTGCTATGTTATTGGTGGATATGTAAGGGATCTCCTCCTCAAGCGGCAATCAAAGGACATTGACATTGTGGTGGTGGGGAGTGGCATTGACCTGGCGAAAATGCTGGCCAGGCGGATCGGGAGAAAAGGAAGGATCAATGTTTACGGCAATTTCGGTACGGCCATGCTCCGCTATGATGATTTGGAGATTGAGTTTGTGGGCGCCCGGAGGGAATCCTACCAGGCCGAATCGCGCAAGCCTTCGGTGGAGAGCGGCACCCTGGAGGACGACCAGAACAGGCGTGATTTTACCATAAACGCGCTGGCCGTATCACTGAACAAAGAATCATATGGGGAGCTGCTGGATCCGTTTAACGGTCTGCAGGACCTCGAAAACAAAGTGATCCGCACACCACTGGATCCTGATATTACCTATTCCGACGATCCGCTGCGGATGATGAGGGCCATCCGGTTTTCTTCCCAGCTTGGTTTCAGGATCGAGGAGCGGTCCTTGGAAGCCATCAGGCATAACAAGGAAAGGATCAGGATCATTTCAGGTGAGAGGATCATCGAAGAGCTGAACAAGATCGTGCTGTCACCCAAGCCCTCCTCGGGGTTTTACCTGCTGGAAAAAACAGGGCTGCTGGAGTTGGTGTTCCCGGAATTCGACCGTATGAAAGGGGTTGCCGTAGTAGACAATCTGCGGCACAAGGACAATTTCAGGCACACCCTTCAGGTGCTGGATAAGTTATCGGAAAAAACAGATAACCTATGGCTCCGGTGGGCAGCGATCATGCATGATATAGCCAAACCCCAGACCCGGAAATATATGCCGGGACACGGGTGGACTTTTTACGGACATGAGTTTATAGGATCAAAAATGGTCCCGGATGTTTTCCGCAGGATGCATCTTCCGCTCGGGCTTTCCATGAAATACGTCCAAAAGCTGGTGTTGCTTCATTTACGTCCCATAGCCCTGGTGGAAGAGGAGGTCAGTGATGCGGCGATTCGTCGGCTGCTGTTTGAGGCCGGGGATGATATTGACGACCTGATGATGTTGTGTGAGGCTGATATTACCTCTAAGAATGATGTTAAAGTAAAACAGTACCTGAATAATTTCCAGATTGTCCGCCAAAAGTTGAAAGAAATTGAAGAGAAGGATGCTGTTCGTAATTTTCAGCCTCCGGTGGATGGGGAACTGATCATGAAAACCTTCAATATTGGTCCCTGCCGCGAAGTGGGGATCATTAAGAATACCATCAAGGAAGCCATCCTGGAAGGGACTATAAAGAATGACTACGAGGAAGCTTACCGGCTGATGATGGAGAAGGGAAGGGAATTGGGATTGAAAGAAGGGACAAGGGACGAGGGACAAGGGACAAGTATTGCGGGAGTGTGAGTGTGATTTTTTTGGAGGTATAATCATTTGATTTCATTAGACTCGTCCCTTGTCCCTTGTCCCTCGTCCCTACTCTAAAAGCTTCATCAGCTCTTCCTGATCATTCGTTCTGAACGGATTATTCTCGTTGATAAAACTATTGGCTAGTTGTGATTTCTTTTCCTGAAGCGTTTGGATTTTCTCCTCCAGGGTATCTTTGGTAATGAAACGGTAAACAAAAACATTTTTTTTCTGTCCCATCCGGTGTGCGCGGCTCAGTGCCTGTTCCTCCACAGCGGGGTTCCACCAGGGATCGAGGATGAAAACATAATCCGCCGAGGTCAGGTTTAATCCAAATCCTCCGGCTTTGATGGAAATAAAGAACAGGTGCAAGGCAGGATCATCCTGGAATTTTTTCACGATGGCTTCCCGCTGCTTTTGGGGCACATCACCGGTGAGCAGTGTATAGGGAATTCCCTCCTGGTCACAGAAAGCGGTGTACAATTCAAGATGCTTTACAAACGAGGAGAAGATTAGGGCTTTATGGCCCTCGGCGATCAGGTTCCTGATGTAGTTGATAATCACCTCATGTTTGCCGGAATCTTCCAGATAGCCGGCGTCAATGAGCGCCGGGTGGTTGGCGGCCTGCCTGAGTTTGGTAAGCGATTGCAGGATCACGAAGGAGGATTTTTCAATACCCTGTTGTTGCAGGTTATCAAGGATCAGGTTCCGGGCCCTGGATTTCTCGGTTTCATAAAAGGCTTGCTGGGATTCCGACATGTTGCAGTAAATGATCTGATCCGTTAATGAAGGAAGTTCTCTTGCCACCTCACTTTTCTTTCTGCGGAGGACAAAGGGACTAATGAGCGCCTGGAGTATCCGGGCCTGTTTTTCATCATTTCCCTTTTCGATAGGGGTCACAAACTGGTTTTTAAAAAATTCGAAATTGCCCAGTAACCCGGGGTTGAGGAAATTCATCTGGGCCCAGAGGTCGGTGAGCGAGTTCTCAATGGGAGTGCCGGTAAGAACCACCCGGTGGGCGGCATTCAGGCTTACAATGGCTTTATACGTTTTGGAATGTGGATTTTTGATCACCTGGCTTTCATCGAGGATCATGTACAGGAAGTCATAGCACTTCAGTGCTTCCAGGTCATTGCGGATAAGTCCATAGGAAGTTATGATCACGTCAAAGGCTTCATAATAATATCTAAATGGCCGGCGGTTTTGTCCGCCATAAAAACCAGCCTTCAGGCTGGGGGCAAATTTCACGGTCTCGTTAATCCAATTATGCACCAGTGTGGAAGGAACGACAATGAGGGAGGGTTTGGCTTTCACATCAGCGGCTGAGGCAGCATCAAAAATGGTAAGTTGTTTTTCAAATACTGAATTAGCCGGACCGCAAAGGCGGTTTTTCTCATCGTTGATGACCTGCTGTAGAAGTGTCAGCGTCTGTAGCGTTTTACCGAGGCCCATATCATCGGCCAGGCACCCGCCGAAATCATTGGAATGGAGCTTCCAAAGCCAGCTGTATCCCTTTTTCTGGTAATCCCTGAGTTCAGCCCTGATTTCATCAGGAACCTTTTGCTCCTCGTAGTCTGCGGTGCCGAACCATTTCATAAGTTTACCGGAATAGCATCCGCCGATGCCTTTCAGGCTTTCTTTCAGCAGGGGGAAATGCTGTTTTTCGAGTTGAAGTTGCTGGTTATTCTCTTTGGCAAAGGAGAACAGGTCCTTAAACCGGGCGAACCATTCTTCGGGCAGCACCACGATACGTCCTTCGGGGAGTTCGAATTCACGCCTGCCGTCGAGTATATGATTGCGGAAACGGGTGAAGGGGATCTCAAAACCATCGAGCTGTACCACAGCGTGAATGTCAAACCAGTCGTTCTTATTCTCGCTGACCTTCAGTTTCAGGTCAACCTGCTGCAGGTAGTAACGTTGGGTGGTCTGTGACTGGATGATCTCCAGTCCGAGTTCCTTTAATGCAGAGCTGTTTGAATTCAGCCAGTTTACCAGTTCATACAGCACCAGGATATTTTCGGTTTTTTTCAGACGCAAGGGTGTAAAGGAGGAGGCATCGAGGTTGGCCAGTCCGAGTTCGAGAAGGGAAGAGATCGTTTGGTTCTCAAACTGAAGATCGCGGTTCAGCCGGCGGAATTCCACCTGGTTGTCCTGGTGATTTAGAGTAACCAGCAGTTCCGATTTCTTCCCGGCGAAGTAAACAGCCTTATCTCCGTATTTAAACCGGAGCATCAGCACAGGCGTTCCGGAAACGTTATTTTCGAGGGAAAGCACCGGTTGTGGCTGCAGGTATTGATCTGTAATGGTGAAACCCCTGGCCTGGACCTGGTATTTTTGAATGACGGGTTTGGCGAAAGTTTCGAGGAATTTAATTTCCGTTTCGGAGCGAATGTTGATAGCCTGCTTCTTAAAGAAAGGGAGCAGTTTTTTGCCGTCGATGTCATCGAACTGAAAGATGCGGTTCCCAAGCACCAGCTGGCATGGTTCGTTCACCAGTACAAAACCGTTTTTCCCGGTAAGGCGGATAATTTCATCATTATAGTTGACCGTAAGGAAGTATTGCACACCTTCGGTATTTCGATTGAAATTAAACACAGCATTGGCCGTATCATCCTGCAGCCAGAGGCGGTCTGATTCATAAATGTTATTGTGCTGTTTTTTGAGGAATATGGGAATATCGCTACCCGCGAGGACATCCGTGCATCGCTGCAGCCTTCGTTCGATATATGGACGGATCTGTCGTTCATAGAGCGTTTCATCTACTGAGGCGAGGAAGTCCTGGGCGCTGGTCTTTTTTTTAGAGAACACCTTCAGCAGCTGGGTATCGGTGTATTCCTCGATAATCTTCACCAGGCTGATTTCTTCGGGGAGGAGCTGGGGTTCGTACTGGGTGAGGTTGGCGAGTGAAATGCGGTCGTGAACTGTAAAATATTCGCGGTTGGCGCTGGGAACAATTATCGCCGGATTGAACAGCGGTCCGAGGATGCGGTGGGCAGTAAGCGTCAGTGCGAATTTTCCTTTCATACGACAAAAATAGTGGATTGTTAATAGGCGATAGCTGATAGCATGGAATTTTACTGATCATCTATCAACTTTTTTCTTATATTTGATAGAGTCAGGGTTGAATAGGTTAGAGGGGAATAAGTTATACGACGATCATTTTTAATCCATATTCCAGGGAAGCAGCCGGCCCGCAAGGGATATCGGGTGAGGTACAGGGTGGAATATGGGATTGAGGGGCACGAAGTGTACCTGAAAGTCATTCATTTAGAGGAAATTATACCGTTAGGTTATGAATACAATTCATGTTGAGTCAACGTTGCACAAGGGCATCAGAAGGATCAAAGTTGTATTTTCATATGATTCCACCATCATTGCAAGAATCAGGGCAATTGAAGGATGCAAATGGAGCAGAACCTTGGGATGCTGGCATTTGCCCTATACTGAAAGCAGTATTGAAGGATTATGCAGGATACAAAAAGATTTGCTTTTGAGTTTGCCGGAAATTGAAGATTTGAAAAATGAACGGAGGACGAGATACTTTGATAAGGAGCTTAGTCATGATAAGCTGGAATTAGTGAATTCTTTCAGGCATTATATGGAGACCTTACGTTATAGTGAGCGAACCATACAAACCTATATTGAGGCCATCAGAACATTTCTGAGTTATTATAGAGAAAAGAGGGTTGAAGCGATAACAGGGGATGATGTCAGGGATTTTAACTATACCTATGTAATAGGGAATAAATTCTCTGCTTCTTATCAGAATCAGATTATCAGTTCGATAAAGCTGTTTTACGGGAATATACTAAAGAAGGAGATAAACATAACCGAAATTCAAAGGCCAATTACCGGTCGGAGTTTACCAGGTGTATTCTCTGTTGAAGAGATTGAATTGATTTTAAGCAGGACCATGAATATCAAGCACAAGGCAATGTTAAGTTTGATATATGCATGCGGGTTGCGACGAAGTGAGCTTATCAATTTAAGGATTAATGCGATTGACTCAAAAAGAAAGTTATTGATTATTAGAGGCGGTAAAGGAAAGAAAGACCGGGTGGTACCGCTACCGGAGAGTTTAATAGAGATGTTGAGAGCGTACTATCAATTGAACCATCCAATTTACTGGTTATTTGAAGGGACTGAGAAGGGAAGGCCATATTCGGAAGCGAGTTTACGGGAGGTTTTTGAAGCTGCTAAAAAGAGAGCGAAGATCGAAAGGAAAATGACCCTTCACTGTTTGCGGCACAGTTATGCGACTCATCTATTAGAAAACGGTGTGGATTTAAGGTTCATTCAGGAGTTACTTGGACACAGCAGCAGCAAGACCACGGAAATATACACGCATGTTACGCGCAAATCGATAGAAAAGATAAAAAGTCCTTTTGACAGTTTAAATTTGGTATAAGCATTGATTTGCTTATGGATAATATCACGTATTCAAACTCCATCCTGTAAAAATTAGTAGTGAATAAAACCATGCAAAATCTACTTCTAATTTCCTGCTCCAGGTATTTAGAAATAGTATACCTGCTTCTATAAACGAGTTGGGTACAATACAAAAAATGACATAGATGTTATTCAGAACAGATAAACAAACAATTTCTGACATAGAATTATTCTCACAGAATGCGAAGAATCCCTCCCTGTTTGGATTCTATAACAGGACTGAAACTATAGGAGGGCAGGAACATTTATATAAAGTTATCAGAACTCCTTTCTCGGACAGAACATTCCTTGAGAATAGAAAAGCCGAGATTAAATACATACTCAATCTGAAGTACTCTTTGAAACTCAATAAAAGACAATTTGACTTTGCAGAATATTATCTCATAAATAGACACATCCCACTTAGAAATAATTTCATAGATGCTATTTACGATAGCATAGTGAACGCATTAAAGATGAGCAACGATTATTATGTTATAAAAGAAGGTATTATTCACCTCTCTGGGATACTAAACGATCTCAAAAAATTCTTATACAATATTCAGGAAACTAATCCTCCCAAGACATTGAATGAAGCCTTTAATTCTGCATTAGATTATCTCAATGTGAGCACAATTTCAAAGTTCCTTAGTAGCATACCCAATAATTCAAGAAAACTTAAATCGAAACAGATCAACCAGCTTGACAATTTCTTTAGAGCCAAAAAAAATAAAGAATTAAGATCTGTATTAGATACAGTGTATGAGATAGATGTCCTTCAGTCGCATTGCAGACTATTGAAGGAGGAACATTTTTGTTTACCTGAATACTCAAATGAAGAAAATCCAATTTTTGAAGCAGAAGATTGTATGCACCCTTTACTTATCGACCCGAAACCTAATAGTTTCAAACTTGATAGAAAACGAACACTAAGTTTTATTACAGGACCAAATATGTCAGGCAAGACTACATTCTTAAGGACAGTAGCAATCTTAACATATTTCGCACACCTTGGTATACCAGTTCCTGCAAAAAGGTTAAAAATACCAATACTTAACGGACTATTTACCACAATTAACCTATCTGATAGTTTAAGCCAAGGATTCAGTCATTTTTTCGCCGAAGTCAATAGAATAAAGGAATTAGCTGTGGAGATTAAGGACAACAAAAATGTTGTTGTAATTCTCGATGAACTGTTTAGGGGAACTAATGTAAAAGATGCTTATGATGGAACTTTAATGGTTATTAGCTTATTATCAAAAATAAAAGGATCATTCTTCTTCATATCAACACATATTCTTGAGGTTGCGGAAAATTTAGCTAATTCAAATACAATTGATTTTAAATGTTTTGAATCAATTTTGAGTCTTGATAAACCTATTTATGATTATAAACTCAAAGAAGGTATTACAACTGAAAGAGTTGGTATGCAGATAATTAAGAATGAAAAAATTGAAGAAATATTGAATGAAATTATAAAGAAGCAGAATTAAATTGCACTGGCTACAACATGCCGGCATAAATAATTGCCCTAAATGAAAGGTGATACAAGGTTTAAAGTGAAATCAAAAATCCGATATAGCTGGCAGAATCGTAGCCGATCCGGCAACTATTCATGCCGCTATCGTTGGGTACAATGCAAAAAAACTGAATGAAATAAATACAATAATCATATGGATAATAGACAGAATAAGGAGATAAAAACTTGGGATAAAATCGCGAGCAATTATGATTCATTCGTAAAGAAAATGTTTGACAAAACTTATAATTCCATTCTTGAAAATATAGATATAGAGTTAAAAGCAAATGACAACGTACTTGAGATAGGCACAGGTACTGGAATTATATCTTTTTCTATTTGCTCAAAAGTATCTTCGATTATTGCATCAGATCTATCACCAGAGATGGTTCGTATTGCAAAACAAAAGCAAAAGGATTCAAATATCGAAAACATTGATTTTCAAATTCAAGATTCATATAACTTGACTTTCGCTGATAGAAGCTTTGATATTGTGATCGCATCCAACTTATTTCACTTGCTTTATGATCCTGCCAAACCAATAAATGAGGTTAAACGAGTAATGAAGGATAGGGGAGTTTTTATAGTCCCAACATTTTGTGTTGGAGAAAATATTAAAAGTAGGATTATTGATACTGTTGGCAGAATATTTTTTGGATTTAAAATTGTCAACAAGTGGAGTATAGAAGGTTTTAAAAGTATGTTGACAAATAATGGTCTGCTTATTAAAAAAGCATTGAAGATTGAAGGCAGATTTCCATTGGCTTATGTAGTGTTGAAAAAAAAATAATGCACTGTACCCAACAGCGTGTATAAGCCATTGCTGGCAAAGGTTTGCGTAGGTCGTCACTTTTGGTTACCTTGGTATACCTAGATAAGTAAGCGCATTGGCAACGCAACAGCTCATACACGCGGACGTTGTGAATAATTTTTTAAGAAACCAGATCCTATCACTACCAAGAGGAATATAAGAATAGTCGCCGAGTGTGGTGGGTTGTCCACGAACGGTGCAGAAAATCGGGGCGCACGGCCTTAGTTAGCGCAGGCCTTGTGCGACAAGGGCGAGCCCGATTTTTTCGTTCGTGGAGACTTTTTCTGTTCCTCTTTTGTGTGGCTGACAAAAGAGGAAAAAACCAGAACAGGGTACAAGATTAAAACACTTGAATCGGCAACCACAAAGAACCAAAAACAAGAAATAAAACTATTCACAACAGCGTGTATAAGCCATTGCTGGCAGCGGTTTGCGTAGGTCGTCACTTTTGGTTACCTTGGTATACCTAGATAAGTAAGCGCTCCGGCAACGCAACGGATCATACACGCGGACGTTGGGTGCTATAATTAAAGAACAAAATGACCAGAAAATCTAAGATTATTTTTTATTTGATTTTGACTACCATTGTTATTGCATACATCTCTTTGTCTCAGCATTTTGGAAATATAAGAGCTAAAAAACATTTTGACTTATTTTTCAATTCCAATTTGAAAGGCGAACTTGATTGGGTGGATATAAAATACCATGGAGTAGCATTCAAATTGACTAATGATATTAATGAATATGTTTTTTATCCTTACACAAGCCAATTAAACGATAAAAACATATTCAACCATTTTGCTGTTGTAGGGGATTCAATAGTCAAACCAACGAAGTCGGATACATTAGTCTTAGTGAAGAATTTCAAACATTATAAGTATACATTTCAAGCGGATAGTAAGTAATATTACAGCACCCAACAGCGTGTATAATCAATTGCTTGGCATCAAGTCGCTATCACTATCACTTTGGGGTACTTTGGTGTATCTCGATACAAAATCACTTTGTGGACGCAACTGATCATACACGCGAACGTTGTGTGCAACCTTAAAATAACACATAATGAGATACATATTGTTTATATTTTCCTCAATGCTTTTAACTTCATGTTTTGTTTTTGACAAGTTACCAGAAGTGGAAGTTAAAATTGATAAATCTTTAGTCCAGGAGATTGATAGCATTTTTCTAGAGGAGGGTGCATATTTTGAAACAATTAGAGACGTAAATAGAAAGGGGATTAACAAAGCAAATCAGAAATATTCTTTCTTTCCATATGACCAGAATTTTAG
Source organism: uncultured Bacteroidales bacterium (assembly GCA_963822145.1). Lineage (GTDB taxonomy): Bacteria > Bacteroidota > Bacteroidia > Bacteroidales > UBA10428 > UBA5072. The sequence goes on along the minus strand of CAWGGG010000003.1, from coordinate 20,437 downwards.
AATTAAATTATTACTTAAAAATTCTCAGGAAATAGTTTCAAATACATTTAATAAACGATTTACAACGATAATCCGAATATCTCGAGATAAAGAGAAAATTCAATTCATGCAAGTAAAAGAGACGAAGCTTAAAAAGTACGGGTTGGTAATATTTATTATTATTTTAACAGTTATAATTATTAAAGTACCTATTGCATTATTGGTTATTAGTCCATCAGATAAATTGACATTTATAAGAGATTATGGGGGAATTAACATGGTCTACTTAACATTATTTATATTATTAATAGCTATTTTTTCGGACAAGTTTATAATTTTCTTATATCCATATTATTTTGTAATAATAATAGCAGATATTTTGTTTTTAACGAGCTTTTATAATGATAAAGGAGTCAAAAGGCCTATTATCGCTGCAATATTGAGTAATATAATATTTTTAACAATTGGTCAATTCATAATTACATTTGCTATAATGATGAGTACTTAATAAGGCAGCACACAACAAGCGGTATAAGCAATTGCCGGCCAGTGCTCTTGCCAAGGCAGGTTCTTTTGCACATCTTTCAGGTAACCGGATAAGTTAAAGCTATGAAACCGTCAACTGCTCATACCGCTGAACGTTAGCATTCATTTTAAAAAACAGATCTGCAACGAGATAACTAATTTTTAAGCATGAATGAGATTTTAATTGCAGCTGCCATTGGACTAGTTGCAGCAATAATAGATGTAATTCCAATGATAATTCAGAAACTGGATAAGATAAGCTGTATGTCTGCTTCCTTTCACTATTTTGTTCTTGGATTAATTATTCCGTTTGTCAATTGGGATTTGGCTCCTTGGCTGAAAGGAATGATAATAAGTTTGCTTGTTTCCTTACCTGTTATGATAATAGTCTACTCTAAAGATAAAAAGGCAATAATACCTATGACTTTGTTTGCACTTATGCTTGGTGCCGGGATTGGTATTGCAGGAGCAAAATTTATTGGTTGATCAAAAATAAAAAACGAATGCTAACAGCCGGTCATACTCAATTGCCGGGTTGAGGGGTTGCTAAAGTTGGTTCATTTACTTACCTTGTGGGTAACCCGACACGAAAGCACTCAGAAGCGGCAACTGCGTATACCGGCGGACGTTGGGTGCAAGCCTAAAAAAAGACACTAGATCTTAACCATAAATAAAACTGTCAGATGATAAAGAATAAATGGAAAGTGGCATTCTGGATTTGTTTTATACTCTTGTTGACAGTCAGCGCTTTTGGAGTTTATAGTATAATTGACCAAGGAGTAACAATTACTTATATGAAAGATGGTTATACTAGTACCGAAAATGACCTTAATACTCTGATTCAAATAGTAAATTCTAAAGATTTGAGCAAAAAGGAGATTAAAGAAAATTTGACTGGTCATAGGTTCTATGATATTATGGAGTTTGATAAGGATACAGTAGTATTTGAACGAGTAGAACTGATTTTTAGGAATGATACTCTACAACAAATAATTAAACAATGGTAATAAGGCCAGCACCCAACAGCGTGTATAAGCCATTGCTGGCAGAGGATTTCCGTAGGTCAGTTCTTTTGGTTACCTTGGTGTACCTAGATAAGTAAGCGCACTGATCACGCAACGGCTCATACACGCGGGCGTTAGCAGCAATAATATGAACATCAACGAGATAGATTATTCTGCCATAGTAATATTAATTTTTACAAAACAATTATGAAGTACTTATTTGACCCTTATCTTTTCATTTTCATTACTAATTCTTATAGTCAAGATAATGGAACTTTAAAACACTTACTGGATTCAATACCTGGCCTAAACTTTCAACTGACACCAAATATGGTGAGGAAAGATAATAAATCTGGAGTGAACATAATATGGGCAGGTAAAATTGACACTATCGAAATTGAGAAAGCAAATAATAAAATAATATTGATCTTCTATTGTCATCATCATTTTTTTAATGATGTTTCAATTGAAAAGGTCTTAGCACGTCAAATTAATCTTAAAAATGAAGGAGACGGAGATTTTACTTTATCAATGATCTCAGATAATATGACATTAGAGGCTGCACGAAATATTGTAATGACATTTTGTAGTAAGATCAACAAACTATATTCTAACTGTTGGTAAGGTGCTTGGGTCAGAAACTAAATTTGGTAAAAAGTATATTGATACCATGACTTATAGTTTATTACACATTCAAACAATAATAGATTAAATAATAAATTACAGCTGCTAACAGCGTGTATAAGCCATTGCTGGCAGCGGGTTTGCGAGTGTTAGCTCTTTTGGTTGCCTTGTGCTAACTCGACAACAAAGCACTTTGAACAACGCAACGGCTCATACACGCGGACGTTAGCATTCATTTTAAAAAACAGATCTGCAACGAGATAACTAATTTTTAAGCATGAATGAGATTTTAATTGCAGCTGCCATTGGACTAGTTGCAGCAATAATAGATGTAATTCCAATGATAATTCAGAAACTGGATAAGATAAGCTGTATGTCTGCTTCCTTTCACTATTTTGTTCTTGGATTAATTATTCCGTTTGTCAATTGGGATTTGGCTCCTTGGCTGAAAGGAATGATAATAAGTTTGCTTGTTTCCTTACCTGTTATGATAATAGTCTACTCTAAAGATAAAAAGGCAATAATACCTATGACTTTGTTTGCACTTATGCTTGGTGCCGGGATTGGTATTGCAGGAGCAAAATTTATTGGTTGATCAAAAATAAAAAACGAATGCTAACAGCCGGTCATACTCAATTGCCGGGTTGAGGGGTTGCTAAAGTTGGTTCATTTACTTACCTTGTGGGTAACCCGACACGAAAGCACTCAGAAGCGGCAACTGCTTATACCGGCGGACGTTGTAAGCAATGCAAATTGACAGAATGCTCGAAATACTATTAAATAGATTGTTACCTATTTTAGAGGTTCATAATTTCAGATTGACTGAAAAGCTAGCCAATTATTATAAGTTTGATTCGGATAAGGTAACCTTGACAATCGCTTGTGATAATAGAGACGGTTCAATATCAGTATTTGTTGGAAAGAAAAATGCCATTTTAAATGAACTTGATGATATAACGATACTTGAAGTTTTTAACACGAACATTGAAAAACAAAACAAAGAATCTTATGTAAATTCTTTATTCGAATTTCTTACAGTTGAAGGTTTGCCAATCATAAAAGGAGATTTACAAAAGCTAAATGAACTTGAATCGTATTCATATCAGCGGGCTGAGACTTACACTAAAAACCTTATTATACAACAAAACCTACAAAAAATAGAAAGTGCTTGGAATGAAAAAAAATATAGTGCATTCATAAAGCTTATGGACATGCTTGATAAGAGCTTACTTCCAAGATCCTATCAAATAAAATATAAACAAGCATTAGGCAAACTAAAGAACAAATAGAAAAAAATGAAATGCACAGCATACAACAGCGTGTATAAGCCATTGCTGGTAGCGGGTTTGTGCAGGTCAGCTCTTTTGGTTACCTTGTTGTACCTAGAAAAGTAAGCGCTTTGGCAACGCAACAGCTCATACACGCGGACGTTAGGTGCAAGGTGTTGGCTACAGTAATAAATCTTTAGAGAACAAAAATGAATTAGTTTAAACCAATTGCGCAGTTAGTATGAAAAAAGTAGATTTTTTCAAAGAGAAAGTAATAATAATTACTGGATCCTCAAGCGGGATAGGACGCGCGACATCATTGGCATTAGCACAGTATGGTTCAAAAGTTGTCTTGGCATCAAGGACCATAGAGAAATTAATTACACTACAAGAACAAATCACATCAAAAGGAGGCCAAGCATTAGTAATTAAAACGGATATATGTTCTCCTGTTGAGATAAATAAAATGATCAAAGAAACTATTCTAAAATGGGGTAGAATTGATATTTTAATAGCATGTGCCGGACAGTATGTTCCAGATATTACAAACGAATTAGATATTAACAAGTACCAAGAGTCAATGACCCTAAATTTTTTTGGCACATTAAATTCAATAAAAAATACCCTGCCTGAAATGAAGCGCCAAAGAAGTGGCCACATAGTAATTATTAATAGCTTAGATGCTAAGAAAGGTATAGTTGGTGATGGTCCTTATGTATCAGCAAAAGCAGCTCTAGATGGATTTGGCGATGTGTTGCGTCAGGAAATGAAACCTTTCAATATTAAAGTAACTTCAATATTCCCAGGTCGTGTCAATACGCCAATGATTGAGAGCATTAAAGTACCATCAATAACCAGAAAAATACCTCCTGAAAGAGTAGTAAAAGCAATTCTCAAAGCTATTAAAGGAAATAAAGCAACTGTAATTGTGCCTTCTGCCTTTTCTTTTGTAAGTATTTTAAACAATTTAATGCCTCACTTTTCTGATTGGGCATATCGTGTTTTAAAAATTCAAGGACAACAGAATAACTAATTGACTATTATAATAAACAGCATTTAAAAGTTCTAAAAATAAAACCCAGCACCTAACAGCGTGTATAAGCCATTGCTGGTAGCAGGTTTGCTAAGGTCAGGTCACTTGGTTACCTTGTTGTAACTAGATAAGTAAGCGCAACTGCAACGCAACGGCTCATACACGCGGACGTTATGCACAAGCGGAAAAAGGACAAGCAATCGAAATAGTGAGATTACACAAACATGGAGGATTAATCTTTATCCCACAATACATTGCAAGAACAATACAATAGACTTACTAAAAGGAATAGAATAATAGTAGGTTTTAGCATTATAACTATTATCGCTCTTATGCATATTTTCAGAGTTGGAAGCTATCTTCACGGCGATTTATATTTATTATACTACAGTTATGTCTCTGACCTAATAATTCCTTTTGGATTTTATTTTTTGCTATGCATAAATGAATTAACAATTAAAATACTTCAGAAATGGTATGTTAAAGCTTCTTTTATTATCGGAATTACTACACTGGCGGAAATTTTACAGCTTCTTGGAATTTACGCTTTAGGTATAACTTTTGATCCCATGGACATTTTAATGTATGATTTAGGTGTTGGAGTTGCGGTTATTTTTGACAGATATTTATTCAAACGATTTATACCATTTTGGGATTTAGAAAAACAGAAAGAAAATATTGAAAAAAATAATGAAACGCCATTGTGAATTACACCGTAAATGCTGACAGAAACAAGAACCGCCAGTGCATAACAGCGTGTATAAGCCATTGCTGGTAGAGGGTTTGCGAGTGTCTGCTCTTTTGGTTACCTTGTGGTAACTAGATAACAAAGCGCTTTGACAACGCAACAGCTCATACACGCGGACGTTAGCGTTCATTGTAAAGAACAGAGACATCGATATAAAGTAATATGTGTAGAAAATTCACAATTATCTCATTAATAAACTCCACTTAATGACCAGGATTAAACCAACAAATGTTGATGAGTATATAAATACTGCTCCCGAAAATGCTAAGGAGAAATTAAGGGAGATTCGCTCCATTTTAAAGAGTGTTGCTCCCAATGCGACAGAACTGCTAAAGTGGGGGATGCCAGTTTTTATGGAAAAAAGAATTCTTTTCTCATACTCGGCATATAAAACACATTTAAATTTTATGCCTACAGGTCCTGCCATGGAACCATTCAAGGAAGAATTGTCAAAGTTCAAAACCGGGAAAGACACTATTCAATTCCCTTACAATGAACCATTACCCAAAGCACTTATACATAAAATTGCAACCTATAGAATAACGGATGTAAGAGTAAATGATGCAAAATGGATGTATTAGAAATTATTCAATAACAACGAACGCTAACAGCGTGTATAAGCCATTGCTGGCTGAGGGTTTGCGTAGGTCGTCACTTTTGGTTACCTTGGTATACCTAGATAAGTAAGCGCTCCGGCAACGCAACGGCTCATACACGCGGACGTTGGGTATAATTGATCAGAAACCACTGCACATGGAAATATCAGGCAATAGTGTTAACTTTACAAAAATTGATAACTATGCTGACTAAGGAAAAATTGAATAAGACAATCAATAACTTGCCTGATTCATTTACAATTGATGAGTTGATAGATCAATTGATTTTTATTGAGAAAGTTGAGGAAGGATTAAAGCAGTCCGAAGAGGGAAAGGTTGTATCGAATGAGGACGTTAAACAAATGATTGACAAATGGTCAAAGTAGTTTGGACTGATTTATCTACAACAGATCTAAAAGAAATATTCGATTACATTGCAGATGATTCTGTTCGTTATGCGTCTATTACGGCCAATAAAATATATCAAAGAGTTCAACCATTAAGTGAAAACCCACTAATGGGAAGGATAGTCCCAGAGTTTAACAGAAAGGAGATTAGGGAGTTAATTGAAGGTAATTATAGGATAATTTATCTTATCAAGAATACTTCAGAGATTGACATATTACGTGTATATCATGTCGCTAGATTACTAAGAAAGAAAAGCCTCAAATAAAATCAACTATACCCAACAGCGTGTATAAGCCATTGCTGGTCGATGGTTTGCGGGTGTTCGCTCACTTGATTGCCTTGTGCTAACTCGATCACAAAGCGCTCTGATGAACGCAACGGCTCATACACGCGGACGTTAGCTGTAATGCAAATGACATGACTCGATGAAGAGTAAAAGTTAATGAGACTTATAGAGGAATATCGAAATCAAAGCTCCTGGCGAGATTGGCCATCATATATTGACCATCTACCAGTAAAGTATCAAGATATAGTACTTGATTTAGGATGTAGCATAGGAATCGTGACAAAACTGTTATCTAAAAAAGCTAATCAAGTCTTTGGCATTGACAATAATCCAGAATTAATTAACGAGGCTATCAATTATAACTCATCTGAAAACACTAATTTTATTCTCTACGACTTAAAATCTATTCAAAATAAAGACTTGCCTTTAGCTGATGGTATATGGACAAGTTTTGTTGCTGCTTACTTTCCAAACTTTGGCTCTATTATCATTAAATGGCTTGGGCTATTGAAGCCAAATGGTTGGATAGCAATTGTTGAAATGGATGACTTATTTGCTCATGAACCTTTAAGTATGTCCATTCATGACACTTTCAACGAATATTATGAACGTCAATGTAATAGTAATATGTACGATTTTAAAATGGGAGGCCGGATTAAGGATTATTTATTAAATCAAGGGCTATTAATAATTCATGAAGAGAATAAATTTGACAAGGAATTAACATTTAATGGACCAGCAGAGCCTTTAATATTAAAAGCTTGGGAAAATCGATTCGATAGAATGTTTATGTTTAAAGAATATGTAGGAGATGACAGCTTTAATAGAATTAAAAGAGAATTTATTAATTGCTTGTCAGCCGAAAATCATATATCTAAAACAATAGTAAAATTCATAATAGCTAGGAAAAAAATATAGCAAAACATACGAGTTAATATCATTGAAGAACTGATTTATAAATTGCACTACAGCTAACAGCGTGTATAAGCTATTGCTGGCAGAGGGTTTGCGCAGGTTAGTTATTTTGGTGTCCATGCGTTAACTAGACCACAAAGCGCTATGACAACGCAACGGCTCATACACGCGGACGTTGTGAATAATTTTTTAAGAAACCAGATCCTATCACTACCAAGAGGAATATAAGAATAGTCGCCGAGTGTGTTGGGTTGTCCACGAACGGCGCAAAAAATCGGGGCGCACGGCCTTAGTTAGCGCAGGCCCTGTGCGACAAGGGCGAGCCCGATTTTTTCGTTCGTGGAGACTTTTTCTGTTCCTCTTTTGTGTGGCTGACAAAAGAGGAAAAAACCAGAACAGGGCACAAGATTAAAACACTTGAATCGGCAACCACAAAGAACCAAAAACAAGAAATAAAACTATTCACAACAGCGTGTATAAGCCATTGCTGGCAAAGATTTGCGTAGGTCGTCACTTTTGGTTACCTTGGTATACCTAGATAAGTAAGCGCATTGGCAACGCAACAGGTCATACACGCGGACGTTACCTGCAAGCCTGGCGACAGTTCATAAATCTCTGTTAATATATATTCTACAATTAATAAAATATTCAAAATGACAAATAAAATATCAGCTCTTCTAGCAGTAATTATATTGACCTCTGCAGCAATACAAGCACAAATTGCCAGACAGGTAAAACAAATGGCTTATGCCGATTCTTCACGACTGGTCGAAATTTTTAAAGACATCCATCGAAATCCAGAATTGGCTTTTATGGAAGTTCGTACTTCGGGAATTATAGCTAAAGAACTGAAATCCTTGGGTTACGAAGTACTTACAGGCTTTGGAAAAACAGGAGTAGTCGGTATCTTGAAAAATGGAGATGGCCCTGTTGTAATGTACCGTGCTGATATGGATTGCAATGCTGTAAAAGAAGAAACTGGCCTTTCTTATGCAAGCAATAAAACCATGACAAAAGCGGATGGCACAGAAGTACCTGTAATGCATGCCTGCGGGCATGATGCGCATATCACCTGGATGCTGGGTACAGCAAATATAATGGGTGCATTAAAAAATGAATGGAAAGGAACATTGGTACTCGTTGGGCAGCCTGCGGAAGAGGAAGGAGGGGGTGCACAGGAAATGGTAAATGATAAAATGTATGAAAAAGGTGTACCCATCCCTGATTATTTATTTGGTATGCACACTGGTCCGGTTCCGGTTGGCACAATAGTTAATGGTTTTGGAGAACGTATGGCAGGAAACGACCAGTTGGAAGTTACTTTTTATGGAGTTGGCGGTCATGGATCGGCACCTGAATTTACAAAAGACCCGATTATAATGGGATGTACTGCGGTGATGCAATATCAGACTATTATCAGTCGGAATATATCTGCCCAGGATGCGGCTGTACTTTCAGTAGGTGCATTTCAGTCAGGTAATTCCAGCAATATTATACCTTCTTCAGCTGTTTTAAAACTTAACTTGCGATGGTTTAATGAAGCGAGCAGAAATGTATTATTGGATGGAATTAAAAGCATAAATGAAGGAATTGCAGTAGCCAATAATCTTCCGAAAGAATTGTACCCGAAAATAACCATGAACGGAACTGTTTCCCCGGTTGTAAATAATGAAGAATTGGCAACTAAAATCAATGGTTCGCTGAAATCTGTTGTTGCCCCTGAAAGAATAATCACAAATATTCCTGCGATAATGGGTTCGGAAGATTTTCCTCAACTTGTTTTGCCCAATAGCAAAACAGTTTGCGATTATATTTTTGTTGGAACTGCCAATAAAGAAGCTTGCACAAAAGCCATAAAAGAGGGTAAAAAATATCCCTTTTATAATCATAATAGTAACTATGAAGTTGATTTATCGGCAATACCATTAGGAACTGTAATTGGTTCGACAGCTTTGTTGGAAATTTTTAAAAAATAAACTGATAGAAACCATAGAACTTTAAAGAAAATAGTTAGACAATAGTAGACAGAAGGCCAGCAGGTAACAGGCGGTATATTTTATAGCCGTGACAGTGCAGGCTTCAACTTTACAGCATTTAATAAACTTTTATGTAACTTGATAGGAAAGTGCTTCGAAATCGGCAACAAAAATATACCGCCGACCGTTACCAGCAATGTTTGACCAGGGAATCACAAAATTTCGTAAAGTCAGAGGTAGACAGTAAACTAATGAACTTATAAATTTGTTACTAATAGACATTAATGTAACATAACAAAGCATTAAGACATTATGAAAACTAAAGACGGCACAACACATTTTGCTCCCGAACTGCACATTCCTAATGGTACATTTAACATTGATTTTTACACCAAATTAGGTGCAACTGAACATTTTTGTTTTCGGAACGATGACGGGAGTATTCATGTTGTCGAATTAGAAATCAACGGTGCAATTTTTCATGTGCACGAAACCATGCGTGACGCTCTTGAACCAATAAGTGCAAAGGGAGTGACTTCTGTTATAGGTTTGTTTGTTCCTAATGTGGACGACATAATGCATAAAGCTATTCTGGCAGGTGCAACAGAAATTAATCCTGCAACAGATCACGATTATGGTTACCGACAAGGAATGTTCAAAGACCCTTTCGGACACTATTGGCAAATACAAAAAAGAATCTAAATGGATATACCCAAAAACACTGCTGGTAACATCGGCTCATATAAAATGCGGGTTGTAGAGAGTTAGCAAGTCCAGCGCTCTCTAATTACATTTGTGTAACTGGATTTATATTGCAAGTAAATCCCGCACTTTACATAGCCGAGGAACGTTAGCGGTTATTTTAAAAGAAACACATATTGTATTTTAGTCTGAAGATTTAACAATAAGCATAAAGAGTATATGAAACTAGAACACCGCAAACAAAAGGTCGCTCCGATTTCCGATTTTTTTATTAGACTCGGACGTTATGGGTTGTTTTCAATAATACTTATTTTTTTTTCTGTTCTATTAGGAACGTTAGGTTATAAATATTTGGGAGCACTTAATTGGCTTGATAGTTTTTACATGGCTTGTATGATATTAACTGGAATGGGACCTGTTGCAGAGATGACAACAAACCAAGCAAAGCTTTTTTCTTCTTTCTATGCCTTATACAGTGGAGTCGCATTCTTAAGTATTGCAGCAGTTTTTTTTACCCCTATCATCCATCGTATTTTGCATATACTACATGTAGAGTATGGTGAAAATGAAAAGTAACAGAAAGAGATAAAAACAACCGCTAACAGCGTGTATAAGCCATTGCTGGCAAAGGTTTGCGTAGGTCGTCACTTTTGGTTACCTTGGTATACCTAGATAAGTAAGCGCATTGGCAACGCAACAGCTCATACACGAGGACGTTAGCGTTCATTGGATATTCTACTAATATTCATTAACATCAACAATAGAAGGATTATGAAGAATAAAATTTCGTTATCACTATTTGTGATATTAGCAATAATTCTGGAGCATAATACTGTGTGGTCTCAGGAATATAAGGAATATAAAAAAACTGTTGCTTCTCCTGTACCAGTAATTAGTAGTGTTGTATGGGAAAATATCACTAAGGATAAGGTTTATAGTAATTGCATTACAGCACTTCATCTTCAGGGTTATGAACTTGAACCTCTAATGACCAGTAAAGAAAGTGGACTTATAGTGACCAAACCGGTAAATTTCTATCCTCCAATTTGGCAACATAAATGGGTTGGTGGAGAATATTATTTAAATGTGCTTGTCTACGAGACTGATACTGACCATGTATCGATCAATATTCAAATAAAGGGGACGAAGTTATACGACTATGAACCAGAAACAAATGGAGGGTTTAAAAGAATCGAAGTTCAGAATGGAGATAATAAAAACATTGGGCGATATACAAAATCTGAAGTGTGGAATGGCCTTACCATTAAGATTAGTGAAGACATAGAACAATTTTTATTGAAATTGGAGGCAATTCAAGGGAGAGCAATTTCCAAAACAACGATAATCCTTAGTTTTGAATAAAATTACCAACGAAGCGCTAACAGCGTGTATAAGCCATTGCTGGTAGCGGGTTTGCGTATGTTAGTTCACTTGGTTGCTTTGTGCTACCTAGACAACAAAGCGCTTTGATGAACGCAACGGCTCATACACGCGGACGTTGTGAATAATTTTTTAAGAAACCAGATCCTATCACTACCAAGAGGAATATAAGAATAGTCGCCGAGTGTGGTGGGTTGTCCACGAACGGTGCAGAAAATCGGGGCGCACGGCCTTAGTTAGCGCAGGCCTTGTGCGACAAGGGCGAGCCCGATTTTTTCGTTCGTGGAGACTTTTTCTGTTCCTCTTTTGTGTGGCTGACAAAAGAGGAAAAAACCAGAACAGGGTACAAGATTAAAACACTTGAATCGGCAACCACAAAGAACCAAAAACAAGAAATAAAACTATTCACAACAGCGTGTATAAGCCATTACTGGCAGCGGTTTGCGTAGGTCGTCACTTTTGGTTACCTTGGTATACCTCGATAAGTAAGCGCATTGGCAACGCAACAGCTCATACACGCGGACGTTGGCAACAATAATATGAGATACTTAATATACATATTGACACTTGCAATTATCAGTTCTTCATGCATTTGTAAAACTGATAAACTGACTGAAAAATCAGTTCAAATTGATTCTTTAGATTTAAAACCTGAGAAAACTGAATCAATTGATAATGCCACTAAAGACACTTTATCACCCCGTGAATATGCTCAATTGATACTTGATGATAAAATAAAACCATCAGATAATATGGAGACTTTTAAATGTCTCGAGAAACTCATGTCAGAGAGCGAAGAAGAAAGGGAATTTTATTTTAAAGTATACAGAAAGATTTCTCTTCAAGCAGATGGAGCGTTATCAGAAATTCTTGGAGGTTATATAAAAACATTCTTTGAGTTATATCCGGATTTTTGTATAAATCAATATAGCACATTCAACAAGAATGAGAAGAATATATTGATTGATAATATTGCTTATGAATTCTATGCTTCTGGGAGTGAATATCAAACTGATATTGATGCATACTTTAAACGAGCTTTTGAAAAATTAAAGATAAATTCCTACGATTCTGAGGCAATTTTAAATGAAATAAAAAGTAAAGTGACAAATAAGGTCGCTGAATTGGATGAATAAAATAAATAAATTACTGTTGCCAACAACAGGTATAAACCATTGCTGGTTGCAGGTTTGCGTAGGTTAGTGCCCTTGGCAACAGTGTGCTACCTAGACAACAAATCGCTTTGACGACGCAACGGTTCATACCTGCGGACGTTGGAAATAATTATAAAATGAACATTGCTGAACTGCATAACAAGCTGAAATCATTTGGCATACCAGAAGAAAATTACTATTTGCATGGCATTTATGGATCGAATAATGACTACGACAAATATGGAATGTCAATTAAACGAGGTAAGTATTTTATTGAATATGAAGTTTATTATAGAGAAAGGGATACAATAACCCCAATAATGACCTTTACAAACGAAAATGAGGCTTGCGAGTTTTTTTTCAAAAGAGTTACCAATGTATGATTGAACAATGAACGAATAATTAAATAACTGTTTCCAACAGCGTGTATAAGCCATTGCTGGAAGCGGGTTTGCGTAGGTCTGTTCTTTTGGTTGCCTTGTGGTAACTAAACCACAAAGCGCTTTAACAACGCAACGGCTCATACACGCGGACGTTACCGCCAATGCTACCCCTTGTCCTAAAAAACGGCCACACAACACGCAGCAATTATGTAAAAAAATTGTGGTATCGTAAGACGATACAGCGAAGGCTTGAAATTGAAAATTTTAGCCGAACTTAATACAGGAAAATATTCATAAAGATTTTTTTCCATTATTTTAGGTCTGCGCCCATCCGCAACCTTTCATTAGATAGTAATATAAAAGATTATGAAAAAACGAAATATTATTTTTACTTCTCAGTTCATCCTTATTTTTACACTGTTATCATTTTTGAGTAGTTGTGAAACAGATCAATCCACGCCTATTGCTCAGAAACCAACTTTAATTTCAGCAGCGATTTCGGAAATAACTCAAACTTCTGCAATAAGTGGAGGCAATATAGTAAGTGATGGAGGTGCATCCATTACAGCAAGAGGTGTTTGTTGGTTTACTACACCCAATCCGACTATAGCTAATTTTAAAACTTCCGACGGAATTGGTGTTGGCACTTTTGCAAGTAAAATATATGACTTGTTCCCCGGTAAGTCGTATCATGTTCGGGCTTATGCTGTAAATTTAGAAGGTATCGGTTATGGGCCAGATATTTCGTTTACAACAATTTCATCCACATCGTTATCTATTGGCGATACATATCAAGGAGGTATTATTTTCTATTTGCGTGGAACCTACCCTAATCAGTATGGACTTGTTTGTGCTCAAAACGATCAAGGTGCAGGAGTCCCTTGGTATTCTCAAAGTTATATTTACTATGGTACAACAAGCACTTCTATTGGTTCTGGGCAAACGAATACCCGCTCCCTTGTCGATAGACTGGGAGATGATCACTATGCTGCTAAGTTTTGTGAGGACTTGGTTTTGAATGGTTTTGATGATTGGTTTTTACCTTCCAGAGATGAATTGGACCTAATGTATACCAATTTGAAAATAAATGGATTTGGGAATTTTACTAAGATGAACTATTGGAGTAGTTCAGAGTGTGATTATTTAAATGCATATACTCAGTACTTTGATTCTGGCCTACAGAGTTGCAATAATAAACTTCATAGTTATTCTATACGAGCAGTTCGGATTTTTGGAGTTATACAGGAAAACCCTGACTGATGCGTAACGGCACAAATTTTATTCATTCAAGAGAATATTTCCAAAAAATAATAATATTTAAAATTTCACTACCGATGTCCGACAAGTAAAAGATATTCGTAAGCCAGAATCAACCTACTGGCAAATGAATAAGGACAACACACGAAGAGATTGTTTAGAAAAAATTGCCGACACGCAAAAAAGATAAAAAACGCTTAAAGTCGAGCCGACAGTAAAGAAAGAAGGACAATAAAAATGTCATGGAAACTGAATAACGACAATGGTTTACAAGACTTGAAGACAAAGAACACCAGGCGGTAACACGCGGTATAATTAATTGCCGATGCAGTGCGAATTCGAGCCGTATGGCTCATATTAAAAGTATTTGTAACTTGATAGGAATGTGCTTCGAAATCGGCAACTAACCATACCGTCAATCGTTTGTGCCATTTTAAAAATGAAATCAATGAAAAAGTATTTAATAATAATATTTTGTCTTTGCTTAATAATTAGCAATACAATATTCAGTCAAAATGAGCTTTGTGAAACATGTATAGAATACACAATGAAATTTGCTGACTATAGTTTTCATGGCCGTAGTTTTCAATTAGCTGGATATGATATTACAATGAATCTACCATCGGATTTTTCTGTGGACAGTTTAACCAAGGAAAATCTATTCTCATGTATCCTTAGTAAGGAAATAAAAGGTGAATTCATCGCACCAACTGGAGAGTCTTCTGAAATAAGGTATTCTTTAATGCCATATAAAGATACTATCACAATTTTAATGAAAACATCAAATGGATGGTATCCATGGGATAAAATTGCAATAAAGGATAATGAGCTTATTTTCTCATATGATTATTGGTATTGTCCACCCGCAAGTATTGTTGATATTGATATTTTAGATTTGTGTTTTACTTATCTAAAAGACTCTTCGAAATGGCAACAAAGTGATGATCGAATTTGTGATGATGATGAAGCAGGTGATAAATGGAGTTTGTTTTGTGCAATAAAAACCGCATCCATAGAAAAAACAGGAGAATATAATCACCGTGGTAAAGTAGTGCAAACAACAAGATTTGTAATCGATGAACTATACCCCAATCATAGATATGCGCATACTTTAATGGATTTTAATAATGATTCAAAAACTTCATTTTCTGATATTTTGCAAATTTTAAATATAGTAAAAGAAAGAATTGAAACTGAACTAATAAGAACCAAATAAAACTGGCACACAACAGCGTGTATAATTGCCATTGCTGGCAGCGGGTTTTCTAATGTTGGCTCACTTGCTTAACTTGTGGTAACTAGAAAACAAAGCACTTTGGCGACGCAACGGCTCATACACGCGGGCGTTGTGAACAATTGCTAAATGCATTGATCCAAAACTGAAAATTACTTTATTGATCTTCTTAATTCTGCTAAAAAAGACAAACTATTTAGAAAATAATTATCTTGTTTTTATATTTTCCAGATGCAATAGAGCAAAATATATCTCGTCTTTATTAGTAATAATCTAAATTATTTACATATGAAATATTTAAATGCTTTTCTTCTAATAATTTTCTTAGTTGCTAATTTTTTTAGTATTCATGCATCTAGTCATTCTTGGATAGATAAAGACTCTATTCCTGATATTATGAAGAATAAGATAGATACTGGTGAGTTTTTTATTGAGAATAACGGGCTCAAAATCTGGTATAAAGTTACTGGTAATGGGCCTGTATGTATTTTACCATCCCCGGGATGGGGTCCTGGTTGTGAACTCTATTATAACAGCATTGGCGAAATGGAAAAATTGTTTACAATGGTATATGTTGATACTCGTGGAACTGGACACTCGGATAGACCTGCGATGGAACAGTATACTACCTCAAACTTTTTATTGGACTTGGAAGCAGTGAGGAAGGATATTCAAGCAGATAAAATTTGGCTTATGGGACATTCAAAAGGCGGAGCATTAGTTCTGAATTATGCAGTTCAATACAAGGATAAGGTCAATGGAATCATCTTGATTAATGCATCCGGAGGAGTAAACACTCCACCAGAAAAAATGCAAACTGTAATATTGCAAAAGCAGAACGAACCTTGGTTTGCATCGGCGGCAGAGTACTTTAGCAGAGAACCACGAGATGAGGATGACTGGATTACCGGAATAAAAGCAGTAATGCCTATGTTTTTTTCGACAACAGAGAATTTCGAGAAAAGCTGTAACCCAAGAAGAATGAGCATGACATATTTTTAACATAAAAAATGAAGTGATATGATTTCAAAAATTGTTTTAGTGATCTCTTTGTTGTTAATTATCTTGATAACAGCCGTTGTTGGGAGGGCAATTATCAAGAAACAACAAATCATCGGACGACCCCCAATTCCAATGTTTTTTTTCCTTCTTGCAAAAACACTGGTACTCATAAACCTCATATTTCTGCTTTTAAGGGACTAAACGTAGATGTTATGAGACTTTTTGTTCCCATTAAATTTATTGACATAATTGCGTTAACCTTTTTAATTATTGGAACTGTCATACTATTTCTTTCTACAATAAAGCTGAATAAAGATTTGGTTTTCGGTTTATCTTCTTCTGAAACTCATCAATTAAAGACAAATGGTATTTATTCGATAAGCCGGCATCCATTCTATATAGGATTTATATTCATCCTATTCTCGTCATGTCTTTTCAATCCTCATTATTTAAATATTCTTGCATTCATTGGTGCATGGATCATCCACCATTTTATTATGATAAAGGAAGAGCAGTTCCTAAATTCTCAATATGGTGAAGAATACAGACAATACATAAAAAGAGTGAATAGATATATAACCTTTTTAAAGTTACAACTATGAAAGTATTAATCATTTTCGCACATCCGAATCCATTGTCCTTTACAAAAGCAGTACTTGACAATTTTGTAAGAGGCATTAAAGAAGCAGGACATAAGTATGAAATTGTTGATTTGTACAAAACAAAGTTCAACCCCATCTTTCAGGATAGGGATTTCGCATTCTTTGTGGATAAAGATATTCCCAAAGACATTTTTCAGCAAATGGACATAAGGGGCACGATTATCAAACTTGCCGGCGGACCGGTCAGGCGGCTCGTTGCAAAATGGTATATTAAAAACAAAACCGATGATGAACTCATCAAGCTGATCCAATCCCAAAAGCCAAAAGATGTTTTATTGCAACAAAAGAAAGTGGCCGAAGCGGATGTACTGGTTTTTATCACGCAGGTTTTCTGGCTGCACTTTCCGGCGTTGCTGAAAGGCTGGATGGAAAGAGTCCTTACTTATGGATTCGCCTACAAGCTGAATGACGAGGGCTGGCGGGGAGATCCTGACGGGCGGATACCCCTGCTTAAAATTAAAAAAGCGGTTATCATGCATCCTGCTTTTTTTAATGAAAAAGTGTACAGGGAAAAAGGTTTTAAAGATGCCATGGAAAAATTAATTGACGACTGGGGACTGAAATACCCGGGCATTGGACAAGTTGACCATGTTTATTTTCATTCGATTTTATCAGTTAGTCCTGAGACAAGGAAAAAGTACCTTGAAATCGCTTATTTAAAAGGAAAAGAATTGAATTATTAATAAAATGGGCTACAGCTAACACGCGGTATAGCCAATAAGGGTTTACTCCCTTTGGTCGTGAGAAAAGTTCAGTGGTATGCGAAGGGTTGTTCCCGCTTCAACTTTTCTTGTAACTTGACAGGAAATCTCCCGAAATCCCTTACTGGCCATACCGCCAAACGTTAGCCACTACATTAATACTTATTATGAATAAAATTGAAATCAGGTTAGCGAATAAAAAAGATGCTCAATTTATTGCACTTCTTGCAAGGGTAACATTTACCGAAACATTCGGACATCTATATCGTGACAATCAAGATTTATTGAATTATTATGATTCAACATTTTCTGTTGAAAAAATAGAAAATGGCATTGAGAAAGCTGACAATGTCTTTTGGATTGCTTTTGTAAACCGATTACCCGTAGGGTATGCGAAGCTAAAACTGAATTCAAAATCGAAATTTATTGACTCGGAAAATGTATGCCAGCTTCAAAAAATATATGTCCTAAAAGACTTTTTATCTATGAAAATCGGATTTGAATTACAGAATCTACTCTTGGAAAAAGCAAAGGAATTGGGGTTTGAGAAAATATGGCTGTCTGTTCTTGACAGTAATGAAAGAGCTATAAATTTTTATAGAAAAAATGGATTCGAAGCTATTGGTAATCACGATTTCCAAATAGGAAAAGAAAATTTTGAATTTAATGCAATGTGTAAAGTATTATGAAATGCAGTGGCTAACAGCACCTATGCCCAATAGCCTATGAAAGTGACATTTGAAACGGGGGTGCCCCGCATAAAGTTTTTACCGGGTGACAGAGACGAAGCCCGCAATACGGCTACTGGGAATAGCTGCAAAACGTTAGCATCAATATTATGAAACAAACACTTAGTATATTACTAATAATTTTGTTTTCCTCTTGCACAGAAAGATCAATTAACGAGAAAGCCCATTTCGATTTTATTGAGGTTACTCGAGATAATGGTTGGACTGGAGGAACAACTGTATTTATTGATAATATGTGGAAAATAAATCGTTGTGATTATAAGATCATAACTTATATTGATTCTGCAAGTTGTTATGTAGATACTTTAGATCTTGAATTAATGCAGATAGTTAATTCGAAAATAGATTCTTTAAAATTGATTTCAATTGATTCTCTTTATGATGGTCATTGTCAAGATTGTGGGGGATTTATAATAAGACTTGGGTATGATAATAAAATTTTCAAATCAATAATCATTGATGATGATTATAACAATAAGATTGCTTCCTTTTGCAGATTGATATCCAGTATTATAATTAGTCAAAATTATTTGGATTCAGTAATTGTTTTTGAAACGACAAAGTCAATTATTCCACCTGCTCCAATATTGTTAAATAGAAAGTTCCTGTCACCCCCTGATTCATTAAATGAAAGTGAATAAAATACTGATGCTAACAGCCGGTCATACGCCATTACCGGGTCTTACGGGTGCTAAAGTTAGCTCACTTGGCTACATAAGTGGGTAACCCGACCAGTAAGCGCCCTGAATCGGCAACAGCGTATACCGGCGAGCGTTGGCTGTAATTATTAAAATCTTAATAAAATGAACGATATAGAATTAAAAAAACTACAAATGATTTACGATAAGGTTGCAGAACATCATCGCTACTATTTATCGTGGAGACAATATTTATTAGGTGGTTATTTTGCAGTAATTGCTACTTTGTTTTATGCATGCTTCCAACTTTTTACCAATACAAATTGTATTGTTAAATCTTATTCAATTTATACTGCTATTTCTATTTCAGTCATATCTTTCATATTTTGGTGGTTGGATGAAAGAAACAGAAAATTATATCAAAATTGTCAAAAAGTCGGTGCAGCAATTGAAAGTAAGTTAGATATTGAATTAGAATATAATGGTGAAAAACTTTCTGGATTATATTTTGATCTTGATAAATCGTATCAATACAATCATAAAAAGAAATGGATTAGAATACTATTATCAGAAGTAATGACACACACATGGGCTATACGAATATTATATATACTAGGCTTTATTATAGGTATATTTGTGGCAATTCAAATTAACCTTCTGCTTAATTAGAAACATAAAATAATAATAACTACATCCAACAGCGTGTATAAGCCATTGCTGGCCGTGGGTTTGCGAGGTCCAACTCATTTGGTTGCCTTGTTGTAACTGGATAAGTAAGTGCATTGACCACGCAACGGGTCATACACGCGGGAGTGGCGAATATTTTTTTTAGAAACCAGATCCTATCACTACCAAGAGGAATATAAGAATAGTCGCCGAGTGTGGTGGGTTGTCCACGAACGGTGCAGAAAATCGGGGCGCACGGCCTTAGTTAGCGCAGGCCTTGTGCGACAAGGGCGAGCCCGATTTTTTCGTTCGTGGAGACTTTTTCTGTTCCTCTTTTGTGTGGCTGACAAAAGAGGAAAAAACCAGAACAGGGCACAAGATTAAAACACTTGAATCGGCAACCACAAAGAACCAAAAACAAGAAATAAAACTATTCACAACAGCGTGTATAAGCCATTGCTGGCAGCGGTTTGCGTAGGTCGTCACTTTTGGTTACCTTGGTATACCTCGATAAGTAAGCGCATTGGCAACGCAACGGCTCATACAC
>CAWGGG010000002.1:0-1056182 GCA_963822145.1 uncultured Bacteroidales bacterium | reverse complement strand
CTCTTTACCTTGTTTTGAATTTTAAGGTTTTCTCATTCCTTACCTTCTTTGTCTCTTCAATCTTTTCAAAGAACTATCCTCATAAAAGGGACGACAAAATTAAGAAACTTTCTGAATTTCGCCACCTTTTTAACAAAAATCTTTTTTAAGAACTTTTTTGGGAACTTCGGAAAAGTAAACTCCGAATTTTTAAAGCAGGTACAAAATTTAAAACTTCTTTTTTATCCGTTAAGAATAATTATGAAGAAAATTTCTTTACCCGATTTTTTATCCCCGTTTTATTAAAGAACGTGCTCCATTTTTTTAATGAGGTTGCAAAGGTAAAAATAAAATTTTAATTTACAAGAACTTTTTAAATTATTTTTATTTTTTCCTCATGCCAATACCTAAAGAACTAAAGCGGGTGCAAAGGTAAAAGATTTCATTTCATTAATGCAAATATTATGGCACTTTTTTTATAATTCATTTTATTTTTTCTGCACTTTATTGATAATTAAATGAATCCGCCGGCCGCTTATAGAAAACCATGTAAAAGCCGGTTCATCATACTGCGCAGCAGCGGTCCTAAAACAAGCTATGCTAAAAGACCGTGTTTATTTGGAATGCGTATGCTTGTCACTTTTTCTCTTTCACCAGGGTTATGGTCCCTGTCCAGCTATGATGTGAATTGGGATCTTCTGAACTATTATAGTCATTGGTTGTGCCCTCACCGGTGGCCCCCTTGAATTTACCGCTTCCTCCTGTTATTTTAAAAGGATCTTTCCAGTAAGAAGTAACATAGGGAGGATGCTCGTCCAGTCTTCCTTCAATTACCCGTCCGACAGCGGAAATAAACAGTGTATCCACTTCATCTACAACCATATATGCAAAAACATTGCCATAATTGCTCAAACTGTCGCCACAGAAATCGAAGTGTACGGTAAAGTCACCCAGCGGGGTCCCGGTTCCCTTACCATCAACAATGGCACGCCAGGCGGTGAAGGGCTCCATGCATTTGGGTACCGGAAGCGTATCAGGGCCAGCATACGTATAATTACCGATAAAATCTGCCTGAAACGGCACGGTGGTTGTCTCAGGGGAGTTCTTGGTCCCTTTGCAGTTAAAGAATGACAAGGTCAGGCAGAGCACTACCGTGAGCAGTGAAAGTCTCATGAGTGTTTTCATAGATTTTAAGTTTGGTTTAGTAGCAAGTCAAATATAGGTTATTTGTTATAACAAGTGTATCTTTTTCGCCATGTAAGCGGAGCGGTGCAGCATGGAGACTGCGCCGAGCTTGTGGACTAGGCCGAATCAGGGAAATATTTTTATTTTCCAAAGCACGATCCTGATAGTTGGCAGCATCCAGACTGACTTTTTTCACGCCCCGCCAAACCTGATAAAAATTCATTCCTTCCTGCCGGTGAACTCTTTATATAATAAAATAAAGCCTTATCTTCGTACCATCCTAATTGATCATTTGGTGAACAAGTCGCTTGTAATTATTCCTACCTATAATGAAAAGGAGAATATCGAAAGGCTGATCCATACCATCTTTTCGCTCCCAGGCCATCTGAATATACTTATTGTTGATGACGGTTCCCCCGACGGTACGGCATTTTTAGTCAAGGGACTGCAGACGCCTTACGCCGATCGCCTTTTCATCCTGGAAAGAGCCGGAAAACTGGGCCTTGGGACTGCTTATATACTCGGTTTTAAATGGGCCATAGAACGTCAGTATGACTTTGTTTTTGAAATGGATGCCGACTTTTCCCATAATCCGGCGGATCTATTGGTGCTGCAGCAAGCCTGTATGAATGGGGCTGACCTGGTCATCGGATCCCGCTACAAATCTGGTGTCAATGTGGTGAACTGGCCCATGGGCAGGGTATTGATGTCTTACTTTGCATCGGTATACGTGCGGTGGGTTACAGGAATGAAGATTTACGACACTACCTCCGGGTTTAAATGCTACCGGCGTAAAGTCCTGGAAGCCATTGAACTGGACAATATCCGTTTTAAAGGATATGCTTTCCAGATCGAAATGAAATTCACCGCCTGGAAACTTGGCTTCCGTATCGAAGAAATCCCCATCATTTTTACCGACCGCAGTGAGGGCACTTCCAAAATGTCGGGCGGCATATTCAATGAAGCGCTTTGGGGTGTTCTTCGGATGAAGATCCGCAGCATTCTCAGACCTTATAAAAAAGCTGTACAGGTATGAATACCCTACTGATTAGCAATGCCCTAATCATCAATGAGGGAAAGACCTTTGCTGGTAATGTCCTCATTCACGACAACCTGATCGGGAAAATCCTTCCTGAAGGATCATCCGCCCGAGTTAAGGCTGACCAGGTGATTGATGCACAGGGCAACTACCTGATACCCGGCGTGATCGATGACCAGGTGCATTTCAGGGAACCCGGCCTGACCCATAAGGGAGATATCTATTCCGAATCCCGTGCAGCTGTTGCGGGCGGGGTCACATCCTTCATGGAAATGCCCAACACCAATCCGCAGACGCTTACACAAACCCTGCTCGAAGAGAAATATTCCCTGGCGTCAGGCAGGTCATTGGCCAATTATTCCTTCTATATGGGCGCTGCCAACGACAACCTGGATGAAATACTGAAAACCGATCCTGCCAGGGTTTGCGGCATCAAGATCTTCATGGGTGCCTCTACCGGCAACATGCTGGTTGATAATCCTGAGACCCTGAAGGCTATCTTTTCGCAATCACCCATGCTTATTGCCGTTCATTGTGAAGATGAGACCACTATCCGCCGCAATACCGAAATCATGAGAAATCGTTTTGGTGAGGATGTGCCCGTTTACTACCACCCCGTTATTCGAGATGCTGAAGCCTGTTACCGGTCCTCCAGCCTGGCTGTGGAACTGGCCACCAGATACAATACCCGTCTGCACTTGCTGCATTTGTCCACCGCCCGTGAAATGAGCCTCCTCCATAGCGGCATCCCCCTGACGGAAAAAAGAATTACCGCTGAGGTATGCGTGCACCACCTGCTTTTCGATAACCGTGATTACTTCACCCTGGGCAACCTGATCAAATGGAACCCAGCCATCAAATCCCAGGAAGATAAGGAAGCGTTGTTTCAGGGACTCCTGGAAGGCAAAATCGATGTGGTGGCTACCGATCATGCCCCCCATACGCTTGCTGAAAAACAGAACACCTATTTCAGGGCTCCTTCGGGAGGACCGCTTGTCCAGCATTCCCTGGTGGTTATGCTTGAATTCTGCAATCAGGGCAGGCTGAAACCGGAACAGGTAGTTGACAAAATGTGTCATGCCCCGGCTGAACTTTTCAGAATCCATCGCAGGGGATACATCCGCGAAGGCTATTATGCCGACCTGGTGATCGTTGATCCAAACCGGCGCTGGACTGTGGCAACTGATAACCTGTTGTACAAATGCGGCTGGTCGCCTTTGACCGGCATGTCCTTCTCTTCGGCGGTGACCCATACCTTCGTGAACGGGAACCTGGTTTATGACCAGGGACATTTGCTGGAGAACCGCAAAGGCATGCGGTTATCTTTTGAAAGATAGCAAGACCGGCTCACGCAAATCGCCGGAATTCCATACCCAGATCCTTATTTTAGTTACCTTTGTTAAGGTAAAATCCTTATCCCTTGGCGAATCCATACAGCATACTACTTCTTGCCACAGCGCTTATCAATCTTTTGCTTGCTGTTTATGCCCTGCGGTTTATCCGATCGCCCGGCACCCTGGCTTATTCCATACTGATGGCATGCCTGAGTCTATATTCCTTTGCTTATGCTTACGAACTCCAGGCCACTACACTTCAGCAAATTTATTTCTGGCTTAAAATTGAATATATCGGAATTTCCATGCTGCCGCCCCTCTTTATCATCCTGGCGGCACAGTATACGGGTATGGGCCATTTGCTCAGGCCCTGGCTCGTGGCCTTTCTGTTCCTGATCGGCCTTATCACCCTGCTGCTCCAGGTTACCAACTTCGGTGATCTTTTTTATCACGAAATGAGGCTGAATCCTGATGCCCCTTTCCCTGTGGCCGACTTTGTCAAGGGACCCTGGTATTGGATTCACCAGGCCTTTGCCAACCTGATGCTGTTGCTGAGCAGTATTTTATATATCCGGATGATCAGCAAATCGAGAGGACGTAACCGTACCAGGGCACTGATCATGGTCCTCGCACTGGACATACCCTGGCTTTTTTATCTGATATACCTCATCGGGGACAGTCCTTATAATATTGATCTCTCCCCATTTTCCTTCTCAGTGGTGGGCATTCTCACTGCCCTGGGTATATTCAGGTATCAGTTGCTGGAATTCCTGCCCCTTGCGCTTGAAAATGTATTCAGCAGCATGACCGACGGCGTGATCATCCTGGATGAATACCACTACCTGGTAAGCTATAATCCTTCTGCTTCGGAAATCCTTCCTGAACTTTCGCAAAGCATGAAAGGCAAATCTGTTGATAAGGTCATCAGCATCCTGCCTGGCCTTTCCAATCTAAAAGATGGTTATGAATCCGATATGGACATTACACATCTGGGGAAGATACGCTATTTCCGGATGCGGGTACTGGCAGTCAAAACCGCCCGGGAAAAATTATCAGGCTGGGCCATCATCTATACCGATATCACGGATACGAAAATAAAGGAAAATGCGCTCCTGGAAATCGAAAAGGAGCTCAAGGAACTCAATGAAAACAAGGATAAATTCATGGCCCTTGTCGCTCACGACCTGCGTAATGCTTTCCATCTGATTATTAACATGTCCGAGATGATTCTTGATAATATACATGAGGATGATAAACAGGCCGCATTGCGGAAGGGAAAGATCATTCACGATACTGCAGTGAGTACTTTCAGCCTGCTGCAGAATCTTCTGGAATGGGCCCTCATGCAGCTCAGGGGTGTGCCCTTTAATCCGATAGACCTGCAGCTGTCCCGCCTGGCAGAAACCGTGATCAGGCAGCTGAAAACCCAATCCGACCAGAAAGCTCTTGTAATAGAGTGTTCCATCGACAATGAACTGAGGATCCATGCAGATGAAGAAATGCTTAAAACGGTTTTACGTAACCTGATATCCAATGCCATCAAATACTCGCATCCGGGAGGTAGCATACGCATCCGCGCAACCAGCGGTCCAGACAAGACCAGGGTTGAAATATCCGATAACGGCGTGGGCATGACCCAAGAAGAACAGCTTAAACTGTTCAGAATCGAAAGCGCTTTTTCAAAGAAGGGTACGGCCTCTGAAGACGGAACAGGGTTGGGATTGAAACTGTGCAGGGAATTTATCGGCAGGCATGGCGGGGAAATTCATGTTTCCAGTACACCCGGGGAAGGAAGTGCGTTTATGTTTACAATACCTGTTTCATCGATAGCTAACAACAGCATCCCAGAAACCTTTACCTAATCGTCCAGACAACGGATTCTCAAAATCCATCCGCTCGGGGTGCCATTGTACGGCAAGGCAGAACGGATGATTACCCGGCGCTTGAATTTCGATGGCTTCCGTGAGGCCATCATCACTGAAAGCACTGGCAGTGAAATCCCCGGCGATTTCACGTACTGCCTGGTGGTGAGAGCTGTTAACCGTTTCAACAGTGGTACCGGTAAGTCTGTGCAACAAGGAACCCTCATTAACAGTCACTTTATGGTAAACATCTTCTTTGCCCTGATGATTGATATCTCCTTTGAAAAAGGCAGGCAGATCAGCATACAGTGTTCCTTTACCGGCGACATTCAGCATTTGCTGTCCGCGACAGATTCCCAGCGTGGGGATCCTTAAGGAAAAGGCAAGCTCAATGAGCCCGATCTCCAGCTTATCGCGCCGGGTATCAATGTCTCTGCAATAGGGTAGAAGTTCCTGGCTTCCGTAGAGAGCCGGATCGATATCGCCACCCCCGCTGAGCAACAGGCCTGAAATGGAATGAAACCGGTCGGCTACTTCTGTTAACTCCAGGGTAAAAAAGTCCACAATTTCCAAACCACTGTTCAGTTTATTCAGCCAACTGGCGTAATTGGCAGAAAGTTTTGATACACCGATCACTATCCTGCTTCTTGTCATGCAAAAGGCGTCTTAGGCAGATTTATCATACCTGTCTTAATTTTTCCTGTTTCAGGATCCAGTTCCGATCCCCTGGCGCTGTGGGGAATGGAAAAAATAACCAGCATCACCAGTCCTGCCAAAACAGTAAGATATCGACGGTCCTTTTTCAGGTTACCTGCTATTGCAATGAACCAGAAAACAAAAGCGATGAGGGTCTTGTTATCGGTGAGGTCATAGCCAAAAGGGAAACCGGTCCAATACTGTCCAAAAGCATGATACTGCACCAGAGGCCCCAGGATGAGCCCTCCCACGAAAAGAACAGCCGTAGTGATCCATCCGTATAACCGGTATTGCCTGAAATTGAACAAGGCCAGCAGGAGGGTCAGGTTGGATAACAGCATGGAAACGAACATGCAGAAAACATGCGGCAGAATGATTTTTGCAGGTACATCGCCCCGGAACCGGATGACTACCAGTTCACCATAAGGCACTCTGAATACCTGGCCGGCATGCCTGACCTGAATGTAATATTCCAGTTTACCTGCGGGAGGCTGGTGGGGCAGAACTCCGCTAAGCTTATCTCCATCCCTTTTCATGGGGGTTTGTTGCCAGGCCTCGTTGGTTGGGTAACGCCTGTAAAAAAGGTCCCCTGATACGGAGGTATCTGCAATCGTGAGTTCAACAGGGCAGTCCGTTTCGCCGCCATGACTGCGTGGCAGTTTCAAAGAATATTGCTGATCTTCAGATAGTCTCAAATCCATTCTTTTAGGATGCGTTGGTCCGGTAAGGTTTTGATAAACCATAGCTGCTCCTGTGATCAAAATTGCAAGTCCCCAGAGCAGCACCCATTGTAACAAGCTATTATGCCTCATGTTATTATAGTTGAATGATTAACACTTCCTTTTGCCCGTTTCTGAGCAATTCAACGCTGATGATCTGATTTTTGGAAAGTTTTGACAAACGGTACATATAATCGTAGATGTTTTTTATGGCCAATCCGTCAATGGCAGTTATAATATCCCCGTTCATGATGCCCCCCCGCTCGGCAGCCTTCCCCTTGGTGACAAAGTCAACCCTTACCCCTTCAATGTCAGTGGCACTGAAATCGGGCATAAAGCCCAGGGTCACCTTAAAACGGCTCCTGGCCGTGGGAGCTTCCCGGGGACCGGCTTCCCTGAATGTCAGTTTGCCGGGCTGCTGGTCGATATGAAGCACCAGCCTGTAGGCAAGATCCGACACAGCTTTCAGTCCGGCAAAGTTGATCCGGTCAGCATCATCATCCGGCGTATGATAATCTTCATGAGCGCCAGTTGTGATGAAAAACACCGGGATATTCTTCCCGTAGAAAGAGGAATGATCCGAAGGACCACTGCCCTCCGGGCTCAATTTGAGTTTGAAATTGTAAGGGTCATTACTGAGCCGGATGAGTGAATCGGCCTCCTTTGAAGTACCCGTTCCTCCGATCTGGATCCCTTTAAGCGTATCCAGTCTTCCCAGCATGTCGAGGTTAATCATGGCATCTATCTGGTTCAATCCCACCGGGGAATGATTAACGAAATACTTCGATCCCAGGAGACCCATTTCCTCCGCGCCAAAAGCAATGAACAGCAAGGATCTTTTAAGCTCCTGCTGGTTCTTTTTAAGTTTAGCAGCAATTTCGAGCATGGCTGAAACTCCCGAGGCATTATCATCGGCACCATTGTGAACGGCCACGCTGTCGGGACGACGGGAAGAACTTCCCGGACCACCCGTACCCAGGTGGTCATAATGCGCACCCACAACGATATATTCATTTCTGAGCATTGGGTCTGAACCATCGAGTATGCCGATCCAGTTGCTCGTATGGCCCATTACCTGTTCCAGGTCAGTCTGTGCCTTAACCATAAAATCAACCGGGAAACCCAAAGGTTTCTTATCCGAGATGATTCGCGATTCAAGATCTTTCACCGGCGTATTGACTGGAAGGATCAGATCAGCCATGGCTCTTGAAAGCTGTAGAGCCGGTATACCAACGGATGCCTGTTTTGAGGATACGGTCACCAGTGCATCCTCAGGATCAAAACCTGGACCGGACACCAAAAGAATTCCGGCGGCGCCATTATCCAGGGCAAGCATGGCCTTGTCACGATCATCTGAGGACATCGACAACAGATCCGCTTTCTCAGGAATATCGGGAATACCCCTGAATACCAGCACCCATTTATCTTTTATTTCAAGCCCCTGGTAATCGTTCCATTTGAATGAATCCGTTTCAACGGTAAGGCCGTACCCTGCAAAAACCACCGGAGCGGAAAGCAGGGTATCCTTTGAAAAAGGAAAGGGGGCAAAGGATTCGGGGGGCATTACCTGTCCCTTGATTTCCAAAAGATTTTCAGGGCCTCTGACAACGGATTGGACAAATGAAAAATCCTGTTGCCGGACCTGCAGACCGATTGCTTCAAACTGCTCTTCAAGATACTTTCCTGCGACGGCATCTCCCACAGTTCCCGGATATCTTCCGTCCAGGGCGTCAGAAGAAAGGTATTCAAGGTGGTTGTGCAGATCGCCTTCCGTTATGTCGGTTGAATATTGATACACGCGGCATGATACCACCAGAAAAAGTGCGGCGGGAATGGAAATCCCACGGAATATATTTAGTAATATTGATTTCTTTTTTATCATTTTGGCAAAAATTGATTCCAAGGGGTTAAAGATCGAAAAAAAATCCAGATCATACTCCCGCAATCTTGCATAAAAATTATCCGCCCGTCTATGAAGTACAGCCTGCTTATTGTAATGACCCTGTTTCTGGTGGTTACCGGATGCAGTAAAAACCGCGATAGGATCCCGGATGCAGTCAGCCCCCCTGCCCCTGGCAAAGCCCTGGGAATCATTGCAGCGGACACTATAATTTATGATGTCGTAATCCGCAATTCGAATCCTGATGACACCTGGAAGGCCTTTTGCCTCTCCCGGGTCAATTATGCGGTGCTGATCGACAGTATTTTTAATATGGTATATTCTGGCAGAATCAGCGCCTTCAACCATGAAACCCAGGAAAAGCTCACCGGCAGGCAGGTGCAGGAAATCGAGAGCGCTGCTGGCTTCAGCCGTGATAAGATCGGCATGATCCAGTTTACGGAGGTTTGGTACCTGAACCCCGCTGAAAAAAGCATGCAGAAAAAGGTCATTTCCATGGTACTGGGCTACAATTATTATACACCTGAAGGGGAATTGTTCGGACATAAACCGGTATTCCGGGTGGAGATGAAATAGGGACAAGGGACAAGGGACGAGGGACAAGGGACGAACACTGAAAACCAGTCACCAGTCACCAGTCACCAGTCACCAGTCACCAGTCACCAGTCACCAGTCACCAATTAACATCACCAGTAACCACTTACTATTTTTTTTACTATTTTTGCCCGAATCTAAAAATTATGCATTCGGATCTAATTTATATACAGTAAATAATGCTTACAGTTGAAAAGATAGGTGGTACGTCCATGTCAAAATTCCAGGATGTAATGACCAACATCATCATGAAACCGGCCGATGGGCAAAGCTATTACAATCGGATTTTTGTGGTTTCGGCCTATAACAACGTTACCAACTGGCTCCTGGAACATAAGAAAACCAAAGAACCAGGCATATACCTGAAATTCGTCAATCTCGAAGATTACAACCTGGCACTGATGGAACTGCTCGACAAACTGATTGCCATCAACCGCACCTTCGGATTCATCGGCCTGAACCAGGAAAAAGCAGACACATTCATTATGAACCGGATATTGCAGGCTAAAAATTACCTGAACAGCCTGGCTGATGTATTGGCCACCGGGTATGTCAACCGGCAGAACATACTGCTGGCTGCCCGGGAGATCCTGTCATCCATAGGTGAAGCCCATGCCGCATTCAATTCTGTGAATATCCTGGAAAATAACTGTATTAATGCCACATTCGTGGATCTCTGCGGTTTTAACGACTCGGAATACCTCACCATTGATGAGCGGATTCATAAAGCCTTCAAGAACCTCGATTATTCCAGTACCATTCCCATTGTCACTGGTTACACCAAGGGCACCGAAGGCATTATGAGGGAATTCGACCGGGGATATAGTGAAGTAACCTTCAGCAAGGTCGCCGTGGAAATAAAAGCGGATGAAGCTGTGATCCATAAGGAATTCCATCTTTCCTCTGCCGATCCGAATATCGTCGGGGTGGATAAATCAATCCCCGTTGGATTTACGAATTTCAATGTTGCGGATCAGCTGGCGGACATCGGGATGGAAGCCATTCATCCCAAAGCGTCCAAGCCACTGGAAATGGCCAAGATCAAGATCCGCATAAAAAACACTTTTGAGCCTGATCATCCGGGGACCCTGATATCCAATGACTATGTCGGTGAAAAATCCAGGGTTGAGATCATTTCCGGCACTGACCAGGTGATTGCCATTGAGATTCACGACCCGCTTATGGTGGGTCAGGTGGGTTATGACCGCGCTATCATGCAATCGTTTGAACAGTATAACGTCAGTTACATTCTGAAGGCCACCAATGCCAACAGCATTACGCAGGTGATCTGGGAAGAGGATGTATCTGAAGAACTTGTGAATGAGCTACGCGGAAGGTATTATGAGGTGACTGTAAAACCCGTGGCCCTCGTATGCGCGCTGGGTACCAACATCGCCCAGCCGGGCATCATTGCCAAAGCCACAGCCGCTCTTGCCAACAACAACATAAACGTGGATGCCATATCCCAATCGCTGAAACAGGTCAACATGCAGTTTGTTATCGGACGAGATGATTATAATAGAGCCATTATAGCGCTGAATGACGCCTTGTGTGTAAGGCCCGGTTACCCCGATTGAAATTGGCATTCTGGACAATTTATCGTACCTTTGCGCAGCTAAATTTCTACCAATGATACAATTAATCGGAAAAAGTGAGAAGGCTGCGCTGCTTGGAAAAGAAATTCACCTTACTTACAATCAGCTTCTGGCACAAATCGACCATTATGCCGGACTGCTGCGCAACGTGAGGAACGAGAGGGTTGTTATATTCTCCGAAAACCGGACGGAATATATCCTGGCCCTTTATGCCATTTGGAAAAACGGTGCTTCCGTTGTTCCCATTGATGTGATGTCATCCCGGGAGGATGTTGCCTATATACTGCAAGACAGTGCCCCGCGGGCGTTATTCTGTTCTGCTGAAAAGCACGATCTTATAAGCCTTGCCCTGAGTGATGCCGGTGTTCAACCTGATGTCCTGGTTTTTGAAAAGCTGCCCGCACAGAATCCCGGGCATGAAACGTCTGATTTTGTCGTTGACGATCCCGAGCAAACAGCTTTTATCTTATATACATCAGGAACCACAGGAAATCCGAAAGGGGTTATGCTTTCCTTCCGGAACCTTCTTACCAATCTCGTTGCAGTATGCGAGGATGTGAGGATTTTCACGCCTGAGGACCGCGTGATGATCCTGCTGCCCTTTCATCATATTCTTCCCCTGGTGGGAACCATTGTGGCACCGTTGTATGCTGGCGCGACCATGGTATTGAACACTTCCCTGGCCGCCGAGGATATGATGGCCACCTTTAAAAACTATGGTATTACCATCATGATCGGCGTTCCCCGGCTCTATCAGCTTATTTACAAGGGCCTCAGAGAAAAAATCAACCAGAGCCTGGTTGCCCGGGCCCTGGTAAAATTAGCCGGAGCGATCGATTCCCTGTCTTTTTCACGTAAGGTATTTGGATCGGTCCAGAAGAAATTCGGCGGTCATCTGAAATACCTGGTTTGCGGAGGCGCTCCCGTGGACCGGGAGGTTGTCAGGCTTTTCAAAACCCTGGGCTTCGAAATTCTCGAAGGCTATGGCATGACGGAAACAGCCCCCATGATCACGTTTACCCGTCCCGGTAAGATTTTGCCAGGGGTACCCGGTCACCTGCTTCCGGGGATTCAGATAAGATTCGTTGAGGGTGAAATAGTAGTTTCAGGTAATAATGTTATGCAGGGTTATTTTAACAAGCCCGAAGACACGGCCCAGGTGCTGAAAGACGGCTGGCTGCATACAGGCGATCTTGGTTACCTCGACGAGCAGGGATACCTGCACATCACCGGCCGCAAAAAAGAGATCATAGTGCTGCCCAATGGCAAAAATATAAATCCCGAAGAGGTGGAACGTGCCATCCTGAAGCAATCCGAATTTGTCAAAGAAGCAGGTGTTTTTTTGAAAGACGGAATCCTGCAGGCTATCCTGGTCCCCGATTTCCGGAAACTGAACACAGAAGGGGTCACAGCTTTGGAGGACCACTTCCGGTGGAAAGTGATTGACCAGGTGAACCGCACCGTAACGCCACATAAAAAAGTACTGCGGTTTCACATTACTTCCTCGGAACTGCCCAAAACAAGGCTGGGCAAGATAAAGCGCTTTCTGCTCCCGGAAATGGCGGGATCCCGTAAACAATCGGTTATGGATGAACCAAAAACCCGGGAATACCAGGCCATAAAAAAATTCCTCCAGGAGGAAACACAGCAAACCGTTCACCCCAGCGACCATATTGAG
This sequence comes from uncultured Bacteroidales bacterium, assembly GCA_963822145.1. Taxonomy (GTDB): domain Bacteria; phylum Bacteroidota; class Bacteroidia; order Bacteroidales; family UBA10428; genus UBA5072. The sequence continues at coordinate 1,043,601 of CAWGGG010000002.1, read as the reverse complement.
CTTGATCTTGCCCTGGATTCCCTGGGCAGGGTGAGTCTGTCCACTTTTATTGAAACTGCCTTCGGTGTAGATGTTCCTGAAAACAGCCTGGCAGATTTTGCCTCTGTGGAAAAACTTGCCGAACATCTCCATCAAAAAAAGACACGGCTGAACTTTGAGGGCATCAGCTGGTCGCAGATCCTGAAGGAAAAAGTGCAGATCAACCTGCCTGAATCCTGGTTTACCCACAATCTGCTTAAGAACCTCTTTCATTTGATATTGAGCATGTTCCTGCGCATCAAGACCAAGGGACTTGAAAACCTTCCCGACGGGCCCTGCATCATTGCTCCCAATCACCAGAGCATCCTGGACGGTTTCCTGGTGGCCTCGCTGCTGAAACGCAGGATCATGAAGAATACTTACGTATATGCCAAGGAGAAGCACTTCCGCGGTCGTTTTCTTCGCTTTCTGGCCAACCGGAACAACATCATTCTCGTGGATGTGAATAATGACCTGAAGCTTTCCATTCAAAAGCTGGCCGAAGTATTGAAAAAAGGTAAGAACCTGCTGATATTCCCTGAAGGAACAAGAACCATGAATGGCAAACTGGGTGACTTTAAACAAACTTTTGCCATCCTCAGCCAGGAATTGAAGATCCCTGTCATTCCAGTCGCCATTAACGGTTCATACAACATTCTCCCCTCCGGATCAACTTTTCCGAGGCTTTTCAAAAAAGTATCGGTGGAGTTTCTGCACCCGGTATATCCCGAAAACCATTCTTATGAGTCATTAAAGAACCTTGTACGGCAGCGTCTTGCAAGTAAACTTCCGGATTAGAGGAAAAAAGAATTATCTTTAAATACAAATTCACTAAACTCCCGTTCCATGGACACAAAAAGCGAAAGACTCCGCGATGCCTGTGAACAGGCTTTACAGGCGTTCAAAAAATTTAACGACTCCGATTTTGATGACATCATTTCTAAACTGGAGTTCTGCATTGGTAGTTATAACTTTGATCTTAATCCTTCTGGACTGGTTGAATTTGGATATAAAGCGCTGGATATGCTGAAGGAGATCAAAAAGTACCACCCCCGTAAGGTCTCCAAAGATTTATTGAATTCCCTTGAAGACAGCCTCACCTGACCTTCTTAAATTCTCCCGGCTGACATGCTTAAACGGATATTGATCCTGACGGTATTGTTTTGTTTTATGAGGTACCTGGATGCTCAGAATCCCTCCACGCCTTCCAACTACCTGGGAATCAATGCCGGAATTAATACCTGCCGGGTTTCATTTACACCCAAGGTAAATCAGAAACCGTTGACGGCCGTTGAAGTCGGACTGGTTTTCCGCAATATGTCGGAACGTCATGTTGGCCTGCAACTAGAGCTGAACTATGCCAGGAAAGGTTGGATAGAGAATCGGGATTCCGTGGGTAAGTATCGAAGAGACCTTGAAGTGATCCGGCTGCCGTTGCTGGCCGTTTTTACTGCCGGCAGCAAAACCCTCAGGTTTTCCTTTCTGCTTGGGCCATATTTATCCTATTTGACAAGCGAATCTGAAACCTATGATATTGCTGGTTTTTATTTAATTACAAATCCTGTTACCAGTAATTATCTTCCCTATTATGGCAAACAGCTCGACAGCAACTGGGAATTTGGATTTACCGGAGGCTTTGGTGTTGAATTGCATACAAAAATTGGGGTCTTTGGAATCAGGGCAACCTACCATCACAGCCTTACCAATCTTTTCCCGTTAAATGCCAGTGAATTCTATTACGAAACTTCTCGAAGCCAGGTGCTTCACACGGGAATAACCTATTTCATTAAAATATAAAACCATGAAAAAAAACCTGTTTCTTTTATTGCTCCTGTCGCCGGTTACACAACTCCTGGCGCAGATATCCCCTGCAGGTCTCCCTGTAAAGTATGAGGAGCTGACCGTACCCTTGTTTGCCCAGGCGGTTGAGAAATCTGCCAAAACCTGCATTATTCCCCTGGGTATACTTGAAAAACACGGCAACCACCTGCCTCTGGGCACCGATCTGATCAACATCAGGACCACTGCCGTAGAGGCTGCACAGCAGGAATATGTGGTGGTATTCCCCGAATATTACTTCGGCCAGATCAATGAAGCCCGTCATCAACCGGGAACCATAGCCTACAGCAACGAACTCATATGGAAAATGATGGAAGAAACCCTCGATGAATTAGCGCGAAACGGGTTTACCAAGATCATCCTGGTCAACGGACATGGCGGCAATGTATGGCTCGAATACTTCTGCATGTCGCTGCTGCATCAGAAGAAGAACTACGCTGTTTATGTCTATGGATTGCCAGATGAGTCCATTTATCCCGAGACCGTTAAGAAGCTTACAAAATCTGATAATCCAGGTGGCCATGGGGCCGAATTCGAAACAGCATCCATGATGGCCAACCGTCCCGAACTGGTCCACAAGGATGCCATAGTGGAGGAAAGCGGTGCCGATCTGCAGCAGCTGAAAGTATTGGATGCCTACACCGGCATCTGGTGGTATGCCCAGTACCCGAATCATTACAATACCGGGGCGACAGCGGCAACGGCGGAACTTGGCAAAGCTATTGTTGATGCCGAAGCAGCTGACCTTGCCCGTGTAATCAAGCAGGTGAAAAATGACACCGTAACACTGCAGTTACAGGAACAATTTTATCAACAATCAGCTGAACCCTTATCTACCCCACAGTTTATAAAGCCTTAAGGGAACCAGCTTAAACCGACTTACCTATGAAAAGAATCATCACTCGCAAGACTTTCCTGAAAGGATCCGGAACGTTAGCTGCCGCGCTGGTGCTTCCCCTTGCCGGCCAACACATCATGGCGCGGGAACCTGTAAAAAAAGTAAAAATCGGCATTATCGGTTGCGGCAGTGTATCCGGTGTGTATCTCCCGCATCTGCTGCAGTGTCCTTATGCCGAACTCGTAAGCACCTGCGACATCATTTATGAACGTGCCCAGAAAAGGGCTTCAGAATTTAACATCCCCAACAGCTACCCCCACATCGATAAAATGCTGGCCGGGGCGCCTTTTGATCTGCTCGTAAATCTTACCGACATGCAGGAACACGGCCGGCTTAACAGGCAGGCCCTGCATGCGGGGAAGCATGTCTGGAGTGAAAAGCCCATGGCCAATACCTACCAGGAAGGAAAGGCGCTGCTTGATCTTGCCATCGATAAAAAATTGCGCATCTGGGGTGCACCGGCCGTTGTGAACAGCCCGCAGTTCGCATTCATGTCAAAAGCCATTCAGGAGGGCAAGCTTGGTAAAGTTTCTGCTGCCCATGCGCATTACGGGCACCTGGGCCCCACCTGGTCGGCCTTTTTTTATGAAAAAGGCGGGGGCAGCCTGCCTGATCTCGGGGTTTATAACCTGGCTTCGTTAACGGGATTGCTGGGCCCGGCAAAGTACGTTTCGGCCATGACCGGCATCGTAACGCCCCGGCGCACGGTGGACAATAAAGGCGACATACCCGTGGAGGCCGAGGATAATGCCATGGTACTGATGGACCATGGCAACGGGGTGCTGTCGCATGTACAGTCGGGTTTCAATTACTTTGACCCATACGGGCATGAGGGAACAGGACAAAACCAGCACACCATATCGGTGTGGGGGACCAAAGGCAATATGGGTCTGGTGGGTTATGACTGGGCACCCTTTGGTGTGGACCTGGCCACCCTTGACCATGAAAGCCCGGAACGCTTTGTTACTGATCCCGGCAGTTATGTATGGCAGCAGGGTGCTTCGGTGATCGCCGAAGCCCTGACAACCGGAAAGGAGCCGCTCATTGCTGCAGAACATGCCCTGCATGTGCTGGAGATCATAGAGGCAGCCCGGAAATCCGGGGAAACCGGTGAGCGGATCAGGCTTGAATCCAGCTTTAAATGGCCGGTGTTATAATGGAAAGAATTTCCTGGAATAATGCATCACCTTACGCGGCAGGTTGACCCATTGGTACACTGGTACATTGGCAAATCGGCAAATTGGCACCTTTGAATATTACCCCAGATCCTTCACCACCATTTGTATTGTGTTTTTGGTACGCTGGGTGAGCAGCAGATCCTTATTGACCAGAACCCTGGATATGGTCGCGTCATCGTAATACCGGATGGTGATCAGTTCAAGTCCGGCGGTGGAACTCACCCGGAAGTCCTTCTCCAGGTCGGTCAGCACAGCCGGGATCCGGCTCCTGTCGTTGTTCACACATATATCAAAACTCACGGCAGAGTTTTGCATCAGGTTAATTTTCAGGCCATACCCTGCAAAGCACCGGAAAATCTTTTCGAGGTTGTCCTCCGCGATGAAGGAGAAATCAACCGGGTGTACATGGATCAATATCTGGTCCATTTTAAATATGAACGAGGGGATAAGGGTATCATAATCATCCTCACCAATCACCGTGCCCGGGTCGGAAGGATGCAAAAACGATTTTACATAAAGGCGAATGCCTTTATTTTTCAATGGCTGTATGGTTTTCGGATGAATAACGCTGGCGCCGTAATAGGCAAGCTCTATAGCGTCCACATAGGAAATCCTTTCCAGTCTTACTGTATCATCAAACCATTTGGGATCGGCGTTTAGCACACCGGGAACATCCTTCCACACCGTAACGGATTCCGCCTTTAAGGCATAAGCCAGGATGGCCGCGGTATAGTCTGATCCTTCACGGCCCAGCGTGGTGGTGAGATTATTCACCGTGGAACCCACAAAACCCTGGGTAATGTATAGCCGGGTTCCTGAAAAACTGAACCTGTTCCTGATGAGCCTTTCCGTTATATCCCATTCCACGCGTCCTTCACGGAAAGTACCATCAGTCTTCAGGAACTGCCTGGCATCGGTCCATTCATTGACAATTCCTTTATACTGGAGATAGTTGCTTACGATGATCGTGGATATGATCTCTCCCTGGGAAACCAGCTGATCGTATTCCTGGTTGTAGGATCCCGAGGGTGCATGATCCAGCTTCCTTTCCACACCTGTAAACAGGTTATCCAGTTCACCAAATAAGGCGTGGTTGCTATCTGGCACCAGGGCCAGGGCGATCTCCCGGTGATATTCCCGGATGGCAGTCAGTTCAGCGATAGCCTGCAGCTTATCATTCAACATATAAGCGTGGAGCACCCGTTCCAGAGCATTGGTGGTTTTTCCCATGGCAGAAATCACCACCACCAGGTTCTCTGCGTAATGTTCCAGGATCGAGGCTATATTGCGTACGGAGGTAGCATCTTTTACAGAAGCTCCACCAAATTTAAATACTTTCATACGAAAAAGTCTTTTGTCTAATATTATGTTCCGGGTGAGATCAGAAACCCGTCAGATCCGCTTAATCATCAGCTTTACCTTGCTGTAATATAAGGTAGTTTTCCCTTCAAATCCCGAATCGGTTCCGATAACAAACCAGCATTCCCCGTTCTCATCGGCAGTAACCTGGACCGGTTGCGAATTGTTGTCGCGTTTAATTATGGTATATACGGTTGTGGTATCGCTAACCCCAACATGCCCGATGGCAATCATGTCCTCACCCGAACTGCTTTGATTGCCTTTGTCGATGTTCATATTATAAAAGTCGTTATCTCCCAGTAACTTATCCGGTTGTCCCTGAACCGCACCAATTTTCAGTGTCACCCCTTCACCCGGCGCACCTCCAATACCAACAGCATTGGTAGGCGCATCGGAAGCCAGCTCCACTTCAAAGGTTATGCTGTATTTTGCTCCGGGCAGCAATCCATCCATTTTATATTTGATGAACATGAAAAGATCATCGGAATGATTGATTCCTGAAATTCTGAAAGATCCCATGATGGTATCGAGCGGAACAGGCAAATGTGCCCAGCCGGTGTCAAGCTCATAAAAATCCTCTTCTCCGGCGGGATAATCTGCGAAATCGCCGGTCCAGCCCTGAGTATCGCTGAAAAAATTAAAGGAAAGCATGTAGGTGGCCTCATTCTTGCCGCAGGAAAACAAGAACAGGATGCCCGCAAGAAATGGAAAAAAATACCGGATTTTCATATCAATGATATAAGGTTTTAACGATTCATTTTCTTATGGATGCATCAGAAAGGAAATGGTTGTCCCACCCGGTAAAAATAAGCAGATAATTTGGCATTATTTCCTAAGTAAACCAATTATCCATAATTTTGTGCCGCATTGCAAAACACAATCATCATGGCTCTCAACGAACTAATCAGCGCTTATCGCGGGCATCCGTCATCCTTACGGTTGCGGCAGTTTTTCGTTGAGGGAAATCGTATTCGGGCACATTGCACTGGACTTTCCGGCTCCTCGAAAAGCCTGCTTACTGCCGCAGTTATTCCGGAGTTATCCGGCATCCATTTGATCATTCTGCCGGAACGAGATGATGCCGCCTATTTCTATAACGATCTTGTCAATCTGCTGGGAAGTGAGCCCGTCCTGTTCTTTCCCTCATCCTACAAAAGGTCTGTGCATTATAACCAGGTGGATAATGGAAACGTGATCCTCCGAACCCATGTTATGGACCGGCTGGGATCAGGAAGCACTAATAAGGTCGGCAGCTTTCTGATCATTGTTACTTATGCTGAAGGACTGGCTGAAAAAGTCATTTCCCATAGCAAGCTGAAGAAAAACACCTTAATGCTGAACAAAGGTGAAAAACTATCGATCGGTTTTATGCAGGAAGTCATGGAGGAATACCGGTTCACCCAGGTGGATTTCGTTTATGAACCCGGGCAATATGCGATCAGGGGTAGCCTGGTAGATGTGTTCTCCTTCTCAAGTCCCGATCCGTACCGTATTGATTTTTTCGGCGATGAGGTAGAGTCGATACGGACCTTTGATGTTGATAACCAATTGTCAAAAGAGCTTCATGAAAAGATCAGCATTCTTCCCAATGTGCAGGAACTCACACTCGAGGATGTATGCGAACCCCTGACGGATTACCTCGATGCATCATCAGTCATCTGGATCAGCGACATCCGCTTCACCACGGATAAGCTGAACGAGCTTTACGATGAAGTCTGCCGGAGGGCAGCAAAAAAGGATGAGGTACTGCCCCTTACGGAGAACCAGCTCACCACCGGGCATTACCTGGTGAGTAAGCTACCGGAATTCCATGTTGTGGAATTTGGTTCTCGCAGTTTCTTCCCGGGAAGCCGGCCTGTTGACTTCAACACCGCACCTCAACCGGCCTTTAATAAGAATTTCAATCTCCTGGCTGAAGACCTGCTGGCCAGCACACAAAACGGCAATACAAACTACCTGCTGAGTGATGGTGAAAAGCAGATTGAAAGACTTACCGCCGTTTTCCACGATATCAACCGCAACATCCGTTTCCAGCCCCTGTTGAAAACCTTGCACGAGGGATTTATTGACCGCGACCTCAAACTTTGCTGCTATACCGACCACCAGATTTTTGAACGGTACCACAAGTATACCCTTCAGAATTACTTTTCCAACCGCGGGGCCCTTTCACTCAAGGAACTGCAGGGATTGCAGCCGGGTGATTACGTTGTGCACATCGATCACGGCATCGGGAAATTCGGAGGCCTTGAAAAAATAGATATCAACGGTAAAGTTCAGGAATCTATACGACTGGTTTACCAGGACAATGATGTATTGTACGTCAGCATCCATTCACTGCACCGTATTTCCAAATACAAGGGCAAGGACTCTGAACCTCCCCGGCTTTACAAACTGGGTACGGGAGCCTGGCAAAAGCTGAAACAGAATACCAGCAAAAAGATCAAGGATATTGCCCGTGAATTGATCGATCTCTATGCCCGGCGGAAGATGCAACAGGGATTTGCCTTTTCGGCAGACACCTACATGCAGGATGAACTGGAGGCTTCTTTCATCTATGAAGACACGCCTGATCAGGTGAAAACCACCAGGGCCATCAAGGAGGATATGGAATCAGAAAATCCCATGGACCGTCTTATTTGTGGTGATGTGGGGTTTGGTAAAACAGAGGTGGCCGTCAGGGCGGCATTCAAAGCGGCAGCCGACAGCAAGCAGGTGGCCATCCTGGTGCCAACCACTATTCTGGCCCTGCAGCATTACAATACGTTTCGGGAACGGCTGAAGAATTTTCCGTGTAATCTCGAATACATCAACCGCTTCAAGAAAGGATCCGAACAAAGTGATATTGTGAAAAGGCTTGCAGAAGGGAAGATCGATATCATTATCGGAACACACCGGCTGCTTGGTGCGGATATTAAGTTCAAAGACCTGGGGCTGCTGATCATTGATGAAGAGCAAAAGTTTGGTGTTTCGGCCAAGGAAAAGCTGAAAAACCTGAAGGTAACCGTAGACACCCTCACCCTTACCGCCACACCCATACCCAGGACCCTGCAATTCTCCCTGATGGGGGCCCGCGATCTTTCCGTAATCAATACACCGCCGCCCAACCGTCACCCGATTGTAACCGAACTGCACACCTTTAACGAAGACATTATCCGAGAAGGGATCATGTATGAGATATCGCGCAGCGGCCAGGTCTTTTTCATCAACAACTTCGTGCAGAATATCCGTGAAGTGGAAACCCTGATCCGTAGACTTTGTCCCGGTATCAAAACCTGCGTGGCACACGGACAGATGGAAGGGCACGAATTAGAGCAAACCATGACCGATTTTGTAAGGGGTGACTATGATGTGCTGGTAGCCACGGCCATCATCGAGTCGGGACTGGACATACCCAATGCCAATACCATTTTTATCAACAATGCCCACTATTTTGGACTGAGTGATCTGCACCAGCTGCGAGGGCGCGTAGGCCGGTCTAATAAAAGAGCCTTCTGCTATCTGATGGCACCTCCGCCCACGGTGCTTACACCTGAAGCCCGGCGCAGGTTAAAAGCCATTGAAGAATTATCAGAGCTGGGCAGCGGGTTTAATATTGCCCTCCATGATCTCGATATCCGCGGAGCCGGAAACATGCTGGGCGGAGAGCAAAGCGGCTTCATTGCCGACATTGGTTTTGAGACTTACACCCGCATCCTGAATGAAGCCATCACTGACCTGAAGGAAAACGAGTACAAGGAACTGTTTGCGCCAAAAGAACCTGCTGAGCAGAACCAGCATGTGGTTTATGTGGAAGATTGCCAGATTGATACAGACCTGGAACTCCTTTTCCCGGATGAATACATCTCCAACATTTCCGAGCGGATGAGCCTTTACCGGGAACTGGATCAAATACAGCAGGAGGAGGATCTGACACGGTTTAAAGCAGGACTCACTGACAGGTTCGGACCGCCGCCTGTTCCCAGTCACGAACTGCTTGAAGTGGTCAGGCTCAGGTGGCTGGCCAACCGGCTGGGCTTTGAAAAACTGGTGTTAAAAAACAGTAAAATGATCGGGTATTTTGTGTCCAATCCTGATTCGGATTTTTACAAATCCAAAACTTTCAGCCATATTTTAGGCTTTGTCCAGAAACAACCCGCACGTTTCAGGATGAAAGAAGGCAACAACAAACTCACCCTCACCTGTGAACCTATTGGTTCGGTACGTGCTGCCTGTGACCTGCTTATATCAATTTGTCCGGATGAAGTTAACTGAGCCGTTGATTATTTTTTACTCTTAAACAGTAATCCCAGCAGCAGTGCCGTTCCGCTTAACACCAAACCCATGGCAAAAAAACCATAGCGGATATTCTTCATTCCCTCGCCAATGGCACCGTTCACATCCAGAACGATGGTGAAAGAGACCGTTATAAAGAATAATCCCAACAGTACCAGTAAAAAGTTCCTGACTCCGCGCATCTTTGTCCGGAGCTGCGATTTGCCATAGATTTTTTTATCGAAATCTGTATACATCACCGTTGATTTTGAGGGTACCTCAGATATATTATCTATAAGAACGGAAAATTAAGCTATTTAAACCAAAACCTGTAAATAGTTACTGAAATAAAATTAACAATTTTAAATTTGTGAAGAGAAATATCCTTTTATGTTTGGTTTAGACACTTCCCTTACCCTTCTGCTCTTCTTTTGTATCACTGCCGCCCTTGCTTTTGAATTCATCAACGGCTTTCACGATACTGCCAATGCCGTTGCCACGGTGATTTACACCCATTCTCTCAAACCTGGTATGGCCGTCATCTGGTCTGGCATCTGGAATTTCATCGGGGTAAATGTCGGCGGCATTGCCGTGGCCATCGGCATCATCAACCTGCTGCCTGTTGAAGCGCTTACCGACACCAATGTTCATCACAACCTGTCCCTGGTTATGGCACTCATCATCACTGCCATTATCTGGAATATCGGAACCTGGTATCTGGGCATTCCCTGCTCCAGCTCCCATACCCTGATCGGATCCATCGCCGGGGTCAGTGTTGGTTACATGCTGCTTCCCAACAACCATGATGTTTTGCTGAACTGGGGAAAGGTGAAAGACGCAGGTTTGTCACTGCTGATCTCGCCTGTGATAGGATTTACGCTGGCCATCCTGCTGATGTATGTGCTGAGGAAAACCGTTAAAAATAAAACCCTGTTTAAGGAACCTCCTTCCAAAAAGGCCCCTCCCCCTTGGGTCCGCTCCCTGTTGATACTCACCAGCACCTTCGTGAGTTTTTCCCATGGCTCCAACGATGGACAGAAAGGTGTCGGTCTGCTGATGATTATCCTTATCGCCATAGTTCCTGCCCGCTTTGCATTGGATCATTCGAGCAATCCGGTTTCTTTAAAGAATGAAACGGAATCCATGCGTGGATTGCTTGCCCAGGTGAACCCTGGTGAACTTGACAGCGCTGCAGCACACTCTTATAATGAAGTCTTCGCAGAAACTGACTCCCTGAACAGACGGCTTGATGGAGTTATCGCTTTCAGCCAGCTTTCAAAAATCGCTTGTGGAAAAATCCGGAAGGATATCCTGGTTTTAGCAAGGAAATCGGATATTATGCTGAACCGGCTCGCGGATCAGGCAGGTGATGGCATCACACCCGACTGGAAGAAGAAATACTCCAGGCATATGAGTGCTGTGAAAACGTATACGGAATATGCGCCATGGTGGGTGATACTCCTGATTTCGCTGTCGTTGGGACTGGGAACCATGATCGGATGGAAAAGAATTGTGGTCACCCTTGGTGAAAAAATCGGGAAGAGTCATCTCACCTATGCCCAGGGGGCAACGGCCAACCTGATCGCAGCAAGCACAATCTCCGCTTCCAGCTATCTTGGATTGCCTGTAAGTACCACCCATGTTTTATCTTCAGGCATTGCCGGCACCATGGTATCGGGTAACGGTGTTAAAAACCTGCAGGCCAGGACGCTCACCTCCATAGGGATCGCCTGGCTCATCACCATTCCAGTAACCATGCTGTTTTCCGGGATGCTTTTCCTGCTGTTGCGGTTGTTGCTAATATAAAATCAATTCCTGCCAATTTTCATTTCAAAATTCAGGTTACAATCTTATATTTGTTGAAAGTAATACTTTTCCTATGTTTGGACTGGATCCCTCCATTACCCTGCTCCTGTTATTCTGCATTTTAGCTGCCCTTGCTTTCGAATTCATCAACGGTTTCCACGATACGGCCAATGCCGTGGCCACGGTAATTTATACGCATTCCCTGAAGCCCCGGGTGGCGGTAATCTGGTCGGGAATCTGGAATTTCATCGGCGTGAACGTCGGCGGAATTGCCGTAGCCATTGGCATTATTAACCTGTTACCTCTGGAAGCCCTAACCGACACCAACATATACCATAACATATCCATGATCCTGGCGCTGATTTTCACGGCCATCTTGTGGAATATAGGCACCTGGTACCTGGGTATTCCCTGTTCAAGTTCTCATACGCTGCTGGGATCCATCTTCGGTGTGGGCATTGCTTATATGCTGCTTCCTGGCAGTCATAATATCGCGCTTAACTGGGGTAAGGTAAAGGATGTTGGCCTTTCCCTGCTGATCTCTCCCCTGTTCGGTTTTCTGATGACTTTGCTGCTGATGTCCATCCTGCAGCGCGTGGTCAGGAATAAGAAGATCTTCAAGGAACCCCCAGCCAAGAAGGCCCCGCCCCTGTGGCTCCGATCCATCCTGATCTTAACCTGCACCAGCGTCAGTTTTTCACATGGCTCGAATGACGGGCAAAAAGGGGTGGGATTGCTGATGATTATCCTGATTGCTATTGTCCCGGTCCGTTTTGCCCTGGATCATAACCGAAAGCCTGATGCCCTGCATTCCAGTATCAGCAATATGCAATCCATGCTGGCACAGGTAGACACAACGCAGTTGAGTCAGCAGGACATGGCCCATTTCAGGAACATTACACCGGCTCTTGATTCGCTGGATGCCTCCCTGACCGGAATAGCATCCTTCAGTGATATGCTCCGGCTGGACATTCTGAATGCCCGCCGGGATATTCTGGTGGTATCTAAGAAGTCAGAAAGTTTATTAAAGCGTGTGTCTGAAAATCCGGTTCCATCTATCAGTAAGAAGTGGATAACAGGTTACCGGGTCCAGTTGAAGGAAATGAAAAGCTACACCGAATATGCCCCATGGTGGGTAATTCTGGCAATCGCTATTTCACTCGGGTTGGGCACTATGGTGGGCTGGAAGCGAATTGTTGTGACCATCGGTGAAAAAATAGGAAAAACACACCTTACTTATGCCCAGGGCGCGAGTGCTGAATTAATTGCCGCCAGCACCATTTCCGTTTCCAGCTGGCTGGGGCTGCCGGTTAGCACCACACATGTATTGTCTTCAGGTATTGCCGGATCCATGGTGGCAGGAAGCGGTTTGACAAACCTGCAGAAAAAAACCGTGACCTCCATCGGTATTGCCTGGCTGATCACCCTGCCGGTTACCATCCTGTTCTCCGGCTCGCTGTTTTTGCTGTTCCGGATAATCTTCGTATAGTTGCAAGTCCAGGAAATGACCTCGGAACTATATTTTAGCCATATACTCCGTTATTCTTCCTGAAATCTGGAGCAGGGAGATTTCCGCGATTTTAGCCAGGTACTGAACCGACAATAGCCGTTCCTCGGCTTCAAGAAGACTTTGCTGAACCTCCCGGAGGTCAAGTCCTGATAAACTCCCCAGTTTGTATCGTTCCAATGCTATTTCAAGATTCTCCTTTGCAGTTTCCAGGTTCTGTTCTTCCAGTTTCAACAGCAGGAGATTGTTCCGGTAGGCATAATAAATGTTGATCAGATCGGCTTTTACCTGTTGTTCCACCTGCTGATACTTGTATTCCTTGTTCATGATCTCCAGCCGGGCATTGGCCTTTTCTCTTCTCTGGTTGAAACCGTCAAAAATATCCACGCCCAGCGTAAGTCCGTAACTGGCCCCCAGAATCTGCTGATTCTTATTCGCTCCATATTCAAAAGTACTCCATGAATAACCATAGCCCGAGGAGAAATTGAGGTAAGGATAGGTCCTGGCCGAAATAAGCCTGTAATCATACTCCGAAATGGTTTGATTCCTGCGGGCTATCTGCAGGCTGGTATTTGATTTTTCCATTTCCATGAAGAGAGAGTCATAATTTAAGCCGGCATTGATCAGGATCATGGAGTCTTTCAGCCGGATGCTTGCACTCAGGTCTTCCAGTGCCATCAGTTCGCTCAGTCTGATTTCCGATGACCGCAATACCTCATTCTGCCTGGCAAACCTTGAACTGTCTGAATTCAGGTACACCTGAGACTGCAAAAGCTGCAATTTGGAGGAAGCCCCGAGCAGATAGCGCTCCGCATCAATCCTGACACGTTCCCGAGACAGCGAGACCGCGTAGGCCAGGTTATTGTAAAGGCGTTGCTGCTGCATATAATAATAATAGGCTGCGGCAATACCGGCAATAAAATCCTCCACAGCCATCTGGGTGTTGAGTTCCCCTACAAGTTTCAGTTCGTTAAGCTTTTTGTAGGAGGTATGCGCACTGAATCCCTGGAAAATAGTCCAGCCCAGGTTGACCGAGGCATTGCCGGAAGTATTGGAGATATCTTTTGTAACTATCTTCTTTCCGGAGTCCGGCACCTGGGTAGTGGTATTGAGGGTACCGCCGTACCGGCTCGTAACATCGAGTGACGGGAGAAAACCTGCATTACCGATGGAAAGATTGTTGTCGGAAATCTCCTGGCTTGTCCGCGCGATGAGTATGGAGAAATTACGTTCCAGTCCGATGGCGATGCACCGGTCGAGATCGTAAATCTCCTGTGAGTGCAAGGGAATCAGGCAGTATGAGGCAATCAGTAACAGGAATAGGTTTCTACTTCTCATTATTGATGTTTTTTGTTTCACTGGAGATAAACAGGTAGATTGACGGCACCACGTAAAGGGTTAGAAATGTCGAAAGCGTCATTCCGCCAACCACGGCCACCCCCATGGCAACACGACTCTGGGCTCCTTCTCCCAGCCCAAGTGCCAGGGGCAGGATACCGAATATGGTAGCGAGGCTCGTCATTAAAATTGGCCTGAACCGCGCCGCAGCAGCATACCGGATGGCTTCGGCCCTGGAAAAACCTGCTGCCTTGCGCTGGTTCGCAAATTCCACGATCAGAATCCCGTTTTTAGATACCAGCCCGATCAGCATAATAATGCCGATCTGGCTGAAGATGTTCATAGTAATGTTGAAGTACCACATGAAAAGCAGCGCTCCTGTAAGCGCCAGCGGCACGGTCATCATAACGGTGATCGGATCCTTGAAGCTTTCAAACTGGGCGGCCAGCACCAGGAAAATCAGCACCAACGCCAAAAGGAACGCAAACATCAGGCTGGAGGAGCTTTCCATAAAATCCTTCGAGTCACCGGCGAGGGCAGTTCTGAATGTTTCATCCAGCACTTTTTTAGCGATCCTGTCCATCTCATCCAGTCCCTCGCTGATGGTCCTGCCCTCAGCCAACCCGGCGGATACCGTTGCCGAGACAAACCGGTTATACCGGAATAACTGGGGTGGAGCCGTACTTTCATCCAGGGAGACCAGGTTATCAAACTGGATCATCTCCCCGCTGTTATTCCTGACATAAAGCGATTTAAGGTTCAGCGGCGTATTCCTGTCTTCCCGGGCCAATTCACCCAGGATCTGATACTGTTTTCCATTCATGAAAAAATACCCGAAACGCTGGCCGCTGAGGGCCAGCTGGAGTGTTTGTCCGATATTCTGGGTGGATACTCCCAGAAGATTCGCCTTATCGCGGTTAATATTGATCTTGATCTCGGGTTTGGTAAACTTCAGGTTAACATCAGCCATCTGGAACATCGGATTGGCCTGTACCTCGGCCATAAAAGCCGGCAACACTTCACGCAGTTTTTCGATACTCTGTGCCTGGAGTACATATTGAACCGGTAATCCTGCCCGTCGTCCGCCAAAAGTGGATTGCTGTATCACACTGGCCCGGGCCTTGGTCTTCTTGCGGGTGATGGCACCAACCATAGTGGCAATTTCCTGCTGTGATCTTTCGCGTTCCGATGGCTCGGTGAGCACAACGCGTACAAATCCCATACCGCTGCGCACCATGATCATAATGCTTTTGGATTCGGGCACCGCTTTTGCAACAGTTTTCCCCATATCCTCCACATAGCCCAGCGTATATTCATAAGTAGAACCCTCAGGCATGGTGGTGTTGACAGTGAATTGCGAACGGTCTTCCAGGGGCGCCATTTCAGCCGGCCTGGTGATCCAGAGCACAACGATCAGAATGGCCGCAGATGCCAGGATGATCCAGGATAAATATTTTCGGTTGAGGAAACTATTGAGTGAATCCTTGTACCCGTTGTTCAGATTGATAAAGAAGTTCTCAGTGACCCTGAAGATCCAGCTGTGTTTACTGTGTGGCTTCAGCATCTTGGTTGACAGCATTGGAGTAAGCGTAAGGGCCACAAAGGCAGAGATGGCAACCGCGCCTGCCAGAACAATACTGAACTCCCGAAACAAGCGACCCGTCATACCCTGCAGGAACACGATCGGGAAGAATACGGCGACCAGGGTGATGGTGGTGGCCACAATGGCGAAGAATATCTCGTTCGATCCCTTAAGGCCTGCCTCCAGCGGGTCCATGCCGCCCTCAATTTTGACATAGATGTTTTCCATCATCACAATCGCATCATCCACCACCAGACCGATGGCCAGCACGATGGCCAGCAGGGTAAGCACATTGATGGTAAACCCTGCGACATACATGATAAAGAAAGCTCCGATCAGTGAAACGGGTATGACAATGATCGGAATGAGTGTGGTGCGCCAGTCACGCAAAAAGAAATAAATAATGACCACCACCAGCAGAAAGGCGATCAGGATCGTATCAGCCACCTCCCTGATCGAGGAACGGATATACTCGGTATTATCAAAACCAATCTCTACCTGGATGTCATTGGGCAGGTCTTTTTTCATGAATTCCAGCCTCCGGTATACCTCGTCAACAATTTCAATATGGTTGGCACCCGGTTGGGGAATGATGACCGTCGCCACCATGGGCACCTCGTTCATTTTCATAATGCCCCGGATATCTTCCGGACCAAGCTCTGCACGGCCGATATCACTGACCCTGACTACCTGGTCACCCGACTGTTTGATGATCAGGTTATTGAATTCAGCCGGTGTGGTCATCAAACCGAGTGTTCTGATGGTCAGTTCCGTGGTATTCCCTTCTACGCTTCCTGAAGGCAGCTCAACATTCTCACGGCCGATGGCATTTCTCACATCCAGCGGCGTCATGCCGTATCCGGCCAGTTTGGCCGGATCGAGCCACAAACGCATGGCATAACGTTTCTGCCCCCAGATCCCTACAGCACTGACCCCCGGGATGGTCTGCAGCTGTTCCTTGAAAGTCAGTTCGGCCAGTTCGGAAAGCTCCAGCAACGACCTTTTTGTGCTCTTAACGGCTAACATGATGATGGGATTTGCATCGGCATCGGCCTTGGCCACGGTGGGAGGATCCACATCTCTCGGAAGCAGCCGCTGCGCCTGGGATACTTTGTCCCTCACATCATTGGCGGCAGTTTCAAGGTCCACACTCAGTTCAAATTCAACAGTTATGTTGCTGTTTCCCTGACGGCTCACGCTGGTGAGCGTCCTGATACCGGGTATTCCGTTAATCGACTGTTCGAGCGGTTCGGTGATCTGGGTTTCAATCACGTCGGAATTGGCTCCCGGGTAGGTAGTGCTCACGGTTATTATGGCGGGATCCACACTCGGAAACTCCCGGATACCCAGGTAGGTCAAACCGATGAACCCAAAAAGGACAATGACCAGCGAGAAAACGGTGGTCAGCACCGGTCGGTTTATACTGGTAGAAGATAGGCTCATGATTAATGAATAATTATATTATTGTTTAACCAGGGTATCCAACACTACGGGCAGATCCTGCCGGAGCTGGAGAATACCTGAGGTAAGCAGGGTGTCGCCGAACTTAAGGCCTTCCTGGATCTGGATTAAAGCAGCCGTTCTCAGTCCGATGGTCACTTTTACAGGAAAGGCTTTTCCAGATTTTAAAATAAAAACCTTTTCCCCCTCCATTTCAGGTATCACAGCTTCCGTAGGGATGGCAATGGTATTGTCAATCTGGGTAAGCCGCATGCTGATGCTGGCAAAACGTCCAGGCTTGAGTTCTTCCCGGGTGTTGGGATACAGTGCCCGTACGCCAATGGTCCTGGTGTTGATATCCACCTTAGGCTCAACGGCATAAACAGAAGCTTTGAAAACATTGTTGTTTCCATCGATCCGGAACTCTATCGGAAATCCCGGCCTGATCTCGCCGGCATATCTTTCGGGTACAGAAAATTCGATCTTCAGCGGGCTAATTTTAACAAGCCGTACGATCTTTGTGGAGGGTGAGGTATAACTTCCTTCACTGAGCAGCCGTAATCCAATGATCCCGTCAAAGGGCGCCCTGAGTTCGGTTTCAGCAATTCTGGCCTGCACCAGCAGGATATCGGCTTCGAGTTCCTGCAGCTCGGTGGCAATCTGGTCATAACTTTCGCGACTGATGGCATCCTTTTCCAGCAGGCTTCTCTGGCGAAATTCCTTTTCCTCGGCGAGCTTTTTCTGGGCCTGCAATTTGAGCAGCTGTGCCTGCAATGGGCGGTCGTTGATTTTAGCCAGCAGGTCCCCTTTTTTTACACGGGTCCCTTCTATAAAATATATCGCCACAATTTTACCTGAAGTTTCGAAGGAAAGCTCTACCTCTTCATCGGGCAGGATGGTTCCGGAACTGTTAATCATTTCGTTCATCTGAGCCGGAGATATTAAAAAACCGGTGACGTTCAGGATCTGTTGTCCGCCTCCCGGACCGCCAGGCATTTGCCTGCCCTCAGCCGTTCCACTCCCGCTGCCTGATTTTAGCAAGGGTATGACCTTGGGGTAAAAGATCATGACAGCCAATAAAACAACGATCAAAATGGTAATAACAATTCTCAACTTTCGATTTGACATAATTGCGTATTTTAAAGGATGGTTCTGGCGGGTGAATCCGTTTTCAAACAACAAAAGTAACCAATTAGTTTACCCTACACCCATAAAAATATACAAAACCTTAAATTGTATAGACATACCTTGTCATGATGAAAAAAACACTAACTTTCTGAAAAAAAGAACATGCAAGAATCAAACATGAAAAAACACGTTACACTGGTGGCTGCGCTGCAGATCGGTTTCAGCACCATGGGCATCCTGGCCGCCATGATCGTTTTCTTTGTCTTTTCATTCGCAGGATCCTTTGTCGATGATGTGGAGGTGGCCATAACGGTCCTAAGATTCCTGGGTGCCTTTTTACCTACTATTATTATACTGGTTTCACTACTGGGACTGATTGGAGGGATCGGTCTGCTGAGTTACCAGAAATGGGCCCGGGTAATTGTACTGGTAGTCGCCGCTTTGGGCTGTCTGAATTTTCCCCTGGGAACCCTTAAGGGCGTATATTCCTTGTGGGTCCTCATGCAGGATGAGACTATTGTACTTTTCAAATAATATTGTATTACTGGTATTCGGTATTCGGTTATACCGAATACCGAAAGCCTTGTCCCTCGTCCCTTGTCCCTTGTCCCTTGTCCCTTTTTACAAAGGTACCTCCGTCACTCCCGCTAATCCATACACCTGTTCCTTCACCCATTTGGCCCATTGAACAGGTGTTTTCGAATGGTCGAAGGTAGTATATGGGATCGGTTTGCCAAAGGTAACCGTAAGATGATCGTTGCGATGTTTGAAGGTTTCATCAACCAGGTAAAACATTTCAAGATTGGCTTTTATGCCCAGCATCATCCTGGTCCTGTAAAGGCCGTAAAAGAAAGCTGAGTTTCTGCCAGTGAAATGTACCGGAATGACATCGCGCTTATAATGAACTGCTTTGGCAATAAAGTTTTTCTTCCATTCCAGATCCATGACCTGCCCGTTGATATACCGGGATACCAAACCCGACGGGAAAGTAACAATCTGTGTATCGGACAGGTAGGCCTCATGTAGTTTGCTGGCTGATTCCTCAGCCTGCCTGCCATGCTTGTTGATCGGAATAAACAAGGGATGCAGGTTGATAATATTCATGAGAATATCATTGGATAAAAATTTATAATCACTAAAATACCGGCTCATCAGATCCATCAGGCAAATACCGTCGAATCCTCCCAGCGGATGATTGCAGGCAAAAATAAAACGACCGGATGCTGGAATGTTCGCCTCACCAACAACCGTCAGGGTTATATTAAAATCCCGGATGGCAGCACGTGCAAAATCCAGACCGTATTTATCGCCATGCTTCTCCAGAAATTCATTGATATCGCGCTGATGTGCTATTTTTTCAAGGTACTTGTATACGAAACCAGGCAGGATCTTTGCCAGGCGCGGATTTTTATCATAAAAAACCTTTCTAATATTAACAGGTCTTGTTCGTTCCCGCATAGCTTGTTCTGACATAATTAAAACTATTAAAAAAAGCAACCTCAAAATTACACATTCCGCACGATTACCCAGTTAAATCGCCGTTCACTTTATCTGACCTTTTATCCTGAGATAGCCCATGCTGCCAAACCATTCGAGAGCATCAGCTATTGCCTGATCCACGGATGTTTGTGGTAAACCAAGATCTTTAACCGCTTTGGCGCTGCTGTAATAATTACCTACACAAAGGAGTCTGGCGTTCAACAGATTTAAGTCTGATTTACCCTTAAAAAGTCTAGTCACCTCACCTGCCATTCCCAAAAAGGCCATGATCCCGGCAGATAATCCGATGCTGTAAAAGGATTTGCCTGACACACGGCTGACCTTCGAAAAGAATTCGGCATAGGTAAGATTTTCATTCGCCAGGAGGTAACAGGTCCCGGATTTCCCCTTATCAATGGCCTGATAGATGCCCCTGGCAACATCAGCCACGTGTATGAAATTTTTCCCGCCAGGTGGAACCGGTACAATTTTCTTTCCGTACATCATGGTAATGATTTTACCGGAGCTCGGTTTACTGTCATAGGCACCAATCATGAAAGTTGGATTCACCACGGTTGCATCCAGCCTTCCGTCGCGTGCATATTCCAGGACGAGATCCTGGGCTTTCATTTTACTTATAGCATAACCCGATAAAGTAAAGGGAACCCTGGCAGGTATATCCTCGTTTCCAGGACATTCTTTTGTGCCATATCCGAAAGCATTGGCCGTGCTGACAAAGATGAACTTCTTAGTATGGCTTCTGCACGAAGCTTCGAGCATATTCAGGGTCCCGGTCACGTTAACCAGGCCATAGGGTTGGTACCCTTTATAAGACTGTGAAGTTTCAGCCGCTGCATGAACAACTGCATCACAATCCCTGGCTGCCTTAACAGCATCCGACAGATTCGTTATTTGCCCGTAAAACAGCTCGCAAACCGTTCCTGATAAAGAACGCAAATCTGCTGCAGGCCTGACCAGCGCGCGTACATCAACTCCATGACTGTTAAGCTCCCTGACAACATTTGATGCCAGGAAACCATTTGCCCCGGTTACCAGCACTTTCATGCCTGTAAGTTAATGATTTATTATCAATGCCGGCGAATGGAGGGGCCGACTTTCCAATGTTGTTATTTATCACGGATAACACCATCCCGGAAAAGTTATTAACAAAGTGGGAAAAAATGGGTGAATGTGGAATAAAGTGGGAATAATTGTATTACTTTTACATTCCATATGGAAAAACCCAACATGCTGACCTTCACTGGCGATTATTCCTGCAGGCTCGATGAAAAGGGCCGTGTGCTTCTGCCCGCTGCTTTTATCAAGCAGATGGCCAGCAGCATGCAGGAGAAATTTGTGCTGAAGAAGGATATCTTTGAATCATGCCTGGTTTTATATCCCATGGTGGAATGGGAAAGGCAGACCCAGATCCTGCGGCAGAACACGAATCCTTATAACCGGGAGCACAACCAGTTTCTTCGCGGTTTTTTCAAAGGCACGGCAGATGTCATGCTCGATTCCAGCAACAGGCTGCTGATTCCCCGGAGATTGCTGGAGGAAATCGGGGCTGACCGGGAAATAGTAATGGCAGGCCATTTAGACAGGATTGAGATCTGGTCCAGGCAGGCTTACGAAAGCATTGAAAGCGGCGGTGATAACATAGCCCGGCTGGCGGAAAAGATCATGGGAAACCTGAACAAAGGGGGTGAAATCTCAAATAAAAGCGCGGGTGAATGAGCGTCTACCATATACCGGTACTTTTAAAAGAAAGTGTTGAGGGGCTGAACATTTCCCCCGATGGAACTTATGTTGACGTCACCTATGGCGGCGGTGGACATTCCGTCGAAATACTGAAAAGACTGGGCAGCGGCAGGTTGTTTGCATTTGACCAGGACGGGGACGCGGCCGGAAACCTTCCGGAGGATAAGAAGTTCTTTTTCATACAGGGTAATTTCCGGTTTTTAAAGAACTACCTGAAATATCATGGGGTAAAGGGTATTGATGGCCTGATTGCTGATCTGGGGGTTTCCTCCCATCATTTTGACACACCCGGCAGAGGGTTTACCTATCGTTCCGAGGCAGCCCTGGACATGCGCATGAACCAGCGTGGAGGCCTTACTGCCGAGATGATCATCAACGAATATGAGCCCGACAGGCTGGCCGGCCTGTTCAGGGAATACGGGGAGTTGCCGCACGCGCACCGTTTGTCCGCAGCCATTGAGCAATTCCGCTCCAGGGAACGATTGATGACCACCACACAATTGATCCGTTGTCTGGAACCCTTGATGCCGAAACATGCCGAAAACCAGTTCCTGTCAAAAGTCTTCCAGGCCATCCGGATTGAGGTCAACCGTGAACTCGAAAACCTGAACGATCTGCTTTCCGGTGCGGCTGAAATGCTCAACCCGGTCGGCCGGCTGGTCATCATCAGCTATCATTCACTTGAGGACAGACTGGTAAAAAACTTCATGCGGTGGGGAAATAGCACCGAACAACCGGCTAAGGATGTTTTCGGGCACAGTCCTGAACCCTTCAGGCAGATCACCCGGAAACCAGTAATGGCCGGGGAAAAAGAGATTCTTGATAACCCGAGGGCCAGAAGTGCCCGGTTGAGAATTGCAGAAAAGAAATAGAGCCATGCAGCAAAACCAGCAACATATAGATTTGACGGAAGAGGGATTCGAAAGCCCGCAACCTTCAGCGGAAAAGCAAAGTCAGGACACAGCGCCTGCCCCTGATGAAACACAGCGTAAAATACGGGTAAAGGAACTCATAGACGGTACATTCCTGGTCAGGGAGAACATGGTCCGCCAGTTGCCCTTCGTCCTGTTCCTCACCTTCCTCGGAGTAATCTATATAGGAAATCGTTTTCATGCTGAAAAGATGGTACGCCAGATCAATGATCTGAAAATCGAAGTGGATAATCTTCGCTCTGAACAAATCACCATTACATCGGAATTGATGAATATCAGCAGGCCATCGGAAGTTGCAGCCCTGGTGGAATCAAAGGGCCTGGGTCTGAAAGAGTCCCTGGAACCGCCAAAAAAACTTAAAAGATAAATTGATACATGTCAGTCAAAAAGGACATATTGTGGAGAGTAGGCATCGTATACATCATATTTCTGCTGTTTGGCCTGCTGATCATCGGCAGGATCTTTTACCTGCAGGTATTTGAAAAAAAAGAATGGACAGATAAAGCCAACATCTTTGCGCTGAAGACCATGAACATTCCGGCTGACCGTGGAAGCATCTATGCCGCCGACGGCAGGCTGCTGGCCAGTTCAGTGCCCTATTACGAGGTCTATTTTGACGCCAGGTGTGAAAACCTTACCAACAAGGTATTCAATAAAGGAATTGATTCCCTGGCGCTTTGCCTTTCGAGGTTATTTGGCGACAAATCCAGGCAAGCCTACAAACAAAGTCTGGTTGATGCCCGCAGCCAGGGAAAGCGTTATCATCTGGTAAAAAGCGGGGTCAATTATATCCAATTGAAGCAACTGAAAGAATTCCCCATATTCCGACTGGGAAGATACAAGGGCGGACTGATCTATATGCAGGAGAACCGAAGGGTAAGGCCGCAGCAGAATCTGGCCGGCCGGTTGATCGGATATACCTCCAAGGATATCAACGGCAATGTGGTGGGTATTGAAGGTGCTTATAACGACCAGCTGGCGGGCATTCAGGGCGTCAGGCTGATGCAGCGTCTTACCGGGGATGCCTGGATGCCCATGAACGACAGGAATGAAATTGAACCCAAAGACGGCCGTGACGTCATCACCACCCTGGATGTGAACCTCCAGGATGTGGCCCAGAAAGCCCTTATGCAGCAACTTGTTTCACAGGGAGCACAATATGGCACTGCCGTAGTGATGGAGGTGAAAACCGGCGATGTGAAAGCCATGGTGAACCTGGGCAGGGATGAATATGGCAATTATCGCGAAGTGCAGAATTATGCCATCGGGGAAAGCACCGAGCCAGGCTCTACCTTTAAGCTGCCTGTTCTGATCGCCGCGCTCGAGGACGGGGTGGTTGATCTGGAAGATACCATTGATACAGGGGACGGAACTTACCAGTATTATGATAAAACCATCCTGGATGATCATCATGAACATGGGGGATACGGCAGGATAACGGTGGAGCAGGTCTTTGAATATTCCTCCAATGTCGGCATGGCGAAAATCATTACCGGAGCTTATAAAAAGAAACCCGGCGATCTCATAGACCGGTTGTATGCCATGCGTCTGAATGAGAAGCTGGGTATTGAAATTAAGGGTGAAGGCAAACCGGTGATCCGGTATCCGGGCGACAAATACTGGTCGGGCATTTCCCTGGCCATGATAGCACACGGATACGAAGTAATGATCACGCCGCTCCAGACCCTGACCTTCTACAACGCGATTGCCAACAACGGCAAGATGGTAAAACCCCGCTTCGTTAAAGAAATACGCTATCACGGGAAACTGGTCAGAAAAAACAATACGGAAGTGCTCCAGTCGACCATATGTTCCCGTTCCACCCTGCGCAAAGTAAAAAGGATGCTCGAAGGGGTGGTTGAAAGCGGAACGGCAAAAAACCTGAACAATCCCCTGATCAAGATTGCCGGAAAGACCGGGACCAACCAGATCTACAATAAAAAATACGGTTATAAATCGTCATCGGAAGTCAGTTACCAGGCTTCCTTTGTAGGG
The DNA here is from genome assembly GCA_963822145.1 of uncultured Bacteroidales bacterium. Taxonomy (GTDB): domain Bacteria; phylum Bacteroidota; class Bacteroidia; order Bacteroidales; family UBA10428; genus UBA5072. The sequence continues at coordinate 1,019,090 of CAWGGG010000002.1, read as the reverse complement.
TACTTCCCTGCTGATGATCCGCAGTATTCATGCATTGTGGTGGTAAACTCCCCGTCAAAAAATGTGTACTACGGCAATATGGTGGCAGGCCCCGTTTTTCTCGAGATTGCCCGAAAGGTATTTGCTACCTCTATTGACATGCACCCGGTGGTGACTGCCAGTAAGGATGTTCCCCTGGATCTTCCCTATTCAAAAACAGGGAACCGCAATGAGATCAGGCAGGTGCTGAGGACACTGGATATTCCCGTCGAGAACAGCCATATACGTTCAGAATGGGTCAGCACAGAAAAGAAGGAGGAAGCTGTGGGATTCAGCAGCCGGAATATCATCACCGGACTGGTCCCCAACGTAGTTTCTATGGGAGCAAAAGATGCTGTTTACCTGCTTGAAACCGCGGGCCTGCGGGTCCGGCTACTGGGGCGAGGCAGTGTGCGGCAGCAATCCATACCACCCGGGACCCGCGTCAGCAAAGGCGATTTGGTAACCCTTGAAATGAGCTTTTTATAAAACATGATGGTAAAGCTGGCCTCCATATTAAAAAGCATTTCAGTGTTGCAGGTTCAGGGCCACACCAGCCGGCATCTGACAGGATTAACCTTTGATTCTCGGGCGGTAAAGCCTGGAGTTCTGTTTGTTGCAGTAAAAGGAACCCAGTCAGACGGTCACGATTACATCGAACAGGCGATCGGAGCCGGAGCTGTGGGTGTGGTTTGCGAACAATGGCCGGCTCAGGTTTACCCGCATGTTACCTATATTCAGGTGAAGAATAGCGCCAACGCACTCTCAAAGCTGGCCTCCGCTTTCTATGATCATCCTTCCGGAAAATTCAAGCTCGTTGGCATAACAGGCACCAACGGGAAGACAACCACTGTAACGCTATTGCACCGCCTGTTCACCGGCCTGGGCTATAAGTCAGGCTGTTTCACCACCATCCGCAATTACATTGGAGATAAAACCATTGAAGCCACCCATACCACTCCCGACCCTGTTCAGCTCAACCGCATTATGAAGGACATGGCAGAAGCAGGTTGCGAGTATGTTTTCATGGAAGTCAGCTCGCATGCCCTGGTACAGGAACGGGTTGCCGGTCTTCACTTCGCAGGAGGCCTTTTCTCCAACATTACCCACGATCACCTCGATTATCACAAGACCTTTGAAGAATATATAAAAGCCAAGAAACTGTTTTTCGATAACATGCCTGCAGAAAGCTTCTCCCTTATCAACGCTGATGACCGGAATGGCCGTATCATGGTTCAGAACACAAAATCAAGGGTTTCGTATTTTGGTATCCGGTCGATGGCCGATTTCAAGGGCAGGATCCTGGAGAGCCAGGTCAGTGGTATGCTGCTGAATGTCGACAACACGGAGCTATGGACCCGGTTTATCGGGGAATTCAATGCCAGCAACCTGCTGGCGGTTTACGCCTGCGCCCTCTTGCTCGGCCAGGATAGGGACGAGGTGCTCAGGATCATCAGCACCCTGGAGACCGTGGAAGGACGGTTCCAGTACCTGCGCTCCTCCAAAGGTATTACCGCCATTATCGATTATGCTCACACACCCGATGCGCTCGTGAACGTGCTTAAGACCATTGATCAGATCCGTAAGGGCAAGGAACAGGTCATCACAGTTATTGGTGCTGGCGGGAACCGGGACAAGACAAAACGTCCGGCCATGGCCAGGGTGGCTGCCGGTTTGAGTGAAAGACTCATTCTCACAGCTGATAATCCCCGCAATGAAGATCCACTTGACATTATCAGTGATATGAAAGCGGGACTGGACGGTCCCCTGCTTGACAAGACCATTATCCAGCCCGACCGTCGTGAGGCCATAAAGACAGCCTGCATGCTGGCCCGCCCGGGTGACATCATATTGATCGCCGGAAAAGGTCATGAGACCTACCAGGAAATCCAGGGGGTAAAACATCACTTCAGCGATAGCGAGGTGATAGCTTCCCTGTTTGAATCAAATGCTAAGCAACCCTAAACTTCAGCCTATGCTTTACTATTTATTCGGATATCTGGAAAAGTTTGATTTCCCCGGCGCAGGACTATTCAATTATATTTCTTTCCGGTCGGCCATGGCCATCCTTACTTCCCTGGTGATTTCAACCATTTACGGAAAGAAGATCATACGCATACTCCGGAAGGCCCAGATTGGGGAAACCATCCGCGACCTGGGTCTCGAAGGACAACTGCAGAAGAAGGGTACCCCCACCATGGGCGGACTGATCATACTGACCTCCATCCTGGTGCCCGTCCTCCTGTTTGCCGATCTTAAGAACGTGTATGTACAGCTGATGCTTTTTATCACCATCTGGCTGGGCTTTATCGGTTTTGTGGATGATTATATCAAGGTATTCAAAAAAAATAAACAGGGCCTGCGCGGAACATTCAAGATCGTTGCCCAGGTGATCGCCGGGATCGTTGTAGGACTCACGCTTCATTTCAGCAATGACATTGTTGCCCGGGAAAAGGTTCTCGACCAGCACGGAGTCCCTATGACACAGGTTGAAAAAGGGGCAAAAAATGAAAAGTCGGTCATCAGTTATGTGACCCGGGAAGTTAAGTCGACTAAAGTGAACGTACCTTTTTTTAAAAACAACGAGTTTGATTATGCCATGTTGGTCTGGTTCATGGGCGAAAAGGCCAGTCAGTGGGCATGGGTTGTGGTTATCCTGGCCGTTATCTTTATCATCACCTTTGTTTCCAACGGTACCAATCTCACCGATGGACTGGATGGACTTGCGGCAGGCACATCGGCCATTATAGGCGTTACCCTTGGCCTCCTGGCCTATGTATCCGGCAATTCTATAATTTCGGATTATCTCAACATCATGTTCCTGCCCAGTACCGGAGAATTGGTGGTGTATATTGCTGCCTTCATCGGGGCCCTGGTCGGATTCTTATGGTATAATTCCTATCCGGCCCAGGTTTTTATGGGCGATACCGGAAGTCTGTCCATCGGGGGTATCATCGCCGTATTTGCCATACTGATCCGTAAAGAGCTGCTCATCCCCATCCTCTGCGGCATCTTTGTTGCAGAAAGCTTTTCCGTAGTCATCCAGGTAAGCTGGTTCAAATATACGCGCTTGCGATTCGGCGAAGGCAGGAGGATCCTGCTCATGTCGCCCCTGCATCATCACTTTCAAAAACTCAATTATGCGGAGCCGAAGATTGTGACCCGGTTCTGGATCATTGGGATTCTTTTGGCCATCATAACCATTGTTACTCTTAAAATCCGATAAATATGGATCGACGAATTGTAGTGCTTGGAGCAGGAGAGAGCGGAACCGGAGCGGCTGTTCTCGCAAAGAAACAAGGCTTTGACATTTTTGTCTCCGATTCAGGCAAAATAAAGGACACTTACAAAGAAATACTCTACAACTACGAAATCGACTGGGAAGAGGGCAGGCATACGGAAAGGCATATCCTCAACGCTGATGAAGTGATCAAAAGTCCTGGAATATCTGAAAAATCAGATATTGTGATCGCCATACGTAAAAAGGGGATCCGGATCATCTCGGAAATCGAATTTGCGGGACGATACACCCAGGCAAAAAAAATCTGCATCACCGGCAGTAACGGAAAAACCACAACCACCACCCTGATCCATCATATGATGCGCAAGGCAGGCTTAAATGCCGGTCTCGCCGGAAATATCGGAAAAAGCTTTGCTATGCAGGTGGCTTGCGAAAACTACGAATATTATGTGATCGAACTGAGCAGCTTTCAGCTCGACGGCATGTTTGAATTCAAGGCTGACATTGCCATTCTCCTCAACATTACGCCAGATCATCTGGACCGGTATGATTATGATCTGCAGAATTATGTGAACTCCAAGTTCCGGATCAGTCAGAACCTGGGGGAAGATGATTTCTTCGTGTATTGTTCCGATGATGAGATCACCATCCGGGAGTTGGAGCGAATTGTTACAAAAGCCAAACAGCTCGGTTTTACCCTGAAGGAAACACGGCAGCAGGGTGCCTACATCGAAGGAAATACCATGAAGATCGAGGTGGATGATGATCTGTTTGAAATGTCGCTGGCCGAACTGGCCCTCAAAGGCAGACACAACACTTACAACTCCATGGCGGCAGGCATTGCCGGGAGCGTGCTGAAGATCAGAAAACCCATTATCCGGGATAGCCTGATGGATTTTGCCGGTGTAGAGCACCGGCTTGAAAGATTCATCAAGGTGCATGGCATTGATTTTATTAACGACTCCAAGGCCACCAATGTGAATTCCACCTGGTATGCCCTGGAAAGCATGACCGCACCTGTAGTTTGGATTGCCGGCGGAACCGATAAAGGAAACGACTATTCCGAGCTGACGGACCTCGTGAAGCAAAAGGTCAAAGCCCTGGTTTGTCTGGGCGTCGACAATTCAAAGCTGCACAAGGCATTTGATGGGGTCATACCCGTGATTATGGATACCAGGTCGATGAAAGAAGCCGTACAGGCGGCTTACAGACTGGGAAAGAAAGACGATACGGTATTGCTGTCCCCGGCCTGTGCCAGCTTTGACCTGTTTGAAAATTATGAGGACAGGGGAAGACAGTTTAAAAATTATGTGCGGGAATTATGAAAACGGAATTAAGGAAAAGGAAAGTTGTGATGGTTGTGGTGGTTGTGGGTTATGATGGTTCTCACAACAACCACAACAATCACAACAATCACAACAATCACAACAATCACAGCAATCACAACAATCACAACAATCACAACGATTAAACCCAACAATGCCTACTGCACTCAAAAAATACTTCAAAGGCGATCCCGTGATCTGGGCAGTGATTCTTCTGCTTTCGGTGTTCTCCCTGCTTGCCGTATACAGTTCAACCGGATCGCTGGCTTACAGGTTCCAGGGAGGAAATACCAGTTATTACATTCTGAAACACGCCACCATACTGGCTATGGGTATTGTGATCACCTACGTGACCCACCTGATACCCTATAAATACTTCTCCAGGATTTCCCAGCTCTTGTTGGTAATCGCCATACCGCTGCTCCTGGTAACCCTTGTTTATGGCGTGACACGCAACCAGGCTGCCCGATGGCTTAGTGTCCCGGGGCTCAGCTTAACCTTTCAGACTTCTGATATTGCCAAGCTGGCCATCGTGATGTACACAGCCCGCATTCTTTCAAAGAAACAGGACCAGATCAAGGATTTCAAAGGGGCTTTCCGTCCCTTGATGGCCCCGTTGCTCCTGGTCTGCCTGCTGGTGCTGCCTGCAAACCTTTCCACCGCCATGCTGATCTTTGCCACAGCCTTTATCCTCATGTTCATCGGAAGGGTCAACCTGAAATACCTGTTCGGTATGGTCGGCATCATCGTGGTGCTGCTGGGTGCTTTTATAGCCATCGCACTTTCGGCCAACTGGGAAGGCCGCATCGGGACCTGGAAAAACCGAATAGAAAATTTCGCCGGCAAAGGAGAGGAAGACAGTTACCAGGTGAGCCAGGCTAAAATTGCCATTGTCAGCGGAGGGCTCGTGAACCTGAGACCCGGGAAAAGCATTCAAAGGAATTTTCTGCCACATCCCTACTCTGATTTCATTTATGCCATAATCATTGAGGAATACGGACTGGTCGGCGGGGCTATTGTCCTTGCCCTTTATCTGTACCTGCTCTTCAGGGCAGCTGTGCTGGTTCGAAAGAGTTCCCGAACCTTCCCTGCCTTTCTGGCTATCGGCCTGGCGGTGATGATCACGTTCCAGGCCATCATCAACATGGCCGTGGTGGTAGATCTGTTGCCGGTAACCGGCCAGCCGCTACCCATGATAAGCATGGGAGGCTCTTCCCTGTTGTTCACCTGTGTGGCGCTGGGCATCATTCAAAGTGTAAGCAGGGGCATTAAAAACCAGCAGGAAGCTGCTGAAAAACTTGTTGAAGAACCACATGAGAATCATGAACCGGAAGTTTATCATTAGCGGCGGAGGAACAGGGGGACATATTTTCCCTGCCCTGTCGATTGCCCATGAGATTAAGAAAAGAGATCCCGCGGCCAGTATTCTTTTTGTCGGGGCCCTCGGCAGGATGGAAATGGAGAAGATACCGGCAGCAGGTTTCCCAATTATCGGCCTGCCTGTGGAAGGGTTACAGCGAAAGCTGGCCTTAAGAAACTTTGTTGTGCTTTACAAATTGATTATCAGCCTCTTTAAAGCCTCCGGCATTCTTAAAACCTTTAAGCCTGATGTGGCCATCGGGGTGGGTGGATATGCCAGCGGACCCCTGCTTCGCATGGCAGCGCTCAGGAAGATTCCGTCCCTGATCCAGGAGCAGAACTCCTATGCCGGAGTTACCAACAGGCTGCTGGCCAAAAATACGGCAAAGATCTGCGTGGCCTATACCGGCATGGAAAAATACTTCCCTGAGGAAAAAATAGTACTCACCGGGAACCCAGTCCGTGAAGAGCTCATTCAACGAAAGATCAGCAGGGAAAAAGCCTGCGAACACCTTCAAATACCGGCGGATAAGCTCGTTCTGCTGGTGCTGGGAGGCAGTCTGGGCGCCCGAACCTTGAACGACAGCCTGCTGAGCTGGATGGATGCCTTTGAAAAGGAACATGTGTTTGTGCTATGGCAGACCGGAAAGTTGTATTACAGCCAGATCAAAAAGGAACTTGACGGAAAGGATCTCAAAAATGTCAGATATTTTGATTTTATAGCGCGTATGGACCTCGCTTATACAGTTGCTGATGTAATTGTCTCCCGAGCAGGTGCAGCCACCATCTCCGAAATATGCCTGCTGGGCAAGCCGGCCATACTGGTGCCCTCTCCCAATGTGGCTGAGGATCATCAGACCAAGAACGCCATGGCGCTGGTGAGGAACAATGCCGCTCTGATGATCCCTGATCATGAAGCCCGGGAAAAACTGGTTCCCCAGACAATCGGACTGTTGAACAATATGGAACAAAGAAAAATACTGGCCGCCAATGCTGCAAAAATGGCCCTGCCGGATGCAGCATCTTTAATAGTGGATGAAATATTCAAACTGGTAAAAAAAAGTGAACCTGCTGGATAACATAGAACGTGTATATTTCCTGGGAATTGGAGGCATCGGCATGAGCGCCCTGGCCCGGTATTTCAGGGCTACGGGAAAGACCGTGGCTGGATACGACCGCACCGCCACGGAACTTACCAGGCAGCTGGAAGCCGAAGGCATTGTCATTCATTACGAAGATGCCCCGGAACTGATACCGGTTCCCTTCAGATCTCCCGCAAAGACCCTGGTAGTATACACGCCTGCGGTTCCTGCCGACCATGCTGAACTGCGATATTTCAAAGGACATCAGTTTGACCTTTATAAACGGTCACAAATCCTCGGGTTCATTACGCACCAGAAAAAAGCTGTTGCTGTTGCCGGAACACACGGAAAGACCACGGTATCTACAATGATCGCGCACCTTTTAACCCGGGGAGGGCCAGGTTGCAACGCTTTCCTGGGAGGTATTTCCAAAAACTTCAACAGCAACCTGGTACTCGATCCCCATAGCGACTGGGTGGTAACGGAGGCGGATGAGTTCGACAGGTCCTTCCTGCAGTTGCATCCCTTTGCAGGCATCATAACCGCCATGGATCCCGATCACCTGGATATTTACCTAACGGCAGGAAAAATGATCGAAGCCTTCAACCAGTTTATCAGTCAGATTGACCGGGAAGGCTGGTTGCTGATGAAAAACGGACTGCCTGTTGAGGCCTCTGTACTGCCTTCCAGGGTCTATACTTATTCCCTTAAGGGTGCCACCGATTTCAGGGCCGGTAACATCCGGCTTGAGAACCGCAGGTATTATTTTGATCTCCTGGGCCCCGGCATGCGGATCCAGGATCTTTCGATCGAACACCCCGGACTTGTGAATGTAGAGAATGCAGTGGCTGCAACTGCTGTTGCCATGCTTCTCGGACTGGATGATGGCAGAATCCGGTCAGCCCTGGAAAGCTTCTCAGGCATACAACGCCGGTTTGACTTTCATATAAAAACTGAAAACCTGGTGTATATAGATGATTATGCACACCACCCCAGGGAAATTGAAGCCACCCTGCATTCCGTAAGGGAACTCTATCCGGATAAAAAAATCACCGGGGTTTTTCAGCCGCATCTGTACACGCGGACCAGGGATTTTGCAAATGACTTTGCAGCCAGCCTGAGCCTGCTTGACCGATTGTTCCTGCTGGATATCTATCCTGCGCGGGAATTACCGATCCCGGGAGTTACCGCTGAAATGATCTTCAACAAGGTAACCATCCGGGATAAGGTCCTGTGCAGCAAGGAGAACCTGCTCCAGATATTGGGAAATACCGGCATTGAAGTGCTGATCACCTTGGGTGCAGGGGATATCGACGGGTTTGTCGATCCCATTACCAGACTTTTAACTGAGAAAAGCAAAGGATGAAACCGGTTAAAGACATAGTATTTATAGCACTGCTTGTTGCCTATGCCGTGGTGTTGTCGGGGTTCATAGCGAGCCGCGAACGAACGCAAAAGATATCTGCACTGAAGATCCGGATTGCAGACAGCACGCAAAACAAGTTCATCCGGTCTGCAGAGATCATGCGCATGCTCGAACAAAGAAAATACAATCTCCTGGGGATGGAATCCCGGTCGGTTGACCTGTCAAGCATAGAGGGATCCCTGAAGACCCGGCAGATTTTCAGTACGGTGGAAGCCTTTATCACAGAACCGGGAGTACTTCATGTTGAAGTAAGACAGAAAACACCCTTTGTCAGGGTATTTAACCGCTTTGGACAGGGCTATTATCTCGACCGTGAAGGGAATATCATTCCCCTGTCGCGGAGCTTCAGCCCCTTTGTTCTCGTAGCCAGTGGTTTCATTGCAGAACCATTCATTATTGGCCAGACACTGAACATTTATGAAGTGAAACATGATTCGCTGCTGCGTTCCCAACAAACCATCTATGATGTTTATAAACTGGCGGAATTTATCACAGGCGATAAATTCTGGAATTCCCAGATTGAACAGATTTATGTAAACAATCAATTTGAATTTGAACTCATACCCCGGGTAGGTTCAAACATCATCGAACTGGGAAGGGCGGAGGATCTGGAGGAGAAGTTTGAGAACCTGAAAATCCTGTACGAGCAGGGATTCAATAAACTCGGATGGAATCAATACGGAAAAATCAGTCTGAAATATAAAAACCAGGTAGTTTGTACTAAAATCCAATAACATGAGGCAAAGGAACAATATTCTTGCAGCGATTGATATCGGCACCACGAAGATCGTGACCATTGCTGGCCGGATGAACGACTCCGGAAAGCTTGAGATAATCGGCATGAGCAAAACCCCCTCCAAAGGCGTGAAAAGAGGGGTAGTGCTGAATATCGAAGAGGCCGTAGGCGCTATACGGACAACGGTAGAAGAAGTGCAAAAACAGATCGGATTCCCCATCCGGGAAGCCTATGTGGGTATTGCCGGCCAGCATATCAGCAGCAGGCAAAGCCGCGGTTACATATTACGTGATTCCTACGAGGAGGAAATAACCAAGGGGGATACTGACCGGTTGCTGGCGGAAATGTTTAAAATTTCCATTCAGCCGGGGGAAGAGATCATCCATGTTATACCGCAGAGCTTTGTGGTGGACAATGAAACCGGGGTCAAGAACCCGGTGGGCATGTTCGGCAAGCGACTTGAAGGCAACTATCATATTGTTATCGGTCAGACATCTTCGGCGCGCACCATTGAACGCTGCGTCAACCGCGTGGGTATCCATGTCAAGCAAATGATCCTGGAGCCGCTCGCTTCTTCAGCCTCAGTGCTCACGGAAGATGAAATAGAAGCCGGCGTGGCGCTTGTGGATATTGGCGGGGGGACCACCGATGTTGCCGTTTATTACGATGATATCATCAAGCACACGGCCGTAATACCTTTTGGAGGCAACGTCATTACCAAGGATGTCATGGAAGGGTGCTCTATCCTGAGCAAACACGCCGAACTTCTCAAGATTCAATACGGTTCCGCACTGGGCGACCTGGCAGAAGAGGCCAAGGTGGTAGCCGTACCGGGTATCAGTGGCCGCGAACCGAAAGAAGTGTCGATCAAAAGCCTCGCCTATATCATCCAGTCGCGTGTGGAAGAGATCATCGATGCCATCGTATTTGAACTCGAGGGATCCGACTGTATGGAGAAACTGACAGCCGGTATCGTGATAACAGGGGGCGGTTCGCTGTTGCGCCATTTGCCTCAGCTTGTCAAGTATCGCACCGGACTGGATGTACGTATCGGCAAGCCCGAGGTGCTGTGTGGCACCAATGATCTCAAGGAGGTCAACCACCCGATGTACTCCACCAGTGTGGGATTACTTTATAAAGGCTTTGAATACCATATCCCCGAGCCTGAAAAAGAAATTCGGGAAAATGAACCTGTGACCGTTACGACCACTGAAACTGAAAACAACGCTCCCTGGCCGCATAAAAAAAGCGGGGGATTCATTGAAATGATCAAGAAAACCGTCGAGAATATTTTTGATGACGATACCGACAAGAAAATGTAAAACCAACAATCCGAAGCCATGGATGAACTGATGCCTTTTGAACTGCCCGTAAACAAATCTTCCATAATCAAGGTTCTGGGTGTGGGAGGTGGTGGGAGTAACGCCGTGAACCATATGTTCAGGCAGGGAATAAAAGATGTGGACTTCATCGTTTGTAATTCCGATGCCCAGGCATTGGCCAACAGTCCCGTTCCGGTGAAAATTCAGCTTGGAGCATCGCTGACTGAGGGGCGCGGGGCCGGCAATAAGCCCGAAGTTGGCAGACAGGCGGCCATTGAGAGCCTGGACACGCTGGCCGAGATCCTGTCGGTGAACACCAAGATGCTGTTCATCACGGCAGGAATGGGAGGGGGTACCGGAACAGGAGCCACACCGGTAATAGCCCGTGCCGCCAGGGAGCTCGGTATCCTTACCGTGGCCATAGTAACCATTCCGTTTAAAAATGAAGGTCCGCGCCGGGTGAACCAGGCGCTCGACGGAATTGCCGAGCTTGAAAAGCAGGTGGATTCCCTCCTGGTGATCAACAATGAAAAAATAAGGCAGATCTATGGGGATCTGAAGCTTTCCGAGGCTTTTTCCAAGGCTGATGATGTATTGGCCGTGGCTGCCAAGGGCATTGCCGAAATCATCACCGTTCACGGATTTATCAATGTTGACTTTGCCGATGTACAGACTGTAATGACCAACAGCGGCGTGGCCATCCTGGGTACCGGCATGGCTGAAGGCCTCGACAGGGCCATCGAGGCCGCCAAACAGGCTCTTAATTCACCCCTGCTCAATGACACCGATATCAAAGGCGCCAAAAATATACTGCTGAACGTACTTTCAGGCGATGACGAGGTGACCATGGATGAGATCGGTCAGATTATTGACTTTGTTAAAGATTGTTCCGGGGTCAATGCCGACCTGATCTGGGGGAACGGCAACGATCCGAACCTGGGTTCCAGAATCAGCGTTACAGTTATAGCCACGGGATTTAACAGTGGCAATATTCCGGAACTATACATACACAAAAGGGTGATCAACCGGTTGCCGCTGGAAGAATATCCGGTTCCGGAAGCTGAAGAAGACAACATCTTCATTGTGAAAGATGCCCCTGCCTCAAAATCGGGTGCGGTACCCTCGCAGCGAACCATTGAATTCGATCTGAAAACTGTGGACGATGACATTTTCAGAGATATCAGCCGGGTAAGGAAACCTGTTGATACGCGTAAAGCGGGAGACCGGGTGAGTGCGATCAAACGAACTCAGGAAGACCTGAAGGAATTAAAGCAAAGCATGCGGCAAAGCGACCGGGAAATAGATGAACTGGAGAATACTCCTGCTTTTAAAAGAAAACAGATAGAGATTGATCCGCATAAGCTTTCCGATGAAACCAAAATATCACGTTACTCCCTTAGTGATGATGAGAATGCACAGGTAAAACTGAGCAAGGAGAATCCTTATCTGCATGGGGCGGTTGATTGAGGGACGAGGGACAAGGTACGAGGGACGAGCAAAAGAAATTACTATTAAATATTGAACCATGGGCTTATTTGAAAGAATCTCCGAAGACCTTAAGACAGCCATGCTCGCCAGGCAGAAGGACAGGCTGGAATCATTGCGGGCAATTAAAACCGCACTGCTTTTAGCCAGAACAGAATCGGGAGCACATGATATCAGCGGGGATCAGGAATTGAAGATCCTGCAGAAACTGGTTAAACAACGCCGGGAATCGGCCGAGATCTATAAAACGCAGAACCGGACTGATCTTTATGAAAATGAAATAAAGGAGGCAGCGATCATCGAGGAATACCTCCCCAGACAAATGGACGAAAAGGAGGTTGTCGCAGTTTTAAAAGAGATCATCCGGCGTGTGGGTGCCACTTCCCTGAAAGACATGGGCAAGGTCATGGGCGCAGCCTCCAAAGAACTGGCCGGTAAAGCCGATGGCAGAATGATCGCTGAAAAGGTAAAAGAATTGCTGAATGCGATTTCATGATTAGACTTAGAAGAGTTTCGGTATTGCTGGCATACGGTCTTTTGGTATGCGTGGCATCGGCTGCATCCGATAAAAGCAAAAACAAACCCTCCCTGCAGGACCTGCTTGATGAGGCTGTAAAAGGATTTCATGGCACAGTGGGCGTATATGTTTACAGCGCAGCAAAAAACATGGAAGCCACCATAAACGCAGACTCCCTCTTCCCCACCGCCAGCATGATCAAAGTGCCGATCTTATGCACCCTGTGGGAGGAAATTGCAGCGGGGAAACTCAATCCCGACAGTACCATTCATTTCTACGCTGATTCGCTGCACTATCCGTATAAAGGCGACGATGCACTGAGCCGTTTTGCCCCGGGAGAGGATATCACCGTGAGGCAACTGATGACCCACATGATCACTTTCAGCGATAACCATGCAAGCCTGTATTTGCAGGCCATGGCCGGAACTGGGACCGTCATCAACCAATGGCTCGAAAACCATGTCTTTCAATATACACGGGTGAATTCCAGGACTCCGGGCAGGGAAAAGGCATGGTCCGTTTATGGTTGGGGACAAACAACCCCCAGGGAAATGGCACGGTTGCTCCTTATGATCCGTGAAGGGAAAATTGTTAATCCTGCTGTCAGTGAAGCTGTTTACAGGCATTTAACCCGCAACTACTGGAACGGAGAAGCCTTATCACAAATACCACCTACAGTGCAAGCTGCTTCAAAAGTAGGCGCTGTCTCTGAATCACGATCTGAGGTAGTGATGGTTAATGCCCCGCATGGTGAATATGTTTTCTGTGTGATCACCAAAAACCAGCAGGATACCAGTTGGGCAATAAACAATGAAGGGTATATGATCATCCGCAAGATTTCGGCTTTATTGTGGAAGTACTTTGAGCCGGAACTACCTTATGTTCAACCAGCGGAAATACAACCTTACCTACCATGAATATGTGAAAAGGGACAGGCGTCCCTTGTCCCTTGTCCCTTGTCCCTTGTCCCTTGTCCCTTGTCCCTTTCTTCTACAGCTCCCTGATCCAGATATTCCTGAAACTTACGAGGTTCCCGTGATCCTGAAGGGATAAAGGTTCCTTCATACCGTGGGGTATGTATTCGGGGAGTCCGATAAAAGGCGTGGTTCCGCGGATCTCCACATTATTCTGAATCACTACCCCGTTATGCAGCACGGTAATACGCGCTGGAACGGCGATGCGCCCATTCTCGCTGAAACGGGGAGCCTGGTAAATAATATCATATACCTGCCATTCGCCGGGCTTTTTACAGGCATTCACCAGCGGGATGCTCTGCTTATAAATGGATCCGGTTTGTCCGTTGGAGTATGTTTTATTCTCATAGCAATCCAGTACCTGCACCTCATAACGGTCCTGCAGGAAAATACCACTATTTCCGCGTCCCTGTCCTTCACCCTTTACCTCGGCCGGCGAGCGCCACTCGATGTGAAGCTGGCAGTCGCCAAAGCCGCGCCTGGTTTTAATGATGCCGGTGCCGGGCTTGACCGTCATACAACCTTCGGCCACGGTCCAACCGGCAGCCTCTCCTTTGGCGTTGATCCATTCGCTCAGGTTAGTCCCGTCAAAGAGGATAATAGCGTCGGATGGTGCCGCTGTTCCCTGTCCGGGAGTTACCACCGGGGGAACCGGTTCCCAGAGTTCCGTACTTTCAGGATTCTTTTTGGATTGTGCAAGCAATGAGGCAGAGATAAATACCAGCACTGCAGTTAGTTTAAGTGTTTTCATATTTCAGTTTTTGAACATTTTAAATATATTGTTTTCTTCTGTAAAAAAGAATTGAGACCAGAAGAAAATATTATGGTACTGATAATAACAAAGACTGAGTATCGGCAATCATTCCTATAACTCAGCTGAAATGGTCATCCTGAGCGAAGTCGAAGGGTGACTGACTATAAACCATGTTTCGGCTTCGCTCAACATGACTGGAGCTGATTGCAGCACTGTTTATGTTATTGATTACCGACACTCATTTAATAAAGTATAAAACTGTTCAAATCAATTAAATTATCATCCAGTTCTTTCATTTCGTAAAATTATTATCTTTACGGCCGAATTGATCTGAATAGATCTTGTATTTATTTGTCATTCATGTAATTGTTTACTAATAACCATTTATTAACTAAAAAGCATAATAACCTATGTTGAACAATTTATTCTGGCTCGTTCCTATTGGATCCGTTTTGGCCCTGGGTTTTGCTTATTTTTTCTATAAGCAAATGCTGCAGGAAGATGAGGGTACCGATACTATGAAGAAGATTGCCCAGTACGTACGTGAAGGGGCTATGGCCTATCTCAAACAACAGTATAAAGTTGTTGGTATTGTATTCATTATCCTGACGCTTATTTTTGCCTTACTGGCCTATGTTTTAAAAATTCAGAATCCCTGGGTGCCCTTTGCCTTTTTAACAGGCGGTTTCTTCAGCGGTCTTTCAGGTTTCTTTGGCATGAAAACCGCTACGTACGCCTCTGCCCGTACTGCCAACGCCGCACAGAAATCATTGAATCACGGCCTCAGGATAGCTTTCCGTTCAGGTGCCGTTATGGGGCTTGTTGTTGTAGGGCTCGGGCTGCTTGATATTTCCATCTGGTTCTATGCCTTGAATTATATTGTCGGCGCGCTCGACAACACTACCAACCTGGCCATTGCCGCTGATCCCTCCATGAAGCTCATCATCATCACCACCACCACACTGACTTTCGGTATGGGTGCCTCCACTCAGGCTTTGTTTGCCCGTGTCGGCGGCGGTATCTACACCAAGGCAGCCGATGTTGGTGCCGACCTGGTTGGTAAAGTTGAAGCCGGTATTCCTGAGGATGATCCCCGGAATCCTGCCACCATCGCTGATAATGTTGGTGATAATGTAGGTGATGTTGCCGGGATGGGTGCTGACCTGTATGAGTCCTATTGCGGCGCAATTCTTTCCACTGCTGCCCTGGGTGCCACTGGCTTTACAGCAACAGGACTTATAGCTGCCGGTTATTCCAACTATGACCCTTCCACTACGCAATTCAATGCCGTTATTGCCCCCATGCTTATTGCAGCCGTGGGCATTGTACTTTCAATACTGGGTATTTTCCTGGTTCGCACCAAGGAAGGCGCTACCCAGAAACAGCTTCTTGCTTCCCTTGGACGCGGTGTGAATGTAAGTTCATTCTTCATAGCCGTTTTTGCATTTCTGATCCTCTGGGTGCTTGATATTCCCAATTTCATTGGCGTATGGGGTGCCATGATCGCCGGTCTTCTTGCCGGTATAGGAATTGGCAAAACAACTGAGTATTACACTTCAGCTGGTTTCAAACCTACACAGCACATAGCTTCGGCTTCAAAAACAGGACCGGCCACCGTTATTATCAGCGGAATCGGCACCGGGATGATTTCCACGGCCATTCCCGTGATAATTGTTTCAACGTCTATTATCCTGGCTTACCTATTTGCAGCCAACTTCACTTTTCAAAATATCAGCATGGGTCTTTATGGGATCGGGATAGCTGCTGTCGGGATGCTTTCCACCCTTGGAATTACACTGGCCACAGATGCCTATGGACCTATTGCTGACAATGCCGGTGGCAATGCCGAAATGAGCCATCTGGGTCCTGAAGTCCGTAAACGTACCGATGCCCTCGACTCACTGGGCAACACCACTGCCGCCACCGGTAAAGGTTTTGCAATAGGTTCCGCAGCCCTCACCGCCCTGGCCCTGCTGGCGTCTTATGTTGAGGAAATTAAAGTGGGCCTGGCCCGGTTGCCGGAAAAAGCTGCAGCTTTTCAGGCTGCAACGGGCATTGAAATTCACAATGCAGGCATTCAGGATGTCATGAGCTATTTCCATATCGACCTCATGAACCCCAGGGTGCTGGTAGGTGCTTTTATCGGCTCCATGGCCGCCTTCCTTTTCTGCGGGCTTTCCATGAATGCTGTTGGTCGTGCAGCTCAGGCCATGGTGGATGAAGTCCGCCGCCAGTTCCGCGAAATTAAAGGAATCCTGGAAGGCAAAGCTGAGCCTGATTATGCCAGCTGCGTGGCAATTTCCACCAAGGGCGCACAGCGTGAAATGCTGTTGCCCTCTTTACTGGCCATTTTCATCCCGGTAGCTGTTGGTATTGTTTTTGGTCCTTCCGGAGTTATGGGTCTATTGATCGGGAGTACTTCGACCGGTTTCATCCTGGCCATTTTCATGGCCAATGCGGGCGGGGCATGGGACAATGCCAAGAAATTCATCGAAGAAGGCAATTATGGCGGTAAGGGCAGTGAATCGCACAGAGCAGCTGTTGTTGGTGACACCGTTGGTGATCCTTTCAAGGACACTTCCGGTCCCTCCCTGAACATCCTTATTAAACTGATGAGTATGGTTTCCATTGTAGTGGTGGGGGTAACACTGGCCACTTCCCTGATTTAACCAATCCAAATTAAGATTCACTGAAAGGGTGTTCCTGCATGGGAACACCCTTTTTTCTTGCTTGCTTTCAAGGCCATATTAAGAATGACGCTGCCGGCGGTTGCCCTGGTATTTATATGCAGATCCATCTATGCCATACGCAATACTCATGGATCCGTCAAAGATCACTAACGGAACTTGTGTTGGAAGCGACCGGAGAATACCCAACCGAAAGGTGAGAAATATCCTCTTTTTAATTTTAAAAATGTGCCATATTTAAATCATAAACGGCATTATATTGTAAGATTTATTGGTAAGGGCATCAAAAGAAATGTTAACGTTGCATAAATATATTTCCCTCCAATTAAATGTACTTATATTTATTTGTACAAATAAACCATCATGATGGATCTTTCATGTAAATACCTGGGATTATCTTTAAGAAATCCATTAATTGTTGGCAGTTCCGGACTGACCTCCACGATTGAGAACCTGAAGACAATATACCAGCATGGCGCCGGAGCTGTTGTTCTGAAATCCATTTTTGAGGAACAGATCAAGTTTGAGTCAGATAAGTTTCTTTCTTCAGACCATCCGGAGGTTAAATCATGGCAGGAAGCATTCCAGGGTATTGTAAGCAAAACGGAATTCTATTATGATGAGGCCTACGAATACCTGACCAGTTATGCGCAGGAGCACACCTTAAAAAACTACCTCTCCCTGATCACAGAGGCGAAAAAATCCATTGACATTCCTGTTATTGCAAGTATCAATTGCAGTACGCAATATGACTGGCAGTACTTTGCCAAACGCATCCAGGAAGCTGGTGCAGATGCCCTTGAACTCAATGTGTACCTGTTGCCCTCAGACTTTGAAAAAACTGGCCCTGAAAATGAAAAGGTCTATTTTGACATTATTGCCAAGGTCAGGGAATATATTACCATTCCCCTTTCCCTAAAGATTGGCTATTACTTTTCAAGTCTGGCTCAGACTGCCCTAAGCCTGTCCGAAACAGGCATAGCCGGATTAACGCTTTTCAACAGGCCTTACAATCCAGATATTGATATTACCCAGCTGCAGGTAAGTGCCTCCAACATGTTCAGCCGCGATTCGGAATATTCCCATACCCTGCGCTGGATTGCCCTGCTGGCCGGAAAACTCAAATGCGACATAGCAGCATCAACTGGCATCCATAGTGCCGAAACGGTAATCAAACAACTGCTGGCAGGAGCCGACGCCGTGCACCTGGTTTCCGTATTCTACAAGCATCATTTTGATATACTTCCTGAAATAATCAAGGGAATTGAAACCTGGATGGCCCAGCACCGGTTTAACAACATGGGTGAGTTCAGGGGATTGATGAGTAAAGCCAATGTTCATAATCCCGCTGCTTATGAGCGCGTACAGTTCCTTCGTCTTTTCTCGAGTGTCGAATAATGAATTTAAACCGCCATGTCTCAAAACGATCATCACACCGAAAACAATACACTGGCAGGCAGTATTCTGAAAAATGTCGAAGTGCATGCTCAGAAATGCTATCAATGTGGCAAATGCACCGCGGGTTGCCCTGTGGCCGATGAAATGGATCTGCCCCCCAGCATGGTTATGCGATTGCTGCAAACCGAGGATCCTGCCAATGAGGAGCAGGTACTCCGTTCGCATGCCATCTGGCTTTGTGTAACCTGCGAAATGTGCTTAAGCCGTTGTCCCATGGAAATTGATATCCCCTCCATGATGGATTACCTGAGACAGCGATCCATGCAGGAAAAGAAAGTGAACCCGAAGGCAAAAAACATCATTGCGTTTCACAGATCTTTTTTGAATTCCATCCGGTTCACCGGAAGGTTATATGAACTGGGACTCATAGTCGACTATAAGCGTCAGTCTCTTAACCTGATGCAGGACGTCGCTCTCGCACCCAAAATGATTTCCAGGGGAAAGCTGCATTTAATACCCGACAGTATTAAAGATAAAGCCCACCTGGCAAGGATATTTAAGAAAACAAGCAAAAAAAAGAATAAATGAAAATTGGAATTTATCCGGGTTGCTCTTTAACAGGATCTGCAAGAGATTATAATGAATCCGTTTTCGCGCTGGCCGAAGCTTTTGAAATGGATTTCGTACAGGTCCCCGATTGGAATTGCTGTGGAGCAACTGCAGCACATAACCTGAACAAGGAATTATCGCTGGCACTGCCTGCACGCATCCTTGCACTGGCAGAAAAAAACGGGCTGGAAGAGATCATCGTACCCTGTGCGGCTTGTTACAGTCGGCTCGTGGTCACCCAGCATGAACTAAAAAAAGATCCGGTGCTCAAGAATCGTGTAAGTGAAATACTGGAGATGGATTACAGGGGTACAACACACCTGCTGAATGTAATTGAATGGATCGACAAATATATCATCCCGAAACTTGACGGCAGGGTGGTGAAGCCATTTAATCATAAAGTGGCCTGCTATTACGGATGTTTGCTTGTACGGCCGAATAAAGTCCTTCAGTATGACCGTGCCGAAGATCCGCAAACCATGGACATGGTCATGAGCAAGATCGGGGCGGAACCTTTGGAATATCCCTATAAGACGGAATGCTGTGGGGCCGGATTCTCAGTTTCCCGCACCGATATCGTTTCAAAACTTTCAGGGAAGATCATTGAAGATGCGGAATACCGTGGCGCTGAAGCCATCATCGTGGCATGCCCCATGTGCCATTCCAACCTGGATATGCGCCGGTCAGACATCAACAGGCACTGGAAGCGCGAATTCAAGATCCCGGTTGTGTTTGTGACCCAGGCCATCGGTCTGGCCATCGGATTGTCAGAATCCAGCCTGGGACTTAAAAGGCATTTTGTTGAAGTCGGTATCAGTTAACCATAATAAGTGTAAGAATGGCAAGAATAGGTGTTTTTGTTTGTCATTGCGGTGAGAACATCAGTGCGACCGTAGACTGCGGGAAAGTAGCCAGAACCATAGGTGAATTAAAACATGTTGCCTACAGTACTGAATATAAGTATATGTGCTCAGATCCCGGTCAGAATCTGATCAAGGAAGCCATAAAAGAGCACAATCTTACCGGCGTTGTAGTTTCAGCCTGTTCTCCCCGCATGCATGAACCTACCTTCAGGAAAGCATGCGCTGAAGGGGGCCTGAACCCGTACCTTTGTGAAATGGCCAATCTCAGGGAACATTGCTCCTGGGTTCATGAAAAGAATGATCTCACCACCGAGAAAGCTATAGATATCGTGAGAACGCAGGTGGAAAAAGTAAAGCTGAATAATGCCCTGCAGCCCATAAGGGTGCCGGTAACCAAAACCGCTCTGGTCATCGGCGGAGGCATTGCCGGCATTCAGTCTGCCCTGGATATAGCCAATACAGGGCATAAAGTGATTATGGTGGAGCGTTCCCCTTCTATCGGCGGACATATGTCTCAGCTATCGGAGACCTTCCCCACCCTCGATTGTTCCCAGTGCATCCTTACGCCACGGATGGTAGAAGTTGCCCAGCATCCCAACATTACCCTTTACACCTATTCTGAAGTGGAAAGTGTGGAAGGATTCATAGGCAATTTCAAGGTAAAGATCCGCAGAAAGGCTAAAAGTCTCGACGAAAAAACCTGTACCGGCTGTGGTTTATGCACCACAAAATGCCCGCAGAAAAAGATCCCCAATGAATTTGAACAGGGCATGGGCATGCGGCCCGCCATTTACATACCTTTCCCGCAGGCCGTTCCCAACAAACCGGTGATCGACCGGGAGCATTGCACCTATTATATCAAAGGGAAGTGCAAGGTATGCGAGGTGGTTTGTCCCACCAAGGCCATCCGTTTCGACCAGCCTGATGAGATCCTGGATGTTGAGATCGGCGCTATTGTGGTCGCCACGGGTTTTGACATCAAACATGCCGACTTTTTCCCTGAATACGGTTACGGCAAGTACCAGGATGTTATTGACGGACTTCAGTTTGAAAGGCTTGCTTCCGCGTCGGGCCCTACTGCAGGAGCAATCCTGCGTCCTTCAGACGGACAGGTGCCTAAAAATGTTGTATTTATTGCCTGTGCCGGTTCTCGCGATCCGGCCAAGGGCATTGCCTATTGCTCCAAGATCTGCTGCATGTATACCGCCAAGCACGCGATGCTATACAGGCATAAGGTGCATGAGGGGAAGGCGCATGTGTTTTATATGGACATCAGGTCGGGTGGGAAAAACTATGAAGAATTTGTTCGCCGGGCCATTGAGGAGGATCATGTTAATTATGTACGCGGCAGGGTATCCAACATTTATGAACGTAACGGCAAGCTGATCGTCAAAGGTGTTGATACGCTCCTCGGAGCCCGGCCGGTGGAAGTGGAGGCTGATCTGGTGGTACTGGCCACAGCCGGGATAGCGAGCCAGGGTGCTGAGGAACTTGCCCAGAAATTGCATGTATCCTATGATGCCCATAAATTCTTTGCCGAAGCTCATCCCAAATTAAAACCTGTAGAGACGAATACAGCCGGCATTTTTCTGGCTGGTGCCTGCCAGAATCCCAAAGATATACCGGATTCCGTTTCACAGGCCTCGGGAGCCGCTGTAAAAGTTGCTGCGCTGTTCTCCCAGAGCGAGCTTACCCGTGAACCTCTTGTGGCTGTCGTGAACCGTTCGGCTCCTCCTGTATATTCCACCTGTGTCGGATGTTTCCTCTGCCAGTCAGTTTGCCCTTATCAGGCTATTGAACGCGAGGAATTTAAAAACCGCGAAGGAAAAGTCATAAAGACCGTAGCCCGTATTAATGAAGGTCTCTGCCAGGGTTGCGGAACCTGCGTTGCCTTATGCAGGTCAAAATCCATCGACCTGCTCGGCTATTCCAACAACCAGGTCTATGCTGAAGTGGTGGCCTTGTTGAATGATTTTTAAACTGTTATCATGATAAAAATCTAAAGAGCGATATGTCCGATTTTGAACCAAAAATTGTTGCCTTTGTGTGCAACTGGTGCACCTATGCCGGAGCTGATCTGACGGGCACCAGCCGTATCAAGTATGCTTCCAACGTTAAGATCATCCGGTTTCCCTGCACAGGCCGTATTGATTTCATGCTTCTCCTGAAAGCTTTTGCCAATGGCGCCGACGGTATCATTGTGTCGGGATGCCATCCCAATGACTGTCATTATACCTCGGGTAACTTCCATGCCAAGCGCCGCTGGATCGTTTTCCGGGAACTTATGGATTTCATGGGTATCGACATGGGAAGGATCACTTTTTCATGGGTGTCGGCTGCTGAAGGGGCAAAATGGGCCGAAGTGGTGAATGCAACGGTTTCCCGTATCCGTGAACTGGGACCTTATGTTTCTTACAGGGACCTGGTAAATAAATCCGTTGAGGAGGAGGTGAAAAATGACTAATCTGATCAACCGCGCAAAAGAATTGCTCGAAAGCAAAACCGTTGGTGTAGTAATTGGCTATGAATCCGGCCCTACCGGTCTGGCACGTCCGGCCTTTATATCTGATCCGGCCAGGGCGGACCGTTTGGTGTATGATGTCCGGTGTGTGCAGAACCTGGCCGTTTACCTGACCAAGCCTGAGGTTAGAAGTTTCGGTAAAATGGCTATTGTTGCAGGTCTTCCTGTAATGAGGAGTATCATGATACTGATTTCCGAGCAGCAGGTAACAGCAGATCATCTGGTGGTGCTTGGAATGGACCCAGACGGAAATCTGCTGGATATGGCCGATATATCTGTTATGCAGGGTTATATTGAGAAATCGGATCTCAGTAATCCCGATAAATACAAAACACTTTTGGCTGAACTCAACAAGCTGAATCCAGAAGAAAGATTCAACTATTGGCAGGAAGTGTTTTCCCATTGCATAAAATGTTACGCTTGCCGTCAGGCCTGCCCGATGTGTTATTGCACCCGGTGCACCGTTGAGGTAAATCAACCGCAATGGATTCCTGTAAAGGCCAATACCCACGGGAACATGGAATGGCACATTCTCAGGGCGATGCATCTTGCAGGCCGCTGCATCAGTTGTGGTGAATGTGGCAGGGCATGCCCGGTAGGTATACCCTGTCACCTCCTTACCATGCAGCTTACCGATAAGGTATACAGTTATTTCAATGTATATGCCGGCACTTCAGCAAGCATGAGTTCGGTGTTGTCGACATTTGAACCTAATGATAAAGAAAGCTTTATAATATAACATGGAAACCATCCGAAAATTAATTCGCAAGCAATCGCTGGAAAGGCTTTATAACAGTCTTGCGGCCTCCCGTAAGGTTTATGCTCCGGTTTTAAGGGCTGACCGGCAGATTGAATACAGATACAACCCGGGGTTTGCGGAAATTACCATGGAACATATCCGGTCTACTCTGTCGGTTAAAAATGTTGTATTCCCCAAGGTGGAGGATCTCTTTTACTATAGCAGCTCCAAAACGGAAAGTACCATCCACGATATTGACAGGAACAGGATACCCGAAGTGGTTCTGTGGGGAAGTCATCCTTGCGACAATGCGGCTTTTGATGCCCTGCGATCTATATTTTGCTGGGACAACGAGGATGAGTTCTTTACCAAACGTTTAGGAAAGTTGGTAGTAATCGGACTGAGTTGCCATGCCAGTGACGCCTTCTGTTTTTGTACTTCGGTAGGCCTGGCCCCGGATTCAGCAAAAGGCAGTGATATCATGCTTTCGAAGTTGCAGAGCGGGGATTATCAGGCGCTTATTTTAACAGCGAAAGGTAATGAACTGGTTGCTTCGGCCCCCGATTTATTTGAAAATCCCTCTGATGACAAAGTTTTGCTCGCTGAGGTGAAGCAGAAATTCAGTCATGAACAGGTGACGGCAGCTTTGTCAAAAACATTTGAACATCCTTTCTGGGTAGAAAACTCGTTACGGTGTATCGGGTGCGGTGCCTGTGCCTACCTCTGTCCCACCTGCGCCTGCTTTGACATCCAGGACGAGACCCGGGGAAAAGAAGGTAAGCGTTACCGTTGCTGGGATTCGTGTGGTTTCGGCTTGTTCACCTTACACACTTCCGGCCATAATCCGCGCTCGGTCCAGAGCCAGCGCTGGCGGCAGCGGATCATGCATAAGTTTTCCTATATGCCTGAACGAAACGAATCACTGGGGTGCGTCGGATGCGGGAGGTGCTCCAGCGGTTGTCCCGTTGACATGAACATTGCAGAGCAACTGGAAATTATACAGAACCTATAATCAGATTCCCATATGAGTGACAACATTTACAAGCCCTATCTGATGGAGATTGAAAAGATTGTTGAAGAGACTCCGGATGTCAGGACATTCCGTTTAAAATTCAGGGACAGCAAGGATGCTTCAAAATTTTCCTTTAAAGCCGGGCAGTTTGGAGAATACTCCCTCCTGGGAGAAGGTGAATCTACCTTCTGCGTGGCTTCTTCTCCGACCCGAAAAGACTATATCGAGTGTACTTTCAGAAAAGCAGGCAGGGTGACCAATGCCCTCGCAAACCTGGAGGTAGGCGATACGGTGGGTTTCAGGGGACCATACGGTAATACTTTCCCCATAGAGGACTGGGAAGGTAAGAATCTGCTTTATATTGCCGGGGGAATTGCCCTTCCTCCCATGCGTTGCGTGATATGGAACACCATCGATCTGAGGGAAAAATACAAGGATATCACCATCGTATACGGGGCGCGTACGGTTAAAGACCTGGTTTATAAACACGAATTGAAAGAATGGAGTGAGCGGCCTGATATCAGGCTCATTACTACCGTTGATCCGGGAGGACAAAGTCCCGATTGGAAAGGGGAGATTGGCTTTGTGCCCATGGTTCTTGAAAAGCTTTCCCCACCTTCCGAAGACACCATTGCCATTCTTTGCGGCCCTCCCGTTATGATCAGGTTTACCATGCCGGTACTAAAGAAACTGGGATTTGAGGACAAGGATATTTATACGACCCTCGAGAACAGGATGAAATGCGGTTTTGGGAAATGCGGCCGCTGTAATGTCGGTAGCACCTATGTATGCAAGGATGGACCGGTTTTCACTTACAGTCAGCTGAAAGAGCTGCCGGATGAATATTAAACCGGCTATTTCCGGAATATTCCCTTTTCGTTCTCTGGAAAGGCTGCTTTCAGCTGCAGTTCCCGGCCATCCCACACTGCATAGGTGAAATGGCTGATCCAGTCGCCCAGGTTCACCACCCTGGCTTCCCCAATATGCACATCAAAAGGAATATGCCGGTGCCCGAATATAAAGAAATCAAAGTGCTCTTTTTTGAGTGTTTCCCGCGCAAAAATAACCTGCACTTCCTGGTCATCTCCGCGATAAGGATCAGCTATGATCCCCTTGGCGTAACGGCTGCTTTTTGACCAGCGTTTTCCGAAAGCCATGGATGCATTGGGATGAATGCGGGCAAAGAACCATTGCAGCACTTTATTGTTAAAACCCCATTTCATCAATTTATATCCGTTATCCCCATCGCCGATTCCGTCGCCATGACCGATATAAAAGCTTTTCCCACCCATATCGCGGGTCACATGATGCCTGTATAGCGTCAATCCTATTTCTGCAGGGAGATAGTCGTATACCCAGATGTCGTGGTTGCCAGTGAAATAATGCAATTTTACACCCAGGTCAGAAAGTTCGGCGATCTTTCCCAGAAACCTTGTAAATCCGCGTGGCACAACATGTCTGTATTCATGCCAGAAATCAAAGATGTCACCCAGCAGGTATAATTCAGAAGCATCGTTCCTGATATTGTCGAGCCAGTTCACCAGCAGGCGCTCTCTTGCAGCGCTTTTGTCCGGGGGGTATAAACCCAGATGAATGTCTGAAATGAAGTATATCTTATCCCTTACTCCCAAAATGGTCCTTTTAGTTGAATAAATCGTCTAGTTTCAGTTGCAGCTGGGCAGGTGTCAGATTCTTTCCAAGTATAGTTTCTTTTTCCTTGTCGATCAGGTAGTTCGAAGGAAGTCCGGTGATATTGAAATTCCCTGCCACATTGGAATTCGGATAAGTGACATCAATTACGCTAATCCAGGGCAGTTCATCAAAACGAACGGCATCCTTCCAGTTTTCTAACGAATTGTCAAATGAAACCTGGTAGATCTCAAATCCCCTGTTTTTATAACGGTTGTAGATCCTCTTAAGCTCGAGGTTCTGACTCACACTGCCCTTGCTGTATGACGCCCAGAAACTGAGCAGGACAAAACGTTGCTTCAGTGATTCCAGTGCAACAGTATCACCGGCAAAGTCGGGCAGTGCGATTCCGGGCAGGCCGATTTCTGACTGTCCTGCATTTTGCAGAATGAGCTCCGATTTATAATTTTTAATCATTTTATCCGTGTATGCCTTCAGGGCAATCACATGCTTCGAACCAGGCACATGCTTCGAAAGAGAATCACTGACTATCTTAAAAAACTGCATGTCAGTGGTTTTGTAAAAAACATAAGATCCTGGCTGATATTGCTGGTACAGGGCATACAAGCTAGCCAAAGAATTGGTGTGTGTGAGGATGAAATTGATGGAGTACTTCCGGTGCTTTTCGATGATATCCAGGTAGGAAGCATTCAACCGGTTTCTGACGCTGTCTTCCTCTGCCTTGTTATAAAGGGAAACCAGTGAATCAAGATGGCTGGTGGCATGCTGCAGTGCCCTGATCAGATCGCTCACCTGTTCGCTTTCAGGGGAACCTTTAATTTGCAGCGAGGACAACAGGTTGTCTGCGTCAGCCTCAATCCTGATATGCTCTCCCGGTTTGGGGAATAATACGATGATCCGGTCCTTGGACAACCTCAACTGGTAAAAACACGGAACCCTGGTCTCAAACTTGAAGCTGAAGCTGCCATTCTTTTTCAGTACAACAGAATCTGAAGGTCTGTTCTCATATACATCCACTTCATCCAGGTGAAGAACAGTATTATCTGCATTTGAGAAACGACCTGATATTTTGACCTGCTGCCGGTTACAGGCGGCGAGTATCAGAACAAAACAAAACAAAACAATTTTTCTCATCATCAATATATTATTAAGCAGCTGATATTATGCTATTTCAGGATGCTGGCCAGCAAACCCGGAACTTCTTCGGGTTTCAGTCCTTTCCCCACGATCACGCCTTTCGGGTCAATAAAATAGATCACCGGCAGCTGTTCGATATGATACAGGTTAACAACCGGAGAATCCCAATACTTCAGATCAGAAACCTGAATGCCCCGGATTTTCTTTTCCTCCAAGGTCTTCATCCAGGAATCCTTTGATCTGTCAAGAGATACCATGTAAAACTCCAGATCACCCCCGGGTGATTTGGGATAAAGCTTTGCCAGCTGATCAATTGCGGAGAGGCTCTGACTCGACCACGAAGCCCAGAAAACCAGGAGCACGTATTTCCCGTGAAGGGCTGACAGGGATCTGGCTTTACCCTGTAGATCGGGTAATAAAACTTCCGGTGCAGGTGATCCTGTTTCCAGCCTGAGCAGGTCCCTCAACGAGGTAACTTTCCGGTTTAGATCAATGACCGCCTCAGATTGCGGAAAGAGAGGTGCAAGACTTGAATCTACCAGTGAATAGTATTTAAAGTCTTTTCTATAATCAAATACGGGAGCATTTCTTCCCAGTTGCTGGTAGAGGGTCATCAGACTAACCAGTGATTGAGGGTTTTCTTCAATAAGCCGGATTGAAAATTTCTTATGTTCCTCCACAATCTTGTCGTAGGTACTGTCGATGTGTGCCCTGATCCTGTCAAAATCCTTTGTTCCCTTGCTGTTTTCATATAAAGTGCTGATCTCGGTGATCTTCTCCAGCGTTCTGGTCTGCATATTTACCATTTTCTGGATCAGCCGAGAGTCTTTTGATCCCTCCACCAGGTAGTTCAAATCAAAAGAAGCAGCATCCGTAAGTACCTTAAAATCATCCCCGGGATGAATGACAAGATTGATGTAACGCTGGGGATTCCGGTAAACGATGTAAAAATCAGGCTGCATGGCATAGCCTTCCAGTACATAATGTCCTGATTTATCAGGAAGGGCTGAATCCACTACAAAGGTTCCGGTTAAAGTCCGCCGTGCCAGATACAATAAACTGTTATCGGCATTATTGACAGAAACCTCAACAGTGAAGTTATGCCGGTTGCCGGAACAGGAAACTATTACCAGGAGCACTGATAAAAAGTAGGTTATGCGCATATTCCTGAAAATCGAAGGTTCAAATTTATATTTTTCCCCGATAATATGACAACACAATGAAGGTTATTTGATCGCATGTCCCTCAACCTTTTTAATTCCTGACCGATCAACCTTTTAGCCTTTCATTTGTTGCCCGTTGAATGGAAAATAAATATGTTTAACTATCTTTATGTCGCTTTTTTTTAATATCTTGTAAGGAACAAAAACCCCTAAAGATGGCCTATTTAAAATTTGATAAGACACAACTTATTAATCTTGAGTACTCATTAACCAAGGAGTTTATCAGAAGCAACCGTGCCGGATCATACAGTTCAACTACTATCGTATATTGCAATACTCGAAAATACCATGGTTTGCTGATTGCCCCGGTTGAAAATCTTGATGGTGACCGTCACGTGCTGCTTTCCTCTTTTGATGAAACCATCATTGAGCGTGAAGATGAGTTTAACCTGGGCATCCACAAATACCAGGGAGATATATACAGCCCCCGCGGGCACAAATACGTTCGTGATTTTATGGCTGATCCCACTCCCACCATTGTTTATCGTGTTGGCGGGGTGGTAATGGTCAAAGAAAGTCTGCTTGTGGAAAAGGAGGAGCAGATTCTGATCCGCTATACCATTCAGGAATCTGATGTGCCGATCAGGCTGAGATTCAGACCGTTTCTGGCATTCCGCAACATGCATTCCCTGAGCAAGGCCAACCTTTATGCCAACACACGTGCGATATTGATCCCGAATGGCGCCAAATTCAGGTTGTATGACGGCTATCCCTTCCTGCACATGCAGTTTTCAAAAGAAGCTGAATTTGTTCCCACACCCGACTGGTACTATGGCATTGAATACAACAAGGAATTACGCCGCGGTTACGACTTCAAGGAAGATCTCTTTTTACCCGGTTATTTTGAACTGAACGCCAAAAAGGGAGATGTGATCATTTTCTCAGCCGGCACCATGAAGTCCAATCCGGAACACCTCAAGAGAAAATACACCCTTGAGCTGGGGAAACGTATCCCCCGAGACAGTTTCAAGCACTGCCTGATCAATTCAGCGCAGCAGTTTTTCATCAAGAGAAATAAAAAGACCGAGATCATAGCAGGTTTCCCCTGGTTCGGATGTAGTGGAAGAGATACCTTCATGGCTTTACCTGGACTTACCCTGGCCATTGGGGATGTTTCCACCTGCAAGGATGTTCTGGATACACAGATTACCAAGCTCAGAAATGGTATGTTCCCCGATCTGGGTACGGAAGATAATCCCGTTTTTAACGCAGCGGACACTTCCCTCTGGTTTTTCTGGGCCCTGCAGCAATATACCAGGGTAGTGAAATCCTATACCGCTTTATGGCGATCGTACGGCAAGGCCATAAGATCCATCCTGGAAGCCTACCGTAACGGTAATTCCCCGAATATCCGCATGCACGAAAACGGTTTAATTTATACGGGTGAACCCGGGAGGGCGTTTACCTGGATGGATGCCGTGGTTGGCGGCAAACCCGTTACGCCAAGGATTGGCTTTCCGGTTGAGATCAATGCCCTTTGGTATAATGCCGTAATGTTCAGCCTTGACATGGCCAAAAGGGCCAAGGATGATGTTTTTGTCCAGGAATGGGAATCCATGCCCGAGAGGATCAGGGAATCATTTCTTCATTTATTCTGGGACAGCAAAAAAGGTTATCTTGCTGACGTGGCTGATTACCAGTCAAACGACTGGTCGATCAGGCCCAACCAGGTCATAGCTGTTTCCATGGAGTTCTCCATGCTGAGTCCCGATATTAAAAAGGCTGTATTGTCGGTTGTGGAAAGAGATCTGCTGACCCCGCGCGGACTCAGAACACTTTCACCAACCAACCAGAAATATAACGGTATTTACAAGGGTACCCAGGAACAGCGCGACCTGGCCTACCACCAGGGAACTGTATGGCCCTGGTTGCTGGAGCATTATTGCGAAGGTTACATGAACCTGCACAAGGAAAGCGGACTGGGCTTCCTGCAGCAGTTAATCAACGACTTTGAGCCAGTAATGACTGAGCTGGGCATCGGAACCATCCCTGAGATTTTTGATGGTGATCCCCCTCACCGTGCCCGCGGGGCAATCTCGCAGGCCAAGAGTGTCGCCGCATTATTGAGGATCATTCAGCGTTATGAAGTCATGACCCAGAATAAACAATAGACCGATTATAAATCCTTAACCACCTTTTGTATTATGCGTGTACTGATGTTTGGATGGGAATTTCCGCCTCATATCTCGGGGGGACTGGGAACAGCATGTTATGGTTTAACCAAGGGGCTATACGAGGTGGGTGTTGATGATATACTTTTCGTCGTCCCCAAAGCCTATGGTGATGAGGATACCTCCAAGGTAAGCATCATTGATGCCGGTGAAGTGATGGTCAGTGAAAGGACCATCGATTACAGCACCTTCTTCAAAAAAATGCATTTCATTGAAGTCGGCACCTCACTCATTCCCTACGCCACGCCCGAGGATTATGAAAGAATCACCACTGAAAATCAGGAGCATTCAAAATATCTGATACAATCCACCTTTTCTGGTAAACTCAGCTTCAGCGGCGGTTATGGCCAGAATCTCTTTCAGGAAATTGCCAATTATGCCGTAATTGCCTCTATCATTGCCTTTAAATATGATTTCGATGTGATCCATGCTCATGACTGGCTGGCCTACCCGGCAGGAATTGCCGCCAAGCTTGTCTCCGGCAAACCCCTTGTGGTGCATGTTCACGCTACCGATTTTGACCGGAGTGGCGGCAGCGTTAATCCTGGAGTATATGAAATAGAAAGATCGGGCATGGAGGCCGCTGACAAAGTGATTGCCGTGAGTAACCTCACCCGGAACATCATCATAGAAAAATATGGAATCGATCCCGACAAGGTTGTGACGGTGCATAATGCCGTTGAACCTCTTGCCAATGTGGAGCTTCAAAAAAGAGAGCGCAGCATCAACGATAAAATTGTTACCTTTCTGGGAAGGGTAACACTCCAGAAGGGTCCTGAATACTTTATCGAGGCCGCGCACCTGGTTCTGCAGAAAATGAAAAACGTAAGGTTTGTCATGGCAGGCAGTGGCGATATGCTTAACCGCATGATCTGGCGGGTGGCCACTTTAAAAATTGGAAGTCGCTTTCACTTTACCGGATTTTTGAAAGGCGATGATGTCCACCACATGTTTGCACTCAGCGATGTTTATGTGATGCCGTCTATATCCGAACCTTTCGGCATATCACCGCTCGAAGCCATGCAGTCAAATGTGCCGGTGATCATCTCCAAACAATCGGGCGTCTCTGAAATCCTGCAGCATGCCATCAAGGTAGATTTCTGGGATACCCATGCCATGGCTGATGCCATTTACGGAATACTCAAGTATGACGGTCTGCCCCAAATGTTTAGAAAACATGCCAGGGAAGAGGTGGACAACCTCAAGTGGGAGCAGGCCGCCGAGAAGGTCAAGGAGGTTTACCTCTCTGTAATTAAGTAGCATTGAAAACATTTTTATTTTAAAGATATGAGAACGATTTGCCTGTACTTCCAGATCCATCAGCCATTCCGACTGAAACACTACCGCTTTTTTAACATCGGCAATGATCATTATTACTATGATGATTTTATGAATGAATCCATCATTACGCGGGTGGCGGAACGCAGTTACCTTCAAGCCAACAAAGTAATCAGGCAGATTATCAAAGAATACGGCACCCAATTCAAGGTGGCCTTTTCAATTTCAGGCATTGCACTGGATCAGCTCCAGCTTTATGCTCCCGAAGTGATTGAGAGCTTTCAGAAACTGGCCAAAACCGGATCGGTTGAATTCCTCGCGGAGACTTATTCACACTCCCTGGTAGCTTTGAAAAGCAAGGAGGAATTTGCACGACAGGTCCAGGAACACAAAGAAAAGATAAAGCAATTGTTTGGCCAGGAGCCCCGGGTTTTCAGAAACACTGAACTCATGTATTCCGACAAAATCGGTGCAGACGTGGCTGATCTGGGATTCACCGCCATGCTCACCGAGGGTGCCAAGCACGTATTGGGCTGGAAAAGTCCCAATTATTTGTACTGCAATTCCATAAATCCGAGGTTAAAACTGCTGCTGCGCAACTTCCGGATAAGCGATGATATTTCCTTCAGGTTTTCCAACAAAGGTTGGTCCGAGTTTCCGCTCACAGCCGAGAAATTTGCCGGCTGGCTAAAGAAACTGGATAAGAAGGAAGAAACCGTAAATATTTTTATCGATTACGAAACCTTTGGTGAACATCAATGGATGGAATCCGGCATTTTTGAGTTTCTTACAGCACTGCCGGGAGTCATTTACAAGACCACCAATTTCTCCTTCAACACGCCCAGTGAGATTGCCGCTAACCTGTTGCCCATTTCAACCATTAATGTTCCTTATCCCATTTCCTGGGCCGACGAGGAACGGGATCTTACCTCCTGGCTGGGTAACGAGTTGCAGCAGGATGCTTTCAATAAGCTTTATACGCTTACGGATAAGGTTTCCCGCATAAAGGATGAAAAGATCCAGAAAGATTGGAAATACCTTCAGGCCAGCGACCATTTGTATTTCATGTCCACCAAGTTTTTTTCGGATGGCGCCACCCAGGCCTACTTCAACCCCTATGATACACCCTATGAGGCCTATATCAATTTTATGAACGTGCTCAGTGATTTCACCATCAGGGTAAATGCAATGGCTCCCGAAAGTACCAGTGATCAGGATATTGCAGGTCTTACCCAGGTAATCGCAGAAAAGGAAGCCCTGATCCAGAAATATGAATCCGAATTGAAAAGGCTGAAATCCTCCAAGACTAAAATAGAATCTGCTGCAAAGCCCGCTGTCAAAGCTCCTGCAAAAGTCAAAAAATCCCCCTCACCCAAAAAAGAGAAAACTAAATTATCCAAAGCAGGGAAAAAGTAAATACATATTGTATTTTCGCTGTCTTAATTTTGATGGTGTCAAAACCTGCAATAATGTTATAACAATTTGTTTATGAATAAGAATCCATTGTTTCCTGATTACCTGTTTGAAGTCAGTTGGGAAGTTTGCAATAAGGTAGGTGGCATTCACACGGTAATCGCTACAAAATCACTTACACTGGTAAACGAATTACACAATAACCTCATCCTCATTGGTCCCGATCTCATTAAAGATGAATCCGGCGGAAATGCTGAGTTCATTGAAGATCCACAATTGTTTAATGCCTGGAAAAGACAGGCGGAATCCGAAGGCCTTAAGATCAGGGTGGGCCGATGGAACATCAAGGGTTACCCGATTGCCATCCTGCTGAATTTTTCGAGTTATTTCCAGGAAAAAGACCGGATCTTTTTTGAACTCTGGGAAAAATATAAGCTTGATTCCCTGCCAGGGCAATGGGACTATGTGGAACCTGCTCTTTTTGGCTATGCCTCCGGAATGGTCATTGAAAGTTTTGTCAAATTCAACCTCAATACCTACGACAGGATAATTGCCCATTACCACGAATGGATGACAGGCACCGGTATTCTATACCTCAAGGACCGGTTGCCTCAGGTGGGAACAATTTTTACCACCCATGCCACAGCACTTGGCCGTTCCCTTGCCGGAAACAACCGGCCTTTGTATAAGGAGCTGAAAAACTACAATGTAGATGAAATTGCCCGTGAGCTCAACATCATTTCCAAACAGTCGGCCGAAAGGCTTGCTGCCCAGATGGCTGACTCCTTTACTACAGTAAGCGACATCACTGCCCTGGAATGTGCACATTTCCTGCAAAGGGAAGTTTCCATGGTAACCCCCAACGGCTTTGAAGACAGTTTTGTTCCTTCCGATCCGCAATTCTCTGAGAAGCGAAAAGAAGGCCGGAACAAGCTCCTTGAAGTAGCGGGGATCATCCTCGGGCAGAAGTTTGGGGATGAAGTCTTCCTTATGGCTACCAGCGGCCGTTATGAATTCCGAAACAAGGGTATTGATCTCTTTATTAAGGCCCTGGGCGAGTTAAACAGGTCCGATCAGCAATGCCGGCCGGTAATTGCCTTTATTTTCATACCGGCTAACCACTATGGCCCACGAAAGGATATCATGAACCGGCAGGCCACGGAGGATACCGCCTTCGGATCGAAATTCCTGACCCACAATCTTCATGATGCGGAATGGGACCCGATCCTGAACTGCATTAAGGAGGTCGGTCTGAATAACAGTGCTTCCGACAAGGTGAAGATATTATTCGTGCCATCCTATCTGAACGGCAATGATGGCATATTCAATAAAACCTATTACGATCTGCTCATCGGCCTGGATCTTACTATTTTTCCCTCCTACTACGAACCCTGGGGGTATACTCCCTTAGAAAGCATGGCTTTCTCAGTACCCACAGTTACGACTTCTCTTTCAGGATTCGGCCTTTGGATTAAGAATAAGTTTCCTGGCATCAATACCTGTATCGACGTTATTGAACGCACCGACGACAACGATCATGAAGTAGTGCAGCAGATAGTGCTTGCCGTGCAGAAGAAGTGCACCTTAACCGGGAAACAAATGCAGCATATCCGGGAAAAGGCTTTTGAAATGTCCAAGCATGTCTTATGGAATACGCTGATCACCTATTATAAGCAAACTTACGACCTGGCCTTGCAGGAAGTGGCCAAACGCATTGACCAGTTTGTGAAGATTGAGGAGCGCCCCAGTGAAACCATCCAGGAATACGTCGCTCCAACCGAGTTCACCCCTACCTGGAAAAGGATCATTGTCAGGTCAAAATTGCCGGAGGCCCTGGAACAGCTTGGCGAACTCACCCAGAATCTCTGGTGGACCTGGGATGATGAAGCCCAGGAACTGTTTGAGTTCATCGATCCCGAACTCTGGCAGAAATGCGATCAGAATCCTGCCATTTTATTTGAACATGTAAAATACAACCAGTTAATCGAACTAAGCCAGAATAAAGAATACACGGATAAGCTGGCCCGGGTTTACAACCGGTTTACGGATTATATGTCGCAACCTGTGGATGTCAACCGGCCGCGTATTGCCTACTTCAGCATGGAATACGGCTTCCATACCTCACTGAAGATTTACTCCGGGGGACTGGGCATCCTGGCCGGCGACTACCTGAAAGAGGCCAGTGATCAGAGAATCAATATTACCGGTGTGGGATTGCTATACCGTTTCGGCTATTTCAGCCAGATGATCACCACCCGCGGAGAACAGCAGGCGGTCTATGATTTCCAGCATTTTTCCAAACTACCCCTCAAACCGGTAAAGGATGAAAACGGTAATTTTGTCACTGTCTCCCTTATTTTTCCCGGGCGGCCTTTGCACGCCCGGATCTGGGAGCTGAAAGTCGGCCGGATAAGACTGCTGTTGCTCGATACAGATCACTCCATGAATATCGAGGAGGACAGAAGTGTTACCCATAACCTCTATGGCGGGAACAATGAAAACCGGTTGAAACAGGAATTGCTCTTGGGTATCTGTGGTATCCGGGCCCTCGAAATCATGGGTATCAAATTAGACCTTTATCACAGCAATGAGGGTCACAGTGCTTTTATAGGGCTTGAAAGAATGCGCCGTTTCATTCAGCGCAATAACCTTTCCTATTCGGAAGCAAAGGAAATCGTTCGCAGCTCCACGCTGTTTACCACACATACTCCTGTTCCCGCCGGACACGATGAGTTTGATGAGGACTTGCTGCGCAAATATATCGGACATTATCCCGAACGGCTTAGGATCAACTGGAATGAACTGATGGCACTGGGCCGTTCCAACATTAATGCCTGGAATGAAAAGTTCAACATGAGTTTCCTGGCGGCTCACATGTCGCAGGAAGTGAATGGCGTGAGCCTCCTCCACGGCACAGTGACCCAGCAGATGTTCTCAAAATTGTGGCCAGGATATCTGCCCGAAGAATTGCATATCAGCTATGTGACCAATGGCGTGCATTATCCCACGTGGACCGCCAAAAGCTGGAAGAAGCTTTACAGGGAATCATTCGGCGAGGGATTTGAAAACAACCTGGCTGATGTGGACTATTGGGAAAAGATTTATGATGTACCGGATGCTAAAGTTTGGGAAATCAAGCAAAAACTCAGGGCGCGCCTGATCAGCACCATCAAGGACCGTTATAAGGAAAACTGGGTTAAGCGACATGAAGATCCCAAAAGGATCGTGGCCATCAATCACCAGCTCTCCGAGAAGGCTCTTACCATATGCTTTGCCCGTCGTTTTGCCACCTATAAAAGAGCGCACCTGCTGTTCCGGAATCCCGAGCGCCTCGCCCAGATTTTAAGTATCCCGGGCAAGCCGGTTCAGTTGATTTTCGCCGGGAAGGCGCATCCCAATGATAAGGCTGGACAGGACCTGATCAAAATGATCATCGACATCTCCAAACGGCCGGAATTCCTGGGCAAGATTGTTTTCCTACAGAATTATGATATAACCCTCGCCAAGACGCTGGTGCAGGGTGCTGATATCTGGCTGAACACACCCACCCGGCCGCTTGAGGCCTCTGGTACCAGCGGGGAAAAAGCAGTTTTGAACGGCACCCTGCACTTCAGCGTGCTCGACGGATGGTGGGTGGAAGGTTACCAACCTGAAGCCGGATGGGCACTTACCAACGAGACCACCTATGAAGATACCGGATTGCAGGATGATCTCGATGCCGAGATTATCTATTCCCTGCTCGAACTGGAGGTTATACCAACCTTCTATGACCGCAACAAGGCTGATATCCCGGAAAACTGGGTGCGCATGATTAAAAATTCCATTGCATCCATTGCTCCTCATTTTGTGACCAGCAGGATGTTGCACGATTACATTCAACGCTTTTACACCAAACTATACAGCCGTTCGCTTGAGCTGTCCCAGGATGATTTCTTTATGGTCAAACGACTTTCTTCCTGGAAGAAGCGCATGAAACGCGCCTGGAACAATATTACCGTGGAGGATTTCACACTGTTCAACAACAGCAGCGAAACCCTTGAAATGGATCACAGCTATGAGGCAAGTGTAACTCTTGACCTGAATGAATTATCCCCTACGGAAGTCGGGGTTGAACTGGTGATTACTGAAAGCGGCGAAAGGATGATTTCCACACATGAATTTACTGTCGACCAGGCCAGTATCGATAAAGTCCATTACAAGGCCCAAGTGATCATTGAACAGCCAGGCACCTTTAATTATGGTATCCGGATCTTCCCGAAAAATGAATGGCTACCGCACCGGCAGGATATTAACCTGGTCAAATGGATCTGAAATGACCCGGGTCTGGAAAATAAAAGATAAGGGCCATACCGAGGTCATCAGCAAACTGGCAGAGGCTCTTAATGTGAGCCCCATTATTGCCACCTTGCTGGAGCAACGCGGAATTACTTCATTTGAGCAGGCCCGTGATTTCTTTCGCCCTGACCTGGGTAAACTCCATGATCCTTTTCTGATGAATGACATGGATCTCGCTGTTGGACGTCTTGAATCTGCTTTTAAAAACGGGGAGAAAATCCTGGTTTATGGTGATTACGATGTGGATGGCACCACCTCGGTAGCCATCATGTTTTCCTTTATCAGGAAATTACACCGGGAGGTGGATTACTATATTCCCGACCGGTATACCGAGGGTTACGGGATTTCTTTAAAGGGAATTGATTATGCCATCAGCCAGGGGGTAGGACTCATTATAGCCCTGGATTGCGGAATAAAATCCATCGAAAAAGTGGCTTATGCCAAAGAGCACAACATTGATTTTATCATCTGCGACCACCATACACCGGGTGAACAGTTGCCGGCAGCTTTTGCCGTGCTGAACCCGGAGCGTCATGATTCCACTTATCCTTTCAATGCCCTTTCGGGTTGTGGCGTAGGCTTTAAATTACTACAGGCTTATGCTATGCGCAATAATATTTCCTTTGATGAGATTGCCAGCTATCTCGACCTTGTTGCAGTAAGTATTGCTTCTGATATTGTTCCCCTGGTGGACGAAAACCGGATACTCGCCTTTCACGGCCTGAAGAAACTGAATGAGAATCCTGCTCTGGGCTTGAAAGCAATCATTTCCGTGGCCGGTTTGGATGACAAGCTCATTACTGTTGACGATATTGTTTTTAAGATAGGTCCCCGCATCAACGCTGCCGGTCGTATCGAATCGGGCAAGCAGGCAGTGGAATTACTCGTTTGTGAAAACCACGAGGACGCTGCATTGCACTGCGAAAAAATCGACACCCATAACCAAACCAGGAGGAACATTGATAAGATCATCACGGAAGAAGCCCTTCAGGAAATTGCCCGGGCGGACAGGTATAAATATTCGACCGTGCTGTTTAATGCCGCCTGGCATAAAGGCGTAGTCGGCATTGTAGCATCAAGGCTCATTGAAAGCCATTACCGCCCCACAGTGGTTCTGACCCAATCAAATGGCTTTGCAACTGGTTCTGCCAGATCCATTCCCGGATTCGACCTCTATCAGGCCATCACCGAATGCGCCAATTTGCTCGAAAGTTATGGCGGTCACATGTATGCTGCAGGCATTACACTTAAAACGGAAAATGTGCAGAAATTCAGGGACCGCTTTGAGGAGGTGGTGAAAAACTCCATAACACCCGAATTGCTCATCCCTCAGATTGACATTGACACAGAACTGAATTTCAAAGATATATCACCCAGGTTGTTCCGTGTTCTGAAGCAGTTTGAACCCTTCGGACCTGAAAACATGAATCCGGTCTTTTTTGCAGAAAGTGTATCGGACAATGGCTATGCACGTCTTGTAGGCAGCGAGGAGGAACACCTGCAACTGGGACTGATCCAGGAAGATCTTCCTTTTACCGTGTATAGGGCCATTGCCTTTAACCAGGCCTCACACCTCCGGAAAATCAAACAGGGCTGTGCTTTTGATATTGCCTTTGTCCTGACTGAAAACACTTTCAGGGGTAATACCACCCTGCAGCTCAACATTAAGGACATTAAAATTGAGAACTGAATATTCCATAATTGCACTATTTTTGCCCATTGAATCTTAAGACTATGATGCTGACACTTCACAAGGAGGTTATCGAAAAAGCCTGGTGTGATCGCAAAATGCTCGGTCAGGAAGACACGCGCGATCAAATCCGGGCTGTGATCGATATGCTGGACAAAGGCCTCATCAGGGTGGCCGAGCCCACGGAAAATGGATGGGTAGTAAATGAATGGATCAAAAAAGCTGTGATCCTATACTTCCCCATTCAGTCACTTGAAGTTACCCGCATTGGCCCCTTCGAGTTCTACGATAAGATTGACCTCAAAAGGGGTTATCCCGAACTGGGTGTGCGCGTTGTTCCCAATGCTGTTGCCCGATTTGGATCCTATATTGCCAAAGGTGTTATCTTGATGCCATCTTATATCAATATCGGCGCTTATGTAGATGCAGGGACCATGGTAGATACGTGGGCCACCGTAGGATCGTGCGCACAGATTGGCAAAAACGTTCACCTGAGCGGAGGAGTTGGTATTGGCGGGGTTCTGGAACCTGTGCAGGCAGCCCCGGTAATTATCGAGGACAATTGTTTCATAGGATCCAGATGTATTGTGGTGGAGGGTGTTCGCATTGAAAAGGAGGCCGTATTAGGAGCCAACGTTGTCCTAACAGGCTCTACAAGGATTATTGATGTTTCCGCACCCGAGCCCAGGGAATACCGGGGTGTTGTACCTGCCCGATCCGTGGTGATACCGGGTACCCTGCCAAAGGAATTCCCGGCCGGTGAATACCAGGTCCCCGTGGCATTAATTATCGGTCGCCGTAAGGAATCCACCGACATGAAGACATCATTGAATGATGCACTGCGGGATTATGACGTATCAGCTTGACAATTAAATAACATGCGGATCGGATTTGACGCGAAACGAGCGTTT
This sequence comes from uncultured Bacteroidales bacterium, assembly GCA_963822145.1. GTDB lineage: Bacteria > Bacteroidota > Bacteroidia > Bacteroidales > UBA10428 > UBA5072. The sequence goes on along the minus strand of CAWGGG010000002.1, from coordinate 979,214 downwards.
TTCAATAAAAGCGGTTTGGGAAGCTACAGTCGTAACTTGATTCAGGGGCTTGCTGAGAAGTTTCCCGAGCATGAATATATGCTTTATACGCCCGGACTGAACTTCGACCTTTTTGAGCCCAAAGAGACCAGCATTAAGGTTAAAGGACCGGTCAGGCCGCTTCACAGGATCTTCAGAAACTATTGGCGTTCGTTTTACCTGTCGCGTCAACTGCAAAAAGACCATATCGAAATATACCACGGCCTCACCCATGAATTGCCCTATCATTTCCCCAAGAAACATGTACGGTCTGTCGTTACCATCCATGACCTGATATTTCTGCGGTTACCACATTTGTACCGTATGCTCGACAGGACCATCTATGAAAAGAAATTCAGGTATTCCTGTGAGGTATCTGACCGCATAGTTGCCGTAAGCCGTCAAACAGCCGAGGATATTGTGGAGTTCTTCGGCATCTGCCCCGAAAAAATCGATGTGGTGTACCAGGGCTGTAACCCGGTATTCAATACGGAGATTTCCCTTATCGAGAAAGAGATCCTGCGCATGAAATACCTGCTGCCAAAATCCTTTATTCTTTACGTAGGCACCATTGAGGAAAGGAAAAACCTGCTCACCCTGATCAAGGCCCTGCACTTTGGAAAAATTGACATGCCTCTGGTTGTTATCGGTAAGCCTACTCCCTATTTGAATAAGGTCATTGAATTTATCGAAAGGCATAGCCTGATCAATATAATATTCTGCGACATTGTTCAGAATCAGGATCTTCCGGGTATTTACCAAATGGCTGATCTTTTTGTATATCCCTCCATCTTTGAGGGATTTGGCATTCCCATCCTGGAGGCGCTTTATTCCCGCGTACCGGTGATCACCTCCAGGGGTAGCAGCCTGACCGAGGTTGGAGGGACCTATACCATTTATATCGATCCGAATAATGTTGAAGAGATGGCCGCTGCCATTAAGAAAGTACTGTACGACAGAGACCTGCAGGAAAAAATGATAACCGAGGGATACCAGCATGCCAGGAACTTTGATCCCGAAAAGGTTACTACCAACATCATGCAGGTTTATAAAATGTTAATGCCCCATGCTTGAAGATGTCAGGAATGCCTTTGATATTTTGAAACAGGGTGGCATCATCCTGTATCCAACTGATACCATCTGGGGAATCGGATGTGATGCCACAAATGAGGAGGCCGTAGAAAGAGTCTACGCCATAAAAAAACGGAAGGACGAAAAGAGTATGCTGTTATTGCTCGATGATGCCTCAAAGCTTTCACAATATGTTGCCGAAGTGCCTGAAATGGCATGGAACTTAATTGAAGTGTCCGAAAAGCCGCTCACCATTATTTATCCCGGAGCCGTCAATCTTGCACAAAACCTGTTAGCTGAAGACGGATCGATCGGTATCAGGATTGCCGCCGACGAATTTTGCAGGAAGTTGATCGGCCGGTTAGGAAAGCCCCTGGTTTCAACCTCTGCCAATGTAAGCGGTATGCCATGGCCGGCAAATTTTCACCATGTGGACCGGCATATCCTGAAGGAGGTTGACTATGTGGTGAAATGGCGGCAGAATGAGGATCAGCGGGGCAAACCTTCCGGTATTGTTAAACTGGGACTTCGGGGCGAGGTACAGGTTATCCGGGAATAATACTCGTTTGTCAATCCCCTGAATTTTTATACTTTTGCGCACTTCATTTGAAAAAAATATCGATTGACTGCAGTCGGAAAAATACTTGTAGTAAGGCTAAGTTCCATAGGTGATATTATTCTGACAACCCCGTTGCTCAGATCTTTAAAATCTTTCTATCCCGGTGTGCACATTACCTTTCTCATCAAAAAACAGTATGAAGAGCTCCTGGCCGCTTCACCATATATTGATGAACTGATCACCTTTGATAAAAAAGAGGGCCTGGCCGGATTGAATAGAATAAAGCACCACTTGCAGGATCAGCGCTTTGACATCTGCCTGGACATACATAAGAACTGGCGGTCACGTTACCTGCGGTTCTGCCTCCATGCCGGAAAAACCGCTTCATACCATAAACTGATCCTCAAAAGGACACTGCTGATCTGGTTTAAGATCAACCTTTACAGGCAGATCAAACCTGTCTATCAGCGCTACTTCGACTCGGTAAAGAGACTTGGAATTCAATATGACGGCCTGGGAACAGAAATTCATGTGCCTCCTGGCAAAACGGAAAAGGTCCTGAACATCCTGTCGGAGACGGGATATTCCTTTGACAGGCCTATGGTGATCCTTTGCCCGAGTGCCACCTATTTTAACAAACGCTGGAAACCTGAGGGATTTATTGAAACGGCAAGTTATCTGATCCGGGAAAAATCTGTCTTTATCATCGTTCACGGTGGCAGCGAAGATACAGCCCTTTGCGATGAAATAACATCCTCCATAGGCCATGGTGCTGTAAACCTGTCAGGTCGTTTGAGTCTTTCCGAATCGGCTGCGCTGCTCGGAATGGCCACTCTTGTGATAGCCAATGACAGCGGCTTAATGCATCTGGCACAATCGCGGAAAAGACCTGTTGTGGGGATATACGGGCCAACCACACGCGAACTCGGATACTTTCCTGTTGATAAAGACAGTACCGTTATTGAAACCAACCTGCCCTGTCGACCCTGTACCCATAACGGACTTAATACATGCCCCAAAAAGCATTTCCGGTGCATGAATGATATTCCGGCGGAAAAAGTGATCGCAGCAGCTTTGTCTTACTTAACCTGAAATATTGATTACCATGTCATTGATCTTATTGTTTTTATACAATATCCTGGTGGTTCCGGTATTGATATCAGGTTTTTATATCGGATCCCTGTTTAACGCCAAGATGCGTGAAGGCCGGAAGGCAAGAAAGAACCAGTTTTCCGTGCTGGCCAGAGATATTTCAAATGCCGGTTCAAGGAAGAGGATCCTCTTTCATTGCACTTCAGCAGGTGAATGGCTGCAGGCATTACCCATCATCGAAAAGTTGAAATCGCTGAACCCCGGGCTCTTCATCATGGTTTCCTTCTTCTCGCCATCTGGATTCAAGTTTGCCAGGAATCCTGCAGAAGTTGATCTGAAATTATACCTGCCTCTCGATTCATTATGTAAGGCCCGGAGGCTGTTTAAGCTTTTGAAACCCGAATTGTGGATCATTTCTAAATTTGATGTCTGGCCCAACCATGTGATGGCTGCCACCAAGCTTGGAATACCCGTGGTGATCACATCCGCCACTTTATCTCCTAACTCGGGGAGGGACAAAGGATTTGCCAGATCTTTCAACAAATTTATCTACAGGAAAATAGACCATTTTTTCCCCATTTCCGATGAGGATAAAAGGCGGTTCCAGGCCCTGGTCCCAGGCGAAGACATCTATACCGTGGCCGGAGATACCCGGTATGACCACGTGTATAACCGGGGACAGAAAGCCAGTGATGCCGGAGATGTAACCCTGTTTTCCAAAGACAAAGGACTAACATTGATTGCAGGTAGCACCTGGCCCGCTGATGAAAGGCATGTATTGCCGGCCCTGGCAGAGCTTATTCAGGAGTTTCCGGGAGTTCGCGTTATCATAGTGCCGCATGAGCTTCATGAAAGTCACTTGCAGGATATTGAAAGTGTATTTGCCCAATATCAGATACCCTGTGAACGGTATACCAGTTTTTCCGGGCAGGGAACGGCCAGAACAAACGTGGTAATTTTCAACACCATCGGCATGCTTGCCAGGTTGTACAAACAGACTCATTTAGCCTTTATTGGAGGAAGCTTTGGCAAAGGCACCCATAATGTCATGGAGCCTGCTATTTTCGGACAGCCCGTCCTCTTTGGACCCAATCACTTGAATTCCTATGAGGCAGGAGAACTGCTGCATGTCGGAGCTGCTTTCAAAATCATGAATCAGCAGGAATTCCGGGATAAAGCACGGTTGCTGATCCGCGATGATCGGTTACGACAGTCCATGGGCGAAAAAGCCAGAAATCTTATCCTTGGCAATACAGGAGCCACAGCAATTATTATCAATACTTTAAAAGACAAATATGGTATCATTTCCTAAGTATATCCAGATAGAGACATCGGTAGTATGTAACAGCAACTGCGTTTTTTGCCCGCATAAGGAAATGGAGCGGGGACCGGACTATATGGAAGATTGGTTATGGAAGAAGATTATTGATGAATCGCGCAGCAAAGGCGTGATTTACAGGCCTTTTATGATCAATGAGCCTTTTGTGGACCTGCGTATCCCCGAAGTAATCCGTTACATCCGTGAAGATGAAACCGCCAAAATCGAGTTTAATTCCAACGGGAATTTTCACCCGAAGTTTGATTTCGGGGCAGCCCTGGCGGCGGGAATCGACTGGATACGCTTCAGCATTGACGGCTTTACCGAGGAAACTTTTAAAAAGAGCGGCCGTGGTGGAAATTTCAACAAAATTGTCAGTAATGTTTTATCCTTCATTGAAGAACGGAACCGCCAGGGCAGTTCATGCCATGTTGAAGTGCGGATGATCGATCTTGATATTACCCGCAATGAACAAAAGGCGTTTGTTGAATTCTGGCAACAGCATGCCGACGAGGCTACCATTACACAATTGTATAACTGGCCCTGGAGCGGACAAACGGATTGTTTCAGGGCGCCCTGTCCCAAGATTAAAAGTGAAATGTTCTTCATGGTCGATGGCCAGGCGGTGCTTTGCTGCTGGGATGCATTTGGCCGCGGTGTTATTGGTGACGTCAGCAAACAATCAGTGGAAGAAATCTGGCTCGGCAATCCTAACCAGCAGTACCGGGCCATGCTGGATAAGGGCGAACGTGATAAGATACACCTGTGCTCGAAGTGCGATGCCTTTAAGGGCTATGATTTCAGTAAGTGGACGGGGTATTAGGGAGGAAGAGGGTTGCAGGTTGTTGGTTGTGGGTTGTGGAATGAAAATTTTAAAGGATTTCTCATCCGGGGACAAATGGTATAAGAATCTGTTTTCGCAAATACAATATTCATAAACTTTAAACTTTAAACTATGAATAACACGCCTGAGAAAAAGCAGGACCGTCTACTTTCACTCGATACGCTCAGGGGATTCGATATGCTTTGGATCGCGGGCGGCGATTACCTGATGATGTCACTGGGCGCCCTTACAGGATGGCCAATCTTCAAATGGGCAGCGCTCCAGATGGAGCATGTGGAATGGGCAGGATTTCATTTCTATGATATGATTTTCCCCTTGTTCCTTTTTATTGCCGGTGTTTCCATGCCCTTTTCCATTCTGAAGAGAAAACAACGCGGTGAAAGCATGCGAAGCCTTTATGGTCACCTTTTTAAACGCCTTTTTCTTTTAATTCTCCTGGGACTTATCTATCAGGACATCCTGCAGTTCAATTTTGAGCATCAGCGTTATGCCAGTGTCCTGGCACGAATTGGTATCGCCTGGTTCCTGGCAGCTGTGATCGTGCTGAATACTTCCCGTAAGGGCCAGATTTACTGGTTTATCGGTATACTACTGGGGTATTGGGCTGTCATGAAACTGATCCCGGTTCCTGGATTTGGTGCCGGAGTGCTTACCCCCGAAGGCAGTCTGGCTGCCTACATTGACCAGAAATTCCTGCCCGGACGATTTTGCTGTTATACATTCGGAGACAATGAGGGAATCATGTCCACCATTCCGGCGATTTGTACCGCACTGTTAGGTGCCTTGGCGGGTCACCTGCTCATCTCCAAGGATAACAAGTTGACCGGACTGAAAAAAGGTCTTATCCTGCTTGTTGCCGGGTTACTCTCACTGGCAGTTGGCAAACTGTGGAGCTTTTCCTTTCCGATCATCAAGAACCTCTGGACAAGCTCCTTCGTGCTTTTCGCGGGAGGATGGAGCCTTATCCTGCTGTCGGTCTTCTACCTGATTGTTGATGTCTGGGGATTCAAAAAATGGACCCTGCCCTTTGTGGTCATCGGCATGAATTCCATCACCATATACATGCTTAATTCCGGGATCATTGATTTCGGCCAGATGGGCAAGTATTTCTTTGGCGGCATAGCCGGACTATTTGCCTCGGAACCTGCCCAGCAGGTCATCCTGGCATCGGGAGCGCTGGTTTGTATCTGGGTATTCCTGTATATTCTGTATAAGAATAAGATCTTCTTAAAGGTTTGATGCCTTAGGACGACGTGGGGAATGCCTCGTCCCTGTCCCCTGTCCCTTGTCCCTTGTCCCTTGTCCCTTGTCCCTATTCAACAAACTGCGCGGCATAATACCTGGCCGTCAGCTCCTCACCTGTAGCCCTGCGGATCATGTCATTCCACTGATATCTGGCGCCGGGCCGAAATACCTTTCCCAGGAAGTAATTACCAATTTCCGGGTTGTTACTCAGGCTGACAATATCGTTCGCCCCCACTTTCAGTACATTAATGTTGATATAGGCCTGCAGCTGAGAGGCGAGCAGTTCACCCAGCTGGTAATTGTGATAGTAACATGGATAGCTGGCAATGTGGATCTTGGAGGCCCAGTCGGCATGGTTCCGTCCCTCAGGCTTTTTAAGCTGCTGGTATCTTTCCACCAGGTCCCACCACAGCTTGTTAAGATCCTGATCGGGATCAGCATACATGCTCTTTTCGAAACGGAACATCACCTGGCTCCAGCGGCTGAAGACCAGTTGTTCCAATCTGAGGTTGTTCCTTACATCCTCACGGATCTTTTCAGCCTCTTCTGCAGAAATACCCGCATTATCACGCAGCCAGTAAGGGTTGGAGGATAGTCTGCCGAAGATCATGGCAATGGCTTCTGTGGTGAAGGTATGGGCCGGGGTTCGCAGGAAATAGGGTAAAGACATGTCGATGTTCCTGTCATACACCCCGTGACCGATTTCATGAAGCATGGTACTCATCCACTGGTTGTTATTTTTTACATTGCACACCACTCTGACGTCACCTGAGCGATCGATGTGGGTGCAGAAGGCATGTTGGTACTTGCCCTCTTTTTCATACAAATCGCTTTTGGCCAGTATTTCCGACGCACCCAATCCGATACCGGCGAAGTAATCGCGGGTGAGTGTCACCACATCCTTGCCGTCATAATAGCTGTCGAGGTTTACATTATATATGGCGGGAGCTTCCTGAAAGAAGCGGTTCTGATAATGCCAGGGCATCAGGCTCTCAGGCTTCGTCCTGTATTTTTCCGCCAGCACACCATCAATTTGTTTTTTAAGCGCAATAAAGGTATCACGGGTAAGGGAATCGAGCTCGTTAAAAAGTTTTTCGATCTGCGCAGGATCCTGATCTGAAAGCCGGAGCGACATGTCGTGATAGTTGGAAAAGCCCAGCTCACGGGCAATTTCATTTCGCTTTTTCACCAGGCTGATGACATCGGGAGCTACCGAATCACCGATCTGTTTGCTGGCCATCCAGTATTGCTCAAGGTCCCTGCTATTAACCGAATTCTTCAGCACCGTTTCGATCTCATTATCAGTAAATTTCTTACCATCAACAACAGCCCGGAAGGTGGAGTATTTTTGCTCGAGCCTGGACTGTGCACGGATCAGCTCTTCCATTTTCTTTTCGTCCACCTGGTTGGCCAGGAAAGTATTGTACAACAGGATCATCTGCCGGTTCAGCAGGCTATCGCTGATCTGTCCCGACTCCTTGAATTTCCTGAGTTCAGCAAAAGCATTTTTATCCGCATAGATCTTTGAAAGCTGGATATTCAGCTCGCTCGATTTATTGTATTCCTCATCTTTACCGGTAATGGCAGCATTAAAAGAAGCCAGGGCAGCACCCGCTTCTACTGGCTTTACTTTCACTTCGAGGGAATCGATAAAAACCTTAAGATCATTTTCCATTTTATTTCCTGATTTACAGCTGATAATCAACATGACCAGCAGCGAAAATACCATTACTTTTTTCATAGTCACTTTCCTCATGTATTAATTTTACACTATTTTAACACCTGCCAATTTGGCATTTGGACTGTTTTAGCTAATTTTGGCAGGACATTTGAAGGGTAGAAAAGTATGAATTTAAAAATGAAATTACAATGATATCAATGGGACAGTTGATTATATTAGGCGTATTCATGCTGCTGAGCTGGATTGTTAGCGCACAGCTGAAATCCCGCTTTAAACGTTATTCTCAGATACCGGTAAACTATGGTATGACGGGAAGGGATGTGGCCGAAAAAATGCTCCATGAAAATGGAATTAATGATGTATCGGTAATATCGGTAGAAGGACAACTAACCGACCATTACAATCCGCTGGATAAAACGGTTAATCTCAGTCGCGATGTTTATTATGGCAAAAGCGTATCCGCAGCCGCTGTAGCAGCGCATGAATGCGGTCATGCCGTGCAGCATGCCCAGGCTTATGCACCTCTGAAATTTCGCTCGGCACTGGTTCCCATTCAGAATGTCAGCGCCAAGGTGATGAATATTATCTTTATTGCCATGTTTTTCGGAGCTTTCGCTTTCCGGAGCATATTCAGTTTTGACCTGGCATTAATAGTAATTATTGCCTGTTATGGCATATTTACCGCATTTGCCCTGGTTACACTGCCGGTTGAGATCAATGCCAGTCAGCGTGCCCTGGCCTGGCTGAACAATTCCAATGTAACCGGTTACGATACGGCTCCCCAGGCAAAGGATGCGCTGAAATGGGCTGCTTACACCTATGTGGTTGCCGCGCTTTCCTCCCTGGCCATGCTGTTGTATTACATATTCCTGTTTATGGGAAGGAGAGACTAATCGGAGATGTCTGCCTTCGCAGAGGCTTCTCGGGATACTCTTTCAGCTATCCATCAGTTTTTTCAATTTCACCAGGTTGTTGTGAAACATTTGTATCAGGACCGGGTCCTGGATAAACCTGGGAAACATGGGAGGCATATTGGACATGGCAGAGAAGGACACAAATACTTTTTCATCTGTTATCCTGATTATGGTCCAGGTTCCAGTGTAATTCGTTAGCCTTTTGATGGATTGCTTTTCTGGCAGGTAATGCTCCCTGCTGCTGATCAGGATGGTGGTCTTCTTCCCCTCCTCCGAAGAATTTACCCGATAGTTTGAAATCAGATCACGCTGCTCGAAAGGCCATGGAATATCAAACAGGGTATAGGTATACCATTCCGAAATGCTGATCTGTTTCAGGCAGTAATTTTCTTTTATGCCCGACATCCAATTTTTTGCGCTTTTGCTGTCGCTTAACAGCATAACCAAATCATTTACAGAACAATTAATCACTGTTTCCCCTTTTCGCTCCCTTGTTTTCTGAGATCCGTCCATTACGATCCATCGGGTATAGGTTTTAACACCATCTGAATTCCTGTCGAGTTCCCATTCACTGCTGGATCGATTATCATCTGCGGTCTCTTCGCGGGCAGGTTTGGCTCCGGTCAATGAAAACAACAGACAGTAACCCAAAAACACTTCTTTCATCATGCTGCAAAGTTATGTTTAATAATGGGAATTCTTACAATAATTCCTTGATTTCTAAATGTTTTGCTCTGAACCACCCGCCTACAGAGCAGATCAGTCAAATACTGTTGCTCGTGGATTCTCCCAATCGCACCAACTCCACCTCCTTTCCACCTATTGCATTCATCAAAGGAATTTCGTACATTTAACTCGTTGAAATATACTGCCATGAATCAAACCCTATCGATGGAGCAGGTATTTCTCAACAGGTTAAATGAGATCATCGAATCCAACCTTCACAATGAACAGTTCGGTGTGGCTGAAATATCCCGTGAAATAGGTCTGAGCCGCTCGGGCATCCACCGCAGGCTGAAATCCATTGTCAAAAAATCACTAACCCGGTATGTCCGTGAGTATCGTCTTCGGAAAGCCATGGAAATGCTCCGGCACCATGAGGCTACCGCAGCAGAGATAGCCTTCAGGGTGGGTTTCAGCAGTCCGGCTTACTTTAACAAATGCTTTCACGAATATTACGGATATCCGCCGGGTGAAGTCAGGAAATTGGAAATGCATGAATCCGAAAGCCCTCCATTTGAACCTGAACCGGAAGTTTTAAAACGGAACAACAGCAAGAAGAAGATATTTACGATTCTCTCTGTAACATTCTTTGCATTGCTGATCCTGTTATTGTTGTTTTATTTTTCTGACTTTTCCATTTTTAAAAATCTCATCGGCAGCAGGGTTGACCGGATCAAGGATCATGATCAGTCTATTGTCGTCCTCCCCTTTAAAAACCTCAGCGAAGACCCCGGAAATCAGTATTTTGCCGACGGCGTCATGGAGGATATCCTCAACAATCTGATCCGGATCCGGGATATCCGGGTGATCTCGCGTACCACCGCAGAACATTTCCGGGGAAGCAGTCTGACCTCGCCGCAAATCGCAGAAGAGTTGCATGTTGGCTTTGTGCTGGAAGGAAGTGTTCTGAAATATGAGAACAAGGCCAGGATTTTTGTCCAGCTTATTGATGCCCGTCATGATCAGCATATCTGGTCCGAGAAATATGACCGTCAACTCACCGATATTTTCACCATACAGAGCGATATCGCCAAAAGCATTGCCCGAGAACTGGAAGCAGTTCTTTCAGAAAAGGAAATTGAAAGAATTGATAAAGTACCCACTCGGAGTTCACCAGCTTATGACCTTTACTTGAGGGGGCGTTTCTTCTGGAATAAAAGAACGGAAGAAGGACTTAAGAAAGCCATAGTATATTTTGAACAATCCGTTGCAGCAGATCCGGATTATGCACTTGCCTACGCCGGACTGGCTGATGCCTACCTCATTCAGAGTGTTTGGAAATGGTGTCCCCGCATCAATGGATATGCCCGGGCAAAATTAATGGCTCAAAAAGCAATTGAGATTGACACTAACCTGGCCGAAGCCTATGCCACATTAGGTGGTGTTTTCACATGGTGGGATTGGAAATGGGAGGATGCCCGGAAAGAATTTTTATTTGCTATTTCATGCAATCCAGACTATGCCATGGCCCGGCAGTATTATGCTGAACTGCTATTCTTACTGGGTGAAAGTGAAGAAGCCCGCCGTCAAATAAACATAGCCCTGGAGCTTGATCCTTTATCCTTAATCAATCGTCAGGTGAGCGCGTACCAATTTTACTGCGAAGGCAGAACTGCAGAAGCCATGGATGAGATTAAGATCATACAGGAAATTGATTCAACCTTTGTTTCAAGCTTATGGATACTCTGGAATATTTATATTGCAAAGGGTGAGGGAATAAACGCACTGGAGGTTGTCGAGAAAATATATGGTACAACACCGGAATTGAAGAACAAGGAGAAGGGTTTGAAAATCGCCTTCGATAAAGCCGGTATAAATGGCATGATTCAATATGTGATGGAAATTGAAAAAAAGAATCCCTATCATAGTTACAATATCGCCCTGTACTATGCCCAGATGAAGGAGTATGAGAAAGCCCTGGAGTGGCTTGAAAAAGCTTATGATGAGCATACCATAGTTAATGTATATATTGACCCCGTATTTAAGGACATCCGGACCGATCCAAGATCCCGGGAACTCATGAAAAAGATGGGATTTTCGGATTACTTCACCGATCTGAGCGTGCCAAATTAAAACCCGCACAACTAAACGACCATAACTGCAGGACTGTCCCAAGGACTGCACGCTGCACGACTGCACGACTTTTTCTTATAACCTTCTGCAAAAACCCTGTAATCCCTGCATCAAAATTGAAATAACCCGCAACCGTTTTGCTATGCATTGACACACGCTTTGTGCCAATTTTGTATGGTCATAAGTCTACCTAAATCAAAATTTTATAACCCATAATGTGGAGGATCGAAAATGAAAAAGCTTTTGCTTCTCTTCCTGGCAGCTGGAATTTGCCTGTCAGGCCTGGCTATCGAACCTACCGGTGGATGGTATGTAACCAGTTCCGGTAAAACCGATTGCAGGAAAATTACCATGGGGATGAATAAAGCAAGGATTGAATTGCCGGACGGAAAAAAGTTTTCCTTGCCCATTGAGGAGATAACCTCGTATTCTATAGAAGGTAAGATTTATAATAAAATGCAGTTGTATGAGAACGGCAAACCAACTGACCAGATGGTATTCATGGAACTGGTAAAAAGCCATGAAGACTGCAATCTTTACAGGTTTGAGCAAAGCATTTATGAGCAGGACGACAGAATGACGTCTGTAACTACCTGCTGCAAATATTATGTTTACCGTGGTGACCAGTTTCAGATGGCGATCGACCAGAATTCTACACAGGAAGAAGTACAGAAAGTATGCAAGTACTTCAACCTGCAGGCTATTCTTCAAAAAACACCGTAAATTCAGGATATTAATTGTTCCTAAGGGGCGAAATTATGTCAGTAGTTGGAATTGCATTCATTATTCCCAGGGGAAATAACAGTATCCCGAGGAGGGGATGAATACGAATACAGTTGTGTCGGCGGGGGAAAAATAAAATGAATCCAGTTCTTTTAGCAGCCTCGTTCACACCATAAACAAAGAATTTTGACCAGATGAATTATCCAGCCCCCCAGGAATAAATTCCTGGGGTTTTTAAGGGCTATTCCGTTGGCACACGCTCACCAAAACACCGGAAGTTGGTTATTATGGTAGAATAAATATCATAAATAGAATAGCGAGCGCCAGCGGCATAATGGTAGAATCCGATCCCTACCATAATGTCCCCCGATGGGGCTTGCATTTGAATTCCATAATCCGATCTCTACCGTAATGTCGCCCCGATGGGGCATGGGTTATAATTATAAATTGACAGCACCGGAGGTGCGGCATTATGGTACATAAAATACCATTAATAGAATCGTGAGCACCAGCGGTGCGGCATTATGGTAGAAAACGATCATTCACAGTCCCCCCAAAGCCCCGCAGGGGTGACATTATGGTAGAAAAATACCATTAATAGAATCGTAAGCGCCAGCGGTGCGGCATTATGGTAGAAAACGATCATTCACAGTCCCCCCAAAGCCCCGTAGGGGCGACATTATGGTAGAAAAATATCATTAATAGAATTGTAAGCACCAGCGGTGCGGCATTATGGTAGAAAACGATCATTCACAGTCACACCAAAGCCCCGTAGGGGTGACATTATGGTAGAAAAATATCATTAATAGAATTGTAAGCACCAGCGGTGCGGCATTATGGTAGAAAACGATCATTCACAGTCCCCCCAAAGCCCCGTAGGGGCGACATTATGGTAGAAAAATATCATTAATAGAATTGTAAGCACCAGCGGTGCGGCATTATGGTAGAAAACGATCATTCACAGTCACACCAAAGCCCCGTAGGGGTGACATTATGGTAGAAAATCAATCATAAAACTCAAACAAATACTTCCTATCAAAATTCACCTTGAATTTCTCCATGAAATTCAAATATTCCTCCCGGAAAGTTGTCCTCTTATGATGTTTTTCCTGATTAACAATATATTGGATTACATCATCCCGTTGCGATCTGGAATATGAAAATGCAGCATACCCGGTCTGCCATCTGAATATGCCAGGCATGAATTTCTTTTCGTTGATCCATTTTGATGAATTACTTTTCACTTTTTCCATAACATTAGAAACTGATTTGGAAGGATTCAATTCAAAGAGAAGATGGACATGATCCCTATATCCATTTACAATGAGTGGATAATTATCGGTACTTTTTATGATACCTGAGATATAGGGAAATAATTCATTACGGATTTTCCCTGAAAGCAGATTCTCTCGTCCTTTTACAGAAAAGACAGCGTGGATGTTAAATTGGGTGTAAGTGTTTGCCATGGTTTAACGGTATTGATGAATAACTGGATTGCGCCTCAATGATGGATAAATGTAGAAATAATTCTGCAATTATACCATAATGTCGCCCCGATGGGGCTTGCATCTGAATTCCATAATCCAATCCCTACCCTAATGTCGCCCCGATGGGGCTTGCATCTGAATTCCATAATCCGATCCCTACCATAATATCGCCCCTACAGGGCTTGCATCTGAATTCCATAATCCGATCCCTACCGTAATGTCGCCCCGATGGGGCTTGCATTTGAATTCCATAATTTGATCCCTACCATAATGTCCCCCGATGGGGCTTGCATTTGAATTCCATAATCCGATCCCTACCGTAATGTCGCCCCGATGGGGCTTGCATTTGAATTCCATAATCCGATCCTACCCTAATGTCGCCCCGATGGGGCTTGTATCTGAATTCCATAATCCGATCCCTACCATAATATCGCCCCGATGGGGCTTGCATCTGAATTCCATAATCCGATCTCTACCGTAATTTCACCCCGATGGGGCTTGCATTTGAATTCCATAATTTGATCCCTACCATAATGTCGCCCCTACAGGGCTTGCATTTGAATTCCATAATCCGATCCCTACCATAATGTCGCTCTGGTGGGACTTGGATTATAATTTATAAATTGACAGCACCGGAGGTGCGGCATTATGGTAGAAAATATCCGGTCACTAAACCCCAAAAGCCCCGTAGGGGCGACATTAGGGTAATGTTCGCCCCCCCTCCTAAATCATCAGGCTTAACACATTATTTTAACCTGCTTTTCTTTTTCCTTTTTCCTCCATTTTCCATATATTTATTGTTCCAGATTGGAACAACTTGGTCAAACATATGATGATCCCAATAAGACTTCTTTTAATCCTTGCATACGCTGCTTTACTGTATTCCTGCAGCGTGATTGAAAAATCCTCCATGCATGGGTTCGACAGCGGCAATTACAAACTCGACTCAGGCAGCGACAGCATTGAGGATGTTTATCTGGATGTATCAGAAGAAAAGATCGATGTATATCCGCGAACCGAAGATCAGGTTAACCAGGAAATACTGATGTCCGTTCCTCTTTCAGTATGCGACAGCCTTCCAGGTGTTCCGTTGAAATTCATTAAAAAAAGTCTGGATATTGATATCGCCTACATTATGATGAAGTACCGTCCTGCTGTACATGGACTTCCTGCCCAGCTGACCACCGATTTTAATTTAGCGTTGTACGCTGGCTGGCGTACGGATTATTACCGGCTGCATGTTAAAAAAGATCCGTTGGGTAAACCTAAATGTGAATTGAATAACCGTGGTTTTGATTTCGGTTTCTTTGCCGGTACCGGAACCACTTATATTGATGCAAACAATACTATTGACCCGGTTGAAAAAGAATATAACGGTTTTATTATCGAGTACGGTGTGGCCGGTTTCCTGGAAACCAGCTTTATCAGTTTCGGGATCTCTGTCGGATTCGATTACCTCCTGAGTTCAGACAGACCAGAATGGATATTCCATCAGAAGCCCTGGGTGGGCTTTATCGTTGGAATTGCCCTGAATTAAAGCGCTGTCGTGAAACAGGGCAGCATTGCCTATAGATCCTCTCCTAACCGGATCATCCTGAAAGTACGTTCCGCAGCATTTTCCAGTAATCTTCCTGCGTTATCCATGGAATGTTCCAGGGTCATGGGCATGTCGGCAATGGGTATCACTCCTGCAAATCCTATCTCCATGAAATGATCCGGATTTCCGCTAAGCGCTCCGGTAAATGCTATAACAGGTTTGCGCTGACGGTTTGCAAGTAAGGCCACCCCTGCAGGGGTTTTGCCAAACCCGGTCTGAAGATCCATTTTCCCTTCCCCTGTGATTACCAAATGGGCCCACCGGATACAGCTTTCCAGTTTTACCACCCGGCTGATCAGCTCCCATCCGCACTTCAGCTCTCCTCCCAGAAAAGCAACAATGCCTGCTCCCATTCCCCCTGCTGCACCGGCACCCGGGATGAATTCCACCTCTTTTCCGATTTCCCGCTGTATTACCTGAGACAGGTGCTTCAGGTTTTTATCCAACTGCTTCACCATTAATGCATTAGCTCCTTTCTGAGGGCCATACACTGCTGCTGCCCCGTTTATGCCGGTAAGGGGATTGCTTACATCACCGGCCACGGATATCGCGCACTGGCTGAGACGGGGATCCAATGCTGACGGATCAATCTCGTAAATATTCCCCAGGCTGCCTCCTCCGGGACCAATTTCCTGTCCGGCTGCATCCAGGAATCTCATTCCCAGTGCCTGTGCCATGCCCACGCCTCCATCCACGGTGGCACTCCCACCAATGCCCAGAATGATCTTGTGGCATCCAAGGTCGAGCGCATGACGGATCAGTTCACCTGTGCCATAGCTGGAAGTCACCAACGGATTCCGTTCCTCATGACTAAGCAATGCCAGTCCCGATGCCGATGCCATTTCAATGATCGCCGTTGTGCCGTCGCCTGAAATACCGATCCCGGACTCGATCTTTCTCATCAGCGGATCATGTACCCGGCATTTGGAAAATGAGCCGCCTGTTGCTGTCACCAAGGCTTCCACTGTGCCCTCCCCGCCATCGGCCATGGGAATGAGCCGGCAATCCGCTTTAGGATATACTCTCAAAATTCCATTCCGGATATGCGTGGCTACATGGGCAGCGGTCATGCATTCCTTGAACTTATCCGGACAGATCAGAATTCTCATGGCATTCAAATCAAACCTCATCAAAGGTAATCAATTCAGGTCATGTAGACTGGATTGACGGACAAAATAGCAACAGGTGCTTTAGGTATATCCATTTCCTATTGCTATTTTTAGGGCTCAATTTTCAGCGCTATGCAACGGTTAATAGTGGATATGGACGGCGTATTGGCGGATATTTACCCGCAATACCAGAAATTTCTTCTCCTGGATTCCGGTCTCCGGCCTACGATGGACGACCTAAAAGGCAGGCCCGAAGGGGAAGTATTTAAGAATCTCCGGAAATATCTGTTTACTAAGGGTTTTTTCAGAAGTGCCCCTGTGATCCGGGGTAGCTACGAGGCCTTATTGAAGCTCAATGCACGGTATGAGCTCTTTATTGTTTCCGCTGCTACAGAATTTCCGCACAGCCTGTCGGAGAAACAGGAATGGCTTGAGGAACATTACCCTTTCATCACCTGGCGCCAAATGGTCTTTTGCGGCTCAAAATCCGTGGTTCATGGCGACATTATGATCGATGACCATTTTAAAAACCTGGATCCTTTTAAAGGGAAGACCATCCTGTTTACCCAGCCCCACAATGAAGGCCTGCCCGAAAAGAATCACATCCGGGTTCATTCCTGGCAGGAAATCGAAACATTGCTGCTCTGATAAAACCCTCGAAGCTTTGTCTTAGAAATCAAAGGATACCTGGACACCGAACGATTGGTAGGAAAGTCCTGAAAAACCTGCAAAAATGCCGACAGTCCCTGCCATGTAGATCTGGCTGATGCTGTACCCGGCTTCCCAGTAATGATGCTGTTCAGCAGTGGTTAAGTAATTGATATGGAGGTTCTCAAGCCATAGTTTGTTGCTGAGGAAGGGCAGGTATTTGATCAGAAGGTACGGCGTAGTGAACTTCACATGCGCTTCACCAAAGCTTTGTGTGGTGGCATTCTCATAAAAGGGCGCCAGCCGGAAGGCATCATCCAGATTGCCTATTCCAATGGGGAGTGACTGATCGTTAAAATATTTGTCATTCATCACGTATACATTGTTTCGGTTCAGGAAGATCCCTCCTTTTATATTCCATGAGAAGGCATGCATCATGCCCCATTCTCTTTTCTGACGAATCCCGGCCTCAAGCAGGTCATAATCGGCCGTACTGTTTACAATGCCGGGTACGGCCATCCGGTTCCGGATGGAAAATGTTGGATATTTGGAGTGCTGGTAGTGCTTCCGGCCACCCCATACCCGATAGTAATACCGGGGGGTGTATTCGAGGGTAAGATCCCAGTAAGCCTCTTCATGATAAACATTCCGGGCAAGATCATCAGGATCATCAGGTTCATTGGGGGAATATTCCCGTTCCTCCCGGTAAAAAAAGGAATAATCGGAATGGTTGCTCAGCGGCCGTGCTGTGCGATACCCCAGGGCAGCAGTCAAATTGAGCCCATTGGCCAGGTCAAGGGTATTGCTGAGGTAACCTGAATTTTGCTGGTACAGCTTTAAGTAATTCCTGCGGAAAAATAAGGAGGCCAGTGAATTAAGAGTGGAATTCAACCCTGTTTCGGTGTTGTAATCAGCCGATTCACTCCCGATGTGAAGATGCGCCTCGCCACCCCGCATGGGCAGATAGCTGTAACGGACATCCGTCCACCACATTACCTGCTCCCGACTGAACGCATAGGCTATTCCGGGATTAATTTTCAGGGTATGGGAGGAATCAATGCGCTGCTCCAGGCTGATGGTCTGCCGGTAAATGAAACCGTCAACCGTATTGAAATCAACTTTTTTCAACCCGATAATACCATCATAATGGATCCGGAGCGTGGAATCAAAAGCCCAGAAACCTGCACCCGAGGTAATAAAATTGGCCATCTTTCCAAGTTTTTTAACGACTTTGGAGGTTCCTGCAGAATCCGGGACGGTCAGTGTATCCCGCCGGACCACAAGGGTTGTGTCCTTCATTCCCGGGATTTGAGCCTCCACATGGGTTAACGGAATGGGACGCATGGTGTTCCAGTAGGCTGTATCCTTCTTTAACGCATCTTTTTCAATGGTGACCTTGGCATCATTGTCTTTGATCTCCAGCGATTTGTTCCGGGCCGTATCTTCCGGTGCTTCCTTTGACATCAGGGTGGCCATTTTCACCATGTCGCGGTTGGTCAATTCCTCCTTGGACATCAGTTTTTCCAATTCCTGCTGATTTTTTTGCTTCTTGGGATCTGTGATCTCAGGTTTGATAGTTTCCTCAACTGGAGTCACTTCTTCTTTCAAAGGTTTGATGACTTTCTTCTCGTTCAGGATCACCTGCTGGAATTTTACCGAACTGGAGTATTTATAAGTAGCTTTGATCCCCATAATGGAAGCATCCACAAAAAACTGGTAACTGATTGGAAGCCACGCGTTGCTTTTAACCGGGGAGTAAATCGTTTTATAACTCAGGTCCCCGAAAAACATATGCACGGTGGCATCAGCCGAATGCAGGCACCATAGCCTGTCGACAATATACAGATATCCCTTCATCAATTGCTGGCTGTTCCGCTTGGGGGTAACCTTGATCTTAAAGACTGTATTCCTGCCTTCTTCGAAAAAACCTTCATACCGGTAGGTATAAAAGCTGAATGCGTTGGGCGCCAGCGGAGAAATAAATTCGTCGATCTTTGGCTGGTAAAAGCTCGACCGGATGATTCCCATAGGGTTTACATCATTATTTTCACCCGGGAAGGTACTGTGGAAGGATATCACTTTCTGATCATAATGGTCCGGCGCCTGGAAGGTGATCTGGTTGATGGATTCCTGTAAAAAAACATCTCCGCTTTTTAGCACATTCTTCTTACCGTTGATTTCAGTGTTTTTGGCTATGATTTTGGGAATGCTGATCAGATGAATGGTCCCTCGCAGATATACATCTGCTATATATTCCTTTACCTGGTTCAGGTGGTATGGAGCCAGTCCGATTGCCTTGCGCATAATCGCGTAGGCGGGATCCTCTTTCCCGGGGGTGACCACCACCTCCTTAATCTGAACGGACTGCTCCTCCATCCGGATATCCAGCGTAATCATCTGTCCTGTTGTGTTCAGCTGCCTGCGCACCAGGTAATAACCCATGGATTTATAAACAACTGAATGCTTCCCCGGTTCCAGTTTTAATTCGTAATAACCATCAGCATTACTGTTCGTACCTGCAAAAGTGGTCTCGTCATATACTGCAGCAAAAGCAACTGGTTCACCCTTGATGTCTGTTAACCGGCCCTTAATACCCTGTGCATTGGTAAAACTGGCTGAGAAAGAGGCAGAAATGATGATGAGAAAACAACGGGCTACGAATCGCATGATAACCAGGGTTTACAGTTCTGTGACGAATCAGCGCTGAATTTGTTACAAAGTTTATGCCAGCGCCTGGGAAATATACTCTATATTAGAAGCCCTGGATGGGCTAAAGTAATCCATCCGGAGGAAATGTTGTATGAATAATAAATGATGGTCCCATGAGAATTCTGTTTGGTTTTTTATTTGCATTGGTCAGCCTTTCAAACCTGTATCCGCAGGCCGATGAAACAGCCCTGGAGCAGGCGCTTTTCAATCTACCCGATGTGACATTCAAAAAGATCTCTAAGCCAGGGGACTCTTATTTACAATATGCCCTTACAATAAAGCAACCCCTGGATCACCTGCATCCCGAAAAAGGAAGTTTCGGACAACAGGTTTTGTTAAAGCATCAAGGTTTTAACAGTCCTGTAGTTATGAACATCAACGGCTATAAGATATATAAGGCTAAGAACGAACTGGTTGAAATGCTGCATGCCAATGAACTGAATATTGAATACCGGTATTTCGGTACTTCAGCACCCGACTCCCTGCAATGGGAATACCTGACCTACGATCAGGTTACTGCTGATCTGCACCGGATTAACGGGATGTTCAAAAGCATTTATTCCGGCAAGTGGATCAGCACAGGCATCAGCAGAGGGGGACAAACCGCCATCATTTACCGGTATTACTACCCAAAGGATGTGGATATATCAGTGCCCTATGTTGCTCCTGTAATAAACGGACTGGAAGACAAAAGGATCTATGAGTTTCTCGATACCATCAGCACAGAGGAATGCCGGAACAGGATCTATACCTTCCAGGTTTACCTGCTCAAGCATGAACAGGAAATCCTTGATAAGTTGAAATGGTATTCCAAAGGCAAGGAACTGGAGTTTACTTACCTGGGTAGTCTCGGCAAAGCATTTGAATATACGGTCCTTGAATATCCATTCTCCTTCTGGCAGGTGGGTGATGTCGCCTGTACCGATATTCCTGCCGGGAAACCCATTGATGAATCTGTGGAACACCTGTTAAAGATTGTAGACCTGGAATCGTTTTGCGATAGGAGCATGCATGACTTTGAGGTACATTATTACCAGTCGGTTACCGAAGGCGGATATTACGGCTATGACGCCAAGCCCCTCAGGAAATACCTCCACTATATCGACAGCGATAACCCATCGGGAAGCTTCCCGCCAAAATCAGTTCCCTATACATCCTTTGATAGTACCTTGATGCAAAAGATCAGTATCTGGCTTGACAATCATGGCAATGATTTCCTGTATATTTACGGAGGCAGGGATACCTGGTCGGCCTGTGCTGTAACCGTTTCGCCGCAGGTCAACTCAAAACGGTTCATGTTACCCGGGGCCAATCATTTCACCGCCCGGGTAAAATACATGCCTGTGGGTATGCAGCAGGATTTTGCGAACGAATTCAGGAAGATGACGGGTCTTGAGGTTAACCTCAGCCCCATAATGTCAAAATAACCAACTATCTTTGATTCGTACGATGATTGGCCGCGTTAATGAAATTAAACAGTCCCGAATGATGAAAAAAATCACCATCACCCTGATTGTGGCATTGTTGGTATTGTTATCCGCTTCCTGCGAAAAGCAAAAGGATACAAGTCCTGATACCCTGAACCTTACTGGTTTTAAAGGTGGAAATGCCATTGAACTGGTGAATGTCAAACTGAAAAGCGGTAAGGTTACCTCCAGCCAGGCAGGTTGTTACCTGCTCGGATCCGCCCTCTACGATCCGGTTTCCGGAGGATACGGATATGTCGATTGTCATGGCTTTTTTTACCTGATGGACCCGGTTTCGGGTGATACCCTGAATTTCTTTCCTGTACCTGAGTTTTTATCACAGAATGTGATTGATACTTTGGAAAACATGCTGATCGGTCAATGTAATGAGAACGGGACCAATTATGTATACAAAATCAACCTGGCAACAGGTGCCATTGAAGCCAGGAATGCCGTTGACCTTTCACGGGGCATCCTGGCCTGTACCTTCTTTTACAGGGCGCCCCAACAGGAATATGTCCTGATGGGTGCCGACAGCACCCTGATAGTCATCAATCCCGGTACCGGCGAGATTCTGCGAACTGTGAAAGCAGCTGCAGCTCCTGCTAACGGTATTTATATTGCAGCAGATAACCAGCTGGTGGGTGTAACCTACGATCCTGGGCCGGATGAAAACTTCCTGGTTACCCTCGATGCGGAAACTGGGTTGCTGGTGAAGCAGGTACAGATCCAGGAACACAATGATTATTATGCCTGCATGTCTTCCTATGACCCGGAAACCCGTTGCTACATCCTGCTCAATCCCGAAAACAGGGTGCTGTTCATAGATCCCCTTTCAGGGGAAATCATAGAATCCTATCAAATCGGATTCCCGATCCAGGAGTTCAAATTCTGGAGGGCGGACCGGGAACCTTAAACTCCGATCTTCAAGGAGGTCATCGTCAGCGAACCACCCACAGCCTTATCATTGAAGATCTCGACAGTTTCATTTTTTGTTTTAAGCGCCAGGATGTAAAGCAGCGGCAGGTAATGCTCGGGGGTTGGAGCTGCAAGCTGAAAGGCCCTGCCCTGCAAATGATAATCAATCAGCGCCTGGTGATTTTCTTCCAGTATGCAGTGTTTCATCCTTTCATTGGCCTCAAGGGCCCAGTCATACCCGTAGGTATCCTCATTTAATCTATCCCAGGCCACCAGTCCCAAATTATGGACCATATTCCCGCTTCCTATAACCAATAAACCTTTTTCACGAAGCGAAGCCAATTCTTTTGCCAGGTCATAATGGTATTGTGGCGGTTTGCTATAATCAAGGCTCATCTGAAAAACAGGAACAAGGGCATCGGGGTAGAAGTGCTTTACTACCGACCAGGTTCCGTGATCCAGTCCCCAATGATGATCAGGTTCTATTCGGGTTTTCTGCACCAGCGCTTTAGTTTCATTCGCCCAGTGCGGACTCCCTGGAGCCGGATATTCAACTTCATACAGTTCCCTGGGGAACCCGCTGAAATCGTGGATGGTTCTGGGATGATCCATGGCAGTGACATAGGTACCACGTGTTTCCCAGTGTGCTGAAATGCATAATACTGCTTCAGGCCTGCTGATCTCCCCTGAAACTTTCCTGAAACCTGCTACAAACTCGTTTTCCGCAATGGCATTCATCGGACTCCCATGGCCCAGAAACAGGACAGGCATAGTGCGATTCTTCATAGAATTAGAATGTATGCTTCAGATCACGGTTCAATTCTCACATATTTTTCAATATTCAGGCGGTTCACTCCGGCTTTCTCCAACTTTTCTATGCCCTGCTGAATCAACGTGTCATTCTTCACCGAAACCGTAAAGGAAAAGTCATTCCCCTCCCAGGCCCGGTCGCTGCAGTATTCCAGGTGCTCGGTATACAGGCTGTCAGCGAGTGTATAGCGGCCTCCTCCGGCCACGAAAGCAGCCGTCGAATCCTTCCCCTGATTGAGATCATGCTGCAGGAAGGCAAAATGACTGGCGTTGATGATTTTAATGAATGACATGTTCTTTGTATAATCTGTCACCATGGTATCGCCTGCTTCAATCAGTGTACCCGTCAGGAGCCTCCAGGTCCCTGCAATCGGTACTGAAGACTGAGGCTCTGTTTTGCCAGGTTTCACCCCGCAGGATACCATAAAAACCGTCCAGACCATTAAAGTAATTTGTTTTCTCATATGTTCGTTTATTTATGGATGTTACTCAATAAAATCATTCAGGCTAAGTTAATATTACATCCCGGACATTTCATGGTTTGTCTTTTATTTGCTGATTTTTCAGCGACCTGTTATTCCTGCAACTTTAAAAACAATCTCCCCTATCTTTGCTTCAGTATATCATCATATGCATCCGGATCACCGAGGGGTTCAATGTGGATGAAAACAGAAGAATAGGGGAATTCAGCGTTAATTTCATTCTCTATATTTTTTGTAATCTCATGCGCCCTGTGTATGGAGAAATCCCCCGGAAAGAGCAGGTGAAAAGTGATAAACCTCTTCGAGGAAGCCTGCCTGGTATACAGGGCATGATAATCAATTCCCTGATCCTTGTAGCGATTCAGTATTTCTTTAACTGCAATCAATTCTTTTTCTGACAGTTTCGTATCCATGAGCCCATCAGTGGAGCGGATAACAAGCTTTGTTCCGGTATAAAATATACTGATAGCCACCGCAATGGCCATGAGCGGATCCAGCAACTGCCAGCCCGTGAACTTGACCAGGGCAATTCCGGCAATGATGCCCACTGTGGTCCATACATCCGTCATCAGATGACGCGCATCCGCTTCCAGTGAAATTGAACTGTGCTTTCGGCCATAATGCAAAAGAATGCGGGAGGTAACCAGATTAATCACAGTTGCCAGAACAGATAAGGCCATCCCTATACCTAATTCTTCCAGCGGCCGGGGATGATATATCCGGTTGATGGCGGTATATACAATCCCGATTCCGGCAATATTGATGAGCAATCCTTCGATAAAGCTGGAGAAATACTCCGCCTTATCATGACCGAATGGGTGTTCCTTATCCGGAGGTCGTGCTGCAATAGTAAGCATGGTAAAAGCAACGATGCCGGCTGCAAGGTTTATCAATGATTCCATGGCATCAGACAGGAAACCGACAGAACCGGTAATCCAATAAGCTGCAGATTTGATTGATATAGTTAATATTGACGCCACTATTGAAATCCATACGATAGGGGCCAGTGATTTCTTCTCTGTTATTGTGTTAATCATAAGCTTAAGAATAGGATACAAACGCTTGAAAACGTACGAGTTGAGTGAAACCGTATAGCACGGTTACAGACAATTCGATTGCCACCCGATAGAAATTAACAGAATCTTGGAGGTTGCCAGATGCCGGAAACATAGTTGCCCTTTATGGGAACATGTAATGCAGGCACTATTTGAATACGACCTGTCGGAACAGCAGAATTATGCAACCAGCCGGATGTGAAAACATGATCTGCAGCATTATGCGAATGAGAAGTATCAACAAGTTCAGAGACATCCATGCATTCATGGTCTGAAATGATGGGTGCGTATGAAAAAAAGGTATTGTCAGTCCACCCCAAAGTGAGACTGAACAAAACAATCATGAGACAGCCAGGTATTACAGTGTTTTTCACCTCAGCAAATGTAACATAAACTTCTTAACTGGCAGAATGAGTTATGCAAAAGCAAGACATGGTTTACCAAATCCCGGGTAATATCCTATACCGGGTTTGCCGGCAATAGTCCCTGTACCCTGGCAGATTTTCGGTGAGTACTTTCTCTTCATTGATAATCCTGAATACCAGAACAATGGGCAAGATGACCATCGGGATCAGACCCCACCAGGAACCCAGTGCCAGGGGAACGGGCATATACATGATCATGACACCCAGGTACATCGGATGACGCACCACACCATACCATCCTGTTGTGATTACCTTCTGGTCACTAGTCACTTCAACAATCCTTGAAGCATAGCGGTTTTGCCTGAAAACCGAAAAGATAATCAAGTACCCCAGTAAAATAAAGAAGTCTGCTGCGATGACCACATCGGTGGGAACTGCTGACCAGGAAAAGCGATGATCCAGTCCTGGCACAAGGAAAGCCGCCAGAAAAAGCGGGGCAGTGAGCCCTACCACCCATTTCTGTTGCTTTTCCCTCTCTTTGAACTGTGCCCGGCGAGCGAGAAACTCAGGATCGCGCTTCAGAAAATAAAAGAGCACAAAAATCATCGGGACGATCAGTATTGCTGCAAAGACCCAGGCCTGCCAGTAAAGGAATGTACCTGCCGGCAGGAAGATCAGCAGCAACATCAGCACCAGCAGCATCGAAAACCGGAAAATGACCTTGCCAAGGATAGGTTTCATAGGATTATCGTTATTGTATTGTATACAGGAAAGATAGAAAATCGGTTTTAAAAAGTAAAGTATTTGAATAGTCTAAATTCGGTAATTTTTGGAAAGATAACACTGAACCGTTATATTTGAAACAGCTTATCATCAGACCCGTTATGGAAAGACAAACGAAAACCGGCTGGCACCTTCCTGCTGTTTTGTCCACTTGCCTGAATACCAGAATTTTTGTATGCTATGTGCTGTATTAAGACCTATTTAATCTTAGCAGCCCTGTTTTTGGTCCTGCTGGGCTCATCCCTAACCGGCAGTGCACAGATCAGCTTTGCACCACATGTTTCTTACCCGACAGGTTCCTGGCCTAAAGTAGTGGGCATTGGAGATGTGAACCACGACGGATTAAATGACGTAGTTTTGGGTACTTCCTTCTATTTTGATGAAGAAAATGATTTTTGCATTTTTGTTTATTTACAGGATCATTCCGGTAATTTAAAAGCACCGGTGAAGTACCATTATCCTCATGTATATCCAGGGATAGAATCCTTAATAATTGCCGATGTAAACAACGACCATTTGACCGACATAGTAATAAGCTATTCTGACAGTATAGGCATCTTCTTTCAAAATAATTCCGGTTCAATGCTGCCTGTAGAAACCTATTATAGTGGGTATCCTCATGCCTATGATATAAGTTTCGGCGATCTGAATCACGACAGTCTTACAGACATTGTCATTTCTCATTGGGGAAATAGTTACATTTCAGTAATGTATCAGGAACCGTCTTCCGGTTTCTCCATTCAAACCTATCCGGCGCCTTCAGGGGGTTATGACCAGATTGAAGTCGGGGATATCAATAATGACGGACTGGATGATATTGTTTTTATGCTGGGGCAATTTTCTTATAGAATATACATTTACAGACAGGACCTTTCGGGCAATTTAAATGGCTCTCTGGAGTACGAGAGTATTTATCCTTTCAACGGTATTGCCATTGGTGATTTAAACAATGATGGGTTCAATGATTTGGCTCTTTCTGCCAACGATCAAAACTTCAATCCCCTTTTAAGACTTTTTCACCAGGATACCGCTTTAGGTATATTACAACCTTCCGTTAATCTTGGCGCATACATCAATAACTCTAAATTAAGGATTGAAGATCTGAATTGCGATGGCAGGAATGAAATTATCATGGTGCATGATGGTTGGAGTGAAATGACTGTTTATGAACAAAATACATTCAACAATTACCATTCATATGTTTCATTCCCGGCATTTACTCCAACGCACTGTCTGCCTAAAGGTTTTTGTGTTGGCGACATCAATAATGATGGCCGCAAAGATGTGGTTATTGCTGTCGAAAGTTTAGGCCTGGATGTATTAATCAATCAATCAACCAATGGCATGATAGCAGGGAAACCTGATACACCCGAAGGTGAAATTCTAATCTGCAATGAAAATATTGTAGCTTCCTATAGAACAAATCAACCAAATGCCGATTCAATAAGCTGGCACATTATTCCGCCTGAAGCGGGAAATATACTGACTTCAGAAGAAGACAGCTGCATGGTATCCTGGAATGAAAACTGGCAGGGGATAGCCGGTATATTTGCCGAAGCAAAAACCAATTGCGGAACATCTGTTTCAGACACACTTTATATTGAAGTTACCCGGAGGATGCCCCTTTTGGATTTGGGTAAGGACACCTCTATTTGCGCAGGAGAAAAGATAGTTCTGAATGCCGGTACCGGATTCACTGCCTACACCTGGCAGGATCATTCGCACAATGCTGAATATACTGTTACAAGGGCCGGTACCTATACGGTTGAGGCAAGTCATCGTTGTGGCATACGGTACGATACCATTTTAATAAATGAAACTGCATTGCCTTACATAGAGCTGCCAGCCGATACAATTCTTTGCAGAGGCACCTTCGTTCAACTTGATGTTACCCTGCCCGGAAATTACGACTATCGTTGGCAGGACAATACCACCAATCCTCTGTTCATGGTATATTCCGCCGGCACCTATACCGTGCAGGTCAGTGATATCAACCACTGCAGCAGCAGCAAATCGGTCAGTGTACACGAAATGACCGTCCCTGAATTGCACTGGCCAACCGATACCCTTATCTGCTCGAATACGTTCTTCACCCTGGATGCTGAAAACCCCGGCAGTATATATCATTGGAACGACGGATCCTCACGGCCACAGATCACCGTGTCTGATAGCGGCACATACGCCGTTACGGTCACCAACCTCTGCGGAACTGCACAGGCCTCTGTTATCTTGGATGTGGAGGATTGTACCAGTTACCTGGATTTACCTTCAGCCTTTTCTCCCAACGGTGACGGATTGAATGATATTTTGTACGCTGTGGGCGTGAATGTGGACCAGCTTCATTTTAAGATCTATAACCGTTGGGGACAGCTGGTTTTTGAATCCGGCAGCCTTTCAGAGGGATGGGATGGCACGTTGCATGGCAAGCCGCTGGATGCCGGGGTATTCATCTTCACCATTACCGCCCGTTCCACTGTAGATGGCCATGGCCTGCAGGAAAAGGGTAACTTTACCTTGATCCGTTGATGTATGAAAAGATCAGGCATCGGTATTTTTATACTTTCAATTTTCCTGGGGATAAATATCCTTTGCCCAGGGCAGGATGTTCATTTTTCACAGTTCACTCAAACTCCGTTACTCGTCAATCCCGCCCTGGCCGGCGAATTCAAAGGCAATGGCCGGTGCATGCTGAATTATCGCAACCAGTGGAGCAGTGCTACCAGTAACCCTTATACTACCTATGCTGTAGCTCTCGATCGCTCTTTCCTGAAAGACGTCCTTGCTGCCGGGATTATGGCATTTAGCGACAAGGCAGGTGATGCCGGCTTCGGGATCACCCAGGTGATGATCACACTTGCATCAAAGGTGGAGATCGGGCGTCAGTCTTACCTGAAGTTGGGAATTAACGGAGCCTGGTCACAGCAATCGCTTGACCAGAACAACCTCACCTGGAACAGCCAGTTTAACGGAACCATTATAGACCCGTCCCTCAACAGCGGTGAAGTCCTGGATAATGAAAAATTCAGTTACATCGATTTTTCCACCGGTTTTTTATGGGGTCATACCTTTGAGAATAAAATGGAACTTAAGGCAGGCCTTTCCGCCTATCATGTTTCACGTCCGGTCTACTCTTACTCTTCTGCCATGGACAAACTGGATGTTCGCTTGTGCCTGCATGCCGACATGGAAATCCCCTTGCCTGATAAGAAACTGGTGATTCTTCCTTCCATGCTGGTTATGATGCAGGGTCCCAGCCGGGAGATCACCGCAGGCGGAATTGCACGCTTTACTTTTGAAGTGGATTCGAAATACACCGGATATTACAAATCATCCTTTTTATACATGGGAGCTTATTATCGCTATCGTGATGCCCTGATCGGTTATGTCCGGTTCGATTATAGAAGTCAGTTCAGCATGGGTTTCAGCTACGATATCAACGTCTCAGAACTGGCGGGGATTTCCCATCCAGGCGGCGGCATGGAGATATCCCTTTCCTGGATTATCCCGGAAAAAGCCAGGATTCAGCTTCAATAATATAAACATCTGTTGCAGCAGTAAATGATGAATTTCATTATACATCACATTAACAATCGGCTGATTTATGCCAGTTACCTGGCAAATTCAAAAAATAACTATCTTTATTCGCGTGTTTCCTGGCAACTTTTCAAATGAAAAACCGCTGTTGCATACTTCCTGTCATCTTTCTCTTTGTACAGTTGCTGCAGGCGCAGATTGACTTTCGCCCGGGATACATCATTCAAAACAACGGGGATACCGTATACGGCGAAATAGACTTCCGTTCAGAATTGCTCAGGGGGCAAAGCTGCTACTTCAGAGAGCCGGAAAAGTCCATGGCCGGGGATTATTCGCCGAACAACCTGCTGGGCTATCGTTTTATTGACGGTAAATATTACATCTCCAGGGAGATCAACGGGAAAAAGGTATTCCTGGAGTTTCTGATTCAGGGTAAAATCAGCATATACTACCTCAGGGACACCCGTGGAGAACATTACTACCTGGAAAAGGAAGGGTATGAGTTCACGGAGCTCCCTTATGAAGACAAGATCCTGTATAAAGACGTTTCAAACAATATGTATAAATCCTATTCCCACATCGCCCTGCTTAACCTCTATATGCAGGATGCTCCTGCCATGAAGGAGAAAATAAATGGACTGGGAAAGCCTACTCATAAGAACCTGATCAGGCTGGCTAAAAATTACCATGAAATTGTCACCCGGGGTGAACCCTGTATTGTTTTTGAGAAATAGCCAGCTCTCAGTTGTGTAATTAATCCCGTTCCAGGTCAGTTTTCATTGTTTTTGTGGGCAATATTCATTATACTTACCTTAACAATACGGGAACTCATTTTCACTTTCAATATTCAATTATCAAACCACTTTCCATCATGAAAAACCTGATATCACTCTTCCTGGCAGCTCTGTTTCCTGCTGTCCTCTTTGCTCAAACCGGCAAGGTAATGGATAACCTGTCCATGACCAGTAAGATCCTGAAAACAGATAAGAAATATGCGGTTTACCTGCCTCCTGACTATGAAACCTCGCAGCGAAGCTATCCCGTGCTTTACCTGCTTCACGGAGGTGGCGACGACCAGACCGGCTGGATCCAGTTTGGTGAAGTGTTGCACATTGCAGATAAAGCCATCAATAACGGAAAAGCAACTCCCATGATCATCGTTATGCCTGATGCCAGCAGCGGCCAGCGTGGGTTTTTCAACGATCCAAAAGGGGAATGGCGCTATGAAGATTTCTTCTTCGAGGAGTTCATGCCCTTTGTGGAAAAACAATTCCGTATTAAGGGTGAGAAGCGGTACAGGGCAGTGGCGGGACTTTCTATGGGCGGTGGCGGATCTTTCATGTATGCCCTTCATCATCCCGAATTGTTTTCTTCGGCTTGTCCACTGAGTGCATACACAGGACCTCTTTCCGCTGAAGACGCTAAGAACAGCTTTAACCAGAGAGGGGTTACCAATCTCAGCGATGCTCAGGTTGAGGCTTACTATAAGCGTTATAGTGCCTTGCCTTTGATCGATTCGATGCCGGATGACCAGAAAAAGGCTGTGCGGTGGTATATTGATTGCGGCGATGATGATTTCCTGTTTGAAGGCAATTCCCTGGTGCACATCGCTATGCGGAAGAAAGAGATCCCTCATGAATTCAGGATCCGTAACGGAGGGCACACCTGGACTTACTGGCGGGAATCGCTTCCTGAAGTACTTTCTTTCATTTCTGATGCCTTTCACCAGTATTGATATCCGAAGCGTTTTACGGCATTCGGACGATTCTTTCTTGATTTAAAAAGTATTTCAAGTAATCACCCAAATACCAAACAAAATGGAATCACGTATTGCTGCTGACCATCTGATGCAGAAGGAAGTGTCATGGCAATTCCGATGCATCCTGACCTTTGCTTTTTTACTGGTTTTTCTTTGTCCTTCCATGCATGCACAGACCCCGGATATTACAAAACGGCTTAAAGGGTTTGATCAATATATGGAAAAGACCCTGAAAGACTGGAATGTACCTGGTGCCTGCGTGGGTATTGTTATCAAGGATAAACTCGTTTTTACCAAAGGCTATGGATACAGGGACTATGAACAAAAACTCCCGGTTACACCCAATACCTTGTACCAGATAGCATCCAATACCAAGTTATTCACCACAGTGGCTGTTGGAATGCTTGTAGAACAAGGAAAAATGGACTGGGACAAACCCGTTAAGAACTTTGTTCCCTCCATCGAGTTTTACAATCATGAACTCAACAACACGGTTACCATGAGGGATATGCTCTCACACCGGACCGGGATATCGAGGCATGATCTGATCTGGTACAAATCGGATTTTACCCGAAAGGAACTTTTTGAACGTTTGAAATATCTTGAACCCAGTCAGCCGCTACGGCAGGGATTTCTGTACAACAATCTCATGTATGTGGCTGCAGGCTACACCATCGAATTGCTGAGTCAGAAAACCTGGGAAGAGTACCTGAAAGAAAACCTCTTTTCTCCACTGGATATGAAAAGCACTGTTTTCACCGTGAAAGAAATGGAACAGCAACCCGATCATGGCGTTCCCTACAATGAAAAACGGGATACTACACTCCTGTATCGCATTCCAATTTATGAGGATCAGCAGGGAGTCGGACCGGCAGGAGCTATTATATCCAATGTGAATGACATGTCGAAATGGTTGATTGCTCTGATGAATAACGGAATTTATCAGGGGAAGCAGGTAATCCCGGCAAGTGTGATCAAATCTACCCTGGCACCCTCAATAGCGCTTCCCAACAACAGCCTCGAAAACAAAGGCTATACCGAGCTGTTGAATCCTGTTTATGGAATGGGCAGATGGACAGCCTCTTACAGGGGTCACTTTTTCAGCTATCATGGCGGGGATCTGCCAGGCTTCCATTCCCAGGTTTCTGTAATGCCTGTTGACAGTATTGGAGTGATTGTATTTGTTATTGGCGACCAGGGAGCACCTCTCTATAATATTATCAGCTATAATGTGTATGAGCGGCTGCTCGGACTGGATCAGACACCCTGGAGTGAACGCGTATTAAAGGACGTTAAAGAAGGCAAACAATTCAGCAGGGAAGGAAGGGGAAAATCCGGCGCAGATAAGGTTAGCGGAACAAAACCCTCCCATCCGCTGGCCGACTTTACAGGGCAGTACGAACATCCGGCCTATGGTATCATCGAGATTACACTGAAAGATACAGCGTTGAAATTTGATTTTCACAATATGGTACTCCCGCTCCACCATTTTCATTACGACCGCTTCGACACCCCCAATGATGAGGAATTTGGAATCTGGTCGCTCAACTTTACCACCGATCCCCAGGGAAGTGTTGATGGATTCATCATATCGCTTGATGAAGCGCAAACGAGCTTCAAACGTAAGATTGATGCTGATCTCAGCAATCCGGAAGTTTTGTCAT
This sequence comes from uncultured Bacteroidales bacterium, assembly GCA_963822145.1. Taxonomy (GTDB): domain Bacteria; phylum Bacteroidota; class Bacteroidia; order Bacteroidales; family UBA10428; genus UBA5072. The sequence continues at coordinate 946,567 of CAWGGG010000002.1, read as the reverse complement.
CTTATGCAGGCAAATATGAAATGGCTGGTACAACCATCGTGGTTGAACTTAAGGAGAATGACCTTTTTATTGTAGTTCCAGGTCAACCGAAATACCAACTTGTTCCCGTAAAACCCAATACATTCAGGTTAAAGGAATTTGCCGATCTGAGCATAGTTTTTATTGTCGAGAACGGGAAAGTTATAGCTTTCAAACAGATTGATCCTTCGGGAGAATATCGGGTTGAAAGAAAAAAATAACTATTGCTGCATGAATAAACCATTGCTTATTTTGCTGATATGCGTCTGTACTTCTGCAGGTTGCAGCAGGCAGGGCGATTTGATTCAGTCCCCCGCCCGGCTTGCCGATATACAGCGGATGCTTGATGTTCAAAAACAGCTTACCCGCAACAGCCAGGTTCCTTTGTGGGATATTTTTGAGAGCCATCTTACCCGGGATGAAAGACAGGGGCTTGAATTCCTTTATGCCTATATGCCACTGAGCGACCTGGCTGATTACACCCCCGATTTTTTCCTGGGGAACGTCCGGAAATCGCTGAAAGCAAAAAAAGAAATGCCATGGGGCCAGGAGATACCTGAAGACGTTTTTCTGCATTTCGTGTTGCCTTTGCGGGTGAACAACGAAAACCTCGATTCCTTCCGAATGGTGATGTATGATGAAATAAAGGACCGTATAAAGGGGCTCACTATGGAGAAGGCAGCACTGGAGATCAACCACTGGTGCCACGAGAAGGTAAGTTACCGGCCAACGGATTCCAGGACCAGTGCCCCCCTCAGCACGGTGAAAAAAACCTTCGGCCGTTGCGGCGAAGAATCCACCTTCACCGTATCAGCCATGCGAACAGCCGGAATTCCTGCGCGTCAGGTGTACACTCCCCGGTGGGCCCATACCGATGATAACCACGCCTGGGTGGAAGTTTGGATAAACGGGAAATGGTACTATATGGGCGCCTGCGAACCTGAGCCGGTGCTGAACAGGGGATGGTTCAGCGAACCCTCGAAGCGCGCCATGCTGGTGCATACCCGGGCCTACGGGCACTACTTTGGCAATGAGGAAGTGATCACTGCATCCGATCGGTTTTCGGAACTGAACCTCACCCGATATTATGCCCCGGTGAAAACCGTTACCGTAATGGTTAAACAGGCTGACGGAACACCTGCCGAAAGCGCTGAGGTTGAATTCAGGCTTTACAATTATGCAGAATACTTTCCAATTGCCACAAAAAATACCGATGAGCAGGGTATGACCCAGTTGACCGTCGGACTGGGTGATCTCCTGGTATGGGCAGCCAGGGGGGGTATCTTCAGCTACCGGAAACTATCAGTTGCGGCTACGGATACCCTGGTTATGATACTGGACAAAGCCAGTTCACCTCCACATCTGGAGGTATACGACATGGTTCCTCCACATGCGATAAGAACCACGGATACCCTGAGTAGGCAGAAAAGAATTGAAAACGACCGCCGGCTGGTCTCAGAGGATTCCATTAGGAATGCCTATTCGGGCACATTCAAAGACAGCCTTTGGTCAGATGAACTGGCCGTGAAACTAAATCTCGATCGGGATACGATCAGGGAATTTATTGCAGAAAGTTATGGAAACTGGCCGGAGATTGCTTCCTATCTCGAAAAGAACCACCGGGAATACCGCAAAAACATGCTTGCTCTCATGGATCAACTTTCGGTCAAAGACTTTAGCGATACGAAAGAAAACATACTTACCGACCATCTGAGGATTACAAAAGATACAGGGGATATGGAAAGAGAAATTTTCACCCGGTACTTACTTTCACCCCGGATATATCTGGAAAATCTCTCTCCCTGGAGAAGCTTCCTGGCGAAAAATATGGGTGAACTCGAAGGGCCCGCTCGGCAGGATATCGGGATCCTTGTCCGGTGGATCCGTGAGCATATACAAGTGGATGACCAGGCCAACAAGCACTCCCGCGCACCGCTCACACCTATCGGGGTGTATAATCTGCGTACTTCGGATGTGATTTCCCGGGATATCTTTTTTGTGGCAGTCTGCCGAACCTTTGGCATCCCAGCACGCCTGAATACAGTAACCCTGCGTCCAGAATACTTTAATAACAAAGAATGGACCCGAATTGACTTTGAGAATACAGCCGATCCTTCCCCGCCGCAAGGTTTCCTGACATTGAAACAATCCGGGAATCCGATCATCCCGCAATATTATGTGCATTTCACTCTGGGGGCAATACAAAAGGGACACTATTCCACACTGGAGTTTGAGGAAGGCCGGAAAGTGACGGATTTCCAAAACGAAATGCCCCTGGATACGGGCCGTTACTTACTGGTAACCGGAAACCGGCTGGAGGACGGAGCTGTGCTTGGCACCATGACCTATTTTACCGTGGAAAATGGTAAAAGAACAACTATCTCTGTGAAACTCCGCACAACCTCCCGACCACAAGAGCCTTCCGGCAAACTGAATCTCCAGGCACTCAGGATCAAAACTGGTGAACAGGATCAAACCAAAAGTATTTCCAGCCTTACCCGTGAAAAGGGATTGGTAATTGTAATACTAGACCCGGGTACAGAGCCTTCCAGACATGTACTAAACGATCTGGGTGCTTATACCGACCATTTTAACAGGCTGGACATTCGTTTTGTGCTGGCAACGACAGCCGGGAAAAGTATGCAGGATGACCTTATCAAAGCTTATTCCCTGCCAAAGGACAACATTATTGCCTTTGATTATAACAACAACATCCTCAATGCTGCAGATGCTCTGTATGGCCCGGGAATTAAAGAAAAACTTCCGCTGGTTTTGCTTTGTGACAAACAAGGTAATGTGTTCCTGTTCTCGGCAGGGTATAATATCGGCATTGGAGAACAGATTCTCAAACTTGTCCCGTAGGTTTAAAAAACTTTTTTATTTTTTCTGATTCATTTTTTACATTTGTAAAAACTAAAACCTACAGTCATGGTCAAAGAGAAGTCCCCATCCAAAGAAAAGGAAAAGAAAACCGCAAAATTGAGTCTGAAAGAAAAACGGGCTGCCAAAAAAGAAAAGCGCGATAACAAAAAATAACGGCTCAATCAGCTATCCATCTGGTTTGATAGGCCTGTAAAAGGATCCGGCCTGTTGTTCCCGGTAATGATTCGTTGGAGATCAGGTCGTATCCTTTTTTCATTTCGGCAATACTCCCTTCTATTTCAACAGGGTGTTTGCTGATATTGGAGAGACACAGGATCCTTCCGCTGCCATCAGGGAGAACCCGTTCAAAGGCAAATAACCTGTTGTCCACAAAGAGTATCCGTTGCTGACAGGCAGGATGAAATGCTGAACATTGCCTCCTGTTGCCGATCAGCCTGGATAATTCCTTAAATACCCGGCCGTTGGTCGTGTCAGCGGACAACCTCTCCAACAGTTCATCCTCCTGCCAGCGCTTACGGTTAATCCTCCGGAAAATGCCCGTTTCAGCCAGGCCTTCATAATCATTGGAGGTTCCTGCCAGACTGTTGAAATAGAAAGCCGGAATGCCTTGCATTGACATCATAATTGCTTGTGAACAGAGAAACCTTGCTTCCTGAAATTCATCCGGACCAGTCCTGTCGCCCTTCATGGCATCAAAATAGGTAATATTGATTTCGTAAGGACTCAGGGTACCGTCCTTATTCCTTTTAAAGCTGATCTTCCCGCCGAAATGGATCATTCCTTCCAGCAAATTCCTGATTTCCGCTTCAGGCAATAGACCTTCCAGAGGCCTGACCCCGATACCGTCATGTGATGCCGTATAATTCAGGTAAGTCTGGTCAGCCGGGGTGGCCGGAATTTCTGCAGCCCACCTGCTGATGTACTCACTGCTGCCTGTAAACATTGCATGCAGGAGCAAGGGGGGCAGGCTGAACTGGTAGACCATATGGGCTTCATCGTTGTTCCCGAAATAGCTCCAGTTTTCCAGATTTGGAACATTGGTTTCGGTAAGAATAACAGTTCCCGGACTTACAAAGGATACCAAATCGCGCAGGAGCTTAACGATCTCATGGGTTTCGGGCAGGTGCAGACACGCGGTACCTTTGGTCTTCCAGAGGTAGGCTATGGCATCAAGTCTGATGATCCGGGCTCCCTTGCCCATATAGAACAATAGGATCCGGATCATTTCAACCAGCACATCCGGATTGGAGAAATCCAGGTCAACCTGATCATCGCTGAAGGTCGTCCAAACTTCCTTTATCCCCGTTTTGGTTTCAAAACGGGTAAACAACGGTGTGCTGCGGGGCCGTGTCACGCAACTGTAATCGATACCTGGCTCTGCTTCAATAAAATAGTTCTTCCCGGGATTACGGTCAACGAGGTAATTCCTGAACCAGGGATGCTCCGTGGAAACGTGATTGATGACCAGGTCGGTCATGAGTCCGAAATCACTGGAGATTGCCGAAATATCCTCCCAATTGCCCAGTTCAGGATTGACTGCCATATAATCGGATACCGAAAAGCCGTCATCGGAGGTATACGGAAAAAACGGCAATATATGCACGCAGGTGACAATCCCTGCAAGTCTTTCCTGCAGGAAGCGATGCAGGGTTCGCAGTGGTTTTTCCTCTGGCGAACAGATAGTGTTGCCATAGGTGATCAATACAACATCACCTTCGTTCCATAACAACTTGGCCTCCAATGGCTTGATGACCATGCCCGCAATGCGGTTCACCAGGCTTTCCGAAAAGGTAGTTTTATATATCTTTTGCAGCCGGCGCGCCAGGCAGCCAATAAAAGCCGCCATATCCGGTTTTCTGATTTCTGTCAGGTCTGGACGATCCATCGAATGGATTTTAGCGGATACCTTTTGTGAAAATATTATTGATGAGCGGGGCCAGCTTTTCGGCAATAATCCGGTGACCCAGTTTTTCAGATAAAACCTCCAGGTTATGCCGGATGAGCTTGTTGCGGAAAGCCATGTCGGTGGCCAGTTTAAAGGTGGTTTCAATAAGTTTGCGGTCAAGGATATTGTCCTCAATATAAGGCAGATCAAATCCAAGTGGCTCAAGATCGGTTTTATAGACGCTGTATTTATTGATCACTACAGGTAATCCCGCAGCCAGCATTTCCAGGAGATTATTCCCGAACCCTTCCACCTGGCTGAAATAGGTCCCGATGCCCCCGGCTGAAGCAATCACGGCAGGAATCTCGAAGAAATTGTAGTACTTCTTGTCCACGATAATATCCCGGTGTGACAGGATGTGGTTTTCGCCAAAAATCAAAAAAACAGCTGATCCTGGCGTCTCATTTTTCCTGGTCTGGAAGTAGGTGGTCAGGAATTCCTTGTACCTGACCTGCTCATCGCCTGAATGACCGCTGATGAGCAGGGCAATGCACTTCCTGATGCCTGAAGCGTGAAACTTTTTCTCGAGTTCAAATGCCAGATCAATGGCGAATTCTATTTTTTTGCGTGGGACTATGCGGGTATGCTGCAGCAGGATCAGGGTATCGGTAAGTGAAAAACCTGCGGATTCGACCCTGGCTGTGAGCCCGATATTTTTGAAAAAGGACCTGTTATAGATATCCTGTGGAGGATATATGCGCTCCTGGCTTTCCCAGGGTTGCTGTTCCCAGTCCCAGGTGATGTCGTGGGTATTGGGAATTACCACCGTGCGATCGGAAAAATATTCCTCCAGGTGGTTATTGCCATAGCGCTGAAAGACCTTTTTCGCCAGTTCGGGTTGCGTTGAGTTGATGAAGACAATACCATCTACATAGGTCCCCGGCAGGTATTTAAGGTATTTCTGGATGGCCGGGCCTGGATTCAGAAACTGTTCCCTTTCGAAATAGGAATCGTGCCACCATACCAGGATCTTTGGCCAGATGATATTCTGTTGCCGCAGTGACTCAAAAAAGTAACCCAGTCCGATTGCCGTGATGAAATTATAGGGATGCGATATGTTATGGGCAATCAGAATATCGATATTATTGCGACGGACAAATGCAGAAATGATATCCCTCGCAACCAGGGCGTTTTCGTGTATCAATTTATCCAGGTTCCCGTCATCTTGCTGGTTGAACTGGCTGATAATGGTTTTATGGATCTCATTCTTGTGCCAGAAGACCTCATGGGTTTGCGCATTGAACCGCGGGGAAGAATGTGCAGCCAGGAAGAAAATATTGCCCAGCGGGATGCCCAGGTCCTTCACCATAGCATTAACCGATTGGTCAATAACAATGGATACTCCGTCGTTTTTCCCAATCAGAGAATGGATTATGCCATAATTGAGATGAGATATGTCCATCAGGCCAGTATCTTTAAGATTTGCATCAAATCAGTGATGATATAATCAGGAGTCACCTTTTTCAGTTCAGGCTTATCCTGCCGGAGTCTCAGCGATTTGGTATCGCCGGCAAAAAGAGCGGTCTTAAATCCCGCTAATTTGGCGGGATATACATCTCTGAACATATCATTGCCTATAAACAGAATTTCATCCGCAAATAATCCGAATTTTCTCCTGCTCTGGTTTTTGAGCAGTTCGAAAAGATAGGCATCCGGCTTCGAGCGCCCGTGCTGATAGGAAAACACCGTAAGATCGCTGTCAAAGGGCGGCACCTGTTCAGATTCAGTAATCGCCCCGTGAAGGAAGTAATTCAATATGACAGGCGTATAAAACTGAGCATTGGAAATGATTCCCAGCGGGTATTTCAGCGAGGCGAGCCGGCCAATAACCGCTTTCATGCCGGGCATGGGGTAGATACGGTTACTGAGAACTTCGAAAACAAATGTAAAACACTTGATGCAGAGCGGTCCGTTGAGCAATATCCGGTTCCTGCGGTAATGGTCCATGAGGATCTCCTCCCAGATCTCCAGGATGTTAATCTCGGGATAAGGCTTGTCTTCTGAATACGCTGACTGGTGATACTGCTTGATCAGCTTTTTAAAGTCTCCCAGCATTTCTGCATGCGCAAGACCGGGGTCTGGCACGGAACCATCGAGCTCTATTCCTGAAGCATCCATGGCTGCCTGCAAGTTTTCAGTGGAAATTACCGACTCATCAATATCTCCGGAGGCAGAAATCAGGATGGTGCCATAAACATCAAACACAAAGGCTTTTATGGCCGGATCCACCCTGATGAAGGGTTTAAGCAGGGTGGGCACGGGCTTCATCTCAGCGGATTCACTGAGAAACCGCTCTATATATTGCAAGTAATTCTTTTCCATATCGTTCAAGAGAAAACGCTTCTTTAATTGTTTTTTGGTTCTTCTGGACAATATCAGCACCGATATCATCGAGAAACCCAGCCAGAAAAGGATTGTTCCTATAATGCTGCAGCTTGCAGGGATCATGCATAACAGTATTGTTAATGACCCGCTCTTGCTCCCCGGGATCGAGATCCTTAAAGTCCTGCTTTCCGCTGCTTGTCTCCACAAAGATACTGCTGTAAAGCCTGGGAAATTCAACCCCGTATGCTTTCAGATCCTGTGTAACAGAGGGCAGGTCCCGACCAATGACCGGCGTTCCTGCCAGCCATGGTTCCAGAAATGCCATGCCAAATCCTTCGCGCATGCTTGTGGTTATACAAAAATCGGAAATACTGATCAATTCTTCATGATTCACCGCATTTCCTGATTCAAAAACAATATGGATTCCATGATCCAGGCAGAATTTTTTCCATTGGTTGTATCGCGGCAGTTCAGCAGGATTTTTGGGAGGCTGGGTGAGGGTGAACTGGGCCTTGTCCGAAAACAGTACGGCAAGCAGGATAAACTCCCCAAGGTTTTTACGTGTAATGGCCCGTACAGGATAAGTGCAGATCAATCTGGAACTGTTGAGACCCAGGATATCACAGATGTTCTTTCTTGCCATGGGTTTCTCAGATTCCTCCAACCGGTTCGCCATGTAAACCGGATTCGGGAGGAGATGGATCCGGGATGAAGGGATTCCTGAATTAGCAACGCGCTTGTAATCCGAACTGTTCAGTGTGATAAAATGGCACGAAGGCTTGTCGGGGTATAGGACTTCATTTAAGCGTAACCCTGCAACATCGGTGATGTAATGCATTAACAGGTTGAGGTTCTCCCGCCGGTCTTCCGGAAAATCATGGCAATGAATCACCATAGGATACCCCTCCATGGCCATTTGGTGAATTGCCAGGGTGAGACCAGAATTTTTGCCAAGATGGGGATTATGAACATGCAAAACAGCACTTTTATCAAGATTTTGTTTTATAAAGGCTGCTATTTGGAAAGCAATATCCTTAAGATCAGTATCCCGCCAGGCAGCATCCCAGTAATTCAAAACGGTGTTAGTTTTAATGGTTGCTCCAGGCAGATATCCATCTGAAACAATACTGCCGGTCAAAACGGTTAAATCTATTCCTTCCTTAAATAATGCAAGACTGTTAACCTGCGATTCGATAATTCTGGTTACCCCTCCCGGATTCAGATGATAATGCACAATAGCTATCTTCATGCAACCAGAAAATAAAAGATTAATCTATCTCATTTTTCCTTTATTTGCAACAATTTCCTGGAATAAAATTTTTAGTGTAAAGTTTTTGCATGTTCATCAATAAAAATTGATTTTTAATCCCGCCTTTCATACCTTTAATAACTTTTGCCGATTTGAAAGAATTTTTTTTAATTGATTTAACCGATAACCCATTAACTTTTTTTGTGTTGCACTGTTCTACCTAAAACATTTCCCATGAAATCGAAATCCATTTTCCCGTCAGGAATTTTTAAGCTTGCAGGAGTCCTTATTTTCATGATCCTGATCAGCCTTACTGCAGCGGCAGGAGATTCTCCGAAGTCCTTTTACGATGGAATTATCAAGATAAATCCTGACTGTAAAATCAAACGTATGTCAAACGGTGACGTTATTGTATATGCAAAAGACCAGGGAGGAGCTGATGTTAAGCATCAGTTTAACGACTTTTATGCCGACCTGCTGATGGCAGCCTACCGTAAACAACGTATTGAATTCATCGTGGATACTTTCAGCAAGAAGTATTATTTATCAGAAGCTGACTGCCGCCGGGAAATCAAACACGCTTTGAATATACTGGGTGAATGGAACATCGTCATCCGTGATGACCAGATAGCTGCTCGCTGATTAGGGGTTAACCCAACGGAATATAAATAAACTCATATTCCAGCGCATCTGCAAGATCCTGACCGTCATCCCGCATCATGTCGTCACTCTCATCATAATACCAGTTTATTACCGGATTGATTCCGTATTTTCTCCATCCCAGCAATATTTCAAGGATTTGGAATATGTATTTGGAGGAAGCTGAATTGCAGTAGGTCAGCTTGAAATTGACTGTGATGCCTTTCTCTGGCCATGTTCCCTTTTCGATACTTTCTTTCTCAAAAGCCTTCAGCCAATCGATTAGCTGCGTGTAAAACGCTGAAACATTTTCTGGGCGGGAAACGCCCGAGAGTTCAAACAAACCTGTCAGGTTGCTGAATTCCGCCCTGGGCGAAAAATCTGAAGATCCGGAATAAAATGGTAACATGGCGCGGCAGAATAGAGGTTAATTGATTGATTCGTTAATGGTGATGATCATGGTGAATCTATCGCAATGCTCATCCAGGGGTAAAAACTCGTAAAAGATCTTGTTGCCGGATATTTTCGCCATTTCAATCAGCCCAAGTCCCGCACCACCGCGATTGGTAAACTGTCCGTTGGTAATGGTCTCTTTATAGTAATCTTTCAGACCCTGCTGATCCAGTGCGTTTAAATAGTCAAGTTTATTCCTGAATGCAAGAGTATTCAGCTTCCTGATGGCATTTGAGGAAGCAATAATAAACTTACTGGTATTCTTCTGAATGGAGAAAACCGGCATGTAATTACTGGAAAGTTCTGCGTGCTCGGCGGGACAACATTCGCTGTGCTTCATAATATTCTCGAGTGATTCGATCATGATAAGGAGAACTTTCTTATATGTGCCTGTATGGATGCCCTTGGCATGGATCTTTTGCTTGAAGGCGTGGATCAGTTCTCCAATGGTCTCATAACGAATAACTCCTTTATGATCCAATATGATACGATTTTCCAAAAAGCAGTGGTTTTAGCAAAGTATGCCTGTATCCAGACGTGTCCGATTGATTCAGGGTTATTTATGTAACGAATTCTGACCCCGGAGGGTTACAGCTGGACAAAGGAATTTAATCGCCGGCATATCCCGCGTCAACAGGGAGGTCCCTGCCTTGGGAAGCTTCCACAGCAAGTATATCGCAGCGTTCATTCTCTGGGATTGAGGCATGACCCTTAATCCATACCATCCTGACATGGTGCTTTCTGTAAACCTGCAGGAATCTTTTCCACAAATCCGGGTTTTTTTTGGCTTTGAAATCCTTCTTCTCCCAGGTAAATAACCAGCCTTTTTCCACCGCATCGGACACATAGCGGGAATCGGTATACACGGTGACCTGACAATGATCCGCCTTGAGGGCTTCAAGGCCTGTAATAACGGCAAGCAGTTCCATGCGATTGTTGGTGGTCCTCTGGAAGCCTCCTGAAATTTCCTTGCGGTGCACTCCTGAGATCAGCACTACGCCAAAACCACCGGGACCGGGATTCCCGCTTGCCGCGCCGTCAGTATATAGGGTAACCTTATGGGACATCGGGAAGTTGGATACCGGTGTTGGATAGAAACAACCGGATAGCAATGGCCAGCAGGATTATCCCAAAAACCTTGGTGAGGATCAGAATGCCCGTTGGGCCCAGAATTCTTTCTACCAATTTGGTGGCCTTTAATACCAGGTAAACCAACAGCATATTCAGGCTTAGTGCGAAGAAGATGGTCCAGAGACTATAGGCTGCCTTCAGGGAAATGATGGTCGTCATGCTGCCTGCTCCAGCAATCAAAGGGAAGGCCAGCGGGAATATTGAACTGTGCTTCAGTGTTTCGTACTTGAAGAATTCGATGCCAAGCACCATTTCCAATCCCAGGAAAAGCAGCACGAAAGATCCGGCTATGGCAAATGAGGAGATATCAACACCGAAAAGATTGAGAAAGGGCTCCCCAATGAAAAGGAAGAGCAGCAGTATTCCATAGGCCACCAGGGTAGCCTTTCCGGCATCAATATCTCCCGATTTCCGCTTCAGTTCAAGAATATAGGGTATAGCGCCGGTAATGTCTATTACAGCAAATAAAACCATGAAAACGGAGACAATATCAATTATTCTGACGCTCATAAATCCCTTGAATTAATCAAACCAAAACCATTCAGTCACATTACCACACAATTTTCATTTCCTTAACCAGGTGTGATGCCCCTGCATATTTATCCATGACGAAAAGCACATACCGGATATCCACACAAATACAACGCTGCAGGGCAGGTTCAAAAACGATATTGCTGCTCATGGCCTCCCAGTTGCCATCGAAGGCAAGACCAATCAGATTTCCTTCCCCATCGATAACCGGACTGCCGGAATTGCCTCCGGTTATATCATTGGTCGTGAGGAAACACACGGGCATTTTCCCGTTCACGCCATAGGGACCATAGTCTTTCTGACTGTAAAGGTCTTTGAGTTTCTGGGGCACAACAAATTCCCAGTTATCAGGATCTTCCTTTTCCATGATTCCCTCGAGGGTGGTAAAATATTCATAATGAACTGCATCGCGCGGATAGTAATCTTCAACCGTTCCATAGCTAAGTCTCATGGTAAAATTGGCATCGGGGTAATAAACCTTTCCAGGGTTCATTTCCTGCAATCCGGCAACATAGAGCCTGTGACCCTTTTCAAAATCCTCATCAAAAGCAGCTTCCCGGGAATAGACCATCCGGTATACCTTAAGGGCCGACTGGGCTGCCTGGAAAGCGGGATCTTTTTCCAATGCTTTGACAGTGGGATGTTTAATGAAATCCCCGAACCGATCTTTATCGGCAAAAAGCGACCTGGCAAACAGATCCTGGGTATACCTGTTGAAATCATTCTTATACTTGCTCTCGATCTGGGCAAAAACCCCGGGCAGGAATTCCTGGGACACGTTGTTCCTGTATAGCTGCAGTATGGCGGGAATAACTTTCATATCTGTGGCCGGACTGTACTCTTTATAAAAATCCTCCCACCTGGTTTTATACATCAGGGCCAGCGAATCAATCAGTTTCTGATTTTCAGGCTCTTTAAGCAGGGTATTATACAGGTTGTTCGCCCTATAGGCAATAGCAATAAGCTCCGACGCACTGAAAAAGCATTCATACGTATATTGCCGCACATGACTGTAAGGTGCCCGCTGTTCGACTGCTTTCTGGATGAGTTCAAGGGCGCTGCCATATTTCTGCTTGCGCGATTCATCCGCATTTACCCAGCTGGTAAATGCCCTTTCCTGCTGCTGTTTCTTTTCCAGAATCTGAAGCCTTTTGAGGCCCTGGTTCTGCCCTATGGAATACTTCCAGTAATTGGAAGAACTCGAGTATTTGGAGGCATATTGAATGTTCACTTTTTCGTCCGCCATCATATCCTTCAATAGAATATCCTGACGCAATCCCCTTATTTTTATGCGGTTGGGATTGGTGATCTGGAGCAGCTCATTCACTTCAGAAGATGTCATGAAACGCTGAGTAGAGCCGGGGTAACCCATTACCATAGCATAGTCATCCTTCTTGACACCTTTCATCGAAACCTGAAGAGCGTGCTTGGGTTTCAGGGGTATGTTCTTGTCGTTGTAGTCAGCCGGTTTGCCATCAGGTCCGCTGTAAACACGAAAAACACTGAAATCACCCGTATGACGCGGCCACATCCAGTTGTCGGTATCATGCCCGAATTTGCCTATGGAGGATGGCGGGGCCCCGACCAGTCTGACATCGCTAAATACCTCGTAAACAAATAGATAATAATTATTACCCCCGAATAAGGATTCTACTGAGGCTTCATAATGGGTGCCGGTAGTAACCGAAGCAGCGATGGAATCAGAAACCAGAGTGATCACGCTGTTTCTGGTGCTTTCCGACATGGTATCAGATAGTGCCTGCAATATGGTGGTGCTGACATCCTCAACCCGGACGAGAAAGGTAACCGACAGTTTGGGATTGGGCAATTCCTCCTTGCGTTCCATGGCCCAGAACCCATCTTCCAGATAATTGTGTTCAACGGTACTGTGGTTTTGTATGGCATCATAACCACAATGGTGGTTGGTTAATAGCAATCCTTCTTCTGATACAATCTCTCCCGTGCACCCGCCGCCGAAAATTACAATAGCGTCTTTCAGGCTGCTGTGATTAATACTGTATATGTCCTCAGCGGAAAGTTTAAGTCCCCGTGCATGCATGCTGTCAATATTCAGTTTCTGCAGGAGTGGCAACAGCCACATCCCTTCATCAGCTCTCAGGCTAACCTGAAAGGTCAGTAACATGCCAAAAAAAAGTAACAGTGTTCTTTTCATAAAATGATGGCGTTTAAAATGGTTCAATAATTAGTGCAAAAATCAAAAATTAAATGCAAGCTGATTCCCAAAAAGTGAAAAACTTTTGCGATGGTAGGATGAAATACCAAATTTCGCAATAGCCATGCGGTGTTCGCGTGTCGGATATCCTTTGTTTCTATCCCAGCCATATTGCTTGCAGGCATCATGCAGCGACACCATGTATTCATCCCGCCAGGTTTTTGCCAAAACAGATGCTGCCGCAATGGAAGCATACAGCCCATCACCCTTAATAATGCAATGATGTGGAATATCCTGGTAGGGATAAAAGTGGTTTCCGTCCACCAGGATGTACTCAGGGCGCAGTGCCAGTTTATCCAGCGCCTGATGCATGGCCAGAATGGATGCCCTGAGTATGTTCAGTTCATCGATACGTTCATTGTCCAGCCAGGCTACAGCCCAGGCCAGTGAATCGCTTTCAATTACCTTTCTTAGCCTGGTGCGGATTGCAGGGCTGAGTTTTTTCGAATCGTCCAGCAAGGGATGGTTGAAGTCGGACGGCAGAATTACTGCAGCAGCAAATACAGGCCCTGCCAGACATCCCCGCCCGGCCTCGTCACATCCTGCTTCGCAGATATCCTGGTGATAAAAACTCTTGAGCAATCCAATAATGGTTTAACAGGTTATGGAAGAGAATGTAAATCTTCCTACCTTTGTAAAGAAAACAATTTTCACTTGCATTGAAAAGGAAATTTGTCACCAATCTTGCTCTCCTTCTTTTTCTGAATTTACTGATTAAACCCATTTATGCCTTTGGCATTGATGTCGGTGTGCAAAATACAGTTGGCGCAAGCAATTATGGCAGCTATTTTATCCTGCTGAATTTCTCCCTGATTTTCCAGATATTGCTGGACCTCGGTATTGACAATTTCAGCCGGAGGGAAATCGCCCGGCACAGCCACATGCTGAACAAGTACTTCTCCAAAATTCTCCCTTTAAAGTTGATCCTGGGCGGTATTTATTTTGTCGTCTGTTCCGCAGCGGGTTATTTCTTTATGGACTGGCAGGCTTATGAATTCAGGCTTTTAACCGTGATGTTATTCAACCAGTTCCTGGCAAGCTTTATACTTTACCTGAGGGCTAACCTCGGCGGCATGCATATGTTCCGTGCCGACAGCATCATTTCGGTAACAGACCGGTTTGTAGTGATCGTTATATGCGGATTTCTTTTGCTGGATCCCCTCACGCGCAGTGCATTCAAAATCGAATGGCTGGTTTATGCACAAACGGCTGCCTATATCATAGGAGCAGCACTGGCTTTCGGCCTGGTCTTTGCAAAAACGGAACCCATTCAGTTTATATTCGACCTCAGTTATTACAGATCGGTGTTGCGCCGCAGCCTGCCATTTGCCTTGCTGATCCTGCTTATGGCAACTTATCTGAGGATCGATTCAGTGTTGCTGGGCAAATTGCTTGTAAACGGAAAGGAACAAGCCGGCATTTACGCACAAAGCTTTCGGATTATCGAGATATTATCCAACTATGGCTATTTATTCACCCTGATCCTGTTGCCGGTATTCTCGAAAATGATCCAGCAGGGTGAATCGGTTGAACAATTAACCCGACTTTCTTTTACGCTTCTGATTGTACCCGCTGCAGTCATTTCTTTCGGGTGTATGGTTTACCGGAATGAGATCATGGAGATCCTTTACCACGAGCATGTCCAGCATTCAGCCAGAGTTTTTGGGATCCTGATTTTCAGTTTCCTGGGTATGTGCATCACCTATATATTCGGGACCCTGTTAACGGCCAACGGAAGTCTGTTGCAGCTTAATACCATGGCCATCGCCGCTGTATCGATCAACCTGACGCTGAATGTAATACTGATCAGGAAATACGGTGCTATTGGCGCTGCCATTGCCAATATGACAACGCAATGTTTCACTTCAGTTTATCAGATCCTCCTGGTTAAACGAACCTTTCGTTTTAAGACCGATTACCAGCTTATTCTGAGGTTAACAGCCTTTGTTGCCCTTATAGTGGCCAGCAGCCTGCTCCTGAGCAAAACACCGCTCCACTGGGTATATTCCTTCGGACTTTATCTCCTGCTCGCTGCCGCATTTTCCTTAGCTCTTGGGTTACTGCAGGTAAAATCACTTGTAAATATCCTCACCACCGATCACTAGTCTTTCCTGCAACAGTTATTGCCGGGGTATATTCCATGATTTTGAAAAGCATCAATTATTCGGTACCTTTGATCCGTTTTTATCAGGATACCATGAATCTGGTGATAGATATTGGAAATACCCTTACCAAGCTCGCCTGGTTCGATCAGGGAGAAATCGTGGAGAGTCTTCGGCTGGAGCAGCCTGCACCGCAGTATTTGATTGGAATAGCCAGGAAAAGACCTGCTGAAGCTGCCATTCTTTCTTCGGTCGGGACCTCATCAGGTGACATTGCACGGAATTGGGATAAGGACCTGATCAAGATGATTGTTCTGGACCATCGCACTCCCCTTCCCATTAAGCTCGCATACAAGACTCCTGAAACGCTAGGGCGAGACAGGATTGCTGCCTGCGCAGGAGCCTGGCATCTATACCCGAACATTCCGTTAGTGGTCATGGATCTGGGCACCGCTATCACCATTGATTTTATTTCTGCTGACGGAGAATATCCTGGAGGAAATATTTCACCAGGTATGAATACCCGCTTCAGGGCATTGCGTACTTTTACAGCTAAATTACCCCTGGTGGAGGGCGATCCTTGCTTCCCGCCATATGGCACTGATACCAGGAGTGCTATTGCTTCGGGTGTCCAGCAAGGAATCCTGTATGAACTGAATGGTTATGTGAAGGATTTCATGACCCGTTTTCCAGACTGCAAATTTATCATAACCGGTGGGGATGCCAGCTTTTTTCTGACCCGTTTGAAAGGCCCTGTCCTTTATATTCCAGAGCTTGTCCTGAAGGGTCTGAACTGTATACTGGAATATAATTTATCACGCGGAAAGTCATGATAACACTTTATAGCATCAGCAAGCGGATTTTTACATCAAGACTCCTGTTTCTGGTGGCCTTCGGATACAGTCTGATATCCTGCAAGAACGACATTGAAACCATTAATGCGCTGACCAATGAGGTGGACCTGCCTGATGTTTCCGGATTCAACATTGAAATATCCTATACCGACTCGGGTATCCTGAAGGGAAAGATCCTGGCTCCTGAAGCACATGATTACAGTCGCAAGGAAGAACCCTACACCGAGTTTCCAAAGGGCATAAAGGTGATCTTCTATGATAAGAGTGGTAATCCTGAATCGTACATCCAGGCCAACTATGCCATTCTGTATAAAAAGAAACAGCTTTGGGAGGGCAGAAACCAGGTGCTGGCCGAAAATCAGGCCAAAGGAGAGAAACTGGAAACCGAGCAGATATTCTGGGACCAGAATGAAAAGTTGATCTATTCAGAGAAGTTTTCCACAATCACCAATAAGGACGGTGTATTTTACGGGGAGAACGGATTTGAAGCAAGAGAAAACCTTTCCAAATGGTGGATGAAAGGATACAAAGGCAAAGTAAATATTTCGGATGAAAATGTTGAAGAAGAAACGAATCCATAAGTCAATACCTTACCGACCATGATGAATCAGGTTATTGTAATACTAGTGACGTTGTTGCTGGCAGCTTTTTTTGCAGGCATGGAGATTGCATTTCTGGCTTCCAACAAACTCCGTCTCGAACTCGATCGCAAGCAGGGGTTGTTTTCCTCCCGGATCATCGGCATATTTCAGTCGAAATCCGGCCAGTACATTGCCACCATTCAGCTTGGCAATAATATTGCCATAGTGATTTATGGCATTTTCATGGCCCGGTGGATGGAACCAGGCCTCAGCCTCATCTTTGCATCGGAAATTGGGGTCCTGCTCTTACAGACCCTGTTATCCACCATGATCATACTTACGCTGGCAGAGTTTCTTCCCAAAGCCCTGGTGAGAATAAACCCGAATCTCGCCCTGCGTTTTATGTCGGTTCCCCTGTTTCTTTTTTTCGTGGTTCTCTATCCGCTAACCGGTTTGATTCACAGATTGTCGAACCTGATCCTGAAAACCATACTTCGCGTGGATTCGGTAATCCAATACGACCCTATGGTTTTTGGCAAGGTGGACCTGAGCCATCTGATCAATGAAAGTCAGGATATCAAAGGTGATGCCAACAGCGAGGAGAAAGATGAAATCAAGCTATTTCAGAATGCACTTGATTTTTCTAATGTTAAAGTAAGGGACTGCATGATTCCAAGAACAGAGATCGTGGCGTTGGATATTCATGAATCGTTGGACGATCTGCGGCAGAAATTCATCGACAGCGGATTTTCCAAGATCCTGTTATATGATGATGCCATTGACAATATGCTGGGTTATGTGACCTCCAAGGAATTATTCAAGAACCCGCCTTCCATTGATGCCATCATGATAGCAATATCCTATGTTCCTGAAACCATGCCGGCCAGCAAACTGCTGAAGAAATTCATACAGGAGCATAAAAGCGTTGCGGTGGTCGTGGATGAATTCGGAGGTATCTCAGGAATGCTCACCATTGAAGATATTATGGAGGAAATTTTCGGCGAAATTGATGATGAGCATGATGTTGACGAATTCATAGAAAAGAATCCCGAGAAGGGGCATTATATTCTTTCAGGCCGTCTTGAGATTGACTATATCAATGAGAAATACCGGCTGAATCTTCCTGAATCGGAAGAATATGATACCCTGGCTGGTTATATCATTTATCAGCACCAGAATATCCCGAAGGTGAACGACAAAATCATCACGGAAAAATACGAGATCCGTATTCTTAAAGTAAGCCGTACCCGTATCGATCTGGTTCAACTGAAGACCCTTTAGGATTAAAAGCCTGCAACGTCGGCCTCCTCTGTCCTGCCCGCAATGCTATTTTTTATATTTCATTCTTTTAAATTAGATTAATTGCTATATTCGTACCCGATTTTTTTTGAACATTTTAAGTACAGTTTTACATGGCTATTTTAGAAAAATTGAGAGTAAAAGCCGGACTTTTCCTGGCTATCGTAATAGGTTTAGCATTACTTGCATTTGTATTGAGTGATTTTCTCGATTCCAGCGGATCCCTCTTTACACGGTCCAAATTCGAGATTGCTGAGGTTTCGGGCAAGTCGGTTCCCTATACCGAGTATGAAAGTCTTGTGAATGAACTGGAGCAGATGCAGAAGCTGCAGAGCGGACAAACAAGCCTGGATGAAGAGACCATGGATCAGATCAGGAACGTCACCTGGGAAAACATGATCCAGGATATGCTGCTGGAGAAGCAGTATGCCAAACTTGGAATTGATGTTTCGGAAGAGGAATTGCGGGACATGATTATGGGTGATAATCCCCATCCTGCTATTGCCCAGTTGTTTACTGATCCGAAAACAGGTGTATTTAACCGTCCGGCTTTCAATGCCTTCATGCAGAGGATCAATTCAGAAGAACAGCCCTCTGACGAGAAAAATTACTATCTCTACATAGAGAATGAGATCTTCCGGCAGCGTAAGAATACTAAGTATCTGAATCTGATCAGGAAAGGTCTTTATGCAACCTCGTTTGAAGCAGCCCGTCAGCAGAAGGAATCATCACACACTGCCGATGTCAATTTCATTGTCCAGCGGTTCAATACCCTGTCAGATTCCTCGATTGTGGTTACAGATAAGGATATCAACAAATATTACAAGGAGAACCTGAATGCGTTCAAACAAAAGGAATCACGGGATATCCGTTATGTGACTTTCGAAGTGGTTCCTTCAAAGAAAGACTATGAGGATGCCAGCCAGTGGATTGACAATATCAGTACGGATTTTGCAAATGCAGAAGATATTGGTCAGTTTGTCAGCATGGAATCGGATGAGACATTTGATACGAAAAACTATACCCAGAAAGAATTACCCGACTCCATCGGTACATTCATGTTCAATGCCGCCAAGGGAGCAACCTACGGACCTTATTTTTCGGATAATGCTTACCGTATTTCCCGCCTTGCCGCCATCAACTACCTGCCCGATTCCGTTAAAGCACGTCATATCCTGCTCCGTGCTACCCAAAGCAATGCGCAGACCCTTTACAAAATGGCAGACAGTCTGGCAAACCTGATAAAAGGAGGTCAGGACTTTGGTGCACTGGCCATGCTTTATTCTGGTGATGGATCTGCACAAAGCGGTGGTGATCTGGGTTGGTTCAAAGAGGGTCAAATGGTTAAGCCTTTCAGCGACAGTTGTTTCTTTGGTAAAAAAGGCGAAACAAAAATTGTAGCTACCCAATTCGGACTTCATATAGTGCAGATTCAGGATCAGTCGAGGCCAACCAAAAAGGTCCAGATCGGCACCCTCATCAAGAAGGTGGTTCCCAGTGAAGAAACCGATCATGAGTATTATGTTAGGGCCAATGAATTTGCCGGAATGAATAATACTTATGAAAAGTTCGACAATGCCATTGAAACTGAAAAACTCGCCCCCAGCGTACAGACTGCCCTAAACCTGGCGCCAATGGAGAAAAGGGTGAATGATCTCGTATCGGCCAGATCACTGGTAAGCTGGGCCTATAGGGCTGAAGAACACGATGTCTCCACGGTATTCAAATTCGGCAATAAATATGCTGTAGCAGTGGTCGACAAGGTAAGAGAAGAAGGTCCTGCACCACTTAAGGACATCAGGGCAGAAGTTGAGAACAGAGTCAGACAGGTAAAGAAGGCTGAACGCCTAGTTGCCGATATGGCAGCTAAAAAGTCCTCCGCAAAAACCATAGATGAACTGGGCGTAAGCCTGGGTTTACCGGTGGAACCTGTTACCGGACTCAGATTTACTTCAACTTCACTGGGCAATGCCGGCATTGAACCCAATGTTATCGCTGCAGCCATGACCCTGGAAAAAGGAGCAGTCTCCGATCCCATCATCGGAGAAAATGGGGTTTATATAGTATCTGTAAGCAACAATACCACGCCATCCGAGACCGAATTAAAAACCAATGCCAGTCTTGCCCGGAATTATGTTGAGCGCAGCTACGCTTCAAGAACTAATTATTACGCTTATGAGGCCTTGAAAGAACTGGCCAAGATAAAAGATAACCGCAGGGAGTTTTATTAATACTAAACTCCCCGTGGTTTTCCCTTCTAATTTCCTCCCAGCATTTCCTTTGCTTTCAGCAGGCTTCTAACCGGAATAAGGTATTCGGAGAATTCCTTATAACTCATATCTTTAAGGTAGATTGCCCCATAACTGCGGCGCAGCATAGGATTGGGACTATCGTAAAAATACTGCTGACCCATCAGGTCCATCAGGTGGTTGTGCTGGTCTACCCAGATTTTCTGTGCCAGATCGCTGAAAGTGCCATCCAGCTCAAAACTGGGGAAAGAAGCCGATTTCTGGCTCAGGAAACAGCTGTTGAACATATTGTGTAAAACAGCGAAAGAATTCAGCGATGTAGGTATGATCCTGTTTACCTCGTCGATCCTGTAACGCGACCAGACATTGCGGTATCCCCAAACCCTCAGATTCATTTCCGGACGGCTTTCGGCATATTTATCGATCGCATCCGATAGTGCTATCAGTGTCTTATAATGGGTGTCCGGACCGCTTCCTTCGGGATCCAGTGCCAGGGTAATGATGGTGGGCTTAATTTTCTCCAACAGTTTTACTACAGGCAGGACATCTGCCTCAAAATCGGGGTACTCAGGGAAAATATTGGCAGAATAGAAGGGCAATCTCAAATGGTATACATGATCCATATCAATGCCGAAATAGGCCCATACCAATTCAGCTTCATATTCCCGGAGCCATCCTTTTATCAGATGGAAAATAGCGGGTTCTGAACGGCCCGGCTCAATTCCTTTCAGCTGGGCAATCAGTTCTCCCACATAGGCGGCCACTTTTTCAAGCGATTTTGCCTTAAGTTGGTTCAGGAATAAACGGGTCAGTCTTTTACTGATGTGGAAATGCTGCAATTCTTCATCTTGGAGGGCAATACCATTCAGGTAACCGGTTATGTCGTCCTGGGCATTGTCATAGTCGGCCAGGCTGCTGATGCTCTGGCCATCCCCAATCTGTCCGGATAAGATATGTTTTTGCAGGTTTTCAAGCTGCTCCATCACATAGAAGTTGGTTACAGCGGTAAACCCACTGGTGCAGTATACAAAGTAATTCTCATTGTTGGGTGATCTTACCAGGTGGTGCAGCAAAGGAAAATAAGCCAGCTCTATATCATCATGGTGCGGGGCAGTGTGAAGGATCCGCTGGTTGTCGGGCACTTCCAGTCCCGACTGCAGTTTTTCAGACAGGCTGCCATAAACCTCCTCACTCAGCTTGTCCAAAGTCTTGCCTGTAATATCGCAGGCGATCTGCCATTCGGGAACCTGGGCGGTCCGTTTCGCAGGATCGGACCTTGAAGCTTCAATCAGGGAAAGTCCACTGTTATCAGCTCCTTTTATGAGCAGTTTTTCATAATAATTGACGGGAAGTTTTTTCTCCCGGTACAACTTTTTAATATTCTCTTCACTTAGAGTAAGCATGGTTGCAGCACTCTGCGTTACAAAGAAGCGTGCATTCTTAAGTTTCTGCAAGCTGGTTGCAGGAAAGGTGATGGAAGGATCCCTTTCAACAGCATTGTATACCTGTTCTGATTTTGACTGGCCTGCGGCTATGATGATGGCCACGGTATCGGGGTTATAAGTGATCGTATGAAGACCGATGGTGATGACGGCTTTTTTCCTTACGAGCTCAATACCACCCAGATCACCCGCAGCCACTGCCTGTGTTTCGTAATTGATGTTGGTGAGGCGTGTGTGGGAATGGTGGGCCGATCCTTTTACATTAAAGGCAATATGCCCATCGGGCCCAATGCCTCCAAGGAAAAAACCGATGCCTCCCAGCTTTTGAATATCATCCTCGTAATCCTGGCAGAACTGGTCAAAAAGTTTAATGGTCTTTTGCTTGAGCAAATCGCGCTCATTGTTTGGCTTCTGAATGCGTAAACCCAGATCAATCACGCCGTCAGGAAAAACTTCATCCAGGTTCTGGATCTTTCCGAATTCCTTCCTAACCTTTTCAGGAATATCATAGGTGTTTATCAGGTGGACCTTTTGGGGATCCAGGCGGAAACCATCAATATAAAAATTCTTCACAAAGTAGGTAAAGGATCTTTCATGCTCGGGCTTAATGGGAAAGAACTCATCCAGCTGGAAGAAATGCAGGGATTTCAAATCGGGAGATAGATTCCTATCAAGTCCGATTTTGGCCAGAATTCCATTGTTCAGTTCCTTTTTCCAGTTGGTCAGGTAAAACTGAACCCACTTGATGAAAAACTCTGGCGTTTTACCCGTTGGCAGTGCAATGACGCCCCCCGGGTTCAGGCTTACCCATTCAAGAAAACGCAGTGCAGTTAATTGCCCAAGTTCCACATAATTATCCACAACTATAAGTGGAATCTTGTGATACTTGCTGCTTAAACTGAAGTCCTGGTGAATACTATTGAAATAGTTCTCAACCTTGCTTCCTGTGTTGTACTTCATTTCATCTGGTTTTAAAGGTTTGACTTCTGATTACTTTTCTAAGGATCATGGCAGTAGCGCCAATAGCGACCGAAAACTCGCCGTAGGATGAAAAACAAATTTCAGGCAGAACAAAACCCATATTCATCATTTTAAAGGCCTTTTTAGAGGTTTCGGGCAGGATATGCTGTGTGAGAAGTTCATTGCTGCAAGTGATGTCGCCACCCAAAACGATGAGATTCGGATTAAGCAGGCCGGCAAGCCTGGCAATTTCTTCGCTGATGAAATCACAGATCCTGTTCACCGTCGTTGTGGAGAGCATGCAACCTTTATGCGCATAATCAACAAGCGTCCTGAAGGACACCCTTTCCGGATGGTGATTATCGGTCAGTAGCGGATGGTTGGTACCGAGTTTCCGTATGGAAGCCCGGATAAGCTCTTCAAGATCGGGCAAAGGCTCGAGGATTTCTCCTGCAGTGCCTGAAATTCCAGTATACAGCTCATGACCAATAACCAGACCAACACCAAGATTTTTTGCGCCATTGTTGTAGGTTAAATAAACAATATGCTCCGGAAGTTTTTCACTTACCTGGTAATTGTACCATGAAATGCTCAGTGCTCCTGCATTGGCGTCATTAACAATGTATACCGGCTTACCCAGAATTTTGGATAATTTATCGCTGATTTCAATATTCCTCACCTGGAGCAGGGCGGAGTATTGCAGAATCCCCATATCACTGTTCACCAAACCGGGAACGCCGATACCGGTCCCCAGAAATGATCTGCTCTCCAGTTCTTCTTCGGGTACAATTTCGCGGATTACCGACACCAGGGTAGGCAGGATGTTATCGCTCGTAAATGATTTCGTCAGTGGTTTTTCCCCGCGCTCATAAAGGGTCCCGGCAAAGTCAAGCTTTACATAGCGGATCTTGTCTTTCAGGACTTCCAATCCCAACATGCGGCCAATGCCGGGTTTAATCTTCCAAAGCACCGGTTTCTTGCCTCCCTTTTCAGTAGAATTTCCGGTCCGGCTGATATCAATAAATCCTTTCTTATCAAGAATTCGCAATATATACAGGATGGTTGAAGGTTGAAACCCGGTGTTCCTGGCAATGTCAGCCCCGGAAATTTCCTGTGAAATCCTGATCTGGTTAAGAACCAGCCGGTGACTGTTTTCTGTCAGCGAATAAAAGTCAGCTATATTGTGCATGTTTGTTTATTCAATGAATAAACAAATATAGGATAAAAAGTTCACCATTAAAGATATTCCTTTTTTTCAAATACATATAATCCATTGGTGTTGCTCTTTTCCTGCTAAAGGTCATTTTTTTTAGCATTCCTTTTGGTTTAACTTCGGAGAACTTTACAAGGCTATGGAAAGGATATTGATCATTGGCGCTGCGGGCCAGATAGGTTCCGAACTCACTCTGGAACTCCGCAGGATTTATGGTAACTCAAGCGTATATGCCACCGACGTAAAAGATGCACCCACCGACATTAAAGAAAGCGGTCCTTTTCAATTGCTTGATGTAATGGACGATAAGCACCTGATCCATTTCATCATACGTAACAAAATTACCCAGATCTATCACCTTGCTGCGGTATTATCGGGGAACGCCGAAAAACTGCCGACACAGGCGTGGCATATCAATATGAACAGCCTGATGAACATTCTGGAAGTGGCCAGGCTGGTAGAAGATGTGAAGAAAGTATTCTGGCCCAGTTCCATTGCTATTTTCGGCAGCACTACACCCAGGGTAAAAACCCCGCAGCTTACGATCATGGAACCTTCCACGGTTTACGGAATCAGTAAGCTTACCGGAGAACGCTGGTGTGAATACTACCACAGGAGGTATAACGTTGATGTCAGGAGTTTGCGGTACCCGGGACTAATCAGTTACAAGACCGAACCTGGAGGCGGCACGACCGATTGGGCAGTGGAGATCTATTTTGAAGCAGTTCGCCGGAAAAACTACACCTGTTTCTTATCCGAAGATGTATCCCTCCCCATGATGTTCATGGATGATGCCATTAATGCCACCATCAGGCTCATGGAGACGGACAAGTCCAATCTGTCTTGTCACGCTGCCTATAACATCAGCGGTCCGAGCATGACACCCCGGCAGGCGGCCGTTGATATCCGCAGGCACATCCCTGGATTCGACATCACTTATAAACCCGATTTCCGGCAGACAATTGCTGAAAGCTGGCCCAGCAGTATTGATGACCATGAACTTAGAACCAGCATAGTATGGAAACCCCGGTTCGATCTGGAACAGATCACGGATAAAATGATCACAGAGATCCGAAAAAAGGACATGAAGGCTGAATCCTGAGTTCAGCATGGAAACCGTTAACCATTAACACCACAACAAACTATGTACGGAAAAATCAAGGAACACCTGCAGCAGGAATTAAAGGCTATTGAAGAAGCAGGCCTTTATAAAAATGAGCGGATCATCGTATCCCCTCAGGATGCTGAAATAAGGCTTGCAGATGGTAAGCAGGTATTGAACTTTTGTGCCAACAATTACCTGGGGTTATCCTCGCATCCTGCCCTTATGGCAGCTGCCCGTGAAGCCCTTGAAACGCATGGTTACGGCATGTCCTCCGTGCGGTTCATTTGCGGCACCACCGATTTACATAAGGAATTGGAAATAAAGATCGCGGATTTCTTTGGGACTGAGGATACCATTTTGTACGCCGCCTGCTTCGATGCCAACGGGGGCGTATTTGAGCCCCTTCTGGGAGAAGAGGATGCCATCATATCCGATGCCCTCAATCATGCTTCCATCATTGATGGGGTCAGGCTCTGTAAAGCACAACGCTACCGTTATGCCAATGCTGATATGGCTGAACTCGAAGAGCAGCTGAAGAAATCTCAGAGCAACCGGTTCAGGATCATAGTTACCGATGGTGTATTCAGCATGGATGGTAATGTTGCCCCGGTTGATAAAATTTGTGAACTGGCCAGGAAATATGACGCCCTGGTGATGGTTGACGAGTGTCATTCTGCCGGCGTGGTTGGCGAAACAGGCCGGGGGGTTACGGAATTGCACCAGGTGCGTGGAGAAGTTGATATTATCACAGGAACCCTTGGCAAAGCTTTTGGCGGAGCAATCGGTGGCTTTACAACAGGTCGGAAGGAAATTATTGAAATGCTCCGGCAGCGTTCCCGTCCTTACCTCTTTTCCAATTCCCTGCCTCCCATGATCACAAAAGCCGGTATCATCATGTTCGATATGATGAGGGAAACTACCCGTTTGCAGGACAAACTGCACCAGAACACTGATTATTTCAGAAATGAAATCACTAAAGCAGGATTTACCATTAAGCCCTCCAAATCGGCAATAATCGCCATCATGCTTTTTGATGCAAGGCTTTCGCAGGACTTTGCGTCCCGTTTGCTCGAAGAGGGTATATATGTGATCGGCTTTTATTATCCGGTGGTTCCCAAGGGAGAAGCCCGCATCCGGGTTCAGATTTCAGCCGCACATTCACGGGAGCATCTCGACAAGGCGCTTCAGGCGTTTATCAAGGTGGGAAAGGAGCTAAAGGTGGTATAGTTGGTGTTCAGTGTTCAGTGTTCAGTGTTCAGTGTTCAGTGTTCTGATTACCGAATACCGTTCACCACGTACCAATAATCGTCCTGTTCCCCACCACTTTATCTCCTATCTTAACAGCAATCCGGCTATCAGGAGGTAAAAACAGGTCAACCCTGGAACCGAATTTTATGAATCCGAGCTCATCTCCCTGCATAACTAGCTCTCCCTGAACAGCATAGGGGACTATGCGGCGGGCGACAGCGCCCGCTATCTGTCTCACCAGGATCTCCCGTCCTTTACTGTCCTTGATTACTACCGTGGATCGTTCATTCAAAAGGGATGACTTGGGATGCCATGCCACCAGGTATTTTCCGGGGTGATACTTGAAATAGCGAACCATTCCGCTGATCGGGTAACGGTTGACATGAACATTTAAGGGCGACATGAAAATGGATACCTGAATCCTTTTGTCTTTGAAATATTCCTCCTCGGTGGTTTCCTCGATGACCACCACTTCTCCATCGGCAGGGCAGAGAATGACAGTTTCATCGGGTACGACCGTTCTTACGGGATTGCGAAAGAACCAAACCACCAACAGGAAGAATACGACAGACAGTACTACCAAAATGGTCTGCCATACGGGATGCTTTACGATCCAGTAAAAAACAAGGTTCAGACTGGCCACAAGGAGCATCGTAATCAGCAATATGGCAATTCCTTCTTTATGTATCCTCATTGCGGTATATTATTATTTACAGGCCTTCAGGATTAAGTATATAAATGATACCGGTATAACAAACAAAACGGAGTCGATCCGGTCCAGCACACCGCCGTGACCAGGAATCAGGCTGCCCGAATCTTTCCTTTCCGCTTTCCTTTTGAACCACGATTCGGAAAGGTCACCGTAAACCCCGAAAACTGAAACCAAAGTACCCAGGATGATCCAGTCGGTGCGTGACAGCATCCCCATGATATCACGCATCCAAAGGGCAGCGGTCAGGGTCAGTAAAGTGCCTCCCAATAGTCCCTCCCAAGATTTCTTGGGTGAAATGCGGGGGAAAAGTCTGTGTCGTCCAATCAGGCTGCCGGTCACGTATGCCCCTGTGTCATTGATCCAGATGAGTGTAAAAATTCCCAGCAATATCCGGTATGTGTAGATCTTTTCATTCATGGCAGGAAAGACCAGGTAATTCATAATGGCCAGGGGTACTGCAATGTAAATTATTCCCAACACGATGATTGCCAAATTATTCCCCAATCCGGTATCTGATGTGTACAGGGCTATTATCAACACAACAACAGGCAACAAGAAGGCCAGCGTCAATAATTGGCTTCCTGCCAATCCCGAAGTAACCAGGAACGACAGGATGAAAATTAACGCTGCGGAGCTGATGCCCACAGCCATAGCTATGCTGGAACGGGAAATCCCATTCATGTCATAAAATTCAAGTAAGGCCATGATCGTTATCAGCAAAAAAACAAAGCCATAGGTATATTTCCCCAGAAAGAGGGAACCAATGATGATGACCAGGTATATAAGGCCTGATATGGTTCTTTGCGTTAAAGTTTTCAAGCTTCTGAAGGATTAAGCTGGTGCTTATACTTCTTCATCAAACGGACTGCTTGACATCATCACCGCTGTCAGCCACTTTCCGTTTGACAATACTTTTAACCTTGACTGCTCCGGAAGTTTTGCGGGTTTTTTTAGGCTTTTCCGTTTCTTCGAGCTTGCTTTTGCGTTTGCCGAAAATTTTCTCCAGGTCCTCGCTAAAGATCACTTCCTTTTCCAGGAGTTGTAAGGCAAGCTGAACCAGGCCTTCTTTATGCTGGTTCAGGATATCAAGGGCACGGCTGTATTGTAAATCGACTATTTCCTTGGCTTCGCTGTCGATAAGTTCAGCAGTTTTATCACTATAGGGCCGTTGAAAGAAGTAGTCGTTCTGCCCTGATGAGTCATAGAAACTCAGATTCCCTATTTTATCACTGAGCCCGAAATAGGTTACCATGGAATAGGCCTGTTTGGTGACACGCTCCAGATCATTCAGGGCCCCGGTGGAAACCTTTCCGAAGATGATCTGCTCGGCAGCCCTGCCACCCAGGGTGGCTGTTATTTCTTCCAGCAACTGTTCACGTGTGGTTATCTGTCTTTCTTCGGGCAAGTACCAGGCTGCACCCAGTGATTTGCCACGCGGAATAATAGTAACCTTTACCAGCGGGCTGGCATGCTCCAGCATCCAGCTCAGGGTAGCGTGTCCTGCTTCATGGTAAGCAATGGTCTTTTTCTCATCCTGTGTGATGATCTTGTTCTTTTTCTCAAGTCCGCCCACAATCCGGTCTACGGCATCGAGGAAATCCTGCTTCTGAACAGATTTTTTGTTTTTCCGGGCAGCAATCAGCGCTGCTTCGTTGCATACGTTGGCAATATCAGCACCTGAAAAACCAGGGGTTTGCCGGGCCAGAAAATCAACCTCAAGATCCTTGTCGTATTTAATAGGACGAAGATGCACCTTAAATATCTCCTTTCGCTCATTCAGATCCGGTAATTCCACGTAAATCTGCCGGTCAAACCTGCCTGCGCGCAACAACGCCTTGTCGAGTATATCCGCCCTGTTGGTGGCAGCCAATATAATCACTCCGGCATTTGAGGCAAACCCGTCCATCTCTGTGAGCAGCTGGTTCAGCGTATTTTCCCGTTCATCATTGGCACCCAGATTTGGATTTCTTCCCCGGGCACGACCTATTGCATCTATCTCGTCGATGAAAACAATACAAGGCGCTTTCTCCTTGGCTTGTTTAAATAGGTCGCGAACCCTGGAGGCGCCTACCCCCACGAACATTTCAACAAAATCAGAACCTGAAAGGGAGAAGAAAGGCACATGCGCTTCTCCTGCAACAGCCTTTGCCAATAGGGTTTTTCCAGTGCCCGGGGGACCCACCAGGAGAGCTCCCTTGGGAATCTTTCCACCCAGGTCGGTATATTTTTTAGGCTTTTTCAGAAAATCTACAATTTCCTTGACCTCCATTTTGGCTTCTTCCAGTCCGGCAACATCTTTAAAATCGAGCCGGATGTTCTCATCTTTGTCAAAGATCCGGGCTTTGGATTTACCCACGTTAAATATATTGGTGCCGCCGCCTGATCCACCGGCTCCGCCCATTCTCCTGAAAATTACCAGGTACAGGATGACCAGGGCGATAATAGGTAATAGAATAGCAAAAGTATCTCCGAATGTCCTTTTCCTGATGAACTCGGGATATATCTTATCGGTTTCCGGAATTCCTGCCTGCGCATCATCCAGCATCTTCTTGAAAATATCGTTGGAACCAACAGGCATGGTATAATGAGGCCCTGCTTTTGTGAAAGCATTCAATCCTTTGGAGAAGTTTTTCTGATGTTTCGGCTGGTCCAGAAGTTCCGGCTTGATATAAATTTCCGCATGCTGTTCATTCACCACCTGAATCTTTTGAATTTCCTTTTTCAGCAACAATTCATTCTGAAAAAATTTCCAGTCGATGGGCACTGGTCCCTGTCCCGAGTCGAAAAAATAAATCAGGATGATACCAATCCCGATGATGGCATAAATCCACATCGCATTGAACCGGGGTCTCTTGTTCCCCAGCATGTTACCCGGAAGCTTATTGCCGTTGTTGTTATTTTTATCCTGTCCCGCTTTTCGGTTTAAATCTTTGTTTTCTTCCATGCTTTTTTACCTTGTGTTAATCTTCATGAATCAGGGTGAATTCAGCATCACCCCATAAATCCTCCAACTTGTAATAATCCCGGGCTTCCTTAACGAAAATATGAATTACCACATCTCCATAATCCAGCAAAATCCAGCTGGCATTTTCCAGCCCTTCCCTGTGCCTTACACGCAACGCCAATCCTTCTTCCACCTTGTCCTCAACTGATCCGGCCAGTGCTTTCACCTGGGTGGCTGATTCGCCATGACAGATTATGAAATTGTCACAGGCAGTATACCCCAGCTTTCTAAGATCAATATTGATAATTTCTTTCCCTTTCTTCTCCAGTAAACCCTCAATAATGTAATTTAGCAGTTGTTCGTAATTTCCCAAGCTATTCCAATTTATTCATTCTACCGGCAAAAATAGTGAAATTATCAATTCGTCTATGGTTCAAAAGCCTCAGTATTTTTCACCTGATTCTATTTTAATATTGCCATTAACCATCATCAATTACAGTACCAAAAATGACTTCCCAGGGTATAACATGACAAAATATAAATATTATGAGAAAGATAACCATCGGATATCCCCTGATAAAGCTCGAAACGGTTGATTCAACCAATATTTATGCAGCGCAGCTATTAAAGACCGGCCAGGTAAATGAAGGTACTGTAATTTTGGCAGTCTACCAGACCCGGGGTAAGGGACAGGGGGGCAATCGCTGGATCAGCGAACCCGGATCAAATCTGCTGCTGAGCCTGATTCTTCGCCCCGATTTTATCCTTGCAGAGCGACAGTTTTTTCTTTCCATGTGTGTTTCCAATGCTATCCAGGGTTTTCTGGCACAAGTCACTTCGCCTGTCCGTGTCAAATGGCCGAATGATATCCTGGTACAGGGCAGGAAGATAGCCGGCATCCTGATTGAAAACACAATACTTAACCAGTATCTGCATACCTCAGTGGTTGGAATCGGCCTTAATGTCAACCAGCAGGATTTCCCCGATGATCTGCCTGACCCGATTTCATTGAGAATGGCTACAGGAAGGGATTATAATCTTTCCGATACCCTTGACGCGCTCCTGGCATCACTCACCCTCCACCTCACTAAGCTGTATGAGAAAAGCTTTGCAGAAATCAAAAATACTTACCTGGATAATCTCTGGGGATTGAATGCCTGGGCATGGTATTCGGATGACTCAGGAACCTTTGAGGGCAGAATCGTGGACGTGGCTGATTCAGGTGAACTGATGGTTGCCAAACGTAAAGGCATTCCAAAAGCCTATGGATTTAAGGAAATACAATTCCCAGCCTGAGGGTTACCCTTAGCGCTCAAATTCCACCTGCGCCAGCTTATCGATCATCAGGTCAACAAACTGCTGTAAGGGTCCTTTGGCCATCATTTCGAGAAACATGTTCAGGTTTGCCTGCAAAACCAGTTTCACTTCCGACTCCTGAGCGGATAAAGACACTATATGGAACCAGAAGGTGAAATCAGCTGAGCTGTCATCAGTTGCAGAAACCGTCAGTTGCGAACAAGGTTTTTTTTCTGAAATTTTCAGTCCCACAGTTCCCAGGCCATCAATGCCAAACCTGATGGTATCATCTGAAACCTCCAGATCCCTTAACCGGTCAGCAGGCAGCATATGACCAAAATTCCTGAAATCAGAGATATACTGGTAAACAGCTTCCTGGCTGCCCTTGGCAGTACCCGCTTTACTTTCTATTTTGAGCATTATATGTCAGGTTGTTAAGGTCAATTTCTTTGCCAGGTTTCGGGAGATTGTCTCCAACGGCTCAGTGTTTCCATACTTTTTTCGGATATGTATCCGGTCTCGAGTGCAAGCTGAAGCATAACCTCATAATTGCTTAATGTATGCAGGATACAGCCAGCACGTTCAAAACTTGCCACTGCCGAGGGGAATCCATAGGTAAATATAGCGGCCATGCCGATCACCTCGCAGCCATTCTGGCGCAATGCATTCACCGCTTTAAGACTGCTTCCTCCGGTGGATATGAGGTCTTCAATCACCAGGACTTTTTGTCCGGTCCTGACTTCTCCTTCAATCAGGTTCTCGAGACCATGGCTCTTGGCCTCTGAACGGACATACATAAAGGGCAGCCCGAGCATATCAGCAACCAGCGCACCCTGTGCAATAGCACCGGTTGCCACGCCTGCAACGGCTTCTGTTGATAAAAAGTTTTCTTTTATAAGTTCTACAAAGCTATATTTGATTGCGTTTCTTATTTCCGGATATGACAGTGTTTTGCGATTGTCGCAGTAAATAGGTGATAACCAACCTGATGCCCAGTGAAAGGGTTTGTCAGGACTCAGTTTGATGGCATTACACTGCAACAATAGGCGCGCGATTGTTTTTTCATAATTTTTCATCGGGTAAATGTACAAAGTTTTTTTCAACGAAAGGATTGTGCTGCTTACGGATGACTTTATCCGGAATTTTCAGCTCAGGCATGGCCTTTTTTATAAGTACAGGAATGTTGAGGATCTGAAAGAACTTCTTGAATTTTACTGGAAGTTGAAAGGCATTGACACCCTGTTTATTTATCATCATGATATTGAAGCTTTACGTGAACGCTTCAAATCCTGCTTTCAACAGGTATATGCGGCTGGCGGCCTGGTAAGGGACAGGGAGGGCAGGTACCTGATCATGAAACGACGGGGTAAATGGGATCTGCCCAAGGGCAAGGTCAATCGCAACGAATCTTTCGAACAGGCAGCCGTCAGGGAAGTTACAGAGGAATGCGGATTACATGGGCTCGAAATTACCGGTCCGCTGCTGTCTACCTATCATTCATACTACCTGGATGATCATGTTATCTTAAAAAGAACCAGCTGGTATGACATGTTGTACACCGGCCGCGAAGAACCGGTACCTGAATATGAGGAAGATATCACTGATATCATCTGGATGAGCGCCGAGGATGTAAGGAAAATCACCGGCAATACTTACCTGGCCGTAATTGATGTCCTGAAGTACAAAAACCTGCTATAAATCGCCCCTGGCCTTCATGGTTTCAAAAAGCTTCTGTTCAAAATTTTCCGCAGGGGATAGGGCCGGTGAATAAATCAGCTTTCCATCAGGCCCGATCAGAAAATAAGTGGGAAAAGCGCGGATATCATATTCCTTCAGGATGTCCGGCTGGTTATCGTAATACAGGAACTTCCAGTTATAATGTTTTTTTGCCAGAAACTGCCGGAGAACATCCTCCCTGGGATCAGTAGCGACTGTAAGGATCGTCAGTTTGTCCTTATGCCTGGCGTAAAGATCCGCCAGCATATCAAACTCGTTGAGACAGGTATAACTCTGGCAGGTACAGAAGTTAAGGTATACGTATTCCCCTTTGTAATCGGATAAATGCACGAGAATCCCATCGATATCCCGAAGCGCGAATTGGGGCGGTTCATAGCCCGGCTGCAGGCGTGTGATCTTGCGCTTGATATTCGTGCCGAATTCCTTGTGTTCTGCTATGCCGGTGTCTTCGATCAACGAATCCAGGATCCTGAGCAAGCCCGTACGTGAAAACTGGTTGTTATAGAATTCATCGTGCAGCTGTTTCAGGATTACCAGTTCTTTCAGCGTATCATTGCTGAAATGCCCTGCCTCTGACAGCGTGTTCAACAAGTTGTGGTAGCTTACGGTCTGGTTGATATCCTGGTAAATCTTTTTCCCGGTCTCGGTACGCCCGAAAAATATGAAATACTTGTCGTATACCTGGTTGAACAGGTCGGCGTAAGCCGGATTGCCGTATAACACCGGATGATTGTTGAAGTATTCATCCGACAAGCTTTGCACACGTTGCTGGTTGGCCGACAACTTCAGCATCCCATACCGGTATCGTCTGTAATCCCGGAAGAAGCTGCTGTGATAATCTCTGAAGGGCATTTCAATCTGTTCGATATCCTCTTCCAGTTTTTTTAAATCGGGTTTAATATAAACATTGTTTACATGTTTATCATAATAAGGGATATAAGCATCATCAAACATTACCATGAGTATGTTCAGATCGTCACTTGTAAAATTCTCCAGTCCCAGATGGATCTCCACAGGTTCGAAGAACGGATTCAGCATGTCTTCGGGCGATTTATCCCTTCTTTCAGGCAGGATCAACTGGTATGCTTTTCCCGGTTCTGCAAAAAAGTAGCCTTTATAAATGCCAGGGTATATTAAAAGCTGGGTTGTGGTTTCCAAAGGAATTACAATATGAAAATCCCCGGAGTCCGATACCCGGCATTCACCGGCAATTTCTTCCGTACCTGTAATCCAGTCGGATGTGCGGTAAAAAGAAAGCTGTGTATTGGCGTATGAAGGAGCACGGCCCATAACGGTAATTTGCCCGGCCTGTGCCAGTCCGTCAAACAGCATCATCAGGAACAGACTCAATGCAGCAGAACGCATAATCCGATTATTTCATGTCAATCCTGTAACGTTCCGGAAGAAATTGGCCAGCGTCACCCCCCTGTTTGATGATCTCCCTGATGATGGAAGAATTAACAAAGGTGTGCTGGGGTAGTGTCAGCAGGAAGACAGTTTCAATTTCGGGATACATGGCTTTATTAGTCTGTGCGATAGCACGTTCATATTCAAAATCTGCCGCCGTGCGAAGGCCCCGGAGAATATAGCGTGAATGCTCGCTTTTGCAAAAATCCACAGTTAAGCCTTTGAACACTTTCACCTCGACTCTCCCCGGGGTATCAGCAAAAACCTGCTGTATCCCCGCCGTACTTTTCTCAATGGATATGAACCTCGTTTTGGTGGTATTGAACCCAATGCCGATAATTACCTTGTCGAACATATCGAGAGCCCTTCGAACAACCGATTCGTGACCGATGGTGAAAGGATCAAAAGATCCCGGAAATACAGCGGTTTTTATTTTATCTGCCTGCATAGTCGGTGTGATATTGGTTACCGTAAACTTAAGGATTTATCGGGATATTTAAAACAACATGCAGAATGGGAATTTTATGATTCAAGATTAATTAAGATAAAAACAGGTTGTAGATTTGATTGAAAAACCACAACCTGTGTAATACCTGGATCAGATTCCCCATACGGACAAACACAAATCTTATTCTTGCCCCTTGTCCCTTGTCCCTCGTCCCTCGTCCCTTTCTACCTACTCCGCTTTCACCTGCAAGGCACCAAACACAACAGGCGCTTCTATAATCAGGTGATTGATCGATACGGCAAAAGTATCAGTGGAGTACTGGATTGTCCCGAATGCCACCGAATTGCCATCAGGCATGGATGCACCCGCAAATACCGCATCGGATTTGATCTTCACGGCAGTATTCTTGTTGATCAGGATCACCGAATTCCCGAATACGGTATTCAGTTTGATCCGTATCGGTTCGTTGTCAGGAAATTGTATATTCCTGAAATCGTATACCGATCTGCCAAAAATCACATTATATTCCGAATTGTCGCGGGGTTGTTCAAAGACTTTCCGCTCCTCAAAGAGGGTATCATGCTCACCCTTCTTGTGATGAAACAACCAGGGTTTGCCAGCAAGCATGCTTACCCCAACAAAGATCAGGAAGAACGCAAAAAGTACGCCGAAAAGGTTAACATCGAAAACCACGCGAAATATGGCTGCCAGTCCGATCAGGACAAGCAACACACCCCAAAATAATCCTGGTGCCATTTTCATATGTTTTAAAATTTAGGTTAAAGTAAGGGTATGTTTACCTCATATTAAACCTGAAATCGGTAAACAGCGCATGGGAATCGGTATCAGGCGATTTTTACCGGTTTATCCACTTTCTCCTGCAGCAGGGCCAGCTCAAAAACCTGCATGATATTATTCACAAAGTGAAAAGTAAGTCCTTTGAGGTATATCTCATTAATTTCCTGGATATCCTTCCGGTTTTCCTCTGAAAGAATGATCTCTTTGATGCTTGCCCGTTTGGCTGCCAGGATCTTCTCCTTGATGCCACCCACCGGCAAAACCCTGCCCCGCAGGGTAATCTCACCAGTCATGGCCACCTGCTTCTTTACTTTGCGTTGTGTCAGAGCCGACGCAATTGATGTGGCCATGGTTATACCGGCCGACGGGCCATCCTTTGGAATGGCGCCTTCAGGAACATGCACATGGATGTTCCAGTTCTCAAAAACCTCAGGGGAAAGATCCAGCACTTCATTATGCGACTTAATATATTCCAGGGCAATTACCGCAGATTCCTTCATAACCTCCCCCAGATTACCGGTAAGGGTTAAATTACCCTTCCCTTTGCTAAGGCTTGTTTCAATGAAAAGTATCTCACCTCCAGCAGCTGTCCAGGCCAATCCCGTAACAACTCCGGCAATTTCATTCCCCTGGTATTTATCTGTCAGGTACCTGGGTGCGCCCAGGATCGCTTCAATATCGGCTACAGCAGGATTCCTGTTGTATTGCTCTTCCATGGCAACTTTTTTAGCAATAACACGGATGAGTTTGGCCAGGGTTTTATCCAGCTCCCGTACACCGGATTCGCGGGTGTAGTTTTCAACCAGGTATTCCAGTATCTTTTTGGACAAGCTTAGGGCACCGGGTTGAAGGCCATGGTTTTTAAGCTCTTTGGGGACAAGATGCCGTCTGGCAATTTCCACTTTTTCCTCGATGATATAACCGCTCACATTGATAAGTTCCATCCTGTCGAGCAAGGCCGGATTTATGGTGCTGGTCGTATTGGCAGTGGCAATAAACAACACCCTCGATAAATCATATTCCAACTCGATAAAATTATCATAGAATGTGCTGTTTTGTTCGGGATCAAGCACCTCCAGCAGCGCTGAGGCCGGATCACCGTGAAAATCCCTGCCTACCTTATCAATTTCATCGAGTACAAATACCGGGTTGGATGACTTGACCTTCTTCAGGCTTTGGACGATCCGTCCGGGCATGGCTCCAATATAGGTTTTTCGGTGTCCGCGGATTTCAGCCTCATCGTGCAATCCGCCCAGTGACATCCGGATGTATTTCCGGTTCAGGGCCTTGGCCACCGATTTGCCCAGGGATGTTTTACCCACACCCGGAGGGCCACAGAGGCAAATGATGGGTGATTTCATATCCCCTTTAAGCTTCAATACGGCCAGGTGTTCCAGGATACGGTCTTTCACTTTCTCGAGGCCGAAGTGGTCTCTGTCCAGGATTCTTTTTGCACGTTTGAGATCGAAGTTATCCCTGGTATAATCTTTCCAGGGCAGCTCAAGCAAAGTCTGCAAATAGTTTAGCTGCACCGAATACTCGCCGGTTGCAGGATTCAGCCTGTTAAGCTTATCTACTTCCTTGGCAAAAGTGAGTCCGGTATCCTTGCCCCATTTTTTCTTCTTTGCCCTGGCCTTCAGCTCTTCGATCTCCTGTTCAATCGGATTTCCGCCCAGCTCATCCTGGATGGTTTTCATCTGCTGATGGAGAAAATACTCGCGTTGTTGCTGGTCCATATCAATTTTAACCTTGGTCTGGATGTCATGCTTCAGCTCGAGCATCTGTACTTCACGTGCCAGGTATTGCAGCAGTGCAGTGGCTCTTTTTTTAAGGTTGTTCTGTTCCAGCAGGTGCTGTTTCTCATTCATCCGGATATCGCTGTTCGAACTGATGAAATTGATCAGAAATGCGGAACTTTCTATATTTTTCACCGCGAAAGAGGTTTCGGGTGGTATATTGCTGGAGAGTTTGATGATCTTTAGCGATAAATCCTTGAGCGAACCCACGATGGCCTCGAATTCGTGATCCTTGCGGCGCGGTTTAACATCTTCCAAAGCACTGACCCGGGCTATATAATAAGGTTCTGAAGAAATAATCTCATTCATGCGGAAGCGCTTTTTGCCCTGTATGATTACCGAAGTACTGCCGTCCGGCATTTCAAGTATCCTGAGCAGCTGTGCCACCGTTCCTACCTTGAACATCTCCTCCGGGCCGGGATCATCGATATTGGGATCTTTCTGGGCAACCGTACCGATAATCTTTGTCTTTTGATAAATTTCACGAACCAGTTTCATGGATTTATCGCGACCAACGGTGATGGGTATAATAACCCCGGGAAACAGGACCGTATTTCTCAAAGGAAGAATGGGTAAGGTTTCAGGAACCTTTGACATGCTAATGCTCTCTTCATCCTCTTCAGAGATCAATGGAATAAAGTCGGTATCTTCATTAACGGGTGATGAAAGAAACAA
This sequence comes from uncultured Bacteroidales bacterium, assembly GCA_963822145.1. Classification (GTDB taxonomy): domain Bacteria; phylum Bacteroidota; class Bacteroidia; order Bacteroidales; family UBA10428; genus UBA5072. Next base: position 908,294 of record CAWGGG010000002.1, on the reverse strand, counting down.
ACCACTCTTCTTTTCCTGCGCTTTGCTCATAAAAAATATTCCTCCTGAGAAATTAACAAAAATAAAGACAAATTGTCAGCCTACTGCTGATAAAAATTGTACAATCATGACAGGCAATCTTCATGCCATGCCGTAACCAAACCCTAATGGATGGCCTAGAAATATCACACTGATTTGCGGTAACGGTCTGTAAGTGAAAATACCCGGGAGATGATTCTCTTCTCAATTTCAGAGATCTCAAGCTGCCGGAGGGATAGTCCCGTTTGAATGGTTTCAAGGGCTTTTGCCAGTCTGTATGTTTCAAATCCTGCAGCGCCTCCCCAGGAAAATGAGGGAATAAAGCTCCCGGGAAACCCGGATCCGTAAACATTGGAGGAAATACCCACCACGGTTCCGGTATTGAACATTGTATTAATACCACACCGCGAAAAATCACCCAAAAACAAACCGCAGAACTGCAGTCCTGTTTCTTCCTCTCTGCCACTGGAATAATTGAAAACCTTTACCAGCGTAAAGTTGTTTTTCAGATTGGAAATATTAGAACCAGCACCGATGTTGCACCATTCGCCAATCACTGAGTTTCCAAGATATCCATCATGCACCTTGTTTGAAAAACCAAGAAAAACGGCGTTGGTGACCTCACCTCCCACTTTTGAGTAGGGGCCCACAGTAGTGGGTCCGTAGATCTTCGCCCCCATCTTCACCCGTCCTCCTTCACACAGGGCAAATGGCCCACGGATCAATGCCCCTTCCATGACCTCGGCGTTTTTACCAATATAAACCGGTCCCGTGGAGGCATTGATGGTGGCGTATTCTATCCTTGCCCCTTCTTCAACGAATATCTCACCCGGATTGAACAGGTTATTGGTCGAACTGATGGCTTGAGAAGTGCGCCCCGATGTGACCAGAGCGTAATCCGACCGCAATTCGTTTCCGTTGGAAAGGAAAATATGCCACAGCCTTGACAAACGTTGAAAATCCGAAGTAACCTGCCTGATGGTGGATCCTTCCGGGGCCCTCCGGGTAAAAACTTCCAGGGATTGTCTGTCAAGGCATCCGGCAATCAGGATATTGTCCTTCATCAGCATCTCGCCGCAGGTCAGCCTTAGGATTTCTTCAACCAAAGCGGGATTGGGAGTAACAGAACCATTGATGACTATGTTTTCATCACCGGTTACCAGCGGATACTTCTCCTGCAGATAATCCTGCGTAAAATGGGAGAATGACTGACCTGTGAACCGCTCCCACTTTTCCCTTATGGTCAGAATTCCGATCCGAATTTCAGCTACCGGTCTTATAAAAGCAAATGGCAATAGATGATCCCGTTGAAGATCATCAAAAAGGACAAAGTTGCGTGGATTGCCGTACATAACCCGCTTCAGTGTATTGTAAATATACTCAATATTTCTTTGATGCAAGTTGCCTTCTCTTGGGTATTCCAGGATCCCCCGTCTGCATTTCCATGGAAGAAATAATAAAAAGCTCCGTTTCCATATTCATGAAAACGGAGCCTGATATTATTTCCAGATAAATGCTCAGCTATTTCTTTTTCTTTTCGAGATGATCTTTGTAACGGTTCATGAACTTATCCACACGTCCTGCCGTGTCAACCAGTTTCATTTTACCGGTATAAAAGGGATGTGAAGTATTCGAGATTTCCAGCTTGATCAGGGGGTATTCCTTGCCGTCCTCGAGGGTTACATTTTCCCTTGAAGCCGCAGTCGACCTGGTAAGAAAAGTATGTCCGTTCGACATGTCCCTGAAGGCTACCAGCCTGTAACTTTCGGGGTGTATTCCTTTTTTCATCTTCTTATGCTTTAATCAAATATTTGCGAAATGGGCTGCAAAAATAATCAAACAATTTATAACATCAAAATTTTAACTAGTCCTTTTTCCTGTCTTTGGAAAATTTAGCGCTCAGGTTGTTGAATCGCTCAAAGGGAGCCTGTTGGTCAAACAGGTAGCGGTAGGTGATATGGGTTTTTTCTTTGGTGGCCCCAAACTGGCCATACATCCGGTTGACGGTGATGTTGTAATCGCCTACCCATGATAGTTCGAGTTCTTTATAGCCAGCCGCCCGCATGGCATCAGTAAGCTTAATGTACATGCCCCCGACCACTCCGGTTCGCTGAAACTCGGGCACAACACCTGAGAGCAGCAACCTGCCACGGTTTATGGATCTTTTTTTATGGTACAGCAATTTCAGGATATTCCAGAAATTGAGCTTTCCGTTTTTAAGTTTTCTCAGCGCCTGGTTGATATCGGGGAATACGATGAGAAACCCGACAGGTTGATCCAGGTGATAGGCAAACCAGATGAACCTCTCATCCAGCATGGCCCTGGCATCCTGGAAAATGCTGTTCAGATCCTCGAACTTCAGTGGTGTGTAATTTTCCAGGAAGTCGGACCATACTTTGTCATACATAATCACAAGGTCTTTCAGGTATTTTTCCGCGTTCTTCATTTCGATGTGCCTGAAAGAGAACTCAGGTTTTCTCCACATGCGTTCGCCAAAGGCCCTCATATGTTCAGGATATGGCCGACTGAAATTATCATGAAAGCTATACTGCTCAAAGTATACTTTAAATCCGTAATGCTCGAAAAAATCTTTATAGTAAGGAAAATTGTATGGCATACCGTATCCCTGGGGCACAAATCCTTCCACCAGGAGTCCCCAGTTGACAAAGTTTTCACCAAAGTTAACAGGACCATCCATAGCCTGCATCCCTTGTTCATGCAACCAATCCCTGGCCACATCGAAAAGCCGGTTAGCCGCTTCCGGATCCTGTATGCACTCAAAAAAACCGATTCCTCCTGTAGGCTGGGGGTTGTGAAAGGCTTTATTCTTGTCGTAAAAAGCAGCTATACGTCCGATGAGCAGGTCCCTGTCATCCTTAAGGATCCACCGACGTGCATCGCCATGCATATAGCAGCTGTTCTTCAAGGGATTGAATGCATTCTCGATCTCCATATCAAGGGGACAGGTCCAGTTTGGATCATCCCTGTAAAGGATCTTCGCAACTTCCAGGAATTCCCTGGCGGTTTGCCTGTCGGTAACATCAATCAGTTTCATACTTCATAATTTAAACCACTCCGGCAACCAGGCGGGTGAAATGCCTGCGGCAGTGCGGTGTTCGAATTCATTCTTTTTAGGATTATAAATATAATCTTTTTCGTATTCAGTGTGATGGGCAACAATGTCATTCAGGGCCTGCAGGAAATATTGCAGTTCTGCGTCCGTAATCACTGGATGAAGGGATAACCTTACCCAGCCGGGCTTTTCCGAAAGGTCACCCCTGCTGATCTTCTCAGTGATCTGGTGCGATCGGTCATAACTTACTTCCAGCAAGAAGTGGCCATAGGTCCCGGCACATACGCAACCACCCCGAACCTGGATACCGAATCTGTCGCTTAACAACTTGACAATCAGATTAAAATGAATATCCTTGTGATAAAAGGAAATGATCCCCAATCGGTGCTCCGAGTTTTCTGCCAGGATTATGATACCAGGGATCTCATGGAGTCCTTTCATGGCAATCGTTACCAGTTCCTCCTCCCGCTCCATGATCCGGGAGACTCCCATTTTCTCTTTCAGTTCAATGGCCAGCGCTGCCCGGATGGCCTGGAGGTAACCCGGGGTGCCGCCATCTTCGCGCGATTCAATATCGTCCACGTATTTGTATTCACCCCATGGATTGGTCCAGTCAACGGTACCGCCTCCCGGGTCATCCGGAATGTCGGAAGTGTATAGTGAGGAATCGAATACCAGCACTCCGGATGAACCCGGTCCTCCCAGGAATTTATGGGGTGAAAAATAGATCGCATCAAGTTTTTGCAGTGGATCGGCCGGGTGCATGTCAATGTCGACATAAGGCGCAGATGCCGCAAAATCTATAAAACAAAGCCCCTGATTCTCATGCATGATCCTCGCCAGTTCATAATAGGGTGTTATGATGCCGGTCACATTGGAACAGGCGGTGAAGGCCCCGATTTTGAATTTGCGGTCGGCGTAATCCTTCAGTATGCCGCGCAGGGCATCCGGGTCAACGGCTAATGACGGGGAAGGGGGAATCATCACCACATCCGCGATGGTCTCATACCAGGAAGTCTGATTGGAATGATGTTCCATATGGGTGATGAACACCACAGGGCGGTCACGGACATCCACACATTCATGCCTCAATCTTTTATTACTGGTCCGGAGACTCAGGATGCGTTGCAGCTTGTTGACCACTGTAGTCATCCCTGAACCTGCAGTGATGATCAAATCATGGGGACCGGCATTCACGTGCTTTTTAATGAATTCATGGGCATATCGGTAGCATAAGGTCATACGCGACCCGGTCTCGCTGGTCTCTGTATGGGTATTTGCTACAAACGGTCCAAATACACCGGTTAGTTTTTCTTCAATAGGCTTGTATAAACGCCCACCAGCCACCCAGTCGAAGTACAGGATCTTTTTTCTTCCGTAAGGCGATTCAAAAAAGGCATCGTCACCGATGATCTGCTTTCTGAATGGTTCAAAATATTGCTCTAGCATCGACATGAATAGCTGCAATTGGAACAGCGGATAAAAATAATACTCTTTTCAATATAAAATCCTGATAATATCACAATTATTGTATGCAGCAGGCGATGGGAGTAACCTTTTTTTAGTCAATTGTTTTTAAAACTTTAAAAGATCATTAAATTTGCCCCGCTCAAAATACAATAGGGATCCCTTTGGAAGGATTACTTTTGGGTGCAAAATGGTGGTTGTAGCTCAGTTGGTTAGAGCGCCAGATTGTGGCTCTGGAGGTCGCCGGTTCGAGCCCGGTCATCCACCCAACCCCGCATCAACCTGCGGGGTTTTTTCTTGATAATGAAGACATTAATAGGCAACATGGATGGCCGGGCGAGAAGTATCTACCGCTAAGCAGGATTTCCTTTTGCCTTACCATCATTCAGATGTTTCTGCAGGATGAAATACAGGTATTCCGGATGAATTGGCTTAGCGATATAATCATCAAAGCCCTCGTTTTTAAGCTTAACTATCTCATCTGCCAGGGCATAAGCTGTTTGAGCCACTACGGGTATCCGAAAATTCATTTTCCGAATAGCATGCAGGGTTTCTACTCCATCCATAACAGGCATTTTGATATCCATGAGAATAAGACTGATATCATTGCGGTATTGGAGGATCTGGACAACCTGCTTGCCGTTGACTGCATGAATGACTTTTGCCCTGGCCTTTTTTAGCAGCTTCTCCATGAAATTGAAATTCATCATTTCATCTTCAGCCACAAGGATGATCTGGTTCTTGAAATCCGGCAGGATGTCTGTCAGCCTGTTTCTTTGGACAGGCGGGTAAGATGAATCGGACTTAATAAACGGGATGGTGAAATAAAATGTGGATCCTTCTCCCACTTTTGAGGTCAGGTAAATGGATCCCCCCAGCAGGTTAACGAGCTGGTAGGATATGGCCAGTCCGAGTCCGGTACCCCTGTGCAGCTGCGACCGGTCTTCCTCAACCTTCCTGAAACGCTCAAAAATCAGCTCCTGATGTTCCTCCTTAATGCCAACGCCGGTATCTTTAACGTAAAACTCCAACATCTCCGCATGGGGTTGCTGGGTGCATCCCACTTCTATATAGCCTTCCCGTGTGAATTTAATGGCATTGCTGATGAGGTTCGATAAAATCTGAATGAGCCTGAGCCTGTCGGTTATGATATGATTTTTCAGAATATTCTTTTCAATAGCTACTTTCAATTGCACGGGTTTATTTGATCCAATATCCTGTCTTCTCATAAACATGTCGAAAATCCCCACCATGTCATTGATCACCGATTCCAGTGATACTTCACGGATGTCCAGTTGAAGCTGCCCGGCTTCTATCTTCGAGATATCCAGAATATCGCTGATCAGATCGAGGAGTGTATTGCTGCTGCTCTGTATGATCATGTTATATTCTTCGCGCTCTTTGTCTGTGATTTCTTTTTCGCCCAGCAAGGTTGAAAATCCCAGAATGGCATTCAGCGGTGTTCTGATTTCATGTGAAAGATTTGCCAAAAATGATGATTTCAACCGGTCCGATTCCTCAGCCTTATCCTTGGCTTCAATCAGTTCTCGGGTACGTTCTTCCACAAGCGATTCGAGCCGGTTGCGGTGCTTATCCAATTCTGTGTTCTGATCCAGGATCTGCTGCTTCTGTGAAATCAGGATGTTGTTTGCATTTTCAAGCTCATCTCTCTGAGCCATCAGCTCTTCATTCTGGGAATTAATTTCTTCCTGCTTTTCTTCAAGTGCCACGGCAACCTCTTCTAACTGAAAGGTCCTTTCCTTTACCAGTACCAGTAACTTTTGCTGCTGGCGCCTGTACAATGAACCCCGCAGGTAGTAAACCAGCACGAGCAAACTGGCCAAGGACAGATAGAAGATGATGTTAAACCACCAGGATTTCCACCAGGGCGGCACAATGATAATCTGCAGGGTAGTCCCTTCCTCGTTCCAAATCCCGTCATTATTGGATCCCTTTACTCTCAGCAGGTACTTACCGGGATTAAGGTTCGTATACGTTACACTGTTCCTGTTCCCGATGAAATTCCAATTCCTGTCAAATCCTTCCAGCCAATAGGCATATTGATTCTTAGCAGAATTGGAATAATTCAGGGCGGCAAATTCGATGGAAATAACCGTTTGTTTGTGATTCAGGGTAATGCTTTTCACAAAGTTGATGTGTTTCGACAGGATATCCTGTTGTTGCTTAGGGCCCACAGGTGTATTCATTACAGTCAGCCTGGTCAGGTAAACCGGTGGTATTCTTTGGTTATCGGCAATACTGTCGGGATTGAAGACATTAAATCCGTTCTTGCCACCAAAGTATATTTTACCGTCAGAGCTGTTCAAAACCGAGGTGTAATTAAATTCATTGCTTTGCAGTCCGTCTGCCACATCGAAATTGCGGAATTTCTTTTCAGGGATGTTAAACCGGCCCAGGCCTCTATTGGTCGAAATCCAAAGGTTGTCATTATTGTCACCGGTAATGCTGAGAACAGCGTTCCCATTCAGACCCTCTTCTTCCTGGAAATGCACAAATGTGTTTTTCTCCGGGTCATACATATTGAGTGCCTGATCGGTCCCCACCCACAGGTTTCCGAAACGGTCCTGGTAGATATCATACACCCAGCCTCCGAAAATACCATCCACAACGTCCTTGCCCGACATGAATCTTGTAAAGCTATTGCGGCCGCGGTTCAACATGCATAACCCGTTCCTCGTTCCCACCCAGATGTTTCCGGAATTGTCCTGGAATACCTTGAAGACATCGTTATTGCTTAAGCTGGTAGAATCATCGGGATCATTGATAAAATGCCTGAATATTCCGGTTTCTTCGTCAAACCGGTCGAGTCCGTTTCCCATGGTTCCAATCCACAGGTAACCGTCAGCATCTTCCATAATGGTCCAGATATTATTTCCCCCGATACTTTCCGGGTTCTGGGAATCATGCCTGTAATGGGTATAGTGCTTGGTTTTCCAATTGAATTTTGACATCCCTTCGAGGTAGGTTCCAATCCATAAATTGCTGTTGCGGTCCCTGAATATTTCAGTCACACACTTGCTTGAAACATCATATGGATGATTTCGGGGTGACAGCAGATGTTTCACTGAGCCAGTCCCCGGATCAAAAATATCAATGCCCTGCCCGTCACTTCCGATCCAGATATGCCGATCCTTGTCTTCACACAGAGAAAGTACGGATTTCAGCGTGTTCAGTGATTCAGAAGGATCAACCAGGTTTTTTAACTGCTGAAATTTGAATGCTTTCTTATCCAGGATATTGATCCCTCCATGGAAACTTCCGATCCAGATGATTCCGTCGGGAGATTTATAAATGGTATAAAGCTGATCGTTGCTGATGGTGGAGCCATCCAGCCTTGAATTCAGGTGATAGGTAAAGGTGCCGGTATGTTTATTGTAAATATTTAATCCTCCATGGTCAGTTGCTATCAAGTAATAGCCATTCTCCATTTCAATAACTGAAGATATAGCATTGGCATTCAAATTTTTATTCGTAATTCCCTTGGTAAAGTGCTGAAAGGTACCTCTTTGCTGGTCGTAATAGAATAAGCCAATTTCTGTACCAAACCAGATATTGTTGTCAGAGTCAACATAAACCTGACTGAAGGTTGTATTGTACAGATCTGCCCGGTAATCGTCAAAAAGCTTAAAACTACGGCCCTTTTTGGTTTTTACATCATACCGGGTTAGGATGCCTTCCGGCGAACCCAACCACAGAAAACCATTTTTATCTTCAGCGATAGAAGAAATAAAGTTGCTGCCCAGGCCGTCAGGATGTTGTGGATTTTTATATAAAGCCAGGAATGAATCTGTTTTACGGTCATACCTGTTCAGGCCACCCCCTGCCGTGCCGATCCAAAGATTCTTCCGGGAATCCTCAAATATGGCACGGATATTATTGTTGCTTAAGGAACCTTTCTGTCCGGCCTTATGTACGTATGAAACAAATGCCTCTTTTTCTCTGTCAAACCGGTTCAGGCCGCTATAACCATTTCCGACCCAAAAACTTCCGTAACTGTCCTCAAATAGTTCCACGATGAAATTCGAAGAAATGGCAGTGGAATCCATCGCATTGTACTTGTATACCGTAAAACTTTTTCCATCATATTTGTTCAGCCCGATATCAGTACCAAACCACATGAAACCCATTTTATCCTGGTAGATGGCATGCACGGTACTTTGCGATAATCCATCCTCCACTGATAAATGACTGAAATGAAGGGGAAAACTTTGGGAATAGACCGAATTCAAGCATGTGTGGCATATCCACAGCACACAGACAATGTACCTGTAATCGTTTTTAGCCGGTAACTTCATTGTAATGGTTGAGCCTCAGATCAAACCTATTACGTATATTCAGCCACCCAGGGTTACATTTTCCGATGAATATTCCCATAAGCACGGCAGCAAGAAAAAAAACTTACCTTTGGATGTTGACCAGAATTATGGAACATGCCCTGGGTAAATTATCATTCTCATTCTCTTTTTTGTGACGGGAAAGCTTTTCCTGAAGATTTCATCATACCTGCCATTGAAAAAGGATTTCCTGCCTTCGGCTACTCCTCGCATGCGCCGGTACCTTTTGCTTCCAGGTGGAATATGGCACAGGAAAAGCTTGCCGGTTACTGCGCAGATCTTGTTCGGATCAAAACGGAATATGCGGACAGGATCGAGGTGTATATTGGTTTGGAGGTTGATTATATCGATGGTCTATGGGGATACCGGCAATCGGGATTGCATCAGGAGGGTTTTGATTATTGTATAGGGTCGGTGCATTATATAGGCCGGTTACCGGATGGATCGCATTTTTGCTATGACGGTGAACCAGAATCCTTTTTCAAAGGAATTGGCGCGCTGTATCAGCATGATTTCACCAGGGCGATCAAAACCTATTACCACTCCGTGATGCGAATGGCGGAAGTAGATAAACCCGATATCATCGGGCATCTGGACAAGATCAAGATGCACAATTCCATAAAGCCTTACCTGAATGAAGAGGAGGAGTGGTATATAAATCTGGTTGAGGAAACCCTGGAGGTCATCAGGCAAAATGGGTGTATCATTGAGGTAAATACCCGGGGCTTGTACAAACATAATCCGCCGCTCCTTTACCCGGATGTATGGGTACTGAAGCGGATCCTGGAGAAAAAGATTCCCATAATGCTGAATTCCGACTCACATCATCCCGATGAAATAGCATCCGGATTTGGGCACGCGTCTGCCATATTGCGTGAAATAGGTTTCAGGACACTCCGGGTGCTTATCAACAAGCGATGGCAGGAGGTGCCGTTTGATGAAAACGGTCTGATGATGTGACTGCCGCACTAACGGGTCCCTTCCGAAACAGGCTGTCCGTTTTCATTGTAATAGACCCAATGACCGGTTCTTTTGTTATCCGCAAACTGGCCTTTTTCCCGGATTTTTCCATTTGAATACAATTCGATATAGGAGCCGTTCAGTGCATCATTTTCATAATAGGCTTCAACGGTTTTATTGCCCTGTTCATCCCAGAATTCCCACTTGCCAGAAATCCTTCCATGGGTATAATAGCCTTGCCGGCGCAACTGCCCGTTTTTATACCAGGTTCTTGCAGCGCCATGCAGTATGCCATGTTTATAGGTAAACTCCTCTTTTACAAGATCGCTATCACTGAAGAACACCCTGCACTTGCCTGTAAAGGGTCTCGAACTCTTGTCAGAATAAAAGATATCCGACCGGATCTCATCCTCGGTGATGGTGATTTTGCCGGAACAGGCAAAAGCAAGATACATCAGTAAGAATAAACTCCATTTCATTGCTGCGAACTAGGTTATTAATTATGCTTCAACCCTATTAACGCTAAATGGCAGCCAATGTTAAGATTTGTTGATGAACCCGGAATAATACCCAGCGAACCGGGTAAAAATAAGGATTAACAGTAATTACTTCCTGAGTTCTTTTTCGCGGGTCCAGTCCTCCGCTCTCCCTATGAACTTCATCCCCAGAACATATCCTTTTAGTCTCATTTTGTTGTCATCACCGTCGAACCAGATATAACAGTCATACGTCTTGCCATTATCGGGGTCATAAACCGTTCCGCCTTCCCATCGGTTCTTTTCGCTGTTATAGGTGGCATCCTTCAGGATCATCAATCCCCAGATTTTTTTACTACGGAGACTCTCATCAGGATTGTTCACATCAAGCTTGTCCTTATCGGTTTCGAGCCATTCAACTTTACCATAGTACTTGCCATTGGTAGCCTTGAATATCCTCACCTGGGAGGTGCCTTTGGCAGGAACCCAGATTCCGACAATTTTGTCGGCCTGACTGAAAACAAAGGATGCAGTGAATAAAAGACATGCGGTTAAAAAGAGACTTTTTTTCATGACATGTAAATTTTAGGTGGCATAATATCGAATAAAGTTAATCTTTTCTCTTTAAAACAATAAATTCATACTTGAATTCATGTTTCTCCTCTAATTCCGGGAGTTCCCTGGAGATTTCCTCCCATTCAGCGGGATTGATTTCAGGGAAATAGGTATCAGCCTCAAAAGATTGATCAACCAGGGTCAGATAGAGTTTGGACGCATGCGGCAGGAACTGCCGGTAAACCGATGCCCCACCAATTACAAAGTTCTCCTTTTGCTTATCGCAGTGGGCAAGTGCTTCCTCTATAGTATTAACCGTTTCGCACCCCTCAAAACGATCTGCCGGATTATCTGTTATTACAATGTTTCTTCGATTCTTCAGCGGTCCTGATGGCAGGGAATAAAAAGTATTTTTCCCCATGATCACGGTATGGCCGGTGGTGATCTTTTTGAAGCGCTTGAGGTCAGCGGCTATGTGCCAGAGCAATTTGTTATCTTTTCCAATACCATTATTTTTTGCAATGGCTACGATAATGGAGATGTTGACCATATATTTGATTTTACACAGAAATGGCCCCCTTAATGTGGGGATGTGGATCATAATTTTCCAACGTAAAATCCAGGTAATCGAATCCGTTGATATCGGTAACCGAAGGATTTAATCGCATGACGGGTAGTTTTCTGGGTTCACGTTCAAGTTGCTGGTGAACCTGCTCCAGATGATTTTTATAAATATGGGCATCCCCGAAAGTATGAACAAAATCACCGGGTTGCAATCCGGTTACCTGGGCCATCATCAGCAGCAATAATGAATAGGAAGCGATATTGAACGGTACGCCCAGGAAAATATCAGCGCTCCGCTGGTAAAGCTGACAGGAAAGCCGGTTATTGGCAACATAAAACTGGAAGAGGACATGACAGGGCGGCAGGGCCATGTTGGGAAGATCAGCTACATTCCAGGCGCTGACAATATGTCTGCGCGAATCGGGATTCTCGCGTATCGTTCGGATGACCTGCAATATCTGATCAACATGCCCGCCGCTGTAGTCAGGCCAGCTTCTCCACTGGTAGCCATAAATATGCCCCAGATTGCCTTCCTCGTCAGCCCATTCATCCCATATGCGGACATTATTTTCCTTCAAGTATCTGATATTGGTATCTCCTTTCAGGAACCAAAGCAATTCATAGATGATGGATTTAAGGTGCAGTTTTTTGGTGGTCATGAGTGGAAATCCCTCCTTCAGATCAAACCGCATCTGATGACCAAAAACGCTGAGGGTTCCCGTCCCTGTACGGTCGCTTTTCTCAGTGCCTTCATGGAGTACATGCTGCAGTAAATCCAAATATTGCTTCATCAGAAATATGAAAAAGTGTCGGCACCAAAATTAATAAAGATAAATTTATCCTGATTGGGAGGCCCTGTAAAGTTATTTACACATGTTGATTTCTTTTAAGTAATTACCCATGAAGAGGCTTCAAATTTTTAGTATTTTTAGCCAATAATTCTGCAGCATGAGCAAAACTGTGCGTCTTATTATTTCGTTAACGGCAGTATTGATTTTTGCCTTTCTGGTTTGGTATTTCAGCAATATAGTAGTTTATATCCTGGTTTCGCTTGTACTTGCTCTTATAGGAAGACCCATCTTCGATTTCCTTGAGCGGCTGAAGGTCCGGAAACATGCTCTGCCTGCAGGCTTTCGGGCGGTTGTAACACTGGTCCTGCTGATCATGATTATCCTCTCCTTTCTTGGACTGTTCATACCGTTGATTATCAGCAAAGTAAATGATATATCCACCGTTGACCCCCAAAGACTGCTGCAGGAGTTCAGTACTCCGATCAAAGCCTTTGAGAGTCTCATCAACCATTTCAAATCACATCCGGGCAATTACTTTTCTGTAGAGGAATTAATGAAAAGGTTGATCTCCAAAGACAGTGTCACACAGCTGGCCGGCATGTTCGGATCAGTGGCGGGCTGGCTGGGGAACATCTCCGTGGCTTTTTTTTCAATTATTTTTATCACCTTTTTCTTTTTAAAGGATGAAAAATTGTTTTCCAGAATTATTTTGGTGTTGGTCCCCGACAATAGCACCAAGGCTGTTGCCCATGCACTGGAGTCTATACGTACCTTGCTTTCGCGGTATTTCATTGGAGTTATGGTAGAAGTCAGTGCGGTAATTTTACTGAGCACCTTGGGATTGATGATCATCGGCTTCCCTATCAAGGATGCATTGCTGGTTGGCTTTTTAGCCGGTATTTTCAATATAATTCCTTACCTTGGTCCAATAATTGGTACTGTCCTCGGTGTACTTACAGGCATGGTTACCTTTCTTACCCGCCCGGGGGATGTTAATCTGTGGGTATCAGCTGTGCTTATTGTTGTTGTTTTCATCATCGTGCAATTTATCGATAACATGTTCATACAGCCATACGTATACTCGAACAGTGTTTATGCCCACCCGTTGGAGATTTTTCTGGTTTTTCTAATGGCGGGCAGCATGGGTGGACTTGCCGGAATGATTTTGGCTATTCCGGTTTACATTGTGATACGGGTATTTGCCAAAGAATTTCTGAGTAGTTTTAAATTAGTGCAATCACTCACAAAGAATATCTGATAACGTGCGATTGAGTCTTCAGCATATCCTGGTTATTTGCATCATGGCAGCAGCTGTGTTACCAGCTGCAGGCCAGACTTACAACTTCGCAGCCAGCAGCACCGAAGGATGCACTCCCATGCGTGTGAAATATTCCTTCCTTAGCACGGCCGCACTTCCTGATACTGTTTCAAGTTTTTATTGGGATTTCGGGAACGGCGAAACCAGCGCTTTGCAGGATCCGGATACCGTAACCTATGATATGCCTGGTAACTATACCCCTGCCTTGCTCCTGGTATTTGACCAGGGTTCCGACCTTACGGTAATTAAGCCCAACATGATCACCGCTCACCGCACCGTACCGGCTGTTTTCAGTTACTACGATTCCGTTTCCTATAACGTATATGTATTTGAACACACCGAACCCCTGGAAACCGGGGTCAATTATACGTTCACCTGGGATATTGAAACTTTTCCCCTGCGGTACGGGCCGCGGCAGGTAGTGACTTTCGGCACGATGGACACTTTCAGGGTAACCCTTACGGTTTCCGATGACCTGGGCTGCACCAGCACCACCTCACAGGATGTACTGGTAATTGAGGATATCAGTATTCAGAACGTATTTACACCAAACAACGATGGCATTAACGATTACTTCATGATCACCAGCAACGGGGGATTTCCGATATCGCTCAGGATATTCACCCGTGCCGGAATCCTTGTATACAGTAACGAAGGTACTACCCTCACATGGGACGGAAGAACTGCATCCGGACAGGAGCTTAATCCGGGAATTTACTTCTATACCATTGAGTCGCTTTCCGGTGATCCCAACAAGCGATATTCCAAAGCCGGAGTGCTGTATTTATATAAGTGATGCGTGATGAGTATGTCACCGACTGCTAATAAATCATCATGTTAGGTTTAAACAATATAGTTTCCTTTCTAATTCCATTATCCTTTTTCCTGCCCTTAGGTATTGGTCTCCAGGCACAGCAGACAACCCATGATCGACCAAAAATCGGCCTGGTATTAAGCGGTGGCGGAGCTAAAGGCCTGGCTCACATTGGAGTCCTTAAAGTATTGGAAGAAGCCGGAATTACGCCCGATTACATCAGCGGAACCAGTATGGGCAGTATAGTAGGTGGTCTTTATGCGATCGGATATACCGCAGGGGACCTCTCTGAGCTCAACAGAACCCTGGACTGGTCAGTGCTGCTGTCAGACAATATTCCCCTTGTCAATGTAGCCCTCGACGAAAAGCATTTCTATAAAAGGTACCTGATTGAGCTGCCCATACGTAAAAAACAGATCGGACTGCCTTCGGGCCTGCTCGAAGGGCAGAATCTGACGATGCTGTTATCGGGTCTGACCTGGAGGGCTGCAGGCATTGACAGCTTTGATCAGTTTCCCTATCCCTTCCGTTGCGTGGGAACAGAGATTATCAAAGGCAACATCATAGAGTTCAAATCAGGTGACCTGGCTCTGGCCATGCGGGCCAGCATGGCCATCCCCAGTGTGTTTACCCCTGTTGTCCTTGACTCCGGTACCGTGGTGGTAGACGGGGGCGTTATCCGGAATTTCCCGGTGGATGAGGTGAGAAAGATGGGCGCCGACATCGTTATTGGGGTTTATGTTGGCTTTGAAGAAGCACTATCGGCCGATGACCTGAATTCCCTCAGCAAGATCCTGTCGCGTTCCATCGCCGTTTATGGCATCTACGATGGGAATGAGCAGATGAAACTGGTGGACATTCCGATCACACCTGATCTAATTGACTATTCGGCAAGTGATTTCAACAAATGCCTTGCCATCGAGAAAGCCGGAGAAGAAGCAGCCCGGAAGCATTTCGATGAACTTAAAGCCCTGGGGGATTCGATCGGGGCCATTAGGGCTGCATCGGAAAAACGACTGCTACCCCAGGTTGACAGCCTGCTGATCACAAGAATGCAGGTCAATGATCTGAAATACAACGATCAAAGTCTGGCATATGGTAAAATTAACATCCGGAGAAACAGTTACATTAACCGTAAAGAATTGCAGGCTGGTATTGAACGATTGTTTGGCACACTCTATTTCGACAAACTCACATACCGGCTTGAAAAAGATGGTCCAGGATTCCGGCTGATTCTGAATGCCAAGGAAAAACCGCCCGCCTCCCTGAAGGCTTCGGTGCATTATGACAATTTTTATGGTGCAGGACTGATCTTGAATTACACACAAAGCAATTTTCTGGTTTCAGGCGCCAAGATGACATTGGCCGCTGATATCAGCGAATATCCACAGGCTTACTTTTACTACCGGAAATATACCGGCCCCAGGATGAACCTTTTGGGAAGTCTGGAGGCCTGGTATACCTCGGATCTGATACCTGGTTATCTTGATGCCCAAGAAATCGGATACTTCAAACAGCACCATGTGACCACTGAACTCGCTTTGAAGTATACTCCGCAGCTGAATCAGCAGGCCGCGATCGGGTTGTTGTTCGATTACTCCTCGGTTTTTCCCAGCAAAGCCATGCAAACCCTGTATCCCGAAGATTTTAATTATGAGCGATATGGTTACACCGGTTTCGGATTAAACGGAACCTATAAATTCAACTCCCTGAATGACATGCTGTATCCCACGGACGGACTGCTGCTCGAGATTGGCCTTAAAGGGATTTATGAGCCGAATATCCATTTGAAATACCTGACCGACACTCTGGACGAGCAACCGGAAATCAGTTCCTTCGGAAAACTTTTCATTCTGGCTGACATCTATACACCGATCGGTAAAAAGTTTACACTCAACACCGGACTTTCTTTGGGGGCAAGTACAGATGATTTCCTCACCTCGGATTATTTCTTCGTTGGCGGCCACCGGTATAACCTGAGGAGAAACCATGTGCCCTTTGTGGGTTACAACCTTGGCGAGCTTAAAGCGAGCAATTTTACCGGGCTCAAACTGGGATTCCAATACAGGTTTTATAAAAACCTGCTGCTGGAGGTGACCGGGAACGGTATGGTAGTTTCCGACAATTTCTCTGACCTGATGACTGAACTTTTTGAACTGGATTACGAGTCGGTTTATGCCGGATATGGTGCCGGCATTACCTATAAATCACCTTTTGGTCCGGTTGGCGTATTTTTTGCCGGAAACCACAAAGACTCCAGCCTCAGATGGTATATCAATATGGGCTTTACCTTCTGATCAGATTCGTTTGCCGATGATCCCCCAGTCGAGGACATTCCAGAATGCCTGTAAATAGTCGGCCCGCTTATTCTGATAATCCAGGTAATAGGCATGTTCCCATACATCGCAGGTAAGCAGCGGTGTTAAACCTTTTCGCAAGGGATTGCCGGCATTGGGCTCCTGTAAGATCTCCAGGCTTCCATCCGGCTTTTTTACAAGCCAGGACCAGCCAGAGCCAAAAAGAGTCATGGCCGATTTGGTAAACTGTTCCTTAAAGGATTCAAAAGAGCCAAAAGTGCTGGTTATAATTGCCGCCAGTGGTCCCGATGGTTCCCGGCCGCCAGTTGGTGAAAAACTCTCAAAATAGAAAGTATGATTCCAAATCTGGGCGCCGTTGTTGAAAACGGGTCCTTCTGCTTCCCTGACAATCTGGTCAAGGCTTGCATTTTCAAAGCGGGTTCCCTGAACCAGGCTATTCAGGTTACTTACATAGGTCGCATGATGCTTGCCATAGTGGAAATCAATGGTCTGCTTCGAAATGAAAGGCTGAAGTGCATCTGCTGCATAAGAAAGTTTGGGTAATTCAAAAGGCATGGTGGTGGGTTTTTAATTGAATTGTAACCCACAAGGTACAGAAATTTCAGGAAGAATACAAGTTTAAAATTAGTCGTGCAGTCGTGCAGTCGTGCAGTCGTGCAGTTTTGCAACAGTAAAAACCGTATAACTTAATCACCTCATCACTTAATCACCTATTTCATTCTCCTGCCAACCTCATCCCAGTTCACCACATTCCAGAAAGCCGCCAGGTATTCGTTCCTCCTGTTCTGGTATTTCAGATAATAGGCGTGTTCCCAAACATCCACGGCTAGCAGAGGATTCCCTTTTACTTCAGCAAGGTCCATCAACGGATTATCCTGATTGGGGGTTGAAGTAATCTTCAATTCTTTCCCCGCTTGCACAAGCCATGCCCAGCCCGATCCAAACCTGGTCAGGCCTGCAGTGGCAAACTGTTCCTTAAACTTATCGAATGAACCGAAATACTGATTGATAGCATTCAGCAAATCGCCTTTGGGCGCTCCGCCCGTATTGGGTGCCATCAGTGTCCAGAATAATGTATGATTATAATGGCCTCCTCCATTGTTGCGCACGGCTGCAGGTAACTTGGAAATATTGGCCAAAATATCCTCAATACTGCGATTTTCCCATTCACCGCCAGCAAGAGCGTTGTTGACGTTGGTGACATAAGCCTGGTGATGCTTGGTATGATGGATCTCCATGGTGCGAGCATCAATATGCGGTTCCAGCGCTGCATAATCATAACCCAGTTTTGGAAGTTCGAAAGCCATAATATTGTTTTTTATAAATGAATGATAATTTTGCGTTTATTTAGATCAAATTAAAATAATACCGATAGCATAACATTTATTTTTGCGGAATGTTTATTTTCCTGATCAGTTTTCGTATATTTTGTTGACGCAATACCCATGGCCCTGCCTTATTTCATAGCGATCCACCTTTATTACCTGGGCATCCTGTGTTCCTCCCTCTTCGATAAAAAAGCCAGGTTGTGGATCCTTGGAAGGAAGCGCTGGCGAAAGAAACTGCGTACATGGCGACCCTCCGGCAAACCGGTATTTTGGTTTCATGCTGCTTCACTGGGGGAATTCGAACAAGGCAGACCCCTGATCGAAGCGGTTAAAAAACACAAGCCCGGATGCAGCATTATCCTGACTTTTTATTCCCCGTCGGGATTTGAAATCCGTAAAAACTATCAGGAAGCGGATCTGGTCTGTTACCTGCCCCTGGATACGGCATATAATGCCAGGAGGTTTATTGCCCTGGTGAAACCGGATGCCGTCTTTTTTATCAAATACGAATACTGGTATTTTTATCTGAAACGGCTGCATGGTTCTGGCATCCCGATCTACCTTGTATCGGGCATTTTCAGACAGAACCATATCTTTTTCCGCTGGTATGGTCAGTGGTTCAGGAATAAACTCAGATACTTTGAACATTTTTTTGTCCAGGATCAGCCTTCCTTAGCCCTGTTAAATGCCTCAGGCTTCCGGAACGCAACTGTAAGCGGGGACACGCGCTTTGACAGGGTCGTCTCCCTTAGTGCAACTGCGAGAAACATTGACCTGGCTGATGGATTTGTACATGGAAGTCTATGCCTGGTTGCGGGAAGTACATGGCCAGCTGATGAAATGATCCTGGTAAAATTCATCAATGAAACGGATCAGCCGATAAAACTGATCCTGGCACCCCATGAAATCGGCAAGGATCATATCAGGAAGCTGGTGATGATGATAAGCAGGCCTGTTGTCCTTTTTTCTGAAGCCTCACAGGATGATATCGCCGAAAAACAGATACTGATCATTGATAATATCGGCATGCTTTCCTCTCTTTATCGCTATGGTCAGCTGGCTTATGTGGGAGGAGGATTTGGTAAAGGAATACACAACATTCTTGAGGCAGCCGCCTATGGTGTTCCTGTTGTTTTCGGCCCGAATTACAGCAAGTTCCATGAAGCCAAAGAATTGATTGCCTGCAGTGGAGCCTTCACCATACACGATTACCCGGAATTCAGGGACAAATTACATTACCTGCTCCAGGATCCACAAGCACTCAAAAACGCATCAAGGCAGGCTGTGCATTATGTCATCAGCAACACCGGAGCAACAAACCGCATCCTGGAGCACGTCCTGGAAAACTACTTCCCTGATACCAAATAATATCATATTCTAATATTCCATCAGCATGATTTCCACCGACGACTTTAGAATGTTAGTGCAACAATTCAAGAACTACACGGGTTCTCTGATGATCCCGGATCAATATATGCAGGATCATATTGATCTTAAGGTCAGGCATACTTATGATGTCATTGGTAACATCCGTATTATAGCAAAAGATTCAGGCTTACCTGAAAACGACATCCAGTTGGCAAAAATAATTGCGCTGGTGCATGATATAGGCCGGTTTCAGCAATTTCTTACTTACGGAACCTTCGATGACAGCCTGTCGGTTAACCATGCCGAGCTGGGAATCAGGGTATTGGAAGAATTAAAATTCCTCCGGATCCTCAGCGGGAAGATTGATACGGAACTTATCCGACAATCGGTCCTCAACCACAACACTCCCCGGATCATTATTACACCTGACGAACGGGTCACATTGTTCTCAAAGCTGCTTCGTGATGCGGACAAGGTGGATATATGGAGACTGATGACAATTAAGGATGTGGTTTTTAAGATCCTCGACCAGGTTCAGCCCGATCAATATATCGTTCCGGAAGGCATCCACCATAGCTTCATGAACGGAGTTACAGTGCCATCCTATCTGGCAGAATCACTCAATGATTACCGGTTGCTGCGCTTAAGCTGGATGTATGATATGAATTTCCCTGCTACCTTTCGGTTGCTGATCAGGAAAAACTATGCATCAGTTATCCTGTCGAGGATTCCTCCTTCTGAACAACTGAATGAAATTTCCAGAATAATCCAGGCCTTCATGCATCGGATGGCAAACGGCTGATGAAATCGTCCCCCATATTTTGCGTATTTTTTTATATACATTTACCCCACATCCTGCAGATATTGTTGAAATAAAAGCTAATTTTATTTTTGTGAACAAAGAATATAAAGCGCATATACTATGAAATGGGTAATGCTGATTTGTGTTTTTATTATTGCATTTCCCTGGTCAGGCTTGTGTCAGTTACCCGTTGAATCAACAGATCCCGAGATCGGTATCGTTGAGAAACTGGACGATATTTTGCCCGCCGACCTGCAGCTCATCAATCACAGGGGGGAAAAAGTTCTGCTGGGCGATCTGGTGGATAAACCCACAGTAATTTCCTTCGTATATTACCGATGCCCGGGCATTTGTAGCCCACTCATGAATGGTCTTGCAGAGGTCATTGATAAAACCGACCTTAAAATCGGCAAGGATTATCAGGTATTTACCATCAGTTTTGACCCGCGTGAGGGGACTGATCTTGCCAGTCATAAGCATAAGAATTATCTGAACCTGATTACCGCGCCTGGTGCCGATACCGCCTGGACCTTCTTTACAGCCGACAGTGCGACCATTAAAAGATTTACCCGTGCTGTAGGGTTTAATTATAAACCTGCCGGAAATGATTTTGTGCATGCCGCTGCAATTATTATAATTAGTCCTGACCGTAAGATTACCCGTTACCTGAACGGCACCTATTTTCAGCCTTTTGAATTCAAACTGGCTTTGCTGGAGGGCTCAAAGGGACAATCGGGTCCCACGATCAACCGCGTGCTGCAGTATTGTTATTCTTATGATCCCCAGGGCAAGCAATATGTACTGAACATCACCCGGGTGATGGGGATATTGATTTCTCTCCTGGCTGTGGCCGTTTTTCTCTGGCTGAGTGTCCGCCCATTGTTCAGAAAAAAACAACAAATCAGTGCTTAATTCACAATTCTTCTGTATATGAGTATTCACGAGGGAAGTTTCTACGAAGATCATGGTAAATATAAGGGCATTCTGGCCTGGATCACTTCAACCGACCACAAGAGGATCGGTCTGTTATATCTGTATTCCATCATGACTGCCTTCATTTTAGCTGCCATATTGGGGTTGCTGATGAAGATTGAGTTGATCGCTCCCGGACCAACCATCATGAATGCCCAAACCTATAATGGTTTCTTCACCCTGCACGGAATCACCATGATATTCCTTGTGGTTATCCCGGGTTTGCCCGCTGTATTCGGCAACTTTCTCCTGCCACTGATGATAGGCGCCAGGGACGTGGCCTTCCCGCGACTCAATCTTTTCTCCTGGTGGCTTTATGTTCTGGGAGCACTGGTGGCCCTATCCTCACAGTTCATGGGCGGTGGACCTCCTGATACCGGCTGGACCTTTTATGCCCCATACAGCTTTCGTACCGGAACCAATATGCTTCCTGCCGTAATGGGTGCATTCATACTCGGCTTTTCCTCCATCCTTACCGGCTTGAATTTCATTGTTACCATGCACCGGATGCGTGCTCCCGGTATGAACTGGCTTAAAATGCCATTATTTCCCTGGGCCTTGTATGGAACCGCCTGGATACAGTTACTGGCCACACCTATCGTTGGTATCACCCTCCTGATGGTAGTCGGAGAACGCCTGTTGCATATCGGCTTTTTTGATCCCGCCCTGGGTGGCGATCCGGTGTTGTACCAGCATCTTTTCTGGATCTATTCACACCCGGCCGTGTACATTATGATATTGCCCGCCATGGGTGTTATTTCGGAGATCCTGCCCACCTTTTCCCGAAAACCCATATTCGGCTACAAGGCCATCATCGTGTCTACCATGCTGATTGCCATTGTCGGTTACTTTGTATGGGGACACCATATGTATACTGCCGGCATGAGCAGCACTGCCCTGTTTGTGTTTTCATTCCTCTCTTTCCTGGTTGCCATACCCAGTGCCATTAAGGTTTTCAACTGGATATCCACACTTTACAAAGGTTCCATTCACTTTGAACCACCCTTTTATTGGGCCGCTTCATTTATTTTTGTTTTCATGATCGGCGGATTGACCGGATTGATCCTGGGGTCCCTGGCCACCGACATGCATGTTCATGACACGGCATTTGTTGTGGCACATTTCCATTATATCATCTTCGGC
This sequence comes from uncultured Bacteroidales bacterium, assembly GCA_963822145.1. GTDB lineage: Bacteria > Bacteroidota > Bacteroidia > Bacteroidales > UBA10428 > UBA5072. The sequence goes on along the minus strand of CAWGGG010000002.1, from coordinate 885,972 downwards.
GGTGTGGGTTTTGCTTTTTTTGGCGCAATGCACTACTGGTTCCCTAAAATGTTCGGACGCATGTATGACAAAGGCTGGGCCACAATCGGATGGATCATCTTTTTCATTGGCTTTGTTACTTTATATACCCCCATGTTCGTACTGGGCATACAAGGTATGCCAAGGCGATACTTCGATTACCTGCCGCAGTTTCACGGAGGGAATATTCTTTCTTCCTTTGGCGCAATGATCCTGATCACCGGACTGGCCGTGATTATTATTAACCTGGTGCGTTCAGCCCGCTACGGAACAAAAGCTGAAATGAGCCCCTGGGGCGGATCGACGCTGGAATGGACTATACCCAGTCCGCCGCCCCTGGAGAACTTCGAAGAAATACCCACAGTAACACGCAAACCATACGATTACAGTCATCCATAATACTATGTCACAAACGGTAACCCATTCGGAACACTTTGATGCCACGGCTTCCAAGATTGGAATGTGGCTTTTTATCTTCACTGAACTGCTTCTTTTCGGGGGACTGTTCATTGTTTATTCGGTCATTCGTTTTGATAATCAGGCTGCCTTCCATCTGGCTGCCGAAGAGCTGGACGTAACCCTCGGAGCTGTCAATACCCTGCTGCTGCTCACAAGCAGTATGACCATAGCCATGTCGGTTTCCTCCATACAATTTGGCAACAGGAAATTAACCCTTTTCCTGATCGGCTTCACCATCCTGATCGGACTGGTATTTCTGGTCAATAAGTATTTTGAATGGTCTGTGAAGATTGAACATGGCCTTTATCCCGGATCGCCGGTTCTTCACGGATTCGGGAACGGCGATACCCTGTTCTTCGGTCTGTATTTTTTCATGACCGGACTGCATGGTCTGCACATCGTTGCCGGAGTCAGCATCCTGGCCGTGGTGATGAACAGGGTCAGAAACGGTAAGATCCATGCCCGTCATTTTGTTCATCTCGAGAATGGCGCACTTTACTGGCACCTGGTTGATATCATCTGGATATTCCTGTTCCCGTTGTTTTACCTAATTTCATAATCGCGATCAATATGAGTCATAACGATAATAATCACATAGTTAAGTACAGAACATACATCATCATACTGGCATTTCTGGTCGTACTTACCTTATTGTCGATTCTGGTCACCTCCTACGATCTCGGGCCACTTGCCGTGACTGCAGCTTTGCTGTTTGCCACCATTAAAACCACACTGGTATTCATGTACTTTATGCACCTGAAATTTGATCAACCGGTATATACAATCATGGTTTCCATAGTATTGTTTGTTTTTGTGGCCGTAATTGTGATCACATTTCTGGATTATAGTTTCAGATAATAATACGCAGCTATGTTTTCAAACCTGTCAAATCTGTCAAAAGGTGTCGACACAGCCTTCCTGGTGATATTGTCGGTAAGCTTTTTCTTCCTGATTGGTCTTACCATCGTGCTGATTTACTTTATTTACCGATTCAATAAAAAGCGTAATCCTGTCGCCTCCCAGATTGAGGGAAATGACAAACTTGAGGTTGTGTGGACTGTAATACCCCTGTTGCTTGTACTGGCCATGTTCTGGTTCGGATGGACCGGCTGGAAGCCGCTTTACAGCGATCCGCCGGAAGACGCAATGCCGATTAAAACCATTGCCCGGATGTGGAATTTCAATTTCGTATATGAAAACGGGAAAAGGACCGACACCCTTTATGTTCCCCAGGGCAAGCCTGTGTTGCTCAACCTTGAGGCCGTGGATGTCATCCACAGCTTTTACATTCCGGCATTCCGGATTAAGCAGGATATGATCCCCGGGAAGAAAATTCATGCCTGGTTCATCGGTAATTCCCCCGGAAAGTATGATATTTTCTGTGCTGAATATTGTGGCCTGCAGCATTCAGGCATGTACACGGCCGTAAAGGTCCTTCCCCAGCCTGAGTTTGATAAATGGTACATCGACACCACTGCGGTGGTTGCCACCTCTGCCGCAGGCACGCCCCTGATGGCCGGTGAAAGCATCATTCGTTCCCTCGGTTGCATCGCCTGTCACTCCGCGGATGGTACCGCCATGACAGGGCCAACATTCCGGGGAGCTTTCGGTCATGAAGTTACCGTAATTACAGCCGGACAGGAAAGGACGATTGCCGTTGACGAGGCCTATGTCAGACAATCGATCCTTGAACCCAACGCTGATGTCGTGAAAGGATTCAATGCCAACCTCATGCAAACTTATAAGGGCCAGGTAAACGACAAGGATATTGCCGATATTGTTGAGTATTTGAAGTCGTTGCAATAGAGACACTTTCCTGTTCATGGAACAACCGGAAACGCCACCACCCTTACCTTGGAACACCCGTAAGGTATCAGGGTGATCTTTTCAATGCTATCGCTTACAAACCCTTTATACAATCCATGCCGGTCAGTTACCGGCAGCGGAGCCACATCACCGGCCAGTTGCCACGAAGGAATCTTCCGGGCAGGAACGATTATTTCAACAGGTGCATGAGCCAGGTTCCAAACAAAATCACTGCCCACAGGCCGTAACACTTTCACCTCCATCGACTCTGCGGGCGTTTTCACAGCCTGCTGCAGTAAACCAAAGTTCCAGTCACCCTGCGGATAAACACTCCAGTAATCACCTTCGGTTTTTTCCGTATCTTTTTCCCAGCGTTCTTTGAGCTTAAGGGCGTATACCAGCGGACCCCTTTCAACAGCCCTGGAATTGCGCCCCCATTCGGATATCCTGATATCCATGGGCAAATGAAGGGAAAGCTTATCGCCACTCTTCCACACACGGCTTACCGTAACCATTTTGCCGCCCTGTTCCTGCTGTATTAATTGCCCGTTCAGGCTAAGAGAAGCTTCACTGCACCATAGAGGGATTCTGAGGGAAAGAGGAAAATCAATCTCCCCGTCCGTGACAATTTCAAAACTGATGTCCTGGCCGAAAGGATAGTCGGTGACTTCCCTGATTGTGATCTTTTTGTTGTTGATGCCGGTATATGCTGTGACCTCACAGGGAGCGTACTCCACAGCAGCCAGTCCATTGATGATTGTGCCATACCACAGGTGCGATGCAAATTTGGTCCAGCCCTGGTGCATATTTGCCAGGCAACAGGTATACCCGCTGCGCATACCAAAAACATTGGTCATTCCCCGGTTGAAAGGCAGGCCAAAGCTGAAAACGCCCCTTTTCACCTGAACCTGATTGGCAATCTGAAAATACTGCTTTGCATTGTAATCATCAGTGGTTTGGGTAGGCAAGGCATTGTAGGCCATTCTTTCGAGGGCATCCATATATTGCACATCACCAGTAATGGCAATGGCCTGTTCCAGTGAAAACATCGATTCAACAATAGCACACAATTCAGTGCCCTGAACTGGATCATTTCCGTGCAGATCCTCATCGGCGGAAAAGATACCCATGGGGAGGCCATGCAAGGTCATCAGGTCATTGAACCCGGTTCTCAGCTTAAGCAGGTAATCCTGATCTCCGGTTCGCTGATAGCTTAAAGCCGGCACCTTGATACCCATTCCAACATTAACACCATGCCGGTGCATCCAGTTCTCTTCATTCTGATAGGCGGCTGCATGTATTACCCAGTCACGGTTACCCAGCCAGGTACTCCAGGGAAATGACTGCTCATCGAGCAATGCTGCCAGCTTGAGTAATGAAGCATCGCGTGTGATCCCATAGAGCCACTGAACTACCATGATGTTCTCCGATCCGCGTGATTTGGCCCATTCGGTCCATTTTTCAAGGGGACAGCTTTTCAGAACCTGAAGCTGGTAAGAAAAGTATTTTTGCATAAAAGGAATTACCCGTGGATCCCTTGTGGCCGTGTAATACTGCTGTAAAACCTTTAACATCAGCATCTTTGGCCACCAGTCCTCCCCCTCCCCACATTGTTCAGCTGTAAAAGAAGTGCCTTTTTCCCGTTCGGATTTGGTAAGTGGACCAAAATAACCCGATGGACGCTGGTGATCCAGTGTCCAGTTTATATACTGCAGCACTTTCTTCTGCAGGGCTTTATCATCCAGCAGCCAGGCAAGTGGTACGGCTCCGTCGAGCCAGTAAGGCGTTTCTTCCCATCCATCACCCGTACCGCCAAGCCACCCGCTGCTGTCCTTCACCTTGGAATATACTTCATCAAGGTGACCCGAAGTTCCGTCTCGCATGATCTGCAACTGATGCAACAACCACCCCTGGGGTTTGACAGTACCCAGCGGAAGCTCTTTCAGTACCGGTGCCATATAAGTAGCGTGAGTTTTACCGTCGGCTGCATCCCTGCGAACCATGGAAGGGTCATAAGCCGCAGAGGTGACCAGCATGAGTAAAACTAAAGCAGACAGCAACTTTTGTCTTCTGAATTTCATCTTTATTGATTGTTGGTGAAGGAATAGGGTAAATCCGAGCTTTCGTAAGTCCTTTGTGTATCCGGTGTCGCACTCATCTCAAAATCGATTATAGCGCCCTGCATCAGGTCATCATGACTGAACCAGCATTTCGGATAAAGCCTGCCATTATAATAAATGGCTTTGACATACCGATTGCTGTCGCTGTTTTCCGGAGCACGGATTTCGATTTTGTTTCCGTTTTCGAGGGTAATCCTGATCATTTTGAACAAAGGTGCCCCGATCACATACTGGTTGGTGCCCGGACAGACCGGATAGAAACCCATGGCTGAGAAGATATACCAGGCAGAGGTCTGACCATTGTCCTCGTCTCCGCAATAACCATCAGAATCCGGTGTATACAAACGATTCATGATCTCGCGAAGCCAGTACTGGGTTTTCCATGAGGCACCGGCATAATTGTACAGGTAAACCATGTGTTGAATGGGTTGATTGCCATGGGCGTAATTGCCCATGTTCATGATCTGCATTTCCCGGATCTCGTGAATGGGAAAGCCATAATAACTGTCGTCATACACAGGAGGCACTATGAAAACTGAATCCAGCATGGATATAAAGGCATTTTTCCCGCCCATCAGATCCATGAGTCCCTGAATATCATGAAAGACTGACCAGGTGTAATGCCAGCTGTTGCCTTCGGTAAAAGCGTCACCCCATTTGAAGGGACTGAAAGGTGACTGGAATGACCCATCGAGGTTCCTTCCGCGCATAAGTCTGGAAGACAGATCGTAAACTTTCCTGTAATTCTGGCACCTGGAAGCAAACAGGTCAATTTCGGTCTGAGGGCGACCAAGCGCCTTTGCCAGCTGCCAGATGGTAAAATCATCATAAGCGTATTCCAGGGTTCGGGCGACATTCTCATTGATTTTAACATCATAGGGGATATAACCCAGCGTGTTATAGTAGTTCACTCCCTTTCTTCCCACTGAACTGATCGGACCCTCATTTTCAGAATTTTTTATGACCGCCTTGTAAAGTGTATGGATATCATAGCCCCGCCCCCCCTTCAGCCAGGCATCCGCGATGATCGATGCCGAGTTTGATCCGATCATGCAGTCGCGGTGACCGGGACTGGCCCATTCGGGTAGCCAGCCACTTTCGAGGTAGGCATTTACGAGTCCTTCCTGGATTTTGGCATTTAAGGCGGGTTCAATCAGATTAAAGAGCGGGAAGGCAGCCCTGAATGTATCCCAGAATCCATTGTCGGTAAACATATACCCTGGCAATACCTGCCCATTGTAGGGACTGTAATGGTATACCTTTCCGTTTGCATCAATTTCATAAAATTTCCTGGGAAACAACATGGTACGGTATAAACAGGAATAGAAAGTCCTGGTTTGATCCAGGTTTCCTCCCAGGACTTCAATCCGCCCCATTTCATGGTTCCAGGAGTCCTTGGCCTCCTCCCGGATGGTTTCGAAATCCCTGTTTCCGACTTCCTCCAGGTTGATTTCAGCCTGCTCGAAACTGATAAAGGAAGAGGCCGCACTGGCGGTTATCTTTTCACCCTTCCTGGTCTTGAAATGAAGCAGGGCTCCGGTGTGCTTGTCTTTGATCTCCAACTTCCCCGGCTCCCGGCGTTTGTCTGTCCATACGACTGCATCCTCAAAAGCCTTGCTGAATTTGATCACAAAGTAATTCCTGAAATTTTCAGGCACCCCACCGCTGTTTTTAGTGGAATATCCGATGATTTTTTGCTCTTCCGGGATAATCCTGATATAGGAGCCCTGATCAAAGGCATCAATAAGAACATAGGCGCTGTCGGTCCGGGGAAAGGTGAACCTGAGAATGGCTGCCCGTTCAGTAGGGGCTATTTCTGCCAATACATCATAATCAGCCAGATAAACACTGTAATAATAGGGCCGTGATGTTTCAGCCTTGTGGGAAAACCAGCTGGCCCTTCCTTCTTCGTCAATCTTTGGAACGCCAGTTTCAGGAAGGATGGAAAACTGACCGTAATCGTTAATCCAGGGACTGGGTTGGTGGGTTTGCTTAAATCCCCTGATCTTGTCCGAATCATAAGTATAAATCCAGCCATCCCCCATTTTACCGGTCTGTGGCACCCAGAAATTCATGCCCCACGGAACCGCAATGGCCGGATAGGTATTTCCGGCTGACAGGCTGAATTTTGATTGCGTACCCATCAGTGGATTCACAAAATCAGCAGGATCAGTAAGATGTTCTTCTTTTTGGGTATACGTCACCTGGGTGACCAAAAAACCAAGAAGAATCAGGTTGATTTTCATAACAGTATTTTTGGGGCAAAAAATATTAACTAAGATTCTGATGCTGATGGAAGATTCGGATTCCTGTGGCATCTTTCTTTAGATTAAGAATCTTCAATCTTGAATCTTAAATCTTCCTTCTTCTTGCGTAGGCAAGGATCAATCCCAGTACAATCGACAGGTAGGCGGCTACAATGATCCTATATTGGGCAGGTAGCATGAAATTAACCGTCTGAACCGGTATCCAGAAAAACGGGATGGTTTTGCCCACCACGAAGCGCATGAACTCAGGCCAGTCTATTTTGGCAATGACACCGGTAACAGTGGGTTTACTGCCTTCCACATACTGGTCAATCCATGTATCGGATATCCGGTGGGCGGCCATGAAAACGGGGGCGAAGGTAAGGTTGAGCAGTGATCCTGTATAAAAGGCCCTGAGAAATCTCCCGGTGAATCCTTCTGCCCCGGGTAGCAATCCCTTATCCATGGCACCCTGCACCCCTTCATAAAACAAACCGAACATCAAAACAATGCTTAATCCTATCAGCCCCCATACCAGCGCTTTGTATCCAATCCCCGGGATTCTTTTCCAGGAACCGCTAACCAGCCTTATGGTCAGCAATTCGCCCATGGTAGCCAGGATGGTGAATTTAAAAAAACCCATCAGGTAGGGATGGCTCACCGTTGCGCTGATGAATATCCGGTGAAGCTCCGGAACTACCAAAAAACAGGTTACAGCACACAGTGCCGCCAGCCATAATGCATCGCCCTTTTTAAACATGTACCGGATCGTTATATTTCAAAGCACCGCTCCTTCTGGATGTATCATTCATCTGATGATGGCTCGTCTTCTTTACGGGTGAGGATAAGTTTTGACTCCCCGCCTTCCCATACAGCATTTCCGGACAACCTGGACTTTTCTTCCACCTTCAGTGTACACAAAACATTCAGACCTCCGATTTCGAAAGACAGGGTGTCATTTTTGAAGCTCATGGAAATTGATCCATAAGGATAGGTTTCGCCGGTGAAAGTGGTAAAAACCGAATCCTGTGTAATCGTCATGATACTGGTATTAAATCCCGGAGGTGCCTCTGGAGCTTCAGCATTCCATTCACCACAAAGGTCATTTAAAGTTTGTGCATTCACTGAATTCGCCCCGGTAAAACAAACAAGCAGGACCAGTTGAATTAATAAGATTTTCGTTCTCATAATGATAAGTTTTAATATACGGTGACATAAAATTTCCCTTGTTAATTCAACATTACCTGAATCATGACTGCTAAATGGTTCAGATTTTATTGAACAATTTAAAATACCATAAATTCTTTAATTATTCAAATCTTCCAGATTTATTTCAAATGATGTGTTTAGCCGGCACCCAGATTGGCTTGAATTAAGATTTTTTCAACATCAATTTGCGAACATTTGAAATGTTGCCTGGGACATTTTTTCTTGCCATGCAAACCGCACGGTTTGCAGTCTAATTTTTCATCAACCTCAACTGTATGGGAATTAACTGAAAGGGGGCCAAATCCAAATGCAGGGACTGTGGAACAAAAGATCGCAGTAACAGGAGCATTCGTTGCAGAAGCAAAATGCAATGGGGCAGAATCATTAACAAACGTCATTTCTGCTCTTTCAATTAGTGCCACAGATTGCAGAAGCGTTAATTTTCCGGCTAAAATTTCAACTTTATTGTTTTCAGTGTTTTTCTGAATTTCTTCACAAAGATCAATGTCACCTTGTGCGCCTATTAAATAAATAATATAGCGGTCCGGGATTTTGTCGATGAGTTCACACCACTTGCTCGCCGGAAACTGCTTGGTGAACCAGACAGATGAAGGAGCGATACATATGTATTTATCTTTGCCTGGAATTATTTCGTAATCACTTACGGAAGGGTATAATTTGGGCATTTCAAATTCGTTATCGCCAACAATGCTTTGTATCAGTGAAAGATTTCTGTCAACCTCATGAATACCTGAATTACTTTTTGATAGTTGATGCTTCAACGCATGTGTGAATAAAAAGGACAAGGGATTCTTATCAAAACCAATTTTAACTTTTGCACCAGACAAGCCGGTAATTAATCCTGTGGTTAAAAAACGCTGAAGATTAATTGCATAATCGTACGATTCGGCTCTAATGACGCTGATCAAACGAAATACATTGAGGTATTTATTATTCTTTTTATCAAGAATAAAAACCTTATGGATATGGGGATGATTATGAAGCAAGGATTCATTGCCTTTTCTTAAGAGAAAATCAATGGTGCAATCCTTGAATTTTTCCTTTAATTTTTCTATTAAAGGTGTGGCCAGCACTACATCGCCGATAAATGCCGTTTGAATTATCAGTATTTTCATGGGCACACCAACAAATGTCCGCCTCATGCAATATGATGATCCATGCACTCACCGAGATAGGGATGATTCCGAGGCACCAGGGATGCTGCAGCAAGGGCACGGGCTACCACAAAGGTGAATAATCCGGCATATCCGGCAAAAGCGCCAATCTCCAGGAGGCCAAAAGTATTTTTGCCGGTCACGCCGGGAAATATCTGCACATACAGGTCGATCCATTGACCAGCTACCAGCAGAATGAGAATAGGAACAACCACTTTAAGCCTCCTGGCGGGTTTCTTGGGCATAAGAACAGCAAAGGGTATGAACCAGTTGATGATAATATCGGACCAGAAAAAGACCTTCCACTGCCCTTCCCAGCGAACCGCATAATAGATGGTTTCTTCAGGAATATTGCCATACCAGATCAGCATAAACTGTGAAAACCACAGATACCCATAGATGATGGAAAGCATGAATATGTAAGAGGAGAAATCCTGTAAATGATTCCGGGTAAAGAAGGTATAATGTCCCTGCTTGTGCAGAATGATTACAATCAGCAAGATAATGGCGGTGCCGTGATAAAAAGCCGCAGCAAAATGCTTGATGGCAAAAATGGTGCTGTACCAGTGCGGATCAATGGACATGAGCAGGTCAAAACAAGCGAGGGAGAAAGTAATAGCCAGCAGGAAGATGTAGATCTTCGAATAAAACTCACTCTTATAGAACCAGGTCAGTCCCCCCACTGCATCTTCCTTAAGCGACAATTTCCGCAGATAACGGGTCATAATGATCCAGCAGGCAAAATAAACGAGCAGGCGGATGAAGAAGAAAGTAATGTTCAGGTAAGGGCTTTTTTGCTGCAGCAGGATATCCTGTTCCACAGCCTCGGTGTGCGACCAGTGATAGAGCGTATGAATTCCGAAATAAAGAATGATAAAGAACAGGGCAGCAACGGGGATATAGGAGGCCATTGCCTCTGGTACCCTTTTAAAACCAGCCGACCACCCAGATTGGGTGATATATTGAAGCGCCATAAAAAAGGATCCGCCAATAGCCAGGGATAGAAAATAATAGTTATTCAGCAGGTAATTGGCCCAGGTTTGTTCAGGACGATTCAGAAAGCCAATGATATAAGTAATTACACCTGCCGCCATAAGGCCGTAACAGAGGTAATTCAACCATGGTGCAATTTTCAGTTTGTCTTCCATATGATAAAGTGACTGGTGACTCGTGACTGGTAATTAGTTATTGGTGACTGATGAATCCGGCCTTCCTTCGGGATGGTCCGACTGCAGCTGCCGTATATAAAGAACGATTTTCCAGCGGTCGTCAGGCCGGATGATGGATCCGTGTTCCTGCATCACGCCCTGGCCAACGGAAATCACATGGTAAATCTCCCCGTCGGGAGCAGCTTTCATTTTATCGTTTACCAGCGAGGCTGGTTTGAAGTTGTACAGCCCCTTTGTGTAGAGCAACCCGTTACCATCGGCCTGGGATCCATGACAATTGATACAGAAAATCCCGTAATCCCTGGCGCCCCGACCCAGATTTGCAGCATCTGCTGTTAAGGGGTTGACAAGCGCCGCTCCGGCCTGCAGCCGGTCAGCGTCAGTTTTGGTATAGGGATAAGGTATGAAATCTGTGGGGACAGTCCCTGCAACAGGCTCCCTGAGGGTCTTACCATCGGCAAATACGGGATTTTCAGCATAGGTTTCGTACGCCTTGGAATAAAACATATCGGGGAAATAGTCATATCCCGGATTGTTGTTGGTACGGTCGCATGAGATCAACCACACGGCAATAAAAATGATTCCTGCAAATGTCTGCTTCATACCGTTTATTTTTCAATTATTTCCTCTGCTTCAGCTTCTTTTAAGGAAGCATACACCACGTCACGGTTCACCTTGTCAGCATCAAATACAATGATGAATTTATCGTCAGTAACCCTTTCATCGAAAATTTCCGCCTTCTTGAAGGGGTATATTTTTGCCCTTAATGAAAAGGTAAGCAGGGTTAAAACAGTTACGATGAGGATGATGAGTACCAGTGTGATGGTAATGAAGGAGGGAAATGCATTAAAGGGTTTCCCGCCGTAGTTCAGGGGCCAGTCGATTACAGCCGTATAGTACAAAAAAGAAAGCACGGCTATCCCTCCGAAAAATCCATAGAACCAGGCTGCCCAGCTGATCCTTGATCTGCGTTTCAGGGCTCTCAGGGCCCCGTGTACCGGGTAGGGCGTATAGATCTCAGCAGGCTCCAGGTTCTCGGCAAGCAGCCTGCACAGTGCATCCATCAGTGAGTCTTCACTGCCAAATACTCCAATGATGGCCTTTGATGATGTTTTCATTGTTCGGAGGTATTGGGTTCAACCATTCCATGTTCGGTTTCATTGTGTTTAAGCACACTCTTCACCTCATGAATGGCAATCATCGGTATATACCTGAAAAATAACAGCACGGCAATGGTGAACAATCCCATGGTTCCCAGATAAATGCCCACTTCGATATAGGTAGGATGGTAGGTTACCCATGTGGAAGGCAGGTAGCTCCTGCTCAGCGATGTCACAATGATGTTAAAGCGTTCGTACCACATTCCCAGGTTGATGATCAGTGAAATGATGAAGGCAATGGTAAGGTTCTGCCTGATCTTTTTCGACCAGAAAAGCTGGGGGATAATGGCATTACAGATGAACATGGCCCAGAATTCAAAAGCAAAAGTTCCGGTGACCCGGTTTTTGAAAATTAGAAAGCCCTCGTACTCATTTCCCGAATACCAGGCCATGAAAAGTTCGGTAAGATAGGCAGTGCCCATGATCAGTGAAATGAATACCAGGATCCTTGCGATGGCATCAAGATGCCTGTCGGTTACATAATCCTGGAACTTGTAAAGGTGCCGGATCAGGATCATCAGGGTCATCACCATGGCAAAGCCGGAGAATATAGCGCCCACAACAAAGTAAGGAGGGAACAGGGTGGTATGCCAACCGGGAATAACGGAAGATGCAAAATCGGTGGATACGATAGAGTGCACCGAAACAACCAGTACGGCTGCGATGCCCCCCAGCACAAAACCTGTTGATTCATAGCGCATCCATTCATGAGAGGATCCGGTCCATCCAAAACTGAGCACGCTGTAAACTGCCTTTTTGATTTTAGTGGCAGCTTTATCCCGGATGGTGGCAAAATCAGGTATCATGCCCAGGTACCAGAAGGAGGCCGAAATCAGCAGGTAGGCGGAAATGGCCATGAAGTCCCAGAACAATGGGGAATTGTAATTCACCCAGAGCGGGCCGCGGGTGTTCGGGTAGGGAGCTATAAAAAAGAACAGCCAGGGGCGCCCCATATGGATCAGCGGGAACAGTGCAGCGCAAAGCACTGCGGCTACGGTCATGGCTTCAGCGGCACGGTTGATGGAAGTTCTCCAGGTCTGCCGGAGCAGCAGGAGGAAGATGGAAAATGCGGTTCCGGCATGACCGATCCCGATCCACCACACAAAATTAATGATCTCCCAGCCCCAGCCCACCGAATTATTCACGTTCCAGGATCCAATCCCCACGGTGAATGTGATATAAAGGGCATATGCGCCATATACCAGCATCAGTGATGCAATGAACATTCCGGCATACCACCATTTTCCGGGCCGGGCACCAATGGGTGCGATTATGTCGGCAGAAACCTGGGAAAGGTTCTTATTTCCCAGAACCAGCGGACCTCTTACTTCAGTTGCGTAACTCATCAATCAATTCCATTAGGTATTTCTATTGCGGATCTTGGTCAGGTAACCTACTGAAGGTAATGTGTGCAGCTCTTCGAGCAGGTAGTAATTCCTTTCATTTTCTGTCAGCAGGCGCACCTTATTATCGGGATTATTCAGGTCACCAAAAACCAGGGCTTTTGCCGGGCAGGCCTGTACACAGGCTGTCTGTACCTCTTCCCCGTTCAACGTCCGGTTTTCCAGCTTGGCTTTCAATTTCTCTTCCTGGATCCGTTGTGAACAGAAAGAGCACTTTTCTACCACTCCCCGCTCCCTTACCGTAACATCCGGGTTCAGTACCAGGCGTCCCAGGTCGGAGTTTTCATGATAATTGAATTTCGGGTTCTGTACATACTGAAACCAGTTGAACTTGCGCACCTTATAAGGGCAGTTATTGATGCAGTATTTGGTGCCGATGCAACGGGTATAGGCTACCTGGTTGAGGCCTTCATTGTTATGGGGGGTGGCGGAAACCGGACAAACATTTTCACAGGGCGCATGGTCGCAATGCATGCACATTACTGGCTGATGCACCACATCAGGATTCTCCGGATCACCGGTGTAATAGCGGTCAATCCTGATCCAATGCATGATCCTGAATTTAGCCACCTCGGTTTTCCCCACCACCGGTATGTTATTCTCGGCCTGGCAGGCCATGAGACAGGCTCCGCATCCGGTACAGGCATTCAGATCCACCGAAAGACCCCAGTGGAAACCATCGTAAACCGGGTCTGCATAAAGGGAAACATGCTTTTTCTCGATTTCCTGGTGCAATTCGTTGCCGGCATCCGGTTTCTTCCGGTATTCAGGCAGCGTGGTTTCACGAACAATGGCTTTGCCTTCGAGTGAAGAATACACCTGGCTCCTCGCAACCGTGTGCTTTTGTGCTGTCTTTCTGAGTGCAACGCTGGCTCTAGTGAAATGAATGTACCCTTCCGAGAGGGTTGCCAGGGGATAGACATTTACACCAAAGCCATTGGCCGCCTTCCCCACTTTGTCCCGCCCGTAACCCAGGGCAACGGAAATGGTTCCATATGCCTGACCGGGCTGGATAAGAACAGGCAGTCTGATGGCATCGCTGATTTCGATCAGGTCAAAATCTTCCAACCCGTTATCGGAAGCAAACTTGGGAGAAACAGCTGCAAAGTTCTCCCATACCGTCTTGGTGACGGGATCTGGCATTTCCTGAAGCCAGGGGTTATTGGCATGCCTGCCGGTGGCCAGGGAAACGGACTGGTACAAATGCAATTCGGTGCCATTGCTGCTTTCGGCAGCAGGTTCAACCATAACCGGTTGGAGGACTGGATGTGCCCCTGAGATACCTTCTGCTTCGGGTTCAAATACACCATTTTGCAGGGCATGAACCCAAAAATCATAGAATCTTGCTTTTCCCTTCTGTTTGGGGAACAACTGCTTCTCCCAGAAATTCTTGAGGTGATCCTGGAAGCTCAGCAGGTTGCCCGACCATCTCATCAGGGATTCCTCCCACTGTCGGGTACTGAAAATCGGATTGATCAAAGGCTGCTGCAGTGCATATGAATTCAGGGCGGGTTCGGCATCCCCCCAGCTTTCGAGGTAATGATGCGAAGGGCAAACGAACTGGCAAAGGTGGGAAGTCTCATCGGGGGTGGTAGACAGGGAAACAGTCAGCTTAGTTTTCTTCAGCCCGGCAATAAACCGGTCTGACTCCGGAAAATGATAGGCGGGATTTGTATTATAGATTAAAAGTGCCTGGATGTTGCCCTGGTTCAGTTCGTCGACCAGCTGTATCATTTCGGCATCATTGCCTTTGCGCAGGTTTGACGGTTTCAGCAGACTGAGTGTAATGCCGTAGTTGCCCAGCATTGAATTGAGCCGGTTCACCAGAAGCTGAACAGCAATATCATTTGACCCCGATATAACAAGGCTTTTGCCCTGTTTCTGAATAAGCTCCCCTGCCAGTGCTGTAATATGCTCAGGTATTGAGGTGCCCGCCGGCAGGCCTTCAACCGACAACTTGTCAGCCACTACCTGGCAAAGCTGGTAAACCAGAGTTTTGATTTCAGATGGCTTTACTGCGTAACGCACATCAGCATTGGACCCGGTGATGCTCATCCCCGTCTCGAATTGGATATGCCGGTTCATCACAGGATTGCCCTTTTCCGGTCTTCTGGCATCGGCATATTGCGCGGTAAATGCTACCGGTGCAATCCAGGTACCCAGAAAATCGGCTTCGATGCCAACGATTAACTGCGCCTTGCTGAAATCATAGGAAGGCAAGGCCCGCATACCGAAAGATTGTTCATGAGCCAGCAGGATACCCGAAGCAGATACTGTATCATAAATCACATGGGAGGCCCCGGGATAAACCTTCAGAAAATCTGCGATGACGCTGCCGGCAGTAGGGCTGATCTGAGTAGGGGTGAGCAGTACTATTTTTCCTCCCGCCGCTTTGATTTCTTCAAGTTTCGAACGGATGGCAGCATCAGCCTCCTCCCAGGTTGTTTCACCGTTCTCATTCAGGGGCTTCTTGTAACGATCGTCATCATAGAGACTCAATACAGATGCCTGTACACGCGCACTGGTCCCTCCCCCGGAAAAGGAACTCCGCGGATTGCCCTCAATTTTAATAGGACGACCGTCGCGGCTTTTCACCAGAACACTACAGAATTCCTCGCCGTCGAAAAATGAAGTAGCATAGTATTTTGAAATTCCCGGTGTGATCTCCTCAGGCTTGATCAGGTATGGAATGGCCTTTTGAATGGGCTTTTCACAGCTGCTTACCACAGTGCTCAATACAGCACTGAATCCGGTAAGTTTTAAAAAGCTCCGTCGGCTTGCCTGGCCCTTAACACTGCCATCCAACAGCGAGAGAATATCTGTCCTTTGATCCATTTCACCGGAAGGTTCCTGCAATTTCAGCGATCCCGGATGCAGTTCCCGGATATTCTGGTAATATTTCTTTTCTGTACTCATATTTTTTCTAGGTCTGTGGCCTTTCCCCCTTTAATCTTCCTTCTTGCATCTTCCTTCTTGGATCTTCCTTCTTGGATCTTCCTTCTTGGATCTTAATAATGGCATTTTATGCAATCCGTTCCTCCTATCATATCTACTGTTACGGAATCGATAGCGCCGTTTTCCAGCTGTTTCCGCAATCCTTCATATTTGGTATAGAACTGGTTGTCATGGAACTGTACTTTTGTATCGCGGTGGCAATTGATGCACCATCCCATGGACAGGTCAGGGACCTGGATGATTCGGTCCATCTGGTTTACAGATCCGTGGCATTGCTGACATTCGAGTTTTCCGGCGCCTGCGTGTTGGGCATGACTGAAAAACACGTGATCCGGGAGATTGTAAACCTTTTTCCACTGAATGGGTTTTTTTTGCTCCACTGCAGTAAGGATTTTGTTGATCTCAAAACGTCCCGACCGGCTTCCTTCCCGAACGATCATGTGGCAGTTCAAACAAACATTGGCTGACGGAATCCCTGCTGATTTGCCGTATTCGGCACTGCTGTGACAGTAGAGGCAATTGATCTGGTTTTGCTCCGAATGAACGGCATGAGAGAATTTAATGGGCTGGTCGGGTGCATAGTTCTTTGATCTTCCAATGGCCAGCGCCTCTTCAACAGTGAATTTGGTAATTAACAGGGTAGTAACCACGAGCACCACCCCATGAACGGCTTTGAACCTGATTAATTTGAACCACAGGAGATCGAGCAGTGTCAGGAAAAACAAAGCCACCAGGCTAAGGAACAACAGTCGCTGGCTTATATTGGGCTTGTGATGATATCCCCCCTGCTCATAGTACGCTTGCAGGTAACCTTTCAGTTGCAGGATCTGCTGATCATTCAGGCCGGTGAAGTTCGCATGTGCCGCCATTAGTTTTTTCCCTATCGGATTGAGCAGGGATCTTTTCAGGTCCTCCGGAGATTTGTCGTTAATTGACTCAGCCATGTCAAAGGCGGAGGGATTCCAGTTGAGTTCTTTAACGGGGTGAATGTAATGACAGGAAACACAGGATTTCATATCCTGTTGCTCCCGGATGAGTCCGTAAAACAGTCTTTCCCCAGTTTTCAGGTCATTGTGTGTCAAATAGTACGTAGTATCCTTGTCCCTGATGGCTAAGGAACCAACCATTTCGGCGGGGTACAAACGTGCTATGAAAAGCGGAAGGGAAAAGGCAAGCAAGAGGAAAGAAATTTTTCTGATCAGATGGACGGAGAAGAACAATCGGTATTGACCCATACACTTTACTTTAGTTAATCAACTGAAATACTGACTGCTTAAATCAAAGCATCAACCTGTCGGGTAGTGCCATCCAAAAATAAATAATAAGCAGCCTGGTAAATTAAAGATACAATAAATTATAATTAATTTAGAATTAAAGGCAGTATGATTAACATTTTTAAAACCGCCCGTATCCATGCTATTTATTTAATTCCGCTAGAGACGCAATATATTGCGTTTCTATCGTTTATTCAACAACAACAGTCTTTCCAGATCCTCCGGGGTATCTACACCAAAACTTTCAAAGGTTGTGGTTCGGACGGCAATATGATAGCCATGTTCAATCCACCGAAGCTGTTCGAGAGATTCAGCCAGTTCCAGCGGGGATTGCGGCAGTGCCGTAATTACCGGCAGGATGTCTCTTCTGAACCCGTATATTCCGATATGCATATAATAAACATGAGAATCAATCCAGCTTTCAGGTTCTTTTCCACGCAGGAAGGGAATGGTACTCCGGCTGAAATACAAAGCCCGCTGCCCGCTGCTTACCACCACCTTGGGCCGGTTTGGGTCAAACAATTCATCCCTGGAACGGACAGTCTTTACCAGGGTGGCAATCGGAGGAGGATCCCAGCCAAAACAGCTTTTAAGTGTTTCCAATTGCTCCGGTGCCAGGAAAGGTTCATCACCCTGCACATTCAACACAATGTCAAAAGCTAACCCGGTTTCACGTTCCACGATGTCAACAGCTTCAGCACAGCGGTCAGTTCCACTTTTATGATGCGGCGATGTCATGATCACCTTACCGCCAAAGTTCTTCACGGCCCGATAGATCCTTTCATCGTCAGTGGCAACATAAACCGTTTCCAAGGCCAGGGAGGCCTGCTCGTAAACCCGACGGATCATCGATTTACCCCTGATGTCGGCCAGGGGCTTCCCAGGGAAACGGGTTGAAGCGTAACGTGCCGGTATAATACCGATAAATCTTAACTCATTTGCCATGGCAAACATGAATATTTGACAGGCAAATTACGAAAAATCTATTAATATTGTAATTTTGTCATGCAATGTAAAGGAAAATTCCATGTATATTATGGAGAAACCTGATCTAGTCAAGATTAAGCAACGTTTTGGGATCATCGGAAATTCAGCCGTACTAAACCGTGCCATTGATATAGCCGTTCAGGTAGCCCCTACCGATCTTTCGGTTCTGATTACCGGAGAAAGCGGTGTTGGCAAAGAGGTTATACCCCAGATCATTCATCAATTCAGCTCCAGGAAACACGGAACCTATATTGCTGTGAATTGCGGGGCCATACCTGAAGGGACTATTGATTCGGAGCTTTTTGGTCACGAAAAAGGCTCTTTTACAGGAGCTTATGATAGCCGTAAAGGTTATTTCGAAGTGGCCCATGATGGCACTATTTTTCTCGATGAAGTAGCAGAGCTACCGTTGTCAACGCAGGTCAGGCTGCTCCGGGTTCTCGAGACAGGTGAATTCATCCGGGTAGGATCTTCAAAAGTAATCAAATCCAATGTAAGGGTCATTGCGGCCACCAACGTTGATGTCACCCATGCCATACAGCAGGGTAAGTTCCGGGAAGACCTGTTCTACCGTTTGAGCAGTGTCCCAGTCGAAATCCCGCCCCTGAGACTCAGGAAGGAGGACATCCCTTTGCTTTTCAGGAAGTTTACCGTTGATTTTGCTGACCGGAACCGAATGCCGGCCATATCCCTTACCGAAGACGCCCTTGACATGCTGGTCAATTACCGCTGGCCGGGCAATATCCGTCAATTGAAGAACATCGGTGAACAGATATCCATTATCGAAGAAAAGCGGGTGATTACGTCAGATGTCATGCGGAACTATCTTCCTGATTATTCGTCATCGAAATTACCGGCTGTTTTTGATGCAGTGGATCAGAAAACCTTCGCCACCGAGAGGGAAATCCTTTACAAAATCCTTTTTGATATGCGAAACGACATGAATGAACTGAAGAAGTTTGTCCATGAAAACGCCCATAAAAACCTGGCAGAAACTGATCTTCACCCAGGCAGTTCGCATGTGATTCCCAAGTTTGTTCACGATGTGGAACCTATCGTACCGGAAGAAAAGCATGTCAGGAAGTTTGACATACCCCGCGATGGCCTGGGAGACATACAGGACACTCAGGAAATCGTGGAGGAATCGCTATCCCTGGCCGACAAGGAAATTGAACTGATAAGAAAAGCTTTGGATAAATATGGCGGTAAACGGAAGCATGCTGCCGGAGAACTGGGTATATCCGAAAGAACCTTATACCGAAAAATTAAGGAATATAATATTGATTGAATGAAGACTCCTTTCAACATTTCTGGCCGTGTAAAAACATTCATCATCCTGGGGATTTATTGCAGCCTCTGTAATTCCTGTTTCAAAATGAATTATTCCACAACCGGCGCATCCATACCTCTCGAAGCCAAAACGGTCTCCGTACAGTATTTTGAGAACATGGCCCGCAATGTTGAAGCCGGTTTAAGCCAGCAGGTCACCAACGCCCTGAAAGATTACATCCAAAACAATACGACACTGATCCTGGTAACGGGTAATGGGGATATTAATTTCGAAGGTGCCATAACCGGATACGAACCCGGCAGGCCGGTGGCCATAACCTCTGGTGACGAAGCCGCCAAGAACAGGTTTACTATAACCCTGCGGGTAAAAGTTACCTGCGATGTAAAACCGGAACTTGATTTTGAAAGCAGTTTTTCGCGATATGAAGACTACCTTTCCACGCGGGATCTTGAGGAGGTAAAGCCCGTGGCCACAGAATCGATTCTGAAGCTCCTCATCGAGGATATCTTTAACAGAGCATTTGTAAACTGGTAGCATAAATCCGGCATGCATAAAGAGGAACTCCTAACATACATTCGCCATCCCGAGAAGCTTACCCGGGAAACCCTGAACCAGATTCTCAGGGTAACGGAGCATTATCCCTATTTCCAGACAGCCCGGCTACTGGCGGTTAAAAACAGGTTTCTGATCGGAGACGAGGGCTGGCAAAAAGATTTGGAAACAGCAGGCACCTTTGTGGCAGACCGGCGGGTACTGTATAACCTGATCTATCCCCTTTCCGATCCTTCTCAGCCGGAAATCCATGAGGATAATGATTCTGTTACTGTTAAGGATACTGATACCGGGAGCATTGACAAGACTGCAGCGAAAAAGGAGCCCACCCTGCGGGGAAAAATTTCTAACCTGCTTTCCATGCAGCTTGAGGAACTTGAACTGATTGATCCTGATGAGGCAGAACTGATGCCTGAGATAGCCCTCGACGCGGAAACCCTTTACAGGGATGCTGATTCCCGGGAAACATCCGAACCATCCCGTGAAGATCCCGAATTACTGACCTGGGATACAGAGGCAGATGCAGATGCTGATGCTCATGCTGATACTGATGCTGATGCTCATGCTCATGCTGATTCAAACACGGAAAGACACAGCTTTACAGAATGGTTGCAGTTACAAAACAAATCCACCCTTTCGGTATCGCCAGAAATCGCAGAAAAACCTGTGGCGACTGCTGTGCATGAACATGAACTGATAAACAGGTTTATTGAAACCAATCCAAGGCTGCAGCCCCGGCAGGATCTTCATCCTACTAAGGACATATCCGAAGACAGCATCAAGGAACATGATGGGATTTTTACCGATACCCTGGCCAAAATTTACATCAAACAGGGTTTGTATAGTAAAGCAATCTTTGCCTACGAAAAATTAATTTTGAAATATCCGGAAAAAAGTGGTTACTTTGCGGGTCAGATTGAAGAAATCAAAAAGTTAACCAATAAACAGTAAATCAATATATTATGTACGGATTAATAACTGGCATCATTCTTTTTGTTTGCGTTCTCCTGGTGCTCATTGTGCTGGTACAAAACCCTAAAGGAGGTGGATTGGCATCGAGTTTTTCATCATCCAACCAGTTTATGGGAGTAAAACGCACCGCTGATTTTATTGAAAAAGCTACCTGGGGTTTTGCTGCAGCGCTATTTGTACTGAGCATCATGGCCACAATGATACCAAGGGAGGTACCCGCTCAAAAGCAATCGAAGATACAGAATCAGATCGAGAATACTGCTATTGATCCGGACAGGATGCCCAGTTATCCCACAGCACCCGCCGGTCAGCCTGCTGAGCAGCCCACGGAGCAGCCACAGCAGCAGCAATAAGGACTTTTTATTCACTGTGTGACAGTTTTTACTGACAATATAAGTCAGGTAAAAAACCTAACGCGAGTGTCAGTATGTCATAAATGCTGACACTTTTTTTTAGTTGCTGCTCCCATACTCCTTTCTCATATCATCTTGATTATATGATATTTAATATATGCTTACCCGGTTCTTCAGTTTGTTCTTGCGGAAATATTGTCAATATGCAACAGCAAAAAAGCCTTTGGCATAGTATTGGATAACAGCAATGGAAATTAAAACGCAGTTTAACTCTAAAATCAAAATAAATATGGCAAGTATTAAAGGCAAAGTAAATGCAGGTAAGGTTCTGATTAAACCTTTCCCGGCTGAAGAAAAAACAGCCAGTGGAATAATCATTCCTGATTCCGCAAAGGAAAAACCCCAGAGAGGTGAAGTTGCTAAAGTGGGTGAGGCAAAAAAGGATGAACCCGTCATTGTAAAGGCCGGAGACGTTGTTCTCTATGGCAAATACTCGGGAACTGAATTGACCATCGAGGGCAATGATTATTTGCTCATGAATCAGTCTGATATACTTTATGTTGAATAAACCAGAACTTAATAAAAAATACGACGAATATGGCAGCAAAAGAAATTAAATTCAATATTGAAGCTCGGGAACAACTTAAAAAAGGTGTTGACCAGCTTGCCAATGCAGTAAAGATCACCCTGGGTCCCAAAGGACGGAATGTGATTCTCGACAAGAAATTCGGTGCTCCCATGGTTACTAAGGATGGTGTAACCGTTGCCAAGGAGATCGAACTGGAAGAACCTTTTGAAAACATCGGTGCTCAGCTGGTTAAGGAAGTAGCCTCCAAAACGAATGATGATGCCGGTGACGGCACCACTACCGCTACTGTACTGGCGCAATCGATTGTAACCGTTGGTCTCAAAAACGTTACCGCGGGTGCCAATCCGATGGACCTGAAAAGAGGGATTGACAAGGCGGTAATCGCTGTTATTGCAGATCTGAAGAAACAATCTCACGCTATTGGCGACGACATTACCAAAATCGAACAGGTAGCGTCCATTTCCGCCAACAATGATCACAGCATTGGAAAACTCATTGCCGAAGCTATGGGTAAGGTAAAGAAGGAAGGCGTAATTACCGTTGAAGAGGCAAAAGGCACCGAAACACATGTTGATGTGGTGGAAGGTATGCAGTTTGACAGGGGTTATATTTCCGCCTATTTTATAACCGATCCTGACAAGATGGAAGCTGTGCTGGAGAATGCAGTGATTCTGCTTACCGACAAGAAAATCTCCACCATGAAGGACTTGCTGCCGATACTGGAGCCAATTGCCCAGCAGGGACGTCCTTTGCTGATCATTGCCGAAGATATCGACGGTGAAGCTCTGGCAACCCTGGTGGTCAATAAACTCAGGGGTTCGCTGAAGATCGCCGCTGTTAAAGCCCCCGGATTTGGTGACAGAAGAAAAGAGATGCTGGAGGATATCGCCATCCTTACCGGTGGTGTTGTGATCTCAGAAGAAAAAGGCCTTACCCTCGACGGTGCTAAACTGGACATGCTGGGCAAATGTGAAAAGGTGGTAATCGACAAGGAAAATACCACTATTGTTAACGGCTCAGGTGAAAAGAAAAATATCGAAGGCCGGATCAAGCAAATCAAATCACAGATGGAAACCACTACTTCAGATTATGATAAAGAAAAGCTTCAGGAAAGACTGGCTAAACTGGCGGGTGGTGTTGCCGTTCTTTATGTTGGTGCTGCCTCCGAAGTTGAGATGAAGGAAAAGAAAGCACGCGTAGAGGATGCTCTCAGTGCGACACGTGCTGCGGTTGAAGAAGGTATCATACCGGGCGGCGGCGTTGCCTATATCAGGGCCATCAAAGCGATTGAAAAGCTTACCGGCGAAAACGAAGATCAGAATACCGGAATTGCTATCATCAGGAGAGCGCTGGAAGAACCTTCCCGTCAGATCGTTGAAAATGCAGGTCTGGAAGGCTCCGTTATCGTTCAGAAAATTAAGGAAGGAAAAGACGATTTTGGCTACAATGCACAGGATGACAAGTTTGAGCCGTTATACAAGGCCGGCGTTATCGATCCTACCAAAGTGGCCCGCGTAGCACTCGAGAATGCTGCTTCCATCGCAGGTATGTTCCTCGCCACTGAATGTGTAGTGGCAGAAAAACCTGAAAAAGAAGCTCCTGCCCCAATGGGCGGCCCCGGTGGAATGGGTGGCATGATGTAAAAAAAAATCCCCCCGCCGTTGGCGGGGGTTTTTTTTTAACTCTCAATTAATTTGAACCCTTTTCCGTGTACATTAATGATCTGCACCCTCGGATCATCTTTCAGAAACTTTCTTAATTTCGCGATATAAACATCCATGCTGCGGGCATTGAAATAATTGTCGTCTACCCAGATGGTCTTCAGTGCAAAATTCCGGTCAAGAATCATATTTTTATTGGCACAAAGTAGTTTCAGCAGGTCAGATTCCTTGGTGGTTAATTTATGCTCGGTATTGCCGTATTTCAACAGCTGGGTATTGGGGAAAAACATATAATCCCCGAGTTTGTATTCTGTTTGGGGAATCCCTGCAGCATCCTTTTTTGTCCTTCTGATAATAGCCTCCACCCTGAAAAGCAATTCTTCCATGCTGAAAGGCTTGCAGATATAATCATCCGCTCCCGCCTTAAAACCCTCTATAATGTCCTCTTTGAGTGACTTGGCAGTGAGGAAGATGATCGGGATTTCGGCATTGGTCATCCGGATCTCGCGGGCCAGGGTGAAACCGTCCTTAACCGGCATCATGACATCGAGAATGCACAGGTCATAATGGCTCTTGATAAAGCTTTTATAGGCTTTTTCTCCATTTACGAACCAATCAGCATCATAGGCCTTGACGATGAGGTATTCGCGCAACAGCATTCCCAGGTTCTCATCATCCTCTGCTAATAAAATCTTAATTTTTTGCATGGTTTTCCATTTCTTTCACTGGTAAATAAACGTTAAAAGTGCTTCCTGCATATACTTCGCTTTCCACCTCAACATAACCCTGGTGTTCTTCAGCGATCATTTTCACATAACTCAATCCAAGGCCGAATCCTTTAACCGCATGTATATTCCCGGTAGGAACCCTGTAAAACTTCTCAAAAATTCTTTTCTGGTCATTCTTGCTGATGCCGATGCCATTGTCACTAACGGAGATCACAAGATAATCCTTAATGTTACTGGTTTCTACCATGATTTCAGGGTTCCGGCTGCAGTATTTGATGGCATTGTCAAGCAAATTCGACAGCAGATTGGTAATGTGCACCTGGTCGGCCTGAAGGTTGTAACCATCAGCTTTAAGAGATGCGCTAATTTTTCCGCTCCGGCTTTTGACCTGAATGGAGAATGTTTCGATCACCCCCGTAATGATCTCATGGACATTCACCTCACCGAGCCGGAGCCTTAGCTTTCCCTTGTCAAATACCGCCGTCTGAAGCACCTTTTCCACCTGGTTGCCCAGTCGCCTGCATTCTTCCGTTATGATCTTGGAGATCTGATCGGCGTTCTTCACCTCGGCCGGAATGCTCTTATCTCCCAGCAACTGCGAAGCCAGGGAGATGGTGGATATGGGCGTTTTGAGTTCATGGGTCATGTTGCTAACAAAATCACTCCTGATCTCAGACAGCCGCTTTTGACGGAACATGATAAAAACCGCGAGAGCAAAGCTCATCAGAATAGCCAGGGTAAGTACCAGTGAAGAAAAGGTGAGATAGCTGAGCGATTTGAACAGGAAACTTGTCTTATCCGGAAAGTAAATGTTAAGATTATTGGTATTGGCATACAGGTCATCGCGAAAAAGCGTGACCTGGTAAGAATTCTGGCCAACCGGATTATAGGCCTCCGACTGGTAGGCCACCTCACTGTTCCATCGTGTTACCGCGTATTCAAAGGGCAAATCAATCCCGGATTCATTAAACACCCTTTGGATGATCGCTTCCAGCTGGGAGGCACTGATCCTGTTCTCTATCTTCTCGGACACATTGAGCATGCCCGCAATCACCCGGTCAACAAACATGCGACGGTTCGCGAGCCAATGTTCAGCCTCCTTTTTCCGGCTGAGTTCATCATTTAAGGATTCGTTGCTGTTGGGCGCCGGGGTTATCAGATCCGTTGCCATGTTCATCACTTCCCAACGTTCAATATCCAGTGCAATATCAATCATGGCACGCGTTATCAGCTGATCGAACTGCTTTTTCTGAATCTCAATGGCATTCCTGATCCAATAGGCCTGGACAAGAATTAAGGCTGTCATCGCGAGGCCCGTAAAAACCGTTACGATCCAGATCAGTCGTTTGCTCATGGCGACAAAGATACTTCTATAACAATTTGCCCCTAAGCTTTTTAACAATCTTTAACAGTTGTTGGGTTTTGTTAACCAGTTGAATGTTTAACTTAGCATGAACAAACAAATAAAAACTAATAAACACACTTTTCTTCCCCGAAAATGTTGTTTAGGTTTAATGGTTTGGTTTTTAGGTTAATTGGTAGGGTTAGGGTTTAACAAACCCCGCATTTATTGCGGGGTTTGTTATTAAAAACAATCCCGTTTGAGCACCAGTTCAGGAGATTGTCTTCAGAAATATGTACTTTTGTTTGTTTTTTTCACTGCAGTGCAGGAGACACTAGACGATATACTATTTGAGCACCGGAATAGAGAATATGGATCTTACCGGCTTCGGAAGCAATACAATCTTCGGCTTGCCATCGGTTTTATTTGCTCACTGACCCTTATTCTTCTTCTCACCCTGAGCTTTTTCTGGTATCTGAATTCGGCAGGTGATGAATCAGTATATCTCTACCCATATGGCGGTGTCAATCTGAAAAGCACACAGGGGAACATGATGGATCCCAAAGAACTCAGTGCTTACCTCGAAAATTCGGCCGCCCCCGTTGAAAAACAACCTGACGCCACAAGCAGCCAGGAACCTGACAAACTGCAAAACTTTACAGTCGTGGAAAACGCGGCCACTGATACCTTTGAACCGGTTCAGGAGGAAATTGATGCATTGGAAGATCCCGGAACAGGATTAGGACTCTCCAACGATAGTACGGTATTTGGCGGTTTTTTGCTGGGCAACGGTGACGGAATGGGATCAGGAAGTGATCTCGACCGTTTTCCCTTATTCCCCGGTGGTCTCGAGGCCGTGCGACGGTTTATTGAGCTGAACGTGAAGTATCCTCCTCAGGCCATCAAACAGAAGATTCACGGGGTGGTCCTGGTCAGCTTTGATGTTAATAAACAGGGCAACGTAGATAATATAAAGGTGGAACGCAGTATAAACCCAATGATTGACGCTGAAGCGATTAAAGCCATTCAAACCATGCCGCGCTGGAAGCCAGGCATGCGCCATGGCAAACCCGTTATTGTAAAATTCATTATACCAGTAAATTTTATGCCCTTAAGTTGAGGGAAAATTCAGAATTCATATATTTTTGTACCTTTTTGATAAAATTTTACGTTTAATTTTAGAATAGAAAAACGACCGTATGATTAACCAGATTCTTTTACTTGCCCAATCTTCAGGATCCGAATATACCATGCAGATGACAGAGACCACCAGTTCTGGTGAGATATCCTTTCTTACGCTGTTCCTGAAGGGCGGATATATTCTTTTTCCAATTGTACTGTTATCCTTTGTTGCAGTTTACCTGATCATCAGAAAATATCTCGATATCAGGAGAAATCTGAGCATCGACCCGGGTTATGTTGCCCATTTCAACGATCTTTTAAGGAAAGGCGATATCCAGGCAGCAACCATTCATCTTGAACATGATCAATCGTCCTATGCCAATATTTTCAAACGGGTTATCGGTAAAATCGGAAAACCTGCCGAAGAAATTGAAAGCACACTGGAATCCGCCAGCAATATCGAAATTGCACGGGTCAGCAAACACCTCGGATACCTGGGGCTGATTGCCGGAATTGCCCCCATGCTCGGTTTTATCGGTACCATTTCGGGAATTATCAAGATCTTTTATAACATTTCATTGACCGACAACATCAGTATTGGCATCATATCCGGCGGGCTGTATGAAAAAATGATCTCAAGCGGAAGCGGACTTATCGTAGGAATTATCGCTTTTACCGGTTACCATATTCTGAATATGAGAATCGATCATTTTATTTCGCAGGTGGAAGAGGAGTCTTTTGAATTCATGAATATTATCAGCCGATAAGCGATGAAAATCAAAAGAAGACACGAGTTTAAGCCAGAAGTAGCCACTGCTTCGCTGAACGACATCATGTTCTTCCTGTTGTTGTTTTTCCTTATTGTTTCCACTTTTGCCAATCCACATGTGATCCGGTTATTTTTACCCAAGGCCAACTCAAGTCAGACCATTGCCAAAAAGCAGATCACCCTTTCCATAACCCGGAAGAAACTGTATTATCTTGATGAGAAACCGGTGTTGTACCAGGATCTGGAATCAGAATTGAGCGGAATTAAATCACAACTGCCAGATGTCACCATAGTGGTGCGTGCGGATGGCTCCTTAACGATACAGGACCTTGTGGATGTGTTGCAGATTGGAAGTAACCTCGACATCAAGATGATTCTTGCCACCGAGAAAAAGGGAAGCTGACCGATTTTGCTGAAAAATTATCCAATCCCTTGCTATTCCTGGAAAACCTGATTAATCCCTTTTAGTTTTATGGGTTGTAATATAAAGGTGGCTGAAATAACCTCCACATTCTTCAATTTGCGGCTGAATGTCTGGATTTCTGCATAGGGCATTTCTCCGACAATCTGCATTAAAAAATCAAAATTCTTTATTTCCTGGAACAGGAATCCATCCGGGCACCGGTTCGAAATCAGATAATAAGTAAAGTACCGGTCTTCGTCCTGGTAAGTAAACCTGCTGAATTCCAGATCCATCTTAAGTCTTGTATTATGTACCACGAGATTGTCCATCCTTACAAATTCCATTTTTAACGTGTTATTGATGGCCCAAACCAAACGGTAATCGTTTTCATGGCAGGAAATCCCGAGCAGCTGGTAACGGATATCTTTCCCTATCTTGAGTTTGAGGGTTTGCTTCTTTTCTGTCCTGGATTTCATATCATGTAAGATGGGTCAGCCTTCAATAATCTGAAGTGCCTGTCTGGCAGCATTCTGTTCCGCTTCCTTCTTGGAGTTGCCGCTGCCGCGGCCAACTATGTCGTCAACAATGATCAGGTGGGTAATAAAAACTGGTGCGCTGCTCTGTTCATCCAATTCTTCGAAGCTGGTAAAATTGATTGCCTTTTTGTTTTTCTGACCCCATTCAATGATCCGGCTTTTGAAGTCAATTTCCGTCTCCAGTAAATGGTTAATGTTGCTGTGACTCTGGATGATCCTTTCCAGGACTATCTTTTTCGTGCGCTGGTAACCCTTATCGAGATACAGTGCCCCGATCAGGGCTTCAAGGGCATCTCCATAAACCGATTTGTGATTGTCGTGTGACATTTTCGAAATAATCAAATCGCCAATGCCCAGTTTAATGGCCATATGGTTCAGGTTATCGCGGTTGACTATTTTAGAGCGGGTTTGGGTCAGGAATCCTTCTTCTTTATTCGGAAATTTCATGTAGAGAAATTCAGCCACCATGGAATCCAGGATGGCGTCACCCAGAAATTCAAGACGCTCGTTGTTAATCTTGATATCGTTGAATATAAAATACGAAGCTGATTTATGAACAAAGGCCAATTGATACAGTTCCAGTTTCTTTGGCAGAAACCCAAGTATCCGTTTCAGATTCCTGGTAAACTTTTTATCCGGGGAAAACAGGTACTTTTCCGATCGGAAGATTGACTTCAACACAATTTTATGCTGAGAATTTCCTGAAAATTACAGATGTATTATGACCACCAAATCCAAAGGTATTGCTGAGTGAGGCATTGACCGTCCGCTTCTGGAACTTGTTAAACGTAAAGTTCAACTGCTGATCGATTTCATCATCAGGATTCATGAAATTGATGGTTGGCGGAACAATATCATATTTTATGGCCAGTATGGCTGCTATAGCTTCCACTGCTCCGGCTGCACCAAGCAGGTGTCCGGTCATGGATTTTGTTGAGCTGATATTGAGTTTGTAAGCATGTTCCCCGAATACGCCCAGGATCGCTCTGGATTCGGAAATATCGCCCAGCGGTGTTGCTGTTCCGTGAACATTAATATAATCCAGATCCTCTGGTTTCATATAGGCGTCTTCCAGGGCGTTCTTCATCACCAGCAGGGCGCCCAGACCTTCGGGATGGGGGGCTGTGAGATGATGTGCATCTGCTGATAATCCTCCCCCAACCAGTTCTGCATAAATACTGGCACCTCGGCTCCTGGCATGCTCCAGTTCCTCCAATACAAGCGCACCGCCCCCTTCGCCCATGACAAAACCGTCGCGGGTCTTATCGAAAGGACGGGAGGCCGTCTGAAACTCGTCATTATTGGTGGAAAGGGCATGCATAGCATTGAAACCGCCGATTCCCGGTTCACAGATAGCGGCCTCTGAACCACCAGTAATAAAAATATTGGCTTTGCCCAACCGGATCAGGTTGTAAGCGTCAATAATGGCATTGGTGGCTGTGGCACAGGCAGATACCGTAGCATAATTAGGGCCGCGGAAACCATACCTGATCGAAATGTGCCCTGCGGCAATATCCGAAATGATTTTGGGGATAAAGAAGGGATTGAATCGGGGTACGCCATTGCCTTTAAAATAATCCCCCACTTCACTCAGAAAGGTGTTAAAACCGCCAATACCTGAACCGAAGATTACACCAACCTTATCTTTGTTGACAACATCAAGATCGAACCCCGCGTCTTTTACAGCCTCATCAGCCGCAACCAGGGCATAAATGGTAAACAGGTCGTATTTTCTAACCTCTTTTCTGTCGAAGTAGTCTTCGGATTTGAAGTCTTTAACTTCACAGGCGAATCTGGTCTTGAAATTTTCGGTGTTAAAACGAGTGATCATGTTTGCCCCACTAACGCCGTTAATCAGACTGTTCCAATAATCCTTAACATTGTTGCCCAGGGGAGTTACCGCACCAAGCCCGGTAACTACAACTCGCTTC
This sequence comes from uncultured Bacteroidales bacterium, assembly GCA_963822145.1. GTDB lineage: Bacteria > Bacteroidota > Bacteroidia > Bacteroidales > UBA10428 > UBA5072. Next base: position 855,742 of record CAWGGG010000002.1, on the reverse strand, counting down.
AACTCCATAAATGAAAGTTTTGTTAAAACCTAATTTACTTCTTTACGTTCTCATCAATGTACTTGATCGCGTCGCCAACGGTGGAAATGTTTTCAGCTGCATCATCAGGAATACCGATGTTGAACTCTTTCTCAAATTCCATGATCAGCTCAACAGTATCTAAAGAATCAGCACCCAAATCGTTTGTGAAACTTGCTTCGGGGGTAACTTCGCTCTCGTCAACACCTAATTTGTCTACAATAATGGCTTTTACTCTTGATGCAATGTCTGACATAATACCAAGTTTTAATTATTACTTAAAATTTTAAAAAATGTGTTGCAAAGAAAATGCAATAATAAGGAAAAAACAAACAAAATTATATTTTTCTTTGGTTTTCGGCTTGATTTTCGCCAATTTTCAATTTTATTCCACTGATAAATAATACATTATACACGCATGCACCATTTGGCCATATTTGCTTCGGGATCAGGCACCAACGCAGAAAATATTATTACATACTTCCAAAACAAACCCCAGATAAGGGTTTCCTGTATCTGCACCAACCGTCCGGACGCTTTCGTCATTGAACGGGTTAAAAAGTATGATTTGCCTGTTCTGGTTTTTAACAGGGATGAGTTTTATAATACGGATAAGGTCCTGGATTACTTGCTGATGCATCATATCGACTGGATCATACTGGCCGGGTTTCTGTGGCTTGTTCCAATCCGCCTGATTGAGCGGTTTCCGGATCGTATCATTAACATACACCCCGCCCTGTTACCCAAATTTGGAGGAAAAGGCATGTACGGGAATCATGTGCATCAGGCAGTCATTGATCAGGGGGAAACTGTTTCCGGTATTACCATTCATATTGTCAATCGGGAATATGACAGGGGTAGTACGATATTCCAGGCTACCTGTCCCGTAAATCGGGATGACACCGCGGAATTGCTCGCTGCAAGGGTGCATGAGCTGGAGTATGAGCATTTTCCGCGGATCATTGAAAGGGAAATTTTGAAGCAGTAAAGACTATAGGTTTTGGTTGTTGTGGGTTGTGATCGTTGTGGCTGATCATAGCCACACGACCATTGTAACAATCACAACCAACACAACTCATTTCTCTCAGACATGAAATATATTGATATACATACTCATACACACTACAGTGATCCAGAAACCACCCTGGTGCTCAACATCTTCCCCAACCAACTGGACAAACTCGAACATACTGACTACTGTTCCATAGGACTTCATCCTTGGCACGTAGAGGAGGATACCTGGGAAACGCAGGTTTCCATGGTTAAATCTGCTGCCCGCAACAAGAAGGTACTGGCTGTTGGAGAAACCGGACTTGATAAAAAAACAGACCGACCATTTGAAACACAGCAGCTGGCTTTTTTTGCCCAGCTGGACATTGCGGAATCCGAAAAAAAACCCCTGATCATCCATTGTGTACGGTCATACAGTGAGATGCTGGCCTTGCGAAAAAAAACCGATCAGTCGATACCCTGGGTGTTCCACTGGTTTAACGCGGATATAGAGATTGCCAAAGAACTGATCCGTAAAAACTGCTATCTCTCCTTCGGGCATATGCTGTTCAACGAGCAAAGCAAAGCCTTCAGGATATTCAATACCATTCCTTTGGACCGGGTGTTTTTTGAAACGGACGATGCCGGATTTGGCATTCGTGAGATTTATACACGGGCAGCCGGCCTCAGAAATATGACGGTATCCGGCCTGAAATCACAGATATTGGATAACTTCAGCCGTTGTTTTCAACTGTAATTTATGGAACATTGGTTAAGCCGTACCGAATTGCTGATTGGCAAAGAAAACCTTGATAAACTCGCCGGTTCACATGTGCTTGTTGCCGGTTTAGGCGGCGTTGGAGGTTATGCTGCCGAGCAGCTCTGCCGGGCCGGTATCGGTGAGCTCACCCTCATTGACGGGGATATTGTCAACCCCACCAACCGCAACCGGCAGATCATAGCGCTTACCAGCAACACGGGACAATCCAAAGCAGCCCTGATGGCCCGGCGGCTACTGGATATCAACCCCGGTATCAAACTGCATATCATCGGGGAGTACCTCAAAGAGCAACGTTTCGCGGCCATTCTTGAACAACCCTGTGATTTTATTGTGGATGCCATCGATACGCTCACCCCAAAGGTAACCTTGCTGGCGGAAGCCGTCAGAAGAGGCCTTCCCGTTGTCAGTTCCATGGGTTCCGGTGGCAAGCTGCATCCTGAGCGTGTTGAGATCAATGATATTTCAAATACCCATCATTGTAAATTCGCCTATATCGTGAGGAAATACCTGCACCGTCGGGGAATATTTACCGGTATCACGGCAGTGTACTCGCCTGAGCCGGTGAACAGAAAAGCCATCCGTGAAGTGTCCGGTGAGGAAAACAAACGATCTGTTGTAGGTACAATATCCTATATGCCCCCTGTTTTTGGATGTTTTTGTGCTTCGGTAGTGATCAGGAGTATCATCAGCAATAGCTGAAACATCACGCAGGACTGTTATTATGGTAATCCGGAAGCCGGCATTTTTTTGAGATCAGGGACTGGGATTTCTGGAGGTTAACAACAGCGTATTCCGTTCTTCACAAACGGATTCCCATCACCGTAATATCATCCGTCTGAATATTGTCTTTCATCCACTCACTCAGCCTCTGTTCCAGGATTTCTTTTTGCCTTTTCATGGGCATTTCATATATTTCCAATAAAGATTTATAAAACCGGTGAATCAGATATTTTTTGTCATGATCACCACCAAACTGATCCTGATATCCGTCTGAGAACAGATAGAAAATGTCACCTTTTTTATAGACTATTTCTTTCATCGTAAAAGGAGGGGAATCTTCATATGCAACACTGGCAGACATATGATCTGCCTTTACTACCTGCAGTTCGCCATTACGAATGTAAACAATATCATTCATCCCGCCCGCATATTGTAATACGCTCCTGTCCTTTTCCTGCACAATTAAGGCAATGTCAATCCCATCGGATGTGGTAGCATCTTTTCTGCTTTGCTGAAGAGATTGAATAACCCTTTCACGCAGATTTGTGACGATGGCATCAGACCTTATTATGCCCCGAATATTTACGATTTCATTTAATAAGGTAATGCCCAGAAGGCTCATAAAAGCACCCGGAACACCATGTCCTGTGCAATCGGCCACAGTAAAAACTATCTTACCGTCCTTTTCTGTTAACCAGAAAAAATCACCACTGACAATATCTTTTGGTTTATTTATGATAAAGCTGTCGGGTAACAATTTATCAATGAGGTCCTGAGGAGGAAGGACCGCATTCTGTATCTGACGCGCATACAATATACTGGAAGTTATATTTGCATTCTTTTTGTCAATCAGATCCCGTTGCAATTCAATTTCATCCTTTTGATTCAGGATTTCAATGGTCCGTTCCCTGACTTTTTCTTCAAGTATTTTTCTTTCTGACCGGAACTTATATTCACGTCTCTTTATATAAAAGAATATCAGTAAGATCATTGAAAGAACCATTACGATATAAAACCACCATTTCTTCCAGAAAGGCTTCTTAATGATAATACCCATGATCAGTGGATTTTCTGACACAGCGCCGTCTCCGCTTGAGCCGTTTAAAATGAAAGTGTAATCCCCCTCCGGTAAGTGATTAAAGGTCACGCTGGTGTTGCCTGATATCTCGGACCAGTCATCATAGCCATCCAGTTTGTATTGATACTTAACAAGTGATGGCTCCTTCAGGCTAATCCCAAGAAAACCAATCTGTATTTTGTAATCTCCAGGTGGAAGAATTATTTTATCCTGAAAATCCCTTTCTTTATCATTAATTTTAATGGAGGTAATCCCCAGAACCGGTGGTGGAAAACGAGTATATTCCAAAGATGGATCGTAAGAAACCAGCCCTTTGTCCGATCCAAACCAGATCCTTTCCCACGGATCTTTAAATGCAGCGTCTGGATTGAACTGGTATTTATTCTTCTCCCCTTCTATTTTTTCTATAGGTTTCACTGAAAAATCCTTGATCCTGATCCTGCTCAAACCGTCCTTATGACCAATCCATAGGTTATTGCTGCTGTCACAAATAATGGAATAGCAATAGTCGGACAAAAGGCCTTCTTTGGCGGCTAGATTCCTGATGGAATCTGTACCAATCAAAAAAACACCATTTCCGTTCGAACCAACCCATATTCGTGAATCTTCATCTTCAGTGATCGGGCCAAGGACTATTATTCCGGCCAAACTGTTGACAGGTATCTTATAAACCTTTTCATCCTGAATATAGGATAGAATATTGCTTCGGGTGGTTACCCATAATCTATCCGTCTTGTCAATATATAAACTATTGATTACATTATGAGGCAGACCTCCCTGACTGATGGTATACCAGTTAATACTGCCATTGGCATGATTTAAACGACACAGTCCCTTTTTTGTGCCGATCCAAACGTGATCATCTTTCCCAACGATGCTGGTTATTGAGTTTTCAAGAGTACCACTGCCCAGTGTATATTTTCTAATCTTTTCATGCAATACGTCCATCCGGAATAGCCCATTTTTTTCAGTTCCAATCCAGAGTTCCCTGCCATTCATGGAAAATATCGAGGTAACAGTATCTTTTGGCAGTCCGCTGTCTTTACCATAGAACCTGACTATTTCCCCTGTCATCTGGTTCATTTTCACCAATCCGTTTCCGGTACCTATCCACTTGTATTGCCGGTCGATATACATCGAAAAAATGTTATTACCATAGGTGGGTTTATCAAACGTAAATACCGAAAAAGTCTTGGGGGTAATTTGAGTGATCCCTTCCCCGTAATTTCCACTCCATAGGTTTCCTTCCCGGTCTTCAAATAGTGTCTTAACATTATCTGAAGCAAATCCATTGGTACTATTAAAATAATTGAACTTAAGAAGTTCCCCCTGCAAAGAAAGATCCAATTTGATGAGCCCATTTCCAAAAGTACAGACCCACAAATCTGAACGGCTGTCTTCAAACACGCCCTGAATACCTGTGAAGTCATCCCCCTTGCCTGTATCAATCCTTGATATCCTCAATTTTTCCCCTTCAGTATTGAGTCGATATATACCATCGCTTTCCGTTGCAACATAAAAACCGGATCCGTTCCTCATTTTTTGAATACCGGTAATTTTGGTTTCCGGTATCTCTGAAACAAATCGGATTATTTCTATATCATTTGAGTCACCTAATCTGCAATATAACAGGCCTGAAGTTGTACCAACCAGTATGTCATCATTATTGACAAATGCAAATGATACCGCAGTTATCTGATCTTTGAACAAGTAATGCTTTGACACACCTGTCTCCCTGCTTAGATTCAGCAATCCGTCAGCATAAGTACTTGCCCATATCTGCCCATCATTATCTTTGGCAAAGCAGGTAACTGGACTCATGCTGGTTTGCTGTACATCAACAGCCAGAAACTCTTTACCATTATAATAGGACAACCGGCCATTCATATGACCCAGCCAAAGGCATTTTCCTTCGCTGATGCCGCAAGTAATGAAGTTGTCAGCCAGTGAGTCTGCGGTGGTGAAGTTTTTAAATCCAAAACCATCGTATCTTGTTAATCCGTTCCCGGTTCCAATCCACAAATAGCCGCGGGCATCCTGAAGGATCGAATAAACATAGGATTGAGCCAATCCTTCTTCTGAACTGAAACTGTGGAAATTATAGTTTTGAGAAGATATTTGACCAGTAAGCGTCAAAAGAAAAAGAAGTATGATTTCTTTCCTGATCATGCGTGTCCTAAGGGTTTTTATAAAGGTACTATCACGATGTTTATTGACCTATTATTTCATTCTTATTTTCGGGGAATATACAGGAACACCTCCTATGGGAACGACATAAAAGGGCAAGGAGATCCCGTACTGGTTCCTGACTGCGATCACAACATTGTTGTTTTTTACCTGGACAACCTGATTTTTTATAAACTGTATCTCAATGGTGGAATTCTTCTCTTCTGACAATATGGGAAACTTCTTTACTATCCAGTTGTCCTCTCCCGAAACATTGCAAAGTGTGCCGTTTTTTGCCACTGAGAATATGCGGATGACACCGTCATTGTCCCAGTCAAAATTTGAAACTTCAATGGAAATGGTCTTGTCATCAACATAAGGATATATCTGACAAACGTGCTTTTGATCATCAGATAGCCGGAAATGATACTTATAGGTGAAAAGATTACCCCCTTCAACTGGCACATTTTCTGTCTGACTGGTACTCAAAAAGTACTTATAAATATTGCCGTCATCCCCTGATTTTCCCTGGGCGATGATTTTGAATACCCTGCCTCCGAGCTTTTCAACAAACTCGCCTTCCAGCGGATTAAAAGGTCCAAAACTATACCACTTTTTATCATGTTTTATATCTGTCCCGAATGATTTTGTTGACAGTAAATATCCACTCCTGAAATTTCCTGTCGGATGAATGCTCTGTGCTGCCGTATCTGACCAACAACCTTTGCCGGCATAAACTGAAAAACTTATGATTGAATTGAAATCTCCCTTTGCTTCATCGAGTTCTCCACCGGTATCCGGATCATAAATCCGGATATATACAGGTTTGGTTTGTGAGAAAGGAATTACGCAAAAGAATATCTGGCAGAAATCATCATCTCCCCAGGCTGTGCTTGAGTTTCCTCCAAAAGTAATCAGGTAGGGAATATTTTCATCGACGGCCGGAGCGGATTGTGAAAAAGCAGGTATGGCTGCTATTAGAATGATGAATAAGATTCCGGTATGTCTAATCAATCTTATCATTTCGCGTTTCTCATAAATATAAGCGACATTACCCCGTCAGATTCGGTGACGTTTGTCGCCATTGGTTTGAGCATGGGATCGGATGATCCCAGGCCTTTGAACTGCGATGCATTCATTCGGGCTCCAAGATTTTTAAAATAATAGGCCAGTTCCTGAGCCCATATTTCCGTTATTGGCACAGTTTTGGCCGGTATCCTCTCTCCAGTTGCATGAAGGGTGATCTCAAGCCTGACTTCAGGTACTTCTTTCAATACACGGGCAACCCCATCCAGGAATGAAAATGAAGATGGCTTAATTCCGTACCGATCAAATATAATGGCAGATTTACCAGATTCCAACAATGCATTCCGGATTTTTTCCTTTTGTTGTTCCGATATATCATCCATAAAATAGATCCTGATCTGCAGTTTTTTATTTGCCGAAGTATCAGCTTCTTCATATTTTGCCTCTACTTCTCTTTCTTTAGAAAATGCCATCTCCTCAAAATCATCAAAGATTCTGATTTTTTTCATGACACATGTTTTTTGAACCTTGCCCACACTGTCTTTTGCACCGATTAATCCCAACTTGACCGTATATTCACCGCTCTTCCTGAATGCACTACTCATAACAGGCTGCCCTTGTTTAAAGCCGTCGCCGAAATCCCATATATAGTCAGTTATACTGAACCCTTCCAGGTGACTTTTTGCACCATTAAAAGTCACCGGTTGATCCACCAAACCAACATTATTGGAATGAATATAAGCCTGTTCTATATCTTCAAGCGCTACCTCATAATCAGTCTGTTCCGCAATTTGTTTACCTGTAAGCTGGTCAATGATACTGAGCCTGACCATATACCTGCCTTTACCCGGGAAACAATGTTTAACCTCTGAGCCGTCACGTATAATACCATCGCCAAAATCCCAATGATAAATTACCTGTATTGTATCAATAAGTTGATATCGTTCGTCATAGAACGTGAAGCAATAATTATTCTCATTTATGGTGTCGCAATCTGAAAATTCTATCGGTGCTGCATTAAAACTGAAAATATCATCAGTTCCCCGTCTGTTGGTTGAAAAGTATCCCTGGTTAAATGTTGAATCCGTCACGATCCCAAAATCATCTGCTGCTGTGTTTATGGCCGAATCGAGGTGTACCGGAACGATCCATTCCCCATTTATTTCCTGCGTGTAGTAAATGTCTTTACCGCCATAACCTGGATGTCCGTCTGAAGTAAAAAAAAGCTTACCGTACATGCCTGCAAAGGGAAATGATTCATTTTTGGGTGTATTGATAACAGGCCCCAGATTAACCGGCTGATCCCAACTATTATTCCTTCTTAAACAATAGTAAAGATCCATTCCGCCGCTGCCACCCGGCATATCAGAGGAAAAATATATTCTTTCTCCGTCCGGAGCAAGAGACGGCATACTTAATGAATAATTCGGACTGTTATAGGGAAAGGATTCGATTCCGGCCCATATTCCGTCAACCAATTCAGCTGAATAGATTCCCAGTTTGTTGGATGTATCAACAATGTTTCTGAGTGACTTTGTAATTGAATTATTCCTTGAATAGTATATAATTCGTTCATCCTTACTGAATGTGGCCGGCCCGTCATTGACATCAGTAGTTATTTCCCTTGCCAGTATTTTGGGTTGTTTTCCTCCATTACTTGTTATTTTCGTTACGCAGAATATTTTATAAAGCCGGTTTTGTTCATCACTATATCCAATTGGGGTATTGTCTGCTTGGTTGGAACAAAAAACAATTCCTCCCTGATAATATACCGGTGAAAATTCATCATTGAGCCGGGTACTAAACGGGGCAACCCTTACCGTAAAATGTTCAGACTGACCAAATAATCCGGTATGAATGCAACAGGTTAATAATAATATGAAAAAATATCTGATCATTAAGATGGTCTGCTAAAATGCTCTTGGACCTGCGATCTTACGTTCATATCTGAATATATAGTTTAAAAGGATCTCATGCGAACCATTTTTATATTTCCCGGTAGGGCTCAAATCCGTATCATAGGAATAGGACATTCGGAGCTGGTAATTCAATTTGCACTGAAGCATACATACAATCATTTTGTTGCTTCGGTAGCCAATCCCCACCCCTATCTTTTCTTTTAAATTGACCTGTGCATTAAAGTCCATCTGGATAGCATTATTGGGGTGATATTTAATTAAGAAAGAAGGAAGGAGATTGATCTGTGAAGCGATGTTCAATGTATATCCTCCCGTAAAAAAGTAATTGTACTGTGAGAAGTCGTTCTTGATTTTATACTTTCCCGTGCTTTCATCCAGTTCATGACTTAAGAACATGGGCAGTGAAATGCCAATAAAGTATTTTTTTGTATAGTAATATGTACCCAGGCTAAATGCGGGCAGTACTGCTGATTCAGGATTATTTGCAAGCATCACATCACCGTCGTCTGCCGCATCCAGCTCATTCCAGGCATTATGGTATATGGTGAACCCAAAGCCCAAACCCAATGCTATTCTGCCGTTGTATAGTTCCCTTCTGTAGGCGTAATTACCGATGAAACTGGTTTCTTTGTAAATGCCTATGCTGTTATTTTCAATGTTAAGTCCCAAACCAATCCTGTCGTTACCCAAAGGTGCATGAATACTTAATATTGAGGTCTTGGGGGCATCCGTAAATCCTACCCATTGATTACGGTAGGAGATGGTTGCACTCAGTGCCTCGTCGCAACCAGCATAGGCAGGATTGATGACAAGCGGATTGTTGACATACTGATCCGATAACGGAAACATTTGTCCCATCAACTGTACATGAATTACGAATCCAGACAAGATCAAAATAAACCGGTTCATTTACCTTAAAATTAATACAGAACCCTTTTTTACCAGCCCATTGTCAAATATCAGGATATAGAAATACGTATCATTTGGGAGTGCTTCCCCATGATTGTTTTTCCCATCCCAATCGTTTAAATAATGACTATCGGAGAATTCTTCAATCCCCCAACGGTTGAAAATGATCAGTTCTGCCTGATTCTGGTTTTCACTGATCCTGAAATAGTCATTTTTACCGTCTCCATTTGGCGTAATTACAGATGGAATGAACAAATTGCTTGCTGTAATTTTAACAGTTGCAGTTACCTCACAACTGCCATTCCCGACTTTCCATAAAAAAATATTTTCACCAACTGATAATTCAGTCACGCTGGCTGTGGGGGAATAGATATCACTTATCAGGCCGGTTCCAGAAACCAGCGACCATTCTCCTGTTTCGTGCGAGGATAATGAAGCATTCATCCGGGTCTCAAAAACACCACTCAGTTCCTGATCAGGTCCGGGATTGGCAACAGGTTTTTCAGTCACCACAATTGATTGCGTGGCTTCATTTGTACATACATCGGTATAACTGCACACCAGATTTAAAATGCCGATTCCGGTTGCAGTAAGTATATTTTCTGTTATGATGCCCTGACCTTCAGTTAAACTAAATGTCACCCCTGCAGGATAACCTGTCAGGGTTCTCATATCATCCACACACATGGCACTGTTGCTGCTGGTTATGCCTACCGCAGGCAATGGATTTACGATTATTTCCGTCGAGGCGGATGCCGCACTCTTGCATCCGCTTGCATTGGTCACCTGAACATAAAAGTTACCTGACGTGACAACATTTATACCCGGTGTGGTTTCACCTGTTGACCAAATGTAGGTTGAACCTGCACTTGAGGTAAGCATTACGCTTCCGCCGGCGCAGAAGACTGTTGGACCATCGGTGGTAACAGTTGGGATAGCAGGCCTGGCATTTACAATAACCGGAACCTGCGAGGTGACTGATGTAAATCCATCAAAAACAGTCACATGATAGGTTGTATTCACTACAGGATTCACTTTTGGGTCAGCATCGTGGATGAAAATCCGGCAGGTGTGGAAGTCCAGCTATAAGTATAAGAGCCTGACCCGCCACTTGCCAAGGCGTGCAATTGTACTTCCTCACCACTGCAAATTATTCCCGGAGTGGCAGTAGAAGATGAACCTAACGGACCTCCGCTTATGGTAACGGTTACTTCATCCTTGCCGGAGCAGGAGGTTGTTGTAGAAGTTGCATTCAATGCAAATACTGTCGTTGATGTCTGAATTACAGTTGTCGGATCTTCCATTGACGCATTTACCAGTTGTGCTGACGGAGACCAGTTGTAAGCAAATGGCCCCGTTCCTGTAACGGATGCATCAAGTGTTATACTTGTGCCGTATGGTATAGTAACATCAGTTCCGGCACTTACTACTGGCAGATCATTGACAACAACATCCGCTGTGGCCTGGACTGTGCAGCCGCTTTCAGTTGTTACCGTTACGGTATAAGCCCCTGACATTTCAGCGGTGGCACCGGATATCGAAAAGTTTTGTGCGCTGCTGGTAAAACCGTTTGGTCCAATCCAGCTGTAGCTTATTCCACCTGTCGACGTTAGATTGATTGAGCTGCCTGTGCAAATTGGACTGTTGCTTGTCACTTTTACATTGGCGCACGTTGATTGAAAGAAAGGATACAGCGGATCATTGATAAAGTCGTCCATATTGCCGTAACCGCAACCCGTGTTCGGATAGGGGATCGTGACTGGTGAATCGCAGTTGAGCGCCGGGTAATCCGGTCGATTCTTGGTTATGGTTGCCGGCATCAGATTCCCGCCGACAAATACCTTTGCTGGATTGGTGTTGCTGATAAATGTACTGCCACTGCCAATGTTATATCCAAAAATGTAACCGGTGATGACAATATAGTTGTTTATTTCTATGTGGGTATTTGTTTCGAAGACGAAATCTCCCCTGACAATGAGAACTCCATGGCTGTTTATTGTTAAATTACTTGAAACACATAGATATAAATCTCCAAGTATGACAAGTGTATCATTAATTATCACATTACTGGGTTTCTTAAAAAACTCGAGAGAACCATTTATAGTAATATGCCCGTTTATAGTGAAATCATACCCGGGATCTTCCGTCTCAGGTGTTGCCCATATTGGATCCCAGGTGGAAGGAGACTCCCAATCGCCTGTGTAATTATCTCTCGTTGAATAATTTTGCGTTAAAGCGGGATGGACTGCCATTTGAAGCATGCACAGCAATAAAACAGTTCGCTTCGCAAATAGAAACATGATGTTAGGTCCAATATATCAGTTCAGCCGTTAAACCAGTTGTTTTAGGTTTAACGATTTTATATAAAATTAGTTACCTAAATGCCTGAAATCTTGCTTTTAGGACTATGGTTCAAACCTGTTTTGCCAAAAAAAATTCTACCTTTAAGCAAACATTCCTGATCATGAAACAGGGAATAATCAATTCAAATGATATCCTCATAAACAGAGGTGTCTTTATCAGGTCAATACTGTTCAGTGCCGGAGCATTCATGCTCAGGAATTACAGTATGGCTGCCACCGGTATTGCGCCAAACGACATTCTTGTCAGGATGATCTACAACAATTCCGGCAGTGCATCCGGCTATAGGAAAGAATGGGGTCTGGCTATCTGGATCGAAAAGGACGAGAAGGCGGTGCTTTTTGATACTGGCGGTAATCCCGAAACCTTCTGGAAGAACTTACAGGCAGCGGGTATTGATCTATCGAAGCTATCCGCGATTGTCATTTCTCACAACCACTGGGATCATACCCGCGGAATCCAGGTAATGATGGATAAGATCACCACACAAACCGACCTGTATGTTCCGGCTTCAGATATTCCTGAAATTAAAAATCCTGGCCCTCTGGTTACCATCAAGCCGGTATCCGCGGCACAGGAAATAACGGATTTCCTCTGGTCAACAGGCGAAATGAAAGGATCACTGGGAAACAACATTGTCTTTGAACAATCGGTTATCATCGCTCAGCATAACCAGGTTTTTCTATTTACAGGTTGTGCTCATCCGGGGATTATTGAAATTGTAGAAAGAACCAGGGCCCTGCATCCGGGTAAGAATATCAATCTCGCGGCAGGAGGATTTCATTTGATAGATAAGTCGGCAGAACAGGTTCAGAAAATATCCGACACCCTTAAATTACTGGATGTTAAAGCCATTGCGCCTTCCCATTGTACCGGTGATAAAGCTATTGAATTGCTCAGGTCCGAATGGAAAGAACAATTTCTTGAATTTAATATCGGAGATGTTTTAAATATTTAATGTCATGAAAAACCTACTTTCATTGTTGTTCTGTTTGCTGTTCCTTTTCACTGCATCCTATGCGCAGCAAGATTATATTACGGTTGCAGATAACCTGGTTGTTGAAGGCATACCGCCGATTCCGGTGCGTTATGTGATCGAAGTAAAGAATTATACCGAATCGCGTTCGGCCGCCCTGGTCGACTGGCATCCGGTCAAAAAGGAGATGCTGATAGCCACCAGGTTTGGCAACAGCAACCAGCTTCATTATGTGAAATTTCCCGGTGGAGACAGAAAACAGGTCACTTTTTTCGATGAGCCGATTAACTCCGCAACTTTCGAACCGGTTAAGGGCGAATACTTTCTTTTTCTCAAAGACATCGGGGGAAATGAGTTTTCCCAGATCTACCGTTATGACATCCTGAATAACAAGATAACCTTGCTCACCGACGGTAAGCGGTCACAGAACGGCGGGATTGTATGGAACAACAAAGGTGACAGGATCGCATACGGTTCTACCAAAAGAAACGGACAGGACAGGGATATTTATGTGCTCAATCCGCTCGATCCAGCCTCTGACCGTAAACTTGTTGAAAATACAGGCGGTGGCTGGGGGGTGGTCGACTGGTCGCCCGACGATTCACAATTGCTGGTAGAAGAGGGGATTTCGGTGAATGAATCACGGCTTTACCTGGTTGATGTTTCCACAGGTGCCCGAAGCAGGTTACTCCCTGAAAAAGACGAACGGAGTACTTTCAGTGGACATTACTTTTCAAAAGACGGCAAAGGAGTATACCTGACAACCAATAAGGAAGGTGAATTTAACCAGCTGGCCTATTTCGACCTGGCTACCCGGAAAATGTCAATCCTTACCAGCGATATTCCATGGGATGTGGAAGGAGCTGAACTTTCGGAGGACGGATCAAAACTGGTCTTTGTCACCAATGAAAACGGATTATCCAGGCTTTACCTGTTAACCACCGCGAATAACCGTTATAAGAGCTTACCTGGTATTCCTGCGGGTGTCATTTCGAGGATAAAATGGTCGGGAGACTCCGAATCAGTGGGCATCACTTTCATGAGTTACAAGGCATCGGCCGATGTATATGAATACAATACGACAACCGGTGAATTTATCCGATGGACCGATAGCGAGCTTGGGGGTATGGATATCTCCACACTGCAGGAACCACAGTTGATCACCTGGAAGTCTTTTGACAACAGGCTGATTTCAGGATATCTTTACAGGGCCTCTACCCGGTTTACCGGTAAGCGTCCGGTGATCATTAACATCCACGGGGGCCCCGAAGGACAATCCTTTCCTACTTTCCTCGGACGATCAAATTACTTCCTGAATGAACTGGGTGTATCTATTATTTATCCCAACGTCAGGGGGTCTTCCGGCTACGGTAAAAGCTTTGTTGATCTCGATAACGGGATGAAACGTGAAGAGTCGGTGAAAGACATCGGTGCACTGATCGACTGGATAGCACAGCAACCCGATCTGGATAAGGACAGGATCATGATCACAGGCGGCAGCTATGGCGGATACATGACCCTGGCTGTTTCCTATCTTTACAGTGACAGGATACGTTGTTCGCTCGATGTGGTCGGCATCTCAAACTTCAATACCTTTATGAAAAACACGGAAGCCTATCGCAGGGATTTGCGGCGGGTGGAATATGGTGATGAAAGAGATCCGGCCATGGCTGCCTTCTTTGAGACTATAGCTCCGATAAACCATACCGATAAGATCAGGAAGCCGCTTTTTATCGTTCAGGGAGGGAACGACCCCCGTGTACCCCATACCGAATCGATCCAGATGAAGGAAAAGATCCAGCAAAACGGAGGCACGGTTTGGTTTCTGATGGCCAAAGATGAAGGGCATGGTTTCAGGAAAAAGAATAATATCGACTTCCAGTTTTACGCGACCATCGAATTTATCAGGCAGTTTTTACTTCAATAATGCTGAAGAGCGTGAAACAGGCTTTTCATGGATGGTTGTTTTCTGCCATCGTACTTTTTGGTCTTTTATTTCCTGCCAGTGGACAATCTGATCCTGCATCTTTCCGCGTTATAGCCTTTTTTTCAGCAAAAAGCGACCCTGCACATATCAGTTTCGTGCATGAAGCCAATCGCTGGTTTGCTGAAACCGCCAAAAAAAATCATTTCACCTATGATTCCACCAATCATTGGGACAACCTGAATACTGAGTTCCTGGCGGAATACCAGGTGGTGATATTCCTCGACACACGGCCTGAAACCAACGACCAGCGTAAATCGTTTGAAAAGTATATGGAAAATGGCGGTGCCTGGATGGGCTTTCACTTTGCAGGTTTTGCCCTCACCCCTTCCGATGTTCCGCAGAATTGGGTCTGGTACCATGAGCGGTTCCTGGGAGCGGGCTCTTACAAAGGCAACACCTGGCGGCCTACCTCGGCCGTATTGCGGGTGGAAGACCGCGGTCATCCTGCCACAGCCCGTCTGCCTGAAACATTCAAGGCTTCTCCCAATGAGTGGTACAGTTGGGAAAAGGATTTGCGGGGCAACCCCGACATTAATATACTTTTATCTATTGATCCGGCCAGTTTCCCCCTCGGTACCGGTCCAAAACCCTATGAAATCTGGCATAGCGGTTATTACCCTGTGGCATGGACAAACCGGAATTACCGGATGCTGTATGTCAATATGGGCCACAATGATATTGATTTTGAAAGCGGGACCAATAAAGAGCTATCCTTTACTTTTGGTAACGAAGTCCAGGACAGGATGATTATGGACGGGCTGCTCTGGCTGGGGAACCGGTAATACGAGGGAAAGCTCTATTTTGAGATTTTGATCGTTTGCCCATTGACCTTTATCAGATACATACCAGAGGGTAGCGAAGACATATCCAGTGTTGCAGTATTGGTCACAGGTTGTTTTGAAAACATGAACTGACCCCGCGAATTATACACTTCAATAATTTTGCCGGCAGTTCCCTCAATGTAAAGCCAGTCTTTTACAGGATTGGGGAAGGCCCTGACAGGAACTTCAGAAAAATTTTCTATACCGGACGGGGTGCTGGCTTCCTGGATTACTGTAATGGTTTGAGTTGTAACCCTGTCGCCGGATATCGTGATGGTGGCTTCACGGGTTGTGGCGGAAGTATTACCCTCAGCGGTCAGGGTAATTGTAGTGTTCCCGTGGCCGTTAATCAGGTCGGCTGTCAGCCAGGGCTGACTGGAATTCACGGTCCAGCCCGTATTTGAGGTAATATCAAACATAACTGTGCTGCCTTCCTCCGCCGGGAGGCTTAGGTTGTCGACTGGTACTGATAAAGCAGGCTTGGGGGCTTGTGTAACCACAAGCGTTTGTGAAGCAACACCCATACCTGAAACTGTGATCACAGCAGTCCTTTCGGTGATATTTGGATTTTCCTGTGCCGTAAGGCTGATGATTCCGTCATCCATGCCCAGGGTATCGCTGATCTGCAGCCAGCTTTGATCAGATGCTATTCCCCATTCCGTGGTGGAACTGATGTCAAAAGTGACGGTGCTACCGGTGGTGTCGGCCACTGACAAAGTATCCTGTGAAAGGGATAGCAGCAGGTCATATTCAGCGATATGCGTGAAATCTCTCCACCGGTAGGCGGAAGCATAAGCATCTTTTGATCCCACCGGTACCCTTAGGATACAGGTACTTGTATTGACCCCCCCAAAAACGGAATGGTAAGGATTGACAATTGCGGGCTCAATCCTGTTGGCCCGGATGGTTTGAAGGCCGGTGGCCTGGTCAAAATCCCCGGTATTCATGTTTCCTATCGATGAAGGTAAGGTCAGGGATAACAAACCTGAATTCTGCGAAAAGACATCCGTTTCCAGATAGGAGAGTGACATGGGTAATACCAGGGATCTCAGATTCGGGCACATTGAAAAACTATATCTTCCGATTGATTTTATGGAACCGGTAGGCATAGCGATGGTATCCAACGAAGGACAATACATGAATGAATACTCGCCAATGGACGTTTTTGAATCCTTGTGAAAAACCACGGATTTGAGATTGTTGCAATACTGAAAACAGTTCTTTCCGATACTGGATAATGATGAGGGCAGAACCAGCGAGGTCAGCCCGGGTAGGTTGCTGAAAGTATAATCCGGTATGGAAGTTACTGAAGGCGAATAAAAAATCAGGTTTGAAATCGCCTCGCAACCAACAAAAGCATAGGGTTTGATCAGTGTGCCCGACGAAGGATGAATGATGATGGTGCGCAGGTGATTACACCCGGCAAAAGCATATGTTTTTATCACTGCTCCTGACGAAGGCAGAAAGGTCACCGAATCCAGCCGGTCGCAGCTGACAAAGGCATAAGGTCCGACGGAGGTCACGGATGAGGGTAAGGTCACTGAAACCAGACTGTCACAATTGGTGAAAGTATACATGGCAACTGAATCAATGGAGGGAGGCAGTGAAATAGTTCTTAGACCCGTTGAAATAAAAGCGTATCTTCCGATAGACTTTACTGAATTGGGAATTTCCAGGCCAGCCAGACTCCTGCACTCAATAAAAGTATATTCTTCAATCCTGCGCAACGAGGAAGGCAGGGAAACACTTTGCAAACTTGTACAGGAAACGAAAGTGTGTGGTGCAATTGAATCAACGGATTCAGGTATGATCAGGGTTTTTAGCCCTTGACATCCGGCAAACGCGAATGAGGAAATGACAGTCAATGATTCAGAAAGAGTCAGGGATGTTAATCCGCTGCATCCGCCGAAACAGGCATAACCCAATTTAGTGACCAATGGGGGAACGATCAGTGACGTAAGGCCTGTGCAACTGACCATGGCCAACCGTCCAATAAGGGTAATCGATGAAGGAAGAATAAGGGAGGTAATATTGGCACTAAAAGCAAAGCCGGGAATGGAATCCCCTGCAGTAGTGACTGCTCCCAGATCAATACCTGTCAGAGCCGGCATGGATTTCATGGTCTCATAATCGGCAATATTGATGGATCCGGTAACCGTCAGGTGGGTGATCGAATCCCGCTCACTATCTGTCAGGAGTGTAGAAAGTGATCCCGGGATTTCTACCTGAATTGACTTTGATACCTGGGCATGAAGACCGGAAACAGTGATTCCGATAAAGACACCCATCAAAAGAACTTTCATTTTCATAATATATCGATATCAAGGGGATTTTTCTTCGGCAAAGCCTGAATCAGTATACGGCAAGCCCGTGAAAAGGTTGAGTGAGATGTTCACGTCTCGTCATTACAGGTACTATGGTGGGGGAATCACTTGTTTTTTACCAGTACGATCCGTTCATTGAAAGTTTCCACAATCTTCCCCATATAGTCTTTCAGATTGTAGTACTCCGTGTTCCGGTAAACCGGTTTCTTGAACTCATAGGTCCCGCTAACCTTTGCCTTTCCGGGTGAAACTTCCACCTGGTACTGTATAGTCACGAGCGCGTTATCAATGGATACCACGGGATCAGCAGGCGCACAGGAATACCCTTCCGGGAGGTTAATGGTGGCTACAAAAGTATTTTTATTCCTGTAAACCATATCCACGGGATAAGCCCGGTACGCGAGCTTCAGGGGATTCTCACCGTAAGGGATACCGGGAAAAGGCTGAACCAGGAGTTTATCCGCCACCTTCTCTACCCCTGATGAAAGACTGAACCTGCATATGAAGGGTCTGTTGATTTCTTCCAGATTTTCTGTTTCCAGTGTTCCTTTCAACTCCAAATCATCCCGGAGAAGACTGTTTTGAAGCGCTTCAGGGTCTTGAAGGTATTCCTGCCTGTATTCCAGGGCCTTATGACCAGTGGTCTGTCTTTTAACGGTTACCAGGGCAGAATCGGCCGCTGCATTCAGGGAAATCATGATCGTATCGATCAGCTCAGAACCCGTTTTATCTTCAATGGGAATCCATTCGGCCTTGTTTTTGTTCACCACCAGTCCTGTTTCATTGATGCATCTCGAAGGCAGCATGCCAAAGGGGATCAGCGGCTCGGTGGCATCCAGCAGGATGTCCTGGTTGTTTACGCTGGCCAGAACAACGGCATAATTCAGGTACTGCTGAAAGGGATAATCCTTGTAAATTTTTCCATGGTCACGGGTGCTGATGAGAACCGGAAAAGCCTGGATACCGGCGCCGTTGAGCATAGCACATAGAAAGAGGTTGATCTCTGCACTGTTTCCCGTTTTGGTCTTCAGAAAATCCTTGGGGGATTTGTTCGCAAATTTCGTCTTCGACCTGGTCCAGTTGTAATTTGATTTTACATAGGTATAAATGGCTTCCGCTTTCTCACGATCTGTTTTACCATTCAGCGACAAAGTTACGAGGATGTCTTCAGCACTTCGGGTCATGGATTTCAGGTACCCCCCGAATTCGGGTTCCTTGAGAAACTCTTCCACCAGCAAGGGCCAGGTGCTGATGATGCTTTGGTTGGTACCCACAGGCCAGTGAAGCACAGACAACTGAAAATCCATCTTCATAATGTAATCACTGATGGAAGTAATGAACTCCTCATCCCTGAACGCCGGGATATTCTTCATCCCGAAGGTATAGATCATATCATGGTACTGGGTGGGACCAAACTGGCTGGTCATCATGTCTTCCCGTTGCTCAAAGTAATCAAATTTTGTTCCGCCCTGGAAATTATAGATATAATCATAAAAAGGGGTCATCCTCACGGTATACTGGCTGTAGGCTGTGGGGATCCTGCGCTGGAACACCCAATCCTGAAGATTGAAGATATAAGGGGACATGATTTTGTAACGGTATTCGATCACTGATCCCTCCCTGACATCGGGAAGGGCAAATTTCTTTACACGCCAGTTCTCATTAAGCCGTTCCTCAAATACGTTCCTGCTATCGAATGCAGTTGTTTTAAGGGTGTTGTTTTCCATATTGTAAACATAGGCCTCAACATCATACACGGTTTCCATCTTAAGATTCTCCATGTAAAAGGGGATCTCGATCTGGGCATAGTCCAATCCCGCCTTGGTAAATATCTTGATTTTGGTGCTCCGCTCAAAAACAATCCTGAACCCGTCATCCTGGGGACTGAAATAGGTATTCCCCACATCATACAACACCACTGCCTCTGCTGCCTTATCCAAAGCATAGGAAGACAGGGTGACTTCATTGACTTTGATTTTACCGAAATCCTGGGCATATTGCTGTCCGCGGATATCAGGTGCTATTGCGCAAAGCAACAGCAAGAGCGTGAAAGGATTCTTCATTTCTGCTGAATTAGTATTTTTCTTTTTTCGTCTGTTCTGATCGCTGTGAGAAAATTGTAAAAGTCAGGATATTCCTTCTGGTTTATGATACCCCGATACAGCATAAAATCCCTCCGCACGGTGACGATCTGGCCTTGTTCACTGAACTGGATGCGGTAGACACCGTACTTGCTTTCCAGGACTGTATCTGAAGGCAGGATAGTTTTGCTGCCACCTCCTGGAAGATGATAAACCAGTGTATCCCATACAGTCACCGGGTAGGGCAATTGCACCGGGAGCTGCCGTTTGCCCGGAGGCTCGAAAGCCGGAATTTCAGCTGGCTGCAAGGCAATGTAATGATCATTGCCTGCTGGCTTTAGCACCTTCGGTATAGAAATCATGGCATCCAGCACCAACTGGCGGGCATCGCGGTGTTTCCTGGTGATCTTCCATGCTTCCATTTCAAAGGATGAAAAGGGAAGGTGGTCATGAACATAGGTGTTCTGAATTTCCTGGCTGTATTGTGTAATAAGGGAATTATAAAGTTCAAAGTAATAGCCCCTGAATTGAAAACGCAGGTTGGTTTTGGCATTCCCGTTGATATCGATATCAAATTCCATGTGCCGTGATCCCCTTACATCCTGTTGATCGAGTGATGGTATGCTGACCAGCCTGCTATTCCCTTTTTCTACCAGCAGGGCTTTCCGGTTCTGGATTGAAGTTCCTGTATAGCCAAACGGAGCGGTGTTATTTGTATTTTCAAGCCACAGGGTATCCCTGTTTAAGGGGACAGCCAGGATGGCATGGTTAAACTGGGGAGAAGGAAGGGATGTGACCAGTTCACCCGGCTGTGTACCCAGGTAAACCAGCGTGTAGTGCGATTTAATACCGGCATATTCCAGAAGCGCCATCATATAATTTGTCAGCGCTTTGCAGTCGCCATAACGGTTCATCGCAACATAAACTGCCGGATAAGGCTTAAAACCTCCTATATCGATGGAGACATTGATATACCGGGTATTGTCCTGCAAGTAATGGTAAAGGACCTTAACCACCTCCCTTTTATCCTTTTTATCACCGATGAGCAGTGAGATCTTCTGCTTTTCACTTTCCGGAAGCATTGTAAGTCCCTGTATCAGATCCGCCTGCCAGTTGCCAAAGGATTTCCAATCGGTTGTGCTGCCTGCTTGTCCGTAAAGGAAGTGCAATGGCACTATCGCAACACCGGGCAAACATTCTTCCAGTGGCGGACTAAAAATTTCGTCCGCAAGCGATCCGTCATAAGTGGCATTCCAGATGCGGACAATATCTGATCCGGTCTCATGAACCTGCGGTGGCTCAATTTCCTTTTCCCGGATATTGACCAGATAATCCTTAGGGCATTTCAAGACCAGCCTGGCTTGCTCGGTGGGTATTGTTGCACGGATGGCCGGAGACCAGCTGGTAATGGTCAGAAACTGCCTGGCCGCTACCGTATAAGTATAACAGATGGCATAGGGATATTCATTGTGCTTTAAGGTAAACCTGCGTACAAAATCATCCTCATAAAGGGAATAATCTGCAATGGCACTCAGATCGGTATAATCCTGCCTTTTGATCTCCCTGACCAAATGACCTTCCCGGTCCTCAATCCAGGCTTTAAAGCCGGTGATAGGGCTACCCTTGCTGAATGGAATCCCGATATTGCAGGATGCCTCACCGTTACGGTTTAATATTTGAATGACTACCGAATCGGTTTGAAAAAGACGGCCATCCTTATATTCGCAAAATCTGGAAAATTTTTTCACTACAGCGGCAGGTTCCGCCGGAAATGTGATTGCCGGGAGGAACAACAGGAAAAATATTTCGGTTAACCGGCAGGATCGCATCAGGTAAATGAAGGTATCTGATTAAACAGTCATTAAGACAACTGTTTTAAATATACTGTTTTTATAGGTTAAGGGTTTCGTCCGGGAAAATCTTTTTGCCTGAAAAACAGTTTAAAAGTCGGCAGTGATGCGCAGATAATTGCATTTTCGGTACCGGAATGCCGGTATCACAAGGGTTCCACGGTAGGTATCATAGAACCGCATAGGTTCAGGAAAGTTAGACATTTTTGTCCAGCTCGTCAGGGGTTTCCGCGTGATATTGCCGTATTCGTCAATGGAAACAGCCAGCAAATACGACTTTTTGGGCTGGTTAAAACGCTTCTTCATTCCGCTTTGCTCCAGATTCTTCTTATTATCATTGAAAAACAATATGATGCTGGTTTCATCCCATGGAGCCATCAAGGCGTAGGAACAATAGTTTTCAACATTAGGACTGATAAAACCGGTACCGATAAGATAATCCCGGTAGTCAGCGAGCTCGTCAACGCCCAAGATCACTGTCCTGTAATTGAAATCCTGCCTCTTTTCCACCATACGGGTCCAGTACAAGCTGCCGTTGGTGTCATAACACATAACAATCAAGTTGTTATAGGTGTTCTGGGTTTGATCGAAAACCTGTTCGGCGATGAGGAAAATTCTGCCGTTGCTGCGCAATACCATATCTGTAACATTGTAATTGACCAGTTCCGCATTTTGTAGCATAGGTTCCTTATTTGCTTTGGCCTGGGCAAGCAGGGCGTTATCAAACGGGTTCAGGGTACGGTCGTAGATCCTGCCGGTGGCCGGATCGATCATAAAGTAAAAGGTTCCCCTGACCCCCACATCAAAGCTTTCCGAATACAGACCTGCGCAATAGAGCTCACCCTGTTCTCCGGCGATGATATTGATGTCGCGTATATATGTTTTTTCAAGCGTGACGGGATACTCCATGAAATCATTCCCCTCATGGGTGTACCGATAAATGGTATAAAGGTTCCGGTACTTCCTGACGAGAGAGATAATGTTCTCCTGTTTCAGAAGACTCAGGATGGACACATTTCCAATATCATCAACCACATATATATTATCTCTGGGCCCCTGTCCCTGGAATTCATAAGTGTCTTTCCTTTTCCATGCCAGGCTGAGACCTTCGTCATATACATAATATTCGTTATACTGATCCCTTCGCCACGTAAGTTTGGTCCGGCAGGCGATGAGGAGTTTCGTTTCGCGGTGGGAAAGAGAAAAGAAAAAACTGGCCCAGGCGCCCTTGATGGTATGTATGGTGGTGAGTTCAACAGGTGCTGTAAAGGGCTTCATGGTATTTTTATCGATCTTCTGGTAGTAGAGAACGATTTCATTGATCCGGGTGAAGGAAAAGAAGACATAGAGTTCGCCATGGAAATGGATGACGGATTCCAGCTGAAAGGTGTTGATCCCCTTATGCAGTTTTACTGGCTCTTCCAGGAGGGGATCCATGTTTCGATCCAGTTTCTGCAGATAATACTGGTTGGCGTAGAATTTAATCACATAAAAGTAATCCTGGTCATGTGCAAAGATTTTATGCATTTTGGTAGTGCTCGGATTGACATCCATCCTGCTTTGTGTGAGCTCAATTTCCTGCGCCGCCATTTGCAGGGTTAATCCGGTCAGCAATAACATGGTTAAGTAAACCTGTTTCATTATTATCCGGTATAAACTGTCAGCATGCGTCATTTTTGTAGTATTTCAAAACGCGGTTAAGTAAACTACATGATAGCTTACAATGGCAATGCAATTAAAGAGCGCCTGAAAATCAAGCGCTTTTTAATAGCTTTTATACGGTTATTTCGCCGGAGTAATAACAATGTTCCTGAATTCAATAGAACCATGATCCCCCTGCAGCAGGATCGGGCCGGGTTCTCCTTCTCTACTGTCCATGGCCCCGCCGGTAATTCCGGGAATGATCTGGTCGCAGATAATGGTTTTTCCGTTAGCCACCACGGTAATGCGCCGTCCGACCAGGGTAACGTCGTAGCTCTGCCACTCACCAGGAGCTTTTGCGACATCCTCATTGGGCGTCAGAAAGCCATAGATCCCGCCGAAATAAACAGAAGTAGGTTCCTGCCCCTTGCTGTCGACGATCTGCAATTCATACCTCCCTCTCAGATATACGCCGCTGTTACCTTCAGCAGGGTATCGGAATTCAATATGCAGTTTAAAATCCTCGAATTTCTGGTTGGTGATTAAATTTGACCCGGCTTTCGGGCTTTTAAGAATGCCGTTCTCAACCACCCACTGGTTCTACTGACTTTTGGGGATACCAGCCATCCAGGTTTTTTCCGTTAAAAATGGTTATCGGCTTCCCCCATTCCGGTGGACTTGTTCTTTTCAACAGTGGTGCCCTTTCGCCTGTAAAGGAATGTTTTACACCCATGCTATTGGTAATGAAGCCTGAGAGTCTTTCATTATCCAATTCTCCTTCGAAAATGATATCCTTACCAATTTGCCATTGGGGCGGAATGCTGAAGCTAACCTTTCCCGCTTCAAATGTAACTTTTGAGATGGGTCGCGCACTTCCGTCCTCACCGACAAAATATCCAACCAGGGTGCTTAATCCGGAAAGCTTAACTTCCAGCCATGAGGGAACCGACTGGCCTCCCATATCAACAGTGAGATCCCAGCGGCCGATAATGGATTGGT
The DNA here is from genome assembly GCA_963822145.1 of uncultured Bacteroidales bacterium. Lineage (GTDB taxonomy): Bacteria > Bacteroidota > Bacteroidia > Bacteroidales > UBA10428 > UBA5072. The sequence goes on along the minus strand of CAWGGG010000002.1, from coordinate 831,095 downwards.
CCGCCAACCTTGCATTTCGACTGAATCCATTCAGCGGTGCAACCATAAGAAGCAAAATGGCTATAGTCAGGCAGCCCGATAGTCTTCCTGATAAAGAGAAAAATCGATAGTTTTTCATGATGAATGTATTATTTCTAAAAATAATTAAAAATACTAACTCCTGCTGTTACTTTGATTTTCCAAGTAAAACAACTAATTTAAGGCTAAATTTTTTAAATTCTATTATATGAAAAACAAATCTATTGAAAACAAACTCAATGCCATTATCAATCTTATTAAATCCATCAATAAAAAGAAAGGAAACACACAAACCGGGCAAACGCAGGTAAAACTGCAGTCTTTGGAATCAGATCTTAAGGCCACCGTTGGTTTGCAGAAAGATGTACAAAATCTAAAGGATGCCTTGAAAACAAGGAAAAAAGAATTGAAGGCCGGGGTTAAAAAACTTAAAAAAGGCAGCCAGGAAATAAAAAAAGCTCAAAAAAAAGATAAAAAGGCTGAAAAAAAAGTCAAACCGGAAATAAAACAAAAAAAAGTGACCCCGTCCAAAACCTCGCAACCCGTTAAAGCCAAAAAGAATATCGTTAAGTCCGTGAAGCAATAGAACCCATCTTATAAAAAAAACCGCATGTCCCTCTGATGTAATTATAAAGATTGAAAATCATCGCTTTATATAATGTAAAGGGAGGGGTTGGTAAAACAGCTGCCGCTGTTAATTTTGCCTATTTGTCTGCAGTTTCCTCTCTTAAGACCCTGCTTTGGGATTTGGACCCCCAGGGTGCCAGTACATACTGTTTGCACAGGAAAGAGACCGGGCTTAGGTTGAAGGGATTGATCAAGGGCAAGGAAAGACTTTCTGACTATGTCATCAAGACATCATACAGCAACCTTCAGATCATACCTTCGGATTTTTCTTTACGCAATATAGATTTTTACTTTACCGGCAAAAGCAAGGCCAGGCATCGGCTTTATAATACGCTGGCTGAAATTAGGGATGCCTTTGATCTCGTATTTCTGGATTGCCCTCCGGGTATTTCCATGCTTGCGGAGAATATATTTTATGCGGCGGATCATATTCTGATACCCATTATTCCATCCAGGCTTTCTATCCGGTCCTATAAGCAGATCATCCACTTTGTTGATCAAAAAGGATTCAGGCCCACGCGGATCATTCCGTTTTTTTCGATGGTGGACCTGCGCAGAAAGCTTCACAGGGATTGTATACCCGACCTGCAGAGCAGACTGCCTCATTTGTGCAACAATTTCATTCCCTACCTGTCGGATATTGAAAAAATGAGTGAAGCACGAAAACCCGTGGCCTTTTCCCAGCCTTTGTCCAGGGCGGCAATGTCTTATGAAAAACTATGGGAAGAAATTAAAGAAATAGCCTCCTTGCCCTAATAATATAAAATCTCCCCAGTCACCAGTCACCAGTCACGTTTCAATTTCCAATCCCCTGCGTCTTGCTGTCGCTCTCCACCTCAACCTTCCGGTCAATTTTCTTTACATTTTTCCCCTTGTTGAACTTGTAGGAATACATGAACTGGATGTAATAGGAGACATCAAAACCGATCACATTTTCCATCGAATAACTCGGTGTTTCCGTTACAGTGCGTTGGAATTTAATATTTGTCGAAAACGGCAGCAACCAGAAAAATCCGATGTTATGATCCTTGATCTGCTTTTGTGCCCCAAACCCGTAGAATGGAATGCTGTAGGTCTTCGATTGAGCATCCACACTTACCCCGTTATAGCTGACAAACGCGTATGCATTCCATGTTTTTTTCTTGTCGAGGTTGTGGTAGACGTAGCTAGTCAGGGTATACGAAAAATAGTCCCTTGCGGCGATATAATATGAGTCTCCCGAGTAGGCATCATAATGCCCTTTGTAGATCCGCGCATTGATGTTGAAGAACCAGAGCATGGCATTGACGGCTCCGCCGAACTCATATCCATTCAGCAGGTTAAATGGTTTTGAAAAAGTCGTCATGATGCTGTCGGTTGTTGACATGATGCCAACGTAACCGCGGCTGATCTTGTTCGATAAAGCTTCATAGTATAGGCTCGGCGAGAAATAGTTATTGCCGAAGTTCCAGGTATACGTGAGTTGCAACCTGTCGCGGTATTCAGGTTTGAGATCGGGATTACCCTGTGATATATCGTAATTCTGACCTACCTTGTAATACGGATCGAGGTCATATATGGTGGGCCTGTTGATACGGCGGTTATAGGTCAGTTTCAGGTTGTGCGTGGCAGATATTTTATATTGGAAGTTCGCGGACGGCAGCAGACAGGTATAATTGGGTTCGGTAACGGAATCGGCGTCGATGTCGCTGTTTTCCATCCTCAGGATAGCCTGGAAACCGAATTTCTTCATATTCAGGGTGAATCCCCCGTAAAGTGAATTCCGCAGCTCTGCATAAAGAAAATTGTTATCCGTCTCCTGATCGTTTACCCGGAATTCATACCTCATTTTCTGATAATAGGCCTGATAACCTGCTTCAAGTTTGGCGGACATGCCCAGGGGCTGGACATAGTTGAACTTGGCTGAAAGGTAATCCCGCTGGTTGAGGTTATCCTCCATCCGGGAGATGGTGCTGACAGGCTCTTCAGATCCTGTCCGGTAATTGGTATTGGTGAAATCGTTCCCTTCTGTTGAATTGAAAGTATAGTAGTTGATGTCGGTCGTGAATTCCTGGACAGCTTTTTTAAAGGTCTTCTTATAGAAAAGAGAAACATTCCCTTCGCCGCTTTTCAGATTATTATTGGTCAGTGAAGTATAATTGCCCACCAGGATGCCGTCGGTACTGAGATCGGTATTACTCAGCATATCAACCTTCTGGTGGATGGGTCGGTAATTGATGTTGAAGCTGAGACTGTTCCGGTCATTCATGTAGTAATCAAAGCCAGAGTTTACGGAAGAGCTTGTTACCGTCAGATCGCCATCTCCCTGCGTATAACTTGTTGAATCGTTCCAGAAGAAATGGTTCGTTGTTGTAGAAGAAATGCTGAGGTTCTGTGTAAAGGTGTAGGCGGTTATATAGTATGTTATTTTACCTGCCGAATAGTCGAGGCTTGCAGAGCCCGTAGCTGTCAGTTTGTTGATGGGTTTAACATACAGGCTTGCATTACCGTTCATGCCATACCGTGCCTCCTTTTTAAGGATGACGTTGATCACACCGTCAATATTGCCTTCATATTTTCCGGATGGATTGTTAATGATCTCGATGCTCTCAATATCAGAAGGCAGAAGCTTGGCCAGAAACTCCTTGTCACGCTGTCTTCCGTCAACCTGTATAATAAAGTTGTTGCTGCCGTTAAGGGTGACATTGTTCTGGAAATCGACATTTACCTGGGGAATTTTCTTCAGCAGGTCATACCCGTTATTGGATACTTTGGCAACCTGTGAAGGAATGGCATAGATGGTCCGGTCCACCAGTTCCTTCCCCTTCAGGCGTTCGGCCGTAACGGTTACCTCTTCGAGGCTGGTGGCAGCTTCGACAAGATAGATGGTATCGACCTGGATATCACCGCTGTTGTGGGTGACTTCCACCTGTTTGTCAGCAGCCGTATAGCCTACAAAGCTGACTTTAATGAAATAGTCACCCGGCTTTACATTTTCAAACGCATAAGTCCCGTCGGTCAGCGTAATCACGCCCGTAACAATACTCGAATCAGTCACTTGCATCAGCCCCACCGAAGCAAACTGCGCCGGTGATTTGTCCATTTCCACACATACTTTTCCCCTGATGTTTTGGGCCTGAAGTATTACGGATATCAACAGGAGAAACAGGAACGGTATTCTTTTCATGGAATATTTTGTGTTTAAGATTAAATTCATCTGGAGAATTTAGGGAACTGCGATCACTTTCGATTCGCCGTCGATTTCCATGGGGAGCTCGATGATGTTATTCTGTACGCTGATATGCAGATTTCCTGCTATGCGGGTCTTTGAGGAGCTTTCGATCACAAGGCCTGTCTTGCTGTCCACCACCATTTCAGTTTTTCCCAGTCCATTCAGATTATCATAGGTTATCGTTGCTCCGCCATAGTTCATTGGGGCAGCATCGGCAGAAGGCTGGATATTTGATTCGGCAGAGATGCCGGCATTGCTCCCGTTAATATTGCCAAGTTTGTAGCTGGTGATGATATCGAGTGACATTCCACCCGAATTGGTGTTTATCGTTAATGTCCAGGTATCCCCGATACGAACCTGCCTGCCCGGGAGATTCCCGGTAAACATTTCGGCCATGGTCTTTAAGGCTTTTTCATTTACCATACCCACAACCTGCGCTTTGGTAACAGAAGCCGTCGAACCGGTAATGGAAGCGGTGTCTTTCAACAGGATACCCGATAGCATTTTCGAATTGATCAGTTCAATTACCTTACCCGCATAGTCCATTTTCACGTAAAGCGAATTCCTGCTCAGACGGTTCAAGATACAGGACAAAACCTCCGACATATCGGATGAACTGATGTTGCCTTCATTCGAAGATTGCATGGCAGTAACTTTCCCCATTGCATTCGTGATGGTTTGGATGGTATCAAACCGTACTTCTGCCACAATAAAATCAGGCGTGGATTCCACCATCTTGATGGAGGCAACATAAACAGAATTGACGGCTGTGTTCTGCTGGACCCCGTTTAAGGTTTGCGAGATAGCTTGTTCGGATGTAGACCTGAACCTGTAGACTTTGTTCTTTTCCAGGTTCAGCTTGAGGTCAACGGTATTTTGCGCAAAAAATGAAACCCCCGTTAAAGCAAAAAGGGCAGCAAAAAAGATCTTTTTCATTTGATTTGAGTTTTACTGGTTTAATATTTAGTGATGATAAATATAGTTTTGTTACAATTATTGGGGAATCAGTTTTCGGTGACCGGCCCAGTTTGACCGGTCAAAATGCATCCACAGGCGGGCAAACCGTCAGAATAAGTCTCTATGTGTTCACCGTATTGATTTTTCACTTCACCGGCACCTCAATCCTGAATAACACCCCTTTACCCGGTTCACTTTCACAGGTTATGGTACCATGTAGTTTCTGCTTGACAAGGTTGTAGACGATATTCAAACCCAATCCGGTGCCCCTGTGCTGGTCTGAAGTATAGAAAGGCTCAAAGATATGGGGCAGGTCCTTTTTGCTGATTCCTGCACCGTCATCAGTGTACCTGATTATCAGCATGTCCTTGTTTATATCTGCTTTAATGCCAATGATGCCGACATCCTTTTTATAAAATCCGTGCTGCAGGCTGTTTAATAACAAATTGGTGAATATCTGGGCATAAACACCGGGATAGGAATTCAACTGCAACTCATCATCACATGCTATGTTGAATTCTATTTTCTTTTCCCTGAATTTCGGGCACAGACTGACCAATATATCGTTGAGATATTCCTTTAAAGCAAATACGCGTTGCTGTTCCGTTATCTGGTCAGCCGACACCTGCTTAAAACTCTGGACAAGAGAAGCAGTGCGTTCCAGGTTCTTCTGGATCAGTTTCGATACATCGCCTGATGACTGAATAAATTCCATGAAGTCTTTCCTGCTGATTTCTTCTTTTTCATACAACCCGGCCATTCTTTGAATATCTTCCTGAAGACTGCTGATAGCGGTAATACCAATACCTACAGGCGTATTGATCTCATGCGCCACCCCTGCCACCAGTCCGCCAATGGCAGCCATTTTTTCTGATTCAACAAGCTGCCCCTGTGTTTTCTGAAGGTTTTCAAGGGTCGACTGCAGTTCTTCCTTTTGCTGCAACAGTTCTTCCTGGTGTTCTTTCAGTTTTATGCTCTGCTTTTCCAATAATATGCGTCGCTCATCCAGAGCAGCGGTCAGCTTTTGTGACCGTTTCAGGCTGTAGTAATACATCATGATGAGTCCCACGGCCAGTAACAGAATGAGCGTCAGCCCCAGGATAACGATCAGCTGAATTAACTTCTTCTTTTCCAATGCATCCACCTCTGCTTGCTTCTTTGACACTTCAAATGCAGTACGCTGATCTGCCATTCTCTGGATATTCTTATCGCTTTTAATACTGTCATCGGCAACCAAATATAGCGTCTGATAAAAATAGGCACTGTCATACCGGCCGGAAACCTTGTATAATTCAGATAAGCGCAAGGCTGCATCTCTTTCATATTCCTTCAGACCTTTATTTACCGCCATGTTAAAACTTCTGGTCGCATAAGCCAAAGCTTTTTTAAGATCACCTGTTTGCTGAAGAACACCGGCATATCCGATCATATATTCTGTGATGGCTCGTTCATCGCCTTCCCTGGTGAGAATTTCAATGGCACGGAGAAGATTTTCCTCAGCTTTTTGAAGCGCCGACATCTTGAAATATGCCAATCCCGAATTCCCCAGGCAATACGCATATCCCATCGGGTATTCCATCTTCTGGAAAATCTCACCTGCCGTGTTGCTAAAGATCAGGGTGGTATCGTATTGGCCCATACGGTAATGAATGTACCCTAAATTCAGAAATGCATATGCCATGTAAAAGGAATCCTTTTCCTGTTTGTATATATCAACGGCATTTCTGAGATAATACCTAGCATTTGAAAAATACTCCAGCTGGTTGTATGCTTCGGACATATCCATATATACCGCAGCCAGGCCCATGTTGTCATTTGCTGATCTGTATAGATTGGCGGCCCGTATAAAAGATTCAAGAGCCAGGGCAAGTTCCCCGGAATTCAGGTAACCCCTTCCCTTGAAAACAAGAGGTATGGTAGGGTTTAAACTCAGCTTCTCAGCAAGTGTTATGGCCTGATCACAGTATTTTAACAAGATTTCAGCATCATCTGTGCTTTCGAGGATCCTGCATAAAAGCCTGTATTTTGCCGTATCATCCTTTACCAGGTTGTTGTTCAGTATATGCAATAAACTATCCGTCGGTGAACCATTGTCTGCGCTCAGCGAACCTGTCATCAGCATTAAGGCAATGCAGAAGGCCGGGAAAAACCGATAGCTCATTTTGTTAACTGCCAGGAGATTTTGGCGGAACCCGCAAGTACGGATCAATCTCTACTGTTATTTCAACATTATCTTCAGGTACGTATATAATGATGTATTTTTCGGTTCTTGTCGTATCGCCAATTAATTCATGAATATTTATCGGTATTTCAAGATCCCATTCGTCATCAACTTTATTGATCATCCCTTTTCTAAAAATTATAGGCTCATCCGTTCCCACGTATTTAATTTCTTTAATTTCCCTTATTCCACCATCGTGGATCTTTTTCCATTTGATATGCTCAGGCTTCCCTTTTATTGGAAAGACCATAGTTATCAGGGAATCGACAGCATAATCACCGTTTGCATCAAACATGGCAAGGTGATAGGAAATTTCCCCGTCTCCCCCCTTTTGTTTGATCGAGGCCAGGTAGATTTCTACTTTTTCCTTTGGTTCATAAATTTTTTCCTTGGGTTTTTTAACGGTATCCTCAATTATTGTTGATGGGTTGGCCACAACCTTATTCCCATCATATTTACAGCTTTGAGTCAGGCTGATTAGCATAATGCTGAGGAGCATTAAAAGGGAGGGTGTCTTTTTCATGGTCTGGCTATATTAATAATAGAAAAATATAAGTTACTACATTTTAAAGCAAAAGTCAAGAAAATAGGTGATTTACAGGTATTGAAAAGAATTTTGTGTAAATAGTTTGTCGCCGTATAAGGACAAAAAAGACTGGAGTCCAAAAAACCTCAAAGTTTTTTTGGGGTCAGGCTTTTATATTTATGAATGTACTTTCTTAAAAGTCATTTTTGGTTCTATTGTTGCCCTGCAGAAACCAAATGCAGTGTTTTTTATGTCTTCGTCACAAAGAAGTCGTCTTTGAAACCATATTTCAATATTATCGTAATAATAACATAAAGTAAAACAGGCATTTAAGAATATTAATATGAAAAGAATTACTTATCTCGCAATGATTTTAGTAGCAATGACCCTTATGAGTTTCAGTTGCAGCAAAGACGATGACACCATTATACCTGATACAGTAAACGCACAGGATTTGGTTGGTGATTGGAATTTTGTATCATTGACATTTAATGATTATGTTTATGATACAGAGCAGGAACTTGTTGCTTTGGATTCCAATTACAATTATATTCAAATTAGTCTTATTGATTTAACTACAACAACTCTTGGATTATGTGACCATCGGGGCAACCCACCATTAGCCACTTATGACGAGATTATACATTATTAAATAATTCTATAAATTTTTAAACGGGAAATTCGTATATCAAATTAATAATTGGGAAACATTCGATGGTAGTGTTCTTGAACTTGAACTTTTAAGTTCCAACATTGCACCACAATCTCCAATTGGTGGAATATATACTTTGCAGCACAGTAATTAGAAAATAATAACTTAGGTTTAAAGGTGCAAAACACTGCAGAAAGCTGCAAAAGATGAGGCACTTAAGCCTCAATCGAGACCATTATCTTAAGATCGCCAATTAGGTCTCGATTTTTCCCCCTAAATACCAGGTTTTTTCGCAAATTTCAGGATTGTCTAAAAACAAAACCGCCTAAAATTCATTGATTTAAGGCGGTTATAAAAGTTTAACTGTTCTTACTGGTTGCCCTTCTAGGACTCGAACCTAGACTCTTCTGATCCAGAGTCAGACGTGTTAACCAATTACACTAAAGGGCAGCGTTTAATTCTTAAAAAAGAGAGGCAAAAGTAGAAAGGATATTGCGGATTTCAAAATTTTACGGAGAATTAGTGTGAGGAAAGTTTTCTGTTGTAGGTTGTGGTTGTTGTGATTGTTATGATTGTTTTGGGTTATCGCTTTGTCGCTTTTTTCACTATTCACTTTTCACTATTCACTTTTCATTTTTCACTTATCCCTCGTCCCTTGTCCCTCGTCCCTTGTCCCTTGTCCTTCGTCCCCCGTCACTGCTTTCCTGCGATCTTCGCCCAGTCATCCTTCAGTGTTACCGTACGGTTAAAAACCAGCTTTGCAGCAGTTGAATCTTTATCCACGCAGAAATACCCGGTACGCTGGAACTGGTATTTTTCCTCAGGCAGGGCGCTGGCAACGGCAGGTTCAGCCTTGGCTGTAATGATGCGCAGCGAATCGGGATTCAGGTTTGATTTCCAGTCCTTCCCCTCCTCTACTTCGTCGGGATCAGCTTTAGTAAACAGACGATCGTACAGTCTTACTTCAACATCCAGTGCATGTGCAGCAGAAACCCAGTGGATGGTAGCTTTGACTTTCCTGTTGGCTCCTTCAAGGCCACTGCGGGTAAGCGGATCATACGTGCATCGAACTTGGGTGATCTCCCCGGTGGCGGGATCCTTATCCACACCGGTGCAACGGATGATATAGCCGTTTTTCAGCCGTACCTCGTTGCCGGGGGAAAGCCGGAAGAATTTGTGCGGCGGATTTTCCATGAAATCATCCTGTTCAATAAAAAGCTCCCGTGAAAATGGCATATCACGTGTTCCGGCAAGCGCATCTTCAGGATTGTTCTCCGCCTGCATGATCTCCACCTGACCTTCGGGGTAGTTTTCAATCAATACCTTCATCGGACTGGTAACCACCATCACACGACGGGCGATCTTGTTCAGGTTCTCGCGCAAGCAATGCTCCAGGAAGGTAAGTTCAATGACATTTTCACGCTTGGCGATGCCCACTGCTTCGGCAAAATTCCTTAGGGCTTCGGGTGTATAGCCTCTTCTCCTCAAACCGCAAATAGTGGGCATCCGGGGATCATCCCAGCCGCTTACATATCCCTCGTTCACCAGTTGCAGCAGCCGGCGCTTGCTCATGATCGTATAATTCAGGTTGAGCCTGGCGAATTCAATCTGCCGGGGTCTATTGCTGTTACCCGCAATCTGGTCGAGACACCAGTCATATAACGGCCTGTGCACCTCAAACTCCAGCGTGCAAAGCGAATGCGTAATTCCCTCGATATAGTCTGACTGGCCGTGTGCCCAGTCGTACATGGGGTAAATGCACCATTTGTCGCCCGTACGATGGTGGTAGGCATGTTTGATCCGGTAAAGCACCGGGTCACGCATATGCATGTTCGGTGAAGCCATGTCAATTTTGGCCCGCAACACCTTGGTTCCGTCAGGGAATTCACCGTTCTTCATCCGCATAAAGAGATCGAGGTTTTCATCAACCGAACGGTTCCGCCACGAGCTTTCCTTGCCCGGCTGGGTAGGTACGCCACGTTCAGCCGAGATCTCCTCGGCACTGGTCTCATCCACATAAGCCTTTCCCATCCGGATCAGCATTACCGCCCAGTCAAAGAGCTGATAAAAATAATCGGATGCATAATGAGCCTTACCTTCCCAGGAGAAACCCAGCCAACGGATATCTTCCATAATGGAATCCACGTACTCCACATCCTCCGTTACAGGGTTGGTATCGTCAAACCTGAGGTTGCACTTTCCATTGTATCGTTGTGCGATGCCGAAACTCAGGCAGATCGCCTTGGCATGGCCTATATGCAGGTATCCGTTGGGTTCGGGCGGAAACCTGGTATGGATGCGGTTGCCGTTTTTCCCGTTCCGGAGATCTTCTTCTACTATTTCTTCAATAAAATTCAGTGGTTTGATGTTCTCAGCGCTTTCCATATATGAATAAAAATTACCGGCATTCATTTGCCCCAGATCAGCAAAAGTAAAAAATTATGCCCACGGATATCATTGACCTGAAAAGATTATTTTTGCAAAGAGAATTCATTTCATTGCCTGATTAATACACTATGGCTAAACTCCGTCTGACAATGTTTCTGGAATGTCAGACTGAGCAAAGTCGAAGCCATGTATTTTTAATTTGATAAAAATCCTATGGGACAGCTTATACTTGAAAACATGGAATTCTATGCATACCATGGTCATTATGACGAAGAACAGACCATTGGCGGAAAATTCAGCGTTGATCTGGCAATAGACACCGACCTGAGCAAGGCAGCAGAATCTGATTCGCTTGATTGCGCAGTGGATTATAGCAAGGTATATGAACTGGTAAAAAAAGAAATGGAGAATCCCTCCCGGTTGCTTGAGAATCTTGCATTGAGGATCATCAAAGCAGTGTATACGGTCTCTGACCACATCACTTCGGTAAAGGTCACGGTTTCCAAGCTAAACCCGGCCATCGGAGGCAATATGAGCAAGTTTAGTGTTGTACTTACCCGATGACAAAAGCAAAAGGAACACGGAAGCACTGTCCGGCCTGCGGAAGGTTTTTTTCCTGCCTGGGTGATCAGGACTGCTGGTGTGAAAAAGTCAGGATCCACCGCAAGGAATTGAATATCATTATGAATACCTATACGGATTGTTTGTGCCCGAGGTGTTTGAAGAAATTTGAGAAGAATTAGAAAACACCGAACAAGGAACATCGAATAATGAATGATGAAGTGCTTCACTTCGAAATTCTTAAATCGGTGTTCCTTGTTCGATATTCAATCACTATCTCAAAAAATACGCCAGTGTGATCCCCAGAAAATTCCCCGTGGCATAACCGATGATCCCGATAGTGATGCCGGACAGAATGATCTCTTTGTTGTGAAGTGCATTGGCAACCGTGGGCACAAACGGCGCCGAAAAAATGAACGCCGTGGAAGCAATGATTGTGGTATCGGTATCGATCTTGAAAAGCTTGGAGAACAACACCTGGAAGACCAGGGAACCAAAAACCACCAGTGCAACGAAAGCAGCCAGGTAAAGCGATTTGGTGGTAAACATGCTGAAATCAGCCATCGAACCAACCACGATGCAAAAGATTACGATCAGGTACATCCCGCTCTGGAAGGTCTTCCGGATACGGTTGACCGCAGGGATGAGGGACATCAGGATGGATAGTGCAGTAATGGAGATGATGGTGCCTGCAGTCTGAAAGTCCGCCGGGAAAAGATCTTTCAGGAAGAAGGATAACACAACGATAACGCCGGACAACAACACAGCCAGGAACAGGGGCACCGCCACGTCCTTTTTATGGATTCCCCTATAAGCATCCCAGCCGTCGAAGTCATCCACTTCATAGTCGGGTCTGACCGGTATATCAGGCTTCTTAAACGGAGGCAGAATGCGCCCGATGACCTTCTGCGCCCGGGTAATAAGGAAAAAGAAATAGGCAATGCAAATCAGAATATCGTAGGCGTTAACCAGGATGAAAGTCTCAGAATCCACCTGCAAGGCTTGCATAATAGCGGCCATATTGGCTGTTGCACCGATATACACGCCTACCATAAGTCCGGAAACCTTCCAGCATTCAGCAATTTTATCCTGCAGGAAGTAATTCCCGATGGTAATGATCAGCAAAACGGACAAGATCCCCAAAAATACAGCTGCAATGGTTTTAAAAGCCAGTCGCGACCATTGCCTGATATTGATTGAAAACAGCAGCAGCGGTAGGGCCAGCGCTATAGTAAACGAACTGATGTTGTCCTGCAGCGGTTTCATTTCTGGCGTTATCAGTCCGGTATTGGCCAGTATAATACCCAGCACATAGGCCAATCCTACTGCCCCGAACTGGTTCAGCCAGGATGATTTTTTGCATCCGTATAACAGCATTACCGGTCCTGCAATAAATATTACCGCTGTAATGATTTCATTCATAGGATTCAGCTTTAGCAGTACAAGTTAAGAAAATATGTCGTTAGTAATTCTTTTTGTGGTTTCCGGAATAATTTTGTCCAATTACCCTTAAATTAGAGAATTAAAACCTGAAAAACCGCTTGTTATGAATAATAGGCCTTTGATGCTGGTGTTGCTGGTTGTTCTTGTGATAACAGCCTGTAACAATGATCCTGTAAAAATCGGCTTTAGCGTGGGGGATTTTTCCTCCGACCGCTGGAGTCAGGAACCCCAATTCTTCCAGGATGCAGCTACCGCTCTCGGAGCTGAAGTCTTGTTTGAATATGCATACGGCGATGCAGCTCAACAGGTGGAACAGGTCAGGAAACTGATTGCCTCTGGCATCCAGGTGTTAATCATATTTCCTGCCAGTACTGATAACTGGGCACCCCTGGTTGAGGAAGCGCACGAGGCAGGTATAATGGTGATTGCGTATGATCGTATGCTGAAAAATGCCAATGTGGATTATTACTTTTCTTTCTTTAATGAAGATGTCGGCCGGCAGCAGGCACAATATGCAGTGAATCTCCGTCCAAAAGGCAACTATGTATTGCTGGGCGGACCCACATCCGATTTCAATTCCATCCTTTTTATGCAGGGACAGCAGGAAGTGCTCAAGCCATATGTGGAGAAGGGAGATATTAAAATTGTTCTGCAAAAGCACCTGTCCACCTGGAATGCCATCGATGCCTACAATGAGATGCAAACCTTCCTGGAAAGCAATAAAGTCAGGATTGATGCTGTTCTGGCCGCTAACGATGAACTGGCCGGCGGATCGATCATGGCCCTTGAAATGATGCTGGACACCCTGGATATGGTAGTAACTGGTCAGGATGCCTCCGTAGGGGGGTGCCAGAACATTATCAACGGGACACAAAGCATGACCATTTACAAGTCGATCCGCAACCTGGCGAAGGAAACGGCACAGACGGCAGTCAGGCTGGCGAAGGGGGAAAAGATCACCAATGCGGTCAATGTGGTGAGTAACGGTACCAAAGATATTCCGGCAGTTTTGCTTAAAACAGTTGTGGTTGATCGCAATAATCTCAAAGAGACTGTAATTGCCGATGGTTTTATAAAGGAAGACCAATTGAACTTTGCTCCCTGATTTCCTTCCTGCAAGACCGCACGACTGCAAGACTGCATGACTGCACGACTGCACGACTGCACGACTGCAAGCACTAATAAGCCTCCTCCAAATTTGTAAACCAGAAATATTTTTTACCTTTGCGCTATGTTATGATTGGTCTCTTGGCCGAGGGGTTAGTCCCGATGCAATCGGGAAAAACCGCGTACGGCGGTTTAATCCGCTAACTACCCTTGTCCAGGATAAAGTAAATGGAAAATGGTCTCTTGGCCGAGGGGTTAGGCAGCGGTCTGCAAAACCGCGTACGGCGGTTCAAATCCGCCAGAGACCTCGATTTTAAACCCTGAATATGCTATTAATTAGCTATTTAGGGTTTTTATTTTGCCTGATTTTCCCGACAGTTTCCCAAAAGATTGCAAAACTCATTTTTTAAGATTCTTATTGGTGTAACAGGTGTTTAGTATTATGGTATTGCTTTTTATACGCTATTCAGAAACAAGAAACCCGGCTTTTATACCGGGTTTTACTATGCTGTTACGCTTCTGTTACAATTTGTAACAACCTTTTAACCTTCATGTGAGAAATTCCCAATTGGTGACCTATTTCCCGAAGGCTTCGCCCCTGTTCCTTTAATTGATTAACTCGCTGGGGTAAATTCTCAGGGTCATTCCCCTGGGCTGCTTTCCTTTCCCAATAGGTAACATTATACTGCCGGATCTTATCAGGATTTTTCCGCCTCCATTCTCTGTTATATCGGTTGTATGCTTCCCTTGCCTCCGGGCTGATATTACTTTTATACTCCCTGTAATATTTGCGCCTGGCTTCTTTTGCTGATTCATTCATATAAACAGGTATTAAGTTCCAAAAATCCCTAAATTGCCCTATTATCTCAAATATAAGCCACTTTAACGCTTTGTCCGGGTCTTATATAGTCCGGTATCAGATAAACGCTTTAAAAGGTTGAATTTCTCAAGATCTGTAACTTTCCGGGGTCTTAATCCGGCTTCGGCCAGCCTTATTTCTAATTCGACTAATTTAGCGGCCTGTTCCCCGGTCATTTGTTTGCCCTGATCCCCGGTGAACGGTTCTAATCTGTCCAGGCTGCGAAGTGTTGCATCTGAATTGCTGGGTATTGATACAATGCTCCATTCTAATAATTCCCTGCGGCCATAATAGTACGTGGCTCTTGCTCCGTTCTGGGCTTCGTCACCTTTGCCCCACCTTCCCGGCTCAAGGGGCAAAAATCCCACACTTGCCGCCCGTAGTGTGCCGTTCAGGATCTTTAAAAAAACTTTATTTGCTAATGGGTTTAATTCCTTCGGTTCAAATGTTACCCGGCCAATCAGTAGCCTATTTGCAAAATCCTTAAAAACCTCAGATTTTCCTATTATACTATCCGGATCAGGCTTGCCGGTATCGGCATAGGCATCGTGTTGAAATGCAACAACCGGATTTCTATAATAAGAATCTAAGATCCAGCCGTCAATATCTAATATTGTGCGGTGTCTATCCCTTCTTTCTGAACTTATAATAAATTCAGCTGTTCTGTCACTTTCGGAAATTGACCTGATTTGTGACGTAAATAACCTGTTCAAATTGTTCATTTTTTGACCTCCCTATTATTGTTAAAAAACTTCTCGAATTCTGTTGGCTCTTTTTTTATTTCCTTTGCCACTTTGTGCCAGCTGGCAGGGCTTAAACCTAATTCTGCCAATGATAACCGAAGGTTCTTTTCGCTATCATTGAATAATCGCTGATATTTGACTGTAAGGTCTAAATCTTTGTTTTTATTTAGTTGCCTGGCATACTCAGACAGCCTGGTAATATATAGGCAGGCCATAACGAACAAAGGCAAGTGATAAGCGTTTAAAACCCCTAATTTTAAGTATTGTGTTCCCTGCTGCTGGTAGTAAATCAATCCTTCCCCGGTCAGATATTCCGGCGGATCAGGCAGCCTGTCCAGGGAATTATCCGGTAACTTCGGCAAATTATCCCTGCAGGGCTGATAAGTGCCGCGTATTCGCTTTATTTCTGCTGGTAGCTTCTTTTTTGGCATATATTCAATAATCTATATAAATATAAAAGTTCCTATTTGCATGGGTATAAACGCCTTTAGATCGCCGATTACAAAAGAGGCTGCAACCAGGATCTTCATAGCCCCTCCTATCCACCTGTCTATCAATGTGTTGTATATTGTCATTAGTTAAAGAATTCAATCAGTTCAGTATATCTAAAGAATGAATCATCCTTTGCCTGTTGTCTTAATTCTCTATATTCAACAGATTGCAGATAATGACTATACCAGTCGTTAATATCGGATCTTATCTGCTGTTTGCTTTCAAATGATTCTAATAGCCTTGTGATCCTTTTCTCTATTGCCTTGCGTGCTTTCTTATTGGTCATTGTGATAGTTATTATTTGTGTACTTCAATTCCGCTGTTTCTTTCGCGTTTTCTATTCTTAATAAAGCCTGCGCCTTCCAGTTGTACATACTTATTTTGTATGGTTGTAAGGGTTTCCCCTGAACAGTTAAGCAACCCCGCGTTAAATACTTCTAACAGTAAGCGCTTAACACTATCAACCCTGAATAAAGTATTGTTATATTGCGCCAGGTTACCAAAGAATGAAACCTTTGTGCCGTTCAGGATTATAGTTGAATCATTAAGATAGGTGACCTGTCCGGGTATACATTCCGATATTGCTTTTGTGAGGTTCTTTAGATTCATTTTTTTTGTTTTTGCGACTTTTTTAGACAAAATGACCCCTTTCAACATTTTAAACTTCAATTCATTACAAGGTTTGTATTATCGTAATGGTATTGGTTATCTATATATTCTCCCTCCCTTATTCTCCTGTATAATTCAATTAAAATATCAATTGAAACCTTTTTTTTATTTTCAATTTTCAAAGTCGGTGCAAATCCTACAAAATTTGTCAGTTCATTTTCCATAATTGCCCGCACCGCTTCCACGTCATTTGTCATTATGGAAGTCATTACGCTGTCGTGTATGGTTACTGCAATGGTGTCCGGGTGTTCTTTATAAATCCGGGGAAGGATTGTATCTAATACCAGGAAAGCCTCCACACTTTGCAATAGTATGGCCAGCCTTTTAAAAGATTCAAATTTGTTGCCCCTGGTATGGCCTTTGATAATGGTAAACCGTTCATATACGGAAGGAAACCACTTTTCAAATATTTCATGCTGCCTGCTCCAATAACTGCCAGGTGCAAACATGATAACGAATAACTGCTTTTTAGCTTCTTTCCGATCCTGGGCAAATCCAATCTGCGGTTAAATATTCATATAACTTGCCCTTAATTGTAAGGTAAATGAACATTGTAACATCCATTGAATCAATTCCTTGTAAGGTTTGTAATAACATAGACAATTCTTTGGATTTTGCGAATTGTGAAACCTTGCCAGGATCTTTCAGAAGGATAATTGATAAATACGGTTGACTGTTTTTTATATCAATGTTTGCCAGCTGGTGACCGTTAATCCTGATAAACTGCCTTAGTGATTCTGGCAAGTTGGTGAGGTTACTATGAAACCGCCTGGACGTGTTATCAACTGAGTAGTAAATGTCGCCCTGTTGGATCTTAAGGGCTGCGGATAGGGCTGCATTATGCTTTTCAATGGTTACTATGTTCTGTATCTCTCCAAAGGCTTTCGGATCTATGGTCATTTTCCTGATATATGCTGCCTGCCCTGGGTGTTTGTGCGTGTTGTGCCTGCGGAGGTTATTTTTCCTGATCCGGTTTACCAGGTTCATATCATCAACCGCCGTATATTTAAACCGGCTTATATATTCAGGGGTGAACGTGTAACTATATGATATTTCCCCCGGTATGTATTGACCGGCTCGCCGGATCACTTCCACGACAATAAGAAATTTCAGATAATTCTGATAAGCTGGTATAAGTTTATTCAGATAGGCTGCCTTCAGGTTCGCCTGCCCCTGGTCTTTCCTTTGGTGCAAGGCAATAAGGGTTAATATCTCTTTTAAATATGATATTTTAAAGTGTGGAATTTCCTCTTTGGCAAGTGACAAAAGATCCGGTAAGGCTTCCATAACTTTCTCAGGAATACAATAGTAATATTTGGATTCTGTTATCATTTTTCAATTGATTGATACCACGTAAAAAACTGATCAAAACCGCTGGCAATGAAATACAGCCCGCCGGCGGCCTCGACTTGCTGCTGGTAAAACTTCTGCGCTTTGCTTTGCCTATCGCGCCCTATTTTAACCTCAATTTTTACAGCCTTTCCCTTGATCACCGCTGCAATGTCAGCTGATCCCTTCTGCATACTGCCCTTAATCCATTGCCCTGATCCAATCCTGCGCTGCCTGCCTGTAACATCTGTAACAATACGCGTATTATCAATATACCGGCCTGTTACGCTGATTCTTTCCGCCTGCCAGCCCTTTAACTTGAGAAAGTCTATAATACACTTTGTAAGGCTGTTTGCATCCCGGTCATTGTATGCCGGTGCAACCCTGGCGCACTCCGGGAAGCTGGGGTATTTATTCCTGTTCTCCCGAAGGTGCAATTCTTTCAGGTGTTGTAAGGGTGTCATCAGTTCGCCACATTTGATTGTGATAAAATCATTAGTCGTTCATATTGTCCCAGGAAATCAGCGAATGAAGTAACCCGCATATATAAACCCTTTTGATCTTTTACCTTCTGAATGTATTTTTCCCTTGCATGGTTTGCCCGGTGGTAACTGTCGGTTGTTACTTCGATATGTACTTTTACCCCCCGGATAGTGGCAATCAGGTCGCAAGTGACCTTTGGCGCGTTGTCCAGATATTTGTTAGTATGAACAGCCCGTTCAGTCGGCCAGTCGGAAAACTTTAAAAAGTCAGTTATACAGGTAATTAATCCGGCGTTGTTCTTATCAGTATAATCCGATACTTTGGACAATTTGCCTTAAGTTTCCATTCAGGCAAGCCCTGGATTTTTTTTCCTGGTTTCTATTCATAGCCCGTTCAAAGGCTATTTCATGTCAAATTTTTCAGGTAGTTCATTTTGCGAAATATAAAGGGTTAAAATGGAGGTTGCCTTTCGTTATCAACTAATAGCATTGCGTGGCTTGCTTTTGAATCACTTGACTGCCTTATCGGTTGCAGGGTTTAGATTATGTTTTTTCTGAAATGCTTGCGCTTTTTCCCAGGCTGTTTGCAGGTTTGTCATAAGTTCCAGCATTTCCCGGTTGTGATTGTTCAGCTGTATGGTGCAAAGGGCTTTTATTTCATTTTTTCCCCTTTCACTAAATGCCGGTTCGCCACTAATTGGATCAAAGTCCAAATATTTAGGATCTACAACTGGTTTCAAAAAATGGTTTGCTGTCCTCTGCTGATCACTTCGGCAGCTGTCCGCAAATGCTCCTAATTGGTTGCCTATCTCCTGTAATGTCGGAATTAGAACGGTTGCGGGCGCAAGGTACGGTTTACCGGATTGCATTTCTGATAAATCTTTGCTTGCCTTGTCTTCAATCAGCCCGCGCAGATAGCGGCTTTCATCCTTTATCATACCTCTAAAATGCTGTTCATTAAAATGGTGGCATGCCCAGGGTATTGTTTGTAAACATTATACGCGAAAATTGCCTTATTCAATAACCTGGTCATGCCTTCCAGGCTTTGTTCATACTGGTTTTTAAAAAAATGCGTTTCTTTCATTTTTCAAAATTTTAGATTAGTAATAAAATTATGTCCGACGGTATTTTTCAATTAAAGCGGCTTCGACTTCGCTTTCTTTATAAAGTACGCGGCCGCCAATCCGATAAGCTTTTAGCTTTCCGGTTTTAGTATATTCGTTAAGGGTAGGTAAACTGATACTTATTTTATCAGCAACTTCCCGGCGGGTTATGTACTTGTCTTTTGGTTGTGGTTTGGGCTGAATTGCTGCGAACATTTCAGCGTTGACTTCCCGGATCAGGGTTTTCAGACCTTCGGTGTCAATGTTTTGGAGGATTATTGAATTTGTGTTCATTACGATTTTGTTTTACCAATTGAAGGTAAAACTACTCGTAATTAACTGATCTATAAAGGAATAGTGGCTACGTAGTGGGGCTACGATTTTATTCTAATTTACTTAATTGTTCTAATGCTTTCATCTCAGCCTTTGGAAAGTCTTTTAAATGAGGCAGTATAAGTTCTATTTCTTCTTTTTTTAGTGGTTTATGATTTTTAGATTTGGGTTGCTCTAATGAAAAGAATTCAGTTGCAATGTTTTTCCCTTCTCTTCTTTCATAATCTGCTCGCTTTGGTCGTTCTTCATATTTTCCAAGTACCTTGAAATAAAATATTGCAGCTTTATGCCTATTTTTTAATGTGTCATTATGATAATCCCTTTCCAGTTGTTTACGATAAATCTCAATATATTTCCTAATGTGAGGTGCTGGGTCAGAAAACATCATTGCATCTATATCATCAGCGGAAAATTCATTCATTACTATCTCTGAAAAGTGCTTTGCATCCGGTTTAAAACCGAAGTTGTCATTAATATGTTTAGCATCCCTTTCAATCTTAGTTGTATATTTCTTAATGTCTTTTACCCACGGATCAAGAGCTGTTCTTAATTTTTCAAAAGCAGCTGTCATTTTATTACTGAATTTCTCAAATTCCGCTTCAGACGGTTGTCTTTTAAGTTTTTTTTGAAGTACCTCAAAAAGCCACTTATCAAAATCATTTCTTTCCATTGCTTTAGAAATTATTGGTTAACTACTTTCAATGTAGTACCCATAAAATAGGGGTGCTTTGCAAGATTGTAGGCCGTTTCCTCTTTGCCTACTTTGATATAATTCAAAAATTCCCGTTCTGTTTTATGTCCCGATATTTTCATTATATCAATAGCTGGAATCCCTGCCAAATACATCAAGGTACAGCCCGTACGCCTTGCGGTATGGGTTTTAATTAATTCATTTTTCTGCACTAAACTTTTAACCTTTAGACCTCCCTTTATTTTTTCAACCTCAATTTTCTCAGTGATTTTGGCTTTCTCTCCAACTGTCTTTATATGTAAATTTACCTTTTGTTCCCAGGTTTTGGGAACTTGATAATTATACTTTTGGAGTATTTGATCTAATTCCGGTTTTATGGGTATAATAACCCGTTCGCGTGTTTTCTGCTGTATAATATCAATAACCTTAATGCCCTCTAAATTCTTAATATTATCAGGTGTAATTCGTGAAAAATCTGAAAACCTTTGTGCTGTATAACAACCGATTAAAAAAACGTCCCTGGCAA
Source organism: uncultured Bacteroidales bacterium (assembly GCA_963822145.1). Taxonomy (GTDB): domain Bacteria; phylum Bacteroidota; class Bacteroidia; order Bacteroidales; family UBA10428; genus UBA5072. The sequence continues at coordinate 810,157 of CAWGGG010000002.1, read as the reverse complement.
GATCCAAAACTCTGTTATCCGATAAATTCAATTCCCTTATGCTGTTTATTTCTGATTCTGTAAGGTAAATATTATCAACCGCCGTTTTCATTACTTTAAATTTCTTACGGTCAATATCAGTATTGTTATGTAATCCCTCATCCCTTGAAATTCTCATTAGTGTTTTAAGATTCTTAACGTGCCTGCCAATTGTATTAAGGGAGTAATTCTTTTTTACAAAGTACTTAACAAACTCATCGTAAAAATCTATTGTAATAGCACCAAAATTCAGCTTTACTTTTTTCTCCTTTTGATATTCATCAAACTGAGCTTTAAAACCCTTGAAATTCTTAATTGTACCTAACTCATAACGCTTGCTATCGTTATTATGGTTATATGTCCTTTCTCCTGATTCGATTTCTTTAATAAACCTTTCAATATATTGATTCAGGGTTTCCTCCTTAATTATTTCGCTGTTATAGTGTTTATCAATAACACTTTTTAACCAGTCTTTTGTCGGTGTTACCCCTGCCCTTGCTATCTCATTGAATTGCTTTAATACAAAATTCTTTAATGCTGTCAGATCAGCCTCAGTATCCTCCTTTTCTTTCTCTGTAAATATTTCATCAAACATTATTCGCTGCTTATATGATTGAGTAGCGTTTGACCAATATTCAGGATAAACCTTTATGGGAATAGCTGTTATTATATCAGTTTCCCTACCATTGACAAATCTCAAATAAATAGTTGCAAGTCTCTGTTTTTCTGTAGACTTAACGATTAATTTAATTGCTGCCATAATAAAAGGTTTTAAATTCAATGTAAATTTAATACTTTCCCGACAGTTTCCCGACCATTATTTAATCTTATTTATCAACACTTAATTAATTCTTATTTCTTAATTGCTGTTTTTGTGCATTTTATAGAATTTACAGGCGGACGAAAAACGGAATAATTAAATATTTGGAATCCGCCAGAGACCTCAACAAAATCCTTGCCTGCTTTAGCGGGCGGGGATTTTTTTATTTGAAGGCTTCGCAAACTTCATTTGCAGAAGCCGGCAAATAGAAAAAGACCATCAGCCGACAGGCTCAAGGATTTTGTTGATGGGCCAACCCAACGCCGCGATCACCGCAGGTAATCCACTAGAGATTTCAATATTACATATTAACCAGCTCATTTAGAGCTGGTTTCTTTTTTTATGCGAGCATATAGAAGAAATCTATTCATTTCCAAACATTAATATGCTTCCTGTTTCAAAACCTACTATTTTGAATTTATCATTAAATTACCTATTTTTAATAGTCAATCACCAAACCCCCTTCCATCATGCCTTATATGAAAAAAACATCTGTAATTCTTGAACCGATGATGAACAGGATATTCATAGTATTCAATTCAAATAACTGCGCTAATGAAAAAATAAAATAGCCCTCACCAAAACAATCTTAAAGCATTGGCGGGTTTCTGGATTGTCAATGACAGTAGAATTCATGTAAGATATGTCTCTTTTGGTAAGGGCTCGCTCTGAGAATCACAACTACTTATATGCAGAACGTTATAAGTTATAATCCCAAAACTGAATAAAAATGGAAAAAGAAAAAAAAGAAGATCTGGATAATGAAAGTGTAAGAAAGGCTATGGAACTAGCATGGAAAGATCACCAGCATGCCAGAGACCAAACATGGAAAACAATACAAATAGTGGCTGTAATTGCGGCCGGATTGATAACCATCGACTATCAATATAAAGAAATATTACCAACATTATGTGCATCAATTCTTGTGATTATAGCTGGAGGATTTGGTTTCCTAATAACCTGGAATCACAGAAAACTGGAAAAGAGAAAGTTTATTCATATAATAAATTGTGAAGAATATTTAGGCTTGCATCAGGATTATTTGATTCCGCTTGATTCCAAAACAAGGCTTGTTAGGACTAAAATAAAAGAGGAACTCTCCGGCATTAAAGATGACTATGTTCAAAAATTAATCAGTGATTCAGCAGTAAAAATTCCTAAAGAATTTAAATTACTTGATATAATTAATCCATTATATAATAATACGGCGATGTTTATTTTAAGGATGCATATTACGGTTATTCTATTCGGTGTTTTGGTCCTTTGCCTGAGAATCATTGCTTAAAAAAATAGGAGGATTAAACCATGTACCAACTGGAATACGAGTCATTAAGAAACGAGTTAAATGAAAACCGAAGATATGTTTTTGAGAGACCGCTTATTATTTTTACTGCTGCTTGTATATTGTTTGATTATGTTTCAAAAACGGAATATGCTATGCTTTTCCCCTGCTTAATTATTCTGTTATTATTATTTAACCTGCATTTTACAGCTAACAGATTATTCAGTAATGCGAGAATTATTGCCTATGTCCGGTTATTCATTGAAAAGAAGCACCCAAAGCATTTTCAATGGGAAACATTCCTGGAAGCTTATAGATTTAAGGGTGAGAAAAAAGGCTTAAAGTATTATCCGCTAATTTTCTATTTTCATATCACGCTGATTATCTTCCTCTTATTAATAGAGACACTGCTTTATTTTGATGGTCATCAACTGAATTCTTGTGCACATAATCTTAAGAATCTGATTACTACGATTGTTTCAATATTATCCATAATCGGGGGAGCCATTTACTTTTTTCTCGTTTGGAAATCTATATCCCCAAAGCACGTCCAGGTCTTTTTTGAAAAAGAAACCAGCAAGGTTATTGAGGTTCTTGCCCTAATGAAAAAGTCAAGAAAAAAATAGATCTTTTTAATGATTGATTAACTGTATCCGCCAGTGTGAACGGCAGTCGGAGACAACCTGTTGAGAAAAGAGAAGTTAGGAGAATTTCGCTTGGCAGGAAATGATATTTAATAAACCTGAATTTGTTTTGCGCCATTTAATATGTAAACTGCTCACTAATAATTATTCAAATGAAAATAGTAAAAAAGAGATTACTGAATCATGTCGTTTATCTCATTAAGAAACGTTTATATATAGCCTTTTACTGGAAAGCTCCCTGGGCAATGCCACGTATAAGTCATCCCCGCGTTATAGAAATAGAGCTTTCCAATGATTGTAACCTGAGTTGCGTTCATTGTCATAGAAGACTAATGGTTAGAGAACCAGGTAACATGGAACTTCCCGTATTCAAAAAACTCATTGACGAAATAGCAGAATATCCTTTTGTTTCCTTATTGATGGTTGGGCAGGGCGAATCATCTCTTAACCCTCAGTTTTCTGAAATGATGCGATATGCTTCCGGTAAATCAATAAAGATTGAACTTACCACAAATGGAAGTATTTTTGAACTTTATTCATTTGAAGAAATTTTGCAATGGGACATTGATGTATTGGGTATTTCGCTAGACGGAAAGGACAAAACCTCCTATCAGCAAATCAGAAAGGGAGGTAATTATGACAAATTGGAATCCAATATCCGTGAATTTTATGCGTTCAGAAATAAAAACAACAAAAAATACCCTTTAGTTTGTCTGCGTAATGTAATATTTCCTGAAAATACACCACAGCAAATAGAACACTTTAAGGAAACCTGGAACGACACCGTCGATCTCATTACATTCAATACACTGAGCACGTTTCAGAAACCTATTAACTATTCGTGGTTAGATCAATGCCGTTGCAACGAACTCTTTTTCGACGCTCATGTTCGCTTTGACGGAAGTGTTATATTGTGTCAGCATGAGTGTCTATATGGAAAGGACGAGGTAATTGGCAATATTAAAACAGACAGCCTTCGCCATATTCAAACTTCCGGACGTATAAAAGAAAGGCGTTTATTGCATTATAAAAGAGATTTACCACTATTCTGTAAAAAGTGCTTAAGTGACTGCAAAAATCCTGAAGTATATGCCAATTCGCGCAAATACAATATGTCCAGGAATATTATAATCAATATGGCCAATAGATATTTAAGTGTTACATAACCACCAACAATTTTATTGCGGAATGTCCTTTATTGTTATGCGAGGAGCACAGAGGGCGTAGCATTATTTTTGCCCTCACTATTGGAAGCCAGGTCAAACCGAGCGATATTTGGTTTAGATAAAGCTCCAGGCCTGGATTCTGAATTAATCTGTTCAGCCGTTGATTTGCCATGGTCGGTAGTGTGATTAGCCGTCAGGAACTGCCTTTTAAGAAAAGCGAAGTCAAGAAAACTTTGCTTGGGAGGGGTTTTTCTTTCTAATTACTTCAAGAATACAGGTTTCATTTGACCCATGGGGAACTGTCATTATCAGTGCTTGCAATTGTGTTCGTTTTTGTCTAAATTATGGATTGAAAAAACCATGATATTCAAAGGCATGTCCTTCTTTGCTAATCCTTTTGACCACCTGGCCTATGATAAAACAATTCTTTTTATTAAAGATCTTGCTGGTTTTGGCAACTTCATCGACATTAAAGGCCCAAACACCCCTGACGGTCGATGCGGGAACTGATACAAATTATTGTATAGCGCTAAATCGTGATACCATTCTTTTAGGAAGCAACCCTACTGCCCATGGAGGCATTAAGCCTTATCATTATGAATGGACTGTATACTCCATAACAACCGGAAAGGAAATCTCGATTCTTTCCGAAATAGGTGAAGATCATGAATCAAATCCGGCTATTGCCACTCTCGAATTTCTGCATCCTGCAATCAACGATGTATTTATAACCAAAGTAACCGTTTCAGACAGCGCCCATTCTGTTATTTCTGACAGTGCTTTCATTGGTATTTCCTGTATAAAATTCAAACATCTGGTGCTCTGTGGCAGAATTGTCCACAATGACAGCGTCCAGCTTGATTTATGCAATATAGATCAGGGCATAGCGCCCTTTTCTTACCATTGGACACCGGAAAAGGATATTTCAAATCCCAATATCAGAAATCCTATGGTCAAACCTGATACAACTACTGCATACTTTGTTATGGTGACTGATAGTATCGGATGTTCAGCAGAAGATGAAATAATGGTATGGGTTGATGATGAAACAACCCTAAAAGACCGGCAAACAAATACTGAATATATTAAATTTCTGGGCGATAGACTATATTTCAGCAATGAACTTGTCGGTGGCACTATTCAAATAAGTTCCATAAATGGCACTATTGTATATTATGAAATAATTAAATCAGACCATCTGAATATCCCTGAAATCATAAAAATAAAAGGAGTGTATCTCTATCAGGCAGTTACAGGCACCAATAAAGTTTACACAGGAATAATAATGAGAAACTAAGATCATTAAAAGGCCCGTTTACCAGATGGGATTTTCAGCGTTTTCCTGATTATTGGTCCCGTTAAGCATATCCCCCTTGCTAAGCGAAGTTTTAAACTTCGCTTAGCTGTGGGATTTATTGTTTGCAGACTATGCCAATCTGGATTTGCTGAAGATAATCAATTGTATTTTCTCCAACGAGCCATACCGATAATTCCGGCAAAGACTCCTGCAATGCAAACCAATACCTGAAACCAAGCTATGTCTTCCGTTAAATGGCGAAGGATATGCATTTTTACCAGAATATCTATTCCTACAAACCAGATCAGTGCAATGAGCAGGATGAAGACGACACTCATGATTCCATAGTATTTTGCATTTTCCCAGGGACGCAGCACACTATAAAAAAACAGGAAAAATCCGAATGAAAAAATTATAATCAGCCAATCCCTGCCCTTTCCTTCTCCGACAATAGATATTACAACTAGTAACACGGAAATTACGAAATAGAGTAATGCTTTTCGCAGGCTGCCAACCTCGAAACGGGAAAGGAAATTTTTCATGATCCGGGATTTAGAATGCTAAATTACTGCTTTAAAGAGGCGATGTCAAGGAGATTTTGACCAATAGAATCCCCTTGCTAGGCGAACTTTGCAACTTCGCTTAGCCGTGGGCAAATAAGGTCATTCTTCTGAAGCATCTATGAATTCCTAGATGCATTCTTCAAGGATGAAGTTATAACTTCTCTGGAGCGCGAAATGCACACCATGACAAGCTTTTGGAATAATCTTTGCTTGAATTCGGATGGTATTTCCTGTATGCTTTCAATCATTTGTAGGGGATTAATTATTATTGATCGAAATTATGGACATCAGATATCATCTTAATAGATTCAATGCAATCTTCATTTTGCCCAACGAAAGTTCTCTATGAGAAATTCACTCCAACCTGTTTTTGTATGCCCTTCTATCATTTCTAATATTTTCTTCTTCAATGCACTCTTCGTATTCCGCAGGTATTTCACTTTCACTACCAAAATGATTGTAGCTTTATCCACAATTCTGGGTTTCTGTTTACAGCAAGTCCCGGCTTAGACATGCTGTACAATGTAAAAAATAGTATGCTCCGAAAATTGTACGAGGTTCAACACTCATGCAGTACGTCCTCATATCAAAAACCAGCATAATTTTCCCTGTCTAATCTTAGCCGCTTCAATAACAACCGGACAACCCATTTGAATGTCCTGTAAGCACCGCTTTATCTATTTCAAGTTCATTAATAACAGCATCCATCAGTCCTATCCAAATAGGAAGCTAATATCCCATTTATTGCGATGCTATCGCATATCCGGATAACGATGGACAAGGACGTGTTTCAAAAGAATATTATGCCGAAAAAGCAGGGGACCAGGTACGCTGGCACGGTGTGGCTGGCTAAAAATGAAAGTCCGATTAAATCCAAATACCGTCAGGAAAGTAGTTTCTGGATAGGATGTTGTTAATATCATACCACGGTTTAAATTCATTTGACTTCTGCTTTTTATTTTCTTAAATTACCTATTTCCTAATGGCTTATGGTCAATATGTAATATTTTTAACCAATTAAACCATCATGGAAACAAAAAACACTATTTTGATTTGCCAAGTTATATTATTGGGTTTGATATTAATATTTGTCAATAGCTGTAAAAAAGAAGACGATCCGGAGCAACCACCGGCTTTATCAACAAAGGATGTACATTCTATTACACCAACAACAGCCAATTGCGGAGGTAATATTACTACTGATGGAGGAGCAACAGTAACAGCAAGGGGTGTATGCTGGAGTACAACTCAAGATCCTACAATTGCCGATAATAAAACCACAGATGGCACCGGAACAGGAGCTTTTACCAGCGCATTAACAGGATTAACAGCAACTACAACTTACTATGTAAAAGCTTATGCTACAAACAGTGTATCAACAAGTTATGGTAATGAATTGTCTTTTAAGACATTTACAGGTACCATCTCTGACCTTGATGGGAATGCTTATAACACAATGACAATTGGTAGCCAAACGTGGATGGCGGAAAACCTGAAAACCACGAAATACAACGATAATACGGCCATACCTTTGGTTGCTGATAATCCTGCGTGGGCAGCATTATCCACACCCGGCTACTGCTGGTATAATAATGATTCAGCCGCCTATAAAGCAACCTATGGAGCTTTATACAACTGGTATGTAGTGGATGCAGTCAGCAACGGCAGTAAAAATGTATGTCCTGCCGGATGGCATATACCCACTGATGCAGAATGGTCAACCCTGATTACTTTCCTGGGTGGTGATAGTGTTGCCGGCGTTAAAATGAAAGAAGCCGGTACTGCCAATTGGCAAAGTCCAAATGCCGGAGCTACCAATGAAAGCGGATTTACAGCTCTTCCGGGAGGCGGCAGGTATTACGATGGCACATTCAGCAGTATCGGCAGCATCGGCGGCTGGTGGAGTTCTACTGAGTTATTGGCTGTAGCTGCCCGGGGTCGGTATTTATACTATAATTACAGTTTGATCTACAGAGGATCAGGCAATAAGCGGGATGGTTTTTCGGTTCGCTGTTTGAAGGATTAGCTGACAGGCACGAACTTCAGACAGAAGCCTGAAGGGACAGATTTGACCTGGGCACAACTTGTCCCGCAGCCAAGCGGGAGCCTAAGCCGAACTGAAGAAATTACTAAATTTGCGTTTTGATTCTTAACTAAAAACAGCAATACTATGATATTAGTAACCGGAGCAACAGGGCAATACGGAAGGGCAACCCTGGATTTTCTGCTTAAAAAAGGCATGCCGGCAGTCAACATCAGGGCCCTGGTTCGGGACAAATCAAAAGCAGAGGATATGGCTGCCAAAGGGATCAACATCGTGGTGGGTGATTATGATAACTACCTGTCGCTGGTTTCAGCTTTTAAAAACGTTGAGAAATTGTTGCTGATATCTGGAAACGAAATCATGAAACGCAGTCAGCAACATGAAAATGTCATCCGGGCTGCCCGTGAAACAGGTGTCCTGCACATCCTCTATACCAGTTTTCAACGCGTAAATGATACGGAAACATCTCCCATGGCCTTGATAGCCAAGGCCCATATTGAGACTGAAAGACTCATAAAATCTTCAGGCATGGCTTACACGATTTTAAGGAACAGCCTTTACCTGGAGGCCATGTCCATGTTTCTGGGCGATAAAGTTTCAGAAACAGGTGTGCATTTCCCTGCCGGCAACGGAAGGGCAGCGTTCGCCCTGAGAAAGGATATGGCTGAAGCAACTGCAGCCATTTTATCCGGTGCAGGTCATGAAAACAAGGAATATCTGTTCAGCAACAACGAAAGTGCATCCTTTGCCGAAATTGCCGATATACTTTCCGGTATTCTGGGTAAAAAAATCGCTTATACGGATCCCGGCGCCGAGGCCTTCCGAAACGCCTTGAAAAAAGCCGGCGTTCCGGATATGTTTATCGGCATGCAGGCTGGTTTTGGAGAAGCGATCCGGCAGGGTGAATTTGCGGCCACCAGCAACGACCTGGAAAGACTCCTGGGCCGGAAGCCTGTTTCGGTAAAAGCCTTCCTGGCTTCCATCTATGCTACACGATAGCTCAAAAAACAACTGAAGTATGATCTCTCCCGCTTTCCGCCCTGCTTTTCATCTCATGACCAAGCCACATGGTCCGGTTTGTAACCTCAACTGTACCTACTGCTATTACCTTGAAAAAAAGAAACTGTATCCCGGTACCAGGAATTTCAAAATGGACGATGACCTGCTGGAGCTGTATACACGGCAGTATATCGAATCGCAGGATGCGCCGTTAGTAACCTTTACCTGGCAGGGCGGTGAGCCCACCCTGATGGGTATTGATTTCTTTAAAAAGGCCCTGGCATTCCAGAAGAAATATCAGTCGGGCAAGAAGATCGAAAACGCCTTCCAGACCAACGGCACACTTATCGATGACGATTGGTGCAGGTTCCTGCATGACAATAATTTCCTGGTTGGCGTATCTGTCGACGGACCACGGGAAGTTCATGATGCCAACAGGATGAATATCGCCGGGGGTGCTTCATTCGACAAGGTAATGCATGCCATCGGCCTGATGAAAAAGCATCGGGTGGAATTTAACACGCTCACCGTCATCACTCCCGGCAACTCACACCATCCCTTAGAAACATACAACTTTCTGAAATCAATCGGCAGCGGGTTCCTGCAGTTCATTCCCATTGTAGAAAGGCTTGATCAAAGCGCCGGGGAAAATGAACTTCAGCTGGTGGGCCCTGAACCAAGGGCCAACGCCGCGGTTACCGCATGGTCAGTGCTTCCTGAAGCATTTGGGCGATTCCTGATCAGCATTTTTGATGAATGGGTCCGGAACGATGTAGGCCGTATTTTTGTCCAGATTTTCGATGTCACACTGGCCAACTGGACGGGACTACCCGGTGGGCTCTGTGTTTTTGAGGAAACCTGCGGCGGGGCCATGGTGCTGGAACATAACGGTGACCTTTACTCGTGTGATCATTACGTTTATGCAGAGCATAAGCTGGGCAACATCAAAACCACAAACCTAAGAAGCCTGGCAAATTCTGCCCGGCAGCAACATTTTGGGAATAACAAACTTTTAAAGCTGCCTCCTTACTGCATCCAATGCGATTATCGCTTTGCCTGCCATGGTGAATGTCCCAAACACCGGTTTGAAATTACACCCGACGGCGACCCCGGATTAAACTATCTGTGCAGGGCCTATAAAATGTTCTTTGCTTATGTACATCCCTACATGCAATTCATGGGCGACGAACTGGCTGCCCGGCGGGCGCCGGCCAATGTTATGGCATGGGCACGGAAGTATAAGAAGTACGAGGAAACAGGCAACAGAAAAAAGTAACCGGCGTTCAGTGTTCAGTGTTAAGCGTTCAGCGTTCAGTGTTCAGCGTTTAGTGTTCAGTGTTCAGAGTTCAGTGTCCTTAATCATTATTCACTATTCACTTAGAGCGTATAGGCCACTCCGATATTCCATCTGAATCCCGGGTTGGGTTCAACATTCGTTGTCAGGGGCTGCGTCGCCTGAAAGAATATTGATATCGGAAAATTCCTTACGGAAGCGGCGAGTTTGGGTGACAGGAACAACCCGTCGTTGTTCCCGTCGTAATTGATGTAAAAGAGCTGCAGGCCAACGGCCAGCAAAATATGCTTCCCGATCGGAATATCGGTTTTATCTCCCTGAAGGTTAATATAATGTCCTTTCAGTGATCCCGGATCCTGTCCCCGGTCATTCCAGTAAGCCAGCAACAAGGATGTTGTAGGCGTGAATTTATAGATCCCGGTCATGGCAAAGGCAAAATAGCGCTGTCCCTGCAGGAAAACGGTATCGGATAATTCAACGTCGCTGAAAAAGGAGCTGATGTTCAATCCTGCTTTTAATTCAAAAGTGGTTCTGTTAATCAGTTTAAAATTAAACCAGTTGTCGATGAACCATGGCCTTAAATTCATATCATAAGCCAGCACCGGGTCATAACTGAACCTGCCCTTGGCCAGGTTTACAGCAGCAATGACAGCCGGGTCACCCAATGAAAAAGCCGGAATGGAGGCTATTCCGTTGCTGTTCAGGCTGAAGGATGCTCCAGCTTTTAACTTAGATCTGGTACTGTCAGCTTTTTCACGGGAATAAGAGTCTGCTGCAAGTATTAATAATACAAGGCTCAAGGTTACTTTAATGTACTTTACCATGATCGGGAATAAGAATAATGAAAGAATAATTTTTTACTATAAGGGTCTGACAGCTACTTCCTTAAAGTACACAGTGGAAAGCGAATCATGATTCTGAAGCCCTATATAACCTGAAAGGGGCCGTGGTCCGCGTTCCGGTTCGAAATCCCTTGTTTTTGCAGGCACAGCGTCTCCTTCAGTGAAATCGGTAACCTTTTCTCCATTCACAAATACAATAGTCTTAGGCCCATCGAGGGTTATTTCCATGGTATTCCATTCCCCGGGGGCTTTTTGGGGATGGGCCATTGCCTTGGTCAGGGAATACAGAACACCTGTGCAATGGTAATCGCCTCCAACATGCCGGGTCCCGTTGTCAATCTGAACCTCATAGCCTTTGTTGATGGCGGCCCATTCATCTGCAGGTTTCTCGGGTATCCTGATAAATACACCGGCATTGCAGTCGTTATCCTTTACCTTGTATACAACCCTGATAACAGCATTACCGAACTTTTCGGCAGGATACAGGATCATCCCCATACCGCCGACGGTTTTCAGCAGGCTGTCCTCAACAACGAATTCGCCGGGCCCTACCTGTTCCCAGCCGGTCAGATCCCTGCCATTGAAAAGTTGCCGCCATTCCTTATTCTGACATGACCAGGATATCAGAACAGTGGCTGCCATTAAGATGAAGAAGTTCTTTTTCATTGCATTCATATTTGGTTCCCACTAATATAGGAAATTCAATACACTCCCTGTATGTTGCCTGAATAAAAGTGTCAGTTATTTTGTTAGAAAAATTTTCTATCTTTCAGAATAGGAATTCAACTTCATCATAACCAAATTAATAAAAACATGATGCACTCACGCAGAACTTTCATAAAACAATCCCTGTTGGGAGCAGGAACCCTGATGGTGGCCTCTTCCTTCAGGTCGCCCGGATCGGCAGAGCCGTCCCTTACCATTTCCCTGGCGGAATGGTCATTTCACCGCGCCCTTCAGGAAGGTAAACTGGATCATCTCGATTTTCCGGCCAAAGCAAAAAAAGAATTCGGTATATCGGCCGTTGAATATGTCAATGGCTTTTTCGGGGGGGCAAAAATGGATTTCAGGGAAGCTGCCAAAAACAAGACTTACCTGAATGAGCTGCTGCAAAGAAGTCAGGATGCCGGTGTCTTTAACCACCTCCTGATGTGCGATGATGAGGGGCCTCTTTCAGCTCCTGACCAGAAAGAAAGGCTTGCCTCCGTGGATAACCACAAAAAGTGGATCGAAGCAGCCAAAATCCTGGGTTGTCTTACGGTAAGAGTAAACCTGCACGGCGAAGGTGATCCGGAAGAACGAAAGAAAGCTTCCATAGATGCCCTCAGCAGGCTCGGTGAGTTTGCAAAGCCTATGAATATCAACGTGGTGGTCGAGAATCACGGGAGTGTGACCTCCAATGCCGAATGGCTGACCGGTGTCATGAAACAGGTGAACATGAGTAATGTTGGCACGCTGCCCGATTTCGGGAATTTCTGCATGTCGCATCCCTGGGGTACCATACAGGAAGGATGTAATGACCAGTACGATATATACAAGGGAATACAGCTGATGCTGCCCTATGCCAAAGGCGTCAGCGCCAAAACCTATGATTTCGATGGCAACGGACAGCAACCCCTGCTGGATTACAGAAGGTTGCTCGCTATTGTAAAAGAATCCGGCTTTTCGGGATACATCGGCATTGAATTCGAAGGGATCAACCAGCCCGAAGAAGAAGGTGTACGAAACACGCAGGCCTTGCTGCAGAAATATCTGTAGGCTGACCGGAAAACCCTTAGCATTTAGACCCGGTTATTTCACCCGTATTGTTTTTGTTGCAGATACGGCCTTGCCTTCCCTTGTTATGCCCTGGAGCGTAACCTGATACGTTCCTTTATTGTCCCCGCTCCAGAATGAAATTCCCGCGTTGCCATGCTGATCGGGGGTAACGGATGGATTCCAGTACAGGGTATTCCGGTAATCTGGAATCCGGCTGCCTTTCAATAACTCCGAGGAATATTCGGGTGACATAAATTCTGCCACCGGGTCAAGTACACGGTAAGAAAACCGGCGCATATAGCCGGGAAGTGAAACACAGCTAAAATCACCTGCTTTGGTGATCACATTCACCAGTCCGGGAAAAGAAAAGGATCCCACCAGGTATTGTTCCTTGATAACATCAATCTTTTCCACGATCTCAGGATCCAGGTCGATGATCATGGATGGATCGTTTATGATCACCCCATCGATCATCAGGCAGGGATTTGTTACATAAAGCTTGTTATCAACCCGGTCGGTTATGGTTATTTCATAGCCGGTACTCTTTTTTCTCAGGGAAACGTTAGGCAGCAATTCAAAAAACACTTCTTCCATCAGCGGCAGGTTGATATAATCCGCCATGCGCAGTTCAATATCGGGCTTACCGTAGAATCTTTTGATGGGTTGAAAAGGATAAGATGAACCTGCGTAATTTCCATGGGAAGCCGTCCCATAAATGGCCTGCACCTGGCGGTTGATGCTCCACCTGGAAACATAGGATGGAATCGTTTGCTTGATAGGCTGAACCGGCTTCTCCGGCTGAGGATATTGATCTGAAAATGGCGGTTCAAGCGTGATCTTCTGATTGGCAGAAATATTTTCCGGCATAACGATGAGATCATTAACCCTGTCAGTGATGGGAACGGCAAACCTGAAATTCCCTTCAGCATCGGTCGTGGAATACTGAAATCCTGCATCCTTCCCGGGAAAACAAAGCATTACCATTTCACCTTCCCCGGCCGGCAGATCGTTTTTCTGCAACTTACCCCAAAGGAAATGATCTTCTTTTTCTGCCGGGTATTGCATATCAGGTATCTTACCGCTGAGTATAACCGACCAGTTGATCCAATTACTATGCAATTGCATCAACAGGCTATCCTGTGTTTCCTGAGTAAGTTCATTGAATCTTCTCCCCTTTAGGATACTCCTGAAGGAATCGCCATATTCCGTACCCAGAATCAGGTAATCCAATAGGTCCGGAGTCTCCGAACCCCCACCCACAGGGGCAACTGATACACTTAAATGAGCTATATTTCCAGTCGCAAAATCATTTCCGGGACCAATCTCCATTGTAATTTTCTCTCTGGGCCGACAACTGTCAATCACCTGAAGCGCATAGAATCCATCCTTATGAACAGGGGTATAAATATATCTTTCAGCAACAGGTTTGCCCTGAGCATCGAAAAGGGTGATCTGGTTTATCCCCTGGCCCAGCAAATGCTTTGGTACAGTAATCCTTGTAGCTTCCTGTATCTTTATCGTTCTTGCCTGGTTGATATTCCCGCGGGTCTGAATAACCAGGTACAAAAGCCCGGTGTTGTCAATAAGGGTGGAATTGTCTGCGCCTACCAGCATCTCCAGCGTATCCTGACGCGTATTGTTAACCTCCAGTTGCACTCTGTCAGGATAAGAAGCTTCACGAGGGGAAAAAGTGCCCGAACTTACTGTTTTATAAAGTGCTTTAGTTGTAAACGCATTATAAACGTTAATGGACTTCAGAAAGCAGTTATAGGGAAAATTCTTCATCCAGCTGGTATAAGCCCTAAGCGTATATATGCCTGTGCTTAGTGTATCGGGTAAAACAAGGTGGCCTGGACCGCTTCCCTGGTCCAGCAGGAATTTCTTTTGCAGTACCGGATGGTTTTCCGCATTCAGCAGCTCAACATAGGCTATGCGGCTGTTGCCGGAAAGTTTAAGACTTTGCCGGTCAATAAGATAAATCGAAAACCACAGATCTTCCCCGGCGATGTAATTCATCCCGGTCGGAATGGATATAGATTTCTTCGCGCGGGATCTTTTGCGTGTATTTCAGCAATTGCTGAACGAGATATCCGGGTATGTCATTCTCCTGCTGTGCAAATGATGCTGACATGCACAGGATAAATACCCCGAGTAGTATTGCTGCTTTTTTTATCGAACTCATTATATCATTCTCCGATCCAAAAATCAGGTTCTTCAGTGGTACCCCGTACCGTACAATCCGCACAACCCTTGTCATCTGAAAGAACTCTTGTGCGTGGACTTCCAAATGATGCTGGATGATCAATCAGCGGCCATAAAGATATATACAGTTCCGGGGGATCATAATCACCATAGATGGTATCTGTAATGCAGTTGTCATACCGGTCAATGATGCCTTCGAAATTATCCTGAATGAAGATTCTTTTGGATTTCCTGGCCGAAACACTGAAATAGCCAAGGACTTTTTCGTCGGGCTTCTCAATGCATCTGAGATTGCTTGGGATGGAGGAAGGAATGATGTCATAAAGTCCTCCGACCTGCACGGTGAGATTCTGCAAACGCTCCCAGAAAAGATACTCATCTTCGTTCAGCGAATATTGATTCACCAGGATGCTGTACTTTGTTTTCAGACGGTCCGTGACATTTGAAATATAGGCGACGGGATGGCGGACTATCCGAGATTCCTCGAGACTGGTGGTGTTTTTGATATCGATGGTATTAGATTTATCTGAGATCCAGCATTTTATGTTTTCAACCGGAAAGAGCAACCGGAGTACCCAGGTCTCCGAGAAATCCCACCGGAAATACCGGCAGCGATTTTCCGGATCGTAAGTATCCAGGTAAATCTCACAGGCATCAATGCCTTTGAAGTTCTCATAGGGCTCTTCGACAATCATTTTTTCATAGTACACGCTGTCAACAGGGGGTACGGGCTTCATCTCCATCGGCGATGATTCATAGGTAAGGCTGTTGTTATCCTCATTGGTGGCGATCTGGAGGGTATAAAACCTGCCCACCCTTCCTAAAAAAGTTGCCGAGTCCGTTACATAGCTGCCTGCTGCTGTTTCATTCAATGTGTATACGTTTCCCAGATCGTCAGTAAGGGTAACGATGCATCCGGTCATCGGTCTGGCATCACTTTTTTGTCCCATGGGAAGCGATTTAGAAAGCTTTATGGTATTGATACCCGGCTGATCGGTAATCAGTCCTTCCACAACCAGCAATTCCTCCTCTTCCATAACCTCCGGTACAAATTCAGAAACACAACCATACATCAGGAACAGGAGGATCAAACTCCATTCCCGAATGTGCTTTAAAAAAAATAGTGTATTAGTAATTAGTCTATCAACAACCATACGTTTTATCCCCTGTTAAAAATCAAAACTAAAGGTTACGGTAGGTATAGCCTGGCCAAACACCGATAACTTATATCCCTTCATGAGATCTTCCTCTTTCTTGAAATAGATCGAATATACATTCTGTCGTCCCAGCAAATTATAAACCGAGAAGGTCCAGCTGGGATGGGCAATTTTATGCGATCTGAGATTCCCGCTGATCTTAAATGAAATATCCCACCGCGAATAATCCGGTATCCGGTACTTGTTCCGGTCGGAATAATGAACCAGCATGTTGTCATACATAGTATAGGTAGACACCGGAAAAGTGATGGGACGTCCTGTACTGTATACATAGTCGGATGTTATACTGAAACGGCGTGATATAAGATAATTCAGTGCAATGATCAGGTCATGGGGTTTGTCAAAGTTAGCCGGGAACCATTCCCCTGCATTGATTATTTCCTCATCAAATGTACCCTGACTTTTCAGGAAGGTCCTGGAATAGGTGTATCCCATACTGTAGCGGATTCTTCCGGAGGTCTTCTTAAGAACCAGCTCCATACCGTAGGCTTTACCCTTAACGTCAATAACATCCTTTTCAATATTGTCATTCATGATGAGATTGGTCCCACCTTTATAATCCACCATGTTCCTGATCACCTTGTAATAAACTTCCGCAGAAACTTCGAAGCGGTTGTTAAAAAGAACTTTATAAAAGCCGGCCGCAACCTGGTCCCCAATCTGGGGCCTCAGGTAATAATCACAAAGCTTCCAGGTGTCGGTTGGTGATATCGAGGTTGAATTTGAAAGAAGATGTACATATTGCCTGGTCCTGTTGTAATTGATTTTAAAAGAATTGGACTCATTGATCCTGAAATTCAGAGAAAGTCTGAATTCAGGACCGGCATATTTGCTGATAACCTGTCCCGGCTTAAAGTTCAGGGTATCGTTAACAGTGGTTTTGCTCTTTGAATAACCCGATTCATAAAGCATAACCGATTGCGGGCCCAGGGCCAGGAAAGAGGACAAACGAAGGCCAACATTAACCGACAAAAACTTCGTGAGCATGAACCGGTCATCAATGTACAACGCCCCTTCCCACGCCTGTTCCTTTTCAATATACTGCGGTATTACAAGGGAAGAATCCCCGCCGGGCAGGTAATTTCCCGGGTGCACCAGATACCGCGTGAGATCGAGTCCGAAATTAACCTCGTTTCTGCCCGGGAACCATTGGAAATCAGCTTTAAAGCCGGTACTTCTCACTTTATGGATATGTTCAAAGGCTTCCACCGGAATGGCCTGACTCGAAACATTATAATTGTAAGTGCTGTTGTTGACACTAAAAGCAGAAAAGAACTGGCTGCTGAAGAAATGCCTCCACTTCAGTGCAACGATGCTGTTATCGTATAAATAAAGGGTGTCAGAATTGAAACGGAAAGCGTCGTGGCTGTAATAGCCGGATAAATCGATCTTGTTGTTTTTATTGAGATCGTAAGTCAGTTTACCATTCAGATCATAGAAGTTTGCCTTGCTGTTTTTAAGGGCGGGATTATGTACCACATCGAATATCCAGTTTGAATAGGTGGTTCGGGCAGCAAACAGGTAAGTAAGGGCATTTTTTATAACCGGACCTTCGACCATAACATGGGTGGTAATCGGACTTATACCTGCAGTTCCTTTGAATTCATTCCTGTTTCCTTCTTTTGCACCGATGTCCAGCACGGAGGAGATTCTTCCTCCATACTGACTGGGTATTCCCCCCTTGTATAGGGTAACATCCCTGATGATATCGGAATTGACCGCAGAAAAGAATCCGAACAGATGGTTGGAATTGTATACCGGTGCCCCGTAAAGGAGAATCAGGTTCTGATCGGCTGATCCTCCCCTGACGTTAAAGCCGGTTGAACCTTCGCCTACCGACTGAACTCCGGGAATCAGCAGTACGCTTTTCAGGATGTCAGCCTCACCCAGGGAGGTGGGTAACAGTTTGAAGTTTGAAACATTGATTTTTTCCGCGCCCACTTCAAACCGTTGCAGTGTCAGGCTTTTTTCGGCGGTTACCACCACTTCCTTTAAGGGGATCACAGCAGTGTTCATCTCTACATTCAGTTCGCCCGCATCGTTGAGATTCACCTGGATGGCCTTTTCTTTCATACCGATGGATGAAAATTGCAGGAGGTGATTCCCCCTCGGTATGGACAGGGTATAATAGCCAAACTCATTGGACATGGTGCCGGTAGCAAGTTTTTGTATAAACACGGTTACCCCGGGTACCGGTTCCTTGCTTTCCGTATTGGTGATGTATCCCGAAATAACAGTGTTTCCATGCCTGTTCTTTTCTGCAGGATTCCCGATTTCTATCGTTGTACCACTGGTATTTTGCTGTTTTTCTGCAGACGCATTATTTCCGGTGGGAGAAATGAAGTTCTTCTCCTCGTCAGAAGATATCAGGGTAGTTTTTAGGGCAAAGTTGTTGGTGATCAAAATATTACCTGTTTCTTCAATGAAGTAATACAGGGTGGTACCCATCAAAAGATGGTCCAGTAAACAGGACAGCGTGGTACAATCGGGATAATCACCCACCTTCAGGTCGCTTACCCACTCCTCCTTGTAATAAAACCTGACAGGATAACTGCTTTCGGCCTGCTTAACGAAATCCTGAAAGGAAAGACCCTGAAAACTTGCTGACAGCTCATATTTTTCCTGGGCCTCAAGCATGCAGCCCATAGTACAAAGAATAGCCATCAGGAGAATCTTTAAAGCCTTCATGGTGCGACTATTGATGTAAGCTGTCAAAATAGCGGATCACAGGTACAAAAGTCTCAGGCTCCTCTTCCGAGATCATGATTTTATTTTCTTTAATAAACTCACGCAGAGCAGTTTTATCTTCATGAAATGCTTTATACAGGTCATGTTTGCCGGATATCGGGTATATCTCCCTGCCCTTCACCAGATAAAGCCTGCTCAGCTGGTAGAATACATCCCTTTTGTTTTCCTGTCCGGGACGGTTGATTTTCTTCTGGTATTTGACATACAGGCTGGTTTTTCCTTCGTAGATAACGCACACATAACCCTGCAGGCCCGAAGCAAATCCCTCCGGCATTCCTTTAAACCTGTACATTTTATGAAGATAAACAAAAGAAAAGCTGTCCACCAGTTCCTTGTTGATCTGCAGTATCACCCCGGGAGAAACCGGGGTCAGGATTTCATCTTTATAAAGGTCATATTTGAGACTGATCCCGGTGAATTTCTTTCCAGTCATAGTTACCGATCCCGGCAGAAAATCCCCGGAAAACAAAAACTGGTTTCCTTCCACCCGGTAAAACAGGTTTTGCCATACCCTGCCATTGTACAGCAGTTGATGCTCCAGAAAGGTATCGGGTTGTTCCGCATGGAATCGCAGGCATGCTGAACCCTGTCCGGCGGAGTTTCCCGCCACGGAATAACCCATGCAAAGACTCAGTAATAACAGTACAGCCAATAAGGGTTTGCCGTTAAGAATGCTAGAACCTGCTGCAACTGTCATTTTAGGAAAATCTGTGGAACCGTTAAAAGCGGCCTCACAAATCTATTTATTTTAACGTAAAGTTGGGCTACAACCCAAAAATGTTTTCAGGGCTAAAGCCCGTGTTACTCGTGATCATGAATAACCCCAGGCTCAAGCCCGGGGTTAAAAAACATCAATCTCGACCCGATATGCGCGCTTGTTATTATTTAAAACAAGCTGTTACTTGGGAATTAGATACACCATGGTTTGATTTGCCAGTATGGCGGTTATCCCTCCCTTTGATACAAAATATCCCTTGCCGCTTGCCTGGCCCACCAAAGTAATCCGGATAATACCAGGTTAAAAACAGCGGGCAAGGCCGTAAACCAAAGATGAGCTCCCTCTTCAAACTTAATCCAGGTATAAACCATGGCCAGGCCAACAAGAAGACAGCCAAGGGCCAATGTTGTAACAAATATACCCTGATTTTGGGGTTTGTTGATAACCAGTATGGTACCAACTCCCAGGCTGATTAGGACAGCACCGGGCCATCTCAGCCAGCCATGGAAAACAGGAGCGCCTCCGGCTAATTCAACGAGATAACCCGGTACCAGCAAAAAAAGGATGCCATAAACCATCACTTCGATCAGGTAGATAATCAAAACTGCTTTCAGTAATCCGACATTTTTGTTTTCGTTCATAAGAATTCCTCCTATTAGTTTAATCGGGTCAAGATTGTATGAGATCGCTGCTGTAAAGCATGACCGATCAAATGCTTTCCTGTGCGATGAAAACATAGCTCAATTTAAGCTTTAATTTCATAAAAGTCAAGTCCTTCTTATGGCAAACAGGGGCACCCTTTTCATGAAAAAAGCTATTCTTAATCCATTGACTTTCATTAATATATTTTGTAACTTGTAAGTACCTTTTATGCCATGCAACCATTATTAACCTAAAATCCAATCTCCATGAAAAAACTCATGCTTCTGATTGCACTCGTGGTGATCCTCATTTCTTGCAAGGTGGAACAGGCGCCACAGCAGTATTTCGAAGAATCTCCGGAAATAGAAATCGCTAAAAAAATAATTGACGCCTACCTGAAACAGGATTGGGTAACATTAAGAGCCCAATACAGTGATACCGCCAGAATATGGTTCAACATATGGTACACTTCGCCCGGTATCAGTATAGATGAATCCATTGAAAGTGATAAGACATTTGTATCATCCCTGAGCAGCTACACTTATGAGGATGCCTTATGGGAAATGATCGTCAACAATAATGGCGATAAATGGGTTCATTTCTGGGGAAAATGGGTTGGTAGATTTGCGCAGGATAGCACTGAAATAGTCGTACCGGTTCACATCGCGTTTGGTTTTACAGGTGATAAAATTACCCAGGAGGCCGGTTTCTGGGATAATCTCCCGGGATACCTGGCGCAGGAGGCATTGGAGAAACCTGACAAATAAACCCCAGCAATTCTCGCAGTTGATCTTGCTCATACATCGATTGCCCTGAGAGGGAAATTTGCAATAGCCCGATGTTTCGCCCCGGGTTATGGACAAATCAAAAAAACGAGCCCTGTCGGGGCGAAATAACTAAAAAACAAATAAGTGTAACATAAAAGATTTCAAAATGAAAAAGTACATACCGATATCTCTTATCATCCTCGTCAGCTTTCATCTTCAGGCCCAGCAAGAGAAACTACCCATCATTGACATGCATTTGCACGGATTAAATCAATATTCAAGCCTTTTAGAAACAATGCCCTGTATACCTGAACCCTGTACCGGCCTTAAAACCGAAATTCAGGATTTATCCGAGTTGCTCCCGCAGACTGTAAAAGAGATGAAAAAAAACCAGGTTGTTTTAGGGATCGTAACCACTCCAGATCTTGAAGAACTTTCAAGATGGAAAACGTTTGCTCCGGAAATGTTTTTAGCCGGACTGCAGTTCTGGGATCCGCTTCAACCCGATGTCGCATTAATACAAAAGGAGTTTAAAGAAGGCCGGCTGAACATTATGGGTGAAATTGGCACACAGTATAATGGTTTTGCTCCAAATGATCCAAAACTTGAAAAATTCTATACCCTGGCGACGGAACTTGATTTACCTGTTTTGATTCATTGCGGTTCCCTGGCGGACATTAGTGATCTTTTTAACATGAGAGACGGGAATCCCTTATTGCTTGAAGAAGTGCTGAAAAGGCTTCCAAATCTGAGAATTTATATTGAAAATGCCAGCTTCCCATTTGCACAGGAGATTATCGCATTGATGTACCGTTACCCGAACGTCTACGCTGATCTTTCAACAATTTCATGGATAATCCCCCGAAAAACTTTTCACAATTATTTGGAAGGCTTGATGAACGCCGGACTTGGCAAAAGACTGATGTTTGGATCCGACCAGATGATCTGGCCTGAAACCATTAAGATGGCCGTTGATGCGATTGAATCGGCGGCTTTCTGACAAATGAAGAAAAGAGGGACATTTTTTATAACAATGCCGCACAATTTTTCACTTATCTGCAGAGGACATAGAAAATCACTACCGCTTGGCAATTGATCAATAGTTTGCTCACATATCGATCAAAGTCATTATCTCAGACCCCCGATGGGGTACCCCCACCCCGTCGGGGTGTCTCAAATAGTATGGCATTATGGTTGAACCAAATATTAATTTAAAAACCAACCCCATGAAAACAGTAACTATTTATTTTGTGTTTCTCCTATTTGTAAGCATCTCGAGCCTGGATTCCCAGGCACAGAACGAACCCAAAAATCAATTGCTTGTGGTCTGGAACAACCAGATCTCTCCCGAACATGCTGTACAATATGAAAAAGTGGTTAAGCTGCAGGCAGAGGTTATGAAAAAATACCGTCACACCATTCCCTATTATGTGTATGCCACAGATGACTATTTCTACTACTGGGTCACTCCGATTGATAATCTGTCCGCCATTGATGAGCTTATGAGCAAATGGGCGGAATTCAACAGTGAGGTTATGAAACAGGAAGGATCCTTCCCGTACCAGCAATTCAAAGGAATCATCGAGCAACTGACGCCACAGGTCTTTATGTTGAGGGCCGACCTGTCCTATTTCCCCCCGGTAATGATGAACCATATGGAAAAGCCATATTTCCGTTTCGGATATTGTTATGTAAAATTTGGATTTGAAAAGGAATTTGAGGAAAACTGGAAGAAATGCATGGAGCCTTTCAGAGAACACAATATCTCCATTGGTGTGAACCTGTACGAGGGGATGCTCGGTACAGATAATCCTTTTTATCTGTGGGGGGAAGCCTATAAAAATGAAGTAGACATGGCCACCAGCCGGGAAAAAGCCTTCTGAAATGGACAGGGCTCTGGATACCTTGTGGCCGGAGACGGTGAAATGGCTCCGGAAAATCGAATACAAAACCGGCTGGTTCCGCGCTGATCTTTCTTATATACCTCAAAACTAATCCAACATGAAAAAACTATTATTCATTCCGGTTCTGCTTTTAGTCATTATCCCGGTTTCCGCTCAGGAAACCTTCAAAGTTCCTGAAATCTCAGATGCAGCCAAATATACCAACATGGTAGGCCAGGCCAATGCACTCATCGCAAACTCCATTAACTATGCAAAATCACAGGGAAAAACCATGGAGGACATCGCCCGTTTCACGGGTGAACAATTTAAAACCTCCTGGAACAAGGAGGCAGGATATAACGGTTTTGTAAATGGGGTGCTGTACATTTCAACCTGCTTCTTCCCTAAAGCCGAAATAGGAATTCTGGACCAAACTGAAAAATCCATTACCTACAAGGTTGTTTCTGATCCTGAATTCTTAAGAGGCTTCCCTTTACTCAATGTAAGCATTGATGAATACCTGGCGTACCTGAAGGGTGTCATTACTGTTGTGGGCGAGTATCTTGGGGCAGAATATATGCAGGAGTTTAAAGACAGCATCATTTACGTGACGATTAAAAAGAAATAATTAGATCTGTAAAACGTCAAAAAGGATAAATGTTGGGGGCTAAAGCCCGGAATTGATAGGTTTTCACTAAGGCTGTCTCCAAAGCTATAACCGGCTTCGACTTCGCTCAGCCTGACATTTGATACTCAAATGATTGTCATATTGAGCGGAGTCGAAATATGACAATAATAGTGCTTGTGAGACAGCCTTAATAAGGACAACAAACTTTTGGGGCTAAAGCCCCATTATCAGGAAGAAAGAATACCCCCTCTTCGCTGACTGCCCCGATAGTTACCGGGAACATTGGACATATCCAACACAATTAAAAGCAGGCTGGCAGCTTTTATAAATGGTTACAATTTCCTAACTTGTGCTATGCCAAGAACTGATAACCATGAAAACCCTACTAATGCCCAGGAGAGATTTCCTGAAAACAAGTGCGGTGGCTTCAGCTGCACTATTTACTGGTTTGAAGCGTCCCACAGCTGCCGGTCTTAAGCAACCCGAAGTGACCATCGTCAATCCCCTGAACCGGGTCCCGGTCAGCTTTATTATTGATGATTCAACAGCCTTGGTAAATATGGCGCATTTCGGCATTCCACAGTTTCATGAGGTATTTCCCGAACAATATCCGCAGGACTGGCGGAAACTGCCGCGTGAAATCCCGGACACTTTTGTCAGGGAATTCGGGGAATGGTGCCTCGACCACGGGATAAAAGGGAAGTACAGCATGGTGCCCTATCCGGCGTGTACCGGCTGGCTGCACCGTTTTATCCCGGGGTGGAGCAAAAAAGAACTGGAGGCCAGCCTCAAACTGGTCAGGGAATTCATGATGCCGAACTGGGACATTCACCCCGAAATGATCAGCCATACCCGGGTGATCAACCTGAAGACCGGACAGCCCTTTCCCAAAGCGGTACCGGAATATATGGAGAACTGGGAATGGAGTCAGGATAAAAGCGCCGATGAACTGGGCGCTTACCTTGCCTATGCGCTGAATATCCTGAAGGAAGCAGGATTGACCTGTGAAGGCATTACAACGCCCGGGGGATTCGGCAGCCGGAATATGGACAACCTGGCACAAGCAACACTGGAATCCGTTCGCGATGTGTTCCAGTCGGAGATTCCACATTTCTTCAGGGATGTCATCACAGATCCGGGGATAAATGTGGAACCTCAGTTGTTCCGGGTATCCGGACTGGAGACCGATGATCCTCGCTGTGCTGTGCACATCATCGGATGCACCGATGACTGGTTTGGCGGATGGGATGGACTTACCCCCGGCAATCCTGATCTTCTTATCACGGAGGATTTGCAGCAGGGAAGGCTTGTTGAGGTAATCGGCAGAAACGAACCGGCAATACTGGTTTGTCACTGGCCCGGAATATATTACAACGGCGAAAAAACAGGCTTCAACATCCTGAAGAAGGTCGTAAGCAGGCTTGAACAGAAATACAGCAACCTCATCTGGATGAGAAACAGCGAAATTGCGCGGTACTGGGCGGCTAAGAAACTAACGGCCCTGACTGAACAGCCTGGCGAAGTATTGCTGAAAGCCCCTTTCGGTACCGAAAGGTTCACGCTGTATATTGCGAAAAAGATCCGAAAAGTTGTGATGACATATAAGGGGAGGGAGCAAATCCTTGAAAAAACAAACGGTTCTTCGGGATTAAAACCAGGCACCTGGTGCCCGGACGCAACAGGTACACTGGTTGCCTTCAACCTTGAAAAAGGAAGTACGTTTTTAAAATATTCATAGCAATCTTCGCTTCCCTCGGGGATTTTGCATTACAATAGCGAATGTTCTTTCGGATAAACACAATTCCGGAAATTATTTAACCGTGCCAGCAGCTGGAAAAACTCCGGGACAATCTTCCGGTCGGCCTTCATCCGCAGAAAGCGGAGTTGAATTCCATTTACTGTATACCATGGACTATTCCTCCATCATATAGATATTTATAATTTTAACTATCTTTATATCTATTATAAAACTTGTCCATAATCCCTCATGTCATGTTAAGAATCTTGTTTATCTGTGCCGGTTTACTGATTACCATCGGATCTCAGGCCCAGCAGTGGGTTAAAGTATGGTCGGATGAGTTTAATACATCAGGACTGCCCGACACATCAAAATGGTCATATGATATTGGTCCATTCATGAATGGCGAAGCTCAGTTTATACTTACCGGCGATTGAAAATTTTAAATTGATACTAACTCGCTTATTATTAAGAAGGAAATAGGATTACCTGGGCGCATCCAATATCTCTGCCAGAATGGTTTCCCGCTTTAACGGCGACTGGATATATGGACGAATTGAAACACGGGCCAAGATACCCACCGGCAAAGGATCATTTCCCGCCATCTGGATGATGCCAACGGAAAGTATTTATGGCGGCTGGCCATCCAGTGGAGAAATCGATATCATGGAGAATGTGGGCTTTGAACCGGACAATCTTTATTCCACGTGCATTTTTATGGCATGACGGTCTGGGCATCAGCAAAATGGCAATCATGTCGCCATTACTGCCCCCCATGATGCTTTTCACATCTATGCCATTGAATGGACCCCCGATAAAATTGACTGGTTCATTGACGATACCAAAGTACACACCTACAACCGGCCCAGCGGGTCCGATTACCGTCTGTGGCCTTTTAACAAACAGTTTTACCTCATTCTTAATTTGGCCATCGGAGGACAATGGGGTGGTGCACAGGGAATTGATCCCGCAATTTTTCCCCTGAAGTTCGTCATCGATTATGTGCGGGTATACAAATGGCAGACAGAGCCGGGGCCTTATTCCCTTACCATTGAACCGGTGACTGGCGGAACCGCAGAGGCATACCCTTTGTTGGAGAATTATACTGCAGGTACATCGGTTGAACTTACAGCCACACCCGCCCAGGGTTATTATTTCGGAGGATTTCTTTACATGGGCTATGCCAATCCGCTTACCATTCAGATGGTGGATGAACATACGGTCATTCCCCTCTTTTACAAAACTGGTGAATTGATCAAAAATGGCAATTTTGACAGGGGACTTAGCGGCTGGACCAATATTTACATTAACGATTATGCAACTCAGTCCGCAAAAGCAAGCTGGCAGGAGGGTATTTACGTATTCCAGATCATTAAACCGGCTACCGAATGGTGGCATATGGGGGATCAGTGGCAGGGTATACCTGCGTTACGCGGAAAAACCTATCAGGTCTCTTTTGATGCCTGGGCTGACGTGCCTGGACAGATTGGGATCAGTTTTGCCAGAAACTCCGGCAATTATGCCGCCTATCACGAAAATCCGTCCCTTGCTATTTCTCAGGCAAAACAAATAAACCTGGCAGTTCAACATTAACCCCACATAATAACTGCAGGCTTTTCTTTGGCATGGGACGGTTCACCGGTAAAGTCTATCTTGACAACATCAGCATGACACAGTTGCTGCCCACACCGGTGGAGAACTTTGATAAATCTGACCTTCCTGAGGTTATCATAGGAACAGAGCCTTCTACAGGCCGGATCAATGTATCACTCACCCTGCCGCAACCAGAAAATGTACTGCTTGCAGTCTGCAATCTTCAAGGAGCCGAGATCGCTATTATCTATAAAGGAACACTTTCAGAAGGCTTCCATCGGTTTCAGGCAGGTCTCAATACCATCCATTTACCACCGGGTGTTTATCTGTTAAAATACAAAGCGCCTAGAACTACATCCTTTACTAAGTTTTCATTATACTGAGTACTTTACCCCATAAGTCTGATGAGAACCCACGTGTGAAATGGATACACTATGAAACACAGTTTTACTGTTAAGGTAATGCTTATTTGTTACACTGGTCTTCTACTTTCAACCATGCCTGGGAGCACATATTGGAAATAATTCCTACAAGGAGGTGATCCTTCATTATACCATTTCCGCAGGAATATCCTTTACTTCCTGTAGATTATTATCCATAAAATATCCTGAAATGTCGCTAACCAATAAGTACCTGATCAGTTCAGGTATCGGGCTTGCTTTCGGTATTGGCAAGGAAACCGTCGACTACCTGTCAGGAGACATCTTTGATTTGATGGACATTGGATTCGATGTATTGGGTATAGCCAGCGGACTATTACTTCACTACTGCTTCTTTGATAAGAAAAAGATCCGGGGGGACATTTCCTTCAACATTGCTGATCCGCGGCATCTCGCCTCCCTTAAAATCCGCTTTTAAATTCCCGCAGCTCTGCACCCGCAAACGCTGCTGTCCGGTTTTCCCATGTTACATTTCTGTTATCTTCTGTTACAGGTCTGTTAGAAACAGGCTTTCCCGGCGTCGTACTTTTACTCCTGAAACCAGTTATTCCAAACTGGTGCTCAAAGACAAACACACATACCGACAGCCATGAAAACAACCATTTGCATACCGTTCCTGCTTATCCTCAGCATGATTTGTCCGTTTTCCCATGGGCAGGGAAATGCACCATCTGCGGAGGGAATAGACCTGTTTGGATCGGAAGAGCTGCTTCAGATGACCCTCAGCTTTGATATGAAGGAATTTGTCAGAACCAAGAATCAGCAGGAATATATGGATGCCAGGCTTACCGTGAAAATCAGTGAATCGGATTCCGTCTCGCAGGATATCAAACTTAAAGCGCGGGGATTCATGCGCCTCTCCTATTGCTCCTTTCCTCCCATCATGCTAAAATTCAGTAATGATTCGGGGCCTGAAAGGATACAGAAAAAGGGAACTCTTAAGCTGGTCACACATTGCACCAAATCAGCCGTTTTCCAGGATTACCTGTTTAAGGAATACCTCACTTACAAGATGTTTAACCTGCTTACTCCGTATAGTTTCAAAACCAGGCTTGTCCGGATCAATTATATGGATGTAAACAAACCCGATAATGCGTTTACGGCATATGGCTTCCTGATTGAGAACGAAGATAAACTTGCCGAAAGAAACAAGGCTGTCGTCATCAATTTAACGAATATTACTCAAAAGCAAATGATCCCATCGGATATGGCC
The DNA here is from genome assembly GCA_963822145.1 of uncultured Bacteroidales bacterium. GTDB lineage: Bacteria > Bacteroidota > Bacteroidia > Bacteroidales > UBA10428 > UBA5072. The sequence continues at coordinate 781,641 of CAWGGG010000002.1, read as the reverse complement.
CGTGTTGCCGTTTTCAATTATATGATCGGTAATACCGACTGGTCGGTACCCATGCAGCACAATGTAAAAGTATTGAAATCCAGTGTTGAGCTTTCTGATAAAGCGATCCCTGTTGCCTATGACTTTGACTTCTCCGGTCTTGTAAATACGGTTTATTCAGCTCCGGCTGATGCACTTCCCATTAAAACCGTAGCGGAGCGTTATTATTTGGGACTTTGTATCGGTGATGAAGAACTGAGACCCATCATTGATGAATTCAATGGATTGCAGGAACAATTCCTGGGAATGGTAAACGATTTTGAGTACCTCTCCAGGGGTGATAAAAAACAGATGGAAACTTACATTAACAGCTTTTACAGGATGTTTAAGAATCAAAATATCCTGATCAGTGATCTGAACAGGACTTGCAAGCGCTTTTAGCCATTTCCCTTCTTCCATTTTCCATTTTCCATAGTTGTTACAAATCTGTCATCCTCTGTTACAATACTGTTAGAAACAGGCATCTTCCGAGCCGTACATTTACATCATCAAATCACAAATCAACAAATCAACAAATCAACAAATCAACAAATCAACAAATAACCAACCCGGGAGGACAAAAAAATGAAAACAACAAACAAACATCAATTTGCAGGCAGACTGGCAGCCGTATTGAGTGTTGCCATAGCCTTTGGAATCAGTGTGAGGGCACAGTCAGATGCTGGCTCAAACAACAGCAACACAGCCGAAGCCTATGACAGGCTGGAGATCTTAATGACAAGCACCGAAGCGGCTATTCAATATGTTGTTCCTTCGGTGGAAGATGTAGACATATATGAGGCCATGGAACGCATGGAGCTCTTGGCCCAGGAGACTGAAAGAACACTGCGTTACGATGCTTTGCCGGCAGGAATGGCTGATCTCAATGAAGCTTTTGAGAGACTTGAATGGCTGGCCAGTAAAACCGAAAATGAAATCAGTTACAGGGTTTCAGAATTGGAACCGGTCTTATTAGCAGAGGATGATGCCCAGGAAAATGAACATCGGCATTTCCTGGCTTTTTTCAATGCTGATTTCAAGAGATCCCTGGTAAAGTGAAACAAGATCTGTGAACCCGCAATAATACCATAGTCATGAAAACGATGATACCTTCAGTACTGCTTGAAGTTCCGCTCTGTCCGGATGTGGCAAGCGCTGAGTTCTATGAATTGCTGCTGCAATTCGGAATCAACCTGGTAATCCTGCTGATCTTAGCCAGGGTCATGTATTTCAGGTGGAATCACAAACCCGAATTCATGTTTGCCCAGCTCATTACCGGCGTTATTGTTTTCATGATCTGTGCATTGTTGCGCTGGGTGCAGTTGGGACTGGGACTTGTCTTGGGATTGTTTGCCATCTTCTCCATCATCAGGTTCAGGACCATCAATGTTCCGGTAAAGGAAATGGCCTATCTGTTTATGGCCGTAGGCATATCAGCTGTTAATGCCCTGCTGCCGATGGGCCACTGCTTCCAATGGATCCTTTTCGCCAATGGCATCCTCGTTGGCATGACATTCATTATGGAACGGCTTTACTTCAGCAAAAAACTCTCGCGCAGGACCATATCTTTCAACAATACGGATTTGCTAAAGCCCAGCAAGCATAACCTGCTGCTTCAGGAATTGAAGGAGTTGACCGAGCTCAATATCATCCGCTTTGAGATCGGCAGAGTGGACTATATTAAAAAACAGGCACAAATCAGGATCTACTTTACCGGTAATGGTAATGGAAGCTTCAATGATGAAGAAACCGGAAATGATGACGATTGATCATTGATTTGCATCATGGAAAAGGTCAAATGACCCGACCACTGATCTGAATCTGTAGCGCATAAAGCCGGAAGACGTTAATCCTTAATGACTTCCGGCTTTGTATATAAAATTGCTGTAACAATCACCCCGACGGGGTCCCTACCAGCATACTGTACGTATACGGACAACTTTTGATTAAATGTAGTCAATTCCTGTAAGGATAAACGACCAAAAAATCGATATATATATTTGTTATTCTAGTGCTTTAGATAATTTGGTACAATTAATGTAGCATGATAATCAGGATGCAAAGCCTGAATATCATGGAAACAACAATAACCTCCGCCCTGCTGAAAATTCAGTTCTGTCCTCCACTCGCCACAACAGAATTCTATGAATTGCTCATACAGTTTGGCATTAACCTGCTGGTGCTGCTGATCCTCACCATAGTGATGTATTACCACTGGAACCGCAAACCCGAATTTGTATTTGCCCAGGTAATTACCGGGGTCATTGTTTTTATGATATGTGCCATGCTTCGCTGGGTACAGCTCGAATTGGGACTGGTGCTCGGACTGTTTGCAATATTTGCCATTATCCGGTTCAGGACATTGAATGTACCGGTGAAGGAAATGGCTTATCTTTTCATGGTCGTCGGTATTTCAGCCATTAATGCCCTGCTTCAGCTGAGCAATTGCGTACAGTGGATCATTTTTGCCAATCTCTTTCTTATACTGCTGACCTACGTTATGGAAAAAAAATTCTTTGGCAAAAAGCTGAATCGCAGAACCATAACCTTCAATAAGACGGATTTGTTAAAACCCAGTCTGCACCAGGTATTGTTGCAGGAGTTAAGGGCCCTGACAGAGCTCAATATAGTCCGGTTCGAAATAGGCAAGGTGGATTATATTAAAAACCAGGCCCAGCTCAGGATCTATTTTACCGGTGAAGGTAATGAAGGTTACCAGGAGACAGAAATCGGAAATGATGAAGATTAATGTAAAACCTGAAGGCCATGAAATTAAAGTACTTTCTGCCCCTATTGGTGAGCATCAGCCAGACTTGCCCTCTTTCCTACGGTCAGGAAATCACCGGGAACCAGAGATTTGAATCTCTTGCGCAGGAAGGAACCAAACCCACTCCAACTTCAGGATTTGACTTCTTTGCATCGGAAGAATTACTGGAAATGACCCTTATTTTTGATGTCAGCGAATTCCTCAAAACCCGGTACGAACCGCGGAATGTTGATGCCACCATTACCCTGAGAACTGATGATAATCGAACCATCTCCCGGAAGATAAAAATAAAAGCCAGGGGAGGTATGCGCCGTTCTTATTGTGCTTTCCCTCCCATTATGCTGAAATTCAATGATGATGACTCCGGGGCATTCCATGTACCGGGCAGGCAGAGTATCAAGCTGGTTACCCATTGCAATCGTACGCCCCAGTTCAGGAGCTATCTCATGAAGGAATATCTGGTCTATAAATTGTACAATCAGATCACCCCCTATAGTTTTAAGACCAGGTTAGTAAAGATCTGTTATGCAGATGTCCGCAATCCCAAAAAGCTTTTTACAGCTTATGGCTTCCTGATAGAAAATGAGGATGAAATGGCCGCACGGAACCATGCCGTTGTATTGGATAATAAATTCCTCACCCAGAAAAACATGAACTCAATGGACATGGCGCGGCTGGCTGTTTTTAATTACATGATCGGCAATACGGATTGGTCGGTTCCGCTCCTGCATAACATTACTGTGGTAAAAACACTTGAGGCACTATCAGACAAAGGAATACCTGTGGCGTACGATTTTGACTATTCCGGTTTTGTTAATCCTGTTTACGCAGTCCCTTTTGAAAGCTATCCCATTGAAAGTGTCAGGGAAAGATATTATATAGGCCGGTGTTTTGCGGATGCTGAACTGGATCCGGTGATCGAAGAGTTTGAGAGTAAGAAAGAAATGTTAGTCGGAACCATTAATAACTTCGAGTATCTTTCAAAAGGCTACAAAAAGCAACAGGAATCCTACCTCAACAGTTTCTTCAGCATATGTGAGGATCAGCCCGCGATGATGTCGAACCTGAACCGTACTTGCAGAAAGTAATAGTGTACGGAAACGAACGTTAATTGTACGAAATTAAACAATTCCAGGAAGGCAACTTTCAGCATTGAACTACTATCAATTTATTGATTTATAATCCTTTATGACGTCTGGCACAATTCGTGTAATTTACTCACCAGATCCAGTAAAACGTTTGATATTAACCCCCTTAGTTATGAAATCAAACTCCTACCTTCATCTGTTTCTCGGGATCGGCCTGTTTTGTTTTTATTCTCCCACTCGGGGAACCGAACCCGTTAATGACACTGCAGCCACCGAATTGTCACAAACTTTTTTCAAACCAAAAAGGGGAATTGACTTCTTTGGTTCGGAAGAAGCGCTTCAAATGAGTCTTTACTTTAACATCCGGGAATTTCTTAAAACAAAGGAGAAACCGGAGTATTATAAAGCCACCCTTACCGTGAAGCTGAATGAAAATGATTCCATAACACAGACTATAAAAATCAAAGCCAGAGGGGCCATGCGGCGCAACTATTGTTCCTTCCCCCCCATTATGCTCAAGTTTGACAATAAAGATCCCGAAGCAGAAAGAATCATTCAGGACAGGGGAAAACTGAAGCTTGTCACCCACTGTGATCCAGGTAAAATGTTTGAAAATTATGTGATCAGGGAATACCTGGCCTACAAGATGTATAACCTGGTAACGCCTTATAGTTTCAGAACACGTCTGGTGAGAATCAATTATGTTGATACACAAGGATCCGGCAAATCGTATACGCGATATGGTTTCCTGATTGAGGACTTAAATGATATGTCAGCCAGGAACAATTCCGTGGCTACCCGACTTTGGAATCTGAATCAGAAAAACATGATCACACAAGAAATGGCCAGGGTTGCCCTGTTTAATTACATGATCGGCAATGCCGACTGGTCAATTACCAGCCAGCATAATGTTAAAGTTTTGAAATCCATTGGAGTACCTTCTGAAAAAGCAATACCGGTAGTCTATGATTTTGACTATTCGGGTCTTGTGAACACGATCTATGCCATACCGGTTGATGGAATCCCGACAGAAAGTGTTGTTGAGCGCTATTACACAGGAATGTGCTTTCAGGAGGAAGAGTTGTATCCGGTAATTGAAGAATTCGGGGAACTCAAGGATCAGATTCTGGGCACCATCAACAATTTTGAATACCTTTCCGATAAAGATAAAAAATGGCCTGAGCATTATATCAACGATTTCTACAAGATGTATAACCATCCCAAGGATATTATTTATCAAATGAATCAAACCTGCAAACAGTTCTAACGAAAATATATCCTATGAAAACAAAACCGGGAATGAGGTCTTGCTTTCAATAACCTCCCCGGCTTAACAATCACACTCCATGGGGCGCCCCACGCCCTTGTCCCCCGCCCCCCGTACCTTCTTCCTGTTACAAATCTGTCATCCTTTGTTACAAACCTGTTAGATTCGGGCCTCCCCGGGATCGTACATTTACATCAACAAATCAACAAATTAATACCCGGAGGACAAAAAAATGAAAACTTCAATCAACCACAACCGCGCCAGCAGAATGGCATCCGTATTATGTGCTGCCATAGCTCTTGGAACCAGTGTATGGGCCCAGTCAGATGCCGGCTCAGACAACAGCAACACGGCCGAAGCCTATGACAGGCTGGAGGTCTTAATGGCCAGCACCAAGGAGGCAGTGAAATACACAGCCCCTCCTGCCGGAGATTCTGAAGCCAAGGAAGCCATGGACAGGCTGGAATTATTGGCAAATAATACTGAAAGAGTCATCCGGTATGAGGCTTCATTCACTGCACCGGACGAATTAGATAAGGCCGTTGAAAGACTGGAAATGTTGGCCAGTCATATTGAAAAGGAAATCAGGTACACGGTAACCGATAACGAACCTGCCATGGAAGTTGAATATGCTGCAGCAGACAGCAACCCTGCAAATGGTATCAGCAATGCCCTGACATTGCCAACTGCATACCTCAGCAATAGAATCCGGAAATAGAAAACTGAATCTATTTTTACTGGTGAGGTCGATGGAAGCTTCAATGATGGTGAAAACGGAAACAATGATGATGGATCTGCAGCGCAGAAAAAATCAGAAAGCCTTGGCGGAACTCCCCCTGTCAATGCTTATCCTTTTATTTGCTTCAGTCGACTTCTAAGACCTTTAAAATTCCGATTTAATCAGGTAAAAATATCGTATCTTATCTGGGAATTTACCTGCTCCCCGGCGTTATCATCTTAAACCAACCGACATGAAAAAGTTGTTGCTTCTGATTTTATTTCAGCCTGTTATGGTCAGCATTTTTTGCCGGCAGCCTGAAATTAATTTCGGGCATCTCTCGGTTCAGCAAGGCCTGGCAGATCAACTATTTAATTGCACTTTGCAGGATCACAGAGGATTTATATGGATCGCAGGCATTATGATCCCTCCTCCGTTCTGGAGGACACAGCTGGCCTATTTAGTTTATACTGTCCTTTTTCTGATAATCCTCGGGGGTTATATTTACTGGTGGACAAGGCAGCTCAGAAAAGAGAAAATAGTATTGAAAAAACAGGTAAATGAACGTACCGATGAATTATTGGAGCAAAAGAAAACGCTGCAGTCCACCCTTGAAAACCTGAAAAAGACCCAGGAACAGCTGATCGAATCGGAAAAAATGGCCGCTTTGGGCGGGCTGGTCGCCGGTATTGCTCATGAAATCAATACCCCGGTTGGAATTGGTGTGACAGCTGCAAGCAGTCTGCAGGAAGAAATTCATAAAATGGCTGCCCTGTATAAGAACAATGAGATCAGCCATAAGGATTTCAGGGAATTTCTTGAATCTGCTGATAGTGCAGCCCACCTGATTCATAAGAACCTGGAACGCACGGCCTTGCTTATCCAGAGCTTTAAACTGGTATCTGTTGACCAGATTTCCGAGCAGCAGCGTACGTTTAACTTCAAGTCATATTTAGACGATATCATCAGGAGTCTATCACCCAAATTCAAACAACAGGAGATTACTTTCAGCATTAATTGTGATGAAAGGCTGGATTTAAATTCATTCCCGGGAGCCTATGCCCAGATATTCACAAACCTGCTGTTGAACAGCCTTGCGCATGGTTTTAAGGAAAAGCAAAAGGGAACGATCGCAATCCATGCATCGCTGATGGATAATAAACTTACCATAGAATACCATGATGACGGAGCGGGGATCAGCAGAAAAGATCTGCCGCACATTTTTGAACCCTTTTATACATCGGATCAACAAAGGGGTACCGGATTGGGATTGCATATAGTATATAACCTTGTCAGGCAAAAACTGCACGGGAATATTTCATGCACCAGTGCACCCGGTGAAGGGGTATTGTTCAAAATCGATGTACCTGTAATGCGCAAAATCCAAACCTATGGAGAACAATCATAAGGAAAGACTTTTTGAACCGGATGTTCAGAATGAAACCAAAGCGGAAGGCAAGCTTTTCAAGGACAGCAAAGAAGAATGGCCGGTAGGGATACCGGCTAAGCCCGTTGTTTCACCTGAATCCTGGAAAGTGCTGCTGGTGGACGATGAAGAAGACATTCACAGTGTAACGCGCATGGCATTAAAAGGATTCAATTACCAGGGCAAGGAAATCAGCTTTTTGCATGCTTATTCGGGAGAAGAGGCCAGGCTGTTGCTGGGTAAGCATAAGGATATTTCCCTGATTTTCCTTGATGTGGTAATGGAAACCAATCATACCGGGCTTGATCTGGTAAAATACATCCGTGATGTTATGAAAAATCACTTTACCCAGATCGTTCTGCGTACAGGTTATCCCGGACAGGCTCCTGAACGGGAGGTCATTGCCGCCTACGAGATCAATGATTATAAAACCAAAACCGAACTTACCACATTCAAATTATTCACCGTGACCCTGGCTTCTTTGCGGGCCTATGATTCCATGATGCGGCTTGAACACCTGCGGCAAAATCTCGAAAACATCGTAAAGGAAAGAACAGCCGAGCTGGAACGGAAGAATGTGAGGATTATGGAGATGGACCAGATGAAAACCCGTTTTTTCTCTAACGTATCTCATGAATTCCGTACCCCATTGACCTTGATCATCGGCCCCCTCGAAGATTTATTGGTTGACAAGGAACTTACCATGCACAAAAAAGATACGCTTGAGATCATGCACCGCAATGCACTAAGGCTGCTGGGACTGGTGAATCAGCTGCTTGACCTGTCGAAAATAGACGCAGGGAGCATGAAGCTGACCATGGTACATTACGACCTCCACAAGGTACTCAGGATGATTTCCAGGAGTTTTGTTCCCCTGGCGGAAAGACAAAAAATAAAATATAAGGTTGATATTCCTGAAAAAAAGCTGAATTGCTTCTTTGACCGCGACAAAATAGAAAAGATCCTGGTCAACCTGCTTTCCAATGCATTCAAATTTACACCGGAACACGGTGAAATAAACTGTTCGGTCACCAGCCATGAAGCAAAAAGTGAAGGCGATAAAAAGTTTATTGAACTGATGGTCAGGGATACAGGTCCCGGTATTCCTGCTGACCAGCTGGATAAAATATTCGACCGGTTTTACCAGGTGGATTATGGATGGAAAATGGGAAACAGCGGAACGGGCATCGGTTTGTCCCTCACCAGGGAACTGACCACCCTGCTTCATGGTGAGATCCATGTTGAAAGTTATCCCAGGAAAGGCTGTTGCTTCATGGTGAAAATTCCTGTCGGTAAGGAGCACCTGAAAAAGCAGGAATATTTAATTGTCGAACCGGAAGAAACCGAAGAGCATTCGATGATCATCAAATGCAGTGTATCGGTTAACAATTACCAGGAAACAGATGACACCTATGAAGTGACCGGCAGTACCGACTTGCCTGTGATATTGGTCATTGATGACAACGCTGATATCAGGCGTCACATCCGGGAATCCCTTTCAGGAGAGTTTAATATCAAAGAGGCAACCAACGGGAAAGAGGGACTGGAAAAGGCTATAGCCCTTGTTCCTGATCTGGTGATAACCGATCTGGTAATGCCGGAAACAGATGGCCTGGAATTTTGCAGAAAACTGAAAACAGATGAATGCATCAGCCATGTGCCGGTGATCATGCTCACGGCAAAGGCGGAATTGGCAGATAAAATCGAAGGCCTCGAAACAGGAGCCGATGATTATGTTACCAAACCATTTAACAACAAAGAACTGATGGCCAGGGTAAAAAACCTGATCGGCCAACGGAAGAAGCTGAGGGAACAATATAACCTGCAGATTTCAACGGAAGTCCGTGAGATCGATGTTAAATCGGTGGATGAAAAGTTCCTTGAAAAAGTGCGTAATGTCATAGAAAAAAACATCGGGGACTGTAATTTCGATGTGAACAGTTTTTGTCCGGAAATGGGTATGAGCAGGATGCAGCTGTTCAGAAAACTGAAGGCACTGGTGAACCAGACTCCCGGTGAACTCATCCGAAACCTGAGGTTGCAGCGTGCAGCGCAGCTTATTAAACAAAATTATGGCAATGTTGCCGAAGTGACCTATGAGGTCGGGTTTAACAACCTTTCCTATTTTGCCAAGTGTTTCAAGGATAAATATGGACTGCTGCCCTCAGAGTATCAGAGACAAACTGAAAGTTAAGATCTTTTCTTCGGTGAAAGTCATTTCCGGTATCCTTGAAAATATGATCGTAAATCCTTAAATTAGTTGGGCCATACAACTCCGACTATGCACCGATTCATACTCCTCGCTGTTTTCTTTCTCTTTTCCTGCAACGGCATCAGGGAGATCACTGCACGGATTGAGGAGCCCCACCAGGCGCTGTATACACAAAGGGCCCTTTTTGTATATCAAGTGGATGCCAAAAAGGTATACCTCACGAATCCCACCTTTACCCGTTGTTACTTCCTGAAAGGAAAGCAATATATTGAGAAATGGGCACAGGGCGATACCATGATCATTGAACAAAATCTCGAAGACTTTTACAGCCTGAAATTTGATAAGCAATGTGGCAAGTAAGAGCTGGATCACCATAAAATCAATACGATATGAACAACAACAATAACAAAAAGAATTCTTCCTCGCTGTCACGAAGAGAATTTGTGGGCCTGACAGCAATGGGTGCAGCCGGATTTACGATCCTTCCCAGTCATACTGTAAGCGGACTGGGTCATGTGGCCCCAAGTGACAAACTCTATATCGCCGCCATCGGCTGCGGGGGAGAGGGTGCGTCGGATATCGACCATTACGTAAAGTCTCCCAAAAACAATGCTGTTGTGGCTTTTCTCTGTGATGTGGATGACCGGCAGGCTGCGCCCAGGATCAAGGAACTTCCGAAGGCCAAGTTCTATTACGACTGGCGGGAATTGTTCGAAAAAGAAAGCAAGAACTTTGATGCTGTATCGGTTGCCATTCCCGATCATAACCACGCCCTTGTAGGTTTGAGTGCCATGCAGCTGAACAAGCACCTCTACCTCCAGAAACCTCTTTCACATGATATCTACGAAGCCCGCATACTCACCCAGGCCGCAAACAAATACAAGGTGGTAACCCAGATGGGGGACCAGGGTGCCTCCTGTGGTGGTATGAGAACTTTGCGGGAGTGGATTGAGGCTGGCTTGCTGGGCGATATCGAAGAAGTATATTGCTGGACCGACCGTCCGGTTTGGCCCCAGGGCATACCCTGGCCTACTGCACGCCCCAAGGTGCCCAAGGAGCTGAAATGGGACCTGTGGCTTGGTACCGCTGAAGATACCGAATACATTGATAATCTGGTACCCTTTAACTGGCGCGGTTGGTGGAAATTCGGCACCGGGGCCCTGGGTGACATGGGATGTCATATCATGGGCCCGCCTTTCAAATTGCTTGAGCTGGGCTATCCCCATGAAGTTACCTGCAGTGCATCCACAGTGTACAATGGTATTTTTACTGAAGGACTATACCCTGAAAGCGGCCCGGTTGCCTCATCCATACGTTTCAACTACAAGCTGAAAAACGGGCGCGATCTGAGACTGTACTGGATGGATGGCGGCATAACTCCCGAGCGGCCGCTGGAAATGGACTCCGATAAAAATATGAATGACATTATGGGTGATTGGCCAGGGCTGAATGATTATGAAGGAGCTACCCTGTTTGTCGGTACAAAAGGCAAGGCAGCCTGCGGCTGGGGTGGTCGTAACCCCATCCTGCTACCCCTTTCCCTCAACAAGATCGTGAATGTCCCCCAGAAATACCCGCGTATTGAAGGCGACATGGACGGTCACTGGTGGCAATGGGTGGATGCCTGCATTGCCGGTTATGGGAATGCGGAGGTGGATTCACCCTTTGAGGGATATGCCGGGCCCCTGACCGAGACCGTGCTGATGGGCAATCTTTTGCTCCGCAGCTTCAACATCCGGGAAAAAGTGAAACGAATGGATCCGGTATACGGCGAAATGGAAGGATTCATCTTCCCGGGCCGTTACATTACTTATAAATGGGATGGTGAGAACATGCGGATCACCAACTTCGAACAGGCCAACCAGTTTGTGAAAAGAGGGTACCGGCAAGGCTGGGGTGAGCTGAAACTGTAATCAGCTGTGAAACGCATGCTGACAAAACAGGTTGCTATCAGCCTGGTTATCTTTTCCTTGCTCATGGCAAGCTGCCTGTCTGAACAGAAAACAGATATATGCATTTATGGCGGCACCTCTGCAGGGGTCATAGCGGCCTATTCCGCAGCTAAACTGGGAAAAACAGTCATATTGGTGGAACCCGGAAACCACCTGGGCGGATTGTCGGCAGGTGGTTTGGGCGCTACGGATATCGGCAATAAATATGCCGTAACTGGTCTTGCCCTTAATTTCTACAGAAAGCTGGGCAAGCATTACGGCAAACTGGAAAGTTGGACCTTTGAACCTCATGTGGCAGAAAACCTTTTCAATGAATATGTGCAAGAAACAGGAATAGAGGTTATCAAGGGTCACCGCTTGATCAAGGTGCGAAAACAGTCTGGCCGGATACTGGGCATTCAGATCATCCGGTCACAAAAATCCTGGCCATGGACCAGGAAAAACATCTCAGCCAAGCAGTACATCGATTGCAGTTACGAAGGTGACCTGTTGGCCCTTGCAGGAGTTTCCTACACCGTAGGCAGGGAGGATAATTCGGCATATCATGAAACGCTGAACGGGGTTCAATTGCGCGACAAACATCAGTTTCCCGACAGCATTGATCCTTTTGTTGTTCCCGGAAAACCTGAAAGCGGGCTGCTTCCGGGCATAAACGCGGATAGCCTGCTGCCCGGTGGAACCGGTGATTCGAAATTGCAGGCTTACAATTTCCGGTTGTGCCTTACACAGGATACAGCCAACATGATCAGGGTGACGGCCCCCCGCAACTATAATCCCGCCAGGTATGAACTGGTAAAAAGGATTTTGGAAAGCCGCTCTGAAAAAGGCGTAATACATGATCTGAACAACTGGCTGTCCATTATCCGTATGCCTAACGGAAAAACCGATGTTAACAACAACGGTCCCTTTTCCACTGATTATATTAATGAAAACTGGGACTATCCCAATCAGCATTACAGGCAGCGTAAAAAGTTTGAACAGGAGCTAGCCGACTACATCAAAGGTTATCTCTATTTTCTGGGACATGACAGCAATGTCCCTCCGGAACTGCGACGGCAGATGAACAGCTGGGGGTATGCCGGTGACGAATTTACCGACAGGCAGGGATTCCCCCATCAGATTTACATACGTGAATCACGCAGAATGATCGGGGAGTATGTGATGACCGAGCACAACTGTACCGGCAAGGAAGTGGTGAAGGATCCGGTTGGACTGGCTGCATACACCATGGATTCACACAATTGTCAGCGACTGGTGGTTAAGGGTATGGTGAAAAATGAGGGAGATGTGCAGGTTGGCGGATTTCCCCCTTATCCTATTTCCTATAAGTCCCTTACCCCTAAACGGGAGGAATGTGAAAACCTGCTTGTACCCGTTTGTCTGTCGGCAACCCACATTGCCTACGGCTCTATCCGGATGGAACCGGTATTTATGGTGCTTGCCCAGGTATGCGGACTTGCCGCCACCCTGGCTATTAATCAGGGTCTTCCTGTTCAGGAAGTGAATCCGGAACAGATCCGCAATGTTTTACTAAGCAATCCTTTACTGGACGGGTCAGAACCTGAAATTGTCCTTGACAATGCTGACAGCGAAAAGGTGACCCTTGCCGGTAACTGGGTGACCTCTACTCAATGGATGGGACAGTACCGTCACAATTGTTATGTGTCGGCCGGAGTTCCGGCAATGCCCTGCAAAGTGGCATTTCATCCGGATGTAAAAGCGGACAGCAGATACACGGTCTATTATTACTGTCCCCCCGAACCTTATGAAGTGACAAGCTGGACGAGATCGGCCGTAGTCAGGATCACTACAGTGAATACCGATACTACGATAATCCTCGATCTGCATGCTGCAGCGAACGACTGGGTGAAGTTGGGAACATTCAGGCTTGGAAGGGGAAATTCATCCGTTATAGAGGTTGTGGCTGATACGATCACATTGCCTGTGCCAGTGGATGCTGTATTGCTTATTCCGGAATGATCATCGATCAGTACCAGGATGATTTGTGGTACGTCATGAGTACACTATATTCGAATTCCTCTTTCATGTAATCCATTCTTACATTCGTCTCCCAGAAAGGTAATCTGGTCAAATTTGCAGATAAATATCATCTTTTGCATTATCATGAATTATATATTTATTTAACTTCATATATACTTTAATATATGAATATATTGATCTGATACATTTTAAAATCTCAGTGTGTTTTTCAAGCTATTCCATAAATTTCACATACCAATCCATTGATATTCTATATCATTCTGCTTGGTTTGCTAGGCATCCTAAGCATTTCTCCCTGTAAGCAGCGCTTTTGATCGTGGCTGAGGGAAAAAATTAAGTCCGAGTAACTGTCAAGATGTATACTAATATGCCATCGATATCTGACTTGAACCCGAGAAATTATAATTCCGTGTAGAACTGAGCTAAAAAACGAAAGGAGGTATTATATGTGAGCCCTTGAAAACCTGACGCTAACAAGAATCATTAATCTAAAATTAAATTCTCACACCTATGAAAACCTTTACACATTATATCATTTTTGTTTTCTCATTTTGTTTGTTGATTATCCCCCATTCATTTGGCCAGTTACCAGGCCAGGTGCCGCTGAATCCAAAGAATATTCCGCAGTTTGTTGATCCACTGCCACACTTTGCAGGGAACCGGGTTGATGCATCTGGCGGAAATCTGGTTATCAGATATGTCCCCAGTAAACAAATGGCTGTATCAACAGGCACCTTGCTGGCCAACGGTATTGCTGGACCTGGTGTTGGTGAGGCCAGGGTTTGGACTTATTCCATTTCAAAAGACGGCGGCACCAGCTGGACACCTCCGTTATGGCCGGCATTTACTATCGAAGCTAGAAAGGATTTTCCAGTCAATGTTGTATACGTAAACAACCTTGACGGTGAAACCTACGCCAGTGTTAACCTTATTGCAGATCAAACACTTCACTGGGCTGATCCTTTTGATTCAATGCATTATATGCCGATGAAACCCTATGGGGGTCCAATACCGGTATCGCCTCATCTGCACGGTGGTGAGGTAGCTTCAGAATCAGACGGAGGACCCAATTCCTGGTTTACACCCGGATATGCAATTACAGGTCCTTCCTGGGGAATGGATGGAACAGACCAGAATTATTACTATCCTAACACACAGGAAGCCGCTACCCTCTGGTACCATGATCATAGTCTGGGAGTAACTCGTCTGAACGTGTATGCCGGACTGGCCGGATTTTATTTCCTGAGAGGTCCCGAAGAAGAAAATCTTCAACTTCCTGGATGGTCAGGGGATGACCTTGTCCGTGAAAAGCTGCCTGCTGGAAAAACGCGCATTTTCAATCCTAAACCCTATCTGCCTGAAATCGAGATCGTTTTCCAGGACCGGATGTTTGATAACACAGGAGGATTGTACTTCCCTAATTTGCCAACAAATCCCATGGTTCATCCATTCTGGACCCCTGAGTTTATAGGAAATGTTATAACCGTGAACGGGAAGACATGGCCCTATCTGAGTGTGGCACCCCGTAAATACCGGTTCCGCCTGTTGAATGGCTCCAATGCGAGATTTTATGAAATCTGGCTGCAGGACCTGGTAACCGGGACGTTGGGACCCGCTATCGAACAAATAGGAACAGATGGTGGATTGCTTGATTCCAGGGTGATCATTGCCGGGAAACTGCTCCTCGCACCCGGTGAACGTGCGGATGTCATCATTGATTTCTCTCAATCGGCGCCCGGAAAGGTTTGGACTGTCAGGAACAGTGCCAATGCTCCTTACCCCAAAGGTGCCCCGCCAAATGGTGCAACATCAGGCCGGCTTATGCAGTTTATAGTAAATGGTGAAATGGTTTCCGCTTCCGATACTACTCAACCTGGAACTGATAAAAGCTTAAAACCAGTAACGCTCCGACCTGCGCCAGGTTTAGTTAAGCTTACCAACTTTGCAGGCGCCACTACGATCACACCTGATGTAAAAAGGCAACTAACACTGAATGAGGTGATGGGAATGGGCGGACCGCTTGAAGTGCTTGTTAACAATACAAAATGGGATGGGAATGGTATGATGACCCCTGGTTTGGGTGAAACTGAAATTCCGACTGAAGGAACCACGGAATTATGGCAGATCATCAACCTTACCGCTGATGCACATCCCATTCATTTGCACCTGGTGCAGTTCCAGCTTGTCAGCCGACAAAAATTCAATGTTAACAATTACAACCAGGTTTATTTTGGTGGGGCCTTTGTTCCCGGCATAGGTCCCCCGTCACCCTATGGTACACCAAATGCTGATGGTGCCATTGGTGGAAATCCTGCCATCCGGCCATTTTTGCAGGGTAAAATAATACCTGCAAAACTTAATGAAAGGGGCTGGAAGGATACCTATGTTGTGAATCCCGGAGAAGTAACAACCTTTGCTGTAAGGTTTGCGCCGACACACATAGCTACAAATGCACCTGCACAGGATTTAAAGTTTGGCTTTGATCCTAGCCTCGGACCGGGCTATGTTTGGCATTGTCATATTATTGACCACGAGGACAATGAAATGATGAGACCATACATGGTTGCGGCTTCTTCAGCCAGAACTGGTTTTGTTGCGAATAAGAGCACTTCGGCTCATCTTACAGATGATCCGGTGGTCAATGCAGAGGAAGGAATCCTGTTGGAGCAGAACTATCCAAATCCTTTCATTAGTGAAACCGAGATTCGTTTCAGTTTGCCTTCCAATATGCATGTAGAACTGGTACTTTTCAACCAATTGGGTGAAAAAGTGAAGCAGCTCATTAATGCGAATGCCCCTGCCGGTATGAATATTGTAAAATTCAATGCTGATGGCCTCAAGGAAGGGATTTACTATTACCGGTTGAGTGCGGGTGATTTTACCGCGACCAGGAAAATGATTATTGTCAAATGAAATACTGCTGATTGAATCCTTGAATTCTTTATGAAAATTGTGTAGGGACAGGTCGTGACCTGTCCCTACGGGTTTTTCTAAAATAGAAATAAACCGGTATCCCCAAAGCCACAGTCAGCAGGGCTATTGATGATTCAACAGGCCTTTCCAGGAACGACAACACCAGCATGATTACCCCAAAAAACAAGTAGGCCAGTAAAAAAACAGGATATCCCCGCAGTTGCATCCTGGCCTCACCGCTTAACCGCATTTTCAGTGCCCCGGCTACGGTCAGCAGGGGAAACAGTCCAAGTGCAAAACCCATATAGGTCAGGATCTGGCCGAAAGTACCCGACAATACCATGATGATGGCAATGCCGGCTTGAAGAAGAATGGCTATGGATGGCACATGATAGCGGGGATGCACCCGGGCGAGGAACCTGAAAAAGTAACCGTCCTCGGCCATGGCGTAATATACCCGGGGACCCAGGATGATGAAAGCGCTGAGCGAAGAAAACAAGGCAAAAGCGATCAGCAGGGAAAAAGTAACTTCCATGGCGCTGCCAAAAGCGTTGCGGATTGCCAAACCTCCTATGGATATCACACCTATCATCTCTCCCGGTGGAACCGTATAAATGTAAACCACATTCAGCAACACATACAGGACGAGCACCACACCGGTTCCCAGCATCAGTGAACGGGGTATGTTTATTGCGGGATCGCGGATCTCGGAGCCGATATAGGTGGAAGCGTTCCAGCCGCTGTAAGCAAACATGATCCACAACAGCGACAGTCCCATGGATTTGAATCCGCTGAAATTCCATTCAACAGGGGATCCCTGGGAGAAATGCTGCAGGTTACCTTTCCCCAGAGTAAAACAGAGCAGGATCAGGATGATGATCATACCAACCTTCATCACTGTTAAAACATTCTGCACAGCAGCGCCGAATTTCAGCCCCCTGAGATGTACCAGGGTAAAGATCACAATGACCAAAACGGCCATCACTTTGCTGTATCCCAGCATTGCCGGGAAAGATCGTATAAAGTATTCGCTGAACCCGATGGAAGAAGCTGCAATGGGTGCTGTAAATCCCACCAGAAAAGAAACCCATCCCGTCAGAAAACCAAAAAGCGGATGGTAGATTTGCGAGAGAAACACATATTCACCCCCGGCTTTCGGCATGGCTGCACCCAGTTCGGCATAGGCCAGGGCACCGCACAGAGAGATCACTCCACCCAGCAACCACAGCCCAATCAGCATGGTTGGATTACCCAATCCTCCCATCAATAAACCCGAAGTGGTGAAAATACCTGCTCCAACCATGTTGGCAATCACGATACTGGAGGCCGAAAAAAGACCGATTTTACCCCGTAACCGGTTGCCTGCATCGTGATTACCCCGAGCCTCCATTATCTGGCTGTTTTGTAGCTTATGGCCATTCCTCCTCCCCGCTTGTCAACGGTGGTTTTGTAATTGGGCAGATTGCTTACGTATTCCAGGTATTCCCGAACGCCATACAAGCCAACGTTGTGGGCAGTAAAACATCCCCCGGCAACAAGCTTCGGGTCGAGCGCCTTGAAGTAATTGATATACCAATCCTTGTCGGCATCACTGAACACAAAATCTACCGGTCCGTTAAGTCTGGGCACCAGATCATGGGCATCAGCCAGACGGGCATCGACAAACCTTGCCACACCGGCCTTTTCAAAATTGGCAAGGGCCTCTTTATACCGTTGCGGATCAATTTCGATGGTAATGAGCTTCCCTCCTGTTTTGCTCAGTGCCCAGGCAATCCAGATTCCGGAATGGCCGGTGGAAGTTCCTATTTCAATGGCGTTCCTGTAGTTGTTTTTAACAATAATGTCATACAGGAGCTGGCCGTCTGAGGCCGGTATATTCATGTCACGCCAGCTGTAAGCCTTGCTGTTCAGAAAGTCCTTTACCCTTTTATCCAGGTTTCCGGTATCCTGTGAATATCCGACAAGGGTTGTGAAAACCGCCAGGAGGATTAAAGCCATAACAAATCTTAGTTTTCCCATGTTGTACGTTTTCATAATAACCAAAATTATTCATTTTAATCAACAATCGCATGCCGGAATATCCGTTTTCGTACACCCGGTGTATCAAAACCGCACACCGTTAAGGTTGATTTTGGTGTAATATATATTGTATCCGTCTAATTATGTAGGCATTATGCTCATTGGCATGAATCTTGAACCAGTCCTGCTTACATAGCCTTTTCAAAAGCACCGGATGCATGTTTGGCAATTTCTTTAAGGTAGCATTGAGGGTATTTATCAGGGACCGCGTTCATACCCTGATCAATATCCTTGGGCTGGCTATTGGTTTAGCCTTTAGTATTGTCATATTCCTTTATGTCCATAAAGAGATTTCCTACGACCGTTTTCATGAAAATGCCTCACGCATTTACAGGGTGGTCATTAAGGGAAAGGTAGCCGACAATATTTTTAACCACGCTATATCACCTGCTCCCCTTGCGGTTAAAATGACCGGTGAAATCCCTGAAATTGAAAAAGCAGTTAGGGTTGCCCGTTTTGGAGCCTGGCTGGTGCGTTACGGAAATGCCAAATACAACGAAGACAATATCATCTTCACCGATCCTTCCTTTTTCGAGATGTTTTCTTTCCCGCTGGTACAGGGTATTCCTGAAGAAGTATTGAAAAAGCCGAACAGTATCGTTCTCAGCAGAAAAGCCGTAAAGCGGTATTTCGGATCAGAAGACCCCATCGGGAAGAGATTGCGTATCGAGAATGATTCCACCTATTACACGGTTACCGGTATCATGGAGGATGTACCGGAGAACTCACACATACATTTTGACATGGTGGGGTCGCTGTCCACTTACGATTGGATTGTTTCGAATGAACGCTGGGTAGCAAACTTTATCTATACCTATGTGCTGGTCAGGGAAGGTGCTTCGCTTGACCCGATCAATTCTCATCTGCAGGACATGGTGATGAAGTATGTGCTCCCGAATTACCGGAAAATGCTGGACTTGAAAAATGCACCGGATGCACCGAACAAGGATTCTTATGCTTTTATACTCCAGCCGCTCAGGGAGATTCACCTGAAATCGGACCTCGCCTCCGAATTTGAACCTGTGCGCAATATTTTCTACGTATACATTTTCACCATCCTGGCCATTGTCATCATGATGCTTTCCTGCTTGAATTTCATCAGTCTGGTTACAGCACAGGCCATTTTTCGCGCCAAGGAGGTTGGCATCCGAAAAATTGCAGGCTCTGAAAGAAATACGCTTATACGACAGTTTTTGCTGGAATCGTCCTTGCTGGCTTTCTTTGCCATGGCCATTGCCCTCTTTTTCGTTGAACTGGCCCTGCCTGCTTTCAGCAGGTATATAGGTTTGAATCTGAGCCTGGGGCAATTGTTCAATAGTGCCGGTATCATTTTGATGGTAACCCTGATACTGGTGATCGGATTGTTCTCCGGGTTGTACCCGGCCTGGCAGCTTTCATCCTTCGATCCGGCAACCGTTATGCATAATTGGATGTTGCAGGGTAACAGGAAAAATCGTTTCAGGGACATGCTGGTTTTGTTTCAGCTTTTTATCGCCATAGGTGCCATAATAATGACCCTGTTGGTTTTCAGCCAGTTTCACTACCTGATCAGAAAAGAAAGGGGGTATGACACAGAGAATCTGGTGGTGGTCAGGCGTCCTGATGGCCTGGCAGGTAAACTCGAAGACTATAAGGAACAGGTCAGTCGTCATTCCGGGGTGTTATCCGTTACCAATTCCACAAGCATACCGGGCAGCAATTTTAGCCGGATGCCCTTTTATCTGGAAGGAACTCCGGTGACCCGAAATTTTGTCAATGCCGTTGCGTTTGTGAGTTTCGGATTCGATTCGACCTACCGGCTGCAGTTCACTGAGGGCAGGTTTTTCAACCGTTCTATTCCCGGGGATTCCGCCACATGTGTTATAAATGAAACCGCTGCACGCGTGATGGGAATTGGAAGTCCGGTTGGTAAAACCATCATTCAGCTCACGGAAAAACCTCAAAAAAGATATGTATTCCGCATCATTGGCGTTGTAAAGGATTTCCACTTTGAAACGCTGGAAAATCCAATCAGTCCCTTGATCATGATAATGATGCCCGGTAATCTCGAAGGATATCTTTCTGTCCGGATCACCCCCGACAACCAGGCCGCCACGGTGCAGTACCTGAAAGAGGAATGGGAACGTTTTACTTCCGCCTACCCGTTTGTTTCCTACTTTCTTGAAGAAGACCGGCAGGCCCGCTATTCCCCGGTAAAACAGACAGGCAAGGTATTCCTGCTGCTTTCGGTTATTGCAGTCATTATTGCCAGTATGGGCCTGTTCTCTTTTGTTTCCTACAATTATTATCGTAAAAAGCGCGAGATTGCCTTACAAAAGGCTATGGGCGCCAGCAACCTTCAGATTATCCTGCATAAGATCATGCAAATTACCAGAATGCTCCTGGCCTCTTCAGTCGTTTCCTGGATTGTGGTCTACTTCCTTGCTGCTTCCTGGTTTAAGGATTATGCCTACCACATCCGCATGAACTTCCTGTATTTTCTTTTTGCCACCGGCATCGTCCTGGTAATCGCCCTGATCACCACTTATTATCATGCATGGCTGGCTTCACGCACCAATCCGGGCATGGTTCTGAAATACGAATGATCAGGCTGACCTCAGATCACAAATACCTGGACCAGTAAAACACCTGCGGTTCAGCATCCATGAAAGCCCAGGCTGTTATAAAGATGTCGGGCATTATGGTTGTCTTCCCTGACTTCCAGGGTAACCTTGGAACAACCCATGGCTTCAGCTTCTGCAATGACCCTTTCCAGCATCAGGCGGCCGACTCCCTTGTTCCGCCACGAAGCGGTCACAATAACATCGTGAATGTTGACATATGGCTTAACCGTAAATGTGGCAAAGTTGATGAAGCAATTGATGAGGCCGACGAACTGGTCGCCTGCCCGGGCAAACAACACGAGCTTTGAAGGGTGATTCTTCAAACCTTCCACCAGCCTTACCTTTTGTTCCCCGGTATAAGGGATCCCGTCACCCATTTTATCAGTGATGTACTCGTTCATTAAGGCCACCAGGGCTTTACAATGATCGGCACGGTTAAAATCACAGGATATGGTTTCAAGGGTAATATCCATAAAAAGAGCGTTCTGTTAGTAATAGTAAGTGACGCCGAAAGTATTAAAAATAAGTGAAATCTTAAGTCCAAATAAATATCTTTGTGCCCGTTATCACCTAATGATTTGTAAATGGACGGTATCCGGAATTTTTGCATCATTGCGCACATTGACCACGGAAAAAGTACGCTGGCTGACCGGCTTATAATGACCACGCATACCCTGGCGGAAAGAGATTTCCAGGACCAGGTTCTCGATAATATGGATCTGGAAAGGGAAAGGGGCATAACGATCAAGAGTCACGCCATCCAGATGGAGTATGAATACCAGGGTGTCAATTACATTCTGAACCTCATTGATACCCCCGGGCATGTTGACTTTTCGTATGAGGTTTCCAGGGCCATTGCAGCCTGTGAAGGCGCCCTTCTGGTGGTGGATGCCACCCAGGGCATCCAGGCACAGACCATTTCCAACCTATACCAGGCCGTGGATCATGCCCTGGAAATCATTCCCGTGCTGAATAAGATGGACATGCCCAGTGCCATGCCGGAGGAAGTAAAGGACCAGATCATTGACCTCACCGGCTGCAAACGCGAAGAGATCATTGAGGTCAGCGCAAAAACCGGCATGGGTGTGGATAAGATCCTGGAACGGATCATTCAGCAAATTCCTCCGCCCAAGGGCGACCCTGAAGCTCCCCTGCAGGCCCTGATCTTTGATTCGGTTTTCAACTCCTTCAGGGGGATTTTTGCTTATTTCAAAATTGTCAACGGAACCATTCGCAAGGGTGATCATGTAAAATTCGTGAACATGGGGAAAGATTACTATGCTGACGAAATAGGCGTGCTGAAACTCAAATTTGAAGAGCATGAAGAACTGAGTGCCGGCAACGTTGGGTACATCATATCCGGTATAAAATCTGCCAAAGAAGTCAAGGTGGGAGATACCATCACACATTATGACAAACCCTGCGATAAAGTTATTGCCGGATTCGTGGAAGTAAAACCCATGGTTTTTGCAGGCATCTACCCCATAGTGGCTGATGATTATGAAGAGCTGCGGGCATCGCTCGAAAAGCTGCAGCTTAACGATGCCTCCCTGTCCTTTGTACCCGAATCATCGGCCGCCCTGGGATTTGGATTCCGTTGCGGATTCCTGGGGCTTCTCCATATGGAAATCGTGCAGGAGCGACTCGACAGGGAATTCAATATGGATGTCATCAATACAGTGCCCAACGTTTCGTACCGGGTGATAACCACCAGGGGGGAAACCATTGATGTGCATAACCCCTCCGGACTCCCTGAACAAAGCTATATCGGTGAAATCGATGAACCTTACATAGAGGCGGAGATCATTTGTCAGTCTGATTTTGTGGGACCGGTTATGAAATTGTGCATTGATAAACGCGGGGTATTGAAAAACCAGCTGTATCTGACCACAAACCGGATTGAACTGAGATTTGAAATGCCCCTGGCAGAAATTGTTTTTGATTTTTATGACAAGCTGAAGAGCATCTCCAAGGGATATGCCTCATTTGACTATCATTATACCGATTATAAGCCGGCAAGCCTGGTGAAGCTGGACATCCTGCTCAACGGGGATATGGTGGATGCCTTGTCATCACTCATCCACCGTGACAATGCCTATACCTTCGGCAGGAAGATCTGCGAAAAACTAAAGGAACTGATACCGCGGCAGCAGTTTGATATTGCCATACAGGCTGCCATCGGGGCAAAGATCATTGCAAGGGAAACGGTAAAGGCCGTTCGGAAAGATGTTACAGCCAAATGTTACGGTGGTGATATTACAAGAAAGCGGAAGTTGTTGGAGAAACAGAAGAAAGGAAAGAAACGGATGCGGCAGATCGGGAACGTGGAGGTTCCCCAGTCGGCCTTCCTGGCAGTCTTAAAACTGGATTGACTGTTCGATCGACAAGTTCAGGTTTTCGAGTCTTTCTCTGGCTGCAGCGAGATCCCGGGCTTCAGCTTCTTCGTTAACAACAGGGGCCTGGTAACGGATGGATTCTTCAACCGTCATGTTCAGGTTTTCCAATCTTTCACCTGCAGCTTCGACATCGTAAGCTACTATATCTTCAGCAACAGCAGGAGCGGTAAATACTACTGATTCTTCAATGGATGTATTCAGATGATCAAGCCTGTCGAGGGCAGCCTGGTATGCACTGTAGGTATAGGACATGCTGTCATGATCACTGGCTTTAACCGGGGTAAGGGCACTCATAAACAATACGGCAACAACAGCGATACTGAAGTTGATTGTGGCGATGATTGATTTTGCTTTCATGGTATTTTGTTTTTTAATTTTTCTTATGGTTTGAAAAATAATTAACATTAACCATGCCAAACATTATATATTATTGATTATATGATTATTATATATATTTTAAGACTTTTCTATCCTGTATTATTTCGTTACAACTCATGTACGAAAACGAACAGGGATCATAAATGGACCAATCCTATTTTTTAAATACCGTCCGACCCTGACAGGATATCATATATGCTATTTTCACTAATTTCGCTCAAATTATAGATTAAATTGCCACCATGAATCATACGAAAATACAGGTCTTTTTCATGCTATTATTTATAGCATTGCCCGGCGTTCATGCACAATATTTCACTCCCTGCCAGGATTCCGTTTTACTCCGGATTGGTCTTATCAGCGATCCTCAATATTGTGATTGTGATCCTGCCGGCATAAGAATATATCGCGGGGTATTACAAAAGCTTCCTTCCGCCATCGATTCACTGAATAAATATCAAGTGGACTTTGTTATGAATCTTGGAGACATGATTGACCGGTATTATGAAAGTTTTGACTCTGTAAACCGGATATATGAGTCACTGACCATGCCTTATTTCAACCTGCTTGGCAACCATGATTTCGAGGAAATCCCGGTGGCCCTTCAACCTTCGATATTGAGTCGTTATGGTATGCCGGACTACTATTATAATGTTATTTTTAAAAACTGGCGGTTTCTGATTTTAGACGGAACGGAG
This sequence comes from uncultured Bacteroidales bacterium, assembly GCA_963822145.1. Taxonomy (GTDB): domain Bacteria; phylum Bacteroidota; class Bacteroidia; order Bacteroidales; family UBA10428; genus UBA5072. Next base: position 757,125 of record CAWGGG010000002.1, on the reverse strand, counting down.
CTGGCTGCCTATTCAAGGGCCCTTCATCCTGAACTGGCCGAAGAAGGTGACAGTTTGTTTCAGCAGAACCAGGACAGCATCAACAACCGTACCTGGAATGGAGGCATTGGCAGGATGCAAAGAGCATGGATCACAGATCAGATAAACGAAGCTTATGATGAGCAGCAGCTGGTCGTTTTGTTTTGTCATTTCCCGGTTTTTCCTGATTCAATTGACCTGAATCTGTGGAACGATGATGAGATAGTCGGGTTAATCGGGAATCACCCCAATGTAATTGCTTTTATTAACGGTCATTATCATCAGGGGAACTATGGATTTAATAACGGAATCCATTATGTGACCCAGGCAGCCATGCTTGACACTCATGAAAATAACTCTTTCAGCATTTTGGAAGTTTTTCGCAACAAGATCTTACTGAAAGGATTTGGTCTCAATCCCGACAGAATCCTGCCCTTTATTGATCCTTTCAAAATTCCATTCAGTTTTGCCCTTTCAGATTCAGTGCTGCTTTCCACACATCATGCCGGTAGCTTCATTGGAAAATTTATCAGCAATACGGAACATAAGGTCACTTATAATCTGGGGCCTGATACCGGAGAATTTAAAAACAGTCTTTTCTTTGTCAGCAATGATTCTCTTTTTCTTCGGAACAATTTGGATATTTCTGTATCAGGAACAGTACCCATTCTGGTTACCGGCATAACTTGCGCTGCCGATACAGCTAACATCCTATTTAACCTAAGCTATGAGGCACAAATCCAATCACTTCCGGAAATGATCGAACTACCGGTATTCAGAATTTATCCAAATCCTGTTAACAATATCATGTATATTTTACCTGAAAGATCCACTAATTATACCATTGATAAACTGACAGTATTTGATTCATCAGGACGGATGGTAGAGATGGATCCGCCTTTTTTGAATCCGTTTACAGGAATAACGGAAGTGAGATTTAATGCTGATATGCGGCCAGGCCTTTACCTGGTGAAACTAGATTTGTATCCTTCTGAAGTATTGGTCGAAAAGATCATTGTTAAAGGCTATACAACCAGTACTTTTTAATTATTGATGATTTGCTTATTACGCCTATTTCAAGGCTTTCCTATCCTGTATTATTTCGTTACAACTCGTCTTTGAAAACGCACATGGCTAAGCGTTGTCTTTTGCCTGGTTGAGCAGATAAGCGCTCAGGAGATTGGTAACGCCAAAAACAATGGCAATCACGCCGAGGTAAAAAATACCCTGTGAGGTAAAGTTCCCAATGAGAACATACAGAAAATAACCGAATAGCAGTGTAAGCAAGGCATTGATTACAAACAAGGCTGCGAAGGCATTCTTTCTGGTATATTGAATGCCGGCCTCGACAAACTCACTGACCGCATAGAATAAAACCCATACCAGCAGGATCCAGACAATTTTGTCGCGTCCGGCTTCCATGTTGAGTCCGATATAAATACAGAAAAGGGCATTGACCAAACCGGAAGTTACGGTCCAGCCCCGGAACTGTGATCTTTTAAAGAGTATTCCGGTGCTGATAAGCAAAATGGAGATCATTCCGATGAGGACAATGAACAGGACCGCCAGGGCCCTGATTGAGCCAAAGATCCTGAGCATATCGATAATGCCGAACAGGATCAGGAATGCTCCTTTAAATGCAGGTAACCAAACTTTGTCGTATGATTTTAGTTCCATAGCGGGAATGTTTTTTTCAAAGATAGAAAAATCCACCATAATATCGCCCCTACGGGGCTTGGTTTTGTGTCGTTGCCAATGAATTCTACCATAATGCCGCCCCAATGTGGCTTGGATTTGTATTATATCCTGATGGATTCTACCATAATGTCGCCCTGCCAGGGCGGGGCTATTATGAAGCAATTTCAATGAAAGCCCTGTAGGGGCGATATTATGGTAGAAAAACATGCATCCGGAGCCATCCAAAGCCCCGTAGGGGCGGCATTATGGTAATAGCACCTAGTTCTTCTGCACCCTTATCGACAATTCCTTCAACTGCTCATCAGAGATCTCACCCGGACAATCGGCCATCACATCACGGGCCGCATTATTTTTCGGGAAGGCAATCACATCGCGTATGGAATCTTCACCGGCAAACAGGGAGACCAGCCTGTCAAATCCGAAGGCTATTCCGCCATGCGGTGGAGCACCGTAACGGAAAGCCTGCATCAGGAAGCCAAACTGCCGTTCCGCTTCTTCGTCAGTAAATCCGAGTACCCGGAACATTTTCTTCTGCAGATCTTCGCCGTGGATCCTGACGGATCCGCCGCCGATCTCCACGCCATTGATCACACAGTCGTATGCATTGGCCCTTACTTTGGCCGGATCGGTATCCAGCAGGGAAATATCTTCAGGCTTGGGAGAGGTGAAGGGGTGGTGCATGGCATAGAACCGTTGGGTCTCTCCATCCCACTCCAGCAAGGGGAAATCAATTACCCAAAGGGGTTTGAATACCCCTTTTGGACGGAGATTCAGCCTGCTGCCCATTTCGAGTCGCAGTTCACTAAGCGCTTTCAGCGTGGAAATCTTATCACCGGCCAGCACCAGGATCAGGTCACCTGCCGATGCTCCAGCAACAGCAGCCAGTCCTTTCAGATCATCCGCAGAGTAAAATTTATCCATCGAGGATTTGAAGGAGCTATCGGTGCCGCATCGGATATATATCAGTCCCTTTGCCCCGATCTGCGGCTTCCTGACAAATTCGGTGAGTTCATCCAGTTGTTTGCGGGTATATTCCGAACAACCCGTTGCAGTTATACAGCCAATGTATTCTGCCGTGTCGAGTACCGAAAAACCCTTGCCTTTGGCGACTGCAGTCAGGTCGGTGAACGCCATGCCAAACCGGACATCGGGTTTGTCGCTCCCGTATTTTTCCATAGCCTGCGCATAGGTCATCCTGGGAAAGGATTCCCTGAACGCAATACCTTTTACGGCCTTAAACAGGTGTTTCACCATGCCTTCAAACATTTCCAGGATATCATCCTGGTGCACGAACGACATTTCACAGTCGATCTGTGTGAATTCCGGCTGACGGTCAGCCCGCAGGTCCTCATCGCGGAAGCATTTCACAATCTGCACATAGCGGTCGTATCCGGCTACCATGAGCAGCTGCTTGAAAGTCTGGGGTGACTGCGGAAGCGCGTAGAACTGCCCGGGATTTACCCGTGACGGGACAACGAAATCCCTGGCCCCTTCGGGTGTGGATTTGATCAGTACCGGTGTTTCTACTTCAATGAATTGCTGGCTGTTGAAATAATTCCTGGTTTCAAAGGCCATCTGGTGCCGGAGCAGCAGATTATTCCGCAGCGGATTTCTTCTCAGATCGAGGTAGCGGTACTTCATCCGGAGCTCATCGCCACCGTCCGACTCATCCTCGATGGTAAAAGGCGGGGTAAGGGAGGTATTCAAAACGATGAACCGGTCTACCTGGATCTCAATATCACCGGTGGGCATTTTGGGATTCTTATTGCTGCGCTCATTTACAGCTCCTTCCGCCTGTAAAACGAATTCCCTTCCGATCTTCCGGGCTTCACTGCAAAGCGCGGCATTTTTTTCCATGTTGAAGACCAGCTGGGTAATCCCGTAACGGTCGCGTAAATCCATGAAAGTCATGCCGCCCAGGTCGCGTGAGCGTTGCACCCAGCCGCTCAGGGTAACTTTTTTTCCTGTATCCGCGATACGCAGTTCTCCGCAGGTATGTGTTCTGTACATGATTTGACAATAAAAGGTTGACAGGGTGCGAAATTAGGAATTAATTTACAATATTTGCCCATGGAACTTTTCAGTGATGAATTTTTCATGAATGAGGCGCTGAAAGAAGCGCACAGGGCATTCGAACGCGATGAGGTACCGGTGGGCGCCGTCATTGTCTGGAACAACCGCATCATAGCCCGTGCGCATAATCTTACCGAAACACTGAACGATCCTACCGCTCACGCCGAGATGCAGGCATTCACCGCTGCCACCAATACCATCGGCGGAAAATACCTCAACGATTGTACCCTGTACGTTACCCTCGAACCCTGCGTCATGTGCGCCGGCGCTTCCCTGTGGGCACAACTCGGTAAAATCGTTTACGGCGCTGCGGACGAGAAAAGGGGGTACACCCTGGTAAGGCATCCCCTGCTTCACCCACGTACCGTGGTGCAGGGCGGTATCATGAAAACAGAATGCAGCCGGATATTACAGGAGTTCTTCGCAGGAAAGAGACTGTAATGTTTCCATCGCCATTTTTACCTATTAGTAAGTATTTTCTGTTGCCAAACAAATTGATAAATTTGAGCCGCTTAATGATCATCAGGGTTTAGAATATTAGGTTATCTTTGTAGTCCTCGCTATGAGGATTTGATGCCATGACAGTTTAAACCATGCCAACAATGAACTTTGTAATCATTTACTAATTAAACCTTAATAGTATGAAAAAAAGAATGTCATTTATTTTATTCGTCATCAGCGGATTCCTGCTTTGGGGATGTTATCCCCAGGGCCCGGAATACGTTGAGGATATGGATATCGTGCTGACCTACCACAATCCCACGTATGATTTTTCCGTCAACGGAACATACGCCATGCCGGACAAGATCGTAAAGATCACGGGTAATAAGCTGGAAGGAGAAGAGCCCGAGTTTATTCCTGATGCCGAAGCCAGCCTGATCCTGGCCCGAATTGAACAGAACATGTCCGACCTGGGTTATTCGAGAGTGGGTATCGATGCTGATCCCGATCTGCTTCTGGCACCTGCCTCCTGGGAAACCACTACAATTTATTATTATTATGATTACTGGTACTGGTGGTATGGTGGTTACTATCCCTACTGGGGTTATCCGATGTATTACAGCTCCTACACCACAGGCACCCTGATGATGAATCTTTTTGATCCGGATGAGATAGCCACCAACGGGAATGTCATTCTGCAATGGGCAGGTGCCGGCAATGGCCTTCTGGAGGGTGTGTTTAACGCCACCCGTGTCTACGGCGCTATCGACAAAGCATTTGACCTGTCACCCTATCTGCAGAGCGGCGCCCGGTAAAACAGGCCTGCTGTATTTATTTTGGTTTTATGTACTTGAATTTTAAATTATTAAATTTTGTACGGATGAAAAAGATATTTTTTATAGCCACAATACTGGTGTGTTCCTTGTCAGCCTTCTCACAGGGCAGCATGACCGCTTTACAGTATTCCATAGGTTTTGGTACCGGCAATTTGCATGATTATATCAAACCGGCCAGCTTCAGGGGCTTCACCCTCGATTATCGCGAATTGGTTGGCCCCGGACTTGCCGTTGGCGTCGATCTCGGATGGAATGTATTTTATGAGGATCTTCCAAATGATGATTACACCTACCAAAATATAACTTATTCCGGCAAGCAATGGCGTTACAGCAATCATTTTCCGATGCTGGCAGCAGTGGATTATTTCATCAACCAGGATGAGAAGTTCGCGCCCTTTGTCGGACTCGGGATCGGTACCATGTATACCAAGCAGAATACGGATATGGGTACCTATACCTTTGAAAAAGATGCCTGGCATTTTGCTATGAGACCAGAAATCGGTGTGCTGATCCATGCTTCTCCCGGTATCGGCTTTAAGGTTTCCGGCAAGTACTACTATGGTTTCAAAGCCGGTGACCTTGATTCACAGGGATATTTTACCCTTAATTTTGGATTTGTTTTTGTGCCGTAAACTAAAAGCCATGAAAAATCTTTTAGCCATTGCACTGATCCTGATTGCTGCAACATCCTGCAGCTCCATCAAGGTATCCTGCGATTATGATAAGGAGGCTGGTTTTGCTGCTTATAAAACCTATGCCTTTACCGCTGAAGCGATGCAGCTCCCGGTGGATGACATCAACCGGACCAGGATCCTGAAGGCTGTTGAGAATGAACTTACCGCTAAAGGTTTCACCAAGTCGGATCAGCCTGACGTATTGATCGACCTGAATCTGAAAGCCCAGCAGGTACAGACTGCATCGGCAAACACAAGTTATGGTGCGGGATACCGGTACCGCTGGGGCGGGGGATTCTCCACCACCACCATTGATGTAAATACTTACACCGAAGGGACCTTGTTTGTGGACATGATTGATGCCTCCAGGAAGCAACTGATCTGGCAGGGTCGTGCTGTAGGGACCATAAATCCAGATGCCAGTCCCCAGAAAAGAGAAGAAAACATCAATTATGCAGTGAAACAGATCTTTATGAAATACCCGCCCAAACTATAAGAAGTTTTTTACATACATCAAATAATCGGCCGGCTCAGGGGGAACCCGAGGCCGGCTGTTTTTTCTGGGATAATTAAAGCAGCTGCATAATTCTCCATGAACAGGACCTATTTCGCCATTCTCCTAATGGTCGCCATTACCGGGTGCCATCCTGCATCCGAGAAGACCGGTTCAGCCGAAAAGCAGGCAACAGCCAAACCCGACACTTCCGGGGCTTGTTGTGTTCCTTCGAGACTACAGCGGTTTTCACAGGGCATGGTAAAGATCCCCGGCGGCACCTTTCTGATGGGCGCGAACAATAACCAGGCTTCCCCCGATGAATATCCCCGTCATCAGGTTACCGTAAGCGGTTTCTGGATGGATGAAACCGAGGTCACCAACCGTCAGTTCGCGGCATTTGTTGAGGCTACCGGTTATATTACGACGGCGGAATTGAAACCCGACTGGGAGGAGCTTAAAAAAGATCTTCCGCCCGGAACGCCAAAACCGGATGAAAGCATGCTGGTGCCGGCTTCCATGGTTTTTATACCGGCAGACGGACCTGTGAATCTCAACGATTACAGTCAATGGTGGGAGTGGCGCCCGGGAGCCAGTTGGAAACAACCGCATGGTCAGGGTTCTGACATTAAAGGTATGGAAGACTATCCCGTAGTCCATATATCATGGTATGATGCCATGGCCTATTGCAGGTGGGCAGGAAAACGGTTGCCCACCGAGGCCGAATGGGAATGGGCCGCCCGCGGCGGACTTACGGACAATATCTATCCATGGGGCAATGAGCCGGTGAATGCAGACCGGTCTAAAACCAATTCCTGGGAAGGTTCGTTCCCCTATCTCAATACAAAAAAGGACGGATATCTCTTTTCCGCTCCGGTAAAATCCTATCAGCCCAATGGATACGGGTTGTATGATATGGCCGGAAATGTGTGGGAATGGTGCTCCGACTGGTACAGGGCTGACTATTATGAGATGGTGAATACCCCCGCAGGGATCAGCAATCCGTCCGGACCCGCTGACAGTTACGATCCCGACGAACCCCATGCCCGGAAAAAGTCAATCCGGGGCGGGTCCTTCCTGTGCAACGACGCCTACTGTTCCGGATACAGGGCAGCAAGGAGAATGAAGACTACTCCGGACTCGGGCATGGAGCACTTGGGTTTCCGCTGCGTGAAGGATGAATAGTGACTTTCAGATCACTGTTTTTTTGATTATCTTTGATATATACAAACCAACCCACTCAATAATCCAATACTATGGCAAAAAAGAAAGATGCTCCCGAACTTGCCCCGGAGAGCGGCAATATCGTTGAGATAACCGAACTCAGCAGGAAAGAGCTTATAGCCCGGGCCAAAAAACTGGCCAAGAAATACCGCGTTACCAGTGAAAAAAAATTCAAACTGAAGGATTATCCTGCCAAAGTGAATGCCGATTGGGATAAGGAAGAAAAAAACCTGGCCGAACAGATACTGCAGATGGGCGTTCAGGCATTGGCCGAAATGCAGGACAAACTTTATGCACAGGACAAATGGTCGCTGCTGGTGATCTTCCAGGCCATGGATGCCGCCGGCAAGGACGGGGCCATCAAGCATGTCATGTCGGGTATCAACCCCCAGGGCTGCGAGGTAACCTCGTTTAAATCACCCAGTCCCGAAGAGTTGGATCACGACTACCTTTGGCGATGCATGAAACGACTTCCCGAGCGGGGCCGCATCGGTATTTTCAACCGTTCCTATTACGAAGAAGTGCTGGTGGTTCGTGTGCATGAAGATTTCCTCCGGGGGCAAAAGCTGCCCCAAAAACTCGTAACGGAAAACATATGGGAGGACCGGCTCTGCGATATCCGGAATTTCGAATCTTACCTGAATCATAACGGGATCCTGGTGGTGAAGATCTTCCTCAATGTTTCAAAGAAGGAACAAAAGAAAAGGTTTCTCGAGCGTATCGACACACCCGAGAAGAACTGGAAATTCAGCACTGCCGACCTGAAAGAAAGGAAGTACTGGAAACAATATATGGCGGCCTATGAGGAAGCCATTCGAAAAACATCCACAGAAAAATCTCCCTGGTACGTAGTGCCTGCGGATAATAAGAAGTATGCCCGCATTGTGGTTGCTGCAGCTGTCCTGAATGCCCTTGATTCGATGAAACTGGCTTATCCCCAGGTGGGCGAGGAACAGGTTGCTGAACTGCAGCGTTTAAAACAGGAGCTGCTGTCAGAGTAATTATCACTTGTCCGATGTCTCTTTTGCTGAACAGTAGCTTATTCCCTCCCTTGCAGTGGCTGAAAGGTTATTCGCCAAAGAATCTCCGGGAGGATGCCTATGCTGGCATTACCCTGGCAGCTTATGCCATTCCGGTTTCAATGGCTTATGCTTCACTGGCAGGGTTGCCTTTACAATATGGCATCTACGGATACCTCATCGGAGGGATCTTTTATGCCCTTTTCGGCACTGGTCGTCAGCTTGCTGTTGGCCCTACTTCTGCCATTTCATTACTGATCGGGACCACCATTGCCTCCATGGCCAATGGTGATGTGCAGCGGTGGATCGAAATTGCCTCCCTCACCGCCCTGGTGATGGCGGCTATGAGTCTGCTGGCCTACCTGCTCCGTTTGAACAGCGTCATCAACTTCATCAGTGAATCGGTACTGATGGGTTTTAAAGCGGGGGCAGCCCTTACTATTGCGCTGACCCAACTTCCAAAAATGTTTGGCATTGCGGGAGGCGGAACCGGCTTTTTCGAAAGGGCAGGCATACTCATGGGTCAGCTGCCCGAAACAAACCTGCCCGTCCTTATTTTCGGAGTGACTGCCATCCTCCTGCTGATCACCGGGGAGCGTTTCTTCCCGCGACGGCCGGTTGCCATAATACTGGTTATTGCCTCCATTGTTATCCTGTCATTCACATCACTCATCCAGGCGGGTTTCCAGGTTACCGGTCCCCTGCCCTCGGGCTTGCCTAAGCTGCACGTACCCACCATTAATACTACAGATATTGACCATGTTATTCCCCTGGCTTTTGCCTGCTTCCTGCTGGCCTTTATTGAAAGTGTTTCAGCAGCAAAAACACTGGCAGGACGGGGAGGATACGAGATCGATCCCCGGCAGGAACTGCTGGGTCTGGCTGCAGCCAATGCAGCTGTAGCTTTCGGGCAGGGTTACCCGGTCAGTGGCGGTTTATCGCAGTCAGCTGTGAATAGCAAGGCCGGAGCAAAAACCCCCCTTTCGCTTGTCTTTGCTTCCCTCACAATCGCCCTGTGTCTGCTGTTTTTGACAGGAACCCTCAAGAACCTTCCCGGCGTCATGCTGGCATCCATTTTACTGGTCGCTATCAGTGGACTGATTGATATTAAAGGCTTGAAACACCTCTGGAAAGTGAGCCGTACAGAATTTGCCGTTGCGATGATCGCCTTTGGGGGTGTGATCGTATTTGGTATTCTCAAAGGTGTTATCCTGGCAGCCCTTGCATCCATATTGCTTATGCTGAGGGCGGTATCGGATCCCCATGTAGCCTTTCTTGGCCGGATACCGGGCACTAAAAGGTATACCGACATCGAACGTCACCCGGATAATGAAACCCTGCCCGGCGTGTTGTTGCTCAGGGTTGAGGCATCCCTGTTTTATTTCAATATCGACAACATCAGGAATAAGGTATGTGCAGAGATTCTCCGGTCGGGAGATTCGCTTCGATCTGTGGTATGGGATTTCAGCACGTCTCCATATGTGGATATTGCCGGAGCCAGGTTCATCAAGAGGCTTTTTCTGGATTTGCAGGCAAAAGGCATTTCCTTTAAGATCGCAGAAGCGCACGCCGGAGTGCGTGACATGCTGCGTTCTGAAGAACTCGAAGAGCTGATGGGACACATCAGCAGGAAAATATCCATTGATGATCTGGTCAGAGAATCATCTGGGATCCGTTGACAGATCTAGCAGTTCCACCTTTCTGAATTCCACGTTATGGCTTTCCGCCTGGAGGGCGATATGACCTTCCTTAAGGGGTGTCCCGTCGGTCACCGGGTAGCCTTCGGGTTTCATATCCGGCCCTACCCTCAGTCGGGTATACGAAATTACAGTATCGCCACCGATCACATGGTGTACCATGCTGTCGCCGTGAACAATCATTTCAACAGTCACCCACTGATCTCCGTTATAGGTTTTCGAGGATGAACTGGTGCAATGTCCCTCAACAGGCAGACTTTCCATGTCAATATCGGTGCCGGGAGTGCAAACGTTGGCAGTACTTCGTTCACCCGATCCCAGCCCGCCCAGGAATTGAGCCTCGATCGACACCGGGAACTCCTGGCTGAGACCCATGCTTTCAGCCGATTGTGCGTGCAGCATGGCACCACTGTTTCGTATGGCCCATTCGGGGCCTCCGGGACACTGGTTCCCGGTAAAACGGTACTCGATACGCAGCTTATAGTGTGAAAAGGTTTGCTGGGTAAACAGGTGCCCGAATTCACCCCTGAAGCTGTCGAGCTGGTCATACGACACCCGCAGGATACCATCCCTGACGCTGAAAATTTCCCTGTAATTCTCATTCAGCGGATAACCCGCAACTTTGATATTCCATCCGGAAAGATCCTTCCCGTTAAAAAGGGATATCCAGCCCGTGTCCTCTGATGCTTTTTGCTGAGGCTTGCAGGCAGCCGCTGCCAGCAGAAGCAGAAATAAATAATGTCGTATCATAAGGTATGGTTTTACCCCTTAAAGATAACCGCATTTTAACAATAATACCTTATCTTTATCTTCCGAAACAAATGCTGAGATGATCCTCGACATCAAAAGAACCATCCTTCGAAAAAACCTGGCCAATCTGATTACCACCCTGGTGATGCTGATTGCCCTTGTGGTGTTATTATTCGTACCTTTTAACAGCGATCTGATCAAAGGTCTTTCCAATAACATGCTCGCAATTTTTGTGGCCGTTGCCTATATTATCAATGCTTTTTACAATTCCTTCAGGAATTATAATTACATATATTTCAACGATGAATCGGATAAGCTGGTCCTCCGATATTTTTCCCCCAGCCTGTTTACCTCCAAAAAGAATTCGATTGAAATACCGAAAAAAGAATTTGCCGGGTATGAATTGCAGTCATTTTTTATGCGATACCGCGAAAAACTCATTCTGAAAAGAAGGTCCGGAAAGGGCATTGCCAATTATCCTGCGGTATCGGTTACCGCACTGAGTGAAGCGGAACGCTACGCTTTGCTGTTTGCGCTCAGCCAGCTGAAGAAAATGAATGAACATTGATTTTATATCCAGGCCTTACTTTCAGATCGTTAGTTTGTCTGGCTTTTGAATTTTTCACCTTGTTATTGGAAATCGTATGCATGAGGAATCCCTTCGTTATAAAATTGGCATCGGACTGATCCCAAAAATTGGTCCTGTGCTCACCAAAAGGCTGGTGGCCTATTGCGGCAGTGCTGAAAATGTCTTTCGTGAAAAAAAGACACTCCTGGCCAAAATTCCCGGTATTGGTGAAACCCTGGTTGACCACATTTCGCGGTATAAGAACCTCGACGCTGCAGATGCGGAGATCGATTTTATGCAACAGCATCAGATAACCACCCTGTTCTACCTCGATGCGGACTATCCCGAACGGCTCAGGCAGTGTGAGGATGGGCCGGTGCTCTTATATATCAAAGGTGATACTCCGCTCAACAGGAACAAGGTCATCAGCATCGTGGGCACCCGAAATCCCTCCGATTACGGCAGGAGTGGCACCCGCGAGCTGGTGGACGCCCTGGCTGCAGCATATCCCGACATTCTGGTGGTAAGCGGACTGGCTTACGGTATTGATATTTGCGCCCATAAATCAGCCTTGAAGAACAACCTGGATACCCTGGCGGTGCTCGGACATGGCTTGTCATATATATACCCCTCCGCGCACCGGGAGACAGCACGGCATATTTCAGATAAAGGCGCCCTGGTGACTGAATTCAGACATGATGAAAAACCCGAAGCCGTTAATTTTGTCAAGCGGAACCGGATCATTGCGGGACTGGCCGATGCCACTATCGTCATGGAATCGGGGGAAAAGGGAGGCGCCCTGATTACTGCCGATATTGCCAATTCCTACCACCGGGATGTCTTTGCTTTTCCGGGAAGGGTTATCGATAAATGTTCCACCGGGTGTAACCGTTTGATCAAAACCAACCGGGCTGCCCTGATTGAATCACTGAAAGATCTGGAATATCTGATGGGTTGGCAACGATCGGGTAACGCCTCAGGTCCGGTGCAAAAAGAACTATTCGTTGAACTGGGGCCTGAGGAAATGCAGATCGTGGACTTCTTGCGCATTGAAAGCAACCTGACCATAGATCAGATTGCCCTGCTGGGCAATATGCAAATCAGCAAAGTATCCGGAACATTACTGAATCTTGAATTCAAAGGACTGGTGAAGTGCCTGCCCGGCAGGGTCTATCAACTAACAACTAACAACCAACAACTAACAACTAACAACTAACAACCATTATCTTTGTTCTTCCATCTTGAATCTTGAATCTTCAGCACATGTCCTTTTTCATAGACACGCATGCCCACTTATACCTCCCTGAATTCGATACCGACCGGGACAAGGTAGTTGAAGCCGCCCTGCACCGAGGCGTGGAGAAAATTTTCCTGCCCAACATCGACAGTGCCAGTATCGGTCCAGTGAATGATCTCGCCGGCCAATACCCGGATGTTTGTTATCCGATGATGGGACTGCACCCCACCGCTGTAAAGGAGCATTACCAGGATGAGCTGGACCAGATTGAGAAAGAGCTGGAACATGGCCGATACTATGGCATTGGGGAGATCGGAATTGACCTGTATTGGGACAAAACACACATCCGGCAGCAATATGATGCCTTTGCCCGGCAACTCGACCTGTCACTCCGGTACCAGCTCCCCGTGATCATCCATGCCCGCGAATCCTTTAATGAGATTCTGGAAATTCTGGAAGGATACCACAATAAAGGACTGAAAGGCATCTTTCATGCGTTCACCGGCGACAGGACCGTTGCTGAACAGGTGACCGGCATGGGCTTTTTGCTGGGCATTGGCGGGATCATTACCTATAACAAATCGCATCTGCCGGAGGTGGTGCTGCACACTCCACTGGAATATCTGGTACTTGAAACCGATGCTCCCTACCTTTCGCCAGTGCCTTTCCGGGGCAAGCGCAACGAAAGCAGCTATATTCATTACATTGCAGAAGCGCTACAACGGATAAAAAATATATCTTTGGAAGAAATTGCTGGGGTTACAACCCAAAATGTGCTCCGGATATTTTCCCTTGATAATGCCCGAAAATAAACAGACATCGATCCTGATCATTTATACCGGTGGCACCATTGGCATGGTGCAGGACCAGGAAACCGGCACCCTGAAACCATTCCGGCTCGACAATATTTTATCGGAAGTACCCGAATTGAAGAAATTCGGTTTCAATCTCAGCTCCTATGCCTTTAACCCGCCCCTGGATTCCTCCAACATCAATCCCGGGAACTGGATAAAACTGGCCGGCATTATCGAAGAGAATTACCATGCATTCGGAGGTTTTATTGTTCTGCACGGTACTGATACCATGGCTTATTCAGCGTCAGCACTGAGTTTCATGCTGGAAAACCTGGGTAAGCCGGTAATTTTTACCGGATCGCAATTGCCTATCGGGTCACTCCGAACCGATGCCAAGGAAAACCTGATCTCTTCACTTGAAATAGCCGCAGCGTTAAGGAATGGAGAACCGGCAGTTCCCGAGGTGGGTATCTATTTTGAGAACCGTCTTTACCGGGGGAACCGAACCACCAAAAACAATACCGAGGATTTTAATGCCTTTCTTTCGGGCAATTATCCACCGCTTGCCGAGAGCGGAGTCCATATCCGGTATCATTATAATGCCATCCGCTACCCTGGCAGCAGGATTGGCCTGGTGGTCCATAAAGACCTGGGTAATAATCTCGCCCTGCTGAAAATTTTCCCGGGCATTAGCCGGGAATTCACAGAATCGGTATTCCGGACGCCGGGGTTGCGTGCACTCATCCTGGAAACCTTTGGTGCCGGGAATGCTCCCGAGGACAGCTGGTTCATCGGCTGCGTGCGGGAAGCGCTGGACCGGGGGATACTGATGCTGAACATCACCCAGTGCATGACCGGCAGTGTGGAGATGAACATGTATGATGCCGGACGCCAGCTTTCCGAAGCGGGCGTGATCAGTGGACGCGACATGACCACGGAGGCTGCCGTCACCAAACTCATGTATCTCACGGGAGTAAGCCGCGATAACCATTGGATCGCCCAACAGCTTGCTGTATCCCTTCGGGGGGAAATGACGGTGTAGGGGTGTTTTTTTATTTTAGCAGATATAGAGGGCTTCGACTCCCCCGACAGTTATCGGGGGAGTCGAAGCCTTATTTATTCACTCATATCTCCCCCACCAGCATCTTATATCGGTTTTTTTATTATTTTTACCGCCCCAAAACAGGGTATTTGGAGAGATGGCCGAGTGGTCGAAGGCGCACGCCTGGAAAGTGTGTAATCGCCAAAAGCGGTTCATGGGTTCGAATCCCATTCTCTCCGCAAAAACAAATTATCCCGCGGCAAAGCCGTGGGATTTTCCCATTAAAAAAAGGCTCAAACCCGTTTGAAGCCTTTTTTTATTGGGAAAAGACCAGCCGGTGCGAAGCAACGGATGGGATAATTTGTTTTTGCTGGGATCTCCCCACCAGGGATCACGAAGTAATCCCATAAAATCTATCACCAGCCGGCGCAAAGCGACGGACGGGATAATTTGTTTTTGCGCCTCCCTAAGTTTCATTTTGAGATTCAATATTTTGACACTACTTTTAATTGTTCAAATACTATACTAAAATCTGCCCCATGAGGTACGTCAGCATGAAGATCTCCGGTTGGCTAATCCCCCTGATAATAATGACTTTATCCTTTCAGGGCGCGGTTTCGGGACAGGATTCCCTGAAGGTAAGTGCAGATTCGGGTTGCCTGCAAAAAGATTTGCCGGGTGTGATCCGCAATGCGCTGCACAAGCCCCCAAAGATCAAGTCGGAAGATGCCGGTTCATTGCTGCTCCTTCCGATCATTGGCTCCAACCCGGCTATTGGTTTTATGGTCGGCGTGGGTGGTCAGTATACCTTCAAAATGCCGGGAAGCTCCCTGTATTCCAACTTCGCAGGCAGTGTGCAGGTTACAACAAAGTCCCAGGTGATCATTATGTTGAAGAATAACCTGTACAACAGGGGCAACCGGATCTTTTTCAGCGGCGACTGGCGCTATTTGATCTATTCCCAATCCACATACGGCCTGGGCACCGACGCCCCCGAGGGAGGGATTTTGGATTACCAGATCAGCGTATTCAGTACCGAGACAGCCGATGATTCGCTCCTTCAACCTATGAAATTCAATTTTGCCCGGTTTCACCAGTCGGTTTCATTTAAAATTAAAGATAGCTTCTACGCCGGTTTTGGTTATAATTACGATTCCTATTTTAAAATTAAAGATGAAAGGCTCCGGTTGGATCCTGATAACCTTCTCCTGACAAGCCATTACGCTTACAGCAAGTACTATGGCTTTGACACGGCAAAATATTTTATATCAGCCCTGAATGTCAACCTGGTATGGGATACACGCGACAATATGATCAATGCTTACAAAGGCATTTATGCCAAAGTCAGCTGGCGCGGATCATATGAATTTTTGGGCAATGATAAAAATGCGAATTTTTTTGAGTTCGAGTGGAGGAGTTTTCATGGATTGTCCAAAACAAATCCCCGGCACCTCATTGCCTTCTGGCTCATGGGCGATTTTACCCCGGCCGGTGAATTTCCTTATCTCACCCTGCCCGCTACCGGTTACGACCAGTTCGGCCGCAGCGGCCGCGGCTATACACAGGGCCGCTTCCGCGGGCCCAACATGGTGTATGGTGAGACCGAATACCGCTTCCCCATTTCCAGGTGCGGAGGAATTCTGGGCGGTGTGATTTTTGCCAACGCTACCACAACAGATAATCCGGTTCAATCTCCAAAATTATTTGAATCCATTAAGCCGGGATTTGGCGCAGGTTTGCGTATCATGGCTGATAAACGGGCACGCACCAACCTGGCTGTTGATTTTGGATTCGGGAATAATTCCTTTGGATTCTACCTCGCGGCCTCCGAGACTTTCTAAGTCACTGCACCTTTCGAAATCATTTCCTGTTCTGTGATAATGCGGGAAACTTAAACGGATCAATGGATCCGGATCATGCATCCCAGTCGTTTTTCCTTTATTATTGTTAATATGCAAATTTTGAATAAATTTATAGTATTCGAAATTTTAACAAAAAGACTATGAAACGAAAATGCTTTGGTTTGATGATTCTGCTGGCGCTTTTTACGCTATTGCCAGTATTTTGCCAGGATGTGCCTTCTGATTCATTGTATTCCATTTCGGATACACTGGAACAGGATTTCGGTCTTTTTACCAACAGTGACATACTTGACTTGGCACTCTGGTTCGACATCACTAAGTATACCAGCAAAAAGCCTAAAGAAGAGTATCTCGATGCTATTTTAACCCGTTACATCACCGAGAATGATTCCATAAACAAGGAAATCAGGCTTAAATCACGCGGTGAATTCCGGAACGGTTTCTGCAGTTTCCCTCCACTGGTATTGAATTTCAAGAAAACTGAATTTGAGAGAGAGGATCTGCGCAAGCTTGAAAAAGTCAAGCTGGTTACACATTGCCAAACCGGCAATGAGGAAAACCTGTTCAGGGAATATCTAGCCTATAAGCTTTATAATATACTAACAGACAGTAGCTTCAGGGTAAGATTGCTCCGGATAACCTATCATAATACTTACAAGAAAAAGAAACCCGTGCAAACGTATGGCTTCTTAATTGAACCGTTGGATTTCCTTGCGGAACGTTTGAATGCCACACCGGTTGACCTGCTTACCCTTTCCCAGAAGAATATTAAGCCGGAAGTTATGGACAAAATGGCTATTTTCAATTTCATGATCGGCAATACAGACTGGTCTGTTTTTAATCAGCACAACTGCAAAGTTTTGATTCGGCAGCAGAGTGACCGTCCGGATCTGGGGATGATCATTCCCTATGATTTTGATTATTCGGGCCTGGTGAATGCGAGCTATGCTATACCTGCAGACGGACTTGGTATAGAAAACGTACGTGAAAGGATATACCGGGGGATGTGCCGGAGTGAAGAGGAGTTCCTGGTGACACTTAAGGCGTTTTCTGATAATAAGGAAGATCTTTATAGGGTGATCCAGGAATTCAGTCTGATCAGCGAAAAGGCAAAGAAAGATATGATTCGTTTCCTGGATAGTTTTTATGAACTTTTCGATAACAAGAACACCATTGTGAATAAGCTACTTCAAAACTGCACTGAATATTAACTTTTTATACGAAGAACAAAATGAATACAAGTTTTTTCTCACCCGATCAGGATCCTATATGGGATGCATTGGTACGTTTAGGAATCACCATCCTTGTCATTTTTATTGTTATCCGATTTGTTTTTTTAAGATACTCCAAAAAAAAGGGAAGTGCTTTCTCGTTCTTCATGATGGGTATCATGATCCATTTAATCTGTGTTCTGCTTAAGACCGTTGAAATACAAATTGGTATTGCACTTGGACTGTTTGCCATTTTCGCCATCATGCGTTTCAGATCTTTAGGAATATCACTCCGGTCCATGACTTATTTCTTCACTGTTATTGGAATATCTGTTATCAATGCAATGGCTAATTTCCCGAATCCGATACGCGGCCCTGTCCTCATTAATTCAATTATTATTATTTGCATACTGGTGCTGGAGTTATTCTTTCATTCATCGCTGAGTAAACTGAGACTAACCTACGACAAAATTGAATTGCTTGATCCGGACAGGAAGCGTGATTTGTTAGGCGACCTTTCCGCGCGTACAGGTAGAAAAATTGAAAAGGTCAGTATCCGTAAAATAGACCTGGGCAAGGGCAATGCGGAACTTATCGCTTTTTTCAGAAAGAAGGGTACCAAAACTCCAAAATAGCTGCAATATATTATGACCAAATGCATTGTGATACAAGCAAATCTCTTTATAACGCAGTCCTGTCTTTGCTGATATTGTGCTTTTATTCCTCAAAGACCGCAGCGCAGGATGATCACTACTGGGCCCAGCAATACGGCGCTAACAGCACCCTGATGGGGGGTGCCATGGTGGGTGGGGTAAATGACAATTCAGCGGTGTATTATAATCCGGCGGCCCTTTCTTTTATAAATAATCCCAGCCTTTCCATTGATGCCAATGTTTACAAAATGGATAAGATTACCATTGATGATGGCGCCGGTGAAGGAATGGATCTGAATTCAGCCCAGCTGAGCGTTTATCCCCAGATCATCTCGGGCATGCTCAATTTATTTAAAAGCGACCGGTTCCGGTTTTCTTATGCCATTCTCACACGCAATCATAACAACGTGCTTATAAATGCCAGGTATATCGGCAAACCCGATCCCGGCAGTCCGGATACCCCGCCCCTGCCTTCGGTCAGCTTTGTAGGTGTGTACGACTATACCAACCAGCTAACGGAACAATGGTTTGGGATGGGCATTGGATATAAGATCTCTGAAAAGCTGGGGATCGGGGCCACCTTTTATTCCTGCTATCGCGGGCAGAGTTACCAGCTAACCAATTATGTGCGTGAAGTCAGCGGTACAGATACCAGCTATACTTATGGCACAAAAACTGTTGATGAAGCCATTAAATACAGCACCTTCCGTCTGATCGCAAAAGCTGGGCTTTCATATATTACCGGTCCCTGGAAGCTTGGATTAACACTCACCACTCCTTCCATTGGTCTTTACGGGAATGGTTCCGTTCAACGCGAAATTTCCAGCATTTTCGTTTCTGAGAATCCGGATGCTGAAGTGCAAAACTTCATCCTGGCTGATCGGCAGACCGATGTCAAGACAAATTATAAACATCCTCTTTCCGTCGCAATTGGCACGGATTTTCATACGGATAAAACCCGGATCGTTTTTACAGCGGAATATTTCTTTAAGATTGGCACCTATCACCTCATGGAGGCACCAGCAGAGCCTTTCTTTTATCCACCAACTCTCCAGGATTCAGCATATTTTAAATCTCAGATAGATAACTTCTTACATGTTGAGAATGCGGCAAAACCCGTTTTTAACGTTGCTCTTGGATTCAGTCAGGTTCTTTATAAAAATCTGTCCTTACTGATGGGAGCATCTACCGATTTCAGCAGCTATACATCTCCCGGCGAGTCAAAAGAGTTGTTGCATGGATTCAGCGGGTTTGATATTTATCATTTTTCAACCGGTATTTCCTATCAAAGAAAAAAAAATACATTTAGCATAGGATTTTCTTATGCTTTTTCTCCAGCCAAACAAATCCCTCCCTATAGCGTTATTAACCAGAATCCTGATTTTGCAGGCGAAGCCCGAATTTCTTCACACCTGTATGCTGTAGTTTTTGGTTACACCTACTTTCTGCCGAAATTCTCTGAATAGATCCTTCATGAAAATCCGCCGATACATCACAGGGCTTTTCTTGCTGATCATGCTGGATGCTTTTATCACTTTTGCTGCCGGACAAGAAAAAAACACGGCAGTTGATTCCGTGAAAGTACCCGTGGGCTATATGGTGGTCGTTCGTGATACTGTTCTGAGATTTTCAAAGGATACCCTGCTTGCTTTGCCCGCGGGCAGCAATTATAAGATTAAGAAAGACAAGGAATTCCATTCAGCAGCTTTTTATGACAGCATGAGGGTAAAAAGCGGCAATAACAGACTGGTGAAGGGACTTTATGAGACCATGGTGAGGAAACAACCGGATAGCCTATCCGCGAATGTCGCTCAGAACAATGAAAACTACCATCCTGAATATGTCAACAAAAGAATCGGTAAGATCACCATTCACCCGGTGGATATTATTCATGGAAGCATTTACGACACAGCAGCTCAGGCGGCAAGAACATACTCGGCATTCCTGAATAAGCTGCACAAAGACACCTGGACAAGCATCATCCGGAAAAACCTTACAGTACATGAAGGGGATGTGCTGGGTGCCTACACGGTCTCGGATAATGAGTATTACCTGCGTTCCTTATCCTATATCGAAGATGTCCGGATTATCGTAACGGTGGACAGTCTTCATCCTGATGTGGCTGACCTGCTGGTGATCACCAAGGATGTCTTTCCGTTAACCCTGGGGCTGAGCATGGGTAGCTTCTCAGATTATACCCTGGAAATCAATGACATCAATATCGCGGGCACCGGGCATGAATTCAGCAACCGGCTCCGTTATAAAGCCGGGAGCAGTCAACCCTTCGGATACACCGGAGAGATCTCCTTTAAGAATATATCGGGATCCTTTGTGGATGCCTACTTGCTTTACAGGAATAATGAACTTGAAGATCTGTACCGGCTGACCCTGAAAAGGGAATTCATTACCCCTGAAACAAAATACGGCGGGGGAATTGAACTTTTTCAGCTTAAAACTACAGCCAATGTGGAGGTTTCTGATAGTGTTTCCGTGAAAGTTCCTTACACCAAGAATTATTTTGACCAGTGGATCGGCCGGGTATTCTTATTGAACACGGTTACCCGCAGAAGCATTGTACTGAAAGCCAGGTATATGATTACGCACTATACCCAGCGGCCCAAGGTGGAGGCCGACACAAACCAGCAGTTCTACAATAGCAATCTGCTTCTGGGCTCATTAACCCTGCTGAAGAGAAATCACTATAAGGAGAACATGTTGCTGGGCTTTGGTCTGGTTGAAGATGTTGATTTCGGCAATGCTGTTGAACTGACCTTTGGATATCAGTTTGGTGAATTTCTCGATGCTCCCTACCTGGGATTATCCTATAAAACTGCCCACAAATTCAACATGGGTTATTTAGGAGGAGGTATTGAATATGGCGGATACATCTACCTGGGTCAAATAACACAGGGATTGTTGAGGACCGCCCTCACTTATTACTCTCCCCTTTTAAACATTTGGCGTACCCATTACCGGCTTCTTTTTCGGGCAAACTATACCGAAGGTATCCGGCGCTATCCCTATGAAATATTAAGTATTGGCAAAGAGGTCCGGGGCCTGTCCAAATCAGGCATAGAGGGCGACCGGAGACTGGCGTTGCACTTTGAAGTGGTGAGTTTTCTCAACGGTAATGTGCTGGGCTTCCGCTTTTCCCCGAATGTTTTTTATGATGCTGCCTTTGTCAATACAGGGCTAACCCTGTTGTCCTCAGGAAGTTATTATTCCGGAGCGGGCATCGGGGTGCGTATCCGGAATGAGAACCTTGCTTTTCGGACAATCATCATACGTTTGGCCTATTATCCCGATAATCCGGTAAAAAACGGCCATTTCGGGATGGGGTTATCCACCAGTGATCCGGACGTAATCCGGGACTATGAAATTGTGAAACCTGATGCGCTGAAATACTGAGCTGACGATCTTAATCGCTGAAAAACTGTTAAAAGCGGAATCCCAGCATGATCACATACCGGAAGCCCAGGGAAGTTGTTTTGACCGAGCCGGTTTCTTTGAACTCTCCGGGTTCAATAACCAGACTGTATCCGGGAATTTTCTCCTGCAGCTTTTTGTTGATTTCTTCAAACAAGGCCTCCTCTTCATCGGCATCAAAGGTTGTGCTCAGGTCAGCCGAAAATTTGTAGTTCGATATGCCCGGTCCGATCAGGATCATATCCACTGTAAACCTGTTCCAGAAAACAAACTGGTATCCCAGCTGAACTCCAAGGGTGATCACCTGAAAGGTGAAATCCATATTCACCAGCCCGGTATATGTAGCTGTGTTCACATCAAAATCAAAGTCACGGTTCAACCGATTGAATGAAAAAAAGGGCCCAATATATACGCCTCTTGGTGCAGAGAATTTATTGAGTTTGTGAAGATAAAACCTGTAGTCACAACTTAAACTGATACCCTGGCTTTTAAAGCTCTTAGTGACATCTTCAATGGAATCGGTATTGAATTCAATCAACCGGGGAAACGAGAACGTGCCGGCGTTGACAGAAAACGACTGGTTGTTGTTGAAGGTTCTTTCATAACCGATAATCCAGCACTGATCTCCAAAGAGCAGGGGATTGGTGACATTAATTCTTAAAGTGTTGTGGAGCACTTTCTTTGTCGGTACAGTATCCTGTCCAAAACTACTCTGTCCGAAAAACCAGCCGGTCAATGCAAGCAACATAAAAACAACTGCGGCGCAGTTCCTGGGTTTTTGTGACCTCGTTAAGTCCAGATTCATATATATGGGTTTTATAAAAATGTGATTTAAAAGTACAAAAATCTGAGAATTATCGGTTAAAATCGCGCATTATTTTAAGTATATTTGATTGGTAATCTGATTAATGATAATTATATTAATCACAAATGAATTATAACATATCCATGAAACTGAATATCTTAACTTTAGTAACGGCCTTGACACTATTGAATGCAGCGTGCTTCGCACAGGAGAAAAGTAAAAAACAGCTCCAGGAAGAACAGAAGGTATTACGGCAGCAACAAACAGAAGCTGTGGTCAACAGTAAAACATTTGATTTTACCGCAAGGACAGCTTTGCCCCAGGGAGGTAGATCGGTGAACCTTTCAAACGATCCAAACCTGGTGAATTTCCGGCCTGAAATCATTGAATGCTATCTGGCCTATTTTGGCAGATCTTATGGCAGCGCAGCATACGGCGGAGATTCCGGCATGAAATTCAAAGGGACGCCTGAAGATTACAGCATAACAAAAGGAAAGAAAAACTATACGGTTAAAGCAACCGTCAAAGGCAGTAACGATACGTACAAACTTATCCTCACGGTTGGGTTTGAAGCAAGTGCCACACTGTCCATTACCTGCAATAACCGCAGCCCGATTTCCTACAATGGCGTTATTGCAGCGCCGCCAAATCCTGATGAAAAGAAGAAGTAACCGAAAAATCCCATCATCATGAAACATTCATTCTTCTTAGCACTTCTAATGCTGGCAGAGGTATTCAGTTATGGCCAGGACAACAGGGTATCTCTGACGGGAGGTTATTCATTTGCTGTTATTAAAGATGTTGACACCCATGGATCCGGTTGGAATATCCGTGGATTGTATGAGTTCAACCGGGTGGGAGATAACCTGGCCCATGGGATCTCGATTGGTGTTATTCATTTTAAAGCCTCGTCTGACGATCGTTCTTCGGAAGTAACCACCTGGCCGGTCTGTTATGCTCCCAAACTATTTTTTGGAGGAGGTTCGTTCAGGGGATTTGTCAAGATTGCAGTTGGCCTCCATACCACCCGGGTTATAACAGAAGGTCCCGCCCTCACTTCAGATGATATGGATTTCGGATTTTTTGGAGGCCTGGGAGCAGGCGTTGAATATCTGTTCAATGAGAAATTCTTTATAAACGCTGAATATGAACTGGACTTTCTGTCGAACAGTTACTATAAGGATGGCCTCATCAATAACATTTCCCTCGGGCTGGGTATGAGGTTCTGAACCTCAGGAAATTCGTATCTTTGTTTAGCCGGGAGACAAGATACATGAACCTGAAAAAAATACTACGCCTGCTGAAAAGGATATTCCTGAGTTTCCTGGCTGTTTTCATGATCACTGTTGCAGCAGTGAATATTCCCATTGTTCAAAAGCGATTGACAAATGTGATCAATCAAATTATGGCCAGGAAAGGTATTCCTGTCAAAATCCAACGGGTGAGCCTTCTGATAACCGGCAGAATTGGCCTTGATGGTGTGGAGATCAGCGGACCGGCAAAAGACACGATAATCTATGTTAAAAATCTGCGCGTTGCCCTTAATCCGCTGAAGTTGCTGGCGAAAAAGGTCTCTGTTTCAAGCGTATCCCTGAAACACGCAACCGTTAATCTGAAACCCGGTGAAGTCGCCGGAAAACTTAATATCGCTGAGGTATTCCAGAAGAAATCCCCGCCCGGGACAAGCAAATCCAACTCCGGAAAAACCGGTAAAAAGAAACCCTGGATAATCATGTCAGGCGCGATCAGCCTGGAGGATGTGCGGTTTTTTATGCATACCCCCAAGGACGGATTGACCATGGCCGTTCATGTCGACAGGTTCAGAACATCCTCACTAAGGTTATTTCTGGCTGAAAGAAACCTGGAAACGGGTAATATCGTGCTGAAAAACACCTCCGGAAAACTCGTTCTTAAGACAGCTTCATCACCTGATACAAGCACCACCGTTAATACTCCCTGGAGCTTTTACGCAGCAGGGATCCTGCTGGAACATGACAGCGTGCTGGTAGATATGCCCCTGAAGCAATTTTCAGTCAGGCTGAATACCGGTAAGATCAGCAGCACGGGCAACAGGATCGACCTGAAGCAGGATCTTTTTGAGGCAGAAAACCTGCAGCTAAGCCAGACTGTGGTGAATATTCTTGCAGGAAAAACAGCTGCCGGGTCGGTAAAACCAACTAAAGTCAATTCTGCAACCTTCCTTCCTGAAAACATGGCGTTGATCCTCCAAAAGGCAAGAATCCGTGATTGCCGCATCGATTTTGGAACTTACCCGGGATCTGTGCAGGGTGCGTCTTCCCCGGTAATGCAGTTGGAGAAAATTTCCGCCAATATAAAAAACGCCCGGCTGAGTAATGATAATGCCGGCATCCGTATTGGCAATCTTTCCTTCCTTTGGAACGAGCTGGTGGATCTCAGGGATGCAGATATTGATTTCATCTCGGATGCTAATTCCAGAACCAACCTGGATATCCGGGTAAAAACAATAAGCAGTTCCCTGAGTGCAAACTTCAGTACACCTGTATTGTTGAATCAGTTGCTCAGCGAACATCGCATGCCGGAGATTTTTGGAATCAAACTGGAAAAAACCAAAATATCCGTTGATGAACTGATGCGCTTCTCAAAAAAGAGCACAGGTTCCATGAACGTCCAAAAGGATCAGTTCATTACCATTCTGGGCAATCTCGAAGGCAAAGACCACCGCATGGTCATCAACAATCTCTTGTTCCAGTTTCCGGGAAAATCGGAACTTACCATAGCCGGCAGCATGAAACCCGGCAACAGGCTTGCCGAAACCCTGGCAAACCTTGATTATCACACCAGCGAAATCAATCCGGAACAATTGAAAATGCTCCTGGCCATAGCCGGCAAGGATCAGGGAATCCCGGATCTGGGAACCTTCCGCGTCAACGGCAGCATCAGTGGAAGTGCTGCTGCGCCGCAGATCAGCATGCTCATTACGGGAGACGCCGGCACCATCAGTGCGAATGCCGGTTTGGATCTCCAGACCCGGCGCTATCATGCTGCCGCTCATGTTGAAGGGGCAGATCTGGCCAGGATCACAAATAATAAAAGCCTGGACCGGCTGACTTTTTCAGTTGCTGTTTCCGGAAATGATTTTGGCAATAGCGGCATCAACGCCGATTTGGCAATGTTCGTTGATTCTGTTCGGTTTATGGATTATACTTACCATGACATGGTGCTAAATGGAAAAGCGAGTAGGGATAGTGTTTTCTGTATGATTTCTTCCGATGATCCTTATGCGACTTTAACCATGAATGTAAAGGCAGGCTTTAAAGAATCATCCATAACAGGAACTTCCACAGGCAACTTTCATATAAATCCGGGAATGCTTTCCTTGTACAAGGATACTTTCGATCTTTCCGGGACCTGGAATGCCGAACTTACTTCCATAGGACAATCCACACATGCCGGGCTGATACTGGAAAAATTAGTATGGGAGAAAGACCAGAAACAGGATCAGCTGAAAGAACTTCGGATCGGATTGAATACCTCGGATTCCCTTACCAGCTTAGAGGTGAACTCTGATTTTATGGAAGCCTCCTTGTATGCAGAAACATCCTTCGGATCTCTTCTTAAGCTTCCGGCTCAGCTTGTGCATCAGCTTAAAACTTCCCTGAAAAAAGGTTATTCCGGCTCCGCTATGGAGACTATAGCTGTCTATCCTTTTGAGGCTTCAGCCAAAATCACCTATCATCCCTGTATAGGGTTGATAATTCACGACAGCTTGTTGCGTTTTGACCGGGTTGACATGAAACTGGCCCATACAGAAAGTGATGGAAATATCAATGGCATGCTCTCGCTGGGAAATATCATGATGCAGGGTCTTGGACTGCAGCAGGTCAAAGTAGATCTATTCAACATTTCAGACGAAAGCAAGCTTGTCTTCCATGCTGACAGCACGCTGATTAAGGGAGTACACCTGGGCGCTGCCGATTTCGATCTTCGGCTTTCAGACAGTATTAGTAAGGGTGTCTTTCAATTGGCAGACAAGTCAAGAAATGATGTGTTTTATATCGATGTCGAAAATACCCATTATACTGATTCCCTGGTTTTTTCTTCCCCGTCAGGGCAATGGATCATCAATGGTATGGACTGGAAACTGAGTAATCCTGAATTTCTGGTTTTATTCACGGAAGAAAGAGATCTGCAGACGAGACTGCATATTACACACGGACCGGCATTTATTGATCTTACCGGGAAAAAAAGCAGGCAGTTGAAGCTGCATATTTACCAGGTGCCGATCGAATGGATGATCAATCCGGATTTTCTAACCCAGCATCCGACAGGGACCTTGCAGGGGATGCTGTCATACGCTCCCGGTAAGACCAATAACCTCGGCTTTGATATTGGACTGGACCACTTTTCAATGGCAGATCTTTCACTGCAATCTTTTCACACAAAAGGATACCTGAAGACCGATACCCTGGGAAACTTTGAGCTGGATGCCTCTGCCCTGATCGATACCGCTGCTGCATTGACTGTGAAGGCCCGATCCTCAAAATTGCCCAGTCCAGGCCAGGATGTAAGCATTGGTTTTACGGACATCCCCCTGTCCTTGCTGGAACCTTTTGTGCAAAAAAGTTTAAGTTCGCTGCTCGGATCTTTTTCCGGCAATATCCGTTATAAACTGGATAACCTGGGCAGTTACTTTGATGGCGAGGTTAACATGAATAACCTGGCATTCCGGGTAACACCACTGAACGCCTCATTCACCGTTCCTGACCAGTCAATCCAGGTAAGGGATAATGATATTCTTTTCGACCATTTGAGCATTCTCGACTCATTGAATCATCCTCTTTCAGTTGACGGGATTATTCATATGGAGGATATCCGCAATATCACCGCCGACCTCCGGTTGAATTCCAATAACCTGCAGGTCATGAATACCACTGAGAAAGACAATCCCGGTTTTTATGGCGAGGTTTTCATCAATTCACAGATTGAAATGAAGGGACCGGCTACCGATCCGGAAATCACTGCGGTACTCAAGGTCACCAAACCCACCAGCATCCATTACAAATATTTACAGAATCTTCAGTTAAGCGAGACCGAGAAACTCATCACTTTCGCCAGCCTCGCAGAAACCAGGGACTCTGTCCCGGAAGTTGTTATAATACCCTCCAGGATCAGAACCAAATCGCTGCTGGACGCCTCCATTGAAATAGATCCTGAGGTGAGTATTGGCTTTGAAATCACCAAAGGCTTTGATATCAAGATCCAGATAACCGGTGGCGGATTTCTGAATCTGGGCATGATGCCTTCCGGTTCATTCCTCCTGAACGGTAAATATGAAATCGGATCGGGTCAGACAAGTCTTAAATTTACAGGGTGGCCAAGAAAAGATTTCGAGATCGTTAAAGGAAGCTTCATCCGCTGGGACGGAACTATGGATAATCCCATGCTTCAGATTGAAGCGATCAGCGAGGTCCGGTCGTCCTATATCAACCCGGTAGACAACAAATCAAGGCCCGTAGTGCTGATGGTCACGCTAAAACTCGAAAACAGTCTTTCAGAACTCGGTGTGACCTTTGATATTAACACCGGTGATCAATACATGACTTCAGAGCTGAATGCTTTGTCTTCCGAAGAGAGGATGCGCCAGGCCATCAATCTCCTGCTTTTTGGCAGTGTGAATCTGCCCAATATGGAAAGCTCTTCGAATTACCTTTCACAGCAAATCAATCAGTTCTGGGAAAACCAGTTTAACCAGCTGACCAAAGATGCATTCAAGAACGTTGAAATAAAAGTTGGTATCAATTCATACACAGGCACATCGGAAACGGGTGACAGCAAAGAACAAACAAGTCTAAACTATGCCGTGAAGAAGAACTTCATGCACGACAGGGTTTCCCTGATTGTAGAGGGGCGTGTCAACAATGAGCTCAAGGCAAATGAATCACAAGCCTATCTGGATAACCTCACTGTTGAATATGCGCTGGATTCGGCACGGTCTAAACTGCTTAAGGTTTACAGCATGCAGGACTATGAAGATGTATTTGAAGGACAGGTAAAAAGTACCGGAGTCGGCTTTATCTATCGGAAAAATTATGCCCGGTTGCGTGATATGTGGACCAGGAAAAGAAAGAAGAATCGGGAACCGACCGGCAAAACTGTCCCTGAAAAATGATTCACGCGAATATCCATAAAACGCTTGTTTCAGGCTTTTCAGCAGCTTGCGTCCTGCTGGCGGCAGCATGCTCCAACACCAGGTTCCTGGCTGATGATCAGTTGCTGTATACCGGCCGGAATAAGATCACCGTAATCATGAAGGAAGGGGATGATAATCCTAAATCCGCACTGGCACTGGCAAATTCAGTTACCTTTCTTAAGCCCAACAATGCTATAGCAGCCCGCAGGAGGAACTCTCTTCCCCTGGGCCTTTGGACCTACAACTACCGGAAGCCCAAGGCCGGAAAATCACCAAAGTGGCTGTACCGTACCCTGGCCAAGCCACCGGTGTTGATTTCGGATGTTAATCCTGAATTGCGGACTGGTAAGCTGGAGTCGGAACTCTTCAATATCGGGTATTTCAATAGTCATGTGCGGGCAAGCATTGATACAAGTGCAAGGAACCCTAAAAAAGCAAAAATCTCTTACCAGGTAGAGGTCTTTCCCCAGTACCGTTTGCGAATGGTTGTTACTCCTGCTCCGGGAGACAGGATTGACACCCTGATCACGGCCAATATCAGTGGCCTGAAAAGGCAGGAAGGTGCCGCATTTAATCTCCCTGCGGTACAGGGTGCCCTTAAAAATATCACCAACGAAGTCCGGGAGCAGGGTTATTTCTACTTTCAGCCTGAATACCTCAGTCTCGTTGCTGATACCACAGCAGGAATCCGATTACTGGATCTTCAGGTAGCAAAAAAGCAGAATGTCTCCGTTATGGAAGCCTACAGGATATATCAGATTGGAAGTATCCGTCTTTCAGTTATCGATGGCGTTTCTGACCTCACTGAATCATCCGGGGGACACCCTGCCCCTTTGCTGGATGAACTTACCCTGGCAGGACTCAATAATTATATCAAGCCCAGAGTGCTATCGGATGCCATTACTTTTATCCCGGGACAACCCTATTCCTACGCCCAACATCAGAACACCCTGAGGAACCTGAACAATCTGGGCATATTTAAATATGCAGATATTGAATTCACACCGGCTGCTGATTCACTGAACAATCAACTGGATGTGGGTATTGACCTCACCACCATGAAGAATGTCAGGTTTGAGGCAGAAGCCAACCTGGTTACCAAGTCGACCGGCTTTTCTGGTCCGGCTGTTGAAGCCAGCCTGAGCCATGGAAATATGTTTCAGGGTGCCAACAGACTGCAGTTAAAACTGGATGCGGGTTATGAATGGCAATGGGGAAGCGAGTCCGAAACACAACTGGGATTTCATTCCTACAACATCGGATTCTCTTCCAGTCTTACCATGCCCAGGCTTGTACTGCCCAGGAATTGGATACATGCCTCCCGCAACAGGGTAAAGAATACTGTTATCAATGCCGGTTTTGATTTTATGAATAAAGTCAAATACTACAGAATGTACTCCGTAAACGCCCGGCTTGATTACAACTGGAGAAGATCAATGAAAGTATCCCATTCCTTTAGTCCGGTTTATCTGAATTCCGTTAAACTTCTGGAGACCACTCCGGAATTTGATGACATTATCAACAGCAATCCGTCGATCAAAAAAAGTTTTGAGGAACAATTCATTGTGGGTATGCGGTATAATGCTGAAATCGATCTGATATCCGCTGATAAGCCGAACCAGCTGTCTCTATTCACGGGGGTGGCCACATCCGGCAACCTGATTGCCGTTTCGCAAAAGCTTGTATCCGGGGAAACAGAAGGACCTGATAAATTTCTGGGGAATGTTTACGCACAGTTCATCAAGCTTACGGACGAGGTCCGTTACCATCGTAAAAAATTTGATCACAGTTTTGTTTTCAGGTTCTACGCAGGGATTGGGATTCCCTATGGAAACTCAAGCGTTCTGCCATACGTGGAACAGTTCTACAGTGGCGGCGCCAACAGCATCAGGGCATTTACAGCCCGGTCAGTAGGCCCGGGCAGCTACCAGGTGTCAGACACCACGGAATTCATTGACCAGACCGGAGACATCAGGCTGGAGGGCAACATGGAGTTCCGGTTCAGTATAACACCCAAGTTGAAAGGGGCCTTGTTCCTGGATGCAGGTAACATCTGGCTCCTGAATGATGATCCGGCCCGTCCCGGGGCAGCTTTTAATTTCAGTGATTTTACACAGCAACTTGCAGTAGGTACGGGAATTGGATTGCGCTTTGACCTGAATTTCATCGTGATACGGGGAGATTTCGGATTGCCCGTCAGGTACCCTTACCGGAATAATGACAGTTATTGGGTCCCGGGGTTGAAAAGCATGCTTTCGGAATATCTGTTTCACTTCGCCATCGGATATCCGTTCTAGGATTTCCCTTGCAGACATCGGCAGGTTCGTTTTTTTTGTTATATTTGTTAAGAGCAACTTCAAAAATGGAATCTGGATGAAACCAACTGACAACACAATGACTGGAAAAGTATTCCCCAACCTAATGAAATCCTGTTTTTTATCTGTGTTGCTGCTGGCAACCGGTTTCATCAAGGCAACTCCCTTAGCTCCTGATTCAGACTCTTTGAAAGCTGACACGCTGAGCACCTCAGACAAGGTTGACAATTTCAACTCCAAAGCAGAGAAACTTTTTAAGATCATCCCCGTTCCTTTGTATTCCTACTCCACAGAAGCCGGACATATATTCGGACTGGCCAAGTACAACCTGATCCGGCTTGACAAACGCGACACGATCTCACAGCCTTCAAAGATTGCAGAAGTAATGACCTTTTCCACCGAGGGCCGGATCAACATTTCGGTCTCCACTGATCTGATCTGGCATGAGAACAAATATCTGATCACTGGGTATATCAACTACAAGAGACAACCTGAGTACATCCTGGGCATCGGGAATGATGTTTCCATAGATGATGTTGAAGAGGTTCAGTTTGACCGTATTAAATTCGTTAACAACTTTATGATCAGTTTCGCCAAACACCTGTATACGGGTATCGGCTTTGATATATCGGATTATACACAGATCAAGCTGGACAGTGCCAGTTTTATCTATGAGGAAGATGTTCCCGGACAGGAGCCCACCACCAATACCGGTGCCGGATTGAATCTGATGTATGACAGTCGCGATAACCGCTATAACGCCTACAAGGGTTATTTTGCCAGGATGAGTCTCTTTTATTTTCCCTCCTTTTTAGGGAATACTTACGAGTATACGAAATTTGATATTGATCTTCGTACTTACATCAATCCGTGGCTGAAACACGTGATCGCCTTCCAGGTTACAACCAGTGCTGCTTTTGGTGAAGTGCCCTTCTACGATTTATCCCTCCTCGGGGGTGAGGACAAAATGCGGGGATATTATAAGGGTGCGCTGCGCGACAAGGTGCTGGTCGACGGTCAGATTGAATACCGCATGCCGGTATGGAAAATGCTGGGTGTTACCGGCTTCATCGGAACGGGCAGGGTGGCACCCGACTATGGTGAACTCTCCCTGGATGGATTCTGGCTGTCGTATGGCATTGGCCTACGGTTAAAGGTTGACAGCAAGAATAACACCAACCTCAGGTTCGACTGGGGCTTTGGTCCGGGAGGGATCAACGGGTTTTACATCAATTTCGCCGAAGCATTCTAAGAAACACTTAATGCTTTGCCATATCCCCGCTGAAGCTTTTCATATCCTTCATCTCTGAATTCCTGATCTGGAAGGATACGGAAATATACCATACCTGGGTCTTTTCAAAAGAGGTATAATCGGAATAATCCCCCGATCCCTGGTAATCGTGGTTGAGGAAGTCTTGCAGGTAATACTTGAACTTGACATTCAGCCCATAGGGAAACTGTATTCCGGCAAAAACGGAGGGGATGAAATCGGGAGTACGGTTGCTGAACCATTCGCTGGTTTTAATTTTCTGATCGTCAACAAAAGTTTTCTGCTTGAAATGAAACATCCATTCATACTCAGCCCCGCCGTAAATATAAAAATTATCCTTGAAGGATCCCAGTTTTAAGGCAATCGGTGCCCCCAGCATATAAGATCTGTATTTGGTTTTAATGTCATTTTCTTCAGTAATAAATCCGACATTCCGAACACCGATTCCGGTAAAGAACCCAATGTTCTTACTCACATCAAGATGTATATATTCACCCAGATGAAACCAGAGTGTAAAACGCATATTGGTATTCATATCTTCACCACTCCTTTGGATCGAACCGGATTGAAAGAGCAATTCACCGGCGGTGATGCCATAAACATCCTGTGCCTGGATTTTTGCAGTAAAGGCCCCTGCCAGCACCAGAATTGAAATAACTATCGCAGACTTTTTATTCATAATGATTTCTTAAGGTTTAAAAAAATAGAGACTGCAAAATTAGATTTTTCCGGATTAATCCGCTTTATCTTTTAGAAAATTAAACACAAAGCTGAAATACAGTAAAATATCATTGTATTTGACATCCACGTTGTTGTTAATCATACCGGTAAGCGGGATGATGGATTCATCTATATATTCAACGGGTTCTGTCAGATTTACAATCTGATCCTGATTACGTTTCCTGCCATAAGAGAATTGCATGCCCAGGATCAGGGAGCCGCGGGTAAAACTATAGGATAATCCATAGGTGGCATGATAAATATCAAAAGAATAAATTCTTCTTGTGTTATAATTTTGAAATTCAGCGTCTTTTATAGGTGATAAATAATTGAAATCGGTTCGGTAGCCTCCGGAAAGCATCAGATCGCGGCTGATCTTCTGCTTTATAGCGATGCCCAGATTAAGGACCGGTTTATGATTGCTGGCAAAGGACAGCCACTCCTTCGGATCACCGGAGGTGAAATCATAGCCATATTCTCCGGGATCTGTTCTGGCTTCGATATAGGTATAGGTTGGGATACCAAAGAAATACTCGGCATTGAAGAGTAAGATGGTTTTCCCTGAACTGGCATGGTAATTGATCCCGGCTGCAATGGAAAAGGGATCCTTAAAATGGGAAATGCACTTCTTCTGACGACCTCCGGAATAGGCGCTGCTAACTTCATCAGATTCAGGATCTTTATGAATATTGGAATACGTGTATTGTTTGATCACTTTACCATCTCCGAACAATTTCAAGGAGGGCGGAGTAATATTGAACCCCAATGACCAGTTATTCCTCTTCCAGTGTAATCCCAGTTTATTCAGCAGCCTTACGTCATACAGGCTGTAATTCAATTGGTACATTGTACTTGCCAGTAACTGACCCTGACTGGCAGATGGAGCCGGGGGCATTACAAAAGCATTAGCAGTAACCAGGTTATAAAACTGATCATCGGTATAGGATACCAGCAATGAATAGCCCAGGGAAAGTGATTCCGAGATCTTATAACCGATTCCGGCTCCGCCATGAAGGTTCTGGTTGGACCAGCGGTAATAAAAATCCGCCGAATAGGATTCATCCCCCGGATTGGATGGAATGAGGTCCAGATTCGCGGAACTACCCTGGTTGATCAGATAATAGTACTTGTTCCTTGTATAATAGGCGATCTCTATGAACAGATCAGGCTTTTTTTTCGGCCGCAAGGTCAGTGTAATGATCCTTGGCTGGACGCTAAACTGGAGGCGGTCGGCGGGAAAATCAGTTCCCAGCGCATTTTCTGCATTAAATATCGTGAAAGTAAACAGGTTGGCGGAAAGTGAGAGGTTGCTGTAATTCATTTCCGTAATGTTGGCCGGATTGTAGTAAATGGAAGCAATACCGCTTTCACCGGCTACAACAACACCCGAAAGGAGGGAGGCTTCCGAGTTCAGGCTGGAATTCCAGTACCAGGAGCCCTGACCCCGGGTAAGTCCGGGCGCCAGCACCTGAAACATGAATACAACCAGCAAAACTGGTAATCTGTTCCTGAATTTCACGATCTTAACAATAAGTTCCGGCTTCCATGTTTTATGCTTTTTAAAGGTACAAATAGCAGCAGAGATAACAAAAAAAATTGCAGCAGGACAGTCAAAGTCCTGCTGCAATTTTTGATCTTCAGCCGATGACTGGAAATCAATCAATAACCTCCCTTAAGGGTCACGCCGATAATAAAAGAAAGGTATTGTTCGGCTTCAGAATCAGAGGTTTTAAAACCATAATTGTATCGTACGCCCAGGTTGAGCCCAAGGTCATAAGTGGGCACACCTACCATTATTCCAGCTTCCGGACTCAGGGCAAACCGCCATGCTTTGTCCTGTAGGCTGTACATGCCCATATCGGTTCTCCTTTCCGACCACATGGTCCCGATACCCAACCCGAAAAAGGAAATCAGCGTATTGTCCTTGTTGAACACGTACCGTGCTGATGCATACATGGGCACGGCATTAATATACCGGTATTGTTTGCCGGTGATCTCGCCCTGGTTCAGTACAATTCTTCCCTCATCCTCCTGCTGATAGAAAGTAGACAGGGATGTATGAAAACCCAAGGAGATCGTGGGATTTAACAGATAAGCAAAGTCAATTCCCATACCCCGGAAAGAGGTTTTACCCACCTGATCGGCCGAAGCACCAAAGGGTATGGAGATGGGATAACTGATTGACGTGAAGCTTTGGGCGAACATACCTGCTGTCCACAGGACGCTGACAAGCAATATAATGAATCTTTTCATGGTATTTCAAATGTTACGATTATCAGGTTATCTGCCCAGATAAGGAGATTGTGCGAATGCCTGATCAATGCCCTTATTAACCCTGTCGATACTGACGGCCGAAGTGGCCAGGCCGTTGATGGCTGCTACCCATACACCTTTGATGGAGGGTGTTTCACCTTCACCGGGATTGTTGACTTTATCAGGGTCCTGCATGTTGATCAGGATGGTGCCGGTTGTATAGGTGTAATATTCCGTGGCAGGATAGCCCGGCCAATAGCCCGGATAATAACCTCCACCCCAACCCGGATAGTAAGGATAATATATGCCACCCCAGTAATACCACCAGTCATAATAATATCCGACCTGCTCGCTTTTAGTTACCGCTGCGGTCATCCACAGGTCAGCTTCAGTAGGATCACCGGTCAGGGAATAACCAACAGCGATCAGGTTTTCCCTGATCCTTCCGGTTATATAGGGATCGTAAGCATGACTGTATTCGGGTACGTCCTCACCCGGGATGATCATTTCGATTACGGTGTCTGCCACATAAACATAGGTGGGGATTGAAAAATCAAAATCCTTGTCGTATACTGTACCTACTATATCCAGATCATCCTGCTCCTCGGGACCTCCGGGATAACAGGCTGTGACTAATACAACCGGCAGGGAAAAATAAAGCAGTATTCGAATCATTTTCATCATCATTCAAACTTTAATTATAAAAAGAAACCCGGACCATCGGGAATTATTCCCGATACGATCCGGATAGTATGATTATGAAAAAATCCTGCTATTTAGAATTTACAAAGGGCAATTCATCCGTGATCTTTGTTCTGATAGCGCTCAGGACAAAGGATTCCACATGGAAAAACCTTAAAGCAATTACAGGATTGGTCGCTTTCTTGATTTTGTTGTAATAGTCAAACAGCAGGGCATCCGTTTCCTTGGTAAGTTGCAGAACTTGCTTCATCCAGGCATCAGCAGCCTCATTCGACATATTGTTATAAGTTTCCGAATATTGGTTGTAAAGCTCCAGCCTTCTCTTGCCAAGCTCTTTACGACTGGTTTCATACTCATCATACAACTTCCAGAAAGCATCTTTCACAGACGGATCAGGATTTACAAATTGTTCCACCATGGCCTTTTTTTCCATGCCAAAGGCGGCTTGCATCAGTTCGACTTCCTCTTTGTTTGTTTGGGCTTTGATGCCTGTCAATAGCATGAGGGCTGATAAAATAAAAAGTATTCTTTTCATTGTTTCATTTTTTAGATTAGTATCGCAAAGTTAATACAATAATATGAAACCTGAAACTCCTTCAATTATATTACTGATCGTAGTTTCAGTTTGAAAAAAATGATTTTTATCCTACCTTTGATTTGCATGAGATCGACTGTTTTACTGCTGATTCTTACGCTGACCCTTGCCTGTCTTCCCTTGGTGGCCCAGGAAAAAACCGCGAAGGTTTCCATATTCCGCGACAGTGTGGATCATGCGCTTGATATCAGCGACTGGCTGATCGACATGAAAGGTGTCCTGGTCATTCCGACGCTGATCACGGAGCCGGCGGTTGGGTACGGACTGGCAGCTGCAGCTGTTTTTTTCCACAGTTCCTATTCTGAAAAAAACGGACCGCCCTCCATGTCGGGTATGCTGGGAGGGTATACGCAAAACGGGACCTGGATGGCCGGGCTGTTTCACGTAGGTTACTGGAAGCAGGACCGGTTGCGCTATATGGGCGCCCTGGCAAGGACCAATGCGAATCTTAGTTTTTATGGCGCCGGTTACACCAGCATACTGGAATCCGAACCCGTTAACCTGAATATGGATGCCTGGTTGCTCCTGCAACAGCTGAAGGGAAGGATCGGCGGCAGCCACTTCTTTATGGGAGGGCGTTACCTTTTGCTCAGTACCGATAACACTTTTGAAGTACCTATCGATAATCCTGAATTCAGCGGCAAAGAAATCAGTTCCACGCTCAGTGAGGCAACTCTTATAATCAATTATGACTCGAGGAACAATGTTTTTTCTGCGCTTAATGGTTTTTACGTTGATCTTTCCGGTACATACAGCGATACCTGGTTTGGCGGCGATGCCCTGTATGCCCGGGTTGCCCTGGAGGCCCTCGGGTATTTTCCGGCAACCAGCAGGCTCATGGTTGGTCTCAGGTATAGCAGCAATTATACCTTTGGTGATGTTCCCTTTTATGCCCGACCCATGATTCGCATGAGAGGAGTTCCCCTGATGAAATATCAGAACCGGAATACGCTGCTGATTGAAACCGAGGTTTCCTATGCAGTTGCCAAACGGTGGAATGTACTGGGATTTACCGGCATCGGTACGGCCTACGAATCGGTAAGTGATTTCGATAAGGGAAGAAGCGTACGCACATGGGGTACCGGGTTTCGCTACCTGATTGCCCGCAAGTTGGGTGCAAAAATGGGCATCGACTTGGCTGCCAGTCAGGATGATTTCGCATTTTATATTATATTTGGGAGTGCGTGGTTACGATAATTTTTTACGATTAATGCTTTAAACCATGAAATTAGGTGCTCTGAAGAAGATCAGACTCGGAACAGCCCTGCAATGGGATGGCACGCTCCTGATTGCTGTGATCTTTGCTTCCTTTGTTCTGCCTGCCCT
This sequence comes from uncultured Bacteroidales bacterium, assembly GCA_963822145.1. GTDB lineage: Bacteria > Bacteroidota > Bacteroidia > Bacteroidales > UBA10428 > UBA5072. Next base: position 719,251 of record CAWGGG010000002.1, on the reverse strand, counting down.
ACCTTTAAAATGGCAGGGTAGTTTGTTCAGGGTTTCCTATACCGTTATTTATGTAGCAGCCATGTTATCACTCGAGAAGCGCAGCAAGTTTATCATATGGCTGTTTGTGACCACCTTCATTATTGAATGGTTCTCCAGTTTATATCATTTACCGGTAATTCTCGTCATTGCCAAAAGTGCCAATATTATCTCCTTTCTTACCCTTGTTGGTTCCCTGATCAGACAGATCGCCACTGCCCGAAAAGTTTCAGCCGGGATTATCGTTGATTCGATTATAGGGTATCTGCTGCTCGGATTGGTTTTTTCAATTTTCATTGCCATAATACTGCAACAAGATCCCGCCGCTTTTGCCAATGCCCATATAGATTCTGATACTAACCATGATAACATCAATGTCAGCATACCTTTGTATTTTGGCTATGTAACCCTGGCATCCCTGGGATACGGGGATATAGTTCCCCTGAAACCGTATGCCCGTTCCTTTGCCACACTGATAGTAATATCCGGTCAGTTTTATATGGCCGTAATCGTTGCCCTGCTCGTCGGAAAATTTTCTTCACAGCGGAATGATCAGCCCAAACCAGAATAATTTCCAAACCGGGTTGTATATGTTGCCTGTTTGCGGTGGAAGATCAATTATTGTATTTTTCTTCCTGCTTATATCATTCAGCGCCAGGGCTCAGAACACCAGTTACAACCAATGGGCGAATGAGATACAGTTTGCCCGTGCGATTAACGATAAGTGGGCCGGGGAATTATGGCTCGGCGGTACTTTTAGCAGCACCCAAACTGAGAGCAAGGTTCTGGCAACAAATATTCAACGATATGGTTTTGCCTGGGTGCATTATTATCTGTCACCCAGGTGGAAACTGTCCTCATCCATTGCCTATTATTACAACAAAGATGTACCCGATATCGGGCAGTATTTTTCACCAGAATACCGTTGGACCATTCAGGGGATGTACTATTTTCATAAAACCGGTTACACATTACTGACCAGAATGCGGGGAGAACTGCGCTTTATGATGAATGCCGACAGTGTTTTTGAGGATAAATACCGGTATCGGCAAATGGTAAAATTTATGAAACCCATCAACAGCCAGGTGCTCAGGAAGGGAGTGTTTTATGCGGTCAGCACTGAGGAATTGTTGTTTAAACCTCAGGCCAAAACAAAAGGCGTAAACTTTTTTGACCGGAACCGTTTTGAGATCGGCGGGGGTTACCTGATAACGGATGATCTACAGGTGGAGCTGACCTATGTGAATGAATTTATACCCCGTGATAATGGCAACGAGGTCTACAATATAGTTTCCCTGACCCTTACTTTTAATAACCTTTTACTCCGGTTAAGAGACAGTATTTCTTCCAAACCCTCAGAAGATCCCCAAGACTGATTACTTTTTTTTCTTTTCAGTTTCTTTGAGAAAACAAGCTAATTGCTCTTTCAAAGCCGATTTGTGCAGCTTAAATACATAGGTCCTGATGCCCTCCTCACCCATCATGTCAATCGTTGCCTCGGTCACTTCAAAATTCAGCAAATGATCTATGTCTTCCTTACCTATAAGATAAAGCATTTCCATCACGGTGTCATTCTCCACATAGCGTGTATCGAAGTGCTTGAGAGCGTATGTATTGCCATCAGACAACTTCAGGATAAGCTCTTTTTTAAGCTTATTCCCTTCAGGTTTTCCCGGAAACGGAACGGGACGCAATTCGAGGAAATAACTTTCCCTGTCAGTGACTATGCATCCCTGTAAGGATTTTGCACTGGTCCAGTAAAAATTCACCGGCTCCATAAAATACTGCATGGATCCGTCAGGAGATACACGATTCAGGGTCTCGCACTGCGAAAATGTTGCTATTGTCGCGGTCAGGAATCCTGCCGTAAACATATACTTTAAGATTATGGCCTTCATGGTCATAAAATTAGCAATAATTTACTTCCCTTGTTCGAATTTCTTTCTTAACTTCAAGTAGTCTAAATGGATACTTAAATGAATTAACAGACCAAAAGCATGAATATCAACCATTTTCTCGAGGTATTGGGAATGTTCCTCATCCCGTTTCTTGTAGTGCTGATACCCATTTTCATCGGTAAGTGGTATGGCATTTACCATATTAAAAAATCAGCAGATCTGCAAAATGCTCCGGTTGGCACTGTGGTAGCTGCAGCATTCGGTACGTTGGCTTTCCTGCTCGCTTTCATATTTCAGATTGCGGCCAATCGGTATAATGAACGCAAGGCATTGCTTCTGGAAGAAGTGACCAACATACGGAAAACTTATCTGCAGGCAGGGTTGCTGGGGGAACCCATCCGCTCTGAAACCAGAAAACTGCTTGTTGAATATGTTGATCTTCGGGTTGGTATTGCTCGTGATACAGCAAAACTCAGCCTGACATTATCCCGCTCCCAGCAGATCCTGGATACGCTCTGGGGTTATGCTGAAATGCTGGCAGCACTGGACCGCAGTTCAGAAGTGTATTCTCTGTATACTACCTCGATAAATGATCTTGTTAGCATTTTCAATCAGCGCATAACGATGACATTTGAATATCGAATCCCTCCTGCAGTTCACTGGATCTTAGGCATTGTCGCATTCTTTTCCATGCTTACCCTGGGTTATCAGTTTGGAATTTCAGGAAAAGGAAGTTTAAGGATAAATATAGTGCTCGCCTTTATTTTTGCCATGATCATGTTTTTGATCATCTCGCTTGATCGTCCGGAAAAAGGGTTGGCTAAACTCAATCAAAAACCCATGCTGACCTTGCAGAGGCAATTACAGGCAGCGCAGTTCCATAGGGAAAAATAGAGTGACGCCGGAACGAAATAGGCACTATAATGTCGCACCTACGGCGCTTTTGAATTCTTTTCATAATTTTCCTACCATAATACCACACCTCTGGTGCTTTCACAGCCAATCATGAGCATAAAGGAGCCCCGTTCTCAACGACATTAGGGTAGAAAAACAAAAAGCATCATCATCCAATCCCCATTCGGGGCGACATAATGGTGATGGTTATAAATCTTATTATCAAGTATATTACGGTATAATGGATTACTGATCATCCTAAAATATTATTCTATTTTAATGAAAAGAGTGATTTTTTAATTAATTTTATCTTTTGGGCTATAATCCTATATACATAATTAAACGCCTCATAATAATGAAAAACAAAATAGTAAAAGGAGTATTATTATGCTGTTTCATGTCATTAATAATCGCCTGTAATATAAAAAAAGCAGAACCCGCTGTTGACAAAGAACAAATAAAGAAAGAAATTCAGGCGAAGGAAGATGAATTTGCTGCGGTTTATAATACCGGAGAAATGAAAAATATTGGCTATTATGCAGAGGATGCAACAACCTTTTCTCAAAACAACCCACCCCTGGTTGGCAAACAGGCCATCATAGAATATTTGAAAGCCAATATTGATTCCTTATCCAGAACCAATAAGATCTCATTTACAACAAACGAAGTTTTTCCATCAAGCGATGGTAATCTTGTGGTCGAGATTGGCTATTATAAGGTGGTTGACTCTGCAGGTACTGCTGTAAATACAGGAAATTATATGGTCATGTTTGAAAAGCGAGACGGTAAATATGTCAGTGTGAGAGATATGAGTGCTTCTGATAGGCCGGTTCAATAATGGGAAATGGAATACACTCAAAAAGAGGCTATCCTAATGGGGTAGCCTTTTTTATTAAAAGTTTGATCAATAACTTTAATACCGGCAATTATCGTCTTCTGCCTCCGCCGCCACCACCACTGAAACCCCCGCCACCTCTGGAGGCTCCGCCTCCATAACCTCCACTACTTCTCGAAGCCCCGCCTCCACTGTAACTTCCGCTGCTTCTGGTGCGGGATGCCCCTGCGGAGGAGGATCGCTGCTGGGAAGAATAGTTGGAACTGGATTGACGTGTCGATGCCGAAGTACCGGTTGACTGGCGGGTTGATGCAGAAGTCCCCGTTGAAGGTCGCGTTGAGGCTGAAGCTCCGGTTGACGGACGTGTTGATGCAGAAGCACCCGTTGACGGTCGGGTTGAGGCCGAAGACCCTGTTGACGGTCGCGTTGAAGCCGAAGCCCCTGTTGACGGTCGGGCGGATGCGTTATTCCGGCTATAATTACCGTTCGCATTATTATGGTTCACGGTATTGGAAGTATTTCTGGAGTTATTGTAATTATTAAAGTTGTTTTCATTGTGAATCACTACTGTATTCCCATGATAACCATAACCGCCATGATGATAATAATTATTATGATGATAAATGCCAACGGCCATTACAGTAAAGGCCGCAAAGTATGGCGGATAAAATCCGTAATAATATGGCGGAACATACGGCACATAAACGGGTGAATACACATATTGCACGATGGGTGTTGTTTCAACCACAACTGTGGTAGTTGTTGCCGGTGCGCTTGTCGTAACCGGCTCCGGACCGGCGTATGCCGGGTTGGCAGTAACGGCAGGCGTTGTGGTGGTTTTTGGCTCAACAATAAAACCTTTACCGTACAGATCTTTATCGCCTACAATCTGCATGTTGATTTTCCCTTCTTTGTCCTTTGAAACCAGGATGACGGCAACATCCTGAATCTCCTTTTCAGTGACATCAACCTGAAGTATAAAGGTAAAATCATTCCCATCCTGCTTGGTCACGACCTTAATGAAATCAACCTTATTATCAAGATTTAAATCCAGATTATTGATTCCTGTTTGTTCCAGGTTCAGCGTTTTTTCAAACTCTTCGATGGTCTTTGACTTCTGGAAAAGATCCAGTACGGCATAAAGATCCAGGTTGTCTCCCGGTAACCCCAGTAATGTTGTATCCTGCTCTGTCTGACTTTCTGTTTGAGCATAAACAGAAGTGCAAAGCAATCCCATGGCTGGAATAAGAAATGCTAATATTCTATTTTTCATGGCATAATGACTTAATCATAATGTAATTCATGCTCAAATTTACTAAAAAACAACAGCATTTCAGATATTTCTCTTTATCTGAATCACTTGTCTTTTTCGCCACTATGAAAAGTTCAGAATGCGTTTATTTTCTGCAGCGCTGACTGATCATAACCGTATCCTGTTCCGGCCACATCCGGGAGCCGGGCAGTTTCCGGATACACGGTAATTTTAAAACTTGAAGCCAATCCCCGCGCCCGCGGTATTCACCCATCCATCATTATAAAAGCTGTTGGAAGCCCAGGCGATTTCATATTCAGCATTAATGAAAATATTTTCCTTGAGGAAAACCATAAATCCTGCACCACCACCGCCATAAAATCCTATGTCGTTGTCACTCACGCTCACCAGGCCTTCCCTTTTCAGGCTGGCAAACTGCATACCCACGGCCCCTTTTATAAACCCTTTGATTTTCTCGCTGCCAAACATGAATTTTGGCGCGTAGTAGAAGGGAAAAGAGTTGATTTTATTTTCTGTGGATCCTAAACCTTCGTCATCTGTTGCGGTAAGGCCTATGTATCCAAAGGAAATCCCGTGTGCAAACTTGCCGTCTGCAGGGCTGAATTCATACAATCCGTTGATTCTCCAACCCGTTCCTTTATCCTCAGTGTCTTCAATATTGGCAAAAGCGTAACCGCCACTCAGGGTTATCACATTTTCCTGTGATATTGCCGGCACCGAAAGCAATATCAGCATAGCTATAACTATATTCTTTTTCATAATGTAAATTATTTTACCATGGAATAACCCAGTTGCCTCATCACGTCAGCTTCGTTATAAAAAGTTCTGCTGTGAACGATTTTGCCGTTTTCAATCCGGTACACAATATTCACCCAAACATTTACGGGACCACTTCCATCTTTGAATTTTATGGTGAGGTAAGCCCAGTTCAGCACCCAGTCTCCTTTAGCTGCACCTTCCTTCACGGTTACTGCCAGTTCCTGATGACGGGTATATTCAAAGGATTCATACAGGTTTTCTACCAGGTATTTGAAGTTTAAGATCGCCCCTTCCTTATTGATGGAATCACCAATTGAAGGACCATAGCCCCAATAATTATCTGCAAGGAGAGAATCCATGGCCATTACATTCTTGGCTTCTACGGCATTCATATATTTCTCAGCAATAGCCAGGTTTTCTTTTTCTTTTTTCTCAGCGGGTGAAGTACAGGCAGCAAGACAAATGCCAGCAATTACCAATATGATAAACTGTTTCATAATATGTTATGATTTAAATGTTAAGTGCACGATTCGTTTATTTAACAGTGTAGCCTTTGCCCTCTATACACACCGAAAAGGCTTTGTTAAAGCTGTTCTTCATTTCCTGTTCCGTAGCAGTTGCCTGGGCTTGTGCCTGTTGATTTGCCTGAGCCTGAGCCTGTTTGCCCTGCCGTCGGCCGGCCAATGCTCCCGCCGTTGCGCCAATGGCTGCGCCTTTACCGGCATCACCTGCTATGGCACCAATTGCGGCGCCTGCCGCAGCTCCTTTGGCAGCTCCCACAACGGCACCACCCGTGGGGCCCGATTGAACCGGTGCTTCTACTTTGGGCAGGTTCAGCGGATCGATTCCCGATTGTTCGATGGCCCACATATAGCATTCATACTCGTCTTTCTTCTGCTGCTGTTTGCTTTGTCCCTTGGCAGGATACACGTAAAGTTTCAGCCCGGTGGAGATCTGGTTATAGGTCATTTTTGAAGTGTCCGGCACCATCGGCGGCGGCGTCTGGGCAATCACCGTCTGCCCGATGGTCAGGACAGCAGCCGGTATAATAAACCGGATTACCGTTTTAAACAGTTTGTTTGGTTTCATTTTCTTTTGATTTGGTTTTTAAATGTAATTAAAAGTGATCCGTTTTCGGATTTTCATACAATGCACAGGCGGAACAAAAATACGTCCAACTGACATATCAGCCAATACCTAATGGTTAGTAATTTCTCAACCATTTCGACTTTGCTGCCAGTTTTATACATTTTTAATTGGCATAGGATGGCCAGGTAAGGGACCATAGCCTGAATTTCGGTTTTAATTCTTGACCTTCAACAGGTCAGCGTGCCTTAATGTCTGATACCGTTATGGCGGGCCACTGAGTCAGCAACACTCCAACAGGCTTTCCCTCCGGGTGTTTGAAAAATCTCACAATACCTAACATTAAGTATATTCTTTTTACCATAGGGTTCATACATTTGGAACCATGATTTAAACAAGATTATTTTTAATTAAGGAGCAGTTTTGTTATACTTGTATTTACAAAAAAGTATTGTACTTCCATGAAAAGGCAGTTATGGCTTAGTCTCACAGCGTTTATCGTTATATTTCATTCAAATGCTCAGGTATATACCAATAAGGTAGTAGGAGAGAAAAATGAAGCCTATGCTGACAGTCTTAAAGCCGCCGAATATCCCTATGCCCTTCCCATTTGGGGCGCCAAAGCAGCTGCCCGGGGATTTGACCTGCCCTATCCGGCCGGACTGGGTCTTAACTACCTCTGGCAGGAATCGGAATTAATTATCGAGGATCTTTATGTGGGCTTTAACAATGGGCCCATGTACGACCTAGATGAAATTATCCGGTTCGATAACGCCACATCCAGGGCCTCCGCCATCAACTTCAGGCCTGATGTCTGGGTTTTGCCTTTTTTAAATGTATACGGTCTTTTCACACAGGCCAAGACTTCAACGGAGATCAGCGCCGGGCTGTGGCTGCCCGATACCGCCAATGTCTGGCGCGAGCTCACCACTTTTTCTTCGGAGGCGAATTTCGACGCCACCGGATTTGGGATCGGCATGACCCCTACCATGGGCGTCGGCGGGGGATGGCTGGCCCTGGACATGAATGTGACCTGGCAGAGCATCAGTGCGCTCGATAAACCCGTCTTTACCTTTGTTTTCGGACCCAGGTTTGGTAAAACCTTTAAATTCAAGAATCCTCAAAGCAACATAGCCTTCTGGGCAGGAGGTTTCCGGTTGAAACTCAAATCGGAAACCAGTGGTTCTCTTCCATTGGATGAGGTATTGCCTGTTGACGGGTTACAGGAAAAGGTGGATGCCGGCATGCAAAATGTGGCAGATGCCCAGGTGGCCGTGGATACCTGGTGGGAAGGATTGACACCTGTGGAACAGCGGAATCCCGTGAATGTTGCCAAATACAATACAGTCAACCGCACCATAGATGCTGCCGGTAATGTACTCACCACCATCGATGGCGCCCTGAATGATGAACAGTCAGCAACCGTGCAATATTCGCTCAACAAGCGACCCAAAGATATGTGGAATTTTGTCGTGGGCGCGCAGTACCAGATCAACAAACACTTCATGATCCTTGCAGAGGGTGGCTTTCTGAAAAGCCGCACACAATTCATAGGCGGCCTGCAAAATCGGTTCGGGATTTAACTAATTTATATACCATGAAAAAACATTTACTGGGTCTTCTGCTGCTGTTCATCAGCCTATCTGCTTCTTCTCAGGTGCTCATTTCCCTGATTTTCGGGGATGCATTGAACAGTCCGAATGTTGAATTCGGGCTCGACGGCGGTGTTAACTACTCGAAAATTGCCAATGTGGAATCCGCCAAGTATCTTCCTATTTTCAATCTTGGTTTTTATTTTGATATCAGGCTTAAGGGGCAATTGATGCTGCATACCGGGGTGATCGTGAAATCAAACCAGGGAGCCGGCAGTCTGGATACCTATCTGCTGAACAATCCCTCTCTGGATACGGCCTTTGCCGGGGGCTATATCAACAGGAAGATCACCTTCTTCAGTGTCCCCATCATGCTCAAATACCGGTTTGCCACCTATTTTCATGTGGAGGCCGGACCCATGCTTGCTTTGCGGACCAAGGGATATGACGAATTCCTGAATTCCGTGAAGGATGATGATGATCTTAGCTACAAGCTGGATATCAAGGACAATTACAAGCGAATTGATGCCGGCATTATGGTAGGAGCCGGAATGAAGTTATCCAAGCGACCCAAGAGTTCACAGGTAGGAATTCGCTACTATTACGGGTTGGTAGATCCTTTGAAGGACAATCCCGGAAAGCCGCAGTATTTCTCCTCAATATACCTTTATTTCTCCATTCCCATTGGAGCGAACAAGGCTGAGGATAAAACCGAATAAACACTCCATCTGTGAAATCCATGCCTGGAACTGAATTGAACTCCGAAAAGAATGGCATTGACCTCACCATCAGGCTATTACTGATCCTGTTGCTGCTGGCCTGGTGCTCCATGATCCTCCTGCCTTTCCTGATGCCCATCCTTTGGGGGATCATCCTGGCCATCACCCTGTTCCCGGTTTACAACGGGCTGCAGAAGCTCCTGAAAGGTAAAAAAGCGCTGGCGGCCGCGCTGATAACCGGATTATTGCTGGTTTTTCTTATCGCTCCATCCATCTGGCTTATTTCCTCCATTGTTGATGGGGCTAAACAACTGGTTACCTCGCTTCGGGACCAGACCCTGGTCATACCCCCTCCCGATCCCGGGGTCGAGAAATGGCCGATCATTGGAAAACCTATCTATGGCGCCTGGCAAATGCTGACCACGAATATCGAATCAGCCCTGCTGCAGTACCGCGATCAGATACTGCTGGCAGGTGAAAAATTCCTGGGCGCTTTAAAAAGTATCGCTTCCAATTTCTTCATGATGATCCTGTCCATCGTTATTTCCGGAATAATGCTGGTGCATACTGAACTATCGGAAAAATCAACCCTGAAGTTTGCGGCCCGGCTTACGGGCCGGCGTGGTGAAGAGTTCAAAAGCATTATTGTTCTCACGATCCGGAACGTGGCCAAGGGTATCATTGGCGTGGCCTTTATACAATTTGTTCTGATGGGGGCCGCCTTCATGCTGGCCAAGATCCCCTTTGCAGGCCTGTGGGCCTTACTGGTGCTCCTGCTGGCTATCGTGCAATTACCCGTAGCGATCGTTGCCGTGCCTGTGGTTATTTATCTTTTCTCCACAAGGGAGCCGTTGCCAGCCATTCTCTGGACCATACTCATTCTTTTATTCTCCCTCGCCGACAACATTCTCAAACCCTGGCTCATGGGTAAAGGGGCTCCGGTGCCCATGCTGGTGATTTTCCTGGGCGCCATCGGGGGGATGATCCTGTCGGGATTCATAGGCCTTTTTACTGGTGCCATCATCCTGTCCATCGGGTATAAACTGGCCATGATCTGGTTGGAATCCGGTGTGAAGGATTAGAAATCCCTGCACCTGCCTTACATTTGAACGGCACCGTCTACAGTCTGAAAAGGAATTGGATTAACTTTAGTGGTGTGTATTGAACCGCTTCACGTTTTAATATTTTACCCTATGATCTTCATTCAACTGGCCATTCTGCTGATCTGTATTTTTATTGGTGCCCGTATGTCAGGTATAGGACTGGGCGTTATGGGCATGATCGGCCTGCTGATCCTGCTGTTTGTTTTCGGTGTGCAGCCATCCGATCCACCCCTTGAGGTCATGCTTATCATCATGAGCGTGGTTACAGCAGCAGCGGCTTTGCAGGCGGCGGGCGGAATGGATTACCTGGTGAGCGTGGCGGCAAAAATTCTCCGCAGCCGTCCCGGACAGATCACCATCCTGGGTCCGCTGGTAACCTACTGCTTTACACTGTTTGCCGGCACAGCGCACATTTCTTATTCCATCCTGCCGATCATCGCCGAGGTTGCCATCAAAGCCCGCATCCGTCCCGAGCGGGCGCTGAGCATGAGCGTTACAGCAGCACATATGGGCATAACAGCAAGTCCTGTTTCGGCCGCCTCGGCGGCACTGCTCACGGTGCTGACAGCAAGCGGGATCCGGCTGGCCGACATCCTTATGGTGTGCATTCCGGCCACCCTGATCGGGGTGATCGTGGGGATCATCTTCGTTTATAAAAGAGGAAAGGAATTAAATGAAGATCCTGTGTTCCTTGAAAAAATGAAGGATCCTGTTTTTGCCAAAAACCTGGATAGCGGCAGTGAGGAATCCGTAGTCATGAAGCCCGGGGCAGTGAAATCGCTTGTTATTTTCGGCCTTGCAGTGCTGGCCGTTGTGCTACTGGGTTCCTTTCCCAGACTGTTGCCAGACTTTTCCGGGATAACCGGGTTTACACCCAATTTTGCAGTGAATGTCTCCGGACAGGTGCAGATGCCCTCCATGATCATGATGGTGATGCTGGCATCCGCCGGACTGATCATTCTTTTCGCCAACACTACGGCAGGTCAGGTTACCAGGGCCAGCCTTTTTGCCAGTGCCGGACAGGCCACCATTGCAGTATTTGGCGTGGTGTGGATGAGCAGTTCCTTCATGGACCACAACTTTGTTGTGATCAAGGATACCCTGGGCCAGCTGGTGAACCAGTATCCCTGGCTTTTTGCCCTTGCCCTGTTCACCCTGAGCATCCTGCTTTTTAGTCAGGCTGCCACCACCAAAGCGCTGATGCCCCTGGGACTCACCCTGGGTCTGTCCCCTGCCTACCTGCTCGGGATCTTCCCGGCCGTGAACGGACATTTCTTCATACCGGGATACCCCACCCTTTTAACGGCCATCCAGTTCGACAGGACAGGCACCACCCGGATCGGAAAGTATGTGCTGAATCACAGCTTCATGCTACCCGGTATTGTCACCACAGTGGCATCAGTCATTGCGGGGCTCTTATTACAGCTAATTCTTTTATAAATCCAATAAACTATTTTAGATGAAACAGTTACTATTAGTATTTGCTATTGCACTATGCGGGTTGCAGGGATTTTCCCAGACCCGCACTGAAAAAGACCTGCTGGGGGAAAAACAAATTCCAGCCGATGCGTATTATGGTGTACAAACTGCCAGGGCATTGGAAAACTTCCAGGTCAGCGGTGTTACCACCCAATTCTATCCTGATTATGTAAAGGCGTTTGCCATGGTGAAGCTGGCCGCCGCCCGCGCCAACAATGAAGTGGAGGGCAGGTTAAGCAAGGAGAAACTGGCGGCCATTGAAAAAGCCTGTCAGGCTGTCATGGATGGAAAGTATCACGACCAGTTCCTGGTTGATCTTTACCAGGGCGGCGCCGGTACATCCGCCAATATGAACGCCAACGAAGTGCTGGCCAATATTGCACTGGAGCTGAGCGGTCATAAAAAAGGGGAATACCAGTACATTGAGCCCCATGATGACCTGAACATGGGCCAGAGCACGAACGACGTGTACCCCACGGCCATCCATGTTGCACTGATCCTGCACAATGACAAGGTGATCCGGGAAGCAGAAGAATTATCCAAAGCCTTTCATAAAAAGGGCGATGAATTCAACGACATCCTGAAGATGGGTCGTACCGAGGGCCAGGATGCCGTACCCATGACCGTGGGTCAGGAATTTCATGCCTTCGGCAATCAGTTGGATGCCGCTATTTCAGTACTGAGAGATGCCGAAGCCTATCTTTATGAAATCAACATGGGGGCCACGGCCATCGGAACAGGGATTACCGCAACGCCCGGCTATGGTGAGAAATGCGCCGCCCACCTGGCTAAAATAACCGGCAAACCCATTAAATTGGGATCCGACCTTATTGCTGCAACCTCTTCCATGCAGGCATTCGTGATGTATTCTTCAGCATTGAAAAATATAGCTGTCACCATGTCCAAGATCAGCAGCGACCTGATCTTCCTGGCATCCGGACCGCGCACGGGAATTTTCGAGATCAACCTGCCCCCCCTTCAACCCGGATCTTCCATCATGCCTGGGAAAGTGAACCCGGTCATGCCCGAATTGATGAATGAGGTATGTTATAAGGCCATCGGTAATGATGCCACTGTGACCATGGCATCCCGGGATGGTTTGCTTCAGCTGAACGCTTATGAACCGGTAGTCGCAGTGGCCATCATGGAAACTCAGGGACTGTTTTTCAAGACCTTCCCGCTTTTCAGGAAAAGCTGCATTGAAGGAATCACCGTCAACGAGGACGTGTGCAAGCGTTACATCGAAAGGAGCGTGGGCATCGTCACCGCGCTAAATCCTGTGTTGGGGTATGAAAAAACAACCGAGCTGGCCAAGGAAGCCCTGGCAACCAATAAAGGGATCCTGGAGCTGATCCGCGAAAAGAAACTGCTCACGGAAGAACAGATCAGGGATCTGCTCGATCCTGCGAAGATGACCGGCCAGGAAGAGAAGTGACTAGTGACTAGTGACTAGTGACTAGCGAGTAACTAGTGAAGAACGAAAAATGAAAAGTGAAAAGTGAAAAATTATCAATTAAAATACAACCATATGAAGGCAAAACAAAATCAGGTGAGAACCACGCTAATTAGCCTGTTTCTTTTAATAAGCATCGCTGTTTTCGGACAGCAAAAACAATTACCCAACGTGGTCATTCTGGCTACCGGGGGCACCATAGCCGGTTCGGCCGCCACGGGTACTCAGGCCGGATATACTTCGGGACAGGTAACCATTGATGCCATGCTCAAAGCAGTGCCCGACGCCACCAAACTTGCCAGCATTAAGGGCGAGCAAATCTCCAACGTAGGTTCGCAGGACATGAGCATGGAGATCATGATCAAGCTGGCCAAGCGCATCAATGAATTACTGGCCTCCCCGGAAACCGACGGTGTGGTGATCACCCACGGCACCGACACCATGGAGGAAACAGCCTATTTTCTGAACCTGGTGGTAAAATCGGATAAGCCTGTTGTGCTGGTTGGATCCATGAGGCCTTCCACCGCCATCAGTGCAGACGGCCCCCTGAATCTTTACAATGCCATAGCGGTCGCAGCAGATCCCAAGGCAAAAGGGCACGGGGTATTGCTGGTGATGAACGACTGGATCCACTCGGCCCAGTCACTGGTGAAGGTCAGCACCACGGCCGTACAGACCTTTATGTCGCCCCTGCGCGGATTGATCGGTACCGTTGCCTATGGGGTTGCTGAATATTACCGGATCCCCCACAACAAATTCGGCGCCCAGAGCGAATTCAGCATTGACGGTGTTACCAGTTTTCCCCGGGTTGACATCATCTATGGCTTTACCGATATGCCTGCCGACCTGATCGATGCTTCGGTGGAACGCGGTGCCAAAGGCATTGTGATTGCCGGTGTTGGCAATGGCAATATGCCCAAAGCCGCTCTTGAAGCCTGTGCCCGAGCCAGCCAGAAAGGCGTGGTAGTGGTCAGGAGTTCGAGGGTTGCCACCGGTAATGTGGGTCGCAATGTGGAGGTGGATGATGACAAACTGGGACTGGTGGCCTCCTATGACCTCAATCCCCAGAAATCCAGGATCCTGCTGTCTGTTGCACTTCTTAAACCGAGGAAACTGGATGAAATACAGAACCTGTTCTATCAGTATTGATTAAATCTTTAACGGTTTTTATCAACCCTGCCGCCTTCCCACTCTTTGTTCTTAAACCTGGGTGAGGGGCAGGGTTTCCCTTTTGAAATAAACGATACCGCGGTTGTAGGTTATTTTAATTATTTTATATTACCTTAGAGATTGGCATACCATATTAGCTCCACATTACTATGAAATTTATACGTGCATTTTGCTGTTACACAGTGCTTATCGTAGTATTGTTAACAAGAACTACAGCCGCACAGGAAACCATCGACATCGATCCCGAGATGCCGGGCCTACAACAACCTGTTGCCCCGGTTAAAATCGACGGCAAGGTATTATTTCAGGTGCGGGGCATATCTTCCTATACCGCTGAGCAAAGAGCTGCCGCCATTAGCAAAAGGATACGGGAAGCTGCTGCTGATCCGGCCGTTCCTTCGGATTCTGTGCAGATCCTGGCTAAGGAGGATCATCATGAGATCCAGGCCGGAACGAAATTCATTATGAATGTATACGATATGGATGCTGATGCGGACGGCATCAGCAGGGACATCCTTGCCCAGATCATCCGGAAGAAGACCATCGAGGCAATGGAGTTATACCGGTATGACCGAAGCCGGCCATTGGTGGTAAAAAAAGCATTGCATGCCCTGGGTGCTCTCCTGCTGATGATCCTGATCCTGTTTCTGTACCTTTGGCTGGTCAGGAAAGTCAATGCATTATTACAGAGTAAGATCAAAGCAAGGATTGATATGGTGGAAAATCAATCTTTCAGCCTTATCCGTGCAAATCAGCTTTGGAAGGCCTATTATTTGGGCTTCAAAACACTCAAGGTCATTTCCCTTGTAATCTTAATTGCTGTGTTTTTAGAGTACCTCCTTGGACTCTTCCCCTGGACCAGTGGTGTGGCCATCTATGTTCTGAATCTGCTGCTGGATCCATTGCTGACACTCGGCAAAGGACTCCTGAACTTCATACCCGATCTGGTATTTCTTATCGTCATTTACCTGATCACCCGTTATTTGCTCAAACTGAGCAAGCTACTGTTCAAAGGAATACGGCAAGGCGGAATCGCCATCAGGAATTTTGACCCCGATTGGGCCATGCCCACCTACAGGCTCTTCCGCATACTGGTAGTTGTTTTTGCCCTGATCATTGCCTATCCCTTTATTCCAGGTTCAGGATCGAATGCTTTTAAAGGCATAACGGTATTCATCGGAGTCCTGTTCTCTCTGGGATCATCATCGTTTATTTCCAACCTGATAGCCGGTTATTCCATGACTTACCGAAGGGCTTTTAAAAAGGGAGATCGCGTTCAGGTGGGTGATCAGGTTGGTTTCGTGGAAAACCAGGAAACCCTCGTTACCCGGCTGCTTTCGATTAAAAATGAAGAGGTTGTAATCCCGAATTCATTACTGCTGGGCAGCAGTATCACCAATTATAGCACAAAAGCGCGTAACGAGTGCCTGATCCTGCATACCACCGTGGGCATTGGTTACGAAACACCCTGGCGTATGGTGGATGCCATGCTGAAACTGGCTGCTGATCGTACAGAAGGGCTGCTGAAACAACCCGCTCCTTTTGTACTGAAGCTTGCACTGGGTGATTTTGCAATCACCTATGAGATCAATGCTTACTGCAGGGATGCGTACCGGATGCATCTGATTTATTCCGACCTGCACCAGCATATCCTGGATGTTTTCAACGAGAACAATGTCCAGATCATGACCCCTGCCTATGAACGCGACCCCAAAACACCCAAGGTCGTGCCCAAGGATCAGTGGGATATTCCCCTGGCCGGCGAAACAGCAAAAGATAAAAAAGTCCCTTTATAAAGAGCTTATCCACTATGAATAAACACCAAAATAATAGTGTCTTTCCAATTTGAAGTATATTTGGGTGGAATTTAGAACCGGTTGAATTGACCTTCAGCAATTCACAATTCATACAATACTGACTTTGTCGAATCACGAGACATCACAACAATGGATTGAAGCGGGCTACGAACTTTTTGCCCATGAGGGTCCTGAAGGTTTGCAGGTTGAAAAGCTGGCCAGAATACTGGGCAGGAACAAATCGGGATTTTATTATCATTTCGGTGACCGTGACATCTATTTCTCCGACCTTATTCAATACCACTACAGGATTATAGAACAATTTTGCCGGGAGGTCGCAGAATGCCGTTATTTCGACCCGGATTATCTCGAATTGCTTATTGACATATAAAACCTCGGCCTTTGTTCAGAAGCAGTTACGCAGCCATATGGATATCCCGGCTTTCAAAGAAGCCTTTAACAAGGTCAGGAAGAGAACAGAAAAAGTGGTCCTGCCCTTATGGCGTTCTTATATTGGAATCCCTGAAAATCATTCCCTTTCCGCAACACTGTGGGATATTCTGCGGGATTTGTTTTTTATCCGGTTAACGGCAGAAAATTTGAGTGTACAGAATCTGCACGAGCTGGTGGAAGAATTTTCCCTGGTGGTGGACAGGCTTAAACAAATGGCTCAGATTAACGATAACACTCCTGTTATTCCTTTCCGAAATCCGGGTTTGCGGAAACAAAATCCCTGATCGCTTTTCCGCGCACAGGCGGATTTTTGTCGAAATTCTCGTGATCGGTAAGGTTTAAAAGGACATCTTTTGGCAGAAGACCATTCTACAGGAACTCGATGATTACTCCCTTCCAGAAGCTCACAGAATCGGTATAAAAAGTGAATCTCCCGGTAAACAAGGGACAATCGGAAAAATGTGGAAATATTGATTAGAAAAGTTAAATTTGTTTAACCGCTTTAATAATGGAATCCGCCTCTGGTAAGGAAAAAATGGACCCGATGAAAAATCTATCATTGACTTTATTGCTGCTGCTGTTGGCAACCAAATTACCGATTTACGGCCAGCTGAAACTGGGCGGTTCCCAGTCCGAAATCAATTTCAGGGAAGGTCCCGGAGTGAATTCAAAGGTTTTATATACAGTCAGCAGTTCAAATCTTCTTGTTATTCTTCCCGGAGAACCAATAAACGGATTTGTTGAGGTTTTTGACATTGAGTCGAGTTCATTTGGATTTGTTTACGAACCTTTAGTAACGGTAACCGATACACTCCATTTTCAAAAACAGCATTTTTTCGAAAGATCGGGCGAAAATGAAAATGGAGATGTCAACATTGAACTGATCAACAGAACGGATCATTCACTTTTTGTATGGATCAACAAGAATATATACAACCTGGCTCCGCATGAAAAGAAGGATTTGATTTTCAGTGATGAGGAGATTACGTATTTTTCTTCATCACCCGGTATTTATCCTGTCTTTGGCAGGGAGATCCTGAAAAAGGGAATTTCCTATAAGTGGGATTTTACACTATAAATAGTCTAATGCTCGTAATGATTGTATTTTAACTAAAAATGGCAATGCCTCCGAAGAAGTATAATTTGCTGTTCATACTGATCCTGGTCTATTTGAATGGCCAGGCACAGGTAAGGGATACGCTGAAACTTACCATCACCCGGGTTGAAAGGCAAATCATTACAGATACCGTATATGTGTTTTCCAGCCGTGTTGACACCATTGCGTTGCAGCCCATAAAGGCCGACACGAGCAAAGTTGCCAGGGATATCAATCCTCTGGATATGGAGGAATCCAAGTACCAGATAAAGTTTATGGGAAGCTTACGTACAAATGCATACTACGATTTTACCGGGATGCCCAGCACCGAGGGGTTTATGCCTTACGATATACCTGTAGGCGAAGAGGCCATTGATGGTTTGTCAAGTGTATACGCCGGTGCCCGGCAATCACGGATAGGTATTGAAGGCAACGCCAATACTAAGGTCGGAAAGATAAAAACCTATATTGAAGTTGATTTTGCGAGTAGGAGTGAATCATTGTTGCGTCTACGGCATGCCTATGCCGAATGGAATTTTTTCAAGATCGGTTACAGCTGGAGTACATTCATGGATAATGCCTCGCTGCCCACCACCGTGGATTTTGAGGGACCAAACAGCAGTCTCAGTAAGCGGCATGGGATCATCCGGTACGAAAGGAAATTCGGAAAAAAAAGCATTGCCGGACTATCGCTCGAATCACCCCAGACGGATTACTACAATCCGGCCGATACCCTCATCCAGGATAAAAGCAAGCAAAGGAACTTTGATATTGCAGGACGCTATAAGTATTTCAATAAACTGGGACACATTCAAATTGCCGGTATATTCAGGAGAATACAATATCTGAACCAGACAAAAATGGATGTGCTCTATGGATGGGGAATACTTCTCAGTACGAATCTGGCCTTCAACAAGAAAAACATACTGTCTGGTCAATTCTCCATAGGCCAGGGCATTGCGAATTATTACGTGGGATTCGTGGACAGGCAGCTGGATGCCGTATACGATCCCGATTTGATGAAGATGACCCTCAAAGCCATTCAGGGAGGATTTTTGTGCTATACTTATGTTTTTAGTCCTTCCTGGAGATTTTCGCTTACCGGTGGAACATCCTATATCAAGGGTAAGGATTTTGAGCCGGACGATACGTTCAGATCAAGCCAGTATTTTGCCATCAACACTTTCTACAATCCCATTGAAACCATCCGGCTTGGTTTTGAAGTTACAACCGGGTCCAGAACCAACCTGGATATGCAGAAAGGCAATTCGACCAGGATCTCAGTTTTGGCGAGCTTTGATTTCTGACATGCCCTTATACCTTTGCACGATTGGGGTTTTTACCCTGGCATAAGTTTTAAGGAATAATAATTCAAATGAGCAGCAATACAAGAAATACCAGTTGGGCCCTGAAATTTCTATTCATCAATTATTTCGGCTGAATAAGAAATGGATTTACACCAAGTCTTTCCACAACATATTTGATCACGAGTTGCGCTTTCACGCTGTTTCCGGCAGCATCAAGCGGCGGTGATACCACAGCAATTCCGAATTTGCCCGGACATACAGCCAGTAAACCTCCACCCACACCGCTTTTGGCAGGCAGACCGGAATTGTAGTACCAGATGCCGGAATCGTCATAAAGGCCTGCGGTTGCCATGACAGGCAAGGTATACATTACCGTCTCAGGGCTGACGACCTTCTTTTTCGTAACCGGGTTCACGCCACCGTTGGCCAAAGTGGCTGCCATGGTAGCGAGGTCTTTGGCGCTCACATTCAGGGCACATTGTTTGGTGTAAATATCGGTGGTCTGCACCGGATCGAAATACATCCTGCCATAGGCAAGGAGCAAATGGGCTATGGCCTGGTTCCTTAAATTATCTCCAGCTTCGCTGATGTAAACCGGCATGTTCAAGGACAGCTGCCTGCCAGCAAAATCACTTTGCACCTGTATGATATTTTTCCATTTGGCAGCCGAATCGGCGCCGGATATAAGGCTGGTTGATGCAATGGCTCCCGGATTTACCAGTGGATTGATTTCTTTTCCCCTCATCCTTTCAACGGCAACAATGGAGTTGAATACTTCTCCTGTGGCGTCAATACCGATCTTATCCTGGATGGCCTGGCGCCCCTGTTCCTCGATTACCTTTGCCAGGGTAAAAACCTTGGAAACGCTTTGAATGGAAACCTTTGACTCGATATCACCCTGGGTGAAAACCTGTCCGTCAGCAGTCACCAGCGCTATACCAAAAATATTCGGATCAACATTGGCCAGTTCTTTGATGTAGTCTGCATTTTTACCATCTTTCACGTCCTTGAATTTGGTGTAAGCCTCATCCAGGGCAGCTTTTATTTTTTCAGGACTTAAAGGGCCACTGGTTTGTGCCTTGACGATAGCCGTAACGGCGAACAGGCAAATGGCCAGGACTGTAACAGGCAGCCTGACGTGGTGGAAATTGGTAATTTTCATGGATATACTTGTTAGTTAGTTAATATTTTTGGATAGAATAAACATTTAAAAGGTTGTGGGTTGTGGGTTGTAGCCTTATCCAGCTTTCCTGTAAAAGGCGTGTGAAAAATTGTATTTGAAAGAAAACTGAATCTTGAAGATGCTTGTATTCCAATCATCATTATAGTTCTTGCGGGTTCCGTACTGCAGTTCAACACCCATCATGGCATTGTCAACCGGGTAATACATCAGGTTACCGACAGCATAATGCCCATTATTGAAAGCATCATCATTCTGGCCATCTGTATTGCCTATATCCACCATGGACCATCCCACCGATGTAGAGAATTTTTTGCTCCAGGTATGATCGATAAAAGCAACAGTCCCCAACACCGGAACAGCAACACCTTCATTACCGTCAATGGCAACATCGACAGGGGCATCATTCATGTAGTTTTCAATACCGGCCCCGTATACAATTTGTCCCCTGAATACATCCTTTTTGGTGAAATTCACATTGGTGCTCAGGTTAAGGCCCCAGCCCAAGGCATTCCCGCTATAATCGGTCCCGGTTCCATCCAGATCTTTCCACTCCATCCTGCGCAGTATCCCTGCAAGTTCAACATAACCAAAACCCAGTGCCTGCCTGAATTCAAAGGATAAATCCGGTACTGGAAACTTTGCCCTTATGTTCTGCAATTCAACACGGTCGGCGTAAATGCCTCCGTCAGCGCTGGCGCCCGGGCGCTCAAGGGCAATCGTAAGACGTGTATCGCCCTGTATGGGCATATAGCGGACCTGAATGTTACGAAAGAATACCATTCCTGTAGGTCCCCAGTACTCGACAGTGTTTGGGAAAACGTCGATATCCATGAATGGGCTCCAGTACTGGCCCACACCGAAATGGCCCAGCTCGGCATAGGCATGACGCAGCCTGAATGTGGTCTGGCCTGCATCAACACCCGTACCAAACAGCTCAAACTCAAAGATGGTCTTGAGCTCCCCCAGAGGAGTGGGCAAATACCCCTTGGCGCCAAAACGGGTTTGCCGAACACTGAAATAAGCATTACCATCCGTACCGTACTCGCCTTTATAGGAAGGTAGTTTTGTCGGACGAACTACATCATACCAATCCGGGTGGATCTGATTGGCGTTATACCCGGCGTCGGTCATCACAAAACCGTAGATTTCGAAGACTTTCTGCTCACCGGCTTCCTGGGCAAACACGCCTGATGTAAAAGCAAAAAGCAGCAAACAAAGCGTAATGGTGCATTTTTTCATATGGCTGGTAGTTTATGTGAATATAATCAAAAAAGTAACAGGATCGTTGTTGGAACAATGACTGGAATGCAATAAGGTTAAGGTATATCTCTAATAAAAATAGAGATTTTACTTCGTGTATTGTAGACGGAACCGTTCAGGCAGAAGCCCTGTCAGACCCTGTCCGATGACGTTCCAGTTTGCAGGGGATAGCCCAAACTGGTTACCAGATCAGCAGCATACTGGTTAACCAGCCTGAAAGTATCCGGATGGATCTCGTAGGATTCACGGGAATATCCGGCGTTTTCTCGGAGATATTCCTCAATGCATGGCCTGGCCTTATCAAAAGAGTCCATGTGGAAGGTTGCATAAATGTCCGTCAGGTGACTGAGCTTATCCCGCAGGAAATCCTCCATCCTGATCTCCAGAAGCTCCTGCCCCGAGAACAGGGATTTATCTGCCTCGTACCGGCGCATCATATCTACGTACAATTTCACGATTTTCTCCCGGCTGAAATCAGGGGCAGGTTCCTGCAATTTCACACCGGGTATGATGGCCAGGTAGAACCGATACAGCGATTCTACCACCCGGTAAGGATTGCGGTAAATAAAGATGAACCTGGACTGTGGGAACATTTGCTTTAACAATTTTATACGGGCAAGGTTGCAGGGATTTTTGCTGATGTAACGTTTACCTCCTGTATTCAGGCTGGCTTTTGCAATAAGCAGCCGGTACTGGTTCATCCAGGAATTTAAATCCTGCCGTCCAGATACCCCGGGAGTGATCTCATGCTCCACGATGTCATCAAAATCTGCGGGAAACTGGAAAAAATTATACAGGCTGCAGGGCTGAACATTCGTCATCCCGTATTCTTCTTCCTGCGGGAAATCCATATCCATCCGCACATTATCGAAAGGCCGCAGAGCGGGCAGTGCCAGGTTGATCAGAGGCTTCAGCCAAAGGCGCTGTGAAAGCACCATATGCGGGAAAACCGTCTGCAGGGTTGTGGTATAACTGGCATCGGGATCCTGGCAAAGCAGGTTATGCAACAACGTGGTCCCGCTTCTCCAGAAGCCGATGATGAAAACCGGCGGCTCCTGCATATGGCAATCCCGGATCTTTCTGCCCCAACGCATGCGTTCCCAGGCATGCAATACCTCAAAAATGCCCACAACCACCAGCGTCAGCGCCAGCTTGGGATAAAACTTCTTTGCAGGCCTGTGGTGCCTGAAGATGGCCCTGATGTTTGAAATATTGCTGCCGATCAGGGTTGAGACGGGAAAAGTAAAAGATTTACGACGCATAGTGGGGTTCAAAGCAATGAATCACAAATTTGGTTTTTTATTTTTTGTAAATTTAATCCGGTTAATAGTTTTCACCAAATGTCAGCAAAATAAGACATGAATCACCTTCACCAGGGGCAAAGCTTTCCATTAGGACCAACCCTACACCCCGACGGGGTGGGGGTCAATTTCAGCCTTTTTTCGAAAAACTGCAAAGGGGTTGACCTCTTGCTGTTCGACAGTGTGGAAAGCATTCTGCCGGCCCGGACCGTCAGCCTGCATCCCTTGGAAAACAGGACGTACCATTACTGGCATGTTTTTATCCCTGGCCTCAGGTCCGGCCAGCTTTATGGCTACAGTGTATCCGGACCTGATGAACCGCAGGATGGTCTGCGGTTCGACCCGGAAAAAGTCCTCCTGGATCCGTATGCCAAAGCTGTCGCCATTCCTGCACATTACAGCCGTTCTGCTTTTAAAGGACGTGGTTTGCCTGCCGTTCCCGCTATGAAAAGTGTGGTGACCGATCTTTCGCTTTATGATTGGGAAGGTGATGAGCATCCCCGCAGGCCCTTTGCGCAGACTATCATATATGAGATGCATGTGAGCGGATTCACCAAACACCCCTCTTCCGGTGTTCCGGTTGAAAAACGTGGAACCTATGCAGGATTGATCGGGAAGATCCCCTACCTGGTCGATCTGGGTATAACGGCTGTTGAACTCCTTCCGGTATTTCAGTTCGACACCCAGGATGCCCCGCCTGGCCTGATAAATTACTGGGGCTACAGCCCGGTGTCTTTTTTTGCACCGCATCAGGGATATGGATCAGGTCGTTCTCCCCTTGCCACGATCGATGAATTCCGCAATATGGTCAAGGCCCTGCACCGCGCCGGCATCGAGGTGATCCTCGATGTGGTGTTCAACCACACGGCTGAAGGAAATGAAAACGGCCCGACTTATGGTTTCCGGGGGATCGACAACAGCATTTACTATATGCTGGAAAAAGACCGCTCTCAATATTGCAATTTCACAGGTACCGGCAACACCCTGAATGCCAACCACCCGGTAGTGCGGAGGATGATCATCGACAGCCTGCATTTTTGGGTGGATCAGATGCATGTGGACGGATTCCGGTTTGACCTGGCCTCCATCCTGGCACGTGATGAAAAAGGACGGCCCCTGGAAAATCCACCCCTATTGTGGGACATCGAATCGGATCCCTTCCTGGCAGGCACCAAATTAATTGCCGAAGCCTGGGATGCGGCAGGACTTTACCAGGTGGGGAGTTTCATTGGTGACAGCTGGCGGGAATGGAACGGAAGATTCCGGGACGATGTGAGACGTTTCATGAATGGCTATGCGGGAACCAGTTCGGGATTTGCCTCACGTATACTCGGAAGTCCTGATGTCTACGGCCATGAAAACCGCGAGGCAGAACAGAGCATCAACTTCATAGCCTGCCATGACGGATTCACCCTGAACGACCTGGTCTCCTACAACACAAAACACAACAATGCCAACGGGGAAGAAAACCGTGACGGCAGCAATGACAATTTCAGTAGGAACTTCGGCATTGAAGGTCCCTCCGACGATCAGTCCGTTGAAACCATCCGGAACAGGCAGGTCAAGAATTTCCTGGCTTGGACCCTGCTGTCAGTAGGAGCGCCAATGATCCTCATGGGAGATGAGGTAAGGAGAACACAGAACGGGAATAACAATGCTTACTGTCAGGACAATGAAACATCATGGTTCGACTGGAGACTGACAGAAAAACACAGCGATGTCCTCCGCTTTGTTAAACAACTCACCAAGCAAAGGTTGCTGCGGGATGCTGCACAGCCGGAATATGGCATGACGCTCATGCAACTGATGGACCGGAATCTCATCCACTGGCATGGCGTGGAACTGTTCCGGCCCGACTGGTCCGAACACTCTTACAGCCTTGCCTTTACCATGCAATCCCTCAGCGGCCAGTTGGTGCTGCATGTTATGGTGAATGCCTACAGCGAATCCCTGAAGTTCGAGATTCCGGAACATATTCACGGAAGAGAATGCCGGTGGAAGCTGTGGATGGACACTTCCCTGTCATCACCGGAGGATATTCATGAAATTCAGGAAGGACCTGCGGTCGTTGGAAAGCATTACACACTCCTCCCCTGTTCTTTAGCAGTTTTATCATTAACTTAAGATCCTGAATCTTTAATTAATCAAAGCAATTCATATTTTTATGGCCACTTCTAAGAAATCCATGCGTACCCGGTCGGCTGATCTCTCTCCTGCATACGGTGTACGCGCCGGGAACACGGTTTCCGATTTGAAACAGTCGTTCCTCGACAACCTGTTGTGCGGTCTGGGCCGGGTGCCGATGATCGCAACGCCCCACGACATGTATGCCGCGCTCGCCCTGACTGTTCGCGACCGCATGCTTCGGCAGGGCGTAAAGACATCTGAAGAATACGGATTACACGAGACCAGAATGGTGGCCTATCTTTCTGCAGAATTTCTTCCCGGACCGCACCTTGTCAATAACTTGCTGAATCTGGGCATACTTGAGCAAACCCGGCAGGCACTTTCGGAACTGGGCCTGAATCTCAACGATGTGGCCGAGGAGGAAGAGGAGCCCGGCCTTGGGAACGGCGGTCTGGGCCGTCTTGCCTCATGCTACCTGGATTCACTTGCCTCATGTGAAATTCCGGCCATTGGCTATGGCATCCGCTATGAGTTCGGCATCTTCGACCAGCTGATCAGGGACGGCTGGCAGGTGGAGATCACCGACAAGTGGCTCCGTTTTGGCAATCCCTGGGAAATCGGACGGCCTGAGATCGCTTACGAAGTTAAATTCGGTGGTCACACCGAGTCATTTATCAATGCCACGGGACAGTACCAGGTAAGCTGGATCCCCGATACCGTGGTAAAAGGGGTAGCCTATGACACGCCAATCCTGGGCTACCGGGTGGGCAACTGCAACCAGCTCCGCCTCTGGAAAGCCGAGGCTGTGGAATCTTTTGATTTTACCTCTTTCAACCATGGAGACTACTACCGCGCCGTTGAAGACAAGATGGAATCGGAGAACATCACCAAGGTACTGTATCCGAATGATGAGGTGATCCAGGGGAAGAACCTGCGCCTCCAGCAGCAGTTCTTTTTTGTGACGTGCTCGTTGCAGGATATGATACGCCTCCATCTGATGCTGAACCGGCCGCTCGACAGGTTTCACGAGAAATGGGCCATCCAGCTTAACGATACACATCCGGCCATTGCAGTGGCTGAACTCATGCGCCTCCTGTTGGACGAACACCTTATGGAATGGGACCGGGCATGGAACATCACCTGTAAAACCTTTGCCTATACAAACCACACACTGCTGCCCGAAGCTTTGGAGAAATGGCCGGTAGCACTTTTTGGCAGACTCCTGCCCCGTCACCTGGGAATCATTTACGAGATCAATACGCGATTCCTCAGGGAGGTGCGAGCCCGATTCCCGGGCGACGATGCCAGGCAGTCCCGTATGTCGCTCATCGACGAAAGCGGTGAAAGGTATGTGCGGATGGCCCACCTGGCTGCAGTGGGCAGTCACCATATCAATGGCGTAGCCCGATTGCACTCCGAACTGCTCCGGCAGACGGTGATGCAGGATTTTGCCGAACTTTGGCCTGAGAAGTTCTGCAACGTAACCAACGGTGTAACACCCCGGCGTTTCCTAGCTGTGAGCAATCCGCCGCTGGCAAGCCTGATAACCAGACATATCGGAGCAGGCTGGCTGCATAACCTCAATGAACTGTCCAGGCTGGAGCCTCTGGCGGATGATCCCGGTTTCCGGCAGCAATGGCAAGACGTGAAGCGCACCGCCAAAAAAGACCTTGCCAGGCTGGTGGAACAACGCACAGGTGTGTTGCTGAGTCCCGCATCACTTTTCGACATTCAGGCCAAGCGACTGCATGAATACAAGCGGCAGCACCTCAACGTACTGCACATCCTCACACTATACCTCCGCCTCAGGAATAATCCGGACGCGGATGTGCCGGCCCGGGCCTTCATTTTCGGCGCCAAGGCAGCGCCGGGATATTTCATGGCCAAGCTCATCATCAAGCTTATTAATGCGGTTGCCGCAGTGGTGAACCATGATCCTGTCGTTCGCGACCGGCTGAAAGTGGTATTCTTCCCTGATTACAATGTGAAAAATGCCCAGCATATTTATCCTGCAGCCGATCTTTCCGAGCAGATCTCCACAGCAGGTAAGGAAGCAAGCGGCACAGGCAACATGAAATTCTCCCTCAACGGCGCCCTCACCATTGGTACCCTGGACGGTGCCAATGTAGAGATCCGTGAAGAAGTGGGCCCCGAAAACTTCTTTCTCTTTGGCTTCGATGCCGGGCAGGTTCAGGAACTGCGATCCTCGGGCTATCGCCCCTATGATATCTATGCTCAGAACTCCTGTCTCAGCGAAGTGCTGGACTTTATTGCCTCAGGTTCCCTGGTGGACGGCCATCCAAATCTGTTCCGTCCGATCGTGGACAACTTGCTCTGGCATGACCCATTCATGGTGCTCGCTGATTATCAGGCCTATGTGGATTGCCAGGAACTGGTGAGCAAGCTGTGGCGCGATCAGGAAGCGTGGACACGTAAGTCCATCCTGAATGTGGCACGCATGGGTAAGTTCTCCTCAGACCGGTCGATCAGGGAATATTGCAGTCAGGTGTGGTATGTAAAACCGGTATCTGTTCCGGTCAATCCCGTTCAACAAGGTTGAAGCTGATGGTTCATTGAATATCCATCACAACTTTTCAAGAAGTTTTTTCTTCCTGGTATCAAATTCCTCCTGTGTAATTATTTTGGCGTCCAGCAATTCCTTTAACTGCTTAAGGTCAGCAATCGCTTTTTGTTTATCAGCCTCCTGTTTTGCCAGAGCCTTGGCCGGATCATTCCCCAATCCAAGACTGTCAAGCGTTGTCTGAAGCTTTATATTCTTATTTTTCATAACCGATAAGCTGTCCTTCAGTGAAGCATTGACAGCGGAAAGTTCTGTGAATGTTGAATCCCTCGTTGTCCGCAGAGAATCAATCAGATTGGAAGTTTTTGCCGGATCAAAATTATACTTGAATACTTTTTCTTTAAGAGTGGTATAAACACTATAGTAAATGCCCAGTTCCTTGGTGACTGAATCAACCTGCAAAGTCAAGGCAGCTGATGCTTTTGTCAGGGAATCAATTTTCAGATCCTTCGGATCAGTTTTCCCTTTTTTCTGGCTGAAAGCCGAAGATGAAGCCAAGAAAACCAGCAGAATTGTGATGATGTATTTCATATGATTTAGATATTTATTCATTGCTAATATACTAAAACTTTTGCGAAAGTCAAGAATATCAAACTTCCCGTCAGCCCCATTTTGCCCGGATAAAGTTCACGGCCTCCCGGATATCCATTTCACGGGTGCCTGAGGCGGTGCGGATGTAGAAATGAACCTCCTGCTCTTCATGCGTATACACCGGCACCGGAGAAGGCAATACGATGATCCGGCATACTTCTTTATTCTGGTGTTCATAAAATAGGACCCTGACCAGCCGGCACACCGGGGTGCCCAGTTTGTCCGCAATGGCCGACATGAGCATTTGGGTGTATCCGTCACTGTCCTTCCGGTTTAAGGTTTTATAGTCTTCTTCGATTCCCACGACACTGCCGTTGTCGGCAACGCCTATCAGCAGGGATCCCCCTCGGGCATTCAGGAATCCGGAAATGGTCTTGATGATAACACCTTCGAGTGCCTTGTTAACCTTTTGCTGCCTGTAATCGTAACGGAAAGAGGATTTAAATTCAAGGCTATCACCCTCACCTTGTGCAATCAGTTGCGCAAGATCCTTGTCAAGTTCCTGTCCCAATTGAAACAGCAGCTTGTTTCGTTTCCTGAAATAAGCTGTTATGAGCGCCAGCAGCACCCCAACAGCGCCTCCTATCAGCAGGTAAAACATCAGTTTATAAGGCATCCGGAACGTAATGGCTTTCCAAAGCTGCGCTCCCATGAACTGCCATACAGTTATACCTTCGTCCCGGTGGTACTGGAAGTAGGAGGTAAACTCGTTAACCGGCAGGATGACCAGGATACCGAACAGAAATCCCAGAAGAATGATTACAGAATATTTAACCTGGTTTTTCATGCATTTGAACCATTTATAGGTTGGCAAAAATAAAGAATTAAAGCAAAAAAAAGGATGGTATCACAGGTTAACAAAGACATTTTGCAACGATCTCGTTTAAGGAATAGAGAATAAAATAACTATATTTGAATGCATAATTGATTTTATCTGACATACCATCATCTACAAACTAAATCCAGGCATTATGAGAATCCGTAGTTTTTTTGGGATAGTACTTGGCGGACTGGTGCTGTTTTCCTGCAAGGAAAAAGCAGTTGAAACCAAAGCGCCGGAAGTTCCCGTAGTATCAGTGTTGATAAAAGATGTTCCGCTGACTCAGGAATATGTGGGCCAGACCCTTGGAGGCACCGATATCCAGATCCGCGCCAGGGTACAGGGATTTTTGACCGGCATGTTTTTTAAGGAAGGATCTTTTGTGAAAAAAGGACAGTTGTTGTACAGCATTGATCCTTTGCCCTATCAGGCCAAACTGGATCAGGCAAAAGGTCAGCTGGCGTCAGCCGAAGCGCAACTGGGTAAGGCCAAGAGTGATCTGGATCGTATTAAACCTCTGGCTGCAATCAATGCAGTCAGTCAGCGCGATCTGGTAGCCGCTCAGGCACAATATGACGCTGCCGTCGGTGGTTTGGAAGCCGCCCAGGGAGGTGTCAAGAATGCCCAGATTGAACTGAGCTATGCCACCATTACATCACCAATTGACGGTATTATCGGAATTTCAAAATTCGAGGTTGGTGACCTGGTGGGCACCATCCAATCGTTCAACCTGAATACAGTATCCAGCACCAAAACCGTGCGTGTCCGGTTTTCAGTGACTGAATCAGAATACCTGGAATTCCGGAAAAGGATTCCTGACCAGAAGAAAATGGACTGGACCATCGATATGATCCTAAGTGACGGCAGCATTCATCCCCACCGTGGTCAGATCAACCTCGCCAACCGCGAAATTGACCAGTCTACAGGTACACTGACCATGGAAGCAACTGTGCCCAATCCAGAAGAGACCATAAGACCAGGACAATTTGCCAAAGTCAGGTTCACTACTGAGATCAGAAAGGGAGCCATGCTGGTGCCGCTGCGGGCGGTTACCGAGTTGCAGGGAACCTACCAGGTTTTTGTAGTGAACAGCGAAAACAAAGTTGAAGTAAAAATGGTCAAAGCCGGTCAGCAGTTTGGCGAATACTGGATCATTGATTCCGGCCTTGAACCCACCGACAAAGTTGCTTTGGTGGGCAATGCGGCCATAAGGGCCAATAGTATGGTAATCCCTGTGCCTGTTAAGGTCGATTCAACCCAAATTTAAATACCCTCGCCATGTCAGAATTTTTTGTCAGAAGGCCCATCGTCGCGATGGTAATCTCCATCGTTATTGTGCTTGTGGGGCTCGTGGCCATGAAATCCCTCCCCATATCGCAATACCCGGAGATCACGCCCCCTGAAGTGATGGTTACCACATCTTTCCAGGGAGCCAATGCCCTAAATGTGGAACAGGCTGTTGCCACACCCATCGAACAAAAAGTGAACGGGGTTGAAGAGATGCTCTACATGAAATCAGTCAATGCCAGCGATGGTTCCCTGAGCCTCCGTATTGCCTTTGAAGTGGGAACCGACCTGGATAATGCCAACATGCTCACAGTAAACCGGGTTAACCAAGCTAATGCTATTCTACCCAATGAGGTGAAGCAATCCGGGGTCGTTACCAAAAAAGCCCTTCCTTTTCCCCTGATGATCGTATCTCTTCAATCCCCTAACGGCAGCTACAATAATAACTTCCTTTCCAACTATGGCAACATCAATGTAGTTGATGTACTGGCCAGGATCTCGGGCGTGGGCGATGTAAAGCTTTTTGGAGGAGCCGATTATGCCATGCGGATCTGGGTCAGGCCCGATGTGATCGCCAAGCTGGGACTTACCATGAATGACCTGATCAACGCTGTGAAACAGCAAAACCAGATCAGCCCTGCCGGAAAATTTGGCGGAAATCCCGCTCCTGCAGGCACCCAGTTCACCTACACCGCTATGTTGCAGTCACGCCTTATTACTGAAGAGGATTTCGGTAACATAATTGTCCGTTCCAACGCAGATGGATCTCAGGTCAGACTGAAGGATGTGGCCCGCCTGGAATTAGGCACTGAAAATTTCAACTCTATCGGTAAGGTGAACGGCAAACCGGGAGCAGCCATTGCCATTTACCAGGTCCCTGGATCTAACGCACTGGAAACAGCGGCCAATATCAGGAAAGCTATGGAAGAGATCTCAGCCCGCTTTCCTCAGGATCTGAGATACGATGTTGTGTTGGATACCACACTGGCTGTTTCCGAAGGTATCAGTGAGATCATCACCACCCTGTTTGAAGCTGTCTTCCTGGTCATTCTGGTAGTTTTTATCTTCCTCCAGAACTGGAGGGCAACCCTGATCCCGCTGTTGACCGTACCGGTTTCACTGGTGGGTACTTTTATGGTCTTTCCTTTGCTTGGATTTTCCATTAACGTGCTTTCCCTTTTAGGACTCGTGCTCGCCATCGGTATTGTTGTGGATGACGCGATCGTTGTGGTGGAAGCAGTAATGCACAATATTGAGAAAGGCCTCAGCCCCCGCGAAGCCACCCTAAAAGCCATGAAAGAGGTATCCGGCCCTGTGGTGGCCATTGCCCTCATCCTCACGGCGGTATTTGTACCCGTGGCTGCCATGGGAGGCATTACCGGCAGACTCTATCAGCAGTTCGCCATCACCATAGCCATCTCCGTGCTCTTTTCCGCTTTCAACGCACTGACCCTGAGTCCTGCTCTGAGTGCCATGCTGCTGAAACCCGGACAAAAGACCGGAGGTATCCTCGGTAAGTTTTACGGCTGGTTCAACCGGGTGTTTGACAGATTTACCGGCGGATATATCAACATGGTCTCCCATCTGGTCAGGAAACTGGGCCGTGTGGGGATCATGATCGGTATAATCGTGGTGTTCATTGTACTGCTGGGTAAAAAGATCCCGGCCGGTTTCGTACCTGAGGAGGACCAGGGCTATTTTATGGTCAACCTGCAGTTACCCGATGCCGCCTCACTCGAAAGAACGGATTCCGTCATGGTCAAGATTGAGAAGATGCTGCACGAAGAAGAAGGGATATCTTTCTACACAGGCATATCCGGCTTCAGTCTGCTGACCAACACTTATAATTCCAACATGGGATTCTTCTTTGTTTCGCTCAAGGAATGGAAAGAGCGGGGCAAGGAAACCGTGGGAGTGATCATGCGAAAACTCAACCGTGAATTTATGATGAAACTGCCGGAAGCCACTGCCATGGCTTTCGGGCCTCCTCCCATCCAGGGATTGGGTACTGCTGCAGGATTTTCCATGATGTTGCAGGATCGCGGCGGCAACGACCCGCAGTATCTTTCTGGGCAGGCCACTAAATTCATGCAGGCTGCCAGCCAGCGTCCGGAAATAGGCAGGATCTATACCACCTTCCGCACCAATGTTCCGCAGATCTATCTCGATGTGGATCGCGACAAGGTGTTCAAAATGGGCTTATCCTTGCAGGACGTTAACACCTCTATCGGCGCTGCGTTTGGAGCTTCCTACATTAATGATTTCAACCGTTTCGGCCGACAATATAAAGTCTTCCTTCAGGCTGAAGGTGAATATCGGGTTGACCCGAAGGATCTGAATAAGATCTTTGTAAGGGGAGCGGAAGGTAATATGGTGCCTCTGTCAGCATTAGCAACAGTTAGGAGAACCACGGGTCCGGAATTTACCAACAGGTTTAACCTTTTCCGGACAGCTGAGCTGGGAGGTGCTCCTGCTCCGGGATATAGCTCGGACGAGGCCCTTACTGCCCTCGAAGAGGTTGCTGCCCAGGTATTGCCTCGTGATATGGGCTACGAGTGGGCCTACATGTCCTACCAGGAGAAAAAGGCGGCCGGAACCGGGGGAGTTGTTTTCCTCATGGCCCTTGTCTTTGTTTTCCTGATCCTGGCTGCCCAATATGAAAGCTGGGCACTGCCTTTCTCAGTGTTGCTCGGCACGCCATTTGCCGTATTTGGTGCTTTTACCGGACTATTCCTGGCGGGACTTTTCATACCCGGTTATGTAAATAATGTGTTCGCACAGATCGGCCTTGTGATGCTGATCGGACTTGCCGCTAAAAATGCGATCCTGATTGTGGAATTCGCGAAAGCCAATGTGGAATCGGGCAAGCCCCTGATTGAATCTACCCTTGAAGCTGCCAAGCTGCGCTTGCGACCTATACTGATGACTGCTTTCGCCTTCATCCTGGGTGTGGTTCCGCTGGTGCGGGCAACCGGAGCCGGTGCTGAGGGAAGAAAGGTGATGGGGATGACCGTGTTCAGCGGTATGCTCATTGCCACTATGCTGGGTGTATTATTAATTCCTGCCTTATTTGTCATGATTGAAAAATTAACACACAAGAAAGCCAAGGAGGGGCAGCAATCATGAGGCGCTTAATTCCCTTTCTGCTTGCCATAGCTTTGGCATCGGGCTGTATGGTCGGCCCAAAATTCAAGAAAACGGAGTGGGGCACCGAAGCAAGATACCGATATTCCCTGGACACCACCAGCAAAGACTCCATAACGAGCCTGAAATGGTGGGAGGTCTATCGGGATACCGTATTGCAATCCCTGATCCGTACTGCGCTTGCTGAGAACCGCGACATGCAGATCGCACTTTCCAGATTGATGGAGGCACAGTACAATGTCGGCTATAAAAAAGCCGATTTGTTTCCTCAATTCAGTTATCAGGGAGGTGCCAGCATCTTAAACAAGACCAACAGTGATATGGCTGAATCCGGCACCCTGTTGCGGGAAAACTATACGGGATTCGGTACCGTGGCCTGGGAACTAGATTTCTGGGGTAAATACCGCCATGCCACAAGGGCGGCCAAAGCTCAGATGTTGGCAACCGAGGAAGCCAAAAAATTACTGACTACCAGTCTGGTTGCTCAGGTTGCAACCCTGTATTTCCAGCTCCGCGGGCTCGACCAGCAATTGGAAATCGCCCGGAGAACGCTCATGGTAAGAAAGGAATCCACCCGGATCATTACGGAAAGATTTATGGGCGGTGAAGTGTCCGAACTGGATAAATTCCAGGCCCAGTCGCAGGAAGCTATTGCTGCAGCGCTGGTTCCCAGCCTTGAAAGACAGGTTGCCCAGACAGAGAATGCCCTGAGCATCCTGCTCGGAAAGAATCCCGGAACTGTTACAAGAGGTCTGGATAATCTTTCGCAGGTATTTCCGCTTTCCATTCCGGAAGGACTCCCTTCACAACTGCTGGCCCGGCGCCCTGACGTAAGGCAGACCGAGGACCTCTGGATCGCCCAGAATGAACAGATCGGCGTGGCACAGGCTATGCGGTTCCCGTCCATCAGCCTTACCGGGCTTTTCGGAGCAGCCAGCCAGGACCTGGCAGATATTACAGCCAGCGGTTCGGTGATCAGCTACGCAACAGGTTCCATTACCGGTCCGTTATTCTATTTTGGCAAGAACAAGCGTAGGGTTCAGATGGAACGGGAGAAAACCGAACAGGCCCGCCTTCAGTATGAAAAAGCCGTTTTGAATGCGTTTGCCGAGGTTGAAAACGCCCTGATTGCATCTGACACTTACCGCCGTGAATATGAAGCGCGCCGGATGCAGGCGATGGCCTCAGGCGGAGCAGCAAGGCTATCGCGCGAACGTTATGATTCCGGCTATACCAATTACCTCGAATTGCTGGATAATGAGCGTACCGAACTTGACGCCCAGTTGCTGGCGGCACAGGCACTGCAGTACCAGCTGCAGAGCACGGTGCAGTTATACAAGGCGCTTGGGGGTGGATGGGAAATGCAGTGAGATTTTATGTAGTTGTTTGTTGTTAGTTGTTTGTTGTTTGTTGTTAGTTAATATTATAACCCTAATTGTGAAAATGATGAAGAAACTCCTTTTGGTGATATTTTGTCTTGCAGGCACTTACCTCTTTGCCCAAACCATTCAGCAATCCGCACCAATGCAGTCTAACAAGGCACCCGCTTTGCGTTTGCATGTGTATACTTCATATGCCTTTGATGATCAAGTGGATTCGTATTATTCCACCACTGCTTATTATAATGGCACCATCAAAGGCGGATTTGAATGGGGGGGTGGCCTGGAGTATTTGCTTTCACCGGCCTATGGCATTGAAGCATACTATCTGCGTATGGATTCAAAAGCCAATCTTGCTTATTATAATGTTATTGAAAGAAATGGTGAATTTGATCTCGCCTCCAATTATGTGATGCTGGGGGGCAACCGTTATCTGGTATTGGCCAATCCCAGGCTTGAACCTTACGGAGGATTGCAGCTGGGGATGGGTATTTTTAATGTCACCAATCCGGAAACAGATGAAAGTGGTTCCGCAGTGAAATTTGCCTGGGGCATGAAAGTCGGTCTCAACATATGGGCTTCCGACAGGATAGGCATAAAAATGCAGGCAGGTCTTCTTTCGGTGGTACAATCTGTCGGTGGCAGCGTGTATTTTGGAACGGGTGGCGGAGGTGCCGGAGTGGCCAGCTATTCCACCATTTACCAGTGGACCCTGGGCGGTGGACTTATTTTCAATCTGAGCAAATAACCCTACTGGATCACCCCCTCGGCCAGAAGTCTGATGGTAGCCAGTTTCACCGAATCAAAGGCGGCAACATTTTCAGGCTTGATCGGATCCACCGGGGGTGATTCCATTTTCAGCGGATCAATGGGAGACCCATTCCGGGTCACCCTGAAATCAAGATGCGGTCCGGTGGATAGCCCCGAGCTGCCAACATACCCCAGCAATTCACCCTGCATCACATATTTTCCGGTGGTTATGCCTTTGCCGAAACCGCTCAGGTGCATGTAAATTGAAGTGTAAACCCCGTTGTGGCGGACCTTGACGATCCTGCCCGAACCGCTTTGATAACCCGCGGTGATCACCCGTCCGTCCCCGATAGAATACACCGGTGTACCGATGGGTGCTGCATAATCCACCCCGTAATGGGGACGTCGGATCTTCAGGATCGGGTGCATGCGGCTTCCTGAAAAACGTGAACTGATGCGGGAAAAACGAAGCGGGGCTTTCAGGAAAGCCCTTCTCAGGCTATTCCCATCTGCGTCAAAATAAGTTTCCACACTGTCCTGGGTAAAGGGAATAGCCAGCAGATCCCTGCCACCATGAAAAAATTTGGCGGCATGGATCCGTCCCAATCCGATGGAAACGGTATCCACATAAAGCTCATCATATACAACCGTAAACTGGTCTCCGGGCTGCAGTCCGAAAAAGTCCACCGTCCAGGCATACATTTCCGATAATTCGAGCGCCACCAGCGGATTGATGTTGTTGCGTGTAATGGCATCCCAGAGGGAGGTTTCGATTGAACCCTGTACAAGTTGCTGCCGTGTAACGATGTCCTTCTGCCGGAGGCAGACTTTTACGCTGTCGGTGAAATCAAAGATCACATAGTCGACCGGAGTATGCTCATACACAAGGTACTGCAGGCGATACAACGTATCCTGCGACAAAAAAACGGTATACTTGTTACCCTCTCTGATCTTCCGCACATCAAACACTTTGTCGGCATACAGCAGCAATTGGGTGAGGGCCCGTTCAGACAGTGTATATTTCATGAGGATCTGACCCAGGTTCTGATCGCGGCCCACTACATTGGTCTCAATGTTGAACGAGTCGATCGCCAGTCCGTACAACCGGGGTATGGGTTTTACAAAGGCTGCTGAATCCACTGCGCCTCCCTGCCTGTAATTACCGTTAATCCTAGGAAGAATGAACCAATAGGCGGCAGCTCCCAGCATGATTAATGCCAATACTGCCGATGAGATCATAACTGATTTCTTCATAAGTTAACCAACTACTACATTGATAATTTTGGCGGGAACGTAAACGATTTTTTTAACCTGTTTGCCCTCGGTCCATTTATTGCTCTGAGGATCGGCGAGCACGGCCTTTTCCGCCTCCTCGGCCGGCAGGCCCAGGGGCAGCAGCAATTTGAATCTCAGTTTTCCGTTGAAAGATACCGGGTATTCAAAAGATTCTTCATGCAGGTAGGTTTCATCGGAAACCGGAAATTCCTGCTGGCTGATGCTGGGCCTGTTTCCATAAAACTCCCACAGCTCCTCAGCCAGGTGGGGAGCAAAAGGTGAAAGCACACGGGCAAACGCTTCGGCAGTATTGCGGGTAACCCTGCCTTTTTTCATGCAAAGGTTGGTGAAGATCATCATCTGCGAAATGGCCGTGTTAAACCGGAGGTGTTCTATATCCTGTCCGACTTTTTTTATCGTCTGGTGCAATCCCTTCAGTACTTCCCGGTCTT
This sequence comes from uncultured Bacteroidales bacterium, assembly GCA_963822145.1. Lineage (GTDB taxonomy): Bacteria > Bacteroidota > Bacteroidia > Bacteroidales > UBA10428 > UBA5072. The sequence goes on along the minus strand of CAWGGG010000002.1, from coordinate 682,170 downwards.
CATCCCCCGTAACAATGTTGGCGGAATCCCCGAAGAACCTGGTCACCCGGTTCAGGAATCCGAATACGCCTTTAACCCCGGTATCGGCCCAGGGTTTGATTACATCGAGCGGTCCCATGAACATTTCGTACAGACGCAGTGAATCTGCGCCGTATTGCTTTACGACATCATCTGGATTAACAACATTCTTAAGAGATTTGGACATCTTGGCCACGATTTGCTTCAGCTCATCGCCTGTTTCCCTGTGAAAATAACGTCCGTCGCGATCCTCCACGAGATCTGCTGATACTTTGGCGCCAGTTGCAGTTTCGTAAGCAAACGCCAGGATCATCCCCTGGTTAAAAAGCTTTAAAAAAGGTTCATCGGTGGAAACTACGCCCAGGTCAAATAGAACCTTATGCCAGAAACGGCTGTAAAGCAGATGCAGCACAGCGTGCTCTGCTCCGCCTATGTAAAGATCCACCGGCATCCAGTACTGTTCTTTCTCCGGAGCGAATAATCCCTGGTTATTAGTGGGATCAATATAGCGGAGGTAATACCAGCACGACCCGGCCCATTGCGGCATGGTATTGGTCTCGCGTCGTCCCCGCCGGCCATTCCTGGTAACGGTTAGCCATTCACCGGCATTGGCCAGGGGTGATTCGCCATCCGCGCCCGGAAGGTATTTGTTCAGTTCCGGCAGCAGTACCGGAAGATCTGCTTCCGATACCACTTCAATTTCTCCGTCTTCCCAGTGAATAACCGGGAAAGGCTCGCCCCAGTACCTTTGGCGGCTGAACAACCAGTCGCGCAACTTGTAATTTACCATGCTGGTTCCTATCCCCTGCTTTTCCAACCAGGCGATTATGGTCGGGATACCCCAGTCCTTGTTCATTCCATCGATGGATATTCCTTTTTCGGAATTTGCGCTGTTGATGTAAAGGCCATCCTCCGTCCAGCAGGCTTTACCGGACAGCACCCTGGCACGGAGCTCATCAGGGGCACCGGCAGGATCCATGATGCAATCAATGGGCAATCCAAATTTTTGAGCAAATTCAAAGTCCCTTGTATCATGGGCCGGAACAGCCATAATGGCACCGGTTCCATAGCCGATCAGCACATAATCGGCAACCCATATCGGTATCTTCTTCCCGTTTACCGGATTAATGGCGTACCGGCCGGTGAATACGCCCGTCTTTTCCTTGGCCAGATCCGTCCGGTCGAGGTCCGATTTTAATGAAGCTGCCTGTATGTATTCTGCAACCTCACTGCCGTGAGTTGAAGTAGTGATCGCCCTGGCCATGTCGTGCTCCGGTGCAATCACCATATAAGTAGCACCAAAAAGGGTGTCCGGACGTGTGGTATATACCCTGAGCTTCCCTTCGAGGCCTTCAATGTTAAAATCCACCTCGGCGCCGGTCGACCTGCCGATCCAGTTGCGCTGCATTTCCTTGATGCCTTCCGGCCAGTCGAGGTTTTCCAGCCCGTTTAGCAGCCTTTCCGCATATAGAGGAATGCGCAGCATCCATTGTTTTAAATTTTTCCGGATGACCATGTTCCCGCATTTCTCATGGGAGCCGTCGGTGAGCACTTCTTCGTTGGCGCATACGATCCTGCAGTGTTCGCACCACCACACCTGAGCATTGTCGTAGTAAGCCAGCCTCTTGCTTTCCTCATATTCCCGGGTCGCTTTTTCGCCTTTTGCGGCAATGGTTTCGGGAACAGGCAACTCGGTGATGGGACGGCCCTTTTGCAGCGTCTCATCAAACCATGTGTTGTAAAGCCTGATGAAGATCCACTGTGTCCAGCGGTAATATCCCGGGTCGGTGGTATTGATCTCACGATCCCAGTCGTATCCCAAGCCCAGCGATTTGATCTGGCGTCTGAAAGTATCACAGTTATTCTGGGTGGTTATCTTGGGGTGCGTTCCGGTTTGAATGGCATATTGTTCTGCAGGAAGGCCGAAGGCATCCCAACCCATGGGATGCAGAACGTTAAAGCCTTTCATCCGCTTATAGCGGGCAACAATATCCGTAGCGGTGTACCCTTCGGGGTGCCCGACATGCAATCCGCTCCCTGAGGGATAGGGGAACATGTCAAGGATATAATATTTCTTCTTGGTAAAGTCATCAAAGGTTTTAAAAGTCTTATTGTCTTCCCAGTATTGTTGCCACTTCTTTTCTATAGCGTCAAATGTATATTCCATTATGTTTTACCTGAATATTTGATGATCGGCAAATGTAAAAAAAAATCCCTAGTAACACTGGACCCCTGTTTAATTCCATGACCTTTGGAAACAGAATAATTCTCTTTCATACCTGATTTTTAACGGTTAATGGAAAAGTATTCATTCAATGATTACGAAATAGTATATTTACTACATATTTTACCATTTAATACAATCATAGGTCCCATTCCGATGAATTCTCGCTGGATTTTGATTTTCATGCTATTCTGCCACAATCTGGTGCAAGCTCAGCAAACAGTGACTCTTGATTCCACCAGTCTGCCGCTGATCATTATTAATACTAATGGTGGCACTATTGTTAATGAGCCCAAGATACCCGTTGATATGAAAATCATCTATCATGGACCTGGTCATTACAATAAGCCCACCGATGCCGGCAATATTTACTCCGGTAAAGCAGGCATTGAATACCGGGGTGAGTTCTCACAACTTCTTCCCCAAAAGCCTTATGGCTTTGAAACAAAAGATAACCTGGGTAATAGTATAGATGTCCCCCTGCTGAATATGCCGGCTGAAAACGACTGGATTTTACTGGCCAATTACAACGACAAGGCCTTTAGCAGGAATTCCCTTGCCTTTCATTTATTCAGCAAGATGGGACATTATGCACCGCGCACCAGCCATTGCGAAGTGATCGTCAACGGACAATACATGGGGATCTTTGTTTTTACTGAAAAGATCAAAAGAGATAAAAATCGGGTGGACATTGCCAGGCTCGACACATCCGATAAGGCAGGTATTGACCTTACCGGCGGATACATCTTTGCCCTCGATTACTACAATGAGGATAACAGCTGGGCAAGCAACTTTATGTCCCAAACCCGGCCCTGGGAAAATGTGTATTTTGTCTATAAATATCCTGAACCGTTGGACATCCTCGCAGAGCAAAAATCCTATATCCAGGCCTATGTGAATGCCGTGGAAACCACCTTGTTCAGTTCCGATTTCATGAACCCGGTTACCGGTTACAGGGCCTATGTCTCTGTAAAATCATTTATTGATTACTTCCTGGTCAATGAGATTTCAAGGAATGTAGATGGTTTCAGAAAAAGCTGCTATTATTATAAGGACCGGGACGACAAGGGTGGCCAGCTTCATGCCGGACCGGTTTGGGATTTTGATTGGGCCTGGAAAAACATCATTGATAATTGTTATATCGGGGAAGTCACGGACGGATCCAATTGGGCATACAGGATAAACGAATGTAATGATGTGCCGGTGGCCCCCGACTGGATACCCAGGATGCTCGAGGATTCTACATTCCGGAATGAATTGCACACGCGGTATTACAAATTGCGCCAGACTTTTCTGAGTGATGCTTCTATGAAGAACTATGTCGATTCCGTAGCTGGTTTAGTGTATGCCGCCCAACAGCGCCATTATGTAAAATGGCCCATCCTGGGGCAGTATACCGGTACCGCAGAAGTGGAATATCCTGCAGCGGCAACGTTTGAAGGTGAAACCGACAAACTTAAGAACTGGATAACAACCCGGCTGGCCTGGCTTGATGACAATATGCCCGGCCGGATCATACTGGATCCGATCGATACCATCCCAGTGGACACTATTCCCGTAGATACTATTCCGGTGGATACGATACCGGTGATACGATACCGGTTGATACCATACCCATTGATACCATTCCTGCGGATACTACCCATACAGGAGTTACAGAAAAATCCGAAATGATGCACCTTAGGGTATTCCCGAATCCCGCAGAGGATATCCTGTATATAGAATCGAACAAGCAGATCCTGGAGATTGAAATATACAACAGTATGGGCAAGCTCGTATATCAGCAGGTTGTGAGATCTGTCTACCATGTACCTGTTGAACTCTCCAACCTGTTATCCGGTTTGTATATTGCCAGAATTCAGTTGCAGGGCCAGATGATTACTGCCAAGTTCATCATTAAAAAATAGCCGGAAATCTTGCCGTTTACCGAATACTGAATTCCGAATACTGTTTACAGAATACTCTTTTCTGTTTATTGTTTCCTAATCCTCCTCTTCTGCCTCGGCAGTGAAAAAAGCCGCATGCACAGGTGCCGGGCAATCACTGTCGAGCCCCTTGACAGCTTTCCAGATGACGGTATTGAACGCGGCATCCGGACATCGGTCTTCCCTTGCAAAATCAAAGCTTTCACTGAGCTTTGACCACTGATTCACGAGGGTATTTTTATCATTCAGATTGACCAAACAGGGTCTTACCGAGAAAGGTTTATGTCCGGCTGTATTGTTAAAACAGCGCCACAGGGGTGTGGCAGAGGCATCGTACTGGCTCATCGGTGGCAGGCCCAGGATGAGCTCAATGGTCCGGAGCATGGATGAGGTGGAATAGGGTGTATGGTCAATATATCCTTCCCTGACAAATCCGCCTGCCACATAAGCCGTGGTGCGGTGCGCATCCACATGATCCGGCCCGTTCTGAGCATCATCTTCCACGATAAAGATGGCGCATTCATTCCAGATCCTGGAATGACTCAGATAATCCACAAAGAGTCCGACCGCCAGATCATTGTCTGCAGTGTGGGCAAAGGGCGTGGGCCGGCCAACACTGAGTCCCTCGGTATGATCATTGATAAACCGCAGGGTATTCAATTGCGGGATACTGTTCCTGGCCATGAGGGATTCAAAGTCGCGTTTCCACTGGCTGAACCTCACCGTATCTCGCACACGCTGATCCCAGCTGGTAAAAAAGGGACAGAAATGATCTTTCAGTACCGGTATGTTGGGTTTGTAATCATCAGCAAATTCTCCATAAGTCCGGTAGGATACCCCAAACTTCTTGCAAAAATCCCACAGGTAATGCTTGTTGTTGGCGATCTCCCGGGTACCCTCCGAATCATAGGTTCCGCCACGGTCACTGTAATTGGTCGGCCAGTTCTTTTCGAGATAGTCCGTAGCATAGGCACCCAGGCTCCAGTTGTGGCCATCGGCACTCACCTCGCCGTCCACGTAAAAATTGTCGAGCAATACAAATTCCCTGGCGAGGGCGTGCTGGTTCGGGGTGATCTTCTCTCCAAAAAGCACCAGGCTTGTATCCCCGTTCCCACCGGGCATGTCTCCCAGCACCTGGTCGTAGGTGCGGTTCTCCTTGATTATATAAAATACATATTTGATCGGAGACGGATCACCCACCTTCATGGGAATGGGATTGCCCTCCTGTCCTTCCGTTTGCATCACTTTGGACTGGTTGTAAGGCGTATTGTTGTAAACAGCCTGGGAATATACGGCCAGCTGTTGCTCGGTAGGTTCATCCAGGATACTGAGCGTACCTCTGAACAGGCCCCCGATGTACTGCACCTTATTCTTTTCAAAAGTCCCTCCCTGCTGGTATTCAACCTCCTCATCGCGCCTTGCGGGATTGGGACCGAACGGATTGGCATAGGAAGTCAGACCCTTCCCGTTGCTTACGTATACCTTACCCTGCACCACGCGAACACAGGTGGGGTACCAGCCGGTGGGTATAAAGCCTTTGCTCGTGCTGTTGCCGGGTTGTTCCACGTTAAAAACGGCCAGGCAGTTGTTATCAGCATTGGCCACATAGAGCGTTTCCTCCTTTTCATCCAGAGCCAGGCCATTGGTGGTGGAACCGGTGGGAGAATCGGGAAACAGTGCGGTGTTCAGAGTTTCCACCACCTTCCTGGTTTTCGTATCAATAACCGAAACCGAATTGTCGTTGGCATTGGCCACAAAAAGAAAGGTTCCTTTCCGGTTCAGGCACAGCTCGTTGGGATTGTCCCCTACCTTGATCGAGCCGGTTATCAGCATTTTTTCCGTATCGAAAATAACAACCTCGTTGCACCCCCAGCAGGAAATGTAAAGGACCTTGCGGTCGGGTGACAAGAGACAGGTATATCCTTCCCCTCCCAACGGGTAGCGGTTTAAGATCTTCTTTGTTACAACATCCAATACGTAAAGCGAATTATTCTCCTTGGTGACAGCATATAACCTGTTTTTTGAGTCATCGAGGGCAATGCCCGCCACGGAGATTTTTTCTGGCCACGGTTTGCCAATCACCAGGGTATCTCTGGGCAGGAGTCTGCCGTTATAAATATAGAACCTTACAATCCAGTTGTTGTTGCCCCCCGAGGCATACAGGTATTTCTCATCCGCTGAGAATGCCAGTCCAAGCCAGGATATGTCCATAATAACCGAATCGAGCACTTTCATTTCACGGGTACTGATGAGCTGCACCGATTGGTCACTCTGGCCGTTATTGGTAACCGCCAGGTATTTTCCGGAAGGGGATACGGCGATATTGAGCGGAAGGTCTCCCAGGGGTAACATCTGTCCGACAGGCGTCAGCTTCCAGCCATTGGGGAGTGATACCCGGTGCGCTTCGATTTCCTGCAGCGTCTGGGCAGAAACGAAGCCTGAAGATAGCAACAGTGCCATCAGGAGGTTCCTGCACCCGTATTTGAAATTTATCTTTGTAAGCATAGCAAGGAATTTAAATTTCTAATTAATGAAGATATAAAGGTCCGCATTTCACCAGAAAGGAACGACAATTTCTCGTGTTTTTTTTGTGATTTTTCGGAATTCGGCCAATTTTTCATACCTTTGCGTCGCAAATAGCAGCAGGCCCCGTAGTTCAGCTGAATAGAACGTCAGATTCCGGTTCTGAAAGTCGGGGGTTTGAATCCCTCCGGGGTCACAATTATTAATGGGCCGCTTTTGGCGGCCCATTCCTTTTGCCTATCCCGGAGGGATCATGAGCGGGACCATGGGCGGCACTGCGCGAGTCGAGTAATCCCTCCGGGGTCACAAATTTTTGCCGGGCCGCCATTTGGCGGCCCTTTTCAATTGCTTATCCCGGAGGGATCATGAGCGGGACCGTGGGCGGCACTGCGGAGCCGAAGTAATCCCTCCGGGATCATGAGCGGGTTTTGCGGGCAATACACGCAAGCCACGTGCCCTGATCATGAATGACTGCGGAATAATGAACTTAGAGGTTTCAAGGATCATGGATAAATTTGTGTTCATGACTTTCCCGTTCAGGAAAACTATGATAAATTTATATTTTCAAAAATATAGGATTATCAGTGGCTGGATTCATCCCAGGCTTTCTGAATAGCAGGCAATAGATTACCCTTATGAAGATAGAAGTGCTGGATAATGCTGATCAGGTCGCTCAAAAAGCTGCCGCAGTTATTGCCGAAGAAGCCCTTAAAGCTGTGGCTTTACGCGGCTGCTTCATTATCGCGGTAAGCGGTGGCAAAACGCCGTGGAAAATGCTTCGTGCGCTGGCAGAGGAAGGTGTTCCCTGGGAAGGAATGCATATATTGCAGGTTGATGAACGTTTTGCCCCTGAAGGACATCCCGACAGAAACATGACCCATTTGCGCGAAAGCCTCGGACATGCTCCTTTGCTTCCCGCGCAGATCCACGCTATGCAGGTGGAACAGCAGGACCCTGAAGCGGCAGCTGCCGACTATGCCGCGACAATCCGGGAAATCGCCGGGTCACCGCCCATAATCGACCTTGTTCATCTGGGCCTCGGGGCCGACGGTCATACTGCCTCACTTGTACCCGGCGATCCCGTACTCGATGTAACCAGCAGAGATGTGGCTTCAACAGGAATTTATCAGGGCAGGCGCCGCCTGACATTAACCTATCCGGTAATCAATCGCGCAAGGAAAATAATCTGGCTGGTTACAGGAAGTGAAAAAAAAGAAATGCTTCATCGCCTGCTTGATGGTGATTTATCCATTCCGGCCGGACGTATTTCTCGGGAACATGCTATGATACTGGCTGATAATGATGCATTCCAGCGACAATGCGAATCATACCTGACTTAGCTGCAAGCTATTTTCACAATATACTTTACACTGCCTTAAAAAAAACTTATATTTGGTCTGTCTCCGAGTCATCTCTTCTGTCTGATTATTCAAATGAAGTGTTGACCGACGGGCATAAATGGAAACGTGCATGCCTCCCGATGGAACATTTTCCTGAATTTGGAAAGGAGATACGGTACTTGCTTCGCTGAGAATATACTTCTTTGCCGGAAAGACTGTATGCAGTTTCCATCTTCGGAATGGTTTATAAATTCTGACTGTATGGAGTATATTTTTGTACTTTCCCTTTTCGTTGTTGCTTTTCTTTATTCCTCTGTTGGACATGGAGGGGCAAGTGGTTATCTGGCAATAATGGCCTTATTTGGCATTGCACCTGTTTTTATGAGATCAACAGCTTTATCGCTGAATGTTTTTGTGTCTGCAATTGCATTTGTGACCTTCACCCGTGCAGGATATTTCCGGTCAAGGCTCATTATCCCCTTTCTGATCACTTCCCTCCCTATGGCTTTTGTCGGAGCTCTGGTAAAAGTAAGGCCGGATGTATATGAAATCCTCCTCGGTATATTTCTGCTCATTGCCGTAGCCCGCATGCTATTTATTCCCGGCGCCATTGCTGAGCATCCTTCAAAGCCACCCGTTATTATTGCCCTGCTGATCGGTGCAACCCTTGGTTTTTTTTCCGGCATGATCGGAATAGGAGGGGGTATTATTCTCAGCCCAATACTCATCCTGTTCCACTGGGCCAGTGTAAAAGAATCAGCCGCTGCTTCGGCATTGTTTATTCTTCTGAATTCTCTGGCAGGATTGCTTGCCCTGGTTCAGAGCGGACTAAACATGGAGCCAAGGTTGATCATGTGGATTGGGGCAGGCGTGCTGGGTGGCATATCCGGGTCATATCTGGGGAGTTCCCGGTTTAAACCCGTCAGGCTCAAATATCTGCTTTCCGCTATTCTGCTTATGGCCAGTATCAAATTATTGATGTTGTAACATGACCCTCCTGAAATTGCCCAGATTATTGTTGATTGCCGGTACCGGAAGGAATTCGGGTAAAACCATGCTGGCCTGCAGGATCATTGATAAATACAGTACTTCGCAAACGATCGTTGCCATTAAGATCAGTCCGCACAGGCATAACATTGAACCCGGCGGGCAGATCCTGTTCCGGAATGGCCACATTTGCATTCTTGAGGAAACCGATTTGGGAACAGGGAAGGACAGTTCACGCATGCTCGCAGCCGGAGCAAAACGTTCCTTTTTCATCTCGGCAACGGAGGATAATCTGGCTTTAGCCTTGCAGCAAACCATAAAGCTTGTTTCTGAAGATGTCTTTATGATATGTGAATCCGGGGGATTAAGAAAATGGGTAGAACCGGGTTTGTTCCTGATGGTAAGCCGAAACGGTCCATCCGCTATGAATTCATGCAAAAGGGACCTGATTGATGCTGAACCGATCTGGGTGCACTTTGACGGGCAAAAATTCAATTTTGACTTGGACAGGATAGTCATTCAACAAAATTGCTGGAAAACAAAGTCTTCCTATGATACTGCTTGAACAGGCCCTCCGGGTCATTGAAACCTCGGTCAGTCCTCTTTCAACGGAGGAAGTACCCCTGGAGAAAGCTTTAAACCGCATTCTCGCAAAGGAAGTGATCTCGGATGCGGATATGCCGCCTTTTAACAAAGCCGCCATGGATGGTTTTGCATGCCGCCAGAGTGATCTGGGGAATGAACTTACCATAATCGAGGAGATCCCGGCAGGAAAAGTACCGGTTAAATTTATTGCTTCAAACCAGTGTGCCAGGATTATGACAGGCGCCATGGTGCCGGAAGGTGCCGATTTTGTTCTGATGAAGGAGCATGCCGAGCTTACCGCTTCCAATTGTATAAGATGCATACGGCACGCTGAATCTGTTAATATTTGTTACCAGGGAGAGGATGTTAAGACGGGTGATACCGTTCTGAATCGCGGGGTAAAACTGTTACCTGCCCATCTGGCCATACTGGCAGCCTTGGGTTGTATAAGGCCCCTGGTGACCAAAATGCCAGAAGTGGCAGTAATATCAACCGGTGATGAACTTGTTGAGCCGGGGGATAAGCCGGGTGCGGGCAAAATCAGGAACAGTAACGGGCTTCAGCTTACTGCCCAGGCCAGACAGATGGGATTACAATCCGATTATCTTGGCATTGTGCCGGACAACCGGCATAAATTGCTTGAAGCAGTATCTGATGCTTTGTCAAGATACCAGGTAATATTGATTACAGGCGGCGTTTCCGTTGGTGATTACGATTTTATCCCTGACATTCTCAGGGAATTGCAGGTGGATGTCCTTTTTCACGGCATGAAAGTCAAGCCGGGCCGACATATGCTGTTTGGAAGAAAAGGAAACCAATTTATAATAGGTTTACCGGGCAATCCGGTTTCTGCATTTGTTCTTTTTGAGCTGCTGGTAAAGACTTTGCTTGGCAAGCTTATGGGAAGTATGGCGCAGCCTGCTGTGCTTCATGTTCCTCTTGCCGAATCATACAGTCGCAGAAATCAGGATATGTTGTTTCTCATCCCTGTGAGCCTTACCGGGGATGGAACTGCCCTGCCACTGGAATATCATGGATCGGCCCACATCCATGCCTATTCTGCGGCAAACGGTATAATGGAGGTCCCTGCTGGCGTGAAAGAAATTAAGAAAGGGGAATTGGTGCATGTTCGACTTATATAACCGACAAATCAGTTACCTGAGAATCTCAGTAACCGACCGTTGCAATCTGCGTTGCCGTTACTGTATGCCTGAAGAAGGTGTACAAATGCTGCAACACGATGATATCCTTACATTTGAAGAAATAGTAGATGTGGTAAGCGTTGCCGTTGACCTGGGTATTAATAAGATCCGGTTAACCGGCGGAGAGCCGCTGGTCAGGAAAGGCATTGTGGATCTTGTTTCCCAGATCGCAGGTGTGAGGGGTGTAATCGACCTGGCCATGACCACCAACGGTATTCTTCTCAGAGAACTTGCAGGGGCATTGCGCTTGGCCGGATTGATGCGGGTAAATGTCAGCCTGGATACCCTTGATCCTGAGAAATTCACTCGACTTACCCGGGGCGGAAGGATCGGGGATGTGCTGGAAGGTATCCGTGCTGCTCAGTCAGCCGGACTGAATCCGGTAAAGATCAATTGTGTTATATTTAAATCATCGGATGAGGAAGATGCCAGACAGGTTAAGGAGTTTGCCTTCAGGGAAGGACTCGATGTCAGGTTTATCCGTCAGATGGATCTTGAAACGGGCGAATTTGGGATCGTTGAAGGAGGCGAAGGTGGCAATTGCAGCATCTGCAACCGGTTGAGATTAACGGCAAATGGCATGGTAAAGCCCTGCCTTTTCAGTGAGCAGGAGTTTTCAGTGCGACAGTTGGGCTCACAAGCTGCCTTGATGCAAGCATTGTACAGCAAACCACGTAAGGGATGTATTAACCGGAAGGGCAGTTTCTATAATATCGGGGGATAGGAAAGTGACTGGCGACGGGTGCAACCCATCACCAATCACCCTTTGAAATAATTGCATTAAACCACAACATTTAATCATGAATGATTTGACCCACACAGATTCAGAAGGCAGAGCCCGAATGGTGGATGTTGGCCATAAGGAAATCCAACGCAGGGTAGCAAAAGCCAGCGGTTTTATTTGTCTTTCAGCATATACCCTGGAACAAATCCGCAGGAATGCGATGAAAAAGGGAGATGTCCTTACTGTGGCTGAGCTGGCCGGTGTTCAGGCTGCCAAGCAAACTGCAGCATTGATTCCCCTTTGTCACAATATCATGCTGGAAAAGATAACAGTAACAGCGCAGATTGAAAATGCCGGAGTATCGGTAACCAGTGAAATTCACAGTACGGGCAAAACAGGGGTGGAGATGGAAGCCCTCACTGCGGTAAGCCTTGCCCTACTTACGGTTTATGATATGTGTAAATCAGTGGATAAGACTATGGAGATCGGACAGATCAAACTGATAGAAAAAACGAAAACAGATCCCAATCATTAACATGGCGCAGATAAAAATACTTTCGGTCAATATTTCTGAAAGAAAAGGAACCGTCAAACAGCCGGCGGAAAAGATCAGACTTACCCGCAACGGAATTTCAGGTGATGCCCATGCAGGAGACTGGCACCGTCAGGTAAGCCTGCTGGGGGAAGAAAGTCTGAAAAAGATGCAGGAAGCAGTTGGGCGAAAGCTGAATTTTGGTGATTTTGCTGAGAATATCACCGTTACAGGCTATCCGCTGCATCAGATGCATCCGCTCGACAGGCTGATATCAGGAAACGTGGTTTTGGAAGTCACCCAGATCGGTAAAAAGTGTCATGGGGAAAAATGCGCTATTTTCAGGGAAACCGGGGATTGTGTCATGCCCAAAGAAGGCATATTTTGCCGGGTGTTGCAGGAAGGAGAACTAAAGACGGGGGATTTGCTGGAGTACCAGCCGAGGGTGATTCAGGTAAGGATCGTCACATTAAGCGACAGGGCAAGCAGGCGTGAATATGAGGATAGGAGCGGTCCCTTGCTGAGGCAGTTAACTGAAAGTTTCTTTCTGGGCGAAGGCCGCCTTTGTGAAACAGACATCATAGTATTACCCGACGAACAGGAACAACTGAAAAAGATCATTCAGGAATACGTGCAGGAGCAGGTGGATATTATCCTGACCACAGGTGGTACGGGCATCGGTCCCCGTGACATCACACCCGATGTCATCAGACCCATGCTTACTAGGGAAATACCGGGTATCATGGAGATGATCCGTTTGAAATATGGCATGCAGTTCCCCAATGCCCTTTTGAGCCGGAGCCTGGCCGGGGTAATTTCAGGAACATTGATTTATGCACTGCCTGGAAGCCCGAAAGCAGCCCGGGAATATGCAGAGGAGATTTTCAAGACTTTTGAGCATTCCCTGCGGATGTTGCACCAGATAGATTCACATATATGAACCGGTGCAGGATTACCGGTATTGTACTGGCCGGAGGGAGGAGCAGCCGGATGGGACAGAACAAGTCGCTCATGCTTTTCAATGGCAGGCCTCTTATCAGTTATGCAATAGAAACACTCAGGCCCTTATGTGACCAGGTTGTTATCAGCTCCAATCAACCGGTTTATGAATTTACAGGTTGTGCGGTGTGGCCAGACATTTTGCCCCTTCAGGCCCCCATGATCGGGATATATTCATGCCTGAAACGATCACAGACTTTCTGGAACATTTTCCTTTCATGCGACATGCCCATGGTGGATCCCCGGTTATTCGGTTATCTGTTCTCGCGGCGTGCCGGAGCAGATACTGTCATTCCCGTCCATGAGAATAAGATGGAACCCCTTTGCGGACTTTACAGCCGGAAGGCACTGCCCATGCTGGAAAAGAAAATCCGTGAAAGAGAATTCAGCATGCAGCAGTTGATCGGGGCTGCCAGGAGCAGGCTGGTGGAAATGAGCCCGGAACTCGGTTTTTACTCCGACAGTGTGTTTGCAAATATGAATACGGCTGATGATATTCATTTGTTCTCAGGGAAGTAGCTTCCTGTCCATTCAGATAATTCTTCTTAATGCCTTGATTTTGTGCAAATCAACCTGGATGATTATCTAAATTCTGTTCGCAATAAAATAGGTGATCACTGAAACAGCAGCTGCCAATACACTGCCCCATACCAGATCAATTACTGTTACCAGCAAGGGCCAATCTTTAACTGTGGCCAGGTTGGTCAGGTCATAGGTCGCATAGGTCACCAGTCCGAAGAGTGCCCCATACACCAGGGCATGGACCCAGGATTGTTTTACCATGGCCGGCGTAATAACGAAGATGATCAGTCCTGATATAAAAAGCAGATAGAACAGAATGGCCGCCGCCCAGTTGATGTCGGGTCTCATTAAAAAACCCAGCTGTTTCTGGTAAAAACTTTTGGCTACCACAACGAGCCACACCATGTCAATTATAAAAAAGACCGGCAACGCTATTAAAAACAGTCTGATGAACATATATATTATTATTTGATTTACATGATCCTAAATTTAACCTAATTTCATCAATATATAAACCCGAGGCATAAAACTTAAGAATCATAAATAAGAATAACCATAAAGCACCCGTATGAAAAGAACATCCGTCTTTTTAGTAATAACCCTGGTAATTATCGGAATAGCCCTTTCCTGTAAGAAAGATCCTGTTCAGGTTTTCCAGACAAATCCACACTATTTTTATTACAAGGGCCATCCCGTTGTTCTTATTACTTCCGACCACCATTATGGAGCTGTAATTGATCAGGATTTCGATTTTGAGAAGTATTTGAATTACCTGGCAGATCATGGTATGAACCTGACCCGGATCTATCCCGGTGGCATGTTCGAACCTGTCGATAAATACCTGCCGGGTAATCCGCTGGGGCCTCGACCGGGCCGGCAAATTCTGCCCTGGTCAAGATCCGGGCAGGAAGGGGCCAATCCCGCGCTTGCCGAGCCCGGAAAGCCCGCTTTCAAATTTGATCTTGATAGCTGGAATCCAATATATTTCAAACGACTTAAGGCTTTTGTGGAATATGCCGGAAAGAAAGATATCATTGTCGAAATTCCTTTTTTCAATGGTATGTATGCCGATTGCTGGCCTTTGATGGCCCTGTATCACAGCAATAATATTCAAAATGTCGGCCGTTATGAGGCCCCTGATTGCGGATTGTTCACCACGATGGATCAGCGCAACCTGGAAGTAATTAAATATCAGGCGGCTTATATTACTAAGATTGTTCAGGAGCTGAATGACTATGGCAACGTTATTTACGACATCTGTGATGAACCCTCACTACAGGGACTTCCCGATGGCAGCATTGTTGTGAATCCCGACAGCCTCGTTGCCCCATGGATATTGGCCATGAAAGAGGCTTTCCGTAAGGCTGAAGAAGGGCTCCCCAAGAAACACCTGCTGGGACAAACCGTACAAAACCTTTCACCGGATATTTCGGATGAACCCTGGTGCCAGTGGCTGGCGGCCGAATATGTAAAGCCGGCTGCAAAAGCCCTGGATATGAATTATGCTGCCAACAAACCCATCATGAATGTGGAATCAAATTACTTCGGCGCCAGTCTGACCAAAAACGACTATACCGTGGATGCAGTCCGTATAGAGGGGTGGTGGTTCATGCTGGGAGGAGGTGCGGGCATCATAAATCTTAACGGGGAATATTACCGTGGTAATGAAACCGGTGGCATAAATACACAAAACCAGATCGTGCCGCAGCGGAAAATACTGAAAGAATTTATGCTCCATCTTGATCTTGCTGGATTATCAAGATTCACAGCTATCAGTAATATTCCTGAAGACGCCATCTGCAGCGCACTGTATGAAAAAGGGAAACAATATGCCTTGTATCTGTTTCATGGCTCGCAGGATGATGAATGGGGGGCCAACTTTATCCCAAAACCTGGACATTACTCCGATAGTCTGGCCCTGGATGATGTTCCTGCCGGGATTTATTCCTTAAAATGGTTTGATCCCGCATCCGGTATTGTAAAGAAAGCTGAAACCCTTTCCTGGAAAGGAGGAAAGCTCACCCTGGTAACACCCGGCTATCCCCTGGATATAGCTTTATCGATCAGCAACCTCAGATAGGCAATCATTGCCGGAGTGTATACAAAGTATTGTCTTAAAATTATCAGGGCTTTTGCTTTAATTCATTAACTTTATTTTGTCTGTTACAACATCATTCAAATAAAATCAAAACTCGTATGAAAAAAAGACTACTCACTTCCTGTAAGTACTGTTTAAAAGCAGTCGCTGTATTTCTCCTGGCCTTTTTTTGCCTGGCTCATGCATTTCCGCAACAGCAAACCCACAGTTTTGGAAACATCGATTTTAACAAAGTGGCCCCTGCCAGCATCAATGATTATCTGGCCCTGGAAGGAAAGATCTGGAAGCCGGTGCAGCAGGAACATATCAACCAGGGCGGGTTAAAAGGCTGGTTTGTATTCAGGGTATGGTTTGCGGGTACTGGTTCAGATTATAATTATGCCGTCATGGAAATTTACGACTCCTTCGCGGGCATGACATTCCCATACAGTGATGATATCATCACCAAGGTGCATCCCGGTATGAACGAAGCGGAGTTAATGGATAAAACATTGAAAGCACGGGATATTGTAAGCGCGCAATCGGTTGAACGGATCGCCATGCTCCGCCCCGAAAAAAATGAATTCCCGTACAAATATGCCACCGTGTATTATCTCGACGTAAAATCCGAAAATGCGAAGGCGTATGAAAAAATGGAACAGGAAGTTTGGTTGCCGATACATCAGGAGCGAATAAAGGCCGGTCTTTGCAACGGATGGGACCTTTTCAGGACCGTCATCCCGAACGGGGAAAGTGTTCCTTTCAAATACCTCAGCATGGAATGGTTCAGGGACTTTAATGAAATAGCGGCCGTTGATAGTTTTGATCCTCTGCCCGTTATCCAGAAAAATTTCCCGGGAAAGCCTGCGGAGGAGGTGTATGCCAAAAGTCTTGGCCTTCGGACCTATTACCGGAAGGAACTGTGGGAATTGGTTGAGTTTTTACAGGCCAAATAGACAACACCCATATGAAAACATCAAAGCAATCACCTGCTCCGATCCGGCGCAGGGAGGTTATTAAAGCCATGGCAGGACTGCCTTTCCTGGGATGCCTGGCATTCGCTGCTGAAGGAGATCCGGTCCCGGGAAGTCTGGAAGAACAACATCTCCTGGCTGCCGGGGTCTCCGATGCGGTTTTAAAGCCGCTTGACGGCAGTGTTCTGGATCAACTGAAAGGAAAGGTTCCTCACGCCAAGATTAAGGGTGTGGAAGTGAGCCGCGTGATCATGGGAGGCAACCTGCTGGGAGGGTGGGCCCATGCACGGGATCTCCTGTATGTGTCCGACCTGGTGAAGACCTATCATACCGATGATAAGACCTTTCAGACGCTTCAACTGGCAGAAGAATGCGGCATCAACTCATTGATAACAAATCCCATGCTCCTTCCGTCACTCCAGAAATACTGGAGCCTGGGCGGAAAGATCCAGTTCATCAGTGACGGGGGATTCAATTACCGGGAAGATATCCAGAAATCGGTTGATGCCGGGGCTGCGGCCTGTTATCTGCATGGCGGGGTGGCGGATATGCTTGCCAAAGCCGATAAGATGGATGAATTTGCCTGGGCGGTCGACAAGATCAGGCAGAATGGTATTCCGGCCGGGATTGGCGCACATGAATTGGAAACCGTTAAGAAATGTGTTGCATATGGGATTTCTCCCGATTTCTGGATGAAGACCCTTCATAAAACCAATTACTGGTCTGCCCGGATTGACCAGGAACGGAAAAACACACTTGACAAGGATTTTGCGGACAATATCTTCTGTCAGAATCCCGATGAAACCATCGCCTTCATGAACAAGCTGGAGCAACCCTGGATAGCCTATAAAATAATGGCTGCCGGCGCGATCAAACCGACCGATGCCTTTCAGTGGGCCTTTGAACAGGGGGCTGATTATATCTGTGTGGGCATGTTTGACTTTCAGGTGATTGACAATGTAAATCTCGCATACGAAATTCTTAAGCAAGATATACCGCGAAATCGGCCCTGGAGGGCATAAAGGCATCAAAATCAGAACGTCATTGTGAAAACTGTTTCCTGATAGGGATCTGAACAAACAGCTAGGGTACCCTGATGCAAATGCATAATCTGACGCGACAGACTGAGTCCGATCCCTGAACCTTTTTCCTTTGTAGTAAAGAAGGGAATAAAGATCTGGTCGATTAACTCTGGCGGGATACCCTTACCGTTATCGGTTACCTGCAAAACAGGCTTTCCGGTTTCGCCATACTGAGCTTTAAGCAGAATGACCTTGGGACTTGTGTCAGTCTCGGCAAGTGATGCTATGGAATTTTTAATCAGATTAAGCAGAATCTGGTGGATTTGCGATTTATCCGCGGTAAGCTGCATATCCGGAACCTCCATTTCAGTTGTGCACTTGATCTGGTGGAGCAGCAATTCATCCTTTAGTAATAACCTGCTGTGATCAAAGAGCTCCAGAATCCTGAAAGTTGTCATGACTGGCTGAGGAAGGGTATTCAGTGACTTGTAATTTCCAACAAAACTTTTCAGTCCCTCACTGCGCTCATCAATAATGGACAGGCCCGAAATGGCCTTTTCAATGACGCGATTCCAACGCTCCCCGGATACTGCGACGTCACCGGTACTTTCACGCAAAAGATAGTCTTTCAGTGCAGTTGCTGTGGAAATTATGGGCGCAAGCGAATTCATAATCTCATGGTTCAATATCCGGATCAGCTTCTGCCATGATTCAAGCTCCCGTATATCCAGTTCATGTTTGATATCGTGGAAAGTGATAATCTTCAACTCCTTATCCACAAGCCTTAACAAGGTGCAGTTAAGGGACAAATGGATGACTTCATTGTCCTTTCGCACCCGGACCAGCATTTTCTCTGAAGGCCTGATACCCTGGAAGAGTTCTCCCAATCCCTCCTGAATTTTATTGAAGGACTCCATTTTATGAATGGTCTTTATTCCCAGCATATTTTTGGCAGCTTTGTTGATGAGGTCGACTTTGTTATCCGGCCCGAATGAAATCAGACCGGTTTGTATATTCTCCAATATTATTTTAAAGTACTGATCCTGTGAGGCATATCTTATGCGAAGGGCTTTAATCTGGTCGCTCACGGCATCCATGGACTGGTATATACCTTGGAATTTCCTTATTCCCCGGTTAAAAGACAGGCCTGAATCCTCGTTTTTAATGGAATCAAAGAAATAGGTAAGATCACGGTTGGTTTTATTTACAATATAAATGAAAAGTATTGCCTGAAGAATGATCAGCAAGCCAAGATTTACCAGGGTGACATAATTGCCTTCGCTATACCAGGTAAAGGCAAATCCCATGCAGCTGGCAGTAAGCAACAGTACCCGCACAACTACATTCACATAAAACTGAAAATAAACCATGGGGTTGTGGATTAAGGTGTATAAATCAGATTGTGTACTTCTTCAGCTTGTTGTATAATGTTTGCCGGCCAATCCTGAGTTCTTTGGCAGTTTTCGACAGGTTGCCCTTGTTCCGTTCCAGTACAGCTAAAATCGTATGCCGTTCGGCTTCCTCCAATGATTTAAAGGTCCTGGGCTCGCTCACAGGAGGAACTATCCGTTTATCCAAAAAAAAGTCTGCCGCCTGAAGAAGTTCTGAAGTGCTCAAAATGACAGCCTTCTCCACCGAATGCTGCAATTCACGGATGTTCCCCGGCCATGGATATTCCTGCAGTGCCTTTATAGCATTTTCCTGTATCCGTAGCAGGGGTCTGGCATATTTTGTTCTGTAAACATCCAGGAAAAAACCGATCAATACCGGAATATCCTCTATCCTGGCGCGCAAGGGTGGCAAAGTAAGCTGAACGGTATTTATCCGGTAAAACAGGTCTTCCCGGAAGGCATTCACTTCGATCAGCTTTTCAAGATCCTTGTTGGTGGCAAACACAAACCTTACGTCAACAGCGATAATTTTATTTGAACCCAGCGGACATATCTCCTTGTTTTGCAAAACCGAAAGCAGTTTTGACTGCATGGCCAGGGATAGATTCCCGATTTCATCAAGAAAGAGGGTGCCGCCTGAAGCTGATTCTATTTTGCCAATGCGATCCTCTTTGGCATCGGTAAAGGCTCCTTTGACATGCCCGAACAACTCACTCTCAAAAAGGCTTTCATTCAGCGATCCCAGGTCAACCCGCATGAAGATCTCATCCCTCCTGTCCGATTGCTTATGAATCTCCCTGGCGATTACCTCCTTCCCCGTTCCGTTCTCACCCGTGATAAGCACGTTGGCATCGCTTTTTGCTATCCTGGGAATACTCTGGTATATTTTCTCCATGCTTGCTGAAGGGCCCCTGATCAGTGAAAAATCATTGTTCAGGGATTCTGATAGATGCTTCTGGTTTTGCTTCAGCTTTTTAACCTCAATTCTTGATTTTCTGAGCTGGTAGGCGGACTGAAGGGTTACCAATAACTTATAGTTGTCCCATGGTTTTAGCACGAAATCTGTGGCCCCTTCTTTTATTGCCCGCACAGCCATTTCTATGTCACCGTATGCAGTAATGTGCACCACCACGGCCAGGGGATCGATCCGGAGTATTTCCTTCAGCCAGTAAAAGCCTTCATTTCCAGTCATTTTACCCGCTGAGAAATTCATGTCGAGCAGGATGATATCGTAATTCTCCTGCGCCATGAGCTGAGGAATACGGTTGGGATTACCGGCCGTCATGATTACCCCGAAATAATCCTCAAGGAAAAGTTTTAAGGCATCAAGTACACTCTTGTTGTCATCTACGATCAGAATTTTACCTGGCATCGATTCCATATTGCATAAAATATAACCGTTGGTAAAAGATAATAAAAATGTCTTGTTTTAAGACAATTGTTGTACAGAATCATGACAACTTTTTATTGATGATGCCATGATTTTTTCATAAATTGCTAATAATTAGACATAAACAAAATCTGGCATGTATATTGAATTATCAGGGAACTGGTTCATCGCATAGTGTTCCAAACCCTTTTATGCAGGAAAGAAATGTTCAGGAGTAATCTCATCATTGCCTTACGCAATATCTGGAGAAATAAAACATTCTCTGTGATCAACATAGCCGGTCTTACGCTGGGCCTGTCCATTTCCATTACAATCTGGATCTGGATCCGGTTCGAATTAAGCTATGACAGTTTTCATGCATATAAATCGGAAATATTTCTGGTTGAGCAAACGGTTCAGATCAGCGGAAAGGCTTATAAAACTGCAAGATGCGGCTCCGCGTATGCTCCTGCACTGGGATCAAAATTCCCTGAGATCAGCAAGGTGCTCCGCATTGGTCCGCCGCTTGAACTGCTGCTCAGTCCGGTCAACGATGCAGAGAATCAAGTGAAGGAAAAGAAGAAATTCATTGAAACCCGTGTATTTGGAGTTGATTCCACCTTTTTTGAAATGTTTACTTTTCCCTTGCTGGAAGGAACTCCCGAAACCGTGCTTGACAATCCCTATTCAATTGTCCTTACCCGGAGCATGGCGGAGAAATATTTTGGCAGCACCGATCCAATCGGGAAAATTATAAGGATCAGCGATCTCAGTAATTTCACTGTTACAGGTGTTGCCAGCGATGTACCGGAAAATTCCACCATAAAGTTTGACTTTCTTATACCGATAGGATATATGGAGGAACTGGGCTGGGATATGAACAGTTATGAAGGGACTAATTTCACCACTTACGTGCTGTTGCAGAAAAATACAAATTATAAAGAGCTGAGTACAAAGATACCGGGTTACCTGAATGCCCTGCATACTTCAGAACTCGATCCGCATCAGTTTCTTACGCCGCTTAGCCGCATCCACCTGTACGGGGAAGATCTCCGGTATGTTGGTGTTTACCTGAACACCATAGTAGCGGTATTGATCCTGTTGATCGCCTGCATCAATTTCGTCAATCTGTCCACAGCCAGGTCACTGAGCCGAGCCCGTGAGGTCGGGATCAAGAAAGTGGCGGGCGCAACACGTGCCCAGCTGATCCGGCAATTCCTGGGTGAATCGATGGTCATCACTGTTATTGCCGTCAACCTGGCTTTACTCCTGGTGGAAAAGAGCCTGCCATTTTCAGGTAAATTACTTCAGGCACACCTGTCGATACAGTATGCTGATTTGAATTTTATTGCCGGAGTATTGCTGCTTACTATCATCACCGGTCTCCTGGCAGGAAGTTATCCCGCATTCATACTTTCTTCCTTCAAACCGGCAGCTATACTCCGAAGCAAGCTGATTTCCGGGACAAAAGGCGGTAAATCAAGAAAAGTGCTGGTTGTGGTGCAATATACGTTTTCCCTGCTGTTTATTATCTGCACCATGATCATGATAAGGCAATATAATGTAATGATATACGCCAATCCCGGTTTTAACCGTGAAAACATCCTGTATTTCAGGCTCAGGGGGAATGCTTATAATACCTATAATCTCCTGAAGGAAGACCTGTTGAGTAATCCTTCAATAAGGTCGGTCGCAACTGCATCCGACTTACCCAGCAATGTCATGCGTGGAGATATCGAGTGGGGCGATCATGTGCGCAAAAAAAACGTGATTGCCAGGATTCTCTGGTGTGGTTTTGACTTCACAAACACACTGGGCATGAAGATGAAGGAAGGCCGGTTCTATTCGCCTGAATATGCTACAGACTCCACGGATGCCATTGTAGTGAATGATGAAGTGGTGAGAATCATGGGCTGGGATGATCCCATAGGTCAGCAATTTATGCTTTTTGATAAAGAATACACCGTAATCGGTGTGGTAGGCAACATAGTGTTTTTCCCTTTCAATATCGGGGGCACAGCCCTGATACTGCCATTCCGTTGTTCAAATGATTATGTGTTTTTACATCTTCAGGAAGGCTGGTCCGATAAGGTCATTGATGATATCCGTACCAGGTTTGAAAAACACAACCCGGCCTATCCTTTCGAATATAATTTCCTGAAAGACTTTAGGCAAGATATGCTTAAACTGGCGGATGAAAGCAAGAAAGTTCTTGTATTCTTCAGCTTCCTGGGCATCTTTGTCTCCAGTCTGGGATTACTGGGTCTGGCCATGTTTGTGGCGGAGCAAAAAAGAAAAGAGATCTGTATCCGGAAAGCTTTTGGTTCAGGAGCCTGGCAGGTGGGCAGGCTGTTCATTACCCGCTTTACTAACCTGGTATTGCTGGCCAACCTCATCGCCATTCCGGTAGCTTACCTGATCATGAACCGGGTGCTTCAGTTCTTCACACTGAGAACGGAGCTCTCCTGGTGGATTTTTTTATCCGCGGCACTCATATCCATTGTCTTTTCCATCCTGACAGTGACCTGGCAGCTGCTTAAAGTTACCGGCACCAATCCGGCAAACTACCTGAGATATGAATAAGTCCATGGTAAAAACTACACTTTATTGGCTATCTTGCTGCAACAAATTTCCTGTTTGATCGTCTTTATCCAAACTAGCTTATAAGAAGCCCTTCATGAAAGGAGCTTTGCTTTCATATGTTTTTGCTTTTTTGTTTCTTCAGGGCTTAATGAGCCAGTCACCTGAGAAGAAGCTTTACCCGGCGGTAAGAATAACCGTACCTCCTGACATTGATGGGATCCTCAGTGATGAGGTTTGGCAAACAGGCACCTGGACCGGTGATTTTACCCAGAACGAGCCATACAACGGCAGACCGGCCACACAGCGGACCGAGTTCATGATCCTGTTTGACGCTGATAACATATATGTGGCAATCAAAGCATATGATTCAAGTCCCGACAGTCTCGTAAACCGGCTTACCCGCCGCGATGAGGTGGATGGGGAACTGGCAGGCATTTTTATTGACAGTTTTCATGATCTGCGAACTGCATTTCTGTTTGGGGTTAGTTCTGCCGGGGTAAAATATGATGAAATGTATACTGGTGACGGCGAGGACCAGGATGCTACCTGGGATCCCAACTGGTGGGTCAGGACCTCTGTCGGCGAGGAAGGATGGGTCGCCGAGATGAAAATCCCGTTCAGTCAGGTTCGTTTTGAAAAGAATTCCGGTGATGTATGGGGCCTGAATGTGGTAAGATACATCTATCGGAATGATGAACTGGATTTTTGGCAGCACATTCCCAAGGAAGCACCCGGCCTGGTACATTTGTTCGGTGAACTTACCGGGTTTGAGGAAATAAAGCCCCGGAAAATCCTGGATGTAACCCCCTATGGCGTGGCCAGGGCCGAAACGTTTGAGGCCGAGCCCGAAAATCCATTCCACAAGGATGGAAAATCGTTCAACGTAAACGGTGGTATCGATGCCAAGGTAGGGGTCACCAACAACATGACCATGGACCTGACCATCAACCCAGACTTCGGACAGGTGGAAGCGGATCCGTCAGAAGTAAATCTAAGTGCCTATGAAACTTTCTTCCCGGAGAAACGTCCGTTTTTCATTGAGGGGAATAACATAACCAATTTCGGACTGGGGATTGGCAATGGTGGCATTGGAAATGATAATCTGTTTTACTCCCGTAGGATTGGTCGGGTCCCACACGGTTACCCAGACCTTAACGATGGATGGAGCGCTGATGTACCCACCAATACTACCATTCTCGGTGCAGCCAAGCTTACCGGCAAGTCAAAAAGCGGTCTGTCGCTGGGATTCGTGAACGCTTTGACAGCCGAAGAAAAAGCTGAAATTGATACAATCGGAGGAAGAATTACTGAAACTGTTGAACCCCTTACCAATTATTTTGTGGGACGGGTGCAGAAAGATTTGAAAGAAGGAAATACTATCATCGGCGGCATATTAACCAGCACAAACCGGCAACTTGATGCTGATGTAGCTGACAAGATGCACAAAGCTGCCTATACAGGCGGATTTGATTTTACGCAGTATTTCAAGGCAAAAAGCTGGATGTTCAACCTCAATGCGGCTGTAAGTTATGTGGAGGGCTCTGAGAAAGCACTCGAGCAAACACAAAAATCTTCAACACACTATTTCCAGCGACCCGATAAAGATTATGCACGGCTGGATACCACCCGTACATCGCTGGCCGGATCAGGCGGGAGACTGCAGGTAATGAAATTAAATGGCAAATGGAATTATCTGTGTGCCGTGCTCTGGAAAACGCCAGGCTTTGAGACCAATGACCTGGGCTATATCCGTCAGACCGACCAGATTTTCCCCGTGCTTTGGGCCGGATTCAACCAGTATGATCCAAAAGGGATTTACCGGCAGTATAACATCAATGCTGACCTATATTCAATCTTTAATTTCGGGGGAGATTTCATTCAACAAGGACTTGAAGGAAATTTCTCCATTACCTTCAAAAACTTTTGGAATGCATTCACCAGCGGCAACATAAGCAGCACCACCCGGAGCGCAGGCATGCTTCGTGGTGGGCCCATGATGAAGGTCCCGGGAAACTGGAACATCAATGCGGGATTTTCAAGTGACAGCCGCAAGAAGCTGGGATTCAGCCTGAATTCCGGTTTCAGCAAAGGTTTTGAAGATTATTTCAGAAACAGCAATTACTTTATGGAGATTTTCTACAAACCTACCAATTATCTTTCCTTTACATTTGGCCCGGGTTATAGCAGATCGTTCAACGAATTGCAGTATGTGACCACGCAGGACTATAACGGAAACGACCGTTATATTTTTGCCAGCATCGACCAGGAAACCGTGAACGCTTCCATCAGGATCAACCTGAATGTGAGACCCGACCTGACCGTCCAATATTGGGGACAGCCCTTTGTGGCCACCGGGAGGTATTACGACCATAAATACATTACAGATCCCATGGCCGACAATTTTCACAACCGTTTCAGCACCTATACCAACCAACAGATCTACCTCAACGGTGAGCAGTATGAGATCGACGAGAATATCGACGGGACTGTTGATTATTCTTTTGATAAAAGTGACTTCAATGTCGAGGAATTTTTATCGAACCTGGTGATCCGGTGGGAATACAATCCGGGATCCTCGGTTTACCTCGTTTGGAGCCAGACCAGGAGTTATTCCACGGACACAGGGAATCTTGATCTGGTCAACGATTTGGGAGATCTCTTCGACTCGGGGGATAACAAACCACATAATATCTTTCTCATTAAACTCTCCTATCGGTTCGGTTTAAGGTAGAATTTATAAATTTGAGTTTCGTTTACCTTCCTTGAATCGTTGGGAGAATTTTATGAGAATAGCTTTCATTGCCTTACTGATGGCTTTTAATATGATATCCGCCGCACAGGATATCCCTGGCAGCCTGCAATGCACCGTGCTCGATTCCTGTTTTATCTATTTAAACGCCCCCTTCCCGTCCTGTCATGCCTCTACCCTGGTGGAAACGGATGGCCGCCTGCTGGCGGCCTGGTTTGGCGGAACACATGAAAGAAACCCCGATGTTTGTATTTATACTGCAGCTTATGCTGACGGAAAGTGGAGCCTTCCCCTGCTAACTGCCGATGGCATATTCAGTGAAAAGCGGCGTTATCCTTGCTGGAACCCGGTCTTATTTAAAAGAGATAACGGCGATTTGATCCTGTACTACAAAATTGGCCGCAGTCCCAGCCAATGGTGGGGCATGTATAAGATCTCATCCAACAATGGCGCATCATGGACGGCTGCCGTAAGAATTCCCGACGGACTGCTGGGACCCATCAAGAACAAACCTTTCCGGTTATCCGATGGCAGCATCCTTTATCCCACCAGCTTTGAAACCAACACCAAATGGCGCGTCTACACCGAATCATCTGCACAGGATCTGACCCGGTGGACCAAAACTCCTATAGATAATAACGGTTTCAACGCCATTCAGCCTGCTATTCTGCCTCACCCCGATGGAAACCTTCAGTTGCTGTGCCGCAGCACGAACGGTATGATCGTTGAAACCTGGTCAACCGACCAGGGAAAGACCTGGAGTCCCCTGGAGGCTACCGGACTTCCCAACAACAATGCCGGGATTGATGGCGTGACACTGCAGAACGGACTTCACCTGCTGGTGTGCAATCCGATGAAGGAAGGGAGGAACAAACTCGCTGTGCTGGTATCCTCCGACGGTAAAAGATGGCAAAACCTGCTGATCCTGGAGGATCATGCCGGCGGTGAATACAGTTATCCGGCCATCATCCAGGGAAAAGACGGCAGGATCCACATAACCTATACATACCGGAGGGAGAAGATTAAATATGTCTGCCTGGAATTGAAATACATTTAGAAGGGTTGCATGAGAGTCCTGGATGTTGTTATACTGGTGATTTACCTGGCGGGCATTGTCTTGTTCGGAACTTCTTTCTACCGGAAAAACAGATCTCCGGACGCTTTCACCCTGGGAAACCGGAAACTCCCGGCCTGGGTGATCGCCCTTTCCATCTTTGCCACTTACGTGAGCAGCATCAGTTACCTGGCCATACCCGGTCAGGCCTTTCAGTCGGACTGGAACGCCTTTGTCTTCAGCCTTTCACTGCCTCTGGCCACTTTCATGGCGGTGAAGTATTTCGTACCGCTATACCGGTCGGTTAACAGTCCATCCGCCTATACCTATCTTGAAATACGTTTCGGCAAATGGGCCAGGATCTATGCCTCCGCCATGTATCTGCTGACCCAGCTGATGCGAACGGGTACCATCCTGTTCCTGATGGCCATGATGTTGCACGTGATCACCGGCTGGAGTATCATGATCATTATCCTGGTGACCGGACTGAGTGTGATGCTGTACGCCATGGCAGGAGGTATCCAGGCAGTGGTCTGGACCGATGCCGTACAGGGCATCATCCTGGTGGCAGGTGCCCTGGTGAGTGCGGGAGTATTGCTGTTCTCTATGCCTGAAGGTCCGGGCCAGCTCTTCAGCCTCGCCATCGAACATCATAAATTCAGTTTGGGTACCCTGGGTCCCGAACTGGACCGCCCTACATTCTGGGTGGTCCTGATATATGGCATCGCCATCAATCTTCAGAATTACGGGATCGACCAGAACTATGTGCAGCGATACATGGCTGCCGGCAGTGATAAGGATGCCCGGAATTCAGTGTTGTATGGGGGATTACTGTATATTCCGGTCTCCATGATCTTCCTTTTCATAGGCACGGCATTGTTCAGCTATTACCAGGCCAATCCCGGGTTACTACCGGCAGGTATCAGCGGCGACAAAGTTTTCCCGTATTTCATTGTGAACGGATTGCCGGCGGGACTGACGGGACTGCTCATCGCTTCGGTTTTTGCCGCCGGGATGAGTACGGTATCTACCAGCATCAACAGCTCGGCAACGGTCATCCTCAGCGATTATGTGAAAAAACCTGCTTCGGGTAACCCGAATGAAAGAAGTGCCATGAGAATCCTGTTTGCGGCCTCGCTGGTGTTCAGCCTGCTGGGAATGGGGGTGGCTGTTGCCATGATCAATGTGCAAAGCGCCCTGGATTCCTGGTGGAAGCTTGCATCGGTTTTCAGCGGGGGTATGCTGGGATTGTTCCTGCTGGGATATTTTACGAAACAGATCAGGAATGGTGCTGCGATGGCAGGAGTTGTTGCAGGTGTGCTACTGATCGGATGGATGAGTCTTTCACCCTTGTTGCTGAATCGGGGCAATCTTCAGCGTTTTGCCAGCCCGTTCCATGGTTATCTTTCCATTGTTTTCGGAACCCTGGCAGTATTTCTGATAGGTTTTTTAGCGGGGATACTGCTAAACCGTAAAAAACAACCTTCTCACTCGCTGGTATGAAAATAGCCGTAACCGGAGCATCCGGACATGTGGGCAATAACCTTTGCCGAATGCTGACTGACCAGGGTCACCAGGTGAAAGCGCTGATACACCGCGAATCCGGGAGCCTGAAGGGTTTGCCCCTGGTGCTGGTAAAGGGTGATGTGACCAGCATTACAGAACTCGAGGAGCTGTGTGACGGTTGTGAAGTTGTATTTCACCTGGCAGCCGCTATCAGCATCCGCAAGAATGATCCGGCCTGTGAACGGATCAACGCGGACTCCTGCAGGAACCTGATCCGGGCAGCTCAGTCCACCGCGATTAAAAAAATCATTCATTTCAGTTCCATTCATGCATTTCAGGAAGACCCCCTGAATGAGGAATTGAATGAAACCAGGGCCCTGGCTCTCGGGAGCCTGATATCCTATGATCATTCGAAAGCCTTAGGTCAAAGAATAATGCAGGAGTCATCCTCCGGAAACCTCGAAATTGTGGTTCTCAATCCAACTGCCATAATCGGCCCCTTTGATTTTAAACCTTCATTACAGGGCAATGCCCTGATCAGGTTTTACAAAGGCCATAATCCCGTGCTGATCCCTGGTGGTTACAACTGGGTTGATGTCAGGGATGTTTGCAGTGCCGCCATCAACGCTATTGAATGCGGGGATCCGGGCGCCTGCTACCTGTTGTCCGGCAGCTGGCAGAGTATCCGGACCCTTGCTGGAGAGATTCAGCGGCTGGGCGGGCAACAGGTTCCACGACTGGAAGTCCCGACCCAAATCGCACACATGGCTGCCCCGCTGATCAACCTGCAGGCCTCCATAACCGGAAAACCGCCGTTATATACCTCAGTTTCCCTGCATACCCTGAGCCACAGCCACAGAAATATTTCAAGTGCCAGGGCCTCATCGGTGCTGGGCTTCAGGTCCCGACCCTTTGTTGATACACTTGCCGCAACCATCGCATGGTTCCGGGATAACAATTACCTATGATGGAAAACCTTTTTGAAGCTATCGTTTTTGGATGGATCATCCTTGCCTGTGTTACTTTTCTGATATTACTTTTTGTAACAGCCCCCTATGGCAGACATACCTCACGGGACTGGGGGAAAACCATATCCAACCGGAACGGGTGGATCCTCATGGAAGCTCCTGCCCTGGGAGTTTTTCTGTATTTTTTCATTACCGGCAAAGCTGAAAAAAATGTCGTGCTCTGGATCATTGCAGCTTTGTTCAGCATGCATTACATCAACCGGTCCCTGATTTACCCCTTCCGAATTAAAACACAGGGTAAGCAGATGCCCCTGCTCATAGTCCTCATGGCTGTCTTTTTCAACAGTGTCAATGGCTTTATCAACGGTTATTACCTGGGGACTTTGCAGGATCAGTACAGTAATTCCTGGCTGAAACATCCTGCATTTATTACAGGCGTTTTGCTGTTCTTCACCGGGATGATCATTAATGCCAAGGCAGACGAAAAACTGATGCACCTGCGAAAAAACAGGACCAACGGATACCAGATACCTTATGGAGGCCTGTTTCATGTTGTTTCCTGTCCGAATTTCTTTGGTGAAATTGTGGAATGGCTGGGTTTTGCCGTCTTATGCTGGTCGTTTCCAGCGCTGTCATTTTTTATATGGACAGTAAGCAACCTGGTGCCAAGGGCCCTGGACCATCACCGGTGGTATAAAAAGCAGTTCCCGGACTATCCTGCAAACAGGAAAGCGGTCTTGCCTTACCTGCTGTGAAAGGAATCGATCAACCTCCCGCAAAATGGCGGGGAATTGAAAAATGAAAGGTTGTTCCGAAGTTCTCCCGGCTTTCACACCAGATCTTTCCTCCGTTCTTCTCCACAAATTCCCTGCAGATGACCAAACCCAGACCCGTACCTGTTTCTCCGGCCGTACCCGTGGTTTTGTACTTGACGTCGATATGGAATAGTTTCTGCATATTTTCCGGAGAAATACCCACTCCCTGGTCCTTTACCAGAACTTCAAAGAATCCGGAATCTTGAACAATCTCAACCGTTACCATTTTATTGCCTGGCGTAAACTTAACGGCATTACTGATCAGATTGCGCACCACGGTATTGATCATTTCAAGATCGCCAAAAGCAAGGTTTTCA
The DNA here is from genome assembly GCA_963822145.1 of uncultured Bacteroidales bacterium. Classification (GTDB taxonomy): domain Bacteria; phylum Bacteroidota; class Bacteroidia; order Bacteroidales; family UBA10428; genus UBA5072. The sequence goes on along the minus strand of CAWGGG010000002.1, from coordinate 651,764 downwards.
CCTTCTACCTTATTTTGCAGCAGGATACCTTTCTCTTGCGCGGTAAGCTTATGCAAATTGACATTCACTTCCACCAGTCTGGAAAGATTGAAGGGGATCGGGGAAAATTCAATACCGCCCCGTTGTGATCTCGACCACATCAGCAGGTTCTCCAGCAGCCTGAAGATCAGTTCAGCCAGTTTATTGATTTTCAATAACCCGGTCCTCCTGTCCGGTTCTTCGAGGGTATCATAACCACCGCTCAGCAATTCACTCATGGAATACAGGCTGGAGAAAGGACTTTTCAGGTCGTGCGCCAGAATGGAGAAAAACTTATCCTTTGTGGAATTCAATTCGTCAAGCTTATCCTTTTGCCTTACAATCTCTTCCGTTCGTTCCCTGATTTTCAGTTCCAACCGCTTCTTCTCTTCAATCAGTTTCCTTTCCCTGATCTTGATGAAGAAAACAATGGCTATTGCAGATCCCAGGATTGAAACGATGAAAGCCCACCGGCTCTTCCACCAGGGAGGCGATATATTGATAGCAATGCTGGTTCCTGAGTCATTCCAAACACCATCATTATTGGTTCCCTTTACCCGGAAGATATATTTCCCGGGAGGCAGATTGGTGAAATGAACAAATCTCCTGTTGCCAATATTGATCCATTTGTCCGATAAGGGTTCCATTTGATAGGCATACTGGTTCTTGACAGGATCGGAATAATCCAGTGCGGAAAATTCAATGGTAAAAGAGTAGTCGCGGTATGTCAGGTTCATCTCTTTCCCATAAACATTCACGTTGGATCGCACCCCATCGTTTTCTTTGTCAAACGAGGTGATTTTTACGGGTGGAATGTAGTCATTACCCCTGAGTGAATCCGGATAGAAAGAAATAAAACCATCCATGCCGCCGAAGAACAATTCTCCATCCTCACCTTTATAAACGGCCTTAATATTAAATTCCATTCCCTGAACTCCTTCTTCCAGGGTAAATGGCTGTATGAGGCCTGTGGAGACATCAAGACGGGCCAACCCGTTTCCGGTGGTGAACCATAGATCATGGTGGTTGTCTGTCAGGATGTCATAGACAATATTGCTCGGAAGGCCATCCTTCATCGAATAATAGGTAAAAACGGAATCCGCTTTATTGAACTTATTAACCCCGGAGGTGGTCCCGATCCAGATGTTCCCGCTGATATCTTCGCAAACCGAAATGGTGAAATTGTCGCAGAGGGAGTTTTTTGATGCCGGATTGTGCAAATAGTGGTACACTTTATTTTCCGCCGGAACATATTGATTCAGGCCGTTGGATGTGGCGATCCACATATTTCTGTCCTTGTCTTCATACAAGGAATAAACCAGGTTATTGGTGATATTGGCTGGGCCGTTATTCCCGGATTGAATGATGGTTGTTGTTTTCTTTTCAGGATTCAGCAGGAAGATTCCATTGCCTGTACCAATCCAGATTGTGCCGGATGAATCTTCAATAATACAATATACCCGGTTATCTTCGAAGTAGCCGGATACCGCTGTTCCAAAGTAGTTTTCAAAAGGAATAAAAGATCCTTTATTGGGGGAGAAAATGGAAACCCCGTTTCTTGTTCCGAGCCAGATTCTGGATTTACTGTCTTTATAAATTACATGCACATTGTTACCCGGAATATTTGTTTTGCCACTAAAGGATGATGAATAATGAATTACCTGACCGGACTTACGGTCATAAATATTCAATCCTTTATTCCAGTTTCCTATCCAGAGTTTTCCCTGATCATCCTTATAAATAGAAGCAATAACATTGTCCAGCAGATCTACCGAACCGGGATTGTCCGTTTTTTTGTAATAATTGAATTTTTTCCTCTTGAGGTCAAGTTTGTCAATTCCTGCCAGCGTTCCAATCCAGAGGTTGTGAGATTTATCCTCATACAGTGAATATACGATATCATGGCTGATACCATTGGCATTTTCAGGAAGACTCCTGTACTGAATGCAGTCTGCGATATTACCCTGATCGCTGAAGGTAATTCTGTTCAGGCCCCCTTCTTCAGTACCTATCCAGATGGACCCGTCATGGCTTTCTGCAATAGAACGGATAACATTGTTGCTGATGGTAAAGGCCCCGCTGCTTTCATGAAACCACTGCCTGAACCGGTCTGTTTTTTTATCAAAAATGTTAAAGCCATTCATGGTTCCTATCAGTATATGACCGGATCTATCCTCATGCAAAGCAGTTATTTGATCATGGCTTATGCTTTGAGGATCAAGGCCGTCATGCAGAAAATTCTGAAAGTGCTTTTCTTTTGGATCGAAACAACTGAGACCATTCCTCGAACCGATCCAGATGATCCCTTCCGTGTCAGTAATAATGGGGTAGCCGATATCATACAGGGCTCCATCGTAGTCAAACTTGTTGGTATAAGCCCGCAGTATGCCTGTTTTGAAGTTGAGTACGGATAATACCGGAGGGGTATTAATATATAGGCATGAATCATCCGAGGTTACACCGTAAACGAAGTTATCCTGTACCAAGGACTCTGGGGACAGGTGATCGATGACCTTAAAATGACCTGATTTCTTATCGAATCTGTTTAATCCCCCTTTGGTTCCCAACCAAAGGAACCCATTACGGTCTTCGGTAATGCTGAATATCCAATTATTGGAAAGTGAGGTAGAATCCTTGGGATCATGAAAATATTTCTTAAAAGAATATCCGTCAAATCTATTCAATCCGTTTTGCGTGCCAAACCAGATAAAACCTTCAGAATCCTGGTAAATACATTTAATTTCACTTTGGGAGACTCCCTCCCGCACGGAGTAATGTTTAAAGCTGCTAGGCTGAGCAGTAAGAGTCCTTCCTCCGGACAGGATCAGGAGTAAATAGAATAATGCAAAAGCCCTGAAGAAAAGGATTAAAGTTTTCACAACCATCCTTTAAATTGCTAAGATAGAAAATATTATCACAAGGAGCCCTGCACTGATATCCTTTGTCCCGGTATATTTTAAGCAAGATGCTCAATTGCATTTGAAGGAAAAAGAAAATTTATTACATTTAGTGACCCTTCTTTCCTGCTGAATAACCTTTAAAATGACTTTTATTAATGAGAAGTATTTTTTTCTATATTTTCCGGTCACTTGCCCATTCCCTGCGATCCAACCAAACCTACCCATATGAAAAAAAATCTTTTGCTCCATTGGACTGTTTTGTCTGTATGCTTTTTATGGACAGTAGCAGGCAGTGCTCAGGATAATAACTCCCAGACTTCACACCTTAAAATCAAACCCGGTGCTATTAAAACATTTGAGTTAAATAAAGCCGTCGATAATCTTGAATCTAAAACACTTAAACTCGCAGGCGGTAATCTGATTCCTATACAACTTAATGACTGGGATGACAAAATAGTCGTTTCCATAACTGAAGGAGTATATACTTCTGCCTCTGTTATTTATGACAATCAAACCCTTTACCTTGATTTTGGCCTGGGTAATGATGGGGCCTCCAATATTCCGGAAACTTTTACCAATGATTTGTATATTGATGGTGCTTTTGCACGTTATTTTGATGTTTCAGGCTTGGATGCTGGTTATGGCGCAGCTGTAATCGACGTTAATATCGGAACACTTCCTGCCGGAACACATACGTTCAGATTTGTCGTCGATGCCAATAATGATGTGGCAGAAACCAATGAAAACGACAATGAATATTCACGTACCATCACTGTTATTGCGTCTCAGCCAACATTGTGTGCAAATCTTATTCCCTACCAGCGTAGCGGCTGGGACGATAAGATCGTGCTTTCTACCGTATCAGGGACCAATACATCTGCCACCAGTTTTAATGACAATCAGGTTATTTACATCGACTGGGCGCTGAGAAACAATGGGAACTGTAACATTCCGGTACCCTTTACCACAAAAGTATATCTGGATAATGTGGAAATATCTGCACTTGAAGTCCCGGGCCTTGACGCAGGTGTTAATTTGTCCAAGCCTGACATTGAAATCGGACCGCTTTCGGCAGGAAACCATACCTTTAAAATGGTTTGTGATGCTACTGGTAATGTAGCAGAAACCAACGAAACCGACAATGAGTATTCCCGCACCATTACTGTTAATCCGGTAGTTTGTGTTAATATTAGTCCTACCCAGCCTGCAGGTTGGGATGACAAGATTGTGGTTTCCACAGTGTCCGGCACAACTACTTCATCGTCTGTAATTGCTGATAATCAGACCATTTATCTTGATTGGGCGCTTAAAAACACTGGTAGTTGTGGTACTTCAGTAAGTTTTACCGCGAAAGTTTATGTGGACGATGTACTGAAAGCTACAACAGATATTGCAGGTCTGCCTTCAAACAATACCTATAGCAAAACCGATGTAAACATCGGCACACTCTCTGCCGGAATCCATACGATTAAAATTGTGGGTGATGCCAATGCCAATGTAACTGAAACCAATGAAGGGGATAATGAATATACACGCACCATAACCGTAACCAGCCCTAACTGTGCAAATCTTTCCCCCTATACGCCCCAGGGCTGGGACGACGAGATCGTACTTTCCACGGTGCCCGGGACCAATACTTCTACCACCACTATTTACAGTGACCAGAACATATACCTGGATTGGGCTTTGGATAACAATGGCACATGCGACATTTCTGAGACCTTTTATACAAAAATCTATGTGGACGATGTCCTGAAAGGTGACTATAGCATCGATGGTTTACCCGTTGGCTATTACGCATTCATCGCTGATTTAAACATCGGGAAACTGGCTGCCGGTTCACATACCGTCAAAATGATCATTGATGCTGATGCTCAGGTAGCGGAAACCAATGAAAGCGAAAACGAATATACACGCATTGTGAACATTGAAGAAAGGACCTCTTCTAACTTTGAGCCGACTGAAAATCTGGCCAACATCCTGGTTTATCCCAATCCCGTATCCAGTGAATTGTTTATCGAATTCAAAGGAAACAGGAAATCCATAAGTCTTGAAGTTATAAATGTACAGGGACAAATCATTTATAAGGGTGAGCTGTTGGAAAAAATCATTATACAAACCTCTGCTCTTAGTCCTGGTTATTACCTGATAAAATTCGATAACGGCAAAAAGTCTGAATTTAGAAGAATCATTAAAGAATAGTATTAAGCAAGACTGCCATTATGATTATAATGCCAGCAGAACTTAGGGGCGAAGCACCGGAAGAACTATGCTGCTGGCATGCTTTTCCTCATGATAGATGCGGATATTGGCCTTTTGGAAATCACGCTCACGGGCCTCATAAATATTAACGAATTTTTGCGGGTTCCTGTCGGCCAGTGGGAACCAGCTGCTCTGCACCTGAATCATTATGCGATGCCCCTTTTTAAAAGTGTGGGCTACATCGCCCAGGTCGAATTTCACCTCCGAGATCTCCCCGGGTACAAAGGGTTCAGGATTCTCATAACTGTTCCGGTAGCGTCCCCTGAATATCTCGCCATGCAACAGCATCTCATATCCCCCCATGGGATAAGGCGCTGCTTCATCTTCACTGGAATAGATATTGATCCTGTAATAAGACATACTGTCCGGAAAAACATCGATGAGTTTCACCACAAAATCTGCATCGGTAGTGGATATAGCGGTAACAAGATTTGCCGTTACAACGCCGGTAATTGTTATGTCCTCTTCAAGAATACCTGTTTTAAAAGCTATTACATCCGGCCTGCGTTCGGCAAACCGCTGATCATCGGTCATATAATTCCTGGTCCGGTTAAAATGCACATCCTCGGTATAGGGTACAGGTTTCGCCGGATCGCTGATGTATTCCGTAGAACTGGCAGGTTCCTGCGGCCTGGTCCAATCCAGCCGGCCATTCTCCAGAAGGTAGAGCACTTTATCTTCTTTTGCTGCAGGAGGCCACCGGTCGAATTGCCTCCACTCATTGACCCCGGTCAGAAATATGTTGGCTTCGGCAATACCGGAAATATCACCTTTGCCTTTCAGGAAATAGTTGAAAAAGGGAACTTCCATGAATTCCTGGTACCAAAGGGAAGTATTGCTGCCAAAATGAACATTCCCCAGATGCGTGCCATCGTTGTTCGCCCATTGGGTGTGATACCAGGGACCCATGACCAGCTTGTTGAATTCCTTTCCCGGATTATTTTTTTCTGCAGCTTTATAGGAATTCCAGGCGCCCCAGTTGTCTTCCGCGTCAAACAAACCTCCTACCCATAGCATGGCCGGCTTTAGCTCTCTGGTTGCGTTACGGGCATCACGCGCTTTCCACCACGCGTCGTAATTCGGATGGGCATACAGGTCTTTCCAGAAAGCCACACTGTCCCCGGCCAGTTTGGCAAAAGCAGGAAGGGGGCCGGTCTCCAGATAAAAACGGTAGTTATCATGTATAGGTACATCCAGGGTTCCCGGTGCCACTGAAGTCGGTTTCGGATGGGGCAATCCAAATCCGCCGCCCAGAGCAGTATAAAAACCAAAGGCATCCATTATAAAGAAAGCCCCGTTGTGATGGAAATCATCTCCAATGAACCAGTTGGTAACAGGTGCCTGGGGACTCACAGCCACCAGGGCCGGATGATTGCTGGCTGCAGCCATGGTGGAATAGAAGCCGGGGTATGAGATGCCAAATACACCGACCTTCCCGTTGTTATTCGGTATATTCCTGATCAGCCAGTCAATGGTATCGTAGGTATCGCTGGCTTCGTCAATATCCTGTTTTGTTTTCTTATCAGGATTAAAGGGCCTGATATTGACATATTCCCCTTCACTCATCCATCTTCCGCGCACATCCTGCGTAACCATGATATAACCTTCCCTCAGGTAAGTTTTTAGGTAGCTGTTCCAAAAACCTCTCCATTGGTCTTCACCGTATGGCGCACAGGAGTATGGCGTACGTTCCATCAGGATGGGATGCTTTTCTGATGCATCTTTGGGAATATAGACAGCAGTAAACAATTTAATGCCATCGCGCATCGCAATCTGCCTTTCGATTTTGGTATAATTATTTACGATCCAGATGCTGTCGGCATTCTGGGATAAAAGAGCCAGGCTCCAGAGGTTAAGGCCCAGCAGGAAAAACAATTGTCTCATAGGTGAAAAATAAGGCTAAGTAAAACGTATGAAATAAACACGTTCTTAGTAATTCTCCAGCAGTTCCAGCATGCATCCGAGATCTTTGGAGGCATCAATATAACTGTAAGCCCCTCCGTCCCAGCCGCCCCGTTGAACGGTCGGACAGCCCCGCAAGTCGAAAAGTTCCTCCATCCCATCAATTCCCCTTACGGCAAAGGCGATATGGTGAATTCCCTCTCCATGTGTATCCAGGTATTCCTGCCAGGTGCTGTTGCCCCCCAAAGGCTCAATCAATTCGATCTGAAGATTGTCCATGCTGAAGAAGGCCAGTTTGGCTTTGGCATCCGAGGGATCTCCCCTGTAAAGCGTGGGTCGTGAGAAGTGGGATTCTGCAATACTGACTTCAGGAACTTTCACCCCCAAAACCTGAGCCCAGGCTTGCCGGGCTTTTTCAATATCTTTTACTACTACAGCAACCTGGGTAATGGCTTTCGAAGTAATAACCGGTTCTTTCCTAAGGTTATCTTTTTGAAAAGAAGTTGAAACAATTCCGATTATTAATACAAAGATAAGCATCATGTTTTTCATGGCATTGTTGGTTTATTTAGCGTAATAGTTTCTTCCTGTAAAGATATTATTCGTTGTAACAAATGCATGATGGTTTCAATAACTTTTAAGTTACTATTTAACCTGAAACATATATCAATGCATTGCTCTAATTGTTCAGGCTGGCAAGCATCAACCAATCCTGTATCTTTTCAGGCTTTATTACGCGGATAAGAGGTCAGCCAGTCCGTTTTGAATAAATGAATGGCAGTTTTACATGCAGTGTATTGCGAAACGAAAGGTGAGGGTATTTTGTTGAGGAATATCAAGGGTATTTTAATCTCCATGGTCTTCTTCCAGGTCGTTATGATCATCTCCGCCTAAACTGTAATAGTTATTCTCTTCATCTTCACTGCCAATGCTTTCCTGTTCATCATCCAGTTCAGCACCGGGAATGTCCAGGTCGCTTCCGGACATATCGTCACCAAAGTCTTTTTCATTATTTGTTCCGGAGAAGTTATTTGATACTTTAGTTGTGGAAGGTTCTTCAGGATTGATGTCCTTCTCTTCTTGATATTTACTGTAAATATCTTCGCTTACGGGATAGACAGGGTATCCTGAAAGATCATCTTTCTGTTCATGGCTTTTTCGCCTTCGAGACTTGCTTGTAGGCAAGTTAGGCAGGCCAGTTATAACGTCCTTTGCTTTCATTTTTATTTGCGAATAACATCACCGCATTCCCTTTCTATCTGTCAAAAAGGAGTTGGTTTTTACTTCTTAACAGCAAGGGTCTCGCTCCACTTGCAGATCATATCTTTTTGGGCAGCTGTCGGAATGGCCTCCGGATTTGATTGCCTGAATGATTTTGGAGGCATGGCGTCTTTTGAAAGCACTTTACAGATAGCAGCAGCCTTCTTGGTCTGTTTCTCGAGGGAGTAATTGTCCCAATCAGAAAAATTAACTTTTGCCATTGCCATTCCTTTTCCGCCGGTTGCATGACAACCCATGCAGGAGTTCTTAAAAATTGTATTCAACTCCTCAGGAATTGAGGAAGTTGTTACAGACGTATTGCTCTTTTTATTGGTCGGATTTACGTGTGATAAAGTTGAGGAGGCAAAAACCAGTAACAGTATAATAACTGTCAGGAACAAATACATTTTTTTCATAGGATATCCATTTTATTAGGAAGGTCAATACACAACAAAAGTATAATCAAATTACTGCAGAATCATTATACAATTCTCAAAAAGTTTTACATCATTCACACCTCAAGAACTACTGCGCATCTCATCAAAAAAAGGTGTTCTTTTTTCTTCAACACATTTTACGGCATACAGGTAAAGCGCAGCACTCCAGGTTTGCCAGTCCTGCCCCATGGGCTTACCGTCCTGAGCTTTTAGCCATTCATTAAATCCAAAATCAACGCTTCCAGTAAAGGAAACTTTTATATTATGGGTAAGCACAACGAGCTTTTCGCTGGCGAGCGTGTACCTTTTGGCTGCAACCAGGGCTGCCACATAAAATCCGCATACAAAAGGCCATATACCTCCATTGTGGTATTCACCTGGGTTGTTATAGGCTGAATATCGATAATGCCAGTCAGGATCTTCAGGTTTAATAAAGGGAAAGAAATTAGGCGGCAGGTCAATAGCCAGGTCGCCTCTTTCTTTCATAGCTGCACACTCCTCCTCGATCCATGAAATCATTTCTTCAGCCCTTGATGGTGACGCTATTCCGGAGAGTATGGCCAGACTGTTACCAAGCAGGTCGAACCGTTCGCTGCTATGTATTTTATACGACCAGAAAGCATAGTAAGGCTTGTGTTTTACAACAAGCCCCTCATGAACATGACGGTGCGTTGTTCCGCCAGTAATGATAAACCGACTCATTTCACGGCGCATCACTTCTGCTTTTTCGTTCTGACCCATGAGCCGGAGATAGGAATATACCAGGGTGTTCAAATACAGGCCATATCCGGTCACCCATTGTTCATCGCGCCAATCACTGGTGGGTTGCTGGGCAACCAGATGCCGGTCAGATGGGCTTTGATACTCCATCCATGTTAAAGCCTTACGGACAGCATCCTGAAGAAAATTATGTTCCCCTGATGTTTTTCTGAAAATGCCAACTCCCAACAAAAACAAAGGCGTTGTATCACTTGATCCACGGTCCTCTTTATCATGCACCAGCGAAGGGATATGGCCCCGTTCTGTCTGAGTTTTTGCCAGCGTTTCCAATACCTTCCGAATGCTCTCCAGCAACTTCTGATTCTCAGAAACAGCAATGCCCAGAATGGAAAACATCAAATCCCTTGTGTAAGGCTCGGGATAACCCCAGCCGGCAGTCCTTGGAAGCCCGTGGTAAGGCCCGTGGGCATTATGAAGCAACACTTCAAGGGCAGCTTTCTTCGCTTTTTCTATCTCTTGCCAGTTATCAATCGTACTTCTCATTTTCAAATTATCTGATTTTCAAACCCGGATGTGCCGGGCAGGTTATTCAATCCCCAATTTCTCTTTCATAATCTGAACAAACCGTTTTGCAACAACACGGTAGTCAAAATATTGAGTAACATGCGCTCTGGCTGCTTTTCCCATTTTTATCCGTAATGCTGCATCAGTCATAAGAATCATTAAATATCGGGCAATATCCTGAACATCGGCACGGTAATCCACTGTTCTTGGTACTTTAAATTTCACTTTATGTTTATCTGTAAAGCCTGATTCGTCTCCAAGGATTACCTCGTTCACTGCAATTTTCCGCGCTATCTTTGCCAGGAATGCTGTTTCACCGTGTATGAGTGTATCAAGCATTCCCATAGCCTTAATACCTATAACCGGTTTTTCACAGGCTCCTGCTTCCACCTGTGGCATGCCAAAGCCTTCAAGTCGCGAAGGGGCTGCATATATATCACATGCTCCAATCAGGTAAGGCATGAAATTTCTTGAAATAGTGTTGGTTGCATACGTGACATTTTTTTCAATTCCCAGGTGGGCCGCCATCTCCAGATCGGCCAGGTTTTGGCGTTTCGTTCGTGGCTGGGGCCAAACTTTGCAGACATATTTCCAATCAGGTGCTTTGGTATCAATGATGGCAAGTGCCTGCATCACCTCCTGGGCACCTTTTGAGGCAGCATCGCCGCCAACAGTGAGAATCATTATCTGATCCGGTGAAACACCCAGCGCTTCACGAACGGCCAGAATTTTTGGGTCGTCCTTATGGAAAGGGATAAAAGAATCTGTATCACAGCCAACAGGTAGTACTTCAATTTTATCACCATGGATCCCATCACGGACATACATCTCCTTTACCCAATTCGAGGTCACCAGTATAAGGGGAAGAGCATTCAAAACCTCCTGGTAATTGGCAATATAGCCGTCGGCAACCAGCCAGGGTACCGGTTGCACGCCATACCTTTGCGGATGCAGCACCAATTGAGGGGTGTGCCCCCAATAACCTACACCAACAACAACATTTGGTTCAAACCAGCGATAGTACCATTCCTTCTCCTGGGCCGATTCGAAATGGACAGCATGGGCATCCACACCCATTTCAAGAAGTCCCCTGTAGAGAAGATCCCCTTGTGTTGCCAGTCCGCCTGGTGAAGGCGGGTAATCATATAATACCAGCACTTTCATACAAGGACTCCTCCACTGCCAAGCCATTTCTTGGCGCTGTATGAATTTGTAAATTGCCAGAATGATTCCGCCTTTGTTGTGGTTAATGCTTCAAAGCTGTCCTTTTTGTATCCATATGTTTCCGTAATGATGTTGTATTTTCTGAGCCATATCCGTTTCGTAAGGATCCGACAAAGGGTGGCTTTTTCTGAGGGTCTGGGATAATATTCCTTACCCCCATCATCATAGGCAAAGGTCCAAAGTTCGTTTGTATCTATTTTACCGGCATGCCAGAGTTTAATAACTGCTTTGCCGGTTTCCTCATGTCGGGCATGTTTTGTATATTCTCCGGCCGGATTATGGGAAATGATCAGATCATAATGCTTTGGAGGCAGCAAATTCAATATGGCATGCTCGACCTCCTTTTCATTTAACGGCTTCTGTTCAGGTCCGTCATCCAGGTCGCCCATGATACCTTCAGTTTTAAGGATCTTCAAGGTTTCATAAAACTTAGGGGCGCGCTCCGTATCGCTTCCCCGGCAAAGACACGCAATAAAGCACTGCCAGGAGGGATGGCTAAGGATGGTTCCGCCCGCCCATAACGTTTCATCATCGGGGTGGGCTACTATAAGGGCAACTGTTTTAGTGTATAACATGGGATCCCATTGGTGTAAGTTCCACAAGGGCATCATGGCAATCAACTGCTTTCAGCAATTAGCCTTCTTTTTGTTTTCTGTCCAACGGAATTATTCCCGCCATTTCACCGATAATGTTCACCAGCTCACTACCAGTAGGGATCACAATTTTTGAATTCTTCTCCAGGGAGGTTTCCATGGCTTCCAACTTTCGCAATAACTGCGCATTTCCAACAAAGTACCTGTCAGCAGCATCATTTACGAGTTTTATGGCTTCCGCTTCACCTTCGGCATGCAATATTTTCGACTGCTTATATCCCTCCGCTTCTTTTATCTTGGCCCGTTTTTCACCATCTGCGACAGTTTCTCTGGCTGTGGCATAGTCGATCGCCGCTATTTTTTCGTTTTCTGCTTTTACCACTTTATTCATGGTTTCCTGAACATCCTTAGGCGGATCAATCTCTTTCAATTCTGTGCGGACAATCTCAATACCCCAGCTTTGGGTCTCATTATGCAGGGTTCTGTATAAATCAGCATTAATTTTACCCCGTTCACTGTTTGCTGATTTTAAGGTGAGTGTGCCTATAATATTACGCAGGGTGGTTCGGGCCAGGTTAACAATCTGCCACTTATAATTATTGACGTGGTAAATGGATCCTTTGACACTCTCCTCATCCGCTTTTACCCTGAAATACACCTGGGCATCAACACTTGCATTCAGATTATCGTTGGTTATTATTTCCTGTGGTTCGGCATCCACCATTTGTTCGGTCACATTAACCATATACATTTTATCGATAACCGGAATAATCCAGTGAAATCCGGGATTGGCAAAATTATGGTACTTACCCAATCGCTCAATTAACCCTCTTTGAGTGGGTCTGATAATTCTGATTCCTATTAGAAATAAGAGCACCGCGGGAATAATTACATACAGGTAATTCATTTTGATTTTTATAAATGATATTGAAAATTCAATACAAAGGATATTTCAGATTGTCTTAATTATTTCCTGCAGTTCTTTATATGTTTTTCCCAGCTTCACCGCTATCATATCCAATAAATCTTCCTGAGTACTGTGTCTCCATGTCAGATCCGCATTTGTTAATATGGGGAATCTCTGTTTGAGCTTGCCTCTCAAGTCATTCCAATGAATGGCATTGAATTCTTGGTCCATTTTATATATTATTGGGTAAATAGTTCAGCCTTTGAGAACAGCTAATAAATGCTTATACAGTTTTATGTGATAACGCGGCTCATACTGAACCGGAAGAGGATAATAATGCCAGCAAGGGCAAGAAAAATATGGGCAATGTCACCGATCTTAAAAAAGAAAAACATAACAGCCCATAATATAATAAGAAGGCTCGCGCCAACCATCAGTACGTTTTTCATGATTTTCGGTTTTGTTTTCAACTTATTTGGTATTTAAGAATCTGACTAAATTTAGTTCAAATGGCATCAGAAAGCATTACACAATTCATGATAAGATTTACATCATTCACACATTTTCAGGAAGTTATTTCTTAAAGGGAAGCATTGATTTCAAAAACGCAGCAAATGCAATGCTGTTTGAAAGCTTTATTTGTTCGATTTATCAATTGCTTTTTGCTCATCTGCTTCTTTTTCTTCAGCATCCTCCTTCTTTTTGTCAATTGCTTGCTGTTCTTCTGACTTTAATTCTGCTGCTTCATCTATTTTTTCCTGGGCAGCTTTATCCTTTCTTTTATAATAACCTTTCAACAGGAAGTTTTCCTTGGCTGCATTCATGTTCTCATCCAGGCCTTTTGAACTTTTCTTAAGATTCAACATGGTCTCATCAAAATTTTCAGCAATGGTTGAATCCTGAATTAACCTGCCAATTGTTCCGTTTCCGCTGTTTATATTAAACATAATCTCAGCAAGCTGTTGCGAAATAATTTCGGCATTACCGGCTGTTACCTGCAAACTTACCATGATGTCATCGGTTTCAACCGGCTCATTTGATGCAATTTGCTGCCCGTCCTTCGCTAAAGGAGCCTCATTGCTGCCTTGAGAAATGATTAAGATGCGGTCCCCGATAATTCCTGCGGAACCTATGCCTGCTTCACAGTCTGTTTTTATAAATTGCTGTACTTTCTTTAAGATGATCATGTCAACCCGCACTGTTGAATCATTAATGATTTTAATATTTTCAACTGTGCCAACGTTGATTCCTGAGAAACGGATATTACTTCCAACTTCCAATCCGCTTACATTATAAAAAGTAGTAGTAAGTTTGAAAACAGGATTAAATAAGTTTTTCTGCTTACCGATAATGAAAATGGCAATTATAAAAAGCATCAATCCTACTGCAATAAAGAGTCCTAAACGTACCTTGAATTTTTGTGTATGTGTATCCATGTTTTTATGGTATTAATTTGCTGACTTAAAAATTCATTATTTGAAGAATGACCTAATCAATACATCCGTTGACTTTTCAAATGCTTCTAATCTTCCTTCCTGATAGACCTCACCGTTGTGTAACATAATAACGCGGTTTGCAGTAGCGCGGGCACATTCAATATCATGGGTGATGATTAGGGAAGAAGTCTTATATTTTTTTTGAACAGCATTGATGAGTGCACTTATTTCATCCGATGTTGCCGGGTCAAGCCCGGTTGTTGGTTCATCATACAACATGATCAAGGGATCAACAACAACGGTTCGTGCCAGGCTGATCCGCTTCCGCATACCGCCTGATAGTTGCGATGGCATCTTATCTATGGAATCGGTTAAACCGACATGCTCCAGTGCTTCTTTTACTTTTTCGTCAATTTCTTTTTGGGTAAGATTCTTTCTTATCCTTCGCAATGGAAATTCCAGATTTTGCCTTACAGTCATAGAATCATACAGTGCACCCCCCTGAAAAAGAAAACCAATTTTTTTTCTTAACTCCCCTAAACCATCACTGCTTAAGGCACTCACATTTTCTCCAAGTACCTGAATTGTTCCGCCGTCGGGATTTAATAGCCGAACAATGCACTTGATCAGGACCGATTTTCCTGAGCCGGATTTTCCAAGCACTACAAGATTTTCACCGTTAAGAAGTTCTAACGATACATTCTTTAGCACTTCCTGTTCGCCAAATCCTTTCCGGAGATTGTTTATTTCAATAACCTGTTTGTGGTTGCTTGCTTTATTGGAGCCTGCTGGCGATATTGTGGTAGCTTTCATCATTTTTTGGTTCTTGGTTCTGGCTCTTGGTTCTTGGTTCCATTTTATAACATATCCGTAATTTGCGCAGCAATCAGATCCATTATGATCACGAGTAATGAGGATAGCACCACAGCTGAATTGGCAGCAACACCCACACTCTCTGTACCGCGCCCCGCTGTATAACCTTTATAACATCCGACCAAACCAATCACTGCGCCAAAAAAGAAAGATTTAACAACAGCAGGTAGAAAATCAATAAACTCAACTTGGCCGAATGCCTGCGAGAAAAACAATACTAAAGTTAAATTTCCTTTAATATTCGCTCCCGCCCAGCTTCCCAATATGCCAAGGGCATCGGCATATATGACCAATAAGGGTATCATCAGTGTAGCCGCCAAAACTCTTGTAACAATTAGAAATCTTATAGGATTTGTTGATGAAACCTCCATGGCATCAATCTGCTCGGTTACCTTCATTGAACCCAGCTCTGCGCCCATGCCTGAACCTATTTTACCAGCACATATTAAGGCTGTTATTACCGGTCCCATTTCTCTGATGAGAGAAATAGCTACCATACCGGGAAGCATTGAGACTGCCCCAAAATCAACAAGCACCGGTCGCGATTGAATTGTGAGCACCAAACCCATGATGATTCCGGTTACTGAGACAAGCGGTAATGTTTTATATCCAATTTGATAACACTGGCGCAAAAACTCCCTGAATTCAAAATCACGGGAAAAAGTTTCTTTTATGGTGCGCGACAGGAATAGAAAGAAATCGGCCAGATCTGCCAAAAAGTTGTTTGCCGCTTTAGTTTTTCCAATAGTTTTTTCACTCAGCTTGATGGTTTGCTGAATTACTGTATCCCGAAGTTTTGGGATTACCTTGATTACAGGAATTAGTTTTTTCATGAAAAATTGCCTTATTATATCCTTACATAATCTGATTCATTATGATTGGATGGCCGGTCATGAATTTAAAAAGTCATCGTTCGGCGCATACCGAGAAACGATGACTTTTCAAATTAAAGCCGGGATTTAAAGGGACGATATAATTGAATGCAGCTCTTCTTTGGTTTTGCCCAGCTTGATTTGAAGTTTTCCAAGCATCTCGTCTCTTTGACCTTCTTCATACATTAGATCATTGTCGGTAAGCACCCCAAATGCTTTTTTGAGTTTGCCCTTCTGTTCATTCCAGTTTCCTTTTAATTCTGTTGTGTTTGCCATGTTGTTTATATTAAATCTGTAAATGCAAATTACAGAACAAAGGTGAGTACATTGATATCAATTAGTGTTACACAACTTTTAAAAAGAGTTACATCATTCACATTTATTTTGTGTTTCCCTTAAAAATAGCAAGTCCGCCAATCCCCATTATGGCAATGCCAATCAGTGGTGACCACTTAAGGTTGTGTGGTTTGTTTCTTGTGATTTCAACCTTTCCGATATCAACTACTTTCTCTTTAGTGAAATAAGTAACTGTGGTAAATATGGTTAATCCCAGGCCAATCAGTAAAATTAAAATCCCGACTTTTTTCATATGCATATTTTTAGGTAAATACTAGATTTCTAAATACACTGATATGCTTTCATAACTGAACTTTATGTGGATTATCGCCATTCAAGAACTCCTGTACGGTTAATCTTGCCATCAGGTAACTTACAGTTGACTCGGCACCCTGATTAAGGTTCACATGAGTGTCCTCCAGCCCGTCGTAGCATCCGCCGGTGCAGGGGTTATAAACGATCTGATGCAATCGGTTATTCCCTAAAAACCAGTTGAATGCCGTTTCCATTTTCCATCGGTAATCCTCATCTTTAAATTCATCGTAGAATCTACTTAAGGTCATTATGGTATAAGCTACATCTATGGGTTGCTCGCCCCCAACAGCTAACGGATATGCTTCCTGTCCCTTTCGCAGCCATTCTTTATTGGAAATTACTTCAATCCCGTTTTCATTAAAAGTTTTCGACAACAGGAAATTAAAAGATGCCCTCGCGATATCTTTATAAACAGCATCTCCCGTTAACGACCAGGCATATAACATGGCCTCAGGCAAGATGCTGTTGGCATAGGTCAGGTAACCCTCAAACCATTCCCATCTTTTGCCTGCTTCATGCTTGTACATCTGAGCCAGACGATCCGCCAGTGTTTTAAGGAGAACGGCATTTTGAGGAGAATTTATGGCTCTGTTATAATAATACAGTCCTTTTATTACGAAAGCCATTGCCCGTGTTGAATGTACCGAGGTTAAAGGAGGGATTGACTTTTTAAAGATGGATATGGCCTTTGATATGATTTCCCAGGGAATCAGCCCCATGAGTGATACTGTATAACCTAATGCCCAAAAAGCCCTTCCATTGGCATCATCCAAATTGTCAGTTTTGTTTTGACCGGTAAATTTGCCCTCCTTATCAACATAGTTTAAATAATCGCCGGCAGATTGCTGGCAATGATCGATAAAACTGAGATATTTTTGTATATATTCCAGGTCCAATTCATCACCCGTTAATTTAAAATGCATACACATGGTAATCAGTGCCCGGGCGTTATCATCCAGTGTGTATCCCGAATCAATATCAGGCTGATTTATTTTTGAAAACTGTATGATCCCTTTGTTGGTAGTCATTTGCCACAGGTGGTTGAGTTTGATGTCCGGGAGATTATATTGAATTGAAATTTCCCCGACGGCAATTCTTTCAAGCAACATAGCATGTGCAATGGCCGAATTTTCCCAGGCTGTTGAAACAATCTTCTGCAGGGTATTTGAACTGATATTCTTTCTCAAGGACTCATTATTCAGCAGACGGATAATACCATCCGCTAACTGCTGGGTGTTGCGAAAATCAAAAATAATGCCCGTATCCTCCGTCAATACCTCCCTTGCATGCGGAATAGGAGTGGAAATGATGGGACAGCCGCAACTCATGGCATAGGAAAAAGTTCCGCTTACAGCCTGGTTAGGATCGTTTGTAGTAAAAACATAAATATCGGTAAGCTGTAAATACTCCAACAGATCGGGCAATGCCAGATAACTGTTAATGAGTCTTACATGATGGGTCAGCTTATTTTGTATTACTTTGGCCTCAAGCATATTCCGATATTTTTCTCCCTCCTTTTTCAACACTTCGGGATGGGTCTTGCCAATTATCAGAAAAACAACATCGGGGCTGGTTTTTATTATAGCTGGCAGTGCATCCAATGTGGTTTCAATACTTTTTCCGGAACTCAGTAGTCCGAATGTTGTCAGAACTTTCCTGCCTTTTAATCCGTACTTTTTCTTAAGAAATAATTTACCCAAATGTGGAACCAAATGGGTGCCATGGGCAATCACCGATATTTTTTGTAGCGCCAAACCATATTCCTTCATTAATATCTCAGCTGAATTGTGGGTCATGACTATGACTGACTCGCAAGCAGCTGCTATACACAACACTTTTGATTTCAATGCTTCATCAGGATGAGGAAGTACTGTATGAAAGACAATGACGACTGGCTTTGAAATTTCATATAAAAACTGCAGAAATGCAGACTCCTGCTGTTTAAAAAAACCAAACTCATGCTGGATCAGTACTATTTTTAGATTGTGGTCTTTATTGATCTTTATGGCCAGTTTTTCATATTCGTCAGCCACGGATGTATTCAGTGTGTATTTTACTTCATTGGGATATAAATAATTTGCATCTCCTGATTCCAGGGCACAAACTTTTATAGACAATGAATTGCTGAATTTATTGTTAAGCGCCTTGATCAGGTCCTGGGAATAGGTTGCTATGCCACATACCCTCGGCGGATAGGAGGTAATAAACATGATTTCAGCCAGTTTAACTGTAATATTTAGGTCCGGTATCTGTTTATTGCTTTTAGGCGCGATACTGGAATGAATGACAGGATTTAAGATAGAAAGCTCCTGTTGATGCAAGATATTATCATCAAATTCAGTTGTAATGGTTTCTTTTTTCATCTTTGCTGGTATAAGTTAACAACTCCGCCAATAATGCGGATAAACTCACAGAGGCACTGGCAATATGTGAATCCGCTGCTCCATAATAAATAAACAGTGTATTCCCAAATACTGCGCTCCCTGAGGGAAAAACTACATTATTCACCTCACCGTGCAATTCCCATTCGTATTCAGGGGAGAACAACGCATAAGGAAGCCGGGCAATTTCTTTTGAAGGATCATTCAAATCCAGCAAGGCAGCGCAGGCGGAATAAATAACCCCATGTTGGGTTTCTTCTACTCCGTGGTATATCAGCAACCATCCGTACTCAGTCTCAATGGGAGGGCAGCCGCTGCCTATGTAGTTTAATTCGTGCGCATGAACAGGATCCATAACAATGTGTTCCTGCAGGTTTAAAAAATAATTCTCCCAAAACTCTTTGGTAAGTTCTCTTAAGCTGTTTACTGAAACTATTTGAATACCTGGTCTGATCCTATGAAAAAACACCAGTTTACCGTTAATTCTTCGCGGAAAGAAAACTACGTTTTTATCCCACAACATCATCTTCCTTTCAGGATCCGCCTCCTGGTAATAGAACTTATGATTACGGTAATAATTTTTATTGACTTTACCGGCAGTTTCAGCAAGGAATACAAATTCAGCATAGGTGATCGGTGGAACAATAATACCCCGCTTTTTAAAATGCCTGAGATCTTTCGAGGTGGCCAAAGCGCCTCGGGCATTAGTCCCATCGTATCCGGTATAGGTCATATAATACAGGCTATCAATCTTTACAATTCGGGCATCTTCAACACCATGTGACTCATAGTCGAATTCAGGGACCATAAAAGGCTTATCCCACCGTTCGGCAATTGTTAAGGGCCCATCCAGTCTGCAATAACCAATGCTTGAATGATTTCCTTTTCGCACAGCCCGGTAAAAAAGATGTACATTGTCGCCTTCGCGGATCACTGCAGGATTCAGTACGCCTTCATTTTCAAATTCCAGATCGGTCAATGACAATAAAATACCTTCTTTTTTAACATCTATCATGTGGAAAGAACTTTTAATTTCTTAAAAATCGGTTTGATTATCAGCAATGTTGGCATGGTGTCGCCCAGTAAAAATCCCCAGGGTTTAAGGGACTCTATATGGTCAAAGATTAGTTTTACTATAGCCAGAATGGGTATCGCAAGAAACATACCCGGAATACCCCATAGTGCATTCCCTACAATTACTGCTATTATGGAGAAAAGCGCATTGATCTTAACTTTTGAGGCGACAATTTTGGGAACAATATAGTTATTGTCTATCAGTTGAATGAAATAATAAATTATCAGCACATAAATGGCGTACCAGCCCGACGATTTGGTGACCAAAGCAACGATCATAGGCAATGCAACTGCCACCAGTCCTCCGATGTAAGGAATAAGGTTGAGCAATGCCCCAATAATTCCTAACAGTATCGCGTATTCTATTCCAAGGATTAAAAGTGTAACGGTCTCAAGTGCTGCTATAATGACAACTTCAATAATCAGTCCAATAAGATATCGTTGAATAACAGATTTTATCTGGGTGACTATTTCGCTTACCCGACTTTGGTTGCTTGTACTAAAAAGCTTGTGAATAAAATCAATCAGGAGGTGATGATAAAACAAGAGCATAAAAACGTAAACAGGAACCAAAAACAATACCACCACCATGCTGCCGACGCCGAGGAGTGTTTGCCCGATTCCATTGGCGCTTGTATTGATGAGTCCGCTTTTGGTTTCATTAATCCAATCATCGATCTTATTTGGTTTTATATCGAAATAGCCGGAAGCCCAGGTGATGGTGTGGTTGAGAATTTTGGTGAACTTGTCAACCAGTATCGGCCATGATTCGCTAAAGCGGCTTGCCTGCGAAAATATAAGAGCGCCAAACGCTACAATGACCAAAAAGGTAAGGAATAATGTAATTATTATCGCCAATACCCTGTTTATTTTGAGCCGCACAAAAAAAATCACGACCGGATGGAGCACAATGGCAATGATAACGGCGAATACAAGAGGAACAAAAATATCCCTGGCAATGTATAATAATGTCAACAAGCCTAACAGACCAATGAGCAAAAGAATGGCCTTGAGGTAAAGCGGTAATTTAAGTTCTTTAGGCATCATGACTTGCTGGAATTTGTTTCTTTTTTGCTGAAAACATGCTGAAAGATATACCGGCCGAAGGATTTAAGCGTGTCAGCATGATGGGCAACCGTGTTAGTTATACCAAACTGCAGAATCAGACCGAATAACTTTCTGAACTTATTCACTGATGAACCAACTACCAGTCTTTTTGAGAAGTAGCCGCCGGCTAATCCCAGGGCAGTGCCTATGATGTTATCGATCAAGTAAGGCGATGAGGATATATCGTTCAAGGCACTCTTGAAAAGGTTTGCAGGCCTTAAACTCTCATAGGCAGCGAAGGATTGTTCTTTCAACAGCTGCAATTTAAATGCCTGTTCAGCTTCTAATGATTCAATTGCAGTCTTTAGCCTGGTGGTGGCAGTTATATGTTCCATGGGATGTCATTTAAGCATCTGTTTAATAAAATAATTGCCGAAATGCTTCTTAAGCCGTTTATGCATGAGGAAATGCAAAACAATTGCTGAAAGTCCATAAAAACCAGCCACCACAAAGAATCCAAAATAGATCCTTCCCAGGATTTCGCCCAGCCATAAAGCCAATCCAAGATTGAAAAAAAGCATGAATATGACAACGAGGACCATGACGATCGCATGTGGTATCAGATTAGAAACAACATCCGATGCTTTGTCCAGGGTCTTAAGTTTTACCAGCTCAAAGCTAGTTTTTACATATTCGACAGCTCTTTCCAGTAATGATTCGATCAACTTCGCAGTGTCTTCCATGACTTCGGGCATTATTCCGCTTAACCCCTGGCAGCTTTAACATCCTTTTCAGGTTCCCCGGATTTTGTTTTACCCTGCTCGGTAAAATCAGATGCTTCTTCCTTTACCTTTTCAAATTTTTCGGTAATGCTGTCCAGAAAGTCATCAAATTTATCCTTTAAAGCATCTGCAAAATCTTCTCCTTTTTTAGTTATTTTTTTCCGGGTATCCGAACCTTTTTCCGGGGCAAAAAGAATCCCCAGCAGAGCACCGGCGGCAACGCCAGCCAATAAGCCCAACAATACTTTTCCTGAACTCATGTTTTTCTTTTTTAATGATGGTTTTTAATGATAATCCAAAAATCCAAAAGCAGTCCAGGAGCCTTCCTGACTAACAGGCAGGCTCTCAGACCATTCCACAATTCGTCAAAATAAAATTAAGCTGGGATTTTAGAGGACCCTTCTTCCCTGGATAATTCTAAACAATACTGCTATTATGGCAATTACAAGAAGAACGTGTATAAGACCTCCGGCATGGAAGCCAATTAATCCGATTGCCCATGCAATGAACAGGATTACTGCGATAACATAAAGTAAATTTCCCATGATTCTCGTTTTATTATTATTACTTGAAAACATTTAAAGTGCTTTATTGGCCTGACCAGCATTGAACCCTGATGTTTATTCGTATCCGGATTTTATGACGGTTGAAATCATTTTAAAACGTTCGTTGGCCTTTACTGTATTGGATGTATGGGCCGGTATAATAATGGACTGTCCCGTATTCAGCAGATTCGATATCCCATCTATTACGATCTCTGCTTTACCGTCAATGATCTGGACAAAAGTGTCGAACGGAATGATCTTTTCAGCCAAGGCTTCACCGGAATCAAACGATACAGCACTGATATTGCCTGTTGTTTTTTTTATGATTGATTTAATAACAACTGAATTGGGAACATATTCAATGATTTCGACAATGATATGTGCTTTTGCCTTTGCAACTTCGTTAGTATTCATCATTCCCAGTTTATTTGCCGGCTTAATGTCTGAAAGGAAGATTAAAGGATGATCAGCCATCCGGCCTGCGGTAAAGTTATCCTCCAGAAAATATAAGATTGCAAAACAAAGTTGCGACCCTTTACCTCAGTAACCGTTACACAATTCAGGGAATAAGTTACATCATTCACACATTCCCCAAAGCGCTGCGCCTTTTATACTTAAGATTTTTAAAGTGAGATGGGGTAAGTCCAGTCATTTTCTTGAACTGGTTCGAAAGATGGGCCACGCTGCTGTAATGAAGTTTATCCGCAATTTCGGTAAGATTGAGTTCATCATACACGAGTAATTCTTTTACCTTCTCTATTTTATGCGTCAGGTAGAACTTCTCAATAGTAGTCCCTTTCACTTCTGAAAACAGATTCGCCAGATAAGTATAATTGTGATTGAGTTTTTCGCTCAGGTAATCGGAAAGGTTGACTTTAATCTGCTCATCGGTATAATGAACCAGTTCAATAATAGCTGTTTTTATTTTTTCAACCAGGATGCTTTTTTTGTCATCCATCAGCTCAAGTCCGGTTTTCCTGAGGGCTCTGCTCAGAAGTTGAATCTGCTCTGTTGAAATGTCCTCAATGATTTCAGCTTCACCCAATTCAACAGTTGTGTAATGCAATCCGAGTTTTTCAAGCTCGGATTTCACCACCATTTTGCACCGGATGCAAACCATATTTTGGATGTAGATCTTCAATCAATAAAACATTCAGGTTCAATGGCACTGTGTAGGTAAAATTAAGGCAAATTGTAATAAATTTCAATATGACTATCAGTAATAAATAAAATAACCATAATGTCGCACCTACGGAGCTTTTAATTATTGTACATAATCCCTTTTCTACCATAATACCGCACCTCTGGTGCTTTCACAGCCAATCATGAGCATAAAGGAGCCCCCCATGCGGGGCGATATGATGGAGGACAAATAATAAGCATATTCATCCAAGCCCCATACGGGGCGACATTACGGTAGAAAAACAAAAAGCATCATCATCCAAGCCCCATTCGGGGCGATATGATGGTGATAGCTATAGTTTTTATTATCAATTATATCATTGAATTCTTGATTGCTGATAGTCATAAATTTCAAAATTGAGATCAATACCGGCCGGTAAAGTAATGGTCAGGAATGCCGACCTTCTGCTTCCTGCATAAAAATCCTGAATTCCGGTCGTGCTTTGTATTGCTATTCACTTAACTCCATCCAGCGTTCGGTCTTCTGGTCAATTAAGCTGATGATTTCACCGATACGGTGTGATTGGCTCACCAGTTCTTCGGCATTTAACGTGCCACTGTAAAGTGATGATTCCAGTAAGGATTTTTCTTTTTCGAGTTTTTCGATTTCAGCGGTAAGTTGTTCCAGTTCTTTATTCTCTCTGAAGGTAAGTTTTTTCCTTATCGTTCTATCCGGTTCTTTCACTGCCGTTTCAACAGCCTGGGTTTTGATTTGTCTGTCATTGCGGCGCTCCTCAATCTCCTGCTGCTTCAGAGAAGCACGGTAATCGCTATAGTTTCCCGGAAAATCATAAACCGCGCCATCCCCTTCAAAAATAAAAAGATGATCAACGAGTTTGTCCATGAAAAACCGGTCGTGCGAAACAATAATCAGGCAACCCCCGAATTTGGAAAGATATTCTTCGAGTACATTCAGCGTAACGATATCGAAATCGTTGGTTGGTTCATCGAGGATCAGAAAATTCGGATTGCGCATAAGAACGGTCATCAGATAAAGACGGCGCCTTTCTCCGCCGCTTAGTCTCTCAACCGGTACATGCTGCAATTCCGGTGTGAACAAAAAGTAATTGAGAAACTGAATTACCGATATTTGACTGCCATCGCTCAGGGAAACCACTTCGGCAATTTCTCTCATCATATCAATGACCCGCTGACCGGGCTTAAAGTCAATGCCTTGTTGCCTGTAATAACCATAAACAACTGTTTCGCCATGATCAAGTTTACCTGAATCAGGCTGCAGCTGGTTCGTGATGATATCCAGGAAGGTTGTCTTCCCTGTGCCATTGCGCCCGATAATTCCAAGTTTCTCACCCCGGGAAAAGGTGTAGGAAAAATTGTCGAGAATAACTGTGTTGTCAAATCGCTTGGAGATATTTTCGAGCATGAGAATTTTTTTACCCAGACGTGATGTCTGTATATTGATCTCAACCTGACGATCATTGCGGCGGTATTCTGATTGCTCTTTCAGATTATAAAAAGCATCTATGCGGTATTTTGCCTTGGTGGTGCGCGCCTTAGGCATCCGTCGCATCCATTCAAGTTCGGTGCGGAGAAGGTTTTGTGCTTTATCGGTAATCTGTGCCTTGTTCAGCAGGCGTTCATCACGTTTATGAAGAAAATGGGCATAATTCCCTTTGTAGGAAAAGGCCGATTTCTCATCTATTTCAATAATCTCATTGCAGATGCGGTCGAGAAAATAGCGGTCATGGGTAACCATCAGCAGGGTAACCTGTGATTTCTGCAGGTATTCCTCCAGCCACTCTATCATATCAAGGTCAAGATGATTGGTTGGTTCATCAAGGATCAGCAAATGAGGTTCGTTTATCAGGGCCACCGCCAAAGCCAGACGTTTTATCTGTCCTCCGGAAAGTGTACCTGCCAGTTGATCCTCGTCCGTGAGTCTGAGGATACCCAGCATTTGTTTAATTTTGGCATCGAGGTCCCACGCCTGATGAAAATCCATTCGGGCAGTGGCCTCTTCCAGCTTCTTATGGTGGTGCAGATGCAAAGCGAGCTCATAATTGCGCACTGTTTCCATTAACGCTCCGGAGGCCCCATATACAGCCTGGAATAAAGTTAGACTGGGATCGAACTGAGGATCCTGCTCGAGGTATCCTATCTTAATATCTTTGTGGATATAAAAGCTGCCGGAATCAAACGAATCCTTCCCTGCCAGTATATTCAGCAAGGTTGTTTTGCCTGTACCGTTTTTTGCAATCAGGGCAACCTTTCTCCCCTCATTCACATGAAAAGTAATGTTGTTGAAGAGACTGATGTCGCCAAATGATTTGGAAGCATTCTCTACCAGAAGGTAATTGCTCATCGTCTTATGCCAAAGAAAGCAAAGATAGCGTTTGCTGAGTTGATAGCGATGCGTTGTATCATTTAAACAGCCGAAGAAACATTCCGGGTATTTTAGACTCGAAGCGGTGGGATTCACTTGTTATCGGGTGCGTGAAAGCCAGCGCACAGGCATGCAATCCGAGCCGTCCAATAGGATTTCCGGTGGACCCGTACTTTTTGTCTCCGGCAATGCTGTGTCCGATGTCCTGCATGTGTACCCTGATCTGGTTCTTCTTCCCGGTTTCGAGGTGCACTTCCAGGAGGGAAAAGTCCTTACTGCTTTTTAAGGTTTTAAAATGGGTAATGGCAAGTTCCCCCCTGGACGGATCCTGGCTGGAATAAACGATAAAAGCCTTGCTTTCAAGCAGGTAAGAACGGATCGTGCCTTCCTGCTCCTTAACCTCACCTTCTACAAGAGCCATATAGGTGCGTTCAAGAATATTGGTTTGCCAGGACTTTTGCAGTAACGTCTGAACATTTTCACTTTTCGCAAACATCATCAATCCGGAGGTATCCCGATCGAGACGATGTACCACGAATATTTTATTCGCAGGATGCTGAAGCTTAACATGCTGGCTCAGGATGCTGTAAGCCGTTTTGTGTTCACTGCCCGCTGAAATGGATAGCAGGCCTGCCTGCTTATCGATTACGATAATATGATCGTCTTCAAAAACAATGCGGATACCACGGTAAAGATCCCCGGCTTCCGCCAGTTCCCAGCGGATCACCACATGGTCTCCGGGCTGCAGATCATGGTTGAACTGTGAAACTGCTTCACCTTTTATCCAAATCTGTTTCTTCCGGAGCAACGATTTGACGTTATCCCGGTTCTTGTGTTTCAGCTGTTGCATGAGAAACGGCAACAGCTGATCCTTTTCTTTGACCTCCAGCAGCGTGTCTTTTTTCATGGTCATGTTTCATGAATAAAAAACGGCGAAACCCGAGGTTCCGCCGTTATACCCGGGGAGTTTTAATACCCCCATTTTTTCATTATGGCCAGGTCTTCTTTGACGCAATCCATGGGTGTCTTGTTCTGATAAGATTCCTGTTCGATAATATAACAGGTGGTTCCTCCTATCTTGGTGGCCAGGTCAACAACTTCCTTGCAGGAAATGACGCCTTCACCCAGTATGGTGCTTTCATATTCACTTTCACCGCCCGAGGATTTGATTTCATCCTTCACATGGATGTTTTCAAACCTGCCCGGGTATTTTTTTACGATATCAAGCGCCTTGGCGCCGGCATTGTACATGTTGCCGATGTCGAGCTGCATCACCACAAGTTTGGGATCAATATTCATCATCATAATATCGAACACCTGCTCATTATTCAGCCGCTGGCTGAATTCAAAATCATGGTTGTGATAGCCGTATTTCATTCCTGATTTGATGCACAGTTCCCCACACTTGTTGAAAACATCCAGGTAGCGCTTCAGGTTGTCATAGGTGTTCCGCATGCTCTCATCCATCCAGGGACTGATCACATATTTCTGCTGGAGAACGGCGGCGTCCTCAAGCGTATACTTCCAGGCATCGGTAAAGTCCTTCTTTGTATCGTCCCAGTGCTGAGGACCCATGACCGTGTGCCCGCTGACCATTTTCAATCCCAGATCGTCCAGGATCTTCTTGAATTCGGTAGCGGAAAAACCGTAGAATTTCCGGTTGGTATAGCTGGCATGCTCCAGGTAAACATATCCCATGTCAGCCAGTTTTTTTAATGATCCGAGGGGATCTTTGTTCATGTCATCACGAACGGAATACAGTTGCACGCCAACCATTTTTGCAGGCATCGGTGCCGCAAAAATGTTTTTCGGCAGCACAGCAGCACCAGCGATTGCCAGTGTACCGGTTTTAAGAAATGTTCTTCTTGTTGTGTTCATGATATGTTGATATTAGTTAGTTGTTATTGGAATGTCGCGTTATGATAATACAGCCATAGCAGCACCGATCAGGTTGGCATTCTCCATTTGTGCAATGGTCACCTCGATATCCGGGAGGTCGAGTGCGCTCAGGATTTCCTTGATGCTGGCGTTCACCACATCGGCATAGGATGCCTTTCCGGTGCTGACCTTGCTCCAGAAAAGACTGCCTTCTGCCAGTACCTGAACACGGCGGATTTTTGGATTGGCCGCGTGGAGGTTTTGAATCAATCCCGACAAGGAAGCTGCCACCAGTTTAGCCGAGCGCTCGTAAATCAGGTAGGCGGTCTCAACATACTCCTCCTTATATTGGAAAGGATTGTTGATCATCCTGGAAAGATCAACAGCGCTCAGATTTTCATCCAGTTTCTCTCCCGGTAAGGCCTCCCTGAATATCCGTCCCAGGTACATGCCGGAAACTGCTTTCTCAAAGCGCTGGAAGCCCTTATTGTCGGATTTGGCATCTACCGCATCATCCATGGCAGTCAGGTGAGGCGGAAAAAAATTGCCGGATTCCAGATTCACAGGAGTTTCGCCCTGCCAGACTTTGGTATCCCTGAGTTTGGGAATGTATTCCGAAGGGAAGAATGAAGCCATGTTGGTACCGGTGCCTACGATGATGCCGATGTAGGCATCATACCCGTGATTGAGCAGACCAGCAAACAAACTGGTGATGGTATCATTAAGCACCTTGATGCTTTTGAACCTGTTCCCGGTGTTCTTGTTCAGGTAGTCGAGCAGGGGCTTGCCGATAGGCTTGCCTTCCATTTCGCTGATATGCACGCCCTTGGTCCATTTAATAAGTTCCGCATCGCCATTGATCAGGCACTTGGCGGGATAGGAGAAACAGTACCCGATGGGTGTGTCCTTGGGTATTTCAATTTGTTCAATAGTCTTGGCCTGTGCACTCAGCAGATCCTCCTCGGTGAAACCGTCCTTTTTCATTTCGGTGATATCCCTTTCGGCCGACCCGGGAATGGTGGTTTTCTGCCCCACAGAAACCGTGGCTACCCTGAAATTGGTGCCCCCCAGGTCAATAACCGTGGCATCGCCCTTAATGGCATCCTTTTTCGGATGAATATACGTAGGAAGACATTTGATTTCCGTACCGTCCTTCTCCAGACCCGTCACGATCTTTTTGGTAAGATCATTGGCTATATCAGTCAGCTGTGCTATACTGAGGCTAAATCTGTTTTTCATATGGCATTATGTTTTAGGATTCTATATAAAGACCTAAAAGTATATAAAACCATTTGTTTTACAAAAATTAAAACCGTTTTCTAATTTTACAGCTAATATTTCACTTCCGGCATGGATAAGATCATCAGGAGCATTTCACTGAAAGAATTTGAGAACATCAGGAGCATTTTTTCATCCCTTCGCTCCCGAAACTACCGGTTGTACTTTACGGGTCAGGGCATTTCCCTCACCGGATCCTGGATGCAGAATATTGCGCTGAGCTGGCTGGTATACCGGCTGTCGGGATCCGTATTTCTGTTGGGTTTCATCGCCTTTTCTACTGAAATACCCAACTTCATCCTGTCTCCCTTTACAGGCGTGCTGACTGACCGGTTCAACCGGCAGCGGATCATGATCCTTGCCCAGGGCTGTTTCCTGTTGCAGGCCCTGACCATGGCCCTTCTGGTATTGCTTGGATTCATTGAAGTATGGCACATTTTCACCCTGAGTATCCTTTTCGGCATTATCAGTGCCTTTGAAGCCCCTGCCCGGCAATCACTGGTGGTGGACCTGATCGACAAGCCGGAGGACCTTGGCAATGCTATTGCCTTAAATTCAGCGCTCTTTAACGGAGCCAGGCTTGTAGGTCCTGCCGTTGCGGGAATCACTATTGCGCTGGTAGGGGAAGGGATTTGTTTCCTGATCAATGCCGTCAGTTTCATTGCTGTCATCATCGCCCTCTGGCTGCTGAAGATTCCCAAAAAACCAAGATTGCTCAAAACGGTTAACTTCCGGGAGAGCTTTAGAGAAGGCCTTCATTATACTTTTCAGTCGGTACCGATAAGAACCTTGCTGCTCACGCT
The DNA here is from genome assembly GCA_963822145.1 of uncultured Bacteroidales bacterium. Classification (GTDB taxonomy): domain Bacteria; phylum Bacteroidota; class Bacteroidia; order Bacteroidales; family UBA10428; genus UBA5072. The sequence continues at coordinate 621,831 of CAWGGG010000002.1, read as the reverse complement.
GGCCGCGTTGAGCCTGGTAGGTCTTCCTTTTATGGTCCTGTTGCCCGCCTATGCCAAAGAAATTCTTAAAGGCGGTTCCGGCACCCTGGGATTTCTGATGTCGGCGTTGGGTGCCGGGGCACTTGCAGGAGCTATCTATCTTGCTGCACGCAATTCCGTATTGGGACTTGGAAAGATCATCTCCCTCTCAACCATAGTGCTGGGACTGGCCATTATTGCGGCTTCCTTTTCAAATACGCTCCATCTTTCCCTGGCCGCTTTTTTCTTTGCCGGATTTTCCATGATCCTCTCCATTGCCGCGATAAACACCATGCTGCATGCCCTGGCTGACGAGGACAAGCGGGGCCGTGTAATGAGTTTTTATGCTATGGCCCTGATGGGAACCGTTCCCATCGGCAACCTGCTGGCAGGGAGCATTGCCAGTGGCATAGGCATTGCGGCTACTTTGTTGCTGGGTGGCATCATCACCGCTCTTGCCGGGATCTGGTTTGAAATCAACCGTAAGACTCTGCGAAGGCATATACATCCGATTTATAGAAGCAAGGGTATTCTGCCAGACCCCGGTGAAGAACAAAATAAAGGATGATGCTGTTGTAACCTTCATCGGGAGAAAACGTCCTACGATAACTTTTAAGTTGTTTTGGATCATGAGACATTTTAATATTAAATTTCTGAGTCTGGTTGCCTGCTTTTTCGGTATCATGCAGGTTTCAGCACAGAGCAGCTATACTGTATCCCAACTCCGCGATGATTTTGGTATTTTCCGGCAGGCCCTGCAGGAAGCCCATCCCGGTTTGTACCGGTACAATTCAAAGGCACAAATCGACAGCCTTTTCAACGCTACAGAAAACCGTATCAATCACAACATGACACAACAGGAGTTTTACCGGTTGCTGCTCCCCGTGGTGGCGCAGATCAGATGCGGTCACACCAAGCTCCACCCCGACAGCAACTGGTCAGACAATTATTTCTACGGACAGAACAAGGTATTCCCGCTCAGACTGTTTTTCCGGGATGACAGGGCCTGGATCACAGGCGCCTATGACAGTAGTCTGGTTGTCACCAAAGGGCTCGAAGTAATTTCCATAAACGGCAATCCTGTCCATGCCATCATTGAAAAAATGCTGCAAAGTTTCTTCTCCGACGGAAACAGTAAAACATTCCAGTACATCGAAATGAGCCGCTTTTTCAGTGCTTATTATGCCAACCTCTATGAGGCCCCCGACAGCTTTTTGCTGGTCTGCAGCGAAGGTAAGAACCAGGTGGACCTTAAAGTCTCGAGCATTGATAAATCAACTGTCGACCGGTATGAAAGTCAAACTCCGGCCCGCCAGCCATACAGTCTCACTTATCCCGCTGAAAAGACAGCCTTGCTTACCATTGCTTCTTTCTGGGAGAATGCAGAAGGAGAAAGCTTCAAACGGTTTCTGAAACAATCTTTTGCCGAAATCAATTCCCGTGGAATTCAGCAGCTGATTATTGATGTCAGGGACAATGAAGGCGGCAATGATATGAGGGGATCCCTGTTATTGTCTTACTTTATGGATAGAGAATTCAGGTATTACGATCGCCTGGAAACCACCACCGATAAAAAGTATTCTTTCTCTCAATATGCTCGCCTTCCCAAATTTTATGGCATCATGCGCCTTATGGTCTCCAAAACGGAAACCGGCAAATATGAATGGAAACACAACGGCAACCTGAAGATGCAGAAACCTCAAAAACACCCTTATTCAGGCAAGGTCTGCGTGCTGATCAACGGTGCGAGCTTTTCTGTTACCTCAGAATTTGCCGCCGTTTCCCATTATCTGAAGCGGGCAACATTTATCGGGGAAGAAACCGGCGGCGGTTACTATGGAAACAACAGCGGTACTTTTGTTATTGTAACGCTTCCCAACAGCCGGCTCAATGTGGGTATTCCCATGCTGGCTTACTACACGGCCGTAAAGGATTACCCTTATACCAACCGGGGAATCATTCCCGATCATGAAGTCCGGCCCGGCATCCGGGATTTCCTGGATGGAAAGGATCCCGTGCTTGATTTTGCCTTGCAACTCATGCGGCAGCAGTAAAATGATGAATGTATTGGTAATATCCCGCTGACATAGTATCTTAGGGGTGGGATATATACTGATAGCGCTTTACTATTTACCAACCTGTTAAACCTGCCGTAAAAGTCTGAATCATGGATGAAGTTTTAATCGTAATGCCGGAAAACATGGGGAAAAAATTCATCCCCATGGAATACATTCCTGAAGGAAAAGATGAGTATTACCAGCGTAACAACCAGATAATTCCTCCCCTGTCAGGTTGGCGGCACCTGCGTTCCGATGAGGTGGAAAGACTTGTGAAGAACAACAACACAGCTGATGATTGGGATGACATCCAGGTCACCACAGAGTTTGATGCCAACCAGATCAAGAACTCCCGGTTCTTTGGCCTGATCAGGATCGGACGTCTGCGGAATGTCATCCTGCAGCACCATGATCTTAAGGTTCCTGCCGGGATCACCAACAGCCTCATAGTATCCTGTGATATCGGCGACGATGTGGCCATTCATGATGTCCACTACCTGGCCCATTACATCATCGGCGACCGCTGCATTTTGTTTAATGTGCATGAAATGGATACCACGGATCATGCCAAGTTCGGCAATGGGATTATCAAAGAGGGTGAACCCGAAAGCGTGAGGGTGTGGCTCGATCTGATGAATGAAACCGGCTGCCGTAAAGTGCTGCCTTTTGACGGCATGATTACGGCCGATGCCTATTTATGGTCAAAATACCGTGATGATGCCAGCCTTCAGGAGAACCTGCTGAAAATCACACAGGATTCCATAGACAACCACAGGGGTTTCTATGGCACTACGGGCAGTCAGTGCGTGATCAAGAATTCACTGATATTGAAGGATGTGAAGATCGGTTCCAATTGTTATATCAAGGGCGCCAATAAACTCAAAAACCTGACCATCAATTCTTCCGAGCAGGAACCAACACAAATCGGGGAAGGCGTGGAACTGGTGAACGGGATCATTGGCTTTGGCTGCCATATCTTTTATGGGTGCAAAGCTGTGCGTTTTGTTTTGGGCAACAATTCCAGTCTGAAATACGGAGCTAGGCTGATCAACTCCTTCCTGGGTGACAATTCGACCATATCCTGCTGTGAAGTGCTGAACAACCTGATCTTTCCCGCGCATGAACAGCACCATAACAATTCCTTCCTGATTGCTGCAGTGGTGATGGGACAAAGCAATATGGCCGCAGGGGCTACCATTGGTTCAAACCACAACAGCCGCGCCAACGATAACGAGATCCAGGCCGGAAGAGGCTTTTGGCCCGGCTTGTGTACAAGTGTCAAACACTCCAGCCGCTTCGCTTCTTTTATTTTGCTTTCCAAATCTGATTATCCGGCCGAACTGAATATTCCCCTGCCCTTTTCTTTGTTGAATAACAACGTGAACCAGGATCAGCTCGAAGTAATGCCAGCCTATTGGTGGCTCTACAACATGTACGCCCTTGCCCGGAATTCCTGGAAGTTTCAGAACCGCGATTCCCGGAAGACCAAGATCCAGCATATCGAATTTGAGCCCTTTGCTCCGGATACGGTGGAAGAGATCTTTTCTGCCATGACGCTGATGGAAATATGGACCGCCCAGGCTGCACGGCATTTGCAAGGTACCACATCAGTAAGCCCCGATGATCAGCAGCTGGCAGAACAGGGTAAAAAACTGCTGTCGGGAGACGGGCAACTGATGAACGGCCTTGAGGTAGTGGGACAAAACATGGAAAACACAAAACGTAAAACTTTGATATTAAAGCCATTTCAGGCATATCACGCCTATCAAGATATGTTGCACTACTATGTGGGAATGAACCTGATCCGCTATATGCGCCTGCATCCTACTGCATCGTTTTCCGACATGCGGGAGGAACTGCAGGGTGAGCGCGAAAAAGAGTGGATCAACCTGGGCGGTCAGATCATGATGAAGAAAGACCTGGACTTACTCCGTTCTGATATCGGAACGGGCAAACTTGATTCATGGGCAGCAATTCATCAACGGTATGATGAACTCTGGGAAAAATACCCTAAAGACAAAATGAAACATGCCTGGGCAACCCTGTATGAAATTACCGGCACCAGTCAAATTTCCCTGTCACATTGGGATGAATGCCTTACCCGCACAGTCGCCATTCAACAACATATCTGCGACCAGGTTTTTGCCTCACGTAAAAAAGATTATGATAATCCTTTCCGGCAATCCACTTTCAGGAATCAGGAGGAAATGCATGCCACCCTGGGTACCATTGACGATAATTCCTTTATCCGGCAGGTAAAGAAGGAAACCGAGGCGCTGCAGGAAGAAGTTGAAGTGATCCGCCTTAAAAAATGATGTTCAGATGCCATGAAAAGATACCTCCTGTTATTGTCCCTGCTGGCCGGGTTGACCACGCCGGCTTATACCCAGGATCCCGCGGACTCCGTCAGCATAGTTTTTCAAACTGCGCTGGGGGACATACATGCCCTGCTGTATTGCCGGCAGGCTCCGGTTACCTGCGACAATTTCCTGGCATACATCGATCTGATCGGAGAAAAGGGAGGTACCTTCTACCGGACGGTTACCCTTGACAATCAGCCAGACAACCGTGTCAGGATAGAAGTCATCCAGGGAGGTTTTCATGCCGGCAGTCTTGATTCGGTGGATATCATACCCATACCCCTGGAACGGACCAGCCTGACTGGACTCAGGCACCTCAACGGCACCCTTTCCATGGCCCGCAGTGACCCTGATTCAGGCACCACCGAGTTTTTCATCTGTATCGGTGATCAGCCGTCACTCGACTTCGGGGGACAACGCAATCCCGACGGTCAGGGATTTGCCGCCTTCGGCAGGGTTGTCCGGGGCATGGAGGTGGTAAAAAGAATACAGCAATCCCCGGCCAACGGCCAATCCCTTACCCCGCCGATTCGCATTCTTCTGATCAGCAGAGAATAATGTGCTCGTCCCTCGTCCCTTGTCCCCTGTCCCTAATTCACCTCCAATTCCTTCCATGAAGGCAGCTTGGGGAAATTAGCATGCGGGTGTGCCTGATACCAGAAACATACCGAGGCAATGTCCGATTGCTGGGGCAGATACCTTCCGGCCTGGTGCCAGCCCAGGTCCTGGATAGTGATTTTAAGATCCTTCTCGAATCGCACTGGATCGTTGATATGCCAGCGGTATAACCCGAAACGCTGTTGTGAGCGGTAGGCCCCATCGGGACGGATCACCTGCACAAGCCCGGAATAAGGGGTGCAGAATTCGGTATACTTCCCGTTCCGGTCAAAATTGTAAGACCCGCAAAAGTAATCCTCTGTTCCTGTCCCGCAGATGGTTGGAAAGCTGGTATCACCATCCAGATAGAACTTGATCTCTCCTTCTCCCCACCAGCCGTTATTATTGACACCCCAGGCCAGGTAAACTCCCACAAACTGTCCCTTCCCTTTAATCCCGTCAATAATGGTATATACCGAGGTTTCATTGGGATTGCTTCGACGGTACTGGGCATGAAAATAGCCTGCATCTGCAGGCACGTCCGTTAGCGTATAATCGATCTGGTAATAGAGCGTCATGCCTTCTGCATCGTTGATGTTCTCCATGGTAATTTTGCATTTCTTGCGAAAGGGCATGGTCCAGTAGCAATTGAAGGCGCTTCCGGGATTAACGCATACGGCAAGCGAGCTCAGGGGTGCATATTCATTCCAGCCCATGCAAAAGAAATCAGCAATCGGGCATTCTACAGAAGGCTCTGTTTCATCATCCCAGTAAATCCGGATTATGGTAAAGCGCCAGTTCCCTGTGGGCGTCATCCAGATGTGCTGAATCGCCCCCGATCCTGTAATTTCAGCAATAGTAATGGTTTCACCCGATTTTATTTTGATATAGGGATTGACTTTCCATCCCTGCCCCAGATCGCGTGCCGCATGAGCTGCGTTAGCCATATTGGGTTTATCCTTGTTTTCCAGCGTTGCCATACCACCCTTGCCCTTGTCGCCGGTGAAGTTTTCCGGACTTATGGAGCGGGTCTGAGCGTTGGATAACCTGTAGAGGTTGCCCATATTCATTTCCATACCATTAAAGGTGTTCTGTGTGAAAGACAACCAGGGGATCAGACTTAAAAAGACTGTGAAAAGCGTTCTTCGGTTCATAAATAATGGTTTAAAGGTTAAACAGCGTAAGGAAGAATGGTTGAATCATGTAATAAAATTAGCTAATATTATTCCTTATTAAAAAGAAAACCCATATGAACAGGAAAACATCCCTTGTTGTCTGCCTGATGACATGCATTCTACTAGGATGCTCCCGCAACCGGCATGACACTCCAGACAGAGAATTTAACAGTACTTATACCGGTGACTTCCTCAACAGGATTGCCTTTCCCCTTGGCGGTATCGGTGCGGGAATGATCTGCCTCGACGGCAATGGTGCGTTCTCCACGGTATCGGTAAGGAATAAGCCCGATGCCTTCAACACGCCCTTCATGTTCGCTGCACTTTCGGTGCAGGGTTATGATAACGCCGCGAGGATACTCGAAGGGCCTGTTCAAAGCTGGAAACTCTATGGGAATCCCGGAACTGCCAATGGATCTGAATTATTTGGATGTCCCAGGCATGAAAACGCCACGTTCGTGGCGCGATTCCCCTTTGGGACGGTTCATCTGACGGATCCCGACATGCCTGTGGAAACGGATATCACCGGCTGGAGTCCTTTTATTCCCGGCGACTCCTATAATTCCAGCTTACCGGTTGCAGGAGTGGAATACGCCTTTACCAATACTTCAGGAAAGGCCATAGAGGCCATGTTCTCCTTCAGCTCGGAAAACTTTATGCGGGTGGAGGATCCCAGTGAATGGGGAGGAGATTATGTTGGAAAGGACTCCATAAAGTATATGGACAAAGGCTTTATACTGGAACAGCAATGCTTCCCCGATAAACCCCACTACAAAGGCGAATTTGCAGTTTTCACGGATGAACCCGGTGCGGTAATTGATTACTGTTGGTTCAGGGGTGGCTGGTTCGACGGGAGAACTGTCCTTTGGAAAAGTATTGCGGCAGGCCATAATCCTGCCAATCCGGTCTCATCCGGGGCCACGGGGGCAACCCTGTATGTGCCTGTCCGGCTAAAACCCGGGGAATCAAAAACCATCAGGGTGATGATGGCCTGGTATGTTCCGCATTCCGACCTGAGAATCGGCACCGGTCCCGATGATGCCACAGCTAACAAGCTTATTGAAAAGGCAAAATGCAACCCGGGATCAGGTTGTTGTCCTGCGGACGTCACTGCAGCTTTCTACGAACCCTGGTATTCAGGGCAGTTCAAAGATGCAGAAGCGGTAGCCCGCTATTGGCGGACCGGCTACCAGCAGATAAGAGCCAATACATCGCTGTTTTCTGATGCCTTTTTCGGTTCGGATCTTCCTCCCGAGGTCCTGGAGGCCGTTTCCGCCAACCTGTCCATCCTGAAATCACCGACTGTCTTACGACAAAAGGATGGCAGACTCTGGTCGTGGGAAGGTTGTCACGATCAAAGCGGCTGCTGCAACGGTTCCTGCACGCACGTGTGGAATTACGCACAGGCTATTCCGCATTTATTTCCCGACCTGGAAAGGACCCTTCGGGAAACGGAATTCCTGGTAGATCAAAACGCTGAAGGACACCAGAATTTCAGGGCCAACCTTCCGATCAGGGCAACGGGGCACGATTGGTATGCTGCCGCTGACGGACAACTGGGGGGAATCATGAAGGTTTACCGCGAATGGAGAATTTCCGGTGATACCGTATGGCTGAGAAGGCTCTGGCCGGCCGTGAAGAACAGCCTGGATTACTGCATTGCACAATGGGATCCGCGGCATACGGGGACTATTGAAGAACCCCACCACAACACCTATGACATTGAATTCTGGGGTGCTGATGCCCTTTGTACCGGGTTTTACATGGGCGCCCTTACCGCGGGGGTTCAACTTTCAGAAGCTTTGGGAAACGATGCCTTGCTGTATAAGGAATTACTTGAGAATGGCCGGCAGAAGATGGAAAACGACTTGTTCAATGGTGAGTACTTCATACAAAAAGTTCAGTGGGAAGGGTTGAATGCCGGCAATCCGGTTGAACTGGGAAAAAAGAGCATTGGCACCACTTATTCCGCTGAAGCCCTCGAAGTTCTGAAGAAAGAAGGTCCGAAGTACCAGTATGGAAACGGCTGCTTGAGCGACGGGGTGCTGGGATTGTGGATGGCGCAGGTTTGTGGCCTGGGAAAAATCCTCGATAATGCCAAGATCGAGAGCCACCTCCTATCGGTGCATCGTTACAACCTGAAATCCGATCTGTCGGATCATGCCAATCCTCAACGGGCAAGTTACGCCTATGGCAAAGAGGGTGGTTTGCTATTATGTACCTGGCCAAAAGGCGGACAACCTACCCTTCCCTTCGTTTACAGCAATGAAGTATGGACGGGCATTGAATACCAGGTGGCCTCCCACCTCATGCTTACCGGGCATGTCAGGGAGGGTCTTGAAATTGTAAGCGCCTGCAGGAAACGTTATGACGGCCGGGTCCGCAATCCTTTTGACGAATATGAATGCGGCCACTGGTATGCCAGGGCCATGTCGAGTTACGGCATGATTCAGGGTCTCACAGGTTTGCAGTATGATGCCGTTACCAAAACCCTGTTCATCGATTCCCGGATCGGTATTGATTTCAAATGCTTTGTTGCAACGGCGACAGGATTTGGCATGGCAGGGCTCAGACGCGGGAAGCCTTTCATCGAGGCGAAGTATGGTAAAATCGAGGTTGAGCATGTGGTGGTGTCGGGAAAGGAGATCAGTTGAAGGGTGTCGTGTGGTTTTGCAGTCGTGCAGTCTTGCAGTCGTGCAGTCGTGCAGTCGTGCGGTCGTGCAGTCGTGCAGTCGTGCAGTCATGCAGTCGTGCAGTCGTGCAGTCGTGCAGTCGTGCAGTCATGCAGTCATGCAGTCGTGCAGTGTCTTGGTTGATCCGTCCCCTGTCCCTTGTCCCCTGTCCCTTGTCCCCCGCCCCCCGTCCCTCGTCCCTCGTCCCTCGTCCCTATACCTCAGGTGGCATTAACCTATACATCACCGGGGTCACCAACCGCGCCAGCAGCGTGGAAGTGATCAGCCCTCCTATGATTACCCAGGCCAGCGGCGAATACATGCCTGATTTACTCAGGGCAATGGGAAGTAGTCCCCCAATGGCCGTCATGGTAGTTAACAGGACCGGGAGAAACCTGATCTCTCCTGCCCTGAGGATGGCCTCATGAAGCGGAGTCCCACCCTTCCTGAGCTGGTTGGTAAAATCAACCAGCAAAATGGAATTTTTTATTTCAATCCCTATGAGTGCCACAAAGCCAATGGCTGCTGCAAAGGAGAGTGTATAACCGGTGATGAAAAGCATGAGGATACCGCCCACTACCCCAAGCGGAATTACGGATAATACAATAAGCGTTCCTTTGAATGTCCGGAACTCAAGAATGAGGATGGCAAAAATTCCAAAAATGGCCACCAGGATTGCCGATCCAATACCGGCAAAACTTTCCTGGCGGCTTTCAATTTCACCGGTCGGCACTACCTGGTAACCCGCTGGAAGTCTGATATCCCTTATCCTGTAAAGGATCGCTTTGGTCACCTTATCGGTGTTGTAACCTGTTCTTACGAATGAAGAGATCGTTACTGAACGTTCCTTGTCGTAATGCTCAATGAGGGTAGGTGACTGCTCAAATTCGGTGGTCGAAAGCTGAGAAAGCGGAATTTGCGCACCACTGAGCGATGAAATATAGATCTTATCCAGGGTCTCAAGCGTATTGGCTTCCCCTTTCGGTAACCTGACATTGATGGCGTATTCATTGCCATCCGGTTCCCTGAACCTGCCCACAATGATGCCTGCCAAAGCAAGTCTGACTGTGCGGTCGATTTCCACGGCAGGAACACCAAACATGCCTGCCTTGGTTTTGTTTACATTGATCTTAAGATCGGTCAGTGACTGGCCAAGCGGATTTTTAACATAAACAGTCCCTGCCACCGACTTCATAATGGCTTCGATCCTTTCCGACAATACCTGAAGGGTGTCCAGGTTGTCTCCGATGACCCGCATGGCTATAGGCGCTGCAATCGGAGAACCATTCTCGAATTCATATACATAGATCCTGGCATTTACATAAGTGTTCAGCGTGTCACGAAGGTCATCAAGAAACGCAATCATTTTAGGTTGGGATGCAGGTTTCATTTCGCACAGCAGTTCACCGAGGTTATTCTGTTCACTTTTCTGAAAAGTGTTGTAATAAATTGTAGGATTACCCTTCCCGATATTCGACATGTAATATACAATCTCGGGTTTATGACTGACCACAGATTCAATGAACCGCACCGCGCGGTCGGTTTCTCCAATCGTGCTGCCCTTAGGGGTTTCCACGGTAATCAGGAACTGCCTCATGCCGGCCTTGGGAAAAAGGCTGAAGCCTATAACAGGAATAAGAGCCAGCGAAGCAAGGAAGAATAATGCTGCCATCAGAACTGTCTTTGACGGATTCCGCAGTGACCATTGTAAAGCACGGGCATAGGTGAAGTCGATTCCCCTGTTCAGCAACTGCAACACTTTATTCCCATGTGGACTGACATTCCCCTTAAGTACCAGGCTCGATATAAACGGAATGATCGTGAGCGCAACAAACAGCGAACCCAATACCACATAAACTACCGATACCGGCAGCACCAGCATATATTGTCCGGCCATTCCGGGAAGATACATCAGCGGAAGAAAGGCAAAGATGAGGGTGGCCGTGCATCCGAGTACCGCCGGACCTATCTGCCTGGTAGCCAGAATGGCGGCATCATAGGGCTTATGCCCTTCCCGGATCCACCTTGAAATATTCTCCACCACCACTATTGAATCATCCACCAGCAATCCCAGCGCAATAACACCTCCCACTATGCTCAACTGGTTAATGCTGAAATCGGTGAAATAGAGCCCGGTTAATCCGATCATGAGGGAAAGCGGGATTGATACCATTACAATGCCTGAGGCCCTGAGACCAAGCGGCAATAAGGTGAGCAGCACCAATATGATCGCAAACAGGAAATCGAAAAGCAGTCGGCCCAGCTTGGCCGACACATTCTTTGCCTGGTCAAATCCTCTTTCGAGTTTGATACCGGCAGGCAGCTCCTTTTCGAAGTCATCAAACTTACTGTAGATCTGGTCGCGCGTATGTTGAATATTCTGCAGCTGTTTCATGCTGGCTATTATAAACACCGCACGTTTCCCATTGTATCGTCCGATATACCGCGTATCTTCATAGCTCCATGACACCTGGGCAACATCTTTCAAATAAACTACCTGCCCCTGGTTCGAACCAACTATGGTATTTTCAACTTCTTCAAGGCTTTGATAATTCCCGCTGGTCTTTATATTGAATTTTTTCGGGCCAAGTTCAACACTGCCACCCGGGATATTGGAATTCTCGCTCTGAATGGCACCCATTACCTGTGTTAATGATAACCGGAGTTGTGAAAGCTTTGGCAGGTCGATTGCAATGCGCAATTCCCTTTCGGGAAATGCTATCGCTTCGGCCTTGTTAATGCTGGGTATGGTAGCGATCTGGTCCCTGATATCTTTCGCATAATTCTCCAGTTCGCTATAGGAATAAGTGTCAGATACCAGGGCACTTTGAATAATGTTGGTGTTGCCGGCGGATATTTTTACAGGCTCCAGGCTGTAAAGATCCTGCGGCATGGAGGACCTGATGGAATTAATTTGTCGCGACACCTCGTCAAACTTTTTATCAGGGTCGACGTTGGAGGTAAACTCAATCACCACTGCAGCCACGCCGTCCTTGATGGTGCTTTCGAGTTTATTGATATCCTCGAGTTCACTGAGGCTTTTCTCAATCTTGTCAACCACCAGCTTTTCCATATCAACCGGTGATGCCCCGGGATATATGGCATATATGGGAATTACGGGAACATCAAACTCAGGGTCCTCCGATTGCGGGATCGAATAGAAAGAATAAACCCCCAAAGCAACCAGCAACAGGAAGACTACCAGTGTAAACTGGTAGTTCTTGACCGATATTTCTGTGATTTTCATGACGTTTTTGTTATCAAGTGCTTTCCATAGCTTTAATCAGCAAGGACTATCGGATCTCCATCCGACAGGTAAGCAGCGCCTTCAGTAATGATCCTGCCGGAAAGATCGGGACCGCCCGATACTGCCAGTGAAGATTGAAATATCCGGATAATGCTGACCTGAACTTTTTTAGCCCTCATGGAATCATCCACCGTGAACACGAATCCTCTGTTCCCATCCATTTCCACCATCGCCTGCACCGGTATATAAATGCAACTGTCTGCTTTTCCAGGGAATATTTCCAGGTTGACAACAAATCCGGATGCCAGCTTGTGGCCGGTAGGCTGCAGATCCAGCTCAATCTCATAGGTGCCGGTCTGGGGATTGGCTGCTTCACTTACCTGGCTGATTGTGGCCTTTAAAGTCTCACCGGGATAAGCATCCATAGTAACGAGGGCTGTATCACCCCGGTTAATCCGGACAAAATCACGATCTGCAAGACCTGTCCTGATCTTCCAGCCTTTCCCGCTGGCCCCGAAAAGGAAAACAGGAAAACCGGGAGCTATAATCTCATCAGTCTCTGCCAGTTGTTTCAGAATAGTTCCTTGCTCTGGTGCGACAATCCGTGAATACTCCAGATTGAAGTTCGCGGCTTCGAGAGCTGCCTTGCTCACACTCACTGCTGTTTCAGCATTCTGCAATTGTTCCAGTGTGGCTACACTGTCGGTGTAAAGATTCTTCACGCGGTTGTAATCACGTACCGCCTTTTCATAGGCATTCAAAACCTGCTTTACCTGAGCATCAACTTCCGAAAGGTTAAGTACTGCAAGTACCTCTCCCTTGCTGACCCTTGCCCCTTCACTAACATATATCCCCGCAATGATACCTCCCGTTTTGAAGGAGAGTTTGATTTCCTGGGCCGGAACAACAATACCACCGGCTGTTACAGTAAGCCTCAGCTTTTCACGCTGAACATCAGCAACCCTTACAGGTGTCCTTTTTACAGCTGCCTCTTCAGGGGCTTTCTGTCTGCATGAAAGAAGGCAACACAGGATAATGACGGCAATAACATAGTTTTTTTTCATATGCGGTGATTTATTGTTGTTGATAACCCGATATTGTTTTCTCAAATTCAGCCAGATTGGATAAATGAGTATACCGCAGGACAATCAGGCTGGCATCGGCCTGGGTCATGGCACTTCTGGCATCGAGGAATTCAACCAGGCTGGCCTGCCCTTCCCCGTACTTGCGGTTAACCAGCCTGAAACCCTCCCGGGCGCTTTTCGCCTGATCTTCAGCCGCCCGGATGGCGGCTTCAGTAGCCCTGAGTTCGCTCATCACCGTGATCACCTGGAGTTCTACCTGGCTCCTGACCTCATCCAGCTTATGCTCAATGATCTCTTTCTGGGCAAGCGATTGCCGGATTTTTGAACGGTTTTGCAATCCGTTGAATAGATCCCAGGTCATGACCAGCGATGCCTGCATATAATCCTGATCCTTGTTGAACTCATAGTTCTCCCCCTGATAGCCATAATCGGCGAGGAGAAACACAGAAGGCAATCCGGAGGAACGGTACATTTTTGTATTGAGATCGGAAATATCACTGTAATTCTCCAGGTTCCTGATCTCCTCGCGGGTTTCAATAGCCTGCCGGGTGAAATAATCCTGCGATTGTTCAGGCATCTCCGAAACCACCGGGGCCTCCACGATGATGCTGTCCGACAGGGACCTGTTCAGCAAAAAATTGAAATATGCCCCGGCTACCTGCTTGTTTTTCAAAGCCAGCTGCATCTGCTGGTCAAGTTTGCTCAGTTCTGTCTGTGAACGAAGCAAGTAATCCTTGGTTACTTTGCTGTTTTCATACAACCGGGTATTCACCCTTATGTTTTCGAGCAGCAATAACCTTGTTTCCTTTAACATTTCCACAAGGCTCACTGTCATGCCCACATTGTAATAGGCTTTCTTGATCTCATAGATCAGCTCCCTTTTGTACTGGTCAATACCGGTTCCCTCAGTAACCACCAGCTCTTTCCTGATTTTTGCATTATAATACACATCTGTATTCAACACCGGCTGAACCATCCTTACTTTGGTCTCATGTTCCGTGGGACGCAAAAACAGGATCTGCTGATTCTCAACCGGAGGAAACATAGTGGAACCAGTAAGCTGATTCAATGTTTCATATACCGGGTTCATCAAATCGCCCACCGGAAAGTATATGGCACGTCCGCCTTCGGAAACTGTATAACGCGCATTCAAAGTAACAGATGGGTAAAACATTCCTCTGGCTTCTTTCAGCGCCTCAAGACTTACCTTGTATCCTGATTCTTTTTGCTTCAATGCCAGGTTGCTCTCAAGACCCAGGGTAATGTAGTCCTGCAGGATACGCTGGGCAGAAATTACCGGGGTCAGTATAATCAAAAACAGAACAAGGACGTATTTCATAGCAATATAGTTTAGATACTAAATATTAGTTAATTTCTGCCATTTGCTTCATGTTTTCATAAATGATCCCGAAGAGGTTTCTGATGAGGGTAATATCTCCCTGCGATGCGTTTTCATATAACTTTTCTGCAAAAACAAACCGCTCCTTCTCAAAGTTCTCATAATGCTGATTGATCAGGAAACCCTTGTCCGAGAGCCTGAGATTTACTTCTTTCTTATTCCTGACCTTGTACCTGGCTATGTACCGTTTGCTGACCAACCGTTTAACCATTTGCGAAATGGCCCCCTTGGTTACACCCGACAGTTCTGCCAGCTGGGTCAGGTTTATTTCCGGATTGCTGGCTATGGCATGTATGGCGTGAATCTCACTTACATATAAAAGATCACCGGTGCCGAAGTCTTTTGGTTTTTTGTCCAGGACCGAATAGAGGTGCAGGATCCTGATGAAAAGATCAATTATGGAATGCAATTCTTTATTCATTACTCTTTTTGTTTAGTATCTATACAAAAATAAACAGAAAATTTTTCCCCTGCAAAAAAAATGGTCTTTTTTAATAGTTACGGATTGATTACAAAAGAGACAGGCGCAGATAATCCGGATTCCTGAAAATAGTAGTTTACTGCCGCGATCTGGTAGGCATATGTATGGTTGAGCAAAATCCAGGGATCTGTGAAACTATCCTGGTCGTTGTAAACCTCCTTAAGTAGCTTGCCGTTCCTGTATATCCGGCAAAACCAGATGTCGTCATCCGAAGGATTTGTGGACCGGGCAGGCACTTCCCATTGCAGGCAGACTTTCTTTCCCTTTAATGTTCCCGTGAATCCTTTAACAGGATCAGGCGCACCATGGACTGATCCACGCCGTTGTGCCAGCAACCAGGAGAACAGCGTGGTTTCCTTGCGGGTATAATCCCACATGTTGTGACCTGCTCCTTCATATTCGGTATACCGGATCTGACGACCACCGCTATTGATCACCGCACGGTAGAGTTCCCGCGTGGGCAGCACTGAAACTATACTGTCATTGGAACCATGGAAGATCCAGAATGGTATTCCGGCCAGCACAGGAGCCATATCAACATTGCCATTGCCACACAAAACGAAGCCTGCCGCAAACCTGTACGGGTTCTTCCGGATAACGCCATAGGTACCAAACCCGCCCATGGAGGTACCGTAAATGTAATACCGGTCGGGGTCCAGGTTAAAGACCTTTTCAACCATTTCAACCATTTTGTAGGTTTTGGCCATCATGGGACTGGTCCTGTCATTAAAACTGGTACCCCAGCCTTCGGTTTCGTCTTTCGGACATCGGGGTGTGAGCACAATGCACGGGTCCTTTGAAAGGATGGGGTCGTGATACCATATCATATCGCGTGTCACTGTATCGGTGTATCCGTGCAGGTAAAGGACCAGAGGATAGGACCTGCCGGGATCATAATCCGGTGGCACAAACAGGCCACAACGGTAAGAACCGATATACCAGTTCCGGTATCCCCTGACGGCGGCCATTTCTTTTGCCGTTCCGCTGCCAGGATGTTGTCCCCGGCCGGCAACCATCAAACCCGAAACAAGCAGAAAAAATGTCAGGGTTTTCATCTTGATATTTAACTTTTGACCGTTCAGAAAGGATTCCCCCCTGATTCTTATGAATGCCTGAACCAAAGTAATGCTATTTTTCCTAACTTTCATGAATGAAAATATTTCAGAAATGCTTTTGAAACGTTTTACCCGAACGCTCTGTATCAGTATGTTTTCCCTGGTCATAACCGGCATTATGACGGGATGCAAACAGTCACCTGACAGCGGTCGGTATTTCGGAATAGCAATATCAGAAATAGACCTCGAACTCAACAGCCTGCTGCAGACCTGGTACCCGCGGATCATCGACACGATTCATGGCGGCTACTGGACAAACTTTGAATACGACTGGACCCGGCCGGTGCAACAGGAAAAAATGCTGGTAACCCAGGCCCGTGGATTGTGGACTGCTTCCAGGGCTGCAGCGGTCTTCCCCGATAATCCGGTTTACCGCACAGCGGCCGACCATGGTTATCAGTTTCTCACCGGTTGTATGTGGGATGCTGAAAGTGGCGGATTCTACCAGTATTATTATCCTGATGCATCCCAGCTGACTGACCCTTCCTACAAACTGACCTATGGGAATGCCTTTGCGCTCTTCGCCCTGTCAGCCTATGCCAGGATCAACAAAGATCCTGCAGTGCTGGATTGGATCAGGACCGCCTTCAGCTGGCTCGAAACTTCCGCACATGATCCGGTATATGGGGGATACTTCAGCATCATAATACCCGAAAATCTGGCTGAAACCGGACTCTCTTCACAGGAGGCTGTTGAACGCGCCGGCTGGTTCAGTCCCGGTGGAAAAGATCAGAATACCAGTATACACCTGCTGGAGGCCTTAACCAGCACTTATAAGGTGTTGCCGGAGGAACCTGTCAGGACCAGGTTGAAGGAAATGCTTGACCTGATAAGGGACACCATGATGGATCCTGACGGTTACCTGCATTTGTTTTTTACCGAGAACTGGACCCCAATTGGTTCCAATGACTCCTCTGGGAAAAGCCTCGAGGATAAACGTTATCTTGATCATGTTTCTTTCGGTCATGATATTGAAACGGCCTACCTGCTGGTGGATGCTTCACAGACCCTTTATGGGAAACCCGATCCTGTAACCCTGCAGGTTGCCAGAAAACTGATCGATCATACTCTTGCATTCGGGTTCGACCAGGATTACTTTGGTCTGTTTGACAAAGGTTATGTGATCTCGCCCGAAAATAAGCTGGAGATCATTGACAGCACCAAAACCTGGTGGGCACAGGCCGAAGCCTGGCATGCCCTGGCCCTTTTCGGGGAATTATATCCTGAAGAAATCCTTTACCAGCAAGCCTTTCAAAAAATGTGGTCCTATATCGGGCAGGAATTGATAGACCGCCAGTATGGCGGGTGGTATAACAACGGGCTGGACATAAGTCCCGATAGCAGGAACCAGCGAAAAGCTCACGTGTGGAAAAGTTGTTACCACGACGGAAGGGCATTACTCCAGGTATACGAATATGCCCATAGAAAAAGAAATGCTACTCCCCGTTCCAAACGGTATGCTTTTCCCTGAAACCTATGCCATATCCCTCCAGTTCCTGCAATATGGGTTCATAGATTTCCTTAATAGTGGGTATATAAACGCCTGTCAGCCGGATCTGCCCGGTAAGCACCATTTTTGTGGCGATACCCAGCGGAATGCCTACTGTCTTAGCCATGGCGGTATTCACCGGATCGTCGCCGATCACCACCAAGGAAGAGGTGAGCAGGGTGGGATCCTGGTCTTTAGGACGATAAATGAATTTATGCCACATCACCAGCATGTCCTTATCCCCGGGCTCGAGGGCCCATTTGCTGCAAAGGATATGCTCCAGGATCTGGGCCGGCGTGGCATTTCTGAGGCCGATCCTGGTATTGTCGAAGATCCCCAGCCATTCCAGTTTCTCACGGACGTCCGAATCCTGGTCGATGTGCATGTATTGATATAACTTGGTCTTTACCGGATCTTCCCTGCTGTAATAGAGAAATGAATTGATGAATTCCTTGTAAGTCATATCCTCGGTGTTTTGCAGCGTGAAGGAATCATCTGTAGCACCCAGCTGTACAAAAACATCCCAGGCCCTGCAAAATCCCGGACGCCTTAAGGTTCCCCTGAAAACCGTGGGAACATCCTGCAGGTTATATTTTTCAATATATTTCAGGGAATCCCGGTTGGCATACCCCTCAAACTTCCCATAACCCTCAATATCGATCACCTCGGTGCGACGGAAAAGCCGGTGATAAGGAATGCATTTGTATCTGCCCTCCTGGATAAAGCGAGCGGGTCCGCCCTGCCCTGCCAGTATCACATTCCTGGGATTCCAGGTGATCTTGTAATGCCAGGGGTTGTTATCCGATTCCGGAGCAATCAGCCCGCCGGTAAAGGTTTCAAAGCACATCAGCTCATGCCCTGCCTCCCTGATCCGGTTAATTACCCGCATGGCCGACATGTGGTCAATCCCGGGGTCAACCCCCAGTTCATTCAGGAAAAGAATGCCCTGTGCCTTTGCCCGTGTTGACATTTCCGACATCTCTTCTGATTCATAGGAAGCCGTGAGCATCGACCGTGAGTACTTCAGACAGGAGAGTGCCACCACAGGGTGAAACCTTGCCGGGAGCATGGACACGACAATATCGGCACCCTGAACCTCACTATTAAGCTGATCCTCCTGAAATACATCCAGCGTAATGGCCCGGGTGGAAGGTGATACCTTGGACTGAACCGACCGGACATCACGATCTCCAGCCGTGATTTCCCAGTTGTGTTTCTGTGCATGCTCCTCAAGATACCGAAGCAAAGCTGAAGTAGAGCGACCAGCTCCAATAATGAGAATTTTTTTCATAAGCTGTGTTTTAATCTGGCTCACGCACCCAATCGGCCAGATAATGGTAATCAGCGGTAAGTTTCCCTCCGTCGGTTATGGTGGCCCTGGCAATAATGTTCTCATTATCACCGTAAAGAAGGTAGGGAAGAACATTTTTAATAAGATTATGGCCGAAATCCATGGAGGCCTCCACCGGCAAACCGTTTGGAAGGTTATTTATGGCCATTACCGTGATGTTGGCATCCCGGCTGAAGGCTTCCTCATCCTTTCCGGTATAAGGATTATAATCATAATAGGGATGCTGAAAAGTAGTGGTTCTAACCGTTGAGGGAACCGATCCGTTTAGGTCACAGGTAATATCGGCAATAACTTTAATGGTGAAATGTTCATTGGCAGCCTGTTCTGCTGTAAACAACACAGGTGCCGCCGGGTCCCAATATGCTGCCATGATCAGGATGTCTGTCTTATCGCAGAAACGGTTGAAATTGCTTTCATACTCCCCGGGATTGTTGAAAAAATGATACAGATCGAAGGTTTTGCCTGCCTTGTGTCGGTTGTATTTCTCAGGGTCGAGCTGTACATAAACCGGCGTATCAAAATTTCGTCGGGCAAGGTAGTCCTCTACGGTAACTTTTTGAACGCCAAAGGAATTTAGCATTTCTTCAGAACCGCCAGCCACTCTGCCATCGCCGGTCATGGCAATTCTCAAGGAAGGCAGTTTCACAGAGGAGGCCTGTTTCACCATTTTATCCAATCCGTTGCAATCCTGGGGCAGGGGTATTTCCCGCAAACCCATCCTGATGCACATGGCTCTTAATCCATTGTAGGTGCCTACCAAACCAGCCCATCGCCCGAAACCAACAATCCTTATCCCTTTGCTGTCGGTAAGGGTTTCATAGTCGATCAACCTGATTTGCCGATCCAGTGCAGATTTTAACAAACCTTTATTATGATCCTGCTTTTTAATGGTATGGGAAAAGAACATATATGTTTTTTGGGGAACCAGCATCCCTGGATCAACCTCTTTTACTCCCAGCAGAACGTCACATTCATCGAGATTCTCCTGCACTTGAATGCCCTGCTGCTTGTAGGCCGAATCTTTGAAGCAACGGTGGCTGGAAGGCTGCACGATCAACTGCGCTCCCGGGAATTCATCTTCGATGAGCCTGCATTGATCAGGCGATAAGGGTGCCCGGTTGTCAGGCGGGATCCTGGTTTCTCTTAATATGCCAATTTTCATATAAAAGGTATCGTTATTTACTAGTCACCAGTCACCAGTCACTAGTCACTGATATTAAACTCTATCCCCTGCGCCAACGGCAGCTCCTTACTGAAATTAATCGTATTGGTCTGCCGGCGCATATAGGCTTTCCAGGCGTCTGACCCCGATTCCCGGCCGCCGCCGGTATCCTTCTCCCCACCGAATGCGCCGCCGATTTCCGCCCCCGACGTTCCGATGTTAACGTTGGCAATTCCGCAATCAGAACCGGCGTGAGACAGGAATATTTCAGTTTCCTGCAGGTCATTCGAAAAAATAGAGGATGAAAGTCCCTGGGGCACGGAATTATGAAGAAGAATAGCTTCCTCGAGGGTAGAATACCGGATCAGGTAAAGCAAGGGAGCAAAGGTTTCTTCCTGAACGATGGAGTAGTGATTTTCAACGGCGGCTATACATGGCACAACATAGCAGCCCGAAGCACAATCTTCCCGGGTCACCCTGGTGCCGCCAAAAAGAATAGAACCGCCTGAGTTTTTAACCGTTTCGATAGCTTCCATAAAGGAAGTTACAGCCTGCCGGTCAATAAGGGGTCCAACGTGATTTCCAGGATCCAATGGATTGCCGATCTTGAGTCCCGTATAAGCCTTTACCAGCCTGGCCCTGAAATTGTCATAGATCGATTCATGCAACAGGATCCTCCTGGTGGAGGTGCAACGTTGACCGGCTGTACCAACCGCACCGAATAACACTGCCCTCAGGGCAAGTTCCAGGTTGGCCTTTGGGGTTATAATGATGGCATTGTTACCTCCGAGTTCGAGGATGGTCCTGCCGAGCCGTTCGCCAACCAGGCGCCCTGCCTGTCTGCCGATTCTGGTGGATCCGGTAAATGAGATCAACGGCAGGCTTCTATCCGTGAAAAGATCATCCCCCAGGTAGCGCGAACTGGTGGCCACGAGGTTGACCACACCTTCAGGCACATGATTCTCCGCCAGTACCCTGGATATGATGTTATGAACCGCCACTGCACACAGGAGCACTTTGGAGGAGGGCTTCCACAGCACCACGTCACCGCAAACAAGGGCAATCATGGCGTTCCATGACCATACGGCAACCGGAAAATTGAAGGCGGACACCACGCCGACGATTCCCAGCGGATGATACTGTTCGTACATACGATGCCCGGGACGTTCGGAGTGCATGGTCAAACCATACAGCTGCCTCGAAAGGCCCACGGCAAAGTCACAAATATCAATCATCTCCTGCACCTCACCCAGACCTTCCTGGTATATCTTGCCCATTTCCCAGGACACCAGTTTCCCGAGAGGTTCCTTGTATTTTCTAAGTTCCAGGCCTATTTGCCGTACCACCTCCCCACGCTTTGGAGCCGGTATGGTCCGCCATACCTTGAAAGCCGCTGCAGCCTTCGCGACCACACTGTCATAATCGGCCCGTGTTGATTGTTTGATGCCGGCAATGGCACTGCCATCAACCGGTGAATACGAGGTGAGCACGTCCCCGGCAGTGTCGATCCAGGTAGTACCCGTACACAGTCCCCGGTTTACAGACTCAATCTTCAGTGCTTTCAGCACCTGTCCGATACCATAATCGTTTTTCATGGTTATAGCGTTTGATGATTCAAAATCCAGTTCGCCAGGCCTCCCATTTTGAGTATACCCAGTAATTTTTCCGGCAAAGGATTAAAATTAAATATTCTACCGGCGATAGCAATACTGCCGCGACCCATGTCAAGCTCCACCCTATCCCCTTGCTGATAGGCGTCTACAGCTTCGGGAACCACCAGTATAGGCAATCCCTGGTTCACGGCCGACCGGAAAAAGATCCGGGACACCGATTTGACCAGTACCGCCTGAATGCCAAGGTATACCAGTCCCACCGCCGGATGCTCCCGTGAACTGCCGCACCCGAAGTTCGCGCCACAAACCATGATATCACCCCGTTGCACCCTGCCGGTAAAACTCTCGTCGAAACCCTTGAAAAGATGTGGCGCAATTTTCTCCGGCTGGGCACTGCTGACTTCATAGGTCAGATTACCGGCAAACATTTGATCTGTATTCAGGTTATCAGCATCCTTATAATTCCATACGCCGTGGGCGTAACGATCGTCGGATGCACCTATGACAATTGTGGAGGTTGGTTTGGTCTGGTGTGGAAAAACCTTTCCATGGCCTTCCGCGGGTGAAGTAATCACACCCTGAAGCGCAGATAATGCCACCGTGGCCGGGGAGGCCAGGTAAATAAAGGATTTGGGATTGCCCATACGGCCCAGGAAATTACGGTTGGCGGTAGAAATTACATTGCTGCCGTCACACGGTATACCCTGTCCCGTTCCCAGGCAAGGTCCGCACGAAGGGGTGAGCAGAATGGCTCCGGCCGACAGGAATATCTCAACCAGTCCTTCCCTTGCGGCTTCCAGGTAAATATCGCGCGAGGCAGGGGTTATCAGCAACTGAACCCCATGCCGTATCTTTTTGCCCTTGAGCAGCGCTGCGGCAATGCGTAGATCCTCCAGGCGCCCGTTCGTGCAGGTGCCTATCAGGGCCTGGGCAACCGGAGTACCGGCAATTTCATCCACGCTCTTCACGTGATCCACGTGGTGTGGACAGGCGGCCAGCGGAAACAGCCCCGAAAGGTCAATATTGTATTCCTGCAAGTAGACGGCATCCGGATCCGACCAAACGCCTTCTCTTTTCTCTCCCAGGAATTCCCAAAGCATCCTGTCGGCCGGGAATACGGCATTTTTTGCCCCCATTTCCGAAGCCAGGTTGGCGATGGTCATCCTGTCCGCTACAGAAAGCGTATCTACTCCCTCCCCATGATATTCCACCGACATATAATCAGCCCCGCTGGAACCCATCATGCCAATAATGTAAAGGGCCAGGTCTTTGGCATACACATTTTCGGGCAGACGCCCGCGTAAGGTAATCCTGATGGAATCGGGCACCCTGAACCAGGTCTCCCCCTGCTTCCATAATCCGGCTGTCTCGGTGCGATCGATACCGGTGGCAAAGGCATTAAAGGCCCCTGCCGTGCAGGTATGGCTGTCGCTGCCCACGATGACCATGCCCGGACGGGCATAAAGGGCCATCAGCTGGTGGCAGATGCCTTCCCCGGCATCATGAAAACGCCTGACACCCTGATCCCGCACAAAATTCCTGATCTGCTGATAATCGTTCGCCAGCTTGCTGTTAGTGGGCGGGGCATTATGATCGAGTACGATCAACAGCTGATCCGGATCTTTGACCCTGTCTCCGCCCATTTTGCGGAAGGTGCTTTCGATGCTCGAGGTGTTGTCGTGACTTAAGATAATATCGGGCTTGGAAAATATAATACTTCCGGCCGGTGCCCTGAATATTTTCTCTACAAATGTCTGTTTTCCCATAGTATACTCATTCTTCAATCTTGAATCTTACATCTTGAATCTTAAATCAACAGCAAATCCCCCTTTTCATAAATCATTCGCTGTACCTCAGAGAATCGGGACAAAGAAACAGTTTTACCATTTTTTTTATTGGTCAGGGTTCCCTGTTCCAGGTCAAGGATGACGGTATCCCGGTTTTCCAGGTGCAAGGTCGACAAATCGTTGTACGTCAGCACCGGGAAACCGGCATTAATGGCATTGCGCTCATAAATTGCACCGAAAGAGGCTGCCAGTATGGCTTGATTATCCAGCGCCCTGAAGCAATCTACGGCATGTTGCCGTGAACTGCCGGCTCCGAAATTTTTACCTGTAATAATGATATCCCCGCGCTCCGAACGTTTCGGGTAATCCTCCCAGCCTTTGAGGTTGCCGAAGGTGTATTGTCCCATTTCCTGGATGGCGGTTACCGCCAGATGCCGGTTGTGAAAGATCATATCAGTATCAATATTGTCGCGCATCACCAGCCAGACCTTGCCCTCCAATACCATTTTCTTTTCGGTGGCCGGCACCTCCGGTGTGGCAACCGGGTGGTCCCTGCCTGGAACCGTTTTAAATACAGATGGTTCTGCCGGTATGTCATTGGCAGTAGTGATATGTCCGGCAATGGCCGATGCAATGGCCGTAGCTACCGAAGCCAGGTAAACCTCTCCCTTACCCTGCTTTCCTTCAAAATTTCGGTTACCGGTGCTGATGGTCTTTTCTCCGGGTCCGTTCTGGCCGATTTGTCCCGAGGCACACCCGGCACATCCGGCATTGCCAACCAATGCCCCTGCGGTTTTAAACATCTCGATCAATCCTTCGTTCAGACATATGTTCCAGATCTCATCGGTGGCCGGTACAATTTTCAGCACCACACCAGGTGCGACCTTACGCTTTTTTAACAATTCTGCCGCGGTGCGCATATCCTCCATCCTGCCATTGGTGCAACTGCCGACAAACACCGAATCGATCTTCCTACCCTTAACCTCACTGATAAAAACCACGTCATGCGGCTGACCCGGAAGAGCTATCGCCCTTTCGAAAGTACCTAAAGGTATCTCGAAAGTCTGGCTGTACCCGGTATCCGGATCTGCATATACAGGCTGAAAAGGTTGGTAGGAACGGGATTGACAATAGGTAACCACCTCTTCCGACGGTGGAAATAACAGTGCAATGGCGCCCATTTCTGTAGCCATGGATGAAATGGTGATCCGTTCATCGAGGGAGAGTGCCTCCACTTCTTCACCATACAGTTCCACAGAATATCCCAGGAGGCCGTCAGCACCAAAATGCTTCAACAGGTTCAGGGCTATATCTTTGGCTGACAAGCTATCTGGCCTTTCACCGGTAAGCAGGATGCGAACTGATTCCGGCACCTTAAACCAGACGGCGCCTCGGGACCAGGCTGCTGCAATGTCGCGGTCACCCATGCCCTGCCCGAAGGCGCCGATAGCCCCCAGTATATTGGCATGGGAATCGGTGGATACCAGGGTGGACCCGGGGACTGCCAGGCCTTCGTCGATGGCCAGATGTGTACCAATGCCGGCATTGATGTCATAGACAGTAATGTTGTTCTGCCGGGCATACAGACGGCATTTCTGCTGGTTGGCCGCATATTGCTGATCCGAACCGGTGGGATTGCAGTCGAATGTAAAGAAGGTCCTTTTCGGATCGGCAATGCGCAGGTTGTTCATTTCCAAGTTCTTTACCACCCCTGCGCCGCCAAAATCACGGGCCAGGCGCACATCGATGGTCACATCCACAATTTCCCCTGGTGCGACAAAATCTTTCCCGGAATGGGATGCCAGAATTTTTTCAATTATAGTCATGTCTTATTTCAGTCTGCTTTTAAAGGGAAGAAAAGTCATAAAATCAGCATGATGAACAATATAAGCTTCAACAGAACGCTTCACCAGGTCGCCTTCCCCCGCGTGTGCCGCGATGATATGGCACACCGCCGCCGGTATGCTGCATTGTTCCGCGAGGGAAACCCCTGAAAATGGATGCCGCAGGTATTCTCCGTACTTACCCTGAATGGCTTTGCCATTGTCGTCAAGCTCATATTCCAGCAACTTCCCTACATCTGCCAGTATGGCCCCGGCGATGAGCACATCCATGTTCACAGGAAGCTCGTCTTTAAAAAATTCATTGAATTTCAGGCCGCTTTCCCGTGCAATATGCACCACTGCCCGTTTATGATCCATAAAGCTCACTTTCAGATCAGGACCGGCCAGCAGGGTAAAGGGAATTCTTCTGAGGTCTTCTGCTGTCAACACACTGCGCTGCAGCGCCAATTCCCAGGTTTTGGCTGTTTTCGTGCGCAGTTCCGGATCCCGGATCCATGTCAGTTCAGGCCAGAGTTCAGTAATGTTTTCCATAGCAATCCATATTGAAAATTACAAACTTATTCATATATAGTTATCCATTTTAGGGACAAGGGACAGGGGACGTGTGTGACTCGTCCCTCGTCCCTTGTCCCTTGTCCCTTGTCCCTAATTCCTCCTCACTTTCTCAATAATAGCGTCCCCCATTTCCTGAGTTGAAGCAGCTCCCTGCCGGAGGGCCTCCGGACTGCCCTTCAGCCTAAGCATATCGTAAGTCCTTACCTTGCCCTCGATAATTACATCCGCAATAGCTTTACGAATCCTTTCGGAAATTTTCCGTTCCTGCAAGTGGTCCAGCATCATGCAGGCCGATTCGATCATGGCAATAGGATTGACGATAGAGACAGGATAATCGGCATATTTTGGAGCCGAGCCGTGGGTAGGTTCAAAGACGGCCACCTCCTCACCCAGGTTGGCGCTGCAGGCAAAACCGAGTCCGCCGATCAGGCCGGCGAATCCATCTGACACAATGTCCCCAAACATATTGCCTGCCACGATCACACCATAGTCCTCCGGATTTTTGGTGAGCCACATCATCTGAGCGTCAATGTTGGTATTCCAGAGCTCTATTCCCGGATATTCCCGCTGCATTTTCTTTGCCATATTGTACATCATGCCTGACGTTTCGCGGATTACATTAGGTTTTTCACAGAGGGTCACGGATTTATAACCATGTTTTGCAGCATGATCAAACGCGGCCCTTAAAATCCTTTCAGTGGCCCTGCGGGTGAATATACGCGTTGAAACGGCAATCTCCTCACGCGGCACATCACCAAAATTTTTCACAAAATTCTTATGGCTCCTTAAGGCATCATAAACGATGCCATCCGGACTGCCCCATTCAACACCACAATACAATCCCTCGGTATTCTGACGGAAGATGACCACGTCCACCACGGGCTCTTCAATGCTGCCCTGGGCGCCCCGCCGGATGAAATTCAGAGGATTCCCGGTATAGGTATGGCAGGGCCTGATGCAGATATCGAGGTCGAAAAGCTGGCGCATTCCAACAATCGGACTGGCATAAACAAATCCCTTACCCTTCAGTTCATCAGAAAGCTCTGCGGCAGCCTCTTCTTTGGGCTTGGATGTAATTGCCCCGAAAAGTCCTGTTTTATGTTTTTCTAAAAGCTTAATGGTCCTGTCCGGCAACGCATTGCCTTCGCGGCACCAGAAATCCCATCCGATATCCCCTTCCACATAGTTGCCTTGAAATCCTGCAGCATCCAGCACCCTGAGAGCTTCCTGCATTACCACCCGGCCGATTCCGTCGCCGGGCATTATTACTATGGTCTTTTTTGACATATTGCTCATTCTGTTAGTTTTATTGGATATTGTATGTTGGTTGTGAGTTGCGATGGTGGCGGGTGGTGATGGTTTTAATCCGTTAGGTGACAATCACAACCATCACAACCATCACAACAATCACAACCATCACAACATATTTCTATTGTGATTCATTATCAATCACCTGTCTCACCACATCAATCACCGTCCCGTCCACCCACTTGATCGCCGCCACAATTTTATCGCTGAAAACCGGTTTATGCGGTTTCCCGCAAATTGCTTCTGCTTCTTCTTTAAGTTGTTGCAGTGTTTTCAGAGGCAGTTCCGATTCGCGCGCCTTTTCCAGCAGATCCTCCCGCAATGGATTAATGGCAATGCCGCGCTCGGTGATAATAACATCAATGAGCTCGCCGGGACCGCAAAGTGTGGTCACCTCATCGCGGATCACGGGAATTCTGTCGCGGAACAAGGGTATGGGCAGGATCACCGTTTTACCGAAAAGGCAGTTTTGCCACCCTCCGATACCATGCAGGAGATACCCGTCGGAATGACTTACCACGTTGGCATTAAACTCCAGGTCTACCTCAGTGGCGCCGAGAATAACGATATCCACCAGACTGGCGAAATTGCCTTTGCTGTGATAGTTATAGCTGGAGAAAGGGCTTGTCATGACATGGTGCGGATTTTCGCGGATCGACCGGACGCCATCCAGGTCAAAGGTCTGACCGTCCAGGATGTATTCCACGAGGCCTTCCTCGAGCATCTGCACCAGGTATTTATTGCTCCCTCCCCGGGCAAACCGTGCTTTTATACCATTCTTCCGCATGATATCGGCAAAGAAATTGCCCACCGAGAGGGCAGTTCCGCCGGCACCAGCCTGAAAGGAAAAACCGTTCCGGATCAGTCCGGTAACCTCGCAAAAACGGGCGGTCATTTCAGCAATCAGGAGCCGGTCGGGACTGCGTGTCACTTCCGTGGTACCGGATACTATCTTCTCAGGAATGCCCACCTTGTCGACTTTCACCGTATAATCCACATAGTTTCCCTGTATCTGCCAGGGAAGACAGGGGAAGGGCACCAGATTGTCCGTTACAACAATCACCCGGTCGGCATACTGGGCATCAGCCAAGGCAAAACCGAGGCATCCGCTGGCAGAAGGACCATTGACACCGTTAGCATTGCCGAAGGCATCTGCACAACCTGCCCCGATAACAGCAATATCGATTTTCACATCGCCGTCCTGAATGGCCTGATATCTTCCGCCATGCGACCGCAGGACTGCCGTTTTCTTCATCTTTCCTTCCGAGCAGTACCTGCCCAGGGGGCCGTTCATGCTGCCTTCGATATGGCTGATCGTGCCATCGTCGAGGTATTTAAGCAGGTAAGCGTGACAGGAGAAAGAAGCCGAAGGGAACCAGCACAGGTTTTTAATCCCCAGTGCATGAGCACAGTCAAATACCATATTGGCCACCAGATCGCCTTCCCTGAAATGATGGTGGGTGGAAATTGTCATCCCGTCTTTCAGTCCCGCCCTTACCAGGGCCTCCTGCAAGGAGACCACCAGTTTATTCCCATCCGCCGGATAATCGGCGTTGGAGGTAATACGGGGAGCATGTCGGTTTCCCCGGGGACTGAATTTTCCAACTCCCTTGAAGGGGATCACCGGCTTTCCGTTTATTTCGGCAGGAACAAGCCTTCCTGCTGCGTTTTTAACCATATTATTGCTCATGACTATCCCTCCAGTTCCTGGGTATCTTTCCCGCGTTCACCGCTTTTTCAATGGTTTTAAGTGCCCGCCGTACAACAGGTAAATCAATCATTTTTGAATCCAGGGCCACCACACCCGATCCTTCCTTTGCTGCCTTTTCGTAAGCGGCTACAATTTTTTTCGCTTTGTCGGTTTCAGCCTCACCCGGCAGGAAGTTCGCATTAATTACAGGCACCTGCCGCGGATGAATACATCCCATTCCTGTGAAGCCAAGTGCCTTTGATTCCAATACCTGTCGGGCAAGTGCCTCCATATCATCTATATCGGAAAAGACCGAGTCAATGGGTTGTATCCCAGCCGCCCTGGATGCTTGAATCACCATGGAACGGGCAAAAAAGGATTCTCTTCCTTCGGGTGTCCTTGGTACACCGATATCTGCCGTATAATCCTCAAGGCCTATGGCCATGGCGACAATATTATCGGAGGCACAGGCTATCTCAAAGGCATGCATTACGCCGGCCGCACTTTCAATGATGGGCATCAGGTGAATGGAGTCGTTCTTCCGACCCAGGATCTCTGAGATCCTGGCTTCTGTATCAGTAATTTGTGAAACCTGCTCGCATTTTGGGATCAGGATCAGGTTGACCTGATGCGGAATACAATAGTCCAGGTCCTCCAGACCTGCAGGGAGCTGGTTGATTCTCACCATGCGTTCTGCACCGTAAAAATCAACCGACCGCAGGGCATTCCGAACCAAAAACCTGGCTTCAGATTTTTTATCCGGGGCCACAGAATCTTCCAGGTCCAGAATAATGCCATGACTGCCGTAAATGCCGGCATTGATCATGAGCTTGGGATTATTGCCCGGAAGATAGAGCCTCGTAACCCGCTCAGCATCTTTTGGGGTTAAATAAAGATTCTGGGGAAGTATGGGTAACAGATATTCTTTATCTGTTGCGAGGTGCTTTTTAATGGCTGCTTCCAGCCGGGCAGCAATTGTAAATGGAAGGGCGCCCCGGTCGTCCACATCGAGCGTTGCATGCTCAATTCCGAAAAAACTCAGGATGTTGCGGCACAGTTCCCGGATGGATTCACCATACAGGGAACCGACCTTGCTCTTCAGGTTGATGGATACACCTCCGTGAGAAAGGACGGTCAGGCTGACAAAACAGTCTGATCTGATGCCTTCTCCGCGGTTACCTGTAGTAATGGCCATAGTCGGGATTATGAATTCAAAAATTACAGAAAAAATCCCGAACAATTCCTGACAGTTATCAGGTGACCTTGCAATACCAGCTGAACATGCCTGCAGAACAGGGCTAACCCAGCTTTTCCAAACCTTTATCGATCCTGCGCAGGCTATCTTCTTTCCCGATCATTTCAAGAATATCAAAGAGGTGCGGGCCCATCCCCGATCCCACAATAAGCAGCCGCAGTGGTGCTACCACCCTCCCAAAGCTGAGGTTGTGCTGCTCGGTATACTGCCTTATCAGGTTCTCGAGCGTTACAGCATCAAAATCGGTTGTTCCGTTCAGTATCTCCCTGACAGCGGTGATGATCCGCAGTGTGTCCTCCTTCCATACCTTCTTTACCATCTGCTGATCGTAAGAAGCCGGTGCCTCAAAGAAGTAAAAGGACTGCTCCCAGAATTCCTGGGGAAAGACAAGCCGCTCCTTAATCATACCGGCTATCTTCTTTATAAATGCCAGATTCACTGGCAACTGTTTCTGCTGCAATACAGGTATGAACAAAGCCGCCAGATCATCATCACTTTTATCTTTCAGGTATTGCTGGTTATACCATCTGGCTTTGTCGGGATCAAAACGTGCTCCTGATTTAACCACACGATCCAGGCTGAATGCCTCCGTAAGGTCGCTCAGCGTGAACAATTCCTGTTCAGTTCCGGGATTCCAGCCCAGAAAAGCCAGAATATTGACCAATGCTTCAGGGAAATATCCCGATTCACGGTATCCCATGGACACTTCGCCGGTTTCCGGATCAGTCCATTCCAGGGGGAAGACCGGGAAACCCATTTTGTCACCATCACGTTTGCTGAGCTTACCCTGACCACTTGGCTTGAGGATCAGCGGCAAATGTGCGAATTGCGGCATAACATCTTCCCATCCCAATGATTGGTATAACAAAACATGGAGCGGGAGTGAAGGAAGCCATTCCTCGCCCCGGATAACATGGGTAATTTCCATCAGGTAGTCATCGGTTACATTGGCCAAATGATAAGTGGGCAGGCCGTCGGCCTTGAAAAGCACCTTGTCATCGAGTAAAGCTGTATGAAATACTACCTCTCCCCGGATCAGGTCGGTTATCCTGACTTCCCCGTTTTCAGGCATCTTGAACCGGATTACGTGGGGGGCCTCGGTTTCCAGGAGTCTTGTGGTGATTTCAGGGGACAGGGTAAGAGAATTGCGAAGATTTTGCCGGGTTGATGCATCGTATTGAAAGATCTTCCCTTCCTGTTCATACTGTTTTCTAAGATCATTCAATGTTTCCGGATCGTCGAAGGCATAATAGGCATTCCCAAGTTGAACGAGCTTCTCAGCGTATTGCCGGTATAAGGATTTCCGTTCGCTCTGCCGGTATGGTGTATGTGGGCCACCCTTATCAGGGCCTTCATCATATTGCAGACCACACCATTTGAGCGATTCCATAATGTATTCCTCAGCACCTGATGAATAGCGACCCTGGTCGGTATCCTCAATCCGGAGTATAAAATCCCCGTGATGCTTCCGGGCAAACAAATAGTTGAACAGTGCCGTTCTCACCCCCCCTATATGCAACGGGCCAGTTGGGCTGGGCGCAAACCTTACGCGAACTTTTCTAGACATGATCCTGTATTTGTCCCCAAAGATAACAAAAAGAGACGGTCCCGGACTTTTATCATTTGCCTATAATCTTTTATCTTTGCAGCGAAACCGAAAACCAGCTACAACTTTGGTTATTCACTTTTAGTTTTTCACTTTTAGTTCTTCACTGCATGTCGCCCGGTCATCCCCTTCAGGAATACTATTCCCGCATTTATAAAACCTATGATCTGGTGAACAGGTTGTTCACCTTCGGTATGGATGCCAGGTGGCGCAGGCATACCATGGAAGCCTGTCTCAAGAATCGTCCGGTCAGCATTCTGGATCTCTGCTGTGGAACTGGTGAACTGGCCATTAGCATCGGCAGGGCATCGGGAAAAGCTGTACACATTACCGGCTTCGACCTGAATCCCGGCATGTTGGAATTAGCCCGCCAGAAGGCTTTCCGGCTCAAGGTCGACCATGTTGATTTCATTCAGGGGGATGCCGGATCCATGCCTTTCCGCGACGGGGAATTCGACTGCATTACCATTGGTTTTGGATTCAGAAACCTCACTTTTGAGAATCCCAACAGGGATTTGCATTGCCGTGAAATCAGCAGGATCATGAAACCCGGAGCCAGGTTGCTCATTCTTGAAAGCGCTGTGCCCAAAAACAGGCTGGTCGCCTTTTTTTACCGGGCTTATCTGAAATTATTCCTTGTGCCCCTGGGTGGACTGTTGTCAGGCGACTGGAATGCCTACCGCTACCTGTCAGGATCATCGGCTGGCTTTTACAGTTACGAGGAACTCAGTGATATGCTCCGGAATTACAGACTGATACTTAAATCCGAGAGAAAATACCTGTTTGGTTCGGTAAATCTGCTTGTAGCAACCCGGACATGATCTTACGACGAAACACATCATTCTTCAAAAGCAAATTGTTATCTTTGCCCCACGTAAAGCATGCCTATGATCAAAAAGTTGAATGATCTCTGCCAGGGCACCTTCATCAGCTTCCTGGGAATCGAATTCCTGGATTATGGCAAGGACTTTGTGGAAGCGCGCATGCCTGTAGACAATAAACTTCAGCCCATGGGACTTCTCCATGGTGGTGCTTCCCTGGCGCTGGCCGAAACTATAGCCAGCGGTGGCTCTTACCTGATGGTGGATCCCGAAAAATACGAAGTGTTTGGATTGCAGGTTTCCGGGAACCATATTTCCACTGTAAGTGATGGGACCCTTTATGCCCGGGCCGAAATCATTCATCAAGGGAAATCCACACATGTGTGGGATGTAAAAATTAAGGGGGATAATGGTAAACTTATTTCGGTCACAAGAGTTACTATGATGATCGTGAAGAAGAAAAATTGAGGAGCAGGATGCGGGAAGTTTTACATCATACCGATTCAATAACCCGAGCGCTCAGGATCTGCCTCGGCAAAAACATACATTTTGCTGCTTATCGTTTGCCTGGTAGCGCTTCTACACAAATGGTAATTCAAAAGGATCCCGAAATGAGGGCCCTGGAGAATCTTAACCAAGCCTTGCCCCAGCGGGGATTCCTGATCGCCCCCTTCTCCTGGAAACAGGATAAAACCTACCTGATCAAACCGGATATCCTGATCCGGGACGTTGTAACCCCCGGACAGCTTCATGAAATGGAATCCCTTACGGAAAATACAGTCCCCGGAAGTTCCAGACCCTGGCCTGAAGATACGCTTCGTGAGGCATATATTCAGCTGATACAGGACACCATTGGAAGGATTCGTACCGGTGAGTTTGAAAAGGTGGTTTTATCCAGAATCAAAAGTATTACAGGTAATTATTCAGAGCGGCTGCCCGATATTTTTCGTATTCTTTGTGATTCCTACCCGGATGCCTTTGTATATCTCTTTTGTGTAAACGGGCAATGCTGGACAGGTGCAACGCCCGAACCTTTTATCTGTTCCCGTGGAAAGGAGCTGATCACGGTGTCCCTGGCCGGTACACGGTCTTACCAGCAGCAGGACCTGGAAATCAGCAATTGGAATGGCAAGGAGCTTCAGGAACAGGACTACGTGACTTTCCATATTGAAAAGATCCTGAAGAACTATGCAGTGGATGCCTATACCCGTAACGGTCCCTATGTGGCCAGCGCAGGCAACCTGTTGCATCTTCGCACCGATTTTAGTTTTTCTGCCCGGTCTGTCGGTACCCGGCTTCCATCACTGATCAATGCCCTGCATCCCACGCCTGCTGTTTGCGGCATGTCCACCGGGAAAGCCATGGACTTCATCATGACTACTGAAAAACACAATCGTGAATATTACACCGGATTTTTGGGACCCATTGGTCTCGGCGACCTGATTCAGCTCTATGTGAACCTGCGCTGCATGAAAGTGCTGGACGACCGGCTTGTTTTGTATATAGGCGGAGGAATTACAAACGAATCGTTGGCTGAAGAGGAATGGGAGGAAACCGAAATCAAGGCGGAAACGTTACTTTCGGTACTCCACCAGATCATGTAAATGCCACATCCAAAGCAACATATTGCCGATCTTGCCGAAATTTTCAGACGAAAAGGGATCGCCGGCGTGGTGATCTCTCCCGGTTCCCGAAGTGCCCCCCTGATTAAAGCCTTTTTCGAGATCTTTGGTGCCTCCTGCATCAGTATTGTGGATGAAAGAAGCGCAGCCTATTTTGCACTGGGTGCTGCCCTTTACTATCAAAAACCAGTGGCATTGATCTGCACATCCGGAACAGCTGTTCTGAATTACGCGCCTGCCCTGGCCGAGGCCTATTATCAGCAGGTTCCCCTGCTGGCTGTCACGGCCGACCGCCCCCGTGAATGGGTGGACCAGCAGGAAAACCAGACACTCCGTCAGTCGGGGATATACAAGAATTACATCAAGGGCAGTTATGAACTCCCGCAGGTGATCACCACAGAGGACGATCTGTGGTATGCCCACAGGCTGATCAATGAGGCTGTGGACCTGTGTTTCACCCCAGGCTTCGGCCCGGTTCACCTGAACGTGCCGCTGGCCGATCCCCTGTATGCTGATCTGCCTGCTTATTCTGAAAATCTCCGTATCATACAACGGGCAGAACCCGGTATATCCCTGCATCTGCCCGTTGAACTGGTAACCGAATGGCAAAATGCCCGCAGCATCATGATCCTTCACGGTCAGGATGTACCCGGTTCCGAAGTCGCTACCCTCCTGCCGGCATTTCGAAACGACAATAGGATTGTCCTGCTGGCTGAAAACATTGCAAATGTTCCCGGCAGCAACATCCTGTCCAATTCCAACCTGGTGCTTTCCAAAAGTCGTGGCAGCAGTCCCGCCTATCCCCGGTTGTTGATTCACAGCGGCGGACAGATCGTTTCAAAGGCCCTGACAGGTTATCTGCGACGGGCTTCCGGGGTGAACTGCTGGAGGATCGGAACCGGCGATACGATCATCGACACTTTCAAAATGGTCTCCCGGTATATTCCTTACCCATCTGCTGCAGTGTACCGGGCCCTGCTGCATATCAACGCCCCTGCTTCAGGCAACGGTTATGCTGACAGCTGGCTGAACCGCACCAGAGGTGCCCTGCATTCCATCGAGGAAGCCATCAGGATATCCACGTTTTGCGATTTGCATATATTTAGATTTATTTCAGAGGCCATTCCACCAGGAACCAATCTGGTCCTGGGGAACAGCAGTATTATCCGCTACAGCCAGCTCTTTCCGTCACGTCATGACCTCAGGTACTATTCAAACCGTGGTGTATCCGGCATCGATGGATGCTTGTCAACGGCCGCGGGTATTGCCTTCGCCTCGAAACAACCCACGATAGCCATTATCGGCGACCTGGGTTTTCTTTATGATTCCAATGCTCTCTGGAACCGAGATTTGCCCTCTAATCTGAAGATTCTGCTGATCAACAACAGTGGCGGCGGCATTTTTCACATCCTGAAAGGCCCCACCGATCATCCTGGCTTTACCCGATTTATCGAAGCCCATCATCCGGTAAATATTCATAAATTAGCAGAAGCTTTTGGACTGGAATACTTTTTTGCTGATGATGAAGCAGGTCTTTGCAGCAGCTGGAATGCTTTTATCAATGATCCCGGACGGACATCACTATTTGAAGTTAAAACCGATGCCGCAGTCAGTGCTTCCGCCTTCAGGATGTTGATGGGCAGTTCCTGATGAATCTTTACTATTTTTACAGATATCGCTTATGAGACCCTGGCAAACCATTAAAGAATACGAAGAGATTAAATTTGATTTTTTTGAAGGCATAGCCCGGATCATGATCAATCGTCCCCGCTACCGGAATGCCTTTACACCCGATACCACCCGGGAAATGTGCGATGCCATGGTGCATTGTCGTGAAAATCCCGACATTTCAACAGTTGTGATCACCGGGGCCGGCGATAAAGCATTTTGCAGCGGTGGCGATCAGAATGTCAAAAGCTTTGCAGGCTATATTGGCAGGGATGGGGTACCGCGACTGAACATTCTCGATTTGCAGAAACAGATACGATCACTCCCAAAGCCAGTCATTGCCATGGTGAACGGGTATGCCATCGGCGGGGGACATGTGCTGCATGTAGTGTGCGACCTGTCCATTGCTTCGGAAAATGCCGTGTTCGGACAAACCGGCCCCAGGGTAGGCAGCTTTGATGCCGGTTTCGGTTCCTCATACCTGGCCCGGATCGTGGGACAGAAGAAAGCCCGGGAAATATGGTTCCTATGCGAACAATACTCTGCCCTGGAAGCACTCGAAATGGGCCTGGTGAACAAGGTTGTACCTTTAGCACAACTGGAGGATGAAACCGTCAGCTGGTGCAAAAAGATTATGCAACACAGCCCGATTGCCCTGAGAATGATAAAGGCCGGCCTTAATGCGGAACTGGACGGTCAGGCAGGCATACAGGAACTTGCAGGTAACGCCACCATGCTGTATTACATGACAGATGAAGCGCAGGAAGGTAAGAAAGCTTTCCTTGAAAAACGGAAACCTGATTTTAAAAAGTACCCAAGATTGCCATAGAACATGCTTCGGCTCCGCTCAGCACGACTGTCACCCTGAGCATAGCCGAAGGGTTTCATGCTGAGTGAAATAGAAGTCTGATATAGAGAAAATGAAAATAAACAAGATCCAAATCTGGATCAAGGCCTTCCGGCTGAGAACCCTTCCCCTGGCCCTTTCGAGCGCCATACTGGGAAGTTTTCTGGCCTATGCCCATCGCGGCTTCCGTTGGTATATCATGGTGCTTGCCATACTCACCACTCTCTTTCTGCAGATTCTATCAAACCTGGCAAACGATTATGGCGATGCCATGCACGGTACTGACAATGAAAAGAGAATTGGTCCCCAAAGGATTACCCAGAGTGGCCTCGTTACGAAAAGACAAATGCAACGGATGATATTGGGTTTTGCGCTGCTTGCCCTGGCTACGGGTTCCTTGCTTGTCTTTACCGGGCTTCGGCATATCGGATGGAAAAACATACTGATCTTCTTTATACTCGGTCTTTCCGCCATCTATGCAGCCATTAAGTATACCATTGGAAAGAATCCCTACGGCTATATAGGATTTGGAGATGTTTTCGTGTTTATTTATTTCGGTATCGTTGGTGTGGCCGGTACCTATTATCTCCATGTCAACACCTTTGATCCCTGGATCTTGCTCCCTGCCTCTGCCATTGGTCTGCTAAGTTCGGGAGTGCTTAACCTGAACAACATGCGCGATATCGAAAACGACGCCCGATCGGGCAAACGCACTCTGGTGGTACATATCGGCAGCAGGGCAGCCAAGGTGTATCACTTGTTGCTCATTACACTTTCACTGGCGCTGAGCCTGGTTTATACCCTGGTCAGGTTCAATTCTGTCTTCCAGTTTCTTTTTATTCTTACCTGCCCGCTCTTCGTACTCAATATTATGGTGGTTATGAAAAATACCGATCCCCGGGAGTTGAATACTGAACTCAGGAAGCTGGCATTGAGTACATTTGCATTTTCAGTTACTTTTGGCATCGGATTGATATTGCCATGATCAGGGCTAAAATTACATATCAGGAATTCCGTTTCGAACGCCCGGCCACAACGGCCCGGGGAACTTACATGACCAAGAAAGTCCATTTCATTCATCTCTACCATAGCGATGATCCCTCTGTTGCCGGCATTGGAGAATGTTCCCTGTTTCCCGGCCTCAGTTTTGATGATGTCAGGGGATTCAGGGAAAAGCTGAAGCAAACCGTTGAACGGATCAACCAGGGCGACTATTATGCAGATGCCAGTCTGGTCAACTGGCCCTCCATCAGCTTTGGTCTCGAGACTGCCTGGAAAGATCTCCGCACATTGGGATCAAAGATCTTCTTCCCGTCAGATTTCACGGAGGGTAAAGATTCGATCGGGATTAACGGATTGATATGGATGAGTAGCAAGGAGGATATGATCCGCCAGATCCGCCAGAAGATCAACGATGGATTCACCTGTCTGAAATTAAAGATAGGTTCTCTCGACCTTAACGAAGACCTTGAAATCCTGAGATACATCCGAACGCATTACAGCGATGATGATCTGGAAATACGGGTTGATGCGAATGGATCGTTCGCTATTTCCCAGGCGCCGGAAATGCTCAAATTACTTTCTGAATTTGATCTGCACAGTATTGAACAGCCCATTGCTGCTGGCCATGCTGATGCAATGGCCAGATTATGCGAAACTTCCCCCGTCCCCATTGCCCTGGATGAGGAACTGATTGGGAAGCATACATCACTCGCGAAACGAAAGATCCTCGACACCCTGAAACCACAATACCTGGTGCTTAAACCAGGATTGCTCGGCGGGATAAGTGCCTGTAAGGAGTGGATCAGCCTGGCCGAGGAAAGGAAGATCCGCTGGTGGATCACCTCTTCGCTGGAAACCAATATCGGATTGAATGCCATTGCTCAATGGACCTATACTTTAAAGAATCCTGTATATCATGGGCTAAGCACCGGCATGCTATTTAGCGATAACATTTCATCTCCCCTTTACCTTCACGGTGAAAGGCTTTATTATGATCCGGACAGGAAATGGAACCTTTCCGCATTTGCAGACGCGGCGCATCCATGAACACTGCCACACTCCTGATAAACCATCAAAAGTTTGCCGGAAACCGGTTAACAGAGCTCTCACAAAGCAAGGTAAACAACGCAGCCACTCCGGCCTGGGAAAAGGACATCTTCCGGTTTATCCTTGCCTTTCTGGACAGTTCGGATTACATTGTCCAGTACTCCTCAGGAACCACAGGCAGGTCGAAGAAACTGCACCTGTTGAAAAAATCCATGGTAGCTTCAGCGGAGAATACCCTTTCGTTCTTTGACCTCCTTCCGGGACAGAACGCAGTCCTTTGCCTCCCCATGCAATATATTGCCGGCAAAATGATGGTGGTCCGGTGCCTGGTCGGCGGACTGAATATGGAAATCGTTAAACCCGGAAGCCTGCCTGAGTTATCGGGCATCGGACAAATAGATTTCTGCTCCATGGTCCCCCTCCAGGTGCTTAATCTTATGAAAAAAACAGGTGATCTTTCCTCCATTAAAAAGCTGCTTATCGGTGGCTCGGAAATTACCCGCGAACTTGAAAGCCTGGTCAGTGATGTCTCTACTGAGGTCTTTGCGAGTTTTGGAATGGCTGAAACCTGTTCCCATATCGCGCTCCGGAGGATCAATGGACCTGATGCGCAACCCGACTACCACGCCTTGCCCGGAATTGAATTAAACCTTGATAACAGGGGTTGCCTGGTGATTGAAGCACCTTATCTGCCCAACACCGTCATTACCAATGACCTGGTTGAATTCTCCGGTCCCGGAGCCTTTCTCTGGATGGGCCGGTATGACAACCTCATTAATGCCGCCGGTATAAAAATTGTTCCGGAGGAAATGGAAGCACGCATTGCCGAAAACACGGGACTGGTATGCACTGTTATCGGACTGCCGGATGAGCCGCTGGGTCAAAAGGTGGTTCTTGTTTTTGAAGAGACGCCTGAAATATCCCAATCTTATATCATATTCCTCCATGCAAGACCTGTTCCCCGGCAAAAAACACCCGCCGGAAATCGTCTGGGTCAAAGCGTTTCCCAGGAATGCATCAGCAAAGGTTGACCGGCGTAAACTGGCCGAGATGATCAGCGAGATATGTTAAATTACCTGCCGGTTCTTTCTGAACTTTAAATAAGGTATGATATCCTCATTTTTAAAACCCGAGGTTCCGTCGTATTCAATAGTTACCACAGGTATGCCCGTCACTTCTTCAATTCTGGGCGACATGGCCTCTGTAATCAAGGAGGGACAACAATAGGAGGGATTTGTTTGTATGAACAGGCTTAGGTCAGGATTTTCCTGCACCAGTTTGAATATTTTCATGATATTTTCGAAAGACTCACCCCGGTGCATTAAATTCACGCCGAATTTGTTCAGCCAGTGATCCAGTGCATCATCATTCCCTGAGAGGGTTGTTCCTTTCAATCTTCCGAAGTATCGTACGTATTTCTCCTCAACCAGAGGAATGAGGGATTTGAGAAATTTTGTCCTGGCATAGTCAATATATCGGCCTTCTTTCAAGGCCCTCTCGGCAAAAGGATCCACGATGAGCTTAATATAATCACTGTACGGTGTGGTGATAGCTTCCCCGCCATTATCCTCGATGGTCTTGATGAGGTTCTGGTTCATCAGTTCATTATCACGAACGTACAGATCGCCGAATATGGCGACCTTGGTCCGCACAGTCCTTAAAGTTGATATGGCTTCAAACGCAGAGACAATATGTTGCAATACTGCCTCTTTTGGTTCACCCTTTCTGAATGCCTCCTGCAACATGGCAAAAGACTCCTGAATGACCCTGTTGGTGGTCCCCGGGATCTTCTCATAGGGTCGTATGGTACACCCTATTTTCCGGATGTAGCCCCCGAACATGTAGGCCAGGTATGCATTGATCGCCGTTTTTAATGAAATATCATAAAATATAAGGTCCCCGGCATATACGGATGCCCTTTCCAAACCATTCCCGTAATCTTTCAGGAGTTTTTTCATGTACTGTGGGAACATGCTGAGGTTGCAGGAAAGGTTTGACTTGATGATCCACAGAACTGTTTTTTCAGGATCCAACCGGTGTGCTTCAATATAATCAATGGCATTCTGGACGATGATATTCAGGGGGATGCACTGGCCTGTATTGTAGACCAGACTTTTTCGGATGGACTCGTTAGTCCCTGTAACCAACCGCGCATCCAGTCCGCTATTCTGTAAAACAGCCTCCAGCAG
The DNA here is from genome assembly GCA_963822145.1 of uncultured Bacteroidales bacterium. Lineage (GTDB taxonomy): Bacteria > Bacteroidota > Bacteroidia > Bacteroidales > UBA10428 > UBA5072. Next base: position 580,769 of record CAWGGG010000002.1, on the reverse strand, counting down.
AGGACCAACCTGCTGATCCCAGGAAGGCAAAAGCAGGGTTTTGTTCTTTAGACCGGATATTCCAAAGGTTCCTGAAGTATTTCTGACATTTGCGTTAGGTTCAGACCGGCTTAAAACTTTACCCAGTTTACTCAGATCAATGCCATTTGAAAGAAGAATTTCCTGGGCGTCGTGTAATAGCGACCGGATATGGATTTCCCATTTATTACCCTGATCGGTGGCTGAATCATGCGGGCTCTGACCGGCTATTGAATGCTGTGCGACTTGCTTGTCAGCAGTACCCGGCCCCTCAACTGAGAAATGATTCCTGAAAGCCCTGATGGCAGCTTCAATCCGGGTTTCATACCCCACCGTGGAATCATGTTCATCCAGTTGCAGGATAAGGTAAGGTTTCCTGTGTGCCAGGCATATCTCCTTAAAGTATTCCACAACAAAGGAATCGGGGGTACATTTAAATGAAGTAAGCAGAACGGGGTAACACGCCCTGGTCCTGGCAGCTGTTTCTGTTGCACGCAGAATGCCGGCGGCAAACTTCCACCTGATGACGCTGATCAGTTCATCCGACAGGGAACCTTCATGCTGATGATTGGGCAGCATGTCCATAAAGTAAGTCCTGATCCCATATTTTTCAATGATTTCAGGGATATGGTTGTTCATGGCCGGGGATAAAACAGTATAAGGACGGCCCAGCAACATGATATGTATATCGTCCCTGTCCTGGGTTTCCTGCTGGTAAAGCGCCTTCCATTTTCCTTCCAATGCCTGGCAATAATTCCTGGCCTTTTCATAGGCCCTGGTAATCTGAAGAAATCCGGCGTCTTTTATCCCAATGTTTTTCAACATTTTATACAATTCTATCCGGGTATACAGTTCCCCCTGTGAAGATTTCAGCAAAGGATTCAAAATGCGCTCCCTGGGTTCAAAGTGCTTCTGCGCCGAAACAACCGGTGAAATATACTGGGTATAATAACAATATTGTTTATTCATTTTATTCGCCAGGTTCTCGGAAAGATAGGTGGGAAGAAACACATAATCCGCTCTTTGCATGAGGTAATCCACATGTGCGTGCATGGCTGCCATGGGCGCACAAAACTCGGCTCCGCAAAGGTTCTTTCCATCTTTCACGACAGTCCTGCAATCCTCACTGGTTACCGTGGAGATGCCCAGCAGTTCAAAGAACTTGCGCCAGAACGGGATCTCTTCATAAAGATGCAAACCGGCTGGTATGCCAATGGTTATGGAATTCCTGACCGGCAAGGATCCTGGTTCAAACAATTCCCTTCTTTTCCGGATCAGTTGAAAGTCCAGGGATTTGTTCCTGACGTATTTTTTCTCCTGGTAATCCCTGCCACACAGGAAGCCATACGCAACAACCTCATGATCTATCTCGGCTACTTTAAGTTTGCAATGGTTGGCACAAAGCTGGCAGATTTCCGATTGCACCGGTATCTGCTTTCTGTAAAGATCCAGACCCCTGAAAGAGGAGACCGGAATGTTCTGTTCAAACAGTTCAAGTGCAACACCCAATGCACCGGTAAGGTGACAGAATTTCGAGACCATGACCGGCTTCTGGAGTTTCTGCTCAAATGCGGCTACCAGGGCCTTGTTTTTGGCAGTTGCCCCCTGGAAGGTGACCTTGTTGCCAATTTTACCGCTAATGGCCACCTTGCTCAGGTAATTATCCCGTGTAGCGTGCAGCACTGCTGCCAGGATCTCATCAACAGCGTATCCCGTATTCAGAAAATGATTCAGATCACGTTCCATATAAACCGTACACCGGTCACTGGTCATGGGTGAAGACACCTTTTCTGCCCGCTCGGAATAGTCATCCAGCGAACAGCCCAGTTTTTTTGCCAGTTCTTCAATGAAACTTCCGGTTCCTGCAGCACAGACATTGTTCATAACGGAAAAGGTAACTACACCTTGCTGCATCAGTGTGAATTTTGAGTCCTGCCCTCCGATCTCAATAATGGTGTCTGTTTCGGGATCAAGCCTAAAGGCAGCTTTGGCATGAGCCGATATTTCATCCAGGATGATATCTGCGCCAAGAATTTTTCCGGTAAATTTCCTCCCTGACCCGGTAGTGCCTGCGCTTTTAATGAAAAAACGCCAGTTCCTTTTTGTCTCCAGGTTGCCTATAGCCTCAAAAATCACCATTACGGCCTGCAGCGGCTGACCTGATGTACGGGTGTAAAATCCGGCCATTACCTCCCCTCTGGTATCGAGTAAAACAGCCTTGGTACTGGTAGATCCTATATCGATACCCATAAAAACCTCAATGTTTTCAGCATATTGAGGATAGAAATACACGTCGGCTTCCACCGGTTTCATGGCAGGAAAAAGCTGTGAACGGAATTCGTACCTCTCGGCTGAACCGAAATCGGGATAGGATGAAAGCAACAACTGCAGCGGAGGATAAGCATATTGCTTCTCTTTTTTCTGACCGGTCACTATATCCCGGATGTGCAATGATCCCGCAATTTGGCTGTCCCTGTCCTCACGGCAGTTTAATGCAGCCCCGATTGCTCCGTATACGGGAGCATAGGCGTCAACCGTTACTGATATTCCGGATGATTTCTCAATATGCCCGATTACTGCTTTGTTCAGTGCAACGCCGCCTGCAGCAACCATTGAACGGATGGAAGCTTCGGGTGAAACGGCATCGATGATGTTTCTGGCGAGCCCGTAAGTCAATCCATCACATATCTCTCTCAGTGTATAGCCTTCCTGCTGCGCATGGATGAGGTCGGTTTTGGCAAAAACGGCGCAACGTGATGCGATCAATGGAAAGCTTCCCCTGTTTTCATAAGCAGTTTCACAGAATTCCTGAATCGTTCTTAGGTTTAGCCGCTCTACCTGCTGGTCAAGAAAATTTCCTGTTCCGGCTGCACAGGATGTATTGGACCGGTAATTCAAATATTCTCCGTCAGGGCTGAAAGTAGCCAGACCGAACTTTTCAGCTCCTATGATCAGCAAAGCCTGCAGATCAGGATGAAAATGCTTTGCTGCAGTTATGTAAGCTATGCGTGTATCGGTTATTTTGCCCTTGCTGAGTATGGCCGGTGTGGACGAGGTATATCCTATGGCGTGGATTTCACCAATATCAATTTTACCGAGTAAGTCTGTCAGGTATTCCGCCTGCCTGCCGCCATGAAAGCCATATTCCGTATGAATGACCTGTGACTTATCATCCAGCAATGCCAGGGCAATCGAAACAGACCCGATATCAATTCCCAGGAAGCAGTTTCTTCTTGACATGCCATCTCTTTTGAGCAATGTTCGGGATTGTCAGAGAAATGTACCCATTTAAAACATGAAAAGCAAATGGAACGCGTATCTTTGCTATATTCGTCCTTTAATATTAAACCATAAGCCATGTTTATATTCATTATTGGAGTCATCGTGCTGACCGTTGGCTTTTCTGTTGCCAAGGCCAACTCTCCTGTCCGCGACTATGCAAATCTGATTAAAGGCATAGGACTGGGTATTGTGGTAATAGGAGTGCTGATTTCCTCCCTGATACAGATTGAGCCCGGTGAAGTGGGTGTGCAGAAACTCTTCGGCAAGGTCAATGACCGTGTTTTGGAAAGCGGACTGAACTTTAAAAATCCGCTCGTGGTGGTCGTGCCTTTCGACATCAGAACCCAGAATTATACCATGTCGGGGGTGGAAACGGAAGGTGAAATCAAAGGGGACGACGCCATAAGGGTGCTGTCGGCAGACGGACTTGAGGTCATCATTGATCTCACGGTACTTTATAAAGTGATGCCTACTGAAGCACCCAACATCTTGAAAGAAATCGGTACTGATTATCGGAACGTCATCGTGCGGCCCATTTGCCGTACCAAGATCAGGGACAATGCGGTGTATTATGAAGCAGTGGCTTTGTACTCCTCCAAAAGGGATGAATTTCAGGCGCGTATATTTAAAGGTATTGAATCCGATTTTAAGAGCAGAGGATTGCTGCTCGAGCAACTGCTGGTCAGAAACATTACTCTTCCGGCCTCAGTGAAAACCACCATTGAATCCAAGATCAACGCGGAGCAGGAAGCCCAGAAGATGACCTTTGTGCTGCAAAAGGAAAAACAGGAAGCCGAGCGGAAAAGGGTGGAAGCCCAGGGGATAGCAGATTACCAGAGAATTATCAGCCTTTCGCTTACCGATAAGCAGCTGCAGTACGAGATGATCAAAGCCATCACCAATTCCCCCAATGCCAAGCTGATCATCATGGGTGATGGCAAAAATACGCCGATCATCCTTAACGGGAACTAGTCTCAATGCTGAGCGTAATATGTAACTACGCTCTCACTCCCACCAAATCCGCCCCTTTAGCGCATCAGGTTTCAGGGTGATCAGGTGGCCAATCGGACTACCGTTCCTGAAGGTCACAACCCGCAGGGTTACGGGTCCCTCAGGCATTTCAAAGGAATTCACATATTTCGTTGAATACCGGTTCGGCATTCCGCCATCCAATGTATAGTAAATGTCCAGCCCGGGAGCTTCAGTTTCCATTTCCACCCACATTTTTCCATCCCTGGCCCGCGTTTTTACGATGGCATCATACAATGCGGTTGAATAATTTACCTGTGCTACATCAGCCCTGGTGAACTGTTGTTCTACCCTTTGCACAAAGTTCTCCCAGTTCTTCTTCTCATGGGGAGTCCAGAAATCTTCTGCCAACGCCCAGCTGCGGGGCCAGGTCATGTATTCGGCATGCTTCAGGGTGGATATCTGCTCTGTCCAAAGGTTTCCCTGTCCGCCCAGGATGTACTTGGCATCTATTCCTTCAGGCACGGGGTTGAAACTGTAACATTTCTTCAAGCGCAGGTTGGAATAAATGGGAGGGTCCACCGTTGGATCTCCCTGCGTGTAATCGATATAGGCAAATGTGTTGGGCGTCATGACCACTTCATGTCCCAGGTGGGCAGCTTCAATCCCCCCCTTGATGCCACGCCAGCTCATGACCGTTGCCTGTGGTGACAGACCGCCTTCGAGGATTTCATCCCATCCCAGTAATTTTTTCCCTTTGACATTCAGAATTTTTTCCAAACGGTTCATGAAATAGCCATGCAGTTTTACTGATTCGGTGGTATTCAACTGTTTCATGAGGGCCTGGCAGCCCGGATCTTTTTCCCAGTAACCCCGGTAGCATTCGTCACCTCCGACATGAATATAAGGATTTGGAAAAAGCGCAGCCACTTCGGTAAATACTTTGTCAAGAAATTCATACACCTTTTCGTCGGAAGGATTGAGTGTATTTTCGATTAGCATTTTGAAAGTGCCGTTGTCATACCATTCCGAAAAGTTCGATCCCGGATTTACCCTGGTTTCAGGATCCTTGGTACAGCTAAGCTCAGGATAAGCCGCAATCGCAGCCATACTGTGACCGGGTACATCTATTTCCGGCACGATGGTCACATGACGCTGCCTGGCATATTCAATGATCTCCCGGATATCTTCCTGGGTATAGAATCCTCCGTCTGTAGCGGCCTCTCCGGGCTGCGGGGCTTTTCGCTCTCCAAATTGCCCGGCACGCGGAACACGCCAGGCACCCACTTCGGTAAGCCGCGGCAAAGATTTGATCTCAATGCGCCAGCCGTTGTCATCGGTCAGATGCCAGTGGAAGGTGTTGAACTTAAACCGTGCCATTTCATCAATATACCGCATAACCTCCGCCTTGGTAAAGAAATTGCGGCTTACATCGAGCATCAGACCTCTCCATGCAAATCGGGGATAATCGGTGATGCTGACCGCCGGAATGGTCCAGCTGGCCTTCACGGCAACCTTGCTTTCAATTTCCGGGGGCAGAAGCTGCAACAGGGTCTGCATGCCGTAGAACAATCCTGCAGGCTCATTGGCGGTAATTACGACTCCTTTGGCAGAGGAGGCCAGCGTATAGCCTTCCTTGCCAAGCTTCTGCTCGGGGGTTGCATTAAGCTTCAGCTGAATGGCGCCCGACTGGCCCTGTCTGGCCCTGAGATTGTATCCGGTAGGCACATTGATTTTCTGCACCAGCATTTCAGCAACCTGTAATGCCTCAGGCTTGTTGTAAGCAACTGTTGAAGCTGATGTAATTGTATAATTCCCTGTCAGCACCTGCATTTCAGCCGGCTGGGGGATCAGGTGCACGGTATTATTCTGCGCAATTGCTGTTATACCGGCCATTAACAAAACCGTAAATAATAAATTCCTCATATCAATAGGTATTAAAAAATTATTTCAATATCATGCCTGTAGGGACAGGTCGCGACCTGTCCCTACGCGACCTGTCCCTACAGATGTTCAAAAACAAACCCCTATTCCTTGTACAATTCCGAATTGGAAACAAACGCAATCCGTTTGCTGTCGGGTGACCATGATGGCACATTGATCGTACCCTGGCCACCATAGAGATAGGCAATAACCCTGGGTGCCCCGCCGCTGGCAGGCATCAATCGCAGCATCACCCGTTTGCACGGTGGATGTGAATCCGGGTCCATGTCCACAGGGAAGGAGATGAAAACGATCCATTTCCCGTCGGGTGAGATATGTGGAAACCAGTCGTTATACTCATCAAAGGTCAGTTGCTCATTACCGGTCCCATCGGGTTTCATACGCCATATCTGCATGGTCCCGCTCTGGCTGCCGTTATAATAAATGTACTTGCCATCAGGCGATGCCTCCGGTCCGTCAACATGGGCTGTTTTGAAAAAGGTCAGCTGCACTTCTGGTCCGCCATTAATGGGACTTTTATAAATATTATATATCGGAGTATCACGCTGTGCAACATACAATACTGCTTTATTATCGGCAGTCCATCCATGCCAGTATGAAGGTGCCTTCTCGGTTACCTGTTTCGGAGTACCGCCGGAAAGGGGTAGAACATAGACTTTTGAGCCGCTGCCCTGGGGACTGTGACTGATTGCCAGCAACTTGCCATCGAAAGATATACCATGATCATTGTTGAGGCGGTTGGCGTCGCCGGTATTCAGTTTTTCCGTTGCGCCTCCGTCAATGGGAATGGTAAATAAAGAACCTCCTTCATTAAAAAGAAGCTTCTTCCCATCGGGCATCCAGTTGGGCGCCTCAAACTGCCCCTTGGATTCATGGATTACCTTGCGCATACCGTCGAATACATTCATCACCTCCAGTCTGCATCCGGGCCAGCCCTGTTGATAAGGGCTATATCCCTCGGGAACAGGTTTGTCGATCCGCACGTTCCATATGCGGGCCTCCTCTATCACATCGGGATTATGGGAGGTGATAAACAATCCGACCAGTACTTCATCCGGCATATCCTTCATCTGCTGCATACCAATGACCTGAAGTGGTTCACCGATCTGAGCCGCACGGAAGATGATGTTCTTTCCTGCCCGTTCCATCTGGATGATCTGGTAACCCGGTTTGGGTGCGAAGATCTCATCCTGGGGATCGCGCATGAAAGCCCCTTTAAGCAGGCGCCATTGCATCACCGTAAGTCCGTCACCGTGAGCCACGGCACTGATATGAGAAGCATTCTCATCAAGATTTTCCCGGATCATCCAGCCGATTTTCCGATGCGGGTCGACTCCCTTACCTATAAAGGCAAAATTGGCGGTGAGAATAAAGTCGCCCTTGATCTTTTTAAAGGCATAATGAAATTCATCACGCTCAAACCAGATATTATATCCCGCTCCTTTCAACGTGTAGGTCTGTGTGCTTTCATTGTACATTACAGTTCCTGATTTTTTGGGATTTCCAACATCGGTGTGATCTTCAAAGATCCCAACCGGACCATTCCCGGCAAAGGCACTGGTCAGCAGGGTAGATGCCAGCATAAGTGATAAGATTTTCATGATTTTACAATTTATTCAGCAGGTTATTATGAAGGTCATTTGAAAGAGAAATCAGATTTCAAGATAGACCATTTTACAGTTACCACCAAATAAAACTTTAAAAACAATCTATTTCTGTAACTGGAGGTTTTTTAATAACTTTATCAAACCCTGAACAAAGCGACCTATGTTAATAAAATACCTGACCCTGGCTTTCCGTTCCATCTGGAACAATAAGATCTTCACACTGATTAATGTGGCCGGTTTCGCCATTGGCATGGCAGCGTGCATCCTCATCATGCTTTGGATCCGCGACGAACTGGGGTACGACACCTTCCATACAAAAGCGGACCGTACTTACCGGATACTGGCCGGTGGCAACGAGCGGTTCCAGCCCCGCACCCCGCATCCACTGGCGCAGCAAATGGTTCTTGACTTCCCTGAGGTGGAAAGCGCCGTCACCATGTCTCCGCTTTGGGGCCCGGGACTTACCCGTGCTGAGTATTCCGTTAAATATGAGGATCTGATCTTTGATGAAAAAGGTATTTTTTCTGTGGATACTACTTTTTTTGAAGTCTTCGATTTTCCATTCCTGGCAGGTAACCCCAAAACAGCCCTGAAGGAACCGATGTGCCTGATCCTCACACGGAATATGGCTGTGAAATATTTCGGATCAGTGGAAAACGCGTTGGGGAAGGCCCTTAAAATCAACGACCAGGCCTATTTCACGGTAAACGGAGTAATGGAGAACGTTCCTCCAAACTCCCACTTTACCTTCGATTTCCTGATCTCCTATGTCAGCATGAAGCAGATAGACAGGCTGCGAAACAACGGCGAGCTGAGCGATTACTATACCTGGAATGATTTCGGACATTACAATTATTTGGTACTCCGGAACCCGCAGGATGTCAAAACTGTACAAAAAAAGCTGAACGATTGGATCCTGGTCCAGAATTTCATTCCACTGGATGAGAACACCAGACAAAGTGTACTCAACGGGCAGTTCCATTTTGAACTGCAACCGATGACCTCCATCCACCTGCACTCAAACGTCATGTGGGAATTGGGTACCAACGGGAACATCCAGTATATCTATATTTTCCTTACAGCGGCCCTGCTGATCCTCATCATTGCCTGCATCAATTTTATGAACCTTTCCACAGCGCGTTCACTCAAACGCGCGAAAGAGGTGGGCATCCGGAAAACTGTTGGGGTTCACCGGTACCAGCTGATCACCCAATTCCTGCTGGAATCGTTGCTGCTTACCTTTCTGGCCTCAGTGGTCGCGCTGATCCTGGCTGATTTCCTCATACCGCCGTTCAACAGCTTCACCGGCAAGAACCTGTCGCTTCAAACCTTACTCAACCTGAAGAATATCTGGATCCTGATTGGCAGCATCCTGGTTATCGGTATTTTTTCCGGCAGCTATCCGGCGTTTTACCTTTCCTCCTTCATCCCCTACGAGGTATTAAAAGGCAAATCCATCAGCGGATCTTCACAGGCAGCCCTGCGAAAAGCACTTGTAATCTTCCAGTTCGCCATATCCATCTTTCTCATTATTTCCACACTGTTCATCTACAAGCAAATTTCCTACCTCCGTAACCGTAACCTCGGCTTCAACCAGGATCAGGTGGTAGTGGTTAATATGAAGGATGATGAAATCCGGGAACAATATGAGGTGATCCGGTCAGCCCTGCTTTCCAATCCGGGAGTCCTCAATGTTGCTGCTACTTCGAGCATTCCTGGCGGACAGTTTAACCAGAATTCCATCCAGTACGAAGGCAGCGAGGATGAAAGAAACGTCATGGAAACCTTTGTGACCTCGGATTACTTTGATTTGCTGGGTATCCAGACAAAAGAAGGACGGGTGTTCTCCGATGAGTTCCGGGGCGATACCACCTCATCCTTTGTTATCAATGAGGCAGCCGCCAGACTGTTCAACTGGGACAGTCCTGTTGACAAGAACATTACCTATTACGGCGATATATATACCAATGCCAAAGGTAAGATCATCGGCGTGGTGAAGGATTTCAACATCCATTCGCTGCAGCAGCCTGTGGAACCCCTCATCATCCTGCTGGGCCGCAAACCCTATTTTACCTATATGCTGATCCGCATAGCCCCTGATCAGATCCCCGCCACATTGTCGTTCATAGAAAAGACCTGGAAGCAATATGACACCCGGCATGTTTACACCTGGTCTTTCCTCGATGAGCTTTTTGAATCTCAATACCAGGGGGAAAAACGTATGGGCACCATATTCTGGATCTTTGCCCTGCTGGCTGTAATCATCGCATCCCTCGGACTTTTCGGCCTTTCAAACTACATGATCGAACAAAGAACCAAGGAAATCGGGATCCGCAAAGTACACGGGGCCGGCATCGGCAACATCCTGTTCATCCTCTTCCGGCAGTTCGCCTCTTGGGTGCTGATTGCCAGCGTGATTGCCATACCGTTGGGATATCTGTTTATCCGAGATTGGCTTCAGAACTTTGCCTACCGCACCCAGATCGGGGTACTTATTTTCATGATCGCCCTGGCCACCGCCATTGTGGTAACCCTGTTCACCATCAGTTACCAGGCCTGGCAGACAGCACGCATGGATCCGGTCGATTCGCTGAAATACGAGTAAGACAGATGATCTCACTTCAAACCTTGTTTTAACTGCTTTAACAGCTTATTTTGCCATTTCACTATTTTAATCGGCATACATTTCCCCCTTGTGCCGTATCTTTGAGTTATATGAGAATTAAACCCTTACGTCAGTATATAATCACCGCTGCTTTCATATCTATCGGGATCAGCATTCTGGTGCATTTCGATTCCATCATGGATCTTTTTGCTAAAACTTCAAAATATTTACCTGAAAAACGCGCTGGAGGAAGCCCAGGTAATGTGTTACAGGAAGTTCTTGTCACCTTTATTGTTGCCATTTGTCTGTTTATGCTGAATTATTATGTCCTTAAACCTGTCAATAGCAGAAAGAAAGTTACTGTCAAAAGCATGCTGCTGGCAATGCTGATAACCGGTATTGCCGTGACCGTATTAAGCGACCTTTTCTTTAAAATCAAGCATCTGCTGAATGCCACCCAGCATTCAAACCAATTTAACCTGATATACACTTTCCGCGATCTTTTCATGGCCATTGTTGTGCTATCCTGTGTTTATATCATCAGGATATTTTATGACAGGCAGGCTGTCTTGCTGGAAAACGAAAAACTGTTGCGGGAAAACCTGCAGAGCCAGTATGAATCACTCAAAAACCAGGTAAGTCCGCATTTCTTGTTTAATTCCCTTACAGCCCTTAAAACCCTCATCACCGACGATCCTAAGAACGCCTTACTTTATTTAAACGACCTTTCGCAAGTACTGCGGTACACATTGCAAAGTAATGAAAATCAAACTGTTTCTTTATCTGACGAAATGGAAGCTGCAAAGTCCTATATTTTTCTGATCAAAATGCGCTTCGATACCAACCTGACTATTGAATTCAATATCAGTGACCAATACAAACATTACCGGTTGCCGCCCCTTGCCATTCAAACCCTGCTTGAAAACGCTGTGAAACACAATGAGATCAGCAAGCGCAATCCGCTAATAATTACCATTGCCACTAAGGACAGCAATACACTTACCGTCACCAACACCATACAGGAAAAACTCTCCCTCGAACCCGGTACCGGAATAGGTCTTTCCAATTTGTCAAAGCAATATTTACTGCTTGGCAGCAAGGATATCCGGATTTCGAAAACAAATAAAGAATTCTGTGTGGAACTCCCCCTGTTAAAGCCAACCGCAGATGAACGCAGTAATAGTTGAAGATGAGACGCTGGCCGCGCGTAACCTGATGGCCATACTGGATGAAATCGGAACGATGAAGGTCGTTGCCACACTTGACAGTATCGTGGAAACGGTTGAATGGTTCAATAGCAATCCCACACCCGATCTTTTATTCCTGGATATCCACCTGGCCGACGGATCAGCCTTTGAGATTTTTGAAAGGATCCAGATTCAATGTCCCGTTGTTTTTACAACCGCCTATGATGAATATGCCCTGAAGGCCTTCAAAGTGAACAGCATTGACTATTTGCTGAAACCTGTTGATACCAATGCCGTTCAGCAGGCATTAAAAAAATTGCAGGGCTTTTCAGGAGCAAGCAGGTTCCAGGCTGACATGCAGAATCTCATTGCCACCTTTAGAAAGACTGCAACCTATAAATCGCATTTTTTAATCCCGGCAAAAGGGGATAAGCTCATCCCTGTTCAGGCAAATGAAATTGCCTGCATTTTTATCGAAGCAAGCCTCGTGAAGGCAAAGACATTTGACGAAAAGTCCTTCCGGTTTGAATATACCCTCGATGAACTTGAGCATATGCTTGATCCCGGGATGTTTTTTCGGGCGAACCGTCAATATATTGTTTCGCGGACAGCAATAAAGGATATCGATCTCTGGTTCAACAGCCGGCTATCCGTGAACCTGAAAGTCCCGGTTACGGATAAGATCCTGATCAGCAAGGCACGTATCCCTGAATTCAGGGAGTGGTTCGCCGGACAAACAACATAGCCTCACTTTTTTATTGAAATCGCATGTTGGTTCAGCAATATGATCATTTGGTATAATTTTTTTTCTCATGCATTTGCGATGTTTACATTTGATAAAACTGGTTTAAAAGATTTAAAAATGAAAAGAGCAACATCAACCCTGATTGGTTTTATTCTGGTAATGAGTTCCCTGGCATGGAAGACCGCAGAAGGCCAGACCCAAGATCCTTTGCTGTTCCCCGGGGACAAGTTCACAGTGGAAACCAGAACCGTGAAAACCTCAGCAGGCGAAAAAAAAGTCACCTTCCACGCTTATATGCACATTCCCTATGTGGCAAATCCGGTCGACAAAGATTATCAGAGCCTGAACGTCAGTGTTCCCATTGAGATTGACGGTAAAGCCATTGATGCTGAAAATGCCCCTGTTTTATTTGACATTGGCGTTGGCGGGTATATGTCTGTCAGGAATAACGGCGGTAATCCGGGTGGCCCTGGTGGCGGGAGGGGTGGCCCTCCCAATAGCAGCAATGTCAGCAGCAGGTCAGATTTAGCCCTGGCAGCGGGTTATGTAATAGTATCCCCCGGCTGCCGCGGACGCGATAACAAGGCCGCCGACGGCACTTATTACGGCAAGGCCCCTGCTGCCATTGTAGACCTGAAAGCAGCTGTACGCTACATACGACACAACAAAGGCGTGATGCCCGGCAACACAGACAGGATTGTATCGGTTGGCTGCAGCGCAGGCGGGGCATTGTCCGCTCTTCTTGGTGCTTCCGGGTAACAGCCCTTTGTATGATTCCTATCTGAAGGAAATTGGCGCTGCCGATGCGACTGATCAGATATTTACGCCAGTGCCTGCTACAGCCCCATTACCGATTTGGAGCACGCCGACGGGGCCTATGAGTGGATGTTCGGCACTATCCCTACCCGATCGGGCCTGGTGGACCAGGAGCTTTCAAAACAACTGAAGGCATCCTATGTCGAATATCAGCAATCTCTGAATATCAAGGGCAAAAACGACTTCGGGATCCATTACGGCAGAAAACTATGACCGATATCTTCTGCAATATTTTCTGGTACCCTCAGCGAATAAATATTTAAGAGATTTATCGGATAACGCACGCAAGCATACCTGGCAAATAATCATGGATCACCTGGTCGGATGAAGGTGCCGGATTTTCCTTGCTCAGACTATGTTATGCATGTCGGCAGAATGAAAAGCCTTCCTGCCTTTGATGATTTTAACATGAAGCAGCCCGAGCCCGAATTGTTCGGTAATAAAACCACCGCGGCCAGACACTTTACCAGTTTCAGCCTGCGGCAATCTACCGGTGATCAGCTTGCAGAGATAGACAGTGATCTGAAAACCCTGGTAAACATGATGAATGCCATGTACTTCATCGGACAGAACAATCGGGATTGCGCTGTTAAATGGTGGCTCCGGAACGGTACCAGTGACAACCACACTTCACAAACCGTGATGGTTAACCTGGCCACAAGCCTTGAGAACCTGAACAAGGAAGTGAATGCCTGGGTATACTGGGAGGGAGGACACTGCGCGGATGATGATCCCGAAGGATTGATCACCTGGATTGGCGAGGTTACCGGCTTATAAACGCCCATCTGATGGCATGTAAAAGTTTTACACCTTTAAAACAATGAATATGGAACAGAAAGCTAAAAAATCATTAAACTATTATGCGAGAACCTTGCATCGCAATTTCGGATTTTTCATAGTCGGACTCGTAATTGTCTACAGTTTAAGCGGAATTGTCCTGATATACAGGGATACGAACTTTTTGAAGCAGAAAGCTCTTGTTGAAAAGAAAATTTCCCCGAACCTTGCGGAGGCTGAACTCGGCAATGCATTGCAATTAAGGAACTTTAAAATAGAAAAAACCGAAGGAGATATCATCTATTTTCAAAACGGAACCTATAACAAAGTGACAGGAGAAGCAGCTTATTCAACAACAGAGCTTCCTCCGCTGCTCAAAAAGCTTACCGATTTGCATAAAACCCCCAGTAAAAACATAAAACACTGGTCTACCATAGTCTTTGGGGTGCTATTATTATTCATGGCCATATCCTCCTTCTGGATGTTCAAACCCGGTACAAACTTCTTTCGCAGGGGAATTTATATGGCAGGAGCAGGGATCGTGGCCGCAATAATTTTGTTGCTGCTTTAAGGTTGAATATAGTTACCTTTTAAGTCTTTAATGCATCATGAAAAGACCTGCCGTTATTTTTGCACTTTTAGCTGGCCTGTTCTTACCGGGTATGTCGCAACCTGGATCAGGAAATAGTTTCACCCTTTACAGGGACCTGGTCTATTCAAAAAATGGGAACACCTCCCTGCATCTCGATTTATACCTGCCTGATGGTGCGAGCCTTCCTGCAGGGGTTGGCGTAACAGGAAAAGAACAGGAAAAGAGTCCCCCAAAAGAACAGGCCCCATCTGCCCGTCCGGTTATTATCTGGATACCCGCAGCGGGGAACGACAAATTTCCGACACCAGTTGCATCCTGGGTTGGAAACGGATTTGCCGTTGTCAGCCTTCAGGCGCATCAGGAAGCCACTGTAATAAATGAACTTAATCAGGCGCTGGATTACCTGCAGGGTAATGCAGCAACATTCGATCTCGAAATGGGAAAAACCGGCCTCATTCAGCAGCACACCGGGGGATACAGGGCTGTCATATGGCAGAAGGATATGCTGCAACTGAAGTCGGTTGAGGCAGCAACCATACAAATGAGTATTGATGCAACCAGTGATCCGGATTTTTCAATATTGCAATCCGAAGAAAACTCGACGGCACTGCTCAATTTCTTTGATAACCACCTGAGAAAAGGGACGCATACGGAATCTGATCCGCTGGCCTTGAAATGTCCGAAAGATTCCTGGGTCGATCCGGTCATCAATCCCATCCCGGGAACAACCTATCACTTATTTCCCACACCGGTAAGGGGAGAAAATAAACAGGGCAGTTATCTGATATACCTTCCCAGGGACTATGCAACTTCCGGGGGAAGATATCCGGTCATTTACTGGTTGCATGGCGGTAACGGCAATTCACGTGAGGGCGCCTGGATGTGCGGGCAGCTGGATACCGCCATGCAGGCCGGTGACATGCCGCCCTGCATTGTGGTTTTCGTCCAAGGTTTACCCATTGGCTGGTACAACAATTCAAAAGACGGCACCATGCCGGTAGAAGATGTTATCATCAAAGACCTGATCCCGCATATTGATGCCACCTACCGGACCATCAACCGCCGTGAAGCCAGGGGAATCGACGGGATGTCGATGGGAGGATATGGCTCGCTGCACCTGGCATTCAAGTATCCTGAGCTCTTTGGGGTGGTATCCTCCATTGCCCCCAGCATCACCTCCTTTGAAATGGAAAGGAAGGAAGTCATTGCTCCTACCTTTGAAGATGATACAGCCTATTTTAATGTGAATCACCCTTCCTCACTGGTTCAAAAAAATGCGGATTATCTCCGGGAGAATACTGTCATCCGTTTGTTGGTGGGCGACAGGGATTTTCTGTTTGATATCGTTCAGCAATTTCACCGGCAGCTTAATGATCTTCAGATCAATCATCAGTATGCCATTGCCAAAGGAGCGGATCATGATTACCAGGAAGTGATCAGGAAGTTGGATTTCAATTCTTTCACCTTTTGGGCAAGCGCCTTTAAGTTACTTCAATAATTGCACTCCTCCATAGTTGTTACTGTTATCTTTCCCCACCTAATGCATGGATTATTATATGAGGTGCCACGTTACCAAAAAAATACAACCTTTCATTTCGTCATTTCACCCCTCCATTCATCAGCCTCACTGATATTTAAAGCTTTTGAGCCGGTTTCCCGCGTACTTTTATCGTGGAAATCAACAAACATCATTGAAATGAAAACTGAGGTTTTAAAAATATGGGTATTGATGACGGCAATTGCTGCTTCATTAACCTTTGCTTATGCACAGGAATCCCTTACAATCCCTAAAATTCAGGGTGAATTCAAATTCGACGGAGTAGTGGATGATGCCTGCTGGCAAAATATCAAGCCGTTTAATATGGTCATGCATACACCTGTGTTCGGCAACCCGCCCACAGAAAAAAGCGATGTAATGCTGGGTTATGACAATACATACATTTATGTAGGGGCGCGACTTTACGACTCAGATGCTTCCAACATGCTGGTAACCTCCAAAAAGCGTGACGAGATATCTGGCAGCAACGAATCCTTCACGATTCTATTTGATTCGTTTAACGACAAGGAAAACGCCCTCGCCTTCTCCACAACGCCAAGCGGACTCAGGAGCGATTTTACCGTTTTGAATGACGCCATTGCTACGAATCCGCGAAACCCACCGACCAATGAAAGCTGGAACACTTTCTGGGATGTGAAAACCACCCGGGATGCCAATGGCTGGTATCTTGAAATGCGCATTCCGTCTTCGAGCCTCCGCTTTAAAGAGAACAACGGCAGTGTGGTGATGGGCGTGATCTGTTCCAGAAGAATAGCACATATCAATGAAATTGATGTATTTCCCGCTATTCCTAACGAATGGGGTGAATTCAGCAATTACAGACCCTCCAAAGCGGAGGAGGTTCTTTTCGAGGGACTGGAATCAAAAAAACCCTTCTATATTACTCCTTATGTAATCGCAGGTTATCAGCAGGATTATGTATTGAATGATCCGGAAACAGCCTATGAAATGAATGCGAGTCCGAAACTCAACGCAGGTCTGGATGCAAAATACGGACTCACGAACAACCTGACCCTCGATGTGACCCTGAATACGGATTTTGCCCAGGTGGAGGCCGATGACGAACAGATCAATCTTACGCGCTTTTCACTGTTCTTCCCGGAAAAAAGAACCTTCTTCCAGGAACGTTCCAGCATTTTCAATTTTGGATTTGAAGGCCGCTCCAATTTGTTCTACAGCCGCCAGATCGGACTGAACAAAGGCGAACAGGTGCCGATCCTGGGAGGGGCCAGGATAACCGGAATGGCCGGGAAATGGGACATAGGCTTTCTCGATCTGCAAACACAATCCTTTGATCCGTCTGATACCTCGCAAAGCACCCTGCCCTCGGAAAACTTCGGTGTGCTGAGATTGCGCCGGCAGGTCATCAATCAGAACAGCTATGTGGGTGGAATTTTCGCCTCACGCCTTGGCATGGATGGCACCTACAATGTTTCTTATGGCGTTGATGGGATATTCAAACTCTTCAAAAATGATTATTTCAATTTCAAACTGGCCCAGGTTATGGATCAGAATGCCGCAAACAACCCGGCTTCACTCGATCCCACCAGGCTATTCTTCAACTGGAAAAGATACAACGATAAAGGACTCGGATATGATTTCACCTATACACGGAGTGGAAAGGATTTTAAACCTGAAATGGGATTCCAGCAGCGTAAAGATTATTCTTTTTACGCCGGCAGTCTGCAATATGGATGGATACCAGGCAAGGATGCCCTGTTGATGAACCATAAATTTGAACTCAATTCAGAAGTTTATGCGGACAATGTCAGTCAGGCTGTTCAGACAGCCGAGACCGAACTGGCCTACAAATTCAATTTTAAATCAGGCTATAACGGTATGGTGGCGGTAAAGAACAGTTTTGAAAATGTTGATGAAGATTTCACTTTGTCGGATGATGCTGGCGTACCAATAGGCAAGTACAGCTTTTATTATTCTGAAGCCCATCTGCATTCTCCCCAATCCAATACTTTTATTATGAATCTGGATGCCGTTGCAGGAGGTTTCTATGATGGGAAACGCATTACCATAGGCCTGGAACCTGAGTGGAGCATCGGATCTTCAGTACAATTAAGCCTTGGCTATGAATACAACCACGTTAAATTTCCGGAACGCGATCAGGACTTTACCGGCAACATTGCACGTTTCAAGGCATTGTTGATGCTCAACACCAAGCTTTCCATCAGCTCATTTGTTCAGTATAACAGCACTGAAAATGCTGTTGTTACCAATCTCAGGTTAAGGTATAATCCGAGAGAAGGAAATGACCTCTATATTGTGTTCAATGAAGGGCGAAATACTTACCGGGATCTGGAAGATCCCTCTTTACCCCCGGTGAACAACCGTTCCATACTCTTTAAGTACACTTACACATTTACCTTATAAAGGACAGCATCATGATTACCAGGTCATCAGGTAAAATTTCACGGATAAGAGGCTGTTTCAGAGGCAATAACCGGCTTCGATTTCGCTCAGCCTGACATTTGATAATCAAATGATTGTCATATTGAGCGGAGTCGAAATATGGCAATTATACTACTTTTGAGACAGCCTTTACAGTTTGGTTGCATCCCTGTATTTCTTCTGCATTTCGATTACCGTCAGGTGAAAATCCGGGAATGTCTTCCAGATTTCCTTATCACAATCAGAAAGCCTGTCACACAGGATACAGCAGTCATAACCTTTTTCCCGGGCACAATTGCGCACCGTGCACTTTTCAACCACCAGGCCAAGGGGTTTATCCGGGGTTTTGCACCCGTAACAGAACACCTTATCCGGATCGAATGCGATCCCGTATTTCTCCTCAATGCGCCAGTTTTTATAAGCCTCTTGTTTAAGGGCCACATCATTTTCCAGGGTTGCTTTTTTCATCTTGCAGTCGGAAGGACAGGTATAACCGCAATAGTTGAGCTTTTTCGGATCGGGAACATCGGTATTCGCTACATCGGCAGGATTTCCAAATAATTGAAACTTTGATGCATAAAACAGGGTACAGCAGGTAATTCCAGCCTGGCAGCTTCTTTTTAGGAAGTCACGACGTTGAAGTTGGGTTTTCATAAAGATGAGTTAAAGCATTAAATATAGCATGTAGTAATTATATGAATGACCTTCTGCCCTTCCCTTTACCCTATGTGAATCCGGAAAACAGAAAGTCATTTGTCTGAACAAAAGGTACAAAATTTATCCTGCTAAGTCAAGAATATTGAATGGAACCTCAGGTGTCTGTATCAGTCGTCGCCTCACACTTGCCTTTTTATGCAAATATCACTATCTTCACCTCAAGGCTTTGACCAAGCAGGGGTTTCTATATCTGGATCGCAATTTAAATCTTCCAACTGTGAAGTCTATTTACCTGACCTTACTGGAAAAGATACCGGTTTATCCCGCACTGGCACTGGCGACCGTCACCGGCACATCCGGATCTACTCCTCAGAAACCTGGTATTTCGGCTATATTTGGTCCGGAAGGACTTTTGGCCGGCACCATTGGCGGAGGCGTTGTTGAAAAAAAGATAGCCGAGATCATCCGGAACTCTCTGCCCTTTAAAAAATCAGGATATTACCGTTTCGACCTGGATAAGGACATCCGGTTCGAAGAGGAAGCCATCTGCGGCGGACACATGAATATCCTCATTGATGCCGATCCCGGCATGCATCATTCCGTTCTTGAACAACTGACAGCCTCCATTCAGCAAGGTATTCCAGGTATTTTGATCACCCGTGTGACCATAAAACCGGATTGTCCTTTTGCGATCCAACGATTCTGGGTTGCTTCGAATACTATGGATTCGTTTGCAGATGAACGTCTTCAGGAGGGGGAAGATGAACTGGTTTTCCTGGAACAGGTGGTCCCTCCCCCGAAACTGGTCATTGCCGGTGCAGGACATATCGGGAAAGCGCTGGCTCACTTCGGCAACCTGCTTGATTTTGAAGTTACTGTAATTGATGACCGCGAGGAATATGCCAATAGCAACAACATCCCCGATGCCGATCACCTGGTTTTGGGAAATATCGGCCGGGCCATGGAACAGGTGACCAAAACCCCCGACACTTATCTGGTGATCCTTACCCGTGGCCATAAGGACGATGCCGAGGCCCTTCGGGCATGTATAAACACCGGGGCCGCTTATGTCGGCATGATCGGAAGCCGTAAAAAAATAGCGCTGATGCGCGAGAAATTCATCGCCGAAGGATGGGCTACACCGCAGCAATGGGAAGAGATCCATTCCCCCATTGGTCTCGATATCTGCTCCAAGACAGTCCAGGAGATTGCCGTGAGCATTTCCGCACAGCTGATCCAGGTCAGGAATCAAAATTCCTTAACCCATGCCTGAGATCTGCGCCATCATATTAGCCGCCGGCAAATCGGAAAGAATGGGGACCAACAAACTGATGCTCCCTTTTCAGGGCAAACCTTTGATAAATATTGTAATCGACCATGTCATGGAATCGGGAATTACCCCCATTTGGATTGTGATGGGGGCTTTCAGGAGCGATATGGTGACGGCTCTTGAAGGGTTACCGGTTAAGCAGTGTTATAATCCTGATTATGAACAGGGAATGTTTACTTCCGTGCAATGTGGTTTCCGGCAAATACCTTCAACTGCCGATGCAGCGGTGCTCTTTCTGGGTGACCAGCCTTTGATCCCGGGTGAGGTGACGCGAAGGTTGATCGGTGAATATAGCAGGTCAGGCAAGGGTATCCTGATCCCAACATACAGGGGTAAAAGAGGCCATCCGGTGTTGATCGGCAAAAAGTATGCACAGGTGATTGACACCCTTGTGCCTGATAGAGGCCTTCATACCTTGTATGACCTGTACCCGGAGGACATCCAGGAGGTTGATGTAGTGGCACCTGGCATACTCAGGGACATTGACACGCTCCAGGACTATGAAAATGAAATTAAATCAAACTAACCGTATATGGAACAAATGATTCGTTTTGAATTGAACGGGAATAAGGTCGAGAAGCTTCTCGACCCTACCTTGACGCTGCTGTGGGTTTTACGTGACCAGTTCGGGCTCACGGGCACCAAATATGGTTGCGGGATTGGTGTATGTGGTTCCTGCACCGTGCTGATCGATAACGAGCCTGTAAGATCGTGTTCTCTTGCAGTATCGGAAGTGGAAGGGAAAAAGGTTTTGACCATTGAGGGACTGGCACAAGGTGACAAGCTGCACCCGCTTCAGGAGGCATTTGTGCAGCATGATGCACTGCAATGCGGTTTTTGTACGCCAGGGATGATTATGAACGCCTATGGCCTGTTGCTCAAGAGTAATGCTCCCGACAGGAATGCGATCATCCGCGGGATGGAAAATAACCTGTGCCGCTGCGGCGCCCACGGGCAGATCATTGAGGCCATCGAGTCAGCATCCAAAGTCATGAAAGGAGAATAGCCATGAAAAAGGAAACCACAAACCGGAAAGCGGACGGCAGATCTGCACATCCCGGTATAAAAAGAAGAAGTTTCTTCAAACTGATGGGCGGCGGGATCTTTGTTTTTTTCAGCACCTGGGATCCGGCGGAACTGATGGCTTCCTCCGGCCGGAAATTGCAGGAGAAAAAGCCTGATTTCAATGGTTACCTGAGGATCGATGAAAACGGCATCGTAAATGGATTTACCGGTAAAATCGAAATGGGACAGGGTCCTGTCACCTCACTGGTCCAGGAACTTGCCGATGAACTCGATGTAGCCTTCGACAAGGTCAACCTGGTAATGGCTGATACCGATCTCTGCCCCTGGGATGACGGCACCTGGGGCTCACTTTCCACACAGATATTCGGCGAGACTATGCGCGCTGCAGCAGCCGAAGCTCGTGCTGTCCTGTTGCAACTCGGTGCTGAAAAACTGAAGGTACAGGTCTCGCAGCTCGAAGTGAAAGAAGGTGTGATCTTCGACAAGAATAACAGGAGCAACCAGGTTACATACGGTCAACTTGCTCAGGGCAGGAAAATTGAGAGATTCATGGATAAAAAGCCACCGGTGAAAGGACCTGCAGACTTCAGGATTATCGGAAAGCCACACCTACGGGTTGACGCCCGGGCCAAGGTCACCGGTCAGGCCAAATATACAGGTGATTTTCACCCGGAGGGAATGCTTTACGCCAGGATCCTGAGACCACCTTCTCATGCTTCGAAACTGATAACTGCCGATACCACAGAAGCCGAAAAATTACCCGGTATAAAAGTGGTGCGCGACGGCGACCTTGTAGCTGTTTTGCATGAGCTGCGTGATAAGGCGGACGAAGCCATTGTTAAAGTAAAGGGTGAATACAGCGGTGAAGAGTTCCCGGTGGATGACAGGACAGTTTATGACTACCTGTTGAATACCGGGGCAAAAGGAAATGTGATTGACAAAGCGGGTGATCTCGAAACTGGCCGTTCCCTTGCAAAAACCTTGATCTCCAGTCAGTACCGTGGTCCCTATGTAGCTCATTCTCCAATAGAAACACATTCGGCACTTGCCTTCATGGAGGGCGACCGGATGATTATCAGGGCATCCGTTCAAACACCTTTTCCTGCAAAGGAGGAAGTTGCAGCAGCATTAAAAATCCCCAGTGAAAAAGTTCGTGTCATTATGCCCTTTGTGGGGGGCGGTTTCGGAGGTAAAATCACAAACCTGCAAATCGTTGAAGCTGCCCGTTTGGCCAAACTGGCCGGTAAACCGGTAATGCTGATATCGACAAGGCAGGAGGAGTTCTTTTATGACTTTTTCAGGCCTGCCTGTGTGATAAAAGTTGATTCGGGTATGGATGCCAATGGTAAGATCACGATGTGGGATTACCAGGTGTACTTTGCCGGCAGCCGGGGTTCCGACACCTTCTATGATGTTCCTCACCGGCGCACTACAGCCTATGATGAAGATGATGCCGCACCGAAAGTGCATCCTTTTGGTACCGGGGCGTGGCGTGCACCGGCCAATGGGAATAATACCATGGCCAGGGAGGGCCAGGTTGAAATTATGGCCGCCGCCGCAGGTATTGATCCGCTGGAATTCCGTTTGAAAAACCTGAAGAACGAGAAGCTTATCGCTGTTTTGAAAGCTGCGGCGGACAAATTCGGATGGACCCCTGCCAAAGGACCCAGTGGAAGAGGTTACGGCATTGCGTGCAGCTATGATGCCGGCACCTGGGTAGCAGCCATGGCAGAGGTAAAGGTGAACAGGGACACCGGGCATGTACAGGTAGTGCGGGTCACCTGTGCCCAGGACATGGGCTTGTGCATCAATCCGCAGGGTACGAAAATACAGCTCGAAGGTTGCGTCATCATGGGCCTGGGCTATACGCTTACCGAGGAAGTGCAGTTTGCCGGAGGAAAGGTAAATACCCGGAACCTTGACACCTATGAGATCCCCCGGTTCTCCTGGGTGCCGAAGATCGACTCGGTCATACTCGACAGACAAAACGAACCGCCCAAAGGCGGAGGAGAACCTGCGATCGTCCTCATGCCGGGACTCATCGCCAATGCTATTTTCGATGCCACAGGTGCCAGGCTGTATCAATTGCCAATGACACCGGCGCGTGTGCTGGAAGCGCTAAAGAAAGTTTAATATCCTGTTTGAAGCCATGGAAGAAACTATTCGTTTTGAGCTTAACGGAAAGAATGTGGAGGCCGCCCTTGACCCCACCCTGACGTTGCTGTGGGTGCTGCGCGACCAGTTTGGCCTGACCGGTACAAAATATGGCTGCGGGTTGGGTTTTTGCGGAGCCTGCACCGTAATTATCAATAATGAACCTGTACGGTCTTGCTCACTGCCGGTGGGAGATGTGGCGGGTAAAAAAGTGATCACCATCGAAGGACTCGCTCATGATGGCCTTATCCATCCTTTGCAGGATGCCTTTATGAAACACGATGCCCTGCAATGTGGTTACTGCACCCCGGGTATGATCATGAATGCCTATGGCCTTTTATTGAAAAATCCCGATCCCTCGAGGGAGGAGATCATGCAGGGCATGGATAACAACCTGTGCCGGTGCGGCGCGCATGTGAGGATCATCGCCGCCATTGAATCTGCCGCCATTGCAATGAAAGGAGGGAAGTAGCCATGAAAACAAAAGTTCAGTCAAGTACACCGAATGTATTTTCGCAGTTCCGGCCTGGTTTGTCCCGCCGAAGTTTTTTTAAACTTTTCGGAGGGGGCATCTTTGTTTTCTTCAGTACCTGGGACCCTGCCGAATTGCTTGCGCTCCAGCCTTCGGGCCGCCGTGCACTGCCTACCGACTTCAATGCTTTTCTGCGGATCGGGGAAGATGGCTCTGTAAGCGGCTTCACCGGAAAGATCGAGATGGGTCAGGGACCCGTCACTTCTCTGTGCCAGATGCTGGCCGATGAGCTGGACGTAGCCTACGAAAAAGTAAAAATGGTAATGGGTGATACAGATCTATGCCCCTGGGATATGGGTACCTTCGGTTCCCTTACAACCCGTGTTTTTGGCCCGCCATTCCGTGCAGCAGCAGCCGAGGCAAAGGCTGTTCTTTTGCAACTGGGATCTGAAAAGCTGGGCGTTCCGGTAACGCAGCTGGCAGTGACTGATGGTGTGATCACCGATATCCGCGACGAAAAAAGGCAGGTGAGCTATGCGGAACTGGCCAGGGGTAATAAGATTGAAAGGTACATGGAGAAAAAACCTCCTGTAAAGGATTTCCGTGACTTCAAGATCATGGGCAAGTCCTACCCGAGACAGGATGCCTTGCTTAAGGTAACCGGCCAGGCAAAATATGCAGGCGATTTCCGGTTGCCGGGTATGCTGTATGCCAGAATCTTGCGACCGCCATCACACGGCGCCAGTCTGGTTTCAGCCGATACCTCGGAAGCCGAAAAAATGGAAGGCATAACGGTGGTGCGTGATGGTAATCTGGTGGCCGTGCTGCATGAGAAGCCCGACAAAGCAGCCGAAGCACTGGTAAAGGTTAAGGGAGAATATACGTATGCCGAAAAGGAAGTAGATGATAAAAGTGTTTTCGCCTATTTGCTGAAATCGGCACCTGAGCCTAATGTAGCAGCAGCATCAGGTGACACCGACACCGGAAGATCCCTCTCAAAAACCATTGTGGAAAGTGAATTCCATAACAGCTATGTAGCACATGCTCCCATGGAACCACATACGGCCCTTGCCTACATGGAAGGCGACCGGATGATCCTGAGGGCTTCTACCCAAACACCTTTCCCGGCCCAGGAAGCTGTTGCCAATGCGCTGAAAATGCCCCTTGAAAAAGTCCGGGTGATTACCCCGTATGTAGGCGGAGGATTTGGCGGAAAGAGTGTAAATCCACAGATGGTTGAAGCCGCCCGCCTGTCGAAATTTACAGGCAAACCGGTGATGGTCGCCTGGACACGGCAGGAGGAATTCTTCTATGACAGCTTCAGACCTGCAGCTGTGGTGAAGGTCACCTCTGGAATCGACAGTGCCGGCAAGATCACCCTGTGGGATTACCGGGTGTATTTTGCAGGTGAAAGAGGCTCCGATACTATTTACGATGTGCCCCACTCCCTTACCACGAGCTATGGCAGGGGGTGGACCGCTCCGGATGTTCATCCTTTTGCAACCGGCCCCTGGCGTGCCCCGAGCAACAACACCAATACCTTTGCCAGGGAGTCGCAGATAGATCTCCTGGCTGTAAAGGCAGGCATGGACCCCCTTGAATTCAGACTGAAAAACCTCAAGGATGAGCGGATGATCGCGGTGCTTAAAGCAGTAGCTGAGAAATTCGGCTGGACACCCGTCAAAGGACCCAGCGGAAGGGGATTCGGGATTGCCTGCGGAACAGATGCAGGCACCTGGGTGGCGCTCATGGCAGAAGTGAAAGTGGATAGGACCAACGGGCACGTGCAGGTGGTGCGTGTGGCCTGTGCCCAGGATATGGGTCTGTGTATCAATCCCGAAGGAGCCACCATTCAGATGGAGGGCTGCCTGACCATGGGATTGGGATACTCCCTCACCGAAGAAATACAGTTTACGGGAGGGAAGATCCATAACCGCAATTTTGATTCATACGCCCTGCCACGTTTTTCGTGGGTGCCGAAAATTGAAACCGTCATCCTCCACCGTCCCGACCAACCCGCCCAGGGAGGCGG
Organism: uncultured Bacteroidales bacterium; assembly: GCA_963822145.1. GTDB lineage: Bacteria > Bacteroidota > Bacteroidia > Bacteroidales > UBA10428 > UBA5072. The sequence goes on along the minus strand of CAWGGG010000002.1, from coordinate 554,595 downwards.
GGAACCGGCGATCATTGGTGTGGGGGGCGTGCTGGCGAACGCCGTATTTGACGCTACAGGTGCCCGGTTGTTTCAATTGCCAATGACGCCGGCGCGTATACTGGAGGCGTTGAAGAAAGTGTGACGCACCCCTTAAAGTTATTTCAGCCGTCAACTTATATTATTCGGGATTTGAAAAACAACTTGTCAAAAATCCTTTAAATTTGTAATACTACTTTTAAAAGATTTACACATCCGAAATAAATCAAGTGCAATGTCAGAAAAAGATAAAGGGTTTAGTTTCAGACGCCTTTTTATAAGGGATTCAGAAACTGGCGCACAGGAAAAGCAAATTCAGAAAGAGGACCCGGCAAGTAAAAATACTCCACATAACTTTGCTGTAAATTCAATCCCAAATTTACCTGATAGCGCTCAGGATCTGCCACTTGTGGAGGATTTCGTTCAGCGTCTTCAGAACTTAATCAATCAGAATAACCAGACCGGTTTTGATTTTCTTGAATTCACCGAATCACTTTTTGAAGAAAAACAAAATCCAACTCCGGAAGTTTATAAAACAGTCTTCAGAATTGCACAAAAAATAGATAAATCGCTGACTCCTTCAAGGTTACTTGATAGCGCTATGTTTTATAAAGATCTGGTACAGCGGACCGCTGACACTGAAATAAACAAAGGGGCGGCTAAAAAGCAGGGATTACAGGCTGAAAAGGATACTGAAAGAAACAACCTTGACAATAGTCTGAAGAGCACAAGGACAAAAATACAACAGCTGAGCAGGCAAATTCAGGAACTTCAGAATCAGGATGTAGATTTGAGCAACCAACTTTCAGCTATCGATCAGAAATATGAGAATCAGTTTGCTGACATTGACAGGAAAATCAGCGCCATTCGTAATGCTAAAGAACAGGTTCTTGTTAGTATTGTAGACATTGAAGCTGGAATAAAATCCAATCTTTCTTAAAAAACCAAAAACAGATGCTATGGAAACGGAAACAAAATCAATTACCCAGCTGCCGATCATGAAGTATTTCGATGATGCCAAACTGGTTGAAAAAGGAAAAGAGTCTCTGGCAAAATGGCGGAAAGGTGAAAAGCCAATCGGTGCCTTTATTGGTTTGATACTAATCGGTATTATCGGATACGGAACATTCAGGTGGATAATTCCGGCTGTTTTTAGTGCTTTAAGTCAGGTTTTTGCTGTTATTGCCTCCATTCTGGCAGTTGTTCTCGTAATATTACTATTACCTGCTATTTTCAAGCTTTTCCGAAGAATTGTCCGCTGGTTTCACAAAGCTATCATCCGCTGGAACCCTTTCGATGAACTGGATGAGCAAAAACAAAAAATGTGGGAGACACACGATTTGTTTTTAAAGCACAAATCGAAAATAAAACAGCTGCGCACCGATTTCGAGCAAATGTCACGTGAAACTCAAAAAGTTGCTGAAAACTCGAAAAGCGAAGTTCAGCGGCAAACCAAAAAGGCCGGTGAAATAAAAGAGCTAATGGACAAAATGATTGCCGATAAAGGCGCAGGAGTAAAAGAAACCGATGACTATGTAGACCTGCAGCAACAGTTTATCAATGCCACATCTGCGGGTACCAGAACAAATACCGTCTTAGAAAAAAATATTGAATGGACAACCAAATATGCGGCACGTTCAAACATTTTTGCCAACCTCGACCGTAAATTAGCCATAGGGGCAACGCTTCTCGAAAATAAGATCAAGGATTTTGAGGAAAGTATCGGTATTATGAAAAAAGATTGGGAAATGGCAGCAGCATCCCGGGGTGCAACAGCGATCCTGAAGGAAATTCTGGGTCCCGGCGGGCAGAACTGGAAGCTTGAGTATGCCCTGGAATTTGTTGCCGGTCGAATTTCGGAAGACCTTGCCATTACAGCACAGAACCTTGAAGACTTAGAAAGAAATACTACTGCCTTTGATTTCGACAGCGATGAGGCCTATGAGAAGCTGCTTGCTATTGGTAACAAGCTGGATGCCGGACAGATAGACGTTCCTAATCCTTCAAAAATCTCTAATCCTAACCACAAACTGACCCGTGAAGAAAAAAATGCAGCTGGCCCGCTTGGCGATATTTTTTAGATGTAACATTTCAATTATCCAATAAACAATTACAAAAAAAATGGCAACTGAATATCAAAACCAACCAGGAAGATCAATTCCAGGATTCCCTAAAAAATGGACTTTGGGTTTTCAACTCTTGGTGCTCATCCTTATTATTGGCGCAGTAGGTGCCGGCGTATATTTTGGCTATCCTTATATGAATAAGGCTTCCAAGGGTAATAAAGCCGATCTGCGTGCCGGATTTAACAACTTTGTCGGCTTTGCCCCGGGCATCAATATGAATGGAGGGGCTGCCCCCAATAAAAACTCCAGGATGTACAAGGAGTTTGGCATCACTTTCGAAGCTGTCAGGATGGATGATATGCAAAAGCTCAATGATGCATTGAAGAACGGAGATCTTGATTTTATTTTTACTACTACCGATATTTCGCCTATCGGAATGGATCGCAGCAGCGACCTTGCCAAAATGTCGGTCGTTCAGTTTTTGAAAATTGATGATTCACGCGGAGCGGATGTTTTTATTGTGGATAAATCAATTAATACGGTCGCCGACCTGAAGGGGAAAAAGATTGCCTGCGCCCTGGGCTGGCCCAGCAACACGTTGCTTCATGCCACGCTTGAAGCCGGGGGCCTTACAGAACAGGATGTCCAGATCCTACCTATGGGTGATCCTTTTGCTGCAAAAACCGCATTTACTACCGGAAATGCTGATGCAACAGTAGTTTGGTCACCAGACGATGAAGAATGTCTGAAATCAAGAGATGCTAAAGTCTTAACAAGCACCAGTTTGCTTCCGAACATAATAATGGACGGATTTATCGCCAGAAAAGAAGTCCTGGAAGAGAAAAAGGACCTTTTTGTTAAACTCTCCAGGGCATGGCTTGTGGCCAATGCGGAAATGAAAGATCCGGCAAAAATGGCCGAAGCTGCTCAGACCTATAAAACTGCTTTTGAAGTTCCCGACGATGTGAGTATCATCCTTGACGGAATGAAAAAAATCCATTTTGCTACTTACGGCGACAATATCAACTTTTTTGGATTAAGCACCGATTATACCGGCATCACCGGACAGCAGCTTTATACAAAAATGGCCCGCGTTTATAAAACGGGTTACGGTAATAACTTAACCAATATTGTTCCCTGGGCGGAAGCCTCCTATCCGGGAATTATTCAGGCTATTACTGATTTACAGGGTGAGGATCATGCGGCAGAAGGTCAGATTCAGTTCGAATCACCTACTGCTGCAGACGTAAATGCACCCGCAGTCGCCATTAAACCCATTATCATCAACTTTGCAACTGGTTCCTGGGCACTTACTTCCGATATGAAGGAGAAAATCGAAAACCAACTGGGGCAGTTATCTGTTGAGTTTGCCGGAATGAAAGTCCGCATTGAAGGGAATACCGACAATGTTGGCAGTGCTGCAATGAACAGGGAACTTTCCTACAAGCGTGCCAAATCGGTTGCCGACTATTTGGTGAAAACCTACAATTTTGATCCGAACAGGTTTGTAATTGTTGGCAACGGACCCGACAAACCTGTTGCAGACAATAATTCGGAGGACGGCAAGGCTGCAAATCGCCGGACGGAGTTTCAGCTGCTGGGAGAGTAAGATATTGAAAAAATCTTTATGCCAAAGGAGGATATAGATTATCCTCCTTTTGTATAAATTAAGGAGATCTGAAATTATGGAATTAATAAAAAAGCTTTTTAGGTTCGCCGGTGATGTTGATAGAAAAACAGCATTGGCAGTGAATATACTGGGTTGGATCTTACTGATTTTCTTCTGGTGGCTGATTCCAACGGTTGGTTGGATTAAACCCACCATTCTTCCATCACCCTTTGATGTGATAAAGTGCTTCAAAACTCTTTTTATCGAGCGAAACCTGTTGTACAATACAGGGTATTCTATTTTTATCAATCTCGGGGGTTATTTACAGGCCATGGCTCTGGCAATTCCACTTGGTTTCCTGATTGGTCTGATCCCCTTTTTCAGACATCTGGTCAGCAAACAGATTGAAGCTATCCGTTTTACTCCGCTTCCGGCAACAACCGGCATATTTATGGCATTGTTTGGTCTTGGACTGGGAGTTAAGGTTGAATTTCTTGCTTTCGGTATCTTCGTGTATCTGCTTCCGGCCATTGCACAAAGGATAAAGGATATTGAAACCGACGATCATCTGAAAGCGCTGCAACAAACGATGTGGACACTGAATGCCAGTCCATGGATGACCCTGAAACATTTTTATATTCCATCGGTCCTAAGCCGGTTTTCCATGGATGTTATCAACCTTGTTGCCGTGAGCTGGACCTACATCGTCATTGCTGAAATGGTGAATGCCCAGGGCGGCTTAGGCTCAATGATTTACATGGCAACTTCGCGAGGTTCGCATGTCGATCAGCTATATGCAATATTACTGCTTATCATTTTTATAGGTTTTTTACAGGATAAGCTGCTGAAACTGCTCGATAAAAAACTCTTTAAATTTAAATATGCCTGATCATGAAGCGAAATATATTCCAAAAACAAGATGACAGTGAAGCAACCGAACCTTTCGAGCCCTTACAGGAACCTGTAACAAAAGCTGAAGTAACTGTTGAACCTCCTCCGGATCAGACTCCTGTTAACCGTTCAGCGGATATTATAAATCTTGTTAATATAAGCCAGGTTTATTCTGATCACACGCCACCCAATGTTGTATTTAAGGATTTCAACCTCGACATTAAAGACATTAAAAACCAGGGGCAGTTTATTACCATTATGGGCAAATCGGGTTGTGGAAAATCCACTTTGCTCCGGTATATTTCTGGTTTACAGGAACCAACATCAGGAGAGGTTTATATCTATGGGAAAAAACGAACGGACAAGGACCGGATTCCTATGGTTTTCCAGCAATATACTTCGTTTGAATGGAAAACCGTACTTCAAAACGTTGCGCTCCCTTTAATACTGAAAGGGGTTCCCAAGAATGAAGCCAACGATAAAGCCATGGATATGATAAAAATTGTTGGATTGGCTGGGCATGAGAACAAATGGGCCAAATATCCGATCCTGTCAGGCGGACAGTTACAAAGGGTGGCTATTGCGCGTAACCTTGTCGTGAATCCTCAGATTCTGCTGATGGACGAACCTTTTGGAGCTTTGGATACCGTTACCCGGAAACAAATCCAGGTCTTTCTCCGTTCTATTTTCGAAAATGCCAGTATCGACCCGACTGTCATCTTTGTAACGCACTCCGAAAGCGAGGCTGTTTTTCTTTCAACTGATATTTACATCCTCGATTCCGGGCCTGCCAACATAAGACACCGCTTTAATATTGATTTGCCTCAGAATCGTAACGATTCGGTAAGATATTCCAATGCCTTTACTGATTATGTAAATAAGCTGGGTTCGCTCCTGGAAGATTTGAAAAAAGAAGGAAGATAGTCCGAACCTTGATGCTGACGCACTCAGGAACTGCATGGATGACGTTGTCGCTTCTTATATTGGCATAAATGGCGCATCATCACACAATCAAATATTACAACTATAAAAAGCTTACCCGCAGGATTAATCTCTTCCCGCAGGGAGCCGTCGCTTCAGAACTACTGTTTGAAATATTGAAGATCCTGTTTTCGGAAAGGGAGGCAGGTCTTGTTTCTCTTTTGCCCATTAGGCCCTTTAACACCAGAAAAGCTGCCGCGATTTGGAAGACCAGTGAACCGGAAGCGCAGCGGATATTGAATGACCTGGCTGACAGAGGCATTTTAATTGACAGCGTTGAGCATAGCGAAGTATGGTATACCCTGCCGCCTCCCATGGCCGGTTTTTTTGAGTTTTCGCTGATGCGGTACCGAAATGATATTGATCAGGAAACGCTTTCGGAACTCTTCTACCAGTATATGAATGTGGAAGAGGACTTTATCAGGAACTTGTTTACCCTTGGCGAAACCAAGTTGGGGAGAGTATTTGTCAATGAGGAAGTATTATCAAACGAAAATGCACTTCACGTTCTTGACTATGAGCGGGCTTCAGAGGTGATAAAATCTGCCTCCTGCATAGGTGTTGGCATTTGCTATTGCAGGCATAAGATGGAACATGTCGGAAATAACTGTGACGCACCCATGGATATTTGCCTGACCTTCAACGGCAGCGCAGATTCATTGACACGCCACGGGATTGCCAGAAGGGTTGATGTTGCCGAAGGAATGGCGTTGCTGCAGAAAGCCCGGAATTATAACCTGGTGCAGTTTGGTGAGAATGTTCAGGAGCGGGTCAATTTCATCTGCAACTGCTGCGGATGCTGCTGTGAAGCACTGATCGCCGCCAGGAGGTTTGGATTTCTCAATCCCGTGCATACCACCCGTTTCATTCCTTTCATCGCTCAAGAAAACTGTAATGGTTGCGGGAAATGTGTTGCACTATGTCCGGTGGAAGCCATGACCCTTGTATCGGCCAATGATCCCAAAAAACCAGCAAGTAAAAAAGTAAAATTGCATCCTGATCTCTGTCTGGGTTGCGGGATATGTCTTACCGGCTGCACCAAAAAGGTTATTGAGCTTCGCATACGAAAAGAACGCGTCATTACTCCGGTAAATTCGATTCACCGGGTAGTGACCATGGCCATTGAGAGAGGCAAACTGCAGAACCTTATTTTCGACAACCAGGTGATGTTCAGCCACAGGGCCATGGCTGCTGTACTCGGTGTCATTCTGAAATTGCCTCCGGTAAAACAGGCCCTGGCCACACAACAATTCAAATCAAGATACCTGGTTTCCTTGATCAGAAAACTGAACCAATGAAAAAAATTATTATCCTGGGCGCCGGCATGGTAGGTCGGGCCATGGCCATGGATTTATCCAAAAAACATCAGGTAACTTCAATCGACGTGGATAAAAATGCCCTGCTGGCATTGGTGAATAAATCCAACATTCAAACCCGGATCCTGGATGTAACAAATCATGAAGCCCTGGCATCGTCCATCAGGGATTTTGACCTGGTGATCTCGGCAGTCCCCGGATTTCTTGGTTTGCAGACCATGTTGCAGGTTATTCAACAGAAAAAGGACCTGGTGGATATCTCATTCCTGCCGGAAGATGTGCTTCACCTGGACGCCCTCGCAAAGGAAAACAAGGTGACGGTTGTGATGGATTGCGGGGTTGCCCCGGGCATGCCCAATTACATTGCCGGCTACCAGAATGAAAGGATGAAAATAGAGGAACTGGAATATATGGTTGGCGGCTTACCTAAAATCAGATCGTTCCCATTTGAATACAAAGCACCATTCTCTCCCTGCGATGTGATTGAAGAATATACACGTCCGGCCCGTTTCATAGAAAATGGCGAAATTGTGGTGAAACCCGCCATGAGTGATCCGGAATACGTTCATTTTGATGCCATAGGCACACTGGAGGCCTTTAATACCGATGGATTGAGATCATTGCTGTATACCATGAAGCATATTCCCTGCATGAAAGAAAAAACCCTCCGGTACCCCGGACACATTCAACTCATTCAGGCCTTAAAAGCTGCAGGTTTTCTTGAAAAGCAACCTGTTACCCTGAACGGGATGCCGGTTGTTCCTTTTGATTTCACTTCAAAGGTGTTATTCAATGCCTGGAAACTGGATGCAGAGGAGCCTGAATTCACGGTTATGCGTGTCCTGCTGAAAGGGACGGAAAATGGCGTGCGCAAGGAGATCCTATATGAATTATATGACGAGTTCGATCGCCGGGAAAAGATCTCCTCTATGGCCAGAACTACGGGCTTCACAGCCACCGGAACCGCTGAAATGATCTTAAATAAAGTATTTGCCGAAAAAGGTGTATTCCCACCGGAAAGGGTTGGCAAGAATCCTGCATGTTTTGAGTTCATGATCAGCTACCTGCAATCAAGAAATATTGTCTATAAAGTATCCGAGCGGATTATTGGGCCTTAATCTGTCTTGTTCATTAAAGCATTCAGTATCGGTTTCACCCAGGCTTCTTTTTCAATATTGTAGACAATAAAATCGCTGTCGAATTGCCAATAGGCCCAGCTGAAACCGAGTTTCTCTGCAGTGCGGGACACAAAGGCTGTATAAAGTGCTCTTGAATCCATATCGCCTTTGTCATAGGCACCAAATTCACCCAGGAATATGGGCCTGTCATTTTTTGATGACCAGTCTGCAGCTGCTCGAAGCTTTGTTTCTATTTCTGCTTTTTCATCCGGAGTTCCCGTCCATTGTATTCCGCTCAGGTTCTTATATTCATTGGCCCAAGGAGCTCCCTGGTGCGTAAACCGCATGGGATGATAGAAATGCACGGTTACGATGATATTCTGGTCATCTTCCGGCAGTTTCAAGGTATTCAGACTTTCAATGCCATTCCAGTTACCCGGACCGATGATCAGCGTACGTTGAGGATTGGTCTCGCGGATAATTTTCAAGGCCTCCACCAGGTAAGTGTTCCACATGTCCACGGTGAGCTTCTGGTTGGGCTCGTTCAATACTTCAAATATCACCTTGCTGGATTTGTCCTCATACCTGGGAGCAACCTGTTTCCAGAAGGAAAGGAACATTTCTTTCTTTGCGGCCGGGTCATCTGCCATAGCATTGTATTCATGCAGGTCGAGAATAAGCATAAGATCGGCCTCAAGCGCCTTTTTCACGGCCCAGTCGAGTGTTTCCAGCCAGGCGGGATCGATTTGATACCGGTCGTCCATGTGCGAGAAAGGATGCAGGTTGATTCGAACAGAAGAAAAACCGGCATCTTTGATCATTCTGAAGTATGATTCCTTGAACCTGCCTTTGGTATGGTCCTGCCATAATGCTTTATCATACCCGATGATGTTTACGCCCCTGCCCAATCTGAGGTTTTGATCCCTGGCTGAAACGCTTTGCGCCGACGATAGATGGTTTATGGAAAAAAGCACCACAAGGACAGCGATGAAGAAAAACCTTCTTTTCATGGTATGATGATTACAGGATTGTTGTGATGGCATCGTATTCTACAGCAAGTTGTGCAAACGAATTTAGCAAATTAATACATAGGAAATGCTCGCTACTAAAAGGTACCTGTAAAATCTTTATCCTTTTCAAAACAAATCGGCAAAAAACAATTTCATATCATTCCAGGAATTCCTGTCGGCTTCCGCATTGTACTCAATGGGCATGTTGAATTTTTTGCCTGTTTCGGTAGAAGCAGGATTGGTAAAGGCATGGGTGGCGTTGGGGTAGGATTTAAAGGTATAATCCGCACCGATGGAATCAAGCTGATGCCGGAAGTTTAATATTTCCTTTTCAGGAACAAAATTATCGTTTGCTCCGTTGCAAACCAATATTTTAGCTTTGAGCTTGCTTTTATCTGCAGGCACACCGGCCAAACCACCGTGAAAACTCACCACACCCTTAAGATCAGCACCCATTTTGGCGGCATTCAATACCACCGAACCTCCGAAACAATATCCGATGGCGGCTATATTTGCTGCATCTGTCTGGGGATATTCCTTGATCTTGTTCAAAGCCGCGTCGAGCCTTGTTTTCACCAGAACGGGATCCTGATAGAATGGCATGGCCAGGGCCTGTGCTTCCTGGGGATTGCCTCCGGTCCGTCCGTTCCCGTACATGTCCACTGCCATGGCAATATAGCCCAATTCGGCCAGTTGCCGGGCACGGCTCCTGGCATAATCATTCAGGCCCCACCATTCATGAACAACCAGTACCGCCGGTCGCTTGCCTTTTACGTTCTCGTCATATACAACATACCCGTTCATGGTAACATCCCCTGCAACGTAGGTAATGTTTTCTTCTTTGATTGAAGCTGTCCTATTGCTTTTCGCAACGATGGGAGAGAATACAAACACACCGAGTAACAATATCCATCTGGTCATCTTAGTCATGTTTTTCATATGCCGGTAAATTATGTGATGAGAATACCCGGAATAAACAATTGGCTGGCCATAAAGTTTGGCGTGTCCTTACAATTTCTTCTTTGTAATGACAATTGTTTTTAGCAGGGTAATGAAAATTGGCTATATTTGAATAGATGCAATGAACATGACAGCCAGAATCTTAGCTTCACTGACACTCATGGTGATAAACCTTGGAGTCGTCACCCCATCTGTACCTGAAACAGAATCACCCCATGTAAACTGGTTTAACCTGCAATGGCCTCCACAGGCCAATATAACGCTGGGGGGCAGTATAACTTTATACGCCAGGTGTTATGAGGATGGGGTAACCACACCGGCAGGACAGGACGCCCGGATTTCGGTGTGGTTCGGTTACAGTAACGCCAATACGAACCCAAATACATGGACCAATTGGAAGTCCGCCAGCTTTAACGCAGATTACGACGGCGTGGACGAGTATTCCACCTCCCTCGGAAGCAGCTTGCCTGCAGGTATCTATTATTACGCAAGCAGGATCCAGTATGACGGGGGCAGCTATCAGTATGGCGGCTACAGTGCCAACAGCGGTGGTTTTTGGGACGGAAGCAATTATGTTTCCGGCGTGCTTTCAGTAGGAAAAACTCTGGCCACCATCACACTGGACAATACCCTGCAAGTATATGACGGCAACCCGAAACAGGTAACCGCGGTTACCAATCCAACGGGTCTGGCTGTGCAATTCACCTACAACGGTTCAGCAATCCTGCCGGTCATTCCGGGCACCTATAAGGTCATTGCCACTATCAGTAATGCCTCTTACCAGGGTACCGCAACAGGTTCGCTATCCATTTATGTGGCCGCTTCAGCTGCCAGTCTCGAAGTATGGAAGGATAAATTTATCTGGACGATGTTTGACCAGGTCTATAACCAGACGGACCTTAATTCGGCTTTGTCATACAATCCAGATGTAATTGCACGGGGATGGTTTAAATGGGGTAATTGGGGCGACTTCGACTACAGAACCTGGAATTGGATGGCGCAACAATCACTTCAGCATAATGCTTATTTTGGTGGAGGAATAGGACTTCAGGCTTTATATCCAGGTGAAGTAGACAATGCGAAATTTCTGAGAATCGTTGAACGGAATCCTCGGAATGAACCCATGTTTTTCATGGGAGATCCAGGTTCGGGTTTTTATTATGGAGATTACCAGAATAAGGAATACCTCGATTTTGAGCTTGGATGGCTCTATCAGCAGATTGATGCAGGTGCAGGCACACTGTTCCTCGACGGCATAACGGCCATTCCCATGCAAAACACGGGTTATAGTGATTACAGCATGGGGGAATTTAACAAATTTCTGAAAGAAAAGTATGTTACCCAACTGGGGTGGACAGTGAATGATTCACGCTGGCAGACCGTATTTGACATCAATTTCAGCGTTGATTGTACCGATGGTACCATAAACACCTTTGACTACCGAAAATTCCTGATCCGAAACGGATATGATGACAATCCCGGCAATTACAATTTTCCATTGCGGTATGAATTCGGTGACCCCTGGAATTATTCAGGTACTTACTCCGACAAACGGAACCTGGAGGCTTGCGAATACCTCTATACCTCATTGAAGAACTATGCAGCGGGCAAAGGCAAGGAGGTTTTGGTCACCATGAACGGATTCAGCAACCATACAGACTTCCAGACGGCCGGGGTATGGGGCAACTGGAAGGTGCAGGACGGCAGGCTTGACATTGCACCGAGCTATGTGCCGCAATGGAGGGAAATCAAGAATTACAGCATGATCAACCTTAACAGGGATATCCCCCTTGTTATTTTCCACGACTGGGGTTTCGGAATGCCCTATTTCGATGAAATTCCGGTTGCGGATCAGATACTCTGGCTCAGGGTGTATGCCCCTGAAGTATTTGCTTCGGGTGCAATATTTGCCTGGCCTGTATCGGGCGGCGGAAATCTTTTTCAGCCATCGGAGGCGCTAAGGAACACGATAAAGAGCCTGATAAGCTGGTATGATGCAAACAGGGACCTATATGTCACTTCTACCTGGATTTCCGATCAGCATGTCAATCTCTTGGGCCAGGAAAAACTTGTATCTACACGTCTTGATCAATATGATAATCAGCAGCATGCCACAAAGAGAATCATCCATTTGATTAACAAGAAACTGGATGTAAACAGAAACCTGGTGGGCAGGAGTAATCTCAAAATCCGTGTATTTTCAGATGAGGAACCGGTCTCCGTATGGGCTGCCTCACCTGATTTCACAGATTATCAGAAACTCGGATATACGATGGCTGGTGATTCCGCTGAGATTACAGTAAACTCACTTAACGCCTATACAGTGGTTGTAATCGACTACATGAACAAGGTTCCTCAGCGTATTCATTTCAGTGCATTGCCCACCCGGCAAACAGGAGATGCCGATTATGATCCCGGTGCCACTGCCAGTTCGGGTTTGACTGTCTCCTACAGCAGCAGCAATCAAAATGTAGCGACCATCGTAAATAACAAGGTGCATGTTACAGGGGCAGGCACATGTACCATTCAGGCATCACAAGCCGGCGATGCGAACTATGCGGCTGCGCCGGATGTTTCGCAAAGCCTGGTTGTAAGTGGTGTTTCGGCACTTACGGAAATCGGGGCAGGCAATATAAAAATATTTCCGAATCCCTGTAATGACGTAGTGTATATAAACCATGGCTCTGCCAAATCTTTTAAAATTCAGTTGTTTGATGTGCTGGGGAATTACTGCTATGGAACTACCGTGGAAAACGACCAGCTCGATGTACGCATGCTGACACCCGGGGTGTATATCCTGATGGTGGATGGTTATATTTGCAGGCTTATAAAGAATTGATTAATAATTGCGTAGTTTGAATTCAAACTTACCTCCTTAAGTATTATGTTTAGTAATATCATAATCCAATTTTTTTCACCCTATGAATATTAAACCACTAACGCGCAGGACCTTTGTAAAAAGGACTTCAATGGGTGCGGTCGGTGCCGCCATAACCACATCTGGATTTTCATCCGCATATTCAATTATTTTACAGGATGCTGATAAGCCTGCAATTCTCGGAGGCAGGCCGGTTCGCCCTAACGGTTCAGAGCTGGGAGTTACCTGGCCCATGTATGATGATACAGATTTACAGCTTTATCTTGATGCTTATAAAAGTAAAATCTGGTCTGAATACAGGAATTCACCAAAAGAACTTTCAGTCCGTTTTGAAAAGGAATTTGCCGCATTAATGGGCGCAGGTTACTGCGCAACCACCAGCTCCGGAACTGTTGCACTGGATGCAGCTCAGCGTGCCCTGGATATAGGTCCGGGTGATGAGGTAATTACGCAGACCAATACATTTATTGCGACTGCACAAACTACATTTAACCTGTATGCCTTGCCTGTTTTTGTTGATACTGATCCTGAAACTTTTATGATTAATGCCGACCTGATTGAAGAGCGCATCACACCAAATACAAAGGCCATCCTTCCTGTACATATTGGCGGAGCTGCTGCGGATATGGACAAGATCATGGCGATCGCTAAAAAGCATAACCTTGTGGTTATTGAAGATGCATGCCAGGCGCACATGGGTGAATGGAAAAATCAGAAACTGGGGACCATCGGAAATCTGGGCTGTTTCAGCTTTCAGGAAGGCAAGAGTTTATGTGGGGGTGAAGGTGGTGCAGTATTGGGAAATGACGATGATCTGATGGCAAGGGTTGATGCCTATACGAATAATGGAAGAGATCCCGGGGGACAGGATAGAAGTTTTCCCGGATCTAATTTCCGGATGACCCCCTTTGTGGCTGCCAACTTATTGGGACAAATGCGACGACTGGACGCGCAGAGCGCGCTCCGTGATGAAAACGCCTTATACCTTGAAACATTATTATCAGGGATTAAAGGGGTCCGTCCTACCAAAAAGTACCCGGGACAGACCCGCCGGGCCTATTACGAGTATCAGCTGATATACGAAAAGGAGTATTTCAATGGTTTATCCAAAGAGAAATTCCGCCAGGCCATGGATGCTGAAGGTATAGCATTTGGGAACGGAATCGATTCTTCCCTTCATCTCGATCCTTTCATAGAAACCTATTTTAACCTGAGGGGATTTCAAAAGGTATTCCCGAAAGAACGATTGGATCAATACAGAAGGGAAAACCTCTGTCCGGTGAATGAAAGAATTGGAAAAGAAACCGGTTTGTCCCTGGGGCAGAACGTATTCCTGGGAACGAAAAAAGACATGGAGGATATCGTTGCAGCAATATTAAAAATACAGAAATATTCCACGCAATTGCTGTAAGAAAAATTTTCAAATCGGAAAAATGTCCTGACAACGTGCTGTTTGGCAGGACTGAACATCAAAAGTGCGGGTTTTACAATGATCTGCTAGTGCCTGATTTTTCTAATGAGGAAGGACATCAGCCTGTACAATCCGAATACCAGAGCCGCGAAGATGGCAACAAGGGAAATTGTCAGCCACACCGGATGGTCCAGGATCACCAGCATAAACCCAAACCATTTATCCATCCTGCTTTGTTTCTGAACCTCCTGAATCATATCGGGTGCGGGTCGCGTGAAATCAAGATTCTTGATTTTAGGCAGGAATCCTCGTTTCACGGATGTTTCCAGACAAAAAATGAAAATTTCGCCGGTCAATTTCGATGCAATCAGCAAATCTCGCTCCAGATCCTCCCAGCTGATAGCAGGGGCCTCGATACCTTCGATTTTCACGCCGCCTCCCGTACTGCCAAGTCCTATCGGCATATCCGGCCTGTGGTAAAAAGGTATGATACCCGGGTTTTTGATGACGCTCGTGTACAGCATGGGGATTTCCTTATCCGTTGGGATATCCAGAATACCGAGTAATTTCTGGAATGATGTGGTGTTCTTTTCCCGCTCCTTGAAAATGAGCGGAATGATATAGCTCTCCACCTGAAATCCATCGGCCTTCATCACCGACAGCAACTCGCGGTAGTACTTCTGTCCGTTTTCCAGTGATTTGTGATCAAAAAGCCTCAGATAGATCTTCCAGGCCAGTTTAAACGGGTGTTTCAAAGCCAACCTGGAATCATTGATGTCGGGTTCGAGGTCAATGCCTATCCCTTTCCATTTCAAACCGTTCTCCGTTGTCCATTTTTTGAAATCGGAATATCTACTGAGCGCCTTGTCCCCGTTATGCATGTTAAACCAGTATCCTTCCTCCTGCGGAAGCAGTAACCAGGCAACCAGGGGAATCCCAGCCATGTTCAGCTTTTGAATGGCCGCTGTTCTTTCCGGGGAGAAGTCCATCACTCCCACGATCAGGGAGACCTGCATTTCTGCCAGTTCCTTTACCAGGGATGAGTCTGACAGCAGTTCACCAAAATCTTTCCCGTTTAATTCGCATGCAAAGGAAAGGTGCGGTTTACTGGTATTCGCGACCATAACCATGCATGAAAAGAGGAGTACAATGAAAATGGATGACTTTTTCATGGGGAATCTTTTTCCGAATATACATATTATCCGTTACAACCTGAAACGCCCAACCAGGATCGTAATCCTTATGCATCGATAGATCAGGTTAGACAGGTCAGCCGGATCGGGTGAATGCAGTAATTGATTTATTCTCAGGTATCCCACACTATCTGGCGCAAAATCGAAATCGGATATTGGATCACCTTGGAAAACTGCCTGATTGGTAGTCAGAGACTACAGTTTACTAGCCGCGAAGTCAAGAAAACATCACCAAGGGGGCGTGAGCTGTATATCAGAGAATTATACAGAAACTCAAGCTGCGATGGCCCTAAACTTCTCAACTTTCTTTGTCTTGAAACAAAGAAAGTTGCAAAGTAAATTCAAGTCAAATCGATGCTTCCCCCCGCTTCCTTGCCGATTTCCGGCCGGCACACAACCCGCTAAACGCTCGCCCATCGTCTGCGTCACGCCACGGCAGGCCCGCCGATTTGACGGGCCAACGCTCCAGGCATTGAATAACTTGGTAGGTTATGCAAGTGCTGATCTTTCCTGTCTATTAAAAATCTGGATGTTATCTCATGTCGATATCTTTCTATTTAAAACTCGCTGAGTGCGTCGGGTTGTCCACGATCGGCGTGGAAAATTGGATCGCACGGCCTTTGTTAGCGATGGGTTGTGCGAAAAGGGCGATTCAATTTTTTCGATCGTGGTGGCTTTTTCTGTTACTCTTTTGTGCGGCAGACAAAAGAGTAAGAACTAAATAGGGAGAAGAAGGAATATAATTTTGCAAAATGATACTTTTGAAGATTTACTCATGAACTATAGATAGTCTACGAGATAGCTGACTTGAAAGGATTTACCAACACAATTGTATAACATAGCCTCTGAGGCTAAAGTTTACTAGCTGCGAAGTTCAGAAAACATCGTCGAGGGGGGGGCCGTTTTGGGCATAGTGTTGTCGAAATAGTTATTATTGAATAAGTATAGGGGGCATCACTGGGTATTTTAAAGGTTTATCCAAAGAGAAATTCCGGCAGGCCCTGGATGCTGAAGGTATAGCATTTGGGAACGGAATCGATTCATCCCTGCATCTCGATCCTTTCATAGAAACCTATTTTAATCTGAGGGGATTTCAAAAGATTTTCTCCAAAGAGCGATTGGATTAAGTACAGAAAGGAAAATACCTGTCCGGTGAATGAAAGAATTGGCAAGGAAACTGATTTGTCTTTGCAGCAGCAGCGTGTTCCTGGGCACGAAAAAAGACATGGAGGACATCGTTGCAGCAATTGTAAAAATACAGAAACAGGCTGATATATTAGTAAAGGTTTAGTTTGCAATTGATTAGTCCACTATAATTAGGGGAGTAGTGTTCACCATGGCATAAAAGAACGCGTCTTCCAAAATATTGAGAAGTCCTCTGTTGTTTCAGAAGCATCTGAAATATCTGACCATGGCCTGATTAAGTATAAGGTGAGAATTATTCTCCCCCCTTTATTTCTTTTAATATTGTCTTAGCATTTTCATTATTCGGATTAAGTGCAAGCGATCTTTCATAATTTTTAATTGCCTGATCAATTTGACCATCTTTCCAATATGCTTCACCCAGGCTGTCATATACATTCCAGGAGTCAGGAAAAGCAATGGTATTGAGTTTAAAAAGTTCAATGGCATCTTTGGTTTTCCCATCATTTAAAAACTTATATCCCAGGAAATTCATTTCTAATTCTCCAACTATTGGATTATTTGGTTCATGCTCATGCCTAACGTTGAAATATAGAACAGCAGCATTCACTCCCTG
Source organism: uncultured Bacteroidales bacterium (assembly GCA_963822145.1). Classification (GTDB taxonomy): domain Bacteria; phylum Bacteroidota; class Bacteroidia; order Bacteroidales; family UBA10428; genus UBA5072. The sequence goes on along the minus strand of CAWGGG010000002.1, from coordinate 537,385 downwards.
GGAATTAAGAATATTATAGAACTCCATATTTAATATAAATCTTAAAACCGATGCATTGAAAGCCTCTGGTTGTTCCAAAGGAATCAGATGACCTGATTTTAGTATAATTTCGCGTACTGCATTGGGAATTCCGAATTGAATAACTCCTGCATGTGCTTGAACGTCAGGAATATCATATTCTCCAACCAGAACCAACGTTGGTACTTTAATTTCTGATAGAAACCTGGCTGCCGGTCTATCTGATGGTTGGAGAAATCCTTCCTTATGTTCATGCTGGTTTGCCTCAAGTAATTTCACGAATTTTTCTTTCGCCCTGGTATTTTCGGAATAAATTTCGTAGGGATCCTCCCATCCAAAATAATGAATTGCTTTCTTAGGATCAGAAAGCTCTGCTGGTGATTTTAAATGTCCTCCACGATTCATCATATGAGAAGAATAACCGTATCCGCTGACAACAGCTCCTACCAATACCAATGCCGATACTTTTGCAGGGTATTTCAGGGTAAAATCTATTGCCAGTCCACCACCGGAAGACATACCGAAAATGATTGCGCTATCAATCTTCAATTGAACAAATAATTGATTTAAATCCTCAAGATCTGAGTATGGCGCCTGCGGATCAGACGATTTGCCATAGGTCCGGCGATCGTATCGCACCACCCTGTAATTTTTTGCAAGTACCGGGAATTGATCATCCCAGATTTTGCGATTTACCATCCCATCATGCAGCAATACAATATTTTTACCTTCACCAGCTATTTCATAAAATAACGTTCCGCCATCAACCTTAATAAATCCGGAATCTGTAGTTAAAGAAGAAGTATTATCAGTTATCTGTGCACCCAGATGAATTGCTATCAGGTCAAGTAAACAAAAGATAATGATTGTTCCTTTCATTTTGGTTTTCCTCCTTATTTAATGCTGTTTTATATATATCTTCAATTAAATATGAGTTCAATCGATTGGATATGTTCAGATTACCTTACATTACTACAAAGTGATTGCTATTGTCTGAGCCTGCCTTGTTGGCGGTTAGGTCGGAAGGGCCTGCCATTGGGGTGATTTTTGCCAATACCGGCAACCAGGGAAAATTTATTGATCAATAGGTAATATATTCAGGTGTCAATATAAAAACGATTCATTGCTGAGATTCCTAACTTAAAGTTACAGAAAGTTTTTTATTTTATATTGCCGGCGAAACGCATTATTAATGAAGCAACGGGATGGCTGTAGGATGACCGTTGAGAGAAGCATTACATGCTAAGCGCATATCCCTCTCATTCTCTGGTCACCGTTATAAATAAATCCGCACGTTACTCCTGATAAATTGGATAGGTTTCTATTAATTTGTTATTAGAATCTTGTTTTATTCCTTTTATATGATGAATCCAAATACAATCAGGGAATTTGCTGCTTCTTTTCAAAAAAGCAGGATATTATTAAGCGGTTTTGAGCTTGATATATTTACTAATGTTGAAGAATCAGGTACAACAAACAACCAAATTGCACACAGCCTGCATTTGGATGTACATGCCTGCGAACGCCTGCTAAACGCATTGGTATCTTTAGGCTTTCTTACAAAGCAAAACAATTTGTTCTTTAATACACCGGAAAGTTTTGCCTTTCTATCCAGAAAGAGTCCCGATTACCTGGGAGGGCTGATGCATACAAACCATCTCTGGAGTACATGGAGCCACCTTACACAGGTTGTAAAAACAGGTAATTCAGCTCATCCGGCAGAAATCCATGAAAGAGGCGAAGAATGGCTTTCCTCTTTTATCAATGCCATGCATGACCGGGCAAAAAAACAGGCCCCTCAACAGTTGGCAAAAATTGATCTGTCCGGAATAAAATCTCTGTTGGATGTGGGAGGCGGCTCTGGTGCCTACACCATGGAATTTGTTTCCAAAAAACCTGAAATTGATGCCACTGTTTTTGATTTGCCTGATGTTGTACCGATAACAAAAAAATATATCGATAAAGAAGGTTTTTCAGGTAAAATAAAAACGTTCACAGGTGATTACACTACTGATGAATTGCCGGAAGGATTTGATCTGGTATTTCTATCAGCCATCATTCACAGCAATTCGCTAGAGACAAATCAAAGCTTAATTAAAAAATGCTTCCATGCTTTGAATAAAAATGGCAAAATTATCATTCAGGATTGGATCATGAACCATGACAGAACACAACCCGCTTCCGGAGCTGTTTTTGCCATCAATATGCTCGTGGGTACTGAGGCCGGAGATTGTTACACTGAAAATGAAGTTACAGAAATGCTGGTTGGGGCAGGATTTACCAATATCTCCAGAATAGAATTCGAAACCGGTTTGAGTCAGATGATGGCCCGGAAAGCCTAAACCCATGAAAAAGGAAAACGCACAGGTTCATCCATTTTCAAAACCGATAATACATGCCGGTAATTATGGCACTTTTTTTACTATTTCTGTGAATTCCTTGAGCGTAAATGCCCTGAGGCCTGTAGTTCTCACGTTCCCCAGAGAGCCCAATGCAAGAGAAAAAGCAGTGGCAACCTCATCATTGGGTGCCTCACAGACAGATACATAATCATATTCTCCTATGACTGCATAAAAACCAATCACTTTAGCGCCCATTTTTTCAAACGCTTTTATGCCAGCCTCGGCTCTTTTCGGTGCATCTTTCACCGATTTTATTCCCTGATCTGTCAGCTTCATCAAAGTGATGTATGTATTCATAATGGCCTCCTTTTTTAAAAGATTTCAGGATGAGACCCGTGCGTAGTTCCTTATTTTTCAATCAGAAAGTGGACAAAGTTTATTGCGAATAGACATGAAAACAGAAATTTCAGTTTTCTATCTGATTTCGGAAAATAGAGGTGGAAGATTTCTCATTGGAAAGTAACAGGATAAGTTACAACATTAAATGCCTGAAGTCAAGGACATTTTGACTAAAAACTATAAACGCCTGAACTTTTGATTTTCTTAACATAATTGGAAATCATTAATTTTACTTGACTTCCGGCCATTAATGTTGTAATTTACCCCTTTTCTTTTCTCCCTTTTTAACTGCGTCCCGATAATAAAAAGCTAGCAATTGCAGGCCAGACATATTTGTGTCTCTGACCCTATAAATTCTTAATGCTCAATTAAGTTGAAATTTAAAATCAAATACCAGTACTTTTCAATCTTTATAGCTGGCCTTTTGTTTGCCTGTTCATCCCCCCACCGCCCACCGCTGTGTGTAGTTAAGAATACACGCCCAGCGGGGAAAAAGGTTCAAAATTCATCTTTAAAATAAACACAGCTATTAAATTCATTTGCAGATAATCTTTGAATTTAGCAACTTTAATACCGGCTTATTATGCAAGATCTGGGGCTTTTATTTGTGGATCCAACTCATGAAAAAACCCACCATTAATAATCAGATATTTATTAGTGCACTTACTGATATTATCCATGCGAACTTGGAAAATGAAAACTTCAGTGTAAAGGAACTTGCGCTTGAGTCAGGCATGAGTCTTTACCGATTGAACCGGAAGTTAAAATCATTCAACAAAAAAACTGGCATTCAGTTTATTCGCGAAGTTCGTCTCAAGAAAGCTATGGAAATGCTTCGGTGTGAGGATATAACTGCTTCAGAAGTGGCTTACAAAACCGGATTCAGTAGCCCAGCCTATTTTAATAAATGCTTCCATGAATTTTATGGCTACCCGCCAGGGAAAGCCAGAAGCGATGATTCCGGCATGTTAGATCATGAAATTCCTGACAAGAACATAATAGCTGATGGGGGACCGGTTAAAAATCGATTGAAGAAGTACATTTTTACCTTTGCTGGCATTCTCCTTTCATTAACTTTCGCAGTTATATTTGTTAATAAAGAAATACAAAAAGCAGAATCAAATATATTAGATAAAAGGATCTCAATAGCTGTAATGCCATTTCGGAATATGACCCATGATACTACATGGAATAAATGGCAGGATTGGATTCAACAGTGCCTCATCTCCTCTTTTTCAAATACCCGGGAGCTCAAAGTCAGACAAAAAGAATCGATAAACACTTTGCTTAATATCCATTATCCTGTTGAGTACACACAGATATCACCTGATATAGCCGGTAGAATCTCAAAAAGACTTGAGGCTGATTTGTTTATTTATGGGAGCATACAATCGGCTGGTTCTATATTAAGGCTGGATGCACAATTAATCGATACAGAAACGAGGGAAGTTTTGAAATCATTTGAAATTACCGGACCTTACAAAGAGAGTAAAATCTTTGAAATTATTGATTCACTTAGATTAGAGATAACCGATTTTCTTATTATATCTAAATTTATCAGCGAAAAACCATTCTTGCAGGAAGCGATTCCTCCATACCACATATCTTCAGATGCAGTCAAGTATTATCTGCAGGGTTATAAGGCCTTGGGGAACGCTGATTATTTAACCGCTAGAGGCTGGTTTAAAAGGGCATGGGAATCCGACTCTAACTTTTACCCTGCTGCATTGATGGTTATGTTTTCTTATTCATCAGGAATTACATCCGGAACAGAAAATGCCCTGGAACAGGAAGTATTATGGGCACTTAAGCTTCAGAAAAAGAGTAATCAGATGCCTGTTATGGAGCAACTATGGGTAAATTTCGATTTTGCAGGTTATTTTGAGCGGCCAGGTGAAAAAATAAAATACCTAAAACAGGCTCTGGAAATTGATGATCAGAGACCCGATGTGCATTTGCTGATAGGTTCAAGTTATAATGACATTTATCAATATGACAAAGCTCTTCCTGAATTTGAAAAATACCTGGAATTAATTCCCAAATGGGAGATACCACTTTATCCTGATGTGTGCAGCAACATTATTAAAGCTTATCATAAAACCGGTCAGGACAAAAAAGCCTGGAGACTGATTAGAAAGGTTGAGAAGAATTCCTCTGATGATCCTCTGTTCTATTTTACAATATCTGATCAGGCTATTTTATCATTGTCTGAAGGAGATACTATAAAAGCAAATCACTACATTGAAAAATATATTTCTGCTAGAAAGGAAGCCTATTCCTCTGAGGTTGACATTACAAATGGAATAGCTGAAATCTATAATGCAGCAGGGATTCAGAATAAAGCGGAGAAATATTATCGCACAGCACTATTAATGGATCCTGAGAATACAAATAGGATGAAAATTCTTGCTAATTTTCTTATTGAGAATAACCGAAATCTTGATGAAGTGTCCGAACTCATGGATAAAGCAATGGCATTAGCTGAACATAAAATCGACTTTTATATTTTTCTAGAGATAAAAGGATTTGGATTATACAAAGAGGGTAATTATGATGCAGCGTTGGAGATTCTTCAAAGAGTATATGATGAAGCTCCATATAAATTTTATATAATGACATCGCATCTTCAAGAGGTGAAAACGGCTTTAGCCAGCCAAAACTGAATGCGGGGAGGATGAGTAACTCTTCCTAAGTTCAAGATTATACAAAAGACTTTTCCACAACTAATTTTTGATTAAAGCTTTTAGTAAATCTTATCAGCTATTAAGAGCGAAACCATATTCTGTTGGAATTTCAGGAATCCACCGGAAAACACAATTTATTTTAAAAATATTACAATTCCTGCTTTCAAAATTGCTATGTCTATATACTCACTTTTTCAGAACTTTAAATAGAAAGTTACTCCTAAAAGTATTATGAACCAAAACCTTTAAACTATGAAAACACTAAAAATGCTTGCATTGTTAGGCATTGTTGCAGCTTTTACTGTAATTAATGCTAAGGCTCAAAGTGGTGTTATAAAAGGAGATTTTGTATTTGAAGTTGTTGACCAACCTTGGCCTTGTGTAAATGATGTTGTCAGTGGAAATATCACTGGTGAATACATGATTATGCCCCATCTTTATATGATGAGAAATTTTAAAGATGAATTGACAGGTATATCTGGAAACGTTTATGAAATCACCCAGAACTGGAGGGGTAATCCATTTACTCCAGGTAATGAAAATGCAATAACTTTTGGATCCAATGTTGAGGTGAGATTGGATGGGAAGCTTGTTGTTCAAACTCACTGGACCTACCATTTGACTATTAATGCAAATGGAGAGGTAACTGTAGAATTGGATAATGCCTTTGATCATTGTCATTAAAAAGTCATTTATATAATGATTGTGGCAATTAATTAAAAATTGAATCCTCCGTACTATTAAAGATTAGCATATTCCAAATTTAAAAGCCTTCGGAAATATGCACCGGAGGCTTTTCTTTATTCAGGTTTGGAAAAATAAAGCATTACGCATAATAAAGTCCCACTTTTTGGATTTTGGGGTGAAATAACCTTATTCCATCTGGTGTATTGATTTTTTAAGTCCCCCAAAGCCGGGCGTAGTTTTCTAAACTACGTCTTCTTTGAAACGTATTCTGCGTCTACCATTCTCTGGTATCTGTTTTACACATTGTTGCTAACGTGAACACGATACTTAGATACTAAATTACTTACATTTATAAGTATATAAGTTAAAATCAATTTTGCCGTTATGTCAGCCGCTTATCAGATAACAATCAGGTAAACATGAATTAGTTGACGTTTCAGATGGTGGATTGGGTTGATGTTATGCCATATCAGATATTAGATTACCTTGGAAAACTGCCTGATGGGTAGTCGGAGACTGCAGTTAACTAGCAGTTAGGTTAAAAATACTTCGCCGAACAGGGAGAATGTTTTTCCTTGGAAAGTGACGTGAATGTTTCATTATTAAAAACCTGAAATCCAGGGCCTTTTGACAATAAGTACCAAAAAAGTTAAATTTTTGATTTTCTTAACATAATTGGGAATCACATATTTCCCTTGATTTCCCGCTATTATTGTTGTAACTTTTCCTGCCTCACGATTTAGATCTTGTTCAAATCCGGCATTTGAGCAATTAAATGGATAAATGAACATGGCGTGCCGATTAAAACCATAAAAAAGCTAGCAATTGCAGGCCAGACATATTTGTGTCTCTGACCCTATAAATTCTTAATGCTCAATTAAGTTGAAATATAAAATCAAATACCAGTACTTTTCAATCTTAATAGCTGGCCTTTTGTTTGCCTGTTCATCCCCTGAAAAGGCAAAACCGCCTGAGGCTAAGAAAGGCATATTAGATCTTCGAGGATGGGATTTTATATTAGATGGTCCCGTACCGCTTAATGGTGAATGGGAGTATTACTGGGAGAAACTCTATAATCCAAAGGATTTTGATAGCATTTCACCCATGAGAGATGGTTATATGAAAGTGCCCGGAGAATGGTTTGCATCAACCTCTGATAGTAGATTATATACTCTTAACGGATACATGACTTATAGGTTGGTTGTTATAACTGACCGTTTGAATGAACAATTACTGTTATATGCATTGAGGGCTCCCGCAACTGCCTGTCAGGTTTACATCAATGATCAGTTGGTTGCGGAAAATGGTTCACCCGGAAAAACCAGGCAATTATCACACCCTTATGGCAATCTTGATAGTTATCCCTTTCATTATGAAGGCGACACCTTTAAGATCACTATTCCTGTATCAAATTTTCACAGCGCTTTCGATGCCGGATTATTCTATGAACTGAAACTCGGAGAATCAAAAAGTCTGGGTAAATATAAAGAAAGGGATTTGCGACGTATAAATTTCACAACCGGCTTACTATTGTTTATTTTCTTGTATAATATACTTATTTTTTACTATTTGCGTGACGATAAAGCCCCCCTCTATCTATCTCTTTTTAGTATATGCCTGTTAATATCGTTAAGTTCCTATAATGGAATACTCTATAGTATTCTTCCTTCATATTCATTTCTTTACAAAGCTGCTGAAACGATATTCATATATTCTTTTATATTTGACGGAATAATAGCATTTGCCTATTTTTATGCTTTATACCATGTTGGATCCAGGCAGGTTAGACTTGAAAAATATTATATATCCTATGTAATTATTGCTTTGTTGCTCTTGTTACCCAGCCAATTAGGTCTTATAACAAACCTAAAATATGGGATAACCGTTCTGAATACCTTTTCCAATCTCTTAATACCCTTTTTTATTGGCTGCCTGGGCCTGGTAATTTTTGCTGCATTCAAGAAGAAAGACTATGCCTATCACAATATCATTACGGTGCTTATTTTCATAGCAGTATTGGTTATGGCTGCTTTTTATGAGGGATCCCAAAGGGAGATACTCTATTTCATTTTTGGAATGATTGTATTCCTGACCATGCAGACTTACATTATCTCGGACAGGTTTATCAGAACCTATTTTGTTAACGCAGAACTAAAGAATGACTTATTGAACCTGAATGAGAATTTGCAGAACCTGGTAAAAGAACGCACGCATCAGCTTGAAGTGCAGAAAGAAAAATTATTGCAGCAAAAAGAAGAATTGCAATCTACGCTGGAGAACCTTCAGAAAACCCAGGAACAGCTCGTTGAATCGGAAAAAATGGCCGCTATCGGAGGACTGGTGGCTGGTGTTGCCCATGAGATGAATACTCCTGTTGGTATAGGTATAACAGCCATAAGCAATTTGCTTGAGGACGTACAAAAAATGGCTGACTTGTATGAAAAAGATGAAATCAGCCGGAAAGATTTCAAGGGATTCCTGGAATCTGCCCATGATACAGCGAAACTCATACAGAAAAACCTGGAACGTACCGCTTCACTTATCCAGAGTTTTAAACAGGTTTCAACAGACCAGGTCACAGAGCAGCAGCGTACGTTTGCTTTAAGGGAGTATCTTAACGATATCCTGCTCAGTTTGCGGCCCAAATTCAGGGAAAAGAACATAGATTTTAAAATTGAGTGTGATGATGAACTGCAACTAAATTCCTATCCCGGTATATTTGCCCAGATCTTTACGAATTTATTGTTAAACAGCCTGCAACACGGATTTTACAAAAGAGATACCGGGACTGTTGGTATTAAAGCTGACATAAGCAAAAACCTGCTCAAAATCCGGTATACGGATGACGGTGCAGGAATAAGCAAAAAGGACCTGCCGCACATCTTCGAACCCTTCTATACTTCTGATCAACACCGGGGAACCGGTTTGGGACTAAACATTATCTACAACCTGGTGAAGCAGAAACTGAACGGAACCGTAACCTGTGAAAGCGAACAAGGGAAAGGGGTATTGTTTGAGGATTGAGGTACCGGTGAATTGAAATACGCTGTAGTATTTCTACCATACCGGAAAATCATTCTCTATCAATGCAGAAATTATACTTTATAAATTACTTTGTTCCATCAGATTAGATGCAATTAACTAGCAATTAAATATTACAAATATGTTCACTAACTTTATTTATTGGAATTATCTGAAGAAGAATAAATTTAGAGAGACTTACATCGCTAATTAACTTATAACCCGCAAATAACCAAAAAACCTTACAAGATCCGGAATTATGAAACCACCCCCTGATTTTTTAATGATCACATTGGCTTCTATTATGGTTGGATGCAGCAGTGAAGATAATATCAATTCAAAGAAGAACCTTTCACAGGATGCTACCGGTGCTATTCTCCCATTCCCCGAATCTCCTTCTGCCAGCACATACGGGCAAAGCATTTTTGAAAGCCAGCATGTGCGCAGGAAGATCCCAAATCGATTGCCGGCCGATGCCCCCAATATTGTGATTGTGCTAATGGACGATGTTGGCTTTGGAACACCTGCCACATTTGGTGGCGAAATAAGCACCCCCACACTTTCGAGATTGTACAACGAGGGCATTGCCTACAATCAGTTCCATACAACGGCTATTTGTTCGCCAACACGCGCTGCGTTGCTTACCGGCCGTAATCATACCCGTGTGGGTAACGGAACCATTGCCGAAAGGGCGGTTGACTGGGATGGCTATACCGGAATTATCCCGAAAGAGGCCGCCACCGTGGCAGAAGTCCTGAAAAACTACGGGTATTCAACTGCTGCGTTTGGCAAATGGCACAACACACCCGCCAACCAAACTTCAGCCGCCGGTCCGTTCGATTACTGGCCGGTGAATTACGGGTTTCAGCATTTTTATGGTTTCCTGGGCGGAGAAACCAGCCAGTGGGAACCTGCGCTTTATAATGATTTTACACCCATTCAGCCCCCGCACGGTGAAAATTACCACCTGAGTGCGGACATGGCTGACCAGGCGATAACCTGGATGCAGAACCAGAAAGCCTGTGCGGACGACAGGCCTTTCCTTGTGTATTTTGCGCCTGGTGCCGGACACGGGCCTCATCATATTTTTAAAGAATGGGCTGATAAGTACAAAGGTAAATTCGATGATGGCTGGGATGCTTACCGCGAAAGGGTGTTCAAACGGCAGAAAGAGATGGGCTGGATCCCGGAAAATGCACATCTAACCCTGCGCCATGAAACCCAGGCAACCTGGGAAAGCATTCCTGAAGACGAAAGAGCATTTCAGATCCGGCTGATGGAGGTGTTTGCCGGATTTGTGGAGCATTGCGATGTTCAGGTTGGCCGCCTGGTTGATGCCCTGGAACAAATGGACGAACGCAAGAACACCATTTTTATCTACATCTGGGGTGACAACGGCAGCAGTGCTGAAGGGCAGAATGGCAGCATCAGCGAACTGCTTGCACAAAACATGATTCCGAACACCATTGAGCAACAGATGGCTGCCCTTGAAAAAATTGGCGGTCTCAATGCGCTCGGTGGCAAGATCACCGAGAATATGTACCACGCCAGTTGGGCCTGGGCGGGTAACACACCTTTCAAATATACTAAACTCGTGGCTTCGCATTTTGGCGGCACCAGAAATCCGATGGTTATTAGCTGGCCAGATGGTATTGCACCCGATAAGACCCCACGGTCACAATTTCACCATGTAAACGATATTGTTCCTACTATTTACGATATTCTGGGTATTACCCCGCCGAAAGTGGTGAACGGATTTGAGCAAATGAAAATGGATGGCATCAGCATGAAATACACCTTTTCCGACGCCAACGCAATGCCTGCCCCGAAGGTCCAGTTCTTTGACAACAACGGCAGCCGGGGTGTTTACAAAGACGGTTGGTATGCCTGTACTTTCGGTCCGCTTTTCCCATGGCTGCCCGGCTCGCCGGGTCTCGACAAATGGCGCCCCGAAAACGATGTGTGGGAATTGTATAATCTGAACGAGGACTTTTCACAGGCCAATGATCTGGCCGGAAGCAATCCCGAAAAACTGAAAGAAATGCAGGAGCTTTTCCTGGCCGAAGCCAAAGAGAACAAAGACCTGCCCATTGGCGCCGGAATATGGCTCAGGCTGCACCCCGAAGATGTAATCACTTCACCATACAAAAGCTGGACATTCAGTCAATCCAGCCGTCGCATGCCCGAGTTTTCGGCTCCGGGACTGGGGAAAACCAACAACAAGGTGGTAATCAACCTCGATGTGCCAGTCAACGCCAATGGCGTATTATATGCGCTGGGTGGTTCCGGCGGCGGGCTTACCTGTTTTATGGAAAATGGAAAGCTTACTTACGAATACAATATGTTCCTCATTGAAAACTACAGTGCAACCACGGATAAAATTGCACCGGGAAAGCATACTATAGAAATTTTAACTAAAATGGAAAAGCCGGGTGCACCGGCTATCGTAACCATTTCCATTGATGGAAAGCAGGAGGCCATATGCAACGTTGGCCGCACTGTACCTGCTGCTTTCAGCGCCACAGAAACTTTTGACGTGGGAATTGATCTCGGTTCTCCTGTTTCATTAAAATACAATGAACTGGCCCCATTTGCCTTCAATGGAAAAATTAATAGTGTCAAAGTGGATTTGCTCTAAAAGTCCTATAAACTATATAAGCGTATGAAACAACTGATCTTAGCTGGACTCATTCTGCCTTCAGCAGGTATGACTGCACAGGATATCCTGCCCTTCCCGCCAACTCCTTCGGGATCCAGTGCAGGCATCACAATGGAAAACTCTACCTACAAGAAAAGGATCGAACCTGTTCGTCTTCCCAGTGGTGCCCCCAATATTCTTATTATTCTTATGGACGATGTTGGTCCCGGCACTTCAGCCACGTTCGGTGGTGAGATCAATACCCCAACAATGGACAGGGTAGCTAAAATGGGCATTACCTTCAATCGATTTCACAGTACCGCCATGTGCTCACCAACACGGGCTGCATTACTCACCGGCAGAAACCATACGTCAGTCGGTAATGGACAGATCTCTGCCATTGCCAACGACTTTGACGGTTTCAGCGGCATCATTCCGAAATCTTCAGCAACTGTTGCAGAGGTATTAAAAGACTACGGATACAACACGGCAGCTTTTGGCAAGTGGCATAATACTCCCGAAGAGCAAATCACCAATAAGGGACCTTTTGAATATTGGCCTACCGGCTATGGATTCGAGTATTTTTATGGCTTTCTGGCCGGCGAAGCATCACAATATGAACCTACCATGGTGCGCAATACCAATTATATCATTGAGCACCGGCCGAAGGGATATCATCTTACCGAAGATATTGCCGATGATGCCATAAACTGGCTCATTGAACAGAAATCCTATGCCCCGGATAAGCCTTTCTTTATTTACTGGGCACCGGGCGCGTCACACGGCCCTCACCAGGTACCAAAAGAGTGGGCCGACAAATACAAAGGCAAGTTCGATGATGGCTGGGATGCTTATCGTGAACGGGTATTCAAAAGGGCACAAGAAAAAGGCTGGATCCCTCAGAATGCACGGTTGACAGCCCGGCCGGCAACCATGGCTTCATGGGAATCAATTCCCGAGTCGGAGAAACCATTCCAGCGCAGGCTAATGGAGATCTTTGCCGGATTTACTGAGCATGCTGACTTCCAGGCTGGACGTATAATTGACCAGATAGAAAAAATGGAGGAATTGGACAATACGCTGATTTTCTACATCTGGGGCGATAATGGATCCTCATCTGAAGGCTTGTATGGGACAATAAGCGAACAACTGGCCCAGAACGGAATTCCCACGCAAACCTTAGATCACCTCCAGGCGTTAAATGAACTGGGTGGTCTGGATGCCCTTGGAGGCCCAAAAACCGATAACATGTTTCATGCCGGGTGGGCCTGGGCCGGAAGCACCCCTTACCAGGGAACCAAACTGCAGGGCGCCTATTTTGGAGGAATCCGTCAGCCAATGGCAATAGCCTGGCCAAAAAAAATAAAACCTGATAAGACCCCTCGCCCGCAATTTCATCATGTGATAGACCTAGTGCCTACCATTTATGAAATATTGCAGATAAAAGAACCAAGTATTGTAAATGGTTTCAGCCAGGATCCGATACATGGTGTAAGCATGGTGTACGCCTTCACTGATCCCCAGGCGCCTGGTGCGCATAAAACTCAATTCTTCGACATTATGGCCAGTCGCGGCATCTATGACAACGGTTGGTTTGCCTGTGCAAGGGGCCCCCGGGAACCCTGGGTGGGAGGGATTCCCAAAGGTATCAAAGAGTGGTCGCCGCTGACCGATAAATGGGAACTCTACAACCTGGAAGAAGACTGGACTCAGAGCGTCGACCTGGCTGCCAGCAATCCGGCTAAACTGGAAGAGATGAAAGCCCTCTTCCTGGTGGAATCAGCTAAATACAAGAACCTCCCGATTGGCGGGGGTTTATGGTCCACAGCTTTGTTCCACCCCGAGGATGCGCCTGCATCCCCACTTACAGAATGGACCTTCGTGAGACCCATTACCTACATGCCGGAATCAGCAGCACCAAAGCTGGGAAAAAACAGCAGCGTTGTCTCAATGGAAGTGGAGATTCCGAAAAATGCAAACGGGGTATTATATGCGCTGGCTGGTTTTTCAGGAGGAGTGGCCTGCTATATGAAGAATGGGTATCTGAAATATGAATTCAACCTTTTTGAAGTTGAGCGTACCAGAATTCAATCCGCCGCTAAATTACCTGCTGGGAAAACAAACATTGAGGTTATATCCACGCTTACAGGACCGATAGGAGGACCGATGGATATTACCCTTAAAGCAAACGGGAAGGTGATCGGACAGGGCAAAGTACCCCGTGCCATGTCTCTTCATTTTACTTCCAACGCAACCTTCGATATTGGTATGGACCTCGATTCACCGGTGTCACCTGACTATTATGAACTGGCCCCCTTTGCTTTCAACGGAAAGATTGGAAAGACAAAAATTTGGTATTTAGACAAATAATAATATTAACATCCATTCCTATGAAAACTGAAAGCATCAGTCTTTTTGGCATGTCGGTCATTCTTCTGGGGAGTTGCAATCAAGGGAAATTGGAACATCATGCTTCCCGGCAGGAATATGGCAATGAAGATCGCACTATTCTTCCGTTACCGGTCCCTGAATTCAGGGGAACAATTGACAGCCTTTACATTACTTCCCAACCTGATTGGAATCCCGTCAAGGCTGTTCAGGCCCCGAAAGGCGCTCCTAATATATTGATGATCGTTCTTGATGATGTGGGCTATGGACAGCTGGGCTGCTATGGTGGACCTATTGAAACACCAAATATTGATGCATTGGCCCGTTCAGGATTGATGTACACCAACTTCCATACTACTGCTTTATGTTCCCCTACAAGAGGTGCTTTGCTTACAGGCCGGAACCATCATTCCATAGGATTGGCAGCCATTACGGAGGCAGCTACCGGATACCCGGGTAATTTCGGATCAATCCCAAAAAGCGCTGCTATGATCCCTGAAATTCTTAAACTTAACGGGTATAATACTATGGCCCTCGGAAAATGGCATCTGACCCCCTATACAGCTTACACAGCTGCGGGTCCGTTCGACAGATGGCCGTTGGGAATGGGCTTTGAGAAATTCTACGGATTCATTGGCGGGGAAACCGATCAATGGGCTCCATTGCTTGTTCAGGATAATCAATTCATAAAAATTCCTTCAGAAGTTGGGTATCACCTGTCAGAAGATCTTACTGATAAGACAATTTCATACATCCGCGACCAACAGCAGGCCAACACAGGAAGACCGTTTTTCACCTACCTCGCTTATGGCGCAAACCATGCACCGCTTCATGCCCCAAAAGGGTATATTGAAAAATACAAAGGCCGGTTTGACAAGGGATGGGATGTTGTTCGAGCTGAAACCTTTGAGCGCCAGAAAGACATGGGTGTTATACCCCCGAATGCAGTTCTTCCGCCCCCCAACCCTGGAGTAAAAACCTGGAATACACTAAATGATGATCAGAAGAATGTATATGTCCGCCTGCAGGAATTGTTTGCCGGATTTCTCGATTATACCGATGAACAAATTGGCCGTCTGATTAAAGCGTTGGACGATATGGGTATTAGGGAAAATACCATGATTATTCTTGTCTCGGATAATGGTGCTTCCCAGGAGGGCGGTCAGCACGGCACCTCCAATACCGACCGGTACCGCAATTATAATCCCGATACCGTGGAGGAAATGCTAAAAATACTTGACGAACTTGGCAGTGCAGATACAGATCCGCATTACCCCACAGGTTGGTCAATGGCTGGAAATGCTCCTCTGAAACGATGGAAGCAGGACACTCATGCAGGAGGTAATACTGATCCACTGATTATAAGTTGGCCCGCGGGTATAAAGGAATCCGGTACTAAACGCACCCAGTATCACCACGTAGTTGATATAGTTCCTACTATTCTGGAGGCAACACATTTGCCAGCTCCGACAATGGTCAATGGCATTGCTCAGCAACCAATTGCTGGGGTAAGCATGCTTTACAGCTTTAATGATGCCAAAGCTCCGACTGCAAAAAAGGTCCAGTATTACGAGATGCTTGGTAGCAGGGCAATCTGGGCAGGCGGTTGGAAGGCTGTTACCTGGCATGAGAAAGGTGCTGACTATAATAAGGAAAAATGGGAGCTGTATAATACAAATGAGGACTTCACCGAGTCAAATGACCTCTCCGCTTCGGATCCAGGGAAGCTGAAAGAACTTATCAGTTTATGGTGGGAAGAGGCAAAGAAATATAATGTATTGCCATTGGATGACCGCCGATATGAAAGAACAGCCGATACATCGCGGCCGGTGGCATCCGTTGCAAAAGACATTTATACCTATTATCCCGGGACCTCCGTTGTTCACCCGCTGGCGATGCCATCACTGATGAAACAGAGCCATACAATAACTGCCTATGCCAATGTCCCTGTA
This sequence comes from uncultured Bacteroidales bacterium, assembly GCA_963822145.1. Taxonomy (GTDB): domain Bacteria; phylum Bacteroidota; class Bacteroidia; order Bacteroidales; family UBA10428; genus UBA5072. The sequence continues at coordinate 521,256 of CAWGGG010000002.1, read as the reverse complement.
AAAGGAGCTGAGGGTGTTCTGGTATCATGTGGAACAGAATTCGGCGGTTGGTCGCTTTTTATTAAGGGGGGCAAATTGCATTATGTCCACAATTATGTGAAGATCCGGGAATATGAAGTTTCATCAGATAAAACAGTACCCGCCGGGGATCACAAATTTACCGTTCACTATACAATGGCAGAGAAGTCGGAAAAGCCTGATTTCTATAAAGGGAATGTTGATTTGTATATTGATGACAAGTTAACAGGCACTGTTAAGGATGTAATGATGGCCGGGCAGTACAGCAGTGTAATGGGTTACGGGCTTGTGGTAGGACAAAATATAGGCTCACCGGTGAGCCACCAATACAAAATACCGTTCACCTATACCGGGGAGATCAAAAAAGTAACTATACAATTAAAATAAACAAACCTAAATGAAATACAGGTTTCTTTTAACCATTGCCTGCCTGTTGGTATTGTTAACTTTACATGCACAGGGCGATGGTCCCAGAGCCTACCTCTTGGCTCCGAAAGGAGTGACCGGCCTTAATGCCAAATGGCTGAATCTGGATCAGAACCTGATCCCTGCTGGTAACGCGCTGATACCTGGAGCAGAGATCCATGTTGATGTTTTTCCTATCATCCTGTTCCACACCCTTTCTATCGGGAATCATATTGCTCAGGCCTACGTTATGATGAACCCCGGGACTGCCACTGCAAAAGCAATGACCGGCCCTCCGATAGGCCCCGTTCCGGTAAATGAACTATCGGCCAATGGCTTTTCCGATGGAATGGTGGGATTTAAAATCGGACTGAAAGGAGCGCCGGCAATGAACGTGAAAGAGTTTGCTGCAAGTCCGATGCGTTTCTCAATTTTTGCTGATGTAAGACTATGGTACTCCGGTACATACTCATCAGATGAACTTTTTAACCTGGGGACCAACAGGTTTACTTTCCAGTTTGGATTGCCTATGGCTATTCCCCTGAACAAGAACAGAGCCAGGGCCACATGGCTTGAGGTCGCCCCCTCCTTACAGATTTTCGGTGACAACAATGATCCGGCCAGGACCTCATCGGCCGATAAAGTAGAACAGACCCCGTTGTTCATTGTTGAAAATCACCTGTCGCACAATTTCACTCCCAAACTTTGGGCGGCGGCCAACCTGCGCTTCCAGTACGGAGGCGAAACCTCGGCAGATGATGTGAAAGATGATAACAAGATCACCATCCTGGGAGGTGGTCTTGGTGTTGGATACCAGGTGTTACCTCCCCTGGGAATTGCGGCTGATTACGGAGGAGTGTTTCTAAGCGCCAATGATGCCAAAGGGACAATGTTCAGATTGAGTATTATTTTCACCTATGCGAACCTGAAAAAACTGTAAACTCTTTTGTATGCCTGATAAAATGATGATATTATTAATACATTAAATTACTTTAAATGAAAAGATTAATTATCGGAAGAGTATGTATATCGCTTTTCACTGGTCTATTTGCCCAGACAGCAAAAATTGATTCAGTGGCTGTGTTCATCCTTGGAAAGATGAGCGATGTTAATGGATGGAAAAAGCATGTATGAGGTAGTACAGATCGAAGAAGAATAATAACATAACAGTTAAAATGAAAGACCTCCGTGTTAAAAAATGGCACAAAGCTGCCATTGGAATAAGCCTGTTTATAGCTGTCTTGCTCTTTGCCGCCCCTCGTATTGCCCGCTGGTATATTGTTAAAAACAGCGCTGAACTTATCGGTCGTAACCTGGAAATTGATAAGATACGGCTGAATTATTTTACGGGAACATTCCGCATTAAAAACCTCAGGCTTTATGAATTGAATTCAGACAGTGTCTTTCTGAGCTTCAAACAACTGAAAGTAAACCTCAATTACCTTCCGTTTTTTAAAAATGAGATTTTTATAAAATATATCATCCTCGATGAACCCTATGTACAGGTCCTGCAGGATGGCATTATTTTTAACTTCTCCGACCTGTTGGTTGCCGACACTATAGAAACAGAACAGGATGCTGTCCCTGAAAAGGTCTTAAAATACTTTATTAACAATATCAGTATCAAAAAGGGCTATGTAAAATATACTGATCAGGTTCTCAAACATTCCATCTCCATGAACAGGGTGGACCTTGAGATTCCGGGTTTTACATGGAACAGCGACTCTACCAACCTGGGAGTAGATTTCAGATTTACCGATGGCGGACGCCTCTATTCAAATCTTGCAATTAACCTCGCTGATAGTACCTATACCGTCAAACTGAAACTCGACAGCCTGAACCTTGACATCATTGAGCCGTACGTGGAGAATACAATGTATATATCCGCCCTGAACGGATACCTCTCTAACGATATACTGATTAAGGGAGACATGAGAAGCATCATGAGACTTTCTTTTCAGGGGATTAATCGTATTTTTAACTTTCAGTTACAGGACACTTTGAAAAGAACGATATTCTCGTTTGATGACCTTACATTGGATATTGATACCTTACAGCCTGACAGGAACAGGATCAGCATAAATTCTATAAAATTAACAAGGCCTTATATCCTTGTTGAGAGGATTGACTCTACAAATAACTGGCTTGCCTTAATGAAACCATCTGATGTTGAGCAGTCAGATACGCTTCATCAGGAAGCTGACACGGTAACTGATGAGGATAGAAGTCCATTAGCATTCTCACAGTTGGAGATTACCGACGGAAAAATTGTACTTTCGGATATAACCCTACGTTATCCCTTCGATTATACAATTGACAAAATACAGATAACAAGCACTCCCGACAGTAAACTGCCCGGTAATATAAATGTTATGATGTCCGCAGTGCTGAATGGTACCGGAAATTTTACGGCAGATGCATCAATGAATCCAAAAGACGTAAATTATCTGGATATGTCCGTCTCCATAAGTCAGTTCGTGATGAGAGATGTGGATGCCTACTTCAAACATTATTTCGGATACCCTGTCATAGGCGGAAGGATGAATTTCAGCACTGAGAATAAGCTTCGAAATGAATATCTTGTGAGCGACAATAGTCTCTACTTCCGCAAATTTGCACTTGACAAAAAGACGGAGGGAAAAACCGAATATAATATACCACTTCGCCTGGCCCTGGGAGTAATGTCAGACAAGGATGGGATCATCGATTTGAATGCGCCGGTGGAAATGAAGGGCGAAGATGTAAGGGTAGGAAACATCCGTAAAATAATATTCCGTGCCATCGGAAACCTGTTTATCAAAGCTGCGACCTCTCCCTATAATTTGCTCGCAGACCTGTTTAAGGTAGATCCGGAATCGTTGAAGAAAATACAACTCGGCCTGACAGATCCATCGCCCGATGAAAACAGTCTTAAAACCTTGGACGTCATAGTTGAAATCCTTACCGAGAAACCGGAACTGAATATTGATTTTTACTATTGCCTCGACAGGATAAAGGCCATTGATACAATGGCTTATATAATGGCGATGGCAGATTATACCAAAAACAGGAAGGGCATAGTTGGTACTGTCACCAATGTGGCAGACAGCATACTGATTAAGTATCTGAAGGAAAAGCTGCCTGAGGCCTCAGCTCAGGATTCTGCTGACCTTAAAACGCTGTGCAGGAATTATGTAGGGACTGTTAAGCTTAATGCCTCACTTGATTCATTAAAGTCCTTACAGACAAGATTCCTGAAGAGTTACCTTCATGTAGATAAAGCGGTTCCGGTTGAACGTTTCAATATTTTCGAAAATAAACCGGATACAATAAAACTGATTGAAATTAATCCCTCCTTCAGCATTTATTTTACCGCTGCCGGAGAATAATTGGGATGATCAGGCTATGCACGCCCTGAACCGCTTGGGCTTTCAAAATATTGTCCACCCATTAGTTTTCTGATTGGATTAATTTAAGTATCTTTTACATGATTTCACAAATCAGTAATTCACTCAAAAAGATACGATCATGGCATTTATCGGAGCTCCCAGCAGATTTAATGAATTCCGGGATGATTTCATCAGGGACACAGGTATAAAAAATATTGAGGAAAATATGGATGTATACAGTCAGTATGTCACGGCACGGTTTACGGATTTGAATCACCGCCTGCTGAGCAACCTGTCCAATGAAATCCAGGAATTGCAGAAAGTGTTACGGAAGGTTTGATTATTAGACTGTTGTCCAAAAAGTATCTTGAAAGAAACACGAGCATAATCTTGCGAATATGAGATACAGGATCAGCGCAACAATCTTGTTTGCGATATCATTACAGTTAAGCATAGCGCAGCCAACGCAAAAACCGATCATTTATGGCAAAAACTGGATTGCCGTTACCGGCAAACCCCTGGCGGCAACAGCAGGCGCGATGATCTTTCAGAAAGGCGGCAATGCGGTGGATGCTGCATGCGCCATGATCGCAGCCACCTGTACCATGTGGGACGTGCTGAGCTGGGGTGGCGAAACCCAGGCGCTTATTTATAATCCGGAGACCAGGAAAGTGATCGCCATCAATGCACTCGGCGTTGCGCCAACCGGTGCTACTGCCAGATTCTTTAAGGACAAAGGCATGAACTACCCGCCGGAGTATGGCCCGCTTGCTGCCGTTACCCCGGGTACTCCCGGCGGCATCTGCACGATGCTTGCAGAATATGGCACGATGAGCCTGAAAGAGGTGCTGGCACCCGCTATTCAGTTGTCGGACGGTTACCCGATTGAACCACAAACCGCCGGCAGCATGGAACGCTATATCGACTCACTGAAGCAATGGCCTTACTCAAAAGCAGTGTTTATTACACATCCGGGCGAGAAAAGAGAGACCCCCGAGGCCGGAGAAATTTTCAGGCAGCGGGACCTTCATGAAACACTCACCAAAATGGTGGAAGCGGAACAGGAAGCGCTGAAAAAGGGCAGGAGCCGGAAAGAAGCGATCTATGCAGCATATGACCGTTTCTATAAAGGTGATATCGCCCTGGAATTCACCCGTGGCTGCCAGGAACAGGGCGGGCTGATCACCATGGAGGACCTGTCGAAATGGAAAGTGATGATTGAGGAACCGCTCCGGATCAATTACAAAGGCATTGATGTGTATAAACTGCAGCAATGGACCCAGGGCCCTGTCATGCTGCAGGCCTTGAACATACTCGAAAACTTCGATCTCAAAAGCATGGGCTATAACTCAACGCGCTATATACACACCCTTTACCAGGCAATGAGCATGGCTTTTGCGGATCGTGATTTTTATTATGGCGATCCCTATTTTTCACCGGACATTCCCATTAAGGGTTTACTATCAAAAGAGTATGCCAGGCAGCGTGCCGCGCAGATCAATCCCGATGAAAACAATCCCGGTATAAAGCCTGGCGATCCCTACCCGTTTGAAGGCAAAACAAATCCCTATCAACGGTATTTACAGCAGTGGGGGAATACCTCAACAGTTATACAGTGATCCGGCAATCACCGATCAGTACCAGGCCAGTGTCTGGGCCGGCACCACCTCCGTGCAGGCTGCAGATGCCCGGGGCTGGGTGGTGTCCGTAACGCCGAGCGGCGGCTGGCTGCCTGCATGCATTGCAGGGAAAACCGGGATAGGCATGAGTCAGCGTATGCAAAGCTTTGTATGCGACTCGGCGCTTAATCCTTTCAATGTGGTGGCGCCCGGCAAGAGGCCAAGGGTAACCCTTACACCCACCCTTGCTTTAAAAGACAATATGCCCTTATATTGTTTCAGCGTGCAGGGTGGCGACACACAGGAGCAGAACCTGTTGCAGTTCTTTTTGAACATGAGCGAGTTCGGAATGAACGTACAGGAGGCCGTCGAAGCGCCCAATTTCAACACGTATCAATTCTATCTTTCACTGGGTGACCAGGATCGCCGGCCCAGGCCCGGTGTGATATTGCTCAACAGCAACACGCCCGCATGGACGCAGAAAGAGCTGAAGCAAATGGGGTATATCCTGCGCTTTGCCGACCGTACTTCCGGTCCGGTTACCGCTATTTATATCGACAACGAACACGGCAGTCTCTGGGGTGGCGCGAGCAACTATGAAGATGATTATGGCATCGGATGGTGAGTATCCTGCGGTGATTTTTTAATCCTATCTCTTGATTTTCAACTTGATTTATCATACATTTAATAATGCTTTACCTATAAAGCTGCTTTATTTTCCCAAATCATACACAATCTAAACTTTTTTGTCTTATGAAAACCAAGCTCCTCGTGTCATGTATCCTCATGATGCAACTCCAGTTGTTTTCATTTGCCCAGGACAGGACAGCTGAATCACGCATGATCACTAGCCCTGCTATTTCTAAAGACCATATTGTGTTTTTGTATGCGAATGATCTCTGGGTAGCGGATCTTGATGGAAAACACGTAACAAGGCTCACATCCAATGAAGGAAGTGAATCGTTGCCTTGTTTTTCTCCGGATGGAAAAACGATTGCCTTTAGTGGCGAATATGACGGTAACAGGGACGTTTATACCATCCCTGTTGAAGGAGGTATTCCCCAGAGAATTACCTGGCATCCGTCTGATGATTACGCCATTGGATTTACTTCTGATGGACATTCCGTTCTTTATACCTCTTCCATGGAATCCTTCATCAATGCGCTGCCTCAACTTTATAAAATCCCTGTTACCGGAGGATTTCCTGAAAGGATTCCCCTGCAATCTGCAACAAATGCTTCTTATTCTCCTGACGGGAGTGCGATCGCCTATAATCCCCTTTATCCAGCATGGCAACAATGGAAAAACTATCGTGGCGGAAGGGTTTCAACGATCTGGATATGCAAATTTCCGTTACTTTCGGTTGAAAAAATTCCGCAACCAGAGGGTTGGTGCAACGATTACCTGCCCATGTGGTTCAACGACAATATTTACTTTCTTTCCGACCGCAATGGCGAATTCAACCTGTTTAGTTTCAATTCTCAGACAAGGGAAATTAAGCAGCTGACATCCTTCACCGACTTTCCTGTTCAATCAGCCAGTCAGGGTAATGGTAAAATAATCTTTGAGCAGGCCGGCTACCTGCATGTTTATGACATCGGTGAGGGCAGAACTGACCGTCTTCAGATCAGTGTTCCTGCTGATCTGTCCAACCTGCGTCCAAGGTATGTGAAAGGCAATAAATATATCAGGTATTATAACATTTCTCCAACAGGTGCCAGGTCTGTGATTGAATTCAGGGGTGAGATAATGACAGTGCCTGCAGAGAAAGGTGATCCGAGAAATCTTACCGGATCTGCCGGGGTCCATGAACGTTCCCCGGCATGGTCCCCTAAGGGAGATCAGATTGCATGGTTTTCAGACGAATCGGGTGAGTACAAGTTGCAGGTCTGGGGTCCGGATAACCGGCTGAAAGACTATACAATGGGCGGTGCGGGTTTTTACAGAACACCTGTATGGTCGCCCGATGGCAAGAAGATATGTTATGTTGATAATTCCTATTCCATCTACATTATTGATCTGTCAACGGGTATAATAAATAAATTCAACACCGAGATCATGCACGATCTTTTTGATTTGATGATCGGTAAATGGTCGCCTGATTCGAAATGGATCGCTTATACCATGATCAGCAAAACAAATATTCAACGGGTATACCTGTATTCGCTTGACAGGAATCAGAGCTTCCCTGTTACCGATGGCCTGAGTGATTGTACTGAACCCATATTCGATAACAGTGGAAAGTATCTTTACTTTTTTGGATCTACGGATGCCGGACCGGTGCGTAACTGGTTCGATTTATCAACCGTGGATATGCGGATGAGTAATTCCCTCTATATTACAGTGCTGAGTAAAGATTCCATAAGTCCTTTAGCAAAGGAAAGCGATGAAGAAAAAGTCATGCCTCCCGCTGAACCACAAAAACCTGAGGAAAAAGTGAAAAAATCCTCTAAGGAAAAGGCGGATGAAAACAAGGATGAAACGAAAAAAGTTATCATTGATATTGAAGGCATACAAAATCGAATTTTGGCGCTCCCCATACCGGCCGGCCAATACGTTAATCTCCAGGTCGGGAACGAAGGAGAAGTATATTACATGGAAGGTACACCTGGCCCCGGTGGATTTTTCCCCCTTATAAACTGCATAAATTTACGCTCAAGACCAGGAAAGACAATGTTGCCCTTCCCAATCTGAGCAGTTACCAGATCTCTTTTGACAAAAAGAAAATAATTTACAATGCAGGCGATTCATGGTATATAACCGATGTGGGGGATAACATTGCTACAGATAAGGGAAAACTGAACATGGATGCCATTGAGGTCAGAATTGATCCGATGGCAGAATGGAAGCAAATGTTTAATGAGGTATGGCGAATCAACCGCGATTATTTTTACGATCCTGGCATGCAGGGAGCAGATTGGCCTGCCATAAAACTAAAATACGCTCAATTTCTTCCCTACCTCTCGTGTCGTGATGATCTGAACCGTATATTTACATGGATGTGCAGCGAACTTTCTGTAGGGCATTCATACACATGGGGTGGTGACCAGTACAGGGAGGTCAAGTATGTGCCAACCGGATTGCTGGGAGCTGATTTCGCCCTTGAGAATGGTCGCTATAAATTCAGGAAGATTTATGGTGGGCTGAACTGGACTCCTGACCTGCGATCCCCTCTTACGGAACCTGGAATAAGGGTAAAAGAGGGAGAATACCTGCTTGCTGTAAATGGGAAAGACCTGAAATATCCAACCAATGTATATGACTATTTCGAAAATACATCAGGAAAAATTACCAGTATTACGATTGGATTGAATCCGGATGGAAGTGGTTCCCATATCGAGAAGGTTGTTCCAATTCCTGATGATATGGGGTTGCGTTTCCGTTACTGGGTGGAACAGAACATGAAACGGGTTGATGAAGCCACGAACGGGAGGGCAGGCTATGTTTATGTTCCCAATACCAGTAATGAAGGGCATCAATACTTTCAAAAGGTACTATTTCCCCCAGGCTGACAAGGAAGGAATGATCATTGATGAACGTTTCAATGGAGGTGGTTTGCTTGCTGATTATTATACAGATATCCTCAGGCGGCCATACCTGAATTATTGGACAACAAGATATGGAGCTGATATTAAATCTGCCAGTTCTTCCATGCAGGGACCAAAGGTGATGATTGTGGATGAGTATGCCGGTTCAGGCGGAGATTACCTGCCATGGATGTTTCGTAAGGAAGGCCTGGGCAAAATCGTTGGTAAGAGAACTTGGGGCGGACTGGTAGGCATCCTGGGTTTTCCGGTGCTGATGGACGGAGGCGGAGTTACTGCACCCAACCTGGCTTTCTGGAATGAGGAAGGCTGGCGCATTGAAAATGAAGGCATTACTCCGGATATTGAAGTGGATCAACTTCCCGCTGAAATCAATCAGGGAAAAGATCCGCAACTCGAAAAGGCCATTGAACAGGTATTGCTGGAACTAAATGCAAATCCTCCAGTAATACCTAAGAGACCGGCTTACCCGATAAGGGTATGGAAAAAGTAATGGATTGGCTTGCCTAAAATGCGGCCTCCCTTGCTGGGGTGGCGCCAGCAACTATGAAGATGATTATGGTATTGGATGGTGAGTATCATATTGTAGCATCGAAAAGTCCTTTGCAGTAGCGGGGCAGGCAAAATATCTAACTTCGGATTGTTGAAGGATCTACAATGATCTTTGAATATATGAATATCAGCAACAGGAATTTACTATTTTTGTTTTACCATGTTATTGCCAGTAATCATTAATATAAAAAAAGGGAAGGCAGCAAGGTATTTACTGTATGAATAAACAAGGAATAAAATGAAAAGAAAACCACAAGCAGAACGAATAAAACGTCGGGAGTTTATACAAACAAGTGCGAGGTTTGCGGCCGGTGCCATGTTTATGGGTTTAGGAACTTCCAGATTATTTGGCGCTGCTCATTCAGGCCGATCAGCAACTACAACCTCCATTGAAACCATCACCCTTAACAATGGCATAAAAATGCCCATTCTTGGATTCGGAACCCTGTACCTTAATGATGAGGTGGGTGTACAATGTGTCGCTGACGCCCTTTCCCTTGGTTATCGTCTTATCGATACTGCAACCGTATATGGAAATGAAACATCCGTAGGTGGCGGAATTAAGAAAAGCGGGGTCAACAGAGAAGAGCTTTTTGTAACCTCAAAACTGTGGGTGGACGATTCAGGGTACGATAATGCAAAGAAGGCCTTTCAAACATCGCTGGACAAATTGGGACTGGATTATCTTGACCTTTATCTCATCCACCGGCCCCGGGGAGATGTAAAGGGCTCCTGGAAGGCGATGGAAGAGCTCTATAAGGATGGAAAAATAAGGGCCATCGGTGTTAGCAACTTCGAAGCCAGTCACCTGGATGAGTTGATGTCGTATGCAAAAACTAAACCGGCAGTCAACCAAATTGAAACCCACGCCTTCTTTCAGCAGGATAAGGCGAAGGAAACCTTGAAGAAATACGGAATACAAATGGAAGCCTGGTCTCCTTTTGCACAAGGCCGGAATGGACTTTTTACCAATGAGACCCTGGCAGCAATAGGCCGGAAACATAATAAAAACAATGCCCAGGTAAGCCTGCGATGGCACTACCAGAGAGGTATTGTTGCTATTCCAAGGACTTCGCAAAAAGCACACATGCTGGAAAACTTAAACATCTTTGACTTTCAACTGGATGAATCTGAAATGAATACCATTACTTCTCTGGATCTTGATATTACTCAATTTCCGGAGTGGGAATAACATCTTGCATCTCAATAAAATAAATCCCGCTGGGCGTAGTTTTCTCCTTGCTGGGCGTAGTTTTCTTAATTACGCCGGGCCTTTAGATATGACCATTATTTTCCACAGTTATTACAATATTTCCAGTTTTCTGCCCGGTTTCAACATATTTAGTGGCTTCTACAATTTCTTCCAACGGGTAACTCCTGTCTATAACCGCTTTATACTTCCCGGCTTCAATCAGCTCTTTAAAGAAAACTACATCATCTTTACTGTCCTTTGGAATAGGAAACTTAACTTTTTTACTTGTCTGCCGTCCAGGCAAGATGCTGAAGATCGGGATCAGGAGTGCCAGAAAAACATTCTGCGCCAAAAAGCCAAGTTCTGTTGATAAATATACACCTCCAGGTTTTAGAATTTTTTTACAACGAAAAAAGGAACTTTTGCCTACGGCATCAATAACAACATCATACAAATTCCCATTCTTCGTAAAATCTTCCTTAGAATAATCGATTACCTCATCTGCCCCCAGCAATTTCACTGTTTCTAAATTCCTGGTATTGCATACGGCTGTGATTTTGGCACCATAATATCTGGCAAGTTGCACACATGCGGAACCAATAGATCCTGAGGCGCCATTGATTAAAATTCTCCTTTCTTTAGTAAAATCTATTTCCCTGATGTATGTAATGGCAAGCATCAGTCCGTCGCACACGGCAGCAGCCTCCTTGTAAGACATGTTGGCCGGCTTTATGGCGATTGAACCAGTTTCGGGCAGGCAAAGGTATTCCGCATGTGTTCCAAAATTCGGAATACTTAAGCCAAAAATCTGGTCGCCCGGTTTAAATGTTTTTACAGCTGGCCCAACAGCTTCAATCTCACCAGCCAGTTCACTCCCTAATATCTGTTTTTTAGGTTTAAAAAGGCCATTGACCAATCTGATAATGACAGGATATTCAGGTTTCCGAAATCCGCAGTCAGTTCGATTTACGGTTGTTGCATGTACTTTAATCAGTACTTCGTTGTCTTTGGGAACAGGTTTTGGTACCTCTTTAAGTTGAAGGACTTCCGGCGGTCCATATTTTGTGTATACAATTGCTTTCATATTTCCATTTTGTTTTATGTAAAATGTCTGGGAGGTTGCTAATTTTTCATTCCTTTTCAGTAACGAATCGCAATATTTCCGCATCAAATCCCCTGGCTATAAACCATACTGCTAAAACCATTTCGAGTATGATCAACGGGAGGTTTAAAACTATGTAGGTTACTGTAAGGATATCTATTTTGTGAAACATGATTAGCAAGCTTGCCAATACGGTAAATATAGTACCTAAAAGACCCCAGCGTGATAGCCATCGGGGAATAAGTTTTGTTAAATACAATAAATAATAAAACATCAGGCCTCCAACACTTGTTGTCAGTATCATGGCAATATGATTCACAAAATCGCGACCTGATCGTAATAAATCACCTAGCGTTTGAAAATAAGATGAATCTGGTGTTCCTTTCCTTACAAATTCCTGGCTTAATGACAATAACATCAGCAGGATTATAAAACCAATAATATTTAAAACTGCTGCTATAATCCTGAAACTGAGAAATCCAAGTGCCAAACTCTCTTTATGTTTTCTCAATATCGGATATAATGTAATGGCAAAACCAACATATGCTAATGTCATAATAAACTGAAATAAAGCGCCAAATAAAACCTGGTTTGCATTTGCTGATGCTTTTAATAAATAATCAGAAGCATCAACTGCAGGAACAATACTAAGGATCCCCGCAGTTGTACCAACAAAATATAATGCGCCAGCAAGAATTGTTTTTTTTCTGATTGAGTTCATTTTATTGTTTTTAATACTATCCATTCAGAATCTAATACCAAAATTCAGACTAGGCTCAAATTTGTATTCAGGTGCTCCGCTTTCAATATCTTCAAAGGATGTAGGAACGTTGGTATTGACAGGCCAATATTTGAGGGCATAAGCGGGTTCTACGAACAGGCGTTTCTTAAAGAATTCAAAGCGGTAGCCCACGATAAATTGAAGATATAGCTGAAACCCCTTCTGAATTTTTTTGTTATCTGTATCATAGAATTGCTGAAGAAAAAAGGTTGGTTCTACCGTCGTATATAGGTTCTTCCAGAGGAATCGCTGATATCCCAATCCTATACCGCAGGCGCTGACCTTACCCGGATAAAATTCCTCCGAAGACCCGTATGTACCCAAGGGTTCATAGTAAGTCCAGGTTATAGCTTCAACTAGTAGGTTATCCTTTTGGGTAAGCCTGTAACCATAATTCAACTGAAAAAAATTGACTGAATCTCCTATATTGCCCAGGAGGAAAAGCGTACTCCCAATAGCATGACGTTTAAAAGCAGGATCTTCGTTTTCTGATTGAGCCAATGCGCTTTGATTTTGTCCCAATAAAAGGAGCCAAATCAATGCAATTATAGTAATCAACATAGTTTTCATAAAAATTAGTTTTAATGTTAATTAATAACTGCCTCTTAAAAACTGACCCCGATAAACAGATTGGGTTCAAAGAGGAAGTAATTATTCCAATTACTTTCTTTCTCTTCAAAATCCTGCGGACCTTTGCTGTCAATTGGCCAGTAATTGCAATGAACCTGTGGTTCAATATAAAGTCTGTCTTTAAACAGGGGAACATGGTAGCCAACGTGATAGGAAGTGTACAATTTAAAACCATCCTCTATCTTATTATTATCGACATCCAGAAATGTTTTCTTTAGTGGCAGAATTTCTATTGAAGCGAATAACCCTTTCCACAGCATACGATGATAGGCAATACCAACACCACTTTCCCGTATTCTACCCGGATACCATTCACCTTCCTCCTGAAATAGCGGATCCCATATTGGTATGCCCATTGGTTCATAGAGTTTCCAGGTGGCTATCTTAATTTCAATTTTATCTTTGGATGTAATGCTGTATCCAACATGAAATTCGTACATGTGTAAATTTGTTTCTTCCGCTTCAAAATTGGTGAATGTAAGAAACGTAGTGCTTACGGAGAATTTGTACTCATGCACCGTGTTTTTATGATCAGTCCCCCTTGCTTTTTGGGTGAAATTTTGATTAAATGCATGTAATGCGAATTGCGCAATTAGTAATGCTATTAAAAGAATCTTTTTCATTTTTATAAGTATTGGATATGAATAATGTATAATGAATAGTGAATTTTAATGCCGTTAATCATTCGTCTTTCCGGCAGGATTAACGGAAATGAGCTTTAGGTTTAAATCCCTGATTTGATTGAGAATCCCATGTAAATGAGCTTCGTCCTTTATATTTCCGGTAAGTATGGTGTTCGTGCCTTCGTAATTGATTACCATGCCTTCGAACCAGTCCTTCCATTTTTTATCAAGATGCCCCTCAAACTTTATTTTGGTTTTACCTTTCATTTTTTATTGATTAATTCTCATCAAAGGTCTGGGATACACATCAAAAAAAAATCACCCCCAGGGGTGATTTCAGGGGTGATTTATGAATTGGGAATTACTGGTGATGCACTTACTTTTTAAATTGACTTGTATATTATTGATATTAAATATAATATAAGTGTACTTTGTTTTTTTAATTTAAATCGACAAATAACCCTGAAAGGGTTAAATTTTAATAACCGTGGGTAAAACCCACGGTTATTCAGATTAAGCCATTTCATGGCTTTACATGTAATGCATCAGCAGTAATTAGGAATTATGAATTAAATAATTCCTAGCTCTTTAGCTTTCGCAATCGCTTTTGTCCGATTGTCAGCTTCAAGTTTGAGGTATATATTCTTTACATGTGTTTTGACTGTATTCAAGGAAATAAATAATTTATCGGCAATTTCCTGGTTGGATAAATCTTCGGCTATAAGTTTAAGGGTATCCAATTCGCGGCCGCTAAGATCAATTGTAACATTAATTTTCTTGAATTTCTCTTTTCTTTCGATCAGGAGCTTAAGGTTATCAACGAACTTCGCAGGAATTTTAGTCTTTGCAGTAGCCTGAATTTTAAACACTTCGTTCAATAAATCCTTCGTATGATGCAGGTCATAAAGAAAGTATGAATATAAATTTTCATTTGCGGCCATTTCCATAGCCTCGATCACATTTATTACGGCTTTTTCATGAAGGCCTCTCAATTTATAAATAATAGCATAATACATTTTAATCCCAATCAATCTTTCTATCCTTTTGCTTTCATTTGCCAGGGTATATAATTCAGAAAGCAGTGAATCTGCTTCGTCCAGCTTATATTGGGCAAGCAGTAAACGGGCATAAGATATATATACCGCATCATCTATGTGAGATTTCTTCTTATCAAGTCCTAAACCATATGCCGAAATAAGAATCTCAGCCTGGTCTAGCTGTCCCATTTCAATTAATATAAACAGTTTCAAACTTAAATATATGGATATTAAAAACGAAGCAACATAATTTTGTTTCATGATATCTTCCAGCTCATTCATGATCTTTTCTGATCCGGTTGTATCCCCACATTCATACAGTACTATTGAATAAAGCATTAAAACGGGTATTTTAACAGAAATGTCCCTGGTGCTTTTGCTTAAATCATAAGCAATCTTAATGTATTCATGTGCCTTATCCATATTTGCCCAAACGGCTTGTGAACTGGCCATCACAGTAAATAGCCCGGCATAGGTCCATTCCGTTTTAGCTATTTGTGAATATCCTCTTTTCTTCATGAAAGTTAACAGATCGGAGCATTTCTTATAAGCCGACTTGTAATGCCCCAGCTGTTGTTCGTTATCAGCCACCCTAAAAGCTATAGCAGATATCAGGTAGAGATTGCCGGATTTTTCACCAAATTCCCACGCTTTTTTGAAAGCCCTGTTGCTTTCCTGAATATCCCCACTGGAATTATGTGCTATACCGTAGGAAAACCAAATCCAGCTAAACCATAATGGATTATCCCCTTTCAGGTTTTCCATTGCTTTTTCACAATATTCAATAATTCTCTCCGGCCGTTCTTCACTTGAATTCAAATAGGCAAATGCAACAAAAATTCTTCCTAATAGATTCTTATTGTAATCAATATTTTGGCCAGATATATTTTTGTCATACAGTCGATTTGTTACTATAATTTCTGCGCTTGCCAGGTAAGGTTTCGCCTGTTCCAGTTTGCCTGCTGATATTAAAATCCAGGCATAATAAAGACAAAATTCAGGATTGTTTTTAATCAGTTCATCCGGTATTAAATCACCGTATTTAAGAATTGCAGCATGCAATCCGTTTTCCCACATATGCTCAACTACTTCACCAAGTAACTGAATACTTTTTTCGTAGTTTTTAATTTCCAAAGCATGCTCTATGGCAAAATCAATCATTTTGTTTTGTTCAAACCAGTCGCACGCTTTATTATGAATATCAATAATCAGCATTTGCTCTTTTTGCTGAAGCCTTTGTTTTAACAAATCGGCAAAAAGATGGTGATACCTGTACCAATGTCTTTCGTCATCAAGCGGAACGATAAACATATTGTTTTTGTCCAGGGTTTCGAGAATTAGCCCGCTGTCGTTTCTGTTTAAAACCTTATTGCATAAAGGGACCGACATTTGTTCCAAAACCGAAGTCTGTATTAAAAATTCCCTGATATCATCTGTTTGAATCTTTAGTACTTCCTCCATCAAATAATCCAGGATGTATCGGTTATCTCCTTTTAAATCATGAATAAACCCTGAAATATCTTCACGACCCTGGATTGACAAGGCTGTTAATTGCAGGCCTGCGATCCAGCCTTCCGTAACGGTTTCAAGTGAATAAACATCATCAATTGAAAGTTTAATTTTCAATTTTCTATTAAACAAATCAGAAATCTCATTTGCAGAGAAACTAAGATCTGATGAACGCAACTCAACCAGTTGATTCTGACTTCTTAACCTTGCAATTGGTAGAGACGGGTCCGATCGGGTTGAGATAGCAATATGCATATTACCAGGCATTCGTTCCAATAAAAAAGCAACTAATTTTATGATTTCATTGTCGCTGATCAAATGGAAATCGTCAAGTACCAATAAAAAATCTTGATTTATCTCTAGTATATCGTTGATTAAAAGACCGGTAATTGATTCTGGGCTTGGTTCATTTGGTGATTTTAATAGCTTAAGGGCGCTTTGTCCAAATGCTGCATGAATACTTTGAATTCCTGATATTATGTAGCTTAAGAATTCAGCAGGGTCATTATCACCCTTGTCGATTGAATACCATGCTGTTGGAATCTTTTGTTGATGGATCCAGTCACTCAACAGGCATGTTTTGCCAAATCCGGCAGGAGCAGAGATGACAATTAGTTTTCGACTTAGCCCTAAGTTCAATTTCTCATATAAAACTGGCCTATGAACAATATTGCCGCCAGCATGAGGAATATGAAGTTTTGTTAAAAGCATACATGCAAATTAAGAATTATTTTGATCATAAATTTATTTTTTCTTAATGAAAATCAGCAGTTTGCAGTTATATACAGGAAGGTGGGAATTGAAACTACATTTGTATCTCAGGGGGTATAATAGAAAAACTCCCCATTAAAAATAATGAGGAGTTGTTTATGGTAGCGGGGAGAATCGAAATATCTAACCAAACGATTTCTGATTTTATTGCCACTATGGCATTTATAGATGAATTGGCATTTGAGGCCACTGACAATATTTTTGAAGGCTCTGCATGTAATTGCTAGTCGAATTCATTAAAAAGGAAAACAACCTTCAATTTTAACAGATAAGGCTGCTTTCATTTTGTGCCACTATTTTTCGCCGTAAATCACCAGGGCGCTTGAATCAATCACCAGAAATTGACCATCGGGAAATCTTTGTTTTACCATATCAAATACTTCGCTCTTAATCTTTGCTTTTATGAAATCATCCACTGAGCTGAGAGCAGACACAAAGGGAGCAGCCAGTTCAGTCATCATGTTCCAATAGGTATCTACGGTTCCGCAATTCAATCTGCCCTTAACTTCCGTTTCCAGTGTGTTTTTGAAACCTGCCCTTCTAAATAAATCCATAATCAAACCGGGCTTTGAACACCTGAACATACCCGGGGCTTCCGGCGGGGGTGCAGGTATTTCCAGGTTTCTGTTAATAGGCCCGCTAATAGCTGTTACCCAGAAATTCTTTTCAGGCACATTCCAGACCGAAACAGCGATCCTGCCACCGGGTTTCAGAACCCGGTACATTTCCTGGGTAGCCAAATGCATTTCCGGGAAGAACATGTAGCCAAAACGGCAACTTACCGCATCAAATGTATTGTCGGCAAAAGGAAGTCTGCTTACATCGCATGCCCTGAATTCAACATTCTTTATTCCTCTCTTTTCTGCATTCTCGCGGGCAACTTTTAACATTTCTTCGGCAAGGTCAGTAATAACTACTTTTCCTTTTTTAACCATGTTTGCTATGGTCAGTCCAGGTTCGCCGGTCCCTGCTGCCACATCCAAAACAAGATCAGACTCTTTTGGATTCAGCAAACGAATAATCTCATCTCTTTTAGGCTTTAAAAACTCCATCATAAGTTTGTCCCATTTTTTCCAACCAGGTGCAAACTTGTTCCAGGACGCCTTTTGTTCCAGGCTGATTTTCTCTAATACCAGTTCCATAGGTTTGTTATTTAAATGGTTTTGAAAACTATAATTACGACTTGCCTGTATTGCAAATCGTTTATCAATGAGATCCTTGGTCACGATCTCAAAGTAGTCAGGATTTCTTCATTGCTGTCCTCTTGGCTACAACAATGAGCACAATTAGCAGAAAGCAGTTTCTGACTGATGAGATCATCGTCACTTCAGGAATTACTGATTTCACCAACAATAGATATAAACATAATTATCGATTAAAAGTTCTTTTTATATTTATATTTTAACCTATATTGATTTGTATAGAAAGACTCATCGAATAACATGTACCTGCTTATCCGGATTCTTTTCAATAAGCGGAGAGTCCTGTTACAGGATCTACTTTGCTAAAGTTTACGGCCAGGGTTAAGAGAACTACGCCGAGCGGCAGGCATCGTTATTTTTGCAGGAATTGGACAGTTCAGTCTTTTATGCAGCGAACCGACAAACCATTGTTCTTATCGCAAATATAAGGCTTTGCTGTTGTGGAAACATTTTCTATATTCCAATAAACAGCCTGAGAGGTATCTGTTTCCGTGGAATTCCACCAGTCTCCCATATATCCGACAACAACAGATTCCCTGTAGAGAAAATAATAGACCCCTCCCGGAAGTGCGGTAAACCCGCTTGAATTGGTTGCGCCAACGTTCGGACTTTCCCAATGGAGCGTGCCCGATTCTTTCATTTTTCCTCCGGCAATGTCAGAACCTCCAAGATAAGCTACCAGCTCCGACCACTCAGTACTATCCGGCACATGCCACCCCGTTGGACAAAGTTTGCCGGTGTTTATCGTATACCAACTGTATAAAGCACCATATGGAATTTTATATCCGGCTTCACTAAAGTAATACCAGCAATAATAAGGGGAATCATCCAGAAACTGATAAGTACTGTCATTCAGCAGGGGGATCAGCGTGCTGTCATTATAACGTGTAGTTTTCAGATTCTCAGCCATCCACGTTTGAGATCCGATTTGAATGGTTTTGTAAAGATTGCTGTCAATATCAGCCAGTGTACCGAATATCTTGTTGGTCTCGGTATCCGATTGTTTGCTGCAACTGGTGGCAGGTGAAAATAAAACCAAAACAAAGAAGATTGCATTTATCCAACAAAGATAATTTTTTGTCATGATGGGGCCTGATTTTATCTGACCTGCGGGAATGCCAGATATTTCGATACGACCTCGAATATCTGCTTCCGAATAGGGTTCACATCAATATATTCGCCATTGCTCAGTAAATCCATATTCTGGCGGTTGATCAAAAGAATGATCGAGATTTTATCCTGTGGCATGACTGCAATGCTGGTGCCTGTAAATCCGGTATGACCAAATGTTCCTTCAGGTGCATCCTTCATAAATGAATTTGCAGGATCCATCATCCAGCCAAGGCCATTGTTGAATTTGTCCTTTGTAAGAAATGTTTCGACCGTTTTACCTGATATAAATTGTTCTGAACCAACCATCCCTTTATTCATTAATATATCCACCAGTTTTTGCAGGTCATTGGCCGTGGAAAACAATCCGGCTGCACCTGATATTCCTCCATTGGCATACCAGGCATTCCCGTCATTTACCTCCCCCCTGAGCATATAGGTCCGCCATCCGTTCCATTTTTCAGGATTGATTTCCTTCACGTTGAATCCCAGGGTGGAATCATAAACCATTCTTTTTTCATATGGATTGCCTGCCGATGTTGATGCAATTTTCAAAACACCGGGCGATTTCAGTGGATTGAAACAGGTATTATTCATTCCCAACGGCTGGAAGATATTCTTCTTCATGAATTTCTGCAGGGGCAAACCGGATACTTTCTCGATTATTTCACCAAGAAGAATGAATCCCAGATCGCTGTAATGACGTTGCTCTCCCACCGCGAACTTTAAGGGTAGTGATCCTATTAACCGGTAACATTCCTTTTTGTCTGAAGCAAGGTAATAAAGCGGATACCATTCGTACAGCCCGGCTGTATGGGTCAGCAGATTACGTATGGTGATCTCTTTCTTATCAGGCACGCTAAAGGACTTTATGTACTTGCCAACCGGATCATCGATATTGATATCTTTCCTGTCTGCCAGTAGCATGATCGAAGTTGTGGTTCCAATAACCTTGGTTAAGGATGCAATATCGAACAGGTGATCGGTTGTCATCATCTCCGGCGGATGAAGCGGCTTATGATGGTAATCATACTTTTGGGCGTATCCGTATGCATGCAGATATACAATCTGATTGCCCTTTTTGACCAGTATGACAGCCCCCGGGATCTTATCCAGGTCAACCTGACTTTGCAGTATACTGTCAATTTTAGCCAACAGTTCCATTTTTCCTTCTTCTGTTATGGGGTCCTGACCCTTTGCGATCAGGGCAAAAATGAAGTGGAATACTAAGGCTAGAAAAGTTTTGCCGGACACAATAGTTTTTTTGTCAATAATATGTCCATAAAATTATTCATAAATACCATATCAAAATGAAAAGGCTCAACAGATTAAAAAGTCATACATGCAGCCTCGACGGGCCCCCTCCCAGGCTGGGTGTGGTTTTCTTAACCATAGCCATCAATTAAGATTTAGACTAAAAGCATTCCGTGCTTTTTGGAATATCCTTAAGCTGCCGGCGAGAATAATTTGTATGTATTGGAAAAGTTAGGTAACTTTAATAAAGATGATTATGCTTTAGAGGCTGTCACATAGTAAAACTTTCATGACAGAATCCCTTACCCCCGATCAGATCTTAATCAGGAAACTGACTGACATTGTGCTGGCAAACCTTGAAAATGAAAATTTTGGGGTTAAGGAGCTTGCGCTTGAATCGGGTATAAGCCGTAGAAGCCTGAGCCGAAAACTGCTGACAATTCATAAGAAATCTGTCAGTCAGTTTATTCGCAATATACGACTCCGAAAGGCTGCGGAAATGCTGCAGAACGGGTCATATACAGTTTCAGAAGTCGGGTATAAAGTCGGATTTAGCAGTCCGATCTATTTCACAAAGTGCTTTCATGAGCATTTTGGCTTCCCCCCTGTCAGTGTTAAAAAAGGGGAGCTGACAGACCGGGAATTGAAGAAGCTTACCGAAGACACACTTGAAAAGAAATCTGCAAAAAGTTTTAGCGAAAGACTGACTGGCTTATTGTCCGCAATAGTGATTTTCATAGTATTGCTCGGAACAGGAGGTTATTTTTTTTATACAACATTCCATCGCTCAGACTGGACGGATGATCTCGTATCTCCGGACGGAAGCATCTCAATTGCTGTGATGCCCTTTCAGAATCTGACTGAAGATACCACATGGAATATCTGGCAGGACGGGATACAGAGCAGGCTTATCTCAAACCTGGTGAATAATCCGTCATTAAAAGTGAAGCCACAGGACATTATTAATACGTTGCTTCAGGTCAATGAACAGGCCGATTTTGCATTAATCTCTCCCGCTGTAATAAGGAGAACTTCACGAAAGCTTGATGCAAATCTTTACGTACACGGGAGTATCAGGGAAGCGAATTCAGTTACCTCCATAGATGCGCAATTAATAAGTACCAGGACAAATGAAGTCGTTAAATCTTTTAAATTGGAAGGATACCTGAAAGAAAGGGATGCATTTCAGCTCGCAGATACCCTTTCCCACAGGTTAATGAACTTCCTGCTGATTTCCAAGCTGGCTAATGAAACCCATTTATTCAATGCCAGGTCCATGGATGTCTGGTCTCTTCATCCCAGATCAGCGGAAGTATACCGGTATCGCTATTATGGAGACAGGGCGCTGAATAAGGAGGATAACGAACTGGCGATCTCCTGGTATTTTAAAGCACTTGCCATTGATTCCAATGATTTTGGCGCTATGCTGGGACTTTCTTCCGCCTATGGGAATTCAGGTCAGCTTGAAGAGGATTTTAAATGGGTTCTTAAGTATTACAAAATGAAGGACAGGTGGCCTTTAGATGCACAGTTATATGCCAGCTGGGCATATGCCTACAGTTTTGAACCGCCCGAAGAAGGGATTAAATACCTTAAGCAGTTGCAGGATTTGTCTGGTACGCATGTCATGGGTTACCTTCTTGGATACAGTTATTGCAAAATCAAGCAATATGAAAAGGCAATACAGGAATTTGAAAGTTACCTTAAGATGTCGCGCAAATTCGGAAAAGATTTTATGGAAAACAACTGGGCTTTCCCCCACCTGGCTGAAGCCTACAATAAAACCGGACAGTACAAAAAGGAGAGGAAGCTGATAAGAGAGTGGGAAAAATATGAGGCTGAAAATATTCCTATTCTGCATCAGAAGGCTTCTCTGGCATTATCTGAAAAGGATCTGGTAAGGGCTGAAAAATATATGGAAAGATATAAATCAGTTTACAAAAAGAATGGCTCACCTTCCGAAGCACAGATTACAGAAGGGATAGGCCGCATATATTATGATACGGGTATTATGGATGAAGCAGAAAAGTATTACCGGAAAGCGATTATGCTGGATCCGGATAATCCGAAAAGATTATACAGATTTGCCTGCTTTCTTACGGAAACGGACAGGAGCCTCAATGAAGTACCTCAACTTATGGACAGGGCTATGGAATTTGCAAAGAACAAGGTTGATTATTATAACTACCTGGATGAAAAAGGCTGGGGGCTATATAAACAGGGCAGGTATGGTGAAGCTTTGGCAATCATTGAAAAGGCCTGGGATGAAGCACCCTTTAAGTTGTATTCCATACGTGCTCATTTTGAAGAGGTGAAGAAAGCTGCAGCTGTGCAAAAATAATCCCTCCCGCTGGGCGTAGTTTTCCCACGCTGGGCGTAGTTTTCTTAACCATAGCCGTCAACTTATTGTGTTACAATTACCGCAGAGCGGTAAGGGTATTGTAGAAATTGATGTGGCCATAGATATCTTCCCCGGAGGGGATAAGCCAAAATACCATAACCCCTCCGGGGTAAATGGGAATAAATTATGTCTATTTCTACAAGACCGTATGCCCTCCAGGCAATTCGATATAACTCCTTAAGTTGACGGCTATGGTTCTCTTAACTACGCCCTTACTGAAATAACTTTCTGATCCGATTTCATCACAACATGTTGCGTCTGACATGCAGTAATTTTGCATGAACATTTCTTACGCGGATTAAACGCCGCTTAAAGTCAGTATGATCATTCCTATTCCAAAAAAGTTTGGATTTTGGTGTAATAATCTTTAGTCTTTGTCCTGAAATTGTTATGTTCTGCAGGGTGCATAGCATTAACTTTAGTTTTAAGCAATTCGAATCAGTTTCACTAAAACCAAATTCCAACACCATGAAAACAAAGACATTTTTATTGTTATGCATGTTAGCGGTCCTAAGTTTAGGTGCTGCTAAAGCTCAGAACGGGGTTTCAAAATATGTGCAAGTGGATGCAATTAATGGCGATTATCTTCCCTGTACCGGAGATTACTTAAAGGGTATTGTTGTTCGTGAGATCTGGGCGTCATCGCATAACTTTTTGGTTAAAATCAGGGATGCAGAAGTAATTGGATATAAAGATCCTGCATGTACTATTCCATCAGGTAATGTATATGAATATGCAGGCACCTCACCCGGATTGAATAATTTTGTGGCAACCGGGCACTTCAGAGTAAATGGGAAACTTCTTGTCCAGTATCAATTCCATTACCACCAGACGATCAATGCCAACGGGGAAACTACCGTTGAATTTTTTACCGCTAAATTCAACTGCGATTAGAAGATAACTTTATGTAAATGAATGCCCCCGGAAATCACCTCCGGGGGCTTTTTGCTATCTGACCTCCAGGTTGGGCGTAGTTTTCTTAACCATAACCGTCAACTTATTGTGTTACAATTACCGCAGAGCGGTAAGGGTATTGTAGAAATTGATGTGGCCATAGATTTCTTCCCCGGAGGGGATAAGCCAAAATACCTTAACCCCTCCGGGGTAAATGGGAATAAATTATGTCTATTTCTACAAGACCGTATGCCCTCCAGGCAATTCGATATAACTCCTTAAGTTGACGGCTATGGTTTTCTTAACTACTCCCAGCTGAAGAGCTTAACACCGAAAAAGCCCTGGCGCTTATATGCCAGGGCTTTTTCTTTGTAGCGGGGGCAGGACTTGAACCTACGACCTTTGGGTTATGAGCCCAACGAGCTACCAACTGCTCCACCCCGCAATATAGGTTGGCAAAAATACGCCAACTTTGTCAGAAAAAAAACTGTTTCAGGTATTTTATTTTGTTGCTTACCCTATTAATTGCTTAATACCAGTGGAACCGGGGCTTACAAAATGGGGGGATGAACCCATATTTCACCCTGCGCTGTCACATCCCGACCCTTCGGGCCTAAGACATAGTTGACGATTAACACACCGTGTGGGGAGGTGTCCACGAGCGGCGGAGAAAAAGATTCAAGTCCTGCCCCCGCTACAAAAGGCCCGGTATTTACCGGGCTTTTCCGTTTAATTGGAACCGTTTGAAAAGACCGTCACGAACTGTCTTTTCAAACCGGTTATCAAATAAGATTCTCCGCTGAACCCTGAAGTCTTGTTAATTTGAGCCTTTCTTGCTAATATTGAATAAAAAACATGAAGATACATTATCTGTTCTTAACCTTTATTTTGTGCATGACCACATATCAAACTGCCATGACTCAATCAGACACTTCACGAATCCGCCACATGGTTGTTTTTAAGCTCAGCCATCCAAAAGGTTCTGCCGCGGAACAGGATTTTTTAACGGCACTTAACAAGCTGACAGTCATTCCCGGAGTAGAAAACTTCAATTGCATGAAACAAATCAGCAAGAAGAACAAGTTCGACTATGTTGTATCCATGGAGTTTGCCAGTCAGCAAATCTACAACCAGTATAACAGTCATCCGGATCATGTCACCTTTGTTCAGCAGCGGTGGCTGAAAGAAGTGGAGGATTTTATGGAAATTGATTTTAAACCCGTTCAATAGATTTGATCAACTGTATGGATAGAATCAGGACCTGCTGGCCTGGTTGAGTTCAATGTACTTATAATCCTGCAGCTTCCTTAATTTCAGCTGGTATTTCAGATATCGATTGTATTGAGATGTCCTTGAAATAAGCTTCAGCGCCTTCCGATTGAAGTTGTATCTTGCCCTTCCCTAAAGGAGTAATAGTCCCGTCTGCCTGCTGGAATCCGGCATTCGGGAATGACATTACCCGTCGGGGTACCTTCGGGCAGGACCGATACACTGGAATGGGGTACTCCAAACCATTTATACCAATAACTTAAATCCTGAGATTAAGAGGTTCATCGTATGGTTATCAGACTTCTTGCTGTGCTGTTAGAAAAGCCGTACTGAAAATAATAAGCAAAGGATTAGAAATGTTAGTCTTTTTATAAAATACGTTTATTGATGATCCATTATAAAAAATTGAAATTTCTCTTTGAAATCCCAAATTTTTTGAATACTATTGTGTCATATTGACTCAATATAAAATTTAAATTTAACACCATGAAAAATATTCAATTACACATTGCTTTTGATCAGCTTCATTTCCCTTTTGGGATGCTCTGTCCTGAAGGCCCAGAATCAACCCGTTCCTCAATTGGGCATTAATCCGGTCAGCGAAGTGATAGCCGCCATGACACTGGAAGAGAAAGCAAGCCTTGTAGTTGGCAATGGTTTTTATATACCCGGAATGTCAGTTCCCGGATTCTCTCCCTCCGGGATTAAAGAAGAGCAGAAAAAAGTGCCCGGAGTTGCCGGCACCACCTGTGCCATCCCGCGTCTCGGGATCCCTTCCATCGTGATGTCCGATGGTCCTTCCGGTGTTGATGTGTATGATTCAGGCCAGAAAAGGGTATACTATGCTACGTGGTGGCCAAGTCCAACTTTAACCGCTTCCAGCTGGGATACCGCAGTGGCTCATGAGATAGGCGCCGCCTTCGGTCACGAAGTCAAGGAATATGGCATCGATATTATTCTGGGCCCGGGATTAAACATCCATCGCAATCCATTAGGAGGGAGAAATTATGAGTATTATTCGGAAGATCCCGTGATTACAGGGAATATGGCCGCAGCCATGGTGAATGGCATTCAAAGCAATGGCGTTGGGACTTCTGTCAAGCATTTCGCCGCCAATAACCAGGAAACCAACCGTCAAACCGTTAATACCATTGTTAGTGAAAGGGCCATGAGAGAAATTTATCTGAAGGGCTTTGAGATAGCAGTAAAGAAAGCACAACCCTGGACTGTTATGAGTTCCTATAACCTGGTAAATGGTGCCTACACCGCTGAAAGATATGACCTGATTACCGGTATCCTGAAAAAAGAATGGGGTTTAAAGGGATTTGTGATGACCGACTGGTTTGGCGGTAAAAACCCGGTGGCCATGATGAATTCCGGTAATAACCTGATCATGCCGGGTACGCGCGAACAGTCAAAGATTATTATTGAAGCGGTTAAAAATGGACAGCTCTCACAGAAAGTCCTGGATGAGAATGTTGCGGGTATTCTAACCGTCATTCTTCAATCACCATCATTTAAGGGCTACCCCTATTCTGATCATCCGGATCTTTACAAGAACGCGCTGATTGCGAGAAAAGCCGCCACAGAAAGCATGGTACTGCTCAAAAATGAGGACCAGGTTCTTCCTTTGAGCCAAGCGATACAGGTTGTTTCACTTTTTGGCAACAATGGCTACGACTTGATTCCAGGCGGCAAGGGCGGCGGTGCTGTCAATATTGCTTATAAAGTATCCCTGGCAGAAGGGCTGGCCCGCTCCGGATATACCGTGGAAAGAACTATATTAAACGCTTATACCTCCTATCTGTCGGCCGAGGGGCTAAAACATCCCAAAAAATACTTCATTCAGGAATTTGCCAATCCAACACCTCCCATACCCCAAATGAATGTCGATATTGAGTTGATCAAGAAAACGGCAGCTATCTCTGACCTGGCAATTGTTTGTATCGGCAGAAATGCTGGTGAAGGCGTTGACCGGAAATTACCTGGAGATTATTACCTTACCGATGCCGAGAAAAAACAGATCAGAGATGTGTCGGAAATATTCCATGCGCAGCATAAAAAAGTGGTTGCGGTCTTAAATATCGGCGGTGTGATTGATGTTGTGGAGTGGAGGGATGATGTTGATGCCATTTTGCTGGCCTGGCAACCCGGATTGGAAGGTGGTAATGCCATGGCTGATGTTTTAAGTGGCAGGGTAAATCCTTCCGGAAAGCTGGCTGCGACCTTTCCGGCATCCTACAACGATGACCCTTCAGCCAGGAATTTTCCGGGCAAAGAACTCTCGGCTGATGGTGGCACCAATGTGATGGGAATAAAAGTTGTTCCCGCTGAAGTAATCTATGAGGAGGGGATTTATGTCGGATACCGGTATTATTCAAGCTTCGGTATAAAACCGGCGTATGAGTTTGGCTATGGACTTTCCTATACCAATTTCACCTACAGCGATCTGAAGATAAGCACAACTGAATTTAAAGATCAGCTTACTGCCACTGTGACAGTGGCAAATACGGGCAATGTTCCTGGAAAGGAAGTTGTGGAGCTATACATCAGTGCACCAGTAGTTAAACTGGATAAGCCTGCGCTGGAACTCAAGGCATTTGCAAAAACAGGTTTGTTAAAAGCCGGAGAATCTCAGCAACTGTCATTTACGATCTCCGCTGCAGATCTTGCTTCTTATGATACCAGGTCCTCCTCCTGGATAGCTGAAGCCGGGAATTATTCACTCAAGATCGGATCCTCCTCTTTAAAGATTGAGCAAACAGCTTCTTTTAACGTGGCTAAAGACATTGTCACTGAGAAGGACCAAAGATACCTGACACCCCAGGTTAAGATTAATGAGCTAAAGAGATAGTTGACAAAAAACATACCGCCATGCCAGGTATACCCGGGCAGCATATCTGAATGCTTTTACCATGCTATCAGGCATTTGTGCAAATATCTAAAATTCCTTCTCCAATCCGGTTTGTAACGATTTGAAATATACTTTTTTATTGAAAGAATACAGGTAAGGTGCCTTGTGGGCAGCACCGGAGTAATGCTTTTCCTTCTTTTCCAAGATACCATAAGCCAGGATTTTCCTGTTGAAATTGCTTCTGTCCAGCTTTCTGCCCAATATGGTTTCATATATGGATTGTAAGTTCCTTAAAGTAAACTCTTTTGGCAAAAGATTATATCCGATGGGCTGGAAATTAAGCTGTAACCGCAAGGTGTGAAGAGCCTGTTCAATAATCTGCCTGTGGTCGAAGAGAAGTTCCGGAAGGTCATTTAAATCGCACCAGGTACATTGGATGGATAATTCATCTGGCTTCGGCTTAACTTTATCATATTCAACAAGCGCATAATAGCCTATCGTCAGGTAACGCTGAAAGAGATTGCTTTGATCAGTAAATTTAATCTCCTCAATCTCAAAGATTTCCTTCACCAGCTGTTCCGTGGTGCGTTTTGTACCGCCAAACACATGAAACTGCTGCAGGAAAATTTTCTGCAATCCGGTCCGTGTTGTCAGGATCCTTGCGGCAGCGTCTTCAATTTCTTCATCTGTAAATATAAAACCTCCGGGAAGTTTCCATTTCTTGTTTTTCTTTAACTGCAGCAATAATACTTTCAGCTGGTTCTCATGAAAGCCAAAAATTACATTGTCAATGGAAACAGAAGGCAACAAATAATGCGTAGCACTTGACAACAATTCCAAAGTCGGTAATTTCTTGTGCATATTCTAGTATCTGTTTTTCATTTTAATACTGATTGATAGAATGGTGAAAGATACTAATCAAAAGTATTTCCCGGGATTTTAAATGGTTAAATTTATCGCTTCAAAAAAAGTGATTTTTTTCTTTGAATTATCAAAAATACTAAATATTATTGTGTCATATTGACTCAATAATATTTCTTTTATGCACCTTGGATATTATTAACTTTAAAAACAACAATCATGGCCGGAAAATTTAAGTTCACCTTTGGTCCCTGGAACATCCATGAGGGATCGGATCCTTTTGGACCATCGGTCAGAGAAACCCTTGCCTTCTCCAAAAAACTGGAGTATTATAAAAAACTGGGATTTGACGGCGTCCAGTTTCATGATGACGATGCAGTGCCGGACATGAATGATCTTACCCCCCGGCAAATAATAAACAAGGCAAAAGATGTCCGGAAACTGCTGGATGACCACGGTTTAACTGCTGAATTTGTAGCACCAAGATTATGGGAGGATGAACGGACCATTGACGGCGGATATACCTCTAACGATGCTGTTTGCAGGCAGTATGCCCTGGACCGGAGTAAACGGGCTATAGATATCGCAAATGCACTGGGTATTGACTTGATCGTACTGTGGCTTGCCCGCGAAGGAACCTATATCCGTGAAGCAAAGGACAGCAAGGTGGCTACAGAAAGAATCATTGGCGCCATTAACCAGATGCTGGAGTATGACCCCAAAGCCAGAATCTGTATCGAGCCAAAACCAAACGAACCCATGGACCACACCTATATTCCTACTACCGGGCATGCAATAGCACTATCTCTGTTATGCGTTGACCCAAAACGGGTGGGCGTGAATATTGAAAGCGCACATGCCATTCTTGCGGGACTTGACCCCTCGGATGAAATGGGATTTGCCTTGTCTTTTAACAAACTGTGGACAGTGCACCTGAATGATCAGAACGGATTGAAATTCGATCAGGATAAATCATTTGGCTCAGTTGATATCCGCAGGGCATTCAACCAGGTAAGGATTCTCGACAAGCATAATTATGGAAGCAACGGCGAGTTTGTGGGTCTTGATGTGAAAGCCATGAGGACCCAAAAGGATGATGCTGCTACAAAGCATTTAACCAATAGCAAAGAAATATTCCTGAAACTGTTGAACATATCCCGGAAAATAGATGACGCGTTTGTTGCCCGTTGTCAGCAGGAACGCGACTATGAGGAACTGGACCTGTACATCATGAATTCCCTGCTGGGCGCTTAATGACCGGAGTGTTTGGAAATCTGGCTGTAATGTATGAAAGTGATACGACCCTTCAGAATTTCAGGAACAGGTTGTGCCCTGGTTGATTACCTGTATAAGCCTGTCAGTTTTAATCATCCGGATTTTGAACAGTATCTGTCGAAAAGCCCGGGTGATGGAGGACTTACTCCAGGTAAGCTGGTTTTCACAGAGGAGTTTGAACAGTTCAGCGGACAAACATACCTGCGGGCAAGAACCCACATCACCGGCAACAGGGAGCCTGTGGCGGTGAATATTGGCGGCCCCTCCATCGTCTCCCTGATCCACGCCGCCCAGATGCTGAACGGAGTAGCTGCAGAAGTATCTTTCTACGGAGGCAGGGGGAGGGATGAGGCCGGCCGGTATATTGAAAACAGGGTCCGGGAAACGCCCCTGAAAGTCGGTTATTATAAAACCGGGGGGAAGAATACCCCCTTCACGGATGTGCTGTCCGACCCGGATTACGACGGGGGCAACGGCGAGCGGATTTTTATCAACAACATTGGGGCAGCCTGGAACTTCCTGCCTGAGGATCTGGACGACACTTTCTTTGACAGTGACATGGTGGTATTCGGGGGTACAGCTATAGTCCCGGGCATTCATGCAGCACTCGGAGGCCTTCTCAGAAAGGCAAAGGATCACAAGGCTATTACGGTGGTCAATACGGTATATGATTTCCTGAGTGAGAAAAAGGATCCCACAAAGCCCTGGAAACTGGGAGCCTCTGACGAAACCTTCCGGGATATCGATTTGCTGATCGTGGACATGGAAGAAGGACTGCGGCTGAGCGGCACAAGCACCGCTGAAGCTGCCTTGGATTTCTTCAGGAAAACCGGCGCAGGTGCCGTTATTATTACACACGGGTCGAAACGTTTGCATTTTTTCGCAAATGACGGATTATTCAGCGGCATTAGCCCTGCCACACTCCCTGTATCCAATAAGGTCACCCTTGAACTGAAACAGGGAAAAGGAAACAGCGGGGATACCACCGGTTGCGGTGACAATCTTGTCGGGGGGGTGCTGGCAGCTTTGGCGCAGCATCTGATAAAAGATCCCGGCAAACCCGCTGATATGCGCCTGGCTCTGGCCATGGGAATTGCCTCAGGAGGTTTTACCTGTTTCTATCACGGAGGTACCTATTATGAGGAATTTCCGGGTCAAAAACAGAAAATCATCGAAACCTATTACCGCGACTATCTTGAGCAGGAAGGGTTGACGGAAACAGCATGAGCAAAGGTGAAAGAAAACTGGTCCTGTTTGGTGCAGGAAAGATCGGCCGCTCGTTTATAGGGCAATTGTTCAGCGCCTCCGGGTATGAGGTGATATTTGTGGACATCAGCAAACCGCTGGTTGAAGCGTTGAACAGGAAGCGGCAATACCGGGTCATTATTAAGAGCGATGCCGGTGACGAGATACTGCTGGTTAAAAACGTACGCGGAATATACCTGAATGATACCGGGCAGGTAATCCGTGAACTGGCCTCCGCATCAATAGCTGCTCTTTCCGTCGGACAGCAGGGTCTGCCTGATGCCATTCCCGTCATTGCCAGGGCATTGATCCGGCGCAGGGATCAGCATGGAGACCGCCCCCTTGATTTCATCATCGCCGAGAATATGCGAAATGCCGATCAGTATTTGCACAATGGGCTTTCTCAGTACCTGCCTCCCGACTATCACCTGGACAGCCAGGTAGGCCTGGTAGAAACCAGCATTGGCAAAATGGTGCCCATTA
Organism: uncultured Bacteroidales bacterium; assembly: GCA_963822145.1. Classification (GTDB taxonomy): domain Bacteria; phylum Bacteroidota; class Bacteroidia; order Bacteroidales; family UBA10428; genus UBA5072. The sequence continues at coordinate 489,256 of CAWGGG010000002.1, read as the reverse complement.
TGTCAGAAAGAGACGTGGAGGAAGATCCGCTGCAGGTATTTGCTGAACCTTACAACACCCTGATCGTAGCAAAAAGCGGATTTAAAAATCCGGTACCCGGAGTGCTTAACCTGGAAGCCAAAGATAACATCAAGGCCTGGGTGGACCGCAAACTTTTTATTCATAACCTGGGACATGCCGCGGCGGCTTACCTGGGATTCCGGAAACACCCACAGGCCGTTTACATTCATGAAGTGCTGGATGATCCGGAAATTTTAACCGCTACCCGACAAACCATGCTGCAGTCAGCCGACATCCTGATGGCACTTTATCCCGGCGAGTTCACGCCTGAGGGGCTGGAGTCGCACATTGAAGACCTGCTGTTCCGGTTCCGGAATAAAGCCCTGGGCGATACCTTGTTCAGGGTGGGGTGTGATTTATACCGGAAGTTGAGTCCCGATGACCGGTTGGTCGCCCCCATTCATGCAGCAATGCTATTACACAAACCCTATGACCTGGTTTTTGAAGTCCTGACAGCCGCCATCTCTTTCCGGGCCACCGATGAGAAAGGCGAATATTTCCCGGGGGATGAAGCATTCTTTTCTGCTTCCCAGAAGGGTACAACGTATATTCTCCGGAATATATGCAGGCTAAATATACCGGGCTGAAACTCCCTTTTACCGGCTTTTTTTGTATTTTCACAGCAGCAATCCTGACACAGAAGTACTGCCAGATTGTGGATTCGATTAATCCATATTGAAAATGACCGGTAAAAGAAACAGCCCTTACATACACGGTACTACAGAAGAGGAGCAGCTCCGGCTGGCCAATTTGAACGCACTCACCAACAAATCCTTCATGGATTTTTTGGAATTCAGGAAAACGCATCGCATTCTGGAACTGGGCAGCGGCCTTGGAATCCTGGCGGAGAAAATCTCACATCAGCTCACTACCGGTAAAGTTACCTGTATTGAAATATCTGAAGCGCAACTGGCCAAATGCCCATCGGAAACACACAGACTTAACTACATCCTCGGGGATGTTCACCGGCTGCCCCTGGAGAACAACAGTTTTAATATTGTCTACTGCAGGTATATCCTGGAACATGTGAGTGATCCCGTGCAGGTCCTTCGGGAGGCCAGGCGTGTGTTGAAACCGGGCGGGAAAATTTTCATTCAGGAAAACTCCATCCTGTTGCTTGAGTTTTATCCCAACTGCCCGCACTTCAAAAAGGTCTGGAAGGCTTTCGCCGATTACCAGTCGGGGATCGGCGGAGATGCCATGATCGGCATCAGGCTTTATGAGATGCTGAAAAAGGCCGGTTTTGAGCATCCGGAACTGAGCATGGCCCCGGAGCTTCATTATAGAGAAAAGGGAACCCTGGAGCCCTGGATCGACAACCTGATCGGCAACATCATGGGTGCCAAAGACCAGCTCATCAACAACAGCTTCATAACTTCCCGCGAATTTTCCCGGGCCGTTAGGGAACTTAAAGATTTCAAGAAGCTGGAATATGCCAGTTCCTATTTTTACTGGAACCGGGCCAGGGCCCGTAAACCTTTAGGAATAAGGTCCGGCCGGAAGTGATCATCCTATTGCTCCAAAATTACAGGATCCAGGGTTGTCACTTGCCCAGTTATTACCGGCACATTGAAAATGGTATCGGAAATAAAGGGGGCTATCGGTTCAAATACGATCTTGTATTCCCCCTCAGGTACTCCCTTGATCATAAAATTTCCATCCTCTGCCGGGATGGTGCCCAGCGTGTCAGAACCTGCAATGGCTTTAACATAGGCTTGTGCCTCTGTGGGCAATACATTACCGGAAATGGCTCCGGATATGGCATCGGTATAGGTCCGGATAACGGGTTTCAGGCTGTAACCCCCATTCCCTTTATGGACAATGGATCGGGCGGCATCAAAATCGATCCAGAGTCTATAAACCAATCCCCCGACGAGATTGGCATTAATGTTGAATTTCAAACCGCTCTGCTGGGCTGAGGGTGTTGCCAGGTCATGATACCCGCCATCTGCTTTCACCTGGTTGTTGGGGCCAAGCACCAGCCGCATCTGGGAAACCATTCCTGCGGGCAGTTCCATATGGGCCAGTAAAGTATCCATCCCGTTCTGGAAATCAAGCAGATTAAAAATTCCCGGGTTTACCGGGAGACTTTGCCAGTCACCCTCACCATCGACAGCAGAAACATGAATCTGAATATCCTGAACATCAATTAAAACTTCCTCGTAGTCACCGGGCGCATCAGTAAGCCTTACCTCCAGTACTGCATTCTGATCACTGGTTTCCGATTTGTCACAACTGATTGCCAGCATCAGGGCACTGACAACCAAACCATATGTATACAAACTTTTTCTCATGATTTTGTTTTTTTCAGTTAGCTACAGTTTGACACCGGAAAGATAAAAAGGTTTAATCACCCGATCAATTTTATTTGATAAAGCAAGGATTTACAGGGATAAAAGATCCTACTCACCCCTGCTCTCACAAGGCATTAATATTTTGCTGAATTTGAATTGTGATTTATCCCTTGTCCCTCGTCCCTTTTACCCGCCGAAGCTTCAGCATAGGCGGGCGTCCCTAGATCTTCATCACCCAAAACTCCTGTTCCAGCTTCGCTCGCAATTGCTTCATTGCTTCAGCGGCCTGTTCACGCGAATCATAGGAGCCAAGACTGACCATATAAAACCTGCCGCGCTTGGGCAAAAGTACTGCAGGGAATCCTTTCTTTTCGAGATTCAGTCTTTGTTTTTCAGCATTGCTGAGGTTTTGGAATGAACCGGCAATAACATGATAAGGTTTTTCTCCAACGGCTAAATCCTTGGTAACGGGCTCTTCTTCGCCAGTATTTACCTGGTCGCCGGGTGGATTGACCGGTTCCTCATACTTCAGGGCCTGCTCCCTGTCAGTGCGGTTCTCAAGTTCACGGCTTATTTTCTCCTGAAGCGTATCGGTTGTGTCAGAACGATTTCCAAATACAAGCCGGTCGGCATCTTCATTTTGTCCGGAATTAATAACAATCTCCTGGCCCTGGGTCCTGAACTTTTCATAGAGGCCTGTCAGATATACAACCGCAATTAATCCAATCACCACAAGAGCCAGGGTGGCAGGTATCCACCATCTTCGTGTCACACGTCTGCGTGCCAGTAACGTGGGAACTTCAGCGACCGGAGCAGGGGAACTTGCTGCTGCAGGCCTTGCAACCGGGATATCAAGCCTGGGCAAACCGAACATATTGGCCTTGCCCAACAGCTCCTCCAGGGGCTTGAAACTATAGTCACCTGCTTGATCAAGCATTAAATCTCCGATTCCTTCCAGGTATGCTGCACCTTTGGTGCTGAGCTGCCCTTCAATCGATTTTACAAAAGCAGCAACAGATGCGACGGCTTCTGATTTTTTTACCTGCTGTTTTCGGGCAAGGAGGTCCGTAAGCTGTCCGTCATCTGTTTTTGCAAGGTGATCAAAGCGTATTGTCTTCGCAGGAGGAAGCAAAACTCCGGTTGACTTGTTGAGTTCAGCCGGACGATGAACAATTGAAAATGTTCCAAAGCCAGGAATCACTGACTTTTCATGACGAAGCAGCAATTCCCGGATAATAGGCGGTATATTCACAGGTAGTAGATTGACATGGCTATTCCAAAACATGCCAAAATTAATAAAATATCTATCTTAAGCATCATTTGACTATCTTAGTGCCCTGATTAAACCGATTTGAAACAGCTATGGGAAAAATTTCCATGGTGGACCTGCACGGCCAGTACCAGCGTATAAAAGCAGAAATTGACCAGGCCATACACCATGTGCTCGACAGTGCTGTATTTGTTAAGGGAGTTGAAGTTAAGGATTTTGAACGTGAACTTGCACAATACCTGGGCATCCATCACGTAATTGCCTGTGCCAACGGAACTGACGCCCTTCAGATCTGCCTGATGGCACTTGGACTTAAGCCGGGAGACGAGGTAATTACACCCAACTTTACATTTATTTCAACCGTTGAAGTATCGGCACTCCTGGGTCTGACACCCGTATTGGTGGATGTGGAACCCGGGACTTTCAACATGGATCTGGCATCCCTCGAAAACGCCATCACACCCAGGACCAAAGTCATTATCCCGGTTCATCTTTTCGGGCAGTGTGCCCATATGGAAGAGATCATGCGGATCGCCTCAGCCCGGAATATAACGGTCATAGAAGATGTGGCCCAGGCGCTGTCGGCCGACTATATCTTCAGATCGGGGGCAGTAAAAAAGGCAGGAACCATCGGACACATGGCCTGTACCTCTTTCTTCCCCTCAAAAAACCTGGGTTGTTTCGGCGACGGGGGAGCTATGATGACCAATGATCCGGACCTGGCAGCCACACTGGCGGCCATCACCCACCATGGCATGCGAAAGCGCTATTATTACGACCTTACCGGGGTGAATTCAAGACTCGATACTATGCAGGCAGCCATCCTGAGGGTAAAACTGCGCTACCTGGATGAATATTCCGCTGCCCGCAGGAAGGCAGCCGATTGGTACGACAGGGCCCTGAAAGACCTGCCGGGGATCATCCTGCCCGAACGTTCTTCTTTCAGTACCCATGTTTTTCATCAATACACGATCAGGCTGAAAAACCTCAACAGGGAAGCCCTTATGAATCATCTCGAATTGAAGGGGATACCCTCCATGGTGTATTATCCTCTTCCAGCGCACCAGCAAAAGGCTTTCCGCTACCTGGGGCATCTTGAAAATGACTTTCCGGTTTCGCGTCAGCTCTGTGAAACCGTTTTATCTTTGCCCATGCATACAGAACTCGATGAGGAGCAGCTGCTATATATTACCACCAGTCTTATGGAATTTCTAACCGGTAAATTATGAATCAAAGCTATTTCGCGCATGAGACCGCAGTAATCGATGAGAACGCTGTTATCGGAAAGGGGACGAAGATCTGGCACTTTTCGCATGTCATGTCTGACTGTATTATCGGAGAGCATTGCAACCTGGGACAGAACGTAGTGGTATCCCCGGGAGTTCAGCTGGGCAACAACGTGAAGGTTCAGAACAATGTTTCTGTCTATACAGGAGTGATTTGCGAAGAGGATGTTTTCCTCGGACCCTCGATGGTATTTACCAATGTCATCAATCCCCGCAGTGCAGTTGCCCGGAAAGACCAGTACAAAAAGACCCTGGTGGAAAAGGGCGCTACCATTGGGGCCAATGCAACCATCCTCTGTGGTATCCGTATTGGTCGATATGCCTTTATCGGCGCCGGGGCTGTGGTAACCCGCGATGTTGCTCCTTACGAACTGGTGGTTGGCAATCCGGCAAGGCACTCAGGCTGGATGAGTGAATACGGCCACCGGTTGAAATTTAATCCTGAGGGTATGGCCGAGTGCCCCGAAAGCAAAGAAAAATACCTGCTTACCAACAACATGGTGCAAAAAATTACAGCACATGAAGAATAAAGTCCTGGTCACCGGAGGCGCAGGATATATAGGTTCTCATACCGTGGTGGAACTCCTGCAAAATGACTATGAGCCTGTCATTGTTGACAACCTGTCCAACTCGCACATCGAAGTGCTGGAAAGGATCCGGGAGATAACCGGTACCAGACCGGCTTTTGAGAATTTCGACCTGTGCGATCTGACAAAGCTCAGGGAATTTTGTGCAAAACACACGGGCATTAATGCGGTCATTCATTTTGCCGCCCTGAAAGCCGTTGGCGAATCGGTGGATAAACCCCTGGAGTATTATCACAACAACCTGGTTTCCCATATCAATCTGTTACAGGTGATGCGGGAATTCAGCATCCCGTACCTGGTATTTTCATCATCCTGTACGGTTTACGGACAACCCGACCACCTGCCGGTAACCGAAGATTCTCCCATAAAACCAGCCAATTCCCCCTACGGCAATACCAAACAAATCTCGGAGGAGATCATGCGCGATACTATTGCCGCCAATACGGGCATTAAAGGAATTGCCCTTCGCTATTTTAATCCCGTGGGGGCGCATCCCTCAGCCCTGATCGGGGAACAACCTTCAGGTACGCCGCAGAACCTGGTACCTTATATCACCCAAACCGCTATCGGTTTAAGAAAAGAATTAAGGGTTTTTGGAAATGACTATGACACCCCCGACGGTACAGGCATCCGTGACTACATTGATGTGGTTGACCTGGCCCGGGCTCATGTAAAAACCCTGGAACGTCTGTTGCAGAGCAGAAACAAAGAATCATTTGAAGTGTTCAACCTTGGCACAGGTAAAGGATTGTCGGTCTTTGAAATCGTTAATGCCTTTGAGAAAGCTACAGGCCAGAAGGTTCATTACCGGATATATCCCCGCAGGCCGGGCGATATCGCACGTGTTTATGCCGATACCGCACTGGCCAACCTGGAGCTCGGATGGCATGCTGATACACCCCTGGAGAAGACATTGCTTTCAGCGTGGAACTGGGAGAAAAATATTCATGGTCGTATGAAAAACCAATAATGACTCACTATGGAAAGGACATTACTCATTACCGGCGGAGCCGGCTTTATCGGATCGCATGTTGTCCGGTTACTGGTGAACCGCTATCCCGATTATCTTATTATCAATGCTGATAAGCTCACCTATGCCGGCAATCTCGAAAACCTTTCGGATATTGAGCAAAAGCCCAATTATAAGTTTATCAGGACTGATATTACCAACCTGCAGCAGATCAATCGCCTGTTCCATGAATACCGTTTCGACGGCATCATCCATCTCGCCGCAGAGTCACATGTGGACAGATCCATCACCAATCCCCTCGAATTCATACACACCAATATCCTGGGCACTGTGAACCTGCTCAATGCAGCCAGGGAGAAATGGAAGGGCCATTTTGATGAAAAAATATTCTACCACATATCTACCGATGAGGTATTTGGATCCCTGGGCCATGAGGGTCATTTCACGGAGAAGACGTCTTATGACCCGCGAAGTCCCTATTCCGCCTCAAAAGCCAGTTCAGACCACCTGGTCAGGGCTTATCACCACACTTACGGACTACCGGTGATCATCTCGAATTGTTCCAATAATTATGGTCCGAATCAGTTCCCGGAAAAGCTCATTCCACTTGCCATCAACAATATCAAAAACAACAAACCGGTTCCCGTATACGGCACCGGTGAAAACATCCGCGACTGGCTCTATGTCGGGGACCATGCCAGTGCCATTGATGTCATTTTCCATAAGGGCAGATCAGGGGAAACTTATGCCATCGGCGGAAAGAACGAATGGAAAAATATTGACCTCATCCGGCTACTTTGCCGGCTCATGGATCAGAAACTTAACCGGCCTGCAGGAGATTCGGAGAAACTGATCACTTTCGTGACCGACCGGGCCGGGCACGACCAGCGTTATGCAATTGATCCTTCGAAGATTGAACAGGAACTGGGATGGCAACCTTCCCTGACCTTTGAAGAAGGACTGCGGTTAACGGTCGATTGGTACCTGTCGCACAAGGATTGGCTGCAGCACGTGGTAAACGGGGATTATGAAAAATACTACGAGAGGCAGTATCAGCAGCGTTGATCATTCCACGGTGACCGATTTGGCCAGGTTGCGCGGCTGATCCACATTGCATCCGCGCATTACGGCAATGTAATACGACATCAGCTGGAGGGGAACTACCGCCAGAAGCGGTGAAAAGATAATGTCTGTCTCCGGGATCTCGAGGGTATGATTGGCCAGCTGGGTAATTACAGTATCCCCTTCATTCACGATGGCTATTACTTTGCCCTTACGGGCCTTCACTTCCTGTATGTTGCTGACGATCTTGTCGTAAGAATGGTCCCTTGTAGCCAGCACCACCACAGGCATATTCTGATCTATCAGGGCGATAGGCCCGTGCTTCATTTCAGCAGCCGGATATCCCTCGGCATGGATGTAGGAGATCTCTTTCAGTTTCAGCGCACCTTCAAGTGCTACGGGAAAAAGATAGCCCCGGCCCAGGTAAAGAAAATTGTTAACGTCTTTGTAGAGCCCCGATAATTTCTGTATGTCTTTGCTGTGCCGCAGGATTTTCTCGATCTTATCGGGTATCTCCTTCAATTCGTTAATGTAATGAATATATAACTCGTCACTAAGGACATTTCTTCTTCGTCCAACCAGTATGGCCATCATGGCGAGCACGGTAACCTGTGCTGTAAAGGCTTTGGTGGAAGCTACCCCGATTTCCGGTCCGGCATGTGTATAAACACCTCCATCTGTTTCGCGGGGAATACTGGACCCAACCACATTGCAAATACCCAGCACCAGGGCTCCCGACTCTTTCGCAAGCCTGATGGCTGCAAGCGTATCAGCGGTTTCACCGCTCTGACTGATGGCAATAACAACGTCCTCTTTGCTGATGATGGGATGGCGGTATCGGAATTCTGATGCATATTCAACCTCAACGGATATGCGCGCCAGATCTTCAAAAAGGTATTCGCCAACGAGACCGGCATGCCATGAGGTTCCGCAACCTACGATAATAATACGTCTGGCTTCAACAAGCCTGGGTATGATCTGGTACAACCCCCCCAGGTGCAGTTCCGTGCCGGAGGCAGTGATCCTGCCCCGGAATGTGTCCAGAATGGAACGGGGCTGCTCAAAAATTTCCTTGAGCATAAAGTGATCATACCCGCCCTTGTCAATTTCCCCTATATCCAGGCTCAACTGCTGAACCTTCGGGGTAAGCTGAATATTCTTAAGCGTCTTCAGTACCAGCTCACTCCGTGTTATCACGGCAACATTCTGATCGCTCAGGTAGATGACACTCTTGGTATATTCAACAATGGGAGTGGCATCGGAGGCTATAAAATACTCGTCATTCCCTACCCCTATCACCAGAGGACTGCCTTTCCGGGCTGCAATCAGCTTATCAGGTTCATCAGTGCACATGATGACGAGGCCATAGGCACCTTCCACCTTGCTTAAGGCGATTCTCACCGCAATTTCAGCACTTACATCCCCCTTCAGGTATAAGTATTCAATGAGGTTGACCAGTACTTCGGAGTCAGTATCACTCTTAAAGGTAAAACCCCTTTTTATCAGTTCTCCCTTTAACTGAGCATAGTTTTCAATGATGCCGTTGTGGATCAGGATAAACTTGCCATGATGCGACTGGTGAGGATGTGCATTGATGTCATTGGGTTCGCCATGGGTGGCCCAGCGTGTATGCCCGATGCCCAAATGTCCAGAAATCGGGTTCCCGCTTACATGCGATTCCAGGTCACTGACCTTACCTTTGCATTTATAAATATGGGGGTGGCTGTTCATTATGGCAATGCCCGCGGAATCATACCCACGGTATTCCAGCCGCTTCAGACCATTAACCAATATCGGATATACTTCTCGGTATCCGATATATCCAACAATTCCGCACATAGGAAAGAAATTTGTTTGTTTTTGTGATTAACGTGACCCATTCAAAACCTGATCATAAAAAACTGAATAGGCGTCAACATAAGAAGTTGAATTCTGATAAGGCAGTAAAGGTTTACCTGATTTTTCAGCGTAGTTTAATACCTCCTGGTTAATTTGCTTGCTCCCGATGATCAATCCATCTGACATATTGACCACCAATTTGCTATAATTCAGATAATTGGGTTCATCCAGCACAAGGAGATCATCTGCCGGGACCCCGTCCATGGAAAGCTTTTTTTTGAAAAGTTTATTCAGCGGCTGCTTGAATTCATTATCATAAAGCGACAAAATCACTTTCGAATTCTTAAAAATGGGATCTTCATCATAAAGCCTTTTAATATACAAGGATAATAAGGAAGAAAACCAGCCATGGCAGTGAATGATGTTGGGTGGCCATTGCAGTTTTTTTACAGTTTCGATTACGCCCCTGGCGAAAAATATGGCCCGCTCATCATTATCTTCGAAATAATCTCCACTATCGTTGCTGAATAAATACTTACGCAGGAAATAATCATCATTGTCGATGAAATATACCTGCATCCGGGCGGCCTGGATGGAGGCAACTTTTATAATAAGGGGATGATCCGAGTCGTCAATGATGATGTTCATTCCTGATAACCGGATCACCTCATGCAGCTGATTCCTCCGTTCATTGATACATCCGTACTTTGGCATGAAGGTGCGAATTTCCCTGCCCTTTTCCTGTATGGCCTGCGGGAGATTCCTCCCGATAACCGACATTTCTGTCTCAGGAAGGTAAGGGGTTATTTCCTGCGAAACGTAAAGAACTTTTGTGCCTGTCATTGAGTTCTTCAGCTGTTATTTAAATTGCTACAAAATTACGAAAAAAACTTGATAATATATAGTAATGAATGACGAGTAATGAATTATGAAGGTAAAGGTTGTAGGGGTAAGTCGCGACTTACCGCTACAGTATACTCCCTACTATCCCCACCGCTCTCACCGGTGAGCCATCTCCATCATTTATTTTTAAAGGAAGGCAGCTGAAGAGGAATTCCGAATCCGGCAAATTCTCCAGACAGGTCAGGTTTTCAATCAACAGGAAACCCCGGGAAAGTAATATTCTGTGGTTCGGAAAATCAGTGGAATCAGAGGGGTCGAGACTGATGGCATCAATACCGATGCCCTTCAGGGGAAAACCCGTGAGAAATTCTGCCGCTTCCGGATCAGGTGTGGGATAGTCCCTGAAATACCCATCTGTACCCCAAAAACGGCTCCAGCCTGTATGAAACAACACAAAGTCAGTTTTTTCGAGCCTCCCGGAATAGGACAGCATCTGCGATTTTAAAATATGGGTTCCCCCCTGTATTCCCCTGCAGTCGATTACCAGCGCCCTGCCAATGAAACGATCCGGCGGTGTGTTTCCGGCACTCAGGCCCTGCTCAAAAAAATGACGTCCGCAATCGATATGGGTTCCGGTATGTGCGGAAAATCGCAGTATTGTTTCCTGGTATCTGTGAGATGTATAGGTTGCCGACTTCAGCAGCACTGCCTGTTCTGATCCGGGATAAACCGGCATGCCGGTTTCCAGGATATGTGTAAGATCAATAACCTGCATGGTTTTAATTACTGTTCACAAAACGATTTTATTTCAAGTAGGGCTAATATAGTCAATCATTTCCATGCATTCGTCATAAGTTTAAATCTTATAGCGCGCTTTAACGTACAATTGGATGTAAACAAAAACCTAACTGTCATGAGAAACATATATTTTGAACCAACTACCAGCACGCCGGCAGTAAAATTCATTTCGGATGGCCGGCTTTTACTGGAAGGACGCTCACTGCCGGAGAATGTCACCAAATTCTATGCTCCCCTGATCGAATGGTCCTGGATGCTTCAATCTGAAGTTGTTAAAATGGATATCAACCTGGAATACCTGAACAGCGCCTCCTCCAAAAAACTCCTGGAACTGCTGAAAGTACTGGATGCTAACAACCATATCAAGGAATTGATTATCAATTGGCATTATGAGTCGGATGATGAGGATGCCCTGGAGAGCGGACAGATTTTTGAGGAACTTTTACCCAAGGCCGAGTTCAGGTACCATGAGTATTCCGAAACTGTTTAATTAATCCGCTGAAACGCCTTCCACCACATTTCCGGGATTTCATGGTTGCAAGCCTGTTGATATTCCTCCTGTGAACAGGCAACCAGTAAAGGATCCCCCGTTTTGATTACGGGAATCTCCATCCACCAGCGACCGGTAACCAGACTTTTGTAAAACGTCAGTGTATGCTCCATATCCCGGTGGTTCACCATATATACTTTAAAATCGGGACTGTTCTGTACAGGCCTTTCCTTTTTCCGCTGCGAGAAGCCTTCGATGAAGTGCCATGCCGCCTGTGCGGCCAGATGCGTGGTTTGATCGTGGCTATCATATTGCGGATTGGTCTCAAACAGGCCGAAACAGGATACCTGGTCACTCATACCGGAAAACCTTGACAACTGACAGGCTTCTTCTGCCGACAGTCCGTTGGGAGAAGGAAACCGGGTTCCGGGGGCATCGGATTGTTTAACGGCGGCCAAATCAAAACTCACCAGGTGACTGTCCCTTAAAAAGGGCTCGGCCAGCATCAGGTTGGATCTTAACAGTCCAAGCCGGACCACATCAAAACCCTTCTCTTCCATCTGCGTGATACTCTTTGTGTTCACCAGGTATTGCTGGTGTCCCAGGGCCGCGCAATTGAAAAGTCTGGGACTGCTGATCACATAGGACAGCCAGGTGGCTGAGGAAAGGGGGCCTTCCTCAAGGTCGAGCCTGGAATCAACCGATACCAGGCAAGGGAGAAAGCTACGCTGCTCATAGGCCATGAAAATGCCTTTAGTAATATCCTGGCTCCCGCCCAGCACAATTGCAGTTACCTGGTTGTTCAGAAGGTCCGTCATCACATCGCGGATACCGAAATACGAGTCTTCAGGCGTGGCTGTGGATTTGATATTCCCCAGGTCAATGATCCTTAACTTTTCGTGAACCCTGAACAACTCGTACAACTTCCTCCTGATCCTGTCAGGGGACTGCGCCGATCCTTTGTTGGCCGAATTGCGGTCCTCGGCCACGCCCATAATGGCTATCTGGTAATTACTGATCTCATCGATGGGAGTGCTGGGCGTATTGATGCGGATATTCCGGCCGAACATGGCATCACTGATTCTGAAAAATTCCTCAGATTTCTCCAGTGAGACCGGTTCAAAATAGTAATTCAGATCCATGGATCAGAAATGGTTATTTCTTCTTTTTTCTTTTGACCGGGGTTTCTGCGATGATCTTCAGGCAATCATCGTAAGTCAGTGATTTGGGATCAGCGCCTCTTGGGATCTTGAAGTTATCCTTTTTATAACTGATATAAGGACCCCACCGTCCGTTGAGCACTGACAGATCACGGTCTTCGGCAAATTCCCGGATAACTTTGTTTTTATCCTTGTCCCGCTTCTCCAGGATCAACACCTCCGCACGCTCCAGGTCGATCGTATAGGGATCATCAATCCCCTTTTGCAGGGAATAGAATTTGGATTTGTGTAAAACATACGGTCCAAATCGCCCTGTGGATACAGTAACCTCGCTGTCTTCGAACAAACCCAGGTTGCGGGGAAGTTTAAAAAGATCCAGCGCTTCTTCAAGGGTAATTGATTCTATATTTTGCCCTTTGCGGAGCTGGGCGTATCTTGGTTTTTCTTCGCCATTTGTTTCCCCTATCTGGGCCACAGCACCAAACCGTGCCATCCGTGCATATACCTGCCTGCCCGATAACGGATCCTTACCCAGCAATCGTTCAGTCTTGGTAATCTCCTTCTGTGCCAGGGTGTTTTCCACCTTCTTGTGAAAAGAACGGTAGAATTTGTCGATCATTTCCGTCCAGTTGGACTTGCCGTCCGCAATCTCATCAAACTCTTTCTCCACCGAGGCTGTAAAATTGAAATCCAGGATTTCGGAAAAATGTTCCACCAGGAAATCATTTACCACCATGCCGATGTTATCGGGGAAAAGCTTACCCTTTTCAGCGCCGGTGATTTCTTTATTCACCGATTCCCGCAAATTTCCCTTTTCGAGTGATATGACGTTGTAAGACCGTTCCTTCCCGGGCCGTTCCTCCTTGATCACATATCCCCGCTGTTGTATTGTGGATATGGTGGGGGCATAGGTTGACGGTCGCCCGATGCCCAGTTCTTCAAGCTTTTTAACCAGGCTGGCCTCAGTATAGCGCGGAGGATAATGGGTAAACTTTTCTGTTGCCTGAATGCCCAGGTATGGCAGCATCATGCCGGTTTCCAGCGGAGGCAGCAGCACTTCGCCTTTTTCTTCTGCCTCGTCATCCATAGACTCGAGATATACTTTCAGAAACCCCTCAAATTTCATTACCTCTCCTTCCGCGATGAATTTCTCCCGGCACCCGGAAACCGAAAGGGACACCGTGGTTTTTTCCAGCCGTGCATCACTCATCTGTGAGGCAATGGTACGTTTCCAGATCAGTTCATAAAGCCTTTTCTCGGTGGCATTTCCCTCAACGGAAGGGTTGCTGAGATATACGGGCCTGATCGCTTCATGGGCTTCCTGGGCACCCTTGCTTTTGGTTTTGTAGTTCCTGATATGCACAAATTCTTTACCGAACTCCTTGATAATCATCTCCTCTGCAGCACCTTGTGCGGTATTCGAAAGATTTACCGAGTCGGTTCTCATATAGGTGATAAGACCGGCCTCGTAAAGACGCTGGGCAACAGTCATGGTCTGTGAGACAGAAAAGCCCAGCTTGCGGCTGGCCTCCTGCTGGAGCGTGGATGTGGTAAAGGGTGGGGAAGGAGATTTTTTGGCCGGCTTCTTCACAACGTCTGCTACGGTAAAGCTTGCAGTTTTGCACTTTTCAAGAAAAGCCAGGGCTTTTGCGCGGCCAGGAAACCGTTCATTCAACTCCGCTTTCAGCTGATGAACCTTTTTGTTTTTATCCTGTACTTCGAATATACCGGTTACCCTGTAAGAGGAGGTGCTTTTGAAATTGATGATCTCCCTTTCACGTTCTACGATCAGTCTGACGGCAACCGACTGCACGCGCCCGGCTGAAAGCGAGGGCTTCACCTTTCTCCAGAGGATCGGACTTATCTCAAAACCTACCAGGCGATCCAGGATTCTCCTGGCCTGCTGGGCATTTACCAGATTATGATCAATCCCCCGGTAGTGCTCAATGGCGTGTAAAATGGCCTCCCTGGTGATCTCATGAAAGACAATGCGCCGGGTGCTGTTTTTATCCAGCTTCAGCTCCTCGCTCAGGTGCCAGGCAATGGCCTCTCCTTCACGGTCCTCATCAGAGGCAAGCCACACCGTTTTGGCTTGTTTGACAGATTCTTTCAGATCAGCAACCGTTTTCTTCTTATCCGCGGGAACAATATATTTGGGTTTAAAATGGTTCTTTATATCAATGCCCAGATCTTCTTTGGATAAATCACGGATATGCCCCATACTCGACTTAACCTTAAAATCCTTTCCGAGGAATTTCTCAATCGTCTTGGCCTTGGCAGGTGATTCAACTATTACCAAATTGTTAATCATTACATAAACGTTTTATACCGGTGCAAATAAATCAATTATGCCGCGAAGTTCAAAATTTTAATTCAAATATTATTACTTTTACCCGATTCACTGTCAATTTGTATGATTAAAACCAACATCGACCGGAAAAAGTTCAACAAGTATTTCTGGATCATATTTGCCGCTCCATTTGCCCTGCTCACGCTTCTTCTTTTGCTTGCCGCAGTAGGCGGACTCGGATACATGCCCGATATTAACGCCCTGGAAAACCCCAAGATCAACCTGGCCTCCCAGGTGATCTCGGAAGATGGCAGGGTATTGGGTTCGTTTTATTATAAAAACCAGAACCGCACCTATGTGGATTATGATGAACTTCCTGATCATCTTATAAAAGCCCTGATCTCCACAGAGGATAAAAGATTCTACAGGCATTCCGGCATTGATGCCCGGGGACTGGCCCGAGTGGTTATCAAAACCGGATTGCTCATGCAGCGTAGTTCCGGTGGCGGAAGTACCATCACGCAACAGCTAGCCAAGCTGCTCTTTCACGAACCTCCCAGATCACTTATTGGCAGAGGATGGCAGAAAATCAAGGAATGGATCATTGCCGTCCGGCTCGAGAAAGCCTATACCAAGGAAGAAATTATCACCATGTATTTCAACCAGTGCGACTTCCTCAACCAGGCCGTAGGCATCAAATCTGCCGCCCAGGTTTATTTCAGCACTTTCACCGATTCCCTGACCATTGAACAGAGTGCCATGCTGGTTGGTATGGCCAAGAATCCTTCCTTTTATAATCCGGCTGATTCTAACAAACGGGAACGGGTTCAGCGCCGCCGCAACGTAGTGCTCAATCAGATGGTCAAATACGATTTTCTCAACGAAGATGTAGCAGATTCCCTGAAAGGACTGCCGCTTACACTCCGGTTTCAGCGGATTGCACACGATCAGGGCCTGGCCACCTATTTCCGTGAGCATTTACGCCGCATGCTGATGAACACTGAACCCAAAAGGAAGAATTACTTCGACTATGAAAGCTACCGGACGGATTCCATGAGCTGGATGAACGATCCGTTGTTCGGCTGGTGTAACAAGAACAAGAAACCTGACGGAAACCCCTATAACCTGTATACAGATGGATTGAGAATATACACTACAGTGAATTCAAAAATGCAGCAATATGCCGAGGAAGCAGTAAGGGAGCACCTGGGCAGCTACCTGCAACCAGCCTTTTTTAAAGAAAAAAGGTCCAGCAAAAGGGCTCCCTTTTCAAGGGACCTCACCGATCAGGATATTGAAAAAATCCTGACCCGGGCCATGCTGAACTCCGACCGGGGAAAAAGCCTGAAAAACCAGGGCCTTTCTACTAAAGAGATCTATAGGGTATTCCGAAAGCCGGTCTCCATGAAAGTATTCAGCTGGCGGGGCGAGATCGATACCACGATGACCCCGCTCGACTCCATCCGGTATTACAAGCATTTTCTCCGCACCGGTTTCATGGCCATGGACCCGGCTTCCGGAAATGTCAAGGCTTATGTGGGCGGTATCGACTTTGCCAGTTTCAAATACGATCATGTAACCCAAAGCAAACGGCAGGCCGGGTCGACCTTTAAACCCTTCCTATATGTCCTGGCCATGCAGGAAGGCAAGAATCCCTGCGATGAGGTGCCCAATGTCTCCCAAACCTTTCTTGTTAACGACACCGTGTGGAGCCCCAAAAGCAACAGCAGTGAGAAAGACCTCGGGCAGATGAAGACGCTGAAATGGGGCCTGGCCACCTCGGAAAACAACATCTCCGCCTGGCTGATCAAAGAGTTCAAACCCAAACCGATCGCCGATATTGCCCATAAAATGGGAATAACCAGCTATATTGACCCTGTACCTTCGATGATATACGGCACCTCTGACATGTCTGTCGCAGAAATGGTTTCGTCCTATGCTACCTTTGCCAACAAGGGCGAACATACCAACCCGGTTTATATCACCCGGATCGAAGACAAAAGCGGAAATGTCCTGGCTGAATTCCTGCCTGAACGGTTTGAATCCATCAGTGAACAAACCGCCTACCTGATGCTGAACTTGATGGAAGGTGTCACTGATTTTGGCACAGCCGTTCGTTTACGCTACCGCTATGGATTTACCGCGCAGATCGCATCTAAAACAGGCACCACACAGAACCACTCCGATGGTTGGATGATAGGCATTGCACCAAAGATTGTGGCTGGCGGATGGGTAGGTGCTGAGGACCGTTCGGTGCATTTCGACAGGATGGAAATGGGACAGGGCGCTTCTATGGCCTTGCCCATTTATGCCCTGTTCATGAAGAAAGTGTATGCGGATAATTCTCTGGGTATTTACCAGACCGATGTTTTTGAGGCTCCTCCGGGCATGGAGAGGGTTCCCAACTGCCGCGATGTAGCTGAATCCGCAGCAGGAGATGAGTTCTATTGGGAAAATGAATGGTGATATCAGGGACGAGGGACAAGGGACGAGGGACAGATGAAGTTTGTGTTTTGTACGAAGATGGGAAATTATGAATTTTTCCCAAAGCTTTATACCTCACCCGTCCCTTGTCCCTTGTCCCTCGTCCCTGAATAGCTTCTTCACAGCCTCCTCCACCCTGTTGACCTTGATGATCTTAATCTGCTCCTTCCCCGGCAGGTTGATCTTTTCATAGGCCCCTGATATCATAATGCCGGTGAATCCCAGTCTGCTGGCTTCCCGGACACGACTTTCAATCCGGCTTACCGGCCTTATTTCACCGGAAAGGCCCACCTCAGCGCTGAAACACATTTTTTTGGCAATGGCTTTGTCAACTCCCGAAGAAAGGATGGCCCCAATTACGGAAAGGTCCAGTGCAGGATCAGTGACCCTCAGACCACCTGCCAGGTTCAGGAAAACATCGCGTGTCGCTAGTTTAAACCCTGCCCTGCGCTCCAGTACCGCAAGCAACATGTTCAGTCGTCTTACATCATAGCCGGTGGACACACGCTGAGGGGTTCCGTAAACAGCCGTGCTTACCAACGCCTGCACTTCAATCAGAAATGGCCGGATTCCGTCGATGGTGGCAGCGGTGGCAATACCACTTAGACCCTCATTGCTTTTGTTGATCAGTACTTCCGAAGGATTGTCCACCTCCCGCAACCCGTCCTGCAACATCTCGAAAATACCCAGTTCGGCAGTAGCTCCGAAGCGGTTTTTTGTGGCGCGTAAGATCCGGTACAGATAATGCTGGTCGCCTTCAAAAAGCAATACGGTATCCACGATATGCTCCAGGATCTTGGGTCCTGCCAGGGTGCCGTCCTTGGTAATATGACCGATCAGCAAAACGGGTGTGGCAGTTTCCTTGGCAAATTTCATCAGCTTACCGGCGCACTCCCTGATCTGTGTAATACTTCCGGGAGAAGACTCCAGCGTTTCATCCTGAAGGGTCTGCACCGAATCGATGATCAGGATATCAGGTTTCATCTGCTGCAATTGTGTAAAAATGCTTTGCAGCGATACCTCGTTCAGTACAAAACAGTTTTCATTGGTATGCCCGATCCGCTCAGCCCGCATGCTGATCTGCTGAACACTTTCTTCGCCCGATATGTAAAGTACCTTATAATTGCGCATGGCCAGGGCTACCTGCAAGGCCAGGGTCGATTTTCCGATACCGGGCTCACCACCGATCAGCACCATGGAACCCCTGACCAGACCCCCTCCCAGCACCCGGTTCAGCTCGCCGGTTTGTGTATCCAGCCGGGGCTGGCTCCTTGGATCAACTTCATGAAGCCTTACGGGAAATGCATGCCCCGTAGAAAAAGGGCTTTGCGCAATACGGCTGGTGCGGGCAATAACCTCCTCGATGAATGTGTTCCATTCACCGCATGACGGGCATTTGCCGATCCATTTGGGAGCTTCGGTACCACAACTGCGGCACACGAAAACTGTTTTGGCTTTGGCCATCAGGAATTTCCTGCTATTTTATCAATAACGGAAGTGCTGGAATACCCTTCCGTAAGTGGAATGATGTGGGTATGGCCTCCCCTGGCCTTTACAATATCGTATCCCACCACCTCCTCAGCCTTATAATCCCCGCCTTTCACCAGGTGGTGCGGCTGTATCTTCCTGATCAGGTCATAAGGTGTTTCTTCATTGAACAGGACCACTGCGGAGACAAATCCCAGGGAAGCCAGTATCAGCGACCGGGTTTGTTCGTCGAGATAAGGCCTTGAAGGACCTTTGAGTTTCCTCACGGATTCATCGGTATTTACGCCGATGATCAACAGGTCTCCCAGGCCAGCAGCCTTTGCCAGGTATTGGATATGCCCCCGGTGCAGGATATCAAAACAGCCGTTGGTAAAAACGATGGTCTTCCTTTTAAAGGCGGCAATGGCAAGCCACCTGTCGAGTGCCTGACCGGTCAGGATCTTGTTGTTGATGGCTTCGAGTTTGGGCATGACGGGCAATTATCGGATGAGTTGGTTGGTCGCGGTATCCGGAAGGACAATAACGGGTTTGAAATGCCTGGCCTCCTCAAAGTCCATCGTGGCATACGACATGATGATCACCACATCCCCCACGGCAACTCTACGGGCAGCAGGTCCGTTGAGACAAATGACTCCTGTATCTCGATCTCCCCTGATCACGTAAGTTTCAAACCGTTCCCCGTTATTGATATCGACAACCTGTACCTTTTCGTTTTCGATCAGGTTGGCAGCGTCCATAAGATTTTCATCAATGGTGATGCTGCCCATATAATTGAGGTTGGCTTCCGTTACGGTAACCCGGTGAATTTTCGATTTGAGAACTTCAATATGCATATATCTATAAAATTACGAAGAAAAATTAATATTATCAATGAGCCTGATCCTCCCCACCCGTGCCGCCAGGCATCCGATCACCGGGTCACGGCCGTTCCAGCTATCCACGGGAAGCAGGTCCCTGCTGCTGACAATTTCAAAATATTCCAGCGAAATGCCGGGCATGGCATTGAGATGCCCGACAACCCATTGTCTTACTGCAGCGGGAGCATGCGATTCTTTCATTTTCCTGGCCTGGAACAGTGATTGTGAGAGCTCCAGAGCGGTGATCCGTTCCTCTGGCCGCAGCAGCATGTTTCGGGAACTCATCGCCAATCCGTCGGATTCCCGGATAATGGGGCAGGGTACAATTTCAACCGGGTAGTGCAGGTCGGCCGTTATTTTTTTTATGATGGCCAGCTGCTGAAAGTCCTTCAGTCCGAAATACGCACGTTGTGGTTTTATAATATCAAACAGCCGCGTTACCACCTGGGCAACACCATTGAAATGCCCTGGCCGGTGTTTCCCCTCCAGGATGCTGTCGAGGTTTCCAAAATCAAATTGCCGGGTATCCGGTTCCGGGTATATTTCCTTTTCCCCGGGCATAAAAACGATATCGCAGCCCGCTGATCCGAGCATCTTCAAATCCTTTTCCGGTGTGCGCGGGTATCGGTAAAGATCATCCTTATCGTTGAACTGGGTGGGATTCACAAAAATGCTGGCCACCACGATATCATTCTGCTGATGACACAGCCTTACAAGCGACAGGTGCCCTTCATGCAAGGCGCCCATGGTAGGAACAAATCCGATGGTTTTGCCTGATTCCCTGAGCCGGTCGATCCTGTTGGTAATCAAGGCTGATAGGTGAAATACTTCCATAATTTTCTCCCCGTACAAATATAGGAGAAAATTTTCTCGCAGATTCTGAAGCGTATGAAGAATTAACTCAAACGAAAAAAGCCTGTGACGATCCGGCGTAAATCAAAATAAATTCGCCAAATTCAGACAGTCTTGAAATAAATTTAGAATTATTCCGACTGGTACACCCACAAATAGCAAATACTCCAGATCGTCTCTGTTTTTATGCAGAAACTCAGTCATATCTTTGTACCATGGTTTCATTAATAATGATTTTATACATGATAAAAGGTATAAAAAACATATTAAGACAATATTACATAGTGATTAAGTTTGTGGTAAATCTTTCTAGATGTGTGTTATTGAAATCCGAAAACCGCTTGCCAATTACCATTAACAATCAGGTCAGATCTCAACCCTACACACTAATGCCCCTGACATCTTTGGCTAGTGTGAATAAAAAGTCCAATCCGCCTCCCGCGCGGTTCTTTACGGATATATCCCCTTTGTGGAACTGGATGGCATTCTTTACAATGGCAAGTCCCAGCCCAGTACCACCCTTTTTACGGTCACGGCCCTTGTCAACGCGGTAGAAACGCTCGAACAGTCTGGGCAGATCTTCTTCAGGAACGCCAATACCGGTATCAGAAAACGAAAAATAGTAGTATTCGTCATCCTGCCGATAGTTATCAAGTTTTATAGAAATACCCCTCCCTGCGTGACCCATTGCATTATCAAAAAGATTTCTGAAAATGGAGTATAGTAAGGCAGAGTTGCCATTGATCATCAGGTTCTCCTGTATCTTCAGGTCCAGCGAGATATCCTGCTCCCGGAGCCTGGGTTGGATCTCCCCGCAAATATCGCGGATGAGCTCCTCCAGATTGACCTCTTCCACCTGGTAAAGGCTACCGGCTTCTTCAATTTTGGTGAGCAGCGAAATATCATGGATCAGATCGGTCAGCCGGCACGATTGCGAATAGGCCCTTTGGAGATAGTCCCTTGTTCTTTCGTCATCCGTATTACCCTGCAAGATGGTTTCAAGAAATCCTTTTATGGAACTCACCGGGGTTTTTAGTTCATGGGCAATGTTTTCGGTTATTTGCTGCTTGAGGATTTTGCGTTTTGTGGGTTTTGTGATATCATTTATCGAAACCTCAAAACTCGTGTCCTGGAAAACAATGCTTTTAACTAGGAAGTACTTCCCTCCCTTGTTGAGGGTTATTTCATAGATTGGCTGCAGGTCGGCCAGGTCATTCCTCTTTTCTTTCAGGAACTTGTCTATGAAATTGAAAAGTGGCCTGAAATCCTCGATCCTGAAGAACTCATCGGCGGTAAACACCCGAACATCACTGATATGATTGATATACTGTATAAAGCGGTTGTTGCTGGTGATGACGTGCCTGTCTTTTGTAAATATGGCAATGCCCTCATCGCGCATGTTGAGATGACGTATCAGTTTGGCTTTTTCTGACAGCAACTCCTCCTTGGTCCTGGTCAGATTCTGGTATATTTCAACAATATCCTGCCCGATATCCCCAAGTTCATTCTCGGGAAACTCAATCTTATCATCAATTGGTTTGTTGGCCAGTGCCTGCAACGTGAAATCCCGCAGGGTGCTGATGGATTTTCCGAACTTGTCCGTGATCAGTACCACGGTGAATGATGTTGCCAGGAAGATCAATACAACAAACAACAGGAAAATCCTGTCGGGCTGTATCAGCCTTTTGGCATTAACATCATATACCACTGATATCCTTATCAGATGACCGGTAAACCTTTTGGCGTAATAATAGTACTTGATTTTTGTGGTACCGGATACCCTTATGTTTGCTCCATAACCATGGCTCAAAGCCCGCCGGATTTCCGGACGATCAAGATGGTTATCCATCTGAGCAGTATTTTTTACCCGGGAATCGTACAGAACATTTCCCTGCAAATCAATCAGTGTTATCCGGAGCGATTCACTGGGGATCATGGCCGCGAGGATATCCAAACCGGTAAAACCAACTGAATCATCCATACCATATTTTAACACGAACTTTTCTGTCAGCTCGGCATAATCGTCCAGTTTCTCGTTGAGAGCTGTAATCCGTATCCTTTTTTCATGAGAATATTCAGAAATCAGCAATACCGCTGTAAAAAAGAGGAAAAATGACAGCATGTATATCAACCATTTCTTATTATAGCTGGAAATAAATTTCATAATTAAAAGTCTTAATCCATTTCAAAACAATAACCGTATCCTTTACGTGTAATAAGAAACCTGCCATATTGCCCCAGTTTCTTGCGTAAACGAGTGATATGAACATCAACCGTTCTGTCGGTAACCTGGATATCCCCCCATATGGAATCCAGGAATTGTTCACGGCCGAAAATCCTGCCCGGGTTTTTCAGGAGAAGGTGCAAAAGCTGAAACTCGATAGGGGTAAGATCCTTCTTCCCCCCATCAACGGTGAGCCGTTTTTTTTCTATATCAAGTTCAATGCCCGAAAGCATTATAGAACCAGTTGCGGGGAAAGATTCCGAAGAAACGACGGCCCTGCGAAGAACTGCCTTAACGCGGGCCATTACTTCCTTAATGGAAAAGGGTTTGGTAATAAAATCATCGGCGCCCACCGTGAATCCCGTAAGCTTATCATTTTCGGTATTTTTGGCCGTAATGAAAATTATGGGTGCGTTGATTTTTTTCCGTTTTCGGATTTCATCGGCCAGCCGGTATCCCGATATCCCTTTCATCATGATATCCAGGAGGAACAATTGGTATTGCTCCAACTTCTTTTGTAAGGCCTCCTCCGAAGAAGTCAACGCATCTACCCGATATCCCTCCGACTCCAGGTTGAACTTCAGGATTTCGCATATGTCCTCCTCATCATCTACTACAAGGATCCGGACTGGATTACCAGCATTCATGTGTTAAACATTAATAATCAGGTACAAAATTACAACTTCAGGATTACAGTAATATTACAAAATTGTAACATAATTATAACAGGGACTCAGTATTATATCAGGAATTACAGGGATTTTAGATTGTAACAATAATTTAACGCTAAGACAATACCCCTGTAACATTCCCGCCGCATCTTTGCATCGTTAAAAACCATCTCTGATGAAGAAATTTTTTTTTACTTTATTGATGATTCCCGGCTTGTGGGCGGCATACTCACAACAACCTGCTGATAGTCTGCAGGAAAAACTCGAAACTGTTGACGCAAGATTAAATTCGCTTGATGAACGTGTTGCCCTCAATGAAGCAGACCTGGGCAAGCTTACCAAAATAAAAGTTTCCGGTTACATACAGGCCCAGTATGAATATTACCAGGGTGGCCTGGTTAAACCGAATGATCCGGTCAGTACATTTTTCATCCGTCGTGCCAGGATCAAATTCACCTATGAAGCAGCCGATGGGATCAGGTTCGTGCTTCAGCCTGATTTTTCAACGGGCAATCTTACCCTTAAAGACGCTTATGCCGTTGCCTATCTGCCAAAACTGAGAACCCTCACCCTGTGGGCAGGTCAGTTCAACCGGCCCAACTACGAGGTGGAATACTCCTCAAGTCAGCGTGAGGTTCTTGAACGGTCGCGGATGATCAGAACCATTTATCCCGGAGAGCGGGAAGTAGGCGCCAAGCTTGAATTCAAACCCGTGACAGTTCCCCTGAAATTGCAGCTCGCTTTGCTGAACGGGAATTACAAGGGCATCGAACAAATTGATGTCGATTCCAAAAAAGATCTGATGGCCCGCGCGGTATACTCCTTCAAGTTTCCGGCCAAAAATATTGGAATTGATGTGGGTGCCCACGGCTATTTTGGCGGTCTGATGGCTAAAACCAAGTATGTGTTGGATTATGAAAATCAGATGGATAGTATTGACAGTAATGTGGGCAAATATCTCGATAAAAAATGGGGCGGCGTTGAAGTCCAGGCCTTTTTTGACTTGTGGGGTGGTTTAGCCCTTAAAGGTGAGTATATCACCGGTCGCAATGCCTATCCTGGCGATTCAAAAAGCAATCCCTACAAGACAAAAGAATTTTCAGGATACTATGCCTACCTGATAAAAAATATAGGTAATAAGAACCAGTTTGTCACACGGCTCGATTATTTTGACCCCAATACCCGATTATCGGGCGATGCTGCCGGAAAAGACGTATATTACACCACCATCACACTTGCCTGGCAGTACTACCTGAATGAAAATATCAGGTTCTCCCTGAACTACGGTATCCCAAAAAATGAAACCAATGCCACCTATCCCGATGATATTAAAGACAATGTATTGGGAATCAGGATGCAGGCTAAATTCTAGAAAGTAGATTCAAGATTTAAGATTCAAGATACAAGACAAATAAATATACAATTATGAAAAAGAACAGAATTTCATTAGCAATACTTTTGATAACCGTATTGATAACCGGTGCGGCATTCGTGCAGCAGACCAAGATTACGGTTAAGGGCTCCGATACCATGGTCATCCTGTCACAGCGCTGGGCTGAAATATACATGAAAAATAATCCTGCTGTCGCCATCCAGGTTACCGGAGGAGGATCAGGCGTGGGAATTGCCGCTTTGATTAATGGCACCACAGACATTGCCACCTCAAGCCGGCCCATCAAATCCTCAGAGGTTGAAAAGCTGAAAGAACGTTATAATACCCTGGGCGTGCAGATTCCATGTGCGAAAGACGGTATCACGATCTTCCTTAATGAATCGAACAAGGTAAAGGAACTTACCCTGAAACAGCTCAGTGATATCTACCAGGCCAGGATCACCAACTGGAAACAGGTTGGCGGTGAAGATGCCCCCATTAAGCTCTATGGTCGTGAAAACAGTTCGGGAACGTATGCCTTTTTCAAGGATGAGGTAATAAAAGGCGATTACGCTGCCCGCTGCCAGACCCTTCCGGGTACGGCCGCTGTAGTGAACGCGGTGAAGAAGGACAAATATGGTATTGGCTATGGCGGTGCCGCTTATGCTAGCGGAGTGAAGCATTGTCTGGTTAAAAAGGATGACAAAACACCGGGTACCCAGCCTACGGCTGAAAATATTGCTAAAAACGAGTATCCGATCACCCGTTACCTGTATTTGTATATGCGCAACAAACCCACCGGTGAAATGAAGAAGTTTATCGACTGGATCCTCAGCTCCGAAGGCCAGAAGATCATTACTGAAGTGGGTTATTTTCCGGCAAAATAAAGATCCGTCAGAACAGTGTCCTTTTTGAAAAAACAAAAGAAAATTCAAGGTGCTGAGGTTTCAACACCAGTAACCGGATTTGCTTCTTCCATCTTGAAGAAGCAATTCCGTTTTGATGACTGGCTGGCAGAGAAGGTGATCAAAGGGATTGCCTTTATGTCAATTACCTTTGTGATTCTGATTTTTGTTTTTGTTTTCCGTGAAACACTGCCCATTTTCAAAGGTGCCAAGCCTGAAAATGAGATCACGACGACCGCAGGGCAACAGGAAGAAGCGCTGGTACCTGAAATATATGATCCCTCAAGCCCAGAACCGGATGCTCCGCTTGTACCTGAAACCTATGGTGATGTTATTGAAGATTTATCACCGGCTGGCGGAATTGCGGATTCCTCATCAGAATCTGTTATTGCTGCAGCTGAAACCGGACCTGTTATGTCCACCTTATTATCCAGGGACTGGCTGCCTGTTTCCGACCGTCCCCGGTATGGATTGCTGCCCCTCTTTCTGGGAACCCTGAAGGTAACCCTGATCGCCATGTTGTTCGCGGGGCCCATTGCCATCCTGGCGGCCATTTACACAGCCATGTTCGCCCCGCGCAGGATAAGGGAATTCATCAAACCGGCCATTGAATTACTGGCTGGCTTCCCATCAGTGGTGATAGGGTTCTTCGCCCTGATGGTGCTGGCATCCTTTTTCCAGGACCTGTTTGGATATTCGGGGCGTTTAAATGCTTTCGTGGGCGGGGTTGCTATGGCGCTGGCCGCAATTCCGGTCATCTATACCCTTACCGAGGACGCTCTCACAGCCGTTCCGGGAACCTACATCGAAGCCAGTCTGGGACTGGGAGCAAGTCTCCGGCAGACAGCATTCCAGGTTGTTCTGCCCACAGCCACCCCCGGGATTTTCGCAGCGTTATTGCTGGGCATCGGAAGGGTTTTCGGCGAGACCATGATAGCCCTGATGGCTACGGGGAATGCAGCATTGATGACCATCAACCCTTTTGACTCGGTAAGGACACTCTCGGCAACCATTGGTGCCGAAATGGCTGAAGTGGTTTTTGGAGATACCCATTACAGCGTATTGTTCCTGATCGGCTCGCTGTTGTTCATATTCACCTTCGGCCTGAATGCCCTGGCGGAGTTTTACTTCCGCAACCGCCTCATCAGGCGTTTCCAGGGTAAATAACCACCAACGATGAAAAGAACCTCCAAAGATATGCTCATCAAAAGCCTCACCGCCGTAAGTGTGATGCTCATTATCTTTGTCATTGTGGCCATGCTCACCATCATTTTAATCGGGGGATGGAAGAGCCTCACATGGGAATTTATTTCCGAATTCCCGCGGGAAGGTATGACCCAAGGCGGCATCTTTCCGGCCATTGTCGGTACCGCGATCATGACCCTGGTCATGACGGTAGCGGCCGTGCCATTCGGGGCCATTACCGCCATCTACCTGGCCGAATATGCCTCAGAAAAATCGATCCTGGCTAAAACCATCCGTTTTGCTGTAAAAACCCTGGCGGTTGTACCCTCCATAATTTTTGGATTGTTCGGTCTCGGTTTTTTCATCAAGTTTATTGGTTTTCACATGGATAATATTTTTTACCACGGTGAATTGCACTGGGGACAGCCCAGCATCCTCTGGGCCAGCCTCACCATGGCCCTCCTCACCCTGCCTATCGTCATTGTGTCGGTGGAAGAATCCATCCGCACGGTTCCTAAAGAAGTAAGGGAAGCCAGCTTGGCCCTGGGCGCCACCAAGTGGCAGACCATCCGGCAGGTGGTGCTGCCCGGATCGGTAACCGGCATTCTCACAGGCACCATCCTGGCCATTAGCCGGGGTGCCGGGGAAGTGGCCCCCATACTTTTTACCGGGGCGGCCTATTACCTGGCAGATCTGCCGAAACACATGAGCGACCAGTTTATGTCGCTTGGATACCATATTTATATCATGTCCACCCAATCTACCAACGTGGATGACACCCTGCCCATCCAGTTTGCCACTACCCTGGTATTGCTGCTGCTTACCTTTTCGCTGAGCATGGTGGCGGTTGTACTCCGGTACAGGATCAGAAAAAAAGCCAGATAATTCATGAAAGATTCAAAAGATAGCAAAGTGAGTGTCCGTGATCTCTCGGTGTATTATGGTGCCAGCCAGGCACTGAACAGGATCAGCATGGAAATACCCGATAAAAAGGTCACGGCGTTCATAGGCCCTTCCGGTTGCGGAAAATCCACTTTCCTGCGAACACTGAACCGGATGAATGATCTCATCGACAACGTCCGTATTGAAGGAGAGGTAAATATAGATGACATTAACATTTACCAGAAAAATATCGATGTTGTCAATCTCCGCAAGAAAGTCGGGATGATCTTCCAGAAATCGAATCCCTTTGCCAAATCCATTTATGACAATATTACCTATGGCCCGAAAATTAATGGCATTTCGCAAAAAAGCAAGCTTGACGAGATTGTGGAAACGTCCCTGAAACAGGCTGCCATCTGGGACGAGGTGAAGGACCGCCTGCAATCCTCCGCACTGAGCCTGTCGGGCGGACAACAACAACGCATATGCATAGCAAGGACCCTCGCCGTAAATCCCGATATCATACTTATGGACGAACCGGCCAGTGCTCTCGACCCGATTTCCACCTCTAAAATTGAAGAACTGATCCACGAGCTGAAGAAATACTATACCATAATTATTGTCACCCATAACATGCAGCAGGCTGCCCGTACCAGTGACATCACCGCCTTTTTTTATATCGGGGAACTTATTGAAATGGATAAAACAAGGACTATTTTTACCAATCCCTCTAAAAAGCAAACCGAAGATTACATTTCCGGGAGGTTTGGATAATAACGGTCAGAAAACGCAAGAAGCAATTACTAAAAAATATACCCATGCAGTCATTTTTTCAGGAAGAGTTAGGAAAGCTCAGGAAACGGATCATCAAGATGTTCATGCTGGTGAATATCCAGCTCGAAAAATCATCCCAGTCCATCCTGAGCCAGGAATTTGAAGAAACGGATGCGGTGATGCAAAATGAAAACCGTATTGACAAACTCGATATTAAGATCGACAAGCTTTGTCAGCGCATTTTTGCCCTGGCCCAACCCGTGGCTACCGATTTGCGGTTCATCATGTCGTCGCTCCGCATTGGCAATGAAATAGAACGGATCGGTGATATTGCGCTCGACTTGCTGTCGCGTGCGGAATCTGTCAGACAGTACCAGGAAACCCTGAACCAGTACAGGGTCTCCGAATTGCTGGGTGAGGTGATACGCATCAATCAGCGCTTGCAGGAAGCCTATGCCAACAACAACAATGAACTGGCCAATGAGATCGTTTGCACCTGCCAGAACACGGCAGAAATCTGTAAGTCCGTTTTCAACGAGATCATAGCTGAAATGACCCGGAAATCAGAGGTCATCATCATTGCCACCGACCTGATCCTGATCATCAGGGATCTGGAAAGAATTTCCAATCACCTGGAAAACGTCGCCGAATCTGTGGTTTTTATCGTGGAGGGGAAAAGGATACGGAGTACATTGAATAAATAGTGCTTCGACTACGCTCAGCATGACACGCGGGTCACCCTGAGCGTAGTCGAAGGGCTACTCAATGAACTTCAGATTTCTCCTCAGTCCCGCAAACTTCGTCCGTTTTACTGCTGATCTCCGGAACAGGGCCTTGAACTGAGGCTCATTCAGATCATGCCAGTCCTGCCGGGTCATTTCCAACAACCCGGGTAATGGTTCAAATTCCTTCACAGCATGTGGTTTTGCTTTCCGGTTCCAGGGGCAGACATCCTGACAGATATCGCATCCGAAAACCCGGTTATTGAACTGATCCCGGAAACCTGCATCAATTTCCTCCTTGTTTTCAATAGTCAGGTATGAAATGCATTTTCGCGCATCGATCAGCCGGGGCGCTATGATGGCACTGGTGGGACAGGCCCTGATGCAGCGGTTGCAGTCCCCGCAGAAGTCCTGTATCGGCTGGTCATAGTGCAACGGGATGTCTACGATAAGTGACCCGATAAAAAAAAAGGAACCGGATTCCGGGGTGATCAGGTTGGTGTTCTTGCCAATCCAGCCCAGACCGGCCCGGGCGGCCCAGGCCCTGTCGAGCACCGGCGCCGAATCCGCGAAGGCCCTGCCTGTGGCCGGGGCTATGTTCATCCGGATATAATGCAGCAACTCCTGCAACCTGCTCCTGATGACATCGTGATAATCCCCGCCGTAGGCATATTTTGAAATCACTGGTGCAGCAGGGTCTTTTTGATTTTCAGACGGGTAGTAATTCAGCAGTACAACAATAACGGAATGTGCCCCTTCAACAAGTTTTGTAGGATCCACCCGTTTATCGGCATGGTTTTCCATGTACGCCATCTCGCCATGATACTGGTTCCGGAGCCAGCTTTCCAGCCGTCCGGCATCTTCGGGGAGGTACTCTGCACGTGAAATGCCACACTTGTCAAATCCGAGCCTGAGGGCCTCGGCCCGGATCATGGATGATTGGTAGGGTAAGGCATCCATAGATTGTAATAAAAATGCTTCGACTCCGCTCAGCATGACCACCATGTCATGCTGAGCGGAGTCGATGCATGATGGTAATGGAAAACTTACAGCTTCTTCTTGATCTCCGTAGTTTCGTATCCCTCAATGATATCACTCACCCGGATGTCGTTGTAATTGTCGATATTGAGACCGCATTCCTGACCGCTTACGGCTTCCTTCACATCGTCTTTGAATCGTTTCAGCGAGGCCAGGTGACCACTGTAAATTACAATGCCGTCGCGTATAATTCTTACACGGGTGTCGCGCCTGATCTTGCCTTCCTTGACCATACAGCCGGCAACAGTTCCCACCTTGGTGATCTTGAATGCTTCCAGCACTTCGAGAGTAGCCACGATCTCCTCCTTGATCTCGGGGCTCAACATGCCCTCCATGGCAGATTTGATCTCGTTTATAGCATCATAGATGATGGAATATAGCCGTATGTCGATCTCTTCCTTCTCCGCAAGTTTACGGGCCTGCAGTGAAGGCCTTACCTGGAATCCCACAACAATGGCATTGGACGCTGCGGCCAGCAGGATATCACTCTCTGATATGGCTCCTACGGCCTTATGGATAACATTAACCTGTATTTCTTCGTTCGAAAGCTTGATCAGTGAATCCGACAAAGCTTCGATGGATCCGTCAACATCACCCTTCACAATGATATTCAATTCCTTGAAATTTCCGATGGCAATACGACGGCCGATTTCGTCGAGTGTAATATGCTTCTGCGTGCGGAGTCCCTGCTCACGCAACAATTGCTCGCGCTTGGAGGCAATCTCCTTAGCCTCTTTTTCATTCTCGTAACAGTTGAACTTGTCCCCTGCCTGGGGTGCACCATTCAGACCAAGCACCAGTACCGGGTCCGACGGGCCTGCCAGGGTGATCTTTTTACCGCGCTCGTCATGCATGGCCTTAACTTTGCCGAAATTGTGCCCGGCGAGGATGATGTCACCCACGCGCAGGGTGCCGGCCTGCACCAGGATGGTGGCCATGTAACCCCTGCCCTTGTCCAGCGAAGACTCAATGACAGTCCCCACGGCAGGTTTGTTCGGGTTTGCTTTCAGGGTCAGCAGTTCTGCCTCAAGCAGCACCTTCTCCAGCAGATCATCCACATTCAGACCTGTTTTTGCGGATATCTCCTGCGACTGGTACTTGCCGCCCCAGTCTTCCACCAGGATATTCATTTTGGCCAGCGATTCCTTGATCTTCTCAGGATTGGCCGTGGGTTTGTCAATCTTATTGATGGCAAATACCATGGGAACGCCTGCGGCCTGGGCATGGTTGATGGCTTCCACCGTCTGGGGCATGATGCCGTCGTCAGCTGCCACCACGATGATGGCCACATCTGTGATCTGTGCACCGCGGGCACGCATGGCCGTAAAGGCCTCGTGGCCGGGGGTATCGAGAAAGGTAATCTGCCTGCCGTCTTTCAGTTCAACCCCGTAAGCACCGATATGCTGGGTAATGCCACCGGCCTCACCGGCAATAACGTTGGCATGCCGGATATGGTCGAGAAGTTTGGTCTTACCATGGTCCACATGTCCCATTACCGTTACAATGGGCGGACGGGTCACCAGTTCCTGAGGATCTTCTTCCTCCTCCTCTTCATCTTCCTGCAGATCAACCGTAACAAATTCCACCTTAAAGCTGAATTCCTCTGCAACCAGTACAAGGGCTTCCGCATCGAGGCGCTGGTTAATGGATACGAAAAGTCCCAGACTCATACAGGCTGCAATAACCTCATTCACAGGAACACCCATCAGGGTAGCAAGTTCATTTACCGTAACAAATTCGGTTACCTTCAGGATATTCTTTTCCTGTTCACGCTTTTCCTCTTCCGCCAGGTTGCGCTGACTCTGAATGTCACGCTTTTCTTTGCGGTATTTGGCACCTTTTGATTTTCCCTTCAGCCCAAGCTTGGCAAAGGTATCCTTGATCTGCTTATCAACATCTTCCTCACTGATCTCAAACCGGTAGCCTTTTCTTTTCTTTTTCTTTTTCTTGTCCTTGTCAGGGTCAACCAAACCCGGACGGGGCTGCTTCTCAACGCTTACCCGCTGGGTATCCGTTTTGATACGTTTTCTCTTCTTCTTCTGTCCGTGCTCATCGAGCTCGGTGTCTGTACCAGGCAGATTGATCTTTCCGAGAACCTTGGGCCCATTCAATTTCTCGGCCCTGGCTTTGATAACTTCGGACCCTGCTGTTCCCTTTAGTATTGCTTCCTGTCCGTTTTCCCGGCTTACGGGTGTTTCTGCATGTTCGCGCGTGGTTGCAGCAGTACGGCTTTTTCTTTCCTTCTCAAGCTGTTCCCGTGTCTTCTTGGGCGGCCTGGTCCGCTGATTCATGGAATCCAGGTCGATCTTGCCCACTACTTTAACTTCAACATCCTTGATCTCAGGCCTGAGGAAAACCTCTTCCTCCTGGGCAACGGTTTCTACCACCCTGTTTTCGGTAACAGGAGGCTCCGCGACTTCTGGTTCCGCAACCGGAGGGACTGCTGGCGGTGGCGGTGTAACGGTCTCTTTTGCTGCGGGCCTCGCAGGGGCAGGTTTCTCTTCCTTTTGTAAGGGAGCTGCTTTGCCGGGACTCAATTTGTTTATATCAATTTTCCCCAATACGTTGAGCCGGATGGGTTCCCGTTCCGGCGGGTGGGTCACCTCAGGCTCGTGATGTGTGCCCGTGGCACGCAAATCTTTTACCAGGACTTCATCATCATAATCCTGTCCTTCCGAATCGGCATCATGATGCACGTCATTGATGGAAACGGTCTCAAGCTTATCACGCTTGTTCCGCAGGTTCAGCTTTTCTGATTCCTTCTTTACATTCAGGTCAGTACTAAATTCCTTGAGCAGCAACTCATACTGATCAGATGTGATCTTCTCATTCGGGTTCGAATCGATCTTCACACCTTTTTTATGCAGGAATTCCACTATTGTGGATATACCCACATTGAGTTCCCTGGCAATTTTACTTAATCGTATCGTATTAGTATCTGACATTCCTAGATTAAGGTTGTTAATTCAGCGTCAAAATTAGTAAATCCGTTCATATATAAATATCCGGATGAATTATTCGAATTCAGACTTGAGTATTTTAAGCACTTCACGTATGGTCTCTTCCTCCAGATCTGTACGTTTCACCAGATCTTCCATGTTGAGATTCAGTACACTGCGCGCGGTATCGCACCCAATGGCCTTAAGTTCATCAATGATCCAGCCGTCTATTTCATCTGCAAATTCCTCGAGGTTGACGTCTTCCTCATCAGCATAATCCGTTTCACGGTACACATCAATCTCGTAACCGGTAAGCTGGCTGGCCAGTTTGATATTCAGCCCGCCCTTGCCGATGGCCAGGGAAACTTCATTGGGCTTGAGGTAAACATCTGCCTTTTTATTCTTTTCATCAATCTTGATGGAGGATATTTTAGCCGGACTGAGGGCCCGGGTAATGAAAAGCTGCAGGTTGTTGGTATAATTGATCACGTCGATATTCTCATTTTTCAGTTCGCGCACAATGCCGTGGATGCGCGATCCTTTCATTCCCACACAGGCTCCAACAGGATCGATACGCTCATCATAGGATTCAACCGCAACCTTGGCTCTTTCACCGGGAATGCGCACGATTTTCTTGATGGTAATGAGTCCGTCGAAGATTTCCGGAACTTCCAGCTCAAACAGACGTTCGAGGAACACCGGTGAAGTCCTCGACAATATGATCAGCGGGGTGTTGTTCCGCATTTCCACCCTTACCACCACAGCCCTGATGCTGTCGCCCTTTCGGAAATAATCGGATGGGATCTGCTCTGCCTTGGGCAGGATGAGCTCATTGCCCTCTTCATCAAGGACGAGCATTTCACGCTTCCAGACCTGGTATACCTCGCCGGTAATGATATCACCGATGCGATCGCGGTATTTCTGGAATATGTTGTTTTTCTCCAGATCGAGTATCCTGGCGGTCAGGTTCTGACGCAAGGCCAATATGGCACGCCGGCCGAAATCCACTAGTTTCACTTCATCCGTAACCTCTTCGCCCACTTCATAATCTCCATCGATAAGCTTGGCTTCCGAGAGGGACATCTGTATGTTGGGGTCTGTGACTTCCCCGTCTTCAACCACTTCACGGTTTCTCCAGATCTCAAAATCTCCTTTGTCAATGTTGATGATGATATCGAAATTATCTGCCGAACCATACATCTTCACCAGCATACCGCGGAAAACATCTTCCAGCACACTCATCATGGTGGCCCGGTCAATGCTCTTCAGTTCCTTAAATTCCGAAAATGTCTCGATCAAATTAAGGTTTTCCATGTTCTTATATTACTTTTTTAAACTTATGACAACTTTTGCTGACTTGATCTCTTCCAGTTTTATTTCCTGCAATGTAATTTCCTTTTTCTTCTTGCCTGTTTTGCTGTCTTTCAAAACAACCTCCGCTTCAAGCTGAATACTTCCTTCAAAATAGTGCATCAGTTTTCCGGCGATCTTGATCCCGTCTCTTTTTACTACCTCCAGTTGCCTGCCTGTATTTTTCTCATATTGCATCGGCAGTTTCAACGGCCGGTCAAGTCCGGGCGACGATACTTCCAGCTCATAGTCTTCGACATTACGGTCGAGTCTGTGCTCCAGGAATCTGCTGACAGCTATACATTCATCAAGCGTTACCCCTTTCATGCTGTCCACATAGATGCTGATCCTGTTTCCCGGCCTTACCATAATTTCCACCAGGAAAAGCCCCCTTTGCGTCAATTCCTCCTGAAGAAGTTCCCTGATTCGTTCAGCACTGATCATGGTTCATATTTGCAACAAAATAGGGGACTGTGTCGTCCCCTATCCTGAAAAAATCCAGGCAAAGATAGGAATATTTTTTCAAAATGCAAAAACAGGCTTTTTGTAATATTTACAGGTATCTTGATTTTTTAACAGATTATTTGGTAATTTGCTGGTGCCAATTAAACATGCTTCGTGTCCACCCTCATCAACAAACGCAAAATCATCAACGATCCGGTCCACGGGTTTATCATCGTTCCCACCGATTTCATCTTTGACCTGCTGGAACATCCTTACCTGCAGCGGCTGAGAAGGATCAAGCAGCTCGGGCTCACCAGCTTTGTTTATCCCGGCGCCACACACACGCGCTTTCAGCATGCTTTGGGCGCTGTACACCTGATGGGACTGGCCATCGACAGCATACGGCAGAAGGGGACTTCCATCACCGATGAAGAGGCTGAAGCCGCCACCGCGGCCATCCTGCTTCACGATATCGGGCACGGGCCCTTTTCCCATGCACTCGAGGAAAGCATCATAGCCGACCTGACCCACGAGGATCTGTCGCTCCTGCTGATGAACGACCTGAATAAGGAATTCGGCGGAAAGCTGGCTATGGCCCTGGATATTTTCAACAACAGCCATCCGAAAAAATTCCTGCACCAGCTCGTTTCAGGGCAGCTCGACATGGACCGGATGGACTACCTGATGCGCGACAGCTTCTATGCCGGGGTTGCCGAGGGCACCATCGGCACCGAGAGGATCATCAAGATGCTGAATGTGGTGGACGATCAGCTGGTGGTGGAAGCCAAGGGCATTTATTCCATCGAGAAATTCCTGATCGCCCGGCGGCTGATGTACTGGCAGGTATACTTCCATAAAACAGTTATTGCGGCTGAAAACCACCTGGTCCAGTTGCTCCGGCGGGCCAAAGAAGTCTCGGCCTCCGATCCCACCCTGTTTGCCACGGCTTCACTTGGATATTTCCTGAAGAACTTTGTCCGTCGTGAAAACCTGGGTGACCGCCATTCGGAGATACTCACCTTTTTTACCAGTCTCGATGACGATGATATCATGGTCTCCGCCAAATCCTGGTCACTTCATCCCGACGCGCTGCTGTCCCTCCTGGCAGGGAATCTCATCCGGAGAAAGCTCCCCAGGGTGAAAATCAGTGACCTGCCTTTCGAGGAATCACAGCTGGCTGCGCTTAGACAGGCAGCCCGGAAGCAATACAACCTCCGTGAGGGCGAAAGCAACTACCTGGTGTTTGCCGGACTAATTGCCAATAAAGCCTACAGCTCCGTTACCGATACCATTAAGATCATTTATAACACCGGTGAATTGAAAGATCTCTCCGAAGCCTCAGATTTATTTCATCTCCAGAACCTTATGGAAACAAAGAAAAAATATTTCCTCTGCTATCCCAAAGATCTTGTCTATAATTACTAACTTTGTGCCCGTCAAAAAGATGCATGATGAAGTTTACCGCTAAGATTATAGCTGAATATACCAAAGGTGAAATTGTCGGCAATCCTGATGAGGTTATAGCCGATATTTCAAGGATTGAAGAAGGCAGAAAGGGCTCACTCGCTTTTCTGGCCAATCCCAAATATGAGAAATATCTTTATACAACGGAGGCCTCTGTGGTTTTGATCAACAGGGACTTTCAGATTAACGGTAATGTTGGCTGCACCCTTATCCGGGTGGAGAATGCTTATGATGCTTTCACTTCACTGCTGGAACTTTATACCAAATCCCTGCCTGCCAAAAAGGGCATTGAGCAGCCCTCCTTTGTGGATCCCTCTGCTAAAATCGGCGAAGATGTTTATATCGGTGCCTTTTCTTATATCGGTGCCGGCGTGGTGATCGGAAAGAATGTAAAAATCCATCCCCAGTGCTATGTTGGGGATTTCACCCAGATCAATGACAATACAATTATCAATCCCGGAGTTAGGATCTACCATGGATGCTATATCGGTTACGATTGCATCATCCATTCCGGCGTGGTGATCGGAGGCGATGGTTTTGGTTTTGTCCAGCAACCCGACCAGCAGTACAGGAAAATTCCCCAGGTTGGCAATGTAGTGATTGAAGACCAGGTGGAGATTGGCGCAAATGTGACCATCGACAGGGCAACCATTGGCTCCACCATCATCCGTAAGGGTGTGAAATTTGATAATCTCATCCAGATCGGCCATAATGTGGAGATCGGCGAAAATACCGTTATTGTTTCCCAGGCTGGTATTGCCGGATCTACCAAAGTTGGCCGCAATTGCATGATTGGCGGTCAGGTTGGACTTGCCGGGCATCTCAAGATCGGCGATAATGTCAAGATCGGTGCGCAATCAGGTGTCAGCAACAACCTGAAAGACGGCGAAGCCGTCCTCGGCTCCCCGGCGCTCGATGTTTCCAAACAGATCAAAGCCATGATCGTATACAAATCTCTTCCTGAAATGAGCA
This sequence comes from uncultured Bacteroidales bacterium, assembly GCA_963822145.1. Taxonomy (GTDB): domain Bacteria; phylum Bacteroidota; class Bacteroidia; order Bacteroidales; family UBA10428; genus UBA5072. Next base: position 451,684 of record CAWGGG010000002.1, on the reverse strand, counting down.
AGAAAATTGCCGAACTGGAGAAGGAGCTGAAGGCGCTGAAGGAAAGGTTGTGATTGTTGTGATTGTTGTGATTGTTGTGATTGTTGTGTTTGTTGTGTTTGTTGTGATTGTTTATACCCAACCACCTCAACAACCACAACCCACAACCCACAACCTACAACCACACCTATTTAATCTCTTCCCCCGCCTGTTTCCTGTCAGTTTCCATCTAAAAAACTGCTGACATTCTTGCGTTTAATTATTTTTTTATAATTTCGCCCAGTTTTTGTTGGTGAAAATCATAGCACAGTATAATGGCTGAAAAGCAGAGAACGGTTGCAAAACCGGTAAGTCTTAAAGGGAAAGGATTGCATTCAGGGGTTGAAGTTGAGGTTACCATTAATCCCGCTCCGGTAAATCACGGGTATCAGTTTAAACGCATAGATCTTGAGGGAGCGCCTGTCATCAGGGCTCTTGCTGAATATGTTAAGATTACGGAACGAAGCACCACCATTGTCGACAAAGGCGCTTCCATTACCACCGTGGAACACCTCCTCGCCGCACTTTACGGCATGGGGGTTGATAATGCCCTTATAGATATTGACGGCCCTGAAGTCCCTATTATTGATGGCAGTTCAAAACCATTCGTAGAGGCCCTCCATACAGCAGGAACAGTGGAACAGGATGCTGATCGCATATATTTTCAGGTACGTGAAAAAATGGAATACCGGGATGTTGCCAAAGGCATTGAAATTTTGGCTTACCCCGATGATGACTTTTTGATCGATGTCCATATCGATTACAATTCCAAGGTGCTCGGCCATCAATATGCCTCTATGAGAAGCATTTCGGAATTTGAATCCGGTTATTCATCCTGCCGGACTTTTGTATTCCTGCATGAACTTGAATACCTCCAGAATAACAACCTGATCAAGGGAGGAGACCTGGAGAATGCCATAGTGATCATTGACCGGCCGGTGTCTCAGGACGAACTCGACAGACTTGCCGGCACGCTTAACAGACCCAGGGTAAAGGTTAAACCCGAAGGTATATTGAACAACGTTGACCTGACCTTCTCCAATGAACCGGCTCGGCATAAGCTGCTGGATGTTATCGGCGACCTGGCATTATGCGGGGTCAGACTGAAAGGACGCATCATTGCCAATAAACCCGGGCACAACGCCAACGTTGAATTTGCCAAAATTCTGAGGAAAAGCATCAAGGCCGCTCATAATAAATCCCTCCCGCCGGAGTATGATCCTGATAAGGAACCCCTTTTCGATATCAGTCAGATCAGGAAAATACTGCCGCACCGGAATCCATTCCTCCTGGTGGATAAAATTACTTTCATGGATGAGTGGGTTGTTACCGGGATTAAAAATGTGACCATGAACGAATCTTTCTTCGCGGGCCATTTCCCCGAGGAGCCAATCATGCCAGGTGTACTGCAGATAGAGGCACTGGCTCAGGTGGGAGGTATTCTTCTGTTAAGTTCGGTGCCTGATCCCGAGAATTACCTCCTGTATTTTATGCGTATTGATTCCGTGAGGTTCAAACGTAAAGTGGTGCCCGGAGACACCCTCAACGTGCGCATGATGCTTACCGAGCCCATCAAGCGCGGTATTGCAATTTGCAAAGGTGAAGGTTTTGTGGGCGACCAGGTAGTGATCGAAGCCTCCTTCATGGCGCAATTGGCCAGGAAACCAGGCCGGTAATTTTTTGTTAACTCATAGACAATTTTTTAATGAATAATCAAACGTTGTATTCTTTACATCCGGATGCCAAAATTGGCAAAAATGTTGAAATTGGACCCTTTACCACCATTTATGGTGATGTTGAAATCGGCGATAATAGCTGGATCGGCAACAATGTAACCATCATGGACGGTGCCCGCATCGGCAGGAACTGTAAAATTTTTCCGGGAGCAGTTATTTCAGGCGTTCCGCAGGACCTCAAATTCCAGGGAGAGATCACCACAGCGGAGATCGGCGACAATACCACCATCCGTGAGTATGTTACGGTGAACCGCGGCACCTTGTCAAAGGGCAAAACGGTTATCGGTACTGACTGCCTGCTGCAATCCTATGTGCATATTGCGCACGACTGCCATGTGGGAAATCATTGTATCCTTTCGGGTTATGTGGGACTGGGCGGCGAGGTCGTTATTGAAGACTGGGCCATCCTGGGCGGTGGCAGCCTGGTGCATCAGTTTGTCCGTATCGGCAGTCACGTGATGATCCAGGGCGGATGCAAGGTGGTTAAGGATGTTCCGCCTTACGTTATGGCAGGCCGTGATCCTGTCGTTTTTGCCGGCCTTAATCTGGTTGGCCTGAGGCGCCGCAGTTTTACCTCCGAAAAAATCCAGGAATTACAGGATATTTACCGTACCCTCTACCAGAAAGGTCTTAACAATTCAGATGCTTTGAGGGCGATCGCCGCAGGCATTCCTCCCAGTGAGGAACGTGATCATGTGATGGCCTTTGTCCATGGTTCCGAAAGAGGCATCATCAGGGGCCTGCTCGACGAAACGGATTGATCACTTCAGGGAATTCCACCCCTGGGCCTCCAGCAGGATCTCCTCCCCCTGGGGACCGATCATTTTCATGCCTTCAGCTGCATCGGCCATATGTCCGATGATGGTGATCTCTCCGCGCTTCCCCACTGCATCAAACCTGTCTACAGGAAGGGTAAAAAGCAGTTCATAATCTTCACCGCCGTTCAGGGCGGCAATCAGCGGCTCCAGTGAGAATTCGGAGGCTACCCTGCGTGTTTCCGAATGAATGGGAATTTTATCGGAATAAATCTTACAGCCTTTGCCGGATTGCTGGCAGAGGTGGATGAGTTCGGAGGAAAGACCATCCGAAATATCGATCATGGAAGTTGGCTGTATCCCCAACTCCCTGAACAGTTCAATGATGTCACGGCGTGCTTCCGGCTTGAGTTGCCTTTCAAGCACATAATCATACCCTTCTAGAACCGGTTGTATGTTCCGATCGTTCTCAAACATAATCCGCTCCCGTTCCAGCAGTTGCAGTCCCAGATAAGCCCCTCCGAGATCACCGGATACGCAGATCAGGTCGTGCCCGCCAGCACCGCTCCGGTAAACCAGTTCATCCTCCGCTGCGTCACCAACGGCCGTACAGCTGATGGTCAGCCCGGTAAGGGATGACGTGGTATCGCCACCCACAAGGTCAACCCCGTATTGGTCACAGGCCAGCTTCAGTCCCTCATAGAGGCTTTCGACCATGCTGATGGTGAATTTTCGCGACAGGGCCATTGACACCAGCAACTGCCCGGGACGGGCATTCATGGCATAAATATCGGAAAAATTCACTATGGCGGCTTTATATCCCAAATGCTTCAGGGGCGTGTATACCAGGTTGAAATGGACTCCCTCGGCCAGCAAATCAGTTGAGATTACCACTCTTTTGCTGCTGTAATCCAGAACTGCCGCATCATCCCCAACTCCCCGGCAGGTGCTGGTGTTTTTAAGAACGAGGTCACTGGTCAGGCGTTTGATCAGACCGAACTCTCCCAGTGATGCGATATCATCACGATGATTAAAATCAGTCATATTCCCCGTTTATAGGTATTTTAAAACGCCGCAAATATCAGGATAAATTGATACAGATTTATTATATTTGCCATTATTTAGAATTAGTCTAAATACACAACAAGTCGCCAACAGCGGCAATATTAATATTCTGTTCAATGGAAGAAACGCAAGATCATATATTGGGTGAGGTTACGGGAGGTGAATATAAATATGGTTTTGTTACCGATATAGAGACCGAAACTATACCCAAAGGGTTAAGTGAAGATGTCGTCCGGCTCATTTCCGCAAAGAAAAAAGAGCCTGAATTCATGCTCGAATTCAGACTTAAGGCTTACAGACACTGGCTTACCATGAAAATGCCCCGGTGGGCACACCTTAATATTCCTGAGATTTCTTACCAGGATATTATCTATTATGCTGCGCCTAAACAGCATGTTGGTCCCAATAGCCTGGACGAGGTTGACCCTGAGTTGCTGAAAACCTTCAACAAACTTGGCATTCCGCTCGAGGAACAGAAGATACTTTCCGGTGTTGCTGTTGATGCGGTGATGGACAGCATTTCTGTTAAGACCACCTTTCGCGAAACACTGGCTGACCTGGGCATTGTATTTTGCTCCATGAGTGAAGCCATCCGTGAATACCCCGACCTTATAAAAAAATACCTCGGAACGGTGGTCCCCTATACCGACAACTATTTCGCCACACTGAATTCCGCTGTTTTCAGCGACGGGTCATTCTGTTACATCCCCAAAGGGGTCCGGTGCCCCATGGAGCTTTCCACCTACTTCAGGATCAATGCTGCCAATACCGGCCAGTTCGAACGCACACTTCTGGTCGCTGACGATGACAGTTATGTTAGCTATCTTGAGGGTTGCACGGCGCCCATGCGCGATGAAAACCAGTTGCATGCCGCAGTGGTGGAGATTGTTGCCCTTGAGAATGCCGAAGTGAAGTATGCCACGGTGCAGAACTGGTACCCGGGAGATAAGAACGGAAAGGGCGGCATATACAATTTTGTGACCAAGCGCGGCATTTGCAGGGGCGATAACTCCAAGATATCCTGGACCCAGGTGGAGACCGGTTCAGCAATTACCTGGAAATATCCCAGCTGCATTCTGCGGGGCGACAATACCTCCGGGGAATTCTATTCGGTGGCCGTTACCAACAATTATCAGCAGGCGGATACCGGCACCAAAATGATCCACATTGGAAAAAACAGTCGCAGTACCATTATTTCCAAAGGTATTTCGGCAGGACACGGGCAAAACAGCTTCCGCAGCCTGGTAAAAGTGATGAAGTCCGCCGACAGGGTCCGTAATTTCACACAGTGTGATTCCATGCTCATGGGAGATAAATGCGGCGCACATACCTTTCCCTATATCGAAGTTGAAAACGAAACAGCTGTAGTTGAACATGAGGCAACAACTTCCAGGATCGGGGAAGATCAGATTTTTTATTGCAATCAGCGGGGAATAGACACGGAAAATGCGGTGGGACTGATCATCAACGGTTACGCCCGGGAGGTTCTCAATAAGCTCCCGATGGAATTTGCCGTGGAAGCGCAGAAACTGCTGGCCATCAGCCTGGAGGGCAGTGTGGGATAGATCAGGGACGCAGGGACAGGGGACGAGGGACAAGTAACAGCAAGGATAACAAAGAGATTAATATTTATTAATAAAACATGTTAGAAATAAAAGATTTACACGTTTCCATCGAAGGCAAGGAAATTCTCAAGGGAATTGATCTGCGGGTCAATGCCGGTGAGTTGCATGCCATTATGGGGCCGAACGGGTCCGGTAAAAGCACGCTTGCGGCGGCACTTGCCGGAAGGGAAATGTTCGAGGTGACCCGGGGATCGGTAACCTATAAAGGGGAAAACCTGCTTGAACTAAGCCCGGAAGACAGGTCCCGCAAAGGATTGTTTTTGGGCTTCCAATACCCGGTGGAGATTCCAGGCGTTTCCATTGTGAATTTCATGAAAACCGCCATCAACGAGCACCGCAAGTTTAAAGGACTCGCACCTATTTCAGCTTCTGATTTCCTGAAACTGATGCGCGAAAAGAAAGAACTGGTAGGGTTGACCTCCACCCTTACCAACCGTTCGGTGAATGAAGGGTTTTCAGGAGGGGAGAAAAAGAGAAACGAAATTTTCCAGATGGCCATGCTCGAACCATCGCTGGCCATCCTGGATGAAACAGATTCAGGCCTCGACATCGACGCTCTGAAAATTGTCGCCCAGGGCGTTAACCATATGCGGCGGGAAGACAATGCCACCATTGTGATCACACATTACCAGCGATTGCTTGAATATATCGTTCCCGATTTTGTGCATGTGCTGTACAAAGGCAGAATCGTTAAATCGAGCGGCAAAGAACTGGCCCTGGAACTGGAGGAGAAAGGCTATGACTGGCTCAAAGCGGGTAATGAATAAAAGGGCTTAAGGCATGAATGATTCGACGTTATCAACAGAACTGAAGCGTGACCTGATCAGCTTGTTCCGGCAGAATACCGGCGCCCTGGAATCAGGTTCAGGTCGTATACTGAACCTTTACCGTGAGCAGGCCTTTCACGATTTCGACCGGCTTGGCATACCCTCTATGCGGAATGAAGCCTACCGCTATACGCCGCTCGAAAAATTCTTTCAGGGAAACTATGACGTGGAGCTCAATGCCAATCCTTTTAAAATTGACATCGAAAGCATATTCCGGTGTGATGTTCCCGAGCTCGACACCCACGTGGTGCTGGTGCTCAACGGTTTTTACGCCTCCGGCAGCCAGGTGGGACAACTTCCTCAGGGTGTGGTGGTTTCAGGTCTTAATGAAGCTTCCGTCCGGTATCCCGATCTCTTCCACAAACATTACTCTCGCTACGCCGACACATCAGCCGACGGTCTGGTGGCCCTGAACACCCTTTTCGCACAGGATGGGGTTTTCATTTACATACCAGAGAATACGGTCGTTGACAAGCCCCTGCAGATCATTAACCTGAGCCACTCGGGAAAGAACCTCCGGATTACCCGCCGGAACCTTATTATTGCCGAGGAAGGCTCCTCCGCCAGCATCGTCGTTTGCGACCATACATTGTGCCAGCAAAGTTACCTCGCAAACTCCCTCACCGAGATCTTCATGGGAAAAAACGCTGCCATCGCCTTTGACCGGTTGCAGAATGAAAATAACCTTTCCACCCACATTACCAACCTCTTCATACATCAGGATGAAAACAGCCATTTTAACAGCAACACCATTTCGCTGCACGGCGGACTGATCCGGAATAATTTTTATGCCCGTCAGAACGGGCCAAACTGTGAGACCAACCTGAACGGGCTCTTTCTCTGTGATGAAAAACAGCATGTCGCCAACTTCATCCTGATGGACCATGCCAGTCCCCGTGGCACCTCCAACCAGCTATTCAAAGGCATACTCGATCATGATGCCACCGGGTCGTTTAACGGTAAAATATTGGTACGTCAGGATGCTCAAAAAATACAGGCCTACCAGAAAAACAACAACCTTCTTCTTTCCCCGGCGGCCCGTATGAATACAAAACCGCATCTCGAGATTTATGCGGATGACGTCAAATGCAGTCACGGCGCTACTACCGGACAGCTCGACAATACAGCCATGTTCTACCTGCGGTCGCGGGGTATTGGTGAAAAGGAAGCCAGGCACCTGCTCATGTATGCTTTCGCCAATGAAATTGTGAGCCGCATATCAGCGCCCATCCTGAAAGAAAGGATCATTGACCTGGTGGATAAAAGACTCCGCGGAGAGCTGTCGAAATGCAACGATTGCAATATTCATTGCGGATAGTTTAAAAGAGCAGCATGAACTTCGATATTCATAACATCCGTAAGGACTTCCCGATTCTTCAGCAAAAGGTCTACAATAGGCCATTGATCTACCTTGATAACGGAGCCACCACCCAGAAGCCTTTTCCGGTTATTGACTGCATCCATGATTTTCTGAGTCACAGGAACAGCAGCATACACCGCGGTGTGCATTATCTGAGCGAGCAGGCCACCGAAGCCTATGAGAATGCCCGGAGAACGGTACAGGATTTTATAAACGCCGCCCACCCGCAGGAGATCATTTTCACGCCGGGCACCACGGCTGCCATCAACGGAATTGCCTTTTCATTCGGAGAACAATTCGTACATGAAGGGGATGAAATCCTGATTACCGAAATGGAGCACCATGCCAATATTGTTCCCTGGCAGATGCTTTGTGAACGAAAAAAGGCCGTGCTGAGGGTGATCCCCTTCACCGATGAAGGATCGCTGAAAACTGAGGAACTCGACCGGCTGATCACATCAAAAACCAGACTGATAGCGATAATTCACATTTCCAATACACTGGGTACGGTGAATCCGGTTGGGGATATCATCCGCAGGGCGCATGCTTCCGGTATTCCCGTTCTGGTGGATGGGGCGCAGTCGATCCAGCACACTGCCATTGATGTCCAAAAACTGGATGCTGATTTCTTCGTTTTTTCAGGGCATAAGGTTTACGGACCCACCGGTATCGGCATCATTTATGGAAAAGAAAAGTGGCTCGAGGCCATGCCCCCGTTCCAGGGAGGCGGTGATATGGTAGATACCGTAACTTTTGAAAAGACCACTTACAACATCCTGCCATTCAAATTCGAAGCGGGAACGACCAATTATATTGGCGCAATTGCAATGGCTGAAGCCTTAAAATACCTGACCGGCATCGGACTTGACAATATTGGCGCCCACGAATCGCAATTGCTGGAATATGGGATGACCCGACTGCAGGAACTGGAGTATGTGAGACTTTACGGGACGGCGCTGCCCAAAAGTGCCATCCTGTCTTTCAACCTCGATGGGGTGCACCCCTATGATGCCGGTATGGTGCTTGACAAAATGGGCATTGCAGTCCGCACCGGCACGCATTGTGCGCAGCCGGTGATGCAGCATTACGGGATCGAAGGAACTATAAGGGCCTCCCTGGCACTCTATAACACGCAGGAAGAGCTGGATGCCCTGGTTGAGGCCATAAAAAAAGTAAAAACCATGTTCGGCTAATTACGTATATATTTCGAACCATCTTTTATGTCGATTGTTAATAGCATACAGGTGAAAAGCATTCGGGAAATCCAGGAAGAGATCGTGACTGAATTTGAAGTGTATGATGACTGGATGGACAAATACAATTACCTGATAGAGCTCAGCAGGGATCTTCCGATGATCGATCCTCAGCTGAAGGTAAAGGAGAACCTGATCGCCGGCTGCCAGTCGAGGGTTTGGCTGAACGCCGAATATACAGACGGACTCATCCGGTTCACCGCCGACAGCGATGCCATCATCACCAAGGGAATCATTTCCCTGTTGATCCGGGTGCTTTCCAACCGGACCACTGAAGAGATACTGGAAACCGAGCTGTTTTTCATCGACCGGATCGGCCTGCGGCAGAATCTTTCTCCAACCCGGTCAAACGGGTTGCTTTCCATGATCAAGCAGATGAAGCTCTATGCCCTGGCATACCAGTCGAAGTACAAAAAGTGATGCGTAATGAGTGCTGATCAAGATATACTGTCCCTTGAGATCGAGATCGTAAACACGCTGAAAACCATTTACGACCCTGAAATTCCGGTCAACATATATGACCTGGGCCTGATCTACGATATTGAAACTGATGATCAGAACAAGGTTAAGATTACAATGACCCTCACCGCCCCCAATTGTCCGGTTGCCGACAGCCTCCCCATTGAGATTCGGGAAAAGGTTTCGGCCATTCCGGGGGTAAGGGGAGCGCAGGTCGATCTGGTGTTTGATCCTCCCTGGGACCAGTCGATGATGTCGGAAGAAGCCTTGCTGGAACTGGGGATGCTGTGATAACAAGGCTTCGTCTCCGCTCAGCCTGACGAATGTTTATAAATGTCACACTGAGCGAAGTCGAAGTGTGATTTTGGAATGATTTTTGTGTTATCTTTGATTGCCAACAATTGCCTATGAAGAAATTTCTACCACTTGCAACTGTGCTTCTTCTCTGGGCCGCAACCCTCACGGGCAGTGATCCAGCTTCTTTTTCGGCGCTTTACGCACCAAATGCTCTTTTGGCCCTCAGCGATCCTGATCAGCCTGAAAGAAGAATTGAGATCTATCCCAATCCTGTCACCGAAGGCCGGTTAACCATTACTGCTTCCGAAGACATCCTTTCGGTGCAGATCCTGAATATTGCAGGCAAGTCTGTGTTCAATCAGGATTATGAGCCCAACACTACTACTGTAATGATTGAACCTGATAACCTGGAAAAGGGAATTTACCTGGTTCGTATCTCATTTGCCAATAAGATCAGCCATACGGAAAAGATCATGGTCAAGTAGTGCCGCTTGCGAATAGTTTGCCGGCATTTTTGGTGGTTTTAAAAAAATAATCCTATATTTACCCCGCGTTCATTGTTTAATTGCTTATCCAGAAAGGTGGAGGGTACGGCCCTGTGAAACCTTAGCAACCCTTTCCCCTTGGGAAAGAAGGTGCTAACTCCTGCTCCGGCTTACCGGAGAAAGATAAGTCGGGAATGTATAGCAATCTCTTTTGACTTATCAGAAGGGATTTTTTTGTTTTACAGCCTCCTGTTACCGTTATACTTCAAAGGATATAATAAATTCTATAAGTATGAAAAAAAACATTAAACTTGGTGTCTTTGGGTTCGGATGTGTCGGACAGGGTCTTTACAGTGTATTGCACCAGACAAGGGGAATCACCGCCGAAATTAAAAAAATATGCATCAAGCACCCCGATAAGAAGCGTCCCATCGACCCATCCTTTTTCACCACCAACCGGGATGACATCCTGAATGATCCGGAAATTGACGTAGTGGTAGAACTTATCGATGAAGTGGATGCCGCATTCGAAATCGTTTCATCAGCACTGAAGAAAAGAAAAGCTGTGGTTTCAGCAAACAAAAAAATGATAGCGGAACATTTCCCTGCTTTGCTTAAACTGCAGCAGGACTTCAAGACGCCTTTTCTTTACGAAGCTTCATGTTGCGCCAGCATTCCCGTGATCCGCAACCTCGAGGAATATTATGATAACGACCTGCTCACCAGTGTTGAAGGTATCCTGAACGGCTCAACCAATTATATTCTGACCCATATTTTTGACAACAACAAGGCTTTTAACGATGCCCTGAAAGACGCCCAGCAGCTGGGCTATGCCGAAAGCGATCCCACACTGGATATCAAGGCTCTTGATCCGAAATACAAGCTGCTGATTATCCTGGTTCACGCCTTTGGTATTATCCTTGCCCCCGATGATATCTTTAACTTTGGCATCCACCATCTCAAGGATGCAGATATCCGGTACGCCCGTGAAAAAAACGCCCGGATCAAACTGATCGCCAAATGCAGCAAGGTGGGCAATAAGGTCTATGCCTATTGCATGCCCCGCTTCGTGCACGTTTCCGATACGCTCAACAAGGTAGCCTATGAATACAACGGGTTGCTGCTGGAGGGGGCCTTTGCGGAGCATCAGTTTTTCATGGGAAAGGGAGCAGGCGGGAATGCCACCGGTTCGGCCGTCCTTTCCGATATTTCAGCCCTTACCTATGATTACCGGTACGAATATAAAAAGCTGGCCCAGCAGCTGAACCACACTTACACCCATGACATTGAGCTCGAATTGTATGTCAGTTATAATGGAGCCATTACACCGGTCACAGACGAATTCGAAAGCATCTCCGTCCGTCACGAGTCGCCGGGATTCAATTACCTGGTGGGAAGGATTAATCTGTCCCGGCTCCGGAATGCAGTATGGCTGGAGGATCCGTCGGTAAATATTGTGCTTACCGAAAACAACGCCTGATCATCCCGCCCTTCCCGCCGGATTATAGCGCTGAATCCTTTAGCGGTAATTGGTGATACCCTTAAAAATAAACCCAACATTTCTATCAAAATCCCGTAAAAAAAATATCATAAATTGCTTTTGCAATTAAGAATAAAATTTATATAAATTTACCCCCAGTTGAACAGTCAATCTAAATCACTTGCAAAACCGTGGGAAAGAAAAGAATTATCAAATCATATGAGCAGCTGTCTGAAGAACTTGTTGAAAAGCTGAGAGAGAAGTATCCCGATGGTTATGAAGACCGCACCATTACTTTCACGAACCCCAGGGGTGAGATTGAGGTTGCTATTCCATTTGAAACTGAAGACATCTATTATCTCATCAAACTCCCCCGCGTAAATCCTTCTGAAGAAGAGGAAGAAGCCGAATCATCCAACTTCGATGAATTTGACAATTTCGAGAGCCTGGAGATCGGTGACGATGTTTCAGAGGATGAGGAGTAGTGTCTCGTCCCGCGTCTCTTATCCCTATATTCTCCAGTCTATCTCATCCAGTCCGTGCCTTTTCAGGATTTCATTCGCTTTAGAGAAATGCCGGCATCCGAAAAAGCCATTATAGGCCGAATAGGGTGATGGATGGGCCGCCTTCAGAACATAATGCCGGTTTGTGTCGATCAATGCTTCCTTTTCCTGTGCAAATTTCCCCCACAACAGAAAGACCAGACCCACACGCTTTTCCGAAAGACTGCTGATCACCGCATTGGTAAAGTTTTCCCATCCCTTTCGCTGGTGCGATCCGGGCTGATTGGCCCTTACCGTCAGGGTGGCATTGAGCAGAAATACACCCTGCTTTGCCCATTTCTCAAGATTACCTTGGACAGGTACCGGTATTCCCAGATCCCGTTCAATTTCCCGGAATATATTCCCCAGTGAAGGCGGTGCGGATATGCCGGCCGGTACCGAAAAGCACAATCCGTGCGCCTGCCCCGGTCCATGGTAGGGATCCTGGCCCAGCAGGACGACCCTTACATCGTGAAATGGCGTCATTCTGAAAGCATTGAAAATCTGGCTTCCCGGAGGGTAAATGGGATACTTCGATTTTTCTTCGACCAGGAATTCTTTCAGCTCCTTAAAATACTGCTTTTCAAATTCGTCCTTCAGAATCGCCTTCCAGCTTTCTTCAATTTGCGGATTCACTTCCATGTTTAGCTTCTTTTGACACGATACTGTTGAAATCTGCAGGCTTTATGAACCGCTAAAAATAGTAAAGATTTCCTACTTTTGGAAAATCATCAAAATACCAGTGCTCCATGGCAAAGAAGTATAAAAGGACAATCATCCCCTTCATAGTGGTAGCTTCTTTCATCCTGGCTGTCCTTTATTTTCTTACCCTCCGGAAACCTGCTGCTCCCGCCGAACCCCTCAGGGCGATCCCGGTTAATGCTGCTCTGATCATTAAAGTCAATGATTACCCGGCGTTGTTCGAAAAAGCCGCGGCAGGCAATGCCATCTGGAATGAACTCCGGGCAATACCCTGGTTTGAACGGGTCAACCGTCAGCTGCATGCACTGGATTCGATTTTTCGAAACGTGCCCGAGGCAAAACTAATATTGCAGCACCCGCCATCCTTTATTTCCATACATGTGACCGGAAAGGACAGGATCAGCCTGATGCATGTATTGCAGCTTCCGGCACGGTTTCATGAAAGGAAAATCACAGCACTTGCATCCGGCCTGCTGGGCAGTTCAGGAACTTTGAAATCCCGGGATTACGAAGGTATTACCATCCATGAAGCCGCCTTGCCGCAGGAAAGTGGGGAGAAGACTTACTCCTTTGCCGTCTATCAGGATCTCCTCATGATCAGCTCATCTCCCATCCTTATCGAAGATGCCATCCGGCAGCTGGCGCTGAACGAATCCCTCGCCACCCTGAGCGGATTCCGTGATGTATACGCTATTGCCGGTAAGAATGTGGTGGCCAATGTTTTTATCAATTTCGAGCAGTTACCCAAAAGCCTCGCCGCCATCGTAAAACCAGAACTCAGTGCCGGTATGCGCTCCGTTAAAACCTTTGCCAGTTGGGCAGAAATGGATGTCAACATCCTGTCTGATATGCTGCTGATGAATGGTTTTATTACACCTCCCGATTCCGTTTCTTCCCTGTCTACCCTACTGCTCCACCAGACACCGCATCGCCTTAACGCTGATGAAGTCCTGCCCGCCTCCACAGCCTCATTCTTCAGTCTCAGCCTGTCGGATCCTGCCCGGTACCTTTCTGATTACCGGGATTACCTGCAGGATCAGGGCCTGCTCACCGGATACAACAATACGCTCACCTCACTGAACAATACCTATGGCATCCGTCTGCCCGATGATCTCCTGGATATTATGGACAACGAAATCAGCCTGGCCTTCGATCCGGGCAACCAGGAAGGTATACCCGTCAGCACATATGTGCTGATCCGGATCAAGAGCAGCACCCAGGCTGAAGAAAAACTCCGTTCCATGATGAACAGAATCGCTGCTGCCGGATCCAGGCCTGCTCAGGCCTACACCACGCAATACAAGCTTGACAATGAACTCAGCTACACCATATATCATATGCCGGTGCGCAAATTTACCGCAAAGGTCTTTGGCAACAGGTTCTCTGTGCTGGATGAACATTACTTCGTCATCATGGACAACTATATTGTGTTTTCATCCACCATTGAATCAGTGGAGTCATTGATACACAACTATATTCTAAATAAAACACTGCGCAATGACCCGGCTTTCAGGACTTTTACAAGCAACCTCTCCACCCGTTCCAACCTCTATTTCTACTGCAATCTCAGCAAAGCCAGGCCTGTTTATGCTCCCGACCTGATCGGATCGATAAGTCAGCCCTGGACCGGGTTTGAGCAGGTTTTCCAGAAAGTACAGACCCTGGGGGTTCAGATGTACACCGAAAGGAACATGCTGCACAGCAATTTCCTGCTCCAGTACCTTTCCAACTACAGCAATGCTCCGCAAACCGTCTGGGAGAGCAAGCTCGATACCCTGGCCGATTTTAAACCGATTTTTGTTATGAATCACCAGACCCTGCAGAACGAAGTATTTGTTCAGGACCTGAGAAACAATATATACCTGATCAACCAGGTGGGACGGATATTATGGAAAGTTCAGCTTCCCGAACCGATCAACAGCGAGGTCTTTCAGGTGGATTACTTCCGCAACGGCAAGCTGCAGTTGCTGTTCAGTACGCAGAACACATTGTACCTCGTGGACCGCAATGGCAATTTTGTAGACAAATACCCTGTGAAACTGCGGTCGCCTGCAACTTGCGGGGTTTCAGTATTCGATTATGACGGCACCCATGAATATCGCCTTTTTATCGCCTGTGAAGACAGGCATGTGTATGCCTATACGAAGGAGGGCAATCTCCTCTCCGGTTGGGAGTTTGAGACCTCCGAAGGCGAAGTGTCCCAACCCGTGGAACATTTCAGGATCGGCGATAAGGATTTCATTGTTTTCGGCGACCGGTTCAAGACGTATATTCTTGACAGGAAAGGGAATACCCGAATAGACGTAGAAACTTACTTCCCCAGATCCGCCCGTAATACCTACCTGCTCGACCTGCCCCGTGATGGTTCAGGACCTGCCCTGGTCACTACAGATACTGCCGGCAGGGTATATTTCCTGGGTTTCAACGGGAAAACCAGAACGCTGGAACCGGCCATGCGCTACACCGACAAACATTACTTCGACTACAGGGATCTGAACGGCGACGGTAAACCGGAATTGATATATCTTGAGGGGAATACCCTCACCGTTTATAAAAGCGACCTGTCAAGGTTGTTTACCCGCGACTTCGAATCCACCACCCTGTCGCGGCCCTTAAGTTACCAGTTTTCTGCCACCGACCGCAAAATCGGGGTGGTGAGCCCCAGTGAAAACCGGATTTACCTGATCAATCCTTCCGGTGACCTGTATGCCGGATTCCCCCTCCAGGGCAACACCCCTTTCAGCATCGGCAATTTCGGGGATACGCTTTCCAGGTTCAACCTCGTGGTGGGGAGCAGCGATAATTTCTTGTACAATTATAGGGTCAGGTAAGGGTAGGGACAGGTCGCGACCTGTCCCTACCCAATTCCCATATATATCTGATTATCTGACTATAACCCCTACGGTTCCCCGGATAAACCGTTGCCCTTGAAAAAAAAAGGGAAAAATTTACTGGCAAGGGTAACATTCTATAATCATTTCAGTATAATATGAGGATTTTGTGAAAAAGTTTATTAACAGGTTGGTGTTAATTTTGATTTGTTGTTATACAATATTTTTGCTTATTTTACCTTTTATATAGGCTTAATGAGGCTGTGCGCAGGAAAATTATAAAAGTAAGATAGGAGAAATATGAAAAAAATTATACTGATCTTTTGTGCTTTTGTCATTTGCACAGGAGCCTTTTCACAGCAAGAACGACAGGTAAGCCATTATATGTACGACCTAGTATCAGTAAATCCCGGTTCATCCGGCAGCAGCGATCAGATCTCCGCCCACGCCATCATGCGTCAGCAATGGGTGGGAATAGACGGAGCTCCCGTTGAGTTCGTGTTGAACCTTTCTGCTCCTTTCAAGCTGTTCAAAGCCAATCATGGTGCAGGACTTTCCATATGGAAAGACCAGCTGGGATTCAATAATGACATCAACCTGTCGGTTAACTATGCCTACCAGTTCACGGTGGGCAACGGAAGGCTGGGGCTTGGCATCAGCGGCAGCTTCGACAATCAGAAGCTCGACAATCCGGAATGGATCATCCCTACCTCACCGATACACGATCCGACCAACGACAATGCTATTCCTACGGGTAGTCAGAATGAGTTCATTTTTGATCTGGGTGCCGGTTTGTTTTACCGTACTGAAGAACTTTACGTGGGAATCTCGGCGACCCATCTCATGGAAGACGAATTTGTCTACCAGAACGAGGGCACTTCCACTTCCAGTTCATCCATGAAAATGTACCGGCATTATTACCTCACCGCCGGTTACGATATACAAATGGCCAACCCGGCTTTTGAGCTCCTGCCCTCGGTTTTCATCCAGTCAGATTCAAAAATGACAAGGCTGGATCTGAATACGACCCTGATGTACAATAAAAAGTTCTGGGGAGGCGTTACATATAGGGTAGGTGCCGCCATTGTGGGAATGATCGGTCTGGAAATCATGAACGGAATTAAGGTCGGCTATTCATATGATTTCGACACATCGGATCTGGCAAGGTTTTCCAAGGGATCCCATGAAATTATGATCGGCTATGATTTTACGGTTGGCCTGGATAAGGTCGCTCAGAAATATAAAAGTATAAGATTTTTATAAAAAGATAAGAGTAAAGTAAAAGCTTGTTATTTCGGATAAACATCATTGATTATGAAAAAGTTATTTTCTTTAGGATTTTTGTTTGCGCTGTTTGTGATCACAAGTTGCTCAAAAGGTGGCGGCGGCGGTGGTGAACTCACTGGTGTTGAAGGACGGCCCAGGGCATATGGGGAATCTGATCCCTTCGGCATGGTTTTCATACCCCAGGGCAGTTTTAACATGGGCACCAATGACCAGGAGGTTGCCTGGGCACAATCATCGCAAACCAAGACTGTTACCATTGATCCCTTCTGGATGGATGAAACGGAAATCACCAATAACGAATACAGGCAGTTCGTTTTCTGGGTACGCGATTCGATCATGCGCCGCATGCTGGGTGAACAACTCGATGATTATGTGATATCGGAGGATGAATTCGGGAATCCGATTGAACCGCCGGCCATCAACTGGGAAACCAGGATCGATACCCGTGATGAGGAAGTCAATACCATTCTGGCTGATTTTTATCTGAACCAGCAGGAACGTTTTTACAACAAAAAGGAAATTGACACCCGCAAGCTCATGTACGAATATTTCTGGATCGACCTGAAACAGGCCGCCAGGAAATCGAACCGTTACAACTTTGATACCAAGAAATACGAAGGCTTCATCATCAATAACCAGGGTGAAAAGGTAGAGATTAAAGACCGTTCCTCCTTTGTAATCCGCGATGTTGTAAATGTTTATCCCGACACGCTGGTATGGATTGCTGACTTTACCTATTCTTTCAATGAGCCCTATTCCACCATGTATTTCTGGCACCCTTCCTATGATAATTATCCTGTGGTGGGAGTTTCCTGGAAACAGGCCACTGCATTTTGTATCTGGAGATCCATGTACCTGAATGCTGCCCTGCGCGCCGGCGGAAGCCCGGGTGTACACGACTACCGCTTGCCCCTCGAATCGGAATGGGAATATGCTGCCCGTGGCGGTCTCGACAATTCCATGTATCCCTGGGGCGGCTATTACACCCGTAACAAGGACGGCTGCTTCCTGGCCAACTTCAAACCACTCAGGGGCAACTATGCTGATGACGGCGGTGTTACCACCGTGCCCGTCGGTACCTATCAGCCCAACGAATACGGTCTCTATGATATGGCTGGTAATGTTGCCGAATGGACATCCAGTGCTTTTGACGAATCAGCATACCAGTTCAGCCATGACTTGAATCCGGATTACCGGTATAACGCAAGACCTGATGATCCTCCGGTCATGAAAAGAAAAGTGATCAGGGGCGGATCATGGAAGGATATCGGTTACTTTATGCAAAATGCTACCCGCTCCTACGAGTACCAGGATACCACCAAATCATACATTGGCTTCCGTTGCGTAAGACCGATCATGGGTGGCGTATAAAACAAAACAACATAACTAATCCAATTTAACGCAAATAATATTATGGCAAGCTTAACAGATATTGTCGAAAGTTCCGGCTGGAAAAAATTTATGGCCAAGCTTTACGGTTGGGGAGCTTCAGTTGTAATCATTGGCGCACTGTTTAAAATTCAGCACTGGAAATTTTCCGGACTTTTCCTGACGCTTGGTCTTTGCACAGAAGCCATCATCTTCTTCTTCTCAGCGTTTGAACCGCTTCATGAGGAACTCGACTGGACCCTGGTTTATCCTGAACTGGCAGGAATGTCTGAACAGGATGAGATGGAAGAAATGAAAGAACTGGGCACTAATTTTGGCGGCAGACCTGTTGAGCGCATTGAAAACCTCCTGGGCGAAGCCAGTATCAACGAGGATACACTCAAAAACATCGGCTCGGGATTGCAGAAACTTAACGTGGCAGCATCGGGAATTGCTGAAATCTCCGGCGCTACTGCCGCAACACAGGAATTTCTGAATAACATCAAAGCAGCCGCCGGTTCAGTGGGCAGCATGAATGAGACCTATAATACAACGGTTCAGACCATTAAGGATTCTGCCGGCACCCTTGCCACCGCCTACCTGCTGTCAGCAGAACAGGTTGCCAAATCAGGCACCGAAGTGGCCGGATCATACCAGAAAATTGCCGAAACACTGAAAGGCGAACACGCCATAATATCCCAGAGCGGACAGGTGCATGAACAGCATCTGGAAGCCCTCAACAAGAACCTCTCTGCTCTGAATGCCGTTTATGAACTCCAGGTAAAAGAAGGCAGTGACCACCTGAAAGGTACGCAGAAAGTATATTCCGGTATCGAGGATATGATCGCCAAACTGAAAGATTCCATTGACGAAACCAGCAGGTACAAGGAAGAGGTGGTGAAACTGCGCGACAACCTTTCTTCCCTGAACAACATATACGGAAATATGTTGTCGGCCATGAATGTGATTATTAATAAGTAAATCTTTAGCGATTCACAATTATGGCACACGGCAAAGAGACTCCAAGACAAAAGATGATCGGCATGATGTATTTGGTGCTGACAGCTTTGCTGGCACTGAATGTATCTACCAGTGTACTCGATGCATTCAAGATCATCGATGAGGGACTGGAGAAAACCGGGGTCACCATGCAAAATAAGAACAAAGAGATCTATACCGAGTTTGACCAGGCATACCAGTTAAATCAGAGCAAAACTGCCATATGGCGCGACAGGGCCATGCAGGTGCAGGAAAGAACACAGAAAGTATATGATTATATCCAGGACCTGAAGCTGAAAACGCTCAACGAATCGGAACGGGGAAAGTCTGAAGCTGTCGAAGGGAAGTCGATTAACCGCAATAAAATAGGCAACACTACCGATTACGATACGCCGCACCGCATCATGATCGGAGCTGATCTGAACGATAAAAGCGAGGCACGTAAGCTGAAAAATGAAATAGCTTCCTTACGGGAGTTTATGCTCACCGTGGTGAAGGAAAAAGAACTTCCGCAGCAGCTGAAGGAATCCATCGAGAAAAGTCTTGATACGGATCCCCCGCCGCCGGTGAAAGGGAAAAAGAACGATCCCGAGACCCTGACCTGGGAGTATCACAAATTTGGTCATTCACCGCTGATGGGCTTTCTCGCCATCATGTCATCCCTTCAGATCGACCTGCGGAACGCCGAATCGGAAATGATCAATTACCTGTATGCTCAGATCAGCGCCGGTGAGGTCAAATTCAACGAACTTGAGGCCGTAGTGGTTCCGAATACCAATTATGTGATCAAGGGTAATCAATACAAGGCCAGCATCTTCCTGGCAGCCCGCGATACCACACAGGCTCCCGACATTTACATTGTGGAAGGCGTTAGCCAGCCCTGGACCGTGACTACGGATCCGACAACGGGACAAATGATCTACACAAGAAGAGAGGGCTTGAATTACACCAAACTTCCCGTTGAAAAAGGTACCGGAAAAGGATTGTTCGAACGTTCCGGAAACTCCGTGGGAAACCGCACCTGGGGTGGCATTATCGAGATCAAGGGTCCCGGTGGTACACCAATAATCCGGCCCTTTTCAGCGGAATATACCGTGGCTGAAGGCGCCGTTGTGGTTTCTCCCACCAAGATGAACGTGTTCTACCTGGCCGTGGATAACCCGGTTGAGATCTCGGTTTCCGGCGTTGCCGGCAACAAGATCAGGGCCACTGCTTCAAACGGCTTGCTCGATCAACGGGGAAATGCCTGGATCATGCGCCCCAAAAGGTTGGGAAACTGCATGATCACGGTCACTGCGGAACTCGATGGGAAATGGACCACGGTGGGTACCAAGGAATTCCGC
Organism: uncultured Bacteroidales bacterium; assembly: GCA_963822145.1. Taxonomy (GTDB): domain Bacteria; phylum Bacteroidota; class Bacteroidia; order Bacteroidales; family UBA10428; genus UBA5072. Next base: position 431,252 of record CAWGGG010000002.1, on the reverse strand, counting down.
GTGAAACAGATACCGGATCCCTATGCCACTGTTAACAATCAAAAAGGCGGCGGAATTGCCAAAAATGTCCTGATGGCCCAGCAGGGCGTCATGGCCTCCATGCCCCCCGATTTTGAATTTGACCTGAAATTCAATGTAACGGAGTTTACCGTGATGGCTGTTGTGCAGGGCTTTGTTCAGGAGAGAAAGGTTAAAGGGAATCTCTTCAACCAGGATGTTAAAAGCCTGCTCAATAACCTCAGTAAAGGAAACCCGGTTTATATCCAGGATATTAAAGCCGTCGGCCCGGATGGCACTGTAAGAACGCTGGGCACCATTAATTTCAAATTGAACTAATTTAATTAATACATAGTCGAATGAAACGAGTTGCTTTATTACTGATGGGATTAGCCATGTTAGCTGTTGCGCCTCAAAAACTCAAAGCCCAGGATATCCTCACCGAAGTGTATACCCGTGAGCATATTCCCAACAAGGCTCCCGTACCCTATGCTTACATCAGAGAAGCCGATGTGATGTGGGCCAAGGATATTTACAGGATGATCGACCTGAAACAAAAACAGAACCTGCCCCTGTATTATCCCACCAAACCGATAAATGACCGGTACAACCTGGTGCAGCTCATCCTCTGGGGAATTGACAATGAAGGCGTCCGTGCTTTCTCCTCCGATGATCCCAAAAACGAGTTCACCATTCCGCTCGACCGGGCCAAGATCGATGATGTTCTCGGCGCAGGCAACGAAACTGTTAAAAAAACTGACCTGAATACAGGTATGGTTATGGATACTGTGATCCAGAATGAAAGGAAAACCGATGAGGTGAAGCAAATCATGGTAAAAGAAAAATGGTTCTTCGATAAAAACCATTCCGTCATGAACGTGCGCATCGTTGGTCTCTGCCCGGTCCGCGTGTATAACAGGCTCGATGACCAGGGACTGCCCACCGATATCATTTTTAAACAGAAAACCTTCTGGGTATATTTCCCCGAAATCAGACCGCTGCTGGCCCGGCATGAGATCTATAACAACAACAATGATGCCCAGCGGATATCGTATGACGACTACTTCATGCAGCGCCGGTTTGACAGCTATATTTTTGCCGAATCCAACGTATATTCGAACCGGGCCATCAATTCATACGCCATGGGCATGGACGCCCTGCTCGAATCCGAAAGGGTCAAGGAATATCTGTTTGAAATGGAACATGACCTCTGGGAATACTAGAAAGAAAACAACATTTTGCTGAGCGTGGTTTTTAACTGCGCTCTTTTTTATTTAAATAAATTCCTCTCCCTTTTCAATCCTTACGTCGTTCACGTAATTCTTGAGCTTCTGCTCATCCTGCTTTCGGCAAATGAGCAGTATGTTGTCCGATTCCACCACAATGTAATCGTCAAGTCCCTGGATCACCGCCAGCTTATTGTCGGGCAGATTGATCAGGCAGTTGCGCGTATGGTAGGTGAAAACATTCGATCCGGCAATGGTGTTCTTTTCTTCATCCTTGGTGAGCATATCGTAGAGTGATCCCCAGGTCCCCAGATCCGACCAGCCGAAATCGGAGCAGAGCATGAATACATTTTCGGCCTTTTCCATGATCCCATAGTCGATGGAAATGTTCTTGCAGTTAGGATACACACGGCTGATAAATTCTCCTTCCCGGTCGGTATTGTAATATTGTTCACCCTCGCCGAACAGCTGGTCCACATCGGGAAGGTAATTGTTGAAAGCTTTCATGATTGTGGTGAGCGACCAGAAAAACATTCCGGAATTCCAGAAGAAATCTCCGCTCTGCAGAAATACTTCCGCCATGGCCAGGTCGGGTTTCTCCGTAAAGGTCTTCACCCGCCGGATGCTTTGGTTCAACTCGATCCGGGTTTTATCTCCGTTGATCTGGATATAACCATAGCCGGTTTCCGGTCTGCTGGGCTGGATGCCCAGCGTCAGCATGCAGTCGCCTGAAGCAACGAAATCGAGGCCCTTGCGGACCACGTCCAGGAAGTCCTGTTCCTTCAGGATCACATGATCCGAAGGAGCCACCAGGATCTTGGCTTCCGGATTGATCAGCTTTATTTTGTGATTGGCAAAGGCTATGCAGGGGGCCGTATTGCGGCGCAAAGGCTCCAGCAGGATCTGGCTGGCCTTTATCTCAGGCAGCTGTTTGCTTACCAGGTCATCATAATCTTCGTTGGTGACGATCAGGATGTTCTCAACAGGAAATACCTGCCGCAGCCGGTCGAAGGTCTGCTGTAAAAGGGTTCTTCCGGTACCCAAAATGTCAAGAAACTGCTTTGGCTTCCGGGTTCTGCTTAACGGCCAGAAACGACTGCCAATCCCTCCGGCCATGATAATGCAAAAATGGTCTTTATTCATCAATTGATTCATTAAGAAAATTCAGTCTGCAAATGTATTGGAAAATTTTGTCATCCTGAACACATTTGTCATCCTGAGCGGAGTCGAAGGATGATCCATTGCGAAAAATGCATCGACTCCCCCGATAGTTACCGGGCAGCATGACTGATGTCCACTAAACGAATGTAACAAATTAACTCATTACAGATCATTTTATTTTGATGGAGTGGGACAAACAAGCGATCAATGAAAGTTAATTTTTGATATTATATCATTATTTTTGTTGCCATGAACTTTTTTACCATTCTTGGAAGGTATATGATCCTGATGGGACGTGTTTTTTCACGGCCCGAAAAATCAAAGATATACCTTCAACAGACCCTTCGGGAAATCGAGACCCTGGGTCTCAATTCCGTTGGCATTGTCATCATCATCTCGGTATTTATCGGCGCTGTCATTACCCTGCAAACCCGATATAATCTCGAAAGCTCCTGGATACCGCTTTACCTGATCGGGCTCACGGCGCGCGACACCCTGCTGCTGGAGTTCTCCTCCACCATGGTGGGACTGATCCTGGCCGGCAAGGTGGGATCCAACATCGCCTCTGAAATAGGAACCATGAGGATCACCGAACAGATCGACGCCCTCGAAATGATGGGCATCAATTCGGCCAGCTATCTGATCCTTCCCAAGATACTGGCATCCATGATCTTTAACCCCTTCCTGACGCTTATCAGCATGTTTGTGGGACTGATCGGAGGCTGGCTGGCAGTTGTTTTTACCGGTGCCCTGCCTACTGCCGATTATATTTATGGCATACAATACCTTTTCGTTCCTTTCTATATCACCTATGCCCTGGTAAAAACCGTGGTATACGCATTCATTATCACCTCGGTATCTGCCTTTTACGGATACAATGTCCAGGGGGGAGCCCTTGAGGTGGGCCGTTCCAGTACGCGTGGCGTGGTTTACAGCAGCATACTGATCCTGTTGGCTGACCTTGTATTAACCCAAATGATGCTTGCCTGATGATCAAAGTCGAAAACCTGATTAAAATCTTCAATGGGGTCACCGTGCTGGAAGATATCTCCGTTACCTTCGATAAAGGAAAGACCAACCTGATCATCGGAAGAAGCGGATCGGGGAAAACCGTGCTCATGAAATGCATCGTCGGCCTGCACGAAGTGGATGGGGGATCGGTGTTTTACAACGACCGGAACTTTGTGAGCATGGATTTCAGGGAACGAAAGGAAATCCGGCGTGAAATCGGCATGCTTTTCCAGGGCGGCGCACTCTTCGACTCCCTGAACGTTGAGGAAAATGTGATGTTTCCCCTCAACATGTTTACCGAGATGTCATTCGAGGAAAAACTGGAACGCACCAATACCTGTCTGCGCCGTGTTGACCTGGCGGATGTCAACAGGCTTTACCCCGGTGAACTCAGCGGCGGCATGAAAAAACGCGTCGCCATTGCCCGGGCTATTGTTGAAAATCCCAAATACCTGTTTTGCGACGAGCCCAACTCAGGACTCGATCCAAAAACAGCTCTCGTGATTGATGACCTGATCAGCGAAATTACCCACGAATACGACATTACCACAGTGATCAACACACACGACATGAACTCCGTGATGGAGATCGGCGAAAAAGTGGTTTTTATTCATGAAGGCCGCAAGGAATGGGAAGGAACTCGCGAAGAAATACTCGATGCGGATAATGAGAACCTGAATGATTTTGTTTTTGCCTCCAACTTCGCTAAGAAGATCAAATCACTTACTGCCTAATCCTTCACCTCAACATAATCGGTATATTCGCCTTTGTCGGGTTTTCCCTTTGAAAAAGCTCCCCGCGGATACTCCACGGTAACCTGCCCCTCACGCTTACGCGCCTCTTGCTGCTCGCGCTGACGTTTCTTCTGCTGTTGCCTGGATAACTCCTTCATTTTATCGTCCATGTAATTATAAAACAACGCCGGCAGGATATACCGTGTGAACAAACGGATCACATAGAAAATAATGAAAAGGATCAATATCGTCCTGAGCAAGGCCATCGTGATATTTTTTTTACAAAGGTAATAATTTTTGGTGACTGGTTACTCGTGACTCGTGACTTGTGACTGGTAGCATTTTACCAGTCACCAGTCACCCGTCACGAGTCACTATTTTTTGTTACATTTGCTTTCATTAATGCTAACAAAATCACAGATAACGAAATGAAAGGCGATAAGATCATATTGGGAATTACGCAGGGTGATATTAACAGCATCAGCTACGAGGTCATTATGAAATCGCTGGCTGATAACCGGTTGTTTGATTTATGCACCCCGGTTGTTTATGGTTCTCCCAAGGTCGCAGCTTATCACAGGAAAGCACTTGATCTTGAGAATTTCAGTTTTAATACCATCCGCACAGTGGATGAAGCACTCATGCGACGGGCCAATATTATCAACTGCATCGACGATGCCGCCAGGGTGGAACTGGGCAGATCCACTCCCTATGCCGGGGAAGCCTCGTTGAAGGCGCTTGAAGCTGCCGTGAAGGACATGATGGATGGCAAGCTGGACGCCCTTGTTACCGGCCCCATCAACAAATCCAATATTAAATCCGAAGTGTTCAATTTCAACGGCCATACCGAGTATTTTGAAACCCACTTTAAATCCAGCGGCGCTCTCATGCTGATGGTCAGCGACCTCCTGCGGATCGGCGTGGTCACCTCCCATATTCCCCTTTCCAAGGTGAACGAATACATCATGCAGGATGCCATCCTCAACAAGCTGCGCATCCTGAACCAATCCCTTCTTGTAGATTTTACCATCCGTAAACCCATGATCGCGGTGCTCGGACTAAATCCGCATGCCGGTGATAACGGGTTGATGGGTGATGAGGAACTGCAGGAGATCATTCCCGCCATTGCCAGGGCGCAGGAAGAAGGGATCCTGGCCTTCGGGCCCTTCCCGGCCGACGGTTTTTTTGGCGCCGGCAGCTTCACGAAATTCGACGCCGTTTTGGCCATGTACCACGATCAGGGCCTGATCCCTTTTAAAGCACTCACTACCGAAGGCGGTGTAAATTTTACTGCAGGCCTTTCGGTGGTCCGGACTTCACCGGCACACGGAACTGCCTATGAAATAGCCGGAAAGAATGAAGCTACCCCCGATTCATTCCGGAAAGCGATTTACCTGGCCTGTGACATATTCCGGAACCGGAAACAATACCGGGAAATTTCGGCCAATCCGCTTAAGGCTGCTGATATCTCTGAATCCTCATGATCCGCCTCCGCTTATGTACGAATATATTGAAGGTGCCCTGATTGAAAAAAACCCCGCCTGTTGTGTCATTGAAACCGGCGGCATTGGCTATTTTATTCAGATCACCCTGGCCACTTACAGCCAGTTGGATGCAAAAACCCGTGTCAGACTTTACCTCCACCAGGTGGTGCGCGAAGATGCCCACCTGTTGTTCGGCTTTTACCAGAAACAGGAACGTGAGATGTTCCGGCTGCTCCTCTCCGTTTCCGGTGTCGGCGCGAATACGGCACGCATGATGCTGTCATCCCTTACCTCCGAAGATATCCACCAGGCCATTCTGGTTGGGAATGCCTCTTTGCTGCAGAGTATCAAAGGGATCGGGGCAAAAACCGCACAACGGGTCATCCTGGATTTGCGCGACAAAGTCAGCAAGGAGAAAGTATCAGGTGAATTATTTCTTTCACAGGGCAATAGATTGAAGGAAGAAGCGTTATCAGCTTTGGTAATCCTGGGATTCAATAAAGGGGAAGCTGACAAGGTGATCGGAAAGATACTTCTTGCTGAAAAGACCCTTACCCTGGAGGAATTGATTAAAAAAGCCCTGAAACAATTGTAATTGCTTAAAAATCTCCTGAATTTGACCCAACGGCAGGCCAGACATATCATTGAATTTAAATTGTACAACCGCTTACTGACCTATCTCTTCCCGGCTTTCTTCCTGTTCGTGTTTTCAGGGCTTCAATCGTTTTCCCAAACCGGAACTGCCACCCAACCCGATTCTGTCAAACTGCAATACCCCTTCAGCGATGAGATCCGTTATCCGTTTTCCAACTCCGGGATGACTTCTCCGCTTTACCTCAGAAATCCCTCCAATATCGAGCAGTCGGTGGAATTTGACCCCGTTACGGGGCAGTATGTCTTCTCCGAAAAGATAGGACGCCTCAATTACAGACCGGCTTCCTCGATGTCGCTTAAGGAATATATGGATTATGACCGGAAAACTGCCGTCAGCAATTTCTGGCAGCAGAAATCCCGCGAAGCGATTGCACCCCAGCAGTCCCCACTGCTGGCCAATATCAAAATGGGGGAATCGTTTGACAAGATCTTTGGCACCGATGCCATCAGCATTGTCCCGCAAGGCTCCGCCGAACTGATCTTTGGCTATAACATGTCGCGGATCGACAATCCCGCACTCTCGGAAAAGAACCGTAAAAACGGATCCTTCATCTTCAAGGAAAAAATACAGATGAATGTTACCGGCAGCATCGGAGATAAGCTGCAGCTGGGTATCAATTACAACACCGAAGCTTCCTTTGATTTTGAGAACAAGACCAAACTGGAATATACCGGCAAGGAAGATGAGATCATCAAAAAGATCGAGGCCGGGAACGTCACTTTCAGCCTGCCCGGAACGCTGATCACCGGGAGTCAGAGCTTATTCGGACTAAAAACCGACCTGCAGTTCGGCAAGCTCTTCGTGAGTTCGGTGTTCAGTCACCAGCGCGGACAATCACAGGTAATCGAGGTCAAAGGCGGGGCACAGGTCAGTGAATTTGAGATCGATATCGCCGATTATGACGCCAACCGCCACTTCTTTCTGTCGCAGTATTTCAGGGATAACTATAACAACTGGCTTTCCAGCCTGCCTTATGTGAATTCAGGGGTCAGGATCGAACAGGTCGAGGTCTGGGTAACGAATAAATCCAGTTCCACCACCGATACCCGCAATATCCTGGCGCTGCTCGACATCGGTGAAGGTTATGGTCCCGACGGCAATCCGAATTACTTCGGGGAGCAGGAATTCATTCAGCCCAATCCGGCCCTGAATGCCCCTGTGTTCAACGACCTGAACAGCCTCTATTTCACCATCACCAACCAGTATGCCGATATCCGGACCTTCAGCCAGATTGCCGGTGTGCTTGCCCCCCTGGAAGACGCGTACAATTTTTACGGGGGGAAGGATTATGAAAAGATCGAAAATGCCCGGAAACTTTCAGGGACCGAGTATAAGCTCAATGCTGAACTGGGCTATATCTCCCTGAATTCTTCACTCCGGTCCGATGAAGTGTTGGCCGTGGCTTATGTATATACCTACCAGGGAAAAACCTACAGGGTAGGTGAATTGTCCACCGATGGTATCAGCGCGCCCAAAACGCTGGTGGTCAAACTACTGAAAGGCACCAGCCTTACCCCGAAATCAGGGACATGGGACCTGATGATGAAAAACGTCTATGCCATCGGAGCTTACCAGATTTCCAATGCTGATTTCATTCTCGATGTGCTCTACCGAAAGGATGAAACCGGCGTTCCCGTGAATTACATTGCGGATAACCAGACCGACTCCAGCTTTAACCGCAAGATCCTGCTGCGGGTACTGAAAATGGATAACCTTGACTCCCGGAATGAACCGCAACCCGACGGACGATTCGACTTTATCGAGGGAACCACCATCAACCCGCGCGACGGCCGGATCTTTTTTACACAAACAGATCCCTTCGGATCGGATCTCAGGAAAACCATTACCGGGGGAGATCCTACGAAGGACCCTGTGGCCGACAAATATGTCTTTGAGGAGTTGTACGATTCCACGCAAACCAAGGCCAAGCAGATTGCCATGAAGAATAAGTACTTCCTTTCCGGCACTTACCAGTCTTCTTCGGGTTCCGAGATCCAGCTCAATGCCATGAACATCCCCCAGGGATCGGTTAAGGTTTCTTCAGGAGGCATTGCTCTGGTGGAAGGGCAGGATTATACCGTGGATTATGCCCTGGGCCGCGTGAAGATCCTGAATCAGGGTTTGATCCAATCGGGAGCCCCGCTTTCGGTTTCACTGGAAAACAATGCCCTTTTTAACCTGCAGACAAAAACCCTCCTGGGCACGCACCTCGATTACAAGTTCTCCGATAAATTCAACCTCGGGGGTACCATCATGAACCTCACCGAACGGCCGCTCACCCAGAAGGTAAACATGGGTGATGAACCCATCTCCAATACCATCTGGGGACTGAATACCAGTTACCGCGACGAATCGCTCCTGCTCACCAAGCTCATTGATAAACTCCCCCTTATTGAAACCAAGGAAACTTCCTCCTTTTCGGTGGATGCCGAATTTGCACAACTGCTGCCGGGCCAGGCCAAGGTGATCGGCGAAGGAGGTGTGGCTTATATTGATGATTTTGAGGGGACCGAAACTACCGTGGAACTGAAAACCATGCAATCGTGGTTCCTGTCAAGCACCCCGCGCCGTTTTCCTTTTTCCGGGAGCCTTAACGATTTGAAGTACGGCTACAACAGGGCCAAACTGGCATGGTATCACATCGATCCCCTCTTTACCCGGAATGAAAGCCGCACCCCGGATAACATCACCGAGGAAGAACAGAACGATCCCTTTGTCAGGGAGGTCATGGAAACCGAAATATACAAGAACCGCGAAAGCGGAACCGGTTTTGAAAATACCCTGCTGGTGCTGAACCTGGCATACTACCCGCAGGAAAGGGGACCTTACAACTTTGATCCCAGCATTACCTCGGAAGGCCTGTTGCCGAGTCCCCAGAAACGGTGGGGCGGTATCATGCGCGAACTTCAAACCAGCGATTTCGAAACTTCCAACATCGGATACATCGAATTCTGGCTCATGGACCCCTTTGTGAAGGATTCATCGCACAGCGGCGGTGACCTGTATTTCAACCTGGGAGAGATCTCTGAGGACGTGCTGAAAGATTCCAGGAAATCTTTCGAGAACGGTCTGCCTACCAACGATTCACTGGCGCGGGTGGATACCAATTCGGTTTGGGGGCGCGTCCCAACAACACAGAGCATCGTGAACGCCTTTGATTCCGACCCGCAAAACCGTGAAATGCAGGACGTCGGCCTCGATGGCATGAATGATGAGGCTGAGCGGGAAAAATACAGCAGCTGGCTGAACAGCCTGACGCCGGGCACCTCCTTTTATAACAACGTCTTTAACGATCCCACGAACGACAACTTCCTCTATTTTCTGGACCCCCTGTACGACGAGAATGATGCTGGTGTAATTGAACGCTACAAGGAATATAACAATACCCAGAACAACTCGCCCACCACCGATCAGAGCGGGGGTGATTTTGCCGCGGCCACCACCCTGCCCAACACCGAGGACATCAACCGCGACAATACCCTTAATGAGACGGATGCTTATTATGAGTATCACGTTTCCCTCCGGCCCGACGATATGAACCTCGACAACAATTACATCACCGAGATTGTCCGGGGCGAGGATGTCAACTGGTACAACTTCCGGATACCCATTGAGGATTTTGAAGCCAAGTATGGCAACATCGAAGATTTTAAATCCATCCGCTTCATGCGTATGTATCTTGGCGGTTTCAGCCAACCGGTCATCCTTCGCTTTGCCGAGCTGCACCTGGTCCGGTCGGAATGGCGGAAATATACCGGTAATGTGGCTGAAGGCGGCCCGTCGGTAACCGACCAGTATGAAAAAGGAAGTTTCGAGATATCGTCGGTCAATATTGAGGAGAATTCAGCCAAAACACCGGTTAATTATATCCTTCCTCCCGGGATCGATCGCGTGGTCGACCCCAGTCAGCCCCAGGTAGCCCAGCTTAACGAACAATCCATCGTATTCAAGATACGCGACCTGCCTGACGGAGAAGGCAGGGTGGCCTATAAAAACATGAACGTTGACCTCCGCCAGTACAAGAAAATGAGGATGTTCGTGCATGCTGAAGCCCTCATCGACGAGCCCCTGAATGACAACGATATGTCTGCCTTCATCCGCCTCGGAGCCGATCAGACCGACAATTACTATGAATATGAAGTGCCCCTGGAGGTTACACCCCCAAATTCCAATTATACCGATGACGACCGTGAGATCGTATGGCCCGACAGCAATCTGATCGAGATCAACCTCGATGACCTGGTGGACCTGAAAGTGGAACGTGATAAATCGATGGATGAAAGGCCCGACCTTTATGATAACATGAAGGTCTTCCGTAAAAGAAAGGGCCGGTACCTGCTCAAGATCAAGGGAACGCCCAACCTTAGCAACGTGAGATCCATCCTGATCGGCGTCCGCAATGCCGGCGACGCCAATAATCCATATCCCAACGACGGCCTGTCGAAATCTGCGGAAATCTGGTTCAATGAGCTGCGGCTGACCGATTTCAACAACAAGGGAGGCTGGGCGGCAAACGCCCGCACCCAGATCAGGCTGGCTGACCTGGGTATCGTATCCATTGCCGGAAGCACTTCAAAACCAGGATTCGGGTCCATCGAACAAAAAGTGGACGACCGCAACAAAGAGGAGACCAACCAGATTGATGTGTCTGCCAATGTGGAACTGGGCAAACTGCTGCCCGAAAAATCCAAAGTCTCAGTTCCCCTGTATGTTGGCGTTTCAAAAATTACGGTCAATCCTGAATATTCTCCCAAGGAACCCGACCGGCTGCTGAAGGATGTCATCAATGAGGCCTCGTCTGACGAGGAACGACGCGCTATAAAGGAGGTCTCCCAGAATGTTATCAAGCGTAACAGCGTCAACCTCACCAATGTCAAGGTAAACCGTGAATTTGAGAAGTTCCGCATCCTGTCGCCTTCCAATTTCTCCCTTTCAGCAGGTTATAATGAAGTACAGGCACACAGTTATGAGGTTGAACGCAACAATACCATCCGGTACGGAGTCTCCTTCAATTATATTTATACCGCCCGCCCCAAGATCTTCACTCCCTTTAAGAACAGCAAGGGACTGAAATCACCTTACCTGCGCTTCATCAAGGATTTTAACATATCCCCGCTCCCCAGCCGGTTTGCCTACCGTTCAGATTTTGACCGGACCTACAACGAGATGAAGCTTCGGAACGTTTATGACGACAGGGAAATCCTGGTGGATTCGACAGTGAGCAAGGATTTTATCTGGAATCGCGGTTATGAGTTGAACTGGGACCTTACCCGTTCACTGAAGTTCGATTTCGCCATCAACAACCTGGCCCGCATTGAGGAATTGCCGGGGGCTTACGACTATTTCCGGCAGGGCGACCACAGCGACTGGTCCAAGTCGGTATGGAACAGCATCCTGAGCGGAGGGCGAACGGTCCATTACAACCACAATTTCAATACCACCTACAACCTGCCGCTTAACAAGTTTCCCATTATCAACTGGACCTCGATGTCGCTGCGGTACAACTCCACCTACCTCTGGACCGAGGGACCTGTTTTCGAAGGCTCCCGGTCGCTTGGGAACACCATCACCAATTCCAATACCATCCAGGCCAGTGCCACCCTCAACCTGTCGGGACTCTACAACAAATCCAAATACCTGAAGAAACTCGATACCAAGTATTCAGGCGCCAAAAAACCGGAGGCCGAAAAACGCATGAAAACCGTTTCCTATACCCGGGAGAATTTTTTCCTCCGTCCCAACACCCCGCGAAACATTACACATAAGCTGAAAACCGACATCATTAAGGTTACGGTGACCGACAAGGAAGGGAAGGAAGTGAATGCAACGTTTTCCATCCTCGATGAAAACCGCATCAGTATTGTTGCCGATACCAATTATACCGGGCTCACCGTACTGGTGGAAGGACAGGTGGAGAAAGGGGAAAGCCCGCTGGTTTACATCGGTGAAAACACACTGCGTTTCCTAACCGGATTAAAGAATATCTCACTTTCCTATTCCCTGTCGGGCGGAACCACCGTAATGGGTTTCATGCCCACGCCCGATGTGGCCGGCTTTAACACCGGAGGCACCTATAATGGGGCACCGGGATTTGCTTTTCTGATGGGCATTCAGGATGAAGACTTTGTGAAGCGTGCGGCGGAACAGAACTGGCTTACCAGAAACCCGGCATTCACCAACCCCTATACCATGTCGAAAACCGAAAACTTCAATATCAAGGGCACTTTTGAGCCCTTCCGGGGTTTCCGTATCGAACTGTCAGGCCTTCGTACGTATACTGATTTTACCAGCGAGTATTTTGCCTACAACGATACCGTAACCACCGATGGAGGGTTCCGGTTCAGCAACCGCATGGTCAACGGCGGCTTCTCCATTTCGATCATCAGCATAGGTACTTCGTTTGAAAAACTCAGCAGCAGCAATGGCTTTAGATCAGCTGCCTTCGAACAGTTCAAGGTCAACCGGCAGACCATTTCACACCGGTTGTACAACCAAAGGGTTGATAACAACGGTTACGGTTACCAGGGATCCATCCAGCATACCATCGAACCGGGATACTCTGACGGTTACGGCTCCACATCCCCCGAAGTGATCATCCCGGCATTCCTGGCAGCTTATACCAATAAAGATCCCAATAAGGTAACCCTCGAAACCTTTCCCGGTTATCTCAGCATGCTTCCGAACTGGCGACTGACCTTTGATGGCCTTTCAAAAATCGAATGGATCAGCCGCTATGTCAAAACGTTGAACATCATCCATTCCTACCGGTCGATTTACAGCATCAATTCCTTCACCACCAACTTCTTTTATGTAAAGGATGATTTAGATGGCCTGGGTTATGTACGGGATTACCAGGACAACTTCGTTCCCGAACTGCAGATGAATACAGTCTCCATTAGGGAGGACATGAATCCCCTCATCGGGTTCGACGCAACCTGGGTTAACAACCTCATAACCCGTGCGGAATATCGGAAATCCCGAATCCTTGCCCTTAGCCTCGCCAACAACCAGCTTACCGAAAGCTCTAATAATGAACTCATCATCGGCGGCGGTTACCGTTTCAAAGAGGTAGCGATCAAGTTAGGTCAGAAAGCTTACAACAGCGACCTGAACCTGAAGCTTGACCTTTCCGTGAGGGATAACAAAACCATCATCCGTTACCTGGCGCAGACCTCCATGGATGAAGTGGACCAGATCACACAGGGCGACCGCATATTCAAAATCGTGTTTACGACCGACTACCTGTTGTCACCACGCTTCAACCTCCAGTTTTTCTTTGACCGTACGCTCAACAAACCGCATACCTCCCGCTCCTTCCTCAGGGTTGACACAAATGTTGGATTCAGCCTGCGTTTCACACTGTCACAATAATTTTAATACAAAAAGAAATATTTCCTGTCAGGAATATTGATTACTTTTATCCGTCATTTCAATTAAAACAATAACCTGCAACTCACAACCATTAACAAACTCATCACCATGAACATTCCAGCCGATTTACATTACACTACCGACCATGAATGGATCAAAGTCACAGGCAATACTGCATTGGTAGGGATCACCGATTTTGCGCAGGGAGAGCTCGGTGATATCGTTTTTGTTGAAATTGAAACGGTGGGCAGCCATCTCGATAAAGGGAGCACCTTTGGCACCATCGAGGCAGTCAAGACGGTTTCTGATCTGTTTTTACCGGTATCCGGTAAGGTTCTTGAAGTGAACAGCAAAATCAATGAGTCACCCGAGATCATCAACAAAGATCCCTTTGGCGCCGGCTGGCTGATCAAAATGGAGATCGATGACCCCGCCCAGGTCAATGACCTGATGGATGCAGGGGCCTATGCGGCCATGATCCAGGCCTGATTGTAACTGCTAATTTTAATATATAGGGATGAAACCAATCATACCACCGGTAGATCGTGATCTTATCGAAAGTGAACTTACCGAGGATAAGTTGCTGCGTCAGACCAACAACGGGAACAACCTCCTGTATGTCGTCACGCACCAGGATTCTCCCAACATTATGACGGAGATCGGCCGTCTCCGGGAGATGACTTTCCGGGTAGCCGGCGGAGGAACCGGAAAGGAACTGGACATCGACGCCTATGATACCATGCCCGTTCCCTATAAACAACTGATTGTGTGGGATCCTGCCGAAAAGGAAATACTCGGGGGCTACCGGTATTTCATTTGCTCCGAAGCAATCAGTGATGCGGACGGAAACTGCAACCTGGCAACGGCCCGGTTGTTCAGGTTCTCCAAAAAATTCCGTGACTTTTATATGCCCCATATGATCGAACTGGGACGCTCGTTCGTGCAGCCGGCCTACCAGTCAACCAACCGGAAAGGCAAAGGCATTTATGCCATGGATAACCTCTGGGACGGACTGGGTTCCATCTGGATGAAGAATCCCCACATCAAATACTTCTTCGGGAAGGTGACGATGTACACCACCTTCAATCGTGAAGCCCGTGATCTTATCCTCACTTTCATGAATAAATACTTCGGTGATAAGGAAAACCTGATGAGTCCGTTTGAACCCATTGAAATTAAAACCGACCGGAAGATCATTGAATCCGTACTCTGCGGCAATACATACCAGGAAGACTATAAAATGCTGTCACAAAATGTCAGGGCCAGGGGAGAGAACATACCCCCGCTGATCAATGCCTATATGAACCTTTCTCCAACCATGAAGGTATTCGGAACTGCCATGAATGCCACCTTCGGCGACGTTGAAGAAACGGCCATCATGATTACCCTGAATGACATGTATGACGAAAAGATTGAGCGACATCTGAAAACCTATATCCGAAAAACCTGACCATCCCAGGCCTTTTTGTCCATGATGCATAATGAATATCGCTGGAAAACCGACGGCAGGGTTTCCCTGTATGGTCAAAGCTGGATGCCTGATGTCCATCCCCGGGCCATCATCAACTATGTGCATGGCTTTAAGGACCACAGCGGCAGGTTTCAGCACTGGGCGCTGCGGCTGGCAGAAAACGGTTATGGGGTTATCGCCGTTGACCTCAGGGGACATGGCCGCTCGTCGGGTCGCCGGGGCGCCGCTGCAAATTTCAGCAGTTATTTAGAAGATGTCCGCATCCTGCGACAAAAAGCCCAGGAACTTTTTGGTGGCGTTCCGCATGTGTTGTACGGCCACAGCCTGGGGGGCAATATCGTGGTCAATTACCTGATCTCCCAGAACTACATGCCCCATGCCGCAGTCATTACCTCCCCCTGGTTCACCCTCAGCACCAAACCCTCACTGTTCATGCTGGCGCTTGCCCAGGTGGTCAGGTATGCCTTGCCGGGATTGCTGGTACGTTCAGATCTCAACGCAGCATATCTTTCACGCGATCCCGGAATCGCGAAGGAATATGTAAACGACCCCCTGGTGCACAACACCATCCTGCCCGCCCTGTACTTCGACATCGAGGACCACGGATTAAAGGCCTCGAGGAGTATTTACAAGATCAATATTCCCCTGCTGGTCATGCACGGTACCGACGATCAGATCACTTCATACAGGCACACCTGCAGCTTTGTTATGAATGCCGGTATCCGGACCACCTTCAAGGACTGGCCCGGCGGATATCATGAACTGCACAATGATATCTGCGAAAAAGAAGTTTTCAGCTTCCTGCTGCATTGGTTATCCGGTAATTGCTAACGCTGATCTCAGATGGACAGGTTCCGCACCAGGGTTACCATTCCCGAACCAGACATGAAAATAAGCTACCACGCGAAATCTGTCTTCATGGGATCGTGTTTTGCCGACGATATCGGAAAGATTATGGCAGACCATAAATTTCCTGTCCTGCTGAACCCCTTTGGTACGCTCTTCAACCCCCTTTCAATAGGAGACAACCTCATCAGGCTGATCTCCGGAAAGGAATTTGACCCGGAGGAATTGCATTACCACGATGGCTTGTGGTTAAGTTTCAGTCATTATACAGGCTTCTCCCATCCCCGGCAGGATACCTGCCTCACCCTGGTCAACCGGGCATTCCTGTCAGGCTCGCAATGGTTGAAAACAGCTGACTTCCTGTTGCTTACCTTTGGAACTGCATTCACCTACCAGCTCAGGGAAACCGGGAAAACCGTGGCCAACTGCCACAAACTTCCCGCATCGTCATTCACACGCACATTGGCTGATCCTGCGGAGATCATCCGCCGCTATGATGCGCTGCTGCAAGAGTTAAGGCAATTTAATCCGGCCCTCAGGGTGATCTTTACCCTGAGCCCGGTGCGACACTGGTCCGACGGGGCCGAGAACAACCAGCTCAGCAAGTCGATCCTGCATTACAGCATCCATGAAATCATCGGCAGGAACCCTGGAACGTATTACTTCCCGGCCTATGAAATATATATGGACGAATTGCGTGATTACCGGTTCTATGCGGCGGATATGCTGCATCCCTCGGAACAGGGCATCCATTACATCTGGGAAAGGTTTTCCGATGCCTGGCTCGATGACCGCTCCAAAAAAATCATGGCCGGGGTGACAGCCGTTCTGAAGGCTGCCGGCCACCGGCCATTACACACTGAATCAACTAACCATAAAAAGTTCCTCCTGAATACGCGGAAGCAGATTGAACACCTCACCGGTTTATACCCCTTCCTGGATTTCAGTAAAGAGATTGCCTTACTGCGACTGGATGACAAATGATGGACTGATGCCCTCACCGCCTAAAACCCATGCTGCAGATTTTCGATCGGAATTACACTCAGCTCCTGAATGTTCTGCGGATCAGAATAATCATACTGGTATAACCCGTCGGTGCCGATCATCAGCAACACATCCCCCAGGGGAATCACATCCCAGGCGTTCAGATCCCCGTACTGGGCAAGTTTATGCTGATCAATCGCCAGGGGATCTGTAGCATCATAAATTTTCAGTCCGGCATTCCCGTCACACACAAACAGGATGCCCCCGTCGATCCCAAGTCCGTAGGGCTCTTCCATCGGGTATTCCTTCAGCAGGGCAGGCGACTGGATGTCGGAAATATCAATTACATCCAGCTGGCTGACATTATCGCCGCACAGATTACCGGCGCGCAGGGTAACATAGGCATAATCCCCTTCCACCACCACCGGATCGCAGCTGCTGGCATGCCAGAAGGTGGATATGTACTCGGGATTTGAAGGGTCGGCGAGACTGTAAATGTACATGCCGGTGGTGCTGCCCAGGAAAAGCTTCTGCTCGTAAGGGAACAGGGTCTCGATATTCCAGCCCACATAAATCTCCTTTTCGGGTGCGGGATCGGCTGACTGGGCAATGTTGAACAGGCGCAGGGCATAGTTGTCCACGGCATAGAGATAATTCTCATATACGGTGAACCTGGCCAGCGACCCGCCCGTGCCCGAAATCGTCTTTCCGGTGTTCCCGGCGGCTGAATTGTAATCGGCCAGAAAAACCATGTCCTCCCGCCACACCGGGTATACCCGGTATAAATTGTTAATATCGTCGGGACTGGCTTTGCGCTCGGTGGTCTTCCATCCGGTCACCACCCCCTTGTTCACGTCCACAACCTCCGCCACACCATCCTCACAGAACGGGATCATATAGGGAAAGGCATTGGGGATGCGCTTTACCTCTTGGATGTTATTCATATCGCTGATATCAATGGCAACGAGGTCAACATAGCTGTCGGCATAAAGGATATCCTCCCTGATGGCCAGGTCAACATTCCCCGGGATCTCTATGAATTTGATGATCTGGGGCGAGGAGGGATCACTGTTATCGATGATATGTATCCCTTTTTGATACTCATTTACGAAAATGTAATTATCTTTAAAATAGATCTTGCCCGGGTGAATGATGTCCTGACCTTCTGCAACCTTAAAAGAATTGCGCAGTTCATCGTAGGTTATATAAACCGGTTCATTCACCGTGACGGTTTCTTCGATTTTATCCTTGCAGGAGAGAAACGCGGCCGGCAGTATCAGCCAGGCAAAAATTCGGAGATATGTTTTCATAGCGGGTGATTTTAAGGTTTATTACAGGATGTGTAAAAATACCAAAGGGTTGCGTGGCCATAAAAAAAATCACGCAACGTTCCGCATGGATTTAGCATCTTACAGGAGATCAAAGTAACAACATTTCAGGCATGAAAAAAAGTATATCTGTCCTTATCGCTTTGCTGATCCTTACCGCAGCCGCCGCACAAAAAACCGGATACCTCAATTTTACCACTTTTGGCATCCTGGCCGGCACTTCTGCCGATGATAAACCTGCCCCGCTCAGCATCCTGATGGAACACCAGTACCGCTTCAGCAACGGTTTGGCACCCGGTATTACAACAGGCATTGAACAGCTGCATGAAAACCTCCTGCCACTGGCGGTAAACCTGAAATGGTTCCTGCCTGCAGGCCGGTGTGAATTTTTCATGGGCGGTCTGGCAGGCTATTCTGTATCACTGGAGAAACCCGATATGGAAGGCATCCAAAAGGCAACCGGGGGGATTCTGGCAGGTGCTGAGATCGGGCTCCTCATACCCGTGAACAGCGGCTCATCGGTAGTGCTGGCCATGGGTTACCGTTACAATGTGCTGCATTACGAGCTCGAAGACTGGTGGGTGGGCAGCTATGAACGCGAAGAAACCTACAACCGCTTTTCCATCCGGTTGGGCATTACCCTCTACTGATCGGTAATTTTGTTTAATACATCTGCCTTTGCATTAAACATTCTCCGGGTTTTGTTGTTAATCGATCAACACTTTATTGAACCTTCTGATGAAAACGAACCGATTAACAACCCTCATACTATTCTTTTTTTGTTTTTCACAAGCCTGGTCGCAGACTGCCGCCAAGGGTGCCATTGAAGGACGGGTTTACAATGCCGATAGCAACGAACCTGTTGAGTTTGCCAGTGTTGGAATAATGGGGACCAGCACGGCAACCCTCACCAATGAGGAGGGCGTTTTTACCTTTAACGGATTGCAACCCGGCTATGTCAAGCTGACGGTGGTCTCCGTAGGTTTTGAAAGCACGGTGACCGATGAAGTTTATGTCACCAATGCCAAAAAAGCTTTCATTGACGTTCCCCTGCAGGTAAGACAGATCGAAATCGGGGAAGTAACCATCAAGGCCTCTGCCTTTCGCCGCCAGGAGGAAAGCCCGGTTTCCCTGCGCCGGATCGAGATCTCGGAAATTGAGCAAAATCCGGGCGGGAACCGTGACATCTCCAAGGTTATTGCCTCATTCCCAGGTGTGGGCTCCAATGTATCCTTCCGCAACGACCTGATCGTCAGGGGAGGCGGTCCCAGTGAAAACCGGTTTATTCTCGATGGGGTTGAAATACCCAATCTCAATCATTTCGCTACCCAGGGTGCTTCCGGTGGTGCCGCAGGCATCATCAACGTCGATTTTGTCCGCGGCGTCGATTTTTACTCAGCCGCCTTCCCGGCAAGTCACGGCAACGCCCTCAGCTCGGTGATGGAATTCCGCCTGATCGACGGCAACCCCGACAAAATACGGTTTAAAGGATCCCTCGGGGCTTCCGAAGTGTCGCTCACGCTCGACGGGCCTGTTGGACAGAAAACCACCTACATGGTATCTGCAAGGAGATCCTATCTGCAATTGCTGTTTGCCGCGCTGGAGCTCCCTTTTCTTCCCACTTTCAGTGATTTTCAGTTCAAGGTCAAATCCAAAATCGGCGAAAGAAAGGAGCTTTCAGTAATTGGCATCGGTGCCTATGACCAGTCGGAATTAAACCTCGACGCCGACAAAACTCCCGGACAGCGCTATATTCTTGGCTTTCTCCCGGTGAACGTGCAATGGAACTACACCTTCGGAGTAGTGTATAAAAACTTCCACGACCACGGCAGTTCCACCTGGGTGCTCAGCCGGAACTACCTGAATAATGCCGCCTATAAGTACCTGGAAAACGATCCCGAGTTGGAAAAAACGTATGACTATTCCTCCTCGGAGGCCGATAACCGCATCCGGTTCGAACACCTGACCCGATTCAGCAACGGCATAAAACTGGCTTATGGGGCGGGACTCGATTATGCCACCTATGAGAATACCACGAGCAATACCATCTTTGTGAATGACTCTCTGCAGGATTATTCCTACACCTCCAACATCAGCATGTTCAATTACGGTGCCTTTACCCAGTTAAGCCGCCTGTTCTATGCCGAACGGCTGAGCCTTTCACTGGGGGTCAGGTTTGACGGAAGCAGCTATGCCTCCTCCATGAGCAACCCGCTGAAGCAGTTTTCTCCGCGGGTTTCACTTTCCTACAGGCTTGTAAATAACTGGTATGTGAATGCCAATGCCGGCAGGTATTACCAGAGGCCTCCCTATACCATGCTCGGATATCGTGATCCCCAGGGGACACTTGTGAATCAGAAAAATGGTATTAAATATATCGGGTCCAACCAGTTTGTGGCGGGACTGGAATACCGTTCCGAAGACAAATACCAGTTCTCGGTTGAGGGTTTTTATAAGAATTACAGCGACTATCCTTTTTCCCTTGAAGATTCTGTATCTCTCGCCAGTAAAGGGGAAGGCTTCGGCATATATGGAGCCGAGCCGGTTTACAGTATCGGGAAGGGCAGGGCCTATGGTTTCGAGGTATTGGGCAGGGCAAGAGACCTTTTTCGCTTCAACCTGGTCTTATCTTATACCTATGTCCTGAGCGAAACGCTGAACACCAGCGAAAGCCTTTCCCTGCTTGCTCCTGAAGTGCCCACTTCGTGGGACAACCGCCACATCATCAACATCACGGCTACCCGGAAGTTTAACCACAACTGGTCGGCCGGTGCAAAGTGGAGATTCGTAGGCGGGGCCCCTTATACTCCTTATGATGTGGATAAATCAAGCATTAAGGAATACTGGGATGCAACAGGAATGGGATATCCCGATTATTCGAAATTCAACAGCCTGAGAATGGGCGTGTTTCACCAGCTGGATGTGCGCGTCGATAAAAAGTACTTTTTCACCAAATGGTCCCTCAGCTTCTACCTGGATATCCAGAACCTGTACAATTTCAAGTCGATGCAGCCGGATTACCTGGTACGCACAGCTACCTACCTGGGACAACCGGTTGATAATGATCCGTACATCGATGAAAACGGCGTGGAACGGTACCAGCTTTCCTTTATCCCGTCTGACGGACAGGGTACCATTTTACCCACGGTGGGAATTATTGTGGAGTTTTGATCCTGGTTACAAAGGCCCTGGGATAACCTGACTCCCTGACTTTTTGAAGGCCGGCCAGGGCATCCTCGCGGGTTTCAAACTCTCCTGTGGTATACCGGCAAAAACTGTCCTCCCCCTTCCGGGCTGAAATCTCCGTCAGATTGCTGAAACCTGAAAGATCGACCACAGGACCCGGTACTGCCATCACCTGTATGGTAAACAAGGGGACAATGCTCTTCCTCCGGATGAATGCATCCCGGTAACCCTTTGCAATGAGGTCTGAAAGGATCCTGGACGCTTCCTGCTCCTCGGTGGTGCTGCCCAGGGTATACCGGTACCACTGGTCGCCATTGTAAGTAACAGCGAGGCCCGGCAAACCCCTGAAACGGTTCAGGTCAACAGGCTTTCTCAGGGCCATGATCTGTATGGCATAAGAACGGGTTCCGGTATCAGCGGGAGTATAGACTACAGGATTCACGGGTACTTCAGCAGGTACATTTTCAGGCGTTTCCGCAATTACATTTTCAGGCGCTTCAGGGAGCACTTCCGCAGGCACTTCCGCAGGAACTTCAGCAGGAACTTCCGCAGGCGCTTCTGCAACGGCTGAAACCGTTTCCTGGGGCACCTCCGCAACAGCTGCCATCACCACGGGGATAGTATCCTGGGGTATCTCCGGTTCTGAAACTGCCAGCAACTCCGGTTCCGGGGGTGCTTCTTTCACGGTCACCTGGTAAATATCCCTGGCCCCAAAGGTATTCGGACCGGTAAGGGCATAGTATGCCGATTTGCCGTTATCTGTGGGGTAATAGAACAGGTTGTTGTCGGTGGTATTTAACGGGTAGCCCATATTTTCTACCACTGAACCGAAACTTTTGAGATCATACCGGAAAATATCGTATCCGCCAATACCGTCATGACCCTCTGAGCTGAAATAAAGCAGCTTGTCGTCTTCGGTCACAAAGGGCGTTTCTTCATTGAAAGGGGTGTTCACTTCAGGTCCCAGGTTTACTGCCTTCCCCCACTCCCCTTTGGAATCCAGTACTGATTTATAGATATCCAGATCACCTTCCCCGCCTTTCCGGTTACTGGTGAAATAGAGCACCGTATTGTCAAACGACAGGCTGGCATGGGTTTCCTGCGTTTTACCGTTAATGTTCTTTCCCAGCGGTTCTACCTTTGACCACCGGCCCTTGTTGAACCGGCTGATGAAAATATCGGAATTCTCCGGATCATCCAGGGCCAGCAACAGGGTCAGCCCGTCATAGGAAAGGTCGCAGGTCTTCATGAATTTTCCCGTACCCAGCACGGAGGTAATGTTTTTAGGGACCGTCCAGCCCGTGTCGGCCCGTACCGACTGGAAAATTTCATAGCCCAGCCTGCCCGGGGAGGTGTATAAAAGGATCTTTCCATCGCCCGAAACCACGGCATTGAAGTTGGGCCTTTCATTGTTGACCACGCCGCCCACATTATTGGTCTCCAGCAGCCCGGGGTGCTGCAGCATGTGCCGGGCCAGGTTGCAGCTGCGGATATACTGATCGGCCACCCGGATGTTGTATTCATCGCCCGGCTCCACATATTCCTTGAATTTTGTATAGGCTTCAATGGCCTTGTCCAGCTCATTGTTCACCCGGTATGCACTGCCTAAGGTGAAATAGGCCTCAAAAGAGGCGTTTTCCTCCTTGAGCGAGTTGGGATTGTACTTTGCAGAGACTTTTTGCACGGCCTCCTCGAGGTATGGAATGGCCTTTTCTTTATCATTTTCCGAATTCAGATAACAGATACCGGCGCGGTGCTTGATGTCCGCATTCCCGGGCTCTGTCCTCAGGATTTTCAGGTACATGTCCAGAGCTTTCCCGTAATCCTTCAACATTAATAAATAATCTGCCTCGAGCTTCATCTCATCGTTCTTCGATGAGGTCTGTGCTGCAAGTGAAATCCCTGCAAACCAAAGCATTAAGAATAAAACTGTCTTCATAAGGTTGTCGTTTGGTACCGACCTTCCTTGTATACATAACTGACAATGTATTTGTTACTAAATGTTTAAATATTCTTGACATGAGCCCCCATTTTTCGTAATTTTATTACCCAACAACCAACAACCAACAACCATCACCCAACAACCATCAACCAACAACCAACAACTATTAACTATCAACTATCCATAACCATGTGCCTCCTCCTCGCCTGTTGCAGGGGCCATTCACAAAACGGCTCCGATTACAGGAACAAAAGGGAAATGATGGTCATCCAGCAGATCGAAGCCAGGGGAATCAGTGATGTACGGGTGCTGAATGCCATGCGCAAGGTTGAAAGACACCTCTTTGTCCCTCCCGAGCTGGCGGCCAATGCCTACGGAGACTACCCGCTTCCCATCGGATGGGAACAGACCATCTCACAGCCATACATTGTGGCCTTCATGACGGAAGCCCTCGGCCTCAGGACTCACTCAAAAGTACTGGAAATCGGCACGGGATCAGGCTACCAGGCAGCCATTCTGGCAGAAATCTGTGATTCGGTATTTACCGTGGAGATCATACCGGGGCTTGCGGAAAAGGCCAGGAAGCTGCTCTCCGTCATTGGGTACAAAAACATCAGGGTGCGCACCGGCGACGGCTATCAGGGCTGGGCGGAACATGCTCCCTATCACAGCATTATCGTGACCTGCTCGCCCACGCATGTACCGCAACCGCTTGCCGATCAGCTCGCGGAAGGCGGAAAAATGATCATCCCTGTTGGTGTCAGGAATAACCAGGAGCTGGTGGTCCTGGTTAAAAAGAACGGGGCCCTGACCCAAAAGGAAGTTTTACCGGTACGTTTTGTTCCGATGGTAAATACCGACCAGCAGGAATACTGATTTACTGGCTGCTGATAACCGCCTCCGTAGCGCCCGGATGACCCTTGAGGGATAATCCCTGGATGATGAAACGGTAATCACCGTTCACGCCGGGCTTATCAAACACGATCCGGGCCTTGCCGTTTTCACCGGTCCGGATTTCAGGTATCCATAACAGAGTATAGGTAAGGGGCGGTTCGGTCTCGGGAACATACTTCGGCTGGTAAAACTGTCGCGGCCTGCTATATCCCAGCATGTCGAACTCCACCACACCCCGCTTCACAAACTGCCCGTGTTTCGTATAGATGGCAATGACGCCGTTGGCGCCCCGTGCACCATAAATGGCTGCTCTGGGACCTTTCAGGACTTCCACCCGGTCAATGTCCTCAACGGGTATGGCCATAACCGACTGCACGTCATGCGTAGGAATCCCGTCGATCAGAAACAAGGGGGCCGAATTTCCTGTTAACGTGTTTTGCCCGCGGATCATCACCTGGTCACCGATAATGTTCACCCCTGGGATCCTGCCCTGCATTACCTCCAGGATATTTCTGGCTCCTTTGGGAAAATCTTCTGAGCGAAGCACATTGTCGGGCGTGCCATAAATGCTGGTCATCCCGTCGCGGCGCTCCTGCTCCAGGCGTTCCTGCTCTTTCTTATAGGAAGCTGTGGCTTCTGCCGACTTCTCCGACCGGTAGGCCCTGTTATCCCTTTCGGATAACGTGGTCAGCTGGTACTCACCCTGCTGCACGGACGCCTCCCGGATTTTTTCTTCCGGCAGCACAATTACCAGATTTCTGCGTCCTGAGGGCCGCCAGGCCTCAATCTTCACACTGATCGTGTCATAGTAAACCAGGTTTTCGAATAGGAAATACCCTTTTTTACTGGTCTGCTGGGTAAAAACATCGTTGTAAGCATCCATGATGGAAAGCTGTACCTTGCAGTTTTTCAGGGGAATGTCAAAAAGATTGTTCGTGATCTGGCCGGAGAGGGTCAGTCCCTTTTCTTCCTGATAAAGGATTTTGGGGTATTCACCGGCCAGGATCCTGTTCCAGTCGAACCGCCTCCAGCCCTGTGTCAGCATTAGGTTATCCAGCGCCTTCAGGGTAGATGGCGACTGGTCTTTGAAGTATCCGGCCGGATCCTCGACATATCCCTTCAGATCAGAAGTAAGCAGCAGGTGGCTGATGATATTGACACTGCCTGAGGAATCCCGTTCCGTTTCCCGGGTAACTGCCAGCGACAGGCTGGCGGGCAGGGGATTCCGCTGCAGGTCGGTGGTGGTGATGTCGAAAATAATTTTAGTGCCCTTTTCCGTCAGGGTATCCGATGCCTTGAACTGTATCCGCATGAAAGGGATCCGGTTGATGAAAACCAGACGCTCGGCAACCGGTTCACCCCTCCCCGAGAAAACGGTGAGCTGCATGATCCCGCCGGGAAACATCGATTTGGGAATAGTGACAGCAGCCTGGCCATTTTCCAGGGAAAGGATATTGTGATAATACAGGGTCCCGCCTGACTGCCCGGCCAGGATCACTTCATTGGCAACGGGATCACTGGTGGGCGGCCTGTTGGAGCGCAGCGACAGGATGATCCTGTCGCGCTGATCCTCCACGTGCATGATCAGTCCGGTTTCCTGCGCAACGGGCAGGGCAAAACGTAATTCTTTGCCCTGGCGGGTCATCACCGCTATATATTTCCTTCCCTTTTCCGGAGTAAAGGAAAAAGTCCCCATGCCTTTATAAAAGCTGCTGAACGTCGTTATGGTTTTTCCCAGGTCGTCCAGGATGCTGCCCTCCGCTGATACCCCCAATCCCAGTTTGTTCACGGCCTTGAAACCCACCACGTTTTCCAGTCCGTTTACCAGGGCGCCTCCTTCAGGCATGAACTGCAGATCGAATTCCGCCGCAAGCTTATCCAGGTTGTCCACTTCTTTCCGGTTGGACTTTGCCTGCCTGGGCGAAATTAGCTTGCTGTACCCCGGATTGATCAGCTGGAAAGTCCGGGTAAAATAAAAAGCGGGATCAAAGTTCTGCATCCAGTTGGTGAAAGCCCTGAGCTGGTATTGCCCCTCCGGTAAGGTATCCGAAAGCCGGAAATCTCCCTTCCCGAATCCTGTGGCCATCTGCAGACGCTTGATTTCGATCCGCTGACCAGGCCCTACAAGTTCTACGTACAGGTTGGTACTCAGGGTATCGGGCATGTGGTTGCGGGCATCCACCAGGTAGGCTTTGAACCAGATGATCTCGCCTCCGCGGTACTGCCCTTTATCGAGGTGCAGGAATACTTTCTGCTGGGGATAGCCGTAGGAGAATTTCTGAAGAGCAGTGAGGATCTTCCGGTAACGGGCATCCTCATTGGCAAAACCGGCCAGCATCAAAACAATCACGGTCAGAATCAGTGAAACCCACAGGACAGGTTTTTTGAGATTCATGGTGACAGGTATTGACTTTACAGTACAAACACAACAGAAACTTAAAAGTTAAGCATTTTTTTTAAGTTATACTGTCCGGGTTTTAAAATGCCTTTTATTATTTTTGCATCTTTCTGAGAACAAATCAAAAACTGTCCTATGTCTGGTCATAGTAAATGGTCCACCATCAAACGCAAGAAAGGAGCGCTCGATGCCAAACGGGGAAAGATCTTTTCCCGCATCGTAAAGGAAATTCAAATGGCCGTCAAGGAAGGCGGCCCGTCAGCCGAACACAATCCGCGGCTGCGGCTGGCCATCCAGAATGCCAAAGGGGCCAACATGCCCAAGGACAATGTGGATCGCGCGATCAACAAAGCCAGCAATGAAAGTGCCAATCTTCAGGAGGTTACCTATGAAGGATATGCCCCGGGTGGCATTGCCATATTTATCGAATGCCTGACCGACAACAACACCCGGACGGTGTCGAACATCCGCGCGATCTTCAACAAGCGTGGCGGGAACCTGGGTACCAACGGATCGCTTGCCTTTATCTTCGACCGCAAGGGCGTGTTCACGGTTCCCAGGGGCACCCTTGACCCCGAAGCTTTTGAGCTCGAGATCATCGACGCCGGCGTGGAGGACATTGAACTCACCGAAGATGTATTCATGATCACCAGCGCCGTGGAAGACTTCGGCAAGGTGCAGAAGAAACTCGATGAAATGGGCATTAAAATTGAGAACGCCCAGTTGCAGCGCATTCCCAATGACACCAAGAAGCTCGACCTCGAAACAGCCCAGAAAGTGCTGAGGATCATCGAGGAATTCGAAGATGTGGATGATGTGCAGTATGTCTACCACAACCTCGAAATGACGGATGAGCTGGCAAAGGCGATGGAATCTTAGCCTTAAGGCTAAAGGCTTAAGGCTAAAGACTTAAGGCTTAAACCTCCCGCCTGATTACCTTTGGCCTTCAGCCTAAATACCTTCAGCCTTAAGCCTAAATACCTTCAGCCTTTTTTCCTATAAATTTTGAAATATGATTTTTATCATTATCTTTGGCCTCTGAAAATTGCAACATGGGAAAACAGGTTATCATTCTCGGCATTATGCTGCTCGGTCTGCTTCAGGCGCCGGCGTGAGAATGGTATATCTGCACAGCAATCATATAAGGAGCCATTCTCACCCAGGGAATGGCTCTTTTAATTAACCATTAATACCTTGCATTATGAGTAACAGGTTATACATTTTCGACACGACGCTCAGGGACGGAGAACAGGTTCCGGGCTGTCAGCTGAATACCGTTGAAAAAATCGAAGTGGCCAGGGCCCTGGAAGCGCTCGGTGTCGATATCATCGAAGCGGGCTTTCCGATATCCAGTCCGGGCGACTTTCACTCGGTGGAAGAGATCTCCAAAGTAGTTAAGGAACCCGTGATATGCGCGCTGACGCGTGCCGTTGAAAAAGATATTGATGTTGCCGCCGATGCCCTGAAGTATGCCAAAAGGAAACGCATCCATACCGGGATCGGCACCTCTCCCTATCACATCAAATACAAATTCAACGCCACCCCTGAGGAAATCATTGAAAGGGCTGTGGCAGCCGTTAAATATGCGAAGAAGTATGTGGAGGACGTTGAGTTTTATGCTGAAGACGCCGGGCGCAGTGACAATGAATACCTGGCCCGGGTGATCGAGGCGGTGGTCAAAGCCGGCGCCACGGTCCTGAATATACCCGATACCACGGGCTACTGCCTCCCCGAAGAATACGGGCAGAAAATCAAGTACCTGGCCGAAAATGTCAAGGGAATTCATAAAGCCGTGCTTTCCACGCACTGCCATAACGACCTGGGCATGGCCACGGCCAATACGGTATCCGGTGTGCTCAACGGTGCCCGGCAGGTTGAAGTTACCATCAACGGCATCGGCGAAAGGGCCGGCAATACCTCGCTCGAGGAAGTGACCATGATCATGAGAAGCCGCAAGCACCTCGGTATTGAAACCGGTATTGTCACCGAAAACATCTACAAGACCAGCCGCATGATCGCCTCCCTGATGAACATGCCGGTGCAGCCCAACAAAGCCATTGTAGGACGCAATGCCTTTGCCCATTCCTCAGGCATTCACCAGGACGGCGTGCTGAAGAACCGGGAGAATTATGAAATTATCGACCCGGTGGAAGTGGGCATCAGCGAATCGATCATCGCCCTTACCGCCCGCAGCGGCAGGGCTGCCCTGAAACATCGCCTCCAGAATCTCGGCTACAAAATTGAAGGGGAAGCCCTGGAAGTTATTTACGAGAAGTTCCTGGAAGTGGCCGACCGTAAAAAAGAGGTAAAGGACGAGGACCTGGAAATGCTCGTGGGCAACGAAGAAGCCTTCGGCGGCAAGGGGATCAAACTCGAGCACCTGCAGATCATCTCCGGTAAATCCACCATTCCCATGGCTGCCGTAACACTAAATATCGGTGGTGAAAAATTCACGGCCACCGAGGCAGGCAACGGACCTGTCGACGCTTCATTCAAAGCCGTCCGCTCGCTCGTGCGCCACAACATCCGGCTCGAGGAATACCTCGTTCAGGCCATCACCCGGGGCAGTGATGATGTGGGCAAGGTACACATCCAGATCGAGAACCGTGGCAATTTCTATTACGGATTTGCCGGCAATACCGATATCCTCACCGCTTCAGTGGAAGCATTTATAAATGCCATTAACAAAATCGGCTGATGACTTGTTATTGTATGTATTAATTAAATTTTACACCATTGGGAAGAACATTATTCGACAAGGTATGGGATGCTCATGTGGTCACTGAGATCAAGGATGGTCCCTGCGTATTGTATATCGACAGGCACCTGATCCATGAGGTAACCAGTCCGCAGGCATTTGGCGGTCTCGACAAGCGTGGACTGAATGTTTTCAGACCGGAAAAGACAATCGCCACGCCCGATCACAATGTGCCCACCATCAACCAGCACATGACCATACACGACATCCTGTCGCGCACCCAGGTCGACAAGCTTACGGAAAATACCCGCAAACACGGCATTCAGCTCTACGGTCTCAATACACCCTTCCAGGGCATCGTGCACGTGATCGGACCCGAACTGGGTTTTACCCAGCCGGGCATGACCATCGTTTGCGGTGACAGCCATACTTCCACCCACGGCGCCTTCGGATGCGTTGCTTTTGGGATCGGGACCAGCGAAGTGGAAATGGTGCTGGCCACCCAGTGCATCCTGCAACCCAAGCCGAAAAAAATGCGCATAACGGTCGAGGGCACCCTGGGAAAGGGTGTCACTGCCAAAGACATCATCCTGTATATCATTTCCAAAATTTCCGCCAGTGGCGGCACCGGCTATTTCATTGAATATGCCGGGTCGGCCATCCGCAGCCTGAGCATGGAGGGCCGCATGACGGTGTGCAACATGAGTATCGAGATGGGTGCCCGGGGGGGCCTCATCGCACCCGACGAAATTACTTTCAGCTATGTGAAAGGCAGGACTTTTGCCCCCCAGGGCGCCGAATGGGATAATAAACTCGCCGGCTGGAAAACACTGTATTCCGATCCCGATGCTGTCTTCGACCTCGAGCTGAATTACCAGGCGTCCGATATTGAGCCCATGATCACCTTTGGTACCAACCCGGGCATGGGCGTAGGCATTACCGGGCGCATCCCCAACCTGGACGATATTCCCGAGAACACCAGGCCCTCCTTCCAAAAAGCCCTGCAATACATGGGTTATGAAAACGGAACCCCCATGGCCGGCAAGCCGGTGGATTATGTGTTCGTCGGAAGCTGCACCAACGGTCGCATAGAAGACCTCCGGGAATTTGCAAAGTTCGTGCAGGGGAAAAAGAAGTCTCCCGACGTAACCGCCTGGATCGTTCCGGGCTCCAAACAGGTCGAAAAACAGGCCCTCAAAGAGGGCATTGATAAAATGCTCGCCGAATCAGGTTTTGAGCTCAGGCAACCCGGATGTTCAGCCTGCCTGGCCATGAACGAGGATAAGATCCCGGAAGGGAAATATGCAGTTTCTACCTCCAACCGGAACTTCGAGGGCCGCCAGGGTCCCGGTGCCCGCACCCTCCTGGCCAGTCCGCTTACCGCGGCAGCAGCAGCCGTAACGGGAAAGATCACGGATCCGAGGGAGTTTCTGTAGAAGAATGTTGTGGGTTAAGACAACCACAACAACCACAACAACCACAACAACCACAACAACCACAACAACCACAACAATCACAACAATCACAACAACCACAACAATCACAACAAAAAGATACCATGTCAATAGAAAAATTTGTCACCTTAACCTCCACCTGTGTGCCGCTTCCCATCGAGAACGTGGATACCGATCAGATCATACCGGCCAGGTTCCTGAAAGCCACCACCCGTGAGGGTTTTGGTGAGAACCTGTTCCGCGACTGGCGCTACGGGAAAGCCAATGAGCCCAAAAGTGACTTTGTGCTGAACAATCCGGCATGGGCGGGAAAGATCCTGGTCGCCGGCCGGAACTTCGGCAGCGGCTCGAGTCGCGAGCACGCCGCATGGGCTCTGTTCGACTACGGCTTTCGTGTCGTGATTTCAAGCTTCTTCGCGGACATATTCAAGAACAATGCGCTGAACAACGGCCTGCTGCCGGTGCAGGTTTCCGAAGCTTTTCTCGCCGCGCTTTTCAGGGCATTGGAGACCCACCCCCGCACAGAAGTGAAGATCGATCTCGAAAAACAGGAGGTGATCATCCTGTCCACCGGCCAGAAAGAAGTATTCGACATCAACACCTACAAAAAAACCTGCCTGCTGAACGGGTATGATGATATTGATTATTTGTTGAGCATCAAGGATAGGATTGAGGAATTTGAAAATAAGAAATAGAACCAGGAACCAAGACTCAAGAACCAAGATTCAAAACCAGATGCACAATTATAAAGAATTGAAAATATGGCAAAAAGCACGATTACTGGTTAAGGACTGTTACGCCCTTACCCTTATTTTCCCCAAGGACGAAAAATTTGGGTTAATATCACAGATTCAAAGAGCAGCAGTTTCTATACCAGCAAATATTCTATATATTTTGAATTTGAAACACTCTTTATGTTGGCTGCTGATCTCAATTTTATTAATAATGATAAATGTGATCCGATCCTTACCAAAATCCAGGAAATTCAGAAAATGATTTATTCTTTTAAAAATACTATTATTGATAGAACCAATAAATTATGAACCATAAGTAAATTCTTGATGTCTTGACTCTTGGTTCTTGGTTCTTTTGTTCTTTGTTCTAAACCTACTGCTATGAAAATAACCATTATGGACACCACCCTCCGCGACGGGGAACAAACCTCCGGGGTTTCTTTCACCGACGAGGAAAAGCTCAGCATCGCCAAATTGCTGCTCGATGATCTGAAGGTCGACCGGATCGAAGTGGCTTCAGCCAGGGTTTCTGAAGGAGAGTTTGCAGCCGTTAGGAAAATATCGGCATGGGCAGGCAGGCACAACCACCTCGAAAAAATTGAGGTCCTGGGCTTTGTTGACGGCGACGTCTCCATCAACTGGATCCGTGAAGCCGGCTGCAAGGTGATGAACCTCCTCACCAAGGGATCCCTGAAGCACGTCACCGACCAGCTGAAGAAAACACCCGAGCAGCATGCGGCCGATATCCGGCAGGTGGTTACCCTGGCCGTTGAACAGGGCCTCCGCGTAAACGTCTATCTCGAGGACTGGTCAAATGGCATGCGGCACTCACCCGACTACGTGATGTTCATGATCGACTCCCTGAAGGGCCTTCCGGTGGACCGAATCATGCTCCCCGACACGCTGGGCATTCTCAATCCCATGGAAACCTACGATTTCTGCAAGGCAATCATCGACCGGTATCCAAAACTGAAGTTGGATTTTCATGCACACAACGACTATGACCTGGCAGCAGCCAATGTCTTTTCAGCCATCAGGGCCGGTATCACCTGCATCCATACCACGGTGAACGGTCTGGGAGAAAGGGCCGGCAACGTTCCCCTTTCCAGCGTGATCGCCATTGTCAAGGATCATTTTCAATATTCCATGTCCCTCCGGGAATCCAAACTTACCCGGGTCAGCAAGCTGGTGGAATCCTATTCCGGCATCCGGGTGCCGCCCAACAAACCGGTGATCGGCGACAGCGTGTTTACACAGACCAGCGGTATCCATGCCGACGGCGATCAGAAAAACCAGCTCTATTATAACGACCTGCTCCCTGAACGTTTCGGCCGCAAAAGGCTCTACGCCCTGGGCAAAACATCGGGGAAGGCCAATATCCGCAAGAACCTCGAGGAAATGGGCATCGAGCTCGATTATGCCTCCATGCGCAAGGTCACCGAACGCATTATCGAACTGGGTGATAAAAAGGAATCTGTAACCCAGGAGGACCTTCCCTACATCATCTCCGACGTGCTGCGAAGCAAGTCCATCGATGAACACATCAGCATCCTGAATTTCTCGCTCTCCACGGCCAATGAACTGAAGCCGGTGGCCAGCCTCAAAATTAAGATCGGTGATGCTATTTATGAAGAAACCTCCAACGGTGACGGACAATATGACGCCTTTATGAAGGCACTGCGGAAAATATATGTCCGACTCGAAAAATCACTGCCTGCCCTGCTCGACTATTCCGTATCCATTCCCCCCGGAGGGAAGACCGACGCCCTGGTGCAAACAGTCATTACCTGGCGGATGGGAAGAGAATTCAAGACCCGCGGACTCGATTCCGACCAGACGGTTGCGGCCATCAAGGCTACCATGAAAATGCTGAACATCATCGAACACAATGCCAATATATGAAGCAGGGACGAGGGACAGGGGACAAGGGACGGGGAGACATGCTTTTCATGTCCCTCGTCCCTTGTCCCCTGTCCCCTGTCCCTCGTCCCTCGTCCCTTATTTGGTTTCAAAAAAGATAAATGAATAAATAAATCACAATAAATCAAACAACCATATGAAGTCTTACAACATCGCTGTTATTCCGGGAGACGGCACCGGTCCCGAAGTGGTTAAAGAGGGTATCAAGGTTATGAATACCGCCGCTGCCAAGTTCGGATTTAGCCTGAACTACCAGTATTTCGATTTCGGAGGGGACAGGTATCTCCGCACCGGGGAAACGCTTCCTGATTCCGCCATCGGCGAACTAAAAAAGTTCAATGCCATCTTTCTTGGCGCTATCGGACATCCCGATGTAAAACCCGGCATCCTTGAGGTAGGCATCCTGCTCAAGAGCCGCTTTGCCCTCGATCAGTACATCAACCTGCGTCCCGTGAAGCTTTATCCCGGAGTCGACACCCCGCTGAAAGACAAGGGGCCGGAAGACATCGATTTTGTTGTGATCCGTGAAAACACCGGCGGCATCTACACCGGCGTCGGTGGTGCAGTGCAGGTGGGCACTCCCTACGAGGTGGCCACCCAGGTGATGGTCTATTCCCGGCCGGTGGTCGACCGGTGCATTCGCTATGCCTATGAATACACCCGGAAAAGGAACCGCAGGAAACAGCTGACCCTGGTGCACAAATGCAATGTGCTTACCTATGCAGGCGACCTGTGGGTGCGCGCCCACAAGGAGATCGGCGATGCCGAATACCCCGATGTAAAGCAGGATTACAACCACGTGGATGCCTGCAACATGTGGATGGTAAAATCTCCTGAGTTCTACGACGTGATCGTTACGGAAAACCTTTTCGGCGACATCATCACCGACCTGGGCGCCATGATCCAGGGCGGACTGGGTATTGCCGCCGGCGGAAATATCAATCCCCAGGGCGTCTCCATGTTCGAACCCATGGGCGGATCAGCTCCCAAGTATTCCGGAATGAACATCATCAATCCCCTGGCCGCTATCTGCGCCGGTGGCATGATGCTCGAAACCCTTGGCGAGAATGAGGCGGCCGGGGCCATCGACAAATCGGTCAGCAATTCCCTGGCATCCGGCAAGATCAAAAGCCTGGCCGCAGGAAAGATGGGCATGGGAACCAGCGAGGTGGGTGACCTGGTGGCCCGCGGAATTTAAAATAATGAACAGGGAACACCGAATGATGAATTTCGAACTAACTTCGGAGTTCGAACCAACTTCGAAATTCTGAAATCAGTGTTCCTTGTTCGATGTTAATTACTCCTTTTAATCATGAAAAAAACGCCTTGCTTTTCTGTAGTAATTGTTTTCCTTACCACCCTCCTCTCCTGCAGCGGCCTGAACGACATCACCTTCACCGGGGCCGACGGATTTACACTGAAAGGCATGGAAAATAACAGCGTCAGCTTTTCAGCTGACATCGGAGTTCATAATCCATCCGGCTTCGGTTTCCAGGTCAGGGAAGTCAACCTGAAAACTTCTGTTGACGGAAATTTCATCGGCACACTGAGCAGTCCCGACAAAGTCCGGATCCCCGCCCGCTCCGATTCCTCCTACCGCATGAACTTTTCCCTGGAGATCGCCAACATGCTTACCAGCGCCTCCACACTCTACACCCTGTCACGCAAAAAAAAGGTCTCCGTGGATATGCAGGGCTATGTTAAAACCCGTTCCGGGTTGATGACCAAAAGAATCGATGTGCACGAAACTCAGGTCATTGATGTTCCCGCGAATTTGCGATGATGTGCATCCATATCTGACTTCTTTCTTTTTTTTTCTTAAATTTGCAGCCACATCATACAACTTATGTTGCATAAAGCTGCTGTTACGCTAATCCTTCTGCTTGCCGCCATATTTGCCGGAACCACCCTGGCACAACCCCCCTCCGACATTTTCTCCTGGCTCGAATCACACCAACCCGGCGAGGGTACCGTCCGCATTACCCAGGATGTCAACATCCGGAATATGGTGAACCTGCATCTTAGCCAGCAGAAAAAGATCAATGGCATCCGGGGCTACAGGATCTGTATTTATCTCGATTCAGGACAGGAAGCCAATAAAAAGGCCGACCAGGAAAGGGCTAAATTCATCAGCCGGTTCGAAGATGCAAAAAGCTATAAGAAATTTGAATATCCCTATTTTAAGGTCTATGTGGGAGATTTTCGAACAAAAAGCGAAGCGTGGAAGTTTCTTAAATTGATGGAAAATGATTATCCCGACGCCTTTATCCGTGAAGACATTGTCGCCTTTCCCGATTAACCTGATCTTTTCTATGCATTATGACAGATGCCATTAATCATGAATGCGGGATAGCGCTGGTAAGGCTGTTGAAACCGCTTGAATATTACCAGCTCAAATACGGCACCTGGAAATACGGGCTCAACAAGCTCTACCTCCTGATGGAAAAACAGCATAACCGGGGACAGGACGGCGCCGGCATCGCTTCGGTCAAGTTCGACCTCAAACCGGGCAAGCCCTTTATCCACCGTGAACGCTCGATCAAACAGGCCGCCATCAATGATGTCTTCAAAGCCCTTCACAAACAGTACGACAAGGTAACCCCCGAGGTGCTCAACGATCCTATCTGGGCGAAGGAAAACCTTCCCTTTGCGGCGGAATTACTGCTCGGGCACCTGCGCTACGGCACATACGGCAACAACGATATCGAAAGGGTGCACCCGGTGGTGCGCATGAATAACTGGAAAACACGAAACCTGCTCCTGGCTGGGAACTTTAACCTCACCAATGTGGATGAGCTCTTCCAGATCCTCGTGGACCTCGGACAGCATCCGCGCGACTTCTCCGATACCGTCACGGTGCTCGAGAATATCGGCCATTTTCTCGATCGTGAGATCCAGCGTAACTTCGACCAGTTCAAAAAACAGGGCCATGAGAACATTGAAATTTCAGAGCTCATCGCCGAAAGCCTTAACGTGGGCAACGTGCTGCGCGAAAGCAGCAAAAGATGGGACGGGGGATACGTGATCGCCGGTTTGCTGGGTCATGGCGATGCCTTTGTGATCCGCGATCCCTGGGGCATACGGCCGGCGTTTTATTACCACAACGACGAAATTGTGGTGGTGACTTCCGAACGCCCGGCTATCCAGACGGTGCTGAACGTGGATACGTCCGACGTTACGGAGCTACCCCCCGGCTCAGGACTGATCATCCGTAGAAACGGTGCCGTGGCCGTCGAGAATATCCGGGGCCCCTTTGAAAAACGCAGCTGTTCCTTCGAACGGATCTATTTCTCCCGCGGAAGCGACCAGGATATCTACAACGAGCGGAAAAGACTCGGCGAATTGCTGACGCCGCAGCTGATTACCGCGGTCGACGGAGACCTCGAAAACACGGTGTTCTCCTTCATACCCAATACCGCTGAATCCGCTTTCTACGGGATGATCCGCGGCGTGGAAAAAATCATGAAAGATGAGAAAAAGAAAAGGATCATCCGGCTTGGTAAAGACCTCACGGAAGAAGATCTCGACAGCATCATCTACCTGAAACCCCGTGTGGAAAAGGTCGCCCTCAAAGACATCAAGCTGCGGACGTTCATAACCCAGGATGCCGGCCGTGACGACCTGGTGGGACATGTGTATGACGTTACCTACGGCACCGTCCGGCAGCACTCCGATAACCTGGTCGTAATCGACGACTCGATCGTTCGCGGCACGACGCTGAAGTACAGCATCATAAAAATACTTGACCGGCTGAAGCCCAAGCGCATAGTGATCGTCTCCTCCTCCCCGCAGATCAGGTATCCCGACTGCTATGGCATCGATATGGCCAAGCTCGGTGATTTTATTGCTTTCAAAGCCGCCGTCGCCCTGCTGAAGGAAACCGGCATGGAAAACGTGATCAATGAGGTTTACCGCAAGGCCAAGGCCAGTGAGAACCTCCCCAAGGAAGAGATCATAAACCATGTAAAAGAGATCTACCGTCCCTTTACCCCCGAACGCATCTCCGAGAAAATTGCGCAGATGCTCAAAACCCCTGATATTGGGGCTGAGATCAGGATCGTATACCAGACCATTGACAACCTGCACCTCGCTTGCCCGGATCATCTGGGTGACTGGTACTTTACCGGTAATTACCCCACCCCTGGCGGTAACCGCGTGGTCAACCGGTCGTTCATCAATTTCATCGAGGGAAGGAACGTCAGGGCGTATTAGGGACAAGGGACAGGGGACGAGGGACAGGCAGAGGGACAGGAAAAGGGACAGGGGACGAGGGACAGGCAAAGGGACAGGGGACAGGGGACGAGTTTATTGGAAAATTTCTAATATCTTCAGATCTTAAATCACGTTAGGCAAAATCATTTACAAATGAATACACACAAAGACCTTCAGGTTTGGCAAAAGAGTATTGCCATGGTAACTGAAATTTACACGCTTACAAAATCATACCCAAAAGAGGAGATTTATTGTATAGTAAACCAGATCAGGCGTGCTGCTGTTTCTATCCCAGCCAATATTGCTGAAGGATGCGCCCGCAGAAGTACAAAAGAATACATACAGTTTTTATATGTATCCCTGGGGTCAGCGGCAGAACTGGAAACGCATTTGATCGTGTCATATAACCTGGGATATATCACAACAAATACCTGTGATACTATGCAGGTAAAGCTGGAGGGAATTATCAGGATGCTGACAGGATTAATCAAATCATTGGCTATTCGCGATAACAAATAATCTTTACTTGTCCCTCGTCCCTCGTCCCTTGTCCCCCGTCCCTTTGTCCCTCGTCCCTTGTCCCTTGTCCCTACTTTGTCCCTTTTTTCATATATTTGCCAAAACAACCGCACGCAATGTCCGAAAAATCCGAAAAAAAATCCTTCTGGGAAAAGTTCAGGCATAAATACCGGCTTTCGATATATCGCGATGAGACGTTTGAAGAAGTGCTGAACCTGAGGCTTACCAGGCTGAACGTGATGGCGATCCTGGGTCTCGGGATCTTCCTCTTCCTGGTCCTGGTGATCTCGATCATTGCTTATACCCCCGTGCGGGAACTGATCCCCGGATACCCCGACGAGCAGACCGTGCGCAACATATACCTGAACAACTTCAGGCTCGATTCACTGGAAATGGAAATCGCCAAGCGCGACGCCTATTTTGAGAACATCCGGAGGATCATTTCCGGCGACAGGCCGCAGGACATGCGCCGGAATTCCGATTCTTCGAGGTCTGCAGCTTCCAGAACCTATTCCAAAGCCAGGGAAGACTCTGTGCTCAGGGCCATGGTGGAGCCCAGGGATCAGTTTGGCCTTTCGGCCATCGAAAACCGCAGGATCAAACCTGCTTTCTTTAACGTGCTCTTCTTCCCTCCCGTTAAGGGTATGGTATCCAACTCTTTCAACAGTGAATTCGATCACTACGGCACCGACATCGTAGCAGCCACCAACGAGGCCGTAAAAGCCACGCTTCCGGGTACGGTGACCATGGCTGGCTGGACCCTCGAAACCGGTTACGTGATCCAGCTGCAGCATGCCGATAACATCATTTCGGTTTACAAACACAATGCCGAACTGCTGAAGCACATCGGCGACCGGGTTAAGGCCG
The DNA here is from genome assembly GCA_963822145.1 of uncultured Bacteroidales bacterium. GTDB lineage: Bacteria > Bacteroidota > Bacteroidia > Bacteroidales > UBA10428 > UBA5072. Next base: position 392,160 of record CAWGGG010000002.1, on the reverse strand, counting down.
GTGAGCCCGTTGCCATTATCGGCAATTCAGGGGAACTGACCACCGGTCCCCATCTCCATTTTGAGCTCTGGTATAACGGCGCGCCCGTTAATCCAGAAGACTATATCTCCTTTTGAGCGCTACCCGGCAACCACCATCATGAAAAGACGCATTGCGATCCTCGGATCCACCGGATCCATCGGCACCCAGGCGCTTGATGTCATTCTCCGGCACCCCGGTCTTTTTGAGGTCAAGGCCCTTACTGCCCGGCACAATGCCGCCCTGCTGATCGAGCAGGCCCTGCGCTTTGTACCCGAGGTCGTGGTCATCGCCGATACCTCGCGCTATTTCGATGTGAAAGAGGCCCTGTCCCGCCTGCCCATTAAAGTAATGGCCGGCCCGGAAGCATTGTCCGAGGTGGCCGGCCGACCCGGTACCGATATGGTGCTCACGGCCATGGTGGGGTTCTCGGGACTCCTCCCCACCATTGCAGCCATTAAAAGCGGCAAGGACATTGCCCTGGCCAATAAGGAAACACTGGTGGTGGCCGGATCGCTCATCACCTCACTGGCCCGCATGAGCGGATCGGGCATCTACCCGGTTGACTCGGAGCATTCCGCCATCTTTCAATGCCTGGCCGGCGAGGATCCCGCCAGGGTGGAAAAACTTATCCTCACAGCCTCCGGTGGGCCTTTCAGGGGTAAAACCCGCGATGATTTGCAACGCATCACCTGTGCTGAGGCCCTCAGGCATCCCAACTGGTGCATGGGCCATAAAATCACCATCGATTCGGCGACAATGATGAATAAGGGTCTGGAAGTCATAGAAGCCAGGTGGCTCTTTGGCATGGAACCCGACCGGATCGAGGTCGTTGTTCACCCGCAGAGCGTTATACATTCGCTGGTGCAGTTCACCGACGGCTCCATAAAAGCACAGCTCGGTCTGCCCGATATGCGGCTTCCCATCCAGTATGCCCTGGGTTATCCCGACCGTTTGCCCTCCGAATTCCCGCGTTTCAGTTTCAGCTCTTGCCGCGAGCTTACTTTTGAGGAACCCGACAGAAAGGTGTTCCGTAACCTCGATCTGGCCTACCAGGCTTTGTATACCGGGGGCAACATGCCCTGTATCATGAATGCGGCCAACGAGATCGTGGTCGACGCCTTCCTGAACGACCGGGTGCGGTTCCTCGAAATGCCCGATGTCATCCAGAAGGTTATGGAAAGCGTGAAGTTCATCCCCGATCCTGCCCTGGAGGACTTTCAGCGGTCGGATGAGGAGGCCAGGGAGTTGACAAGGGAGATTGTGGGAAAAAGGAGAACCTGAAATTTACAATAATTCAACCTCTACGAGGTTGTAATACATATCAATACCATTTTTTCTACAATAATGAAACCTCTACGAGGTTTAATTAATAAGCTTCACACCAAATCAACCTCGTAGAGGTTGCATTATTGTAGCATATCCATGTTTGATCTCCCTCACAACCTCGTAGAGGTTGAATTATTGTAAAATCCGCATACATGAATTCCCACGCATCCTCATAGAGGATGAATTATTGTTGATAATCCCTATATTTGCACAAATAAATCTACCTACTCATGGGCGTTGTCATTCAGATCGGTCAGTTACTGCTGAGTTTATCCATTCTCATCATCCTTCACGAACTCGGACATTTTATTTTTGCGCGGCTGTTTAATACCCGGGTGGAAAAGTTCTACCTGTTTTTTGATCCCTGGTTTTCCCTTTTCAAGCTGAAACGCGGAGAAACCGAATACGGGATCGGCTGGCTGCCGCTTGGCGGGTACGTGAAAATATCGGGCATGATCGATGAATCGATGGACCGCGAACAGCTCAAACAACCCCCGCAACCCTGGGAATTCAGGTCGAAACCCACCGGGCAGCGCCTCCTCATCATGCTGGGCGGTGTGGTGGTGAACCTGATCCTCGGCTTTATCATTTATTCCGCCGTGCTGTATACCTGGGGCGAGAAATACCTGCCCGCCCGGAATCTTACCGACGGCATCTGGTGCGTCGATTCCATTGCCAGCAACATCGGTTTCAGGAACGGCGACAAGATCCTGTCGATCAACCAGAAGGAGCCTGAACGCTTTGAAGATATTTACCAGGAGATCATTTTCGGTGGCAGCGTGAAGGTCCTGCGCAACAACCAGGTGGATTCCTTTATGATTCCCACCGACTTCATCGGCAATCTCGTCAAGGAACGCCGGATCATGCTGTTCTACCCGAGGGTACCCTTTATCGTACGCGAGATCCCCGACACCTCCCTGAACAAGGGATCGGGTCTGCTGCCTAAGGACCAGGTGGTCAGCATCAACCAGGTTCCCGTGAAATATTACGATGAATACCTCACCCTGGTGGATACCCTCAAACCCGGAACCGTCATGGTTGAAGTCTTGCGCGACGGAAAGCGCATCCCCCTCAGCCTCACCCTGAGCCCGCAAAAGAAGCTGGAGATCCTGTCGTTCATACCCGACTTTGATGAACTCGAAAAACTGGGGGTGTACCAGCTGAAAACCACTTCTTTCAGTTTCCTGCAGGCCATCCCGGCAGGCTTCAAACTGGCCGGCGACCGGCTCGCTTTTTACATACGGCAGTTCAAGCTTATCTTTGATTTTAAGTCGGGTGCCTATAAAGGACTCGGCGGATTCGGGACCATCGGCGGCCTCTTCCCGAAGATCTGGGAATGGCAGTCGTTCTGGGAGATTACCGCCTTCCTGTCACTCATCCTGGCCTTTATGAACGTACTGCCCATACCGGCACTCGATGGCGGACATGTCATGTTCCTGCTGTATGAAGTGGTGACCCGGCGCAAGCCCAATGAGAAATTCATGGAATACGCGCAGATCGTGGGAATGATCATCATACTGGGACTGCTCATCTTCGCAAATACCAACGACATCCTGCGGTGGGTGGAAAGGCTGATGGGGAAGTGATGGATTCAACTATTTCCACCAAAACAACCCCATATTCAAAAAATGTTCTAACTTTACCCGTTCAAACTTAATTAAGGCCTTATGAATCCGAACATGTTGCTGTTTGCGTTGGGACCCATGGAAATCATCCTCCTGTTGGCGGTGGTTGTATTACTTTTTGGCGGGCGTAAAATTCCCGAACTGATGAAGGGTATCGGACAGGGAATGAAGGAATTCAAGAAAGCGTCGCGTACGACAAATGAGGATGACACCCCTGCCCGTGACGATGAAAAGGGAAAATAAACTGGTAATCTTTAAATATTGAGTATATGTCATTAGGACCAACTGAAATAATACTCATCATTGTAGTATTATTGTTATTATTCGGAGGCCGTAAGATTCCCGAACTGATGCGGGGATTGGGCCAGGGTATGAAGGAATTCAAGAAGGCGTCGAAGATGGAAGATGACGTGGTGGAAAAAACACCCGCCAATTCCGGACACCAGGAATAACTTTTCTGATCTTATATCCGTAAAACCTGTCATGATCCCAAGTGACAGGTTTTTTTGTTTCTGTTTTGGAAACCCTTCGACTCCGCTTAAAAACACATTATATTTGTTCACATGACCCGGTCCCTCCATATCCTTCTCATCCTCCTGGTTACCCTTCAGGGCTCGTCGATGCCCGATGACAAGGATATGCTCTATGAATACCGGATCGCGCAGCTGAACAAGCAATCACCCGTTGCCCTCGATTACAGCCCCGAGGTCAGGCGTTATATCGACCTCTATACGGGATCACGAAAAGCGGATATGGCCCGCATCATCGGGCTGTCGGAGCTGTATTTCCCGATTTTCGAGGAAATGCTCGACAGGTATGCCCTGCCCCTGGAATTGAAATACCTCACCGTTATTGAGTCCGGACTGAATCCCCTGGCCGTTTCCAAATCAGGCGCCGTGGGCCTGTGGCAGTTTTTGCTCAACACCAGCCGGCTATTCGACCTCGAGGTCACTTCCTATGTTGATGAACGCCGTGATCCCTATAAATCCACCGAGGCAGCCTGCCGGTACCTGAAATACCTGAACAGCACGTTTCACGACTGGCAGCTGGTGCTCTCGTCCTATAACGGCGGACCGGGAGAGGTCAGAAAGGCCATCGAAAGGTGCAAGGGAGAAACCGCGTACTGGAAACTGCGTCCTTACCTGTCGGAACAAGCCAGGAACTACGTGCCCGCCTATACGGCAGCCTTTTACCTGATGCATTTTTACAGCGAGCATGGCATCGTTCCGGTGCCTCCGGCGTTTCGGTACACCAGCCTCGATACCCTGCACATTCGATACTCCATAACCTTCGGGCAGATCGCCTCAGTCATCGGCCTGCCGGTGGAGCAGATCCGGCTGCTGAACCCGGTATACCGGCGTGATTATATTCCGGAACGGCAACCCTGGTCGGTGCTCGTCCTTCCGTCCGACAAGATCCCCGTCTACCTGCAGCATGAGGTCAGCATCCTGGGATACAGTCCCGCCCCCGATGATTACCATTGGATGGTGCAGCAGTCCGTCAATACTGCAGGCAAGACCCGGATCATCCATGTGGTGCAGCCGGGTGAATTCACCCACAAGATCGCCATGCAGTACGATTGCACGCCCGAACACATCAGGGCCTGGAATCACCTGGAAGGCTTCGATGTAAAGGCCGGCCAGCAACTGGTCATCTGGGTCAACCCCTGACCCGTCCCTTGTCCCTCGTCCCTCGTCCCCCGTCCCTTGTCCCTCGTCCCTCGTCCCTTGTCCCTCGTCCCTCGTCCCTACTTCACCTCCGACCCAACATCCGTCTTCTCCTCCGGCGTCACAAACACCAGCCTGCCACCGGCATCTTCCGCCAGAAGGATCATACCCTGTGAGCGGATGCCCTTGATATCCCGGGGTTCGAGATTCGCGAGCAGGCAAATCTGCTTGCCGATAATGGCCTCTGGTTCGAAGTATTCGGCAATGCCCGACACCACGGTGCGCACATCCATGCCGGTATCGATCTTCAGCTGCATCAGCTTCTTGGTTTTGGCAACCCTGGCCGCTTCAAGGATGGTCCCGATCCTGATGTCCATCCGGCCGAAATCATCGTAGTTGATACTGTCCTTTTGCGGTTTCACGGCGACTTTGCCCGCCTGGTTACTTTCTTTTGTCAGGCGCAGTTTCTCCAGCTGCTTCTCTATGGCCTCATCCTCTATCTTTTCAAACAACAGGCTGGGTTCATCCAGCAGGTGTCCCGCTTTGAGCAGGTCCGGCCTCCCGGCTTCACCCCACCCGATATCGCCCATGTTGATGAACCCTGCGATCTTCCTGGACGAGAAAGGCAGGAAAGGTTCGGTGATGATGGCCAGGTTCGCGGTGATCTGCAGGGCGATGTTCAGGATCGTACCGGTGCGCTCCGGATCGGTTTTGATCTGTTTCCAGGGCTCGTTGTCGGCCAGGTATTTGTTGCCCAGCCGGGCAACATCCATGGCGGCCTTCAGGGCATCCCTGAAACGGAACTGCCCCAGGTTATACTCAACAGCTTCCTTCAGCCGAGGGATCTCCGCCAGCGTTTCACGGTCGTTGTCCGTTAGCGCACCCTGCCCGGGTACTTTCCCGTCGAAATACTTGTTGGTAAGCACCAGGGCGCGGTTTACAAAGTTGCCCAGCACGGCCACCAGTTCGTTGTTATTGCGGGCCTGGAAGTCCTTCCACGTAAAATCATTGTCCTTGGTCTCGGGCATGGTGGCGCACAACACGTAACGCAGCACATCCTGCTTGCCCGGGAATTCCTTCAGGTACTCGTGGAGCCATACGGCCCAGTTGCGTGAGGTGGAGATCTTATCGCCTTCCAGGTTCAGGAATTCGTTCGCCGGCACGTTATCGGGCAGGATAAAGGTGCCCTCTGCCTTCAGCATGGCCGGGAAGATGATGCAATGGAATACAATGTTGTCCTTCCCGATGAAATGCACCAGGCGGGTCTCCGGGTCTTTCCAGTACTTTTCCCAGTGCGGTGTGAGCTCCCGCGTGGCGGATATGTAACCGATGGGGGCGTCGAACCATACGTACAGTACCTTGCCAGTCGCACCGTCCACGGGCACAGGTATTCCCCAGTCGAGGTCACGGCTTACGGCCCGCGGCTGCAGGCCTGCATCGAGCCAGCTCTTGCATTGCCCGTAAACGTTTGGTTTCCAGTCCTTGTTATCCTCCAGGATCCATTTCCGGAGAAAGGATTCATACCGGTCGAGCGGCAGGAACCAGTGCAGCGTATCCTTCAGCACCGGCTGGCTGCCGCTGATGGTTGACCGCGGATTGATCAGGTCGGTGGCGTTCAGCGATGTCCCGCATTTCTCGCACTGGTCACCATAAGCGCTGTCGTTTCCGCAATGGGGGCACGTGCCGGTGATATAGCGGTCGGCCAGGAACTGCCGGGCCTCTTCATCATAATACTGCTCCGTGGTCTTTTCCAGGAAGAGTCCCTGATCATAAAGCTTCCGGAAGAATTCCGAGGCTGTCCGGTAATGCGTTTCCGCCGTGGTGCGTGAATAAATGCTGAACGATATGCCGAACTCCGCGAAGGCCTCTTTGATGATGGCGTGATACTTGTTCACGATATCTGCGGGACTTACCTGCTCCTGCCGGGCCTTGATGGTGATGGGAACACCGTGCTCATCCGAACCGCAGACGAACAGCACATCCTCGCCCTTCAGCCTGAGGTAGCGGACATAAATATCGGCCGGCACATACACCCCGGCCAGGTGCCCGATATGCACCGGGCCATTGGCGTAAGGGAGGGCGGCGGTTACGAGGTGTCTTTTAAAAGCTTTTTGCATAAGAATTGACAATGTGGTAATATTGTTTATTAGGCTTAAGGCTTAAGGTGTTAAGGCTTAAGGCTTAAGGTCTTCTTCCCTTTGGCCTTCAGCCTTTAACCCTTTAGCCTCTGGCCTTAACCCCTTTGGCCTTTTCTCGTTTTTTACTACCTTGCAAATATATTCAAAACCCCGTGATTTCAAACCACTGCCAGCGATGATCCGACCCCCTTACCTGAGCCCGGGTGATACCGTGGGCATCGTGGCGCCGGCCGGCTGTCTTTCACATGCTGAGATCATGCCGGCGGCGGACATCGTGAGGACGTGGGGACTGAACGTGCAATTCGGGGAATACCTGTTCAGGCGCCGCAATTCCTTTGCCGGAACGGATGCCCAGCGGGCAGCCGACTTCCAGAAAATGCTCGATGATCCTGATATCCGGGCGATCCTCTGTGCTCGGGGCGGCTATGGTACCATCCGGATCATCGACCGGCTGCGTTTCGGAAAATTCCTGAAACATCCGAAATGGATCGTGGGATACAGCGACATCACCGTCATCCATGCTTTCATGCAGCAATGCCTGGGCACCGAAAGCCTGCACGGTGCCATGCTCCGGGTCATCCCGCCGAAAACGCCCGATGAACCCTCGCTCTCTTCGCTGCGTTCCGCGCTTTTTGGCGAACTGACCGGATATGACCTGGAGCCACACCGCTTCAACATCCGGGGCACAGCCTCCGGGGTCCTCATCGGGGGCAACCTGTCCGTGCTGTACAGCATATCCGGCACCTGCTGCGATCCCGAAACCCAGGGCAAGATCCTGTTCCTCGAGGACCTCAGCGAATATCTCTACCACATCGACCGGATGATGATGAACTTTCAGCTGCGCGGAAAGCTCAGCAGGCTTCAGGCATTGATCGTTGGCGGCATGCACGATATGAAAGGATCTCCCTCAGGTTTCCGGAAACCTGCCTATAATATCATCCGTGAACTGGTATCGGACTATGGCTACCCGGTGATGTTCGGTTTCCCGGCCGGGCACGGCCATCCCAACCTCAGCCTGTACATGGGACGTGAGGTGAAACTGTCCGTTCAATCTGTTAACTGCAAACTAACCTTTTAAGTTATGAGTAATATATCAATGGGACGCAAGGGCGAAGACCTTGCGGCAGAATATCTGGTTGAAGAAGGATACAACATTCTCGAACGCAACTGGCGGTTCAAACACATCGAGATCGACATCATCGCGCGCGACCGCGACCAGCTGGTGATCGCAGAGGTAAAAACCCGCTCGGGCAATACCTGGGGTGAACCCTCCGCCGCTGTGGATATCCGCAAGCAGCACGCGCTCATCCTGGCGGCCGAACGCTATATTTACAGCCACAACATCGACCTCGAGGTGCGTTTCGACATCGTCTCCATCATCATCGGCCAGAACCGCACCGTGCTGGAGCATATTAAGGAAGCGTTTCATCCCATAGCCAGATAGGGACAAGGGACAAGGGACAGGGGACAGGGAACCAAAGGTTTATAGAAAAATCTATGTATCTTAGGACCAGTAATCACGTTAAGCAAAATCATTTACAAATGAAAACACACAAAGACCTTCAGGTTTGGCAAAAGAGTATTGCCATGGTAACTGAAATTTACACGCTTACAAAATCATACCCAAAAGAGGAAATTTATTGTATAGTAAATCAGATCAGGCGTGCTGCTGTTTCTATCCCGGCCAATATTGCTGAGGGCTGTGCCCGAAGAAGCACAAAAGAATACGTTCAGTTTTTATATGTATCCCTGGGGTCGGCAGCAGAACTGGAAACACATCTGATCGTGTCACATAACCTGGAATATATCACAAAAAATGTCAGTGATACAATGCAGGCAAAGCTGGAGGAAATTATCAGGATGCTAGCAGGTTTGATCAAATCCTTGTCTATACGCGATAACGAATAATCTATACTTGTCCCTCGTCCCCTGTCCCTTGTCCCTTTTCCTGTCCCTCGTCCCTTGTCCCTTGTCCCTTTTCCTGTCCCTCGTCCCTTGTCCCTTGTCCCTCTTTTATAGGCTCATGCCCATGAAAGAACTTCTTTTGAAAAACCAGGATCAGCATGATGCCCACCGATATGGTGGTATCGGCCAGGTTGAAGATAGGCCTGAAGAAGATGAAATCCTCCCCGGCGCGGAACGGGAACCAGTGCGGGATCTTTCCCTGGATCACCGGGAAATACAGCATATCCACCACCTTGCCGTAAAGCAGCGGGGCATAGCCGCCTTCGGGTGGAAACGCCGTGGCCACTGAAAAATAGGTGCTTTCACTGAAAATGCGGCCGTAAATGACACTGTCGATAATATTGCCGCTCGCGCCGGCCAGGATCAGGGCCACACAAAGGATCAGTCCCGTTGTTGCCTTTTTGTCGATCAGCTGCTTCAGGTAAACAGAGATCACTACCACGGCAATGATCCTGAACAGGGTAAGAACCGGTTTCCCCCATCTTCCCGGAATATCCAGCCCAAAGGCCATGCCGGGATTTTCGATGAACCGGATCTGGAACCAGTCGCCGAACACATAAATGCTCTGCCCGATGGTCATGTGGGTCTTGATGTGGATCTTGACAACCTGATCCACCAGCAGCACCAGAAAAATGATCAGAAGGGCCTTAAGGCCGCTGGATAATTTCATAACCTGTGATCAACGCTGTTTTTGTTTGGCATCAATCGACAGGGTGGCGTGGGGCACTGCGCGGAGTCTTTCCTTGGAGATCAGTACGCCCGTCTCACGGCATATGCCATAAGTCTTGTTCTCGATCCTGATCAGGGCCGCCTGCAAATGCTGAATGAACTTCTGCTGACGCTGCGCGAGCCTGCCGGCCTCCTCTTTTGAAAGGGTGGCAGCGCCTTCTTCCAGGACCTTAAATGTGGGAGAGGTATCTTGCGTGTCGTTGCTTTCACTTTGGGTAATAGCGCTTTTCAAGAGATCAAAATCCTTCCTGGCCTGATCTAGCTTATCCATGATGATCTTCCTGAACTCCTCGAGTTCCTCATCGGAATACCTTGTCTTTTCTGACATAACTCTGGATTATTAATTTAATTAAATGTAAGAAAAAAATTCATATCTGGTAGCTCATAACCTTAAATCTTACTAACCCGCACGTGGGTCATTACGTTCTCATCGATTTCCACGGGCTGGGCATCCGACAGGTCGGTCATGTCCACCAGCCTCACCGAGCGGGCGAGGGTTTGTGATGCGATATAGTCGTTAAAATGCGCAACTGAGTCATTGATCAGATCATGCCGCTGGATCTCGACGGCAATTTTATCGGTAACCTCAAAACCGCTCTCTTTCCTCATGTTCTGGATGCGGTTTACAAACTCGCGTGCAATGCCCTCATCTTTAAGCTCCTGGGTAATATTCACGTCGAGGGCCACGGTCAGCTTGCCTTCACTGGCCACCAGCCATCCGGGGATGTCCTCGGAAGTGATCTCCACGTCATCACGCTGCAGTGTCACCGGTTCGCCTCCCGCGGTGATGGTAAAGGTGCCTTCCGACTCAAAACAGGTAATGTCTTCCTGCCTGAAACCATTCAGGACAGCGGTGATCTCCTTCATCAGCTTGCCATAGCGCGGACCCAGCAGCTTGAAGTTCGGCTTGATCTTCTTCACCAGCAACCCCGATGTATCCCTGAGGTATTCCAGCTCTTTCACATTCACCTCGTTCAGGATCAGGTGCTTGACCGCCTCAAAACGGGCCATGAATTCCCCGTCCGGCACAGGAACCATGATCTTCTGCAGGGGCTGGCGCACTTTGATGTTCACTTTCCGGCGCAGCCCGAGCACCATCGACGATATGTTCTGGGCCAGCTCCATCCTGGCCTCGAGTTCGCGGTCGATCAGCGTACCATCGGCTTTCGGGAAATCCACCAGGTGAACGGAGGATTCGGCATGCCGTCGGGTAACGCGGTTCAGGTCGCGATAGATCTTGTCCATGTAGAAAGGTGCCAGCGGTGCTGATAACTTGGCCACCGTCATCAGACAGGTATAGAGGGTCTGGTAAGCCGCCAGCTTGTCGGAGGAATACTCCCCGCCCCAGTAACGTTTGCGGTTCAGGCGCACATACCAGTTGCTCAGGTTCTCGATCACGAAATCCTGGATGGCCCTTCCGGCCTTGGTGGGCTCATACTCCTCGTAATACGATTCCACATCCTGCACCAGGGTGTTCATCAGGGAGATGATCCAGCGGTCGATCTCCGGTCGCTCTTGTAACGGCACCTCCGGTTCACTGTGGGTGAATCCGTCAACATTGGCATAGAGGGCGAAGAACGAATAGGTATTGTAGAGGGTGCCGAAAAATTTGCGCTTCACTTCATCCACCCCGTCGATATCGAACTTGAGGTTATCCCAGGGCTGGGCATTGGTGATCAGATACCAGCGCAAAGGATCGGAACCGTGCGTGCCGATCACGTCAAAAGGATCCACCACGTTGCCCAGGCGTTTCGACATCTTGTTCCCGCTCTTGTCGAGGCACAGTCCGTTGCTGATGATGTTCCTGTAAGCCACCGAATCAAACAGCATCACGGCGATGGCATGCAGGGTGAAGAACCACCCGCGCGTCTGGTCCACGCCCTCGGCAATGAAATCAGCCGGGTAGTACTGTTCAAATTCCTTTCCCTTCATGGCAAAGGGATAATGCATCTGGGCATAGGGCATGGCCCCCGAGTCGAACCACACATCGATCAGGTCGGTTTCACGGACCATCTTCTTGCCGGTATCCGACATCAGGAAGATCTCGTCCACGAAGGGCCGGTGCAGGTCAAACTTCTCGTAGTTCTCCAGGCTGTAGTCGCCTTCGGTATAATCCCTGAGCGGATTATCTTTCATATAACCGGCCTTCACGGCCCTTTCAATTTCCTGCTTCAGTTCGAGCACCGAACCGATGCATTTGTATTCCTGCGCGTCGCTCACCCACACGGGTAATGGTGTGCCCCAGTAGCGGGAACGCGACAGGTTCCAGTCCACCAGGTTCTCCAGCCACTTCCCGAAACGGCCTGATCCTGTGGATTCGGGTTTCCAGTTGATGGTATTGTTCAGGGCGATCAGCCTGTCCTTCAGCGCGGTTGTTTTGATGAACCAGGCGTCGAGCGGATAATACAGCACGGGCTTGTCGGTTCTCCAGCAATGCGGGTAATTGTGCACATGCTTTTCAATCCGGAACGCCCTGTTGCTCTTCTTCAGGTAAACAGCGATGTCGATGTCCACGGTATTATCGTCCCCGGTAAGCTCCGGATCGTAATCGTTCTTTACAAAACGGCCGGCGAAGGGACCGTATTCCTGAACATTCACACGTTCGTTCACAAAAGCGGGATCGAGGTCCTCCAGCCTGATGAAGCGGCCTTTCTTATCCACGAGGGGACCCTGGTGCTTGTTGATGTCGGTGACCATGAGCGGCGGCACGCCATTTTTGGCGGCCACCCTGAAGTCGTCAGCGCCGAAGGTAGGTGCGATGTGCACAATACCGGTGCCGTCCTCGGTGGTCACAAAATCGCCTGTAAGTACGCGGAAGGCGCCTTCGCCCGGGTTGACCCAGTTGATGAGCTGGTTGTAGGCAATGCCCTCCAGCTCCGAGCCTTTGTATGATCCCAGTATTTTATAGGGAATTCTCTTATCGCCCGGCTGAAATCCCTCAATGGCAATGGCCTGGTTGTTCTCGGGGAAAAAGTTATGCAGGAGATCCCTGGCCAGGATCAGCGTCACGGGCTCCAGGGTGTAAGGATTGAAGGTGCGCACCCTGAGGTAGGTAATGTCCGCGCCAACCGCCAGGGCGGTGTTCGAAGGCAGGGTCCACGGCGTGGTCGTCCAGGCCAGGAAATATACGGGTGCGTCACTGTCGCGGAAGAGAAATTCCGACTTGCCATTCCGGATGGCCTCAAACTGGGCCACGCAGGTGGTATCCTTCACGTCGCGGTAACAACCCGGCTGGTTCAGCTCATGGGTGCTGAGCCCGGTGCCGGCGGCAGGTGAATACGGCTGTATGGAATAGCCCTTGTAGAGGAGCCCCTTCCTGAACAATTCCTTCAGCAGCCACCACAGGGTCTCGATATAGCGGTTGTCATAGGTGATGTATGGATTTTCCATGTCCACCCAGTACCCCATCTTCATGGTCAGGTCTTCCCATTCCCGGGTATAGGTCATCACATCACTCTTGCACTTGGCATTGAAATCGGTGATGCTGATCTTCTGGCCAATATCCTCCTTGGTGATGCCCAGCGAGGTTTCCACCTTCAGCTCCACGGGAAGGCCGTGGGTATCCCAGCCGGCCTTGCGCTCCACCAAATAGCCCTTCATGGTCTTGTACCGGCAGAAAATATCCTTGATGGCCCGGGCAATGACATGGTGAATGCCGGGCATGCCGTTGGCCGACGGCGGTCCTTCGTAGAACACATAGAGCGGCTTGCCCTGGCGGGCTTCCAGGCTCTTTTCAAAGGTTTTCTCTTTGTTCCAAACGCTGAGAATCTCTCTGTTAATGGCAGACAGGCTGAAACTTTTATATTCGGGATATTTATTACTCATTATATATCAAGCAATTACAATGTATCCTCCATAGTAAAAAAGGAGTACAAATATAGAAGAAATATGAGGAATTATGAATTATGAATGATGAATTATGAATGGGGAAGGTAAGGATTGTTGTGGTTGTTGTGGTTGTTGTGGTCGCTAACCATCACAACCATCAGCTAGGCGTAGTCTCCAGACTACGCCTTATAAACCCTACCAACAAATGGCCTTCGCAGACTGCGTTTCAATGTAGGCGTAGTTATGAAAACTAAGCCCAGCGGGGGGGATTTGGAAGAAATCATCAGGATGCTGACTGGCCTTATCAAATCATTATCAAATCGAAATGGCTGATTTGGCAATCACAACAATCACAACAATCACAACATCAATACCGATCACCGATTACCGGCTTTACTTGTCCCTTGTCCCTTGTCCCTTGTCCCTCGTCCCTCGTCCCTTGTCCCTTGTCCCTCAAAATTTAAACCCTTACTACCAACACGCTTCAGAAATTGTTGTACCTTGCAAGGCACATTCCATACCCTTAACCTCTCAGCCATGAAGCACTTCCTCTGGTTTCCTGTTTCCCTGTTCATCCTGATTGCTTTCCTCACGGGAGCCTGTGAAAAGGACGATGACAATGGTTCTCCGGTGGTGGTCACCAATGAATTGGGACCCGTCAGAAGAACTTCTGTGGAATGTTCAGGTTCCATTGACACCTCAAAATATAAATCGCTGCTTGCCGCGGGTTTTTGCTGGAACACCAGCGGCTCCCCGACGCTCGAAGACAATTTTGTACTGGCGGATGCCTGGAGACCGGAATTCAAATACACCCTGCAGGGATTGCTCCCGGCCACCACCTATTACGTCAGGGCGTATGCCAGCAGCCTCGAAGGCGTGGGTTACGGGAAAGTCAGAAAGTTCACGACCCTGCCGGCCGGCTTTACAGTGGTATTTAATCCGGCCTCTGTGTATGGATCGGTTTCCGACGTGGAGGGCAATGTCTATAAAACCATCGAACTGGGGAGCCAGACCTGGATGGCGGAAAACCTCAAAACCACCCGTTTCAATGATGATACGGAAATTCCCCTGGTCACCGGCGGCACCGAATGGGAGCTGATGCGTTCTCCCGCCTATTGCTGGTATGAGAACAATGAGGCTGTCTATAAGGACTTTTATGGCGCTTACTACAACTGGTATACGGTGAACACGGGCAAGCTCTGTCCTTCAGGCTGGCATGTGCCCTCCGATGAGGAATGGAAGACCCTCGAAATGCACCTGGGCATGTCGCAGGAAAGTGCTGATTCGTGGGCATGGCGCGGAACGAACGAAGGTGTTGAAAATCAAGGAAACAGGGACCCACAACTGGTACCCCGGTGACAATATCGCCGGCACAAACGAAAGCGGTTTTACGGCGCTTCCGGGCGGGTTTCGCATGGGATATGACGGGGGGAACATCGGCGGGGAAGGCTATGTTTCCTTCTGGTGGACTTCCACCCGATACTTCGACTACGATTATGGGGTCTCCCGCTGGCTGATGGATCTTCAGCCCATAATATTCCGCGATACCCGTGAACTTGACTCCGGCTTTAACGTCAGATGCATCAAAGATTAAACAAAACGCTATGCATCATCCGATCCGGCTGCCGGTTTCCTGTTTCATCCTGCTGGTAATGCTTACGGCAGGCTGTAAAAAGGAAGAAAAAGAGGAAGGGGCCCTTCCCATACTGATTACCTATGAGGTCCAGCAAGTGCGGAGAACTTCTGCCGTGTGCGGCGGATATGTGGTTGCCGTGGGATCCGGTCCGGTAACGGATTTTGGCGTCTGCTGGGATACGGTTTCCCCTCCTGCAGCCGACAGGAACTTCACCACGGGGGGTGAAATTCCGTTTCAATACTACGCCACCCTGCATGGCTTGAAGCCGAATACAACCTATTATGTGAGCGCTTACGCCAGAAACAAAGCCGGCGTGGGATACGGTGACGAGATGACTTTCAAAACCGAACCGGCAGCGGCAACCATCACTTTTAACAGCGACCTGGTTTATGACGCTGTTGCCGATGTGGATGGCAATGTCTATAAAACAATCGGGATCGGAAGCCAGACCTGGATGGCGGAAAATCTCAGGACCACCCGGTATAACGACCAGACGGAAATTCCCCTGGTCACCGGCGATACTGCCTGGAGTTCGCTTCAAACCCCCGGTTATTGCTGGTACGAGGACAATGAAGCAGTATTCAAAAACATTTATGGCGCCTACTACAACTGGTTTACCGTGAATACAGGCAAACTGTGTCCTTCGGGCTGGCACGTGCCCTCCGACGGGGAATGGAAAGTACTGGAAATGGAACTCGGAATGACGCAGGAAGAAGCCGATGAACTGGAATGGCGGGGAATAGAAGCTGTTAAACTAAAGGAAACCGGAACCATGAACTGGTACCAGGATGTAATGTCAGCGGAACCAATGAAAGCGGATTTACGGCCCTTCCGGGAGGCGAGCGCATTCTTTATTATACTACGATACCTATATGAACGAGGGTTCCCGTGCTTCCTGGTGGACATCAACAGAAACCCAGCTTTGGAGCGGGGCATATTACAGGTCACTCGAGCGCTATTCCTATTGGATTTACCGCTTCCCCTCCGGCTTCACGCAGGGCTTAAACGTCAGATGCATTAAAGATTAAGTCTTGCAGTCTTTCGTTTTTCATTTACCTCATCTGCCTGACTATCTTCGCAATATACTTCCCGATGATATCAAACTCGAGGTTTACCACGGTACCCACTTTGAACTCGTGGAAATTGGTGTGCTCGTAGGTATAGGGGATGATGGCCACCTGGAACGATTTGTCCTTCGAGTTCACCACGGTGAGGCTCACGCCGTTCACGCACACCGAGCCTTTTTCCACGGTCATGTAATCATCACGGGCCGGATCGTACCCGAAGGTATAGTACCAGCTTCCGGCTGCTTCGGCAACAGCGGTGCATACAGCGGTCTGGTCCACGTGACCCTGCACGATGTGGCCGTCGAGCCTGCCGTCGAGCTTCATGCTGCGTTCGAGGTTCACCTCCGAACCCACCTGCAGGAGGCCGAGGTTCGATTTCTCGAGTGTCTCGCGGATGGCTGTCACGGTATAGGTGTCGCCGGTCTTCTTAACCACGGTGAGGCAAACGCCGTTGTGCGACACGCTCTGGTCGATCTTCAGCTCGTGCACAAAGGAGCAGGTGAGCGTAATGTGCAGGTTCCCCTGCTCTTTCTTAAGGGCCACCACGCGGGCGGCTTCTTCTACGATACCACTGAACATAAATAATCAATTCTAGAATTAAAGTTATTAATAGGAGTGACTGGTTACTGGTGACTGGTGACTGGTGACGCACAACCAGTCACTAGTCACCAGTCACCAGTTACCAGTCACCAGTCACTACTTCAACTCCCGATCCCTGAACCCCATCAGATACAAAATAGCATCCAGCCCGATCGTCGAGATCGCCTGCCGGGCAGTTTCCTTCACTTTGGGCTTGGCGTGGAAGGCGATACCCAGTCCGGCCAGGTTCAGCATGGGCAGGTCGTTGGCCCCGTCGCCCACGGCAACCACCTGTTCGAGGTGAATGCCTTCCTTGAATGCCAGGTTTTTAAGCAATTCCGCCTTTTTCTGCCCGTCGACGATATCGCCCACATAATTGCCGGTGAGCTTGCCGTTGACGATCTCGAGCTCGTTGGCGAACACATAGTCGATATCCAGTTCATGCTGCAGGAAACGGCCGAAATAGGTGAAGCCTCCCGAGAGGATGGCGGTCTTGAACCCGTATTTCTTGAGGGTGCCGGTGAGCTTGGCCGCGCCTTCGGTAATGGGCATGTGATAGGCCACCTGCTTCATCACGCTTTCATCGAGACCCTTCAGCAGGGCAATCCGCTGCCGGAAGCTTTCTTTAAAATCAATCTCGCCGCGCATGGCCGATTCAGTGATCTCATGCACTTTGTCGCCCACCCCATGGACCTTGGCCAGTTCCACGATCATCTCTGCCTGGATCAGTGTGGAATCCATATCGAAGCATACCAGCCGGCGGTTGCGGCGATAGATGTTGTCTTCCTGGAAGGCAATGTCGATCTCCGTTTCACGCGAGGCGTCGAGGAATTCGCGGCGCATCATTTCCTTGTCACGGGGTGTGCCGCGCACCGAAAATTCCACGCAGGCAATGGGGGAGGGATCCTTTTCCTGAAGCGACGGCCGGCCGCTGAGGCGGTTGATGATGTCGATGTTCAGGTGCTGCTTGCGGATGATATCCGTGACCCGGGCAATGTGATGGGAATTGATCATACGGGCAATGAGGGTGACTATGTAGCGCTCCTTGCCCTGCAGCTTCACCCAGTCCTCGTAATTGTCGAGCGATATGGGGGTGAATTTGGCATTCACGCCGAGCTCGTAAGAGTGGAACAGCAGGTCCTTGAGCACAGGCGAGGATTCGGAGGCTTCCGGGACTTCGAACAGGATGCCCAGGGCCAGTTCATCGTGGATGACGGCCTGGCCGATATCCAGAACCGATACATGATACTGCGCCAGGATTTGCATCAGGGCGGCAGTGATCCCCGGCCTGTCGGGACCGGAGATGTTGAGCAGGATGATCTCTTTGGCAGGTTGCATAATGTGTCAATAAAACAGTAAAGGTAGAATTTTGATAGTAATATGTTCATGGTAAACAGAGTGGCGTGGAAGAATTTTGTTAATTTATTGTTGTGGGTTGTGATTGTTGTGGGTTGTGGTTGTTGTGATGGTTAACGGTAATGAAATGTTATTAGAAATTCAGGATTATGGAAACAGAAAAGGTTTTGAGTTTTAGAGATCTGGAGATTTATCGGATATCTTCAGACCTGGCGGTAAAGATTTACACAAAATCATTGGAATTACCTTCTCAGGATAAATTTGAAGCCGGCAGTCAGATAAGAAGATCCTCCCAGGGAATTAAAGATGCCATCGTCGAAGGTTATGGCCGTAGAAAATATAAAAATGACTTTATAAAGTTCCTCGTTTATGCCCATGCTTCATCCCTGGAAGCTTTATCACAGGCAGAATTCTTGCATCAGGTTCATGCAGATGAAGGCTGGAAAATAATAGCCTCCGAACTGGATAAACTCGGATCAAAAATTCACAATTTTATAACGTATGTCGAAAATCACTGGCGTACCTAACCATCACAACCATCACAACCATCACAACCATCACAACCATCACAACCATCACAACCATCACAACCATCACAACAATTTTCCTTATCTTTGCACCGTTATTTACCTGTCCTAACCACCTGTTACTTACAATCTCTCATGAAACGCATTCTGCTGATTCCGCCGCGGATCACCCTGTTTGCCGGCCGCAACCAGGGACGTGCCCTGAAAATCGCCCTGATGGTGCTGGTTCTCATTACAGCCTTATATACCAAAGAATACCAGGGGCAATACCAGATGATCATCAACAGCCATATCGGCGGCATCCTTTACGTTCTGTTCGGCGCCCTGCTCATTTCACTGGTTTTCAGCAGACTGAAGGCCTGGCAGTCGACCCTGCTGGCATTCTCACTCACCAGCCTCCTCGAATGCGTCCAGTACTTCCGGTTTCCCTTCCTCCTCGAGCTCACCCGCTCGAAAATCTTCCTCTACCTGCTGGGCAACAGCTTCAACCCGCTGGATTTCGTGTATTATATCGTTGGTGCCGCCGTCGGATTTGCGGTGCTGGTGCTGATCAATCATGATACAGTGAAAACGAACAGTGAAACAGTGAAACAGTGAAACAGTTGGTGGCAGGCTGAGCTCCGTTCAGCTTAGGTTGTACCTAAGCTGGACCTATGGTGGCAGGCTTCGCCTGAAACAACGGGAATAATTCATTTACAGGACAAGCATTTCAGGCAAAGCCTGAAGAGATAGATTCGGCTCAGGCATAAGCCTAAGCCGAACATTGAGGCTCCTTCTTCCCCGTCCCAAAGCCGATATTGCCCTTCAAAATAACCCTTCTGGTCAATTTAAGCATCATCAATAACTGCTAATTGCTATATTTACTCTTTGCTTAAAACTTTTAACTTTTCACTTTTCATTTTTCACTATTATTCATTCTCCTCCTAATTCCATCATACTACAATGAAAATCATCTCCGTCGTCGGCGCCCGTCCCAACTTCATGAAGATCGCCCCCCTGGTGGCCGCCATTCAGAACCACAACGAGGCGCGTCCCGACCGCCCCATCGAGCATATCCTTGTGCATACGGGACAACACTATGACATCCGCCTTTCCGAAGCTTTTTTCAAGGACCTGAACATCCCGCTGCCCGATTTCAACCTCGAGGTCGGCTCGGGCACACATGCCGAACAGGTGGGCCGCACGATGATGGCTTTTGAAAAGGTCCTCCATTACATCAAGCCGCATTGGGTGGTGGTGGTGGGCGATGTGAACGCCACGCTGGCCTGCTCCATCACGGCCAAGAAGGAAAACGTGAAGTGCTGCCATATAGAGGCGGGACTGCGGTCGGGCGACCTGTCGATGCCCGAGGAGATCAACCGGCTGGTGACCGACCGGCTGTCGGACCTGCTGCTGACACCCGACAGGATCTCGGACGAGAACCTGCGCCGTGAAGGTGTGCCCGAAGAAAAGATAAAATTCGTGGGCAACATCATGATCGACACCCTGGAAGCCAACCGCCAGAAGGCTTCGGGGATCAACATAAAGGATATCCTTACTTACAACAGCACCGATGCCGAAAAGGGCTCCCGGATCTCCGAAATCCTGTCGGGGCCCTATGCCGTGGTCACGCTGCACCGGCATTCAAATGTCGACGACCGCGAAGTGCTCGAACCGCTGCTGAATTTCATCGCCGACGAGGTGACGGAATCCATGCCGGTCCTTTGGCCGGTGCATCCCCGCACGGTGAAGCAGCTCGGCGTCTTTGGCCTGTGGAACAAGGCGGAAAATACGCCCAACCTCTGCATGATGCATCCCCTGGGGTATCTCGACATGCTGCGGCTCAACATGGACGCCCGTATCATGCTCACCGACAGCGGCGGCCTGCAGGAGGAATGCTGCATTCTCGGCACACCCTGCCTCACCCTCCGCTGGCATACCGAACGTCCCGTCACCCTGCGCGAGCATGGCGGCGCCTCCGTGCTGGTGGGCAATAACGTGGAACGCATCCGCAACGAATTCCGGCAGGCCCTCGACAACGACATCCTCCCCTGCAGACCCGAGCTTTGGGATGGACATACGGCGGAACGCATCGTGAGGCTGTTTGCGGAGGAATTCTATGAAGTGTAACAGGTTACAACCATTCTCTCTTCCCTTTTCCCTTTTTTTCTATCTTTGTTATAACCGTATTAGGATTAAAATGACTCGTCAGCTCATGTGACTGAGAGAGCAACGCTTTGAATAGCAATAAGCACCACAACCAACAACAATCACAACAATCACAACAATCACAACAATCACAACAATCACAACCATCACAACCATCACACTCCCCAACTCATCTTCCAAATGAACTTCACAAACAAGACCCTACTAATAACCGGCGGCACCGGCTCCTTCGGGAACGCCGTGCTGCGCCGTTTCCTGAACACCGGCATTGCCGAGATCCGGATCTTCAGCCGCGACGAGAAAAAGCAGGACGATATGCGGCAGTTCTACAAGAATCCGAAAATAAAGTATCATATCGGCGATGTCCGCGACCGGCAGAGCATCGATAACGCCATGGCGGGGGTCGACTATATCTTCCACGCGGCGGCCCTCAAACAGGTGCCCTCGTGCGAGTTCTTCCCCACCGAGGCGGTGCGAACCAACGTGCTGGGCTGTGAGAACGTGCTCGATTCCGCCATCCGCCACCAGGTGAAAAAGGTGATCGTGCTGAGCACCGACAAGGCCGTGTATCCCATCAACGCCATGGGCATGTCGAAAGCGCTCAGCGAGAAGGTGATGGTCGCCAAATCGAGGCAGCTGAACGGCAGCGGCATGGTGTTCTGCGGCACGCGCTACGGCAATGTCATGGCCTCCCGTGGTTCGGTGATCCCCCTCTTCGTCAGCCAGATCCATAACAATCAGCCCATCACCATCACCGATCCGGGCATGACCCGGTTCATGATGACCCTCGAGAGTGCCGTGGAACTGGTGCTGTATGCCTTCGACCACGGCAGCAACGGCGATATCTTCGTGCAGAAGTCGCCCGCCACCACCATTGCCGACCTGGCCCGGACCCTGAAGGAACTGTACTGTTCCTCCGTACCCGTGAAGATCATCGGCACCCGGCACGGTGAAAAGCTCTTCGAAACCCTGGTGAACCGCGAGGAAATGGCCAAGGCGGAGGATTTGGGAGATTATTACCGGATACCGGCCGATACGCGCGACCTGAATTACAACATGTTCTTCACCGAAGGACAGTCCGAAGTGACCCGCGCCGAAGAATACACCTCCCATAATACCCGGCGGCTCAGCGTGGAAGAATCGAAAGACCTTCTGCTGAAACTCCCCTTCATCCGCGAAGAGGTGTTGCAGGAGAAGCAGGAGCCTATCTTCGAACCGTGAGCAGTGACTCGTTACTGGTGACTGGTAACTGGTTGCGAGTCACCAGTCACCAGTCCACCTTTCACACAGTCACCAGTCACAAGTCACTAGTCACCAGTCACCAGTCACCAAAAATGATCTCCATCGGCATCACCGGCCAATCCGGATTCATCGGCACCCATCTCTTTAACTTCTTCGGCCTGAAGCAGGAGGAAGTGACCCGCATTCCCTTTCAGGATGAATTTTTCAATGACACCGCCTTGCTCGAGAACTTCGTCCGCCGGTGCGACGTCATCATCCACCTCGCCGCGCTCAACCGCCACAACGATGCCGGCACCATCTACGACACCAACATCCTCCTGGTCCACAAGCTTATCGCCGCCCTCGAAAATACCGGCTCCACACCCCACGTGCTGTTCTCCTCCTCCACCCAGGAGGAACGCGACAATCCCTTCGGCCGCTCCAAGCGTGAAGGCCGCGAACTGCTGGCCGCCTGGGCGGAAAAAAACAAGGCGCGGTTTACGGGACTCATCATCCCCAATGTGTTCGGACCCTTCGGCCACCCGTATTACAATTCCGTGGTCGCCACCTTCTGCCACCAGGTCACCCACGGCGAAGCGCCAAAGATCGAAGTCGACGCTTCGCTGAAACTTATTTATATTGGGGAGCTGGTGCAGATGATATGGGAGCAGATTGGAGCAGGTCGTGCAGGTCGTGCAGTCGTGCAGTCACCAGCCAGCAACCAACCATCACAACAATCACAACAATCACAACAATCACAACAATCACAACAATCACAACCCACAACCCCCGCCTCCGCTAAAGCTTCTGCGGGCGAAGCACAACCATCACAACCCACAACCTTCAACATTCAACACACCTCCGAAAAAACCGTCTCCGAAATTCTGGCACTGGTAAACCGCTTTAAAGCCGAGTACGCCGACAACGGCCTCTTCCCCGCCCTGCACGACACCTTCGAGCGCGACCTCTTCAACACCTTCCGCTGCTACATGGATATCGCAGGGCATTACCCGGTGAAGCTCACGCAGAACACCGACGACCGCGGTTCCTTCGTGGAAACGGTGAAGGCCCGGGTGGGGGGACAGGTATCCTTCTCCACCACCAGACCCGGCGTGACCCGCGGCAACCACTTCCATACCCGCAAGATCGAGCGCTTTGCGGTGATCAGGGGGAAGGCAAGGATTCAGTTGCGAAGGATCGGCACTTCCGAAGTCATGAATTTCGATTTGGATGGCCATTCACCCTCCTACGTCGACATGCCCGTATGGCACACGCACAACATCACCAACACAGGGGAGGAGGATTTGTACACGGTATTTTGGATCAACGAGTTTTTTGATGCGGAAGATCCGGATACGTACTATGAGACAGTGTAGTGGAACGGTTGTAGATATGTAGATGAGGATTTTCAACAATAATTCAACCTCTACGAGGTTGGGTAAGATATCCTGGAAATGAATGCTACAATAATTTAACCTCTACGAGGTTGATTGGGTGTCAACCTTTTTATTTGAACCTCGTAGAGGTTCCATTATTGTAGAAAAAATGACATTGATCTGTATTACAACCTCGTAGAGGTTGAATTATTGTAAATTCATGTTCTTCTGATAAATATTCCCCCGAAATCCCTACAGGATCCCCACGAGAGCCTTCGGTACATTCTTCCCCTAATAATTCCCTAACAAAAAACATATGCCTAAAAACCCCTCCCTCAAAGTCGCCACCATCCTCGGCACCCGCCCCGAGATCATCCGCCTGTCACGCGTTATTCCGCTCCTGGACAGGTTCACCAGCCACATCCTGGTCCACACCGGCCAGAACTACGACTACGAGCTGAACGAGATTTTTTTCAAGGATCTGGAGCTGCGGAAACCCGACTACTTCCTCAACGTCGACACCTCCTCGCTGGGGGCCACGGTGGGCGACATCATGCGCAAGTCGGGCGAGGTGCTCGAAAGGGAAAAACCCGGGGCGCTGCTCGTGCTGGGCGACACCAACTCCTGCCTCTCCGCCTACATGGCCAAGCGCCTGCACATACCCATCTTCCACATGGAAGCCGGCAACCGCTGCTTCGACGAGAACGTGCCCGAGGAGACCAACCGCCGCATCATCGACCACATTGCCGATTTCAACCTGGTGTATACCGAACACGCCCGCCGGCACCTGCTGTCCGAAGGCCTCCCGCACCGCCGCATCTACCTCACCGGCAGCCCCATGAAGGAAGTGCTGGACCACTACAAACCCAAGATCGACAATTCTAAGATTTTGCAGGAACTGTCTTCCTCCAGTCACCAGTCACCAGTCACCAGTCACTACTTCTTAGTTTCGACTCATCGCGAGGAAAACGTCGACAACCCCGCCAACCTCGAGCAGATCCTCGGCATCCTGAACGCCCTTGCCGAAAATTATAAGTATCCCGTGATCGTGTCCACCCACCCGCGGACCCGCATCCGGATGGAAGAGATCAGGGACCGCAAGCTTAACCCGCTCATTCAGTTCCTGAAGCCCTTCGGGTTCAGCGATTACATACACCTGCAGCAGCATGCCGCCTGCACGATATCCGACAGCGGCACCATCTCCGAGGAATCCGCCATCCTCAGCTTTCCTGCCATCTCGCTTCGGAATTCCATGGAGCGCCCCGAGGCCCAGGATGCCGGCACCATCATCCTCACCGGCTTCAACCGCGAGCGGGTGCTCACCTGCATCGAAACCGTCATCGCCGAGCACAAAACCCGGCAGTACAGCAACAACGTACCCGACTACGCCATCACCGACACCTCCTGGCGCGTCCTCAAGCTCATTCAGGGACTTGCGGGACTTTCGAAAAAGTGGAGCGGGATTCAGTGACAGGCCGTACGTAGCTTTGGGGGAAGGGATCAGGTTGTGGTCGTTGTGCTTGCCCGCCCGTAGCCTTGGCGGAGGCGGGGGTTGTGGTTGTTGTGATTGTTTAGTTTTTATGTTATTTGAGGCCGGTAGTCAGATAAGAAGATCCTCCCAGGGAATAAAAGATGCTATCGTCGAAGGTTATGGCCGTAGAAAATATAAAAATGACTTTATAAAGTTCCTGGTTTATGCCCATGCTTCATCCCTGGAAGCTTTATCGCAGGCTGAATTTCTGTATCTGGTTCATGAAGATGAAGGTTGGGAAAAAATAGCCTCCGAACTGGATAAACTCGGCTCCAAAATACATAACTTTATAACGTATGTCGAAAATCACTGGCGTACCTAACAATCACAACAACCACAACAATCACAACAATCACAACAATCAAAACCCACAACAACCACAACCATCATAACAACCACAACATCATGACCCCCACAAACAAAATTTGCCTAGTAACCGGCGCCGACGGCTTCATCGGCTCGCACCTCGTTGAACTGTTGCTTACGAAAGGCTATAAAGTAAGGGCCCTGGTCTTTTACAACTCCTGCAACCGCTGGGGCTGGCTCGAGGATATCCCTGAAAAAGCTGACCTGGAGATCATGGCCGGTGACGTCCGGGATCCTCATTTCTGTAAAAACGCGACCCTGGAGGTCGATATGGTCATTCACCTGGCCGGGCTGACGGCCATACCGTATTCCTACATTGCCCCTGACAGCTATGTTGACACCAACGTAGTGGGGACCCTGAACCTGTGCCAGGGGGCCATGGAGAATGGTGTCGGGCGGTTCGTCAACATTTCCACCTCCCAGGTGTATGGTACGGCCCAGTATGTGCCCATCGACGAAAAACATCCGAAGCATCCCCAGTCGCCCTACGCGGCCGCCAAGATCGGCGCCGATGCCATGGCCCTGAGCTTCTATTACTCCTACGGTTTTCCCGTGACCATTGCCCGGCCCTTCAATACATACGGGCCACGCGAATCAGCCCGGGATATCCTCCCGGCTGTCATCACCCAGATCCTGGAAGGCCAGAAGACCATCCAGATCGGGGACCTCACCCCCACGCGCGATATGAACTACGTGAAGGACACCTGCAAGGGGATATGGCTGATCGCCGAAAACGACAATACTATCGGCCGTGAGGTCAACATATGCTCCGGAACTGAGATCAGCATGGCGGCTTTGCTGGAAAAAGTCAAGGCACTCCTTAAAGCCGACGTTGAGTTCAAGGCCGATCCGCAGCGCATGCGCCCTGCCGGATCGGAGGTATACCGGCTGTTCGGCGACAATTCCCTGATCCGGGAGCTCACCGGCTTCAAACCCGATTATACCATTGATCAGGGGCTTCAGCTCACCTGTGACTGGTTTATGAAGAAGGAGAACCGAGCCCGGTACAAGGCGTCTATCTATAATGTTTAGAAGAAGGTGACTGCATGACTGCACGACTGCACGACTGCACGACTGCACGACTGCACAACTGCACGACTGCACGACTGTCCCAAAGGGATGCCTTCGGCACATGACTTCCCGACCTACAACTTTTCATTTTTCTCTTTTCATTGAATATTACTCCCTATATATTGCGAATATTATCGCAACGAATATTATCGCAACTCATGAATATGTATTCCTGGGAAGCCAGGAGTCGATGATAAGGGAAATATTTGAAAAGAAAAAATCTCCGTTCTATCATTTCGGATTTCTGTTGACCCTGAGTAAAATCAACCGGCCCGACTTCAGGAACTATCTGGTAAACAGGCTTCGTTCACAAAGCGAAAAATCAGATGGTATTGCTGATAATATTCTTGACTTCACCAAATGTCATCCTTACTATACACAGCAATTGGCCTTTAGTGTGTGGGAAATTCTTTCAGGCAATCCTGAGTCTGATAATTCCGCCGGGCAAGCTATTGATGAAATAGTAAAGATTCACGATATGGATTACGAACGTTTGTGGGGAACATTTAACAATACTGATAAAAAATTATTGATAGGGATGTCGGAATCCGGATTGACCCCGTTATCAGAAGCATTTTACCGCAAGTATGATATAGGTGCGCCCAGTACTGTTTTCAGCAGCCTGAAGCGTATCATGAAAAACGGTTATATTACCAAACAACAAAACAAATATGAAATTGATGATCCGTTTTTCAATCACTGGATTCGGGAACGTAGAAATGTATAAGCGGCGTTTTTGCGCCACCGCACGGTGCTAAGGGGTATGCAGTGCCAACACCCATGCGCATGTCCCATAAATGAAATATCAAAAAGCACCTTCCGCATTATCTGTCCGCAACATCACCAAAGGCAGGGCGATGTGAAACCAAAAAGCTCCGCCTCAGGGAATTTCCGTCGAGAAAATCTCTGCAGCGGCGGCGTTTTCCTGCCCGTCCGGTCAGGCGGGTTGGTTACCTTTTTGCGCTGATGCAAAGATTTGACAATCCGGGGCTTCACCCCGAATCCTTTTTGTCACTTTCTGTCGTCACAGAAAGTAACCAAAGAAGACTAACGGCCTGAACGCACTCCGTCTCGTACCTCGACTTCGTTTGAACGGCAGGCCGTTATATATGGTTTTTGTTATTTCGCTACCGCACTCTTTGTGGTAGCCTTATATTTTGACAGGATGCCATTGCATTTGATATCAAGAACAATCCCTGACGATATGTTTTAATCTAACATCCATAGACGCACTTGATCCGCCTTTGAGAAATTGCGTTCTTCGCCTTCGCGTAGCCGCTTCGGCGGAGCAAGGAAGAAAATCAATGACTGCATGGTACATGCTACCGGAATGACTTCAAAGGAAATTTGTCTGATCCCGATTTAGAATCTGTAGAATTTCAGGCACTGAAATTCACAGAATTCTTAATCGGGAGAGTTTATTTCCTTTTACCAGAATGTAAAATTGATTTTTAGCAATTTATCAGAAGCGGCGGCGTTTTTGCGCCACCGCTGGCGCTATGGCGGCACGCGGTTGGTTACTTTTTTGCGCTGCAGCAAAAAAGTGACAATACCGGGGTTTTGTCACCTTCTATCGTTAACTAATGTAACATGCCATTTTCATTGGATTGCAAGCATACGTAAAACGGTTATATGGCTGTTTATAGTTAATACACGGCCAGTCCCGGCACGACCCCCACGTTTTGTCGGGCCAACCCACGGAGCTTTGAATAACGTTTGTGATCCGACGGATAACGCAGCTTTTTATCAGGAACCAATTCCACAACTGTTTTTAGAACTTGCCCATGGCGTTGGGTGGCCCACGAGCGGCGCAGAAAATCAGATCGCACGGCCTTAGTTAGCGTGGGCTGGTGTGAAAAGGGCGATCCAGTTTTTTCATCCGTGGTGACTTTTTCTCCCGATAGCTATCGGGACTCTTTTGTGTGGCAGACTCTGCCGCAATGAAATGGAGGCAGGTGCGACAGGGGTGACCTGATTTTTTCGCTCGTGGTGACCCTTTCCGCTTCTCTTTGTGTGGAACAAAAAGAAGAAATGCTCTATCTTAGAACGATATAACCATTCCCTATCCAAAAAAATTCCCCAATTATTTTTTTTATTGAAATATTGAGTAATTTTATTACTCGTTCCCCGTTATAAACATCTATGATCCAAACACTCATCACCTCCCAAACCCGCATCAAGCTGCTGATGAAATTCTTCCTCAACAGCCGCACCAAAGCGCATTTACGCGGACTGGAAACGGAATTCGGTGAATCGTCGAATTCGATCCGGGTGGAGCTGAACCGTTTTGAGGAAGCGGGGCTGCTGGGTTCCCTGCGCGACGGCAATAAAAAAGTGTACCAGGCCAATGTAAAGCACCCGTTGTTCAAGGATATTCACAATCTGATCCTGAAGGAGTCGGGCATCGACCAGGTGATCAGCAAGGTGATCCACCGCATGGGACTGCTGGAAAGCATTTACCTCACCGGCGATTTTGCCCGCGGCAAGGACAGCCCGGTGATCGAATTAATACTCGTAGGCGCCGATATCGACCGCGAGTACCTGACAAGAAAAGTGATCCAGGCCGAAGAGCTCTCGGGCCGGAAAGTCAGCTATATTGTGCTCCAGCCCGGTGAAGCGGACAACTATCTGTTCAAAATGAAACCGTCCGATCTCCTGCCCTTATGGAGCAGTGAGGATCATAAAATAAAGCATCAACCCGCTTCGGCGGAAGGATGATGCATCGCAGGCAGTTCGTTTCAGGTAATGCTGAAACCCCTGCAGAATAACATACAACTGATCCTGATCAGACACACTATAATGTGACTGACAGGGCGAAGCTGTAGATAGATGTCAACTATGAAACGGAGAAAGGATGGAAGAGTGAATAGTGAAAAACTAAAAGTGAAAAATGAAAAGTTATTGGAAATAAAATCATATTATGAAAACAGAAAGCATTTTGAAACAAAAAAGTTATGCGTTTGCGCTCAATGTTATTGAAACCTGCAAAAGTATTGTTAACGAAAAAAGAGAATTTTTGCTCAGCAAACAATTCATGCGTGCAGGAACAGCTGTTGGTGCACTTGTCAGGGAAGCCGAATTTGCGCAGTCCAGGGCTGATTTCATATCCAAATTAAGCATTGCCCTGAAAGAATCGAACGAAGCTGATTATTGGATATCCCTGCTTAAGGATTCGGCAATTTTAGATGTCGAAAAGGCTGTAATGCTTGAAAATACAAATAAAGAACTTATAAGAATTCTGGTCAGCTCAATAAAAACGGCAAAATCACAACCAAAATAATTCATCAAAATTTTTCACTTTTCACTATTAGTTTTTAGTTTTTCACTATTTGTAAGTTTTTCACTTTTAGTTTTTCACTTTTAGTTATCAATTGTGTTATTCAACAGCATCCATTTCGTCCTCTTCTTCCTCGTTGTCACAACGCTATACTTCACCATTCCCCACAAGTACCGCTGGTTTTTGCTGCTGGCCAGCAGTATTTACTTTTACATGGTCTTTATCCCGGTTTACATTCTAATACTGGGTTTTACCATTGTAATCGACTATTTTGCCGGGATCTGGCTTGAAAATACGAAGGGTAAAAGGCGCAAATACTTCCTCATTGCCAGTCTCATCGCCAATATTGGCGTGCTTGCCGTGTTCAAGTACTATAATTTTCTGAATGATAACCTTTCGGTGCTGTTGAATTCCCTGGGGTATACCAACCGGATCCCGCACCTGGGCATCCTCCTCCCCATCGGGCTGTCGTTCCATACCTTCCAGGCCATGGCGTATACCATTGAGGTGTATCGGGGCCATCAGAAGGCCGAACGGCATTTCGGCATCTATGCCCTTTATGTCATGTTCTACCCGCAGCTGGTGGCCGGGCCTATTGAAAGGCCGCAGAACCTGATCCACCAGTTTTATGAAAAGCATGAATTTGAATACGAGCGGGTGGTGGAAGGGCTGAAGCTCATGCTCTGGGGCTTTTTTATGAAGCTGGTGATTGCCGACCGGCTGGCCATTTATGTGAATGCTGTATACAACAATTCTTCCCAACACAGTGGGATCACCCTGCTGGTGGCCACTATATTCTTTGCCTTTCAGATCTATTGTGATTTTGCAGGTTATTCGAATATTGCCATAGGCGCCGCCAGGGTAATGGGCTTTAACCTGATGACCAATTTCAACCGGCCCTATTTCGCCCATTCCATATCCGAGTTCTGGAAGCGCTGGCATATTTCCCTTTCCACCTGGTTCAGGGACTATCTTTACATTTCCCTGGGCGGCAACCGGGTTTCCATTCCCCGCTGGTATTTTAACCTGCTGTTTGTTTTTGTTATCAGTGGCCTGTGGCATGGGGCCAACTGGACGTTTATTATCTGGGGGGCGTTGAATGGGTTTTATTTGGTGTTTGCGATTGTTACTGAAAGCCTGAGGAATCGGGTGACTCATGCCCTATATCTCGACCGTCTGCCCCGGATCCATAATGCGCTGCAGATTTTCATAACTTTCATGTTGGCCTGTATAGCATGGGTATTCTTCCGCGCAGGTTCATGGCAGGAGTCCATACACATACTCCAAAAGATCTTTTCATTTCAGGGTTCGCTTTTTGTTGGATCTCCTGCTTATTTTATCTATTCTGTTTTTGGTATAGTATTCTTATTAATGATTGAAACCAAGAATGAATATTTCAGGGAAACCATATCTTTCTTTCATCATCCCAACGTATGGGTCAGAAACCTCAGTTATTCTTTTCTGGTGATCCTTATTTTGCTGATTGGGGTATTTGATGGGGGACAGTTCATTTATTTTCAGTTTTAACTGTGCTTGGATAAGGTGAAAAAACCAAACAACAAATATGTCAGATTCCTGCTA
Source organism: uncultured Bacteroidales bacterium (assembly GCA_963822145.1). Lineage (GTDB taxonomy): Bacteria > Bacteroidota > Bacteroidia > Bacteroidales > UBA10428 > UBA5072. The sequence continues at coordinate 361,125 of CAWGGG010000002.1, read as the reverse complement.
AGATTAGGAACCCTATTAATGATAATTGCTATACTGGATTTTATTATAGGCAATACTCTGCGTCATTTCTATTTCAGGCAGGTTGCTGGGGCTGACTATAGGACTGCTTACTCTATGGATAGTACAACTGCTGAGATCCTGATCTTCGGTTCTTCCAGAGCAAATCATCATTATGTTCCTGAGGTATTTGAGGATAATCTGAAAATGAGTTTTTATAATAATGGAAGAGATGGGAATTTCTTACTGTATAATTATGCAGTCTTTAAGGCTGTTGTGAGAAGGTACACACCTAGAATAATAGTATTTGATATTAACCAAGATGATTTTTTTTTCGGTATTTCTAGTTATGAAAGGCTTTCTTCTCTTCTTCCCTATTATCGAAGTCATGATGAAATAAAAAGTATTATTAATTTGAAAAGTCCATTTGAAAAAATAAAATTAATTTCATCGATCTATCCCTTTAATTCAAAAATAATTACAATAGGTATTGGTAATTTAAGTATAAATAAGGACCGAAAAGGAGATGATATGGGTTTTGTTCCCTTAAAGCAATCAATTGCTGATACTACTTTAGTAAAACTTGAGCATAAGGATGGTTCAATAGATGATATTAAGATAAATGCTTTAAAAGATATTTTACAGATATGCAAATCCAAGAAAATCCAAATAATTCTCATTCAATTGCCATTGTATGGCTATGTTGAAGAAAATAAATCACTTGAGGTAATTAATAATCTTGCAACTGAATATAATAAGGAGTTTTGGAATTATGCCAATGATCCATATTTTATAAAGAATCCAACTCTTTTTCAAGATTTATATCATTTGAATGAACAGGGAGCTTTACAATTTTCACAAATGGTTGTCGATAGGATAATGAAAGAGAATATTAACTAGGAATAGTAGGCTTTAGTTAGTCCTATCGTCAATAATCTTATTTTTAAGGGATCAATTTATACTAGAGTAGTATAGGCAGAGATCATTAAACAAGAGTAAAGTAATTCATAATATGCTCCATTAAAGTATAAAATATGCAAAGAAAGTATTGAAATAAATGTTCTTTACATTATGATTAATTAAGTCAAACCTTAAAGAACGTAAAAGAAGACCGACATGTATACCTTAATCTTAAAAATTAATATCTAAAAATGGTTTCGTTGAGAAACAAAACCAAACAAGGATTGATCTGGAGTTCTTTTGACAAAGGTGGACAACAGATTGTTCAATTTTTCATTTCAATTATTATAGCCAGAGGTCTATTACCAAGTGATTATGGATTGATTGGAATGCTTTCAATCTTTATTGCAATTGCTTCAACTTTTATTGATAGTGGTTTGGGTGAAGCTTTAATTCAAAAGAAGGCACCAGATCCGATTGACTTCACGAGTGCATTTATTTTTAACATTTTTTCTGCCGTTGGACTTTATCTTGTTTTGTTTTTTTGTGCCCCAATCATTGCCAAGTTTTATCAAGAACCCCAATTAGTTTTAATTACTCGAATATTAGGTTTAAGCTTAATAATTAGTTCACTAAGCATCATCCGATTTACTTTGCTTAAAATACAAATTGATTTTAAAACCACTACACTAATTAATATAACAGCATCAATTATATCAGGTTTTGTTGGGATTTATATGGCTTATAATAATTATGGAGTTTGGTCATTGATATCACAGACAATTATTTCTCTATCTCTAAAAACCGCTTTAATTTGGATTATAGTGAAATGGAAAATTAAAATGGTATTTGATTATAATAGATTCAAAGAGCTGTTTAGATTTAGTTCGAGACTTCTCATTTCATGGTTGATTAATCAGTTTATTACTAATATTTACTCAATTATTATTGGAAAATTTTATAATGCCACTTCTTTGGGTTATTATACTCAAGGACGAAGAATGCAAGAAATCCCGTCAAACAGTATAAATGTGGTTTTCCAAAATGTAACTTATCCCGTATTAGCAGAATTAAATAATAGTACAAATGGTAATAATTTAAAAAAAGCTTACAGAAAGATTATTAAATTGATTGTATCAATAAATTTTCCACTAATGATTGTTTTAATTGTAATAAGCAAACCTTTAATCATCTTTTTATTGACATCCAAATGGGAATCAAGTATAATATTCTTTAAACTATTTTGCATTATTGGGCTCGTGTTCCCTTTAACAGCAATTAATCTCAATATTACTAAAGTTCGAGGGAATACCAATTTGTATATGAAATTGGTTATTATTAAAAGATCATTATTCATCATTGCTCTTTTATTAACAGTTAGAATGGGTATTGAGCTAATTATAATTGGGCAAATAATATCAACTTATGTTGGAGCTGTCATAGAAATGAAATATTCCGGAGCAATGATAGACTACAAACTGAAGGAACAGATTCGTGATATTGCTCCTTTCTTAATTAGTAGTATGCTAATTGGGGCGTGCACTTACCTACCCGTTTTCTTTATTACGCAGAATTTTTTACTTCTTGTTTCCCAACTCTTTATTAGCTTTTCCCTTTTTGTTTTATCTCATTATATCCTTAAAACTGAACTGTATAATGAAGTAATTGCCCATTTAAAGTTACGTTTAGTATGAAATATTCCTGTGTTATTTGTAAAAGCGCTGTTTATTATGAAAGAGCAGCATTTACGAAAAGAATTGGAGCTGATGGCTCCAAATTTAAAATTGTTAAATGTGCAAAATGTGGCCTACATTCACTTAATCCATTACCAACTGATGAGGAATTAATGGAAATTTATGGCGATTATTCATTTAAGGGTGACAGGCAAGTAGTAGAAATCAATCGTATAGAGACTATTTATCCAAGAAAGATTAGAACATTTCGTAAATACAATCAGGAAATCCAAAGCATTCTTGATATTGGTGCAGGACTCGGAGGTTTTGTATGTACAGCAATAAAAAGTGGCATTAATAGGGTAGTTGGAATAGAAATGGAGAAAGAACAAACTGAATTAGCACATAGAATCTTTAATGTTAACCTTAATAATACAACATTTGAAGAATACATTAAGTCAAATAAAGATAAATATGATGCTGTGCATATGCATCATGTACTAGAACATATGAAAAATCCATTTTCGACTTTAGTTCAAATAAATAGACTACTTAATCCGACAGGTATCCTTCTTTTTGAAGTACCGAATCAATTTTTTGTCTTCCCAACTGAAATTTATATTAGATTGGGTCTAATAAAATCTTTGAAGCCCTACAATCCCTTTCATCATCTTTATTTCTTTTCTCCTAATGTGATAAAAAAAATAGTTAAACAAGCTGGTTATGAGATATTAGAATTGAATGTATTTGAAAATGAGAGGAAAAACTTAAAAAAACAATTTAAAAGATTTATTGCAAAGATATTTTACTTGCCTACATCCAATATTATTGAAGTTGTTTGCAAAAAAAATAGAAGTCCTTCTCATTTAAAATAATAAATTTAAAGAAGAATATTCTACTAGCCTTCTTAGAGTAATACTTATAAAAAAATTAGCTCATTGTAATGCACTCCATTACTTTCATTTTTCCTGGATGGGTTTCAAAAGTTCTTGGGGGAGCTGAATGGCAAATGTACTTGCTAACCGAAGAGTTAATAAAAAGGAATTACAATATTAATGTAATAACCGAAAAACCAAACCTATATTGTATAAATTATGAATTCATTAATAAGAATGTTAAGTATATTTATTATAAAAGGTCAAAATCGGAATTGGTGAACTTCATAAGGGCTTTAAGAATAATTAGTCTACATAAAACTTCTCTGTATTATATAAGAGCGGATAACCGAATCTATAGAACTGCCTGTGGCTTGATTTGTACAATTACTGGTCGCAAAATGATATATGCTATAGCTGGTGATGATGAGCTTGAATATAATAGTTTTAAAATTAATAAGGATGTTGATATTCTAGTAAAAATCTTCCGCTTTTTCGATTATGGTTTTGTTAATATGTTAACTCGAAAAAGTGAACATAGAGCGGATTTAATCATTACTCAAACAAACTTTCAGCAACATAATCTTAAAATTAAGAAAGGGTTAAATTCAATAGTAATTCGAAATTCAATAAAATTAAAACTTTACTCCACAGATATTCATCTTAAAGAAAATTTAGTCATATGGGTTGGCAATTTCCGACGTGTAAAACAACCCGAAGTGTTTATAGATGTTGCAAAAAATCTATTGGAAAGTAAGTCAAGATTTGTAATGATTGGAAGTACTGGTGACTATATATTTAAAGATTTGCCAAGCAACTTGGAAATTCGAGGAACAATGGCAAAAAACGAGATTGAGAAGTACTTAATTAAAGCAAAAATCCTAGTTAATACAAGTATAACTGAAGGATTTTCAAATACTTTTTTAGAGGCTTGGATCCATAATATATTTGTTATTAGTTTAAATGTAAATCCTGATGATTTTCTTAATGGTGACTTGGGAGTATGTACAAATGGTAACTTTCAAATGTTGATTAATAAAATACATGAAATATTGAATAATGATAATTTTAATTTCAGTCATATCGGAAATTATTTTAGGCGAATTTACCCGGAATTTGATTTGAACAACAATATTTTAAAATTTATAAATGCAATTAAAAGTCTGACGTAATAATTATCCTTGTCGCTATAAGGTTTTGTAAATAATTCTGTTTAAACAAAAAGTAGCTATGTAAGAACAAAACAGTCTGGAGTCTATAAAAACTCAAAGGCTGTTTTGTCCGGTTTGAAAAACTGTAATTTTACTTTTAATTACGCAGTTTCATGAATAAAAAAGACAAAGAAAAGGATGACTTTCAGATTCCGCCAGAGGCTCTGAAGAAGATCAAATCCCAGGCTGAACTGGAGGATTTTTTTCACGGACTATACAAGCAAGTAGTAGAAGGCATGTTAAAAGATGAGATGGATGAGCATCATGGTTACCAAAAACATTAGACCATAGACATAATATGTGTTAAATGCAGAAAGAGCCTTCGCAATAAATCATTGAAAACTAATACTGGGGATATTTCTTTGAATTCACCGCAGGTCCTAAAACAAAACTTAATCCTGTAATTGATCCCAAGTACTAACGTATTCTGTCTGCATTGAACATGCTGCTAACACTTTGATACTCCAGTGGAATGAGTACTCTTGATTTTGAGGTTACCATTAAGGAGATGGTAGGCATAGAGCTCAGGGAATGGAATGTATCCAAGATTAATAGTACATGTTATAGAACATATTAAACCAAAGTATTAAAGACCTTTGGAAAGCGGCTATATATTAGTCTGGATGCAAGGTAAAGTAAATACGTTCGAAGCATTGATAAAATCTAAAGTTAAAACAATTATCTGATTATTGGGCTAAGCTAATCGGAATAAAGGAGGTCCCAGGTAAGGATATCTGTCACTCAAAATGTATTGCTTCGTATGAACGCATGGAACAATTTGACAGAACTTGATACTTAGGATTTACCATTTGTTTCCAAAGATAATCCTGCTGGGATAAGGCAAACTTATAACACAGTTTATCCAAATACCGTTACCAACCTTTGTGTTTTTCAATAGATCCGAAACATTGCACAGAATTTTTCCCAATAAGAGCTTAGCCAATTTATGGCTGATTTAAAGCTTGTTTATGGAGCTATCAACAAAGAAGCAGAGTTTAGTGTCCTTGAGGATTTACTACCAAATTGGGCGCAAACTGTGAGTAAGTGCTCAATCATGAAAGGACTATAAAAAGGAGTTTACTTCCCACTTTTATTGTTCTCTAGAAATCCGGAAAATCATCTACACCACAAGGCCATTTAAAGCTAGCACTGCAGCATCAAAAAATACACCAAAACTAAAACTGAGTTATCGGAAAATCAATCAGTTTAAAAGACTGTTTATCTTGCTGTTAGCAATATTCACCATAATAAGACCCTGTCAATTAAAATACTGGAAAATTATTGTTAAACAGTTTTTTTTAAATTTGAAAATCGAATTCTAATCTTAAAAGAATCGTTAGCTAGTCGTTTACATAGAAATATTTACAGACTCTATCTAAAGAAAATATTTTCTATAGTATTCTATATATATGACTTTTATGTTTGTCCTAACGCAAAAAGAATTTCATACGATTCATCCTCAATTTAATGAATAGATTTTTGGTTAATATAGATAATCCTAATATTAAGATTGCATGGTTAGCTCCATACCCAATAAATAATCTAAATAATGCTATCCTATCAAAACCATTATCAAAACATGGAACTGGAACTTGGTTGAAGAATCTTGCGGTTGAACTAGTTAAATTTAATAATGTTGAACTTCATATTATTTGTGAAATGGGTAACATACCATTTTCCCAAACTTTTATTGAAAACCAGATAAATTTTCATCTGATAAAAAATACTCTACCTTTTATAAATAAAGGTTTTCCCTATTATTTTCCAATTCAGGAATTTGCCTATTATCTTCAAAATTCTTATAGAATTAATAGAGTATTAAAGAAAATAAACCCTGATATTGTTCATGCACACGGCACTGAGAATTCATATGCAATGTCTGCCATAAGAAGCAAATACCCTTATATTATTTCAATTCAAGGAGTACTAAAAGAGATTACCAAATTTAATCCTCCGAGTCTTCGAAATAGAATTAGAACTTGGCTAGAAACTAAAGCTATTAAAAAGGGAAATCAATTCATTTGTAGAACTAACTTAGATTCTTCTTTTGTTACAACATTGAATCCAAAGGCAAAAATCCATTTTGTCTATGAAGCTGTTAATCCTGTCTTTTTTAAAACCAATTGGAAGGCACTTGATGAATTGTATATATTATATGTAGGCTCAATTTTAGAGCGCAAGGGTATTTTTATTCTACTTAAAGCCTTAAAAATTGTCAAAAAAAATTATAAAAATGTATGTTTGAATATTATTGGCGACGGAAGTAAACAGTTTAAAAGCATTTTACAAAAATACTGTATACAGAATGATTTGATTCGCAATGTTAAATTTCTAGGATATCAAACACCAGGTATAATTGCTGAATATCATTTGAAATCACAAATTCTTGTCTGTCCGTCATTTATTGAGAATAGTCCCAACTGTATTGCAGAGGCCATGGTCACTGGTTTGCCAATAATAGCCTCAAATGTTGGAGGAATTCCTTCAATGATTAATGATGGTCAAACAGGTTATCTTGTGAAACCTAACGACCCAATTGAGCTGGCGAATAAAATAGTTTTCTTGCTTTCTAATCTCTCTGAAAGACTGCGTTTAAGCAATAATGCGAAACAATTTGCTAAAAATAGATTTTCACCTAAATATGTTGCTTCCAATACTTTGGCTGTATATAATTCAGTACTTGCTGATCATACGTATTAATAGAATCATTATAAACGGGCTATAAAGTGTTTTAAATTGCTTAATTAAAACTTGCATATATTATAAATATGAAGCTTAAGGTGAGTTCAAAGCAATAACTTATGAAGCACCCATTTAGTTAATAAGGCATGCATGAAAAGAAATAAAACCATTAAGAATAGTATTGATGATATTCTTAAGAATAAATTGGATTACATATTTCTATTTTTTCAATTTTTAGTTTTTGTTGGCCCCATTCGTCAATTTTCTTCTGATAGTTTTCTTTTCATTAATCTGTTCCTAATAATTGTTCTATCCATATACAAGAATCGATTCAAGATTACTGAATTTTTCTTTGCAATAAGTATTATATACTTTTTGTTATCCGTAATTCCAATAATATTCTTTGGTCTTGATTTTAAGCTATATGCAGGCTTTTATATTAGATTAATAACCGCATATTTTATATTGCAATATTTTAGGATTCGGTTTTTAGTCCTTTTCGAAAATCTAATATTTATACTCGCTTTAATTAGTTTGCCTTTGTTTGTTATACAACTAATTAATCCATCTTTCTTTAATGTCTTCACCGGGGTATCTCAAGTGATGCTTTATGAGGAATACTTGACAAGCACTCATCAGTATATGTTTATCTTCTTTTTTAATGGTTGGGCAGTATATAGAAATTCAGGTTTTGCTTGGGAACCAGCTGCGTTTGGAGCCATACTTTCTTGGGCAATTCTTTTCAATTTATTTATAAATAATTTTTCAGTTAATTTAAAAACTATAGTCTTATTAATAGCTGCTTTAACAACTTTCTCAGTTGGAACCTATAGCTATATTTTGCTTTTATCACTTGTCTATTTTTATGAAAGGAAAATTCAAAATGGTATTTTATTAACATTTTCAAGCATTATACTATATTTTGCTGTAATGAATCTTCCATTGTTTAAAAACAATTTAGAAATGATGAATCGCAAAATAACAGTGCAACAGACCGACTTATTAATTGATTCTGAGGCAGATAATATTGACGTAACAAAAGTAAGCCGAATTGCTGGTATTACAGTCAACCTTAAACTTTTTTTAAAATGGCCTTGGGGATATGGATTTTCTGATAATGAAGGTGAAAGAAAATATTTGGGTGCTTCGCCTAATGGACTAATGATTCTTATAGTAAGATGGGGCATCGGAGGCATATGTATTATGCTACTAAGTATGTATAAATTGGCTTTAACTCTAAAGTATTTGTATCATCCAAGTTTAAGAAAGTTTAATTTATTCTTATGCATGATAGTTTATATCATTCCACTATCTGGCAATCCTTTCTATAATAAGCCAATGGTACTGGCATTATTAATGTTCCCGTTCATGACAAGTAGATATATAACCTACTATTTGCAGAGACATAAAAGCTTCTTGAGCGGTAATTAAATTATATGTTTAATCCTTAATTAATTACTTTTTTTGTTCTTTGTAACATTTTACTACGATAATTAATTCAAAAAGAAATACTTTAAATATTGTATTTATTATTAATTGGCCTGATTTTCATAACCAAAAATAATCTGTAAAATCATTACATATTTAGTAACCAATCTTTTTTAGTTATATGAATTTCAAAGTGAAGATTGTCCTATAATCCTACCCAATGCAAAGCAAAGATAAAAAGGAAATTGTTTTTGTCGGAACAACTCCATATCCAAAAGGCCAAGCTGCAACAAATAGACTTGTAAGTTTATTTAGTGAATTAGCCTTCTTACAATGGAATATCCAAGTATTGATTGTTTCATCAACAAGATTACCTACGAGAATAATTAATGATGTTCAATATTTCGAACGTTTTGGAATATTTCAAGGAGTTAGGTTTAGATACTTATCATTAATAGTTAAATCACATAAAAGTAAAGCTTTTAGACTTTTATCTGGGCTATGCGGATGGATAATACTCCCTTTTTACCTAATTAGACTGAAAACGAAATCAGAAATGAGAGTTCTATTAACAGATTTAACTCAAGTTCATTATGTTTTTTATTTAAAGCTATTATGTTTTTTTCTTAAATATTCCTTAATATTAATTAGGAGTGAATACCCAAGTACCATTAGAAATCTTAATACTCTAACCTTGCCTTATAAACTTCTTTTCGAGAAATGGATTTTTAGGTTATTCGACGGTTTTATTCTAATGACAAATTCACTTTTTGAGTATTTTAATAATCTTAAGTCCTCTCGCGCTAAAACTTGTATCATTCCAATGACTGTTGATTTAACCCGCTTTTCTTCAACTAGCAAAGCTCCATTTTCGTTTGAATATATTGTATATGCCGGCAGTTTATCAAATGAAAAGGATGGAATTGATATATTAATTAACGCTTTTGGGCGTATTGCATTGACTTTTAAAGATATCAGATTAGTGATTATTGGTGATAATTCTAATTCTAATCGTTTTAAAAGAATTATGAATCAAGTTAATAAGTTTAATAGTAATATCAAAGAACGTATTGTATTTACTGGAAGAATCGATTCAACCAATATTTCATCCTATCTCTGTAATGCAAAAATAATGGCCCTTGCTAGACCAAATAGTATTCAAGCTCAAGGAGGATTTCCAACAAAACTAGGTGAGTATTTGGCAACAGGTAATCCAGTAGTTATATCGGAAGTTGGTGAGATCCCGCTTTATCTTGCTCATAAAAAGAATGCACTGCTATGCAAACCAAGTGACGTAGATGATTTTGCTTTAAACCTTGAATGGGTCCTAAATAATTATAATGAAGCAAAAATCATAGGGCATGAAGGAAGAAGACTTGCCAGAGAAGTATTTAACTCAAAAATTCAAGCAAAAAAAATGTCCTCCTTCCTTCAAAACTTCTAAATAGTATGTGGCTTATTACCAATATATTAAATAGCGAGATGAGGAAATCTGTTAGCTATTTACATTTTAGTAACTATAGCTTCTTTACTGATTCAGTTGCACTCAACAAAGATAATTCGCACATTTATTGGTTTTATGAGGGTTATATTATAACTCGAAACAGTGAGAAGAATCAAAACTATCGACATAATTATAACCATGTATTTGATACGTTTTATGAAAAATATGCTGATCAGTTTATACATCACTTCAAGGGAAATTTCACACTTATTCAAATGTATCAGAATAAGTTTAAATTATATTCTGATCGTTTTGGCATAGAGAAATACTTCTATTGGAATAATGGAAAAGATTTTATTATTTCTAACGATTTAAAACAGATTACCTCCAAAGTTGATGTTAGGCCTTCATGCGAGAATATGGCGATTTACGCCTTGACATATCATTCTACTGGTGGAAGAACGATTTTTTCTGAAGTATTACATAATATACCAGGACAAATACTTGAATTTAAAAATGATAAACTAAGTAAGTTACATTACTGGAAACCAAGTCAACTTTTATACATGCCAAGCGAGGAGGTAAGCATTAAAGAAATCTCAAGTACTCTGACTTGCACTCTAGAATCATCTCTTTGCACCATCGATAAAAATCATATTAGTTTGTCATTAACAGGGGGGGCAGACACACGCAATTTGCTGGCTATGTTTTTAAAAATGGGCATTCAACCCCATTTATATACTTATGGAAATGTTGCTTCAGACGATGTATTAAAAGCCCGTGCTATCTCAAAAGGTTTAAGGTTAGCTCATAGTGTTTATGACATAAATTTAGATGAAACTACTTTTGAAGCATATGCTCGGAAAATAATTCGATCAAGTGGGGGATTAGCATCCATTCATCGTGCACATCGTTTGATGGCTGTGGAATGCGAAAAGGAATTTGCCGATACGATGTATTTGGGTACTCTTGGAGGAGAGTTTATCAAAGGTGTTAGTGAGGATGATTATATCATTCCTTCAGTAGTTTACAATAACTGGAGCAGCATTTTGAAATCGGATATTGTATTAAGATATTTTATTGAAAAACATCTCAATACTCAAAATTCCTTAGTAATTGACAGTGTAACTTCTTTTTTAGAAGAGCAACCATTCACATCTGGAAGTATCATAGAAAGAAAACATAGCTCACTTTGTGATATTACAGCCCATTTACATGATGCGCAGGACGTAAATTTATACAAAACTGTAATGAATAATGTAATTACGCCATTTCTTGATATTGACTATTTGGAACTGATATTTTCATCACAACATTGCTATACCTCCAAAGAGATTATTAAGAACAAATACCTTAAAAAAGTTAATTTCCCTGTTTACAGCTCACAGTTTTTAAAAGAGACCTATCCTCCATTATTGAAGTTTCGGTATAGCAGAGAGCATCGACCTGACGAGGTTCTATACAATAAATATTATGCAGCATTCATGAGGTTTATACGGCAAAAAGCAATAAACCATTACCCACCTAATTTCCCACTGGGTGCTTGGATGGAAAAATTTGTTGCACGAAATTTAGAAAAATGTAAGGATTATGATATCATATATAGCACTTTTAATATAGATTCTTTGCTGTCTGAGTTTAACAATAATACCCATTTACAAACAGAATCATACTGGTTGAAATTTACAAATCCGATAATGATGCGTTTTATTCTTGATGAATTTAAAAAATAACAACTCTATGCTAGTTGGGATATTACGTAATGAGGATCCACAGTCTTCTGTAAAATGGGAACTGGCTTGTGATAAAGCCGATATACCTTATAAGATAATCGATTTAACTGCAAACACATGGCTTGAATCAGTCACCTCTGATAAATTTGATTTCTTTTTATTGAAACCCCCTGGGTTTATTGAACGATTTAAAATACTATATGATGAACGAGTTTATATTATAAGTAAAATTCTTCAAAAGACTACATTTCCATCTTACGAAGAGATAGTAATTTATGAGAACAAAAAAATGCTGGCCTATTTTCTTGCCAGCAAAGGAATTCCACATCCAAAGACCTATGTCATTTATCAAAAAGAAGAAGCTTTTAAATTAATAGAAAAGATTACTCTGCCATTAGTTGGGAAGTCATCGATTGGTGCGTCAGGTTCTGGGGTTACAATACTTAGCAGTAAGAATAAAACTATCAAATACATAAAAAAATCGTTTTCAAGAAGCGGTTTAAAGCGCCGATTCGGGCCCAATAGAGTTACAGGTTCACCAAAAAAGTGGATTAATAAGGCTTTTAAAAGTCCACAATATTTAACTTCAAAGATTAAAGAATATATTTCAATTTATCGAGATGGCCAAAAAGGGTATATAATATTTCAGGAGTATATACCACATGATTTCGAATGGCGTGTTGTTAAAATTGGAGATTCATTTTTTGCACATAAAAAAGTTAAGTATAAAAATAAAGCCAGCGGTAGCAAAGAAATTTATTATGTAAATCCACCTGATAATCTATTGACCTTTGTAAGAGAATTATGCGAAAAGAATGGTTTCAATTTCATGGCTGTTGATCTATTTGAATATGGTAATAATAGTTACCTTGTAAATGAACTGCAAACTATTTTTGGACATGTTCAGGACCATATCCTTGAAGTTGATGGAAAATCAGGTCGTTACCTATTCAAAAATGCCAAATGGATATTTGAAGAAGGAGATTTCAATTCGAATGAATCATTTGATCTTCGGTTGAAGGTTGCTCTTGAATTATATGGCAAATAAAAATAAAATATTAATTCTTGTACCGTCGCCAAATTCGCATGGTGGTGTTTCAAATTATTTTATATCATTAAAGGATCATTTTACTCTTCCTTGTGAATATTTTATCCGTGGTGTAAGAAACCAAAATTCTAGTTTAAGCAGGTTAGTATATCCATTTGTACAACTCTCGGACTATCTGAGATTCATTTTGAGGCTTCTTTTCAATAACTATAGTTTAGTACAAATAAACACTTCTCTTGGAAAGACCGGATTGATAAGAGATTATCTTTTTATTATCATTTTATTATTTCTTAAGAAAAAATACGTCGTATTTTTCCGTGGCATTGATAATAAGATATTAATATGGGTTGAAAGCAAATGGTTAAGAAAATTTAAATCTTCATACCTTAAAGCGGAAGGAATATTAGTATTGTCAAAGAGTTTTAAAGAAAAAATTCTTTCTTGGGGATTCACGAAAAAGATTTCAGTTGAGACAACTGTTGTAGATCCATCTTTAATAGATAAAATAGATTTAGTCTCATTATTGGAAAAACAAAATTCACTTAATATCAGGATTTTGTTTCTTTCAAGAATAGAAAAAAAGAAAGGTATTTATGAGGCCATTGATGCTATTAAAATTGTTCAAAATAATGGGTATCAGGTACAATTATTTATTTGTGGCGATGGAAGTGAATTTGAGAGAGTTAAGAATGATATCAATAAAGAACCTAACATAAATATCAAGCTGGAAGGATATGTTGAAAATGCCGCGAAAATAGAAGCGTTGAATTCCTCACATATCTTTCTGTTTCCATCATATGGTGAAGGAATGCCAAATTCATTATTAGAGGCCATGGCATTTGGACTACCAGTTATAACTAGTAGCGTTGGAGGAATCCCAGATTTTTTTGAAAATGATAAGATGGGCTTAATGACTAATGATATTTCACCAAATAATTTAGCCAATCTTATAGAGTTACTAATTACAAATAAAGAAAAACGTAAAAAAATTGCTGAATTCAATTATTTGTTTGCTAAGAATAGATTTTATGTCAACAAGGTAATCAGTCGTTTAGAGAACTTCTATTTAGAAATAATCGAAGAAACGAATGATACAAAATAGCTTGAACCTTTTAAAAAATTATTGCGAAAAAAGCGGTTATAAAGGTTACGACCCTTATGATATGCTCAATTCATATATTAATTTTAAAATTGCTGGAAGATGGTTACCCATATTTGCTATTCAGCTCCATAAACGAAATCCCATAAACCTGCGTCCACTTCTTGGCATTAAAAAAGAAATTAATCCTAAAGCCTTTGGATTGCTCTTAAAAGCTTATTGCATTTTATATAATAAAACTGGAAACTCAAAGTATCTTGAAAAAGCGCACTTTTTATTTCAATGGTTAATAAATAATTATAGCAAAGGATATGCGGGTCATGCTTGGGGGTATAATTTTGATTGGGCATCTACTGATATGTTCTTACCTGCTTACACCCCTTCTGTCGTTGTAACCTCATTTGTCGTTGATGGAATATTCGAATATTATAACCTAACAAAAGATGAAAAGGCATTAAAAGTAATTAATAGTGCTTCACATTATATTATTAAGGATATACCTGTTTCCAAATTTGATAATGGAATAGTTTATTCATATACCCATATTAAGAAAGATTGCTGTTATAACGCGAGTTTGTTAGCTGCTGAAGTTCTAGCAAAGGTAGACGCTGTGAACAAAACAAAAAAACATTCTGAAATTATTAATATGGCTATTGATTTTGTTTTATCAAAGCAACACCCGGATGGAGAATGGTGGTATAGTTTCAATCAAAAAAACAATACTGAACGCAAACAAATTGATTTTCACCAAGGTTTCATCTTAGTTTCTTTAGGCAGGTTGAACTCCTTATTGACAAATCAACGTCTTGATCTATACAACGCAATTGAAAGAGGTTTAAATTATTATAAAACCTATCAGTTTCTTAAAAATGGGCAATCCTTATGGCGAATTCCAAAAATATGGCCGACAGACATTCACAATCAAACTCAGGGAATCATTACATTTTCCAAACTAAAGGCGTTTCATGCAAGTTATTTACCCTTTGCGAAAAGGATAGCAGATTGGACAATTGAAAACATGCAGGACAAAAGCGGGTATTTCTTTTATCGTAAAAATCCAATATTTACTAATAAAATTCCTTATATGCGTTGGAGTCAAGCGTGGATGTTTTTAGCCCTTGTTGAACTTATTATTTCAGAAGTTGAATAATAAAATTCTTGGCGCAATAATTATCGAGGGTCATGTTCAGGGGCTTTCTAATACGCGTTCGCTCGGTGCATTAGGGGTGCCTATCTACGTGATTGATAAATCAAACTGCATTGCCAGGTATTCAAAGTATTGTAGCAGGTTTTTTATCTGTCCTGATTTTACCTCTGTTGAGTTTGTTGACTTCCTTATAGGACTTACTAATAATGAGCCAATTAAGGATTGGCTTTTGCTACCTTCAAATGATCATGTCGTCTATGCAATCTCAAAGCATATAAAAAAACTTGAGAAATATTTCAAGTTTTTAATTCCTCCGCTTGACATTATTGATAATATTTATGATAAGTCAAAGCTTTTATCTATTGCCTATGCAATCAATCTACCGTATCCGGCAACACAATACTTTAGTAATATTAATGATAATATAAATCTCGGTTTACATTTTCCAGTATTGACCAAAGGCCGCCAAGGTCTCACTTTTTATAAGATCTTTGGTAAAAAGGCCTTCTTGGCATATAATGAATCGGAGCTCAGGGGACAACTCAGAAATATTGCAGAAAAGTACGAAATAAAAAATACCTTCACACAGGAACTTATACCCATTTATGTTGGCAACAAGACCATTTCATTCACAGCGTTCTGTGTCAATGGTGATATTAAAACCTACTGGATGGGCATTAAACTTCGTGAACACCCATGGCAATTTGGAACAGCAACTTTTGCGGAAAGTATCAACATCCCCACATGTTTGGAGCAATCTGTAACATTGCTGAAAGCACTTAATTACAGCGGCATTTGTGAGGTAGAGTATTTGTATGATGTGAGAACAAAGGAATATAAGCTAATTGAAATTAACGCAAGAACCTGGCTCTGGGTTGGACTAGCAAAGGCTTGCGGAGTAGACTACGCAAAAATAATTTATGATTATGTGAATAATAAATCCGTTAATTATCCTAGAAGTTATCTGGTCGGTATTAAGTGGATAAATTATATGACAGATACCTACATTTCAATATCAGCAATCTTCAGAAAACAATTAAGCATTTCTGAATACTGCGGTTCACTGAAAGGAAAGAAAATTATGGCGGTATTTTCATGGAAGGATTGGAAACCAGCTTTCATGTTTTTGATCCTGGCATTTTCGTTAGCAAAAAAACGAAATTTTCTTACTTAATTTAACGTCTTCAATTCATTATGGAATATATCATTATAGTCCTGGCTACGTGGTTGCTTTCCACGGCGATTTTTGTTTTTTCAGTCGTTAAAGGGGGGATCAACAGGAAATATCTGTACACCGATAACATCCTTCTTGCAATAGCAGCCTCCGTTATCAATGTTTTATTATTTTATTTTATCCCCATGCCTTTATGGCTGGTGGTTCCTTTTATCAGTGGATCAATAGTTCTTTCATTGTTTATTCTCCTTTTTTTGTACCGTTTCTTTCGTAATCCCAGGCGAATCATTCCGGGAGATGAAAACGATATCATTTCCGGCGCTGACGGGAGAATAATCTATATCAAGGAATTAGAAGCAAATCAAATGCCGGTGTCCGTCAAAAAACTCAGAATAGCCAACCTGAGTGAGATTACCAAGACCGACATGCTGAAGCAACCTTGTTACCTGGTAGGTATCGCCATGACCTTGTTTGACGTTCATATGAACCGTGCACCAATTGATGGCAAGATTACCTTTATTAAACATACTCAAGGCACGGCTATTGGTTTGAATACACCTGTGTCGAATATTACCAACGAAAGAAACACAGTGGTAATTGAAAGACCTGACGGTATTATGGCCGGTATTGTGCAGATCGCTGCACGGGGAGTCAGAAGGTGTATAATAACATCAAAGGAAGGGGATGCTGTTCAAAGGGGTCAGATCATAGGTAAGATCCGATGGGGATCACAACTGGATATGATATTCCCGCGTAACTGTGAGATCAGGGTCAGGGAAGGTGAACAGGTGTATGCCGGAAGTACAGTAATTGCCCGTTATTTGGGATAGCTAAAATCCTTGTTCATTTTTCTTACTTCAATGAATAAACTCTGGTTCGATTTTACCAACCCTCCTCATGTTAATTTCTATTTGCCCCTAATTAAATATTTTCGGGGAAGGAATTATAACATTTCGCTTACTGCGCGCGATTTTGTTGAAACAACCAAATTACTAGAAATTAATAATCTCATTTTTAAACTTGTTGGTAAGCACGGTGGAAAAAACAAAATTTCAAAACTAAATAAGCTTATTCAAAGAAACCTGGCTCTTTTCTTTAAGGCAGATTCTTTTGATCTGAGTTTTTCGTCCAATTATGATGCCCCTTTAATAAGTTGGTTGAGGAGGAAGCCCTCTCTGGTTTTTGATGACAATGATATTTCCCCAAATTGGCTGTATAGTAAATTTGCCAGTTATGTAATTTCTCCTGAATCAATAAATAAGGAATCTATGCACAGGATGGGTATTAAGCCTGATCGGCTTATTACCTATAATGGTTTTAAAGAGAATATCTATGTTGCGGATTACATACCGGATGATGCCTTCCTCGATAAAATCCCATTCAAAGAATATGTCGTCGTTCGGCCGGAGAATTTAAAAGCTTCTTATGTTTCAGCATCTTCCGTAAGTATTGTGTCGGTTTTAGTTAACATGCTTGTTAAAAAAGGAATTAATGTCCTGTACCTTCCTAGATATGAAAGTGATAAGGCCATGGTAAAAAAGCATGAAAGGATCTACATCCCTTCAACTCCATTAAATGGATTGGATGTTTGTTTCTTCTCCAATGCGGTTCTTACCGGTGCAGGAACATTTTCAAGAGAAGCTGCCGTACTGGGTATTCCGGCAGTATCATTTTATGCCGGAAACAACTTCCTGGGGGTTGATAAAAAAATGTTTTCTGAAAACAGGATATTCTTTTCAAGAGATCCAAATGAGATAGTTCATTACATTTTATCATCAGAAAAGAAGGAATTTAACAAGCAACACTCTGTTTCTATACAGCAGGAATTCTTTCAATTGGTAAATGAATTAGTTCTGAAACTTATCACTAAATAAATTTACGCATATAAGTAAAAGATTATTCAATCTGCAGAGACTCTACAAAATCACTTTCTGGTCCGGCTACACCGCCGTCCTGGTCACCTCCCTGCTGAACCTCCCCGGAGCCCTGGATGAGATCAGAGTGAACATGGTGGCCTTTGAACTTCGGCTAGACCATCTGTTGCACTTCCTGGCCTATTTCCTGATCGCCATGTACTTCCTGGCCGGGCAATGGAAAGGGCTGACGCTGTTCCGCAACCACCCGCTACGGAAATTCATCGTGGCCACGGTAACGCTGGGTATAGTTACTGAAGTAATACAATTGTGGGTGCCGTCGAGAGCGTTTAATGTGGCAGATATTGTTTCGAATGTATCGGGGATTATGCTTGGAGTTATGTTTATTAAGATCAGAGATCGAAGATCGAAGATTCAAGATCGAAGATTCAAGAAGTCCATAAGTCCTGAATGAATCACCTCTGGAACACACAACTACAGCAACTTTATGATTGCACGACTGCAAGACTGCAATGACTGCATAACTGCATGTGGAAACTGAGGCTGCAATGTCCCTTAACTTCTCAACTTTCTTTGTCTTGAAACAAAGAAAGTTGCAAAGTAAATTCAAGTCAAATCGATGCTTCCACCCGCTTCCTTGCCGATTTCCGGCCAGCACACAACCCGCTAAACGCTCGCCCATCGCCTGCGTCACGCCACGGCAGGCCCGCCGATTTGACGGGCCAACGCTGCCGGCATTGAATAGCATAGTAGATTATTCCAGCGTTGATCGTTCCACTTTATTAATAATCTGAATTTTATCCCTTTTCAGCATCTTTCCATTAAAACTCGCTGAGTGTGCTGGATTGTCCACGATCGGCGCAGAAAATTGGATCGCACGGCCTTTGTTAGCGGTGGGTTGTGCGAAAAGGGCGATTCAATTTTTTCGATCGTGGTGGCTTTTTCTGTTACTCTTTTGTGCGGCAGACAAAAGAGTAAAGAAATACATAATATCAAATAAATAATAAATTGAGTATCGGCAATTATTCATACAACTCAGCTGAAATGGTCATCCTGGAGTCGAAGGATGACTGATCATAAACCATGTTTCGACTTCGCTCAACATGACTGGAGCTAATTGCAGCCCTGCTTATGTTATTGATTACCGACACTCATAAATAATAATATAAGACAGAAGACCCTAAATGTCTGACTTCACATTAAAAAGATACATTTCACTTTTAAAGGCGCTTCTGAAGGCCGGATATATATTCCAGCCATTTGGCGAATTTTTAGAAAAATCCAAGGAACGCGTGATCATTCTCCGTCACGACGTGGATGCCCTGCCCGGTAATTCATTAAAAACAGCAATGCTTGAACATGAGCTTGGCATCCGCGGAACCTATTATTTTCGAATTGTTCGTCAAAGTAACAAACCCGATATTATCCGAAGAATTGCCGGACTCGGTCACGAAATAGGCTACCACTATGAAGATATGGCCCTTTGTAGAGGCAATATTCCTGAAGCCCTGAAAAGCTTTGAAAAAAACCTGGCGTATTTCCGGCAATTCTACCCCGTGAAAACCATCTGCATGCACGGCAGTCCCCTCAGCCGCTATGACAACCGCAGGCTCTGGGATACATACAGCTACCGCGATTTCGGCATCACGGGCGAACCGTATTTCGACATCAACTTTTCCAGGGTCCTCTACCTCACCGACACCGGCCGCCGATGGGACGGGGAAAGGGTAAGTGTGCGGGACAAAGTAGGGACAAGGGACAAGGGACAAGGGACAGGGAAGAGGAGTGGGAGATGGGGAGAGGGGGAGATAGGGAGAGAAAAATTTCACTCAACCAGTGATATTATTGTCAGCTGAATAATGGAATTCTTCCGGACCAACTCATGATCACGATTCATCCGCAACGCTGGACGAATAATCCTCTCCTTTGGACCCGAGAACTGGTAATGCAAAACCTGAAGAATGTGGTGAAAAGATTTCTGACGAAATAACCACAACCACCACAACCACCGCCTCCGCCAAGGCTACGGGCGCGAGCACAACCATCACAACCATCCACAATCACCCCATCTCCCACTCCCCCTGCCCCCCCACACCCCATCGGGGAGCGCTAATTCCAATAACTTCTTCATCCGCTAAAACAGGTTGCTCCTAATAAATCCGCTGGAAACTCCCCAACGGGGATACCTCCGCGCTGCCTTCTTCCATCTTCCATCTTCCTTCTTCAATCTTTGATCTTCCTTCTTCACTCCCCCCCACACCCCATCGGGGAGCACTAATTCCAATAACTTCTTCATCCGCTAAAACGGTCTGCTCCTATTAAATCCGCTGGAAACTCCCCAACGGGGATACCTCCGCGCTTCCTTCCGGATTCACAACAATCACAACAATCACAACAATCATAACCCCCTATCTTCCACTCCCCCTCTCTCCCCATCACCCCCTCCCCTGCCACCCCCCCACACCCCATCGGGGAGCGCTGCACCCAAATGCCATTGGAATATTATATTCAAATCTCTCCCATCGGTCTCCGCTGGAAACTCCCCAACGGGGATACCTCCGCGCTGCCTTCCGGATTCACAACCATCACAACCATCACAACAACAACCATCACAACCATCACAACCTACAACATCAACGACTGCACAACTGCATGACCCTCCTCCGCGAAAGCTTCGGCCGGCAGGCTGCAAGACCGCACGACTAAAAAAAAGATTGGTATAATTTGAATTTATTACGTAAATTGCGTTACGTAAATTGCGTAATATGAAGAATAAACTCGCAAATCCCTTTGTTACCGGTGGCTATATCGCTCCGGAATACTTTTGTGACCGGCTGCAGGAAACCGACCATCTGCTGAAAGCCATTGCCTCGAAAAGAAATGTTACCCTGATCTCCCTCAGAAGGATGGGCAAGACAGGCCTGCTGAAACACATCAAGCACCTGATCGGCGAAGAGAAACAATCCACCGTGGTGATCTACGTTGATCTGATGCCTACCATGAATGGCAGCGATTTGCTGAATGCTGTTTCATCGGCCTTGTTGCGGATCCGGCAACATGAAAAGAACTTCCTGGAAAAGATCCTGTCCCTGTTATCAACACTCCGGCCAAAACTTACGTATGACAGCCTTTCTGGTCAGCCTTCGCTGGAACTCAACGTGGAATCACCGGCCGACATACAGTTTGGCATCCAGCACTTATTGTCCTTTATTGCCGGCATTAAAAAGGATATTGTTTTCATGTTTGATGAGTTTCAGCAAATAACACGGTATCCCGACGAAAACATCGAACAGGTGCTGCGTTCTGTAATCCAGACCTATCCCGGCATCCCCTTCATCTTTTCAGGCAGCAGCAAGCATATGCTCGAACCCATGTTCAGCGCGGCAGGAAGGCCCTTCTATCAAAGCACCGAACTCATGTACCTCGATAAAATAGCGGAGGATGAATACCGGAAATTTGTGGTGGAAAAATTTGAATCCGGCCATAAAAGGATCAGCGATGAAACCGTCTCGAAGATCTTTGACTGGACCCGTCTGCACACTTTTTATGTGCAGTATGTCTGTAACCTGCTTTTTGAAGCTGACCGGCAATATATCGATATGAACCTGACAAACCTGACTTTTCAGCAGATCCTCACTTCCTATGATCCCCTGTTTGCCAGTTACCGCAGCCTGATCCCGGCACAACAGTTTAACCTGCTGCGTGCCATTGCCATTGAGAACAGCGTCGGCAAACCTACTGCCGGCGCCTTTATCCAGAAACACCGCCTGGTAAGTGCCAGCTCGGTGAAAACCTCACTCAAAGCACTGGCCGATAAAGAAATGATCGTGCTGTCCGGTAATGCCTGGCAGGTATATGATGTCTTTTTTTCACGATGGCTGGAGTATCATTTCGGGGGAAGATGATGGATGGCGGAATTACAATCCGCAACCAATAACTTTTTCTTCCGCTATAACTGGCTGCTCCTAATAAATCCGCTGGAAACTCCCCAACGGGGATACCTCCGCGCTGCCTACTCGACTGCACGACTGCACGACTGCATGACTGCACGACTGCACGACTGCACGACTGCACGACTGCATGACTTTCCCAAAAAGATGCCATCGGCAAGAATGAGAATTGTCTATTTATCTAAATATATTAGGATTATAATCCCAGATATTGTAAATTTATTAGGATATTCATGCTTGCTGTCATGATTGATCGCATACTTGAAAACAAGGTTTCAGGCAAATTAAACAAGGGGAAAGCCATCATTATTCTGGGAGCCAGCCAGGTGGGCAAGACCACTTTGCTGGAGAAAACCTTCCTGCAGCATGATGATGTACTGTGGCTTGCCGGTGACAGTCCCGATGCAAAGGCTTTATTCGAATCTTCCTCCGCTGAACGTTTGCGATTGTACTTTGGCAATAAAAGCACAGTCATTCTCAGTGAAGCGCACTTAATTCCTGAAATCGGACAGCGGCTCAAACTGATCACGGATCAAATTAAAGAGGTTCAGCTTATTGCCACCGGAAGTTCTTCCTTTGATTTGTCGGGTCGCCTGATAGAACCCCTGACAGATCGAAAATGGGAGTACAGATTATTTCCGCTTTCATTCGGGGAAATGGTGACGCATCGTGGCTTGCCGGCTGAAAAGAGATCACTGATGCACCGGCTGGTTTATGGCTACTATCCCGAGGTAATCAATCACCCCGGTGAAGAGCAGAACATTCTGAAACGGCTGGCTGAGCATTATTCCTATCAGGATATCCTGATGCTGGAGCATGTCAGAAAACCCGACAGGATCATTAAACTCATGCAGGTACTGGCCTGTAAGGTCGGGGATCAGGTTTCTTTTCATGAACTGGGCCAGCTGTGCAGGCTGGATAATAAAACCGTCGAAAAGTATATTACCCTGCTGGAGCGGGCATTCATTATTTTCAGGCTGTGGTCTTTCAGCAACAATCAGGGCAATGAGCTGAAATTCAGCCGGAAATTTTACTTTATAGATAACGGTATCCGCAATGCAATGATTTCAGACTTTAGACTGGCTGAAAACCGGACCGATATCGGAGCATTGTGGGAGAATTTCCTTGTTTCCGAAAGACTGAAGAAAAACACCTATGAAGAAAGCTGGGTAAACAGCTGGTTCTGGCGAACTGCCGCGCATCAGGAAATAGACTATATCGAAGAAACCCCGGGCAGGCTGAATGCCTACAGGTTCCAATGGGACCCCGCCAGGCCGGTAAAAATATCGAAATCATTTACCCGCGCGTACCCGGGTGCAACCATTAAAATCATTCATCCTGAAAATTTCGAGGAGTTTCTATTAAATGAAGATTAAAGATGGAAGATCAAAGATTGGCCGAAACCACCACAACCATCACAACCATCACAACCATCAAAACCCCATCATCCCATCTCCCATTCTTCCCGTCCTTCCCCATCCCCCTCCTTATGGCACATTTGCCTGCTAAGCTTAAATCACGGATTGTAAAATTCATTTCAGAAATACGACATCCAGGGGAATGGGAACATCCATGATGCGGGAATCTCCATGAACTTCTACTGATATAAGAAACTCCTGTCCAACCTGTAGACATGGATTATTTAAAGTTAGACTTAGGTGCTTAAGGGGAACCGTGTTGTCAGGCTTATCAGTACAAACGCTGAAAATAGCACTAGTTTTTTCATTGTTACTTACTTTATAAGTTAATACTTAATAAGCTGCAATTCTTTGTTTAATTTAAATACTTATCTCCAGGCTATTGAATATTTGATATTTAAAAAAGAAATGAGAAGTACAGTTGAGACCAGTCAACAGTTACAGGCACCACTCATGCGAAATTCTCATGCGGCATCCAAAAATGGACTTCCGTAACAAGAAGGCATATCCAAAACCATCCTTTGTGTGATAGTGGTTATTATATTATAAGTAAATATAAGCTATATTACATTAAATGTCAAGTTTTTAGCTAAATGAATGTACTTGCTTTACGCGAAGACAACATCCCTTTGCCTTCTTCCTTCTTCACCTCCCCCACACCCCATTGGGGAACTTTGGTTCCAATAACTTTATCTTCCGCTAAAACAGATTGCTTCTAGTAAATCCGCTGGAAACTCTCCAACGGGATTTCCTGCGCCTGCCTTCTTTCATCTTCGTTCTTCATTCTTGAAGGAAATGTAATTGATCTGACGTTCTAATCTTGCAATAAAAGTATCCTTAAGGATTATCTTCATGTTTTCTGATAACATTTTCCAGCCGTTGTTCGGCCTCTTCTAAGGAAACGAATTTTGCTTTCGCATCAACTATTTCATTTAATTCGGCCTCGAGGTAAGATTTGTTCTGAACATATGTTGCATCCTCTTTAATAATTTCAACTTCATCTTTGGTAAATTTGCTCAAAAGCAACATCAAACGGTCATAAATCTTATCACTGATATTTAGTCGAATGGTCTGCATTTGATGAGGTTTTTTACAATAACATGCTGAGGTTTAAAAGTAATAAGCAAATATAATGATAATAAATATTGATAAGATGCATTTTAAGGGGATACCTCTGCGCTGCCTACCCGACTGCACAACTGCACGACTGCACAACTGCATGACTGCACGACTGCCCAACTTTTTTTCCCAAAAATTCACTTACTTTGGTGTATATGAAAAGAATAATCCTGTATCTGTTCCTTCTGTTCACCATTGCCCTGATGGAAACTAACGGGCAGGCGACCTATCAGCATATTTCCAATGCGCGTATTTATGACTTCCTCGACGAGCTCGCCAACGACCGGGCCATCACCCTGAACGCCACCATCAAACCCTATACCCGCACTTACATCTATAAGAAACTCTCCGAGGCGGTTGCATTCAAAGATTCGCTGAACAAGCGCCAGCAGCAGGAACTGGAACACTACCTCGACTATTACGCCTTCGGCAGCCTGCCGCATTACCTGCCCTCCAAAGCCAGGGGAAACCTCTTCAAAAAAAGCACGCACTCCGAAACCTCCCTGAATCATTTGTCTTACTTCTACAGCGACTCGCTGTTCAACTTCTCCATACGACCCATCCTGGGACTGGAATATTTTTCAAATGCCTCCGGCACATACACCCACACCTATGGCGGACTGGAAGCCTTTGCATCCATCGGCAGGCATGTGAGCCTGTATGCCGACCTGCGCGACAACACCGTCAGCCGGATACTGGTGAAACCCACGTACTTTTCCCAGGACATGGGCGGCAATTATAAAGGCAGCCGCGTGGAAGGCGGGGCCGATTACAGCGAGATGCGCGGCGGGATCTTTTTGCACTGGGACTTCCTCGAAGTAGGTGTGGTGAAGGACCATGTGGTGTGGGGCGATAACTACAACGGGGCCATCATCCAGTCGGGCCACACGCCCTCTTTCCCCATGCTCAAACTCCACATCCACCCGGTGAAGTGGTTCGACTTCAGTTACTTCCACGCCTGGCTGGTGTCGGGTGTGGTGGACAGCTCCCTCACCTACGTGCTGCCCAACGGCAGCCACCGCGATACCTATGAGAACAAGTTCATGGCGGCCAACATGTTCACGTTCATCCCGGTAAGGGGACTGAACCTGTCCATCGGCAATTCCATCATCTACAGCGACCAGAACGTCAATGCCGCTTACCTCATCCCGGTATTCTTCTACAAATCGGTGGACCATACGATGTCATCGGGTATTGAAAACCAGAATTCCCAGATGTTCTTCGACATCAGCGCCCGGCTGATCAGGCACACCCATTTCTTCTTCTCCCTGTTCGTGGATGAGTTCTCCACCACACGGATCTCGGACCCCGACGTGCACAATTTTTACGGCTACAAGCTGGGCGGCAAGATCAGCAACTGGCCGCTGAAGAACGTCAGCGTCACCGGCGAGTATTTCCGGTCGGTCCCGGTCACCTACAAGCATTATATCCCTACCGCCACCTACGAGTCCAACACATACAACATGGGCGCCTGGCTGCGCGACAATTCCGAGGAGAAATTCTTCGCGATCGATTTCAAACCTTTTCAGCGGTTTTATGCCCGGTATGCTTACACCAATGCCCGGCACGGCAATGAATATGAATATATCGACGGGAACGAGGCCGTGGCCACCCCCATTTTGCAGGATGATACCTGGACCAGCGTGAGCCATTCCCTGGCTTGCTCCTGGGAGGTCCTCACCAACTGCCACCTCTCGCTCGAATACCGGTTCAGCGACATCCTGGGGTACGACGTGGACGGCCAGACGGCGCAATACTACCTCGACCGGTTCACACCGGAGTATTTCCAGGGGAAGAAGAATACATTTATGTTCAGGGTGAATGTGGGGTTCTGATGTTACAATAATTCAACCTCTACGAGGTTGCAATACAGGAGGAAACACTGTTTTACTACAATAATAAAACCTCTACGAGGTTTTGCCAGAATAAACCATTCCATTTTAACCTCGTAGAGGTTACATTATGGTAGCATGTCAACACATTCGACCTCTCACAACCTCGTAGAGGTTGCATTATTGTGAAAGCACCCGAATTTTCCACCGTTCCGGTTCAGTTCACCTTGTTCCCTATTTGAAAGAGCAAAAAATCCTGCTCTCAGGAAAGATTCATTCCAAATTTTCCTTATATTAGATACTGCATTGAGGACTTGCTCATTCCGTATAAAATTACACCTGTGTTTTTCAAAATTTGCACATACGGGATTCTCCTATTCTTTACTGCCCTCGCCCAGGCGCAGGACTTCGGTACCGGCCTTTTGCCGGCTGATCCGGAGAAACTGGCCAAAATGCCCAAAGCAGCCATGCCGTTCTCGGGCAGCGAACTTCCCCGTTCCGTGGATCTGTCCGATAAGATGCCCCCGCCCGGGCAGCAGGGGAAGCAAAATTCATGCGTTGCCTGGTCTATTGCTTACGGGGTAAAGAGTTATCAGGAAAAGCTCGAGGAAGGAAATTCTTACTTCAGTGGAGGTTACCTGAATTATGATGCCGTTTTTTCACCGGCATACATTTACAATCAGGCCAACGGCGGAAAGGATGGCGGCCTTCTTTTCGAGGTTGCGCTGAATTTACTGCGTGATCAGGGAGCGCCCAAGATGAGCGTGATGGGGTATAATGAAGAGGATTACGTCACCAGGCCGAATCAATTTCAGCAAGAGCAGGCCAAAAAGTACAGGATCGCTGAATGGGATGCGGTGGATTTGAATAATTCCAATCTGCAGCAAAGGATCTTCAATGTAAAAACCATGCTGAGTGCGGGCCTTCCGGTAATTTTCGGGGCCGTCGTTGATGAGGGCTTTAATGCGGATGGCAGGGCGGGCGTAAGACCCTTCATATGGTCG
This sequence comes from uncultured Bacteroidales bacterium, assembly GCA_963822145.1. GTDB lineage: Bacteria > Bacteroidota > Bacteroidia > Bacteroidales > UBA10428 > UBA5072. Next base: position 333,517 of record CAWGGG010000002.1, on the reverse strand, counting down.
GTTAATAAGGGAAATTTAGCAGGACGTCATGCCATGGTGGCGGTTGGTTATGACGATGCCATGGGGGCATTTAAAGTGCTCAATTCCTACGGAACGGAATGGGGCAATAACGGTTATCTGTGGATCACCTATGATCATTTTGTGGAGGTTGTAAACGAGGCCTATATTGCCAGGGATGCGCTCAACCCGCCCGAGGGCCCTGATGCAACACCCCGGCAGGATATCGTAGATGTTCCGGGACCCGCCATGATAGCCGGTTTTACACTGGATGACGTGCAGCACAACCTCCAGAGTCCGGTATGGGGACCGGGCATGACTTTTGTCGGCAAGGTGCAGATCCCCCCCGGCATGGGCACCAGTGCGCAAATCGTGGTGAGGTTTTATTATGACAATGGCTTTCAGGGGAAAGGGGTGCCGGTCGGATCTCTGTCGGTGAATTTTTCCTATCCCGACGGAACGGCGGTTACCAGCAGCGGCGCCTTTGCCGTTCCTTATAACGGGGGCTATTTCCAGTGGCAGGCCGATATGCCCTATAATGTGCTGAATGTCACCCGGGGATATTACGATTACATGGGCCAGTATATACCCTGGCTCACCAACCTGGTGGCCGAACCGGTGCTGTTCGTCGACAATTATCCCGTGCTGATCGGGCAGCCCATACCTTTCTGGGTAAGTTTATGATCCGGGGTTCAGTTTTCCCGGGTGAATTGATAGGTGTCGTCTTTGGTCCTGTATGTCAAGGTATTGCCATTCACAGTAATCGATACCGGTAACCTTGTCTGTGAACCCTTGCTATAGGACCCGTCCTGATTTTCAATCGTCTCCCAGCTCAATTCCGTGCCTGTGTATGAATTTGCATTCGGAACCTGCTGGCCAGCAGTTGCCGGTTTTTCAACGGGATTGATTCCTGTCACCAAAAGTGCGCCCTGACCATGAAAGGCCAGTTCTCCCTGGCGGATCACCCTGCACTCATACTGTTGCGCATCTGAATTGTATAAAATGGAAACCGATGCCTTGGCTGCCGGAAAATACCAGGCGCCTCCTACCGGATCCACAGGAAGACTGCTGCTGCTGAAAGTTGCCTCACCTGCATCTGCCACCATGGCATATTTCCCGGATACCTTCAGCTGCAGTGAGCCTCCTGACGGAAGTGTAAAGGCACTGTTGCATTCAGCCCAGGGGCTCGTCACATTGCTGCTGATATTTCCAACAATTGCCTCTCCCAGGTCAAGGGCATTTTGCCCGGTCCCATATTTTATAGCCACCATAACGTTTTTTGCATCATCCTGCGGTTCATAATTGGTCACCTTTACCCTGACAATATAACTGGCTGGTGAATAACTAACCCGGTGAAGCACTACATCTTTTTTAAGGTCGATGTACAGGGCGCTGAAGGATGCCCTTAACAGCGTATAGGTTGCCTGGATGGCTTGCTTCCATGCTTGTTCAGGCAACGGGATCTTCTTCATCAATTCTGCAAAACCAGGTTGGTTTACATCGTTTGATAACCCGGGATTTTGCAAATTTTTTAACAGTATGCGGGCAAATTCCATCTTTTTCTCAGGATCAAACATGTATTCACCCGTATACAGATCGAGATTGATCTTGGTCATCTGGGCATTCTGGCTGGCCAGTTCGGTGGCCTTTTTCACCGGATCGGTGCCCCATGAATTCCAGTCTTTCCCGAAGTAATTGATGTCATTTATCTGGTTGAACCTCGCAATGATCTGATTGTTATTATGATATAAGGCAACAAAGGCCTCATAAATAAAGTGCGTGCTCAAGTAGGTATACAGTGAAGGACATACCGGCCCGTCGTAATAGTTCGGTTCGAACCAGTTGGCACCCCGCTGGTTGTCATATTGAAACCGCTCCGCCATGGAGATCCAGAAGGCTTCCTCGCTGCAACGCTTGTAGGTCACTTGGGTGCCTGACAGGTCAGGCATGAGACTGGCGCAATACTCCGCCTGGTTTATGCCGGATTTGGGTTCCCAGACACCCGTGGTATACACCACAGGATAGGGCCCTGTAGCTGCTGGGGTATACTGCAGCTTGTTGTCGGGTGTGCCCAGCACATGAAAGGGACATGACATATCCTGTATGTAATGGGCCAGATAAGCCGCATACATGGAGGCATTGACTTCCCGGGGTTTTTTCTGAAGACTATTCCTGAGCAGCTGGTAGTATTCACCTACCTTTTTTGTGCCATTTCCGGCACCGCCTCCGGGCAGGGAAGGATTAAAATAATGATCGGCATATTCAGAATTGGCAGCATTATCCGGTCCGTTGCCGGTTACGGTAAATCCTGCGTTCGTCTTTCCGATGCTCACCCCTGAAAATAGGTCAATCTCCTCGAGTGTTGGGAAATCCACAAGCTTGTTTACGAGCATGGGATGCTTCAGCAGGTATGTGTACGCCGTTCTGGTAAGAAACTGGTGTGTGGTAAACTTCCCTGTAAGTTCCGTGGAACTCCATGAAAAACCTGTATAGGAGGGGACAAAAAGCAGAAGGAAAACAAGGGCAGCGGCAAGGCTGGCCTTCAGTAAAGATTTATTGGCCGGTACTGTTGTCATACTGGAGAAGTTTGGAAGTTGAAAGGCAGGACTGCTTATTTGTTTAATTCAAAAGAGGAATTGCTGTTGTCGGCCGGTTTATTCAGTTCAAAGGAATTATCCGTGTTGGTGGGCATCGGAGTGGTCGTTTCAAAGGAAGAGGGAGCTGGATCCCTCACCGGGGGAGCTTCTTCACCCAGCAGAATGATCGCATTTTTCTCCTTGGGTTTATTGATTGGAATATTGGCGTCAGGCGTTCTGCCAATATCAGGATTTGAACTATTCGCCATTACCATGGGCATGGTACCCTGTGCCACCCTGAAATCACGCAGCACCATATCGTCACTCAACCCGTTTATTCCGTTCTGCACAACCTCCCACAGTGCCTCTTCCATCATGGGTTGCCCGTTGTCGAAGCGGTACTGGTACTGCCGGAAAGAATTGGAAAAATAGGATCTTGCCTCCTGCTGCAGTTTGTCATAGGCTGGTCTCAACTCCGGATATCTTTGCGTCTGCAGCAATTGCTGCCGGAGACCGTGTCCGAGGATCGTGGCAAAGGTGATCGGGTAATTGCTCCTGATCTGGTTGAAATCATAACCGTTGGGCTGGCAATACATCAACTGGATCTGGTTCAGGAGCGACTGAAAGTTGGCGCTGTATGCACCTGTCTGGGAACTGGCGGGCTGCGATCCTGAGATGAGGGCCAACAGGAAAGCGTTTAGCAATAGTTTAGTGAAAAACCGGGCTGGTTTCATGGTAATTATAATTTTAAATTTTAACGGGTCAGGAAATATTATACCTAAATGTAAGAAATAGTCCTGACAAAGTCAACCCCCTCCTTCTTCACTATTCACTATTCACTTTTCACTTTTCATTATTCCCTATTCACTTCCTCCTCCACAACCCTGATCCTTGCCGCATCTTTCTCCAGAAGCGGCCACGACCAGAATACGACACCTTTTGACGGTGGTCTGAGCGCCTCACGGATACAGGATCTGAAATCCTCCGCGGTGAAGGTATTGCTGATATAATACGGGTACACCTGGATGCTGGGCAGCACCCTGCCCGGGGCGCGTTTGTCCATATCCGCCACCACGCTGCTGATCCAGGGGGCGTCGCGCCGGAGCATCTGGGAATAGCACATGGGGGAGATGAAGTCGGCATACGCAGCGAGCTGTTCCAGGTCCTGCGCAGCCACCCGGATGTTCGCACCGCCAAAGTCCCCCTCCCGCCAGGGCACGGCGTGCAGGTTGATCTTTATGCCGGGTCGCAGCTGCCGGGCGGTCTCCGAAAGGTCCTTCACCAGCGAGGTGATCAGTTCGCACCGGAAGGCATCATACTGCCCGGTGTGCGTCGCCATGATCCATTTCGCCTTTTGTGCGGTGGTCTGGCAGGTGTCGGGAAGGGCGATGCCGTACTGTGCCGAAAACTGCATGAGGCAGCTGTCGCAATAGCACGCCCGTTCCATGCTGTCCGCACTGCGGCCGGGATACACCATCTCCCAGAACACGAACTGGCGGATGAAGTCGAGTGACACCCCGTCGGGGTGTAGTGTGCTGACCAGCCTGGAAAGTTCGTCCCGTTTTTCCTTCCGGTAGCTTTCCCGCGAGGGGCAGACGAATGCCACCCAGTCGTCCTTGGCCCGGTTTCCTGCATTAGTAATGGCATAGAGGCTGCTGTCGCGCTGCAAAGCCTCGGGATTCTGAAATACCGGAAAGATGATGTACACCGGGATGTGGTGGCTGCGGAGCGCCTGCCGGAACGTGTCGTTCCCCGCCAGGGTGGCGCTCACAAAGGCCGTGTTGATGCCGATGTCGGCCCACTGCTCCGCCAGTGCCCCGTAATCTCCGGCATATTCGTAGATCTTCACGCCGATTACCGGTACATCGGACCGGGTGCAGCCCCTGCAGGCTGTAATCACGACCATACAAAGAAAGAGGTTAAAGATGGGTTTCATGGCAAAGGAATTAAGGAGTATTAAAATTAACAATAATTCAACCACAACAATCCACAACAACCACACAATAACAACCTCACAACAATCACAACAACCACAACCCACACCTCACACGGCCGCCACCTGAAGCTTCACAACAACGTGCGGGCGAAGCACAACAATCACAACCTTCTCTCCACCAAACATCGAACACTAAACCCCGAATATCGAAGATACGCTGCCAAAAAATCCCTACTTTTACTACCCGCAACCCACAACCTCCCCCCATGTCTCCCGAAACCCTCCGCGAATACTGCCTGTCGCTGAAAGCCGTCACCGAATCCTTTCCCTTCGACGAGGACACGCTGGTGTTCAAGGTCATGGGGAAGATCTTCGCCCTCACCAGTCTGGATGCAAGGACCCTGAACCTCAAATGCGATCCTGAAAAGGCCCTTGCCCTGCGGGAGCAGTACCCCGACGTTACTCCGGGCTACCACATGAATAAAAAATACTGGAACACCGTGCAGCTGAATGGTGCCATTCCCGAAAAGCTGATCCGGGAGTGGATTATGGATTCATACCGGTTGGTGGTGGAAGGCCTCCCGAAGAACCAGAGGAAGAGGTTGCTATGAGCATCCTGTGGCAATTACAATAATGCAACCTCTACGAGGTTGAATGCCTATCGGAATCTGTTTTCTACCATAATAAAACCTCTACGAGGTTTCCACGATCCCGATTAACAATCACAACCATCACAACCTCCGCCTCCGCCAAGGCTACGGACGGGCGAATCACAACCATCACAACCCCCCGCCTCCGCCAAGGCTACGGGGCGCCTACGCTGAAGCTTCAGCGACAACGTGCGGGCGATGCACAACAACCACAACCTTCCCAAAAAAACCCTACCTTTGCCCCAAATAACAACTCCAATGAAAAAACTCTTCAACTACTTCCTCAAGGGCCTGGTGGTAGTAGTCCCTATCGGCTTCACCATATTTGTCGTCTACAAGGTTTTTGACCTCCTCGACGGACCGATCCGTCATTTTATCAAAGACACCTTCAACATGCAGATCCCGGGTGTCGGGCTGGTGATCACCTTCCTCGTCATTGCCCTGCTGGGCTGGCTGGGCCAGTCGTTTTTGTTCAAACCCATCGGCGAGTTTGTGGAAAAGATGCTTGAAAAAGCGCCCATTCTCAAGATGATCTACACTTCAGTGAACGAATTCCTGAATGCTTTTGTGGGTGAAAAACGGAAATTCACCCGTCCGGTGATCGTGAAGGTGAACCTGATCTCCGATCTTGAGAAGGTGGGGTTCATTACCACGGAGGACCTGGCTGACCTGGGTGTTGAGGGCAAGGTAGCCGTTCTGTTCCCCCATTCCTACAACTGGTCGGGTGAGCTGTTTATTGTTCCCAAGGAACATGTTAGGCCGCTCAACATCCCTCCCGGGGAGCTGATGAAATTCGCCCTCACGGGAGGCGTGACCAGGGTGTAGGAAAAAACATTATCTTTGCAGGTTTACGACCGGTCCTTGGTTTATAAAACACGCCCTATGAACCTTAAAAATCCGATTCGCCTGATACTTGTCATTGCCCTGCTCTGGACCATGCCACTGTTCCGGTCAGCCCACGGCCAGGTGCCCGAAGAGACCGACAGCATTGCCCGGCTCCTCGGAAAAAATCGCGATACCACCCGGGTGGACATCCTCCTCCGGATCAGCGAAGAGCTTATCCCGTCGAATCCCAGGCAGGCCTTCGGCTATGCCCGTGAAGCTCTTGTTATGGCTGAGGATCTTGGGGATACCTATCGAACAGGACTAGCCGGCAAAACCATCGCCCGGGTGTATACCGTGACCGGGGTTTACGATAAGGCCCTCGAGCACCTCCTGGCCGCCTTGTCGCAGTTTGAATCGCTCCGCGACAGCCTGGACCTTGCCCGGTGTTACAACGACATCGGGGTGGTATACCGGTTGTCGGGTGATTTTACCAATGCACGGAACAACCTGCACCAGGCCATCCGGCTCAACAAGGAGTTACGGAACTATCCCGATATCGCCATTACCTATATGAATATGGGCCTCACCTACCTGTCGGCCGACAGTGTGGAAAAGGGGCTGTCGTATTTCACCGTTTCGCTTCTGATCGCCGATAGCCTGAATATGGAAAAAGAAAAGATCCAGCTGCTGAATTATATCGGCAACGGGTTCCTCCGCGTCGGTAAAAGCGAGGATGCCCTTCAGAACTATTACAGGGTGCTTGACCTGGTGACCCGGCAACCGGATGACCTTACCCGGTCGGAGGCCATGGTGAACATTGCCCGGGGCTATTACAGCATGCGGAATTACCCGGCAGCCCTGAAATATGCCCAGAGCGGTTATGCCATTGCCAAAACCAGGAATTTCAATAACATCTACCGCGATGCCACCCGTGTATTGTCCGATATCCACGCCGCACGCGGCAATTACAGGCTTGCTTACGATTTTATCACCGAATACCGGATCATTTCCGACACGCTGGCCGGCATTGAAAGGGCAGAACAGCTGGCCCGGATACAAACGCTTTACGATCTCAGTCTGAAAGAACAGGAAAACCAGCTCCTGCGGCAGGAGAACCTGCAGAACAGAAAACAGGTGCGGACCCGCACCCTGGTCATCATCATCATCACCCTGCTGGTGATCGTGCTGGCCGCAGTGCTTTACATGCTGAACCGGATGAACGACAGGCAGCTTGCGCTGAACAAAAAGCTGGCCGCACAGGGCAGTGAGCTCGAAGCGCTGAACGATCTGAAAGACAAGTTCTTCTCCTTTGTGGCCCACAACCTCAAGAATCCCTTCAACACCATCATGGGCTTTTCCGAGCTCATGCAGCGCTCCGCCGATGCCCGCGACACCGAAAAGACCCGGCAGTATTCGAACCTGATCTATGATCTTTCCACGCAGGTGCAGAAAGTGCTCTCCAACCTCCTGGAATGGTCGCGGTTGCAGCGCAGGAGCTTTGAAGTGAAGCCCGAAACCGTGGAGCTTACCAACCTTGCCAAGGACGTCCTGGAAATGAACAACAAGGAAGCGGCCCGTAAGGACATCAACCTGAGCATCATCGGCCAGGGTAGTGTTTATGCAGTGGCCGACAGGTCGATGATCACCACTGTACTGCAGAACCTGGTGTCCAATGCCATCAACCATACGCCGGCCTCCGGAAAGATCACCATCGAATGCCGGGAACGCGGCGAGACGGCCGAGGTTACCGTTGCCGATACCGGAACGGGCTTATCGGGGGAAAACCTGGCGCGGCTGTTCCATTTTGACTTTTCGCAGGTTAAGATCGGGTCATCGGAAAGCAATGGTGCGGGGTTGGGACTGATCATCTGCCATGAGATGCTGTTGAAGAATAACGGGACCATCGCGGCCACCAGTGAACCCGGCAAGGGAAGCCGCTTTGTCTTCACGCTGCCCCTGATCTCCCATCAGGATGCCGGTGTTTCAGCGACCGAGACGGTCCGCGAGCTTACCGCAGCTGAGATCACGGACAGCCTGCTGACCTCAGTGACACCGGTTTCCGAAGAGGCACGCACCGAACTCAGAACCCTGGTATTGCCCTTGTTTGAAGAGGTCTCCCGGGTACTGTCGATTGAAAACCTGGAGGCCTTTTCCAGATCGGTGACCGTTACAGGCGAAAAATTCGGTCTCGAGCAACTCGCCCGTTACGGGAGATCGCTGGGCACCCTCACCCGGGCGCATCAGATCGACCAGATCATACGCCTGCTTCCCCGGTTCAGGGAATACCTTAACAGTAAATTGAATTAGCCACGAATCCAATCATGCTGAACGCTGTATCCCATAAAAAACATGAAATCCTGATTGTTGACGATATTCCCAGCAACCTGAATTTTCTCAGCGAAGTGCTGACCCTGGAGGGTATTGGCGTGATGCTGGCCACCACCGGAGCCGATGCCCTCGAGATCGCCCGTTACAAGCTTCCCGATCTGATCCTGCTGGATATTGCCATGCCGGTCATGGACGGGTATGAAGTGTGTGAAAAGCTGAAGAGCAGACAGGAAACCCGCGACATCCCGGTGATCTTCCTCACGGCCCGCACCGAGCCCGAGGATATCCTGAAAGGTTTCTCCACGGGGGCTGTGGACTATATCCTGAAACCCTTCAATGCCACCGAGCTCATTGCCCGGGTAAATACGCACCTGGAGCTGCGCGACAAGACACTGGCACTGCAGTCCATCAACTCGCGGCTGGAGGAAGAAGTGCGGCAGCGCACCGCCGAGATCACCGAGGCCAACCGGAACCTCACCGAGGCCAATCTCAAGCTCGAAAGCGCCTATGAAGAGCTCACCAACCTCGATAAGGCCAAAGACGAATTCATCCGGCATATCAACCATGAGCTGCGGACCCCCCTGCAGGGCATCCACGGATTCACCCTGATCCTCGAGGATATTGTGCAGTCGCCCGAAGAAAAGGAATACATCCAGAGTATCAATTCCCTGGTGAAACGCCTGGTCAAACTTTCGGAAATATCACTGCTCTTCACCGAGATCAAGGCCAAGAACTACAAGATCCTGCTGAAGCCTTTGTCGATCAAGCATTCCATAAATCAGACACTGGAAGTATTCCGGAAGGAGCGCGAGCGGATCACCGTGGAACATTCCGATGCCTATGAACATGTTACGGTACGCGCCGATCAGCGGCTGATGAACACCTGCCTCGAGCTCATCATCGACAATGCCCTGAAATACACCCCTGAAAGCGGCAGTATCATCGTCCGCACTTTCGCCAACGATGAGCTGGCCGGCATTGAAGTGGCCGACAACGGTCCGGGCTTCACCCCCAAGGCCCTGGAAAGCCTGTATGAGCTGTTTTCAGCCGACAACCTCCGGTACCGTTCACACGGTTTCGGCGTGGGTCTCGCCACAGCCAAGATCATCCTTGATACCCTTTCCGCAAGGCTGGATGTTACCAACCTGCCCGACAAAGGGGCTCTGGTGAGAATGGTATTTGCTGTTTAACGTCATGCTGAGCGGAGTCGAAGCATGTTTTTTAATCCATTCATCAAATTTTAGCAACCCCTTCTTACCGTTACCGTATCAGGAATAGTTTTACCGAGCACCATGCTGCGCATAGTTACCGCCCTTCTGTTCATCCTGCCCCTTAGCCTTGCCGCACAGCCGGCCGTGAAAAACGCCCCCGACGGCATGCCCGACAGCTTGCTCCGCACCGAGCTGGTCCGGCTTGGCCTGTTGTACAGGCTCGATTCTGCAGCCCTGGCCCGCTATGATAAGATCATCACTTTCGACCGTGAAGTTTACGTGGGGCGGATCCACAACGTCAGCTACTCGGAGGTCAGGTTCACCGGTCCGGACGATGATCAGCTGCAATCCATCCGTCGTTCCAGGATCAGTCAGATCCTGTATACCGACGGCCGCCGCGACGTGTTCATCGCGCTCGACGACAGGTCTGTCAAACAAAAAGAGCTGGTGGATACTTCCCGCATCATCATTAAAAGCCAGAAGGACTGGATGAAGGTAAAAGTTACCGAGGATCCGGGGGAAGTGGCCGGCCTCAGAGAGGCAGGTGCGCTCAGTGCCACCTTTGAAGCGGAAATGGGCAATGCCAGTAACGAGGAGCTGATGCGGCAGGCCTCCATACAGCTGAAAAAAAGGGCGGCCCTGCTGAAAGCCCACTTCGTGCTGGTGGATACCAAATTTTTCCACAAATCATACGGCGATCTGCCCAGTGTGGAGGTAACGGGGCGGGCGTTCGGGTATCAATAGGGACAAGGGACAAGGGACGAGGGACAAGGGACAAGAAAGAAAGAATTCAGTGATATTGCAAAGGAATTGACGAAGGGGGTCTGATAGCGTTTAAAAAATCCGAATTTCCTGTTTAAAACATGAGGCTTTTGGCACAAAAATTGTTGTTAATTAACTGACAGTTCACCTAAAATATACCTGGTTAAACAGGGCAGGTCCCGGCCAATCACCGGGACTTTTTATTTTTCTGCTTTCCCCGTCCCTGGTCCCCTGTCCTTCGTCCCTTGTTACTGTATTAACCCCGTCCTTTCCTTCACCTCGTCCAGCACCTTCACCGCAAAGTCGCGTGCCACAGCTGACAAGTCGTGCATGAGTTTTTTCACCTGTGTACGGTTGCTGTTCATTTCCGTGCGTTTTTCGCGGAACGGCCTCAGGGTATTCACCAGCGAATCGGCAGCGACACCCTTCAGGTCGCTGTACCTGAGCGTACCCGCTGCATTTTGCTGATTCAGCGCTTCCCAGTCGCGCATATTGCCGCATGCCCTGATGATGGTGAAGAGGTTGGCCACGCCGGGACTCATGCCTTCGCCCGGTTGACCGCCGGTATCGGTAACCGCGGAACGGACTTTTTTGCGGATCGAATCCTCGCTTTCGAACAGAGATACAAAGTGCTTATCGCCCAGGCTCTTGCTCATTTTTTTTGTAGGATCGGCCAGGGACATCAGTTTCGGCACCTCGGTATAAAGGGGTGCGGGTTCGGGAAAGTATTCACCGAACTGGTTGTTGAACCGCACGGCGATGTTGCGCGAGAGTTCGAGGTGTTGTTCCTGGTCCTTGCCCACCGGAACAAAATTGGCCTTGTAGATGAGGATGTCTGCTGCCTGCAGCACCGGGTAGGTGAACAATCCTGCTGATACAAAGTTCTTTTTGCCGCCATTCTCATCCAGCTGGTCCGATTTGTCCTTGAACTGCGTCATGCGTGAAAGCTCCCCGTAGGAGGTGACGCAGCTGAAGATCCAGGTCAGTTCCGTATGCTGGGGAACGAGCGATTGCACGAACAGCACTGATTTGGCAGGATCGATACCACAGGCCAGGAGGTCGATGAACATCTGGGTGGTATTCTCCTGGAGCGACCGGGGATCGTAGGGCATGGTCATGGCATGCAGGTCTACCACGCCGTACACGCAGTCGTACTGGTCCTGGATGTCGACCCAGTTTTTTACTGCGCCGAAATAATTGCCGATATGGATCTCGCCCGTGGGCTGTATGCAGGAAAGGACTCTATTCTTGGCCATGGAAAGAATATTAAACTTTTACAAGGCCACAAAGCTATAAAATGTTATTTAAAAAAAGGCATTCCTTAACCGCTCCGCGGTATGGTTCATGGTGAAAAAATATTGGCTACAATACCTCATGCCCTCCGGGCAATTCATGTAAATATCCAATTGTATTTGAACCGCGGAGCGGTTCCGCTATTGTAGAAAAATGTTCATCCGGCTTTCTTTACCGCGGAGCGGTTATGGTATTTTTGCCTTCCCTTGCATAATCTCCCCCAAAAATCCTACTTTTACCCTGTCAAATAACCATCCCTCCGCCATGGACTCCATACGTCAGAACAAAATCGCCCGCATGCTGCAGAAAGAACTTGCCGTTATTTTCCAGGCAGAAAGCCGGAATTACTTTCCCGGCAAGCTGATCACGGTCACCATGGTGCGGGTGAGTCCCGACCTGGGCCTGGCCAAGGTTTACCTCAGCATATACCCCCGCAAAAAAGACGAGGACATCATTGCCGAAGTGACGCAGCACAGCTCCATGATCCGCAATGCCCTGGGCCGTGTGATCCGCCACCAGGTGCGGGTGATCCCCGAACTGGCGTTCTACATCGACGATTCGATGGACTACGTCGAGCGCATCGACAGGCTGCTGAAATCCTGAATCCTGAAGCCGTATCGCCTTGAATTTTCCCTTTTATATCGCCCGCAGGTACCTGGTGGCCAAGAAATCGCACAACGCCATCAACATCATCTCCTTCATTTCGGTAATGGGAGTTACCGTGGGCACCATGGCCCTGATCGTGATCCTGTCGGTTTTCAACGGCTTTGATGAGCTGGTGCGGTCGCTGATCAACTCCTTCAACCCCGACCTGAAAGTGACCCTCGTGGAAGGAAAGGCCTTTGTTCCCGAAGAAGCCGTGCTCCGGAAGATCGGGGAAACCCCCGGGGTTTACGATTTCAGCATGGGACTGGAGGACAAGGCCCTTGTCCGCTATGACGAGCAGCAAACCATTGCGGTGGTCAAGGGGGTGAGCAGGAATTATGCCGCCGTCACCGGGATCGACAGCATGGTGGTGGAAGGCACCTTCGATTTGCGGGAACAGGAACCCCGTGCCCTCATCGGCAGGGGGATCAGGATCTTCCTGAATGTGATGCTGCTGTCACCCCGGCAGATGACCATTTTCGTCCCCCGCAGGATCAGCGAGCCATCGTTCGACGCCAGCAGGGCCCTGAACCGGAAATACATTTCCGCATCCGGGGTCTTTTCCATCGAGCAGGAATATGACCTCAAATACATCCTCGTGCCCCTGAATTTTGCCCGCGATCTGTTCGGATATACCGGCGGCGAGGTGAACATGCTCGAGATCAAGCTGGCGCCCGGGGCCAATGCCTCCCGTGCTCAGTCGGCGGTGCAGGAGATCCTGGGCAGTGCCTATACTGGTGCAGAACCGCTACCAGCAGAACGAGATCTTCTACAAAACCATGCAGGCTGAAAAATGGGCCATCTTCCTGATCCTGGTATTCATACTGGTGGTGGCCTCCTTTAACGTGATCGGGACCCTGACCATGCTCATGCTGGAAAAGAAAAAAGACATCAGCACCCTCACCAGCCTGGGTGCCGACAACGGCATGCTGAAAAGGATCTTTTTGTTTGAGGGCTGGATGATCTCCGCTTCCGGCGCGGTGCTGGGCACGTTACTGGGACTGCTGATCTGCTGGTTGCAGATCCGCTTTGAGTTGATCAGCCTCCAGGGTTCCGGGACCTTCATCATTGACGCCTACCCGGTGGTGGTGAAACCTGCGGATGTGATCCTCACCCTGGTGGCCGTCACCATCATCGGCTTCCTGGCCGCGTGGTATCCCATACGGTACTTCTCCCGCCGGCATGCCCAGGTGGTAAGGGAGGAGTAGGATCATTGCCGCTTCTCCTAAGCGAAATTGGAAACCATATCCGTCAACTTAAGGTGTTACAATTACCGCAGAGCGGTAAGGGTATTGTAGAAATTGATGTGGCCATAGATTTCTTCCCCGGAGGGGATAAGCCAAAATACCTTAACCCCTCCGGGGTAAATGGGAATAAATTATGTCTATTTCTACAAGACCCTATGCCCTCCGGGCAATTCGATATAACACCTTAAGTTGACGGCAATGGGTCTCCGACTTCGCCCAGCACTACGTTGGACCAACCATTCCCCATATACTTATTAACAAAATAACCCTCCCTTTCCCGTAATTTATTTCCCTGTATTCCTGCCATTTAACTTATGTTCAGGTCGTCTGTGTGCTTCTTCTGTTAAAATATTGACTTTTAATGCCTTCATTTTAGAATTACATTTATTGGATAATGCCGGAATTTGCGTCTGGTTGAGCCTTGGAGCCATTCTGGAGTGACGAAACTTATTGCATTCATTTCTCGTAAAAAACTATTATTTGCATCCGGCATGATGCTGAAAATATTGAACAATAAACTGTAACCCCATGAGAAAAGCAATTGCCCTGCTGGCAGTAATCCTCCTGTTGACAGCCTCGCTGCATGCGCAGATCATCCAGTACGAGGTCTCCGTAAAATATGCAACTACTGCCTCCGGCACTACCGCCGATATAACCGTTACAGTGAAAGCAGGCACTCCCGATTACACGTATTACCTCACCACCAATGACCCGTTGAAAGGGGAAGTGCTCATGCAATCGGATCCCACCCGGAAAAGAAGCTATGTTTTCAAGGGTGTAAAAACCGGAAAGTATTTCCTGAAGATTGTGGACAGTACAGGCAACCAGGCCGGTAAAACTGTAAATGTCACTGATGATCAATTGTGAATGTAAAAAAAACTATCCCATGGCCATGCGACTATACAAATACTGCCTGTTTGCTGCTGCAATCCTGCTCCTGTCCTTCCAGGGGCTGAAAGCTCAAACGGTTACCTTCACACCCACCAACATTACCTGCTTCGGCGCGGCGGATGCCACCATGAAAATGGAAATCACCGGCGGGACCTCCAATTACTGGTATGTTTGCCTGAATGTCACATTCCCGGCCCAGAGCGACTCTTTCGGGCCCACCACGCTGTCTCAGTATACCTTTACCAATCTCAATCCCGGTGATCTTTACCTGTTTTATGTGCGCGACGATGTGAGCGGAGATTATGTGGATTCCCGGGCCCTGACCTTTGCACAGCCGGCCGTGTTGAATGCCACGGTCACGCCTACCCCGGTGAGCTGTTTCGGCGGCACCAATGGCGTCATTACTTTCAGCAGCCCTTCAGGCGGCTCCGGCGTCTATGAATATTCCATCAATGGCGGTGCCTCATGGTCATCATCCGCCACGTTCAGCGGGCTGTCCGCGGGCAATTACAACGTACAGATCCGCGATAAAAATACCATCACGTGCGTGAAGATCCTGAATCCCGCACTGGCTGTTACCCAGCCAGTGCAGCTGAATGCCAGTGTCGCGTTCACCAACGTCACCTGCTACGGCAAAAGCAACGGTACCATCACCATCAGTTCGCCTTCCGGCGGATCCGGTTCATACCAGTACAGCCGCAACGGCGGTTCCTCATGGCAGGCCAGCGGAAATTTCACGGCACTTCCTCCCGGAACATACAACGTGGTCATGCGCGATGCCGCTGCACCAACCTGCACCCGTACCCTGAACGCTGCGCTGGTCATTACTGAACCGGCACAGCTCCGTGTGGACGATATCGTCATTGTAAAGGGACTCACCTGTAACGAAGGCAGCGACGGCCAGCTGCGGGCCGTGGTATCGGGCGGAACAGCCCCCTATACCTACGACTGGTATATCAAACCGGCTGCCGTTTGGGTTTCCATCGGTCAGTTCACCCAAACCGCAACCGGTTTGGCAAAGGGTCTCTATGAAGTGCGGGTAAATGATGCCGCCGGCTGCGGTGTGCCCACACCGGCCACTGCCGGCGAATACTTCCTCGAAGGATTCACCGACAGCATTCCCCCGGTTTTCGTTTTTGATTCCGCTTCGGTGGTGAACACCTGCCAGGGCCAGACCAACGGGTCGCTCACCCTGTATGCGCACGGCGGAAAAACGCCCTATACCTATTCCATTACTGCCGGCGGCGCCAGCGGCTACCAGCCGTCAAACCTCTTCAGCAACCTGGCTGCAGGCACCTATCAGACCTGGGCCATGGACAAAAAGGGCTGCAAGAAATCAGGTGCTTCCAAAACCATTGCCACCACCCCCAATGCGGCGGTGAGCGTGACCATCAGCGCCAATCCTTCGGGTAGCATCTGTCCCGGTACCAGCGTCCTCTTCACTGCCACTCCTGTGAACGGCGGCACTACCCCGGCTTATGTGTGGCGTCTGAACGGCACACCCACAGGATCGGGCGGATCAACCTACACCAATGCCACACTGGCGAACGGCGACCAGGTGAGCGTTGTGCTGACCTCCAGCCTGCGCTGCACCTCCGGGAACCCGGCGACCTCGAATATCATTACCGCTGCCCTGCTTGCACCCACGGCCATCAGCGCACATCCTGCCAGCGCTACCCGCTGCACAGGGACCAGTGTTACCTTCAGCGTAACGGCAACCGGTACCGCGCTTACTTACCAGTGGAGAAAGAATGGCACGAACATTACCGGGGCCAACGGCACATCGTATACCATCCCCAGCATTGTCATTACCGATGCAGCCAATTATGACGTGGTGGTCACCGGCACCTGCGGCACGGTCACTTCCAATGCGGCCACCCTCACTGTGAATGCTGCACCGGCCATAACAGGCCAGCCCGTCAGCATCACCCAGTGCGCCGGCACCAATGCCACCTTCACCGTAACGGCCACCGGAGCAGGACTTACCTACCAGTGGAGAAAGGGCGGCGTGAACATTGCCGGGGCCAATGCAGCCACGTATACCATCAACAACATCAACGCCACCCATGCCGGCAGTTATGACGTGGTGATCACCGGAACCTGCGGCAACGTAACTTCCAGTGCCGCCACGCTTACCGTGAACCTGCCTCCCGCAATAACGGGACAGCCGGCCAATGTCACCCAGTGCGCCGGCACCAATGCCACCTTCACCGTAACGGCCACCGGAGCAGGACTTACCTACCAGTGGAGAAAGGGCGGCGTGAACATTGCCGGGGCCAATGCAGCCACGTATACCATCAACAACATCAACGCCACACATGCCGGCAGTTATGACGTGGTGATCACCGGAACCTGCGGCAACGTAACTTCCAATACCGCCACGCTTACCGTGAACCTGCCTCCCGCAATAACGGGACAGCCGGCCAATGTCACCCAGTGCGCCGGCACCAATGCCACCTTCACCGTAACGGCCACCGGAGCAGGACTCACCTACCAGTGGAGAAAGGGCGGCGTGAACATTGCCGGGGCCAATGCAGCCACGCTATACCATCAACAACATCAACGCCACCCATGCCGGCAGTTATGACGTCATTATTACCGGTACCTGCGGCAACGTAACTTCCAGTGCCGCCACGCTTACCGTGAACCTGCCTCCCGCAATAACGGGACAGCCGGCCAATGTCACCCAGTGCGCCGGCACCAACGCCACCTTCACCGTAACGGCCACCGGAGCAGGACTTACCTACCAGTGGAGAAAGGGCGGCGTGAACATTGCCGGGGCCAATGCAGCCAGCTATACCATCAACAACATCAACGCCACCCATGCCGGCAGTTATGACGTGGTGATCACCGGAACCTGCGGCAACGTAACTTCCAGTGCCGCCACGCTCACCGTGAACCTGCCTCCCGCAATAACGGCGCAGCCGGCCAGCATTGCACAATGCACAGGCACCAACGCCACCTTCAGCGTAACGGCAACCGGACCCGGACTCACCTACCAGTGGAGAAAGGGCGGCGTGAACATTGCCGGGGCCAATGCAGCCAGTTATACCATCAACAACATCAACGCCTCACACGCCGGCAGTTATGACGTGGTGATCACCGGAACCTGCGGCAACATCACCTCCAATACCGCCACGCTCACCGTGAACACGCCCCCTGCCATAACGGGTCAGCCAACCCCTCTTACCCTGTGTCCGGGCGCCAGTGCCACCTTCAGCGTCACTGCAACGGGAACGGGACTCACCTATCAGTGGAGGAAGAACGGGGCCAACATTGCAGGTGCCACCGCGGCAAGCTATACCATCAACAACATCGCCGCCGGCGATGCGGGGAATTATGACGTCGTGATCACCGGAACCTGCGGCAACGTAACTTCCAACACGGCCACCCTGACGCTGAACACACCGCCGTCGATCACCAGCCAGCCCACCAGTGTTACCCAGTGTGCCGGCACCAACGCCACCTTCAGTGTTACGGCGCTGGGAACGGGACTCTCCTACCAGTGGAGGAAGAACGGGACCAACATTGCCGGGGCCACAGGCACCACCTTAACGCTGAACAATATCACTGCCGGCGACGCCGGGAATTATGATGTGGTTGTCACCGGCACCTGCGGAAACCTGACTTCCATAATAGCTACCCTTACCGTGAACCAGCTGCCTGCCATAACCGCCCAGCCGGCCGCCGTTAATGCCTGCGAAGGCACCACAGCGACCTTCTCGGTGACAGCCACCGGAGCGGGTCTCGCCTACCAGTGGCGCAAAAACGGCGTTATCATCGCCGGGGCCAATACACCGGTGCTGACGCTAACCAGCATTACCCCGCTCAGTGCCGGTAATTATGACGTGATCATCGCCGGTACCTGCGGCATTGTTACCAGCAATACTGCGGCCCTTACCGTTGCCCTGAATCCCGTAATCACGGGTCAGCCCTTCGACCAGCAGGTTTGCGCAGGATCGGATGTCACCTTCACGGTAACGGCAACCGGTTCAGCCCTTACCTACCAGTGGAGAAGAAACAGCACCAATATACCCGGCCAGACGGCAGCTTTGCTGTCGCTTACTGCAGTTACTCCGGCCCAGTCGGGAACCTACGACGTGGTGGTTACCGGCCAGTGCGGCACCCTTACCAGTCTTCCCGCCGTGCTTACCGTTGATCCGGCCACTGCCGTTGTGTCGTCGGATAACGATACCCTGGTCTGCGAAGGCAGCACCGTTGATTTCCACATCGTGGCCAACGGTCAGGGAGCCATCACCTACCAGTGGCAGTGGCAGTTCGGCGGATCATGGATCGATCTTACCAACGGCGGGGATATTTCCGGCGTCGCCACTCCCGACCTGCGGATACAGAACGTGGAAATTGCCGACACCGGCTTTTACAGGTGTTTTGTAAGTTCGGCCTGCGGCAGCGCCTATTCCGTGCCGGTACAGCTGAACGTTAACCATATTGTGGCCACCATTGGCACACCGGCGCCCTTCCTCATCAATACCGCAACCACCGTTATCAATGTGGGTGTGAATGTTACCGACCGCCTCCTTTACTGGGATATGGGCTTTGCCCTGGTGGCCCCCGACGGTACCGAGGTCATGCTGAAAGCCCCGGGTTCGTTCTGCGTGGTGCCTCCCTATAACAACGCGGTGGATGCCGTCTTTACCACGGAGATCGACAAATCCAGCGGAGATACCATCAACTGGTGCCTCAGCACCAAGCTGATCAGCGGAACCTTTGCCGCAACAGGCGACTGGTCGGTGCTGAACGGCATGGATCCGTCGAACGGCGCCTGGCAGGTACGCGTATACGATTCATTCAACGCCAGCTCGATATTCGACGGTTACCTGAAAGAAGCCACCCTGTCGTTTACCGATAAGGACATTGACGGCGACACGGTGACTGTACATTATAATTCCGGTATCATAAACGAGCAGATCCTGAACCCGATCGCCGGAGAACTTCGTGCCACCTCCTACGTGGTGCCCATCAGCCTGATGACCTCGTGCTTCGATTCGGAGGATGCCAGGGCTGTTGTGACCGTTCAGGGCGGTGTTGCCCCCTTCACGTACCAGTGGACCGGTCCAACGTCTGTTCCGGCTTCCGCTTCAGTTACGCTGGGCCCGGGAACCTACACGGTGCTGGTTACTGATGCCTTGGGTTGCAGCGCAACCGCCACCGTGGATGTAACAGCTCCCCCGGCCATAGTCTTCGATGATTTGCAGCATACCGATTCCCTGGCCTGCTTTGGGTCTTCAGATGGCGTTATTCGCAGCAAGGCCTCCGGAGGCACTGGCACGCTCACCTATACCCTGCTGCCGGGCAATATACCCTCGGCAGTAGCCGACTCGGGTGTGTTCCTGAACCTTACTGCCGGTGATTACACCATCCGGATTACCGATATCAATGATTGTTCCTTCGACACCGTGATCCACATATACCAGCGTCCGGAACTCCAGGTGCAGGTGGACATCGTGCCGGTGATCGGTCTGAATCCCGGCAGCATCACCCTCACCGCTTCGGGAGGCACACCACCTTACCAGTATTCGATAGATAACGGAACCACCCTTCAGGATTCGGGCCAGTTCATCAATCTCGCAGCCGGTATTTACCAGGTATACGTTGTGGATGCCAATGGCTGTATTTACACCGAGGACGTCAATCTGAGCATTACGCCGCTCGATGTAACGGTGACCAGTCACGATGTCTCCTGCTTCGGCCTTGCCGACGGCAGTTTCTTCCTGGCAGCCACCAGTGGCGTTGGGCCCTATACCCTCACCGCCAGCTGGTTATCCGCTCCGCAGGTAGAGCCCACCGGATTGTTTGCTTACACGGGCCAGACTGCAGGCTTGTATGATATCCGCATCGAGGACAGCCAGGGCTGGTTGTTCATAGATACCGTCGAGATCCTCGAACCCATAGCCATCCTGGCTACGGGCGCGGTCACCGGCGCCACCTGTTCGGCCCTGACTTACGACGGTGCTATCGACATTACCATAACCGGCGGCTCGGGTGTGTTTGACTTCGACTGGTCGAACGGTGCCACCACCGAGGACCTGGTGAATGTTGAGGCCGGACCTTACAGCGTGGTCATTTCAGACGAAAACGGCTGCGCCAGTGATACCTTTGATTTTGATGTACCCGGATTGAATGTCGCCACGGCCTATGCCGGCGAAGACGATATCATCTGCCCGGGCGCCGAATACCAGCTCATCGGTTCGGTGGGTGACAGCGTTCGCTGGGAGCCGGCACAGCTCCTCGACGATCCGGAGATCACGAATCCCACGGCCACCGTGGATGACAGGACCTCGTTCATCTATACGGTTTATGACAATGGCTGTATGGACCGGGATACCGTGGTAATCGACACCTATGAGCGGATCGGCATGGATATTTACGATCCCTCGGGTACCGTGAACATTGACACCGCACTCTACCTGCTCGAAGGGGAAAGCTTTGAAATGGCCGCCACCCCGGGTTTCGAAAGCTACCTGTGGACACCTGCCACCTACCTGAGCGATCCGACATTGCAGGCCGTGGTGGTAGCGCCCGACGACAACATTTACTATACGGTCTTCGGCACCACCGACCAGGGTTGTGTTGAATCCGACAGGGTACATGTGGTAATTGCAAGGCCCATCGAGATCTACAGCGGGTTCAGCCCGAACGGTGACGGTACCAACGACACCTGGATCATCACCAATGCCGTTCAGTACGGTTCCAGGATCCGTATTCAGGTCTTCAACCGCTGGGGTGAGATTGTGTTTGAAACGAACGGATACGGTGCAAGCCAGGAATGGGATGGAAACCGTAACGGGAGACCCCTGCCGGTTGGCGCCTACTATTATATCATTGAAGTTAACGACGGTAAATCGAAACCCTATACCGGAACAGTAACCATTTTAAGATAAAATGATGAAAAGAATCACCTGCCTCATAACGCTGTGCCTTTCCCTGGGATACCTGGCGCAGGCACAGCAGAATCCGTTGTCCACGCTGTTCATGACAAATCCTTTTGTTATGAATCCGGCCCTGGCGGGAACGAACAATTATTTCCAGGTATTGTCATCAAACCGGTTCCAGTGGGTAGGATTTACCGATGCACCCATTACCAACTCGCTCAGTGTTTACGGTCCGCTGGTGAAGCACCCCATGGGCTGGGGCGGGACGATCAGCTATGATGTTTCCGGTCCGGTAAGCATGGGCTCCCTCTACGGATCATATGCCTACCATTACAGCATCAACGAGGATATGAAAGTATCCGGGGGTCTTAATCTCGGCATCATGCAGTACAGGATCGACTATGCCAAGATAGAAATGCCAACGGAAGATGATCCCGTGATGAATGCCAAGGAGAATTATTACATTCCCGATGCCACGGTGGGTTTTTATTTCTGGTCGTCGACCTACCATGCGGGGTTGGTTTTCTCACATGTACTGAACAGCAAGATCAAGATCGGCGATGATCCTAGCGGGGAAAGCCGGCTGAAAACCCACTTCTACCTCACAGGGGGTTACAAGTATTACATCAACCGCGAATGGGCGGTTGAACCCAGCCTGGTGCTGAAAAAAGTATGGCCTGCCCCGTTTCAGCTCGACGTCAATGCACGTGTCTGGTACCGCAACATGCTGTGGGGCGGATTGTCATACCGCACGCAGGAGGCGATATCCGTAATGCTGGGATATACCTGGGACAAGAAAATTTATATCGGTTATTCCTACGATGTTGTGCTAAATCCGATCGGAGCGCATAACTTTGGGTCGCATGAAATCATGCTGGGTTATCGCTTTAACGATATAAAAGACTGATGCTTCTGAATCGACTTCTTTACGTAGTGTGTATTGCAATGGCGCTGGTGGTTTTGTCTGTGACCTGTTCCGGCCCTTCCGGTAATGATATCATTCCCGAAAAGAAATTTATCAGCATTCTCGCAGACATTCACCTGGCCGATGGCATTGGCATGATCAATGTGAACAACAACGATACCTTTATCTACGACTCGGCTTCATTGTATGGAGCTGTATTTCTAAAATACCGGGTGACCCGGGCCCAGTTCGACTCTACGATGCTTTATTATACTGCGCGTCCCGGCGACTTTGCAGAAATTTACAATGAAGTGATGGCCCGCCTGAAGAAATTGGAGG
The DNA here is from genome assembly GCA_963822145.1 of uncultured Bacteroidales bacterium. Classification (GTDB taxonomy): domain Bacteria; phylum Bacteroidota; class Bacteroidia; order Bacteroidales; family UBA10428; genus UBA5072. The sequence continues at coordinate 311,020 of CAWGGG010000002.1, read as the reverse complement.
AAGGTGTGGTACGTGAAATTGCTGCCGACAGTGTAAAGATGCAGCCGGCCCGGTAGTTCAATGGATAGAACGGAGGTTTCCTAACCCTTACATCCAGGTTACCCGCCTGCCTGAACGGCGCTCGGGCAGGGATTGCCGGTGGGGATTCAGATCGCGGCATTGGTTCTGTTCAGAACCGTATTCCAGCACTTCCAAAGTACTTCTGTTTACCCGGTAAACTGAATAAACAGGATCCTTTTATTTGCGAAGGGTGTAACTTTTCTTATATTTGTTTCGTATTTAGACGAAATACTAAATATAATGGAAGTAAAAGAAAAGTATTTTACAGATACACAGGAAAAACTTGCGCGGTATAGTAAGGCTCTGGCCCATCCTGTTCGGATTTTTATACTGGATTATCTGGCTGATAACCTGAACAAATGTTGTTACAGCGGTGACATGGCCGAAGTGCTTCCCATCGCACGGTCGACGCTTTCGGAACATCTGAAAGAGCTGAAAAAAGCAGGTTTAATACAGGGAGAAATCAATGCTCCATACATTAAATATTGTATTAACCATGTAAACTGGGAAGAAGCTAAACAGTTGTATGCAGGCTTCTTTAAGCAGTAGAATAATTTTCCCGAGCACTCAAAATAAAAGATATGAAAATAAAGATACTTGGAACCGGATGCGCCAGGTGCAAGGCACTTGAACAATCAGTAATCAATTCCTTAGCAGAATTGGATATTGCGGCCGATGTAAGTAAAGTTGAAGATATAGTGAAAATCATGGAATATGGTATCATGCGAACTCCAGGATTGGTAATTGACGAAAAGGTTGTTATGAGTGGTCGGGTACCAACTGTTTCCGAAATAAAAGAAATTATCATTAAAAATCAATAATTTAAATGAAAATGAGAACCATTAAGTCCTTTCTTGCTCTTGCCATTTTCATCCCGGTAATTGCCTGTAATGGCCAACCTGCAAAAGAATCACCAAAAGCAGTTTCTTCTGACAAGGTTGAAGCATATTATTTCCATTTCAATGCCCGATGCGTAACCTGCAGGACCGTTGAAGCAGAAGCCAAAGCTGACATCGAAATGCTTTATTCCGAGCTGGTTAAATCAGGGAAAGTCAGTTTTAAAGCCGTAAATCTGGATGACGCAGATGGTAAGATTATTGGTGATAAACTTGGGATCAATGGACAAACACTTCTTCTGGTAAAAGGAGAGCAAAAAATCAATATTACCAATGAAGGATTTATGTATGCTGTCAATCAGCCTGAGAAATTCAAAGCAGTGATCAAAGAAAAGGTCGACAGGCTGTTGAATTTATAATTAGGTGAACTATTATGAATGGATTTCTTACAGGCATACTGGAAAACAGTAACATGCCCTGGCTTTCAGCATTGGTGCTGGGACTGATGACTGCCATAAGTCCCTGCCCCCTTGCCACCAACATTACTGCAATAGGATTCATCAGCAAGAATATTGAAAACAGGAACAGGGTTTTTACAAATGGTCTGTTATATACCCTGGGTCGTGCCATTTCCTATACAGGTATTGCAATGATCATTTATATGGGTGCAGATCAGTTCAAGTTTTCCGGATTCTTCCAACGATATGGAGAAAAGTTTATTGGTCCGCTCCTGATTATTATAGGACTTTTTATGCTCGATGTACTTAAAATAACATTTCCGGGAATGCACGGACTTACTTCCAAAATGCAAAACAAGACCCGTTGGGGGTATTTCGATGCCATTTTGCTGGGTTTAGTTTTCGCGTTGGCCTTTTGCCCATACAGTGGTGTTTTGTACTTTGGCATGCTGGTCCCCATGACCCTTTCAAGCGTATCCGGACTTTACCTGCCTCTTGTTTTCGCTATTGCCACCGCGATTCCCGTGATCATATTTGCCTGGGTGCTTGCCTACACCATTTCAGGGATTGGTGGTGTGTACCAAAAGGTGAAAGCTTTTGAACTTTGGTTCCGCCGCATGATTTCTGTGCTGTTCATTTTAACAGGACTTTATTATATCATCAGGGTTTATTTCTGATATTATCTTTAATAATATGTCCGTTGTTTCACGAAATTCCTGCTTTACATGAAGACCCATAGACCGATCAGTTTGGCAATCTTACTTATACCAGTTTGGGTTTTATTATATGCAAGTCTTCACCCTGTGTCCAATTGGCTAATAGACTCTGTCTTTAGGCTGGAAAAGGGAAAACATTTGACAGAAGCATTACGGTTCTTCATTTTTGAATTACCTAAAGTACTGCTATTACTCGTGTTGATTATTTTCTTTGTGGGCATTATCCGCTCATGGTTTTCACCCGAAAAAACAAGGAGAACACTGGAAGGCAAATCAACTTTTACAGGTAACATTTTAGCCTCAGTGCTTGGCATTGTAACACCTTTTTGCTCGTGTTCGGCAATTCCTTTGTTTTTGGGTTTTGTAGAATCAGGCGTTCCCTTGGGTGTAACCTTCTCGTTTCTTATTTCGGCCCCAATGATTAACGAGGTTGCAGTAATCCTTCTGTTTGGCTTATTTGGCTGGAAAGTGGCACTCATATATGTAGTTACCGGTTTAATCATTGCCATTGTTGCTGGCTGGGCAATTGGTAAATTGAAGCTTGAGCATTGGGTACAAGAATGGGTGTACCAAACCAGGGTGGGCCACAAAGGAGAAAGTGAAGAAAAACCAAAGTTCTCAGAACGAATCCGTTATGGATTTGAGGCTGTGAAAGAAATCGTGGGCAAAGTCTGGATTTACATTGCGATAGGTATCGCTGTTGGTGCAGGAGCGCACGGTTTTGTTCCCGAGAATTTCATGGCAGCGCTCATGGGCAAATCGGCCTGGTATAGTGTGCCATTGTCGGTACTTATTGGAGTTCCCTTGTATTCAAATGCTGCCGGCATCGTTCCAATTGTATCTGTATTGATTGAAAAGGGCGCATCGCTCGGTACTTCACTGGCCTTTATGATGGCAGTAATTGGACTATCATTACCGGAAATGATTATCCTTAAAAAAGTTTTAAAACTCCCGCTGATATTAACTTTTGTTGGTATTGTTGCAACAGGGATAATGACTGTTGGCTATTTGTTCAATTATATTTTTTGATCTGTTGGAAAATCCTTTTTATTTCAAACAATATGTCGTATGTTTACATCATTAAAAATTAAGGCATGATTAAAAAAGAAAATTTTGAACCTGATCTGCAGAAACTGGCTGTATTTGCCAGAGCTTTGTCGCATCCTGCCCGGTTGGCCATTCTGAAATATCTGGCGGAGACGAGAAGCTGCATCTCCGGGGACATTTCAGACAGTATTCCATTAAGCCGCAGCACGGTCTCGCAGCACTTAAAGGAACTCAGGGATATCGGCCTCATCCACGGCGAGATTGACGGTTTGAAAATCAATTATTGTCTATGCTGTCCGGAAATCGATGATTATCTTAAATTGTTCGAAAACTTTTTCAGCAGCATTAAGTCTGTAAGGATTGATTGCGGACCTGCCTGCAATCCGGACTAACCATAAAGTAACTTTATAAGGATATGAAAGTACTGATTTTATGTACGGGTAATAGTTGCCGGTCACAAATGGCACATGGCTTCCTGCAGTCTTTTGATAAAAACATTGAGGTATATTCTGCCGGGACAGAACCGGCAAAGCAGGTTAACCGGAAAGCTGTGAAAGTAATGCAGGAGGCTGGCATTGATGTCAGCCATCATGCCCCCAAAATGGTCGATCAATACCTGAATGATGAATGGGATTATGTTATAACCGTATGTGACAGTGCCAACGAATCTTGCCCGGCATTTTCCGGAAAGGTAAAGAACCGGTTGCATATTGGTTTCGAAGATCCTTCACATGCCACAGGAACGGAGGAATTTATCTGGAGTGAGTTTCACCGCATACGTGATGAAATAAAGAAGTCATTTTACAAACTATATATTGAACAAATAAAACCAAAACTATGAATCCGTTAGATCTAAAACTGCTGGTAAAAGAAAAATACAGTGAGATTGCCAGGCAGAGCAAGCTTCAGAATCAATCCTCCTGCTGTGGGAGTTCAGGATGCTGCAGTGATCCCTCCTATACAGTTTTCAGTCATGATTACAGCCACCTTGAGGGTTACAATCCGGATGCTGACCTGGGATTGGGCTGTGGAATCCCTACCGAATCTGCGGGAATTAAATCGGGAGATACGGTTATAGACCTTGGTTCGGGTGCAGGAAATGATTGTTTTGTAGCCCGCGCTATAACCGGAGAATCCGGAAAGGTCATTGGCATTGATATGACTGAAGCAATGATAGAGAAAGCACAATCCAATGCAGCCAGATTAGGCTTTACCAATGTGGAATTCCGGCTTGGGGATATCGAGAACATTCCGGTTGAAAATAATACCGCCGATGTTGTGGTCAGCAACTGTGTTCTAAATCTGGTTCCAGATAAAGAAAAGGCTTTCAGGGAAATATTCAGGATAATGAAACCGGGGGGCCATCTTTCGGTTTCCGATGTGGTGCTGCGGGGTGAATTGCATGCCAATCTTAAACAAGCGGCTGAAATGTACGCGGGATGTGTTTCAGGAGCTGTTCAGATTGAGCGTTACCTTCAGATTATGCGTGATGCTGGTTTGAATAAAATTGAAGTTCAAAAGGAGAAAACGATCACGGTACCCGATGAGATCCTGTTAAATTATCTCCAACCGGATCAGCTCATGGATTTTAAAGAATCAGGGGCTGGAATATTCAGCATTACCGTTTATGCAGAAAAAAAAGACAGCAACCCGAATTAACAAATCCTTGATTTAATAACCAATAACTTTTAATGATCAACATGGCGACAACAAAAAGGTTATCATTTTTCGACCGTTACCTTACACTTTGGATTTTCCTGGTAATGTTTGCCGGGGTAATAACAGGTTTTTTTATGCCGGGCATTTCCGGTTTCTGGAACTCATTAAGCTCAGGCACTACCAACATACCTATTGCCATTGGTCTGATCCTGATGATGTACCCGCCTTTGGCCAAGGTCAGATACGAAAAACTTCCGCTTGTATTTAAAAACGTCAGATTATTAAGCCTTTCCCTTACGCAGAACTGGATAATCGGACCTTTTGTGATGTTTTTTCTGGCTGTCATTTTCCTGCATCATCATCCCGGCCTGATGACAGGAGTTATCCTTGTAGGTCTTGCCCGTTGCATTGCCATGGTCCTCGTTTGGAATGACCTGGCAAAAGGCGATACTGAACTGGCTGCCGGATTGGTGGCTTTTAATGCGATCTTCCAGGTGTTTTTGTATTCTGTTTATGCTTATATTTTTATAACGCTTTTACCCCCTTTATTTGGTTTAAAAGGGTCCGTTGTTGAGGTCTCGATTTCCGAAATTGCTGTAACCGTCCTGATTTATTTGGGAATCCCTTTTGCTGCCGGTTTATTGACAAACTATGTACTTCGTAGCCGGAAAGGGAACGATTGGTACTTTTCTAAATTCATTCCGAAAGTATCCTGGCTGACCCCCATAGCCTTACTGTTCACCATTTTTGTAATGTTTTCTCTTAAAGGTGAAAAAATTATTGAATTGCCTTTGGATGTGCTCCGGGTAGCCATACCCTATTCCATCTATTTTGTCTTCATGTTCTTTGTAACTTTTTATATTGCCAGATGGATGGGTGTGGGATATGAAAAATCAACGACTATGGCCTTCACCGCAGGAAGTAATGATTTTGAGCTTGCTATAGCTGTAGCCATAGCGGTATTCGGCATCAATTCACAGGCGGCTTTTGCTACAGTTATCGGCCCGCTTGTGGAAGTGCCGGTGCTGATCCTGCTTGTAAACGTGGCACTTTATTTTAAGCGTAAATACTTCTTAAAGAATTAAACTTCCACCATAACGATTGGGAAAGGGATGGACGTTTGCCGACTCTCATAAAACTTAAAATAGACGTATATGTAGAAACTAATTTTGCCTGTCTGATGAAATTACATATTTTTGCTGTGTCATTCGCTCACACAGATCCGGCCCTATAGTTCAATGGATAGAACGGAGGTTTCCTAAACCTTAAATCCAGGTTCGATTCCTGGTGGGGCTACAGATATTAATTGCAAAGCCTTGATATCCAAAAATATTAAGGCATTTTTATTGATTTTGGAGGCATATTGGAACCAGCTAATTAGAATCGTTTATACGGGCGATTTCTTTTCTTTTCCATTCGCTTTTGAGTAACGAAACCACCCAAGAATCCCGATCCCGCCATTATTAGAAACAATAACACAGTGCGATAATTAAATTGGCTATCGTATGCAAAATTCAATGCTACGCCAAACATTCCTGCGAGTATACCCATAGTAAGACCATTGAAGGAAATATCCTTTACTATTTTCTTGGTGCTTATTAATGCAACAAAGAATGTTAGCAACATTTCAAGTAATGGCATTAGCCACCTGCCCAGCATTTCGGCAAAATGACTGATTGCAGCCTGGTCCGGTTTGCCCCGAACTTGAAACGCCAAAATGAAAGCATAACCTGTTGTTATTAAAATTATTATGAGATAGCTCAGGGCGATGACAATAAACGCGGAGCTTATAATACGAATCCAATGTATATTTTTTAAAGAATATTCCATCGCTTGGGTTTTAGCAAATGTATATAACTAAAATATCTGTAAGTCAATAATATTGATGCAAGCTACACAAACAAAAAGACAAAGTCAAGTCAATTTTTGTTGAAGGAATGGAAGCACATATGATAAGTGTTGCTGCATAGAAAAGGCAGCTCCTCACCGTTCGGCTTAGGTGCACCCTAAGCCGGACATGGGGCGAGGTGCCAGACTTAGTGGTATTTAAATTGCTTTGGGATCCTGTGCATTTTCAATTAAAAGCTTCTGAATGGTTGACAAAATTTCCTGTTCTTTGTCAGTAAGCTTCCTTTTCTTACTTTGTGCATTCAACAAAAGGGATGAAGCCTTGAGATCACGCTGGTAACCGGCTTTGTCACCCAGCTGAAACCGTATCCTTGAGCGGTGAAGAAAATACAGATAAGCATACTGATCAAGACCAACAGCAGTATTAACGTCTTCCAGCGCTTTTGGAAGATCGCCCAATTGCTGGTAGGTAAGACTTCTGTTATAAAACATCGCTGCATCGTCAGGAAAATTATTAATAATGGTCGTATAAACATCAACTGCTTCCTGCCATTTCTTCAACATTCCAAAATACTGGGCTTCCTTACTCAGAACCGTATAGTTGAGTGGCCATGATTTCAAATAGTCTTCATATTCGTTAAAGGCGTCCTGAAGATTACCCATCTGTTCCAAAATTTCAGCGTGCTTAATCAGCAACGTAGCATCCTGTGGATTCTTTTTTATTTCGTTTCCCAATAATACGAGGGCCTGTTCAAAATCATGCTTCCCCCGGTCGGGACCTGAATTATTCATCAGGAACAACCCTCTTTCCTGGAAACCTTTGTAATTAAGGGGATCATCCGATACTGCTTCATCCAAATCAGCCTTTGCAGCCATTTTATCCCCTTTAAGCATGAATAATCCGGCCCGTGTGATATAATAATTCCCTTCCGTTGGATTATTGTCAATCAGTTCATTCATCAGATCAAGAGCTGATCCCCATTGATTCATATTCTGATATGAATTAACCAGATTGTAGGTCACCTGCGTATTTTCAGGCTGCAATGCTGACATTTTTTTAAGATAGGGTATGGTCTTATCCCATTGCCCCATATTCTGATAGGTTACGGTAATCAAATCGTATGCATTATAATTGTCCGCATTTGTTTTTAATACCCATAAACCATCCAGCAAGGCACCTTCATAATCATTCATCAGCAGCCGTAATTTGCCCCGTTCGAGAATCAGTGACGGGTCTCCGGGGGACTGCTGAATCTGTTTTTCAATCAGTCCTTTGGCAACCAGCCTGTCGTGTTTGTCACTCTTCGATCCCAGCTGCCCTAATATTATATTGATGAGCAGCCTTTTTTCGTATGCTTCAAAGTAAGTACTGTCAGTCCTGATAGCCTTATCAATATTCCCCATGGCATCTTTATACTCTTTGGCCCTGAGGTTTAATGCCGCGGTGCGGGTATAGTACAACGCATTCTGGGAAAAGTCATCTGTTATTTTGTGAAGATCCATATCCCTGTTGTTGAAGAACTCGGGGATATTGGCGGCTCTGTCGTCAAACGCCATATTTTCAAGAAATACCGGTGGGGAATCGTTACCCTTTTCATCGATATGGGTCAGGTACAGTTGCGTATAGGGTCCCTTGCTTTTTGAGGAGAAAACAAGCCATTTACCATTGGGTGACCAGGAGTGCCAGGAATTCATATGGGTTGTATTGCAGTTCATTAAACGGGGTATCCCTCCCCCGGCCGGCATGATATAAAGCTTGCTGTCGGGCTGCAACAACATAAAATCCTCAGATTGGCAAAACACTATCCATTGGCCATCGGGTGAATACCGGGCAAAGAAGTTGCTTTTGCCATTCTGCGAAGCTCCTCCGACAGGTACGGCTATCCCGCCCCTGCCATGATTAAACTGAAGACGGTACAGGTCAAACTTAAAGTCTCTTTGCCTGTCAACGAATTCCTGGGCATCCTCCAGCTTTAACAATACACTTCCCGAATTGTCAATTTTAGAGGATATATACCGGTCGGCCCGGGTAAACATGATCTCGTGGTTATCCGGCGACCAGTTGGGATTACTTTGAACATATTTCTTGTCGGAGGCTCCCGGAAGTTCATTAAACTTTCCATTAGACCGGTCATACACGGCAATGATTCCCTTTATGGGAAAAAACAACTGAGAATACTCCAGGTTATCTACGGCTACAAAAACGGAACGGTCTTTTACCGTGGACAACACGTATCGGCCATCGGGGGAAATTTGGGACAACAGGCCATAGGTAATGATTCCGTCTTCTTTCCTGTAATCCGTCCATGTGATTATCTTATCAAAGGTCATATGAAGAGTATCCTTCACAGGAGCGATGATGTATGATCCCTTGTCATTGGCATAATCAACATCCATGGCCAGCAGTCCGTTCCCTGAAAAGGAATGGCAATTCGCACAAACCGGTACATTGTCCAGAACCTTATACGGACTTCCACCCTCAATACTGCCTAAATACCATGCTATTTCCCGTACATTCTTAACTGCATAACTAAATGGCAGTGGAACGGCTCTGTAAAAAATCGAAGCGCCGACTGAATCCTGTGAAATGGAAAAGCCAACCCTTCCGGATGAATACTTTGCGCCAAAAATTCCCCTGTGTTCACCAATAATGGTAAGGAATACAGTGTCCGTTCGTGAAATGGTCTTTATGCTCTGCCAGACTGCGGAATCAGGCCTCCATGTCGATGATTCAACAATTTTTCGATATAACTCTTTCCCGCTGGTTGTTGAAAAGCGGATATGCCAGCGGGCTGATACATTCAGTGTATCATTCCATAAAAATTCAGGTGCTGGAAATTCAGGAGGGAAAATAGTGCCTTCCTGGGGATAATCGATAGCTATACCGAATGGCTGGAGCTCGTTTCTTTCCATACTTTGAAACTGATCATTAACATGCCCTTTATGGCAGGAGCACATTAAAAAAAACAGGAAGGAAACAACCAACGGCTTTTGGAATAACTTTAAATCCTGCATATTAATGATTCTAAAATAGCGGAACATCGTTCATTGATTTGTGAAACCGGCAGATATACGAAACTAAGTAAAACAGCTCTTCAATTTATTATAAAACACATGCACGAAATTTTGAGGGCAAAGTACAACATGTTTATTGATATTACAAAATCATCCGTTATTGGCACAAACTTCAATTGCCTGACCTGTTTGCTTCCTCCGTTCGACTCAAGTGCAAACCCCCGTTCGGCTTAGGTTGCACTAAAGCCACACTTATCTCACCAGGCTATTGCCTTATCGCTACGACGCCCTGAGGTACAAAACAGCGCCTGCGTTTGTAACCTTTTCCAGGAAGCGGCTGAGCTCCTTTACCAGGTTTGATTTGTCGAGCATAATCAGGCGGTCGTTCACCTGCCGCATGAGCGTGTTCAGTGCCGCCGTGCTTCTTTCATAGCCGCCGGGTTTATTGCGGAGCATCCAGAGCCTCCGGTTCTCTTCGAGGTATTGTTTCCCGAGTTCCTGCATGGTTTGCAGCTGTGCCCTTTCTTCCTCCCTGGTCATATTCCTGTGGTTGTTGGTGTATTGCTGCAGGTTGATCCCAAGCCTCAACAGACGTATGGCATTCCGGTACTCGTCCCGGATGATCAGGCTGTCGCCGGTTTGCAGGTCAGCCTGTTCAAGCATGGCTTCCTGATCATCCAGAAATTTATAGACTCCCGCAAAGTCGAAAGCATGCCGGTTCTCGTACTGTTCCTGAAATGCGGTGACCAGATCGGGCGCCATTTCCTGCATGATGTCGGTAATGCCCTTGATTATCCTGGCAAAAATGGCCTGCTGCAGTACCTCATCCCGCATACCAAACTGCAGGGCCATCATGGTGGAGGTCATATTGGGCATGGGGATCTCCTCGAAGCGGCTGTATCGGCCCAGGTCCAGAACCACAGTGCCCATGATCCCCGATTCATCCCTGAACACATAACTGCTCAGGAAAGCATTAAGGGGAGCTTTACCGATGCTCTTGCTATTCCAGCTGTAAGCAGCACCGGTAACATACCCGGCATAGCTCACCGGCAGGTATTGCCAGTGGCCCATATCGCCCCAGTCGGTGTTCAGCAGTCCCGCGGCCTTATATTTCACCCCGTTTGTGGCAGCCTTCGCGATCGTGGCCATCATGTTATCGGTGCGGCCGGTGATGCTGGTCCAGCTGTTGGTACCGGGACATACCATGTACCTTACCCCGGCGGATTGCAGGGTCTGGCAATTCTTTTCATAGGGATAGGTGGCCTCGTAACCCCAGTCGAGCAGTGTTATATCCCTGGGCAGGCGCGACAGGATCTGAGGATGCCTGATCGCAATATCACCCCACATCAGCATGGATTTCTGGTTGGCGGTCGCCAGCTCGTGCATTTTCATGGCATAATCAAAATATACCTCGCCAACCCCTCTTTCCTCGCAAAGCTTTTTGCTCTTCCCCTTGCCCAGCTCAAAGGGCTCATCGAGGTTCACATTGAAATTGCGGGAGGTGAAATGGGGCAGCAGGTCGCGGGTCATGGACGTGACAAGCTCCAGGCTGCGCGGATCCACCGGATCCAGTGTGCCCTTCATGGTGATCAATCCCATCAGCTTGTACCCGTCGGGACACTCGGCCAGGTCCTTGTACTGGTCCGTTGCCAGCCACGCCATCATATGGCCGAGGGAGTTCTGGTTGGGCACCAGGTCGATGAAACGGGCCCGGCAAAAGGCATCCAGCTTTTCGATCTCCTCGCCGGTCACCGGGGTTTCCTTCCCCTCCCACAGGCTCTTAAACGATGGGTATGCAAAGGAGAACCCTTCTATATACAATTCAAAATGATTGTATTTCAGGTCTGCCAGCAGCTGTGCAATGCCGGTAAGTGTTTCCAGGGTGGGAACTTTGTCCCGGCTGATATCGAGCATGACCCCGCGCACCCCGAGGTCGGGATAATCCCGGAGATAAACACAGGGAACGACATCCTTGTAGTTCTGCTTCAGCACTTTCAGCGAAACCAGGGCATAATACAAACCCTGCCGGTTGCTGTATTCCGCTGTTATGTTGCCTGGACGGACATTCAGGGTATACCCCTGGACCGGCAGATCACCGCGGTATCGGAAGCTGATGTTCGCTCCAGTGGTCGAATAGCGGCCTGCAATTCCCGGGATGATTTTCAGGTACTCATCGACTACCTGCCGCAGTGAATCCGTTATCGTGTAAACCCATGCAGCGGGAAAACGGCAGACACCTCCGGTAAATTTAACTTCCTGCGGAACCGGTATGATATTCAGCGTGGCACCGGAAAGTGCGCCTCCCGTGGAATCCGCGGGAATGGTCACGTTCTCCGTCCGGGCTGCAATAACTTTGTCCTGCTTGTGCTTCTCGCCCGCCAGAACCTGGTAATATACGAAAAGAAACACTACCACGAGGAGCAACAGTCCAAGCAAGCCCAGCAGTGCGTACCATATCCATCTGATTGTTTTCTTCATAAAGGTGCTGTTTAAATTTTTCCTGAACGTCCTTCAAAGATAACGTAATGAAGAGAATAGTATTCAGGAATTTTGGATTACATTTGAATAGTACGGTCTTTCAGATCAGTCATCTGTTTAACTGTTAACGCTATGACCATGTCAACCTCATCTTTTCTCCGTTCGATCATCTGTTTTGAAATACCGGCTCACTGGCTCGGTTGTGTTCTTGTTTTTCTCGCCCTGACCTCTTGCCAGTCTGACACTGCGTTGAAAAAGCCTTTGGAAAAAAAGCAGGGGACCGTGCAGAGCAGTATCGATCTTTCGAACTTTACCGTCGGATACTGCACGCCCTCCCTGAATGCCCCATTCTATGTGGTGCTTTCCCAAAATATACGGCAATACACGGAAGGTTATGGGATGAAATTCGTTTCTGCCGACGGCCAGGACGACATCATCAAACAGATCACCTCCATGGAGGACCTGATTGCTGCCGGCGCCGATGTACTGATACTGAACCCGCTCGACCACAAAGCCCTGGTGCCTGCTGTAAATGCTGCCGTGAAACAGGGCACTCCGGTATTCATCGTTGACAGCTATATTGATCCTGCGGCAAACTACATTACCTCCGTGCAGGCAAACAATGAGGGCAACGGCGAACTCATCGGAGCATGGGTGGTAAACAAGTTGGGCAAAACCGGAATAAAAGCCGCCCTCATCAGCGGCAGTCAGGGGAATCCCGTAGGAAAAGAAAAGCGGCTGGGATTCATCCGGGGTTTTACCGAAACACAGCTGATGAACAAGGGCAATGCCGACCTGACCATTGTTTCACAGGGGTGGGGAAATTGGACCAACCTTGGCGGATTAAAGGCCATGGAAGATATCCTGGTCGCAAACCCCGACATTAACCTGTTGGTAGCGGAAAACGATGCCATGGGAATGGGCGCCCTGAAAGCCATTAACGAAGCGGGCAAAGCAGATGCAATCATGGTGGTTGGCTTTGACGGACAAAAAGAAGCGTACGAACTGATCCGGGATGGGAAATTTGATGCCACGGCATTGAACAGTCCGGAAGCCCTGGGAAGGTTGGTTGTTGAGGCTGTGGTGAAATATTTGAACGGCGAAAGGCAGATCGACAAAGTGATCTATACACCCGCCGTACTGATCACAATAGAAAATGTAAGCCAGTATTATGACCCCAATGCCATTTTTTAACCTGCTGTTTTAACAGAGCAAATAGGGTGAACCGGGTAGAATTAAGAAACATATCAAAATCATTTGGAGGGGTCACGGCTTTAAAATCCGTGACCCTGAAGGTCATGCCCGGTGAGATCCATGCCCTCATCGGAGAAAACGGTGCCGGCAAATCCACGTTGATGAAGGTTCTTTCAGGCGCCTGCACCAGGGATGCCGGCCAGGTGTTCATTGATGGTAACGAAGTGTCTATCAGGAACACCCACGACAGCAGAAAACTGGGTATCGGCATCATTTACCAGGAATTCTCGCTGGTTCCCGAGTTGACCGTTGCTGAAAATGTTTTTTTGAACCAGCTGGGCGAAAAAGGCATGTGGATGCAGTGGGGCAGCATGAAGAAACAGGCCGCTGCAATCATACACAGCCTTGGTTTCAGCATTGATCCTTCGGTGCGTGCCGGCAGCCTGAGCACTGCCGGGCAACAGATCGTTGAAATCGCCAAGGCCCTGTCCGAAAATGTGAAAGTACTGATCCTCGATGAACCATCGGCAGTGCTTGGACCTCAGGAAATCCAAAAGCTCTTTGATATCCTGGCCAGGCTCAGGAAAGAAGGGGTGGCCATCATTTATATCTCCCATCATTTAAGTGAGATTTTCCAGATCGCCGACCGGGTAACGGTGTTAAAGGACGGAACATCCAGTGAAAGCCTGCGGGTGGCTGAAACCAACAGGGATTCCGTCATTAAACTGATGCTGGGCAGAACGCTGGACGCCATGTACCCGTCTCATGATCCGGTGATCGGGGAAGAAGTGTTGAAGGCCAAGGACATTCAACTGGCTGGTAAGGTTAAAGGGGTATCTTTTGTTGTCAGATCGGGAGAGATTGTAGGATTTGCCGGACTTGTCGGCAGTGGCCGGAGCGAAACGGTAAGGGCTGTTTTTGCAGCGGAAAAGCACAAAAGCGGAAAGCTATTCTTAACGGGAAAGGAAATACAGTTGCGATCGCCGTACCACGCGGTGAAAAAGGGAATCTGCATGGTGCCGGAAGATCGCAAGCAGCACGGTGTGATTCTTCCATTAACGGTGATGCAAAACATCAGCTTAACCGGTTTGAAAGGAATTGCCGGCTGGCTTGGGTTTATCCGTGCCGGGAAAGAACGTGAAATTACCCTCGCACTGATCCGGAAGCTGGCCATCAAAGCAGAAGATGAAAACCAGGTAGTAAGCACCCTGAGCGGGGGGAACCAGCAGAAAGTCGCCCTGGCAAAATGGCTGCACCGGAACTGCAGCGTGATCATGGTGGATGAACCTACCCGTGGAGTTGATGTGGGCGCCAAGGTTGAGATTTACAGCCTGCTGCATGAACTCTCGGACAAAGGCGCAGCCATCCTTGTGGTTTCGTCCGAACCTTCGGAATTAATGGGTATTTGCGACAGGATACTCGTGATGCGGAATGGCCGGATCCAGGGTGAGCTGGCCCGGAAAGATTTTTCGGAGGAGGGTTTGCTGCGCCTTTCGATCGGAGCCATGGAGGTTAATACGAAAATTAAACCAGTGATATGAAAAGGGTTTTGCAATTTGTGATCCGGTACAATACGGCATTCATTTTCCTGCTGATGCTTGTGGTGTCGGCCACTGTTTCAGATGTATTCTTTACGCCGTCCAATTTATCCAACCTGGTACGGCAGGTTACCCCGGTGGGTATCATGAGCATGGGAATGCTGCTGGTCATTCTCACCGGCGGCATCGATCTGTCGGTTGGTTCCGTTGTAGCCATGACGGGCGTATTGTCTGCCCTGTTTACGCAAACCATGCCGCTGCCGCTGGCCATACTGGCCTCCCTGGCATGCGGACTGGCGATCGGAAGTGCATCGGGCTACCTGGTCGCCCTCCATAAAATTGCCCCTTTCATAGCAACCCTGGCGCTGATGTCTATTGTAAGGGGACTTGGCTTTATTTTTTCAAAAGGAGCGCCTGTGCTTGTCAGTGAAACAGCAACGGCATTAACGGATTTTGGCAGCGGCAACGCATTGGGGATCCCCAATCCTGCCCTGGTATTGCTTTTTGTATTTGCAGCTACTGCGGTCATGTTGCAGTATCATGTCTTTGGCCGTATTGTGATTGCCATCGGCAGCAATGAAGAGGCAGTGCGTTTATCCGGAGTGAGGGTTTGGCTGCATAAATTCAGTGTTTACGCCATTTCCGGCGGATTGGCAGCTGCGGCAGGACTGATCATCACGGCGCGCACGGCGGTTGGGTCACCTGTAATGGGCGTCGGGATGGAACTGGATGTGATCGCGGCAGTGGTGATCGGAGGCGCCAGTTTAAGCGGAGGCAAGGGCAACGCATTGAACACGCTGCTGGGTGTTTTGATACTGGGTATGATCGGCAACATCATGAACCTGCTGATCATCCCTGCCTATTCGCAACAGGTGATCAAGGGGTTGATCATCATCTTTGCCATGTTGCTGCAGCGATTCCAGGGAAACAGCAAATCATGAAATATGCCGGCAATACAAAAACTGAACGCAAGTAATCTTCCCTTCCTCCCGAAGGCGGTGGAAATTCCCGCTTATGACAGATCCATCGTAAAGACCGGTATCCTGCATGTCGGCATTGGAGCGTTTCACCGGGCGCACCAGGCCTGTTATGCCGACCAGATACTGCATCTTCCGCATCATTCAGACTGGGGGATCTGCGGTGTCGGATTGCGCGATGCCGACCGGAAAATCGTGGATACACTGGTACAACAGGATGGCTTATATACCCTGATGATCACCCTGCCCGACGGGACAACCACGGCAAGGATCATCGGTTCAGTTGTGGAATGTCTTTTTGCCCCTGAAAATCCTGAGGCCGTGCTGGAGAAAATGGCACATCCCGATATCCGGATCATTACCATGACCATCACGGAAGGAGGCTATAATTTTAACCCGGCCACCGGTGAATTTCAACTGTCGGATCCTTTGGTGCAGCATGACCTGAATCACCCCGGAGATCCCAAAACGGTATTCGGATACCTGACCGGGGCGCTGAAACGGCGCAGGGACAGGGGTGTGGCGGGACTGACTTTGCAATCGTGCGACAACATCCAGAAGAATGGCGATGTGTTGAAAAAAATGTTGATGTCCTTCGTAAATGCAACGGAACCGGATCTGGCCGCCTGGATCGAAAAAGAGGTCACCTTTCCGAACTGCATGGTCGACAGGATTACGCCTGTGACCACACCGGCAGACATGGACACGCTCAGGTCAGTATTCGGCATCGAAGATGCCTGGCCCGTGGTGTGCGAGCCTTTTATCCAGTGGGTGGTTGAGGATCGGTATATACAGGGCCGGCCGGCATGGGAAGATGCAGGGGTGCAGTTCGTTCATGACGTCGGACCCTATGAAAAAATGAAGATCCGGTTGCTGAACGCGGGCCATTCCCTGCTGGGCTTTCTGGGTACACTTCTGGACTGCCATACCGTTGATGAGGCCATGAGAAATCCGCTGCTTGTAGCCTTCCTGAGGGCTTTCATGGATCAGGAGGTGACTCCGGTCCTGGGCAGAATTGAAGGCATCCGGCTGCATGATTACAAGGACAGCCTGGTCCAGCGTTTCGGAAATCCGAACATCAAGGACCGGCTCTCACGGATCTGCCTGGAAAGTTCCGCGAAAATACCCAAGTTCCTGCTGCCCACCATCACCGAACAGCTGGAAAAAGGAGGTCCCTTTCAACGGGGTGCCCTGGTGGTGGCTTCGTGGTGCCGTTACCTGGAGCTGGCCGGAACACCGGGATATGCGTATGAAGTAGAGGATCAGCTGGCGGATGTTTTAAAGGAAGCCGCACAGGCATCCCGTAACCTGGATCCCCTGGCCTTTTTAAAGGTTGAACCTGTGTTCCATGACCTGGTGCATAACCGGCGATTCGTCAGCACCTACCTCCTCATGGCCGATGCATTAAGGAAGTATGGCGCAGCGCGGACCATCAGGGAATTCGACCAGCTCGCTGTTTGATAAACAATGTAAACATCAGCCCATGCGACAAGCCATCATGCTGTCTCCCGGTGTGATTGAATTCCGGGAAGTGCCGGAACCCGGTCCGCTGCAGGACAATGAAATACTGCTGAGAATTAAAAAGATCGGCATTTGCGGATCCGATGTACATGTATATCATGGCCTGCATCCTGCAACACCTTACCCTGTGGTGCAGGGCCATGAGTATTCCGCGGTGGTGGAAGCCGTGGGCAGATCGGTAATTAATGCTGCACCGGGCATGAAAGCAACCGCCCGGCCACAGCTCGTTTGCAAGGTTTGCGGACCCTGCAAAAGAGGCCAGTATAATGCCTGCCAGCAACTGAAAGTCCAGGGTTTCCAGGCACCGGGAGTGGCCCAGGACCTGTTTGTGGTGCCCGAAGAACGGCTGGTGTTGCTTCCGCCCAACCTCACCCTGGAACAGGGAGCCCTCCTGGAGCCGACGGCCGTGGGAGCTCATGCCACCGGGCGGGTTGCTTCATTGCAGGGAAAAAACGTGGTGGTTTCGGGCGCCGGCACCGTCGGAAACCTGGTGGCGCAGTTTGCCCGGGCCCGTGGTGCCGGCAAGGTGCTGATCACCGACCTGAGTGCCTACCGGCTCGAAATAGCCCGGCAATGCGGTATCGCCGGCACGTTGAATATCCGGGAAACGTCATTTGAAGCCGGCATCCGTGATTTTTTTGGCAATGAAGGCTTTCAGGCGGGGTTCGAAGCGGCCGGGGTGCAGGCCTCACTCGAAGTCCTGATGCGCCATGTTGAAAAAGGCGGTGACATTGTCATCCTGGGTGTATATGCCGAAAATCCGGTGGTCAATATGTTCCACCTGGGGGAACATGAACTCAATGTTTACGGGTCCATGATGTACCGCCATGAGGATTATGAGCTGGCCGCAGCAAGAATAGCTGCCGGTAACATCATCACCGCTCCCCTGCTCACCAAAACCTTTTCTTTTTCGGAGTATCCTGATGCCTATACGTTCATAGAGCAGCAGGCTGATAAGACCATGAAAGTCATGATTAACCTATGACTTTCCCTTTACTGAACACCGCTTACTGAATACCCTATTCCCCTTCTTTTACTTTCATATTCCGGAAGAAGACGGGGGCGCCGGCATGTTTTCCCTGCAACCCGATCCTGCCGAAGGTGGCCAGCTCGGCAAAGGGCGTGCTCAGCCAGGAGGGGATCTCACTGCCGTCGGGGTTGTTTTTGGCACTTGTCCATAATCCCATATTCATTTCGGTAACCACTGTGCCGTTTAACATCACGGTGATCAGCTGACCCTTGCAGGTAATGGTAAACCGGTTCCATTCCCCGGGTTTCTTAACCGTGCTCATAACGGGTGCCAGATGTCCGAAAATGGCGCCGCACTGCCAGGTTTTCGGGCTTTCCGCCCACTGCTTGGCATAATCATCGGCAATCTGGATCTCCACGGAATTGGGTATCCAGTTCTTCATATCGCTGCAATACACAATTACTCCGCTGTTGGTGCCTTCAGCCGTTTTAAATTCAAGATCGAGAGTGAAGTTCCTGTAATCTTTCTTCGTCCAGATACACTGGTCCTCACTGGCTGTGAGTATGCCGTCGGTGTAGGTCCAGATCCCGGCCGGGAACTCGGCATCAGACAGGTCTTTGGCGAACAGATCATTCCACTGGGTGCTGTTGGGATGGCCTACGGAGGCGGCAGCCGGTTGCTGGGCTTGACAGAAAGCCGGTCCGATGAGACCTGCGATGATGAAAAGGAGGGTGGTGTATTTCATGGTTTCAGAATATAGTGATTAATTAATGCGATGTCCTCTTCACCAGGTAATTCCCGAGCCGGTTGAGCATTCCCGATATCCATCCTTTTTGCATGACAGGGCGGTCCTTCCTGCCAAATCCCTTTGCAAAGCCCGGTCCGAATATCTCCGAGCCCAGCGCCAGGATCTTCTTTTCGCCCTCTTTGCCGATCCGCTTCCGGAAATGACTGAAATCACTGAAATAGAAGGGTGGTTTATGCTGAAAGTATACCTCCCCGCAGAAATACTGCCAGTAGGGATTCTCCATCCAGTGGGCCAGAGCGCTTTTGTCACTGTAGCGATACGCCTGCTTGAGCAGGATCAGTCCCACCATGGTGCGGATGGGTATGGAAGGAGCGCCTTTCGGGCTGTAATAACCTGCAAAATCCTTTTCAACATTGTTCCAGTCAGTATCCCGGACCCTTTTGCACAGCTCGTGCCCGGGATCAATGAAATGGATCAGGGGAACTTCCGCCAGGTTAAGCTGCGGGTTTTTGTCGGTTTTACCCAGCATACGCTATATGGGTTTGAAACAAATATAGTACATTTTAAGTAAACAGGATCATGGTCCGGTTTTTGGATATAAAGGTTATAATACTACTTTTACCACTTCAAATTTTCTCATGAAACATTTCCTGATCCTGCTGCTTATCTGTATCTTGCCCTTCGACCCGGCTGCTGCCCAGACTTTCACCGACAGCAACCTGCCGATCGTTCTCATCAGTACCGACCGGGGCGCGGCGATTGTAGACGACCCCCGTATCATGGCCAACATGAAAATCATCTATCGTGGGCCCGGTCAGAGGAATTACCTCACAGATCAGAACAATCCGGCTTACCTGGACTATAATGGCAGAATTGATATTGAACTCCGCGGATCCTCCTCCCAGTATACACTCAAGAAGCAGTACGGGTTTTCTACCAGACAGGCTGATAATACCACCGCCAACAACGTGAGCCTTCTGGGTATGCCTGAGGAACACGACTGGATCTTCAACAGCATGACCTTTGATCCGGCCATGATCCGCGATTATCTTGCCTACAACCTGTCGCGCCAGATAGGCAACTACGCTTCAAGGACCGCATACTGTGAAGTGCTTATCAACGGCATTTACAAAGGCCTCTACCTGCTACAGGAAAAGATCAAGGCCGACGACGACCGGGTGAACATAATGGAGATCAGTCCCATTGACAACCTGTCGCCCAATGTTTCCGGAGGATACATCACCAAGGCCGATAAGCAGACCGGGGGGGATCCCATCGCTTTTACCATGTATTCGCGGCTCAATGCAGAAGTGAACTATATCCACGAAATGCCCAAGCCGGAAAGTGCCACAGGGCAACAAACCAATTACATCCGTAACCAGTTTGAGATGCTCGGACTTAAAGCAACCAGCAGCAGCCTGACAGACGGTTTCCCCTCGGTCATTGATGTCCCCTCTTTCATAAACCATATTCTGGTGAACGAGCTGGGTTCTAATGCCGACGCCTACCAGTACAGTACTTTTTTCCATAAAGACAGGAATGGAAAATTGCGGGCGGGTCCGATCTGGGATAACGACCTGACATATGGGAACGATCTGTTTTTCTGGGGTTTAGATAGAAGCCATACCGATGTATGGCAGTTTTACAACTACGACAATGAAGGTTCCCGGTTCTGGATCGATCTGTTTAACAATCCCACCTTCCGGTGTTACCTTTCAAAGCGGTGGAACGAACTCACCCAGCCGGGACAGCCCTTCAACCTTACCAACCTGGAATCTTTCATCGATAACACGGTGGCCTATACCAGTGAGGCAGTGGCAAGGGATTACCTGTTGTGGGGTACGGTGGGAAATTACAGCAATTACATTTACAACATCAAAACGTGGCTCAACTCCAGGATAAACTGGATAACCAGTAACATCGGTTCCTATTCTGCCTGCCAGAATGTTGCTGTTCCGCCCCTGGTGATCACCCGAATCATGTACCATCCGGATACCACTGCGGCCTTCCCCAATGAAGATCTTGAATTCATTGAGATCACCAACAACAGCGATCAGACCGTCAGCCTGGCCGGTGTGTATTTCAGGGGCACCGGGCTGGTTTACCAGTTCCCCGCCCACGCTGTTCTTGGTCCTTATGGGGCCTGCGTTCTTGCCAGCGATATGGTTTCCTTCAAATCATTTTATGGTTCCGACGCTACGGGAAAGTTCACCCGGCACCTGTCCAACAACGGCCAGAAATTGTTACTTGCCGATGGTTATGGCAACATTATCGATTTCGTGAATTACACAGATTCCATTCCCTGGCCGGATGCGGATGGCAACGGTCTGTACCTGAAACTCACCGATCCGGGACTGGACAACAGTCTGGCAGCCAGCTGGACGGCCTCAGATGAAGTAATGGTGTCAGACCAGCCGGTTTCGGCGACCATGGACCTGCAAATGTTCCCGAATCCGGTAAGGGATATCCTCAGCATCCAGACCGGAACCGGGATCGAATCCCTGCAGCTGATGGATATGCAGGGTCGCCTGATGCTGTCGGTTCCTGTGAACAATGTCAGTTATGAACTGGATATGAGCCGGTTCCAGCGGGGCACTTACCTTATCAGGATCACTACCGCCGGTTACACGCATACAGACAAGATCATTAAGGAATAACTCCAGGGCGCTGTAAGGTTAGATCCGCTGGTAGCATCGTATCCAATCGACTTCCATATCCGCAGGCAGCACGGATCCGTCAACGTCCTGGTAAAGTGCAGAGTTGATGTTGATATACATGGGTACATGGGGTACCCCTTCGGTGGAAGACCCGGCCGGAATGCCGTTTAATTTCCAGGTGAGCCTATCCTTGGTCCATTCCATGGAGAAAATGTAGTAATCATATCCATACCGCTCCCGGCTCATGGCGGAAGCTTTTTTGGCCACGCCGCCCTTAACGTTGGGATTCCCCCAGTAACTGCCCACGGATATCTTCCGGCCTGCTCTGGCCAGGTCGACATGGGGAAGCATAAGTTCCGACACCATCCAGATCCCGTGATTAACGGGAAAATTACGGTTGAACCTGACCTTGACTTCAAACAAACCGTATTGCTGCCGGAAGTTTTTCCCCGTGTTAATAATGGCTGAGGTATAGTCAAAATCACGGGTAAAAAAGCCAAGGGCCGGATTCCAGACCTTGCCCGTCGCTTTTTCACGCTGGGTGCGGATCTTCAATACGCTGCTTGATATCTCTATGTTCTTTTCATTGGTATACCACTGCTTTTCACCTGCGTTGACATAGCTGTCCTGCAGCAAGGTTTCCCCCCAGTAATAACGGGTGAGCCATTTCGACTTATCCAGTTTATGGACATCAAACTCATCGGAAAAGGTGAGCTGCCATTTTTTAATTTCATTGAACCTGGGTGAATTGTGGACCTTGAAGTACCATTTAAGCTTATCCGAATGCTTCAGCGAATGATATTGTTGTTCCAACCTGCATTCCTCAGAAAGCTCGAATTTCTTCTTTCCAGGGAGCAGCATGTATTCTTTCACCTTCAGGAATTCCTCCGATTGGATGTATTTGCCCAGTTTTTCAAAGCCTTCAATTTTTTCAGATCCGATCAGCAATGTGAAATTCACATAATCCTTGGAATTCTTGAAAGCGAAATAATCCTTGAACCTTTTGGAACTCTTGAGCGCCCGGAACTCCAAAAGTTTCTCAAATTCCGGCGTATTTCTGAACTTCCTCCTGAGCTTTCTTTTCAGCTCGTCAAATGCTTCCGAGCGAACCAGTTTTTCCAGCGTATGATAATGCTTTACATCATAGGAGTTCTCAAATTCAAGAAAATCCCTCAGCGCGACTGAATCCTTGGTCTGGTAATACCTTTTGATTTCGCGGCTTTTTTTCAGGGCCAGGTATTCCCGTTCCTTCCTGAATTCCGGAGTATCCGAAAAGCGTTGAGAGGCAATGCTCTTTTTCCGCCTGGAAAAATCCGGTGACGTAACTGTTTTTTCCAGTTCAAGAAAATCCGCCAGTTCTTTTGATTCTGAAAAAGCTTTCAGTTCGAGGTATTCTTGCTTTAAAGCATCCTGTTTTGCCTCGTAATCAGCAGTTTTCGGAACCCACCCGAAAAGAATTCTGAAGTTGACCATTGGTTTGAATAGATTCTGTTTCTGAAAACTAAACTAAAATAACCCTTTAAGATTGTGTGGCAGCGCCACTTTTTGATAAATATACGAAAAAGAATTTTCTATGAATACTGAGATATCAACAGTATACGGAAAACCAGGACAGAAGTTTTACCAAAGATGATCATGCTTCGACTCCGCTCAGCATGACTGACAGGGTCACCCCAGCTTCTTAAAGAACATCATTAACGCAAACCAGTACTCATCACTGCTTTCATTGGAGCTGTCAAAGGCCCGGGTACCCCGAATGCCACTGTTCCTTTCGGGTTTAAAAATCACGAGCCTGTCGTCAGGTATGGCTCCCAGCATTTTCTGCAGGTAAGGAAATTCCGTTTTCGTAGCGCTCACAAAAATCTGCTGGCTGATATGCTGCACTTCTTTTTCGATGGTCCGTTGGGGTTGAAAGAACTCACCGGGACTCAGGGCTATTACGGCCTTTACCATAGGATTTCCGGCAGCTGCGAGCAGGCACAGCGAAGCGGAATATGAACTTCCCAGCAGGATTACAGGCTGCTTGCTGATTCCCTGAACATACCGGATGGCGGCGCTGATATCTGCTGCGGCATCCAGTGGTTTTGCCGGCCTTTTATCCAGCAATGCACGGCTGGCCGTTTCATTCTGTACAAATCCCGAATTGCCGCCGGCTCTGAGGTCAATGGCCAGACAATTGTAATTCAGGTTGAGTAAACGGGGCGCGATGTCATAGTATTCGCTGCGGTTAGAACCGTCCTGGTGACAGAGTATGATAAAAGGCTGCTGGTTGTTGTTCAGGTAAAGGTCGGCACGGATTTTCAGGCCGTCATCGGCATAGAAATAAACGGCTACCTGTCCGGTGACTGTGGTCAAGGCAGAACAAAGCAGGATAAGAAGTACTGTTAATCGCATATAAACCCATGTTCCGGCACATCTCCGGCGATCAGCCAGTAACGGCCAGAATAGTAATGATATTTGCTTTTACTTCAATAATACCGGAGTTTATGTCGATAAATTCCTGCTGGTCCTTATCCGTGATCACTTTAATCCTGCCCTGTGTGAGGGTGGAAATTATCGGTGCATGGTTTTTCAGCACCTCAAAAGATCCCTTGGCTCCGGGCACCTGCACCAGCTTGACATTTCCATCGAAAAGTCTTTTTTCCGGGGTAATGATCTCGAGTTTCACGGGGGTTAGCTCTTTTTAGCCTGTTCAATCAGCTTTTCACCTTTGGCCATGGCTTCTTCAATAGTTCCCACCATGTGGAAGGCAGCTTCAGGATAGTCATCCACCTTACCGTCCATGATCATGTTGAATCCCTTGATGGTGTCTTCAATAGAGACCCAAACGCCGGGAGTGCCCGTAAAGGCTTCTGCTACATGGAAGGGCTGCGAAAGGAAGCGCTGTACCCTGCGTGCACGGTGCACCACCAGTTTATCCTTCTCGGAAAGTTCATCCATACCGAGGATGGCAATGATATCCTGGAGTTCCTTGTAACGTTGCAGCAACTCTTTCACTTTCCGGGTTGTTTCATAATGCTCCTTGCCGATGATCTCGGGTGAAAGGATGCGTGATGTGGAATCGAGGGGGTCAACAGCGGGGTAGATACCCAGCTCGGATATTTTACGGCTTAACACCGTGGTGGCATCCAGGTGGGAAAACGTAGTCGCCGGTGCCGGGTCGGTAAGGTCATCGGCCGGCACGTAAATGGCCTGCACCGAAGTGATGGATCCTCTCTTGGTAGAGGTGATCCGCTCCTGCATGATGCCCATTTCCGTGGCCAGTGTTGGCTGGTAACCCACTGCTGAAGGCATGCGGCCCAGCAGTGCCGAAACCTCCGAACCTGCCTGGGTAAAACGGAAAATATTGTCCACAAAGAATAGTATGTCGCGTCCGCCGGAAGCTTCATCGCCATCGCGGAACGATTCGGCAACGGTAAGGCCGGATAGTGCTACAGTGGCACGGGCTCCGGGAGGTTCATTCATCTGTCCGAAAACCAGTGTGGCCTGTGATTGTTTCAGGGCTTCGGGATCAACCAGGGAAAGATCCCAGCTTCCTTCTTCCATGCTTTTTTTAAAAGCATCACCATATTTAATAACTCCCGATTCGATCATCTCACGAAGAAGGTCGTTACCCTCGCGGGTTCTTTCACCTACCCCCGCAAATACGGAAAGACCGGAATATTTCTTGGCAATATTGTTGATGAGCTCCATGATGATAACTGTTTTCCCAACGCCGGCGCCGCCAAACAGGCCGATTTTGCCGCCTTTGGGATAGGGCTCCAGCAGGTCAATTACCTTGATCCCGGTAAACAGTACCTCGGTTTCTGTGGAAAGGTTCTTAAACAAAGGCGGGTCGGAATGAATCGGGTAACCCTCACTTTTATCAACGGGACTGAGGCCATCAATGGGATCTCCGATGACGTTGAGCAGTCTGCCGCGGATTTGTTCGCCGATGGGCATTCTGATGGCACTGCCCATGGCATAGGCTTTCATTCCCCTCCGCAGTCCGTCGGTTGAATCCATGGCAATCGTGCGGATGGAATTTTCACCGATATGCTGCTGGCATTCCACGATGATCACCTGGCCATCGTCTTTTCTGACTTCCAGGGCATCATGAATATTAGGCATTGAGTCCCCTGCCTGTTCAAAACTGATATCAAGAACAGGTCCGATGATTTGGATGACTTCACCCACCAACTGTGTCATTATTGCTTTACTTTAATGATTATTGCCACAAATATAATCCTAAAATGATTACTTTGACAAAATATATTCCCAATATTCCAAAGTTAATTGGATGTTCAGGAGCGAAGCTTATTGCCGCGATTCCGCACTTTTATCCCTGATATACCCCAATATGACCCTGCCAGAGGAATAATTGTCAAAATAATCCGTTTATTCGTCATATTCATGATATGGTTTTTTAATTTTGTGTATTGAAAAGAATGATAACCTAAAATCTTACATCGCATGAAAAAGTCAATGAAGATTACTTTGCTGAGCCTTATGCTGGCTTTATTCCTCCCCCTCGCGACCCTTAACGCACAACTGTTCGATCAGGGTGACCTTGTTTTCAACGCCGGAATTGGCCTGGGATCTACGTATTATACCTATGGAACCTATTATAAAACCACGGTTCCGCCCCTCTTTCTTTCCGGTGATTACTGCCTGCGTGAAGATCTGGGCCCCGGTAACCTGGGTGTCGGTGGTTTCCTCGGATATTCGGCCTATAAATATGAGTATGATGTTAGCGGTTATGACTACGGCTGGAAATACTCCACTTTCATCATTGCAGCCCGCGGAAGCTATCATTTCACAGAGCTGGTGGATAAGCTTGACATTTACGGCGGCGTTCTTGTTGGTGCCAAAATCGTATCGGACAAGGCATATGGCGACTATGAAGGCTCCGATTATTCCGTGAATAAAAGCGGTCCTGTATTTGACATCTTTGCCGGCGTGCGTTACCAGTTTACCGACAATTTCGGCGCCATGAGCGAGCTGGGCTATGGCATTGCCTGGTTCAAGATCGGCCTGGCCGTTAAATTTCCCACAGCCAAATAACAGGTTCAGGGGTTATCCGCTTTGGCCTTCAACAAAAGCCAACGGATAACCCTATTATTCATCTTCGTCCTTTGTGCTTTTACCTCCAAAACAACCTTGTTGATAACATTTCTGCAACCATTTCTCCGTATTCCGTATAATTGCTTAATTACGCATCTATTTAATACCAGAATTCAGGCATGGAGAATAAGCTGATCTTTTTTGTGGACGATGATAAAATGATGCTGAATCTGATGGAGTACACGTTCAAATGCCGGGAAGGATTCGATGTAAAATCCTTCTATTCGGGGGAGGAATGTCTTGAAAATCTGCATCTTAATCCAAGTCTGATCGTGCTGGATTACTACCTGGGGGAGGGGGAATCCACCGCCATGTCGGGTCTCGACACCCTGAAAAAAATCAACGAACGGAACAGCCATGTTCCCGTGGTCATTCTCAGCCGGGAAAAAGACAAAGCCCTGATCACCAAATTTCTCCAGTTCGGCGCCATGCGCTATGTCGTTAAGGATGATTTTTTCATCAATACCTTAATTGAAACGGTGGAGAATTATTTTATGGAAAAGCTTGATTAGGGACAAGGGACGAGGGACAAGGGACAAGTAGGAAAGACCCTGCTTCCTCGTCCCTCGTCCCTTGTCCCTCGTCCCTTGTCCCTCGTCCCTCGTTTCCAAATTTCTCTTTGTTATTCTCAAATTTATTCCTACTTTTGCACCACTTTTTTTATTCCGAAGTTTTGAAAATTGAAAATCAGTATATTATTCATTTCAAAGGGCTGAAAGAAGGTGTTCATGATTTTGCTTTCATTATTGAGAAACCGTTCTTTGATGCATTTGAACAGCTTGAGGTTCCGGATGGACATGTCCATGTTCAGGTTGAACTGAACCGCAAAACAAGTTTCCTGGAACTGGCAGTTGATCTGCAGGGAGAGCTGCAGGCGCAGTGCGACCGATGCCTGGGTCATTTTACACTGCCGGTATCTTACACCGGTCAGCTGGTGGTGCGATTCAGCGAAACCGAGAAGGAGAAGGATGATGAGGTGATTTTTCTGCATCCCGACGAATACCAGCTTAACCTGAAGCATTACCTGTATGAATGCATCAGTCTGAGCCTGCCCCTGCGGAAAGTGCATCCTGACCTGTCAGACGGGCAATCGGGTTGTGATCCGGAAATGCTGAAACGGCTGGACGAAATGCTGATCAAAGATTAATAATTCATAATTCATAATTCATAATTGATACATAATGCCTAATCCGAAACGTAAACATTCGAAGCAGCGGAGAGATAAAAGAAGAACGCATGACAAGGCTGTTGTCCCCACGCTGTCTACCTGTCAGAATTGCGGTTCTGCCATCCAGTACCACAGGGTTTGTCCCGAATGCGGCTACTATAAAGGAAAGCCCGCTATAAAGAAGGAAGTTGCTGCCTGACAGGCTTATCGTTTTACTTAATCACCCGCATGGTTCATGAGAATCGGTGTTGATATTTTAGGTGGAGACTTTGCCCCGGAGGCTACAGTTCACGGCTGCATGCTGGCTGCCCCGGACCTCCCTGCAGGTGCTCGTCTGGTATTGATCGGAGACGAGAACAGGATCCGGTCGATTTGTGCGCGTGAGAATTTCGATCACGGTGTATTTGATGTGGTGCATACCACGGAATGCATTGAAATGGGAGAGCACCCGGCCCGGTCATTTGCCCAGAAACCGAATGCCAGTGTAGTGCTTGGTTTCAAACTGCTGGCCACAGGTGAAATTGATGGTTTTGCCAGTGCGGGTAATACTGGGGCCATGATGGTAGGTGCCATGCAAGTCATCAAATCCATTCCCGGGGTTATTCGGCCCTGCATTGCAGCAATGGTTCCAAGGCCCACGGAGAAGCCCCTGCTTCTGCTCGATGTCGGTATCAACCCCGATTGCAGCCAGGAGGAACTTAACCAGTATGCCATCCTGGGCAGCATCTATGCCCGCCAGGTGCTAAATATCCCTTCGCCCCGCGTTGGCCTGCTGAACATCGGGGAAGAAGAAGGAAAGGGTAACCTGGTCACCAAAGCAGCCTTCCAGCTGATGAAAGATTCTACATTGTTCCAATTCGCAGGTAATGTTGAAGGCAACGACCTGTTCAGCAATAAAGCCGACGTGATGGTATGTGACGGTTTTGTCGGCAATGTCATGCTCAAGGAGGCCGAGGCCTTTTATACCATGATCCGGAAGCGTAAGATCGTGGATGATTACTTTGAGAAGTTCAACTTCGTCAATTATGGCGGCACGCCCATAATCGGTATCAATGCTCCGGTGCTGATCGCTCATGGCATATCCAATGATGTTGCCATCAAGAACCTAATTTTCCAGACCGCCGAAATCATTAAAGGAAATTTGTGCGAAAAAATTAAAGAAGCGTTTAAAGAATGTCCGGAATAAAAGCAGCTATTACAGGTGTTGGTGGATATGTGCCGTCATATGTGCTCAACAATGATGAACTGAGCAGGATGGTAGATACCAGCGACGAATGGATCATGCAACGCATTGGCATCAAGGAAAGAAGGATACTGAAAGATAAAGGGAAGGCCACCGCCTATATGGGATCCAAAGCTGTAAAGGAATTGCTGACCAAAACAGGCACCGATCCCCTCGACATCCAGGTGCTGATCTGCGCCACCGTCACCCCTGATATGCATTTCCCGGCTACTGGCAACATGATCTGTGATAAAGCAGGACTGGCCAATGCTTTCAGCTTCGACCTCGGTGCTGCCTGTTCCGGCTTTCTGTTCGCCCTCGAAACCGGCAGGAGGTACGTTGAGTCGGGGGCTTATCAAAAAGTTGTCGTGGTTGGGGCAGATATGATGTCAGCCATTGTTGATTATGAAGACCGCGCCACCAGTCCCTTGTTCGGTGACGGAGCAGCGGCGGTGCTGCTCGAACCCTTCAGCAATGGCCTGGGTATCATCGATTCCATTCTGGCCACCGATGGTTCCGGCCTAAAACACCTGCACATGCATGCCGGCGGTTCGCTGCACCCCCCCACGCATGAAACCGTGGATGCCAAACAGCATTATATTTTTCAGGAAGGCCAGACCGTTTTTAAAATGGCTGTATCCAAAATGTCCGATGTATCCGTTGAGATCATGCAGCGCAACAACCTCACGCACGATGATGTCAAATACCTGGTACCCCACCAGGCCAACATGCGGATCATTGAAGCCGTGGCCCGCCGGATGGAGATCAATAAAGATCAGGTGATGATCAACATACACAAATTCGGGAATACCACGGCTGCTACCATACCGCTGTGCCTCTGGGACTATGAAAAAGAGCTGAAGAAAGGCGATAACATCATACTTGCCTCCTTCGGAGCCGGATTTACCTGGGGTTCCATATACCTGAAGTGGGCATACGACCCAAAATAATCCGAATCTATCTTCGTTAATTAAAACCAACACATTTGTAAGCATTATTTTAATGTAATGCTTATCTTTGTTGGAAACGGTGTAGAGGCATAAGATCTTATGTCTCTACGTATTATCATTAAAATTCACATCAGATGGCAAAAATAATTGAGACTGAAGGCAATGTGATCAACCAGATTGGCGTCGGTACGGAAATAACAGGTGATGTAACCACCAGCAGTGATATCCGCTTTGACGGGGCGCTGACAGGCAATCTCAAGACCAAAGGTAAAGTTGTTATTGGGGAAACCGGATCCGTGAAAGGTGAAATCAGCTGCAAAAATTCTGTTTTGGAGGGAAAGGTGGAAGGGAAAATATCTGTTGCTGAACTGCTGACCCTGAAGGCCACCTCAACCCTTACAGGAGATATTGTGACCCGCAGGTTGTCCATTGAACCCGGTGCAAAATTCAGTGGCAATTGCAGTATGGTCGCCGAAACATCATCAGCCTATGCCGGAAAAGAAACTGACAAACCCGGAGAAGACAGTAAAAAGCCTAAGTGATTACGGCAAGTACTCGAGCCTGGCTTTTCAGATGATCGCCATAATCCTGATAGGGGTTTTCGGCGGCATAAAGCTTGATCACTGGCTGAAGCTCAGGTTTCCTGTATTTACTGTTGTGCTTTCCTTTCTGGCTGTAATGCTGGCGCTCTATTATAGTTTAAAGGATTTTATCCGCTTTAAAAAATAATGCCATGGATTCCGGATTAAAGAAAACGCTTCTCGGCCTTTTGGTGCTGTCAGCAGTCCTTTTCGGAGCAGGCATGTTGCTTTTCAGGACCGTCTTAACTACCTGGTATTTTGGTTTCTTCCCTTTTCTCCTGCTCATCTTCTTCCTGGTAAATGCCGGTTTTTTTATATCCTTTTACCGGACTGTGAATAAGCCCGATAACCAGTTTATTCGTGGATTCATGCTTTCCAAGGGGATAAAACTGATGATCTATCTTTTCCTTGTTTTGATTTATGTGATTACCGCTCCGAAATCCGCAGTTCCCTTTGCAATTACACTCTCGGTGCTCTATATTGCCTATACGTCATACGATCTTTATATCATGACCAGCCTTGTGAGGCGGAAAAAAGAAAATCCCTCTTTGCCAAATCAATTTTCAATTTAGTTGTTTATATTTATGGCCACAATTCCTGGATATGCACAAAACTTTCTTTAAGGCTCTGCTCGTATTGGTATTGATGCTTCCCTGGATAAGCAGCAGTTTCTTTGCTGCAGAAACCCATAGCGGGGAAACTGAAAAACTGAATCCCGGTGAGTTTATATTTGACCATATCCAGGATGCGCATGAATGGCATCTTCTGTCTGTCGGACATAAACATATCAGCATACCCCTTCCTGTTATCCTGTATAGCAAATCCAAAGGATTGAATATCTTCATGTCCTCAAAGTTCAAGCATGGTACTGTCACCTATAAGGGATTTCACCTGGAAACGACCGGTGCGAATAAGAACAAGATTTTTGAAGAAGACGGTTCAAAACCGTTTGACATTTCCATTACCAAGAATATAGCTTCCATGTTCTTTGGCGTTTTTATCATACTCTGGATATTCCTTTCCATGGGTAAGGCTTATCGCAAAAATCCGGTCAGTGCACCCCGTGGATTGCAGTCGTGGTTTGAACCTATTGTCATTTTCGTGCGTGACGACATCATCAAGCCTTCTGTGGGGCCCAAATATGAGCGTTACACGCCCTATCTGCTTACCTTGTTCTTTTTTATCTGGATCAACAATATGCTGGGTCTGATCCCCATACCGCCGGCCGGAGCCAATCTGATGGGTAACATTGCCGTTACCATGGTACTGGCCGTTCTTACATTTATTATAACCACAGTGAGTGGTACAAAGGATTACTGGAAGCATATTTTCAACACACCCGGTGTTCCCTGGTGGCTGAAAATACCGATACCCATCATGCCGCTCGTTGAGACGCTGGGAATATTCACAAAGCCCATCGTTCTTATGATCCGGCTTTTTGCCAACATCACTGCCGGTCATATCATTGTGGCGGCATTCATCATGCTTATTTACATTTTTGCTGAAATGTCTACCGGACTGGCTTTCGGGATTTCCGTAGTTTCTGTCCTGTTTAATGTTTTCATGACTTTCCTTGAATTGCTGGTGGCTTTCATCCAGGCCTTCATTTTTACTTTTCTTTCATCGATTTATTTTGGCCTTGCCCTGGCTGAACATCATGAGGAACATCAGAAAGAACATGCTTGAGTTTTTTGTTTATTAATTAAATATATTCACTATGTTATCAACTATTTTACAGGCAGCAGGAGAATCCGGCATCGCCCAGCTTGGTGGTGCTCTTGGTGCAGGTATTGCTGCCATGGGTGCCGGTTTTGGTATCGGCAAGATCGGCAGCAGTGCCATGGAAGCTATTGCACGGCAACCTGAAGCAGCAGGAGATATACGCGCTAATATGATTATTATCGCTGCGCTCCCTGAAGCTGTAGCCCTTTTTGCTGTAATTGTCGGCCTGTTGGCCGTAGTATCCTAGTTCTATCCGGGACCCGCACGGTTGGTGCGCGTCCCGGTTTTACGCGAACTTTAACACACAATCATATGGAGCTGCTAATTCCCGAATTCGGAACGATCTTTTGGACGTTGATCGTGTTTGCAATAACTTTTTTCATCCTGGCCAAATATGCCTGGAAACCCCTGTTAAACGCCCTGAAGCAACGCGATAATTCGATCGCAGAGGCTTTGCAGGCAGCTGAAAAAGCCAAGAAAGATGTCAGCCTCCTGAACGTTGAAAGTGCAAAAATCCTGGCGGAAGCAAAAAAGGAACGGGATAAGATTCTTCAGGAAGCACGTGAATTTAAAGAAGCCATGCTGAATGAGGCCCGTGAGCAGGCAAAAAAAGACGGCCTGAAACTCATCGAGGATGCGCGTGAGGCCATTAAGAACGAAAAATCCGCTGCTGTCCAGGAAATTAAAAAGCAGGTTGCCGAGCTTTCAGTGGCCATATCAGAAAAAATCCTGCTGCATGAGCTGTCGGACCCGGACAGACAAAAGGAAATTATTGAAAAATCCCTTGTGGATATAAAATTCAACTGATTGTTGACCACAACATAACCGATGAACGAAAGCAAAATATCTGTCCGCTACGCGAAGGCACTTTTTGGACTGGCTAAGGAAACCCAAAGCACGGATGCACTGAAAAAAGATGTTGAAGTGCTTTATAAGTGCATTCAGGAGATTCCCGAGCTGCAATTCGTCATTCAGAGCCCGGTGATCAAAGCCGGCGAAAAAACCAGGCTTTTTAGTGAAATGTTCCGGCCCCACTTTAATCCGATGACGCTTACCTTCATCAACCTGGTGCTGGAACGCCACCGCGAGGAATATCTGGCCGGGATATCCCGGTATTTCCTCGACCTGATGAAGACCGAGCAGGGGATCCAGCCCGCTGAAATGTTAACGGCGGTGCCGCTTGATGAATCACTGCGCCGGTCTGTGCTTTCCCTGATCGCCAAGAAGTTCAGTGCTCACCAGGTTGAACTGAATGAAATGGTGGACACCAGGCTGATCGGAGGCTTTGTACTCAGGGTCGGTGACCAGCAACTGGATGCCAGCCTCGCCACCAAGCTTAAACGCATTCACCATGAATTAATTAACTCACATACCTGATAATATTCTAAATTAAGCTAACATGTCTGCCCTTAAACCATCAGAAGTATCCAAGATATTAAAACAACAATTACAGGGAATTGATACCAAGGCCCAGCTGGATGAAATCGGAACGGTATTGCAGGTAGGTGATGGCATCGCCAGAATCTATGGCATGTCCAATGCCTGTTCCAACGAACTGATAGAATTTGAAAGCGGGATCCGCGGAATTATTCTGAACCTCGAGGAAGACAATATCGGTGCGGTATTGCTGGGCGCATCCGACCAGATCCGGGAAGGTGATAAGGTAAAACGCACCGGCCGTATCGCTTCCATCAACGTAAGCGAAGGCATGCTCGGCCGCATTATCAACACGCTGGGAGAACCTCTTGATGGCAAAGGACCCATAGTTGGCCATACCTATGAAATGCCCTTCGAAAGAAAGGCCCCCGGCGTTATTTTCCGCCGTCCGGTGAATGAGCCTCTCCAGACCGGAATTAAGGCTATCGATGCCATGATCCCCATCGGCAGAGGTCAGCGTGAGCTCATCATCGGTGACCGCCAGACCGGTAAATCGTCCATTGCCCTGGATACCATCATCAACCAGAAGGAGTTTTATGACAAGGGCGAACCTGTATATTGCATTTATGTGGCTATCGGACAAAAGGGCTCCACTGTTGCCAACATCGCCAAAACACTCGAAGCCTATGGTGCCATGCCCTATACCGTCATCCTTTCGGCTACCGCTTCCGATCCGGCAGCACTGCAGTTCTACGCCCCTTTTGCCGGCTGTGCCATCGGGGAGTATTTCAGGGACACCGGCCGGGCAGCCCTGATCATTTATGACGACCTGTCCAAGCAAGCTGTATCGTATCGTGAAGTTTCCCTGCTGCTGCGCCGTCCTCCCGGACGTGAAGCCTACCCGGGTGATGTGTTTTACCTTCATTCACGCTTGCTGGAACGCGCTGCAAAGATCATCAATAACGACGAGATCGCAGCCCGCATGAACGATCTGCCCGACATCCTCCGGCCGATCGTTAAGGGCGGTGGTTCGCTCACGGCCTTGCCCATCATTGAAACCCAGGCTGGTGACGTTTCAGCCTACATCCCCACCAACGTGATCTCCATCACCGACGGTCAGATCTTTCTCGAGACCAACCTGTTCAACTCAGGAATCCGGCCCGCCATCAACGTGGGTATATCCGTCTCCCGTGTGGGAGGTGCCGCTCAGATCAAATCTATGAAACGTGTTGCCGGTACGCTGAAACTCGACCAGGCTCAGTTCCGTGAGCTGGAAGCTTTTTCCAAATTCGGTTCCGATCTTGATGCCACAACCCTTGCCGTACTCGATAAGGGTGCCAAGAATGTGGAGATCCTCAAACAGCCTTTGCACAATCCTACTCCTGTTGAAAAACAGATTGCCATTATCTTCTGCGGGACCAGGGGCTTGTTGTCTGAAATCCCCATTGAGAAGATCCGGGAATTTGAACATGAGTTCATCAGCCTGCTGGAGCTCAAGCACAAAGACATTTTGAAAACGCTCAAAGAAGGCAAGCTGACTGAGGATGTTGAGAAAAAACTGACCGATATCGCCAGGGATATCGCTGAACGGATGAAGTAATGATTTTTTGGATGTTTTTGCACCTTGTTTGACACGCTATGGCCAACCTTAAAGAAATCCGCATCCGGCTGAATTCGGTGAAATCAACCCGGCAGATCACCAGTGCCATGAAGATGGTTTCGGCTGCAAAACTGCGCAGGGCCCAGGAATCTATTCTTCAGCTCCGGCCGTTCTATGTTAAACTGCATTCGCTTATCGAACGTGTAAATACGGGTTTGGAAGAGGATCATGAGAATATTTACGGACGTACCACAGACGCCGGACGCGTACTGATCGTAGTGATCACCTCCAACAGGGGGCTATGCGGAGCCTTCAATTCAAATATCGTTAAAAGAGCCATACAGACCATCCACCAGCATTATGCTGAAGCTTACAGGGCCGGGAAACTGGATATTATAGCCATTGGGAAAAAAGGTGCCGATCAGCTGAAATCGAAAAACTTTCCGGTAATGGCCACTTATCACCACCTGTTTGATAAACTGACCTTTGATGAGACGGTCAGGCTGGCCAATACGCTGATGGAAGATTTCGTCAGGCAAAAATACGGCATCATCAAGCTTATATACAATCAGTTCAGAAATGCTGCCGTACAGGACGTGGCAGAGGAGTTTTTCCTGCCCCTGTTCCCCTTGCAGGAAACCGATGACCGCTTCGAATCCCGGATGGATTATATTTATGAGCCTTCCGAAGCTGAAATCCTGGATGAAATGATCCCTTATACCCTGAGGGTCCAGTTGTTCAGGTCCCTGCTCGAGTCAAACGCGTCCGAACACGGGGCCAGGATGACTGCAATGCACAAGGCCACCGACAATGCCACCGAACTTATCAAGGAACTCGAGCTCCATTACAATAAGGCCCGTCAGGCAGCCATCACAAATGAGATCCTGGAGATCGTGGGTGGCGCTGAGGCACAGAAGAAGTAAGCGGACTGCGGTTGTGCAGTCTTGCAGTCTTGCAGTCTTGCGGTCTTGCTGGTCTGAAACGTAAAATAAATGATCATAACTTTTAGTTTTTCACTTTTAGTTTCTCACTGTTTCACTGTTCCACCGTTCCACTGTTCCACTCTTTACTGTTGACGCATGGCTGCCCTTGCCCCAAAGAAACCCTGGCTCCAGGTCCTCCCCTTCTTTGCCTTTTTTATTGTTCTCTTCCTTTTCACCTGTCGCCTGCCGTTCTTCTGGGATAAGGACATCCTCTTTTCCAAAATAGCCTCATGGCTGTTGGCGCACCGTTTCAGTCCGGTATTGCCCAACGACCTTGATGCGGGTTATCCGCCCAGCCCTGGGGTATCTGCTGGCCCTTGCCTGGAAAGTCACCGGAAAAAGTCTTTTTGTTGCGCATATACTGATGCTTCCCTTCACCCTGGGCATCGTTTGGCAAACCCGTAACCTGCTGGATCATTTTCTCAGGGGCCGCTATATCATGCCGGTGATGGTACTGCTGTTTGCGAATACCACCCTCCTGGCACAAACTGTTGTTTTTTCCACCGATCTCGTTATGCTGTTCTTCATCCTGCTGGCCGTCAATTGCATGCTTCACGGCCGGCGAAATCTGCTGATACTGGCAATTACCGGAATGCTTTTTTCGCACCTGCGGGGCCTCATGATCGCTGCCGCTCTGGGAGGCCTGGACATTTACCTCCACCAGGGCCGCAAAAACCTTCGGACGCTGCTTCAAATTGCCCTCCCCTATCTCCCGGGGCTGGTACTTTTTGCTGCGTGGCTGCTGTTTCACTATTACACCACCGGATGGCTTTTCATGCATCCTGCTTCCCCCTGGTTGGGCTGCTATGAAGTGGTCAGCGGCAAAGGGTTCGCAAGAAATATTCTTATTCTCGGCTGGCGCATGATCGACTACGGGATGCTCTTTGTATGGATCATTCCGTTGCTGGCCATTTTCCTGCCGGACCGGAAGCAACTTGCCTCCGATCCGGTCATCCGGACCCTGCTGATGTTGCTGGCCCTCATCCTTGTTTTCAGTGCCCCAACCATGCTGATCTATAAGATCCTGAACGGGCACCGTTATCTCATTCCGTTTTATTTCTTTCTTACCCTGCTGTCCGGATACCTGCTGTTCATCAATCCCGGCTTCCCCGGGATCCGGAAAATGCTCTTTACGCTGATGCTGGCTGGCCTCATCAGCGGCAGCTTCTGGGTGTATCCCGGAAGGATTGCCAATGGATGGGATGCCACCTTGGCCCATCTGCCCTATCATCATCTCCGGGAAAATATGATCCGCTATATCGAGGAGCAGCACATTCCTTTTGATCGCATCGGGACCGGCGTTCCGAATACCGCAGCTTTCGGTTATATCGAAGCAAATGAAGATGCAAGGATCTTCCCCCTGGCTGACCTCCAAAAACATTCCTATATATTCTATTCCAATGTATTCAATATGTTCACCGATGCTGAAATCGACTCACTGGAGCATTGGTCACTCGAAAAGGAATTCCGGTGTATGCAGGTGTATGTAAGGCTCTACAGGAATCCGGCCTCAGATATCAATGCGCAGGGCTTCGCTGGGCCTTAGCTGAATTGCCTTCCATGCCGGATAGACCGCTGCCAGGATACCGGCAGCCAATACCATCACGGCAATTTTGATGTCGATGTCATAGTCCGAAACCGGAAAGACAACACTTTCGAAGCCCAGCTTTTCGATGCCTTCCGCGAAAAACGCAAGATCAATGCCGGTATGATTGAAATACAGGATGGTGAAGTATCCGATGACCATTCCTGTTATTCCCCCTGTAAGGCACAAAAGAACCGTTTCCAGGAGGATCATGAGAAAAACGCGGAATCTGTTCATACCAACTGCCATGAGCATGCCAAGCTCTTTCACCCGTTCCATTATTGCCATCAGCATGGTGTTGATGATGCCGAAAACCAGCGCCGCGAGGATAACCCCCATGAAAAAGTACATATAGATATCCATGGTTTCCCCGATGAGATTGACTTCGGGCATCAGTTCCTTCCAGGTGCGCGTATCGAGATCCGGGAAACGTGATTGGATCAAACCGACTGTTTCCCCAAGCGCCGTGTCATCCCGCAGCAAAATGGCAATCTCCTGACAGGATCCGGGATTCAGGTCTATTAAACCGGCCAGGTCGCTTTTCCTGACAAACAGATTGGTTTCGTCATACACCGAATTTGAAGTCCGGTACAATCCCGTTACCCTGAACAATCCCGAGGTCAGTGTTCCGTCCATGGTCTGAAGGGTAATTACCAGCTTGGAACGAAGCCTGATGGAGAGTTTTTTTGCCAGTTTTTCTCCGATGACAACCGGCATTTTTCTTTCGTCGAGATAATTTCCTTCCCTGACTTTACTGAAAAGGTTTGTAACCTGTCTTTCTTCTGCCGGACTGATCCCGATGATACGCACCCCGGCGCCTGTTTCAGCTGAAGCTGCCATGGCATTGACCACGATACGCTTCGTAACAGCTTTAACACCGGTTATCCTGCCAATAGTAACGGCAATACTGTCTGCATCGCTGATATAAAATTTCTGATCGGGATTCGTGAGGTAATTCCGGTGATGAACCTGGATGTGGGCAGACTCGGTCATAATGGCTGACTGCATGCGCTGAAGCACCATGCCCCGGTAAAAGGCCCAGGTAAAATCGCCCGCTAAAATACCCAGGGCAATGGCTGTAATGATTACCCCGCTTCTCAGCTTGTTACGCCAGATATTTCTCCAGGCAATGACCAGGATCATCATAATTCTTTTATTTTACCCGCCCCGCAGGGCCGTGATGATTTTCATTCCATAAACCGACATCAGGGGATACACCGTAATCAATAACGTCATGATAAAAACGGTTAAAGCCTGGTTCAACAAAACAGCCGGTGCCATACTGAAATATACGGCAGCTTCAAAGCCAAAACTTTCGTATACCCTGCCTGCT
This sequence comes from uncultured Bacteroidales bacterium, assembly GCA_963822145.1. Lineage (GTDB taxonomy): Bacteria > Bacteroidota > Bacteroidia > Bacteroidales > UBA10428 > UBA5072. The sequence goes on along the minus strand of CAWGGG010000002.1, from coordinate 271,674 downwards.
TCACCGGGCATCATAATCGGGTGCCTCATGAAAAAGAGAATTACCGGAATGCTGAGCAACACCCCTATGATGACGCCCAACATGCTCAGAAGCAGGGATTCAAAGACCAGCATCCGCTGAAGCCGGTACTTCTGCATACCGACGGCGATCATAACCCCCATTTCTTTTCTTCGTTCGGCCATCATCATGATGATGGTCCCTAGAATTCCAAAACCCACCACCAGGTAGAGGACGCCTTTCATCACCACCGCTCCTGCGCGGTCGCTTTCGATCATCTTAACCAGTTCGGGCTGCATCTCATCCCAGGTCATTACACTGTATGCCGGCTGAAGCTTCCGGGAGAGCAGTTGTGCTGTTTTATTCACACGGCGATAATCGTTGATCATTAAAGACAGGGAGGTTATCCTGCCCGGTGCGCTATAGAACTCCCGGGCACGTTCCAGGTCTATATAGCAGGCAACATTATTCAGTTCCGGGGAAGGAAATTTCAGGATCCCCCGCAGGGGAACCAGTGCAGAAGCGCTTGCACCGTGGTAACCCTGGCTGATGAGCACCAGTGTGTCTCCCACTACCACCCCCAGGTTGGCTGCTATGTTCACCGCCAGCAGGATACCGTTCTCCCCTCCGGAGAGGTACTTCCCCTGTTGGACCCATCTGGACAAACCGGTCAGACGGTCTTCTTTTTCGGGATCAATGCCGACCAGGGAACATCCTTTCGTGTTTTCGCCCGAGGATATCAGGGTAAAGGATTCCAGCCTGGGTACCATAAGCAGGATCTCCCCGGAAGATTCCAATACCTTGTTGAGCGCGCTGTCGGGCTCATAAGTATCATTGATGGATCTGGATTCCCAGTATCCGGGATGCTGCACCTGGATGTACCCGGTATAGAATTTCACGATGTTGTCAATCATGCGGGCGTAGGTACCCTCCTGCATGGAACTGGCTATGCTCGAAAGCAATACGGCAAGCACCACGGCTGAAATGGTGATGACCGTCCGTTTCCGGTTGCGCCATAAATTCCTCCAGGCCAATTGCAGATCTTTCCGCAGCGCCATTGAATAATTGCTCATGGTTTATGGGAGCATACACTCCCCTGATAAAATTAGGCATAACCCGTAATAAATGCAAGTACGGTCCTTCCTCCCAAAAGCAGGTTACTGCGTCATCATAATTTGTTTTTTCTGTAACTTTATCGCTCCTCAATCGTCATACCCCCGAAGCCGGAATTTCAGATGACAGTTGCTGAATATAACAAAAGCGTAGACGATCACTCCGACGGGATATACCGCTTTATCCTCAAGAATCTTAAAGATGGGGACAAGGCCCGCGATATCGTGCAGGACACGTATGAAAAACTCTGGCTCAAATTGGATGAAGTTTCGGCCGAAAAGGTGAAATCCTACCTTTTTACCGCCGCATACCATACCATGATCGATATGATCCGTAAAGAAAAAAGGATTACAGCATTTGATGCAGACAAGCACGAACGGTATGAAACTGCAGGACATTTCACGGGTTTGTCGGAAATCCTGGAAGAGGCGGTATCAAGACTTCCTGAAGATCAGCGTAGTGTGATCATGCTCCGGGATTATGAGGGCTATTCCTATGACGAGATTTCGGTGATTACCGGCCTTACCGAATCACAGGTGAAAGTATACATATTCAGGGGCAGGATGTTCCTCAAAAATTATATTGGAAGCATAGAGGCAGTAATTTAAAGGAGATGACCATTAACATCAACAATTTCGAAGCTTATCTGCTGGATTACCTTGAAGGGAATCTGGATCCGCTGCTGACAGCTGATCTTATGGCATTCCTGGCTGAGAATCCCGAATACGAAAGCTGGCTTCCGGAATATGACGGCAATCTCTCCCTTTCCCAAACGCTGGTCTGTCCTCATAAAAACAACCTGAAAAAGGAATTTGCTGATGTACCGGAAATAACCCCGGATAACTTCGATGAGTTTTGCATTGCCTCCTGTGAGGGCCTGCTGGATGAGGGACAGGATTCCCGGCTTTCGGACTATATTTCCCGGCATCCGGATAAAAAGCGCGATCTGGATCTTTACCGGGTCCTGAGGCTGCAGCCTGATCCTGCCTTGCAGTTTAAAGATAAGGAAAAGCTGAAGAAAAACCGGTTATTGCCGTTCAGCCGGAACTATGCCTATTACGCGCTGGGGCTTGCCGCATCCTTTACCCTGATCCTCCTGCTGGTAACCCATAAACCTGCAGGTCCGGTTTACACGGAATCCGTTCCTGTACGCGCCGTAAAACCGGTTGCCATACCCTATCCCGCTCCCCGTATAAAAGAAGTGCGGCAAAAACAGGTTGTTGCGGTTGCTACACCACTGCCGGCAACCGAAAGGCTATCATCAGCGACTGTTCCAGCACTCCCAGTGCTGGAACCGAAATCAAACGTACAGATCACTTCCGTCGCGGAACCTCCCGGCATATCAGATCACCTCGCTGCTGCGGCACAGGATATCCCCCGGCAGGAGCCTTTTCAGGATGTCCTGTCTGATCAACCAGAAAAATCCCGTTTCGTTACCCTGCTGAGCCGGCTGGATTTCTGGAAAGCTGCAGAAAAGGCGATATCGGGATTCAATTACCTTACCGAAGCCCAGTTATCCATGGAGAAAACCACCACCAAGGACGGCAGGTTTGCCGGTCTGCTCATCGGTGTGGAACAGTAAGAGATGTCGGGAAACAAAATCAGGCACCTCCTGTAACTTTCCCGGCGTTGATACGTCCGACTGTTAAACCAATCGTTTAATCTATTAAATCAGGATACTATGAAAAATGTGTTTATTGTGTTGCTACTGGCAACCTTTACCTGGGGCATTCAGGCCCAGGAGCTTGACTCGCTGAAAGCCATCATGGATAAGAAAAATGGCACTGAAAAGGCCGAAAATCCCGACAAGAATACCTATGCCCCGGTAATTGTTGAGGAGGACGGGGACGAGGTGAATGTGAAGGTCATGGATAAAGACTTTGTTAAAGTGTATGACGGAGGCGATTCCACCTATGTAAGCATCGGCAACAATGACGTCATTCAGATCATCGAACATCCCGATTCCACCAGGATCAGGGTGGGGGATAAGGAAATCAGTATTGTTGAAAAAGACAATGATACCGATATTAGTTTTAGGGACATCAAACATGAAAAACCTTTTCGGAGCCGTAAATTCAGGGGACATTGGGCAGGCGTTGAATGGGGGATCAACAATTTCCTGGACGATGATTTCACTTTGTCCCGCGAAGGAGAAGATGCCTTTATGGACCTTAATACCAGCCGTTCCTGGGTCGTGAACGTGAATTTCGCACAGTACAGCCTGGGCTTTGGATCATCAAATATCGGCATGCTGACCGGACTTGGAATTGAATTCAACAATTATTACTTCGACGGGGATAATTCCATTGTGGAAGAGAATGATCAGGCCATTGAACTACCCATTGACGATTCCACCAACAGCCTTTCCAAAAGCAAGCTCACCGCCACCTTTCTCCGGATGCCGTTGCTGCTCGAATTTCAGTTCCCCAATACGGTCAGGTCCAAGCGTGGCTATATCACCGCCGGTCTCATCACGGGACTTAAACTGGGATCACATACCAAGGTAGTCTACAAAGACGATGACGGCAAAGACAAAGACAAGAATAAAGACGATTTCAACATCAATCCTTTCCGCTTTGGACTTACCGCACGAATTGGTTTCGGGGGCCTGAGTGTTTTCAGCGACTATTATTTCACCCCCATGTTCGTGGATGGCAAGGGCCCGAATCTTCATCCCTTCTCTGTGGGCCTTGCATTGACCTTTTAGGTTATCCGGACCATTAAAAGGGTTTGAACAAATGAGCAGGGCTGCCTCAACAGTATGGGGCAGCCTCTTTTTTTCTATCTTTGATCAAACAACGGCTATGAAATCAGGAATTCTTTCTGATAAAGAAATCCGGAAGTTTGATCAGCAGATTCAAATCCCGGGGTTGGGACTGGAAGGACAGGAAAAAATCAAGAAAGCACATATTCTGGTCATTGGCGCAGGGGGTAAAGGGACCTCTGTTTTGCAAGGCCTGGTGGCCGCAGGAACAGGTCATATCGGTATCTGCGACAATTTCCTGGTGGAGGAGACTGCTATACCCCGGCAAAGCCTTTACGGGGAATCCGATCTCGGCAGGCAAAAAGCCATTATTTCACGTCAACGGCTGGCAGAGCTGACCCGTATGACCACCATCGAACTTCACAACATCTTACTTTCTGAAGACAACATTCTGCCTATCATCAGCGATTACGATATTATTGTAGACGCCACCGATAATTTCCCTGCGCATTATCTCATCAATGATGCCGCTGTAAAAACCGGTAAACCTGTGGTAGTGGGACTTCTGGAACAGGGTTCCGTTCTGATTGGTGTTGTAAACCTTACCGGCAGTCCGTCACTGCGGGATCTCTACCCTGTTCCACCACAACCTGCCAGGAAAATTTTCGCCGAAGGAATAGCCTGCTTACATGTGCTTTACAGCATTGCCGGGCAACTTATGGCCCATGAGGCCCTGAAGATCGCCCTGGGCATTAACAGTCTCCTGAGCGGTAAGATAATGCGTTTCTGCCTGACAGACTTTTCCCTGGCACTGGAATCAGGAACAGGAAAATCCAGGTAAGCTTCGCTGCTTTTCTTAATAACTCCCCCTCTTTTTTTCTGAATGTCAATAACTTTTTCAAATTCCCGAAATTGCATTCATGAATAATGAGTATTTTGGATATTCGATGAAAACCATCTATCAGCATGCTTAATTCTTTAAGATACAGGTTACTTGCCTGGTTTATTGCTTTTGTATTACTGATAGCTGGTCTGATGCTTCCCGCCAACCTTATCTATCACGCCCGTGAAAAAGGAATTACCAGGGTTTCGCAGGATATCAGTTCCCTGCACATCGATTTCCTGAAGGACACCAAATCGGTTAATGATTTCCTGACCGAGGAACCGGAAAATTCGGATTTTTTTTCCAAGGGCCAGAATCCAAGCCTGACCTATCATCTGAGGGCAAATGAAAAAATGAGCTCTGATTTGCAGGAGATCCGGCAGCTGAAACATACTGCCTCGTTCGGTATCACAGATCAGATCGATAGCCTTGCAACCCACCTTAATCATTACAATTACCTTTTCGACAGCCTGATCTACCTGGTTTACAAAAGGGGATACCGGAATTTCGGTCTGGAGGGGGAACTTGCTGATTACGGACAGTTGCTTGAAACAGCCTCCGGCCTGTCCAACCGGGATGTATATCAGCTCAGAAGAATCGAAAACGATTATTTTTTCAACAACGATACCGGTGCTGTCCGGTCATTCAAGAACCTGCTGCCGTTGATCCAGGTAAAGCTCTCCACCAACAAACAGTTGTCAGCCTCTGTAAAAGCGGGTTCCGGGGAACTTCTCCGCAGCTATGCAGAAGCTTTTTTACGGCTGGTGGAACTCGACAAGCAGGCAGGCATCCGCAAAAATCTGGCACTCAGGGCCTCACTAAATCAGCAGGGGACTGTGATCGAGACCCTGTTTACGCGACTGTCCAATGAGACCGTCATGAAACAGAAGATCCTGATGAGCAGGCTTAACAACTATTACATCCTTGCAGTGGCGGTAATTTTCATGATGGCAGTCATTTTCAGCTTTATCTCCTCGAAGCATGTGGCAGGTCATCTCGAAGCGCTCACCAATTACATTTCCATCCTGGCGAAAAATCAGCCTGGGGCCAGCCAGTCCATTGACCTGCACAATTCAGCCCGTGAAATCAAACAGATTTATCGTGAGTTCCGTAACCTGCTGTCGATGTTGAAAATCTGGGAAAGGCAGCGCGACACGGCGATCCGCAATGCTGAGGACAACCAGCAGCGATACCGGGAACTGGCCGATATGCTGCCCCAGAGTGTATTTGAAACCGACTCTTTCGGAAATTATACCTATGTAAACAAAGCCTGGTACAATTCATTTGGTTATACCTCTGAAGATCTCAGCCAGGGCCTGAACCTGATCGAGACCCTGATATCCGAATCCAACCAGGAAGATATCCTGGGACAGCAAAAAATTGAAAATCTGAATTATGTGGCTATCCGGAAAAACAGCACCCGCTTTCCGGCCTCCGTTTATACGGATAACATCGTCCGCGATTCCAAAATTGAAGGCAGGCGAGGTATCATTGTGGATATTACCGATAGGATCAACTACATTAAAACCCTGCAGCAGGAGACCAGCAAGGCCAAAACCTCCGACGAGCTGAAATCATCGTTCCTGGCGAACATGTCACATGAAATCCGGACGCCCATGAATTCCATCATCGGGTTTTCCAACCTGCTGGCATCCGAACAGATCCCGGACAGCCAGAAAAGGGATTTCACCCAGTATATCCGCACCAGCAGCGAGATGCTCCTCAACCTGGTGGATGATATCATCGACATCGCTAAAATTGAAGCCGGTGAACTTAAGATCGTTAAAAAGGATTGCGATCTGAAGGCCCTGTGCGATGAACTGCTCACCACTTCCATAGAAACCCGTCAGCGCTTCGGCAAGCAGCACCTTCAGCTTTTGTTTACACCCAACCCGAAGCATCCTGATGTTTACATGAAGACAGATCCGTTCAGGCTCCGGCAGATCCTGGTGAACCTGCTGAACAATGCCATCAAATTCACTGATAAGGGATCCATAGAATTCGGTTATGCCGTGAAGGACGATACGCAGGTTGAGTTTTTTGTAAGGGACACCGGCGTCGGCCTGACACGTGAGGAGCTAAACATGATTTTTGAACGGTTCAAACGTGCCAGAAAGTCGGAAGAAAGGAACATTGTGGGTACCGGACTGGGACTGGCCATTTCCAAAAACCTGGTTCAGTTGCTGGGTGGTGAAATGTGGGTAGATTCAGTTGCCGGATGCGGGACGACCTTCCTCTTTACCCTGCCCTATCTGAAGCCTGCCATACTGCCAGCCGGAAGGACCGATGGTTACCAGTATGATACAACCTATAACTGGCAGGGAAAGACCCTGCTGATTGCTGAAGATGATCCCGGCAGCTATAAATTCCTGCGGGAATTGTTTAACAAGACCCGGGTTACGCTGATCTATGCCGGCGACGGGAAAAAAGCCTGGGAACTCGTTCAGGAAATCCGAACCATCGATCTGGTCATCATGGACATCCAGATGCCCGAGATGGACGGTATTGAGGTCACCAGCCGCATCAAGAAAATGAATCCCCATCTCCCGGTTATCGCACAGACCGCTTTTGCCATGGCTGGTGACAGGGAAAAAATACAACAGGCAGGATGTGATGATTACATTTCCAAGCCTGTTGACGGAAACCAGCTGCTGGCCATGGTCAACCATTATCTGACGCGGGAAGGCAGCAAATGGACGCAACCCGTTTCTTCAGCAATACACAACCTGCCACAGCAATAATCATCACCCCGGATGAGTTATCTTTGCGGAATTAACCCGATGATTGGATACAACAAGCATGCGATTCAGTAAGACTTTCCGGATCTTTGCCATTTCCCTGCTGGCAACCATCACCCTGATTGTGGTCACCTCTGCCCTGCTATCCCTTTATTATGAGCAGACTGTAATCCGGTATCTGAAAAAATACCTGGATGAGCACCTGCTTACTGAGCTTTCCATGAAAGATATCCGGTTTAGCGTTCTGAAAGGGTTCCCCAATGCATCTGTGGAGATCTCCAACGTAGTGATCCTTTCGGGTGAGGATTTTCACCGGTACGACTTCCCCGGCAACTTTTCCGACACCCTGCTGCGCGCAAGGACCATATCTTTCCAGTTCGATCTCCTGAAATTAATCCGCAGGCAGTACGAACTTAAGAAAATAGAAGTATCACAGGGGCGGCTCAATATTCTGTTTGACAGGAACAATCACCACAACCTCAATATATGGAAGACCGGGGAGTCCATGGGCAGGCAGGACTATGCCATAAACCTGAGGGCTGTTCTGCTCAATACAACTCACGTCCGAATAATCTCAGCCAGGGATCAGTTTCAGCTTGCAGCCTATTCCCAGCGAACCAGCTTCAGGGGTACCTATGCCAACAAGATCCTCTCCGGAGAGATCCGCGGAAACCTCAGGGCAGACAGCATCGTTTTACGCAACAGGATCCTGATCAGGGACGTGGAATGGCATCTTGCTGCAAAAACATTTTATGGCGGCAACCGTTTCAGGATCCGCCAGGGAAAACTTCAGCTGAATAAAATTGTTGCCAGCATTTCAGGAGAATACAAGACCGGGAAAGACGCTTCCCTGGATCTTGAACTTGACATACAGCAATTCGGACTGGAAGAGCTTATGTCGCTGCTGCCCGCTGCGCAGAAGGTGTTGCCGGCCCGCATGAGTTTTACGGGGGACGGGAAGCTCAACGCCGTTATCAGGGGCTCTGTGTCCGGGAAAAACAATCTCTTCATACAATCCGGATTCGACCTGACCCGTTGCACGGCAAAAAACATGGATACGCGGGAGGAGATCAGCAACATCAACCTCAGGGGATCCATTTCCGGAACCCGTGCTGAAAATTTTCAACTCCGGTTCGAACACCTGTCGGGTGATCTGGGTAAGGGAGGGATCAAAGGCAGTTTTTCCCTGAACAACTTAAAAACCCTCCAATTCCGGGCGGATCTCCAGGCCAATCTTGATCTGGAAGCATTGAAGGAATTCGCTGTACTGGATACCCTCGAATCAATGACAGGTTTTGTTCAGTCGGATATCAGCGTTGCCGGGAGCCTGAGACAGTTCGCCGATTCCTCCTTCCGTGCATTGGACCTCCTTAATAAAGGCATTTTTGTCTTTAAGGATGCCGGTATCAAAATGAAAAGCCAGCTGTGGGATATCCGGAATATTACGGGGAAAGCCTCCTGGAACAAAACGCTGCGTCTCGACAGCCTTGCCTTCCAGGTAAACGGTACCAACCTGTTGGTCAGCGGCTACCTGAACAACCTGGCCGGCTTCCTGGCAAAACGGGAACCCATTCAATCGGGCCTGGATATCCGTACTGATCATTTTGATTTGAATAAGGTATTGAGTAATATTCCCAAGAGGAGATCAGCATCCTCCGCACCGTCATTCTCCCTTTCCCGGCCGGTATTTCATTTAAATGCCCGTCTTCGGGCCGATAATTTCACCGCCGGGAAATTCAGGGCCACCGATGTATCCTTGCGCCTCTCCACTGCCAGGGACTCGATTTATGTTCACGATTTTTACCTGAAGTTCCCGGATGGATCCATTACCGGGGATGCCCTGATCACAGAGGATCGCGACCATCTTATTTCTGTAACCTGCAATTCCCGCCCCAGCAAGATCAATATCCAGCAGTTGTTTACAGCTTTTAACAATTTTACCCAGACCTTCATCGTTGATAAAAACGTTAAAGGCAGTTTGAATGGTTCCATCAGCTTTTTTGCGCAATGGGACTCCACCTTTAAATATATTCCGGCAAATATGAAGGCACAAGCCGATATTGAGATCACGAACGGTGAACTGGTTCAGTTTGAACCCATGCTGCGGCTTTCAAAATACATTGATGTGGAAGAGCTCCGGCACATCCGGTTCAGTACCCTGAAAAACGCTATTTTCATCAGCGATCGCCTGGTCACGATCCCCGAAATGGACATTCATTCCACTGCCTTTAACATCTCCGTTTCGGGTCAGCACTCGTTTGACAATGTATTTGATTACAGGATGCGGGTGTTGCTTTCCGAGGTATTATTCAACAAAGCCCGGAAAAAGAAACAGGAGATCAATGAATTTATGGTTGAGGAGAGCTCCCCCGATAAGACCACCATTCCCCTCATCATTGCCGGTACCCCGGATAATTTTAATGTTCGGTTCGATCGCAGGAGGGCTTTCGATCTCACCCGGAACAATCTGAAGGATGGTCAGGGCACTGAAAAACCGCCTGCCCGGAATGATTTCAAAATTGAATGGGAAGAGCCGGAATCAAAACCCGCTAGGGTGGATGCTCCTCCGGCCAGCCAGCAGGATGCTTCCGATTTTAAGGTAGAATGGGAAGAAGATGATTCTGAAAATGAATAATATATAAAATGCATTATAAAGCGATACACTGAATTGAACATCTACAGACAAAAAAAACGCTGGCAATTCTTCCTGTTCATCACTGCGGTGATCATCGGCATTGCTTCCCTGCTTTATACCGGCCAACTGGTTAAAAAGATCGCCCGGGAAGAGCACAAAAAGGCTGAAATGCTGGCCGAAGCCTGGAAACAGATTGTGAATTCGAATGCCGACGATGCCAACCTCGGCTTTTATGCAGGAGTGATCGAGGACAATGAAACCATTCCTGTTATCGTAACGGATACTCTTGATAATATATTGATAACCAGAAACCTGGACTCCGCCCACCTGGAAAAGCCACGTTATGTGGCACGTAAGCTCAGCCTGATGAAGGAAAATGCTGCACCCATTGTGATCACCCTTTCTCCCGCTGAGAAGCAATACCTGTATTACAGCCAGTCGGTTTTGCTGACCCAGCTGCATTATTATCCCTACATTCAGTTGGGAGTTGTGCTGCTCTTCATCATGATTGCCTATTTTGCTTTCCGTACCTCCCGCAGGTTTGAACAAAACCAGGTTTGGGTGGGATTGTCAAAGGAAACGGCCCACCAGCTGGGAACGCCGATTTCTTCCCTCATGGCCTGGCTGGAAATGATGAAAATACGAAAAGGCGATAAAACCATGCTGGCTGAGCTAGAAAAGGATGTTGACCGCCTGGAAAAGATCACCGAACGTTTTTCCAAGATCGGTTCAAAACCAGTTTTGGTTAAGGAGAATATCATCCGGGTCATTGAGACGGCCGTTACCTATATCCGTACCAGGTCATCCGACAAGATCCGTTTTACTATAAAGAAGCCCTCTGGTGAAATAGCTGTGCCACTCAATGAAGCCCTTTTCGAATGGGTTATTGAAAATTTGTGCAAGAATGCCATTGACGCCCAGCATGGCGAAGGGGAAATTGAAATCGCCATTTCCGATTTTACCCAGGTGATGTATATAGATATCCGGGATACTGGAAGGGGCATACCGAAATCGATGTTCCAGAGTATATTCCGGCCCGGTTTTACCACCAAGAAAAAAGGATGGGGACTTGGATTATCCCTGGCCAAAAGGATCATTGAAGAATATCATGACGGCAGGATATTTGTGCACCAGTCGGAATTGAATAAAGGATCCGTGATCAGGATCGTGCTAAAAAAATGAGCGGATTATTTACTTTCAGCAAGGAAGAACGCCTCTCACACAAGAGCGAGATCGATGCTCTTTTTAATGAAGGGCTGTCCTTTACACTGGGCGCTTTCAGGGTTTTCTACCTCTTACGGCCGCTTGCTCCCGCTGCAATACCCACAAAAATACTTGTGGCGGTTCCCAGGAAGAAATTCAGACGGGCGGTCGACCGCAACCGGCTGCGCCGGATGATCCGGGAAGCTTATCGCCTGAATAAGCACCTGCTGAAGGAGAAAATGGAGACCATTCCCGGTATGCTTCACCTGGGTTTTGTTTACATTGCTGACCGCGAAATAACTTATACCTTGCTGGAGAAAGATATCACCGGTTGCCTGGAAAGGACAGGCAGGATTCTGCTGGAACGGAATCGTTAAAAGATACCGGTGTTCATGCGGAACATCACCCCATTAAAAAACTGTTTTTCTCCAGGCATGTACCCCATTCTTATCCCTATTGAAAGCGGAAAGATGATCCGGATAACATGCATGTCGGCAAGTATTTCAGCTCCAAACGACTGGTAAGTGCCTGTGTATCGTTCCGTGCCGGCCTCATGGGCTTTCACGAGTTCCGTTCCGTAACTCCAGTCATAAAACAAATTTGCCCGAATGCGTTTGAGATATATAACGGGCCCAAGGGCCCAGTCGGGATACCCAACCGGGAATGAATAATTCCACAGCAGACTGGTGAACTTCCTGGAAACCTCATCGGAATACCCGCGTGGAAAAGCAACCCGGTTGATCGGCAGCAGGTATGTCCCGGGATCCTGCAACTGGAAGCCCGCGATGCAAAACAGGTGATGGTGGCGGATGAGACCCGGAAAATAAGCTACAGTCTGCACTGAGGCAAGGCTTCCGAACAGGTCGTGGTCCGCCGGCGTCTGTGTGTATGTAACTGCAATCGATTGACCCCACTTCGGGTAAAGGTCGCGAACGGAATAACGAAGGTAATGGCTGAAAAACAGCCTGGCATGAAGGTAATGCAATCCCTTCACACGATCCTCCCCGGAAATAATTTCAGTGCCGGTGTATTCGTACTCAGCCTGCGGCTGTAACCGTGTAATATGCCCCCCGCCGGTGAATGCCAGTGGAACATAGCTCTTTAGCGAAACCGTATTTACAGGATTACCGAACTGCCCCGACACCTCGAAAACCGGGTACCACATGCGCCAGGAAAGGGTGGGGATAACCTGATGATACCCCTGGTAATATCGATAACCAATGCTTGAGATAACTGTACTTAAAAGATTCTGAGAGAATAGCATAACGCCTAAATTAATCGGGATCTCCTGGATTGAGGTGGTATAATCTTCGAGGTCGATGTAAAAAGGTAGCCAGGAATGCAGGTTAAAAGTATGGCCCAACTTACTGTAAGAACTTTGCGGATAATGTACCTGGGGGTTAGCGTCATCCACCGTACCCGGTAGGTTTGCCATGGATTGCCCGGGTTGGGAAGCCGGTAAAGGGAGGCGTTTCCAGGTGGATGTATCAAGCGGTATGCTTACCACATCATAACCAGCCGGAGTGTAACCGGAAAACAGGAGCCGGGTGGAATCGGGACTTACAGCCGGATTGTAGGCGCCGAAACGGGAGAATGTTACCTGATAAAGGGTTGATGAATGTTTTTTGTTCACTGCAAAAATATTCTCAATGCCATGGTAAGAACTCCGGAAAAGGATGTAACTGCCGTAATGCTCCGGCTCGGAAATATCCAGCCTTGTGAATGGAAGTATGACAGTCCATTGGCCGGTGTTCAGGTCTATGCTTTCCAATTGCTTCCCCTTACCGGATACAGTGATCACAACAATTTCCGAATCACTTACCCATTCCGGGAACTGCACCGCGCTGTTCATTGGGGTGGGAATAGCGATCATGCGCTGACCTGTGAGCGCATCGAGAACCGTTACATAATTCCTGCCCCCGGCATCAGTCTCCGCCACCGCGATCCTTTTTCCTTCTGGTGAGAAATCGGGACTGAAGTAACGGCTGCGGGAAGTCAGGGCATGCCGTTTCCCTGTGGAAAGATCGTAAAGCCGCAAAACCGAATAGTCCCGTCTTCCCCACCGCGGATCGGTTACAATTTCATCCCAAACGAGAAGATCTCCCCAGACATCATGATTCAGTCCCATGGAAAAACCTGTGGTAAAGAGCCGGGTTTCGTTGCCAGAAGAATCCACGGTAACAAAGCTGCCCGGATCGTCCAATCCATTCCGCCTGGCCAGGATGCTGCCGTCCTTCAATCCCCTGGGCAAGGTATAGCTCGTGTAGATCTTCCCGGTCCGCACATTATTACTTAAATAATTTATATAAGTAATGGTATCATCCTGACTGTTATATTTGACTTTAAGGGAATCCATAGTATGCCGGTAAAGTCCGCTTTTGTATATTCCGTAATTTTTTTTCAGGTAAAAAGCCAGGGGCCAGAAGTAAAACGGATGCTTTGCGGTGTAATCGATTGCCTTTGACCAGACCTGGTCGCCGTAGCGCGACCGGGCGTATTGCACCATCGGGTAACCATAACGGTACTGATCGGGGACAAAATCCCGGTAGGAGCCAAAAACAGCTTTGTCGTAAGAATAAGTTTCGGACTGCTGAAGCAGGATGGTCCGGAGCGGCATTTCAAATCCCGGAATACGTCCTCTGCCGGACTCCGACAACCGGGTTTCATTGTAAACGGCATCCCCTTCATAAAACCAGGAGGGTATCAGGGAGGAGACCACGCCGGGAGCAATTTCGCCTGTCATCCAGGAAAGGACATGGGTGAAGCCCTGGTTTATTTTTGATAGGTGAACAGCGTGTCGGTATTCATGCAGGGTCAGCTGGGTGATCCAGTCCTGCGCATAACCGTCCTGTGGCGGCACCGACACCAGTTCCATGCGACCGGGCGCCAGGGTAACATAACCATTGGAAAGGACTGATGTGCTGTGCAGTACTACCGGGAATCGATTCACCTGGAACTGCAGGTCCGATTCAGTTTGGAGCTTGTAGTATTCCAGTTTCACGGCAAGTTCATGGGCATCTTTTTCGGCGGCTTCCGGAAAAATAATGCTGAAATGGGGTGTGTTGATCTTTTTCCAGCGCAGGGATGCCGGAGGCTCCCCCGTGGAATAAAACTGCCCCCAGAGACAGCCTGGGAGCAGGCTCAGCATAAAAAAAATGATCAGGACATACGGACCCTTCATCCCGTTGCGTTATAATACTCCAAATTTAGGAGCAATTTATTATTTTTGCTGGAACATTTTATATACAACATTGAGAAGCTTCTTTACCGATAATGTAAACAGTATTCTGGGCGCAATCAGTATTCACCTGATGGTGGTCGTTGCTTTTCTCTGGTTTAAACTGGGGGAAGTTGAAAAAGCGCAGAAGGAACAGGTTTTGATTGAGTTCAATGCGGAAGTCGTGCCGCCTGCAGACAAGACCGAGGAACAGACCCCCCCCGAAAAGGGCAGCGGGGACGCCATTCCCTCCCTTGACCGGCAGACGCTGCACTCCATAGCCACCAACGTATCGAGCAAGCTCGATCCTGAAATCAGCACCGAGAAATATGAACAGCAGGTGTTGCAGGAACTGGGCATATCATCGCTGAAAGCCAACGGGGCAGCCCTGGAACGGCAGGCAGAGGAAGCGGATGAAAATGCCATCGCCGATCAGGCCAGGCAGGAAGAGAAAGATCAGAAACAGGATTTGGATGTCCCCAATGTATTACGGAAGGACAACACAACCGTGTCCTACTTCCTCGAAGGAAGGTGGCACAGATACGTGTATATTCCCACATACAAATGCCAGGGGGGCGGCACCGTGATCCTGGACATTGTGATCAGCCAGGGCGGCAAGGTTATTTCCGCATTGATCGCCGACAATAAGTCGACCCCCGATGAATGCCTCCGCGAAGAAGCTTACCGGTCGGCTACCACCGCACAGTTTAATGCAGATCCAAAAGCCCCCGCAAAACAGTTAGGTACAATGACCTATGTATTCTTACCTCAATGATATTATTAATTAATCTCCCCTGATGTCTGAGTTTACAGGACGTTATTATTCAGAAGGCCCTGTCTGCAAAGAGACCTCCCTGCTCCGGGAAGGCTGGCTACAAAATGGATTAAGCCTGTATGAGGTGATACGGGTTGAGGAAGGTATTTGCCTGTTCCTGGAGGATCACATGCGCAGGTTGCAGGAATCCCTTGCCCTTTCAGGCCGGTCGTTTCCCATAGCAATACCCGGAATGCGTCGCATCCTGGAAGGCCTGGTGCGGAAAAATGGTTTATACAACGGAAACATCAAATTAACCGTGCACTTTCCGGAAAAAGCAAAACCCGGACTTTATACTTTTTTCATTCCCCATTACTATCCTCCTGTATCTTTCTACCAGCAAGGCATAGATACTGACCTTTTCCAGGCTGTACGGGTGAATCCCAATGTAAAGCAACTGTTCCCCGAAATGCGTGAAAAGCTGACTGCTTTCATCAGCAGCCGCAACTTGTATGAGGCCTTGCTGGTGAATGAGGACGGTTGTGTGACGGAAGGCAGCAAATCCAATGTTTTCTTCATCCAGGAGGATTCCGTATATACCCCTCCCGGTGTCCAGGTGCTGAAGGGAATTACCCGCAACAAGGTAATTGAATTGTGTAATCAGCTTAATATTAAGTTTATGGAGAAGTCCATTTCAACTGAAGAATTAAGATCACTGGATGCGGCTTTTCTAACAGGGACCTCTCCCAAGGTGCTTCCCATCAGGCAAATTGGCAACTTACCCTTCCGTGTTCCTCACCCGGTGATGAACTCCCTGATGCAAGCCTATGAAAACCTGGTTGACGGATATATACAGCGGCAGCGAAGAGCCGTTTAATTGGCACGGCCCATACCTGCCCTGATATTATTTGATCCGTAGGAAGGTTGCAGGACCGTCGCGTATTGTTCGGGATGCTGCAACACCTCGATGGCCTTGCTCAGTTCGGGGTCATCTTCCAGGGAGGCCAGAATGCGTCCCTTCTGGTAGAAATAGCGGCTGGCGATTTCCTCGAACAACAGGCCCTTGATCTCAGGACTGAATGTTTGAAGGTCCTTCTCCTTATCGTGTCCAAGCTTTTTTCTGAGTGCGTCAAATTCGTCCTGCGCTGTAGAATAATATTGTTCCTTTTTGGCGGTCTTGATAAGGGCATCCAGTTGATCATCGCTTTCGGTGGTATAATCGTACTTCTTGCCCTGTATGAATGTCAGGAAATCACTATATTCTGCGGCAGAAGGCTTTAGGGCCGTAACACTGGCAACCGATGCGCGCTTGCTGGCATAAAGGGTGGCATAATCAAAGATCAGGTTCTTGGAATAAAGGCTGAGGGCAATATTGCTGTATTGCATTGGTTCCAAAGCGATATCGGGGGTAATGCCGCCTCCGTCAAAAACCTTTCTGCCGTTAAAGGTTGAAAATTCCCTTATCAGCGAATCGGGTACATAACCAACGCTGCCGTCTTCGTTCCGGTTTGAATAATCTACTGCCTGAATGCATCTTCCGCTGGGAATGTAATATTTGGCAGTAGTTACCTTGAGTTGTGAATTATAACTCAGCGGACGGGTGGTTTGAACCAGCCCCTTTCCATAGGTCCGCTGCCCTATGATGACTGCCCGGTCGAGGTCCTGCAGTGCTCCCGCAACAATTTCCGAAGCGGACGCAGATCCGCGGTTCACCAGCACTACAATTGGGATTGAAAGATCCACAGGATCTGTAGTAGTTTTATAAACATTATCCCACTGCTTCACCTTGCCCCTTGTACTCACTACTTCCTGGTTCTTTGCGATAAACAGGTTGGCGACATTGACTGATTCCACCAACAGGCCTCCGGGATTGCCCCGTAAGTCCAAAATCACTGAAGCTGCGCCCTGTTCCTTAAGCTTAACGAGGGCATCACGGGCTTCAAGTCCCGCATCCTTGGTAAAATTGGTAAGGCGGATATACCCGATCCGATTGGCAACAAAACCATAATAGGGTACATTCGGAATTGAAATTTTTTGTCGTGTGAGTGTCTTCTCATCTTCCCCCGTCATGCCGATTCTTTTAACCTTCACTACGAGGGTGGTATTGGGAGTACCTTTCAAAAGTTCGCTGACTTCGCTGATTTTCTTGCCTTTGGTGGATATACCGTTGATGGAAATCAGGGTATCACCGGCTTTCAGACCAGCCTTGAAAGCAGGAAAATTCTCGTAAGGCTCTGCCACCATAGCATAATCACCCCCCTGGCGGATCAGTGCTCCGATTCCGCCATATTCACCAGTCGTCATGAACGTGAAATCTTCCATGTCCTCTTCAGGAATGTAGGTGGTATAAGGATCCAGAGAGTTCAGCATACCCTCGATGGCCGTTTCAATGAGCTTGTCAGGTTTGGTCTCATCAACATAAAACCGGTTGAGCTCGTTGAACAGGGAATAGAAAATCTCCAGGTTCTTAACGATATCAAATTCCTTGTCTTTCAGTGCCACAAATCCAAAAGACACTGCAAAAACCAGTGAAAGGATCAGTATGAGCCTGAATTTCTTTAATTTACCCCTTATCTTCATGATGTTCTAAAATTATTAATGGTGCCATATGCTGGCGAATCTGTTCAAAGGCCTGCCGGAGATGCAAAATTAATCCAAATCAATAACAATGATTGAAAGGGAACAATGAAATGCGTTAAAAAAGGTTAATACGATTCCTCTTCTGCTTCGTCGCGTGTAAACCGCATGGCTCTTTTGCTGATTCTTTCAATCTCAAACGCGGTTCTCCAGGTGAGTTTATTATCATAGAGGGCAATCAGTTCATTTTTACAAGCTGCGCAGATGGCATCCGCTGAATAATTCCTGTTACAACGCCTGCATAACTTCCTTAACTTTTCTGAAGGCAAAGACTTCATGAAATTTCGATTTGCCTTTATTGTACGTAAATTCGTACGCCTGTGTTACAGGCAAAGGGCAAATTTAACGGCTATTTCAGCCTTTACAAGGGGTGCCGCTATTTCTTGCAATTCTTGTTTTGCTCCCGGATAAACATATCCAACGCCATGATCATGGAAGGTGCTTCCGGACGCGGGGCCTGAAGATCGAGACGGAGCCCGGCATCAATCACGGCTTTAGCCGTAGCAGTACCAAAGGATCCGATCTTAATATCATTTTGCTGAAACTCCGGAAAGTTGGTGATAAGAGACCGTATTCCGGAGGGACTGAAAAAAACCAGGAGATCATAATTAATCACAGAAAAATCTGACAGGTCGCAATTGACATTGTGGTAAAGTATGGCCCTTTCATACTTGATGCCATGCTTATCCAGAAGCTCGGTAAGCTCTTCATGCGGAAGGTCAGAAAAGGGCAGCAGGTATTTTTCATCGCCATGCCGGTGCACAATTTCCACAAGGTCATTAATGGTACCGGCACCAAAAAAGATCTTGCGCTTGCGGTAAATAATGTATTTCTGGAGGTAGAAGGCAACCGATTCCGATATGCAGAAATACTTCATGGTATCGGGGACAATGATCCTGAGCTCGCCGCATATGCGGAAAAAATGGTCAATGGCTGTTTTGCTGTTGAATATTACGGCCGTATGGGCGAGAATATCAATGCGCTGCTTTCTGAAATCTTTACAGGGGACACCCTCAACATGACTGAACGGTCTAAAATCAATTTTAACATTATTTTTTTCCGCTAATTCGAAGTAAGGGGATTTTTCAGAATCCGGCCGGGGTTGAGAAACTAAAATTCTCTTAATCTTCATAAAGGCATCACTTCTTTGTTAAACACTCTATATCAATGATGTAACAACTTTGTACCCAAGAAGAAGGGGTAAAATTTCAAGCGTACAAAGGTACAAAATCAAATAGAATAATAACACATCTTTACGGATAATTATTTGATATGCTCTGATTCCCTTATAAATAAAGGCTACTGAAAAAATGATGCCGCCGGCAGTCAGCACAAGCGGTTGAAGCTGATGCGGAAAGTAATGGGCCATGATCACCAGCGGGAATAGTGCAATTCCAACTCCTTTGTTAATGATAAAGGTATTGTGTATATATTCTGCCACCAGCGACTGTACCAGGAACAGGTAACCGGTCAGCCAAAGGAGCCCATAACGCAGCATGGTATATAATATGGTAATGTTGAGGAACAAAAGCATGAAGTTAAAGCGGCTCATTTTCTGTCCCGCAATACCGAGGTGCAGGGCAAGTTCAAAAATGAACAGGGAAATCACCAGTATATAAATAAAATCCAGGACAATGGATACCCGTTTTACCAGTACATTTTTATCCCGAAACAATTTTGCTGATATCTGGAAGCTAAGGAGGGCATTGGCCAGTGTGGCAAAAAACTTGGAGTAAAAAACACGGATCCAGATGAAAAGCATAATCAGCAGCAGAAAAAGACCCAGAAACCAATCGTAGGTGCCCATAAATCGTTGCTGTGGCTGTATGTTTTCCGGCCGTTGTACGGTGCCGGTATAAAGAGCGGTTTGATCGGTCGAATATTGAATGTTGCTTCCCACTATCGTGGTTAGTCCGTTATCCATAAAAAAATTCCTGCTGGAATTCCAGCCTGTATAATTCTCGATTCTGGGCCTATTCTGGATGAGTGGTATTCCTGTCTCCTGGCGCGGAATCACCGGAATTGCGGCTGCCTGTTGCTGCAGCAATTGCAGGGGCGATTCGGGCAGGTACAGCCCAGCAGCATCCTCCGATCCGGGTTCGGCCAGCAGTTCCTGAATGCCCTGTGCTTCCGTAGTATCCGCCTGCGGTGTAACAACTACGGAATCCTGGACCTGGGGATGGTAAGACCATGTGAGCATGAGGCACCTGTCAGATATTGCATGCAAAGATAGTCAAAGATTGAAGAAGGAAGAAGGAAGATTGAAGAAGGAAGATGAAAGATTCAAGATGAAGGATTAAAGATTAAAGATTAGAGATTCTTAAAACTCCCTACTCCCTACCTTTCCCCCGTCCCTTGTCCCTTGTCCCTTGTCCCTAACTTAGGGTTTTCCAGATGCCTCCTGTTATCCCGTGCTGTTTTCTTGGCCAGATTTGCTACCAGGGCCTGTTGCAGATCAACACCGGTTTGATTGGCGAGGCAGATCAGCACGAACAGCACATCAGCCATTTCATCAGCGATGTCCTTATCCTTATCGTCAGACTTTGTGGATTGTTCCCCATACTGGCGTGCCATAATACGCGCCAGTTCACCGATTTCCTCCATCAAGAGGGCCAGGTTGGTGAGTTCCCCGAAGTACCTTACCCCGTAAAGGCTGATCCATTGATCAACCTGCTGCTGCGCTTCCTGTAAAGTCATTATTCCTTATTCTTTGTATCGATGTAAATGGTGACCGGTCCATCATTTTCGAGCCTGATCTTCATATCGGCCCCGAATTCCCCTGATTTTACGGGAACGCCCGAATCCTCCTCCAGCCTGCGCAGAAAATCCCGGTACAGAGGAATGGCCGTTTCGGGTCGGGATGCCCCGATAAATGACGGTCTGTTCCCCTTTTTAGTGCTGGCAAACAAAGTAAACTGGCTAACCACCAGGATCTCTCCCCCAATATCCTGCACCGACAGGTTCATCAGTCCGTTTTCATCACTAAAGATACGGAGCCTTGAAATCTTACCTGCCAGCCAGTCAATATCACTGTGGTTGTCAGGATCCTCAATGCCGAGAAACACCAGCAAACCCTGGCCGATGGAAGATTTTTCGACGCTGCTGATGATGACGGAGGCTTCCCTTACCCGTTGAATGACCGCACGCATGGAGGATCAAGGTTTATGAATGGCGGGTTAAAAATAACAAATTTCAACGATTTCATGATTGACCTCAGAACCGGTAAAAAGGACCGTTTACCGGTAAAATACTGTTTTTAACCGAAAATTATAAAAAAATTACTACTATGTCTTGCATATTACTAATATTTTTTTATATCTTTGTATAGGATTTATGCTTCCATAACCGAGTAACCAAATAAAAAAACATCCATATGAAATCCATACTGTTAGCCTCTATTGTTGCCCTGCTTGCCGGCGTGATCCTGGTAGGACGGGGACGCCTTTCCTCCGGAGAACCGGAACGGGATCAAGCCGGGGCTATGCCTGAAACAATCACCCTGCCAACAGATTCCAGCTCCAACTTACCCATGGAGGATGTATCATGCAGCCAATCGGCAATGGGTCATGAAAACGGGTTTATTACCAAGAACATCATAGTCAGCTTACTTTAAAACTTTACACCATGAAAAAAACGTTTTCTGTAAACCTGGGTAAACGGGTTTACAACATAGATGAGGATGCCTACCTGAGGTTGAAAGAATACCTCGATCGCATAGAGGGCTATTTCTCCGATCAGAAAGAAAGGGAAGACATCCTGAATGATATTGAGATGCGCATCTCGGAACTCTTTTCCGAAAAACTGAATCCTACCGGGCAGGTGATTACCCTGCGCGATGTGGAGGAAGTGATTAAGGTGATGGGGGATCCGCGCGAAATCAGCGGCAGCGATGAACACGCCGGTGCTTCACAGGAAAGAAGTTCAGGACCCCGCAGGATGTATCGCGATCCCGATGACAGGGTGATTGGCGGTGTCTGCAGCGGACTGGGAGCTTACCTGGGACTTGATCCGGTGATCGTGCGGATCCTGTTTATTCTGTTTTTGATCTTCGGCATCGGTTTCCTGGTCTACCTGATCCTCTGGATCGCTGTGCCGGAAGCCAGGACTACGGCACAAAAACTTGAGATGCGGGGGGATACTGTCAATGCTTCCAACATCGGCAGGTTTGTGAAAGATGAATTTGAAAGCGTGAAACGGAGTTTCCGCCGCAATAAAAAATAGTGAATTGTTTAAACTGAAAAATCATATATCATGGACTTCGAAAATGCAAAAGCGCAAATGAGAAAAGGAGTATTGGAGTTCTGCATACTGTCTATTCTCTCAAAAGGTGACGCTTATGCCACCGATCTGCTGAACAAACTGAAGGAATCGGAATTAATCGTTGTGGAAGGAACCTTATACCCGTTGCTGACACGACAGAAAAATGCCGGCCTTTTAAGCTATCGCTGGGAGGAATCGACACAGGGCCCGCCCAGGAAATATTACGCCCTCACCGATAAAGGCAGGGAAGTGCTTAAAGAACTGGAAGCCTCGTGGAGAGAGCTTATTGAAGCAGTTGATTCTATTCTGAAAAAGTAATACTTCAAAAAATAAAACCATGAAAAAAACACTGCAAATCCATATAGGTGGCAGACATTTTCACATCGATGAAGATGGCTACAACAAGCTTAACCATTACCTCGAATCCCTGAAATCGCATTTTGCTGCTGAAGGAGAATCGGGGAAAGAAATTGTGGGTGACATAGAACAGCGCATAGCGGAACTGCTGGAAAAGAAAATCACCGACAGCAAGCAGGCTGTTTCGCTCGAGGATGTCCAGGAAACCATTACCATATTGGGTAAGGTTGAGGACTTTATTTACAACGGAACATCGGGTCAGGAAAGTGACTATGTACCCTATGACCGGAGGGACAACCGCCGTCTTTTCCGTGACGGGGACAGCAATTACCTCGGGGGTGTAGCTTCGGGCATGGGCGCCTATTTTGACATCGACCCCCTCTGGATACGGCTGGCCTTTGTCGCGCTCATTTTCCTCAAGGGCGTTGGGATCATCATTTACGCCATTCTGTGGATGGTTGTGCCCAAGGCCCGCACCACAGGTGAAAAGTTACTGATGCAAGGCAAGCCGGTAACGTTGTCCTCCATCAAGGAATCCGTAAATGCCGAATATGATAAGGTGAAAACCAACCTCGACGGCATGAACAGGTCAACCGCAGCCGACAGGACCCGGAATGCCCTGGAAAACATCGTTCGGGCCATCGGAATTGTGATCCTGGCCATATTCAAATTTATTATCGGATTCATCGGTGTAATCTTCCTGGTGCTGGGCTCCCTGTTCCTGGCCGGGTTGATCATGCTGTTACTGGGATTCACCAATATCTTCGGCCATATCCAGATCTGGAACGGCCTCCATATGCCTGATTTCTCGCACCTCTTCGCTTCTACGGGACATTATTACCTCCTGGTGGGCTCACTGGTCGTCCTGGTGTTGATACCCATTGTAGCCCTGATCTACGGCGGGATAAAAATCCTGTTCAACATCAGGACGAAGCACCCGGTCCTGCGGGCTTTTCTGCTCACAGCCTGGATCCTGTCGCTCATCCTTTGCATCACCCTGGTGATCGTAAACAGCACCAATTACGCGGTGGAGGCATCCGGAGAACAATCTGCCGGTATCACCGCCGGGAAGGACGGTTATGTTCATGTGCTGGTCAGGGACAATACCGAGCATAAAAAAATGACCGTTTACCGGATTTTTGACGAGCGCTTCCAGTACAGCGAAGGAGATGAATCGCTCTTTGCGCGGCCTGAGCTATTCATTGAAAAGTCGGGTGATGCAGAAATGCACATAACCATTGAGAAACAGGTCAAAAACGTGGGTATGAAAAACTCGCAACGTTTTCTCGACCGGATCGGCTACACCTGGGAGCAGCAGGATACTGCGCTGTATCTCGACAAGTACCTGGTCAACGAGGAGGAAGATTTCTGGTTGTTCCCGGAAGTGGATATAAAGCTTCAGCTTCCCGAAGGTCAGGAGATCGTTCTGTCAGATGCGGCCTGTGAACTGCTGGAATCCTACCAGTACAACCGGTATTGTTCCGATAGCCTGTTGGCGGGCAAGAGAAGCATCATGACTAAGGACGGGCTGATGCAGCTTGGAAAGTACAAAATGCAACCCTTAAAGAACAAATAATTTGCAGAAACGGTTTTTTGTATAACTTTGCCCCCTCAAAATTGCGCTGTCCGATGGTGTAACGGTAGCACTGCAGATTTTGGTTCTGCCTGTCCAGGTTCGAATCCTGGTCGGACAACCAGTGAGGACACCGAAACTTTCAAAAACGCCTGAAATCAATGAGAATCAGGCGTTTTTATTTTTAGCACTACCCTGAAATTTACGAAAAAACCCCGTATTGAGGGGGAAAATTCGAGACCTATTTTATAATCTTCAAAAAATGGTCTCGATTGAGGCTTAAGTGCCTCATCTTTTGCAGCTTTCTGCAGTGTTTTGCAGCTCGAAAAACCCTTGCTCAGTGTTAATTTTGTATTGTATTATTAACTAATAAATGAGCAGCATGGATTTCAATTTCAAAATGCATTTTTACCTAAAAACCGGTAAAGAGAATGTCAAAGGTCAATACCCGGTATACCTTAGGATTACCCTGAACAGTCAGAGAACGGAAATTTCAACCAATCAAAATGCTCTTGCTGAAAACTGGAATAAACGTACGGAAAGATTAAAGGGAAATCGCGAGGAGGTAAGGGTTATTAATCACCAGCTGGATTCCCTCTCGATTAAAGTAAATAAACACTTCAATGACCTGCTGGAAACAGGTGATTATTTTGATGTTAATGATTTAAAAAACGCTATTAATGGGAAAAGCAAAATAAACAAAACACTCCTTCAGGTATATGAGGAAAACAACAAAATGATGCGACAGGATGAAGGCAGTAAGTATGTGAAAAATACCGTTGACAGATACTTCATCTCCATTGAAAGACTAAAAAAGTTCATAGTAAATGAATTTGGTATTCAAGATATTCCATTAGATCGATTAAACTATCAGTTTATTCAACGCTATGAAATTTTCCTGAGAACCAATTATTCAAATCACAATAACACCATCATGAATTATATCAAACAGCTGAAGAAAGTAATCCACCAAGCCATAGCATATGGGTATATCAACAGAGACCCTTTTACAGAGTTTAAGACAACCTATCAGGATCCCAATAGAGCATACCTCACCCAGCAGGAAATTGATGCCATAGAGGCCAAAGAAATCAAGATTGAACGGCTCAGGGTGGTCAGGGATATCTTCCTGTTCATGTGCTACACCGGATTATCTTATGCTGACCTTGCTAAATTAACTCCCAATGATATCTCAACGGGTATTGATAGCGGTAAATGGATCATCGGTGAAAGGAATAAAACAGGTAACCGATTTAGTATCCCACTTCTCCCGAAGGCCTTAAGAATCCTCGAGAAGTATGCTGACCATCCCGAATGTTCAACCAAAAATACCCTGCTACCTATGAGGAGTAACCAGAAGCTGAATAGCTACCTGACCGAGATTGCAGACATCTGTGAAATTCAGAAGAACCTTACCTGCCATATAGCCAGACATACTTTCGCCACCACAATCACACTCACTAATGGAGTGCCGATTGAGACAGTGAGCAAGATGCTGGGGCATAAAAATCTACAGACTACCCAGATTTACTCAAAAGTGATTGATAAAAAGATATCGGAGGATATGGCTGTGTTGAAGGAGAAGCTGGCTGGATGAAATTATTTTTCAGCACTTTCAATATTACTTATAACCCCACTACCATTATGTTCACCAAACCTTTGTAATATATTGATATTCTATATAATATGGCTGTAGTTATATAGTGACGAAGGGATGATGGGTATTGGATTTATCCTAAATTAAACTCTATAATTCTTATGTCATTTTCTTTTAAATCAAAAAGTCGATAGACAGTTTTATTAATAATGAATCAAATAAATTAATCCCTCACGCATCGGACAGAAAACCCAACCGCCTTTGAGGGGAATTTGCCCGTGCGTACATAGCTGTCAGCGTAGTTCACATTAACGTACCATGCGCCTGCTGCATCGCTCTCCACAGCACTCCACCAGTTACCGTTGTAGCCAATTTCATCGAACCCATCAGAGCCACGCATGCCACCCGGAAGGGCTGTAAAGCCGGATTCATTGGTTGCTCCGGTGTTGGGGCTTAACCAATGCATTGTCCCAGTTTCTTTTAATTTACCGCCGGCATCACTTTCGCCTCCCAAATAATTGGTTAAAGTTGTCCATTCGGCATCACTGGGTAAATGCCAGCCCGCAGGACAGGCTGCTTTGGCTGCCTCCCAATTATACAAAACGCCATAAGTGCTATAATTAGCTGTTGCTTTGGCATCAGTTACGCTAGTGCCGTCATAATCGTAAACGTAAAAATATGGGTTTGTTAATGAACCCGTAGCAGGGCCAACAACACCCGGCAAATATTTCAGGTTTTCTGCCATCCATACTTGTGAGCCTATGGTTACGGTTTTGTAAACATTGCCATCGCGGGGGTCGGTAAATGTATTGGCGGTATTGTTACCATTGTCATCATCATCTTTTTTGCAACTGCTTGCAAATACTAAAAATACACCCATTAAAAATAATAGGCGAATCGAAAAGTTTCGTTTTTTCATTTTTCTAAAATTTGATTGTTAATGCTTATTTTAATTTATCTGTTTTAATCTGTTTCAAGTTTGCTTCAGGGTATTGTTCCAATGAACGCCAACGTCCGCGTCTATGAGCCGTTGCTTTTCGGATATGGTCAGTTGCCTATGTACCTGCAAGATAAACAAAAGCACAAACATTAGCAAACAATGAGTCAACCAGTTTTAGTTTAATAAATATCCACGTGTAAATACCGACCACCCCTGCAATACAACCCCCTCTCAACCTTGAGGGGTGAACATACCCCCGTCATTCTAATTTATTAATATTTAACAACATCTATTATGGTAACAATTTCTGATTATTCCAAGCGGGTGAACTCTGATGGGGTGGCGTTCTTCGCATTGATCCTCCAAGGAGGTCTTGAACTGGTAAAATCCCAACAGTCCGGAAGGTATTATGCCACTGCAAAGAAAGCTTCCCTGCCCTCAACGTTCAGTGAAGAAATGTGTAAAACCTTGATTGGCCAGCAGCTGCCGGGGTCAATCATGAAGGTGGAATGCGAGCCTTATGAATTCGCGGTCCCTGAGACAGGAGAGATTGTCACCCTATCTCATCGGTGGGAGTATTCCAAAGAAGCTGAATCCATTGAGGAGACTGTGTTTGAGGGGGCACTTCAGCATGCTTAATTATTAACCGGGGAAGGGCGTAAGTCTTTCCCCATAATCTTTATTTTTATGGAAATACGCAAAGCAGAACGAAGACAAGTTAAAATAAAACTTGGCTTACAAGGACCTTCAGGATCAGGAAAAACATACAGTTCCCTCCTTATGGCTTATGGAATCACAGGCAACTGGTCAAAGGTTGCCATCATTGACACAGAGAACTTCTCAGCAGATCTTTATTCCCATCTCGGGAATTATAATGTCCTCAGCCTTGGTCAACCATTTTCACCAGAAAGGTATATTGAAGCCCTCAGGTTATGTGAAAAGGCAGGTATGGAGGTTATTATCCTTGATAGCATCTCGCACGAATGGGAAGGAACGGGCGGAATTTTAGAAACTCATGGCAACATGATGGGAAATTCCTTCACAAACTGGAGTAAGCTCACTCCACGCCACAATGCTTTTATTCAGGCGTTACTTCAGTCTCCTTGTCATATTATTGCCACCATTCGTTCAAAACAGGACTATGTTCTTAACGAAAGGAACGGCAAATATGTACCGGAGAAAGTAGGCTTAAAAGGTGTCACCCGTGAAGGTATGGACTATGAATTCACCATAGTCTTTGATCTTGATATCAAACACTACGCTCAAGCCTCCAAAGACAGGACAGGGCTTTTTATGGATAAGCCCCAGTTTTTAATTACTGATAAGATTGGACAGCGTTTGAGGGCTTGGTGCTCAGAAGCACAGATTACTGTCAGCCAGATACCTGTCACAACTAATCTTTAATGCTATGGAACTTGTTGCAGTACAAAGCAGGGAAATTGTCCCTGAAGTGGCTGAATCTACTAGGTTTATTACAGCCAATACCAGCTTCATACATCATGAGTTGATGAAAAGGCAGTGCATCATTCCAGTATTTGCCAAGGACAACGAATCCACCATCTCACATTCTGAGTTTATTGATCTGGTAATGGAATCGATCCATACACAGTTCAACGGAGAACGGATTAACAGCCCTGTGGTCGTAGTCTCTCACCCAATTAAGGGCAGAACACCAGAGGCAATAGGAAAGCCCGCTGATGAGCTCCTAGAGCATGAGAAGACCATCTATTACGAGAGGATGGCCTTTACCATTGAGATACCGTCTATAACTGAAACCATTAATGGCAATCCGCTGAATTTATCAGTGGGAGGAGTAAGAGCCTACAACCTTGATAACCTGCGTGGCAGGAAGTCTCCTGAGAAGTTTAAGCTCTTTATCGGGTTTCAGAACAAGGTTTGTACGAATCTATGTGTTTCTACTGATGGATTTCAGGAAGAGATCAGGGTGTTAAATTTGCATGATCTCTTCGAAAAGGCTTCACAAATGATTTCTGGTTATAATATTCAGAAGCAGATAGATATTATGAAGGAATTACCTGAGTATGGTCTATCTGAAAGCCAGTTTGCCCATTTGATTGGCAGGGCGAAGATGTACCAATTCTTACCTGTTAAAGAAAAGAAGACCATTCCTACGATTCCTTTTTCTGATGCTCAGGTTTCTGCTATTGCCAGAGATTACTATGGCAGCAAACCTTTTGGAAGGAATTCCAGTGGAGAAATTGATCTGTGGCGGCTCTATAACCTGTTCACAGGTGCAAACAAATCCTCTTACATCGATAATTTTCTTGATCGAGGTGTTCAGTGCACTGACTTTGTTTCCATGTTAAAATACATTCTGGAAACGAAATCCTCAAACTGGTATCTGAATTAATATGGATCAGATCTATCAAGCAAAGTTCTACTGTAATCCCTACTCCCTTTTAGTCATCGATAAATCCCGAAAGCTTCGACGTGTATTCTGTCCTTTCCCGGTAAAATCGTTAAATGAAACCCCTTTGATTGGGAAAGGTACTGTGGTTTATGTCACCTTGGTCCGTATGAAGGGTTTATATGGCTTGATCTTCGTAATCAATGGCAATGAGTATGAGAGCTCATTATTCAGGATAATTTTATGAATTATACATGATAATGGTTGGTTTATGCTGAATTTTTAGGCATTGTTTGTGAGATGGTTTTTGCCAACGTTAAAATCCAAAAACCACTGAAAAACGATAGCAGTTAGGCGTATGTTAGGTTTAGGATGCTGCCTCCTTCGTTGGGGGCAGCTTTTTTAAAAAATAAATCTATCAGATCAAGCCTCATAAAAAAATCCATTCTGTTTCCAGAGGAGTGACGACCCATTCCCAACTATTATTTTGGCTCTGAATGTCATCTCATATGAAAAAACTGATTATCAATATACATAGCAAAAAGCCCGAACTGTTGTTGCCCGGGCTCAGTAGGAAAAGGTCATTATTTACAGACCAATCCTTATATTATATTGTATTATAGTTAATTACAAGTTTTTGGAAAACATAATGGAATAGTAATATGAAGGTTATATATTAATGATGGTGGTAGGTCTTATATGGTGAATTAGGGGCGTTTAATCCTTATCATTGGTGAATAGCCAATCACACCTGCAATCACTTCCTGCATCAGTTTTCTAATTTCAACGGCATCATCAGGATCTATTGCAGCCAAAATGGAGTCGTGCTTGGTAATAAACTCAAGATCAGGATAGGTAGTGTTTATTTTTCTGGCCACGCAATCAAGCATAATGTATGCTTCGATCCTTTGCAGTAAAATTGCCAATCTGCTGTGCTCGTCTTCCTTGATCTTGGTAAAAAGTGAATACACATTCGGGAAAGTCTCTGAAAACAGCTTAACCGCTTTACTATAGTGTATTGCATTCTGCTTCCCGAAGAACACACTAAAGCATTGTTCCTTAAAATCGCTCCGATCGCTGTATTTAATCCCATATTCAGTGAACCGCTCCATCATAAAATCATAAAATTTACCCGTGGTAACCAGTGAGGTATACAGTATAATATCATGCTGCTCTGAAAGACGCTGACTTCTGACGTACATAGTAAGGCTTCCCCCAATAATTTTCTGGATTTCAGGAGCAGGATTAAAAAGACTTACTGCGAAAAATGGCTGGCTATTCCTGATATCGAGCTCAACCAGTGGTTTTCCATTTATTGTAAGATGCTGGACCAATTCACCCGGTAGCCGTGTATAATTTGTATCATACCTGTGATTTGTGGAACTCACCTTGATGTAGATGTGCCCTGCTTTTATTTTCAATATCTCACCTATGGAAAATGACCTTCTGGCTTCAGCTTTCTCCCTGTCAGGATTTTCCGAATA
The DNA here is from genome assembly GCA_963822145.1 of uncultured Bacteroidales bacterium. Lineage (GTDB taxonomy): Bacteria > Bacteroidota > Bacteroidia > Bacteroidales > UBA10428 > UBA5072. Next base: position 241,214 of record CAWGGG010000002.1, on the reverse strand, counting down.
GGTTCTTTCAATAGTTTCGTAAGCAGCCTCCTCGTCTATGCGTACCATGTTTACAAACCGATTCAGAAAAGGGTACTTTTTGCTGTTTTGCAGCTTAATTTGCTGATAACATCTTTCAATCCTTCTGATGAGGTAATTATCTGTGATGGGCCTATAAACGATACTCCCCTCATGCTGCTTGGTTAACCTGTACAACCTTGAATTTCTTCCTGCAGAATAATTTACCCATTCAATGATTTCCTGATCCTTCAGAAAGACAAGGTACTCACCTGCCCTTGGAACAATATTCTGAAGGTATCCCATATTCAACAATGAATAAGCCATAGGGTGTTTATCTTGTCGATGGGTAACTATAGTTGAAAGAAGGTATTTAAGCCTTGCTATTGAAAACCCAATTATATCAGGTGGCTGTTTTTCTATTTCCTTTAACCACGATAAAATACTCTTCGGTAGGCAAAATTTATACTCACTTGATTTTTTAATAATGTCCCGGCCTTTGTTATAGTTGGCCGGGGATCTATCTGCTATTTCATCAAACGATTTTTCATTACTGTATTTGCTTCCCTTACCCTGTGGTAACGGAACATGGAACACGGTTTACTTTTAAAAAGCGTTCACGATCCTCATGCGTATAATAGATCTTGCCGTTGACCTTTACGTGACCGATCATCTTCTTACTACGCCATGATGCTAAAGTACGCTCAGAAACTCCCCAGTTGCGGATTACATCACTATTATTCCAGAGCTTTTCACCTACAGAAAGCCGATCTTCGATGGCTTTCAACATTTTCGTTACCCCATCCACCTGTTTTTCAAGGCCCCCAATCTTCAGATTTAAAAGGTATTCGTTCATGATTCCTGTACCCTTTCACTTTTGATTAACTTGCTTTTTTCAAGTGCCTCGATAATTTCATTCTCTTTGTAAAACCAGCTGCTTCCTAGTCTATAAGCTGGTATTGAGCCATTTATCCGGAGGGTCTGCAATGTACTGTCACTGATGGACAGCATTTCCCTGACCTCACGAGACCGCATCCATCTCGTGGGTCTCTCAGCTTTGTGTTCAACAATCTTCACCATAATTCAAATTTTAGGATATTACGCCATTGTAATATCGAGTGTAAAAATCTGAAATAAAGAGAATACGTATTATACTAATTATAATTCGCTTAGAAGATTTCTTGGTTGCTGATTTACCCGAGGAAATATTTTTTGGGCTTCTTTGAGAAATTGGAGGCTATGCTTGATATTTCCGATTTTTCAAATTGCAGAAAACTGTCCTTGCATATTCGCGCATAAATTTGTCTGTCACCCTTTGGATCGAAACGGTTAATGAAATCGTAAATGAAGTATCTAATGTCGGCCTCAGTTAGTCCAACAGGATTCAATATTCTCCTTTTGATGGGTTCACCGAAGCCTTGAAAATTTACCTGCAAGAAATGGTCTATTTGCTCTCTGGTAAGGATTTGATCGCCATCACTATTGAGTCTGTCTAACCTGTAAAAAAAGTTTTGAATCTCTTCCCTATTCGCTCTGCAGCTGATCCTTGTATCGACGGATTCAGCTTTATTACCCGAATACATTGTAGCTAGCTTCTCCTGAATATCAAAAATTATTGCAGCTAACTGGGATGAAAAGTCATGTATTCTTCTGTTTAATAAATGATCTGGAGGTATTTCGACAAGCTGCCAATGATGGTCAACATTCATGAAATCAACATGAACAATTTCGGTAAAATATTTATACCGAGTTAAGCCATGAAAATCTTCAAATGCTGTCTGCATCAACCTTTCAATTTCAATTCTTAAATCATCAAGATAAGCTTCATAGTTGCAGGTTTTATCATATTTATTCGCATTAATTTCCTGTAAGAAACTGTTGACCCGCTTATGGAGATGTTTGAAATATGTCTCTAAAAATGGGAAGCCAGCAATTGTGTATTCACCAAACTTAATATGATCTTCTTCCTCTGTGACGATAATTGACTCACCGGTATAAGGATTTTCCTCTTCCCTAATACCACCCTTAATCTGATCACGTACTATAAATACCTTAGTTCTTGTTATTTCCTCTATGAACTTATGTTGTGCATCGATTTTCATGTCTGTGAAATTTGAGTGTCACAATACTAATTTACTAAGAATTTTCTTTGTTAAAAGTCCTGTTAGTGGACCCAGAGAATTCACATTTTTTTCCCAAAACGATAAACATCGATTAAAATTAATATGTAACCACATTTTTAATTATATTGCATTATAAACCAATTAATTCAAAAGTTATGAAAGGAGAAGAAATTAAATTTTCAATTTATCAAAATAATGACGAATCTATAAGTACCGGTTTAATTTCAGATAACGGTACACACGTTTCTTGTGTTAATTATTTATCTGGTTTGACAAACTTTGATAATTTATTAGCTGGGAAAAAATTTGCTGAAACACAATTAACACATATTGTGACCTTTATAGATTCAAAAATTATTTTTTCCGTAATTTTTAAAAAGGAAGAACTACATGTAGCTTTAAATTTGACTCAAGTTACCGTTATTGAATTTATAGATACCCAAGAAATAGAAGTGAGAAAAATTAGTGCTTCGTCACGATTTTTTCAGGCATTGAAATCTGGAGGTGCAAGAGGTGGAGGTGTTGCAGGTGTCTTGGTAGGAATGGCAATCGGTGCAGTGGGTAAAAAGGTTTCAGAATGGGCAATAAATGCAGAAACCAAAATGGTCAAAGGATCTATAATCAAAATTCGTTGTAATGCCCCTAAAGAAGAAATTAATACTATTGAACTTACTTGCAGATCAGAAAATAGAAAAGAAATATTCAAATTATTTTTAAATCATTGCCATGAAAAGGTCAAATCGTAACAATTCATAATTAAGATGACATTTATTGTATTGAAAATTTGAGAGCCTCGTAATTTTCAATACAATAAAAAACATTTTGAAGTTACGATCGTGTTAATTTTAGGTATCTCCGTAAAAATTCGAAATAATTTATTATTTTCGGACAAGTAAAATTATTTTATAAAATCTTTGAAAGGGGTAAAATTCGAGACCTCCTGATCGGGTTACTTCGTAAAGCATTGATAATAAGGCTATAAAAAATAGGGTTCGAATCCTGGTCGAAGACAACCAGAAAAGAGAGGTAAAATCTCCGAAACCGCCTGAAATCTGTGAAATTCAGGCGGTTTTGATTTAGATGAAAAGGGCACTGCATCGGAAACTCCCCTGCTAAGCAAAATTAAGAAAACTTCATCGAGCAGGGTATTGGATGGATTGGGATGCGAATAAAATGACGCTAAGGTAGTTATGGTATACAAAGTTTGCAGCAAGTACAGGCTGAAATCAAGAGGATTTTGATGAATAAAGTGATTCAAATATTAAAAATTGATAATTAGGAATACTTATAGCATCCATAAAAAACCCGGCGATGAACCGGGTTTTAATATTGCTGAAGGATGAGGTGCCAGTTCAAAGAATTTTGCTTACTCCCATAGTTGCTGTCCGGATAGTTGCTTTTATTTGGTTTTTTCAATGTTATTGATTAACTTATTACACTTAAATTCAGCATAATACCTGCATTCCATGAAGAAACTGAGAATAATCCCGGAAAGCTTGCTATGCTTGGTTTTATTCCTTAGCAGTTGTTTAGCAAAAGAAAAAGAAGAAGTTTACGTGATAAGAGTTAAAACTGTTGCGAGCGTTTGTGTAACTCATGAAGGAGTGCCTGCTGGTGAGGGGGTGAAAATATCTGTTTGCCTTGGGGAGGCTGGTACCCTTATTTTAGAATGTCAAAACTCAATAACTGACGAATTAGGATGTACATCTTTTATTACATCTTACTACGATTTGTATGATAATTTTTGGATTTTTGCAAGTGCTATTGATTATGATTCATACCAAGAAGTAGGTCTAAGCTTTGCAGAAGCCTTAGCGGGAGCAGTAGATAGTGATGACGGGCATGATAAAATCTATACCTGGAATGTTAATATAGTTTTGGATTATTAAACAGCTGAGTGGCTGCCCTCCAACATCTAGGTGGTTTGCATAGGCTATCAAAACAAGTTTTATGGAAATTATGGCAAAGCATCATACGATTTCTGATAAAGTTCTGTCGAAGGCGCGTCCTGTCCGCAACTTACCATTGCCTCAATGGTGTTAGGGCAAGTCTTATGTATTCTTATTGTCTTTTCTTTATGGATCAGTAGTTTTAGTTAAACTCATGAACATTTAAAAATCGTGCATTACCTTTCGATGCTCAGGCCAGTAAGGGACCCGGGGTGCTGCCAGTACAGATATTGAAACCTGACGCGGGAGATAGGCTTCGCATACTACCAAAACCCTTACTGACTATAACCCCTGTCAGTGTCTCATCAGTCCTTGAAAAGACGCACGCTTTTACCGCACCCATAGCATTCATAGGATTTTAAGCCGACGAAACCATCTTTTCTGGTGTCAGCGGAGCCATGTGGAATACTATCCTTATTGCTATTTAAGGCAAAGTGCCATGGCCCATCAAAACGACTGTCAGAAGAACTCCAAAAATCGGTCTGCTCACCCAAATAATTGAAGTTACCATTGCAATCTAACATTCCTCCTAACAGGGCATTAAAGCCGCTGCCGCCACCATACACCATTGGTTTGTAAACCATTTGCGAATATTTCCATACCGCCCTTTTACCGCCTAATGATTTTCGAAAGGTCGTCCATTCTTCTTTTGATGGTAAATGCCAACCCGCAGGGACAATTTTTTTTGCGGTTTCCCAATCATAGAGGTAGCCATATCGGGCGACATTGCTGGTATCATTACCATAGGCCCAATAGTTGCCTTGATTCGGTTTGTATGCAAGATTTTCTGCCATGATCCATTGATCGCCTATTTTTACAGTTTTATAGACCTTGCCATCCCGCGGATCAGTAAAACTTCCGGTTTCTTGTGCATAGAGATTCGTTTCGCTTTCCATGCAACTGCTGAATACAAATAATAGCATTCCCAAAATCAAGGTTTTGGTAATGCTTGTTTTGCTCCTGTTATTCATCATTCTTAAGAATAAGTAAAGCGAAACCCCAAACAATATCGGAGGAAATCTGATTTTTAAAACATCGCTGATTACTGGAAAGCTGCCCTGCGTATAAATTTGTTTCAGGAGATTACAAGTTACAAAAATCAGTAGCGGAAGTCAAGCAAATTTTGACCAGCGGATGCGCGAGATTTAAGATCGGGCAACAACGAAGATCATTTCTGCTTTACTCTTTTAAGAGTAGTCATTTCTGTTTGTCAAAATCTACTTGACATCTGCGCATTGTTGCTGTAACTTTCAGCATATTATTCCCCTTCCATTATTTGCTACCCAATGCGTAACCAAATTCCGATCAGATGAAAACAAGCTGTATATCCGCTGTGATGGGTACACTCCTGTTCATCTTTAATGGCGGAATGCCGGCACAATCCATTCATATTTCATTCAATCATCATCCTGTAAAGCAAGAAATATCGAAAAGCAATCCATCAGAATCTTCTCCGGCAGGTGCGCAGAAAATCGACAGCACCATTACCGAGTCATGGGACACTACGGCAAATCAATGGATTGTAACCGCTAAAAGAGAATACACTTACGATTCCAGGGGATACAATATCAGGTTGGTCGGATACTTCCGGGATGAAACCACCGGGAAGTTGACTTCTTATTATAAAGAAGAGTACACCTACAATGCCAGTGGAGCTAATACGTTGTTTATCTTATATTTCTGGGACAATATATTTGAAGCGTGGGTCGGTAAGCAAAAAAGAGAATACACCTACGATACCCGCGGAAACATCACGTCGAAGATTGTATCCTTCCGGGATGAAATCACCGGAAACTGGGTTGGTGGTTATAAAGAGGTAAACATCTGGGATGAACGCGGGAACAAGATTGCCAACATCTGGTATAACTGGGACAACAATGCCAGCCACTGGGTGGGTGACTTTAAAATAGAACTAACTTACGATGCCGACGATAACAACACATTAAGTATCTGGTATCGGTGGGATATGAACACCAGTCAGTGGATTTTCACGAGCAGGGATGAATATACCTGGGATGCTGACGGGAACAACATTTTGAATATTACCTACAACTGGGATAAAATTTCCGGCCAATGGGTTCTTTCCGGTAAAAATGACTATACCTACGATGCCAACGGGAACAATACGCTGGATATTGGTTACCAGTGGGATGAAACCACCAGCCAGTGGGTTGCTTCGGTAAAACGGGAATACAGCTATGATGCCAGCGGGAACACCACTTTGATGATTTGGTACGCGTGGGACGCAATCACCGGCCAGTGGGTTGGTGAACAAAAAAGAGAATTCACCTTTGATGCGGACGGAAACAATACGCTGGTTATGACCTATTTCTGGAACGATACTACCAGCCAGTGGTTTGGCTCCTATAAGGAAGAATTCACCTTTGATGCCGACGGAAACTGCATCTTAACAAATTATTATTTCTGGAACGATGCCACCAATCAGTGGATGGCTGTTATGAAAATATCCTACTATTATGCTGTGCAGAGTCGGATCCCCGAAATATATGAAATGAGCAGTCGTGTTTATCCAAATCCAGCTGCCGATTTTATTGTATTTGAGGTATCCGTTGTCAGAGAATCTGCAATCGTTGAATTATATGACGTCCGGGGTAAAATGATATTGCAGCAACCCTTGCCTGAAAACAGGAAAATCCTGATAAACCATCTGATTCCGGGAATGTATTTCTACAGGCTTAGGGAAAATGGAAATTGCATACAGGGGAAAGTAATTGTTCGATGAGAATATGCCTTGTATTCCAGTATTTACCACTTAAAATGTAGTTTTTAACTACCCTTTATACCAACTGCCACAACAAATCAATAGCGGATTGGCTTTAGACAAAATTCAGGCCTAATACCTTATAGCATTGATTAAATATGAATTTTAATGGATTGGGGTCCGTGACTTTCTGCAAACCACTGGTACAGAAGCTGCAAACTGCCGTTAATATGCGGCGAAGTTAAGAAAACATCGCCGGGCGGGGGGTAAATAAAAAACCGCCTGAAAATCTATTATTTCAGGCGGCTATTGATCAATATGAAAGGGAGCACTACAGGCAAGAACCGTTAATATATATTCTTAAGCAAAAACCTGGCCAGTTCTTTGCCACATTTGGCATACGCTTCTTCAATTCTTCTGAAATCAGGGGAATACGAACTGAACGCTTCATCACCAATAATGTTCTCCATCGAAATCACCAGCGGATCAGCATTGCTGCTGCCTTTAATCGTCACTAAGACATTGATGTATGTCGGCGACTTCGTGAAGTTCTTATTAAAACCTATAGCCACGAATTGCGTATGCAAGACCATAATATACGGCTGGCCACTTTGTACTGTGTCTGCTTTGAATTTGGCCGCTCCGTATTTGGAGAATAATTCCATGAATTTTGGCTGATAGACGGTATCCCGGTTGCTGTACCATTTTTTCAACCAGTTTTCACTGCTGCCTTTCTTGCGTTTTTCCGCATCATCCATCATGTAGGCAATGTAAGCTTGTTCATTGTCATAGCCGTCAACTTTGAGGTCCGTATAATCAAAAGTTACGTAAAAACTGCCTGCTTTTTTAAAGGTCTCCGGATTCCCGGACAGGATCACGATTTTCTGATCGGGCTCCTCAACAACGCTTTTCACTTTCTGGCAAGAACCGTTGCCATGATGAAAGCCCAGCGCAATGACCAAAAATATATATTTATTCATCCTGGGTTAAATGAATACATACCGCTCAATGAGTCGATAAATCACACTTCATGATTTCTTTCTCTGCTTCTTCCAAAGCCGGTATTTTTAATTCGCAGCAATCCCCCCTTACATAATAGGTTTTGCCTGCCTCAACATCCAGATCAACTTCTCTGCGGGTATTCGTAACCTGTGCCCAAAAGGTATACCTTCCGGGATCCGCAAAAAATACCAGGTATGATTTATTTCTCAAATGTGACTCACTTACTTTTGTATCGTTGGCATTGATGGAATAATGCACGGCCGCCCCTACCATGCTGCCCGGGCGATAAATGTACACCAGCGCTTTCCCTTCAGGAATCTCGGTTACCGGTGTAAATTTCTGTGAAAAGGCAACATTGCCAGTTAACAAAAAGGTCAACAGAACCAAAGTTTTAATCATGGGTTTCATAAAAGGTGGATTTAAGGTATTTCTTACTCATAAGGCTTTTCAGTCCCGCCCCGTTTTTATAGTGGTTTCTGAACTCCACTTTTATAACCTGCTGGTATTAGCCTCACACGACCACCGGGGTAAAACCGGTCTGTGGGATTGTTGTATGGGTCAGGTTAACAAAGGTTATACACTCATAAAAGTAAAAATATAAACCCGATAATCAAAATTTTACCGCCTGCTATAGTATTTAGCTAATAAACAATGGTTTTGAACTCATTAACTTGGCAGGCAACCCGAACTATGTCCGTGTCGGCAAAGTTTACGGCCTCTTCGGGCCTGAGGAAGAAATGGTGAATGGGGAAATGTTGCCCATCAGTTTCAAGGCTTCGGTCACATCAGTCATGGGCAAGCTGCAAACCTTGTCTTTACAAATATAAATGCTGGTCTGCCTTTCCACATATTTGTGATGCAAAAGGGCTAAATCACTATCCTGTTTGCATCCCATGATTATGGCATCGGGTAAAAAATGCCGGTTCAGTATGCGATTCAGTTCCAGGTGTTTCTCACCCACCAGTGCAACTTCAAAGGGTGCACGAGCTAAGTGCATCTGGAGTCTGGCCCAGTTTGCGTAATAGGCTGTTGATTCAAGTATACCTGACCGTGCATGGGAGAGCATTTTTTCTGACAGGTTTGTATAATCCCTGTTGTCATAGATAGCCCCCAGGTAAAATAAATTCAAAGCCATTACCGAATTGGAAGAAGGAATCACCTGATCCGGTATTTCGAACTGACGGGCGATCAACACCTCATCCAGATCGGAAGTATAAAAAAACAGTCCCGACCGGGTATCCAGAAAATGCTGTAAGGTATGCTCCGTTAACATACGGGCCTGTTCAAGCCAGTGGACATCAAATGTAGTCTGGTATAATGAAATCAATGCCCTTATAACCAGGGCATAATCGTCGAGTTTGCCCTGGGTATAGCGTTTCCCGTCCTTATAATTGCGAAAAAGAGATTTATCGCTTATTAACTTTTGGAGCATGAATTGTGCATTCTTAATGGCCATGGTCAGATAATCCTCATGGCCCAAAGCGGCATAGGCATCGAGATAACCGTTTATCATCAAGGCATTCCATGATGCAATAATTTTTGTATCGGTAAATGGCCGGATCCGGTTGTTCCGATGGCGGAGCAGCTTCTTGCCGATCTGTATTACATGTTTTTGAAAGCTTTCGGCTGAAATTCCCCTTTCAAGAATAAAAGCTTCATCAGGTAACGTTCTGAACAAAATATTTTGCTCATTTTCCCAATTCCCTTTTTTTATAACAGAATAATAATCAAGAATGAAGCGCTCATCCTCATCAAGAATTTTCTCGAATTCATCATAATTCCAGACATAGAACTTACCTTCCGCTCCCCCGGCATCGGCATCGATGGCCGAATAAAACCCCGATTCGGGGGAAGTCATTTCGCGGCTGACAAACCCGAGGGTTTCCTGAATTACCCGGGCATACGGTTCATGCCGGGTTAGCTGGAAGGCATGGGAGTAAAGGCTCACCAACTGGGCATTGTCATACAGCATTTTCTCAAAATGCGGTACCTTCCAATAATCGTCCGTCGAATAGCGGGCAAAACCACCTCCGATCTGGTCATATATGCCGCCCATGGCCATTTTATCGAGCGTAAGAGTAACGGCTTCCAGGGCTTTACCTTCTCCGGAAAAATGGAAGTACTGCAGCAGGAATTCAAACACAACCGGCATGGGAAACTTGGGAGCATGAAGCAATCCCCCTTCCCTGAAGTCAATGGATTTTATAAGATTCCGATATGCTTTCTGCGCGGCATCCGTGTCTGCAGTTGCCGGATCCGGAGACTTCGCATATTGAGCATGGTATTGCAGGATTCTCCCGGTGATTTCCCGGGCCTGAAGTACCAATTCTTCGCGGCTTTTTTCATGCAATTGCTGCATGTTGCCGAGCAATTTTATCCAGCTTTCGCGGGGCAGGTAAGTAAGGGCAAAAACGGGTTCGCCATTGGGCAGAACAATGGCATTCAGCGGCCAGCCTCCCCTTCCCGAAAGGATTTGAATGGCATTCATATAAATGCCGTCAATATCAGGCCGTTCTTCCCGATCCACTTTAATTGAAACGAAGTGTTTATTCATAAGCTGAGCCACTTCCTCATCCGAAAAGGACTCGAGCTCCATGACATGACACCAGTGACAGGCAGCATATCCGATACTTACGATCACGAGTTTGTTCTCAGCCCGGGCTTTGGAGAAAGCCTCCTCTCCCCATGGAAACCAGTCTACAGGATTATGGGCATGCATCAACAGGTATGGACTGTTTTCGTATGCCAGTCGGTTGGTATGGATGCCCTGGTTATTCATTCTATGGTTTTGTTTTTAAGTCCACAATGCTCACTGTGCCCAAACCAGCTTCGCCTGTTACGGGCCAATACTTCGTAAAGTTTATCGCGAACCGATACCGGCACAACCGTAAAAATAAAGAGAAGCGGCCATGGACCATGCATTTTCCTGAAAATGCGCAAAACGGCATTTGATTTAAAGTAAAGGGTGTTATTCTCAAACAATACCAGGGTGTTTAATGCCAGAATCCCAGCAAGGTCCTGCTTCAACAGTGCTTTTGCTGTATCCGATTGCAGCGGGGCAATCTGTATTTTGTTGCTGCGTTGAAGGATGAACCGGGCCAGGCGGTTGCAAAGGCCGCATTCACCATCGAAAAATACAATAGATCGGTTTATGTACATTTTCGATCGAGCATTTATAGGGCATCAATTTTAGAAGCCAGAATAAAATCATTCTCTGACAAACCATTGATGGCATGGGTCCAGATCTCAATAATAATTTTTGCAAAATAAACATGCAAAACCGGATGATGACCTTCCTCTTCAGCCAAAGCAGCAATCTTGTTCACAAAACTCATGGTGTGCTTGTAATTAACAAATGAATACTCATTTACCAGACGATGGTTATCGGCAACATTCCATGAAGCATGAATTTTCTTTTTGTATGCAGTGATCTCGGTTAGCGTTAAAGAAGCTATTCCACCTTCACAGGGTTTGCATTTTTCAATTTTTAAGTCCATCTCCCATTTGTTTATCTTTTCTCTGAGAAACCATTCATGAAGACAATTGTTTAGTCAAATTAATCAGAACTGAATGAATACTGTAAAAGACAGGTACTGATTGATCAATACATTACATGCTATTTTATGATAACAGCCTTTTCGCAATGACCGTAAGTCCGTTTCATAAAGACTTCCTGAAGAATTAGAATTTTTCCTTTGCAAAATTCAATCCAATCTATTATTTTTGCAACCTGAAAAAATTCCTCAGTAGCTCAGTCGGTTAGAGCATCTGGCTGTTAACCAGAGGGTCCTAAGTTCGAGTCTTAGCTGAGGAGCACGATTCAGAAACCCTGCGAGGGTTTGAACACTCGCAGGGTTTTTCATTTAAATCATTCTGTCATGAAAAAAGTACTCGGAATCGGTAACGCCCTCGTGGATATCATTACATTCCTGGAAAATGATGCCGTATTGAAAAGCTTTTCCCTGCCCCTGGGCAGCATGCAGCTGATTGATGCCAAAGCAGCCCTCAGTCTTGAAGAAGCCACGCAAGCCTGCAAAAAGCACAGGGCTTCGGGGGGATCTGCGGCGAATACCATTCATGGACTGGCGAGGCTGGGGGTTGTCTCTGGCTTTATAGGTACAACAGGCCGTGATGCCACGGGTAATTTTTTCAGGGAGGATATGATCCTGGCCGGTATCCGGCCGCATTTGACCGAAAGCCCTTCCAGCACGGGCCGTTCACAGGCCATGGTAACCCCTGGCGGCGAGCGTACCATGGCCACTTTCCTGGGTGCAGCCCTGGAATTGTCACCACAGCAGCTTAGTCTGTCCCTGTTCCGTGAATATGACCACCTTCACCTCGAGGGATACCTGGTACAAAACCAGGCCCTGGTAGAAGCGGCACTTCAAATGGCAAAACAGTGCGGGATGACGGTTTCACTGGACCTGGCCAGTTTCAACGTGGTGGAAGCCCATCTCGGTTTCCTGCAGCGCATGGTCAGGGATTATGTTCACATCGTTTTTGCCAACGAGGAAGAGGCCCGGGCCTTTACCGGCCATATCAATCCCCAGCTGGCCCTTGACGCCATTTCCGCGTTATGCAATACCGCCGTCGTAAAGATTGGGGAAAAGGGATCCCTGGTGAAGCAGGATGGAAAAACCCATACTATTGCTCCAATCCCCGTAAAATGTATCGACACCACGGGAGCCGGTGATCTCTATGCCGCCGGATTCCTTTATGGTTTCTTGGGAGACAGGGGACCTGAAATCAGCGGTAAGACAGGTTCACTCCTGGCCGGAAAGGTAATAGAAGAACCCGGAGCCAAGATCAGGGAGGAGGTTTGGGTGGATATCAGGAATACGATCAGCAGCACCCTTTTAACCTAAAAGGCTTCGACTAAAACAGGCCGTGAATGGAAGCATTCACCTTGTCGATCACCACACTCAGGTCCTCCTGCTTGTCGATGAAATTATAAGTGTCGACGTCCACGATCAGCATCTTGCCCAGTTTATACGACTCAATCCACGCTTCATAGCGTTCATTCAGCCGGCGCAGGTAATCCAGCCGGATATTGTCCTCGTATTTTCTGCCCCGCTTCTGAATCTGTTTTACCAGGGTGGGAACGGTGGCCCGCAGATAAATGACCAGGTCTGGCGGCTGGATCAGCGATCCCAGCATATTGAACAGGGTGAAATAATTTTCAAAGTCTCTTGTTGACATGAGTCCCATCGCATGCAGGTTAGGGGCAAATATATAGGCGTCTTCGTAAATGGTGCGGTCCTGCACCAGGGTTTTGCCCGAGCGTCGGAACGACAGGATCTGATTGAAACGGGTATTTAAAAAGTATATCTGCAGGTTGAACGACCAGCGCTGCATATCGTTGTAAAAATCATTCAGGTAAGGGTTGTCATCAACGTCTTCATAATGGGCGTCCCATACAAAATGCTTGGAAAGAAGGCTGGTTAAGGTGGTTTTCCCTGAGCCGATGTTGCCGGCAACCGCTATGTGCATACTCATATTTTAATTGGCTTTTATCTGCGCATGAATTTCAAGTAATTCCTCCAGGTAGCGCCGCTCGTTCGACAACCTGGGCACTTTGTTCTGTCCCCCGAGCTTGCCTTTTTCCTGCAACCAGCGGTAAAAGGTACCGGATGCAGCTGCATGGACAATCGGTTTATCGAGAGTCAGGTTCCGGTATCTTTTGGCTTCATAGTCCGAATTGATCGACATCAGGGCATGATCAAGCAGGGTAGCGAAATAATCTATGTCCTGCGGCGGATGGGTAAACTCAATCAGCCATTCATGGACTCCCTGGTGTTCATCACACATAAAAACCGGAGCTGCTGTATAATCGGTAATTTCCACGCCGGTTTTATCGCAGGCAATTCTCAGCGCTTTATCGGCATTATCAACCATGACCTCTTCGCCGAATACGTTGATAAAATGCCTGGTTCTTCCTGAAATGATCAGTTTATGCGGAAAGGTGGAGGTAAATTTCACGGTATCCCCGATGATATAACGCCAGAGTCCCGAATTGGTGGAGATCACCAGGGCATAATTGACGTCTTTCACCACATCACCGATGGTGAGAATCTCCGGATTGGGTTTCTCCAGCTGGTCCATGGGTATGAATTCGTAGAAAATGCCGTAATCCAGCATCAACAACATGTCGGGACTCATGGGATTGTCCTGTATGGCAAAAAATCCTTCAGAAGCATTATAGGTCTCCATATACTTCATTTGCTCCGAAGGGATAAGCTTCCTGAACTGTTCCTGGTAGGGGGAGAAACTGACCCCTCCGTGAATAAAAAGTTCCAGTCCGGGCCACACCTCCAGGATGTTCTTTTTGCCGGTTCGCTCCAGAATAAATTTAAGCATCACCAGGTTCCAGGAAGGGACACCGGCAATGCTGGTGACATTTTCCTGGACAGATTCCTCTAAGATATGTTCCAGCTTCTCCTCGAATTTTTCAAGCAGGGCAATTTCCTGGCTGGGCGTGCGGATGAATTCCGTCCAGAAAGGCAGGTTCTCGATCAATATGGCTGAGAGATCACCGTAATACGATTGGTTTTGATAATTGTCAATTCTGTGGCTGCCCCCGAGCGTAAGTCCTTTCCCCGAGAACAGGTTGGTTTCGGGATTGTTCTGACAGTAAATGGCCAGTACATCTTTCCCCCCTTTGAAATGGCAATCCTTCAGGGATTCTGCACTTACAGGAATGAATTTGCTTTTATCGTTGGTGGTGCCTGAGGACTTGGCAAACCATTTGATTTCTCCCGGCCACAGAAGATTTTGCTCGCCATGCCGGAGACGGTCGATGTAAGGTTTCACTTCTTCATAGGTTTGCAGGGGAAGGGCAGACTGAAAGTCAACAATACTGGTCATCGATTTGTAACGGAATTTCTTCCCCCATTCTGTCCCCTCAGCCCTGGCAATAAGCTTTTGAAAAGCATCCTGCTGTACTTCGGCAGGATATTTCCTGAAAAGGTCCATCTGATGAACCCTTTTTACATTCAGCCAGTTGATTATAGAGGTCAGGATGGGCATCGGAATCAGATAGAAGACAAATATATTATAAAGTTAAGGAATGATTTTGTTATCCCGCAGTTTTCGCCGGATTGTTTTTTCGGAAGATGGTGAGGACAGCACCCACCAGCACTATCATTGCTCCCAACAGGGTGATGAATGTATATTGCTCATGCTGGATCCAGGTGGCACCGCTTTTGGAGAGAATGGCCATCAGGGCAAAGGTGAGTATGGGGTTCAGGATGAGGATGACGCTCACTTTATTGGCCTCCACGTATTGAATGGCCATGGAAAGCAATCCGTAGGCAAAGAGCGTGTTGAGCCCCAGGAATATCAGGATCAACCATCCTACCAGTCCGAGACTGGCAAAGTGTCCAAAATTCACGAAGGGGAAGTAAAGCAAAACAGGCAATCCAAAGATCACCAGGTTCAACTGGATGGGAGGATATTTCAACACCATGATCTTCAGGAGGACGGAATACCCGGCCCAGGCTACCGCTGCCACAAGGATCCAAATGACCCCGGTCTGCCAGGTGCCTTTTCCGGAAAGGATCAGGCCGAACTGCTCATGGTAGAAAATCAGCAATCCTGCAACCACCAGGAACAATCCGGTAATCTGCCTCCAGGTGATGCGTTCCCGGAAAAAGATAAATCCCGCTGCAGCAAGCAGTACTGGTCCCAGCTGAATAAAGATCTGGGCAATACTGGGTGTGGTCAGGTTCAGCCCCTCGATGAATCCATAGTAATTCAGGGAAAGACAGAGTGTGGCAATAATCAGGATGAGCGGGGGCCGCCGGAGGATACGCAGGTACTCGGGCTTCCGGAAATAGTAATACAGGGCTAGCATGCTAAAGGCCAGTACAAACCTGAACCAGGTTATATCTGCCGGGGTAAGCTCAGAGAGCGAAAACTTGAGGGCAATGGCCAGGACGCCAAACAAAACGGCAGTGATTACTGCATACAGGATTCCTTTGTAGGATGTTGCCATGGAGTGACGCGTCATGCAGTTTTGCAGTTTTGCAGTCGTGCAGCCATGCAGTCGTGCAGTTGTGTAGTTGTGTAGTTATGCAGTTATCAGGTAAATACTGATGTTTCAAAGCGATTATTTCTTCTTCCTTAGATAATTATCCACTGCCCGTGCCAGGTTGCGGCCCTGAAAGATGGCGCGCACCACCAGGCTAGCACCGATGGCAGCATCCCCGGCAGCAAATACCCCGGGTTTGCTGGTCTGGAAATTCCTATCTACTTTAATATTGCCCCGGGCATCAAATTCAAGGCCGAATTCCCCGGCCACACCTTCATGGATGCAATGCACAAATCCCATGGCCAGCAACACAAGGTCAGCTTCCATCATTCTGGCAGATCCGGGTTTTTCCCTCATGGTCATTTTCCCGTTCTGATCGATCCAGTCAACCTCAACCACTTCAATGTTTTTTACCGTTCCGTTCTCCCCGAGGCATCTTTTGGTTGACAGGCTCCAGCCGCGTTCGCAACCTTCTTCGTGAGAGCTCGAATAGCGGAGGACATTCGCCCAGAATGGCCAGGGATTGCTGGGAAGCCGGGTTTCGGGAGGTTTGGGCAAAATTTCGATCTGGCTGACGCTTTTGGCTCCCTGACGGATGGAAGTGCCCACACAGTCCGAGCCGGTGTCTCCTCCGCCGATGACCACAACATTTTTTCCTGTGGCCAGGATCCTTTCCGAATCGGGTATGCGAATACCCCGGTTGATCCTGTTCTGCTGGGTGAGGAAATCCATGGCAAAATGCACGCCCTTAAGGCCGGAACCCTCAACCGCAAGTTCCCGTGGTTTCATGGCACCGATGGTAAGGCACACGGCATCAAAATGCCCGAGCAGGTCAATAGCCTTTATATCAACTCCCACATGTGTGTTGGTTTTAAAAACGATTCCCTCCTCGAGGAGGATCTCCAGCCGGCGGTCAATTACCCTCTTGTTCAGTTTGAAATCCGGGATGCCGTAACGCAACAGGCCGCCAATGGCATCATCTTTCTCAAACAGGGTGACGTGATGTCCCCATTTATTCAACAGGTCCGCGCAGGCAAGTCCCGATGGTCCCGAACCCACCACGGCCACCTTCATGCCTGTGCGCACAGCCGGGGGATTTGCGACAATGAATCCCATTTCAAATCCTTTTTCAGCCGCGGCGGCTTCATTTTCCCGGATGGTAACCGGTTCGCCGTGGATATTCAGGGTACAGGCATTCTCGCAGGGGGCCGGGCAAATCCTGCCGGTGAATTCGGGGAAGTTGTTGGTAATGTGCAGCAGATCGATGGCATTTTTCCAGTCGCCCCGGTATATGGCATCCTGCCATTCCGGCATGTTATTCATGACCGGGCAGCCCCACTGGCAAAAGGGCACGCCGCAGTCCATGCAGCGCGCGGCCTGGTCCTGACGGTCCTGCTCATTGAGGGTTTGTTCCACCTCCCCAAAATCTGAAGTTCTTTCATTCAGGGGCCTGTATCCTGCAACCTTACGTTGTATCTGAATAAATCCTTTCGGGTTTCCCATATAATAGAGATATAAGCGATTCGTAACGATTAGTAATGGAAATGCGGCTCGTCCTCCGTGCGCTGGATCTTCTGTATAAGCTGTTTGATTTTCTGCTCCTCCAGTACTTTTTTGTATTCCAGCGGAATCACCTTGATAAACCGGGGCAGGTATTCATCCCAGTTCACCAGGATCTTTTCTGCCAACTCACTGCGGGTATAGAGGTAATGGTTGTTGACCAGCCGCTGCAATTCAATCAGGTCATCGCGGTCGCCCACAGGACTCAGTTCCACCATGCCTTTGTTGCAGAAATAATCGAAATTGCCCTTTGTATCCAGCACATAGGCAATACCGCCGCTCATCCCGGCAGCAAAGTTGCGGCCGGAATGGCCCAGCACAACTACCCGGCCTCCGGTCATGTATTCACAGCAATGATCGCCTGCACCTTCCACAACGGCTATGGCGCCGCTGTTACGCACAGCAAACCTGCCGCCGACCATGCCCCGGATATATGCTTCACCGCTGGTGGCTCCGTACAGCAGGGTATTCCCGGCAATAATGTTTTCTTCGGGTTTGAAGGTGGACCCTTTTGGCGGAACCACAACAATCCTTCCTCCGGATAATCCTTTTCCCAGGTAGTCGTTGGAATCGCCTTCCAGTTCAAACTGGAGCCCCTTTACCAGGAAGGCACCGAACGATTGTCCGGCTGAGCCTTTGAACTTGCAGATTACGGTTGCCTCGGGCAGTCCGGCTTCTCCATAGATCCGTGTAATCTCACCGGAAAGCATGGCGCCCACAGTACGGTCGGTGTTGGCTATTTCTTTGAATACCCATACTTTCTCCTTATTCTTGATGGCCTTGTTGGCCATTTTAATCAATTCATGGTCGAGAACATCGTCGATCTTGTGCTTTTGAAAACAGGTGCAATGGGTGTCATATTTGGAGGATTCCTCCGGCCGGAACAATAGCTGTGAAAGATCCAGCTTGCTGGCCTTCCAGTGATCCAGGTCCTTGCGCTGTTCAATGAAATCGGTACGACCAACCAGGTCATCGAATTTCCGGAATCCCATTTCCGCCATGATCTCGCGCACTTCCGTAGCAATAAAGCGGAAGTAATTGATGAGGTTTTGCGATTTCCCGATAAAGCGCTGTCTCAGTTCCGGATCCTGGGTAGCGATGCCGACCGGACAGGTATTCAGGTGGCATTTCCGCATCATGATGCATCCCAGCACGATGAGTGATCCGGTGGCAAACCCGAATTCCTCCGCACCCAGCAGACCGGCATAAACCACATCCTTTCCCGTCTTCAGCTGTCCGTCGGTTTGCAGTACCACCCGGTCGCGCAGGTTATTCATCACCAGGGTCTGCTGTACTTCCGCAATCCCGAGTTCCATAGGCAGGCCGGCATGCTTGATAGAGCTGGCCGGACTGGCGCCTGTGCCGCCTTCACATCCGCTGATGGTAATACCGTCGGCATGAGCCTTGGCCACACCGGCTGCAATGGTTCCCACACCTTTTTCCGACACCAGCTTGACGCTGATGCGTGCCCTTGGGTTCGTGCATTTCAGGTCAAAGATAAGCTGGGCCAGGTCCTCGATGGAATATATGTCGTGGTGCGGCGGGGGTGAAATCAGTGTGATCCCGGGCGTTGAATGCCTGAGTCCGGCAATTATGGTATCAATCTTATGACCCGGCAGCTGGCCGCCTTCACCCGGCTTGGCGCCCTGGGCCACTTTGATCTGGATTTCGTCGGCGTTGATCAGATAATTGGTGGTTACCCCAAACCGTCCCGATGCCACCTGCTTGATGGCGCTTCGTGTGCTGGTGCCGTCAGGCTGTGGCTTGAACCTCGATGCATCCTCTCCTCCTTCTCCGGTGTTGCTTCTTCCGCCAATGCTATTCATGGCAACTGCAAGCGCTTCATGGGCTTCCTTGCTGATGGAACCGTAGGACATGGCACCGGTGACAAAGCGTTTCATGATGGATTCAACGGGTTCCACTTCATTGAGCGGAACCTTGTTGCCCTTTTTCAGGTTAACACAACCACGGATAAACTGGGGTTTTCGGTTTTCAAAATCCACCTGGGCACTGAATTCTTTGAATTTGTTATAATCGTTGGTCCGGGTAGCCCATTGCAGCAAGCCTATGGTTTCCGGGTTCCAGGCGTGCTGTTCCCCATTCTTGCGGTAATGGTAGATGCCCAGGGTTTCCGGTTCGAGCTGGTCCTGGCTTTCGGGCGAATAGGCCATCTTATGCGGGATCAAAGCCTCCCGGGCTATTTCATCCAGGGTGATCCCCCCGATGCGTGAATCCGTTCCGGTGAAGTATTTTTCTGTGATTTCCTTTGAAAGGCCAATGGCTTCAAAAATCTGTGCCCCATGATAACTGCGGAGGGTGGATATACCCATTTTGGACATTACCTTAAGAAGTCCTTTATCAATTGACTTGATAAAATGCTCCCGGGCGGTCACATAGTCAAACCTGATCTCGCCTGTCTCGCAGAGCTTCTCAATGATGGCGAAGGCCCCGTAGGGATTTACCACGCTGGCCCCATAGGAGAACAGCAGGGCGAAATGGTTGACCTCGCGGGGTTCAGCGGATTCCACGATGAGTCCGACCTGCATCCTTTTCTTGGCGTTGATCAGGTGGTGATGCACTGCGGAAACAGCAAGCAGTGAGGGAATAGGTGCCATTTCGGGACTTATGCCACGATCGGAAAGTATGATGAAATTGCAGCCTTTGTCGACGGCTTCCTCGGCTTTCCTGCACATATCAGTAATGGCCTTGCTGAGCGTTCCCCCCGGATTTTTACCGTCTGCAGCAAACAACATGGGAATTACCAGGTGAGAGAACTGGTCCTGATCCAGGTTCCTGATCTTGCCCAGATCGGTATTGGTGACAATCGGACTGCGGAATTTAATCAGCTTGCAATGGGCTGAGGATTCTAAAAGCAGGTTACGGGACAGAGACCCGATATAATTGGTGAGCGACATGACCAGGCCCTCCCGGATAGGATCAATGGGCGGGTTGGTCACCTGGGCAAAATGCTGCCTGAAATAGTTGAAAAGGCGTTGGGGCTTGTCCGACATGACAGCCAGCGGGGTATCATTCCCCATGGAACTAACCGGTTCCTGGCCTTCATGGGCCATAGGCTTGATCAGTACATCAAAATCCTCCTTGGTATAACCGAATACCTTCAGGAAATGGTTGTGGGCATCCCCCAGGGTGGTGGGTACCCGTTGTTTGGCAAGAATGTCGCTCAGGTCGATCCTGTTTTCCTTAAGCCAGTTGGAATATGGATTCCGCTCGGTCAACTGTCGTTTTACTTCCTCATCCGGGACGATGATCCCGAATTTGGTATCCACCAGGAGGATCTTGCCCGGCTGGAGACGTCCCTTTTCCTTGATCTGTTCGGGGGCAAATACCTGCACCCCAACTTCCGAACCCATCACGATCATATCATCTTTGGTGACGATGTAACGTGAAGGTCTGAGTCCGTTCCTGTCGAGCGTACCCCCTATAAAACGTCCGTCGCTGAAAACAATGGAAGCCGGGCCGTCCCAGGGTTCCATAATGGTGGAATGATATTCATAGAAAGCTTTAAGGCTCTCCGGGATTGGATTTTTATCGTTCCACGATTCCGGTATCAGCATGCTCATGGCGTGTGGCAGCGATTTGCCGGTGAGTACCAGGAATTCCAGTACATTGTCGAGTGAGGCCGAGTCACTTTTGTCGGGTTCGATGACCGGGAAGATCTTTTTCAGGTCTTCTCCGATTACGCCGGTTTTCATAAGCGATTCACGGGCGCTCATCCACATGCGGTTTCCCTTTATGGTATTGATTTCACCGTTGTGGGCCAGGTAGCGGAATGGCTGTGCCAGGTCCCAGGTGGGAAAAGTGTTTGTGGAAAAGCGTGAATGGATCAGGGCAATGGCGCTTTCGAGCTTGGGATCACGCAAATCAACAAAATACTGCCGCAGCTGGTGGGAAGTGAACATCCCTTTGTAAATTAAAATCTTGGAAGACAGGCTGGGAAGGTAAAATGCCTCCCGGTTATGCATACCGGATTCACGGACTTTTTTTTCGGCCTGCTTTCGGGCAATGTAGAGCTTTCTTTCCAGCTCATCCTGCTCCTGGTTACCCGTCACGAAAATCTGCCGGATGAAAGGTTCTGAGCTCCTGGAGATCTCTCCCAGGATGGAATTGTCCACCGGGACATCCCGGAAACCTATAACATCCAGCCCTTCAGCCACCAGGGTATCTATAAGAATGGTCTCACAGGCCTGCCTTTCTTTTTCCGCCTGGGGAAGAAAAACAAGTCCGGCTGCATATGTGCCTTCCGCCGGCACCTTGATGCCTTTGGCCAGAATGAAACTATGGGGTATTTGTATTAAAATACCTGCCCCGTCCCCCGTGACATTGTCGGAGCTTTCGGCTCCGCGGTGGGACATGTTTTCCAGCACCTCAAGACCACGGTGGATGATATCGTGTGATTTTATCCCCTTTATCTGGGCGACAAATCCGATACCACAACTGTCGCGCTCCTCTGAAGGATCATACAATCCCTGCTTTCTCGGTATTCCGTTACTGATCATAATAAAGGTCGTCGTTTAATTCATATTACAAAAAAAAGCCATTCCTGTTGATAAGAGAATGGCCGTTTGGGATACTGGTCTTTTCCATTCTCAACTTGGTCGCGCTTTGGCTAAATTCTCATTATTTTTACAAAATACTATCATTTGACCCTTTTCATTGAGGGCAAATATAATGAAAATGTTACATTTTTACTATATCCACCCACATACTAAAGGGTATTCATTAAATTATATTCTTTCTTCAAGCGGTACGTAATCTACCCGGCCAAACACATTTTTATAGGCAGGCCGTATGATCCTCCTGGAAGAAAAGGTAACCTCTTCAAGCCGGTGGGCGCACCACCCAGCCATGCGGGCAATGGCAAAAATCGGGGTAAAGAGTTCCTTGGGGATATCGATGCATTTATAGACAAAGCCCGAATAGAAGTCAACGTTGGCGCTCACCACCTTGGAATTGCCTCCCTTGAAACTGGCAAATGCTTCCGGGGCAAGTTCCTCGATAAGCTCATAGAGTTGGTATTCATCGGATTTGCCTTTGGTTTCCGCAAGATCCCGGGCCTTATCCTTCAGGAGGATCGACCGGGGGTCCGACAGTGTGTAGATGGCATGCCCGATACCATAGATTTTTCCGGAGCGGTCCCCGGCTTCACCCTTGAGGATTTTGCGAAGGTACCCGAGTACTTCCTTCTTGTCTTTCCAGTCTTTGACATTTTTCTTGATGTCCTTCAGCATTTCCTCCACCTGCAGGTTGGCTCCCCCGTGCAGGAAGCCTTTCAGGGAACCCAGTCCGGCCGAAAGGGCAGAATAGGTATCGGTCCCGGCTGAACTGATCACGCGGGTGGCAAAGGTGGAATTGTTACCCCCCCCATGTTCGGCATGCAGCACCAGTGCCAGGTCAAGGATATCGGCTTCAAGACGGCTGTAGTCCTCGCCCTTGAGCATGTAGAGGAAATTTTCCGCGGTGCTCAGCTCAGGATCTGGATGGCGGAAGATCAAAGATTTCTGTTGATAGGTATGCCGGAATCCAAAGTATACATACGCGGCTATAACCGGGAATTTGGTGATCAGGTTAAGGGATTGCTTCAGGAGGTTGATGTGGGAATAATTTTCCGCTTCATCATCCTGGGTGTACATCACCAGCACGGAGCGGGCCAGCATATTCATAATGTTTTTCCCCCTGAAGGAAAGGATCAGGTTCACAAAGCTGTGGGGCAGATCCCTGTGGCCAGCCATATAGGAGGAAAAGACTTCCAGGTCATCCTTTCCGGGCAGCTTACCGGTGAGCAGCAGGTAAACAGTCTCGTCAAAACCATGCCTTTTATCTTTTTGAAATCCGTGCACCAGGTCTTCTACATTGATACCGCGATAAAAAAGCCTGCCTTCACAGGGCGTTATCATGTTGTCCTTTTTTTCATACCCTATAACGTCCCCGATATTGGTGAGGCCGACCAAAACACCGGATCCGTCCTGGTTTCGGAGGCCTCTTTTCACATTATAAGTTTCAAAAAGCTCCTTGTCGATCTGAGATGCCTTTACGGTAATCTCCTCGAGCTTTTGCATGAATTCAGTCAATGGTTGCATGGCAGATAATATTTGTTGATTTGTTGATTTGTTGATTTGTTGATTTGTTGATTTGTTGATGAAAAAATTATGTTCTCACCTGGCCGTTCCCAAAAATGATGTATTTTGGTGCCATCAGGTCCTTCAATCCCATGGGACCTCTTACATGAAGTTTCTGATTACTGATTCCCATTTCTGCGCCCAGTCCGAATTCATTTCCGTCGCTGAACCTGGTGGAGGCATTAATAAAGCAGGCGGCCGAATCCACCTCGCTGATGAAACGCATGCCATTCTCATAGCTATCGGTCACAATGGCATCGGAATGATGGGAACTGTATTCGTTGATGTGATCAATGGCTTCATCGAGGCTTTCCACGATTTTCACCGAAAGGATCAGGTCGAGGTACTCGGTGCGCCAGTCTTCCTCCACAGCCGCCTCAATGCCAGGGAGGATCTTTCTTGTTTTTTCGCAGCCTCTGAGGTTTACTCCGGCCTGGTCATAGCTGGCCTTCATGCCGGGCAGGAATTCCGGGGCAATGCTGCTGTGGACCAGCAGCGTTTCCATGGCATTGCAAACGCCGGGCCGTTGCACCTTGGCATTGTAGCAGATCTTCAAGGCCATATCCCGGTTGGCAGCGGCATCAACAAAAGTATGGCAAATGCCCAGGTCGTGGCGGATGACCGGAATTACGGAATTCTCCTCCACAAAACGGATCAGTTCCAGTCCGCCGCGGGGAATGATGACATCAATATACTCCTTAAGCTTCACCAGCTGTAAAACCGATTCACGCTGGGTGTTTTCTACCATTGCCACACAATCTTCGGGGAGTCCCGCCTGTTGAAGTCCTTTCCGGATGAGCCCTGTGAGCAGGAGGTTCGAATGGATGGCGTCGGATCCGCCGCGGAGAATGACGCCGTTTCCCGATTTGATGGTCAGGGCGGCTACTTCAATGCAGACATTGGGCCGTGATTCGAAGATGATCCCGATAACGCCTATAGGCACACGGATCTGCCCTACTTTCAATCCATTGGGCAGGGCATTCATGTTAAAAATCTCTCCTGCCGGATCTTTCAGATTTACCACCTCGTGGAGTATACGGATCAATCCCTCGATACGCCTGTCATCCAGGGTCAGGCGATCGATAAAGGCAGCTGACAGCCCCTTTTCTATTCCGGCCGCCAGATCCCTGCTGTTTTCCGTCTTTATCAATTCCCGGTTTTTATCAATGATGCCGGCAATGGTCAGCAAGGCCTGGTTCTTCCGGTCGGTCCTCATCCGGGCAAGTTCACGGGAAGCCTGCTTCACCCGCTTTGCTTTCATGCTGAGGCTGTCTTCCGTATTATGCATGGTTTACGGTTTTTTTCGTGTTTGCGACAAAATGGGTTCCAACTTCCTTTCCGGCAAGGATGTCGAAAATAATGGCCGGATCAGATCCACTGGTGATTAAACAGTCTATTCCGTCTTTCTGACAAATTTTGGCCGCTGTAATTTTAGTAACCATTCCCCCGGTGCTGAAGGAGGATCCGGCTCCTGAAGCCAGCTGTTCCAATTCGGGGGTGACCTCAAGCACGGAATGGATGATCTCGGCGGAGTCTACCGTCCGGGGATCAGCTGAATACAGTCCATCGATATCGGAAAGAATCACCAGCAGGTCTGCTTCAATCAAAGAGGCAACAATGGCAGAAAGGGTATCGTTGTCACCGAATTCTATTTCATAGGTGGCAATGGTGTCATTCTCATTGATGATCGGAATGATATCCATGTCCAGCAACTTGTGCAGGGTTCTGCTGGCATTCTGCTTGCCGCCGGGTATAGTAACCACGTCCTTGGTAAGCAGCACCTGGGCAACGGTCTGGTTGTACTCTTCGAAGAATTTCTGATAGATTTTCATCAGGGCTGCCTGACCCACAGCGGCCAGGGCCTGCTTTTTAGCCAGTTCCTTCGGTCGCTCTGTGAGTCCAAGGCGGCCCGCTCCCACGCCAATAGCGCCAGAGGTGACCAGGATAACCTGCACTCCCCGCTGGCGGATCGCGCTCAGCACATAAGCCAGCTTTTCAATACTGTGAAAATTCATCCTCCCGTTCGGGTAAGAAAGAGAAGAGGTTCCAATCTTCACCACAATCCGGCGCTTGTCCTTTAATGCTTCTCTGTAATCCATATAGATATCCTTCAACATGTCCCTCTGGTTAAAATACAATTTCACCTATGGAAGCCGGAAAATCCAGCTCACCTGAAACCCTGCCGTTCATCATGACGTGACAGCAGGATTCGAGTTTTTCCTGCAGCTCGTTCTCTCCGTCCACCACCATGGCAGCCAGGTTGTTCCCGGGAACGATCAGGTATTTTCCGTTCATTTCCATTTTAATGACGATGAAATCAGCCCTGGCGATCTGTGCAACAATAAGCGCCAGGGGATAATTATCATCAAATTCAATATCTGAAGTGGATACTGGGTCATTCTCATTGATTATGGGAATGATGCTCATCTCCAACAAGGTATTGAAAGTGTTCCGGGTATTCTCCACCCGCTGGGGATAGGCAATGATATCGCTGGTCAGCAAAACCTGGGCTACGATCTGGCCATATTCATCAAAAGAGCGCTGGTACCAGCGCATCAGCTCCGCCTGGCCAACGGCAGCCGTTGCCTGCATATCGAGCTGCGTGTCGGGAAGCTGCGGCAGCTTGAGCTTTTCAGAGCCCAGGATAATGGCGCCGGAAGAAACCACCAGCACATGCATGCCACTGTTGTGGAGATTCGTAATCACCATCGCAAGCCTGTCCATTTTTTTCCGGCTGACCTTGCCATTCTGGCCCAGCAGGGTTGATATCTCCACCCTGATCACTATGGTTTGTTTTTCCATCTCCATACTACAGGGATAATAAACGCAGGTATGCCTGGTCTTTTCGTTCAAAACGGAATTGCTGCAACAGCATCTCCAGCTTTCGGGCAATCCTGTCATTGCAGAGGTTTCCGATGCTGCCTTCATGGGTATGCAGCACGGCATGATTGGGGTGGTAACGCCCCTCCCGGATCATTTTTGCCACAGTCTTATAGGCTTCCCGGAAAGGCATACCTTCAAGAACAAGTTTATTTACTTCCTCTACTGAGAAGATATATTGATACTTATCGTTTTCAAGAATGTCAGTTGCAGGCACCACTTTCGCGATAGCATAGGCAAGCATGCTGATACAATGATCCAGTTCTTCAAAAACAGGCAGGAAGGATTCCTTGATGATCTGCATGTCCCTGAAATATCCCGTAGTCAGGTTGATCCAGATGTGGTCGATCTCGTTGGGCAGGGCCTGAATTTTATTGCATTTTGCCCGGATGATTTCAAACACGTCCGGATTCTTTTTGTGGGGCATGATGCTTGAACCTGTGGTAAGCTCCTCCGGGAGGGTGAGGAACCCGAAATTCTGGCTCGCGAAAAGGCAGATATCCCCGGCCATTTTCGACAGGGTGCCGGCCAGGGAAGACAGGGCATAGGCCGTGGTCCGCTCGGTTTTGCCGCGGCTCATCTGCGCATTGATCACGTTAACATGCATGTTCTCGAAGCCGAGCAAATCCGTGGTCAGCTGCCGGTTGATCGGGAAGGATGAGCCATATCCTGCTGCAGAACCCAGCGGGTTCTGATCTGCAATCCTGTAGGCAGCGAGCAGGATCTGCAGATCATCGGTAAGACACTCGGCAAACGCGCCAAACCAGAGCCCGAAGGATGAAGGCATGGCCACCTGAAGGTGCGTATAACCGGGGATCAGCAAATCTTTGTGCTTTTCACTCTGGAGGATCAGTAACTGAAAGAGGCTGTTCACATTTTCCACTACGCGGTGCAAAGCGTCGCGGATGAACAGCTTGATATCGAGCAATACCTGGTCGTTGCGCGACCGGGCTGAATGGATCTTTTTCCCAATGTCCCCCAGTTTGCGGGTAAGCAAGAGTTCCACCTGGGAATGGACATCTTCAACCCCCTTTTCGATGATGAACCCGCCCTGCAAAATCATCCCGTGTATGGCGATAAGCTCGCGGTGCAGTTCCAGACGTTCAGCCGCTGTAAGCAGACCGATACTTTCGAGCATCATGATATGGGCCATGGATCCCAGTACATCGTAACGGGCCAGCAGCAGGTCGAGTTCGCGGTCCTTGCCCACCGTGAATTGCTCAATCAGCTTATCGGTCGCTATGTCCTTGTCCCAAAGTTTCATGACAATAAAAATTATCCTTCCGGTAACCGTTACCTGAAGTTCATTCTTGTTTTAACCCAATAATCCGGAATGCCTCAGGATAATCAGCCCTGCCTTTTTGTTATGGCGTGGTGGGCCATCAGCCTGATTGCATTGATTTTGATGAAGCCTGCACTGTCTTTCTGATCGAAGCCGCCTGCTATATCCATACTGGAGAGTTCCTTGTTGTAAAGCGAACTGGGAGATTCACGCCCGTTGATCATAACATTTCCCTTGTATAATGAAAGGTATACGGTACCATCAATAAGCTCCTGGCTTTTATCGATTGCGGCCCGGAGGAAGTCCATTTCGGGACTGAACCAGAATCCGTTGTACACGATTTCGGCAAATACGGGGGACAGCATGTTGCGCAGACGCATCACCTCGCGGTCCATGGCAATACCCTCAATATCCATATGGGCCTGCAACAGGATCGTTCCCGCCGGCGTTTCGTAAACACCCCTGGATTTGATCCCGACAAACCGGTTTTCCACCATGTCCAGCAATCCGATACCATTTTCGCCTCCGACCTTGTTCAGGTAAACAAATAATTCCAGCGGATCAGTCAAATTGACGCCGGTATCGTGGTTGACCACCTTGACCGGAATCCCGTCACGGAAATGTATTTCAAGCTTCGTCTCTTTATCCGGAGCCTGCTGAGGCGGAAGAATCTTGGTAAACATATCCATTTCAGGCCTGAATGCAGGATCCTCCAGTATTCCCGCTTCGTGACTGATGTGCATCAGGTTGTCATCTTCACTGTAAGGTTTTGAAACGGTCGCCTTGACGGGGATCTTTTTATCCCTTGCATAGTTTAACATATCGGTCCTTCCCTTGAACTGATCCAGGAATTCCTGGGTTTTCCATGGAGCCAGGACTTTAATTCCGGGATTCAGGGCGTAATACGACAATTCAAAGCGCACCTGGTCATTTCCCTTGCCTGTGGCTCCGTGAGACACAAATTCAGCGTTCTCCTCCCGGGCTATTTCAATCTGGTATTTGGCAATAAGCGGCCGGGCCAGGGAGGTTCCGAGCAGGTAACGGTTCTCGTAAACAGCATTGGCCTTCAGCGCCGGGAAAATATAATCGGTAACAAATTCCTTTTTCAAATCCCGGATGCATACCTTGGAAGCACCAATCTGCAAGGCTTTCTTCTCAACTGCAGTAAAATCGTCATCCTGTCCGACATCAGCCACATAGGCGATCACTTCATATCCTTTATCAATCAGCCATTTCAGAATAACAGAAGTATCCAGACCGCCACTGTAGGCAAGTACAACTTTTCCCTTTTTCATGCAATTTACTTGATTTTATCCTTTAATTCAGGTATAATAATTATCAATGTATTAATAACATCTCTTTCAGTAACGTTATCGTGAGGGATAATCAGAATGGTATCATCCCCTGCCAGCGTGCCCACAATTTCAAAAGGATTCACCTTATCGATCAGGGAAGCGATGCTGGGTGCGTAGCCGGGCAGGGTTTTAACCACCCCCAGCTTGTTGGCAAACCGGATTGATACAAATCCCTGTGCGGCATAACTCTCCGCCAGCTCCTGACCCGGAATGTGATGCTGATCAGGTAATTCATAAATATAGCCCTTCTCGTTATCGGATATTTTATTAACTTTGAGAAATTTCAAATCCCTCGACAGGGTTGCCTGCGTGTAGTTCAATCCTTTTTTCTCAAGCAGGTCCAGCAGCTCCTCCTGACTGGATACTTTCTGCGACGAGATAATGTTTCTGATGGCTAAGAGCCTTTCTGTTCTGTTCCCCATGATGAATAGTTATTCAATTATGATGCAAATATATGCACATTTTAATAAATATGCAAGATGAATTTGAAAATATTTGTAATTTTGGGCCAAATATAGGACTAAATTTTCTGAGGTTTTGAAAATCATGGACAAATCAATCAGCAAAGTTATCGTACTGGGTTCAGGGGCTCTTAAGATCGGAGAAGCAGGTGAATTCGACTATTCAGGCTCGCAGGCCTTAAAGGCCTTGCGTGAAGAAGGTATCATCACTGTTCTTATCAATCCGAACATTGCCACGGTACAAACCTCTGAAGGTATTGCCGACACGATTTATTTTCTGCCCGTTACACCTTACTTCGTTGAAAAAGTCCTGGAAAAGGAAAAACCCGATGGCATCCTGCTTTCTTTCGGGGGTCAAACCGCACTGAACTGCGGCATTGAATTGTATAAAAACGGGGCTCTCGAACGGCACAACTTACGGGTGCTGGGAACCCCTGTGCAGGCCATTATGGATACTGAGGACCGTGACCTGTTTATCAAGAAGCTGGATGAGATCCAGGTGAAAACCATTCAGAGTTTCGCTGTAACCAGCATTGAAGGTGCCGTAAAAGCAGCCGGGGACCTGGGTTATCCTGTCATTATCCGTGCCGCTTACACATTGGGGGGACAGGGCAGTGGCTTTTGCAGCAATGAATCCGAGATAAGAAAAATGGCTGAAAAGGCTTTTTCCTATGCGCCGCAGATCCTGGTGGAAAAGTCGCTTAAAGGATGGAAGGAAGTGGAATACGAAGTGGTCCGTGATTGCCATGACAACTGTATCACGGTTTGCAACATGGAGAATTTCGATCCCCTGGGGATCCATACCGGGGAAAGCATTGTGGTGGCGCCCTCACAAACCCTCACCAATTCGGAATACCACACGCTCCGCCAGCTGGCCATCAAGATTATCCGGCACATTGGCATCATCGGGGAATGCAATATTCAATACGCCCTCGATCCTGAATCGGAAGACTACCGTGTAATTGAGGTCAACGCCCGGTTATCGCGCTCGAGTGCCCTGGCCTCCAAGGCCACCGGTTATCCGCTGGCTTTTGTTGCCGCAAAGCTTTCCATTGGCTACGGGTTGCACGAAATCAAGAATTCCATTACAAAAACAACCTCCGCGTTTTTTGAGCCTGCCCTGGATTATATCGTTTGCAAGATTCCTCGCTGGGACCTGAATAAATTCATCGGCGTGTCCAAGCTGATCGGCAGCAGTATGAAAAGTGTTGGCGAGGTCATGGCCATTGGCCGTACCTTTGAAGAAGCGATCCAGAAGGGGCTCCGTATGATCGGGCAAGGCATGCATGGTTTTGTGGGCAACCGCGACCTGGCTTTTGAAGACGTCGAAAAGGAGCTCAACGAGCCCACCGATATGCGTATCTTTGTAATTGCCGATGCCTTTTCCAGAGGCTGGACGGTGGAAAAGATCCGCGAAATCACACGCATTGATGCCTGGTTCCTTTATAAACTCAGGAATATTTTCACCCTGAAAAATGAACTGGAAACCTATAATACCCTTGCCGATCTGCCTGCAAACCTTTTGCGCGAGGCCAAAATCCTCGGGTTCTCCGACTTTCAGATTGCAAGATCGGTGATGAAGGACATGCCGGATCATATGCAGGAAGGTTTGCTGGAAGTAAGGAAGATGCGGAAAAACCTGGGCATCGTCCCTGTGGTTAAGCAGATTGACACGCTGGCCGCCGAATACCCCGCCATGACCAATTATCTTTATCTAACTTATAGTGGAACCTCAAATGATGTTATATATAAAGGTGATCACAAATCTGTTATTGTTTTAGGGTCGGGTGCCTACCGCATTGGCAGCAGCGTTGAATTCGACTGGTGCAGTGTCAATGCACTTTATGCGATCAATAAAGAAGGTTACCGGTCGGTCATGATCAATTACAACCCTGAAACTGTCAGCACGGACTACGATATATGCGACAGACTTTACTTTGATGAGCTTTCGTTCGAGCGGGTCATGGACATCATTGAACTGGAGAATCCGCACGGGGTGATCCTGTCGATGGGAGGCCAGATCCCAAACAACCTGGCCATGAGGCTTTACAAACAACATGTCAACATCCTGGGAACTTCTCCCCTGTCCATTGACAGCGCCGAGGACCGGCATAAGTTTTCGACCCTCTGCGATGACCTGAATATTGATCAACCCCGCTGGAGAGAGCTGACCAGTATTCAGGAAACCCATGATTTTGTGGACGAGGTTGGATTTCCTGTCCTGATCCGTCCATCTTACGTACTTTCGGGCGCTGCCATGAATGTGGTATCGAACAAGGATGAAATGGAGCATTACCTGAACCTGGCCGCCAAGGTTTCCAAGCAATACCCCGTGGTGGTCTCGGAGTTTATCGAGCAGGCCAAGGAAATCGAGCTCGATGCGGTTGCCCGGGATGGTGAACTTGTGGCCTACGCCATTAGTGAGCATGTGGAATTTGCAGGCGTGCATTCAGGAGATGCCACCATAGTCTTCCCGGCCCAGAAGATCTATTTTGAAACGATGCGCCGGATCAAGCGTATCTCACGCCAGATCGCCAAGGAACTTAAAATAACCGGCCCCTTCAACATCCAGTTCCTGGCAAAGGACAATGACATCAAGGTTATTGAATGCAACCTCAGGGCCTCCCGGAGCTTTCCATTTGTTTCCAAAGTACTCAAGGTGAATTTCATTGAACTGGCCACCCAGGTTATCCTGGGCAAGGAGGTGGAAAAACCCAGGAAATCAGCATTTGATCTCGATTGTATCGGCGTGAAAGCGCCACAGTTCTCGTTTTCACGCCTTCAGAAAGCAGATCCCATCCTGGGTGTGGATATGGCTTCCACCGGTGAAGTGGGTTGCATCGGTGAAAATTTTTATGAGGCAATTCTTAAATCAATGCTTTCAGTAGGTTATAGTTATCCGAAGAAAAACATACTCTTATCTACAGGACCTATGCGTTCCAAAGTTGAGTTGGTAAACAGTTGCAAGCTGCTGTCAGAAAAGGGCTACAACCTTTTTGCCACCCGCGGTACGGCTCAGTTCCTCGAAATGAACGGAATACCCTGTACCATGCTGCATTGGCCCGATGAAGATAAAAAGCCCAATACGCTGGACTACCTCAGAAACAAAATGATTGATCTGGTTATCAATATTCCCAAAGACCTTACCAAGTCCGAACTGAGTAACGATTACCTTATCCGCCGCAGCGCCGTGGATTACAATATTCCCCTGATCACCAACGGCAGGCTGGCCAGTGCATTTCTTACCGCGGTCTGCAAGCTTGCCATTGAGGATATTGCCATTAAAAGCTGGGCAGAGTATTAGGATATTCTAATCACATACCGCCTGCTTTCCGGGATTGTTTCTGAATTCAACCATGAGCATGATCTGCTCCCGGGTAATCCTGGGCTCCGATAACGGTGGCAGCTCCTCCGGTGCGAAAAATCCGGTCTCACTTGTTTCCATTCCGTTTTTCAGCGAGCCTCCGCGCTCTTCACAAAGGATGAATATTTTGTAGATGTGGTACAGATCCGCCGGATGATTGTGGCACTTCTTATCCAGCACGGCGAGGAGCCTGACCGGAGACACCTCGAGGCCTGATTCTTCGAAAACTTCCTTTTTGGCAACTTCAAAGGGCGTAAGTCCAACGTCTGCCCAGCCGCCGGGTACCGACCAGCGGTTGTCAATGGTCTCCCGTACCATCAGGATCCTGTTGTCACGGAATACAACACCGCGTACATCTACCTTTGGGGTCTGGTAACCGGTTTCAGAAGCAAAAACCTTTACCAGCAAATTCACCGGCAACCCGGTGAACGCATGCATCATTTCAACACTGATCTGCCTGATCTGGTTGTACCTGTCGATGTCGTATTTATTGTCGGAATACTCCAGCCCTGCCTGGGCGACAGCCTGCAGTCGCTTTGCGGTCTCAAGCCAGTGATACGCTTTCTGTTTTTCCATTCCTTCCTTTATAAGATCTTTTTCCGTTTCATGATGAAAAGCATGATGCCGGCCGTTATTAACATAAGCACCAGGGAAAAGGGATATCCAACTTTCCAGGAAATTTCCGGTATGAATTTGAAGTTCATGCCATATATACCCGCGATGAGGGTCAGCGGGATGAAAAGGGTGGTAATGATGGTCAGCAGGTTCATACTTTTATTCAACCGGTTGCTGATGTTCGAACTGTTCAGTTCGATCAGGTCCGAAAGGGTATCCCTTCCGGTTTCATACATGTGGATGATATGGTTGATATGGTCCTTGATATCCTGCATATAACTGATGGTAGATTCTTCCAGCAGGGCATAGTCTCCCTGAACGATGTTCAACAAGGCTTCCCGTACCGGGTAAAGTACGCCCCGCATATCGCTCATGGGTCGTCTGATCTGGTATATTTCATGGATATGGTCGCGGTCAGGGGCTTCCAGCAATTGTTCCTCAATAAAATCAATTTTGTTATTAATTTCATTTACAACACCGTAATACATATCTATTAATGTATCAGTTAAAAGATAGAACAAGTAATCAGCCCTTTTAAACCGTGCCCTGCTTTTCCCACTGATGATTCTGCCGACAATATCATCAAAGATCCTGTTCTCAAAATCCTTGAAAACAAGAACATAATGGTCACCCAGCATCAAGGTGATGTGTTGTTGCAGAAGTTCCCCGCTTTCGCTGAAGCCCAGTAATTTCAGGGTAAACAACAATTGCTCCCCTGATTCTTCCGTTTTTGGCAGGTGGGAGGTGTTCAACACGTCCTCGAGCAAGAGTGGGGAGATTCCGAAAAAAGTTCCTATTTTTTCAATTAAAGTAACATCTGCTAAGTTACTAATTATTAAAAGATTTACTTTACTTTGATCGATGAGTCTGTCCATTTCTTCCGCATCAAGGGTATGGCTGCGGTGACACGACTTTTCATCATATACCAGAATTTCTATTTCCGCAGGTCCGGGCTTACGGGCACCTGTATATACCAGACTTTCCGGGGGCATTCCGGCCTTCCCGCCGATATTGGTTCTCATTGATTTCATCGTTGAAGTGGCGTAGTAGTATAGGCTGTAAACAAAAGTACGCTATTTTAACTAAAAACTTCCCGCAGCACTGCAAATGACTTTAACCGTGAAAAGCCCTCGATGTGAAGGGCATAATACCTGATGATCCTGTCAAGCAACAGGTACCGGTTTTTACCCGACAGTTTCAGATCACCGGATGGGCCCCAGGGGTACGTCATCAGAGCCGACAAGGCCTCCGCTGCTTCTTCAGGCAACTGCGAAAAGAGCTGCATATCGGGTGATGCTGCGATTCCGGCGGATACTTCTGAGGCTACCGGAAGAATCCCGATAAACCTGGAAAATTGAAGCATAAACCAGAGATGAAAGTTGGAGGTGCCATCTTCACAGGCATCCAGCAGCTGAAAGGCATTGTATAAAAATGAGAACAAGGCCTGATTGCTTTCTTCCTCGCGAAGGGAAAGATGGAGGACTTCGGCCAGGAATAAAGCAATGGCGCTTTTAGAAGTATTGAACGGTATGGTGGCATAGGGGCAGGGACAGGAAGCTTCCTTAAGCCGCTGCAGTTCGCGGTTCTGACGGTAATAAAAATCTATGTCCAGCAAAGAAAGTGGTTGAAACCACATGGCAGGGAATCTGGATTTCCTGGAATAGACACCACTTACCATGCAGGTCAACCGTCCGTGATTCTCTGTATAAAGGGTTACAATCAGGCTGGATTCTCCATACCGGATGTGGTGAAGCACTATGGCCCGTGACTTGCTGAGCATGAATCAATGAATAAGAAGCAGCTTGGTAACCAGGGTGCTGGAACCGTCTTCGTTGGTGCAAAAGACCAGGTAAACGCCAGTCTGTGCCCGATCGCCCCTGAAATTCCTTCCGTCCCAGACCGCCTGTCCGCCCAGGGCAGTAGTCTCAAATACGATATTCCCGCTGATGTCGGTTATCTTCACGTTTACATTGGCTGCCAGACCAGTTACCGTTATATCTCCGGCATATGTTTCACGCACCGGATTGGGGAAGACATAGACATTCCCGAAATCATCCCCTCCTTCCGTGGCGCGACCCCTGAAAGATATCATTCCCCGCTCGGTACCAAAGAACACTTCTCCGGTTTTGTCATTTACAGCAATGGTTTGTACATTGTTGGAAAACAACGGGCTGTTTTCTTCAGTAAAATGGTATATCTCTTTTTTACCATCGGGCGACACCAGGAATACGCCAGCCTTCTCGGTGGCCAGCCACTTCTGGTTGGCACCGTCAACTGCAATGGCATTAATTTTTTCCGTGGAAAGCAACAGATCGACAAAAGAAGTGCCATCGTTACGGGGTATTTCGGGCTGGTAACCGGCTACCACATCATCTGTAAATATCGCGGAAGTATTGAAATATACCACCGGTCCCTTATTGGTGCCGATCCAGATATTCCCTTCTTTGTCCTCTGCCGCCGAATAAACCCGGTCAAGCAGGTTGGGCACCTGATTCCTGACTGCAAAAAACCGCTCCTGCCAGGAATTTCCTGAATTTTCCTGGAAAACCAGGATCCCGTTCTCAATCAGCAGCCAGATCTGACCGGAAGTGCAGGCCATAATATCACCCACATTGGTACTGATGCCGAAACCGCTGTATTCCAGTTCCACCGGTTCCAAAATGCTTCCTGGTTTCCGGCGATAAACTGCCTGTTCGCTGTTTGAAGTGGAAATCCAAAGTTGTCCGCCTGCATCGAAATCCACTCCGGTAACCCTGACATAACCGCTTCCATAACCCGGAACCGGCTGCAAAACACCATCTGTTTCGTCGATGATATCGGTAAGACCGCCATCATTAAACTCGGCAATCCCGTATCCATAAGATCCGCCGATGACATGACCCAGATCCAGGGGATCAATGGTTATCTCAGATATGTTCAGAAAGTCCTTCAATTCAGGAATGGTATTCCTGTTATAACTCGACCATTTCTCCTGACTAAAGGAATAAGCCCCATAGCCGGACCACTGGGTTGCAGCTGTTCCGCCACCTGCCCAAAGGTTCCCTCCCAGGATCTCAATATCGCCGGCATCTCGGTAGGCTGGTCCGTCAGGGAAAATCACCGTACCATTCCCTGCCTGATCCAGCTTAATGATTCCGTTTTCCGGATCGGCATACCACAACCCCTGCTTCGAGTCGAAAAGTGCATGCCTGGCATAATAGGTTCTGTCGTCGCGCACAAGCTGCTCCTGGCTGCTGTAGACTTTTGTTCGCAACAGGGAACAAAACACCAGGTATCCATGCTGCTCCCCCAGGTATTCAAAAGTATCGTTGTAACTCTGGCTCCAGACAGTCCAGTCCGATTCTGAGATCTGAATGATTTCATCATATCCCGAAACGGGATTGTGATATACCGTAAACAGGTGATTGCCAAACCAGGCCAGGAAACGGTATGCGGCCCCGGGATCCGGCAGGTTTTCCAGACGTTGCCAGGCGTTAAAATCCACAAGGTTGGGATTGTCAAGCGATGCTTTGTAAATACCCTGTACGGTTGAAGCATATAAATTCTGTCCATCGCTGGTAATATCATTAACCCAGATCTGCGTGCCGCCGGGACCAAAGATGTAGGTATCCTTGATTTCCTGCCGAGAGAGATCGCAGACCACAATGCCGAATCCGCAGGCCAGGTAGGCATACTGACCGTTGAAAAAAAACTGGTTGATTGATTTCTCCCCGGAGATCATTTTTCTCTTGATATCCGGGATATTGAAGATGCTGTCGCCCACAACTGCGTCGAGATTACCGTTGCGATAACCAATCATAAAGGTACGGGTATCCCCGGAATAGCCAATGGCGGTAATATCTGCATCGGATAATCCGGATATTTTGGAGTACTTTTCAATGCTGTTATCCCGGGTGCTGAATGAAAACAAACCTCCCCCACCGGTGGCGCAAAATACCCGGTCGCCATACTCTGCCAGTCTTTCACCTTGTTTGTAAGGCAAATGATCCCTCCAGGTTCCGTTCGGGATCTGAGCGGATCCTGCCATCGGAAGCATCCCCAACAGGATACCAAAGATCAATGCATGAATAATTCTCATGAGTGTTCCTCTGAAAAATACTCCATCAGCCGGCTGAATGCGCGTGCCCGGTGCGAAATCAGGTTCTTATCAGCCAGCGCCATTTCCGCAAATGTCTGGCTATAACCTGCCGGCAGGAAAATAGGATCATAGCCGAATCCTTTTATACCCCGCTTCTCCTGGATAATGGTCCCCCGGACTTCCCCCTCAAAATACCTCAGCTGTCCGCTTTCCACCAGGGCGATCACGGTGCGGAACCGGGCATTCCGATTAATTTTCCCGTCCATCTTCTGCAACACCTTATTCATATTATCTTCAAAAGAGCAGTGCTTACCGGCATACCGGGCTGAGAATACTCCGGGCTCCCCATCCAGCGCTTCGATTTCTAGTCCGGTATCATCAGCAAAACAATCCAGGCCAAATTTACTGTAAATAAATAAAGCTTTTTGTGCCGCATTGCCTTCGAGGGTATGCATTTCTTCCGGAATTTCTCCTGTAAAGCCCAAATCCAAAAGACTTTGCATCTTCACCTTGTTTCCCAGGATATGGTTGATTTCGTCGAATTTATGCTTGTTGTTGGTAGCAAAAACCAGAGGGTTTAAAGGATTCATGGACTGATGCGTTTGACTTCGTAATACAAAAAAAGAAAACAAGGATAATATCCTTGTTTTCTATATGGTCACGGGTAAAAAGGGCCTTGATTATCCGCCGCTGGCACTGAACCCGCCGCCAATTTTTGCAGGACGGGGATTGATGCAAATCACCGGTATCCTTTCGCTGTTGGCAATGATATACTGTTCCTGAGGTCCAAGGACATAATCGGCAAAGCCGATATCCCGGGTGGTCATGAGCAAAATGGCATCTGCATCTACCGTTTTGGCATATTGCATGGTTTCCTTACCGAAATCATTTTCTCCAACAGCAATCTGAAACTCAAATTTGATGGCTTTACTGTTGAAATACTTGGTAATAAAAAACATGTTTGAATCCAATCCTTTACGGAAATTGCTGTCGGAGTATTTAGCCCGGAAAAGATGAAACTTTGTGCCGAATTTCCTGGAAAAGAAATGAGTCCAGGTAACACATTCTTTGGTCTCGCGCTTATAGTTAATGGGCAGGACAATGTTTTTCAAGGCCTCACCTCTGGGCGATTCCTGCACGACGATAAACGGGGCTTTAGAACTGGCAATTACCTTCAGGGCCCAGCTTCCCAGAAATTTTTGCATACCAACGATCCCGTGTGTTCCCATGACAACGAGCAAGGCATTCAGTTCGGTAGCCAGGTCACCGATGGTATGAAAAATAGAGCCTGAACGGACGATAAAGGAAAACTTCAGGGAAGGATCATTGAATTTCTTCAGGACCTCCTGCTTCATCTTTTTCTCTGTTTCGGCAATTTCCTGGTCTTTTTTGACAATATGTACCACTGCAATTTCACCCTTTATCATGGATGACATCTGAACAGCGTGTTCAACGGCGTACACCGACTTCTCCGTGAAGTCCCATGTAACCATAATCAAATTCATTTCATGTTCCATGCTAACAGCATATTTTTCATAAAACTATAAAATTATTAGTTTATTTTGAAAATCAACGGAAAAAAAGGGATAATTTATGATTTTATACCTTTTGTCAATTGTCAGAAAGATCATAAATATATACTTTTGAAATTGAAATCTATATTCGCTATCATGGAAACATTGGACTGGAAAAACATACCTTTTGGTTATGTGAAAACGGATTACAACATACGCTGCTATTTCCGTAACGGCACCTGGGGTGAACTTGAAATATCTTCCTCGGAATATATTCAGATGCACATGGCAGCTACCTCCCTGCATTATGGCCAGGAGGCATTTGAGGGATTGAAGGCTTTCAGGGGCAAAGATGGCAAAATCCGTATTTTCCGGTGGAATGAGAATGCCCAGAGGATGCACGATACAGCTTTGGGCATTAAGATGGAACCCGTGCCCGTTGAGATTTTTAAAAAAGCCGTTTTCAAAGCTGTTCAAATGAATAAGGAGTTTGTTCCCCCCTATGGTTTCGGGGCCTCTTTGTATATCCGGCCACTGCTGATCGGGACCGGCGCTGAGGTAGGCGTGAAACCCGCCCGGGAATATATGTTTATGGTTTTTGTCACCCCTGTGGGACCTTACTTTAAAGAGGGTTTCAGGCCGGTTGATATCATGGTATGCAGGGATTTTGACAGGGCTGCCCCGCTGGGAACAGGCTGCTATAAAGTAGGCGGAAATTATGCTGCCAGCCTGGTGTCACTTGAAAAGGCCCATCAAATGGGCTATTCCACTACCCTGTATCTCGATCCGAAAGAAAAGAAGTATATTGATGAGGCCGGACCGGCAAATTTCTTTGCCATTAAGAACAATTCCTACATCACCCCCGCTTCAAAGTCAATTCTGCCGTCGATCACCAACAAGAGCCTGCAGCAGTTGAGCCACGACCTGGGCATGAAAGTGGAACGGAGACCGGTGCTTTTTGATGAATTACCAACCTTTGAAGAGGTTGGGGCCTGCGGTACTGCAGCTGTAATCACGCCCATCCGCAAGATCGTCGACCCGGACCATAATAAAATATACGAATATTGTCGCGACGGAAAGCCGGGACCAGTGTCCACAAGGCTATACAATAAGCTTGTTGCCATACAGAACGGGGAAGAACCCGACCCGCATGGCTGGACCGAATTGGTGGAATAATCTCACCGATTTGTCAAAATACCTTCATTTCCTTAACTATAAACCCGGTAAACTGTAACCCGTTTACCGGGTTTTTCGTTTAGCCTATCATCTGTTCTGCATGATACTCATTTTACATTTTTATCAATTAACCAATTAAATTATTCAACAATGTGTAAAAGATTTAAAATTTTAGTTGTGCTGACATTGGCATCCATGATGATCCTGGGATTGAATTCCTGTAAAAAGGACAAAGATGAAAGCAATGTTAAAGATTATCTTTCGGTGGATGGCGCCAATTATGTTTCAAGCTCCTTTCCTGCTCCTTCAACAGGCGATGCATTGCCCGAAGTAACTGACGTCACAGGTAACAGTTCCGTTATCGAAGGCGGGTCGAATCCGATTGCTGTATATGCATCAGTGCCAGCAACAAAGATTTTAGTAGGTGTTCAGGGAACCAAGGGTTATTACGAATATACCGAAGCAACAAAAAGCACTTCCATAGTTTATACCCTGTCCCTGGTTTTATCGACCAGTATTCCCGGAGATGATTTTATCATCATTGTCGCCATCGTGGACGACTTCGGTCTCGTAAGTGAAGTTTTTGAATTGCCGGTAAGCATCATTGAAGTGGGAACCGGACAGCTGCAGGTCAGCCTTTCATGGGACCAGCCCAATGATGTTGACCTTCACCTGGTTGAGCCCGATGGAGAAGAAATTTACTACAGCACCGATTACTCCTCCAACGGAGGCGTTCTGGACCTGGATTCCAACCCCGGCTGTTCCATTGATGGTGTTCAGAATGAGAATATCACCTATTCCGATGAAAGTACCGTTGAGGCAGGCACATACATCGTCAGGGTTGATCTCTATGACGGTTGTGACGTTGCAGCCCAAACCAATTATATTGTAACGGCACGTCTGAATGGCCAGTTGATTGCACAGCAATCCATGACAAATCCTTTCAACGGAAATTTCCCCGCAGGTTCCCTGGGTGATTATGGCGGAGCCGGATCAGGCGTGCAGGTGATGCAATTCGCGCTCAGTGGTGCTACTATGAAAAGCACCGGTACTGCGACCTTTAAGGCAATCCGCTTCCCCAATGCAAGAGAATCCGCTTCCATCAGTGATAAAAAATCACGTCAGTAATTTTTCACCGCTGCTACCCTTTGCTTGAACAGCATGGTAGCTTTGTAAACCACCCTCCGCGCATGGATGATGCCCGAAGGGTGGTTTTTTATGTGACCCGTTTCCAATAAATTGTTTTATCTTTGATGCGCTAAAGTTAATGGATGAAGCCAAAGGACAATACCATAAAGAGGCGGCTGACAGCTTCCTATTTTACCTCTGTGGTGAGTATAACCCTCGTATTGTTTTTATTGGGCCTTGCCGGGCTTCTCATCCTGAATGCCAAAAAGCTTTCGGATTACGTGAAGGAAAATATCGGGATATCCGTATACCTGAATGAAGATGTTCGCGAAGTGGATATTTTCAGTTTGCAGAAAACACTGGATGCCAAAAAATACGTAAAAGAAACCCGTTATATCAGTCGAGAGCAGGCCGCTCAGGATTTTCAGCAGGAACTGGGTGAAGATTTTGTCGCGTTCCTGGGTTATAATCCGCTCCCCTCTTCCATCGATGTCAAACTCCATGCCTCCTATGCCAATCCCGACAGTTTTGCAGTATTGGAAAAGGAATTCCGCACCTATCCCCAGGTTGCGGACGTAGCGTATCAGAAGGATCTCGTTTATGCAGTGAACCTGAACATCCGGAAAATCAGCCTGGCCATCTTTGTTTTCAGTATTCTGCTGTTCCTGATTGCCATTACCCT
This sequence comes from uncultured Bacteroidales bacterium, assembly GCA_963822145.1. GTDB lineage: Bacteria > Bacteroidota > Bacteroidia > Bacteroidales > UBA10428 > UBA5072. Next base: position 199,160 of record CAWGGG010000002.1, on the reverse strand, counting down.
CATCAACAATACCATACGACTTACCGTCTATTCAAAGCGCTTTATTATCCGCACCATGCAATTGGTTGGTGCTCATCCTTACCTGATCCGCAGGCCTTTCCTGATCAGGGGGATTAGCCAGGGAATTGCAGCAGCTCTGTTTGCCATGGTTCTCCTGATGGCTGCCATATTTACAACAGAGAAACAACTGGAGGGACTTTTCAGTTTCCAGGATTTCAGGATTCTGGGTGTGATATTTGTTTTCATTCTGGTAACCGGTGTGCTGATAGCCTGGGTATCCACCTTCCTGTCGGTGAATAAATACCTGAATATGAAAACAGACAATTTGTATACTTAATTAATAGATTTATGGTTAAAAAAACCGACGTCAAAGAAACCAACGCAGGATTTGCACTTGGCCGTGAGAATTACCTATACCTGGTTATCGGTTTTGTGATTATCATTATTGGCTTTATACTCATGGTGGGAGGCAAATCGCCCGATCCTAACGTTTTTAATGAAAAGGAAATTTTCAGTTTCCGGCGGATTACCCTGGCCCCTGTTTTAGTTATCCTGGGTTTCGCATTTGAAATCTGGGCCATCATGAAAAAACCCCGAACATCTGAAAAAGCCTAAGCAGCTGTCATCACCACAGCAAGATTAATATGAATATTACGGCGCTGTCGGAGGAGCTCTCCCGGGGTAAAGTATTGCTTTTCAACAAACCCCTTTACTGGACATCTTTCGATCTGGTAAATAAGGTCAAACATTTAATCCGGCACCAACTGAACCTGAAGAAGATCAAAATCGGCCATGCCGGAACTCTTGATCCCCTGGCAACTGGGTTAATGATTCTTTGTACCGGTAAAGAAACCCGTAATATTGAAAAATATCAGATCCTTCCCAAGGAATATATAGCCCGCATCAAACTGGGTGCCACTACGCCTTCGTTCGACCTGGAAACAGATATTGATGCCACCTTTCCTTACGGGCACGTGGAAAAATCTGTCACAGAAAATGTTCTCAGCAGTTTTGCCGGGGTTCAGCTTCAGGTACCTCCCGATTTCTCTGCCCGGTTCGTGAATGGCACCAGGGCTTATAAACTGGCACGAAAGGGAGAACAACTGGAACTCCCGCCAAAAGAAATTACGATTTATGATATTTCACTGATTTCATGGGATCTTCCTGTCATAGAAATACGGGTTTCATGCAGCAAAGGAACCTATATCCGGTCACTGGCAAGGGATATTGGATTGAAGCTAGGGTCGGGAGCTCATCTTACCGGACTGGTAAGAACAGCCACAGGTGAATTTTTATTGCAGAATGCTCTGAGTTTGGAAGAATTTGAAAGAAATTTAGTTTTTTTGTAACCTTTTTTGACGGTTTGCGTTTATATTTGGTTTATCTCATACAAGCTACACACATACAAACATGAAACTTTCACAATATAAGTACAATCTTCCGGAGGATCTGATTGCGAAGTTTCCGGCCGACAAGCGCGACGAATCCAAGCTTTTGGTGGTTGACCGCAGTACAGGTAAAATAGAGCACAGAGTATTCCGTGATATTATTGAATACTTTGGTGAGGGAGATGTGCTGGTAGTGAACAACACTAAGGTATTCCCTGCCAGGTTGTATGGAAACAAAGAAAAGACCGGTGCTGAAATTGAGGTTTTTTTGCTCAGGGAACTTAACCGTGAACAGCGGCTTTGGGATGTCCTGGTGGACCCTGCCAGAAAGATCCGGATCGGTAACAAGCTTTATTTTGGTGATGATGATGAAACCCTCGTGGCTGAGGTAATTGACAATACCACTTCACGCGGACGTACCCTCAGGTTTCTGTTCGACGGAGATTACGATGATTTCAAAAAGACACTGTTCAAGCTGGGAGAAACACCTCTTCCCAAGTTTATTAAAAGAGCCGTGCAGCCCGAAGACCGTGACCGGTATCAGACCATCTTTGCCAAGCATGAAGGAGCAGTGGCAGCCCCCACAGCGGGTTTACATTTCAGTCGCGAATTGCTCAAGCGCCTTGAAATCAAAGGATCACATTTTGCAGAGATTACGCTTCACGTAGGTCTCGGAAATTTCAGGACCGTGGATGTGGAAGATCTGACCAAGCATAAGATGGACTCGGAAAGGATCATTATTAACGAGGAAGCTTCCCGGATCGTGAATGCCGCCAAGGATGCCCACAAACATGTTTGCGCCGTTGGCACAACAGTGCTGCGCACCCTGGAGAGTTCGGTTTCTACGGCAGGTCACCTCAAACCTTTTGACGGATGGACCAATAAATTCATCTTCCCTCCTTACGAATTCAGTGTTCCAACCCGTATGATCTCCAATTTCCATCTTCCCCTCTCTACTTTGCTCATGATGGTTTCTGCCTTTGCCGGCTATGACCTTCTTTTTGAATCCTATAAAGTTGCCATAAAGGAAAAATACCATTTTGGCACTTACGGCGATGCCATGCTGATTATATAGGAAATCCTGCTGATGAGACTTTACAGACGTTTCTTTGAACGGGACGTGCTGCAGGTTGCCCCGGAACTGGTTGGCAAAATCCTGGTCAGGAAAGATGAGGATACGCTGGCTGCCTATATCATCACTGAAGTCGAAGCTTATAAAGGTATTGAGGATGAAGCTTCGCATGCCCGTTTCGGAATGACCTCCCGTAACCAGATCATGTTTGGCGCAGGGGGTTGTGTTTATGTTTACCTGATCTACGGCATGTATTGGATGCTGAATGTGGTAACCGGACCTTATGGTGAAGCCCAGGCTGCTCTTATACGGGGAATTGAAGGATACAACGGACCCGGAAAACTTACCAAAGCCTTAAAAATAGATCAGTCTTTCTATGGCGAGGACTTAACCAGTTCCGGTAGAATCTGGATTGAAAATCATCCTGAAAAGACGGAATTCAGGCAGTTGCCCCGATATGGTATTGATTATGCCGGCGAACCCTGGAAAAGTATGCCCTGGAGGTATATCAGGGTTCAACCGCCTCGAACCTCCTGATGAGCTCTTCTCCGGCATCATCAACCAGTGTAAGTACATGATGTCCTGCTTCCGGCAACAATTCAACCTGGTGTATATTCCGGGTGGCAGTAATAAACTTATTATCGAGGTGCCAGTATATGATAGCATTGGGGTCATAATGCACGGCTTCAAAGATTACCCTTCCTTTTTTTCCACTCAAATCAACCGGGATGAAAACTTTTATTTCTTCCCGTGGATAGATCAGGTCCATGGATTGCTGACCCGATGGCTCACAGCCCTTTTTAAAGGGAGGTAGGCTCTTGTATTCCTGGTGCCGCTTTTTATAATACCATTCCTGTACCGGTGGTAAAACAAACCAGGACAAATGGACCATGCTGTCTACAGAGTAACAATTGCTGTTTACCCTGTAATGCAGATCCTTTGTCAGATGCACCAATTGGTGAAAGGGACAGGAGGGCGATCTGATTCCGTTCCTTGGTATCCTCACCGTATCCGGATCAGGGCAGTTCGGTCCGGCCAGATAGCCGCTCGCCCTGCAAACCGCCGCCGGAATCAGCTCATCAACGGGTGCCCCGAACCAGCCTGAAACAGGCAATAATTGGAAAATATCAAACATCAGCGGAGCTGCTGTTGCAATTCCTGTTAAACCAGGCCTTCCCTCACCGTCAGCGTTTCCCACCCAAACGCCTACCACAAAATCGGTTGATGTACCAATGGCCCAGCCGTCACGATATCCGAAACTTGTCCCAGTTTTCCAGGCAATCTTTCTGGAGGAGCTGAAGCGCTTCCACCCCGCTTCCTCATCAGGTCGGTTGACTTCTTCCATAGCCCTGAAGGTATACCATACAGAAGAGGCATTGAACAATCCTGCTTCGCGGCTGCCGGTATCATGGTGGTAGCCTGCTGTGAGCCTGTAATTTGGCGGCCTGTAATCCGCCGCATAATATAAGCCGGTACTGCAATAATGATTCAGAATCCTGGCAAACACAGCATAAATGTTTGACATTTCTGCAAGATTACCTTCGGCACCGCCCAGTATGAGCGACAATCCGTAGTGTTTGGCCGGCTGATTGATGGTTTTCATGCCGAGTGACCGGATCAGGTGATGAAACCGTTCTACCCCATAACCTTTTAACAGCTGCACTGCAGGTACATTCAGTGAACGGGACAGCGCCCTGCCTGCCGGAACAGCCCCCTCAAACTGGCCGTCGAAATTCATTGGTGCAAATCCATTCAGGTTTACGGGGATATCCGGAACAAGACTTGCCGGCAGTATTTTACCGTCATCCAGCATGGCTGCGTACAGCAATGGTTTTAATAAACTACCCGTGCTTCGCGACGACGAGATGATATCCACAGCACCACTATGGTTATCATCCAATAAACTACAATTTCCGACATAGGCCAACACATCGCCGGTTTCTACCTCCAGTACTATGGCCGATGCATTGTGAATCTCATTTAACTGCAACCTTTCATGATGTTTTCCCACAAGCGCGTTTACCTGTTGTTGCAGGGAAGCATCAACTGTGGTATAACTGATTGTTCCCGGATAATCGCGGCAAAACCTGTCGAGCAAATGCGAAGCGGCTTTTGGAATGGGTATGGGATTGTCAGGTATCTCTTCAGCAAGCGAAACCTGCAGTGTAGTGCTGTCAATCCAGCCCAGCCGGGCAAGCCTGTGTAAGAGGCGGTTCCTCTTTTGGAGCAAAACAGATCTGTTTTTCCCGGGATGAACCAGGGCTGGTGAATTGGGCAGCACAGCCAGTGTGGAAGCTTCTGCCCAGGAGAGATTGTCGCTACTGGTATCAAAATACCGCCACGATGCTGCCTCACAACCAACAACATTCCCACCATAAGGGGCATGGGAAAGATAAAGTGCCAGGATTTCCGACTTGGAATACTTCAGTTCCAGTCTGGTGGCCATCACAATTTCAATCATCTTTTCCCAAACAGACCGGGGTTTGTCTTTACGCGATAAGCGTATGGTTTGCATGGTAATGGTGCTTCCTCCGCTCAGCACTTTACCCGCTTTCAGGTTGAGCCAGGCTGCCCTTGCCAGGGATGCAGGGTTAAACCCTGGATGAAAATAAAAAAACCGGTCTTCAAAGGCCAGCGTAGCCTTCCTGATCTTATCCGGTACTTCCTGGCTGGCCGGGAAACGCCATTGACCATCACCTGCAACACGGGCTCCCAGCAGGATGCCGTTTCGGTCGAAAATCACAGTGCATACAGGGTCGTGGAACAAAGGACCTGTCAGCAACAATCCGTAACCGATAAGGCCTGAAACCGATAAGGCCAGCGCATATTTCCAGCGCAGGATAAAGCGATAAATCCGTTTCCCGGCTTTTTCCATTCTGGAAGACCCCTGTTGATTATCCTCCTGCCCTTTTCACCTTATATCCCTTGCCTTCCAGGAAGGCCATTATTTTCTCCCGGAAATTGCCCTGTACGATAATTTCACCCTCCTTCACGGAACCTCCCGTACCACAACTCCTTTTCAGCTCGGCAGCCAGGGCTTCGAGGTCCCCTGGACTACCCCTGAATCCTTTGATAAGGGTTACTGTTTTGCCCTTTCTGGCTTTCGAATCAAGCCATACAAAGAGCCGTTGCTGACCCGGAGTCAGGATTTCCTGTTCCGATGCCTGCTTTTCGAACAAAAAATCAGGGTTTGTTGAATAAACAATGCCTTCGCGTCTTTTGGAGCTCATGATGTTAAGAATGGATAAAATTTTATCATTTTCGGGTGAACATAAAAGGATAATACGATATTCGCTTTTTAATTTGATTTTTTTTCAAAAACTTGCACCATCAAAGTTACAAAACCCAGCCATTTTTAAAATATTCTAAATAATGAAATTCAAGCTTGCCAACAATCTGTTCGGGTGGATCATGTTTATGATTTCAGCCGTGGTATACCTGCTTACTATTGAACCTACTGTAAGCCTGTGGGACTGCGGCGAGTTTATTTCAAGCGCTTATAAACTGCAGGTAGGGCATCCTCCCGGAGCTCCCCTGTTTATGATTGCGGCAAGGTTCTTTTCGCTCTTTGCCGGGAACCACACTGATAAAGTGGCTATGATGATCAATGCCATGTCTGCACTGGCTAGTGCCTTCACCATAATGTTCCTCTTCTGGACGATCACTCACCTGGCAGTCCGTTTAATGGGCTACCGAACCGTTCTTATGAATAACACTGAAAAAATTGATGCAGAAGCGCTAAGCCTGCGGGACAAGATCATTATTTTTGGCAGCGGGGCTGTGGGAGCCTTAGCCTATACATTTTCCGATTCTTTTTGGTTTTCTGCAGTGGAAGGCGAGGTATATGCCAGCTCATCGCTGTTTACTGCCGTGGTCTTCTGGGCAGTATTGAAATGGGAAAATGAAGCAGATTCGAAATATGCCAACCGCTGGCTGGTATTAATCGCATACCTGATGGGACTCTCCATAGGTGTACACCTGTTGAACCTGCTGGCCATTCCTGCAATTGTCCTGGTATATTATTTCAGAAAGTACAAGGCTTCCACAGCAGGGGTCATCAAAGCCTTGCTGGCCTCAGTTCTGATATTGTGGTCCATTATGTATATGATCATTCCAGGAGTGGTGTGGCTGGCATCTCGGTTTGAACTTATCTTTGTCAATGGCTTTGGTTTACCCTATAATTCGGGGGTCATGGTGTATGCCATGCTGCTGCTGGGCGGATTGATCTACGGCATCTGGAAAACAAATAAAAGCAGGAAGGTGATTCTGAATTCAGTATTGCTGATGATCACGGTGATCATTATCGGTTATTCCTCCTTTTCCATGATCGTGATCCGTTCCCTGGCTGATCCGCCCATGGATGAGAACAATCCCGAAACGGTATTTGCCTTGCAGTATTACCTGAACCGGGAACAGTACGGAGACAGACCCCTGATCAAGGGACAGTATTTCAATGCCGAACCCGAAGGAATTGAGCAAGGGAAGCCTACCTATTCCCCGGTCGACGGGAAATATAAAATTACGAACCGTAAACTTTCCTATCGTTACAATACCCGTTACACCACCCTCTTCCCCCGCATGTGGAGTTCAGACAATGAACATATCAACACTTACATCGAATGGGGCGGTATGAAAGAAAGCCGTTTGTATGAAGCCCGCAGGGATAAAGAAGGCAATGTTATGAGGGACAATGAGGGCAAGGTTCTTTATGACCGAAATGCTCCCAAAAATCCACCGGGTTTCATCAGTAACCTGAGGTTTTTCTTCACCTACCAGGTGGGACATATGTATTTCCGTTACTTTATGTGGAATTTTGTTGGTCGGCAAAATGATGTTCAGGGACATGGCGATCCCCTAAACGGAAATTGGATCAGCGGTGTCAGGCCGGTGGATCAGATCCTCATTGGCAGGGAAGATAAGATGCCTGAAAGCATGCGGAATGCACCATCGCGAAACACTTATTACTTTCTTCCCTTACTATTGGGGCTCTTTGGTCTGATTTTCCACCTGCAGCGAGACGTGAAGAATTTCTGGGTGGTTATGCTGTTGTTCATCCTTACCGGGCTTGCCATCGTGGTTTACCTCAATCAGACTCCGGTTCAGCCCCGTGAACGGGACTATGCTTTTGCAGGTTCTTTTTATGCATTCGCCATATGGATAGGACTTGGCGTTATGGCCCTGTATGAGTCCGTAGGAACAAAACTCAAAAAAGGGATAACGGCCCTTCTTCTTTCTCTGATATGCCTGCTGCTGGTACCCGGTATCATGGCTTCTGAAAACTGGGATGACCACGACCGTTCAGGACGATACACTGCCAGGGACATTGCTTACGACTACCTCAATTCCTGTGCCCCGAATGCCATATTGTTCACCAATGGCGACAACGACACCTTTCCCCTCTGGTATGCCCAGGAAGTAGAAGGTATCCGGACCGATGTGCGGGTGGTTAACCTGATGCTGCTCAACATGGACTGGTACATCGATCAGATGAAGAGAAAAGCTTATGAATCCGAGGCCCTGCCAATTTCACTTACCAGGGATGAATATATCAATGGTACCCGGGACATGGTCTTTGTGCAGGATCGTACCGCCCAGGCTGCTGATCTTAAGGATATTATGGCCTTTGTTAAAAGCAACCTGCCGCAAGCCAAGATTGAAACCACTTCGGGTGAAAAATTCAATTATATACCTACACGGGGTTTCATACTTCCTGTAGATACCGCCATGGTATTGAAAAATGGTACTGTTGCCCCGAAAGATCGTCAGAAGATCGTCCCGGCCATTGAATGGAGGTATAGCCGGAACAACCTGGGCAAAAGTGAACTGGCAGTTCTGGATATCCTGGCCAACAACAATTGGGAACGGCCCATATATTTCGCTTCCCTTGGACATGAAGGCACCCTCGGACTTGAAAACTTTATGCAGCTGGAAGGATTTGCATACCGGCTTGTACCCATAAAATCGCAAAGCATTGGACGTTATGAAGCGGGCAGGGTGGAGAGCGATCTGCTGTATGAGAACCTCATGAATAAATTCCGCTGGGGAGGGATCAACAATCCCGATGTTTATCTGGATGATTTTCATGTTCGCACGGCATCCATTGTCAGGATCAGGACCCGGTTCATTCAGCTGGCCGATGAGCTGATCCGGCAGGGTGATACCCTCAAGGCTTTAAAGGTATTGGATCGTTGCATGGAACTGACCCCAAACGAAAGGATTCCGTTTGATTACAACATTATCCAGGTGGCAAATGCCTATTACCAGTGCAACCAGTTTGAAAAAGCCAATCTGCTGGTCGAACAGCTTGGGAAAATCTGCGATGAGAAACTCTCCTACTATCTTGATCAGGAACGCCGTTTTGTTTCCAGTATCAGTGATGAGGTGATGTATAACCTGCAGGTGATGCAAAACCTGGTGATGGTCACAAAAAATTTCAACCAGGAAGTCGTCAGCAGCAAACTTGACTCCCTGACAACAGCTCATTATGCGGCGTTTACCGCAAAAATTAAGTAGCGGCTGGCACAGAAAAAGGAAGGTTATTTTTTGCGCTGGATTAAAAAGTTTGAAAAAGCAAGCAATTCAGCCTTTCTTGCAGGTTCCACAGGCAGGTTTTCGAGGCTGGCAATGGCCATTTCATGATAATGCCTGATCCGCTTGTTTATTGATTGTTCCAGCTCCAATTCGGTATAAATGGACTTCACGGCATCAATCTTTTCCTTCCGGTTGAATTCGGTCACTGTGAGCCAATACATCAGGTTTTCCCGGATTTTACCCGAGGCCAATGAGAGGGCCTGTGTCAGGAGGATGGTCTTTTTATTGGACACGATATCATTACCGGTATCTTTGCCAAAAACCGATGGATCAGCAAAAACATCCAGCAGATCATCCTGAAGCTGAAAAGCTATTCCGATATTCCTTCCGAATTCATACAACAGGTCCGATTTCCTTTCGCCGGCACCGCCGAGCAAAGCGCCAATCTTCAGCGAGGCAGCCAGCAATACTGCCGTTTTATATTCCACCATGCTGAGATAGTCCTCAATGGTCACAGCAATACGCTGTTCATAATCCATATCGTATTGCTGTCCTTCACAAACCTGCAAGGCCGTTTTGTTAAAGACCGGCAGGATTTTGTGCAAATCACCGGGTGAGGACAATGCAAGCAGTTCATATGCTTTAATGAGCATGGCATCGCCAGAGAGAATGGCTATATTCCGATTCCACCTGACATGCACTGAAGGATGATTACGGCGTCTCTCTGAATTATCCATAATATCATCATGCATCAGGGTGAAGTTGTGAAAAACCTCAATAGCCAGTGCCGGATAGATGGCCTTCTGAATATCTTCAGAAAAAATATTGCACCCCAGGAGCACCAGTGAGGGTCTTACCCGCTTCCCTCCCAGCGCCAGCATGTATCGGATAGGTTCATAAAGATGAGCGGGCCTGGCGGGTAATGAAATGTCATTCAAGCGGAGTTCGATTATGGATTGGCATTCGAGCAAACTGAGCATTCCAGGGCGCAAATTGATATTTTGTCAAATATAGGAAATCTGTCTGACAGCCCTGACCCTATTTTTAAAATCGCCAATTAATAATTATTTTTGGCCGGCCTTTGTTAAAAAACGTTGAACAATAAATACTTTGCGCTATGCTTGCCTGCCGCCGCTTTTTTCTGTTATGCTTTCTGGCTTTTTTTACCCTGCTTTCATCAGGTCAGGGTTACGATATCAGGATAAAAATTAACGGACTTGCTGAAAAACAGGTGATCCTGGGCCACTACCTGAGCAAATCGATGTATCCCGACGATACTACGATGCTGGACAGTAAAGGATCCGGCTCATTTGCAGGTAACAAAAAGTTCCCCGGTGGCATGTACCTTTTATATCTTCCCAATTCCCGCTACTTCGAGATTATTTTGGGGGAAGATCAGACATTTTCACTGGAAGTGGATACCACTGATTTCCTGAATTCATTAACCATAAAGGATTCCGAGGAGAACCTGGTTTTTCTTGATTTTCAGAAATTCATGGTAACCCTGAGAAGGCAGGCCGACAGTCTGACCCGGCTGCTGAAAGGTACAGATCCAAAAACCAGGACTGAAATTTCGGCCCAGCTGAAGAAGATTAATGACATCCGCATAGAACGGATAAATTCCGTAAAGAAGGAACACCCCGATTTATTTGTTGCTGATTTTCTTATGGCTACCCTTGATATTACCGTTCCTGATCCGCCTAAGGATGAAAATGGGAATGTAAAGGATTCGACCTGGCAGTACTATTATTACCGGAATCACTATTTTGACAATTTCAACATTTCAGATCCGCGGCTGCTGAGGACCCCGCTCTATGAAGATAAGATCATGAATTACCTGACGAAAGTTATTCCCCAGGTGCCGGATTCTTTGATTCCCGCCATTGACTTCCTGATTGAAAAATCAAGGGCAGATTCAAACCTGTTCCGGTATATGCTGATCACCTTGTTCAATTACTACGGGAAGAGCAATATCATGGGGATGGATGCCGTGCAGGTGCATATTGCTGAAAAGTATTACCTGCCCGAATCCTGGTGGAGTGATGCCAAATTTCTGGCTGAGCTGAAAGATCGCATTGAAAAGACTAAACCCCTGCTGATCGGAAACGCAGCTCCCGAAATAGAACTGATGTCAGTGCCTGCCGATCATTTCAGGGCTGCTTTAACTGATACGGCCCTCCGGAAGTATCCGCACGTAGGGACCCGGATCACCCTTTCTCAGATTAAATCGAAGTACGTGGTGCTGGTTTTCTGGGAGGCAGATTGCGGACATTGCCAGGTAGTTGTTCCCGAGCTGTATAGAATTTTTCAGAAAAGCCTGCAGCCTCTTGGTGTCACGATATTGGCGGTGAGCACCCTATTTGGAGAAGACGGAAAAGCGAAATGGGTGAATTTCGTTAATGATCACGCCTTGTATGGATGGATCAATGCCTGGAACCCTTATTCCTATGATTTCAAACTGAAGTATGATGTGATTGCCACACCCCAGATTTTTATCCTGGATGAAAATAAAAAGATCGTGGCAAAGAGAATCGGCCCTGAACAGGTGGAGGAAATTCTAATATCATTAAATAAAAAGTAATTTATTTTATTATCTATCAATGAGGAAGCAAACGGATATTAAACTTATACTTGAAGATGGGAAAGTGTTCTACGGCTATTCTTTCGGTTATGACAATTCCGTATCCGGCGAAGTGGTATTCAATACGGCCATGACGGGTTACCCGGAAAGTCTTACTGATCCGTCCTATAAAGGTCAGATTCTTACTCTCACCTATCCGATCATCGGAAATTATGGTGTCCCGGGAACTCTGACAGAAGATTCGATGTATAAGTTTTTCGAATCCTATGCGCTTCATATTGCAGGGTTGATCATTTCCAATTACACGGACGAATACAGCCACTGGAATGCTAATAAAAGTCTGGGCTCCTGGCTGCAGGAGTCCAAGATCCCCGCTATTTATGGCATTGATACCCGGGAGCTTACTAAAATACTGCGCGAAGAAGGGACCATGCTTGGGAAAATCGTTTACAACGATCAGGATGTTGATCTGTATGATCCCAACCAGGATAATCTGGTGGAACAGGTAAGCATCCGGGAGAAGAAAATTTTTGGCAATGGCCGTTACCGCATTTTATTGATTGACTGTGGTGTGAAATACAACATCATCCGGAATTTGTTGCAACGGGATACCACGGTGGTACTGGTTCCATGGGATTATGATATTTCTCGGGAAACATATGATGGCCTTTTTATTTCAAACGGTCCCGGAGATCCGAAGAAATGCCAGGTTACTATTAACAACCTGCGTGCAGCGCTTCAGCAGGATATCCCGATTTACGGCATATGCCTGGGAAATCAATTACTGGCGCTGGCGGCAGGTGCCGATACCTATAAACTCAAATACGGGCACCGGAGTCACAACCAGCCTGTATTGCTGAAAGATACCCATAAAGCTTATATTACCTCACAGAATCATGGTTATGCCATTGATAACGGAACCCTGCCTGCCGATTGGGAACCCCTGTTTCTGAATCTGAATGATCAGACCAACGAGGGTATGCAGCACAAAAGCAAGCCGTTTTTCTCCACGCAGTTTCATCCGGAAGCCTCCAGCGGTCCAAAAGACACCGAGTTTCTGTTTGATCAGTTCCTGGACCTGGTGGCCAAACAGAAGAAGTAAGTCAGTTTCCTGTCTTTACAACCTCCACCCAGTTGCCTTTCTTCAGGGCGGTGATGGTATTATCATACATGGCTTCACACAATATTCCGGGCAGATAGTACCGGCCTGTGTAGGTTGCATTCAGCTGAACTGCAAAAGTCTTGCGCTCGCCCCGCTTTAAGTCAAAATAGGTATAGATCCGGTCATCACGGATATCCTGGTAAGCAGGATCAGCAGTACTTTCAGGTATCTCCAAACCTGAAAATCGGCTGTTCATGATTTCCCATCCCGGAGGAAAAACCTGGGTCAATGCAAGCTCTCGATAATCCAGCATACCAGGATTTAAAACAGTAACAACTGCAAAAAAATCAGTGCCCTGTGTCAGCCTGGAAATATCCAGGACCTTCCCGTCCCGGTTCATGAAATTGATCTTCAGCTCCAGATTGTTACTGAACTCCTTTTCATTTCCGGCTTCCGGTATTCCTTCCATAATTATGCGGGCAAACAGAATTCCCTGTCCCTTATTGGTTACGGTAATTTGCCCGGTTTTTGCATTGCGGCCCATTGGTAAATGCACCTGAACCAACGGTTTGGTGGAGGTAACGGTCAGGACTTTTCCGTCAGCCAGCCGGTAAGAAAACTCCATTTTTCCGGAAATCCCTCCCTGCGCAAATTTGGCCATGGCCATCAGACAATATGCGGTTGACTGTGTGCTCATCCAGTAACCCGATGAAAGTACGCCGGAAATTTTCCGGGCCAGGACAGCGCCTCGGGTCTGATCCTTGAGCAGGGTCATGGTCTCCAGCATCATAGCCCAATCTCTTTCTCTTGAACCATAGCTTGAGTAAAATCCATTATATTCTTGTATATCTGTGCTTTCTCTGATGATTAGCTCCTTGGCTACCGGGATTTGTCCGGTGAGCGCATAAGCTGCAGCAAGCCGCCATTTTGCTTGCAGACTTAGGGTTTTGACTTCCCTGAGACGATTCATGGCCCCGGTTTCAGGCTCCCCTGCCAGTGCAAGGGTGTACAGGCGGTAAGCCTGTTCCAGGTCATCCTGTTGCCATTGATTCTTGCTTGGTGCAGGAGTCCATTGCCGGGCCAGTTGTTTCTGTGCCCTTAGCCAACCTGATTTTAATCCTGAAGGGAGGGAATAACCCTTCTTTTCCGCCTCCAGCAAAAAGTGACCGGCATAGGAGTTTCCCCAGGAGTTAAATTGCTGATTGCCTGGCCAGTAGGCAAAGCCGCCTCCAGATAGCTGGAAGGTCATCAGTTTGCTGATCCCGGCTTTTATATGCTGATCGATCGCAGATTTTGTTTTTTCATCCAGTTCCTGGACATCGTTCAGGAACAATTGGGGAAATACGGCTGAGGTGATCTGTTCGATGCATCCATGCGGGTAGGTGATCAGGTATTTCAAACGTCTACCGGCGTCGATGGGAGGTATGCCGGAGACTTCCAATGTTACGGTGTTGGTGTTTTCCATACCGGGAAGTTCAAATTGCGTTTCCCAGGTCTTTCCTGCTTCAGCGCTGCCGCCGGTAAAGGTAGTCACAGGTGGATTCGCATTCCTTACATCCAGTTCGAGATCGTAGGTGGCGGTATGTTTTCCGCTGCCGGCGATAACCTGAACCCTTGCGATTCCGGTCTTTGAGGCAATTTTCAAATTGAAATCCACCATTTTTTCACCGGGCTGATCAAAAGAAACTGATTTTGATACTGGCCCTTCCGTAATGAGCAATCCGTTTGTTTTTAACGAAACATTGACCTGTTTCACCTGGCTATCCATGGCAAAAACAGTGACGGGCAGGCTGACCGATTCTCCCGGGCCAAGAACCCGGGGCAGTGTGGCCAGCACCATCAAAGGTTTTCTGACCGGTACAGTTTTCTCAGCAAAACCATAGGCACCGTTTTTACCAGCCACCACCATGGCCCTCACAGAACCAATGTAATTGGGTATAACAATTTTGTGGCTATTGATTTTGCCGGCTTTTGCTGTAAAGGGGCCCAGGTATCTGACTACGGGTCTGAAGCGGTTTGCTTTTTCGGCCGATTCCCCTGGAACGAGATCTTCATCGCCACCTATACCCAGCAGACTGGAAAGTTTACCCCCGTATGCTCCGATTACAGCGTCATATAGATCCCACGATTTCACCCCGAGTGCTTCCCGGGCATAAAATTCTTTCCATGGATCGGGGGTTTTAAACCGGGTGAGTCCGAGAAGTCCTTCTTCAACCAAAGCCAGGGTATAGGTCATTTCCTGTTTGTTCTTTTCACTCACCTGAATAGTAACTTCCTTTAAGGGCTCCAGGACCTCAGGCATTTTAATCACCGGCGCAAGCCTGGTTCGGGGATCTTCCACAAAAATCGGTATAGTCCCGTACAACCGCATGGGCATGTCATTTTCCGAGTTGGAATGTGGCTGGATGAGCATGGCGCACGCATAGACATTGGGAGCCATTTCGGGAGTTACCTGGAATTGATGCCTGATTTCCTTTTCGCTAACCGGCAGCCATTGCTGCAGCAAAATCCGTGAACCCGATTCGATCGTAAACAAAACCCGGCCCTGCCCACTGGATGGAATGGTAATCTCAGCTGTTTCCCCCACGGAATATTTCTCCTTGTCTGCGTTGAAGGTTAGCATGCTTGCAGCCTCCGGATTGTCGCGCATAGGCCTTCCTGCCCAGCCTGGCCAATCGATGTATACAATCCTTCCGGCCGAGTGGCCGCTGACCGGATCTACCACCCGTACATAAAACCTTCCCCAATCGGGGCGGTCAATCCTGAAGCCAAACCTTCCCCGGCCGTTTATCACCGATAATGTTTTGACAACCACGGGCCTGTTATAGGTATTTCCAACGAAACCGGCCAGTTCATCACCGGTTGATTCCCACCAGTTGCGCCAATCGAGCTTATAAACGCTGGCCTCGATACCAGGCCGTGATAATGGCATTCCTGCTTCGCTCAACAACACCACATCCACCCATTGCGTAGTATCTGTCAGCAGCATTCCCCTTTTATCACCCGGTGGCGTTTTCAATCCAATATAAGCACTATAGGGGGAATAGGGCATAGAAAACCTGTCAATGCTGAAATCTCCTCCCTTTTCAAATACACGGACAGTGAAATTTGCCTGGAGCATGCCAGGTGCGGCCCGGTCAGTCTCTATCCTGCAGGGTATGGCTGTTTGGCCCCTTTCATCGGTATATCCCTCATACAGGACCTGTTCCTCAAATTCGAAATTCCCGGAGGGATCTGTAAACTGATACTCGGGATATTTTTCAAAACTGGTAGCGGCCTTGGTCAGCATTACGGAAACTGAAGCCTTCAGGTTGGGAGCCACTGCCCCGTGAAGCCAGGCCGCTGTAAGGTGGCCCTGAACCTGCGGATTGGCCGCTGATAACCGCTCATTATCGAACTTCAGATCAATTTTCAGGCGGTTCGGTTTTACAGTTTCAATCCTGAGATTCCTGCTGAACTGGGTACCCCCAACCTTGACCACAAGATTCCAGTTGCCGGTGGGGGCTTCCGGCGGGGTAGCTATCGCCCAGGAATAGAATCCATCCAATCCTGCTGTCCTTGTTGTTCTTGAAAATAGCTGTCCCTTTGGATTATATATTTCGAATACAACCGGGTGTGATTCCGGCAAAAGATGTTGTTTATCTTCAAGCATAAAAGTGAGGAACAAGGTGTCTCCCGGCCTCCAGACCCCACGTTCTCCATAGAGGAAGCCTTTTAATCCCCCGGGCACTGCACTCCCGGATACATCAAAGGCTCCCAGCGATAAGGAAGAACCGTCGTCAAGCCTTAAATACCCGCGTTGTTTTTCAAATTTCGCCACGAGCAGAAACGGTTTTTCGGAAGCAGTTACCGAAACAAAACCATTGTTGTCGGTTATGCCTGACACTATTGGCTGCTGTTGAAAATTGTAAAGTGTTACTTCAACACCTGCCGTGGGTTGCGAAGTCACCAGGTTGGTCACTGCGCAAAGAAACGTCTGATCGGTGCCCGATTTTGCAACAATACCCAGATCGGATGCCAGTATGTTCCTTGCTACCCATCGATTTGGCTGGTAATAGGAGGAGGCGCAAGGGTTGTCCCGCTCCTCCCATTCATAATCATAGTTGTATTCATAATAATCATCATAATATTCTTCATAGGAGTCCCAGTAAGACAATTCCTCCATATCACCTGAGATATCATCAGCCTCTGTTTCCGCAACATCTTCTTCATCTGAGGATTCACAAGGGTATAAGGAGTATTTTTTCCGGAAGGAAATCTCTACGCGGTAAATGGCCCCTGGATCCGGTTCAATGAGTTTGGACAGGTCCAGAAAGAACCGGTTCCATTTCCCCAGGTCTGCGGGCACATGGCTGAGCGTAAGCGTTTGTTGGTGCATCAGCCTGCCTGCCCTTTTGAGCTGACTGTTGCCGTCAAGCCGGTTGACCTGGAGAAAATGTCCGATATTGTTTTCAAAAATCTTGATAATTTTAACATCCACAGCACTCAGGTTTACGGCCTCAAAAGGGAAAACCATGCCTTTGGTGGAAGGTAGTATTACGCCCTTGCCTGAGAGTCTTACGGCCGGCTTGGGTACTTCAAAGGTGATATCAGCACTGTAGGCTTGTTTCAATCCGTACCCCAGAATATTTGCCAGCCCTTCACGAATGGTGATCCTGCTGTCGCCGCTCTGCCTGGCCACAGGAAAAGCCTTTATCAGGTTGCCTGTTACTGAGAATTCCAGTGAAGTATTGTTATCCAGGAAGATCAGACCTTCGAGGTTCTGGTTTTTCTTCACAGGATCGCTGAACATGATCTGTATAAATTGCTCGGGTTGCTGAATTACTTTTACATCCATGACCTTATAGTCGCCCAGGGCCGGAATATCAACCTCACTCCTGCCTTTAATTCCGGTATAATCACTTGTTGCATCCCAGGATATTTCCACTTTACCCGGTTCCACCGTTCTCCGGACACTGTCGATCTGAAAACCAAACGACCTTCTGTTCTGGCCGGATTCCCAGCTTATTTTAAGCTTCCGGTTTTCCTGCCGTGCGACAAAAACATTCTTAAGATATTCCGCATCGGTTACATCGGCAGTATTCACGGTACCCCTGATCCGGTTCCACACCAGATCGTTCTCATTGTGTGTCTGGTATCCTTCAACTTCCACCGCGAAAGCCTGTTCCACAACGCTGAAATTGAATTCCAGCACAGCGAGCTTTTTAGGCACCCTGAGGATTTTGGAAAGGTAAAAGCGCGCACCATAGGTTTTCCCCGATTGCAGTTTTTCAGCAGGACGGAATTCAATGGTCCTTTTGTCCACCCATACGGCCTGTCCCTTAATGGCAGGTTTAAATCGGAATAATCCCTCTCCGGCCGGAGCTTTGGAGATATCCCCGCCAGGATAGTCCTCAGCAAGAACAATCTGGATCACCGATTCGGAAGAAATAACGCCGGAGGTAAAGGCAGTTATTTTTTCCATGAAGGCAGGGTTTATGGTTAAGGCTGACTGATCCGCTTTTTTGCAGTGAATCAGCAATAGTGATAAGACGACCGGTATTGCAAGCGCAGGGATACGGTCGCATGATTTTAATAATTTCATGGAAGCTGGTTTTAGGGGATACTACTGCAATGAAAATACAAAAAATATTGCCAAAAGACAATGGATTAACGGATTTCTGAAACAAGTTTATAGAGCTTATCCGCCCTTCTGATTTTCCTGGGTACTGGAATGGAAAAGCGCGCTCCTGCAAGGGTTTCCTCAACCTTGATTAAATCCACCCGGATTTCATCTACCTTGCATTCAACCACACCTGTGGTAGGTCCTAGGATCAGTATTTTATCCCCCTGGCTGAGTGTGCCTGCCTCGCAAAGAAAATCAGCAACACCGATACGGGAAAAATAATTGATGCATTTGGCCACGTATTCTTTTTTCTGAGTGGCTTTTGATCCATAAACATCGCTCCAGTCACCGATTTTCTGCCCCAGGTAATATCCATCCCAGAAACCCCTGTTGAAGACCGTAGACAATCTTTCTCGCCACGCGTCGGTTTTCTCCCGGCAATAGGTACCTGCCAGCACGCTTTGGATGGCCTGATCATAGCATTCAACAACTACTTTTACATATTCTGGAGAGCGTGCCCGACCTTCTATCTTCAAAATTCGTACCCCGGCATCCAGAATTTTATTAATAAAATGGATGGTACACAAGTCTTTTGGCGACATGATAAATTCATTATCAACATCGAGTTCAATACCGGATTCTTTTTCATTAACGGTATAGCTTCGCCGGCAATCCTGAAGGCAGTCTCCCCGATTGGCGGAATGATTGTGGTGGTGAAGGCTGAGGTAGCATTTTCCCGAAACAGCCATGCACAATGCTCCATGGGCGAAAAGTTCCGTTTTGATGAGGTTTCCTGAAGGGCCTTTGATCTGATCAGCGGCTATACCCCGGTTGATGGCAGCCACCTGTTCCAAATCGAGTTCTCTGGCCAGCACAGCCACATCTGCAAAACACGAATAGAACCTAAGCGACTCGAGATTGCTGATATTTACCTGGGTAGACAAATGTACTTCCATACCCTGTTGATGCGCGTAAGATATCGCCGCCTGATCAGAGGCAATAACGGCATTGACTCCTTTTGCCTGTGCGAGATCAACCATTCTTTTCATCTCGCCAATTTCCTGGTCATAAAATACAACATTCAGGGCAAGGTAGGCCTTCCTGTTGAAGTATCGGCAGATCCTCATGATTTTGTCGAGGTCCTCCGGCGTGAAATTGATGGAAGACCGGGCTCGCATATTCAACTTCCCCAGCCCGAAGTATACCGAATCAGCGCCAGCCTTTATCGCCGCAGTAAGGGATTCAAAAGAACCCACAGGCGCCATCAGATCGATGTCATTTCGATTCAGCATGCTTTGCGACTTCAAGTTGTACATGAATAAGCGCGGGTATAACCCTTAAATAAAATCACTTGAAGAATTCCTTTATGGCGCCCCAGTAATAAACCCGCCACCCTTCTTCGAACTCCGCCAATTCCTCATCGGGAACACAGGTATGCTCCAGATTAATCTTTGTACCCATCTGGTGAGGTTCAAGGTCAATGGTAACTATGGATTCCTCAGGACGTTCACCAAAATACCATTCCTGGATTAACTGCTGGTTATTAACTACCTTAATATTTCTACCGGTAATATCCCCGTCGAAAAGGGAGAACTCACTTCCCTCCTTGGCCTCCATCTGTGCCGGATATCCGCTCCACAACTCAATTGTAAAGGGATTGGTAATGGCAGCAAATACATCTTCAGGATTGGCGTTGACAAAGTGCTTCTGTTTGATCGTTTTCATAGCTCCCGGAATCTTTGATGACCTTTTTTTTAGTGGATTTACTTACAATTAATAAAAATACGAATCTCTTCCGTAATTTCGCCAAGGCAATATTACAATTTTTGAAGTAATCGGTTGAATACAGGTATCGTAGTAAAAACTACCGGAAGCTGGCATACGGTTAGAGCTGTTGACCAACAAGTCCTTTGCAGGCTGAAAGGAAATTTCCGGATGCGGGGAATTAAAAACACCAATCCAATAGCGGTTGGCGATCGGGTGACCTTTGAGATCACCGACCTGGAATACGGGATGATCACCGAGATACACGAACGTAAGAATTACATTATCCGTAAAGCCATTAATCTTTCCTATGAAACCCAGATCATGGCAGCCAATGTGGATCAGGTTTTGCTGATGATCACGCTTGATTTTCCTGAAACACCGCTGGAGTTTGTAGACAGGTTTTTGATCTCTGCAGAAGCCTATCATATCCGCTGTATCCTGATCATTAACAAAACTGATCTCTATACTGCAGGGAAACTGGCACGACTGGAAGAAGTGCGCAGGATATACGAATATGCCGGGTATCAGGTCATTGGAATTTCCGTAACAGCCCTAAGTCATCTCGACCAGGTAAGACAGCTCATGGAAGGCAAGCTCAGTTTGGTTTCCGGCAACTCAGGCGTCGGCAAAAGCAGTTTGATCAATACGCTTTGTCCAGGACTCCAGTTAAAAACCAATGATATTTCTTCCTATCACCAGCTGGGTAAACATACCACCACTTATCCCGAAATGATTGAGATAAGCAGGGATACTTTTGTCATTGATTCACCGGGCATCAGGGGTTTTGGAATCACGGAGCTCGACAGGAATGAAATCGGTCTGTATTTCACTGACATTTTCAATCTTTCAAAACACTGCCAGTTCTATAATTGCACCCACATCCACGAACCTAACTGTGCGGTGATTGAAGCCTGCAGGAACGGCACACTCCATGAATCACGCTACAGGAGTTACTACAAATTATTTACTGACAGTGATCAGAAATATCGTGTAACGTAGTGCTGCTGTTGAAAGAATTCTGGCAATACTTATTGTACCTTTGAAAATAATTCATACTTTGATCTTTTAATTTTCAACTTGTTACCAATGAAAAGATACGCTTACTTCATTATTATCATACCCGCCGTTGTCATTTTATTGAATATTTACTTCAGTATTTCGATATACCGCAGCCAGATCTCTTTTCAACGAAGTATTCTTGCTGGTCAGGCAGAGGCCAGCGTTAATGAAATAGAAGCCGCCCTGATGAAATTTGAAAATGAGGTTAACGCCCTGCTTTATTCCAATGCCCTGCTCCAGGTCAACATCTCAAATGATGATGTAAATCAGGATGGCATAAGAAGTCTGGAATTGCTGCTGATGAATAACCATTATCTTATACAAAATGTTCGCATATACGATAATAACAAAAATGTACTGAATCTTTCCTTTAATAAAAAGAACCGACTTCTGATTGATCCTTTTGTAACCCAAAAGCAAAATGACCTTCAGGACAGAGCCCTGGTATTTAAATCAAATGATCAGTATATATACACTTTTCCTGTCTTCAGCGGTGATCAGCTTATTGCTAACATTGCTTTCGCCCTGGATCTGGAAAGCTATTTCAGGTCTGCTTTCAGCAGGTATTATCACAATGATGATTTCTGGCAGTGGCTGGTTGACAGCGAAGGCCGTGTGATTTTCAATAATACCGAGTTGCTTCTGGTGATGAAAGATATAGTTCCGATGTTGGAGAATCTTGATCGCGAACTTTCCGGGTTTTTACAGCATGACATTCTCCTCCAGAACAGAAAAGATCAATTGTTTTCAGCCTACGCACCCTTGAATATATTGAATGAGAGATTCGGCGTAGTATTTTCAATGCGGAAAAACTTTGTGTTTGATCTTATTCTCAACCGGGTAATCATTTCCGGTGTTTTCAGCACCGTCATCATGCTTTTCTTCCTGTTCATCCTGTACGGTAAGCTTGGCAAAAATCTCACCCTCAGTGAAAAGACCAACGTTGAACTTTCAACGCTGCAATCCATTTTCGACAACTTACCCGTTGGAATTATTGTGCTGGATCAGAACGAGCATTTGAAAATTGTAAATCATACGGCTCGCGAGATGTTATTACTACGAGATGATGAACAGATTAGTGGCAAGAATCTCAACGATCGCTTTATGCTTTCCAAAGACTATTATGATGCTGAAACAGAATCAGCTTTTGATTCGAACCAATTTGTTTTATACCGGCATGAAGGAGAAGAAGTTACTGTTTACAAAAAGGATCTTCCCTTTATTATCAAAAATGAAGAATTCCTGCTGAGTGCTTTTGTGGATGTCACCCCCATTGAAAAAGCCAGGAAATACGAGGCCGCTGCCAATACTGCCAAATCTGAATTCCTGGCAAAAATGAGTCATGAAATCAGAACGCCCATGAACGGGATCATTGGGATGACAGAGGCACTTGACCAGGAAAATCTCACTCAAAACCAGACAGAATATGTACAGCTTGTCAAGAGGTCGGCCGATATGTTGCTGACCCTGATTGACGATATTTTGGATTTCTCCAAGATTGAAGCCGGAAAAATGCAGCTGGAAGAAATTCCATTCAAACTCAGGGAAGAGGTCAAGTTTGCTGCTGATCTTTTCAGACCAATCGTTGAGGAAAAGAAACTGGCATTCAACATCAAAATCAGCCCCAGCGTTCCTGAAAACATCATTGGAGATCCGTTCAGGTTGCGCCAGGTTTTGTCAAATCTTATCAGCAATGCAGTGAAATTCACCCATGAAGGGGAAATTCTGATCGGTGTCGAACTTGAGGAAGAATACAACAACAATCTCACTTTGATGTTCTATGTGGAAGATACAGGGGTCGGGATCCCCAGAGGTAAAATTGAAAGCATTTTTAATTCTTTTACACAGGCCGAAGAATCCACTTCAAGAAAATATGGCGGATCAGGTCTGGGAACAACCATTGCCAAACAGCTGGTAACCCTGATGCATGGTGAGATTTCCGTTCAGAGTCCATCCAACATCAGCAAAAAGCCAAACTATCCTGGATCGCGATTTAGTTTCACCATTGAAGTATATTCCAATGAAAAAATACTGAAAGTTCTGCACACGGAAAAGATATTTGATTTTTCCCAGGTGAAAGCCTTAATCATTACTACGGCTCATTCATCAAAGCAGCGCCTGCTTCGCTTGCTGGAACAAGAAAAGATTAATGCCGAGTTTTTTGAATATGATGGTACCCGTTTGCGTGATCTGAAACAAAAGCTAACAGAGAACGTGGGCGTTTATCAGATGATCTTTATCCTGGATGAACCGGGGTTGAGCGGGCTACAGCTGTCCAAGAAGTTGAGGGAAGACAAACTTACGGACTTGTTTCTGATTGTAATGATCAGCTCCAATCATAAATCTGAAAATTTTGTTCAGTCAAAACGATTTGGTGTTGATTATTATCTGGTTGAACCCTTTGAGCGTCCTGATCTTCTCAACCATCTTTATGAATCCTTTCCCCATGTTGAAAGGACTGCCGGTGAAATCGTCCGTAAAATCCGCCCCGACCTTTCCATTCTCGTTGCAGATGATAACGAAATCAACATCAGGGTAGCCCAGACTATATTTTCAAATCTCGGTTACAAGATTGATATTGCCAGGAATGGAAATGAAGCCATTGAAAAAGTTAAAAACTCCAATTACGATATTGTATTTTTAGATCTGGTAATGCCGGAAAGAGATGGCATTCAGGCTACAGTGGAGATCCGGGGAATGGGACAGCAGATGCCGATAGTGGCCATGACCGCCACTGCTAATTTAAAGACCAAGACAAAGGCCATCGCTTCGGGTATGAATGATTACATGATCAAGCCTGTGAAAACGGATTCCATCCGCAGCATCCTGATTAAATGGTTTGCCTGATCCTGTCAATGTGCTTCAAGCCAGTTCTTTCCGGATCCCATATCCACGATTAGGGGAACCCGTAACGGCAATACATGCTCCATTTCATATTGCACCAGTTCCTTCACAGCTTCCAGTTCAGCCAGGGGAACATCAAAGATCAATTCATCATGCACCTGAAGGATCATCAGCGTCTTGAATTCCTTTCTCAGTCTTTGCTGAATCTTTACCATGGCCATCTTGATAATATCAGCCGCAGACCCCTGGATGGGCGCATTGATGGCATTTCGTTCCGCAACTCCTCTCACAATGGCATTGGCTGAATGGATGTCCGGTAAAAACCGCCTACGTCCCATGATGGTTTCAACAAATCCGTTTTCTTTTGCCAGTCGGATGGCATTATCCATGTATTGTTTAACCATCGGGAAATTTTCGAAGTATCCCTGAATAAGTGCTGCAGCATCAGTCCTTGAAATATTAAGGCGCTGTGAAAGACCAAAAGACGAGATGCCATAAATAATACCGAAATTTGCAGTTTTTGCTCTGCTCCTCATGGTTGGTGTCACTTCAGGCTCCGGAACTTTGAAAACTTTAGCAGCAGTTGAGATGTGTATATCCTCATTGTTTGAAAAAGCCCTGACCATGTTAGGATCCTCACTGAGATGAGCCATGAGCCTCAATTCAATCTGGGAATAATCAGCCGAAAGCAGTATATGTTGATCATCCGTCGCAATAAAGGCCTTGCGGATTTCCTTGCCCCGTTCATCCCTTATCGGAATATTCTGCAAGTTGGGGTTCCTGGAACTTAACCGTCCTGTGCTTACCCAGGCCTGGTCAAACGAAGTATGTATCCTGCCTGTTTTAGGGTCAATCAATGCAGGCAAAGCCTCTACATAAGTACTCAACAGCTTTTGTGTCGCCCTGTAATCGAGAATAAGCTGAATGATAGGATGTTTATCTACAAGCTTCGCCAATACCTCTTCTCCAGTCGAATATTGGTTTGTTTTGGTCTTTTGAGCCCCTTCTGCAATCTTCATTCTTTGAAACAGAATTTCGCCAAGTTGTTTCGGTGAGTTAATGTTAAACTTGAGTTCTGCCATTTTATATATCTCATCTTCTATAACTTGCAAATCTATTTTAAGTATGCTGGCATAGTTTTCCAGATTTTCTTTACTGATTTTGAAACCGGCATATTCCATTTCAGCAAGGACTTTAATCAGGGGCATTTCAACGTTCAGGGCCAGAAGAAGCAATCCTTTTTTCTGAAGTTCCTCACTTAAATGATGGTATAGCTGCCAGGAGATATCGGCATCCTCACCGGCATATTCTTTGATGACCGGAATATCGATATCCCGCATGCTTTTTTGCCGCTCTCCCTTTTTACCAATAAGGTCCTCAATGGGAACCATTTTGTAATTCAGATACACCTCGGCCAGATATTCCAGGTTGTGATGCAAATCATTCTGAATCAGATAATGAGCGATCATCGTATCAAACAACGGCCCTTCCACTGAGATTTTATAATTCATCAGGATCTGGATGTCATATTTAAGATTCTGGCCAACTTTTTTAATTTCTGGATTTTCAAATACAGGTTGAAGCTTGCTCAGGATCTCCCTGGCTGTTAAAAAATCAGCCGGTACGGGAATATAGTAGGCCTCATGAGCCTCAAATGCAATGGCAATCCCCACCAGCTCCGCCTCTCTTGTTTTAAGTCCTGTGGTTTCGGTGTCGAAGCAGAATTCCTTGTTTCTCTCTATTTTATTAACCAGTTCATCCAGTGCTGCACCCCCGGTAATTACATGATACTGGTGTGGAATACTCTGTATGTTCTCCATACCAGAATCACGTGTACTGACAACCGGGGATTCACCGCTAAAAAGACTTCCTTGTTGTGGTAAGTGCTTATCTGCAAGCAGGCGATTTATCAGGGACTTAAATTCAAGTTCTTTGAAGATCTCCATTAACCGCTTGTCATTCCACTGTCGAATCTTCAGTTGTTCAATACCGACTTCAACCGGTGCATTGATGTTTATTTTCGCCAGGTTCCGCGATAGAAGAACTTGGTCCAGATGGGTGGTCAAGGTTTCCTTTAGCTTTCCCTTAAGCTCTTCCGCATGAGCCAGGAGATTTTCGAGTGACTGATATTTGGTTATCAGTTCCTTGGCGGTTTTTTCCCCGATTCCAGGGGCACCGGGTATGTTATCCGAAGAATCTCCCCAGAGCGCCAGAATGTCAATTACCTTCACAGGATCGTCGATTCCAAAGTAACGGTTTACTTCGGGAATACCTATTATTTCATAATCGTTACCTGATCGTCCGGGCCTGAGCATGAGGGTGTTATCAGATACAAGTTGCATGTAATCCTTGTCAGGAGTTACCATATAGGTCAGGTATCCCTCATTTTCCGCCCTTTTAGCAAGGGTACCGATTACATCATCTGCTTCATAGGCATTCACCTCAACGACTGCAATATTCAGGGCTTCTATAATCTGCTTGATTACAGGCACGGCTTTTTTTATTTCCTCCGGTGTGGTCAACCTGTTGGCTTTATACTGAGCGTATAGCTCGTGGCGGAATGTTGGCGTTGGCGGATCAAATACAACAGCAACGCAATCCGGTGCTTCTCTTTTTAAGATATCTGTCAGGGTGGTTGTAAAGCCATAAACAGCCGAGGTATTCATACCTTTTGAGTTAATCATCGGCCGATTGATGAATGCGTAATATGCCCGATAGATCAGGGCATAGGCATCGAACAGAACTAATTTTTGTCTCTGGCTCATTTCACACTGGTTTTACATAAAAAAGGCCGGCTGAAACAAATCATCCGGCCTTTGCATATTATTACAGGCTATTGGTCAGCAGGCACATTTGTTAATGCACTCGATAACATTGCTTAAATTATCATTCTTTATGTAATAATAAGTGTTCTTCCCTTCCCTCTTGGATCCGAGGACGCCTTTGTCCTTAAGGATGCCCAGGTGGTGAGAGGTTGTGGATTGTTCAATCTTGAGAAATTCATGTATCTCAGTAACATTCAGTTGCTTACCTCCATCCAGATATTGAAGAATGGCAATGCGCATTGGATGTGCGATAGCTTTCAAAAGACTGGCAGCTTTATCCAGTTGTTCTGCCGTTAATCCTTCAAATTTCATTTTAAAATGATCTTTTAGTTTTAAAAATTGTTGGTAAAAGGTATAATGAATTCACCTAAACATCCATAATCTGAGGGAATAAATTCAATTACATACAAATATAGATAAATAACTCAGAATATCAGGAAAAATAGTCTTTTAATATTGTCTCGCCTGGCAGGATGTTTAAGATCTTTACTTGGGCAAAGTCACTTGTTCCCGATGGTTTCAACCAGAAACAAGAGATAATTGCTAACTTTAAAACCTAATTCAACAATAATGTCAGATATTGACCTCATCAAGCAGCCCATTGCAGAGGATTTAGTTGCTTTTGACAACTATTTCAGGCAGGCCATGAAAACAAATGTGCCGTTGCTTAATATCGTGATGCGTTATCTCCTGAAAAGGAAAGGCAAACAGATGCGACCGATCCTTGTTTTTCTCACAGCCAGATTGTTGGGTACTCCCAATGAATCCACCCACACAGCAGCAGCGCTGATCGAAATGCTGCACACCGCCACGCTCATCCATGATGACGTAGTAGATGATTCTTATGAGCGAAGAGGCTTTTTCTCAATCAATGCACTTTGGAAATCAAAGGTTTCAGTATTGCTGGGGGATTACTTGCTGGCAAAAGGATTGCTGCTGGCAATAAGTCATAAAGAATATGAAATTCTAAACCTTGTGGCTGATGCAGTCAGGGAAATGAGTGAAGGTGAATTGCAGCAAATTAAGAATTCCCGGAAGTTGAACATCTCTCAGGATGAGTATTATGAAATCATTCGTAAAAAGACCGCAACATTGATATCCTGCTGTAGCTCGTGCGGAGCGAAATCGGTTGGCATGCCCGACGATACGGTAAACAGAATGAAACGATTCGGTGAATTGCTGGGTATTGCCTTTCAAATTAAGGATGATATTCTTGATTATCAGATAAATAGCTTAACTGGCAAACCCAAAGGCAATGATATCCAGGAAAGAAAACTAACCTTACCACTGATTCATGCCTTAGAAAATGCAGAAAACTCAGACCGAAAAATGGTATTAAAAATATTAAATCAAACTGGAAAAAACTCATATGAATTTCATACCATATTAGATTTTGTCAACCGGCATAATGGCCTCACGTTTGCAGAAGAAAAAATGAATGATTTTGCCGCTCAGGCTTTGAAGGAGCTTGACCCGTTTCCAGAAAGCGGGATAAAAGTTGCCTTACGCGAATTCGTTTCGTATACCATTTGTAGGAATAAATAGCATCCGCCTATCTTCTCTTTTATTTCGACTGCAACCCTTTTAAAAAATACTCCCTGATCTTTCCTGCAGCTCTATTGCCCACCAGTGCGATTAATGCATCCATTGGCATGTTTTTAAGCGCTTCCATATCTGGTTCGGCTTTGAGCAGTTTCTCAATGGTAGCTTCACCAATTCCTGGTATTTCTTTAAAAGCTGATTGCAACTGTGATCCCGATCGCTTCTTCTTGTGAAAGGTAATTCCGAAACGGTGGGCTTCATCTCTTATCCTTTGTATGAGTCTTAGGCTTGATGAATTCTTGTCAAGATAAAGCGGTATAGGATCCTCCGGGATATAGATCTCTTCAAGTCTTTTTGCTATGCTGATTACCGCTATATTTCCATATAGTTCCAGCTTTTTCAAGCTTTTAACAGCCGCAGCCAATTGTCCTTTGCCTCCATCGATGATGATCAGGTCAGGAAGAATCCCTTCCTCTTCCAACTGTCTTCTATAGCGTCGGCTCACGATCTCTTCCATAGAGGCATAATCGTTAGGCCCATCAACGGTTTTGATATTGAAGTGACGGTAAGCCTGCCTGAAAGGCCGGGCGGATTTAAAAACCACACAGGATGCTACGGGATTTGTCCCCTGTAAATTAGAATTATCAAAACACTCAATCCAATAAGGAATCTTAGATAATCTCAAATCCCGCTGCAATTTTATTAATAGTGCTTCTTCCTGTTCCGTCCATTTATCCACGTCCCGCAGCGATACCCTGTCGTTTCTGAATGAAGTGACGTTCCTGATTGATAGTTCAAGCAATTTATTCTTATCCCCTCTGTGCGGAACTGTGATCGCGACTCCTGTTAATACGAGATCAGGTTTAAACGGAACTATTATTTCTTTTGCAGTACTTTTAAAGCGATCTCTTAACTGGTAAATGGTATATCCTAATATGTCTTCCCGACGCTCCTTTAGGAATTTTTGGATTTCCACATTATGAGCCTGAACAATAGCGCCATTCACTACTTTAAGAAAATTAATAAATGCAAACTGGTCCTCATCGATCATACTGAATACATCAACATTACTAATTTTCGGATTGACAATCGTTGATTTTCCCCTGAATTTCTCTAAAATCTCAATTTTTTGTCGTAAAACCTCCGCTTCCTCAAACCTCATCTCCTGAGCATACCGACCCATCAATTTCTTCAGATGCAAAATCACCTGATGGTAATTCCCTTTTAATATGTCCTTAATTTCAGACACTGATTCTTCATACTCTGCTTCTGTTTGAAGTCCTTCACAGGGACCTTTGCAGTTTCCGAGATGGAATTCCAGGCAACGCCTGAATTTTCCTTTTTCAATAGCAGCGATATTCAAGGATAATTTACAGGTTCTTAACCTGTAGAGCTGCCTGATCAAACCCAGTAAGGTTTTTACCATCAGGCCGGATGTATAGGGACCAAAGTATTCGGAACCGTCTATGATGTAATTTCTTGTTTGCATGACCCTGGGAAATCTCTCGTGCTTGATACATATCCAGGGATAAGTTTTATCATCTTTGAGCAGAATGTTGTATTTGGGCTTGTATTCTTTGATGAGGTTGTTTTCCAGCAACAGCGCTTCTGATTCATTTTCTACAAGAATATACCTGATTTCAACTATTTTCTTAACCAGGACATCCTGTTTGTAATGCCGCGAATCAGGTGTGTTAAAATAACTGGCAACTCGTTTGCGTAAATTTTTTGCCTTCCCGATATAGAGAATTTCTCCATTTGCACTTAGGAACTGATACACTCCCGGTTTTCCCGGTAAGTGATTTACCAAATCCACCAGCGGGGGTTTTTCAGCCATGATTTGTAGTTCTTAGCATGGAATGTTCCACGTGGAACAATGTTGAAAATCCTTTAAAGTCAGCTACCTACCCATGTAAAGTAATAGTACATTGATGTCACTTGGAGATATTCCTGATATCCTGGCAGCTTGTCCGATTGTACTCGGTTGGTACCGCTTAAGTTTAAACCTGCCTTCTGTAGAAATGGATAAAAGCTTATCAAAGTCGATGCCCTTATCAATTCTTATGTCATCAAGCCTGCCCATTTTCTCGGCCAGTAATCTTTCCCTTTCAATATAGCCCCGGTATTTGTTTTCAATCTCGACAGACTCGAACAATTCCTCAGAATAAACTTCCCGGTTCTTATTCCATTCCAATTCGTTCTTTGAGATATTGAGAAGATCGATCAAGTGAACTTCAGGCCTCATTAATACATCGATTATTTTTACCTTCTGGCGCAGCGGGCTTAAATTTTTCTCTGCTAAAAAACTATTTATGGTTTCTGGCGCAATACTTTCTTCTTTTAAATAATCATTGATACTTTTTCGTGCCTTCATTTTTTCTTCAAACAATTGTCTCCTTTCCTCCGAAGCAAGTCCAATGCTGATCGCCTTACCGGTTAACCGCTCATCTGCGTTGTCCTGCCGTAATAGTATCCGGTACTCCGCGCGAGAAGTAAACATTCTGTAGGGTTCATCCACGCCCTTAGTTACCAGATCATCAATCAATACTCCAATATAGGCTTCTTCCCGATTTAATATTATTGGTTCCAGGTTGCCTATTTTCCTGAACGCATTTATTCCCGCGATTATCCCTTGTGCAGCAGCCTCCTCATATCCGGTAGTTCCGTTAATCTGTCCGGCAAAAAATAATCCATGTATTGCCTTGCTTTCCAGGCTATGATTAAGCTGGGTAGGCATAAAAAAATCATATTCAATGGCATACCCAGGTCTAAAAATCCTGACATTTTCAAGACCCTTGATCTTCTTCAGTGCATCGTATTGAATACTTAATGGAAGTGATGAGGAGAATCCATTTAAATAATACTCTTTGGTTTGCCAACCTTCCGGTTCCAGGAATAATTGATGCGATTCTCTTTGTTTGAAAGTAACAATTTTGTCTTCAATGCTTGGGCAATATCTTGGGCCCGTCCCTTTAATAGTCCCATTATATAACGGTGAATCTTCAAAACCATTTCTCAGTATTTCATGTACCGCTGCGTTGGTATATGTTATATAGCAACTTAACTGTTTATCCGGAATATCCGAATTCAAAAACGAAAAGCGTCTAATCTCATCATCACCTTTTTGCTCATCCAGAACACTGAAGTCAATTGTTCTTCCGTCAAGACGCGCTGGCGTACCAGTTTTAAGCCTTCCTGCTTCAACACCCAGGCTCACCAACTGCTCTGTTATTCCAGTTGATATGCTTTCAGAAAATCTCCCTCCTTCCATGTTAACCCTTCCAACATGTATCAGTCCATTGCCAAAGGTCCCTACGGTAAGTATCACTGCCTTTGATCTGAATACTGCATTCAGTCTTGTCTTTACGCCGGAAACCTTGCTATTTTCTATAATGAGTTCATTTACATTATCCTGCCAAAGATCGATATTTTTGTTTGCTTCAATCATTGACCTCCAGGCCAACGTGAAATAAACGCGATCGCATTGGGCTCTTGGGCTCCATACTGCAGGTCCTTTTGAACGATTTAACATCCTGAATTGTAACATGCTTTTATCTGTCACAATTCCGGAACATCCACCCAGCGCATCTATCTCTCTAACTATCTGGCCTTTAGCTATTCCACCCATAGCCGGATTGCAGGACATTTGTGCCAGCTTTGTCATGTCCATGGTGATCATCAGAACCTTTGCCCCCAGAAATGCAGCAGCATGAGCAGCCTCACAACCAGCATGACCTCCTCCAACAACAATAATATCATAAAACAGATTCATCACTCTCTAAATTGATAAAATCTCTTGCGATGCAAAGATATTGATCTTCCTTTAACCTCATGATGTGCTTGTCTTCTTCCCGTTGATCCTTGAATCCCAATAAATGTAAAACGCCATGTATAATGACGCGGAAAAGCTCTCCTATAGCAGTAGTATGATAAGTTATAGCATTTTCAGTAACCTGCTCCAAGCTGATATAAATATCACCGCTCACGACATTTCTCCGAGTATAATTAAAGCTAATAACATCTGTATAATACAGATGTTTGAGAAAAGATTTATTAATGTCTAAAATTCCTGGATTATCGGTAAATATTACTGATATTTCACCTAACGCGTAATTCTCATGCTTAATAATATGATTTATAAGCTTTTTTGCCTGATTTGAATAAATAAATCTCCTATGACTCTTTTGGTAATTGAATTCAATCTTCAACTTCTATTTGATATTAAATTCCAATTCTACTGTTGCCCCATTTCTGGTGAATTCAATTTTATCCGAGAGCTTCTCCATCAAAAAAATACCACGTCCGTTAACATTTTCAATATTCTCAGGCGCCGTAGGATCCGGCACATTTTTATAATCGAAACCATTGCCCTCATCCTCAATCTTAATTCTTAGTTTATTTTCCTCCAGGCTAAACACAATGTTCACATTTTTTTTCTCATCCAGCTTGTTACCGTGTAAAATTGCATTATTTGCCGCTTCAAGTGAAGCAATAAGAATATTTCCGTAAATGTCAGCACTAATATTGTATTCAGCGGATAATTCATCCACCATTTTCTCAACCTTCCTTAAACTCTCAATTTTTGAGATGATTTTAAGTGACTTTTCCATTATACTTCATATTTCGATTACAATTTATATACTCAAATAATCCTCAATTGTTTCTATTTTCATCAACTTTTACGCTAAATTACTAAAAAAAAATGTTTTAAATTTAATTATGTGCCAACCATAACTCGGGATCTCGCTTTTCTGTTTCCTGCCATACCTGGAAGTACAAAACGGTTTCCTTTGTAATTCCATTGGTTGATATAGTCCCTATAATATCTTTTGTATTAACTGTTTGTCCCGCTTTTACAGTCACGTTGAAAAGATTGTGATATAGTGTATAATACTCGCCATGCTTTATAATAACAGTATAATTTTCACCCGGTATTGCAAAAACACGCGATACCACCCCTTTAAAAATTGCCCTCGCGTTTTCACCATTACTCGTGGATATGTAAACGCCATCATTTCTAATAATTACAGACTTGTAATCCGGATGAGCATGTTCTCCGTATTTCCCCGTAATGATACCATGCTGTGTTGGCCAGGGTAATCTTCCGGCATTCTTTTCAAAATCACTTGATATAATTTTTTCTTCTGGTGTAAGAAAATCCTTAATGCCAGCAGATTTCATTTTCTTCCTCTCTTCATCAATCAGTCGCTTTAGTTCATTTTCCAATCTATGTGCTGTTTTCTGCTTCTCCTTAATTTCCGCCTCAATTTCCTTTTGCTTTTTCTTTAACTGCGACACAAGCTTCTTTTTATTACTAATTTCCCTGGTAATTAGTTCCTGCTCTTTTTTTGCTGCATATAGCAGTTTGTCTTTTTCATTTCTCAACGCTAAAAGTTCCTGGTTCTTCTTTAACAACTCATTTTTTAAAGACTCCATCATAAAGCGCCGGTTTCTTAAATACCGGTTATAGATTTTAATAATTCTAATTCTCTTATAGAGTTGACTCATATTCTCTGATGCCAGAAAATACATCAACCTGTAATTCGAACCCCTGTTTTTGTACAAAGTAAATATCAATTGCCCATATATCTTCCTCAGTCTTTCAATCTGATTATGAATAATTAAAGCAGAGTCGTTGTTTCGCTCCATCACAGAATTCAATATAGTTACTTCCAT
This sequence comes from uncultured Bacteroidales bacterium, assembly GCA_963822145.1. Taxonomy (GTDB): domain Bacteria; phylum Bacteroidota; class Bacteroidia; order Bacteroidales; family UBA10428; genus UBA5072. Next base: position 165,168 of record CAWGGG010000002.1, on the reverse strand, counting down.
TTCAATACTCAACACAACTTCCTTTCGCTTATTTAATCTATGGTTAATGACATTGATTTCATTTAATGATTCCTTAGTTTTCCCCTGCGTTTCTGACAGCAGTTTATTTGCGTATTCGATGTCCCTAAGAGCATTATCACGACTTTTTCTAAGCTTTTCAGCTGATTCCTGTGAAAATGCCAAATAAACGAATGAAAAGAGTATAATCACTATGAATGAAACACTTTTCATGCAAATAATTTAAGGTTTTAAGTGACTCCCTGATTCAGCAATGCGCTTTTGCAATTCTTCCTTCTGATTCTGATCAGCAAAGCCCATTGCCTTTCCCCACGCAGCTATAGCTTCCTCATTCCTATTCAGTTCATGAAGGATATCTCCATAGTGTAAAAGAATTTCACTGTTATTATGGCCTCCCTTTTGCAAGGCTAAAGCAATATACCTTTTTGCACTTCTGACCTTACCCATTTGAAAAAGAATCCATCCGTAAGTATCTAAATAGGTAGCGTTATAGGGTTCTGCTTTAATGGTTACCTTACTTAAATCTTTTGCCTTTTTAAGATCCTTTTTTCTTATTGCCAAATAGTAAGCATAATTATTCCGAATTCCGAGGTTGTTACTGTCTATGGCCAGTGCTTTGTTAAAATACTTCTCTGAATTTTCGTAATTGGAGATTCTTTGATAACATTCTGCAAGCAATGAATAAAACTCAATGTTAAGATCTTCATTATTACTGAGTGTTATGCCTTTTTCCAAAGTTTCTATAGATTGGCTGTAAAGCTTCTTTTGATACCAGGCAGAGCCCCCAAACAAATAAGCAAGAGGTCTATCAGGAAAAATATCCATAGCAATTTTTGTATATTTTAGAACAGAATCAGTGCTTTCTGATGCGTTTACGCAATAAATCAATTGTTCAATTGCAGGATAATTTTTTGAATCTTGCCGAATAATTCTTTTTAGCGCCTGAGCAGCATCATCATACTTTTCTAACCTGATCTCTACATCTGCAAAAACAGACATAGCTCGCAAATCATCACGATAGGAAAAATAGAATTCATGATTCACTGTGTCAAGAATCGGTTTCATGATATTGAAAAGTCCCTCGTCCTGAATAATTTTCATCAGGTATCTTGCTTTCGCCATCATATCCATACCACTTTCGTGCATTGCGTCTAACAACACAACTTTTGCCTGATCACTTTTCTTTTGTTCCATCAAAAACTCCGCATAGGAAAAAACAACCAGCGGATCCGTTGTATGCCCCGGGTAAATTTTTTCATAATATATAGAAGCCGAATCAGGTTTATTATTTTCCCTGAAGTATTCAGCCATCATTCCTAAAATTGAATAATCATATTCAGTCAATACCAATGCCTTTCTTAATTGTTCCATGGCCAGCTGTTCCTGATGCATCGACTGGAAAATACGAGATTTGCTTACAGCCGTTTCTTTTGATGCACCCAACCTGCCTTCGATTCTTGAAATATATTCAAGTGCTTCCTTGTACTTGCCCGTTTGTTCGTATAATGATGCCACCATATAGACAACACCAAAATCATTTTCGTTCGCAGCCAATAATTTTTGATACACCAAGATCGCACTGTCAAATTTTTGAGCCAGCTGATAGTTGGTGGCCAGTTCTTCCAGGTACCATTTATTGTCCGGACTATTTTCAACGGCCATTTTGGCATGTTCGGTAGCCAAATCATTCTCCCCAACAAGTCTGTACACTTTAGCCAACTGGTAATGTATAGCACTGCTCTTCGGATTAATCTTCAAACATTCGTTATATAAATTAACAGCCTGAGCATAGCTACCGAAAAGGTACAGTTTAGTAGCCTCTCCAAAAGCATACATATACTCCCGTTCAGGTATAATTCCCTGTGAGCGTGTTAATACACGCTCTTGCTGACCAATTAATAAAATCGAATAATGAATCGCAAATAAAATATAGAGTACTCTTCTAATCTGTCTCATTCAAATAGTTATAATCATTCGTAATAATCAAATACCAGTATGTCCGAACCCCCCTGATCCCCTTATTGTGGAATTCAACTGTTCCGCCACCTCCCATTCCACCCTTTCATGTTTTGAAACAACCATCTGGCATATTCGTTCACCATCATTGATCACAAACGGTTCTTTAGAAAGATTTATTAAGATAATTCCAATCTCTCCCCGATAATCCGCATCAATAGTTCCAGGGCTGTTTAAGACAGTAATTCCTTTCTTCATGGCGAGGCCACTTCGTGGGCGAATCTGAGCCTCAAAACCTATGGGAAGCTCGATATATAAACCTGTTGAAATAAGAATACGGTCGCCAGGTTTAAGGGTCAACGGTTTTTCCAGGTTTGCATAAAGATCCATCCCCGCAGAAAACAATGTACTATATTCCGGAAGCTGGTGCTTAGACAGATTTACTATTTTTACTTTCATTTCTTCTAAAAAAGATATTGTACAGTCCCTCTCTTTTGTTACACAAAAAAAGATAAATAAATACAAAAATAGCACCTATCCCAATGTTATAAAAATCTTTATCGGTTCGCAACAATCTTGCCAGTAAAAAAAAGCACAGTGCTATTATCACATATAACAATATATTCTTCACGTCATAGGGTATCTTATAGATCTTTTGGCCTAAAGAATATGTCAATACCAGCATTAACAAATTACTCGTCAAATGGATCCATGCACAAGCCTGGTAGCTAAACAAAGGAATCAATATAATATTCAGAACAATTGTGATCAACGCGCCCAAGCCAGTAATATAAATGCCATAAAAGGTTTGTCCTGTAAGCTTATACCACATGTTTACATTAAAAAGCATACCAACAAACACGTTCGCCATTAACACCACAGGTACAATACTTAATCCCTCATAATATTTCTTATCGATAAAATACTTGAAAACATCGATTCCTAAAGCAACAGCCAGAAATACAATCATTAAGAAAATAGTAAAATACTTCAATACATTTGCATAAACCAATTTAGCATCCCTGGTCTGATACAAATTGAAAAAAAACGGCTCAGCAGCATACCTGAACATTTGTACTAAAATTGTCATCAAAACGGCAATCCTGTAGTTTGCTCCATATATTCCCAACTCATATAGGGAGTTATAGCTTTCAGGCAGAAATTTGCGTAACAATATTCTGTCAATTGTTTCATTGAATATCCCTGCCATCCCGGAAATCAATAAAGGTAAGGCATAGTACAACAAATGCTTTAACAGGGTCCAGTCCAGCTTAAACCTTATAGAAACAAGACCACGAAACAGCATGAGAAAAATCATAAGACTCGCCAGTGCGTTTGCAATAAAAACATACCCCACTCCAATGCCCGCCATATGATGAATGTACCAATCATTTTTTGCTACCCAGGATATAGCCGGAAGAATTTCAAGAAAAAGAAAAACGAAAAAAACTGTTACCAGAACGTTCAGTATCTTAAGAACGGCAAATTGCCTAACCCGGTTTTCAATTCTCAGTTTAGCAAAAATTATTGCACTAATTGCATCTAAGGTTAGCGTCATTCCCAGATAAACAATGTACTCAGATTTACCATTATAGCCAATCATAATGGCAATATGTTCCCGCATGATCAAGACAAAAACAAAAAAAACCAGAGAAGTGAATAGAACCGAAAGAAAAGCTGTTGTATAAACAATTTGTTTATTAATCGAATTCGTAGAAAACTTGAACAACCCCGTTTCCATTCCATAAGTCAGTAAAACCATCAGTATAGCAACATATGCATATAACTCTGTAATGATTCCATACTCCTCAACGGAAAACCTGCGTGTAAAGTAAATAGTCAATACTGCATAATTTAGGATCCTGGGCACAATGTTCCCAAGTCCATAAATAACAGCCTGGCCGCCAAGCCTTTGATATTGGTTCAAAATATTAGCTATTTAAATTACAGATATCATCCAAAACCTTTTCCAGAGTATCAAACTCAAAGTGAAAACCAGATTTAATTAAAACCTCCGGAATGACTTTTTGTCCCTCAGTAATCAATACTGCACTTTCACCCATCAACAATTTCAATAACTTTTCAGAAACCGGAATAATCACAAAAGGTTTCCATCTCCTGTTCAATCCCCGGAAAAAAGCTTTTATATCACTCCTGAAAGGGCTCACAACATTAACGACGCCAAGTATTTCTTTCTTCTCAATGATATAATCTATTATCCTCATCAAATCCTTTTTGTGAATTACCGGAAATGATTTGTCCATCATAAAATCAAACCCCATTCTCCAGGAATAGGGCTTTCTTATTTTGAATAGCATACCCCCATCCCTGTCAAGTACAACACCAAGCCTGAGAATAACAATTCGAGTACTCCTGCTTACAATTTCTTTCAATGGTGCTTCCCAATCCTGAACAACAGTACTGAGAAAACCATCGGAAAAATGTATACTGTCCTCCATATGCTCAAAGGTGTTATCATATATCCCCACAGCGGATATATTGATAAACAAATCCAAAGGAATTTCCAGTTTGTTAGTGGCATCAACCAATAGTCTGGTCGTTAAGATCCTGCTATCATATATAGCCCGCTTATTACGAACAGTCCATCTTTTGTTTATTGCCTCGCCTGCAAGATTGATCAGGATATTCTGATCTTCGAGCTTGTTCTTCAATTGATTTCTCAGGAAGTCGATCCTGGTGATGGTTGAAACGTTGCATCCAGATGCTTTAAAATTAAGCATCAGGCTTTTACCAATAAATCCGGAGGCTCCACAAATACAAATATTCATAAATGATTCAATATGCGCTTTCTAAAACAAATATTTTATAATTTCACCCGCTATAACATCGTAAATATATTCTAAAAACTTTCACCGATGCATAAAAAGAATTCACTACTGGGCCTCTTAACCATCTTAATACTCTGCTTTATGAATACGCCGGGGATCTCGCAATCAACAGTTACACTTCAGACGACTGCTGGTAATATTAAAATTAAACTCTATGACGAAACCCCGAAACACAAAGAGAATTTTTTAAAACTCCTAGAACAGGGTTATTACAACGGCCTACTATTTCATCGTGTTATTTCAGCCTTTATGATACAAACCGGTGATCCCAATTCCCGGGATGCTCGCCCTGGACAATCTCTGGGCAATGGTGGGCCGAACTATACAATACCTGCAGAATTTAATCCCTCCTTCTTTCATAAAAAAGGGGCTGTTGCTGCAGCCCGGCGTTCCGATGAAGTGAATCCTCATAAAGAATCTTCTGGTTCCCAGTTTTACATCGTTCAGGGCCGTACTTATAATACCGCTCAGCTTAACACGTTTGTTGAATCCGGTAAACATCTTCCATTTTCTCCAGAGGAAATTAATGCTTATACCACAATTGGTGGTGTGCCGCATCTTGATAACGCCTATACTGTATTTGGAGAAGTAATTGAAGGTCTTGATATTATCGATGCTATTGCGTCTGTAAAAACAGATCAGCGCAACCGACCTGTAACTGATGTAAAGCTTATAAAAGCCTTCATTTCTGAATAAATGCTCAAACATGCTCGATCAGATCAAAAAATACAATACCGAAATCGATGCGTTTCAAATCTCTTCTCTGGAAGAACTTGAACAATTCCGCTTAATTTTTCTCAGCAAAAAGGGCGTGCTTTCGCTTCTGTTCCATAATTTCAAAGGTATTTCAGTCGAACAGAAAAAGACCGTTGGCGTTTTGCTGAATCAGCTTAAAGTAGCTGCCCAGGACAAGTACGACTCCTATAAAAGCCGGTTTGCCCATTCCGATAAATCTTTTTCAGGTGATCTTTCACTTCCGGCTGAGCCCATGCTGGCAGGGGCTCGTCATCCGGTTTCACTGATCCGCAGAGATGTTATTGCTGCCTTCTCCAAAATTGGTTTTACAGTAGCCGAAGGTCCAGAAATTGAGGATGACTGGCATGTTTTTACCGGGCTAAACTTTCCCTTTGAACATCCGGCGCGTGATATGCAGGATACCTTCTTTATTGAAAAAAGTCCCGATATCGTTTTGCGCACCCACACCTCCTCCGTTCAGGTCAGGGTAATGGAAACGCATCAGCCCCCCATTCGTAAAATATTCCCCGGGCGTGTTTTCAGAAATGAAGCCATTTCCGCTCGTGCGCATTGCATTTTTCACCAGATAGAAGGTCTGTATATAGATCACAATGTCTCTTTTGCTGATTTAAAACAAACTCTCATGTTCTTTGCCCGGGAAATGTTCGGTGAAAAGACCCAGATCAGACTTCGTCCTTCTTTCTTTCCTTTCACGGAACCTTCGGCAGAGGTCGATGTCTCCTGCACTATTTGCGGCGGATCAGGCTGCAATGTCTGCAAATATACCGGTTACCTCGAAATTCTGGGTTGCGGAATGGTTGATCCCAATGTTCTGGAAGCATCCAATATTGATAGTAAGCAATTTACGGGTTTTGCATTCGGAATGGGACTTGAACGAATAGCAATGCTCAAATACCAGGTCAACGATCTTCGCCTGTATTTTGAAAATGACATCCGGTTCCTCAGTCAATTCAGAAGCGCTTATTGAATCGTGAATATCCGACTGTATTCTGGGGGATCATTTTAAAGCTCCAGTCGCAATTCTTCATTCCGGTCCTTCCCCAAATGCCTGTACGCAAATGCCGTGGCCTCTCTGCCCCGTGGTGTCCGTTTAATAAAGCCTTCCTTGATCAGGAAGGGTTCATAGACCTCTTCGATAGTTCCCGCATCTTCACTAACGGCGGTAGCGATAGTCGTCAGTCCAACCGGACCGCCTCCAAATTTTAGCACTATAGCCGTGAGAATCTTATTGTCCATCTCATCAAGGCCTTTTAAATCAATATTCAGAGCATCCAGAGCGAACTCAGTAATATCCAGATTGATCGCTTCCATTTTCCGCACCTGGGCAAAATCTCTTACCCGCCTTAACAGAGAATTTGCAATCCGCGGGGTACCTCTTGACCGCTGAGCAATCTCACGTGCTGCTTCATTTGAAATAACGATCCTGAGTAAATCCGCTGATCTTTTAACAATACGTTCCAGAATAACGGCATCGTAATATTCGAGGTGCATATTGATCCCAAAACGTGCCCGTAAGGGACTTGAAAGCAATCCTGCCCTCGTTGTCGCGCCAATAAGTGTAAAAGGATTAAGGGTCAATTGAATGGATCGTGCGCCTGGTCCCTTGTCAATAATCAGGTCAATTTTAAAATCCTCCATCGCTGCATATAGAAATTCTTCTACGGAAGCATTGAGGCGATGAATCTCATCAATAAAAAGAACATCATTTCTTTCGAGATTGGTTAAAATACCAGCCAGATCACCGGCCTTTTCAAGAACCGGCCCTGAAGTAACACGGATAGTGGTATTCAGCTCGTTGGATATTATATTTGCCAGGGTAGTTTTTCCCAGTCCGGGTGGGCCCGAAAGAATGACGTGATCCAAAGCTTCTTCCCGCATTTTAGCCGCTTCAACAAAAACCCTGAGATTGCTTACAAGTTTTTCCTGTCCGCTAAAGTCACTAAAACTTTTGGGACGGATGCTTTTGTCTAATTCCTGGTCTTCTTCTGAAACAATTCCCCGGCGTATTTCAAAATCGTTTTCCATACCACCAAAGCTATTCAATAAGTTTTACATCGCTTGCCGCGAACTCAACTTTTTCACCGTTAATCCTGTATTCCCTGTTATCCTTATAGGTTATGCTGATCAGCAACTGTCCGTTTTCATCATATTTTTTCCAGTTCTTTTCACTGATACCCATGACGTAATAATTTGCTTCCTTAATCTTTCCATTGGGATAGTAAAACACATGCTCGCCGTCAGGATTACCCTGAACAAAACCACCTTCATACTTTAAGGTACCATCATTATAAAACGCCTGCCACTTGCCATCCTTCAGATCCCCTGTGTATTTTCCCTTCTCCGAGTAATCACCAGCTTTATAAAACCACTCTCCTTCCTTCATGCCATCAAAATAACTTCCACTTGTTATAATGCCTCCAAGCGTGTCATATTCTACGGATATGCCTTCTTCCCTCCCTTCAAAGTATTCTTCCTCACGCTTCAATGCCCCATTTGAATAGTACCACTTCCACAATCCATTGATTTTCCCGTTCTTATAGGTACCTGCCTGTTCGGTCTTCCCATCAGCGAAATAGTAATTCCAATTGCCCTGCTCCAGATTATTTATGAATTTACCTTTAGCCCGTACGGTGCCATCAACGTTAAAATACCGCCAGTCCCCTTCCTTCTTACCCTCGCTGGTAATAATGCCTTCACCAAGCTTTATACCCTCATCATTGTACAGGTAGGCATTGATAACAGTCCCGGTTTTATCAAACATTCTGTGTATGCCTACCGGAATGTTCCTCCTGTATGAACCAGAATAAACAACATTCCCGGCCTCATCCAATTGGTTTCTAATCTCTATTTCCATTTCAGCAGTATCAGTTTTCTGCACCAGGACACCTTTTGCATATTCCAGCAAAAGCTGAATGTTTCCGTTTTCATCATATTCCTTATAGACGCCTTCCAGGATATCATCCTTATAATTCACTTCCGTTCTCACCCTACCACTGGCGTAGTAAGTTTTCCAAATCCCCTGTTTCAAACCTTTATTGTCTGTTCTGTTCAGCCTTTCACGCTCTACAAGCACCCCATTGTTAAAACGCTGGAGGGTAATCAATGTACCTGCGTTGTCATATTCTTTGGTAATACCGTGTCTTTTATTTCCTGAATACTGAACCTCCTCTTTAAGCTTGCCATCTGGATAAAAGTACAAGGAGGGCCCTTCCTTTTTATCATTAACGTATAATTCGCGAGAGATAATACTTCCTCGTTGCATGGGATCCATACCAGGCTGAACAAGATAACCCAGTGTGTATCCATTGCGTTTTCCCATAATGTAGTTAACCTTTTGTAGCGTATCTCCGGCTTCGTTATAAAATATCCAAATACTGTCCAGCAGATGGTTCTTTCGATTTCCTTCTGATTTTAAAACTCCTGAAGGGTAATAAGTCTTCCAGAATCCATCAGGTTGTCCGTTCCTCATATACCCTTCACTTGAAATCTTTCCATTAGGATAGTATATCTTGTTAAAGCCGTTAGGAATAATGGCGTCCTGTCCCAAAAGATTCCGTACCGGGAAAAAGATCATGCAGATGATTAGTAATGTAAGCGGTCTTTTCATGGTATATACTTTCTGATAAAATTTATAAACCCAGTTTATCTGAAATATCTAGCATTCGGTGTATTGACAATGCAGCCTTTTTACTAAGTTCTGGATCAACTGATATTTCCGGCATTTCAAACTTCAGACAGGTATAAAGCTTTTTAAGCGTATTGAGCTTCATGAAACTGCAATCATTGCAGCCACAGGTAGAATCTTTCGGAGGTGCTGCAATGAAATTCTTTTGAGGATTTGCCTTTTTCATTTGATGAATAATTCCAGACTCTGTGGCAACAATATAGGCGTTGCTGTTATCATTCAACGTAAACTTTAATAATGCAGAAGTTGATCCAATATAATCAGCAACAAGAAGAACCGGCTTTGTGCATTCGGGGTGTGCAATGATCTTGGCCTGAGAATGCTGCTTTTTCAGGTCAAGAATTCTTTCCACTGAAAATTCCTCATGCACATGGCATGCTCCGTTCCAAAGAATCATATCTCGTCCGGTTATCCCCCGTATATAATTACCCAGGTTCTTATCCGGGGCAAAAACAATACCCTCATCTTCAGGTATGCTTCTCACAATTTGAACCGCGTTGGAAGAAGTACAAATAATATCCGATAAAGCCTTTATTTCCGCTGTAGTATTGATATAGCTGATTACCCTATAGCCTTTATAATCCTTTAAGAATTCTTTAAAATCAGCTGCTTTGCATGAATCTGCCAATGAGCAACCAGCATTCAAGTCGGGCAACAATACCTTTTTCTCAGGACAAAGAATTTTTGCAGTTTCCGCCATAAAATGCACGCCGCAGAAAACAATAATCTCTGCTTCTGTTTTTGAGGCCTGTTGTGATAAATATAAGCTATCCCCAATAAAATCAGCAATATCCTGTATTTTTCCGTCCTGGTAATAATGTGCAAGAATCACGGCATTTTTTTCTTCTTTCAGTTTTTTTATTTCAGTAACCAGATCAAGTCCTGGATCTATTTCTACCTCGAGAAATCCCTTTTTCAACAGACTATTATTATATATACTCTTATTCATTTCTTAAAAAATTATAATAATAATGTTATCATGTTAATTGTGTTTAAAAAAAACACTCCTGTTTCTTGACTTTATGGTTTTTACTATTTTATGAACAACAAATAACAAGTATTGCTAACAATTTTCAATTGAAAATAAGCATATTCCTGCATTATTAACCAATGGTTAATAAACTTCATGGTACAAAATTAGAGAGAAAATTACTGTACGCAACATGTTGGGTTATTGTTCAAATTCAAAGAAAACAAAATGAAAAAGTAAAGCTTGAAAAGCCAAACAGGATAAAACTGTCAAAAACCCTGCCACCTCTGAAAACTAATCAACATTTATGAGACGGTTGCTAACAAATATTTAACATTATTGAAAAACGGATATTCAAACCTTTTTATTGAAAAATTCACGCTGTTAAGGCCAATTTTGCTATATTTGTTAGTTAGTACAAAAGACTCGAAATTTCAATGAGTATAGCAATAGCATGTGATCATGCCGGTTTTGAACTGAAGGCAAAAATAATCGAATATCTTCAGAATAAAGGATACCAGGTGAATGATTTGGGAAGTTTTACCAATCAGGCGGTTGATTATCCTGAATACGGACATAAGTTGGCGCTGCACCTGGCGGGAAAAAAATCGGAATACGGGATATCCTTATGCGGGAGTGGAAATGGAATCAACATGACGGCAAACAAACATCCACTCATCCGCTCAGCACTATGCTGGAATGAAGAAATTGCCGAACTGGCGCGAAGGCATAATAATGCCAATATATGTGCCTTACCTGCCCGTTTCATTTCTTTTGAACAGGCGGCAAGAATCGTCGATACTTTTCTGAATGCTCCGTTTGACGGAGGCAGGCACCAGCGCAGGATTGATCACATACCCATATAATCTTCAATTATGCTATCCAATACCAGTAAATATGCTATCCGTGCAATGATCTATCTCGCATTGCATGCCGAAAATGAAGGCAAAACAGGAATTAAGAAAATTTCAGGGGATTTGGGCATACCTTCGCCTTTCCTGGCAAAAATCATGCAGGTAATGGCGAAGCATAAGCTGTTGATATCAACCAAAGGTCCAAATGGTGGATTTGGCCTGGGCAGAGACCCTTTCAAAATTACACTTTATGAAATTGTTACTGTTATTGATGGTAATGACATATTTGACAAGTGTCTCATTTCGATGCGCACCTGCCATGAAGAAAACATTCCCTGCCCCTTGCACAGCAAGTATGAGTCCCTCCGTCTTGAAATGAAAAAATTATTTCAGCTGCAGGATATTGGTAATCTTGCGCATGATATTAAAACCCAGGATCAGGTTTTTTCCTTGTAGCCATTGCTGCCATAATTCCCAGGACGGAACCCAGGCAGTCGAAGAAGAAATCGGATATACTGGCTGTCCTGTTAAGGAAAGTCATTACATACTGAAGCCCTTCAGTTGAAAATCCCAATATCAGGCTGATGGATAGGGCGATGATCAGCGGTGATTTTTTGCTGGTAAAGTCTGAATATCTCAGCAGGTCTTTGAATAGCACTGCTGAAAATATGAAGAACATGATAAAATGTACCAAAAGATCCATATAGTCGAATTCCAAAACATCAAATTGCTGAAGTTCATAAGAAGGCAGCAGGCATAAAACAAGGATTATGACGCTGATAATTAACGATTTCCAAAATCGAAGAAGTGTCATGGGAGAAATTGGGATTAATGGTTCAGGCAGGGGTAATGATACGATCGCCCAATCCTTTGGATATATTGATTTTTAAATTATTCAGCACGATGAATTTCAATTGCAAAAGTTGTATTCTTTCATCATTCTGTTGTTCCTGGGCGTGCCGGAGTTCTGTTTCGGTTTCCTTGATTAACTTCAGCACTTTTTCATTTTTAAAAGCAAGAATAGCCTCCGGTACAATCTCTTTAAGCCTCATTTCCTCAGTTTCAGCATAATTTTCGCGTCGTCTCCAGATCTTACTAAGGTCATAAGCAGATGTAATCAGGTCAACCACAGCCTGGGCAAGAGATTCATCAGGACTATTTATAAAATGCTGATCGGTCAGGGTCCCGCTTTCCTTTATACATGAAGAGATATCCTGATATAACCTGCTGTATAAAGGGTGATGGAATTCCAGTTCGTCATGTTCAATTTCATGCAGGATATACTCGGAAACAGATGTTTCAAATTCACTGTCAGCAGCGGAAAGCAGGGTGAAACGCTGCTGGGGGTATAAAAGGAGCAATCGCATGACTTCTCTTTCAGCCGAATACTGGTCGGGCAGGACATCAAATTTTACCGGTGGCATCGCTTCGGTGGGAGCATAAAAATCCCGGACATCGGCCTGTTTGACTTTCTGATCGAATTTATTCCTGCGAAAACGGGCGGTTTCAGTATAGAGCAGCTTCTCATCCGTATCCAGAAGCCGGCTGCATTCACGGATGTAGACCGAACGGACGATGCTTTCAGGTATGACCGCTATGGATCGAACGATTTCAGTGATCAGCGATGCTTTTTTCAGGGGATCCTTCTGGGCTTCATTCTTCAACAGGGTGGTCTTGAAAGTGATAAAATCAGTTTCATGGGCCAGGATAAAACCGGTAAATTCATTGGAGCTGTGCTTCCGGGCAAAAGAATCCGGGTCTTCCCCCAAGGGAAGTAATACCACCCTGACATTGAGTCCTTCTTCCAGCAGAAGGTCGATTCCCCTGACAGACGCCTTGATCCCGGCTTCGTCCCCATCATAAAGAATGGTGACATTGTGGGTAAATCTTTTAATAAGCCTGATCTGATTCAATGTAAGGGATGTTCCGGAAGAAGCGACAACATTTTCGATACCGGCCTGGTGCATCGAAATAACATCAGTATAACCCTCAACCAGGTAACACTTATCATTCTTCAAAACTGCCTGTCTGGCAAAATAAAGGCCGTAAAGAACATCACTTTTGTGGTAAATTTCCGACTCAGGGGAATTGATATACTTGGCTGTCTTTTCATCTGCACGCATGATGCGGCCGGCGAAACCCAGAATCTGGCCACTGAGTCCATGTATTGGAAAAATTACTCTGCCGTGAAACCGGTCAAATGAGGAATTCTCCCGCTGCAAACTGAGGCCGGTTTTAACGAGGTAATCAAGTTTGTAACCTCTGTCAACCGCTGCTCTGGTAAAAGCATTTCTTTCTTCCCGGGCATATCCCAGCTGGAACTTGTGTATGGTATCCTCACGGAATCCTCTCTCAATAAAATAGCTCATTCCTATGGCCTTGCCTTCGGGGCTATGCAAAACCTCCGTAAAATACTGACAGGCATATTGATTCACCGAAATCAGGCTCTCCCGTTCATTTTTGGCCTCCTTTTCCTGAGAGGTCTCCTCCCTGACAACAATTTCAATGTTGTATTTTTTTGCGAGGTACTGCAAAGCTTCGGGGTAGGATAATTTTTCATGCTCCATCAGGAAGGTAACGACACTTCCTCCTTTACCGGTGCTGAAGCATTTGAAAATGCCTTTGGAAGGACTTACAAAAAAAGACGGGGTTTTTTCATTCTTAAAAGGACTAAGGCCACGGAAATTCTGTCCGGATTTTTTCAGGCTGACAAATTCCCCGATAACCTGCACGATATCAGCGGCAGCAAAGATTCTGTCAATAGTGGCCTTATCAATCATAACAAGCGTTTTTACTCAGGCAATTCTTTTCCAAAGTTGCAAAATTAAACTGTAAATCACAGGTATGTTTCCCGGGAGTTTCTGGATTTTAGCGGGGCATCAAAGTATATGCTCCGGTGCAATGAGTTTATGAATAACGGCATAAACGGTAAGTCCGGCAATAGTCTTGATACCAAGTTTGGAAGTGATATTTTTTCGGTGGGTAATCACGGTATGGGAACTTATAAAGAGTTTTTCTGCAATTTCCTTATTGGTTAAACCCAGGGCTACCAGTTGCAGCACTTCTTTCTCCCGATCGCTGATTTCATCATTCTGAACAACAATACGTCCGGATGCTGACAGGATTGCAATCAGTTTTTCCAGTTTCCGGGTGATCACCTTTTCATGATCTTCAGGATCAATGATTTCATCGAAACCAGCAAGAGATTTGAGCAGTAAGCAGGCGTCACGTATTAATACCTTTGCAGCATGCTTTTTGTTTATTAAAACCTTTTGCAGCACTTCGGGTGAAGCCGCATTTATGAAAGAGCTGCTGATAATCAGAATTTGTTTTTGGTCTTTATGCAGTACCTGAAGAAGCTTATCAGCATGAATAACTTCCTTTATGGTCAAAGGATAGCCAAGACTATTCAATATCCCGATAATGCCCAAACGGGCTAATGGAGAAATTTCAGCTATAATGACTGACAGGGTTTCCATGGTAATCAGGCATTGATATGCTCAAGAATCCATTTTTCCATATACTTTACCTTGGGCACCAATACTTTGTCTTCAATCCTGGCGTGATCGTTGAGATCTGATTCGAGCCTGAAAAGCTCGATCAGAATGGCATGGCACAAATGCACATCAAAGGGGAAGGGAAGGTATTTGATCAGGATGTTTTTCAGGTCAAATAGTTTATCTTCCACATTATTGTGTTCATGCTCAAAATGATCAATGGAATAATCCCGGATCAGGTTTACTATGGCTGGAGTTGTATTCTTTGCCTGAAAAGCTGCTTCAATCATCAGCACATACGGGTATACTTTTTCTTCCTCGTGCCGGATATGATCAATCAGTTCTTGCCGATATTCATTAAAGAATTTATCAATGAGTTGAAATACCTCCAGGTGGCCACTCTGGTCGGATTCCGAGAAGCGATGTAAAAGTTGTTCAATTTGAGGGATCTTGTTATGCAGGTAGTATTCATGGGATTTATGGAGATATTCCGTGATCAGCTTCAGAGAAAAACCCTGGAGGTGTTTTTGGGGAAAGTAATCTTTGTTGTGGTAGGAATTCAGTATTTCGAGGAAAAAATCAACATTTAGGGTATATTCCCTGCAAACCTGTTCAATGGTTTTATCCCCGAATCCCAGGGTTATTCCAAACCTGGATATGATGGGCAGCAAATGGTAATTCAGATGAATCACCGATGCCATTTTCATATTGTTTTGTATTTGCATATGGGGGACAGTGCCTGGATAAAGGTCAATAATGAATCAAAGACATAACATCGCAGGAAGGAGAAAGTTTTTGCCTGCCGCGCAGGAAGTCAAGTTCAATGATGAAGCTTACAAAAACCTGACGTACGCAAAAACGGCTGATCAGATCAAGTGCGGCCAGGGCAGTGCCGCCTGTAGCGAGCAGGTCATCGTGCAGCAGCACTACATCATCGGCCTGAAGCGCATCCTGGTGAATTTCAAGAGAATCCTGACCATACTCGAGATCGTACGATTTTGAGAAAACTTCAGCAGGCAATTTTCCGGGCTTTCTTACCGGTACGAAGCCTGCACCCAGACGATAGGCCAGAGCGCCGCCTGTAATGAATCCGCGTGATTCAACCGCCACAATCTTCGTGATGCCCTTGTCCCTGTAATGCCCGGCAAGCTGTTCCACAATCAGCTGCAGCAAATCGGGCTGTTTGATTGCCGTAGTAATATCTTTAAACTGTATTCCCTTGACCGGAAAATCGGGAACATTGCGGATGGCGGACTTAATGGCTTCAAGAGATGAAGGAGACATCATGGTGATTTGTTTGCATACAAAAATACAAGTTTTTAGCAGACTGCATAAGGCTGGCCGGGGTTAAAAACACGGCTTGAAAAGTCAAAAAAAATGCATATATTTATACAATCGAAGAATCTTAACGGTAAAAACATGTATATAGACTTGTTAAAATACACTTCGGATCGTTTACATGAACATGACGGGCTGCATAAAGAACCGGGTCCGGTTATTACCATCTCCAGAGAATACGGATGTCCTTCCAAGATAATAGCAGGAAGGCTTTCTGAGGAACTTACCCGGAAAATGTTTGTTAAAGGCAAGGAAATAAAATGGAAGTATGTTACGAAGGAAATTATGGCTGAATCTGCAAGGGCCCTTGAAGTAGATCCGGATAAGATCAAATATGTTTTTGAGTATGAACAGAAAAGCATGCTTGAGTCTATCATTTCAGCCCAGTTTAACAAGTATTACAAAAGCGAAAGAAAAATTAGAAATACTATTGCCAAGGTTATTCGAAATATGGCTCATGAGGGTCATGTTATTATTGTGGGGCGTGGTGGTGTGGCGATCACTCATGATATTCCCCGTTCGTTGCACATAATGCTGGAAGCACCTATGGATTGGAGATTGCTGCGTGTGGCTGAAAACTATAAAATATCACTGGATGAGGCCCGTAAATCAGCTATAGAGATCGACAAGAAGCGCAAAGAATTCCGTGAATATTTTCAGGGCAAGGGATCGGATTACACCAGGTTTGATCTGACCTTTAACTGCATGTCGTTTAGTATTGAGGAAATTGTAAATATTATTCTCAAAGCAGCAGAAATTAAGAAACTCGTCTGAATCCGTCTCCGGGGAAACATTAAAATCTCTCTACATCCTCAACGGCATGGTTCAGGAATGCATTAAACGGATGCATAGCTCTGAAAACAGTCCTGATTTCATCCAGAAGAGCCGGACCTGAATAGATTTTATCCGGTTCATCTTTAACAACGGTATAGTGTTTGTACTTTAACAAATCGATATCCGGAAAATCCTTGGGAAAACCTTTTGGTGCCGTTTTTAATTTCTCACCCCAGAATACTTTGCCAAAATGAAGCTGAAACGCCGGGGCTCCGACAATGGCCTTAAACTCATCTATATTCTCAAAAATGGCTTCGCGGATCGCTTTCAGCATTGGCCCTGAAGGCATATAAATACCCCCTGCCAGGAAGCATTCCCCGGGTTCTACATGAAAATAATAGCCGGCATTGATTCCTTTCCGTCCTCCCTTGGCGATAAATGCACCAAAATTGGTCTTGTAAGGCAATTTATCCGAAGAGAAGCGGATATCGCGGTTTATCCTGAAAATAGAAGCTTTGGCCGTGGTCTGAGCAGCTTCCCTGTCAAAAGCACTGATCTCTGCAATCACGAGGTTGATAAATTGTTCAAAACCGATCCTGAGCTCTTTATAGCGGGAACGGTTCTCATCGAACCATTCCTTGTAATTATTGGCTTTTAGTTCTTTTAGAAATTGAAAGGTTTCTGTGCTGATCATATTGTTTTGTATTTGATAACACCAATTCACTAAAATATCCGGGGGTTTTGTAAATTTAGGACAATATTTGCAGATCTCTTGAAGACGGTGGAAAAAATCACCCTGATTGTAGCCGGTGGAACCGGAAGCCGTATTAACGCTGGGATTCCCAAGCAATTTCTCCTTCTGGGAGGTTATCCTGTATTAATGCATACCCTCGATGTTTTTTTCAGGTATGACCAGCATATGCGTATCATATTGGTATTGCCGGAAAATCAGATACCTGCCTGGCAGAAACTTTGTCGTGATCATAAATTCAGGATCAGTCACGATATCAGAACCGGGGGGGAGACCCGGTTTCATTCCGTTAAAAAAAACCTTGCTGAAATTCCCGACCACTGCCTTGTGGCCATTCATGATGGCGTCAGGCCGCTGGTAAGCTTGGCTACCATCGACCGTTGTTTCCGGTCGGCTTTGGCTTTTGGAAATGCTATTCCGTGTGTGGATATCCCGGAAACACTGAGGAGGATTGATGAAAAGGGGACTATGCAGGTTGACCGGACAAAATTCCGGCTGATCCAAACACCCCAGGTTTTTGAGAGCGGCATCTTGAAGAAGGCCTATTTGCAGGAGTATCAATCAGACTTTACAGATGATGCCGGCGTCGTTGAAAGTCAGGGTCATAAAATCCACCTGGTAGAAGGTAATCCGGAGAATATTAAAATCACCTACCCCAAGGACCTTAAAGTAGCATCTTCCCTGTTGCAGGCCTCAGATTAGTCACACAGAAGCGATATCAGTACCATTTGTATAGTCTCATACCCGCCATGAAACTGATCGCTCCTAAAGCCGTTAAAATAAGAAATTCGGGCATGTTTTCCAGGAGTCCGGTTCCCTCGATCATGATACTGCGGATGCTGTCGGCCAGCAGGGTCAGCGGAAGTTTCTGAATTACCGGTATTATGAAATCTGGAAAATTATGATAACTGAAAAATATTCCCGACAAGATCATCATGGGCATGCTGATCAGATTGATCAGGCTGTTACCGATCCGGGAACTTGAGGTTCGGGATGCCATCAAAATTGAAATTCCTGCAAAGCAAAAACTTCCTGCGAGGGTTATCATAAGAAAAGCAATCAGGCTGCCCTGGATACGAATGCGAAAGTATATCCAGGCGAACAGCAGTAAAACAGCTGCTTCAAATAAAGCCAGCGTAATGCGGGCAAAAAAATGGGAAAATATGAACAGTGATTTTTTCATGGGAGCAGCCACCATACGGCGCAGCAGTTTTTTAGACCGGATCTCAATCAGTCCATAGCCAATACCCCAGAGAAAGTCATTCATGATACCCATTGCCAGAAGACCTGGAATCAGGAAATCGATATAACGTGTTCCTTCCTGGCTCAGTACCTTCACAGAGGCTGAATCATAAATGACACGCTCATGGTTTATGGCAGCTGACAACACTACATAATTGAACCGGGCATCAGTCCCCTGGGGATCGAAAAGGTAATGCAGACTGTCACCAGTGTCCTGTAAAATAAGGGAGATCTGGCCGCGTTTGAGCAGCATCACGGCACTATCCATGGAAGCAGATATCAAATGGAATGACAGCCTGCCCATTTTGGTTTCAATCGATTTTTTATATACCCTGCCAGCACCTCCTTGTTGGTAGGCAACCTGGGAGCTCTCCAGAAACTCAGAAAGTCTAACATGAGTCTGGGAACTGCTTTTGACATAGGCCACATGTTGTATGAGCGCTGTTTTTTTTGAAAAAGCAACGCCCAGCACCCAAGCCATCATAACAGGAAATACAAGGGCCCAGAAGAGGATACCGGGTTCCCTGACAAATTCCTTGTAATTGATGGCAATAAGCTGCCCAAGGGATATGAGATTACGTTTCATCAGATAGTTTTCTTCCGGTAAGTGAAATGAACAAATCCTCAAGAGTCATTTTCCGGCACTCAAAAGAGGTAAGATGAAGATGATTGCCGTTAACATAATCCATAAAAGGCGCAATACTGCTGACTATTTCATTCACCAGAAGCCAGCCTTTGCGTGATTCACTGTCCCAGGTAAATTCCCTGACATTGCCTCCCAAAGAAATATCGAGGTTTTCGGGCCTTTCCTGCAGGGAGAATTCAATAATTTCTCCCTTATCATGTTCACAAAGCAATTGTTCCAGGCTTCCTTTCGCCAATATGCTACCGTGGTCCATAATGACAATTTCATCACACAGAAAGGAGGCCTCTTCCATGTAATGTGTGGTGAGTATCAGGGTTGTCCCGAAGTTCTTTTTCAGGCCAAGAAGGATATGCCAGAGCTCCCTGCGCGATCCCGGATCAAGACCTGTGGTTGGCTCATCCAGTAATAACAGGGAAGGTTTGTTCAGTAGCGCAATACTCAGGGCAAGACGTTGCCGCTGACCACCCGAAAGATTCACCGTATAGGATTTTTTCTTGTCATCGAGGCCGGTCATCGAAATCACCTCCTCCATCCGGTCTTTTTGCAAACCGTAAAAGCTGGCAAAGAGCCTGACGGTTTCTGAAACGGTGAGCTTATCAATAAACCGGGTTTCCTGGAGGGAAATACCCAGCTGGTGATGCAGAAAAACTTCATTACCGGGCCAGCTTTTCCCGAACAACGCAATTTCACCTGAATCGGGCTGTTGCAAGCCTTCAATCATCTCAACAAGCGTGGTTTTGCCCGCGCCGTTAGGGCCCAGTAAAGCCAGAAAGGTTCCTTTGCTGATTTGAAGGGAGAGATGATTAACAGCAGTAATATCTTTGAAGCTTTTACATACTTCATGAAGATGCACCACAGGCTCGTCTTTCAAAGTATCTGCCTGCATGTAAGTCTGTTTCAGCATGGGACTGCCGATGTTTGTTCAGGGCTGATATACCGAAAGACTTCCACCCGAGCTCACCTTACGGGTAATTTTCGCAGGATTTCCTTTATAGGAAACAAATCCTTTTGAACCAACCTCGGCATCCAGTTCTTTTTCGACATTGATTTTGGCCTTTCCTCCGGTAGAAGCTTTCACCTTTATGGTTTCACTTTCCAAGTCAAAAGCAGACACAGTGCCGGAGGTGGCAACCGACAGTTCCTGTTCCGTGGCATACCCTTCAGCACTGAGTATGCCACCCTCAATTACCCTAGCCGAAAGGTGTTCAATATCGGCATCCAGATAAAGCATGCCTCCGCTTTTTAAATCCACAGCCAGTGAATCAGCCTTGAAAAGAGCAGTAGTGCTGACCTCTGCGCCTCCGTTTACTTCAATTGCGTCAAGATTTACATAATGCAGGGTAACCACCGCCTTTTTCTTCGTAAAAGATTCACCATGAATGCCGATGGAAAGTGTATTCCCCGATATTTCAGTTGTAACTGAACCGGCTTCAATTCCCTGGACTTTTATGCTGGCCGATTCGTGGCCAGCTTTAACCAGGCGAACCACGACTTTATCACCTACAACCAGTTTGGAAAACGGATTAATACTGCGTTCGACCGGTTCCTGTGCCGTAAGCCGGGTAAAGAGCAGGAGCATGGCGGCATAGAAAAAAATTTTTCTGCTCATAAAACGGTATGAAATTTATGAATAATGATTTACCAATAAAACATGAAATTTACGAAAAAAGTATATTCTCAGGCAGCAGGAAGAAACCGCATAGCCCCAAAAGTACTCAATATCAACGGTCGGTTTCAATCAGATTGAAAGGAAGGCTGAGCAGGGACTGAAAAACCTCACCTGCTTCAAGCATGCTGTCGTCGTCTTCGTCAAAATACCAGTTAATAGTAATGATTTTTTTTCCCTGATACTTGACCTGGATGCCCTTAAGGATATGAAATAACCATTTTGAAGAACTGGAATTCAGGTAATTCAAATAAAAATCAATGGAAGCATGGGTTTTAAACTCGTAGATGTTATCATCCAGAACAACAACAAGTTTTTCATAGAAAGGAGCAGGATCCTCCAATTTAGATTGCCCTGAAATGACAATCCTGTGCTCATCAGTCAATACCTTTACTGAAGGTGTAAAAAGTGTTTCATTTATTCCGGTAGCCATACCCGCCTGCATTTTGATTTAAAAATACTCCATTTTACAATACAAAAACAGTGCATTATCAATTAGTTATTAACCTTTTCCTGGAACAAAAAACTACTCCCGGACAGCGGGAAGATTTATATTATGCTTTAAATTTACGAAAAAAGGTTATATGGATTTGGAACTGAATAATAGATTGTTTATTGTCTGCGGTGCTACCAGTGGTTTCGGTCTGGCCATTGCCCGTTCCCTGGTGGCAGAAAAGGCCCGGGTTATTGCCATTGCCAGGAATCAAGATAAACTGAACCAGTTAACCACGATGCTGGGGTCCTCTGTAGAAACGCTGGCGGCAGATCTTGTTGAGCCCGGATCAGTCAGCAGGCTGGAAAAACTCTTAGGTGACCGTTTACCTGATGGCATATTGGTAAACGCAGCGGGTCCTCCTGCCAGACTATTTGTTGAAACTTCACTGGAGGACTGGGATCAGGCTTATCATCAACTGCTCAGGTGGAAAATTGATATCACCCAACGCCTTTTACCGCGTTTTAAAACTAAGGGTTACGGCAGATTCATTTACATAGAAAGTGCTGCAATAAAACAGCCCCTGGAGAACCTGGTTTTAAGCACATCGCTCCGGCTTTCTGTTGCGGGTTTTGTTAAGACCCTGTCCCAGGAAATAGCCGATCAGGGAATTACCTTTAATCTCCTGGCTCCCGGCTATCATGAAACTCCGGCCATCGAACGTATCATCCATAAAAAAAGCACCACCGAAGGAATCTCTTATGATGAGGCCAGAAAAAGGATTATTCAGGGAATTCCTATGAAAAAAACAGGCGATACCGGCGATTTTTCTTCGCTGGCGCTCTGGTTGCTTTCTCCCAGATCGGGATTTGTTACGGGTCAGACTTTTGTTATAGATGGAGGCCTTGTAAAAAGTGTTTATTAAGGAAGACCTGGAATGACAGGTTAAAAGGAGTATTCTATGGCCAGTGCTTTTTCAAGGGATTCCCTGCTGATTTCATCCTTAATGATATAACTTCGAGCCCCGGCTTCGATCATTTGAACAACGTACTTCATTTCAGAATGAAAGGATACGGCAATGATAATTATATTTCTGTATAAAATAGTAGCCTGACGGGTGGTTTCAATGCCGTTCATTTTTGGCATATTAATATCCATAAAAATGAAATCACAAACCCTGTTTTTCAGCTGATTGAGACATTCCTGGCCATCGCAGGCAGTAATAATGGAATCAATTCTGTCTTCAAAGTAGTCCAATAACATAAAACGGAGTGCATTCACAAAGTGAGGATTATCGTCGACAATCAGAATTTTAAGCTTTTTCATATCAGGTCTGCTGTAAAATCCTACTCACGTTATAACTTCAAATTAAACTTGTCCGCATCCACTGAACGAATATTTACTAAATATAGAAAATAAATTCTACCTGTAAACTATTGACTTCATAATAAATTCATTCCGGCATCAACCTGTATAAAAATCCAGCGGGAAGCTAGTAAAACCAACTCCCCGCTTTCCTACCTAAATCCAACCAAACCCTATCTTAAATATCTTAATGCAAGAATTAATGTCAACGATTCAATAAGAATAATCAAAGATAAGGTCTCTCAGATTGCTGCATAAGGTATAATATACTCAAAATTTCCCTGTTTCTACCTATTCTAAATGAGTAAAATGCGACAATTAAAATACGTATTTACCGGGGGCCCTCAGTAGTCTCGATGGAAAGCAATTTATTTCTTAAAGCGTAAATAATCAACTGGATGGAATTTTTAGAGCCGGTTTTTTCCAGAAGATTGGTCCGGTGTCTTTCAACAGTTCTTTGACTGATGGCCAAAAGGGTTGAGATCTCCTGGTTGGAATGTCCCTGACCAATAGCATTCAATATTTCTTTCTCACGACGGGAAAGCTTAACGGGAGTGGACAATGTATTTTTTTTGATAATGGCGAGCAATAATTCCTGTGAGAAGTAGGTTCCACCGTTAAGGATTTTTTGTATGGCCAGGAAGAACTCTTCGTTGTCGGCATCCTTCAGGACGAAACCTTTAATACCCATTTCAACCAGAGCACTGTAGTATTCAGATTCCCCGAACATGGACAACATCATGATGTTTAAACCCGGTTTTTTCGTCAGGGCTTGTTTTGCTGCCACAATACCATCCATTACCGGCATCCTGATATCAAGGATCACCAGGTCAGGGTTTTTGCTTTCCAGTATCTCCAGGAATTCCAAACCGTTCGATGCCTCCCCGATCACCTGATACTTACCTGATTCAACAAGGATGTATTTTAATCCGCTCCTGAAGAGTCTGTGATCATCCACGATAATGATGCCTGGTTTTGTCATGGTTGAAGTTAAATAAAATGAAAAAACAAATCTCTTTATTCCACAGGAACTTCCATTTCGAATGACATTCCATACGGGGCATTATTAAAGAATTTACAAGTGGCATTGATAAGACGTGCCCGGCTGATGATGTTTGACATACCCATTCCCATGGATTCGATATTGTCCGGCAGGTTTTCTCTGAATCCGGTACCGTTGTCGGTGTAAATCAGGTGAACCGACATGAGAATGAGGTGCAATTTGATGGTAATGGTATTGGCCTGGGCATGCTTCAGCGTATTGTTAATCAGCTCTTTTATGATCCGGTACATTGACAACTCCATATTACTGGGATATCTCGATTCCCTGAGGTTGGATTCGAGTGTGATGGATATATAGGGTTCAAGTTGCTGGACGAACCATTCTATTGCAGCAAGCAAACCGTAATTGGATAAAACGTGCGGGCTAAGATCGTTTGAAAGTTCCTTGGTACTCTGAATGACCTCCGTGAGAATTTTCTTCAGCTGTGCCGTTATAAAATCATGCTTGGATTTTTCTGTAGTGGAAGAAAGCGAATTAACATACATTTTAATGCTGGAAAGCAAGGGACCCAGTTCATCGTGCAGGTTGCGCGCGAATTTTTCTCTTTCCCGCTCTTCGGTGGATATGATGGTATCCAGGATTTTGTTTTCCATGTGCCTTCTTTCCGTGATATTCCGGATAACGGCAATAAGGGCAATTTCTCCTTCAAAGTCGATAAATTTGCTGTTGATTTCAACCGGGAAGGCAAGTTTTGAATTCCCCATAATTTCACATTCGAGAGCCGGCTGATGTTCCTTCTGAAAAATCCTGGCCAGTTTTTCAACCAGGTTCGGCAGATAGGCATCCGTGACAATATCTGTTAATTTCATTTTCCGGGTTTCCATGAGGGTATAACCGGTAAGGGTAAGAAATACCTCATTGACTTCAAGAAAGAAGTAATGTTTGTTTAGAATAACAATAGCATCACTGCTGTTATTAAAAATATTCCGGAATTTGGACTCGCTGATTATTAAAGCCCGCTCAACCCGGTTGCGCTCAGTGACATCACGACCAGTAATAATAATGCCTTTAATGGCTTTGTGATCGAGCATATTGTTGGCAATGACTTCAAGTGAAATCCAATTGCCGTTAGCGTGTTTAACACGGAACTCTGTTGGCGAATGATCATTCTGGTTGGCCAGTACTTCTTTCAGTTCCTTTAAAACCACCGGCATATCGTCGGGGTGAATGATCTCAAATCCTTTTTTCCCGATGAGGTAACCGGGGGGATAACCCAGGACCTGCCAGCTGGAGGGAGATTCATAGGTGATGCAGACATTGGAATCGATAATCCAGATGATATCCGTGAGGTACTGAATGATGGAACGGAAGCGCTCCTCGCTTTGAATAATAAGTTCCTGTGATTTTTTGCGTTCGGAGATATCTCGGATGACTGCAATAATTCTCATATCACCGCCTATTTCCGTTCTTTTTAAGGAAACCTCGGTCCAGAATTTTTCTCCATTTTTCCGAACGGCCTGCCACTCAAAAATTGATGGTCCGTTTTCATGGGTTTTCTCCGTGTATTGCCCGGCAAAGTCCTGATTAAAACCCAGAACGGGTTTGCTGTAATCATTTAAGAGGCTGGTAAGGCCTTCCTCATAGGTAAACCCAAAAAGGTTCAGCGCTGTTTGGTTTATATCAATGATCTGTGAGGTAGCGGCATCAAAAATAAAAATGGCCTCGCTGGAGGCATTAAAAATTTCCCGGTAATTTCTTTCACTTTCTATAAGGATTTTTTCTGAGATTTTGCGTTTCAGGGCATTCACAAAGGTTTCTCCTGCCACCCGGGTCAGGGATATTTCATCGGCATTCCAATTCCGGTATGGTTTAACGGAACAGTATCCGGTAAAACCCACAAGATTACCCTGGAAAACAATGGGTACGAAAATCATGGAACCTGTTCCTGAGAGCCTGTAAGACGTTCGAAGAAAAGAATTTTCAGGAAGGGCATCTTTTGCGTAAATGGTAAAATGATCCTGTTCGTGGATTTTTTCCATCCACCAGGCAATATCCTTTAAAGGTGCCCTGCTGTAGTACTGCCTGTCCCATTTTACTTTTTCATTGCTCCAGGAATACGCTATGCTGTATATATCCTCTGAATAAATGATTTCTGCCAGAAAGGCTGCATCTGCGTCAATAAAGGTGCAGATCTCCTGAAGGGCCCTGTTGATATTCTCATCAACAAGCTCAGGAGATAAATTGAAAAACCTGGTGGAGATTTCGGAAAGAAGTTTTTCGAGAGATCCTTTATATCGAAGGGATTCCTCTTTCTTTTGAAGCTCCAGGGTGCGGATGGAGACCAGCTTTTCCAGCTCATTTTTGTAAGCATTCAGTTCTTCATTGGTAATCCGGAGTTCTTCATTGGTCAGGGTCAGTTGCTCATTCAGCAGTTTGATCTCCTCAGTTGTTTCTTTTGAACTGCCTGACTGACCAGGTTCATCCGAATGCCGGTGTGGAGGATTCTTCATTGGTAATCTTCAAAGGGATCATTTCCGGATAAAGGTACAGTTTTAAGAGAGATGTTGGTTTGATCCGCAGCAGAATCGTAATCGTGAAATTAATTTGCAATTTTGCAGGAACATTTCCAGCATCCATCATGGCAGGCATTTACATCCATATACCTTTCTGTAAAAGAATTTGCAGTTATTGTGATTTTTACAAAACTACGACTGCAGTGCTGATCCCTGATTTTATAACGGCACTTGAAACAGAACTTGACATCAGAAAGCATTACCTGGAACAGGAAATCATCAGGAGCATCTATTTCGGGGGCGGTACACCAACGTTACTATCGCCTGCACAAATAGCCTCTATATTAAATAAAACAAAACAGTTTCATCAGGTATCCTCCGATTGTGAAATTACACTGGAGGCCAATCCTGATGATCTGTCTGAACATTACCTGGAAGCGCTGATCAGTATTGCCGGATTTAATCGAATCAGCATCGGCATTCAGTCATTCAGGGATAAGGACTTAGTGCTGTTAAACCGCAGGCACAACGCAGCGCAGGCATTGAAAAGCGTTGAATACGCACGGCAAGCCGGGTTTAAGAATATCAGTATTGATCTGATTTATGGAATTCCGGAAATGGATACCAGCGCCTGGAAAAAGAACCTCGATCTGGCCTTTTCCCTGGATATTCAGCATATTTCTGCCTACCACCTGAGCCTGGAGCCCGGGACCGCCCTCTCCCGTGCGGCTAAACGTGGAGCGCTGAAAATGCCGGATGACAAGGAGAGCCAACGGCAATTCAACCTGTTGACAAAGATGGCAGGGGCAAAAGGATTCCTTCATTATGAAATTTCCAACCTGGCAAAAGCAGGTTTCATTTCCAGGCATAATTCGGGTTACTGGCAGCAAAAGAAATACCTGGGGATTGGTCCTTCGGCACATTCCTACAATATCCATTCCCGGCAGTGGAATGTGTCCCAGGTGAGAACCTATATTGAAGCCATCAGGACCGGCATGGAATTTTTTGTGCGGGAGGAATTGGATCAGGCAATAAAATTCAATGAATATCTTCTGGTTTCTCTAAGGACCTCCACAGGGGCGGATACGGAAAGAATCCGGCTGGAATTCGGAGAAGAGACGTGCAGGAATTTCATCGCGGCAGCAAAATCCATGGTATCATCAGGCCATATGATTCAGGAAGGCAATACCTGCAGGCTCACGCAGAAGGGCTGGCTGATCTCAGATTATATTATTGCCAGGTTGATTAATTAAGGTGGCATTGAATCGAAGGGAGCGGATGAGCAGGATAATAAAAGAAAAAACCTCCACGAACAAGGTCCGGGAGGTTTAAAGGCAGTTGGTTTAATAATCTATTTCAGGGTAAATGTAGCCGATCCAATTTCATAATTCTCGGCATACAACACTACGGTATAATTTCCGGCAATCAGGTCGGCATTTTTATCCCAAAAGATACACATGTCAATATCCTTGTTTTCAAATTCGAGCTGCCGTTTGGCAGAATAAACAACCTGTTCACCATTAAATTCAAAGGTTTCCCCGCTGCCTGCAGGTAAAACAACCTCGTCGGGCCTGATGATTCTCATGTATACATCCTTGGTACCGGCTTCAGCAACTGCATTCTCCCTGACCGTAAAGCAAACCTTAATTTTGGCTACCTTACTGACTTTGTTGTTGGCCTTATCGGATTTGTTAAGTGGTTGTGCTACAATACTTTTGGCTGATAAAACTTTTGCCAGCTGAACCTGGGTGTTCAGAATTTCCTTTTCTTTGGAAAGGGCTACTTTCTCAGTTTCAACCGTAGTAAGCTGTTCCTTAACCTGAATATTTTCAGCGGTAAGTTCCCTGTTGCGGGTATTGAGTGAATCGATCTGAACAATATAACTGCGCATGACTTTCCGCAAAGTTTCAAGCTCGCCCTGATACTTTCTGATCTTCTCGGCATCGGTAGCCTGCATCCTCAAAAGATTTGTAATTTTATCCTGTTCCTTGACCAACAGTCCGTTAACACTGTCGTTGGTGGTTTTCAGTGAATCATACTCAACGATCATATCGCGAAGCTGCTTTTCCAGGTCGCTTTTAACATCTTCAAGAATGGCCTTTTCCTCTGTTGTCTGACCCAGCTGACGGGATTCCGTAAAGTATTTATATCCCAGTATAACAACTGCAATGGCCAGCAAAATAACAAGTACCACTAATGCGGTTGATGGCTTTTTTTCAGGTTGTCTCTGATAGGTGTTTGTTGTCGTTTCCATAGTGATAATGTTGGTTCTTAATAAATTTTAGCAAAGATAAAACAACTAAAAAGAATAAAAACAACCTATGGCTTTTTATTTTAGTTTCCGACCGGTTTACTTGTTATGATTTTCACAATAACGGACATTCCAGGAATAAAATCACTTGTATTACCCGATATGTCAGCATATATCTCGGCCATGTGCGTTTCGGGATCGATGCTGTAAATCTTTGACAACAACCTGGCGCTGTAAAGCGTGAGGGTATCCCGGGTCAGGTAAAAGTCAACGCGCTGGTCTTTTTGAAGACTGGGAATGATCTGTTCGGGAATACGAATTTTCAGGACCAGGCTATGGTCCTTACACATCACCAGGATAATATCCCCAAGGCGTGCGAAGGAACCTGACGGAAGGGTTATCTCCGAAATATAACCTGATCGTGGAGCACGGATATCGATTGAGGGTGTCAGCTGGTCCGGCTTCAAACAATCTGCGCAAATTCCGTATGCATTCAACCGGGATCGCAGGGCATTCCTTCTCAATTCTGCGGATTGATAATCTCGGCGTGCAGCCTGCATTTTTTTTATGGAGGTTGCATTTTCAACAGTAAGTTCCCCTTGCCTTTTATAATCTTCCTGCAAATATTCGAGCTGATATTGAGCTTCAAGGTATTCCTGTTTTAATTGCAAAAACGCTGTGTTTTCCATTGTGGCCAGCACTGTTCCTGCTTCAATAAAATCCTCTGGAGAGCGGTGTTTCAGCCTTACAATTCCCTCGGCCGGAGCTATGATACGCATCAGGTTTTCCGGTTTTAGCATGAAATAACCCTGGCAGTGAGTCACGTTATCGGGTGTTGAGGGACTGGCGGAGCGATTATTTTTGCAGCCGGGGCACAGCAGCAGCAGCGCAAAAAACAAGGTGACGGAGATTGGCTTAGTAAACATGGTACTCAAGTTCAATGGCAGTTTGGTTATAGTCATTCAGGGTATCGAGGTACTTCAGCCTGGTTTCAAAAGCGTCTGTTATTGCTCTTGTGAATTCGAGATAATCGGTTTCTTCTGCATTAAAACGGGCCCTGCTAATCTGAAGCAACAGCCGGGCATGTTCCAGGCCATGGGATTGGTAATAGCGTAGCAGGGCAAATTTGCTGTCGAGCACAAGCTGCAGATTTTCAAATGCAAGTGTATCAGCATGGGATTTCAGACGGGGTAGGTTACCGGAACTTTTATAAACCTGGTACATGGTAAGACTGCTATCAGTAGGCGCAGGATTTTCATGGCAATGCAGGAGTTGTCTAAACTGATTCAGTGACATTTCAGTATCATTGTCCGCGACAGCAACAAGGGTCCTGATTCTGGCCAGTGCATCAACAAAGGATGATTTTTCCAGCAGGTCTATATCCCCTTCCTCATACCGCAACGCTGCTACTCTGTCCAGATCACCGAGCCATAACAGCTGATCTTCCAGGACTGCCAACCTGTTGATCTGATAAAGCCATTGGTACCACGTGGATTTTATCTGGCGGACCAGATTTTTTTTATCGCTACTATCTGTAAGGGATGGGTTATTGCGTATTCCAGTTATAATGGCATTTTCAACGGTGTTGAAAGCTA
This sequence comes from uncultured Bacteroidales bacterium, assembly GCA_963822145.1. Classification (GTDB taxonomy): domain Bacteria; phylum Bacteroidota; class Bacteroidia; order Bacteroidales; family UBA10428; genus UBA5072. The sequence continues at coordinate 135,006 of CAWGGG010000002.1, read as the reverse complement.
ATTTGCCGGTTTGTCCGTGTATCGGGATAACCTGTAAAAGCAGCAATAGGCAAAATATTACACGCATTTATAACAGGAAGTTATAATTGTCACGACATTTCAAATGGATTATAGCTGATGCCATAATCGTATACATCCACGTTTTCTTTTCTTTTGAGCATTCCTACGATGAGGTAGGTCAGGGGTGTAAATCCTATTTCGACAGTGCACTTAAAGATATAATTGGAGATCAGGACCGACCAGAATAATGGTTGCGGGAGGATTCCGTAAAAAGCAATCCAGCAGAAAACCAGGGTATCAATGCCTTCTCCGATAATGGTTGAGCCGATTGTGCGGGTCCAGAGGAAGCGGCCTTTTGTAATTATTTTAAGTCGGGAAAGGATTACAGAATTGGCAAACTCACCTGTAAAATATGCCAGCAAGCTGGCAATTACTATCCGAGGAACAAATCCCAGAACACTTTCATAGGCCTGCTGGTTGTTCCAGCCGCCTGCCGGTGGCAGGATCTGAACAACAAACAAAACCAAAGACATTAAAAGTGCAGCAAAAAAACCAAGCCAGATAACCCGGCGTGAACGACGGAAACCATAAACTTCGGTGAGGATATCACCAAAAATATAACTTACCGGAAATAATAATGTTCCACCATCAAAAGTAAACTTCCAAAGAGACAGGATTTTGGTAGAGGCGATATTGGAAATAAGAAGTACAGAAACAAATAAAGCCACTAAAATGTCGAAATAGCGAAATGGCGTATTCTTCATGAATATTTATTTTTCCGCATAATACCCGGCCTGAGCTGCAGGCAGGCAGGTATTGAAGTAAGCAGTGACGAAGAGCGGAACACACTGTGCAGCAACCTGAGTATTGGAATTGAACAGTACGGCGATACCAATTTTGCTTTCCGGATCGAAGGCAATCTCTGACCGGAATCCCTCAACATATCCGCCATGGTAAACAACTTCATGTTCCTTCAAGTGAAACACACGCCATCCGAGGCCGTAATAAGTTCTCTCCAGGGATTTCCAGTTTCGCTGATAGGCTGATTTTTTAGGGGTTTCAATCGTATGAAAGGAAACATCCTCAATGGTTTTCTTATCTACAACTTCAGGATAATACCCGGTAAGGGCAAGAAGCCATTTGGCCATATCGGAGGCACTTGCATTGATACCAGAAGCCGGAGAGACTGAATAATACCGGTTGTTCTTGGGTTTGACCTTCCAGCTGGCCCCTGTCCTAAGATGGGGCATTGCAGTATTCGGATTATAGTAAAATGAAGGGTAGTCTGTTGAAGCATCGCGCATATTGAGGGGCTGGAATATTTTCTCCTGAAGGAGATTGTTATAGTCCTTACCTGTAACTTTGTTAAGAACATCCCCGATAAGGCTGTATACTACATTCTGGTAACCGTAAACCTGACCCGGTTTGGCAATGGTTGTGACACCTGCCAGGGCTCCCTTTATTTCTTCAAAGTCATGGCCATTGTCCAGTAAATCCGTATAAGTATGTTCCGGGAAACCGGATGTATGGCTCAGTATGTTTCGCACTGTCAAATGTGACGCAGCAGAAGTATCCTTCATGGTGAAATCATTCAGGTACCGCTGGATGTGATCATCCCAGTCAAGAGATCCTTCTTCCACCATTATTCCTGTAAGAACTGAGGCAAATCCCTTTGAAACGGATCCAAGTCTGAAGACTGTATGGGCGTCAACTGAATCTGTTCCGCCGGATCTTTTAACACCGTAACCTTTTAACAGGACAATTTCTCCCTTATATACCAGTGCCACTGCTGCACCAGGGCTTTTCAAACTGTCAACGATATTCTGCATGTATTGATCAAAAGTAAAAACCAGGCTATCAAGGTGCACTGGCTTTGAACTGCTTACAAAAGCAGAACTTTTTGATTCATATTCACCATCAGTAACCGAACCCAGATCAAGGGTGGAAAATGAAAATATCAGTATTACGAAAATCCCAGTTATAAATCTTTTCAACATAGAGCAAGAAATACCTCTTAATACAATACCGTTCAACATCTTTTAAAACCCTATCAAAAATATAACTTTTGCTTTATTTACGTAAAGCCTCCGGGAAAAGTTATGCACAGAAAAAACTATTAACCGAAAATCCAATCCGGCAAAGATGTTAATATTTCTTTAAAACTCCTTATTTAGAAAACTACTGTTCTATTTAAACAAATAATGTAATAACTTTCCCCGATAAATACCTTTTTAACAAAGACTATGGAAAGTAAGCCACATATTAACAGAAGAGGATTTCTCAGATCCTCCGTGTTAGGGACTGCAGGAGTCCTTATCGGAACCAATGCCGCAGGAAACAGGACAAGAAACGCTTCAGAAGAGCCCGTAATTATTCGCCGAAGACTTGGCAAAACCGATATTGAACTGCCTATTGTGAGTTATGGTGTTATGCGATCAGACAACACCGCCCTGGTGAAATCCGCCTTAGAAATGGGGATGATCCATTTCGATACGGCACATGGTTATCAGGAGGGTAAAAATGAAACCATGTTGGGCGAATTGTTTAAAAACTACTCACGGGATTCTTTCGTGCTGGCCACCAAAGTGGGAGCCGACGATATAAACAGGGAGACCGGTGAGCTGGGCCCCGGATCTACCAAGGAAAGCATATTATCCAAATTTGAACTGAGTTTAAAACGGTTGCAGATGAAATATGTGGATATTCTCTATTTTCATGGAATTTCAAACAGGAATACTGCACTTGCGCCACAAATGCTGGAAGCATTTGATACCCTGAAGAAACAGGGGAAGGTCCGGTATATCGGGATATCGACGCACCGTAATGAAGCAGAAATGATTCAAACGGTCATTGACAGCAACTTCTATGATATCGTTCTTACGGCCATCAACTTTAAACATGCGGATGCAGCATTGATCAAGGAGAAAATAGCACTGGCTTCCGCAAAGGGAATCGGCATTGTTGCGATGAAGACCATGGCCGGAGGATTTATGGACAAGGAAAGACAACGTCCGATCAACTGCAGTGCGGCTTTAAAATGGGTTTTGCAGGACGAGAATGTTCATACATCCATTCCCGGTATTGTATCCTACGATCAGTTGATGCAAAACTTAACGGTAATGCAGAGCCTTGAATTAACGGAAAAAGAAAAAGCTGATCTTGAAGAGGCCAGGCTGGAAGCCGGATTGTATTGCAATGGATGCAGCCAATGTCTCCATACCTGCCGGAAGAATCTCCCTGTTCATGAATACATGCGTGCTTTTATGTACACTTACGGATACAGGCATTATGAAAATGCTTATGCCGTGCTTGAAGAAATCGGCGCCCCGCTCAATCCCTGCGCCGATTGCGGCGAATGCACGGTAAACTGTCCCAAAGGATTCCGTGTGGCCGAGAGAATCAGTGATGTTTCGAGGTTGTCAGGAATGCCCAAAGAATTTCTGGTTTAAATCCGCTATGGTTACTTTCAATACAATACAGAATCCAATGATGAAGAAATTAGCATTTGCAGCGGTATTATTTGCTGCCGTGTTTACCGGTAAGGCTGCTGATAATGAATTGTTCCCTGAGGTTATAGGCTGGAAGATGCAGGAAGAAAAAAAGGTATATAATTCAGGAGATCTTTGGGAACTCATAGACGGGGCAGCGGACATATTCCTGAGCTATTATTTCCAGGATCTGCATATTGCCGAGTATTCCAGCAAGAATGCAATCATCCGGGTCGAACTATACAGGCACAGTACCCTGGCAAATACTTATGGAATTTTTACGGCTGAAAGGATGCCTGATTATCCAATGGTAACAGTCGGTTCACTCGGTTATAAAAGCCAGGGGGTATTGAATTTCATGACCGGAACTTATTATGTTAAAGTCATGTCAGCAGGTATTCAGGAGGCCGATGAGAGCAGCATTGCCATGATTGCAGAAAAAGTTAATGCCAAGCTGGCGCAACCGGTTGGGTTGCCCCAGGAACTCTCACTTTTTCCCGAAGAGGGTAAGGTCGCGTTATCGGACACCTATATTGCGCAAAACTTTCTGGGCTACAGTTTTTTTCATTCAGCTTATTCTGCCAAATATGGAGGGCAGGGCGAGATCCAGCTTTTCATCATCCGTTTGACCCCTGAGGAGATTCAGAAAATACTTGACCTGTACTTTGCCCTTGTAAAGGAAGACAAGGTACAACTTAAGGATGGGGTCTTCACCGTCAGTGATCCCTTCAACGGGACTGTTTACCTCAGGCAGAAAGGCAATGCGCTGACAGGCGTGCTGAATTCAGGTAATGAACCCGTTGCCCTGGGCTATCTGAACCAGGTCACCGGGAAGCTGCCTTAAATCCAGGAATCATGAATGCACGACGACATCCTTTTATGCTGGTTTTGCTGATCCTGACCCTGTCTGGCTGCAAATACCAGAAAGGGGATATGTATACCCCTACTATACAGGGGGACAGCCTGAGCTACCTTATCCTGGATAAGGGAACTGGGAGCAGCATCTCCGGAAAAGCAGCCAGTCTTAGAAAAAGTCATGAAAGCAGGGGGAATACCTGTGTAATCAGATATATCAGTGATTCGGCAGCACTGAACAACCAGCATGGCGTATTGTTGTTCAATTCGAAAATGCCCGATATAGAAAATGACATGCTTACCAAGGGATTTCTTGGCGCGTTTTCCTCCAAACAAAACGTAGTTTATTTGCTGGTCTCGTATGAGGATCTTGCCAGGTATTTTCAAAAAGTGGAACGCTAGGGCCCTGCATGCATTGGGCTGTAATTTCTAAAACCTGAAGTATGCGCTTTGTATTTCTGCCCCTGTTACTGGTCGCAGTTCTTGCATGTTCCCCATTAAGAATATACCAGCAGCTTCCCGAGGTCAAATCATGGGAAGACGATATCCGGCTGCTGGAGCATCTGGACAGTATTGAAACCCATCCTGAAAACGCCATCCTTTTTGCCGGCAGTTCAAGTATACGGCTCTGGTCGACACTGTCGCAGGATATGGATCCTTACCCGGTAATACAGCGCGGTTACGGAGGAGCAAAGCTCAGTGATTTTGCCGTCTATGCCGAACGGATCATTTATCCCCATTCCTGCAGTGCCATCGTATTGTTCATTGCCAATGATATCACCGGGAATGAGGGAGACAAAAGTCCCGAAGAAGTAGTCAGGCTTTTCAGCCATGTACTGAAAACCATTCGCAAAAAATACAAGGATACTCCGGTATTCTGGATTGCCATTACACCCACGCCACTTAGATGGAATGCCTGGCCTCAAATAACCGAAGCCAATAAAATGATCGGGCAGTTATGCCAGCAACATAAAAACACCTACTTTATCCGCACTGAATTGGACTTCCTGAATGCCGCTCAGCTTCCCAGGGAAGAATTGTTCTTACCGGATAGTCTGCACCTGAATACGCAAGGGTATGCCCTATGGACGAAAATTATCCGAAAAGAACTGTCTGCGGTACTGGAATATTAATACCGGACCCGGTTTGAGCCTTTTTCAAAAAAGCCCTTCAATAGAAAGGTAACGTTCCCCGGTATCATAATTGAAGACGAGGATCCGCGATCCGGCAGGAATATCGGGGAGTTTTTTGGCTACTGCCGCCAGGGCAGCTCCTGAAGAAATTCCAACAAATATTCCTTCTTCTTTCGCGGAACGCCTGGTAAATTCATAGGCTTCCTCCTTGGAAACGGTTATTACACCATCCAGCAGGGAGGTATGCAGGTTTTTCGGAATGAATCCCGGTCCGATCCCCTGAATGGGATGTGGCCCGGGCTTGCCACCGCTGATTACCGGTGACAGTTCAGGCTCAACAGCAAACACCCTGAGACCGGGAAAAGCTTTCTTCAGTTCATAGGACACGCCGGTAATATGACCTCCGGTGCCAACTCCTGTAATAAGGTAATCAAGTCCTTCCGGGAAATCCCTGATAATTTCCTGCGCCGTAGTTTTCCGGTGAATTTCAATATTGGCTTCATTCTCAAATTGCATGGGCATCCAGGCTTTTGGATTGGAGGATACAACTTCCCTTGCCTTTTCAATGGCGCCATTCATTCCTTTTTCCCGCGGGGTGAGCTCAAATGTTGCCCCAAAGGAGGCCATGATTTTGCGCCTTTCAAGTGAAAAGGATTCAGGCATTACCAGAATGAGCCGGTATTTTTTCACAGCGGCCACCATGGCCAAACCTATACCAGTATTGCCTGAAGTAGGCTCTACGATGACTGAATCCGGTTTTAAAATCCCTTTCTTCTCGGCATCCTCGATCATGGATAGGGCAATCCGGTCTTTAATGCTGCCGCCCGGGTTAAAACGTTCCAGTTTAAACCAAACTTCGTAAGAACTATCAAACATGCAGTTAATTCTGACATGCGGAGTATTTCCAATGGTTTCTAATATGGATTTGACTTTCATAATTATATTACAAAATTAATGGGGTTACTATGATCTTTGCTTTCCCTAATCACCACCTGGCTTTCGTGATATACTACCGAAAATGGGGGGACACTTTTGGTGAGCCATACATTGCCGCCGATAACCGTATCATGCCCGATGACAGTTTCTCCACCCAGTATGGTACTGCCCGAATATACAATGACATTATCCTCTAAGGTTGGATGGCGCTTTTTCCCTGCCATGCTCTTGTTGACGGATGCGGCTCCCAGGGTAACGCCCTGGTAAATCTTTACGTTGTTACCAATGATGGTTGTTTCACCCACCACGATACCGGTACCGTGATCTATAAAAAAATGTTCACCGATTACAGCCCCGGGATGAATATCGATACCTGTTTTACTGTGTGCAAATTCTGAAATTATCCGGGGAAGATAGGGAATCCTGAGTTCAAAGAGTTTGTGGGAGAGTCGGAATACGGCAATAGCATAAAACCCGGGATAATAGAGGATCACGCTTTCCCTGGAACGGGCCGCAGGATCAAAATCAACGAAAAGCTGGGCATCTTTGATAAGGCTTTCGTAGATTTCCGGAACAGAAGAGAAAAATTTGTTGCACAGGTCGCTTATGGTTTCATCAAGAATCGGTTCAAGGGGCGTCAGCAGGTCTTTAAAATCAAGCTGAAGCTGGGCTAGATTAAGGTCTATTAAGGGCAGTGAACATTTTCGGTCAATTTTGAATGGGAAAAGAAAATAAATCAGGTTGTCAATGAACCGGTGTGATTTGGTCATGGAAGGTACTTCCTTCCTGAAGTCATTATACTGTTCAAACAGATACTGCGGAAAATTTTCTATTTTCATGTCAACAGGATGTATATTATTAATCCAAAACCATTCAACAATAGTTACAGCCGTTATTTAGCCGTTTTATGGGTCCTGGTATCCAGACTTTCGAGTTTGTTGAAAGAGGTGAGCAGTCCCCTGATCACCGCTGAGCTGAGCCCCTGGTGTTCCATTTCATTTAAACCGGATATGGTAATACCTTGTGGTGTAGTCACCTTATCGATTTCTTTCTCAGGATGGTTGCTGGTTTCTACAATAAGCTGGGCGGCCCCCTTAACAGTCTGGGCAGTAATTAACTGCGACATCTCTGAATTGAACCCGATCTCAATACCTCCCTGTGACATGGCACGCATGAACCTGAGCGCAAAAGCAATTCCACAGGCACCAACCACTGTGGCGGCACCCATCAGGTCTTCGGGAATCACCATCACTTTCCCTAATTTTTCAAAAAGAGGCAGGATCAGGCTTTCATGGGTAACGTCCGTATTTTTGTAAGCCATACAGGTCATGGATTCACAAATCTCGAGGGCGGTATTGGGCATAATCCGAAAGACAGGCCGTTCACCCAATGCAGATTCAATATCTTTAAACGTTATCCCAGTAACAGTTGAAATGAGAATATGTTCAGGGGTCATGGCATCCTTAATTTCTTCGGCCAGATGGCTGAATTGCTGAGGTTTCACCGACATGACAATGATACGGGCCTGGCTTACGGCTTTATGGTTATCGCTGGTTACCAGGTACCCAAGGCTTTCAAGCTGATCGATGCGTGCGGGTCTCTTTTCTGTTATGATGAGATCCTGAAAGCGCATCTGTTTTGAAACAATCAATCCTTTGGCCAGTGAGGATCCGAGATTTCCTCCACCCAGTATGGCAAGTTTTGGGACATTCATGATAGCGCGGGGTATAAAATATGATATTTAATAATACTGAGTAATTTACGAAAAATGCCCGTCATGACTTATATTTAAGCCAGAACGGGCATTTACAAGGTTGTTGACGGAGTAGGGAAGGTTCTTACCTGCGGATGGCTTTGATGCCCGGCAGTTCTTTACCTTCTATGTACTCAAGCATTGCTCCTCCACCAGTGGAAACATAGCTGACCTTATCTGCCAGCTTATTTTTATTGATGGCTGCAACAGAATCACCTCCTCCGATAAGACTGAAGGCACCTTTGGCGGTAGCATCAGCAATGGCCCTTGCAATGGCACTTGTTCCGGCGGCAAATTTGGGCATCTCGAATACCCCCATCGGGCCATTCCAAAGGATGGTTTTTGAATTGCCGATCACTTCAGAAAAGATCTTTATGGTTTCTTCGCCAATATCGAGTCCCATCCACCCATCGGGAGTCTGATCGATCTTTGATTTACCGGTAGCTGCTTCGGCATCAAACTTATCAGCGTTAACGGCATCAACGGGTAGATATACCTTAACATTATGGGTTTTAGCTTTTTCAAGAATGCTCAGGGCCAGGTCAAGCTTATCTGTTTCGCATAAAGAATTGCCGATTTTTCCGCCCTGGGCCTTGATGAAGGTATAGGTCATTCCGCCCCCGATGATCAGGTTGTTGATCCGTGGCAGGAGGTTTTCAATAACCAGTATTTTATCGGATACTTTGGCTCCGCCCATGATAGCCGTAAAAGGCTTTTTCGGGGCCTGCAGCACTATATCCATGGCATCGAGCTCAGCAAGGATCAGATACCCGAACATTTTGTTTTCGTCAGAAAAGAGGTCGGCTACCAGGGCTGTGGAAGCATGCGCCCGGTGGGCAGTTCCGAAAGCATCATTCACATAACAATCTGCATAGGAAGCCAGCTTGGCAGTAAATTCCTTCTGTTTTTTCTTCAGGGCTTCTTTGGCAGCTTTCTTTACATCATCAGAAACATCAGGAGGAAGTATTGGTTTTCCCTCTTCTTCGGGGTAGAATCTCAGATTTTCAAGCAGCAGAAGTTCTCCGGGCTTTAATTGTTCAGCCATTGCCGTGGCTGATACGCCTGCACAATCCTCTGCAAACTTCACAGGTACACCCAGTAATTTCTGTAAGGCAGGTAAAACATGCTTCAACGAATATTTATCCTGAGGAACTCCGTCGGGACGGCCCAGGTGAGACATCAGTATGGCAGAGCCCCCATCCTTGATGATCTTCCTGATCGTTGGCAAAGCACCTCTGATACGGGTGTCATCAGTAACCTCAAAGGTTTTTTTGTCGAGCGGAACATTGAAATCAACCCGGACAACAGCTTTTTTCCCTTTGAAGTTGAAATTATCTATCGTTTGCATGTTGATTTATTTTGAGTTAATAATGAACAAAGATAAAAAACTATTTTTATTTACCTTTGGCACTTGCCTATTTTTAGTAGTATTTACGGTGCATAAGCGATATGTTTTTCAGGGAGATAATCGGCCAGGATATTTTAAAGAACAGGTTGGTACAGGTAATTGAAGAAAACCGGTTGGGCCACGCCTGGCTGCTGTTTGGCGCAGAGGGCACGGGAGCGCTTCCAATGGCTTTGGCATTGGCGAGGTATATTCTCTGCACCAACCGTGGGGAAAGGGATTCCTGCGGAATCTGTGCAGGATGCAGCAAAGTCAGTAAATACATTCACCCTGATCTTCACTTTGTTTTCCCGGTTAATAAAACACGGTCAGTTGAGAAGGATGGTGTTATCGCTGACGATTTTATTGCCGAATGGCGGGCTTTTTTACTGAAGAATCCCTATGGAAGGCTTACTCAGTGGTTTGATCACATTGAAATCGAGAATAAGCAGGGCATCATCAATACGGAAGAAAGCAAACGGCTTGCCGGCAAACTTACACTGAAACCCTTTGAATCGGAATACAAGGTTGCCATCATCTGGCATCCTGAGAAAATGAATGAACAAGCCTCCAATAAACTCCTGAAATTACTTGAGGAACCCCCGCCCAATACAGTTTTTCTCCTTGTAAGTGAGAATCCCGACCTGATGCTTTCAACAGTTAAATCGCGCTGTATTCCGGTAAAGGTCCCACGCATCAGTAAAAATGCCCTTACAGAGGCCTTGATGAAAATACACCGGCTGGATCAGGCTACCGCAGACAAGATTGAAAGACTGGCCTCGGGCAATTATCTGAAAGCACTGGATCTTATTTCGGAGGAGGAAGATATCAGCTATAACTTCAATAAATTCAGGGAGCTGATGCGAAATTGCTTTAGCAGGAATATCCCCGGAATTATGAAGCAATCGGAAGACCTGTCTGCTCTGACACGTGAAAAGCAAAAATCATTCCTGGAATACGGATTGCGGGTATTGCGGGAAAGTCTGGCCCTGCATTTTAATACAGGTGATATTGTTTATATATCAGATGAAGAGCAGGATTTCACACCAAAATTTGCTCCCTTTGTTAATGGCAGCAATATTGTACCACTCACGGAGGAGCTTAACAAAGCCATTCAGGATGTTGAAAGAAATGGGAATAGCAGGATCATAATGCTCGATCTGGCTCTGAAAATCTCAACACTCATTAAAAATTAAAGTTTTCCTTCAGGTTTTTCAAGCCGTTGCGACTGACCTTGAGTGCTGCACCATTTTTAAGCTTCAGGACATAACTGTCTTTTCCATAAGGCTCCAGCTGGGTCACCTGGTCGATCTTGACAATGTAGGACCGGTGCACACGGATAAACCTGGAGTTATCGAGATGATCCTCGTAATACTTCATGGTGCCTTGTTTAAGATGCTTGCCTTCGTCGGTATACACCATGATATAATCATCCTGGGCTTCCAGGTAGACTATCTTGTCCACAGGAATGATCCGGATCTTTATCCCTGTTTTCACAACGATTCTTTCAAGTTTTTCGGTCAGAGGCTGTTGAATAAGCCGGGGAATTCTTTTATCCCCACCATCTCCGGCTGCAATCTTATCCCTGGCTTTGCTCACCGCAGCCAACAGTCTTTCCTGTGAAAAGGGTTTGAGGAGGTAGTCGATGGCATTCCTTTCAAAGGCCCGGATGGCAAATTCATGATGTGCCGTTATAAAAATAACCTCTGGTGGATTCTCCGTCAGTTCGAGCATTTCAAACCCGTTCAGTTTGGGCATCTGAATATCCAGGAATACAACATCAGGTTTGAGTTCTGCAATGTTTTTAACACCCTCGAACCCGTTTTCACATTCACCAATGATTTCAATATCGGGTTGGTTTTTAAGATAATTCTTGATCAATTCCCTGGCCAGTGTTTCATCATCAATTATTAAAGCCCTGATAGTTTTCATGGTTTTTATTGTTGAGGGAAAATTATTTGTACTTCAAAGGTACTTTGGTCCTTTCTTATGCTGAGAAGATCATCCCGGTTATAAAGAATACGCATCCGGCTCCTGATGTTTTTCAATCCGATTCCTTCTCCTTTGTTGAATTGGAAATCCGGATCCCAGGCATTTCTGATAACGATACTCAGCGCAGTAGTATTACAAGTGCAAAGGATTTCAACCACAGATTCCTCTATACTGTCGTAAACGCCATATTTAACAGCATTTTCAAGAAGCGGCTGCAGGATAAGTCCGGGCAATCTAAGTTTTCTGCAAGCCTCATTGATATCCTGCTCTACATGCAACCGTTTTCCAAACCTGATCTTTTCAATATCCAGGTAGCGGTTGATATTTCCGATTTCCTGGTCGAGGGTTGTCAGTTTTTCCTCTTTATTGGAAATAGTGTACCGCAGGAATTCCGAGAGTTTAATAATCATTTCCTGGGCTTTTGCAGGTTCGATCATGGTGAGCGCGCTGATGGAATTGAGGCTGTTAAACAGGAAATGCGGATTGATCTGCGATTTAAGCGAACTGAGTTCCGATTCCTTTACAAGGGCCTTAAGCTCTGCTTCTTTGACCAGGTTTTCCTTATTGTTCCTGTAGTAGATAATCAGGTAATAAACCAGGATAATCACTTCATAATACAGGATTCCAATGCCGGCTCTCCAGGGTATGGATTTCCGGATGAAAGCCAGATACACCTGGTCCGTATTGAAAATAGAAACCAAAAAGAAATAGGTAAGGCCAATCCAGAATCCTACGGTTAATATACATCCGACAATATTATTAACTACCGTGCTGATCAGCTTTTCCTTATCAGATCTTCCGAAGAAAATCGGAAACCAGAGACCCAGCCCAATGGCAGCATAAAGCAGGTTGCTGACGACAGAATCGCTCAGAGCAGGCGTGAGGCCAATTCTTCCTGAAAACAATAACAACAGAATATGGATGCATATTACAATGATCCATATTCCCAGGTAGTAGTAAAAAGTTGTCCGACTGCTCAGAATGGGGTTTTGCATGGTGATTCAGCAAATTGCCGGCGTTTAATCGAAGTAGCTCTTAATTTCACCACCGCCAAAAATCACGGTACCTTTTATGATGAGCTGGGCGTCCTGATCCATTTTCAATTCAGGCATCCGGAATCGCTGCTTATCACTGAATCCACCGAAAAGTGACATTACCCTGATTTTAACGGTCCATCCCTCGGGCACCACAAGTTTCATGCCGCCAAACAGGCAGAATACATCAAGGTAATTCTCCCCTGGGGCCAGCTTGGCTTTCAACATGTTGTAATTGAGACCGCCGAAGATGGCGGTTACCTTTCCACCCTGGAATTGTTGTGAGGTCACCACCCGGTCACCGCCTCCAAAAACAGCCACCTCATCGATTATGTGCTCACCATCGAGGAGTGTTTTATTTTCGGGACGTCGGTCGAACTGGTGCCGGAAGATGATCATCAGACCGGCCAGGATCAGCATAGCTGGCCAGAAGACTGTCCAGAAATTGAAATCAATAATATTCAGGACATTCTTCAGGTAAAAAGCACCACCGATCACGAGCATGATAATGCCTGTTGAACGGTTTCCACGGCCGGAGATAAACACCAGTCCAAGGACGATCAGAATGACTTCCCAGGTGAATATATAATGCTGCAGTTCATAATTGAGAATATGAAGGTTATTGCTCAACAGCACCAGTCCTAAAAGAATAATAGCCACACCCATCCATAAGCGGCGGTCAGTATGCCGGCGGTCATTACCGGAGTCTCTTCTTCCCCATGGAGAGGCATTTCTGTTCCACCCCTTATTATTTCCTATTTCATTTGCATTTGTTTCCATGATTGTTCCTCCTGATATTAATTACTGATCAAATGTAGCCAAGCTTGCTGTATTAAGGTAGAGTTTTTCGGTGAACGGTATTTGATGATCGGTGAACGGCGCTATAATAAGCAAGTTAGGCGCGGTTGTTAAACCACGCCTAACGAATCCGAATACTTGAAGAATGCCAGGGATAACTATTTGGCCTTACCCTGATTGGCCACGGAATCCATAGCTTTCTTAATGGCATCCTGATCGCCAAGATAGTAATGTCTCAGCGGGATAAGTTCACTGTTAAGCTCGTAAACGAGTGGCACACCGGTGGGGATATTCAATTCAATGATCTCCTCCTCTGTCATGTTATCAAGGTATTTCACCAGTGCGCGCAGGCTGTTCCCGTGAGCCGCTATCAGAACGCGTTTCCCCGATTTGATGGCAGGTACAATAGTTTCGTGCCAGTAGGGCAGGAATCTTTCCACAGTGTCTTTCAGGCACTCTGTGGTAGGAATATCCTTGGCCGGTAAATTCTTATAAGCAGGATGATTTCCGGGATATCTCGGATCTGCCCTTTCGAGTTGTGGCGGGGGAACATCATAGCTGCGGCGCCAGATTTTAACTTTTTCCTCACCGTGCAGGGCTGCAGTTTCCGCTTTGTTTAGTCCCTGCAACGCGCCATAATGACGCTCATTCAACCGCCAGGTCTTAATCCAGGGAATCCACAACTGGTCCATTTCTTCCAGTGCCAACCAGAGTGTTCTTAGAGCACGTTTCAAGACAGAAACATAAGCCACATCAAATTCATAGCCGGCTTCCTTCATAATTTTACCTGAGTTCCGGGCTTCTTCCATGCCTTTTTCGCTCAAATCAACATCGGTCCATCCCGTAAAACGGTTTTCTTTGTTCCAGGTGCTTTCACCGTGACGCAACAAAACAATCTTATACATTAATATTGAATTTAAAATTGATTATCAATAGAACTCTTGGTTTCAATGATGCAAATATATAAATCCCTCACGAAAAGCATTGTTCAATGAACTCTTTTTAGCAGGATTTCCAGTATTTGTCAATGATTTCAGTCAAGTTTACCCTCAAAGGAATATCCGATGCTTTCGACGGTGGATTTCACCTTGTCGAGATTAATGTCCTCCCCTTTCAGGGATACCTCACCATGCATCAAATCTGCTACAGCGATTTGAATACCGGCAATCTTCATTAAATTGTTTTCGACATTTATTTTGCAATGGTTGCAATTCATGCCCGACACCTTAACTTTCACCTCGTTCATAGTCTTGCTAGTAGTTTATCTTGAATGAATGATATTTTTATCTGTACAGCAGTTGTATTCATACTGGACAGTAACATGACTGATATTAAAATTGTTCTTCAGGACATCCTGGATCCGGGTCTTGATAATTTCAATTTCACTGATTTTTAAGTCTGATTTCAGATCGACATGGCATTCAAAATGAATATCCTGGTCATTCAGGTTCCAGGCGTGCACATGATGGATGTTGTCAATTTCTTCTATGGATTCGAGGGCTAACTTCACTTCCAGCAGATCAAGCCCGGGAGGAGTAGCCTGCATCAATATATCCACGGCTTCCTTTAAAATCAGGTAGGTCTCTTTAAGGAGATAGAAACCCAAAAGAAAAGTCACCACAGGATCGATCCAAAAAAGGTTGTAGAAATAGATCAGTATAGCCGTGATAATTACCACAATGGATGAAAGGGTATCCCCCAGCAAATGAAGGTAAGCGGCCCTGATGTTGATATTTTTACGGGAATGTTTTTTCAGGATCACCACAGAGGCCAGATTGGCGAGAAATCCGACAAGGGCAACGATGAACATGACCAGACCTTTGACAGGTTCGGGATTCTGAAGACGGTGAAAGGCTTCCACAAAAAGATAAACAATAATAACGGCAAGGATAACAGCGTTGAACAATGCAGCGAGAATTTCTATCCTCTTGTAGCCGAATGTTTTCTTATGTGTATGGTCTTTTTTACTGATGAGGTTTGCCAGGTATGCTATAAACAAGGCGGATGTATCACCAAGATTGTGAAGGGCATCGGATATCAGGGCCAGGCTGTTGGAAAAAAGACCGCCAACTACCTCAGCAATAGCAACTGTTAAATTCAGCAGTGCGGAAAACAACAGATTTTTCCCGGTATTGTCACTTTCCGAGGATTCCTGTTGATGTTGATGATGATGGTCATGGTTCAAGGTTCCCGGCTTTTTTAGGCCACTTAAGAAAGATCAGGGTCAGACCTGCTAATACAAAGGGAATGCTTAACAGCTGGCCCATGTTAAGCGACATGGCATTTTCGAATGATTCCTGGTTCTGTTTCAGGAATTCGATGAAAAACCTGGCTATGAAAACCAGAAAAAGGAACATTCCGAAAAGAAATCCATTCCTAAGCCTGTTCTCCAGGGCATAATAGAGGAACAGAAGAATTAAAAAAACGAGCAGATAGCTGGCTGCCTCATAGATCTGGGAGGGGTGTCGCGGCATGCCACCTATCGAAGCGGTTAGCACAAGACGTTTATCCCTGTGTTCAACAGTATATTGCAGGGAATCTCCCGGAGGAAGAAAGACATTGTTGTCAAAATTATAGCGGGACATATCATCCGGTAAAACTACTGCGCCAAAATGTCTGACCTTGTTTTCATCCTTGACCTGGCGGGCAAACCTGATATTGATCTTCAAAGGAACTCCCTGCTGATTCAGGATCATATCAGATTCAGCTTTTTCGTAATGGATGTCCTGTATGGTGCCGTTGTATTTTTCCGAAAGCAAACGCGTAAGATCGTGTGTAAAAACAAAACCATAGTTACTTTTAGTGGGATTGCCATATATTTCCGAATTCATGAGGTTCCCCAGCCGAATAAAGGACCCGGCGAGTGCGGTGACCATAACAATCATATCCATGGTCCATAAATAGGAGGATTTCGTTTTTCGGGCAAAAAGATAGATCCCGATCAGGATGCCAACAGCTGCTCCGTGGCTTGCCAGGCCCATAAAGCCAGTAAATTCGAAATCGCTTCCCAGGGTTCCACGCCAGGGAAGGATGATTTCAAGAGGATGCCGGGAATAGTAATCAAACTCATAGAAAAGGCAATGGCCAAAACGGGCGCCGATAATGGTACTGATAACCATATAAACGGTAAGCCGGTCGAGCAGGTCAGCCTGCAAACCCAGTTTTTTGAAAATGCGAAATAAAATGATATAGCCCATAATAAATCCGAGGGCAAACAGAAGACTGTAATACCGGATCTCAAATTTGCCGAGATCGATCAGTTGCGGAGTAGCATTCCAGATCACATAATCCAGTGCCATAAGCTCAATACTAAATAATTTATGCAAATCTAATAAAACTCCCTATAAGGCAATAGTTTTGTTGTTTATATTTGCGGAGGTAACAAAAGCCTGCAAGGCGCAAGAGTTATGAGGCGGATATGGATGGCTGAAAAACATTTATTTTTTTGGTTTGCTATCGGAACCGGGATACTTTCTCTCCTGTTTTTCGCTTGTGCCAAAGTGGGAGCGCCCACGGGAGGGTTACAGGATACCAATCCCCCGGTTTACGTCGAAGCAGAACCTGAGAACGGCGCAGTCAACTTTTCAGGGAATGAGATCGATATTATCTTCGATGAGTATATCCAGCTGAAAGATCAGAACAAGGAAGTGATTCTTTCACCTCCCATGAAAAAGAAGCCGGTATTGCGGGTACGGGACAATTCCATCCGGATAGCGCTGAATGAGGAACTATTACCTCAAACTACTTATACCCTCAATTTCGGAAATGCCATTGCCGACAACAATGAAGGGAATTTGCTTCCCGATTTTGAATTTGTGTTTTCAACGGGTGGTATGATCGATTCCCTTTCCGTGACCGGCAAAGCCGTGAATGCTTCAGACAGGAAACCATTAAAGGAGGGGGGTGTCCTGGTCATGTTGTACAGAAACCTGTCCGATTCGGCGCCACTCCTGGAGATTCCACGGTATATTGGCAGAACCAGCAAAAGTGGCTTGTTTTCAATCAATAATCTGCGGGCTGATACCTTCAGACTCCTGGCCGTTTCAGATGCAAACAACAACCTGATGTATGACCCGGGAAGTGAATCCATCGCCTTCATGGATACATTTCTGATCATCAACGCTGAAACGGTAAGACCGGTTACTTTTATAAAGGATACTGTTAAAATTATCCATCCGGGCTCCAAATCAGGCCGTTCGGGAAAGAAGGCTGAACGTCGTGAGGCGGATACTACGATTGCCCCCGGGAAACAACTGAATGCCATGGACGTGTCTCTGTTCTATTTCCTGGAAGAAACCAATGCCGTGTTTGTCGATTCAAAAAAACGCGATATACCGGAAAAGCTAACCTTTACCTTCAGCAGGCCCCCGCATGACTCAGTAAAGCTGACCCCCCTGAATTTCAAACCAGGTGATGACTGGTATCAGATGGAGGCTTCCGGACAGAGGGATACACTTACCTATTGGATAACCGATACACTGATAAGCAATCAGGACACCCTTAATTTTACATTCGCCTACCTGACAACTGATTCGGCAGGCCGTTTCGTGACCCGGACGGATACCATTACCCTGAAAACTCAAAAAACTGCAGAACCTGGGAATGTCACGAGAAGAAACAGGAACGCTGCTCCTGTGGTAAAAAAGAAGGGACTCACCTTAACACCCAGCATTTCGGCCAGGGGGATTCAGCACCTCAACAAACCCATTGTACTGACCACTGAAAGACCTTTGGCGAAAATTGATCCTGATCGCATAGAACTCTACAGAATCGAAGACACCCTGTCCACCAGGCAGGCCATAACGGTAATTCAGGATTCTTTGAATATCAGGTCATTCAGCATCAAAAACAAATGGCAGGAGGGCAGCCAGTACAGTCTGTTAATACTCCCCGGGGCCTCTGAAGACATCTATGGTTTGACCAATGATTCACTGAAGGTTTCTTTTACCACCCAGCGGGAGGATTATTATGGGAGAATCCTGGCAAACGTAAGAAGTGATGAGTTTCCCCTGATCATACAGTTGCTGGACAATAAGGAAAAACAAGTGAAATCTCAGTATATCAGGCAATCCGGTGTTGTTGTCTTTGATTTTCTTTCACCGGGCAAATACATGTTTAAAGTCATCTATGATAAAAACGAAAATCAACGCTGGGATACGGGGAACTACCTGAAACACATTCAACCTGAAGGGGTTTATTTTTATCCGCTGCCAAAAGAGTTGCGATCCAACTGGGATGTAGAAACCACCCTGGTGATCTCAGAATGATTGTCCAACAGTTAATCCTTCTTTTCTTTTCGGCCTTAGAATTAATTTTTTACTTTTGCCTTTTACATATAACAGGAAGAAATAATGACCATCGGTTGTAATGGCCGGGGATGCCATAAATTAATCAAAGACGCCTCAGATTCAGTATTTTGTCTCGACAAGGGAGGGAATAAACTGGATATCTTCGACTGGCTTGGGGATATCCCTGAAGCTTACCAGAGTTGTGACATCATTGAGGTAAGATTCAAGAATACCCGCAAGGGATATTATAAGAATGTGAATGACCTCAAATTGAAGAAAGGTGATGTTGTGGCTGTAGAGGCATCACCGGGACATGATATTGGCATCGTTTCCATGACAGGAGCGCTGGTGATGATGCAGTTAAAAAGGAACAACGTTCCTCTGGAAGGCACTGAATTCAGGAAAATATACCGGAAGGCCAAACCGGCTGATATTGACAAGTGGAACGATTCCATGTCGCTGGAGTTCTCCACCATGATCAAGTCGCGTAAAATTGCCCTGGATCTGAAACTGGAAATGAAGATCGGCGATGTTGAATATCAGGGAGATGGCACCAAGGCAATCTTCTACTATATTGCAGATGACCGGGTTGATTTCAGGGAACTCATCAAGGTACTGGCGGAACAGTTGAAGATCCGCATCGAGATGAAACAGATAGGTGCCCGCCAGGAAGCAGGCAGAATTGGCGGAATAGGCTCCTGCGGTCGTGAATTGTGTTGTTCCACCTGGATCACCAGTTTTGTTTCTGTTACCACCAATTCAGCGCGTTACCAGGAGGTGTCTCTGAATCCACAGAAACTTGCAGGGCAATGCGGAAAGCTAAAGTGTTGTCTGAATTATGAATTATCCGCTTATCTTGATGCACAACGGGATTTCCCCAATACATCCATACCGCTTGAAACCGAACAGGGACAGGTCTTTCATCAGAAAACGGATGTATTTAAACGGCTGATGTGGTATTCTTCACGCAAGGATATGCCAGCAGATCTGGTATGCCTTTCTGTGGACCAGGTAAGGGATATTCTGGTCCTGAACAAGAAGGGTGAAAAGGTCAAGAAACTTGAGAGTGTTGAAAATAGTGGCATTGCACCAATTATTGATTACCAGTATCAGAATGCTGTTGATGAAAAAATCCTGACCCGTTTTGAAGACAAACCAACAGGAAAATCACAGAAAAAACATCATCATAAACGCCACCGCTGAGATGAAACAAGCCATCCTGGTTTTAACGGCAGTTCTGGTATGCCTTTCCTGCGACAAACAGAGAGTTTACGAAGAGTTCCAGCAGGTTGTTGATAAAACCTGGAGCAGCAGCAACGCGATGCATTTCCATGTTAGCCTCTCCGATTCTTCCCAGGCGTATAATATTTATATCAGTGTGCGCCATACCGGAAAATTTGAATTCAGCAATCTCTATCTGTTTGTGACAGCTCATTCACCGAATGGCAATTCCATAAGGGATACCCTGGAGATTACACTGGCGGATGAGCGGGGCAAATGGCTTGGGAAGGGCGCCGCAAGCGTTTATACAACCTACTGCCTCTACCGGAAGAACATCCGGTTCCCACTGCATGGGATTTACACCTTTGATATCGAACAGGCCATGTGGATCAGGGACCTGAAAAATGTCACCGATGTTGGTTTAAGAATTGAAAAGGCTGCTAATCCCGGCTGAGATCTTTTCACTGCAAGTAACACACATGAAAAAGAAGTTACAGCGGTTTGCCGAAATGGAAACCTTTTCCAACGTCATTCAGCCCGAATTTGAAATATGTTTTTGGCAGGGACTTTTATCTGAAAGGATGTTGGAACATCAAGCGCTTCCGTAACGGGAATCCAGTTATCCTGGAATTGGGCTGTGGTAAAGGAGAATATTGTTTGGGACTGGCGAGGCAATATCCGCACAAGAATTTCATAGGGGTAGATATCAAAGGATCACGCATTTGGCGGGGAGCGCTTACAGCCCTCCAGGAACAGCTGTCAAATGTACTATTTCTGCGTACGCGCATTGAGATGATCAGCTCTTTTTTTGGTACCGGTGAAGTGGATGAGATATGGCTGACTTTTCCGGATCCACAGCTAAAAAAAAAGCGGAAAAGGCTAACATCATCCAGATTTCTGAATGCCTACCGCAATTTTATCAGAAATAGCGGCCTCATTCATCTGAAAACCGACAATATTGTTTTATACCAGTATACCCTTGATCTGATTAAAAAAAACAAACTCCGTCTGAGGTTCCATACAGACGACCTGTATCATTCCGGTTTTACGAACGACATCCTGGACATAAAGACCTTTTATGAGCAGCAGTTCCTGGATCAGGGGATGAAGATCAACTACCTTTGTTTTGAACTTCCCCATGACAAAATTATTGAAGAACCTGAAGAAGAACAGCCCTGATGGTTTTTTTGAAAGGGTTTATGAGGTTGTAAGGCTCATACCGGAAGGAAGAGTTACCACCTACGGAGCCATAGCCCGTTTTACCGGTTCCCCGCAGGCCTCACGAATGGTAGGCTGGGCGATGAATGCTTCACATTCCTATTCCGAAAATATTCCTGCTCACCGGGTGGTGAACCGCCGGGGTCTTCTGACAGGCAAACATCATTTCAGGCATCCCGAACTTATGCAGCAATTGCTTGAAAGTGAAGGCGTACTGGTTGATAATGACCGGATCGTAAATTTTGAAAAACGCTTTTGGGATCCTTATAAAGAATTGGTCTAAATAATTACCGTTATCCCTGAAAAGATTAGTATCTTTGACCAGGTTCTTACAACTGCCTCTCGTTAATCAGATCTTATGGAAATTTCAGAGCAACAAGTACTGGAAGTGTTGAGAAAAGTCGTTCATCCGGCATCGGGCAAGGATCTGATTTCGATGAACCTGGTAAACAACCTGCAAGTGGAGGGCAAGCGGATTGGTTTCACGCTGGAATTCCCAACCTTCAATGATCCCATGAAAACCTCCCTGAAAAAAGCTTGCGCCAGGATGTTGCAGGAGGCTTTCGGAAGTGAACCGGAGATCGACATTATTGTGAAAACCCAGGCCAGGCCTGTGACGCGTAAAGCAAGGCAGTACCTGCCAGAAGTACGCAATATTATTGCTATAGCATCGGGTAAGGGAGGCGTTGGAAAATCAACGGTGGCGGTAAACCTGGCCGTTGCCTTTGCCGGCACCGGTGCAAAAGTTGGCCTTCTTGATGCCGATATTTATGGGCCCTCCGTGCCCAAGATGCTTAAGGCGGAATTTGTGAATCCCCATGTGACCAAGAAAGATGGTAAGGATGTGATAATTCCCGTTGAAAGATATGGCATCAAAGCCTTATCCATTGGCTTTTTCGTGAATCCTAATGATGCCACCATCTGGCGGGGTCCAATGGCATCCAGTGCCTTTCAGCAACTCCTTGGAGACGCTGATTGGGGGGAACTGGATTATATGTTTGTGGATCTGCCACCGGGCACAAGCGATATCCACCTTACACTGGTGCAAAGTGTGCCTGTCACCGGGGCCGTGATTGTCAGTACACCCCAGGATGTGGCGCTGGCGGATGCGATCAAAGGGATCAATATGTTCAGGACTCCGGCAGTGAATGTGCCGGTACTCGGTCTTATTGAGAACATGGCCTGGTTTACGCCAGAGGAATTGCCCAATAACAGGTACTATATTTTCGGAAAGGATGGCTGCCAGAAACTGGCCAGCCAGTTTGGGGTACCCTTGCTGGGACAGGTACCCCTGGTACAGGGAATCCGGGAGGGGGCAGACAGCGGAGAACCATCGGTACTGACAAAAGGGCCTGCCAGTGAGGCTTTTAAGACCATTGCCGATAACCTTGTCATCCAGCTGCTCAAGCGTAATACGGAGCTGGATCCAACCCAAAAGGTAGAAGTTACCAAAACACGCAGTGATTTCACACATTAATTACAAACCATGAGCAACAATACGCGCGAGATAACTATTCAAAAGATAGACGAAGCTATCAGTGAAATAAGACCTTACCTGAATGCCGACGGAGGTGACGTGGAACTGGTGGACCTTACTGAGGATAATACCGTAAAGGTGCGCCTCACAGGTGCCTGTGACGGGTGTCCCTTTAGTATGATGACCTTGAAGGCGGGCATTGAACAAGCCATCCGTAAAAAATTCCCCGAAATGAAAGAATTGCTGGCAGTTGAATAACGTGCCAAAAACCTGCCTGGTTTCAACTCAGGGGTAAAGTAAAATTCCTATCTTTATCGCTATGCTCATTAAGAATTTAGCATCAAAGCTATGGACAGGGACCTGTTTTTATACAATACACTCACCCGCACCAAAGAGAAGTTTATACCGCTGAACCCTCCCCATGTCGGACTTTATGTTTGCGGACCTACCGTATATGGAGATCCGCACCTGGGCCATGCCCGTCCTGCCATCACTTTTGACATCCTGTTCCGTTATCTTAAACATTTGGGCTACAGGGTGCGGTATGTAAGAAATATAACGGATGTCGGACATCTCGAGGATGAACTGGCAGGTGAGGGAGAGGACAGGATTTTGAAAAAAGCCAGATTGGAGCAGCTGGAGCCCATGGAAGTGGTTCAGTATTATACCAACCGGTACCATACTTTCATGGACCGACTGGGAGTGCTGCCACCGAGTATTGAACCACATGCATCCGGACATATCATTGAGCAGCAGCAGCTGATCAAAAGTATTCTGGAAAAAGGTTTTGCCTATGAGGTTAACGGATCGGTATATTTCGACCTGAAGAAATACAATGATCATTATGGTTATGGCCGGCTTTCCGGAAGGAACCTGGAAGATATGCTGAGTAATACCCGCGAACTGGAAGGGCAGGACGATAAGCGTTATCCGCTCGATTTTGCGCTATGGAAAAAGGCTGATCATTTGCACATTATGCACTGGCCATCAGAATGGAGTGAGGGATTTCCCGGCTGGCACCTGGAATGCTCGGCTATGGGCATGAAATACCTGGGAGCGCAGTTCGATATACACGGGGGTGGTATGGACCTGATTTTCCCCCATCATGAATGCGAACTGGCCCAGTCAACGGCAGCAACACATAAACCGCATGTCCGGTATTGGATGCACAACAACATGATTACCATCAACGGACAGAAGATGAGCAAGTCAAAGAACAACTTCATCACCCTGGAGGAGTTTTTTACTGGTAAACATACATTGCTGGAAAAGGCATATTCACCCATGACCATCCGGTTTTACATCCTTCAGGCACATTATACCAGTCCGGTTGATTTTTCCAATGAAGCATTGAAAGCGGCAGAACAGGGTTTGAACCGGCTGATGAAGGGAATGTCTCTTTTAAGCAGGCTGAAAACCGCTCCGGATTCCACTGTTAATATTGCCACATTGCGTGAAAACGCCTACAATGCCCTTTCGGATGATCTGAACTGTCCGGTTTTGCTCGGTATTTTGTTCGACGCGGTAAGGGTCATCAATTCGGTAAACGATGGCAAGGAAAAAATCAGTGCCCAGGACCTGGAATTGCTGCATTCCTTCATGCATACCTTCACTTTTGATTTGCTGGGATTATTACCGGGTAACGACATGGATACGGAAAACGGCGAATTGCTGGATAAGGTCATTAAGATGTTGCTGCAGCAGCGGCAGGACGCCAAAATCAGAAAAGACTTTGCCACCTCGGATAATATCCGGAACCAACTGGCAACCTTGGGTATCGTGGTAAAAGACACAAAAGAAGGAGCGGAGTGGGAGCGGCAATAATAAGGGACAAGGGACAAGGGACAAGGGACAAGGGACAAGGGACAAGGGACAAGGGAATAGTGACAAGCAAGAAATATTATAGGAGACAGACTGTTCAGGTAAATGTAGGAGGAATACCCCTTGGCAGCGAGTATCCTGTCAGGATTCAATCCATGATCAATACCCTGACAAGTGATGTGCAGGGCAGTGTGTCGCAATGCCTCAGGATCATTCAGGCCGGGGCTGATTATGTAAGGATTACCGTTCCCTCAATAAACGATGTGGAAGCACTGGCTGCCATCAGGCAGGAATTGCTGCGTCAGGGATGTTCCAGCCCGATCATTGCGGATGTGCATTTCAATGCCGCAGTAGCGGCCAAAGTTGTCGAATATGCTGACAAAGTAAGGATCAACCCGGGCAATTACCCGGATCAGGAAAGTTTCATTTCCCTGCTCGAAAAATGCCGTTCTCGGGGTGTGGCCCTCAGGATTGGCGTTAATCACGGCTCTTTATCAGAGGAT
Organism: uncultured Bacteroidales bacterium; assembly: GCA_963822145.1. Lineage (GTDB taxonomy): Bacteria > Bacteroidota > Bacteroidia > Bacteroidales > UBA10428 > UBA5072. The sequence goes on along the minus strand of CAWGGG010000002.1, from coordinate 110,105 downwards.
ATACTGAATCGATATGGAGACACACCCCTGGGGATGGCCGAATCGGCCATGATGTTCCTTAGGATATGCCTTGAACGGAAGTTTGATCCTGTAGTAGTCTCCATGAAAGCCAGCAATGTGCGGGTCATGGTTCAAGCCACCCGAATGGCCGCAAAAATGATGATGGAGGAAGGCATGAATTTCCCCCTTCATTTGGGGGTTACAGAGGCAGGAGAAGGTGAGGACGGCCGGATCAAATCCGCAGCAGGGATAGGTACTTTGCTGTTGGACGGAATAGGAGATACCATCCGGGTTTCCCTTACAGAAGAGCCTGAAAATGAAATCCCTGTTGCCCGTAAACTTGTTGCATACGCAGCCGAAAAGTTAAATACTGCTTCTCCTCACCCGTTCGCCCCTTCTTCGGCATCATACTCCTATTCCTTTGTGCGGAGGATATCCAGAACCGTGGAAAATATTGGTGGGAGCTATCCTCCATTGGTATGGGGTGCAGATCCTTTTCCAGCAGACCGGATCAATCTGATGAGCGCTTCTTACCCTGAATTTAAAAATACCCTTATCCGGAAGCTTTCACAGGATAAAAAATCCGTATTGCTCTACCGGTGCTCAGCAGCAAATGTGCAGGCCGAACTGAGATGGCTGCGTCGAAAGCTGGATGAAGCGCATTGTGATGTCCCGGTAATTTTTCATTTGCATCTTCATGAAACCAACCCGGAGGATTTCCAGGTGATCAGCGCCGCATGCCTGGGAGGAGCGTTTATCGAAGGATTTGGGAATGGAATCAAACTCACCAACCAGCATCCACTGGAAAAGGAGATGATCTCTTCAGCCGCCTTTGGAATTCTTCAGGCGACGAGGTCCAGGATGACCCGGACAGAATATATTTCATGTCCCTCCTGCGGAAGAACAAATTTTAACCTGATAGAGACCCTGTCACGGATCAAAACAGCAACCGCACACCTGAAAGGCTTGAAGATAGGAGTGATGGGCTGTATTGTCAACGGTCCGGGAGAAATGGCCGATGCCGATTACGGATATGTTGGCGCAGGCAAGGGTAAAATCACATTGTATAGATCACGGGAGGTCATAAAGAGGGGAATTCCGGAAGACCAGGCCGTGGATGAATTGATCAGCCTGATTAAGGAAAGCGGTGACTGGTGTGAACCGTGAGGTTAAAAAGTAATCGAATCAATAGTCCTCATTTCAATTGTCATATCCGCTTTTTGGTTTGTAAGCGGATTGATGATCTGCACGTGAATTTCATTATACCGGTCGGAAGGGTCAAAACATGACATAACCAGCTCAGCTTCCTCCAGGGGGACACTTATGCCATTCCTTTTAACTGCAGTGATGCTTCCTTTCTGGTTACCCACAGAGGCTGCAGGGCCTGCAGTAAAACCGGTGAGGATGAGTTTGCTGATATCTTTGAAATCGCTTATTTCAGTATGGCTGCCGCTGAACTTACCCCTCAGGATGGTGAATGTTGAGGCATTGCGGTTGGATTCACAGGTAAGTTTGCCGAAGTGATAGGCTTCGATGGATTTGCCATCCTTAAGGCGAATGGTTGCCTTTACAGGAGACTGGGGGTACGCGGCAATGAACGCAGCACTGACCAGGATTAATGAGATCAATAGAGTTTTCATAATGCTAACAGATAATGACTAAGATACCATAATTAACTGGCAATAGAAGGAAATATTTTATTTACCAAGGTCAAAAACATCCACCAGGGTAAGGGGAGCCTTTATGTGAACGGCATGGAATCCAAGGATGCGGGCTGTTTCGATGTTCTCAATAAAATCATCGATGAACAGGGTTTCCTGCGGGAGAATCCCGGCATCGGTCATTACAAACTGAAATATGTCCGCATTGGGTTTCCGCAGCCTCAGTTCGTGCGAGAAATAGGCTTTCTCAAAAAGGTGTGTATATCCGTAAGTCCCATAAACCTTTTGTATATACTCACTGTAGTAGGGTAGGTGAATGGCGTTGGTGTTGCTGAGCAGGAAAGTACGATAGTGCTTCCGGGCCTTTTCCAGCACTTTCCATCTTTCAGCAGGCAAATCACCAAGCATGGCATTCCATGCCTGGTCAATCTCAGCATCCGACAAAAGGGAGGGGGTTAAGAGCCGGATCCTGTTCCGGAATTCATCGGGTGTGATTTTTCCAATTTCAAACGGGATAAAAAGGTCATCATGGGCTTTGTGGGGTATGGATTCATCGAAAATAGCAAGTCCCAGTTGCTGAAAAGCATTTTTTGTAGCACTGAAATGCAGGTTGGTAATAACGCCGCCCCAGTCGAAAATTATGTTCTTAATTTCTGTTTTTCCGTTGTATATTGCGTCGGATAATTTCATTATTTTTAATTTTTTACAAAAAAAGCATTTTCGGTCCAGAAATGAAAGTAAAGGGCAATCATTTTGAAACCATTTGGATTTGCCGGGATAATCCTGCAGTTGTGCAGATAATTGACCAGCGCTATCTGCCCTTCGAATTCCGGATCGAAGACCTCCATACCGGCGAAGAAATGTTTATGGCCATACGTGACATGCATCTTCGGGGCGCCCCTTTGATAGGGGCAGCAGGGGCACTGGGGATGTATCTCTCCATCGTGTCATATCAGGGGGATACCCTTACCGATGATTTCATCGACGAAAAAGCTGCCTATTTTAATTCGGCAAGACCTACAGCGGTGAATCTGGCCTGGGCTGTGGATAAAGCAGCCAGAGCGGTTAAAGGGATAAGGCCGGAGCGGTTAAAGCCCAAGGGGGAAGCGATGGAAGCAGCCAGGAAAGCTGCCCTGGAGATCATCGATGAAGAACGGAATAACTGCAGGCAGATCGGATTGCATGGCGTTACGCTTATTGAGGAACTGAGCCGGGCAAAAGCAGGAAAAACAGTCAACATTCTCACCCATTGCAATGCCGGATGGCTGGCATGCATTGATTACGGAACAGCCACCGCTCCCATATACCAGGCTCACGAAAATGGCATACCTGTGCATGTTTGGGTTGATGAGACCCGTCCGCGCAACCAGGGAGCCCGTCTTACTGCCTGGGAATTGCAGCAGCACGGCGTTCCCTGCACCGTGATTGCGGATAATACCGGTGGGCATCTGATGCAGCAGGGACTGGTTGACCTGGTGATTGTAGGCAGTGACAGGGCTTCACCTTATGGTGATGTTGTGAACAAGATCGGTACTTACCTTAAAGCACTTGCAGCAAGAGATAACCATATTCCGTTTTATGCTGCGCTGCCTTCATCTACCATTGACTGGACCCTGACAGAAGGGGCGTCGGAAACGCCTATTGAAGAAAGGGACGGAATGGAGGTAAGATGCATGGAAGGATTGGCTAACGGATCATTTGTTACTACTGAGATTATTCCGGCAGGCACCCCGGTGGCCAATTTTGGATTTGATATTACACCTGCTCGATTGGTAACTGGAATTATAACCGAAAGAGGGATTTCGATTGCCGACAAAAAAGGTATATTTACATTATTTCCTGAAAAAAACTTAACCCCTGTTTGATAATGAAAGTAGCTATTATCGGAGGAACGGGACACACCTTACCCGATTACCTGGCGAATGTAAAGGAGATCCGGATCAACACCCCCTTTGGACATCCTGTTCCGGTGATATACAGTGGGGATCTTGATGGCCTGGAGATATTCCATCTGGCCCGTCACGGGAAGGATCAGCAACTGCCATCTTCCAAAGTCAATTACAGAGCCAACCTATACGCCCTGAAGCAGCTCGGCTGCGAGTTTATAATAGCCACCGGGAACTGCGGAAGTCTGCAGGAAGAAATCTGCCCCGGCGAGGTTATCGTATTTGACCAGTTTATCGACATGACCCGGCAACCGGTTACCGGTATCCTGGAGGAACTGGATCCCGGTCAAAGTCGCTATGTCTCCATGGCAGAGCCATTTTCTGAAGAACTCCGGGATCACCTGATCGAATCCGCCATCGTTCAGGGGATCACCATACACACCAAGGGTATTGTGATTTCTATCGACGGACAGCGCTCTTCTTCCCGGGCGGAATCCAATCTTTACCGCAGCTGGAAAGCCGACGCTATTAACATGAGCACCGCGCCGGAGGCGATCCTGGCCAATGAGCTTGGAATGGCCTATGCAGCAGTATCGCTCTGCACCGGTTATGATTCCTGGAGGGTAAGTGATATCGCCCCGGCTCCTGACGAAAAAATGAACCTGGTTAAGGAAAACCACGATAAAATTAACAGATTGCTGATCTATACCCTGAGGAAGATCCAGGAGTGAGTGCGGATTGAAGATGGAAGAAGGAAGATTTCGAAGGTTTTGTTTTTATTGCAGCAATTCATTATTATTGCAGCCCGATATTTTATGGCAGAGTATCATGGTCCCATAGCTCAGCAGGTTAGAGCACCTGACTCATAATCAGGGAGTCCCTGGTTCGAACCCAGGTGGGACCACTTAAAAAAAAGTGAGAGCAGGCAAACTCATTCTCTTTTCTTAAAACTGTCTCCCACTCAAACTACACTTTTCACCACGGGTTTACACCAGGTTTTGGAGAATAATGCGATGCTTTCATTAGTGATTAACTTCCTTTCAGGTTATAGGAGGTTCTCAAAATGATTTTTTAACTCGTCTGACTCTGGATCAGAAAAGTTTAGGTTCGAGCTTTAACAGAGCAACTTAAAAATGAACCACTTATACAATAAACCGGATAAGTGGTTTTTTCATCTTGCTAGGTTATGAGGGTAAAATCCAACGAAATCGTGTAAAAATAAACAAAGACAGGTGGTAGTTGACACTACCCTACTCATAATCAGGGGGTCGCTGGTTCGATCCCAGCTGGGCACACCTTCGCCCTCCGAAGCCTTGGCGTAGGAGGACTTTCTCATTATTTTGGGGTTTTGCCACCGCGGCAGTCTGACTCCTTCGCTAAAATCATGCTCTGCGTGATTTTTTTACGCTCGGCTCGGTGCCAGTCTGGCGCCAGGTCTTGGTAGGGAATAGGGCGTATTGTTCGAAATAAGAAATTGGGAATATTCCTCTGCCCATAAGTGCAACATCTGATGAATAATGATGAGGTAAAATATCAGTTAATTAACAGTACTCTACAAAAGACAGGCTCACTAGCCACATCTGGCCGGTAGAATTACATTAATTATAGTTATCTAAATATCTTGAATTTAACTCCAGCTATGTATGGTCAACCTGTTCCATCCAAAGGTGGTTAAGGCACTTGCTTTTCCAATTTGGTAACGTATAGAATCTTGAGTAAATAAATCGTTACAATCTCCAGCTCTCGAAAATCTGCTGCAGAGGCTAAAAGTTAAAATAAATTTGAATTTGAATTTTTGCTGATGTAACTTTATATAAGAATCAGGAAAGAAGTAGTTATCATTATCTTTCACAGGGCAAATTAAAATGACTTATCTATCTAGAATACAGTAATATGTTTGCTAATCCTCCTCTATATATTTTCCATTATTAAAATTGATTATAAAGTAAAATTATCAAAAAGAAGATTAGTTGTTTCTTATTTATTATTTGCTATGCTGGGTTCACAAGTAAGTGTGTATAAATTCATCGCAAGTTCTCCCGCCTTGCTGGACAAGCTATGTGACCATTAAAATAAATTTTATTCACATAATATTATTAACAATAAACTCACATATGAAAAATCTGATCAGATTATGTTTAGCCTTGCTGGTGGTTGGCCTTATAATAACATCCTGCACAGGTGAGATGGGCCCAGCCGGAAAAGATGGTACGAATGGCGCTAATGGCGATGCCGGAAAAGATGCCAATGAAACCTGCAAAGAATGTCACAATCCTAATGTGGTAAATGCTGTTGTCGACCAATTTGATTTTTCAAAACATTTTTATGGAGAAGCTTCATTTAAAGCGTCTGAAAATACTGGCTGTTCTCCTTGCCATACTTCTGAGGCGTTTAAGTATGTCTGTGAAAATTATGTTCCTGCAACTTTTACCTTAAATACAACGACAGGAAAATACTCAAATGACTACGCAACAGTTCCTGCCGCAACACTTGGAGAAATTGGCTGTTTCACTTGTCACAGTCAATTGCATACCACATATACCGGGTCCGATTTCGCTCCATTAACCAGCACTGCAGCTGTCTCTATGACAATGTGGAAGGGCACTAAATCAATTAACCTCACACAGGATGGCGGAATGAGTAATTTATGTATAAAATGTCATCAGCCAAGGCCATTGACAACAAGCAGTACATTATCAAATAGTGATGTCATTGACTATGAAAGCTTTGTAACTAATCCTGATGCAATTTTTTATGATAATACAGTTGGTAATGCAGTCCCGAATATTATGGTACCTTCATTTAGTACACATGTTCATTATGGCACTGTAGGTGCAGTTTTTGCAGGTCAAGGTGGTGTTCAGTTTACAGGAAGCCAGATTTATGAAAACTCAACCCATACAACTGTAGCTTCTTGCCAGGATTGTCATATGACAGCAATTTCTGGCAGATCTGGAGGCCATACTTTTGCTGCTGAAGATAACTTTAATGGATGCGATATGATCGGATGCCACTCATCACCTATAACATCATCAAGTACAACATACTGGGCAGTTCCAAGAACTGAGATTGAGGGTTTGTTAAGTTCACTGGCAACAAAAATCAACTCAATCGGAAGTGGTCAGAAAATTCTTCATATAGATGATGATCCCATTACAAACCTATGGTCTGGATATACTAGTGAAAATTATGATGGATGCCTCGATATCTATGATCCTTCATTGAATCCGTCTGGTGCGTACAGAAATCCTGCTCCTTCAAGCGGATGGACACAAGCTAATAAAGATGCAAATGCACTTCTGCCAATATTCCCTTCACTGAAAAACGTTGTGATGGGTTCAATAATAAATTTTCAGTTTTGCCTAAGAGAATACAGCCTTGGTATTCATAATTATAAGTATACAAAAGCTTTACTGCAGAACTCTATTGATGCATTAACTGCTGCGGGAATCTAGAGTGGAAAATCCGGCAGGGCTGAGCACCTGATACCGGAGTACCTTGAGCATATAGTTCCGGATGCAAAGATGGAACTTCAGACCTTACAAATACTTTGGTCGCAACCATCAAAGACAAAGAATAGTGAGATTAAATAATTGAAGAAGATAATGAAGAAGCTATTTTTCTTTTCAATCGTTTTCATGTCATTGTTCATATCTTGCAAAAAGGATGAAATCGAACCCATCGATACGATAACTCCCGCTATGGCGAGAGACAGTCTTTATTATATTATGAAAGATTTTTATTTATGGTATGATATGCCGGAAGCAGCTAGTGTTACAACTTCAAATAAGAGCAATTACAAGGATCCTTATGAACTTCTTGAAGCTATGAGATACAAAATCGTTGACAAGTGGAGTTTTATTGCTGACTATGATGAATATATGGCTGAGATGCAGGGAACATTTGTCGGACATGGTATAAGAGTAGGCCTTGACGGTTCAGAAAATGCCCGTATTTGTTTAATATATGAAAATTCTCCACTCTACTCAAATGGTGTTCGCAGAGGATGGATCATAAAAAAAATCAACAATACCGAGGTCGCTCCGGTTCTTATGAGCAATGATATCACGGCATATGAGAAACTGATAGGTCCCGCTCGGGCAGGTATTACAAACACTTTCCTGTTTCAAAAACCTGACGGGACCAGCTTAACAATCTCCTCAACAAAATCGACTTTCATTATTAATACCGTTCTCGTGTCTGATATACTGCAACTCCCATCAGGACCAACAGGACATCTGGTTTTTGATGCTTTCATAACACCTACCGCTGATGAACTTGCTACTGCTTTTGCATTCTTTAAGGCAAACCATATCAAAGACCTTATTCTTGACCTGAGATATAATACAGGTGGTTTTCTCAATATCGCACAAGTTCTTGCAAGTTACATTGCCGGGAACTCCAAAGTAGGAGCCGTTTTTGCCAGACTTCAGTATAATAATAAACAACAGAACTCCAACTCTACTTTTCTTTTCAAAACAACTCCATATTCATTGGATCTTTCAAGAATTGTTGTTATCACTACACGTTCAACAGCCTCTGCAAGTGAAGCTTTAATCAATGGCCTTAAACCGTTTGTCAATGTCGTAACACTTGGCGATACCACAAACGGTAAGCCAACAGGAATGAATGGCTGGGATGTTGGTAAAAAATATTTTATGTGGCCTGTTACCTTCAGAATGGTCAATGCACAAAATCAGGGTGATTATTATAATGGTTTTGCCCCGACCAAAGTCTTACACGACGATATAACCCGAGATTTCAACGACCCTGAAGAATTATGCCTGAAAGAAGCTATTTATTACCTCGAAAATGGTTTTGTGTCAGTCAAGGGAGTAAAGGAATTTAAACGCTGTCCACAGTTTTCAGAAAAACCGGAGTGGATAAATAATGCCTTTGCTTATTAAAAATAACAAATTCACTTAGCAGGAAATGTGGAAGAACCGTCTGGCTGGAAAACCCATTCAAATTTGATTTGTCCATATGGAAGGCTGTTCCTTGTCTCATTAACCGTGGTTATTATCCTGATCTTAGCATACTGATCTTCATCAGTTCTGTAAAGCCAAATCTGGTTTGCATTCACCGAAACAGCCATGAGTATCCACTGAACAGAATCTACCATCCTTAAGGAGATGGCGAAACAAAGTTGCTGCTGATCATCAGAGATCCCATCCAGTCCATCTTCCCCCAACGGTAAGTGTGTGAACGGGCCTGGTCATACGTGAAATAATTCCAGGCGTCACCATTTTCACTATAATCTTCCCTTACAGTACCCCATTGACGTTCGCTCAGATAAGGGTCCCATTTCTTCTACGGTGCTGCTTTTTTCTTATCGTCTTCAAGCCGCTTAAATTCAACAGGGAGTTTGACTGCAGTGGGTTTTTTGGATTTTACCGGCATATAAAAACTGATTTAAGTAATTAATTTTGTGCATGTTGATATTTAATCAATTTTTATGATATAGGTATAGAATTTGACTTAATATTCTGGCCATAAAATCATTATTTGTGCGGTTATTGCATTAATTTTATTGGGTCCACAAAAGCATGAATGGTTCCATTCCTCATTATGCCGAAAATGAGAAAAGCGCTGAATTCTTTAATTTTACTGGTTACCCTGGCCACCGGTTCAGTTGGTTTAAAGGCACAATCCCTGAGCACCCTCCTGGATAAACTTAACCTTTACCAGCAAAAATATCCTGAAGAACTTGTTTACGTGCAAAGCGACCGGTGCCGCTATGCACCGGGAGATAGGATCTGGTTTAAAGCCTATATTCTGCCTGCTCTTGGTGCCAGGCCTAACCTGAGCAAAGACCTGTATATAGGGCTCGTAGACCTGTACGGCACGGTTGTGTCTGAAGCAAAATACCTGATTGATGGGGATCACGTGAATGGAGATATCGAGATACCCGACCAGCTTTCACCAGGCACTTATTTGCTGATGGCCTATACCAGCTGGATGCAGAACACTCCGGCAGACCGGATATTTACCAAGGAAATCATCCTTGAAAATGGATCCCCGGCCTTTGGTGTAAAACTTAAGCTAACGGATAGCCTGTATTTCCCCGGCACTGTGGTAAAGGCAGAAATTGAATGCCTGGACAACAAGAGCCGGCCGGTGATGGTTCCTATCCAATACAAATGGGTTGCCAATGACGCAGTTATCCTCAGGGGTACAGCCAAAACTGATAAAACGGGCAAAGCTCAAATAGGTTATACGTTGCCGCAGGTACAGGCAACAGACAAAATCTTATTGAACGTGGAAGCAACCGTTGATAATTCAACGGTGGGGGCCGGAGTACTTGTTCCTACCCCGGAGAATAGGGTGAACGTACTGTTTCATCCTGAAGGCGGGACACTGGTTACGGGTGCCGATCGGAAAATAGCCTTCAGGGCGTTTCATGCAGGCAACAGACCCGTTGATATGGAAGGTGAAATCCTTAGCGATCAAAACAGGGTTATGAAAATCGCGGGTACGACTCAGGGTGTGGGTTCCTTCATCATAACCCCCAAAGCAGGAAAGGAGTATTATCTGGCTGTAAACAAGCCTGCAGGAACGGGAAGAACTTTCGAATTACCGGAATTGCTTCGTTCAGGCGTTGTTCTGGCCTATCAGCACGCATCACCTGATACGCTTACCCTTATTTTTCAACAAATAAACAAAAGGGTGCAGGTTTACCACTTCATCGGGCAGATGAACGGACAGATTTATTGGATGGAATCGAGGCGGGTTGATAAAACAGCAGAAATCGATGTTCCCTTAAGAGATTTTCCGGCAGGGGTTGCTGAAATTACAGCTTTTGATTCGGTCATGAATCCTGTGGCCAGCCGACTTCTTTATGTAAATCAAAACAAAAAGCTTTACCTGGAAATCCTTCCCGATAAAACTGTTTATGGAAAAAATAAAACTATAAACCTTACCTTGCAGGTGAAAGATGAAAACGGTAAGCCCGTAATGGCGACGCTGAGTGTAGCGGCCGGCTCCAAAGTCCAGCAGCAACCGGTTGGCAGCAATGGCAGTCTGTTAACTTTAATTACACTGACCAGTAACCTCAAGGGTTTTGTTTCTGACCCGGAATCCTATTTTCAGCCAGGCGACAATGCTGCAGGGCTGCTTGATGACCTGCTCCTGGTAAGCCAATACAGCCATTTTACCTGGAAACAAGTCATGAATACTGATGCAAACAGTCCTGCTTATGCATCTCCCGATAATTCCGACACCGCTATCTGGCAGCATTTTAACCGGGAAGCCATCACTTTTTGCAAAAAATATCTTACCGAGGGTTTAACCACTCCTGGAATGGTATATCCCCTGCAACAGAAAAATGATCCTGCATCCTGGAACCAGGTCCAATCGAACCAGGCAAAGGACAATTCTTTCAGTGGCAGGATGACCGTTCTGGAAATGATTAAGCAAATCAGAAGGTATACCCTGTACAACGGTAAAATTTACTTTGACTACAACGGGGTAACTTCCATTTCCAATCAGGATGGCGCTATCATCGTCATCAACGGTAAATTGATGGGGACCGATATAGAAGTGTTGAACGGCATTCTTCCCTCGGATGTCGACCATATCAGGGTATCGACCAACGTGATGGATATTCAGCAATATACAGCCTTGAATACCATGGGGGTCATTGAAATCTATACCAAAGTCAATGAACAGTTTAAAAGTTCCGCGGTTTTGATCAATCCGGAACCGGCAACAATGGAATACAGTAAACCCTCCGAATTCAATGCAGCAGGAGAAGTGGCTGGCAAGAAGCAGAAAGATCGGCATTCCAAACAGCCAGGGACTATGTACTGGAATCCGGAGGTTAAAACTGATGCAGAAGGTAAAGCCAGGATCAGCTTCAGCAGCGGGAAAATAGCGGCTGAAATTACGGTAACCGTGGAGGGCATCACAGAATCCGGTCGGGTTGGCGATGCCACACTGGATTTATCAGTGAACTAGTGTCTGGCTGAGGACTGATACACTCATTTTCCAGGTACTCCTTTCAGATATTTATCCAAGAAGGTCAGGACCTGGCCGTATCCTTTAATTTCGTTTTCCTTCTTCACAAAACCATGACCTTCATCAGGGAAGATGACATATTCGACAGGCACATTATTCTTTTTCACGGCAGCTACAATCTCATCCGATTCTGCCTGCAATACCCTGGGATCATTGGCTCCCTGCAGCACCAACACGGGATTCTTGATCCTGTCGGCATGGAAGAGGGGAGATATGTTGTACAAACGGACAGAATCTGCGGTAAAAGGATCTCCCAGCTCCTGGAAGAGGGCATTTCTGAATGAAGCCCACCAGGCCGGAGTGGATTTCAACGTGCGAAGCCAGTTGGTGACACCAAACAAATCTACACCGACCTTAAACGCATCCGGAGCCGAGGTCATGGCAGCCATGGTCATAAAGCCTCCGTAACTGCCACCGATGATCCCGATTTTTGCGGTGTCAATATAATCAAGGGTTTGAAGCCACTCTTTGCCCCAGATGCAATCTTTCAGGTCTTTGTCCCCGTGGTTTCGGTCATCCATTTTATAAAACGTCTTGCCATAACCGCTGCTGCCACGATTATTCACGGCAAGTATGGCATATCCATGATTTACCAGGTATTGAACCAGCGCAAAGTAACCAACTCTGGATTGTCCACCCGGTCCGCCATGTACCCATACCAGGGCAGGAACCTTATGCCGTTTTGTTGCGGTAAGAGGCTTATAGTAGATGGCAGGGATATCCAGGCTGTCAAATGATTTAAAGCGCACTACTTCAGCCAAAACAAGATCTTCCGGGTTGATCTCCGGGTTCAGCGTTTCTGTGAGCTTTTTAAGTTCTTTCGTTTCAAAATTATATACATACATGTTAGAAGGTGACTTTGATGTGCCAACAGAAAGGCGCATAAGCTTCTCACTGTCGGAAATAGTCACCCCCAGGATGTCGCCGTCGGTTATTTGCGGGAAATCAACTTGCTCACCAGTGGCATTGTTTTTAATGACCAGGGTGTTCTTTCCGTCCTCATTGATGGCAATAACCCGGTATTTCTCATTTTCGCTCACATAGCTGTACATGACATCCCAACCGGTTTCAAAGATAGTTTTCCGTTTACCGGAGGCAATTTCATATTCCACCAGGTAGGCAAACTCTTTTCCGGCATCGGTAATGTAATAAAAATACCTGCCATCGTCGCTGAAACCTGAACTACCATATTGGCCAGGTGCTGCCGGATCTGATATTTCAGTCTGCTTTTTGGCAGCACGATCGAACAGGAAAAGCTGGTTTTCGCTGGTGGTAATGGTTTTTTGAAGGGCAAGCGTATTTTCATCGTCTGAGATCCCGGCTATATCAAGTCCATCCATGTATTGATAGATCATCACAGGCTTCCAGTCTGTTACAGCCATTTTATACAGGTCGAAATACTGAGGATCGCGCCTGTTGGAAGTATAGTACATGGTCTTCTTATCTTCGCTCCAGCCCAGGAAGTTGGCAATCTCTTTTTCAGCAGGAGTCAGATCCTGTATGGTGCCATCTTCATTCATCAGGTAAATGTGGTAGATTTCATTGCCTCCCTGATCCGCGGCATAGAGGACCTTATTCGTACCAGGAACGTAATCCACGCTGAAAAGTGATTCAATGGTGGAATGAGTGATCTGCCGCATGGTGGTGTCCGTGAGGTTAATCTCATAGACATTATATATGCCTGATTTATCGCTGCTTACAAGCAGCCTGGTTTCGTCAGCATTAAAACTACCCCCGTTTATCTGGAGGTTCTTATAAAATTCATCAATAGTATATTGTTTAACTTCTGGAACAGGTTTGGTGCAGGAGAGCATCAAAAGACAGGTCAGCAGAACAAGTATGGGTTTCATAGCACAAAAGTTAAAGGGTTAAGATAAATCCGCTAAAATGCCGGATAATAATTCATATAAAGATACAAATGTGGAAGGTAGTAATCAAAAAATAATCATGAAGTTAACCGTAAACTTTCTATTTTTACGTTCAATCCTTTAACCCGACCTGCCTCATGGTTTATGATTTTATCGTTATAGGTTCAGGTTTTGGTGGCAGCGTAGCCAGTCTACGCCTTACAGAGAAAGGTTATAAGGTGCTTACACTGGAGCAGGGGAAGCGGTTTCGACCCGGGGATTTTCCCAGGACCAACTGGAACCTGCCCAAATACCTCTGGATACCGGCGTTGAGATTTTTTGGATTTCAGCGGCTTTCCTTTTATTCCAAAGCCAGTATATTGAGCGGTGTTGGCGTTGGGGGCGGAAGCCTTGTATACGGCAACACCCTGTACAGACCGCCAGATGAGTTTTTTCTCAATAGCTCCTGGGCAAGGTTTTCAAACTGGAAGGAGACTTTGGAACCTTTTTATCAAAGAGCCTCCTTTATGCTCGGTAGACAGAAATACAGCAGGCGCAATCCCGAAGATAATATCCTGGAAGAGGTTGCCAAGGATCTGAATGCCGTCGATACCTTTGACAGTGTTCATGTGGGTGTAAATCTTGATGGATGTGAGCATGAAACAGACCCTTATTTCAACGGCATGGGACCGTTGCGCAAAGGCTGTGTGGAATGTGCCGGCTGCATGGTGGGATGCAGGGAAAATGCCAAAAACAGCCTGGACCTGAATTATCTATGGTTTGCTGAAAAAATGGGATTGGAGATCCTGCCTGAAACCAGGGCAGAAAGAATATCCTACAACAATAATCTTTATCATATTGAAACGAAAAACGTCACATCACTTTTCCCGGGAAAGAAAACGTTGGTAACCAGGGGTATCATTTTAGCCGCAGGCACCCTGGGAACTTTGGAGCTGCTGTTGAAACAGAAATTCAAATACGGTACCTTACCCCGATTATCAGATAAACTGGGATATGAATTGAGAACCAATGCCGAAACACTTTGTGCAGTTTCAGGCACCCAGATGAAACTGAACAACGGACTGGCCATCACATCGGTATTCAGTCCCGATCCCTTTACGCATGTCGAGATTGTTAAATATCCGGATAAATCCAATGCCTTGAAATTGTTTTTCGGGTTATCAGCCGAAGGCGCCGGCACCTCCCTGGGAAGATCCTTTAAGCTGCTTAAGAAAACTGTCACACACCCCGTTCATTTCTTCAGGACGCTGTTCAATTTCAAATGGTCTTCCAACCTGGTTATTTTTCTGGTCATGCAAACTGTGGACAATGCCATGAAGATGAAATGGGAAAACACGCTTTTCGGTGGGAAGATCAAAATTGACAACAGCGGGCATAAGCGGGTTCCGGCCTATATACCCGTCGGGCAGGAGGTAATGGAGCGCTATGCCAGGAAAGTAAACGGGATTCCCCAAAATATCCTGCTGGAGGTGTTCTTTGACAGGCCCACCACCGCGCATATCCTTGGAGGTTGTCCCATGTCGGAATCGGCGGAGACGGGGTTGGTGGATGAAAACCTGAGGGTACACGGATATCCCGATTTCTACATTGCCGACGGATCTGTAATTCAGGGCAATATAGGCGTAAATCCGAGCCTGACCATTACTGCAATGGCTGAATATGCCATGAGCAGGATACCCGCCAGGAATGGTAATACGACCCATGAGGTTTCAAAACAGTTACTAAAGCTTGAAGAGGAATGGAAAGAGAAACATTGCAATTAGTGCTGGACAACCAGCGGAAGTTTTTTGCCAAAGGCACCACTTTTGATGTTGATTACAGGATCAAAACGCTGAAGAAGCTTCGTTCTCTGATCATTCAGCATGAGCAGGAAATCAAGGATGCCTTGTGGAAAGACTTTCACAAACCTGTTTTTGAAGTGATCGCAACCGAGTCGAGGTTTGTATTGAAAGAGCTTAACCTGGCCATCCGTAAGCTTAAAAGGTGGGCGAAGTCCAGAATGGTGTGGACGCCCCTGGTGCATTTCCTGTCCTACAGCTATATAGCGCCCCAGCCTTATGGTCAGGTGCTGGTGCTTTCACCCTGGAATTATCCCTTCCAACTGGCATTTGTACCCATGATCGGGGCACTGGCCGCAGGCAACTGTGTTGTGCTGAAAACCTCCCAGCAGGTGCCAAACTGCAATGCGGTTATGGAAAAGATCATGGATCATTTTCCAAGGGAACTCATGGCCATGATCAATGGTGACCATGCTGTCAGTGATTATCTGCTGAGTCACGACTTTGATTATATATTTTTCACCGGAAGCAGCAGAATCGGCAAACATGTGATGCAAAAGGCATCAGAGAACCTCATCCCCGTTTCACTTGAATTGGGAGGGAAAAACCCATGTGTTGTTGCTGCCGATGCCCATCTGGAATATGCAGCCAGGAGAATTGCCTGGGGAAAATTCCTGAATGCCGGTCAGACTTGTATTTGCACAGATTATGTAGTGGTTGACAGAAAAGTCAGGGACCGGTTCCTGGAACTGATCGAGCGGGAAATCAAGACATTTTATGGGGATGATCCGCAAAAGAGCAATGATTATGCCAGGATCATCAATTGCGGAAACCTTCAGCGGGTTGCTGGCCTGATGCATTCGGGGCAAACTGTGACCGGGGGCAGGATTGATGTTGAACAATGTTTCATTGCGCCCACTGTGCTTAAGGATGTCAGTATAAATGATCCGGTGATGCAGGAAGAGGTATTTGGACCGGTTTTGCCGGTGATTGACTTTGAAAAATTTGAAGAGGTATATGATATCATTGAGCGAAATCCCAAACCCCTGGCTACCTACATCTTTACAACCAGCAAGAAACTGGCCAGGGAATTCCTGCGAAAAACCCAAAGCGGCACAGCAGGCATCAACGATACTGTGATGCAGATCGCCTCACCCTATCTGCCTTATGGCGGCGTCGGACAGAGCGGCATGGGAAGGTATCATGGTAAAAAGTCCTTTGATACCTTTTCCAACATGCGGTCGGTACTGGTGAAATCGAACCTGTTTGATATTACCTTACGCTATCCGCCTTATAACAGGTTCAAAGAGAATATAGTAAGCTTCCTGTTGCGGTAACAGCTCTATTTCGTCAGGTGCTTTCTTTTATAGATGAAAAGATAGCCGAAAGCAACGATCAGAATAGCCGGTATGATTGAAACATACAGCAGGGTATGAGCGCCGGCCGTGAGTTGCGTCTGTTCCCATAGTATGGCTTCAGGTGTCCCTGACATCGCTGATTTAAGCGCTTCAATGGTATAACTCACCGGCAGGGCGAGATTGATCTGGGCATCATATAGGGCGCCAAGGGAGGGCTGTGCGATTGCTCCCCCAAGGAATCCGATCCCTCCCATGATGGCCAGGCCAAGGGCCCCGCTTTGTGGAATATTCTCGGAGACAAACCCAAGCATTGACGGCCAGAAGAAAGCCACTCCAAGGGCAAATATGGCAGCCGCAGCAAAAACCAATGCCCCGCTGGTGTAACCCAGCAGGATCAATCCGATAAAAGCAAGAGCGGCAGATGTCAGCAACACCACCGTGGATTTCATGTTGTGAATGAGGGTTCCGCCAAACTGCCGGGTCAGTGCCATGATACCGGATATCCAAACCAAAAGCAAAATCGGGCTGTCGGTTACATTGGCCAGCAATGCTGCGATCCACTGGTTGGTACCGAGTTCTGTGGCAGCTGTAAGTAACATACAGCAGGCAATGAATAAAAACAAGGGGCTCACACAGGCCTTCAGCATTTGTTTATAGGTAAAACCCGAAGTAACACGCTCAGTCTGGGGAAATTCTTTATTTAAAAACCAGATTCCATACCATATCGTGGGAATGAGCATTGCTCCCATAGATATGCGCCAGTTGGAAATACCCATTTTGGTAAACACAAAGACCATCAGTCCGCCTATTACAATACCGGTCGGGAACCAGGCATGAAACCGATTGAGACGACGGGTCTTCTCTTCAGTATAGAGGCTCGTAATAAGCGGATTACAGGCTGCCTCAACACTTCCGTTGGCAATACCGACAAACAGGGTAGAAATAAACAGGGTCCAGAATCCTGAAGCAAAAATCGTCATGACAATCCCGGTAACATGACATACAAATGCAATGGCAAGTATACGGCCGATTCCGATAATGTCTACCAGTGGTCCGCCAAAGACCATGGCCAGGGTAAATCCCCAGAAGGCTGTTCCTACGATCCAGCCAACCTGGGTGTGGGTGAGGTTAAACTCCTGAACCCAAATTTCAACGAAAGAACCCCGGGTGGCAAAGGCCAGCGCTGTAACCACCAGGGCAACGCAACTTGCATTGAATAAAGCTGTTTTTTTTATTGTGCCCATATTGTCAGAATTTAATATGAATGATGATCTTCATATAAAGATAGAATCAATTATCAATCTGACAATATGTAGGGTATGATATTTTTAAAGCAGTCTTTGAGCCGTTGAACTTGTCTATTTTTTATTGGCCTGGTAGTATTCCATGGCTTTTGGCATGTTCTTTTGCAGATCAGTAATCCTGTTCGCAGGATCAGGATGGGTGGAAAGGAATTCAGGAGTTCCGGAGCGTCCCTTGGCAATCATTCTTTCCCAGAATGCAGGAGCAGTGCGGGGATCATAACCCGCCATGGCCATGAAATACAGCCCCAGCTCATCCGCCTCAAGCTCATGGGTTCTGCTGTAAGGAAGTACTACCCCCAGGGTGGAACCCACACCAAAAGCCAGAAGAGCCAGTTCCTGAGTGGTCTCTTTCTGGGTGCTGAGGGCTTCAGCCAGAGCAACGCCACCCATTTGTATGACAAGCTGCTGTGACATTCTTTCATTGCCGTGCCGGGCTACAGCATGGGCGATTTCGTGGCCCATCACCACGGCGATGCCATTATCATCCTGGCAGACAGGCATAATGCCTTCATAAAATGCTATCTGGCCTCCGGGCATACACCAGGCATTCATTTCTTCAGAGGCCAACACGTTATACTGCCACTGATAGCCTGCTATACTCGATTCCATATTGTTCTGCTGCATGTATTTTTTTACAGCGGCAGTAAGACTGTTGCCGACATTACGAACGGAAGTCACATAGCGCTGGTTGGTGGACAATTTGGTTTCTCTTAATACCTGACTGTAACTGTCTGCACTTAAGGACAACATTTGATCGGCAGGGATAGCAATGAACTGCTTCCGGCCGGTAATGGGAACCACGGCACAGGCTGCGGCGACCAGACACAAAAGAAAGATCAGTTTTTTCATGGCACCGGGATTTAACCGTGTAAAATTAATTCATTTTTACCATGGTGCATTCATTTGGCTTCAAATACCCTGTATGAATGGGGATTAATTGTAATTTCGAAAGTATTGCACGCACTTGATTCCCTGCCCCATATAAAGGGATTTTCTCCCTTCACACCTTCCACTGCATTTCCGGTAAGCAGATCATTAAGCCTGACAGATTCACCGGTAACGGAAACTTTTACTTTCACGGGTTCCGGCAGGAACGATTCTACAATAAAAGCTCCGTTGTCATAATAAAAGAGACTCACCTGGGAGGGGCCTTCAAGCCTTACGGGCACATCCTGTGTGACAATGGCACGGATGCGGTTAAGAACACCTGACGGATACTGGTAGAGGTCGGAAAAGTTATCAGGGATGGTAAGGACATACAAATACGCTTTTCCGTATTGGGCCATATGCAGGACAGGCCATCCTGAGGTGCCCTTTCTGGCGGATATGTCCTCCCAGGAATCATTGGTCAGGTAATCGATCTGGGGAATGAGGATCTCTGCTGCGGATTCCAGGTTTCCTCCCCAGCCTACCACAAAATCCTTTACCAGAGCCTTCCTGTCGGTATACCTGAGTTCCACGATATCTTCAATACCTTTTCCCTGCAAGGCTTTCAACAAACCAGAGGTGATCAGAACATTCTTTCCGGCCTGTAAGCGGTCTCTTATCTTTTGCACCAGATCCTCATCGAATTTTGCGGACTCAGTAAGAATGATCATCCTGGGTTCATCAGGGAAGACAGATTGAATATCCATGGGAATGCCGATCATGCCCAGGTAGTTCTGCAAGAAATCTTCTCCGGTGGCATGATTTGGACGGTAGCTTTTAATACCGGCAGGCTGGCCCAGTTTCCCCAAAAAGGCATCAACCTGTTCAAAAGTAATACCTGCTGCCCTTGCAATGGTTGAAGGAGTAATGGTTTTTCCGCCAGTTAGAGGAATGGGTTTCATCATGGCATCGAAGTCGAAGCTGGTCTGGCCGCCTTGCCAGGGAGCACGGAGCTCAGGCCTGATCGCAGTCTGTAACTGCCGGTAATCGAAAAGGGTAATTTCAGGTGCTTTGGAAAAAAGGGTCAGCCATAGTTGTTCGGCATAACGGTCCATATAAAACAGGGCTCCCGGATCCACCCAGCCCCCCCCATTTCTACCGGGCGCCAGATTTTCAAAATACCGGAAGATCAGATAACTTTCATATTGCTGGAGGTGCTGTGCGGTATAATAAGGGTCACGCGTCTCCGTGCCGGTATAGATCCCGTCGAACAGGGCAGGCCCGGTTTCGAGATTAAACCCGAGTCCCTGAAAATGCTCATACCAGTTGGGATATTTGATCACCACACGGACCTTTGGATTCACGGCCTTCGCCGGATTGATGACCAGCTCACGGGCAGCGTCCGTCATTAGCTTGAGCCGGTATTCGGTCCAGCTTTGCTCAACTTTTGCGGCTATGCATAATTCACATTTGCAGCTGGTAAAGAAAAAATCATCGAGAATGAACTCATCAAAATGACGGGCTGTATGTTCGGCAATTTCGCGCGCCAGTCTGCGATGCTCGGGATTCGAATAACAAAAGGTTTCGAAAAGATTGGATTCATTTATGGTATAGGTAATACCCCCGGCTACTTTTACTCCGCGGGAAAGAAAAAAACTCTTGGCTGTTTCAAGGGTTTTATCGTCCACAACAATTTTATCCCGGTGGGTCTCCAGGTATATTTTATCCACCTTGACTTGTTGTGTGATGGTATTCCAGGCTGCTTCAAGCTTTCTCAGGTCATTCATTTCACGTACTTCATATGCCCGGGCATACACCGATACCACGAAGTTCCTGTAATTACCGGTCTGTTGTGCCAGAATGCCCGGGCAAAGCAATAATGACAACAGGATGAACAGCTGTAATTTTTTCATGTAAAAGGGATTAATTGAGTGTATTAAATATAGGCTTTCTTCCTATTTTTATATAAAAAACAATGAAAAAACAACTGCTTCATCTGGCTATTCTTTTTTCTTTTTCTGTTTGCAACGCGCAAACCATATCATTGCCCGGCAGCTTGGCTTTAAAGGATGCTGTTCTTCAGAAAACCGGCACCGGGTATTCCTTTACCGAGGGATCCTCAGTGGCAGCTGACGGCCGGGTATTCTTTACGGATCAGCCCAATGACAAGATTTATGTGTGGGATGAAAAGGCCGGGATAAGCTTGTTTAAAGAGAACTGTGAACGATCAAACGGCACCTGGTTCGACCCTCAGGGAAATCTGCTTGCCTGTGCGGATCTGCATAACCGGCTGGTTAAATTTACTCCCGGGGGTAACATGATCATCCTGCTTGACCAGGGTTTTGAAGGCAGGCATTTCAATGGTCCTAATGACCTGTGGCAGGACAGCAAGGGGGGTATTTATTTCACCGATCCTTATTATCACCGTCCTTACTGGGCAGCCGGTCATAAACAGTTGCTGGATATACAGGCTGTATATTATCTGAAACCTTCCGGAGAGGTGATCCGGGTGATAGATGATCTCGGTCAGCCAAACGGAATTGTCGGGACACCGGATGGCAGGATTCTCTATGTGGCAGATATCATGGGCCGGACAACCTGGAAATACGTGATTGAGGAGGATGGCAAACTGACCCATAAAACCTTTTTTGCACCCGCTGGTTCCGATGGCATGACGATTGACAGCCAGGGTAATGTTTATCTGACCTTCGGCAAAGTACTGCTCTTTGATAAGAATGGATCGAAAACCGGTGAAATAGAACTTCCAGAAAGTCCTTCCAATTTGTGCTTTGGAGGCAGCGACCGGAAAACGTTGTTTATAACGGCGCGCACTTCGGTGTACACCCTGAAAATGAATGTACGGGGTGTTGAATAGAAAAAAGACAAGATGATCAGCTTTCTACAGGATTACCTTATCGTTATGGGAATAGTTTTATAATCGCCTATGGGAATATCGCCCTTTTCAATGGGTATGATCAGATCATTCCTGTCATAAACCTGAACACCGAAAGTGCAGTAGAGCGCATTCGGATCGGTATAGACGCCCCTGATGGTCAGGGTATAATTCCCGGGCGCCAGCGATATATCAAAATTTCGTCTTCCTCCGACAGGGGTTTCCCCCAAAGATCCTTTTCCGGTTATTGAAACTTCAAAAATATCGTCTGCTACATTGCCTATATCCCAAACAACAATGAGAACATTTCCCTTTCTTACGTTACCGTACAAATAATCCTGCAATCCGTCACCAAAATTATCCAGGCCATCTCCGTAAAACTCCATATTCACCCCGCCATCCTGGGCAAACTCAGGATCAACATTGCGCTGTGCAAGTTGCTGCCCGCTGAGCATGATCTCATCAAAATCAGCCCCGTAAGAGGCCAGCAGGTCGTGCATCTCCTTAAGTTTTTTATCCATTTCTGTGGACTGACCCTCTACCTCAGAAAGAATGCTGATAATATCGGATAATTTGATTTCAGGATTCAGGGCGGATTGGGCAATAAGGTCACTTCCACGATCGTCAATCGTATCTTTGTTGATGGTATGGTCATCGAAATTACGGGTAGCCGACACAAGGCATAAGGCGATAAGCTCATTCTGTGTAGGATTGCTTTTCTGGTCCTTAACCTCGTTGACCAATTTATTATAGTTGATAATAAACTGGTGGTAGAGCGATCTTGACAATTCCAGCAGCGCATTCAGGCCGTTTTGTGCATTTCTTAAGCTTTGAGCATCCCATTTATTAATCGCTGCTTCATCAGTCAGATTATCTATGGCATTGCTCAAATCATCCGGGGAGGACTGGGTTGAACCGCATTCATATTTAACATAATATTCTACCGTTCTTCCGTATCTTGAATTTGAAGACGGTTTGTTATAGGCAGACCATACATAATGCGTCGGATTATCCCAGCTTCCGTCTACGCCGCCTGTTGCAGTAATATTCTGATTCAACAATCTTCCCCAGTCATCAATGGAAGTGAACAGGGCATTTTGTTTGTTTTCGGGCAATCCGGTATTTTCCCATTTCCGTATTTCATTTTCCATATACAAAACAATATTCTGCAGATATTGACGTGTACATTGTTGCACGCGTTCATCCATCCAGGGTTTGTTGTTCCAACTGATATCGGGGTTTGGCTCCTGGTTGGGATTACCTGAAAGCGGTGGCGGAACTGGCGCTGGACCAGCGGGACCTGTTGGTCCGGGTTGTGTATTCGGTCGATTTCCTATATAAATGGTTCCTGATGAAACCACTCCGTTGGCATCGGTTACTTCATAGGTAATGGAGTTAGCTTTGTCCAGAAACTCCTGTTCCGTAAGCTGATCAAAACGGTTTACCAATGTTTTGGAGACCACTTCAGCTTTATCAACAAACCATTTTCCTTTCAAGGGTGTTTTCCCGCCATAAATGGGATTAATCGTAACCAGTTTGGAAGATCCCTCACGCCAGTTTACAACGGCATCATGGGCCACCTTAACACCCTGCACATTGAACTGGAAGGAGAGATCCGTATTAATGCCTACAAAGATACTGGCAGATGCAATATTGCCGTTTGCATCAGTCACTTCGAAGGTAATGGATGTTGCATTGGCGAGTACATTCTGATCCAGGAGTGATCTTCCTGTTGAGTAGGGAACTTGTTCCGGAGGCATGCTGACCTCCTGTCCGTTGACGATCCACCTCGATTTAAATGGACCCTGACCGTTAATAATCCTTGCGCCAACAGCACGCTGCTTGTCGTTATTCCAGGTGTTGTTACCACCAGGGGGAACAATTCTGCCCTGAAGACTCATTTCGATACTGAGGGTTGATGCAATGGTCAGGTAAGTAATCCCGGATGTAACCAGGTAATTTTGGCCATTGGTATTGGGATTATTGGATATGGCCTCAAATTTCACCGGGAAATTGCTGGGAACATTGAGTCGTTCAAAGGAACCATCATCGGGAACGGTAAACGTGAAATTATAAATTCCATCAATATCAAAGGGCAGGGTTACCCGATTCGGATTTTGCTGTGTGGCATCTGGAAGTTCTAAAATGATACCACTGACCAGTCTCCTGAGTTTATCAGGCAGTCTGACTTCTATATTAGTGGCATTTCCAGGTTGCACACTGGAAGGATTAGCCGTTATTGTCCCATACATGGAGCCTTGAGTGCCATCATACTTATCGATATATTCTCCTTCAACGGGCAATGGGGGTTCCCCTGAGAACTGTCTGAAGCTGATAGTAATGTTACCTTGACCTGTTGCCACAAATGCCAGGACCTTGGCGCACTGCCATCCGCATCCTTCACAAGGAGGTTTTCGTTTTACACATTTGGTCGTCCTACCGGCTACAGGAGCTCCATCATAGAGAATATTGGTACTGTTTTCCCAAACAGGAGCAATAAAACTGTTTTCTATAACCCTTAACCAGTTAATGCCGGTTGCATTGATTATGGTAAACTCATCCCAGCATCCATCGGCATAAATCTGATTAACATCTGCCCTGCCATTTACGGTTATGTTTATTTCTTTGGGCTCCTGGGTCAAGGCGGGCATGGTTGTGCATACTAGGGTAATGAAAACCCCAATAAGGCCATACAGGTTTTTTGGATGATACATGGTTAGATCAGATTAATTGATATTCATTAGATAGCGAATCGATACAACAATCCACCGGAGAAACGTACATTTGATTTTTTTTCAATGACCGGATTAATGCTGGTTTCGATGGTGGCATCAGTTCTTATATTATAGGAGCTCAGGTTAAAGTGAATATCCCAGTTCTGATATACCGGCAACCTGAAATCGATTCTGAACTGAAATGAGGAGGGACTTCTGGTAATATTGTCTCCATATACCATTTCCCCCGTATAGTTGTTAAAATTAGATTGTTTCTGTAAGACCAGGGATTTTTCATAACTGCCGTTTAGTTCCAGACTGGCTTTTAAAATTTTAAAAGCGCTGGAGATTGCAATTCCTCCCCGAATTGAACTTCCGTTGCGAAAAAAAGTATCCTCCATGGGATTATTTTCGTCAACGGGTTGTTCGTCCTGAAAATACAGTTTGCTGAAATTGTAAAATACATGTCCCCCAAAAGTTAATCCTATCTTTAGCCTTGTGAAGGAAACGGTGCCCTGGCTGAGGTTGGTCATATTCGGCCCGAATTCAGTGTAGAAATCAATTACGTTGTCGAATGAAGTACTATCTGTTTTTTCGAAATTGTTCCACATCCGGCTGAAAATATTAATATTGAAATAACCTGCCGGTCCGGTTCGCGATTTATCCCAGCGCAGCTCGAGCTGATCTGTGGTGGCCATGTCAACGCGCTGAACTAAATAGTTAAGCGTTGTGCTGAATGTGGAAGAAGATGATCCTTTACCCATTAATGATCCTTTTCTTCTCTGCAAGGTATAAGCGATCCTCACATAATCCTGCAGGCTGTTATAGGGGAATGATTTGTAGGTGAGATTAAGGTTTTTCGTCAATGTCTTTTTACTCCGGTTATTGCGCCATAAAAATTCCATGCTGTATTTTCGATAATCACTGGAACTGGTTAGGGATGCAAAAGTCAGAAAATCTGCATCAAGGCCGATATCCAACGATTTTTTAGGATTTTTTTTCACCACGTAATTCAATTGCGGATTAATCTGATAGAAGCTCAGGTAATCATTTTGGCTGTATTGGTATGTACCCAGAATTTGAAATCTGACAGATTGAGTCTCTTCTGGCGAAAAAGTAGTGCCGATGGTATAAAAAACTCCCTGAAAATTATTATTTTGACTGGAGGTATAGTCTTTTGAACGAAAATTAACGTTCCCGTATACCGTAGATTTAATAGAAGGACGGTACATAATACTGATGCCGGAATTCAGTAATCCGAATGTATTGGAGGCACTGGTTTTATCATCATAACGCTCATATCCCAGTTTGCCGTTAAGTTGCAGTTTATCGGCCAATTGTTTTGAAATACCGGCATCAATAGTAGTATTGGAAAAGGGGGTTTGAATCAGTTCATTTTGATAACGAATAGCGGCTTCCGCACGCAAGGAGGGGTCAATCTGGTAGATTCCCTCAAAAGCAAGTCTGCCCGATGTTGTGGAATTGGAACCCATATTCTGGTAAGTGGATCGACCGATATCGGCCATGGCAGTTCCTTTGAAGCGGTCACCTGGAGCAACTCCGGAAGGCCGTGCAGCATTCTGCGGGTTCAGAACATTTTCATAGGGACCGAGAAACCGTGTGACATAACCATTGTACTTGGCGATTTTTTCTTTAAGCATCATGTAAGACTGATAATCGGAGGTAAGCGCTTGTTTTTTTTCATTCGGCAAGCCATTATAATACTCTTCCGATTGGTTCATCAGGAGGCCGGCGGAAGCACTCAGTTCTTCAATCCTGTTTTTATAACGGGCCATTTGTGCCAGCAGTGCAGCAGACTCCTGCTTTGTAACATCCTTGTTGCTTGTGCCGGCATCTGCCGTCTGTTTTAAAATGATCTGGATATCATCTTCACTTATCCAGCCTTCACGGGTATCTCTGGTTTTGATTTTATACCATCTATCGCCTTCGCCAATAATGAGATACTCTTCATTCATCCTGACCTGGGCAATATACCGGGAGTTGGCATTATCGGTTTCTCTTACAACAGCAAACGGCCTTGTTATTTTTGCAACCTTAAAAGTTGTTGCCGGTTGGGATTTTTCATATTCTTTTATCAGCGCCAGCAGGGGCAGTAGCTGCTGATTCATTTCGGAGCTGATTTGTTTTAACTGGGGGAGGCTTCCTGCAACCGGGTTTTCCTGGGCAACGATCAGCGGACAAGAAAAAGCAATTTGAATTATAAGAAACAGAAAAACTGTATCGGACTTGAGATTATCCATAAAACCTTCAGTGTGAGAAATATTTTATTGGATAGAATGTAAAAGAAAAAAATAGATTCTAAATAATCATAAAGAAATTTATGAATAAATATTTAAAAATCAAAATAATATAACCGGCTATAAGCTGCTTGTTACCCGTAATTTGTCACGGTTCAATATTTCCACTGTTTTCCGGTATCCCAGGGCGAGCAACTCCGGGGCTTTTTTCAGGTCAAAGAAGCTATAGGTGGTAATTTCTTCAGGTTCAATGTAAATATCAAACCGGGCATGTTTGTTATTGATTTCCGAGGAAATGGCCAGGTGAAAGGAACGCTCGGCAATATGAACCAATCCCTTCAGTTCTGTAATCTTTCCGGTTGGATTGATATAAACCCCGATCAGCTTTTTACAGAGTTTTTCAATAGGTTCCACCGGCATATTGTTCATTACACCGCCGTCGATATAGGGAACGTTATTGATCATCACTGCTTCAAAAAGCACAGGTACACAGGAGGAGGCTAAAATAGCCTCCACCAGATCACCTTCCCGGATGTACTCACTTTTACCTTCGAGGAGGTTGGTGGCAGTGACCACAAGGGGTATTTTCAACTGGTCGAAGGTTACCGCACGGAGGTTTTTCTTCAGTGTTTCACGCAGGCCGGTTGCTTTAAAGAATCCCGTCTTTGGCACGGTCAGCTGTAAAAACTCAAAGAAGTTCTTACGGGTATAAATTTCCAGGATCTCTTCAGGCGCGAATCCATCGGCATACAGAGCCCCCGCTATGGCTCCGGCGCTCACACCGGATATTATTTCGGGCTTCATTTGGAATTCTTCCAGGGCCTTGAGTACGCCAAGGTGTGTAAAACCTCTTGCCGCACCGCCGCTGAGAACTATACCAATGTTGTATTTTTTCTTTTTATACATGATCAGGATCCTGATTTTTTCATGTATTTAAAGATCCTTTTTATGAATGGTTTCTGTCCCTTGGCCAGGAATTTCACTTCAACCGGAATATAATAAAAGGATTTACGGAATCTTTTATCAGGTATTTCAAGCTCCTGCAGTCTGACAGCATCCTTTTCAGTAACCAGGATGCATTTATCCGCTCTTTCAATGGTTTGGAACCTGCTCTGCATATAGCGGATATCTTTCTGATCATATTCATGGTGATCATCAAATATCAATTCATCATCCACGCGAAGGTTCTGTTCCAGAAACTGTCTCAGTGGGGCAGGATTTGCAATTCCTGTAACCAGCATAATCCCGGTTTTTGATTTTTTCAGCGATTTATAGGAAACAGGTTCCTGCCTGCCATGTTTGCCGGGGAACACAGGTACCGGCTTTCCATAGGTAAACCCGGTGAAAAAAACTTCCTGAGTGTCCGACAGGCGCATCCGGGTTATGAAATCAAGCCTTTCCGGCAGCGATAAATGATCGGGGCATTTGGTTACAATGATTATATCGGCCCGTTTGGCATTCTGCCAGGATTCGCGAAGATTACCGGCCGGCAGTAAAATATCTTCGAAAACAGGGCGGTTGTAATCCACCAGCAGGATAGAAAAACCGGGAAGGATATAGCGATGCTGAAAGGCATCGTCAAGAATTACCAGATCGAGCCTTGAAATCCTTTCCATTAAAGTCTTTACGCCCCTGACACGATTGGTTTCAACAGCAATAGGGATGTCAGGGAATTTCAGCTTCAACTGTCGGGGCTCATCTCCTATATCAGCAACCTTCGATTTCCTGGAGGCCATAACAAAATCCCGGGTCTTCCGTCGGTATCCGCGGCTTAATACGGCAATCCTGAAATCATCTTTCAACAACTGGATCAGGTATTCCACATGGGGAGTCTTCCCGGTTCCCCCCACGGTTATATTCCCGACAGAAATCACAGAGATTTTGAATCCAGTAGATTTCAATATTTTCAGATCAAACAGCAGATTCCTGATCTGCACGGCAATACCGTAAAGGAGTGACAGGGGCAGTAAGGCAGGGCGTGTTATATGCCTGTGGCGGGCCATGTCAGCTTTTATTGCTTTATTGAATAATAATCTCGTAAGGGATCCGTGCCTGGATCCTGTCGCTTTTGAGAATTTGTTTCAATAGCCGGTATTGGTTATAATGTCCGGAGAGTTCATCGCGGATCAGGCGTTCCTTAATATCACCTGACAGTTCCCTTATAATTTGAGCAAAGGGCTCTTCAAGCCGGGGAAGTTCCACGATGCGATATTGATCAAGATGTGCCTTTTTGGCTGCAATATCAATGGCCGTTGTCAATCCGCCCAGGGTATCCACAAGCCCCAGTTTCAATGCATTATGGCCACTCCAGACACGTCCTTCCGCTATATTGTCAACTTTTTCATAGGGAAGACCCCGGCCTTCAGAAACCCGTGTAACAAAAACAGTATAGGTTTCATCAATCATTTTTTGCAGGGTCAGCCGTTCAGGTCCGGAAAGTGGCCTGTAAAGGGAGCCAAAATCAGAATGGGCATTGGTATTCTCAACATCAGTAGTAATGCCAAGTTTGTTTTCAAAAAAGTTACCTGCATTTACCAGCAAGCCGAATACCCCTATGGAACCTGTAATGGTATTTGGACTGGCAACGATGGTATCAGCGGCAGCCACAATATAATAACCTCCCGAGGCAGCCATATCACCCATGGAGGCGATAACCGGTTTCACCTGATGGGCCAGGTACAATTCACGCCAGATCACCTCGGAAGCCAGAGCACTTCCCCCGCCCGAGTTAACCCTGAAAACAATGGCCTTTATGCCCGAATCCTGTCTGGCCTCGCGTATGGTGCGGGCGATCTTGGCTGACCCAATCATTCCCTCTCCCTGTTCCCCGGGCACGATATTGCCTTCGGCATAGATTACGGCTATTTTATTACGGGAATAGCCTTTTTCACCGCGCTTTTCCGGAACCCGGAGGTATTTCTGGTGGGACACAAAATTGAGGTCTTTGATATGATCCACCTGGGTAAGGCGAACCAGCGTATCAAGAACCTGGTCTTTATAAAGGGTGGTATCGATGATCCCATAAGCAATGGTGGTTGAATTGTTCCACAACAGCAGACTGTCAGCAAAAGAATTCAGCTTTTCCACGGAAATCTTGCGGCTTTCTGAAACTTGCTCCAGCATATGCGTCCAGATAGATCCGACATAAGTGCGGATCTGTTCACGGTTCTCAGGGCTCATTTTATCGTACATGAAAGGTTCCACGGCACTTTTGAACCTGCCATGACGAATGATCTCGGGCTGGATATCAAGTTTTTCAAGGGTTTTCTTAAAGAACATAATTTCAGCACTCAAACCGATAAGATTCACGGAGCCTCCAGGGTTCAGGTAAAGCTTGTCGGCCACAGAAGCAAGATAATAGGAGCCCTGTGTATATGTGTCACTGAAGGCAACGATAAATTTCCCTGTTTTCCTGAATGCCAGAAGGGCATTCCGGATCTCCTCAATAGTGGCAATGCCGGTCTGTAAGCCGGAAAGTTCCAGATAGATGCCACGGATGTTATCATCTTTAGAGGCTTTGGATATGTTGTGGAGAATATCATTCAGTCCAAGCTGGTTTTCGGCACCAAAACTGGAAATGGAATACATTAGACTGGGGAAGGTGGATTTCCGGTCACTGATCGGTTGGTTTAATTTCAGCAGCAGTATGGTATTGTTGCTGATTTCAAACGGTTTGTCCTGGGATGAAACCAGGGCAGTGATGATGCCGATGCCTATAAAAAAAAGGATGAGGGAAGCAATAAAGAAACCCAATATGCTCGCCAGCAGATACTTGAAAAAACTCTTCATGGTAATTTAATTTTGCTGTATAACAGAACAATATTAATGAATTAACAGGAATTCCCATAATTTTGCCCATCAACCATTGATTATGCATCGGGTATTTTTGTCCCTGGGAAGTAATTTGGGCAACCGAAAGGCTAACCTGAATGAGGCCCTCAGGCTGTTGGATGAATCTCCGGACAAAATCCGGAAGGTCTCGGCATTATATGAAACCGAGCCCTGGGGATGTTCCTTTGATTTAAAATTCTACAACCAGGTTTCAGAAATGATGACGTATGCAGAACCTCTTGAATTACTTGCGCGTCTTAAATGGATTGAGCAGCAATGTGGTCGAGTTCCGTCTTTGGAAAAGTTTGCCCCGCGCATCCTGGATATTGATATCCTGTTTTATGAAGATAGGATCATTTCAACTGCTGAACTGACCATTCCGCATCCTTTGCTTCACCTGCGCCGCTTCGTGCTAATTCCCCTGGCCGAAATAGCCCCGGATTTACGGCATCCTTCTATGGGCCAAACCATGGTTCAACTCAGGGAGGCCTGTGAAGATAACAAGCAGGTATCAAAGGTCCTGTAAAGTTCTGTTATAAAATATTTTCATCTGCGAAACTGAAGTAATTCTTTCCCGCAACGATAAGGTGATCGAGCAGGGTAATGTCCATCAGGGAGGCAGATTCTTTGAGCCTCCTGGTAATGGAAATATCGGCATCACTGGGTTGAAGATTTCCTGATGGATGGTTGTGGCAGAGGATCAGGGACGTTGAAAGGCTGTCAAGTGCCATTTTCAGGATCATCCGGATATCCGTGACCGTTCCTGTAATCCCTCCCTGGCTGATGCGACGCTTTTCTATGACCCTGTTGGACCGGTTCAGCAGCAATATCCAGAATTCCTCATGGGAGAGATCGGAAAGCAACGGAAACATCAGGTTAGAAACGTCGGCACTGCCACTGATTCTTGGATTTTCAGGTGGATCCGCGAGTTTTCTTCTTCTGCCCAGTTCCAGTGCGGCCACGATGGTAACTGCGCGGGCCTGTCCGATTCCCTTAAGTTTTTTTAAATCGGAAACAGAGCATTTCCCGAGCTTATCGAGGTTATTCCCTGCCTGATGCAATACCTGCCGGGCCAATTCAACTGCTGAGACTTTCCTGGTGCCGGAGCCGATTAACAGGGCTATTAATTCCGAATCACTGAGGCTTTGAAGTCCCCTGGTCAACATTTTTTCACGCGGACGGTCTTCAACAGCCCAGCTTTTGATGCTGAGGTTAGCATATTCTTCCATTGCCAGTAACATTTTTCTGAAAGATAGGATTTTCTTGGAATTTATGCCAGATTCTGTAAGATTTAAAGAAAACGCCGGTCAATAAAAAACCCCGGTGGATATCCGCCGGGGTTGCAGGTATTATTTTTATCAACGGTTATGCGATTCCGTTAACCTGTTTTGCGAGTTCAGATTTCAGGTTAGCAGCTTTATTACGGTGAATAATGTTTTTCTTGGCCAGTTTATCAAGCATTGAACTTACCTTGGGCAGAAGCTCTGCAGCAGCTGTTTTATCGGTAGCAGAGCGCAACTCTTTCAAAGCGTTCCGGGTACTCCTGGCATAATACTTATTGTTAACTTTCCGTGCCTCGTCCTGTCTGATCCTTTTTTCTGATGACTTGTGATTTGCCATTGAATTGATGAATTAACTTATATTTTTAGCTATTTAAAAAGAGGGACAAAAATAATTAATTTTTCAATACGGAAAAATTTTTAAAAAAAATTATACATTTGCAACCTCAAATTTAAAGTAGGTTTCATTTAATTAATTGTATGCCCGTAAAGATCAGATTATCGAAAAAAGGCCGTAAAAAGTTGCCTTACTACCACATTGTGGTAGCAGATAGCAGGGCGCCACGCGATGGTAAATTTGTTGAAAGGATTGGTTTATACAATCCCCAGACTAATCCTGCTACTATTGAATTAAATTTTGATAGAGCATTAGATTGGTTACAAAAGGGCGCTCAACCTACTGACACCTGTAGGGCTATTTTATCAGAACAAGGTGTAATGATGAAAAAGCATCTTCTCGAAGGTGCAAAAAAAGGTGCTTTCTCTGTAGAAGAGGCAGATTCACGTTTTCAGAAATGGCTAAATGAAAAAGAGGCCAGGTTAAAAGCTCATGCCGACAAGATTTCCAAAGGCAAGGCCGATGATACTGAAAAACGTCTGGAAGCCGAAACTAAGGTGAAAGAGGCTAAAGCAAAGGAAATTGCTAAAAAGCTGAAGGCCAAAGCCGAAGAAGAAAAGGCTACCGAGGAAGTTGCCAGAACCAGCAGAAAAAGCAAAACTGTTGCAGAACCAGCAGAAAAGATTGTTGCCGAAGCAGCAGAAGAGACTGTAGCCGAAGCAGCAGAAGACACTGCTGCCGAAGCAGCAGAAGATAGCACACCTGAAACTCCTGCTGACAAAGAAGAAGCGTAATCAGAAAGATGGTCCCCGGACAAGG
Organism: uncultured Bacteroidales bacterium; assembly: GCA_963822145.1. GTDB lineage: Bacteria > Bacteroidota > Bacteroidia > Bacteroidales > UBA10428 > UBA5072. Next base: position 77,235 of record CAWGGG010000002.1, on the reverse strand, counting down.
GCGGCAAATAACCAGCCCGGGTGGGAGTATGTTATAACGGTATAAGGTTCTGATGATGATCACCCCTTACAACTGCATACTGTTGGGCACACTTACAAAGCCTTTTGGAACGAAAGGTTCGGTGTTGGTTCGGTTCAGGGATCTGACAAAGGATGACATCAAAGAAAGGGAAACAGTATTTCTGGAAATTGACGGAATACTGGTTCCCTTTTTTATTGAGGTTTTTGAGGAAAAATCCAGGGATACTGTCATCCTGAAACTGGATGGAATCGATACCGAGTCACGGGCGCGGGAATTCTCAGGCTGCCGGGTGTATGTGCGTAAAGATCAGCTTAAGCGTAAAAAGAGCGTTCAGGAATCCCTGCCGGATCTTACAGACTACCGGGTGCGGGACCTGAACCTGGGTTATATTGGTGTGGCAGGAGCCATCGTTGATATTGCCAATAATCCCTTACTGGAGGTACACCGCGACAACCGGGATTTTCTGGTGCCGTTTCACAAAGACATCATCCGGGAGGTCAACCACACCGAACGGGTTATTGTGATTGAAGCTCCGGAGGGGTTGTTTGAACTCTAGCCGGAGGAAGGGACAAGGGACAAGCAGGAAGTTTTGTATTGGCCGCTTCTACTCATAGATATTCTCTGGACGGGTATTTTCCAGCTCTATCAGAAAGTCCGCTATTTTGCCGGTGATGGCTTCAAGATATTTTATTCCCTTTTCTGCCGAAGCTTTCCTGGGATTCCCGATGCCCGTATCCTTCGATACCTGGGTCCATACCCGGGGGAACCAAACCCATCCTTCTTTTCTTGCAGTGAAACGGGGGGTTTTTGATTTGCCTGCCCCGGCCTCTTTCAGCGGGAGAACCATATCAGGAACGATATGCATCATGATACTGGTTTCCATTTCATTGGCGTGATCACCGGCTTCCTCAAAGAATTGCTGAAGCGGTAACACTTCATACCAGTTTAACTGGGCAAGGAATATCTCGGGGTATTTGGGCTGAAGTTCCCGGATCAGGGTTTTAAAATCATTCCCACCATGACCGTTAAATACTATCAATTTGTTGATGTTGTGGTTGGCCAGACTCATGATGACATCTTCCAGAACCTTCAGCTGGGTGGTGGGATTCATGTTCATGGTCATGTAGATGTCAAGCTGACCAGTATTTACGCCAAAGGGGATTGCCGGAAGCACAACAGGCCGTGCACCCTTTTCCCAGGCTTTCCGGGCAGCATTTCTGGCAATGAATTCGGTTTCAATGAAGTCTGTTCCAAAGGGCAGATGATAATTATGGGCTTCTGTGGCTCCCCAGGGCAAAATGGCGATGGTGTACTGCTGGTTTTGAACGTTTTTCCAGGTGGTTTCACCCAATATATAAGGTGCTGTCATAAGTGTGGTTTTGCTGTAAAAATAGCCGATTTCATTCAATGTGCTTATTTTGGGCCACACAATAATAATTATGATTTTTTTTAGTTAGCATTGTAAGAAAATCCCCTGGATTGGATGGTGGTAAAGAATACGCTTGTAATACTTTTATTGCTCTTCGTGCTGACTGGAAGCACAGCGGCACAGATTTATGCCCCTGCTGCTGATGATTCGTTTCCTGCAATCTATAATCCTCCCGGAGGAACAGATGAAGTTTTTGTATTTAACAGGCCCGGCTACCAGTCGGCAGTTACAGCCTCGATCGTTGCCGTTTCAGTTGACAAACTGGCCGGATGGTCGTTTCAATGGTCGGTTTTTGATCCGATATCAAAGGTCTATAAAGCTATTCCCGGCTCAGGTAGTGGTTCCTCCTCGGAGATCGATACCATTACCGTTGCTTCCGGATATCAGGTGGTGATGACCAAGGGCGCTTCCAGCCAGATTTTCAGAATATGGATCCTGATGAATGATCTGGAAATGATCATAACCAATAAGGACGCAGAAGACAAGCTGCTTTTCGGGTACTACAACTGTTCATCTCTTGACCTGAGAGCGGACACCACGTTGGTGTCCCAGTATTATTATAACCCGGATACCAAGGTCATGATCAAATTAAGAATAAACTATACCATTCGCTGGAGGACCGACAATCCTGAAGCGTCCACCCCGTCGAGCCAACTGATCACCCGGGTAACCAGTCCTCCCTCCTCTGATACCTGGTATAGGTTAACGCTTACTGATCCATACGGATTAAGCCGATCGGATTCGGTATTCTATGAATCGATCCAGTCCGAAGCCAAATTGGCGGTGCCCGAATACATCAACCTGAGTGATGAGGCCGAATATCCGGGGAAGAATTATGGAAGTTTTTACAATGACAATATTTATTCAGCTCCCGGGAAATTCCGGTTTGATCTTTCAGGTTCCCGTAACATGGTAGGTTATGAGCTTGATTTTGGTGACGGGGAAGTATTTGAATCCGAAGGGGATACCCTTTTGGTGGTACACGAATACCTGAAACCCGGGGCTTATAAGGTTGTATTGACCACTAAATCAGAGAAACCCTATGAATGTCTCGATTCCGTATCGGCGGAAGCAGAACTGTTTTACTCGCAGTTTGCCCTACCCAATGTTTTTACTCCCAATGATGATGGCGATAATGATGTGATCTCCCTCGAAAATAGCAATGATGTATTCCGTAGTGAAGATGTTTCCGTGGTAAGCATAGAAATTGCCATTTTTGACAGGGCCGGCTTGAAAGTTCACGATTTTTCAGGTGACATAAGAGACTGGAACGGGTGGAACGGCAAAGTCCGGCAATCAAACAGAGATGCTCCGGAAGGGGTTTACTTCTATGTCATAACGGCTTTATATTACTATAAGCAGGGTCAGAATACCCTGAGTCAGGAAACCCATAAAGGATTTTTTCATCTGTATCGGGATTAGCCAAGTACCAGAAACTGCTATTTATGATACCAACACGCGATGAAGCCTTTTCTTTGCTGCAGCGATATACGCAGAACGAAGGCCTTATAAGGCATGCTCTTTCAGTGGAGGCAGTCATGCGGCACTTTGCCTCCCTGTTGCAGGAGGATGTTGAAAAATGGGGTATTATTGGGTTGATACATGACCTTGACTATGAGCAATATCCCGAGCAGCATTGCACCATGACCCGGGAGATACTGAGGAATGAACATTGGCCTGATGACTATATACGCTCGGTGATGAGCCACGGATGGGGTATATGTTCCAACGTGGAGCCCGAGCATATCATGGAAAAGGTATTGTTTACCATTGATGAATTAACGGGACTTGTTACAGCCTCGGCACTGATCCGGCCTTCCAGGTCGATCCTGGAACTGGAAGTTAGATCTGTAAAGAAAAAATGGAACATGAAAAATTTTGCCGCGGGAGCGAACCGTGAAGTGATTGAACGTGGTGCGGCCATGATGGGGAAGGAACTGGATGATATCATCCAGGAAACCATCAATGGAATGAAGGCCATTGCCGGCACACTTGGATTAGCAGGAAGTTCCGGTAATATATAACTTATTGATCAAACGGGTCGGGATAATCCCTTACTGCCACGCGCCGATTACCGCACCTGCCACCATATAGGTAACTGCCTGATAACCGCCGTCAATAAGAAACAACTTCAGGGACCGGCCTTCAAAAAGGAACAAAACGCCAAGGGAAGCGGCAACCCAGCCTATACCAGCGAGCCCGCCATAAATCATTCCCCAAAGAAACCCTGCATCAGTTCCCAGAAATGCAGCCAGGTTAAAACAAATGATCAGGGTCAACAGAAAAGAAAGGCTGAAGATTTTAACCATATTGGAATGTCTGACTTTTTCCTCAGTCAGGCCCGCTTCTTTCATCCAGATCTTGCCCAGAAAGGCGGGAGAATACCAGAGAAAGCCAATCACAAAAGCGGAGAGGGAGGCCACCAGAACAGCCAGGAAATTGATCGTGGATAAATCCATAGGTTCGTATATAGTTAGTTTTCAATAATAAGGCATTAACACATCACCGGAAGAATTGTTTATTCAGGGAGGTTATTTCGTGGTCCCGTTTCTGATGGCCGCAACTTCCGCAGCAGTGACACTGTCAGCATCATTTCCAAAGTTGGAACGCAAGTAGGTAAGAACAGCTGCAACCTGATCATCATTTAAATATTGATGATCAGGCATGGCAGTTTTATATACCTGTCCGTTTACGGTTATTTCACCTTTCAGACCATTGAGGATGATGCCGATTAACCGTGTTTTATCGCCTTCCACCCAATCGGATCTGGTTACAGGAGGATACATACCAGGCACGCCCGTACCATTGATTTGATGGCAAGCCAGGCAGTACTTATTGTAAATGGCTTTGCCATCTTGTTGTTCGGCCTTAGCGGGAATCGCCGCTTCCGGGTTTTCAGGCTTTTTGTTACCACCGCAGGAGACAATTATGAGCCCCAGCAGGACCGTAATGAAAAGTTTTTTCTTCATAGAATTTACTATTGATATAGAATCCGCCAAATGGTTCCACGTACAGAATCTGATATATAAAGTGAACCATCAGGGCCTGCGGCAAGTCCCATAGGACGGTGTACCGCATCACCGGGACTGACAACAGGATTCTTTCCCGCAAAGCCGTTCGCAAAGATCTCCCAGTCAGCAGCCGGCAGACGACCATCAAACGGAATAAACGCAACATAATAGCCCTCCTGAAGCTGGGGAGAGCGATTCCAGGAACCATGAAAAGCTATAAAAGCACCTTGTTTATAACGACCCGGGAAAAGATCCCCTGAATAGAAAATCAGGTCATTGGGTGCAGTATGCGCCGGAAAGCTCATGATCGGATCTTTTTTCTCAGCACACCTGCCAATACTGTCACCATTGCCACCATATTCCGGTGATAGTACCTTCCTGCCTTTCAGGTTATCAAAGTAACAATAAGGCCAGCCGCAATCATCACCATCTTCCAGCAGGAAAAATTCCTCAGCCGGAAGATCTGCATTGTCTGCATCGGAGTATAATTCAGGGAAAAACTGGTTGAGCTGGTCCCGGCCATGTTGCACCACGTATAAATTGTTCATGGCATCATTCCACTCAATGGCCACACAATTCCTTAATCCTGTGGCAAAACGGTAACCGTTGCCTGCCTGGGTCTGATCCTGTAAATCGTCCTTAAACCTCCAGATCCCTCCGTAATGTTCAAGGATCGGACAAGGATCCATGCCGGGTGATCCGGGTGTACGGTCGTTTTGTTGACAGGCATTGGAAGGAGCCCCTATGTTAACATACAGGTTCCCGGCATTATCAAAGGCTATTGTTTTTGCTGCATGCTGATATTCCCGACTGAATCCGGATATGATGGTTTCAGGTACGGGATCAGGAAGCAGATCAGGCTCCTGAAGCTTGTATCGCAAGATGACAGTGTCGTGTGCAAAGTACAGATAATCCTTATGTATATGAATCCCGGTCCCGGGTAATTCTCCGAAATAAGCTATCACATCAGCTTTACCATCGCCGGTTGTGTCTCGCAGGGCAACGATGCCCTTACCATCCCTAAGATCCTGAAGAGCAAGGAAAACATCACCGTTGCTTCGAACGGCTATGTGTCTGCCATGTCCGAGGCTATCAGCCATAATCAGGGCTGAAAACCCCCTGGGCAAATCGATCCCTCCATTTTCGGGATCTGTGGTGAGACCGTCTGTTTTACCCGGTTGTTTGCAGGATGGGAGTGACAGGTAAATCACGGATAAAACCAGGAGCTGTGCAACTGTTTTTGGGTTCATAAGCGGGTTGTTAAGGGTAAACAAATTTACTTAAAAAAGTGCTAATAACTATTTCATTGTTAGTCAACAATAGTATTCCGTTCGTCACTGAAATGAAACCATTCGTCATAATTTGCGTATACACGCCTACAGATTCAATACAAGACGAATCTGAGACTCAGGCTGAACTTATACCGCGCAAAAACCCTGATGGCAATAGGAGATAAGTTAAACTAATAAAGGATCCGTCGGGCAACGGAATTATTACAGCAACAGGTATGAGGGGCACATTAACAGAACTACTGACCGTAATATCGTTATTGGTAAGCTTGTTTTCGCAGAGGGCTATGGGTCAGTGCGCACTGATCACCGACAATTACAGCGGACAAGTAGCCGGAAGCGTTTGTGCCCCTGTTAACCTGAACATGGATGTACGTTACAAATTTATCCTTCCTGTAGATCCCTCCAGAGTTCAAATACTATATGTTTGGAATGACGGAACAGGCGCTACTTCGCTGGTGCCGGCTATTTCGCAAGGCGACACCATTTTTACGGCCACTGCCTCGCACATTTATCCTCCTGCTGATCAATGCTCCTATACAGCTGAAGCCTATGTGGTTTACAATGGTGTTCAATGTGTGAGCAGCAGCAGGCAGGAGCAAACCTTCAGCGCCTGGGCCAGGGACAATCAGAATGGTGCAGAAATCATAACGGATCCCGTGGTGGCCCAGTTTTGTGAAGGTGAAGACATCATTGACGTACGCTTCAGGGATAATTCAACTTTTAACTGCAATATCGGCGTGGAGCCCGACAAGCCCAACCGGATTACACGTTGGGTGCAGTTCATCTACGGAACGACTTCTATAGGAGGAGATCGTATTCCCAATGTTACCATCCGTGATCCGCTCGGGAACGTCTACCAGATGACGGATGTAAATGGCAACTCCTTACCACCTGTCTCGGGACCTATAGTGGAGATCCCCATTCCTGCTGACGGGCCCACGGAAATCTCCTGGCCCATCAGCGCTCCTGCCGGGGGTATTGCCGGTGATATCTTTGAAATAACCCTGCGTAACTGGAACATCTGCAATCCATATGACAGGAATCCCTTTGATGCCATTCCGCCTTCCGATCTGATAAATGGTGACAACTCACCCATTACAACTACGGCATTGATTGAAATCATCACCACGCCTCCTGTTATAACCAATCCGTCTCTGGAGTTCTGTGCCGGAAGCCCTATAAACCTTACCTTATCTACCTCAGGAGGGCAGGTCAACTGGTACAGGGATTCCTTACTGACCCAGCATATCCATACCGGTAACAGTTTTGATCCGACAGGTGCTCCCACGTACATTGATAATTCAGCAGGAGGTAGTTATTCATTCTGGGTTACAGAAAGTATTGGCGCCTGTGCAAGTGCTCCCAGCAAAATAACCTTCAGAATCTTTGATACTCCTGCACCGGCGCCTGATGCAGGCCCCGACGACATCATCTGTGACAGTCGTTACACCCTGAACGGGAATGTCCCTGTTATCGGAACGGGATCATGGAGTACAACAGCTGGTGCCATCATTGACAATCCGGGAGATCCCAACACCACTGTGCATAATCTGGCAGCCGGCCCGAATCTTTTCAGGTGGACCATTTCCAATGGACCATGCGTATCAGTGGATGAGGTTATCATAACGAGAGATCTGCAGCCGGCACCTGCGTCAGCAGGTACCGACCAGGCATTCTGCAACACTTCCAGCGCCTCTTTACATGCCAACGCACCTACTAACAGCGGAAGAGGATTATGGTCAACAGCATCAGGTCATGCAGACTTCTCCAATGCACAAAACCCACTGGCTTCAGCCATGAATATTTCTGCTGGCAGGAATGCCCTTGTATGGACCATAACCAGCCAGTATGGAGCCTGTATCACCACAGCCGACACGATGGAGATCCTTCGGGATCTTACTCCGGATCCTGCCCAGGCCGGTCCCGACAGGGGTGTTTGTGATTCGCTGTCAGTGAACCTTGCGGCTTTGCCAGTTGGAAACGGAGGAACAGGAACCTGGAGTGTTATCTCGGGCGGGGGAGTGGTTTCAGCGATCCATTCACCGGTTTCCCAGATATCAAATCTCTCTTTAGGCCCCAATCAGTTCCGCTGGACAGTGGTGAGCCAGTTTGGAATATGCCCGGGAAGTTCTGATAATGTTACCATTACGCGCGACCTGGCTCCCGCGCCTGCCCTTGCAGGCATGGATCAAAACCTCTGCAGTTCTGTTACAGCGCCGCTCGGAGCAAATAGCGCCACTGTGGGGACTGCCTCCTGGAGCGTGGTAACCAATCCATCCGGTACGGCGCCGGTTTTCAGTCCCGGTATGAACAACCCCAACACAACGGTGCAAATACAGCCTGGTAACGAAGGAATATATGAATTTGCCTGGACCATTGTAAATGGTAGCTGCCGTTCTTCCGACACACTCCTGATTGATTTTGGAATGCCTGTTCCTCCGGCTAATGCTGGACCGGATAATATAGTCTGTGGAACATCGGCAACGCTTAACGGCAACAATCCGGGTATTGGCACAGGTACATGGACCCTGATCACCGGCCCGGGTCCCGTGACCTATGTCCCCGGAGCGCATTCCCGCGCCGCCTTTGCTCAGATCAATACCGGACAGGAAGGCACTTATACTTTTGAATGGCGGATTGTCAGCGGATCCTGCCCGCCCAGTGCTGACAGGGTTGATATTCTTTACAAACCAATACCAGGAATACCGGCGGCCAACGATGCTGAAAGATGTGGTCCGGGATCCCTGGTACTGACATCTGCTCCCGGGACTAACGGCGATATTAACCGCTGGTATGATCAGGCATCGGGGGGCACATACCTGCTGGAGGGCAATACCTTTACCACACCGTCTTTAGTATCCGGGGCAGTCTACTGGGTGGCCAGCTTTGACAATGCCACCGGATGTGAAGGATTCCGAAGGCCAGTACAGGCAATGATTAACAGGATTCCTGATGTCCCGCAGGTTACCGATATTCAGCACTGCGGAAATGCCAGTGTAACCCTTGCAGCAATAATCGGAAGCGGGGGCAATACCAATCGCTGGTATGATGCAGCAAACGGGGGGAACCTTATTAGCCAGTCCGCATCCCTGACCACACCGGTATTATCGGCATCAACATCCTATTGGGTAAGCAGCTATAATGACAGTACGGGTTGTGAAAGCCCCCGCGTTAATGTAACCGTCCGGATTGATCCGATCCCCGCCTTACCGGTTGCGGTTAGTTCAAGCCGCTGCGGTGAAGGTTCGGTGTCCCTGGTTTCATCGGTGGGCGCCAACGGCACGGTAAATCACTGGTATGATGCTGCAGCAGGTGGAACGATGATCGATACAGCCAGGGTTTATAATACTCCATACCTGACAGCCTCCATGCCTTTCTGGGTGTCTACCTTAAATGAGGCCACTGGCTGTGAAAGTCCCAGGGTTAATGTGAGGGCAGAGATCTATCCGGTTCCGGGCTATCCTGATGCATCAAATGTTACCCAATGCGGTCCGGGTCCTGTGCTCCTGCAGGCAACTCCCGGCACGAACAGCTCGGCAAGCCGGTGGTATGACAGCCTTACGGGGGGCAGTCTGCTTTACCAGGGCAATGATTATCTGACCAGTACCCTCAGTGCAACAAAAAGATTTTATGTATCAAGTTACAATGATGCCACCGGGTGTGAAAGCAGCAGAAGGGAAGTTATGGCTGTCATACTGCCGGTTCCTGTGGCAAATACTATAATAGGGCCATCCATCGTGGGAATAAACCAGACCAATGTAATCTACTCGGTGAATTACCAGCCAGGGTCTGTCTATAACTGGACCATTCCTCCAGGTATGAACGTTTTGCTGATCAATCAGAATTTTGTAATTGTTGAGTTTCCGAATCTGGGCAATTACAACCTCTCGGTAATTGAAACCAACAATATTGGCTGTTCCGGTCCACCAGCCATTAAGCCTGTTGAGGTAAGGGCTGATGTTATTGTGCTGGACATCAGTACGACACAGGCAACCGGCTGCGTCGAAACCGAGCTGCCATTATCGGTCATTCCGTCAGGAGGGACACCTTCCTATACCTTCGTATGGAGCGGGGATGTACAGTATTTATCTGCAACAAACAGTTCCAATCCTGTATTTGAATCGTCCACACCAGGCGCTTATTGGGTATCCGTTATGGTAAGCGATATTAACGGAAACCACGCTTCAGATACCATTCATATAAATGTTTATTCCAATCCGCAGGTCAGGTTAATAGCTCCTGACACAATGGTATGTGCCGGCAACGACCTGCCTTTAGATGCTACGGTAAGCGGAGGTTCTGGAATTTACGATTCCTACCGGTGGACCGGACAAACCTCACCATTATCGGCCACGGATATTCGCAATCCGGTTTTCAATACTTATTTACCGGGTTTTTACAAGTTGATATTCAGCGTGGAGGATAGCCATGGCTGCGAGGCCACCGATTCTGTTGACATATCCAATGATTCCCCAAGGGCTTCCTTTATCTCCGACGCATTGCCAGGGTGCAGTCCGGTACAGGTAAGTTTTACCAACCAATCCGACAATGCTGCAGATTATTTATGGGATTTTGGGGACGGGATGACCAGCAACCAGCAAAACCCTGTACATGTCTTTTATAACCAGTCAACGGCCGTGGAATATTTCAATGTAAGGCTCAGTGCGGTAAGTGCTTTCGGTTGCGTCCATACCTCAAACGGGTACATCACAGTCTATCCCAACCCCGAATTGAACATCTCCACATATCCTGACAAAGCCTGTGCTCCGGCAGATATCCTGTTATCGGCAACACCGGGGGGCCATAGTTATTTCTGGGATTTTGGTGATGGCCATCAGGAGGGGGGGAATTTCAACATCATGCATACTTTTGAAAATCCTTCCGAGAAGGATACCCTGTTTACCGTAAGACTGATATCCACATCGTTCTTTGGCTGTGAAGACAGTGGCCAGACACAGATAACCGTTCATCCTTCACCGCAGGCATCCTTTACGGCAGATCCAGTATCACAAATGATGCCCGACCGGACCGTGAACTTTACCAATACTACTCAGCCCGGCAACTGGCAGTACCAATGGAGGTTTGATGATGGGAACACCGCAACGGTTCGTGATCCTGGAGCACATATCTTCCCCGGAACAGGTGATTACCTGATAACACTTGTTGTAAGTGGGGAACATTGCGCCGACAGTACCTGGCAAAGCATTGAAATTGTTCCGCATCCTCCGGTCGCCGAATTCAAGCCGATAGAGCCCGGTTGTATGCCGCTGACCATCCAGTTTGAGAACACTTCGTCATATTCCAACTCCTTCTTATGGGAATTCGGGGACGGGGCCGTATCAAACAAACCAAATCCTGAATATACCTACTATGAACCGGGAACTTATAAAATCAAACTGACTGCCTGGGGTGACGGGGGTACTGACACCTATTCCACCATCAATGATGTCTGGGTATTACCCAATGCCTATTTTGAAATAGCACCGCGATTTGTATATGTGAATGATCAGGAGGTTCATTATTTCAATTTATCGGACAACGGGGACCTTTATTTCTGGGATTTCGGTGACGGAACCGGATCATCCGAGATGAGTCCCAAACACCTCTACACCCGGGAAGGAAATTATGACGTTACCCTGAATGTGTGGACAAAAAATGACTGCTACGACCTGTATGTACTTGAAACAGCGGTACTGGTTGAACCAACAGGTATAATTGTTTTTCCGAATGTATTCCGGCCGGAATCTCCCATTGAAGAGAACAGGGTATTCAAACCCGGTGTGATTGATCATGTAGAGGAATATCACCTGATGATATTCAATCGATGGGGGGAACTTATATTTGAGAGTTTTGACCAAGATACCGGCTGGGATGGATATGTTAACGGCAGAATGTCAAAGCAGGATGTATATGTGTGGAAGGTTGAAGGAAAGTATTCAGGAGGCCAGACATTTGTACAATCAGGCGATGTAACGTTAATGCATTAAATCAGGCAGGATGAAAAGAGCTTTTATCATATTATTCCTAATCACGTGCCTGTTTCGGGGACATGCCCAGGATCCGCATTTTTCCCAGTTTTATTCAAATTATCTTTACCTGGCACCCTCCTTTGCAGGATTAACCGACAAAAACCGGATTGCTTTCAACTATCGTAATCAATGGCCCGAAATAAAGTACGGGTATCAGACTTATTCGTGCTCATTTGACAAGTTTATCGAAAAATTTAAAAGTGGCATTGGAATTTTAATATTTCAAGACGTTGCAGGTTCCGGTAAATTGAGGACCACCAGCCTCGGGATCCAGTATTCCTTTGATTTTAATATTACTAAAACCTGGCATATGAGACCCGGGTTGCATTTCAATTACACAGAACGGGGCATTGATTTTGAAAGGTTGCTATGGAATGACCAGATTTCCGCTTCCGGGAATGCCTCCGTTTCAGCTGAACTCGTGCCCATGGAAAAAGTAGGTGACATTGATGTTTCAACCTCATTGCTGACCTATTCTGATAAATTCTGGGCAGGGGCCAGTGTGGATCACCTGCTCAGACCCAACCAGTCGCTTTACTTCTATGAAGAGGAAAATGGTAACCAGGCCAAGGTTCCTATCAAGTATTCCATTTTTGGTGGTGTGAAATTTGTTCGTCCCGAACATTTGTTAAGGCCCATTCCAACGAATATTCAACTGGCATTTCTTTACCGTCAGCAGGAACAATTCAGGCAGCTCGATCTGGGAGTGTACTGGTACCATAACCCTTTGGTGGCCGGAATCTGGTACAGGGGCATTCCCATGTACAAGGAGGTTTTCAACCGGGATGCGATGACCCTGCTTCTCGGGATAAAAACCAAGAATATGAATATTGGTTACAGCTATGATTTTACCATATCGAAATTGGTTGGCAATACCGGGGGTGCGCATGAAGTATCCATAAGCTATACTTTTAAAACCAAGCCTATTAAACATAAGATCAAAGCATTACCCTGCCCTGAGTTTTAAAGATTTCTCGGGGATACATTGTTTGCAAAAAGTATGTTAGCTACTGAAAAAGTGATGGATAACCTGTCAAGCCTGAGGTAATGCTTACCTTCGCTACATTCAGGGCGACCTCAGAATGAAGGTTACATGCCGCGGCCTTTGAATGCCGGATTTATGCAAACGGCCTGCAATTTCGCGGGCTTTGTTTTCATATAAATAGTAGAAATCAGTTCCTCTTAAAAGGGATACCTTATTTTTCAAACGATCCGACATGGCCTCGATTTCAGAAACATTCATGATATCACCAATGTTCTCAGAATGCACAAAATGATCCAGCACTTTAAACCCGCTTGATTTAATTATCGCAGATATTTCTTTCAGGGTAAAAGGTTCATGGTGATAACGCCCAAGCTGATTATCCATTTCGGCAATAAACCGGTGGTAAAGCATATAGGTTTCCGGCATATCTGAAAGGTTCTCATTCAGCATCTCGTTGACAATGATTAATCCCTGTGATTTGGATACACGGGCAGTTTCCGCAAAAAGTGAAGTTAAAGGTTCGATATGGTGCAGGGTATTCGACAAAGTAATGGTATCAAAGTAATTGTCGGTAAAGGGCATGGTCAGGGCCGAACTCCAGATCAGCACTACAGGTGACCGGTTAAATTCTGCCTTGGCAATCCTGAGCGATTCGGGATCAACATCAATTCCTGCCGCACTTTGCCAGGTACGAAAGGCCCCCAGGGCAAATTTCAAAAATTCACCCCGGCCAACAGCTATGTCCAGCAAGGATCCGGCATCATATATACCCATCCTGTCTTTTAAAGTAAGCATGTTTTCGTAATTCATACCCGGCGGATGATAATAGCATTTAGATAATTGTTATAAAATTAACAATCCTCCTATCAGATAACAATGGTATTTGTCATTCCGGAGGAATGAGGAAAAAATAAACGAACTACGATCAGAATGCAGCCATCAGGAGATTGATATCCTTGGATGGGATACCAAACTGGTTGCCCAGGAATTCATTGGTGAGAATCCCATTATAGATATAGATGCTGTTACGTACGCCAAGATTGGCCTTGAGAAAAGGCTTGAATCCACCTGAACTTCCTGCCGTAACCAGTATTGGGGATAGAATGTTGCTCAGTGCAATGGAAGCAGTGCGGGCTACGCGTGAAGGAAGGTTCGGTACTGTATAATGAATTACGTTATGTTTGATGTAGGTTGCATCGGGTAAGGTACGGTATTCTGAAGTTTCAATACAACCACCCTGATCGATGCTTAAATCTATAATAACCGAGCCCTTTTTCATTTCTTTTACCATGTCTTCGGTTACAAAATAGCGCGGACCTGTATCCCAGAGATTTAAAGCACCTATAACCACATCGGCTGATTTAAGTGCCCGTTTCAGGACTTTGGGATGGAAGATTGAGGTATGGAGCCGCTGACCAAGACAACGTTGAAGTTCTTCAAGCTTCTGCGGAGAATTATCAAATACTTTAACAAGCGCACCCAGGCCGATGGCGGCCCTTGCTGCAAATTCAGCAACTGTATCAGCACCGATGATAATGACTTCAGTAGGAGTGATTCCGGAAATGCCGCCGAGCAGAACACCTTTACCACCGCTCTGGTTACTCAGCAATTCAGCAGCAATACTAATGGCAGATATTCCTGAGATAGCGCTCATGGATTGAATAACCGGGTAGCAATCGTGTTCATCCTTAATTTGTTCGATGGCAAAAGCAGTAACTTTTTTGTCCATCAGGCCCCGGATATAATCTTCGGATTGTTTCGTGATGTGAACAGATGAGAGTACTACCTGGTTTCCCTTAAGCATATCTATTTCCTTGATTTCGAGAGGAGAAACCTTAATGATGATATCTGCGTTCAGCAGCTGTTTTTTGGATTCTATTATGAAGGCCCCGCATTCACTGTAATCCGTATCGTTGTATCTTGCTCCCTCTCCTGCTTTTGATTCGAGCAAAACCTCATGTCCATTGTCCACCAGCACTTCAACTGCTTCGGGAGTAAGAGATACCCGCTGCTCAATATGTTGTTTCTCCCTGGGAATACCAATGGTAAGTTTTTTATATTTCTTCCCCATGGCAAGTAATTCTTCCTGAGGCAAAATTCCGCCATACATAAGGGGGTTACTTGCAGGTTCCGGCCGCTGATCTACCATGACGTTCAGGTTTTATCTCAATGTACACTGACTAAGGTACTACAAAATCAATAGATCATCAAATTATTCTGTCTACCTCCAAATGTACCTTCAATGGGCTATCCTTACCAAACGGGCGTTGGCAGAGGTTTCTTCAAGGGTTACCTTTATGGTTGATTCCGGCAATAAAACTTCAGCTTTTTCAGGCCATTCAATAAAAATAATGCTATTGCTGTAGAAATATTCCTCATAACCCAGGTCAAACAATTCATCCACCGAATTTACACGGTAGAGATCCAGATGATACAACATTTCACCGGATCTTGTCCTGTATTCATTTACCAGGGCAAAGGTTGGACTTGTAACCACGTCCACAGCACCAAGTTCTTTACAAATGGCTTTGATCAGGGTTGTTTTTCCTGAACCCACAGGTCCGTAAAAGGCAAAAATCCGCGATCCTTTGACGAGTGAAATGAAGTTTTTGGCAGCAGATCCAAGTTCATCCAGGGAATTAATGGTTATGGTTTGCATAAAGATGGACAAAGAAAGATTTAACGCGGGATCATGGTAACTAACGGAACGATCATTTCTTCCATGGAGATTCCCCCGTGCTGGAAAGAATTCCTGTAGTATCCCACATAATAATTATAATTGTTCGGATATGCGAAAAAATCCGAATTCATGGCAAAAATGTAGCCCGAACTGATATCTGTCTTGGGCAGGTGAGCCTGATGAGGATCCCTGATCTCAAAAACTTCACGGGGATTGTAATTCAGGTTTTTTCCCATTTTATAACGTAAGTTGGCTGAGGTTTTCCGGTCACCAATCACCTTTAAGGGGTTGTTTACCCGGATAGATCCATGATCTGTGGTAAATACGATAGTAATTCCTTTTTCCGACAACAGTTTTATGATGTCGAGCAGTTGGGAATGCTGGAACCACGAAAGAACGAGTGATCTGTAGGCAGAATCGCTGCCGGCCAGTTCACGGATCATCTCCAGTTCAGTATTGGCATGGGATAAAAGGTCAATAAAATTGTATACAATTACTATAAGATCATATTGCAGGAGATTAGAAAAATTCTCAACAAGTTTCTTCCCGGACCGGGTGTGGAGCACTTTTTCATAATAAATCCTGTATTTTTTGCCAAGACGCGCAAATTGCTTCTGAAGAAGCTCCTCTTCATTCAGGTTCTTGGCGCCTTCTTCATCGTCGTTTAACCAGAGCTGGGGATTCATTCCAGCAATTTCACGGGGCATTAGCCCGGCAAACATGGCATTTCGGGCATACTGGGTGACAGTTGGCAGGATGCTGCAAAACAGGGAATCATCCGTTGGTAAATAATAATCGCTGATGGTGGAGTAGAGAATTCGCCACTGATCCAGTCTCAGATTATCAATCAGGATAACAAATACTTTCTGATTCCTGTCAAGCAACGGAATGATTTTCTCCCTGAAAACACCTGGAGAGAGCAAGGGTTTATCTGCAGTTTTATCGGTGAACCAGGAAAGATAATTATTGCGGATGAACCTGCTGAATCCCAGTCCGGCTTCTGATTTCTGCATTCGGAAAACCTCAAACATGCCTGCATCATTGGAGCGTTCCAGTTCAAGTTCCCAGTAAACCAGTTTTCTGTAAATCTCTTCCCAGTGCTGGTAACTGCTGGCTCTGTTTATTTGTTCGCCCAGGTTGCGGAATTCTGCCTGATAAGCAGATGTTGTTTCACGGGTGATGAGTTTTTTGGTTTCGAGGTTCTTTTTAATGGAAAGCAGTATCTGTTTGGGATTGACAGGTTTGATGAGGTAGTCAGATATCTTTGAACCTATGGCTGTTTCCATAATATGTTCTTCATCGCTCTTGGTAATCATCACCACCGGAATGGCGGAATTAATGATCCTGATCTTATTGAGGGTTTCGATACCACTAAGACCGGGCATATTTTCATCCAGCAATACCAGATCATAATGTGCGTTCTGGATCATGTCGATGGCATCGCTTCCATTGGTAGCAGTATCGATATGATAACCCTTCTCCTGCAAAAAAAGTACATGGGGGATCAGCAGATCAATTTCATCATCTGTCCACAGAATCTTTATCTTTTTGGTATCAGTGCTCATGGATAGGTTTCATTGTAGAACTTCAGGTAACGATCAATGGATTTGTCTTCCTTCAGGGTACTGTAGTTACTCTCGGAAATGGAAACCGGGATTAGGCTTACAGCAGGCATATCCTTGAATATTGCCTTTGAGGAGGTAATGCTGCTGAAGTACTGCATGACAGTTATTTTATCAGGGAAGGGCTTTACTATAATCAGCTTTTGAGTGGTATTCAATTCAGCAATATCAACCCTGAGATTGAGCTGATCAAAATTGTCGAGATTAAAGTTTATAATATTAAAAACCAGTTGGTTGGCATCGATTTTTTTATCCAGCACATAAGCAAAAAAATGCGGTTCATTCCCGGAAACCTGATACAGTTTCTGGCTCAGTATAACTTCCTCGGCTTCTTTCATTTCCGGATGTTCCCTGTTCATATAATCAATGAGGATTTGTGCATCACTGGCAACATCGGTTCCAGGGTACTTTTGAACCAGTGCAATGAGGTTCACCCTGAGTTCCTGCTGATCGGAACCTTTACCCTTTGCCAGCGCTCCAAGGTATGCAAACCGCGGAATCAGTGCATGATCGGGATAAGTTTTCAAGGCATATTCGGAACGGATAACAACTTCAGCATAATCTCCTGCTTTGAATAGGTCATAGGTCTGCTCATAATACAGCTGTACCGCTCGCTCTTGCGCCTCGAGTTGCCTAAAATAATCGGGGTTTGACAGAACTTTTGCATACATGCTTTCCGGGAATTGGCTTATTATCGTATTCTTATAGTAGTCAACCATGGCCTGATTGTTCTGATCCCTTGCAATACTGTAGAGGTTATAATATGATGAAAGCAGGTATGGAGAAGCAGGGTAACGTTTGATTAAGGTTTTAAACGATTCGTTGGCCCTTTCATAATCTTTCAGATCATTTTTGTAGATCAGCCCCATATTGTTCAATGCAACTTCAGCACTGGTATTCAGGGCAGCGAAAGCTGAATCGGTGGTGGGGATATTGACCAGATAATACTCGCGAGACAATTTGCTGAAAGCTGTCTGTGAAGCAGCTGATTCCGCGACTTCAGCATCGGGTTCCTCCAGGGTGCCGGCGACAAAATTCGTGACTGCTTTTGAGGATCGCTGCCAATGGTCTTCCAGTTTCCGATTTCCCCATTTTAACTTGAATTCACGATAACCAAGGCTTCTTGCAGCATCATTATAAAAGTACCAGCTGGCCACCTCAGGCCTGTTTTGCTGTCTGGCCTGATTCTGCATGGAAATTTCTGTTCCGTATTGCTGATCAAGCATTTCTTCTTGCTGTTTCTGCCTGGCCAATTCTTCTTTTTTTCTTTCCTCTTCAATAATACCGTCAATACGTGTATTTAATTCCTGTTTGGGAAGTTTGCCCAGGAGGAGCAGACTGTCTGAAAGCTGGAGGGTATTTATCTCAGTTACCAGCCGGGTGAGGCTTTTAGATTTGGTAAACAGTTCTTCATAGTCGGCAAAGTCAGGGTCGATCAGTGTCAAGGTGCTGTCATAATAAGCCTGGGCAAGAGGGTAATCGGGGATGGCATAATAGAAATTGGCCAGTGTAAGATACGATCTGGTTCTTTGCTGATCATTACCGGTATTGACCTGTAGCGATTTGTGGTAATACTCAAGAGCCTTTTCATAGTTTCCCTCTTTACTGGTCAGGTTACCCAGGGCAAAATATATCTGGTCCTGATATTCGGTGTTTTTATCATCGCGCAGCATTTTATTGAGCTCACTTTCAATATCCTCTGCCTTTCCGAAACCCTTTTGATAGGCGAGAGCCCTGTTAATATGGGCGTTGAAAGCCATGTCGTAAACCGGATTCATCTGTATTACCTGAGCATAATAGTCGGAAGCGCGTTGAAGGTCTCCGGTTTTTTCATACACCTGAGCCAGAATAAACAGATGCCGGATCCTGGTTTTCTTTTGATGTTCAATCCCAAGAGCTTTTTCAAGGTATTGACCGGCCTGTATATAATCCTTTTCCTTGAGGGTATAATCGGCCAAGGAAGTATAAAGATCAGGCAACAGTTTCTTGGGGAATTCAACATTATTTGACAGCATATTCAGAATTTCATAAGCATCTTTTTTCTGACCGGTTTGCGTCAGTAAGCGAGCAAGCCATACCTGCGTCTCGTAAACCACAGGCTCATTCTTAAAATCGTTTATAAGCAACCGGAAGATTTCAAGGGCCTGATCATATTCCTGTTTGTAAAAATGAGCTTTGCCCATCAACAAGTATGCGTCATCAATATAGATATTGTATTCTTTTTTGCTGAAGAATTCCCGCTGTTTTGGGGTAAGGTTTTTATTATCCTTCACCTTGGGCTTGGCTGTAATGGAATGTAAGGTGATGCACTTGGAGCACTTCTTTATGGTGCGATCCATGTCTGCCGAGGCAAGGGAAGCAGCATCCTTTTCCATAAAGGGAAAGACGGGAAGAATTTTCGAATAGTCATCAACAAATCCATCTTCAATCCGCTCAACGCCGTCTCTGAAACTTTCTTCACCGTTAAACAGGACATTGTACTTGGCAGTAAGATTATGGAAGGCCCGGGACATTCCGGTGTTTTTCTGAACACTGCATCCATTGAAGAGCAATATAATCAGGGCCAGAAAAAGGATTATATAAGGTGCGTGTCTTTTCAAGATGCCGTATTTTCAGGATCAATGCGTTATAAACGCTTGTCAGCCGGTTATTACTATCAGATAGTTAACTGTTAATCAGATGAATTATTTTCCGGAGGTAAATTTATTTATTGTAGCGTAAAGATAAAAAAAACTTTGCAGGGGCTGCCTGCAGATTATTGTAGACGTGTGAAAGCAAGTGAGGCAATACTTACAGAAACACCGCTTATTGAGAGGAGAGACTCGGCACAAGCTTCAATAGTTGCTCCTGTGGTTATTACATCATCCACCAGAAGAACATGCTTGTTGAGCAGAAGCTCAGGGCGGGCCACCTGAAAGGTGCCCCTGACATTCTCCCATCTTTCATATCGTGATTTTCTGGTTTGTGTTCCGGTTTCCAGAGTTCTGATGACCAGTCCGGTCATTACAGGAACCTGCAGCACGGATGACAAGCCTTTGGCGATCAATTCACTCTGATTATACCCCCTTTTCTGAAGCTTGCCAGGGTGAAGGGGTACAGGGTGAATAAGATCAGTTTCGGCGAAGGGACTTCCCCTGAGTTCTAGGCCAAAAAGCCGGCCCATCTCCATACCAATATGTCGCTGTCCTTTGTATTTCAATTCGTGGAGGATGCTGCTGTAATGACTGTCCTTGTTGAAAACAATAAAGGCAGTTGCCTGCATTACGGGGATACGTCCCCAGAATAAACGGGCAACCTCGTTTTCGACATCTGTGTGAAAGCCGGTCCTGGGCAAACCAGCATAGCATTTAAGACAAAGCACTTCCTCATTCAGGTACAGGGCATTGCCGCAGACTGCGCATAAACGGGGGTAAAACAAACCGATCAGACCCTGCAAATAATGTTTAAGCATATCTTTCAGATAACAGTACAAGCGGATTTTCAGATTTCCTTAATCTTGATCTCATAACCGATATCAACAGGTATCTTAAGTGTAGCACTAACGCCACAATATTTCTCCTGCGACAACGCAATGGCGTGTTTTATTTTATCGAGCGGCAGGTCCTTCCCAGTGAATTCATATTCAAGTTTCATGGCTGTATAATGCTTGGGATGCTCTTCTGTAAGATCACCGATAACCTTCATGTTAAAACCGGTTACTTCCACTTTCATTTTTTTCAGGATTGAAATAACATCCATGCCGGTACAGCCGGCCAAAGAAATCATCAACAGGGATTTGGGACGTGGGCCGCTGTTCTTCCCACCTACATCGGGTTTTGAATCCATCACAATCCTGTGTTCATCCACTATTGCTTCAAAGGCCATATCTCCTGTCCATTTAACATTAATTGCATGTTTCATGTTTTTTTCTTTTTTTTGGTAACTTTATTACAAATTTAGTCAATTTCGCACTGTCATTTATTAGAGCATGAAAAACCAGACGAATCAGATAAGAAAGGAATGTTTCATTGACAACTCCTCCATATTCAGACATCTCACCCCGGACGAACTTGCTATGATTCCTATTGACCAGGAACCGGACACCTATAAACGAGGCACGATAATCTATTCAGAAGGCAGTCGTATAAACGGGTTTTACTGTGTTCAGAAAGGGATCATCAAGATTTATAAGACCGGGTTTGACGGCAAGGAGCAAATCATCCGTTTTGCAAAGAAAGGGGATATCATGGGTTTCAGGTCGACCATTACCCGCGAAAGGGCCTGTACCTCAGCGAAAGTGCTGGAAGACGCCTATATTTGCTTTGTACATGCTGAAACCGTTCTGGAATTCGTAAAGCATAACGGCAATTTTGCACTGGAGTTATTACAGATTGCCTGCAAGGAACTGGGAGAGGCTAATGATTATATCACCGACATCGCCCAGAAAACTGTTCGTGAACGATTGGCGGAAGTGCTGATCCATTTGCGCAAAGACTTTGATATCGATAATGAAAAATACCTGCAAATAACGCTGACGCGCGAGGAACTGGCCAATATGGTTGGCACAGCCACCGAATCGGTCATCCGGCTCTTATCGGAATTCAAACAGGATGGGCTTATTGAATTGCATGGCCGAAAAATCAAGATCCTTGATGAAAAAACGCTTGTTAAGATTGGGAATCTGAACGACTGACCAATTTATGGCTGACCGGGAAAAAGAAATTGCAAAAGCATCCTGGGTAGGCATATTCGGGAATGCATTCCTGTCGGCCATTAAAATAGTGGCCGGATTTTTATCGGGAAGCCTGGCCGTAATTGCCGACGGCGTTGATTCATCCAGCGATATCATCACATCGGTGATCACTTTGATCACAGCCCGCTTACTCACCAGGCCTCCCAGTAAGAAATATCCCTATGGATACGGGAAGGCTGACACCATTGCAACCAAGCTGCTTTCCTTCATTATCTTCTTTGCCGGCGCACAACTGCTTATAGTTACAGTGAGGAGACTTATTATGGGAAGCAGTCATGAAATACCCGGAAAGCTTGCCATTGTAGTTACGGCCGTCTCAATAGTGGGGAAACTGCTGTTGTCCCTGCACCAGTTCAGGAAAGGAAGGCAGACCAGCAGTTCCATGCTGATCGCAAACGGCAGGAACATGCAGAACGATGTGCTGATTTCCTCCTCCGTATTGCTCGGGCTGGTGTTTATTTATGTCTTGAAGTTGCCTATTTTAGATACCATTACAGCGCTGCTGGTTAGTTTATGGGTGCTCCGGGTTGCCCTGAACATATTCAGGGAAGCCAGTCTTGAACTTATGGACGGCACCAAGGATTGCGCCATTTATGAAAAGATCTTCGATGCCATAGATGTTGTTGAAGGAGCCCATCATCCGCATCGCGTGAGAGCCAGGAATATTGGACATAAGGTAATGATTGCCATTGATCTTGAGGTTGACGGGGCGCTAACCCTGAATGAGGCACATGAAATTGCCCATCGGGTTGAGGATTCCATTAAATCAAAGATTGATAATGTTTTTGACGTTGCCATTCACATTGAGCCACTGGGTGACAAAAAAGAAGAAAAAGCAGTTGGGATCGCTAAAAACAGCCTGTAGTTATTCAACCATTAACTCCAACGTTTAAATCTTTCGTACCTTTTCCGAATATTTGAATGACATGGGTAGAAAAAAGCAGCAGCATCAAAGCAAAGGATTCAATAAGAAAGAGTTGTCAAACAATATCCTGGCGATCTTCTCCTCGCAGCCTAAAAGGATATTCAACTACAAGCAGTTGTCAGCCAGCCTGCTGATTACTGATAAGGCCGAGAAGAACCTGATTACCGAAATATTATATGAACTCAAGGATAGGGAAGCCCTGGAGGAAATTTCAACAGGCAGGTTCCGCCTGAAATCAAAAGGCGGATATGTTATCGGAACCGTGGATATAGCTCGCGGTGGTTACGGTTATATAGTTACAGAAACCATCAAGGAAGATATTTTTGTTTCTCAGAACAACCTGAATCACGCTCTGGATGGAGATACCGTCAAGGTACTCATCTATGCACACAAGAAGTCTAGGACACTGGAAGGCGAGGTGGTGGAGATTCTTGAACGGGCCAGGGAAACCTTTGTCGGCACTATTGAAATCGCCGGGAGGTATGCTTTTTTAACTCCTGATAGCAAGCAAATGCCGTTCGATCTTTTCATTCCGCTGGATAAGCTGAATGGTGCCGTAAACGGACAGAAAGCCATTGCTAAGCTTACAGAATGGCCCCCAAAGGCTAAAAATCCTTTTGGAGAAATTATTGAAGTATTGGGCAATCAGGGGGAGAATGAAACAGAGATGCATGCCATTTTGGCCGAGTACGGTTTGCCTTATAAATTCACCGAGGAATTAGAGGAAGCAGCCGCCCGGATCGGTGATCATATCAGTGAGTCAGAAATTTTATCGAGGCGTGATTTTAGATCAATTCATACACTGACGATCGATCCGGATGATGCCAAGGATTTTGATGATGCTTTGTCCCTGAAGCAGCTCGCGGATGGCAAATGGGAGGTCGGGGTGCATATTGCCGATGTTGCCCATTATGTCAGTGCGGGAAGTCTGATTGATGAAGAAGGCTTAAACAGGGCGACTTCAGTTTACCTGGTCGATAGGGTTGTTCCGATGTTGCCGGAACGTTTGTCCAACTATATCTGTTCACTCCGTCCGGGAGAGGAAAAGCTTTGTTTCTCAGCCGTTTTTGTCATGAACGAGGAAGCTGATGTGCTGGAAGAATGGTTTGGCCGCACCGTGATTAAATCGGACAGGCGGTTCACCTACCGTGAAGCACAGCAGATAATTGATACAGGCGATGGAGACTTATCCCGGGAGGTACTCAAGTTGAATCAGCTTGCCCGGATACTGCGTGAAAGAAGATTTAAGGCAGGTTCAATCGCCTTTGAAAGAGAAGAGGTAAAAATCGAGGTAGATGAAAAGGGCCGTCCATTGAGAATCTATGCAAGGGAACATAATCTCTCCAATGAATTGATCGAGGAGTTTATGTTGCTGGCCAATAAAAAGGTAGCTGAGTTCATTGGCAAAACGAAAAATAAGCAGGAGAAAAGAACCTTTGTTTACCGAGTACACGACCGTCCGGACGAAGAGAAACTGCAGAAATTCTCACAATTCATAAAACGGTTCGGGTACAGGCTATCCCTCAAATCAGGCAGGCAGACCGCACTTTCTCTCAACAAACTTTTAGAGGATGTTCGTGGAACCCGTGAGCAGGATATTGTTGAAAACCTTGCCCTTCGGGCCATGGCAAAAGCCACTTATACTACAGATAATATCGGCCACTATGGGTTGGCATTTGATTATTACACCCATTTTACTTCGCCCATTCGTCGTTACCCCGATATACTGGCACACCGTTTACTGGCGGATTATCTTTCCGGCGCTCCTTCGAGGAACCAGAAGAAATATGAAAAAATGTGCCGGCATTCCTCCAAAATGGAAATACTGGCAATGGAAGCCGAACGTGCATCGATCAAATACAAGCAGGCCGAGTTTATGAAAGACAAGGTAGGGCAGCAATTTGAAGGCGTAGTTTCGGGGGTTATCGAATGGGGTATCTTTGTTGAGATCCTGGAGAACAAATGCGAAGGTATGATTCCCATTCGTGGATTGGCCGGGGATTTTTATGAGTATGACGAGGATCATTATTGTATCCGGGGGCGGCGCACCGGTAAAAAATATCAGATGGGTGACCCGGTGCAGGTTGAGGTTGTGCGGGTTAACCTGGTCCGTAAACAAATCGATCTTGCACTGGTCACTGATTAATTGCAATTGCCAACAATATCATCATGATTCTGAATTACATCTGGATCGGATTCTTCCTAATAGGCTTTCTGGTAGCGCTCTTCAGGGTGGCGGGCTATTATTTCCGTGATTTTTTCCTGGAGCACCTCAACCTCCTTTTTACCGTGGCAGACAGGGATGTTTTCTCCGTCATTGTTCAAAGTACTTTTGATATGGCAAAGACCAGTGTGGAGGTATCCATTTACCTGATCGGGGTAATGACACTCTGGCTGGGCATTATGAAAATAGGAGAAAAAGGGGGAGCTGTAAATGTGCTGGCGCGATTGATGAATCCATTTTTCTGCCGGATTTTTCCAGGCATACCCCGGAATCATCCGGCAATGGGTTCGATTATGATGAATTTCAGCGCCAATATGCTGGGGTTGGATAATGCAGCGACTCCCCTGGGTTTGAAAGCCATGAAGGAGCTGCAGGAAGTAAATCCTGATCCGGGTAAGGCCTCAGATTCCCAGATTATGTTTCTGGTTTTGAATACCTCAAGCCTTACGCTGATTCCCATCAGCATCCTGGCCATGCGTGTAGCCTGCGGAGCAAAAGTTCCCACCGATGTATTTGTTCCCATCATTCTGGCGACCTATTTTTCAACCATGACCGGGTTGATTTATGTGGCCATCCGGCAGCGGATCAATCTGTTTAACAGGGTTGTATTAGCTTATCTTCTGGGAATCACCGCCATAATTGCCGGAATTATCGCTTACCTAAGCCGGCTTTCCCAGCCCATGATGGAAACGCGCACCGGTTTTGCCGGGAATTTCCTGTTGTTTATTATTATAATCATTTTTATCGTTTTAGGAGTAAGAAAAAGGATTCATCTCTATGAAACCTTTATCGAAGGAGCCAAAGAGGGCTTTGAAGTGGCCGTGAAAATAATTCCTTACCTGGTGGCCATGCTGGTAGCTGTTGGAGTATTCAGGGCATCCGGATCCCTGGAATTTCTGGTTGGCGGAATAGGCGGTTTTGTGGCTCTTTTCGGTGCAGATACGCGGTTTGTGGATGCCCTTCCGGTAGCTTTTATGAAGCCGCTGAGCGGGAGTGGTGCCAGGGGATTGATGGTCGAGATCATGAATCATTCCGGACCGGATTCCTTTGCCGGCCGGCTGGCCTGTATCATGCAGGGATCCACGGAAACAACCTTCTACACCGTGGCAGTTTATTACGGTGCCGTTAACATCCGGAACACGCGATATACGGTCCCGGGAGGATTGCTGGCCGATCTGGCCGGGGTAATAGCGTCGATCGCCATCACCTATATGTTTTTTGGAAAAGGGTGAATATGAACTATTTGATAAGATAATTTACGCCAAAAGACAAGTAATTGTTATAATCTCCCTCAGAGAATCCAAAAAGGTTTCCAAACCAGGAATAATAGTCATTTGATGATTCCAGGTCGCGAATGGATATTATAGAATAAGAATACCTGAGATTCAGCGCAATTTTCTCCGAAACATTAAAACTTATGCCCAATAAGGTTCCCAGGTCAAATTTATGGAAATCAACCAGGGATTCTGCGGGAATTTTCCCATAATCATCCTCACCGGTTACAGCAAACAGGTAACCCGGTATCAAGCCGAACTCAATGGATCCCAGCTGTTTAACTTTAATTGCAGCAAGTACAGGCAGATCAATATAGAACAGCGTCAGTTTATAAAAACCAGTATTATCCTCGGATGCCTGATTTTTGGCCCCCCGTGAAGTAAATTTAATTTCCAGGCGGGCATCAATACCCTTTGTTATGGGCGTAATGATAAACACGCCTCCCTGAAAGCCCAGCTTATCAAAACCAGAATAGGTATCGCCATCAACCTGTGAAGCTGTAATACCGGCCAGAACGCCGCCATGAAAAACCTGGGAGAAACTCATGGAACAATAAAACAGTAATGGTATAAAAAGCAGAAAATGTTTCATGCTTTTGGGGATAAGAGATATTCACTGATCAGCTTTTGCTTCAGCAAGCTGACTCCTGTCCCTGCCTTTTCCTTGATGAAATGAACATGCCGGTAAATGGGCACGGCAACGTCATTTGGATCAATCAGGAATATGGGAGTTTGTTTGGGTACAAAATCGATCAGTCCGGCTGCCGGGTAAACTACCATCGAGGTTCCGACCACAACAAAGATATCTGCCATACTGGTGATGGCGGCGGCCTCTTCAATGGCGGGTACGGCTTCTCCAAACCAGACAATATCGGGTCTGAGCTGAAATCCTTTTTCACAAGTATCGCCGGGATTTATGGGATTGTATCCGATTTCGTAAACCAGCCCGGGATCACCTGTACTGCGGGCGCGGGTGAGTATGCCATGCAGGTGCAGCACATTTTTACTGCCGGCCTGTTCATGCAGGTTATCAACATTCTGTGTGATAATCTGAACATCGAAATATTCTTCCAGTTCCACCAGTCCGGTATGTCCTGCATTCGGTTTGGCTTTCTGAAGCTGGGCACGGCGGTCATTATAGAACCGCAAGACAAGTTCCATGTCTTTTTTCCAACCGACGTAGCTCGCTACCTCCATTACATCATAATTCTCCCACAGCCCACCCGAATCCCGGAACGTTTTTAATCCACTTTCAGAGCTTACTCCAGAACCAGTTAGAACAACAAGCTTTTTCATTTACAAATGTTAAGGTAAACAAATATAGGATTTTTATTTTACTATCTTTACACGTTTCATATTCAGCCTATAAGCCGCATGGATACTTACCCTGAAATTTACCGAGAGGAAGAAAGTATTGATATCAAAAAATACCTGTACCGCATCCTGTATAACTGGTGGTGGTTTGCATTATCAGTATTTATTGCCCTGACTATTGCCTACCTGGTAAATCGCTATTCCGAAGATATTTACAGGGCGAACTGTTCTATTATTATTGCCAATGAAAATACTCCCCGGGGCGATATTGAAAGCATCATCGAGGACATGACCAATATACGCAACAGAAGAACCAAAGCGGTTGTCCAGAATGAGATCACAGTGCTCAAATCCTACAAGATGGCGCACACCGCCCTGAAGAACCTGGATTTTGGAATTACATACACAGCAGTGGGAAGACGCGGTATAGCAGAGTCGAAGCTTTACAACGGCTCCCCGTTTATTGTGGTGCCCGACACATCAAAACCCAATCAGTATAATTACCCGGTGAGCATCACCATTTTGTCACCTTCTACTTACAAGCTCACTATTGATGATAAATTTGGCGTTTCCCAGATTTTATATTTCGGTCAATCATTTGAACATGAAAGTTTCAATTTTATATTGCTTCCCAGAAATCCGGAAAGTTTAAAAAACCTCAGCAATTTCCCGCTGAAGTATTACTTTATACTTCATGATCTCAACGGGCTGGTAAACAGTTATCGGGCAGGACTTGAGGTTGAAGTGAACGATGAGAAAGGTTCCATACTAACTCTTTCGCTAACCGGTCCCAACAAAGAACAGATATGTGATTATCTGAATAAACTTGCCCAGGTATACATTCGGTCCAACCTGGATGAAAAGAATACAACTTCATCCAATACAATCCGCTTTATAGATGACCAGCTGAGAGAAATCATTGATTCTCTGCAGATTGCTGGCATCAGGCTTCAGAACTTCAGATCGGCCAACCGGATCATCAACATCAGCCAGGAAGGGAATGCCCTGTTCCAGCAGATGGAAACCCTGAACACAGAAAAAGCCGAAATAGACATCAAAGGCAGTTATTTTGAATACATTAAGAAATACATAACCAGCAAGAAAGACAATACCGAAATCATTGCCCCTTCGGTCATGGGCATTCAGGATGCCCTCCTTAACTCACTTATCGCACAGATCAATGAACTCATAGATGAGCGGAGGAATCTTCAGTTCAGTTCCAATGAGAACAATCCCAAATTAACCATGATAAATATCCAGCTGGAGAACCTGAGGATGGATATTCTGGAAAATGTGAACAACCTCATTCAAGCCAACAATATTTCCATGAATGGGTTGAATAAGCGGGTGATCAACCTAGAGAAAGAAATTCAGAAACTTCCGTTTACGGAAAGGCAGCTCATTAATATACAAAGAGAGTTTAATATTAATGACCAGATCTATACCTTTCTGCTTGAGAAAAGAGCAGAAGCTGGGATCACAAAGGCTTCCAACACATCGGATCATCGCCTGCTTGACACCGCCAGGCCTGAGAACGCTGTTATGATTAAGCCGAAAACCTCCATGAATTATATGATGGCCCTGGTCTTGGGGGGAATTCTACCCTTAATGCTCCTGATTCTGATAGAATACTTCAACAACAAAATTGTTGACCGAAAGGATATCGAGCAACAAACGACGGTTCCCATTTTGGGTTCCATTGGCCACAACGAAAAATCCTATGATCTCCCGGTATTTGAAAATCCCAAATCAGCTCTTGCAGAATCGTTCAGGTCACTGCGGGCGAACCTTCAATACCTGCTGAAGAATGAAACCCATAAGATCGTTTCTATATCTTCAACCATAAGCGGAGAAGGCAAAACCTTCTGTGCCGCAAATCTGGCAGCTATTCTGGCCATGGCTGGGAGAAAGACGCTTCTCGTGAGCCTGGATCTCAGGAAACCGAAGATTCATAAGATTTTCAGGCTCGAGAACCTGTCGGGCATCAGTACTTACCTGGCCGGCATGAACGGGTATGAATCTATCGTTCATCCCACCAATGTGGACAACCTTTTTGTTGCCATTTCCGGTCCAATCCCACCCAATCCTGCCGAACTGATCGAATCGGCAAGAATGAGCGATTTTATGAACCGCATGAAAAAAGAATACGATTATATTGTTATCGATACACCCCCTATTGCCATTGTGACAGACGCGCTGCTATTGAAAGAAATGGTGGATATTCACGTATTTGTAATCAGGCATGCTTACTCCAGCAAACAAGTACTGCAACTGGTGGAGGATTTGTATATCAAGCGCGGTTTAAAGAACATGACCTTGCTGGTCAATGATGTACATACCAAGGGTTATTATGGCTATTCTTACAGATATGGTTATGGTTATGGGTATGGTTATGGCTATGGTTACGGTTATGAACATGGTTATTATGATGAAGATGTACCACGGGCAACCAGAATTCCCGGCAAGCTCAGAAGGATCCTGAACAAAAAGTGAAGTTTATTATAGATTACTTCAACCTCCTGTGGTTACAAAGGTTCCGGATTTTCTTAGGTGTCTCGGGGTAAGACAAAGAACCGGTATTTCAGCCCTGTTGAGAATCTGGTGTGCCGTATTGCCCATAATCAGGCTGAGGCCGGATGACTGTTCCGTAGTTATGGAAATCAGATCAGCCTTAATGGTATTGGCATAATTAATAATCAGCTCGGGCACATTCTCCCCAAACACTTCGTTGCTTTCACAGTGCACTTTGCCTTCCACATAACCGGCTACCTGACTGGTATAAGACCTGATTTTTTGCATATTTCGCTCACCACGGGATTTTTGTACACCAACAACATGGATCTCTGCCCCGAAGAGCTTGGCTACTTCGGTGGTAAAAGGGACTTTCTGACGTGAATCGACTGACATATCGATTGGAAGTACAATTCTGGAAATATCGCCAGGACAATAGTTTTTACGAAGCGCTATGACAGGTATTTCGGTGGCTGAAATAATACGAAAGGTGTTACTGCCGATAAACAATTCCTGGAAACCGGAAGCGCCGTGTGTGGATGCAGCAATAACAGAATTGGGGAGTTCTGCTGCCAGATTCACAATTTCCTGGTATATCCGTCCTTTTCTGATCAATGCATTGATTTGAGAATCATTGCCAAGTTGTGGGGTAAACTCATTAACGATTTTTTCGAAACTCTCCTGAGCGAGTTTCTGCTCGTTATCCTGGGCAGTTTTATCTGATTCCGATGATTTATGAAGAACGTATACCAGCTGAATGTTAATCTGGGTTCTTTTGGAAAAGAGAACGGCCATCTTTAAACCGTTGAACGATTCAGCGGAAAAATCGATGGGAACAATAAAATTTTTCATAGGGTCGGAATTTAAGAATCACAGAATTAATGAAAATAAATATAGGCATTTTCCGGATATTGCAGATAAGCGTAATCAGAATTATTTGGGTCATCTGACAGATGGGCTGAACTGTAAATAATCCGGTCACGCTTTATAAATGATTGAAAAAAATACTATTTTTAGACCATTATCTATAGAAACGGAGGGGCATAGCACTTTATTCCAGGCTTTGTATTTAATTTTATTGTCCCCCGCCGGTCGACCAGAAAATTCCCGGTCATCCCGTGCGACTATGAATACCCGGCAATAATAAATGGGCCTTAAAAAACAACGCAGTAATGAAGGAAGCAGTAATTGGAATTGATATCGGTGGCACTTTCACAAAGTATGGAGTAGTAGATAGAGAAGGTAATTGTCTGGTTGAAAGCTACACCAGTACCTCTACTCATAACGATTTTGATGATTACCTTAAGGAATTGCTACAGGCTATAGAAAAGTCCATGCTTGTTTTAAAGGGACAAATTGATATTAAAGGAATTGGAATTGGTGCGCCGAAAGGCA
The DNA here is from genome assembly GCA_963822145.1 of uncultured Bacteroidales bacterium. Classification (GTDB taxonomy): domain Bacteria; phylum Bacteroidota; class Bacteroidia; order Bacteroidales; family UBA10428; genus UBA5072. The sequence continues at coordinate 45,791 of CAWGGG010000002.1, read as the reverse complement.
ATTATTATCATGGAACCATTGAAGACGCCGCTAACCTGAATTGGAACGGTATTGTTCCAGTTGTGGATAAAATTCAGAAGTACTATCCCGGCTTGACACTTGCACTCACTAATGATGCCAATGCAGCAGCCATTGGAGAAATGGTTTTTGGAGGGGCAAAGAATATGAAGGATTTCATCGTTATTACACTGGGAACCGGCTTGGGCAGTGGAATAGTCGTTGGAGGCACACTCGTTTACGGTCAGGATGGCTTTGCCGGAGAACTGGGGCATGTAAACGCACAGTTAAATGGCAGGGATTGTGCTTGCGGCCGCAAAGGCTGCCTGGAAACCTATGCATCCGCCACCGGTATCCGGCGGACCGTATACTGGCTATTATCTGAAAGGATGATTGACAGTGAGTTACGGGGAGTATGCTACAATGATCTGACAGCAAAAATGATCAGTGAGGCAGCATTAAGAGGAGATAAAATAGCCCTGGAAGCATTTGATCATACAGGCTGGATACTGGGGAGCAAGCTTGCTGACACGATTGCCCACAACAGTCCTGAAGCGATCTTCCTCCTGGGAGGCCTGGCCAATTCAAGAGACCTGATCATCAATCCCACCAAGAAGCATATGGAGGAATGCCTGTTGCCCCTTTACCGCAATAAGGTGAAGATATTGCTATCAAGTTTGCCGGACATGAATGCAGGGGTTCTGGGAGCTGGTGCTTTGGCCTGGAATGAACTCGACAGGAAGATCAGGGGACAGAAAGACAATTGAAGGCAAGGCAAAATAAATGGACGAGGATATAGCGTGAGTGTACTTTTCTATTACTTTCATACTAAAATATTAAGGCATATCGGACAATAGATTTAAACAACCCAACCTATGGAAGATTTATATATCCCGGGGACTGATTCACTTCCTACAGTTTCATTCAAAACTACCGGTGAATTGAAAATAGAAGGAAGAGCTTTACCCGAAAATGCGGAAAAATTCTTTGCACCATTGATCTCATGGGTAACTGGTTTTGCAGCGGAGGAGATCAACCTTGAAATTAACCTTGATTATTTCAATACGAGTGTATCCAAGCAGTTGCTCGATTTCTTCAAGGTCATAGAGAAAAATCCCGATGCAAGAACCATCCATTTAAAGTGGATGTATGAGGAAGGCGATGAAGAAATGCTGGAATCTGGTGAGTTGTATAAGGAGCTCTTGCCACGTTTTAATTTTACTTTCCAACGTTATTCAGAGATCGTCAGTTGATTACAGCTATTGGTCCAAGATGAATAGCATTGATAAACAAAATCCTTTACCTGTTGTTTAAAGTTGTGCTTTTAAGATCATATGACAAAACGTCATTATAAATATAAATATATAGATATATTAATACAAGGGCATGATTTTTGACGTGTGACTGCAAATAAAAAAACACAAGTATAATGGGATTAGAACATTTAACCAAAGACACCTTTAAGGAAAAAGTCTTCAATTACGAGACCAACAAGGAATGGAAATACGAGGGAAGTAAACCGGCCATTATTGATTTTTATGCTGACTGGTGTGGTCCCTGCAGGGTGGTTGCTCCGGTATTGGAAGAGTTGAAGGAGGAATATGCCGATAAGCTTGAGATTTACAAGGTAAATACAGAAGAGGAGCGGGAGCTTTCTGCTATGTTCGGGATACAGAGTATCCCCAGCCTTTTGTTTGTTCCCCTGGATGGGCAGCCCCAGATGGCGATGGGAGCACTTCCTAAGGAGACCTTCCGGAAGGCCATTGGGGATGTATTAAACGTTAAATAATGAAGCCCTTTTTCTTAAGATACTGGTATATCATTCTTCTTTCAATACTGGGGATTGCCGGAGGTTTTTTGTACTGGCGCCATATCGGATGCGCTACCGGTTCATGTCCCATTACCTCCCATTGGTATTCGAGTACTGCTGTCGGCACTATTATGGGGTATTTAACAGGAAGTCTGATCTACGATTTCCGTAACAAGACAGGGAAATAATCGCGTAAAAATATTCTTCGCCAAGAATAAGATGATCAATTGGTTAAAAGATCTCTCCTGCAGCCTATTGATTATGTTATTTTTTTTATATTAACTTTGTTGCGCTCATTCAGCATCCACGTTCTTTTGACCGCCTGATGATGGCCTGAAAGTCAGGCATATGGGCAAACAATTAAGAAGGGATATGAAACTGATAATTCTTATCTATGCAGCAATTCTGTCCGTTGAAATATTACAAATTCCTTCCGGTCACTTTCTCAATTTTAAAGTCCTTATTTCATTAATTCCTTAATTCTTTTCAAATGGATGTAAAAGGAAAGTTATACACGCGTTTTCTTGAAAGGACAAAAGTCTATGCCGAGCAACAGAGTGATGGCATAATTGAAAAACAGCATCTCAAAGGGAAGATGACTGCCCGTGAACGGGTTGACATGCTTTTTGATGCTGATACATTTGAAGAGATTGATGCTTTCTCGATGCCTGCCGCATCTGGAGGAGATTTTGGCAAGAAGGTAACAGCTTATGGGGATGGGGTGATCACCGGATACGGCAAAATCAGTGGTCGTCTGGCATTTGCCTACTCTCAGGATTTCACGGTAATGGGGGGATCCTTGGGATCTGTGCATGCAGCGAAAATTTCGAAAATCCAGGACATGGCCTTAAAGATGGGCGCACCCATTATTGGTTTAATAGACTCAGGCGGAGCCAGGATACAGGAAGGAGTGGCCAGTCTGGCCGGATACGCCTCCATTTTCAACAGGAATGTGACCTCATCGGGTGTTATACCCCAGATTTCCGTAATCATGGGGCCTGCTGCCGGTGGGGCAGTTTATTCCCCGGCCATTACGGACTTCATTTTTATGACCAACAAAACAAGTTACATGTTTGTGACAGGTCCCAATGTTGTTAAGGAAGTTCTGAATGAGGACGTTTCATTTGATGACCTGGGTGGCGCAATGGTTCATATGAAAAAGAGCGGAGTAGCACAATTTGTTTATGAAGATGAAGAAAATACCATCCGCGGGGTACAGAAGTTATTGTCGTATCTGCCCTCCAACAACCTGGAGAATCCTCCCTTTTTTGAGTATTGTGATGCTGATCCCCGTGTTGATGATCGCATCCGGGATATCATTCCTGATGATCCGAATAAGCCTTATGATATAAAAGAAATTATCAATCTCATCATTGACAGGAACTCATTTTTTGAAGTATCCATATATTTTGCCCAGAATCTGGTTATAGGGTTTGGTCGGCTCAAGGGGAAAACGATTGGCATACTGGCCAATCAGCCCAAGGTTTTGGCAGGGACGCTGGACATCAATTCTTCTATTAAAGGGGCGCGGTTCATAAGGTTTTGTGATTCTTTCAATATACCCATTCTTACTCTCGAAGATGTCCCGGGCTTTTTACCCGGTGTTGATCAGGAGCATAACGGAATTATCAGGCATGGCGCAAAATTATTATATGCCTATGCAGATGCAACAGTTCCTAAGGTAACTGTCATCCTGAGAAAATCATACGGAGGCGCCTATTGCGTTATGAACAGCAAAAATCTCGGAGGGGACTTTAACCTGGCCTGGCCAACGGCAGAAATCGCCGTGATGGGCCCGGAAGGAGCAGTATCCATACTTTATCGCAAAGAGTTGCTCGAATCCGATGATCCAGCAAAATTAAAGAAGGAACTTACGGTCAAATACCGTGATGAGATTGCCAATCCCTATGTGGCCGATGATAAGGGATACATTGACGAGGTTATCGATCCTGCGATTACCCGCAAAAAGTTGATTGCGGCCTTCGAAGCGCTCGAAAACAAGCATGTCAGCGTTCCGTCCAGAAAACACGGGAATATCCCCCTGTAATTCCGGATTAGTTATATCTAAGGTTTTAACCATTAAATTGTCAGGATGAAAATAAAGAGCCTGCTGATTGCAAACCGTGGCGAAATTGCCGTGAGAATCCATGAGACTGCAAAGAAATTAAAAATTAAAACCTTTGGGATTAAGACTGCCAAAGAGCCCAATGCCTTGTATCTCAGGCTGGTCGATGATGTTATTGATTTTTCCCATACCCAGGATGAAATACCTGAATTTCTTGATGTGGAAAGGATCCTCGAAGCTGCTCGTCAGGTTAAGGCTGACGCCATTCATCCGGGATACGGATTTCTTGCTGAAAATCCCTATTTTGCGAGGCGCTGTGAAGAAGAGAACATCATTTTTATCGGACCTTCTGCTTCGGCAATTTATAAAATGGGGAATAAGACCATTGCCAAGCAAATCGCCCAAAGGTATAAGGTACCCTTGTTGCAGGGAAGCCAGGGAAATGTTAAGAATCCGAAGGAAGCTGCTGACATAGCCTTGAAAATAGGTTATCCTGTTATATTAAAAGCCGCCGCAGGTGGAGGCGGAAGGGGCATGCGCATTGTAGAGAAGGCATCCAACATGGAGAAGATGTTTAAAATGGCAGCCAATGAATCCGAAAAGGCTTTTAATGATGCTTCGTTATTTATTGAAAAATATGTTAGAAATCCAAGACACATAGAATTTCAGATCATGGGAGACCTCCATGGCAACTATGTGCATTTGGGTGAACGCGAGTGTTCCATTCAACGAAAACATCAGAAACTGATAGAAGAATCTCCCTCTTTTGCCATTAATGAGAAGTTAAGGAAAGAAATGGGTGAGGCTGCCATTAGGATTGCCAAGGCTGTTAATTACTATTCTGTTGGGACAGTGGAGTTCCTGCTTGATGCTGACAGGAATTTCTTTTTCATGGAGATGAATACCCGCATCCAGGTTGAACATCCAGTTACAGAAGCTGTATCGGGAATTGACCTGGTAGAATGGCAGATCAAGATTGCTGAGGGGCATAAGCTTGCCTTCAAACAGGATGACGTTACCCTTACGGGATGGGCCATTGAATGCAGGATTAACGCTGAGGATGTCCAGGCTAGTTTTTCTCCTAATCTGGGGATCATTGAGAAAGTGTCCTTCCCCAAGGGGAAGAACATCAGGGTGGATACCGGTATTACCGATTATTCTGTGATCACGCCATATTTTGATTCCATGGTGGCCAAACTTATTGTGCATGCAGAAACCCGGGAAAAAGCCATTTCAGCTGCATCTGCAGCTCTGAAAAAGATCTGGATCCGGGGCATTAAGACAACCATACCCTTTTGCCTTGCCGTGATGAATCATAAGAAATTCAAGAAAGGGGATTTCAATACTTCTTTTATTGAAAAGGATATGGATAAACTTTTTTACAATGAGGAAGAAGATGAAATGCTTGCTGCCTATGTTGCTGCATTTGACTTTGCAGCCGAACTTGAAACCACGCGGACTGAAAAGCCCGACTTTGAACGGGGGAAGAACATCAGCCCCTGGGTGTTGAACAAACGTCTTAAATCTTTATAGACCCCGAGTTATGAGTCTGCTTAAGAAAACGAAAAAATTCGAGCCTGAGTATATCGCGGTAACGCCGGGCGGCAAAAAGTATGTTGTCAGAAATCCTTTTAGCGAGGAACTCAAAATTAACGGTCACAAGAAAGACGTTAAGATCTTTGAGGATGAAGAAGGCTTTACTGTTATTGAGTACAAGAACAAAAAATACCTTGCAGAAATTACCGACAAAAGCCAGAATAAATATACCGTACTGCTAAATGGGCTGAGTTATTCATTTACAATTGAATCACCCATATCCTTCAGGAGAAGGCAGTACCTTGAGAAATACAAGCAGACCAATAAGCTTGAAGTGGTATCTGCACCCATGCCAGGTAAAATTGTAGAATTACTTGTTGAAGAACAGAGCCGGGTAAAGGAAGGGGAATCCATCCTTATTCTGGAGGCTATGAAGATGCAAAATGAGATTATCACCCAGGTTTCCGGAAAGGTCCGGAAGATCCATGTTAAGCCGGGAGATTCAGTTGCCAAAGATGAAGTATTATTGGAGATTGAAAGGTAATCGCTACATTTGACCTGCAAATACCTCCGTTCATGTACGAAAAGATCAAGCAAACTGCTGCATATCTAAATGCCGCAGGTATCATCAATCCTGAGATCGGGATTGTACTGGGAACCGGGTTGGGGAAGATGGTAAATGAATTGGATATTATCCGTACCATGGATTACCAGGATATTCCTAATTTCCCCCTGGCTACCGTGGAGTCTCACTCCGGTAAACTCATTTTTGGCAAGCTTCACCAGAAAAACATCCTCGCCATGCAAGGCAGGTTTCATTATTATGAGGGCTATTCCCTGGAGGAGGTTACTTTTCCTATCAGGGTAATGAAAAGCCTTGGTATAAAGTATTTATTACTGTCGAATGCTGCCGGGGCTATGAACCTAAATTTTAAGAAAGGCAGCCTGATGCTGATTGATGATCACATCAACCTGTTACCCGATAATCCCCTCAGAGGCAAAAACCTGGATGCTTTTGGTCCTAGATTTCCCGATATGAGCCGGCCATATTCGGAATTTCTGAACAGCAAATTGCTCAAAATCGCCGGTCGTGAAAAGGTTATTCTGCACAAGGGCGTATATGCTTCGGTGATGGGACCCAATCTTGAAACCCGTGCCGAGTATAGAATGTACAGAAATTTTGCTGATGCCGTTGGCATGTCTACGGTACCTGAAGTGATTGTGGCGAATCACATGGGGCTTCCCTGTGCCGCTATTTCTGTACTAACTGACGAATGTGATCCGGATCATCTGGAACCAGCCAAATTAGAAGATATACTTGAAATTGCCGGGAAAGCTGAAAAATATCTTATCCGGATATTTTCCCTGTTAATAAAAGAATTGTAGCCTATTTCGGAACATATACAAGGTCATAAATCTGCTAATTTGCTTAAACCGATGATAATGTTGACCGGGGCCACCGGGTTTTTAGGGACACAAGTATTGCATGATCTTGTAAATAAAGGATATCGTGTAAAGGCCTTATACCGCAACCGGAATAAAATTGACACCGCCAGGAGAGTATTTGGATTTTACGGAGATAACATCCCGTCAAAATGGGATCAGATTGAATGGATACAGGGAGATCTGCTGAATTATTTTGACCTGATGGAACACATGCGTGGTGTGACTGAGGTATATCATACTGCAGGCATGGTTTCCTTTAATCCGCGCGATAAAGAAAAACTTTTTGAGTTAAACATACAGGGTACGATAAATGTGGTAAATGCCTGTCTTGAGCAGGGCATTGAAAAGCTTTGTCATGTGAGTTCAATTGCAACGCTGGTTGAACCCGAAGGTACTGCCCCCGTCGATGAGGACCTGCTTTGGAATCCCGGAGAGAGCGCCTCTGTGTATTCCATCAGCAAACTTAAAGGCGAAATGGAGGTCTGGAGGGGCATTCATGAGGGACTTCAGGCCGTTATCGTAAATCCTGCTGTAATCATTGGTCCAGGTATGTGGCATAGTTCCGGAGGACAAATTCTCCGGGAGGTTTACAGGGGTCTTAAATTCTATCCCCCGGGTTCAGGGGGATATATTGATGTACGCGATGTATCTTCGGCCATGATTAAGCTAATGGAAGGGAAATATTTCGGAGAGCGATACATCATTAATAGCGAGAATATTTCCCATCGTGATTTTTTAAATTTTATCGCTGACGCCATGCAGCGGACCAGACCTGCGAACAGGATCACTCCTTTACTGAGCAGGCTGGCACTGATGGCGGAAGCAGTGCGGGCAACCATTACAGGTACACCGTCACGCATTACCAGGAAAGCACTTGAAATAGCAGCTGGAACAGCGGTCTATTCAAATAAAAAAATAGTTGAGACCCTTAATATGAGCTTTATTCCGGTGAGGGAATCTGTTCAGTACATGGTTCCGCTTTTTCTGGCAGAAACCGGTTCAGCGTAATATTTTTTTTATTCAGGGTTACTTTTTACCTGCTTGGGGTATTAATACATCAGAAACCCAAGTTAATATCCAAGTAACCCTTATGAAAAACAACATCCTGACTATTGTTTCCGTATTCCTGTTGCTTGCCGGGGCCTGCCAAAAAGAGGACCAGGGTGCAGATAAACCAACAGGGATATTGCAGGTGAACATAGGTTTGTTCATCAGCGTTAATGAAGTGTCCAGCCAATTGAAATCAACTCTGGCAACAGAAGATTTCAAAGTTGTAATTTTCAATGCTGCGGGTGAAGAAGTCCGCGTATTTGCAAAGGCTTCTGACATGCCTGGGGCAATTGAATTAGAGGCCGGTGAATACTATGTAACGGCTCACTCCGATAATAATCTGCCTGCCGCCTTTGAGAATCCTTACTATTTTGGGAGATCAGAACCTTTTACCATTACAGCCGGCTCATCACAAACGGTTTCTGTGAATTGTGAACTGGCCAATGTCATGGTAACCGTGATTTACTCGGAAAACGTGAAGGCCAGCTTTACAGATTTCAGCTGCACAGTAAGTTCTTCTTCTGGATCACTCACCTTTACCAGAGAAGAAACCCGTGCGGGTTATTTCCAGGCGTCCGCTTTAAGCATTGCAGCCACACTCACGCGTACGGGTACCACAGGATCCCCTGAAGTTAAGATTCTTACGGGTTCAATTCCTGCGCCTCAGCCAAAGAAGCACTATGAAATTCATGTTGATGCAGCTGCCACACCAGGTACCTTCCTTTTTGATATCAGACTTGATGAAATGCCCGTACCAGTTGAAATTGTTGATATCTCAGGCAACAATGACGTGCCTGCAGCGGGTAATCTGGGTACCGGCGACCTGCTGATCTCAGAAATCATGTATGATCCCACTGCCCTGACGGATGCCGAAGGAGAATGGTTTGAAGTATACAACACTACCAGTCGTTCAGTGGATTTGAACAATCTTGTGATCAGAAAGAATGATACTGAAAGTCATGTCATAAAAGGGCCATTTATCCTGGCAGCCCATGGTTACGTTGTTCTTGCGCGCACTGAAAATGCAGTTCCCGGCACGAAATATTTATACAATTCATCCATTACGCTCAACAATACAGGTTGTATGCTGACTATATGCAATTACGGGACTAATGGCAACGATGGTTCTGTAATATGTTCTGTGAATTACGGCAACGATGGATTTCCAAAGACATCAGGCGCTTCATTATGCCTTGATCCCGGGAAAATGACCCTGGCAGCGGTTGCAGCGGGGAATTCCTGGTGCATTTCCAGAAGTATTTATACCACAGGGGACCTGGGTACACCGGGTTCAGTAAATGACCCATGCAACTAAATAATAACCAGCCAGTACAGATCCTATCAATTCCCATAAGCCCCAAATTGCCGTTGCTGTATTTTATTTTGCAATCCCGTTAGGCGCAACGCTTCTTAAGCATTTGGGGCTTTTTTTCACTTTCTGTCAATGTGGAATAAATATACTGACTATTTATCGCATGTTTGCTCAAGATAGTATTACGAAAGGGATCATTTTGGTTAAATTTGCAGCAGATATTCGATAATAGTTATATACGGATTCATTGAAGAGGAATGCAAAAAGGTTTCATTGCCGGATTTATCAGTGATTTGGTTTTGGTTACTGCATCATTTGCCTTATGTGTATGGATAAAGCCTGGAGTAAGTACCGTCTATTATGTAAGCTATTTTAACTCGTTTCTCCTTTTTCTTCTTATCTGGATCATCATTTCCTTTTCTTTGGAGAAATACAATTTCCGCGCACAATCTACCTATATGATTATGCTCAGAAAGGGTTTGATTGCCAACCTGATTATTTTCTTCATTGTGACCAGCATGATGTATCTTTTTCAAAGCTTCAATTATTCCCGGTTTATAGTTATTGGCACAGTAGGTGTTGCTACCCTTGCTGAATTATTATTAGGTTCAATATATTTTGTATTTAAAAATACCCGGGTGAAATACGAAAACGGAACGGCAGGTCCAATTATTCAAGTCAGTAACCTGGCATTTAAGGAGAAAGTCCCTGTTTTCCACATCAAAAAAGAATTACCACGGTATGATTTTGGGCTGAGAGAGGAATACCTGAAAAACGAAATCGGGGAAGAGGCATTCAATTATGTTGTAAACTATGCCGCCATTGACTCTCCAAACACCCTGGTTATTGCAACAACCACAAGATTCAATATCGACGCCCAGATACAGCATTCTTTTGAATGCATCCTGAATGTAAGACGCGTAAATGATTTCCGGTACATCAATAAGTACTTTGAATCGGTAAACTCAAAACTACCAGTAGGGGGACTTTTCATCGATTATTTTGAATCGAAGAATATGCGCAAGAAACGAATCCTCAGTAAATATCCCACCGGTATCAATTATTTATATTACACCCTTGATTTTATAGTAAAACGCGTATTTCCCAAGTTTGCTCTTACCAAGAAACTCTACTTCATATTAACCAGGGGAGAGAACCGGGTACTATCAAAAGCCGAAACTTTTGGACGTCTGTATTCGTGCGGATTTGAAATCCTGGATGAAAAAGTGATAAACAAAGGTCTGTATTTTGTCGCCATTAAGGTTAAGGAACCCCTTTTCCCGAAGAATCCGAGCTACGGTCCAATGATTGCCCTTGAACGCATCGGTAAAGGCGGGAAAGCCATCAAGGTTTATAAAATGCGCACCATGCATCCTTTTGCGGAATACCTTCAGGATTATATTTATGAAAGAACCGGACTGCAGGAAGGGGGGAAATTTCGGGATGATTTCCGTGTAACCACAATCGGTAAGATCATGCGCTCTTTTTGGCTCGATGAACTGCCCATGCTGATCAACCTGATCAAAGGCGATCTGAAGCTTTTTGGCGTCAGGCCTTTAAGCAGACAATATTTCAGGTTGTACACCCTTGAATTGCAGAAGCTGCGGATTATGAGCAAACCAGGACTGATTCCTCCCTTTTATGTGGATTATCCGAAAACCCTGGAGGAAATCATTGCCTCGGAACTCAAATACCTGAAAGCCTACGAAAAGCATCCGTTACGTACCGACTGGGTTTATTTTTGGAAAGCGATATTCAATATCATATTCCGCAGGTACAGGAGCAAGTAAGTCCTGCAGGCATTCCTTTCAATAATTATCAATATAATTCAGTACCAGAATTAAAGTGGTCACGGATGTCAAAGCCAGGGTGAGGGTAGGGATATTGATCCGGAAGGATTTGCTTTTAATGGGTTCCACATAAACGATATCATTGGGAAGGAGAAAGAACCCATCAGAGGTGAGAATATTCTTATTGGTCAGATCGAGCCTGTAGGTTTTGGTGCCGCTGGTAGTAGGGCGCAAAACGAGAACCTGTTTGCGATTGCCGTAATCGGTAATGTCACCTGCCATACTGATGACCTCCAGGACGGTGAGCTGATTGGTGTAATTATTATAGGTGCCGGGCCGATAAACTTCACCGATCACAGAAACCTTGAAGGAAAGAAGTTTAACAATAACTGTTGCATCTTTCAGGTAAATGGATGCCCGGTCCCGGAGAGAATTGATGGCTTCTTCCATGGTTTTATCCTCAACCTGAACCCTGCCCAGTATTGGAATTTCGATATAGCCCGAATCACTTACAGTATAGCCGTTGATGTAAAGACTTGTTTCGTTCTGATAAAGATTTTGCTGTGTGCTTCCTACTGTTTGATTGATGAGATTACTCATGTCCTCATTCAGGGAATATATCTTAACGTACATGATATCACGCGTTTGTATGCGATATTCAGGGGGTTGTTGCCTGGGATAGAAGTTTTCAGTAGATACCGAATCCACGTTTTTCAAATAAACCAGTTGCTTGTGGAAAGTGCAGGAAGAAACAGCAAGGAGCAAACAGGCTAAGACGGTCAGCATTGGCAAACCATATCTGCCATGTGTTTTGTTAATCATCCGAAGGTTGTTTTAAGCGAGATATTCCTGATATACCTTATTAATACCCTCTTCAAGACTGATTTTTTCATGCCACCCCAGTTCATGAATCTTTTTGACGCTGAGCAGCTTTTGAAAAGTTCCGTCAGGTTTGGAGGTGTCCCATTCAATTAGGCCGTCAAATCCGACAATTTCTTTGATCAGATTCGCCAATTCTTTAATGGTTAAATCCTTACCATTACCGATATTGATGTGCGTATTTCTGATCTCAATCCTGGATTCCCGGGATGTAATCTTATCTGCAAACTTTTCTTTCACAAGATCTTTGAAATCAACACTTTCCATGACATAGACGCAGGCATCTGCCATGTCATCGGAATACAGGAATTCACGCCGCGGGGCTCCTGTTCCCCATAATTTTACAGTTACCGGGGTTTCTGCTGAATCATGCCTGAAAATCCCGTACTTTTCCAATTTTTCACCAATCTCAATTTGCGTTGCTTTACCATCAACGCCTTCAACAGGTCTCTTGCTGAAGTCCTCGCGGATGGCATTCCAGTTATCTTCGATCAGGCATTTTGCCAGATGCATTTTACGAATGATAGCAGGAAGAACATGTGATTTTTCCAGGTCATAATTATCGTTGGAGCCATATAAATTGGTAGGCATCACCGCTATAAAATTGGTGCCATACTGAATATTGTAGCTTTCACACATTTTAATACCTGCAATTTTTGCAATGGCATAAGGCTCGTTGGTATATTCCAGTGTGTCGGTCAGCAGGTATTTCTCTTTTAGCGGCTGGGGGGCTAATTTGGGATAAATACAGGAGCTCCCCAAAAACAATAATTTCTTAACGCCATAAAGATAGCAGGCATGTATCACATTGTTTTGAATCATCAGATTCTCATAGATAAACTGACCACGGTAAACATTGTTGGCGACTATGCCACCAACCTTTGCAGCAGCCAGGAATACATATTCTGGTTTTTCCTGGGCGAAAAACTCATTTGTAGCTTTCTGGTCCATCAGATCCAGGTCAGGGTAGAGTCTGGTAATGATGTTATGGTACCCTTTTTTTGTAAGGTTGCGCATCAGTGCACTACCGACAAGCCCGGTATGACCTGCAAGATAAATTTTACTTTCCTTTTTCATGTTGGCCCAAAAAACAAAATTATTCAAAATAATTTAAAGTCTGGTAGCCTCCGTTCTTCAGATATACCTCTTTGTGCATGAGTTTAATATCGCTCTGCATCATATCCTTAACCAGGGCCTCCAGATCATATTCAGGTTCCCATTTCAATTTGGTTTTAGCCTTGGTGGGATCACCGATAAGGAGTTCCACCTCTGTGGGTCTGAAATAGCGCGGATCAATAGCAAGGATCTCCTGACCTTTTGGTATCTGGTATCGCTTATCAGAACAAGATTTTACGTAACCTTTCTCCTGTATGCCCGAACCTTTAAATTCAATTTCGACACCCACTTCAGCAAAAGCCATCCTTACAAATTCACGGATCTCAGTTGTTATGCCGGTTGCAATAACAAAATCATCAGGCTCATCCTGCTGCAGGATAAGGTACATGGCCTTCACATAATCCTTTGCATGACCCCAGTCACGTTTCGAAGACAGATTGCCCAGGAAGAGTTTATCCTGCATACCAAGAGCGATCCGGGAAACAGCGCGGGTGATTTTACGGGTAACAAAAGTTTCTCCACGGATGGGAGATTCATGGTTAAAGAGAATACCATTGCAGGCAAACATGTTGTATGCTTCCCGGTAATTAACAGTGATCCAGTAGGCATATAACTTGGCGACGGCATAGGGGCTTCTTGGATAAAAGGGTGTTTTCTCGGATTGGGGAACTTCCTGAACCAAGCCATATAGTTCACTGGTTGAGGCCTGGTATATCCTGGTTTTACCAATCAACCCTAAAATGCGTATGGCCTCCAGAATTCTCAAAACACCAATTCCGTCAGCATTTGCTGTATACTCAGGTGTATCAAAACTCACTTTAACATGGCTCATAGCAGCCAGGTTATATATTTCGTCAGGCTGAGTTTCCTGAATGATCCGGATGAGGTTCGAGGAATCAGTAAGATCACTGTAATGGAGGACGAAATTTCGGTTTTCAACATGTGGATCAAGATACAGATGATCAATACGTTCAGTGTTGAAAAGAGAACTTCTTCTTTTGGTCCCGTGCACGATGTAACCTTTCTTTAAAAGAAACTCAGCAAGATATGCACCATCCTGGCCGGTAATTCCAGTAATTAACGCTACTTTTTGCTTATTCATCTACTGGTCATTTTAATGGTATGTAAATTAAAGATTCTTACACAATTCATGGTAGTCACCCGTAAGTCCGACAGGGGTGGCATTCCTGATCTGATAGACAATTTCAACAGAAGCCCGGGTATCTTCAAGTCCAAACCCCCTGTTGGCAAGAACTTCTTCATAGCTCTTGGTGTGAAGATCGGTAAATCCTTCGCTAAATTCTATTTTGGTCTTATCCATAACAATGGACCTATAGGTGCGTGCTCCTTTTTGCTTAGCCTGATCGGGAAGGTCTTTAAAATCGAGGCTCAGAAACCACCTCACGCGCGCTTTTTCCAACTCAAGATATCCGGAGGCTTTACTGGGGTTCAATATGTGCACGACATTTTTCTTTACATTGCCAAAAATCCAGATGAGCATATCAAAAAAATGAATGCCTATATTGGTGGCAATTCCACCGGATTTATGAATATCGCCCTTCCATGAGGTAAAATACCAGTTTCCCCGACTGGTAATATAGGTAAGGTCAAGATCATGAATGAGGTGAGATGGTGAAGATTCGATCTTTTTCTTCAGGTCGATCAGAACCGGATGAAGGCGTAACTGCAATATGGTATTGATTTTTTTCCTGTATTCCTTTTCAATTTCAGCCAGGGCATCAATATTCCAGGGATTTAAAACCAGCGGCTTTTCACATATGGCGCTTGCCCCTGAGCGCAGGGCAAAACGGATATGAGAATCATGCAGGTAATTCGGTGAGCAGATGCTGACATAATCAATCAGGATGCCGGAACGCCTCAACTTATCGATATGGCGGTCAAACCGTTCAAATTCCACAAAAAAATGACTATCAGGAAAGTAACTGTCGATTATGCCCACACTGTCTGATGGGTCGAGTGAAGCCAAAAGGTTGTTTCCGGTGTCCTTAATTGCTTTAAGATGCCTGTTGGCAATATATCCGCCCACACCGATTATGGCAAACTTTTTCTGATCCATCATATCGTTTTTCAGAATTTAAAGGCTCATATAGGTAATATTCTTAATCTTGTTCCGATAAATACCTTTCACATCCATAACAATGCCATTATCGGTTAACAGCGACTTAAAATGATCCTCTGGAAAATTGGCATATTCGGCATGGGCAACAGCAATAATTACAGCAGCATAGTCTTTTCCCGGTTGTTTGCATAGTGAAAAACCATATTCCTTCTCCACTTCCTCCGAAGAAGCAAATGGATCAACTATCTCAACTGCAATTCCGTAGGACTTTAATTCATTAACCACATCGGCAACTTTCGAGTTCCGGATATCACTGACATTCTCTTTAAAAGTTGCTCCCAATATCAGAACCTTGGAATGAAGCACGTTTTTGCCGGCTTTGATGATCTTTTTAACAACTTCTGTCGCAATGTATTTTCCCATGCCGTCATTCACTGCCCGGCCCGAATTAATCACCTGTGCAGCATGACCCAGTTCGGCAGCTTTAAAAGTAAGGTAATAAGGATCCACCCCAATGCAATGTCCTCCAACAAGTCCAGGGTAAAACTTCAGAAAATTCCATTTAGTCCCCGCAGCTTCCAGCACTTCAAATGTATTAATGCCCATTTTATTGAAGATCATGGACAATTCATTCATCAGTGCGATATTTACATCTCGTTGAGTGTTCTCAATGATTTTTGCTGCTTCAGCAACCTTAATGGAGGAGGCCTTAAAAACACCAGCCTTCACAACCAGTTCATATACCTTCGCGATTTCATCGAGAGCGCTATCATCGCAAGCGGATACAATTTTAGTAATTGTGGTAATGGTATGTTCCTTATCACCCGGATTGATTCTTTCAGGTGAGTATCCGAGCTTAAAATCAATCCCGCATCGCAGTCCTGATAGCTCTTCCAGGATTACCCGGCAATCCTCATCAGTACTTCCGGGATAAACGGTGGATTCATAAACCACATAATCCCCTTTTTTCAATATTGTGCCGACCGAGCGGGTTGCAGAAAGAAGCGGGGTAAGATCCGGCAAATTGTGTTTATCAATCGGGGTAGGAACTGCAATGATATGAAAAGCCGCTTCCTTCAATAAATTCTTATCTGCTGTAAAAACGATGTCAGTATTGTGAAAGGTTTCAGGCTCCAGTTCGTTACTGGGATCGATGCCTTTATTCATCATTTCTATTCGTTCAGCATTGATATCAAATCCAATTACCGATATTTTACGGGCGAATGCAAGAGCAATGGGAAGTCCAACATAGCCCAGGCCAACCAGAGAAAGTCGGGCTTCTTTCCTTAACAGCTTTTCATAAATCTGCATAGAAATGAACAATTAAAGGCTGCAAAACAGCATGCTGACAATTCTTGTTTAAAATGTCAAGAGCATATCAAAGGCCGAATTCCTTTTTAATTTTGTCAACAAAATCAAGCTTCTCCCAGGCAAAAAACTCAACATCTTTCTGCTCAGGAGCGCCGTTTTTAAGAATAGTCACCTGGGCGGTATAAGGTTGGCGACCCATATGGCCATAGGCGGCGGTGGGAAGGAAAATCGGATTCTTTAATCCAAGCCGCTTAATAATAACCGCTGGCCGCAGATCGAACAAGGATGCAATTTTCCTTGCAATTGCACCGTCATCCAAATTTACCTTTGCTGTTCCGTAAGTATTAACATATACCCCAACAGGTTTAGCCACACCAATGGCATAAGCTACCTGAACCAAAGCTTCATCAGCGATACCGGCAGCAACCATATTTTTAGCAATGTGGCGCATGGCATAAGCAGCTGACCTGTCGACCTTGGAACTATCCTTACCTGAAAATGCACCGCCACCATGTGCACCTTTTCCGCCATAAGTATCTACAATGATTTTTCGTCCTGTCAGACCGGTATCCCCATGAGGTCCGCCGATTACGAATTTGCCTGTAGGATTGACGTACAGGAGATAATCATTTTTAAATAGCGCCTTTACCCTTTCCGGAAGTTTGGCGAGAACCCGTGGAATCAGGATAGACCTGACATCCGATTCAATAGCCTTTAACATAGCTACCTCTTCATCAAAACTATCATGCTGTGTTGAAACAACCAGTGTGTGAATTCTCCCGGGCTGTCCTTCATCGCTATATTCAACGGTAACCTGCGATTTGGCATCTGGTCTCAGGTATTTCATTACTTTGCCTTCACGCCTTATTTCAGAGAGTTCTTTAAGCAACATGTGGGAAAGCTCAAGGGAAAGAGGCATAAAATTGTCAGTTTCCCTGCAGGCATAACCGAACATCATGCCCTGATCACCCGCACCTTGATCCTCCTCATTTTCCCTTTCAACGCCACGGTTTATATCCTGCGATTGTTCGTGTATGGATGATATAACCCCGCAGGAATCAGCTTCAAACATGTAATCTGAGTGTATATAGCCAATTCGTTTGATAACTTCTCTTGCAACTTGTTGAACGTCAACATAGGCATTTGTTTTTACTTCACCGCTCAACACTACCAATCCGGTGGTGACAAGAGTCTCACATGCAACTTTTGATTCGGGATCACGTCTTAGAAATTCATCTAACAAGGCATCAGAAATCTGATCCGCAACTTTATCGGGATGTCCTTCCGAAACAGATTCAGAGGTAAATAAGTAAGCCATACAATTTAAGTATTAAAAGTTAATAACAGGCGCAAAGATAAAAAGAGTAATTAAATCAGGAGACCATTGACTGGAATTAGTTGATAAATACATACTTTTAGGAGGTGAGTTCGCGAAAAACATCCTCCAATTTTCGATCCTTCTTATGTAGCGACAGAATTACCAGGCTGTTTTTTACAGCAAGCCTGAACAATTCTTCACGAATGTCCAAATCACCCGTCGTTTCAATCAACCAGGTTCCGGACCTGAGCTGCCTGAGTCCAATCATGCCCTGCAGATCACGGAGAATTTCAGGATTAATCTCCTCCCGGAATTCCACAACTGTGGTATGAGATTCTAATCCTGAAAGCCGGCTGATATTTCCGGTAAGATCATTGGCGATAATCTTTCCTTTGTTAATAATAACGACCCTTTGACAAATGGCCTCTACTTCCTGCATGATGTGAGTGGACAGAATAACAGTCTTTTCTTTTCCCAGGGCAGAGATCAGGTTCCTGATTTCAACTATCTGATTGGGATCAAGCCCGGTGGTGGGTTCATCAAGGATAAGTATCTCGGGATCATGAAGGATGGCCTGTGCCAGGCCTACCCGTTGACGATAACCTTTTGAAAGCAAACCGATCTTCTTATGCATCTCGGGTTCAAGTCCGGTTAACCCGATTACCTCCCTTACCCTTTTATGGATACGGTTACCCAAACCATAAAGACCAGCCACATAATGGAGAAACTCCTGAATATAGAGATCGGGGTAAAGGGGATTATTTTCAGGAAGATAGCCCAACAGTCTCCGAATTTCAATGGCATTAAGCGATACATTGATTCCATTTATATGTACTTCACCGGAAGTGGGGGTCATAAGGGCACATATTATTTTCATCAGGGTGGATTTTCCGGCACCGTTGGGGCCGATAAATCCGACTATTTCTCCAGAGTTGACAATAAAACTGACATCATCGAGTGTCCTTTGGGAACCAAAAACCTTACTCACGTTTTCAACAGAAATGGACATACAAATTATCTTTATAAGTCAAATATAAAGCAATTAATTCTGTTTTCAGGGATTAGCACTGTCGACAGTTTTGTTTACCCCCGTATACGTATTGAACCTATCCTTTGGTTTTAAATCTTATTACTATTTGAATTATAAGTGTTGTAAAATGCTATTTTTGCACGTTATAAACATATTGATCGCACTTTATGAGAATTAAAGAATTACTGGCTTTACGGGATTTTGGCAAGGAGATAATGATCAAAGGCTGGGTACGGACCAAGCGGGGTAATAAGAACATCAATTTTATTGCCCTGAACGATGGTTCAACTATCCATAATGTACAGGTAGTTGTTGAAATGGAAAAATTTGATGAAGAGCTGATGAAAAGGGTAACCACTGGTTCCTGTATTGCCGTGACAGGAAAATTGGTAGAGTCGCCTGGTAAAGAACAACATGTTGAAATTCATGCCAGTTCTCTTAAATTGTATGGTACGGCGGACCCGGAAGTTTATCCCCTGCAGAAAAAAGGTCACACACTTGAATTTCTTCGGGAAATTGCACATTTGCGACCGAGAACCAATACGTTCGGGGCAGTGTTACGGATAAGGCATGCTTTATCTTTCGCTATCCATAAATACTTTAATGATCATGGGTTTTATTACCTGCACACCCCCATTATTACTGGTTCGGATGCTGAAGGTGCGGGCGAAATGTTTCGGGTCACCACGCTGGATGCAAAAAATCCTCCTTTGTTGGAAGATGGTACCATCAATTATGCAGAGGATTTTTTTGGCAAGGAAACCAAACTTACTGTTTCTGGACAGCTTGAAGGTGAGTTAGCAGCGCTTGCGCTTTCAACCATCTATACTTTCGGGCCAACATTCAGGGCGGAGAACTCCAATACTCCCAGGCACCTGGCCGAATTCTGGATGATTGAACCGGAAATGGCTTTTTACGAGATTGAAGATAATATGAACCTGGCGGAGGATTTTCTGAAATATTTGCTCCGATATGCCCTGGAGAACTGTAAGGACGATTTGGAATTCCTCTCAGGAATGTATGATCAGGAGCTTATGGATAGGCTTAACTTTGTAGTCCATAATCAGTTTGAACGCATTACCTATACCAGGGCAATTGAAGTATTGCAGCAATCAGGTGAAAAATTCGAGTTTCCCGTTTCATGGGGAGTTGATCTCCAGACCGAACACGAACGTTATCTGGTGGAACGCTTTTTTAAAAAACCAGTTATAGTTACCAATTATCCTATGGCCATTAAGGCGTTTTATATGAAGCAGAACGATGATGGTAAGACCGTGCGGGGAATGGATGTGTTGTTTCCAAAAATTGGTGAGATAATAGGAGGTTCCCAGCGTGAGGAGGATTTGGAGAAACTTGAAAACCGCATTAAAGAATTGAAAATACCGGAGAAGGATCTCTGGTGGTATCTCGAAACCAGGAAATTTGGAACTGCACCGCACAGTGGCTTTGGACTGGGCTTTGAAAGGTTATTGCTTTTTGTAACTGGGATGAGCAATATTCGCGATGTAATTCCCTTTCCGCGGTTTCCGAAAAATGCCGAATTTTGATCTTCAAAGCATTCAAACGGATTTGAACCATGCTCAAACAGAGATTACAGCAGAAGTTATTGCAGAAACTATCTCCGCAGCAGATACAGATGATCAAACTGCTGGAGATACCAAGTATGCAGCTGGAGCAGCGGATTAAATCTGAGATTGAAGAAAATCCGGCTCTTGAAGAAGGGGCGATTGAGGAAAGTTCCCTGGAAAATGAAAAACAAGAGGATGATGTGAGTTCTGATCCCCTGGATAAAGACAAGGAGGAATTTACCATTGAGGATTATATGGATGATGATGATTATCCCTCCTACAGGCTAAATGCACAGAATTACTCCAAGGATGATAAAAGGGAAGATATCCCTTTTTCGGTGGGACTTTCCTTTCAGGATTATCTGGAAAATCAGCTTGGGTTGCGATCACTGAATGAACGGCAGCAACTGCTTGCTTTATACATGCTCGGAAATATTGACGACGACGGATATCTTCGGCGCAAGCTGGATAATATTGTTGACGATGTAGCCTTCACCCTGAATATTAAGACAGATGAGCCGGAGCTCATTGAAATATTGAGGATTATACAGGATCTTGATCCCCCCGGTGTAGGTGCGCGCAACCTGCAGGAGTGCCTGTTACTGCAGATACAGGTAAAAAATATGAATTTGCCGTCAATTGCTTTGGCGCACAGGATACTAAAAGATTTTTTCCCGGAATTTACCAGGAAACATTATGATAAGATCATCACCAGGACAGGGATCAGGGATGATCTGCTGAAAGATGCCCTTGAGGAAATTCTTAAACTCAATCCCAAACCTGGTAGTGCTTATTCCGACCCACAGAACAAAATAGCCGGCCATATCATTCCTGATTTTGTGCTTGAAAACACTGAAGGTGACCTGGAACTTAGCCTGAATGCGAAGAACGTCCCTGACCTGAAAGTCAGCAAGACTTACACCAATATGCTTCAGACTTATCAGTACAACAGGGGTAATAATTCAAGAAGTCAGAAGGAAGCATTAAGCTTCGTCAAACAGAAACTTGATGCGGCCAGATGGTTCATTGATGCCATACGGCAACGTCAAAACACCCTTCTGATAACCATGAATGCTATTATCAACTACCAGCGCGAATATTTTCTATCAGGTGATGAGACCAAACTCAGACCTATGATCCTTAAGGATATTGCTGATATGACGGGGCTTGATGTTTCCACCATCTCCAGGGTTGCTAACAGTAAGTATGTTCAAACCAATTATGGGATTTTCTCTCTTAAATATTTTTTCTCCGAAGGGATGCAAACTGAATCAGGAGAAGAGGTTTCTACCAGGGAAATCAAGAAGATACTCCAGAATTGTCTCGAAGCCGAGGATAAACGGCACCCTCTTACCGATGACCGACTGGCCGAAATTCTCAATGAAAAAGGGTACCATATTGCCCGGCGCACCATTGCCAAATATCGTGAGCAGCTTAATATTCCGGTAGCACGCATGCGTAAAGAACTCTGAAATGGAAAAACGTTTTGCCAACCTCCTGTCTTATGTTACCCATCCTTTGCTGACACCCCTCCTGGGCCTTTTGGTTATCAGCAATTCGGGCACTTATGCTGCCGACCTGGATCCAAGGTTCAGTCATTTTATCTACTTGGCTGTTTTTGTACTGACTTTTTTGCTGCCGGTAACCCTGATTCCTTTTCTTCTCTACATGGATCTTGCCAAAACACTTCACTTTCATGAGCGCAAGGAGCGCCTGATGCCACTTTACGTCACCCTGGTTTTCTATATTGCAGCGTATTTTCTTGTTAAAAAATTACCGATAAGCGAAGTATATCAAAGATATCTGTTTTCAGCCAGCCTGTCTGTTCTTTTTGTACTGGTGATTTCCTACTTCTGGAAAATCAGTTCTCACCTCACAGGATGGGGCGGATTGGTGGGCCTGATTTTCAGTCTATCCATCCGGTTTGATTCGGATTTAATGCTATTTCTAATAGTAAGTATTCTAATAACCGGTCTTGTTGGATTCGCCCGGCTGAGGCTCGGAGCCCACGACACACTGCAGATTTATTCCGGATTCCTTATGGGATTTTTGACCATGCTGATTGTATTTTTCATTTAACCCGGTTACAATCGGAACATACTGACTGCTTTCACAAAAGAGCCTGGAGCTTCGCCCGGCTTCCTTCGCGATATAATTCAGAACCAGTTCAGCAGAGAGATTCCTCTGTGGAACGCAGGTGAAATAGCCTTTATCAGTAAGGTATGCAGCCAGGTATTCCTGTTCGGTTTGTCCGGGTGTAGCCACCAATAAAGCCGTTTTCCCCAATGCAGCAAGATCCATGATACTGGAATAACCTGACCTGCAAATTATAGATCCGGCATTCACAAGGACATTGCAAAATCGTTGACAATCAAGATGAGATACTATGGTTATGGGCCCATGGCCCGATATATGCTGACCAGGGCCTTCCTCATGGAGGCCTGTAATGATCAAGGTTTTTCTGTTTATTTTTTTGGATAAGGTCATCAGCTCATTAAACCAGATATAGCGTTGTGGTTCCGGGCCACTTAAAACAATAACCAGTTCATATTTTTCTGATATAGCAGGTTCAGAATCAGCGGTCAAATGCCTGAATCTTG
Organism: uncultured Bacteroidales bacterium; assembly: GCA_963822145.1. Taxonomy (GTDB): domain Bacteria; phylum Bacteroidota; class Bacteroidia; order Bacteroidales; family UBA10428; genus UBA5072. The sequence continues at coordinate 22,883 of CAWGGG010000002.1, read as the reverse complement.
AAAGTATTCCAATATGCCTGGCATTTCCAGGTAGTTTGAATCGATGGCTCAGCTTTCCGCTTAAATTGTCAACCGGATCAGGTACATCAGGTATCCAACATTCATTATAGCGGTTGATTATTGTAGAGATAATCCGATAGAGCGGATATTCCGCCCACCTGAGGATCAGGGGAAGAACAGGGGAGACCTGGTGCGTAATTAAAATACAATAGGCCTTTTTGCAGAACAATCCATAACGGTTGTCTGATACCACAATGTGAATGTTTTGTTCCGCAATGATCTTTTTTATAATCCGGTGTTCCCTGACAGCCGCCAGAGCAAAAGTCGGTACCTGTGACAAAAGTTTGACTATTAGCCAGCTGCCTTTTATGGGGTATTGTACCTGAGGAGATGGAACAAAAATATAGTGCAATTCCGGGAAGGTTAACTTGAGCAGATCAGCTGATTTACCTGAACCTCCGATGATAACTTTATAGCCTTTATCCAGAAATTGGTGAATTAAGGGAATCATCCGTGAGGCATGCCCCAGGCCCCAGTCTAACGGACAAACCAATACGTTCTGCTGATTGGATGGCAATGCTGCAAATTTATGTTTATGGAGTGACCACAGTCCTTATTCCTATATTTTCAACCCGTGCCGCGATAGAACCAAGTTCCTTTGCGCTTATGCCTTCAAGTCCGGTTACGGCAGTATCCCTTGCGATGGAATACAGCATCACATATTGGGGATGCAGTCGATCCAAAACGGAAAGCCATGCATTTACCTCACTTTCTGTGGAGTTGTCGATTGTTGTACCATTGACGGTACCCCTGAAGAAAAGCGTTTGAATGATCATTTTGCCCTGAAAAAGGATCATGGACTGAAGGATTTCTTCCAGGCGGAAGGTGAAATTCGGGCAGTTAATGGCCAGTAATGTCTCTTCCACCGCCGAATCCAGCTTAAGTATATTCAGGTCAGCCTTTAATAAGGCGTTGAAGATCCTTTTGTTGCCAATACTTGTTGCATTAGACAATACAGCAAGAGTTGCCTTAGGGTAAAAAGCGTTTCGCAATGCTGCAGCATCCTCCATGATTCGGGGAAATTCGGGATGCAGGGTGGGCTCGCCGTTACCTGCAAAAGTTATGCTATCGAGGTAATCCCCATTATTCTTCATTTTCTGAAGCCGGTCCTGCAAATGGTCCCTGACTTCGCTGGCACTGGGGAATCCACTTGAAGGAACTCCTGAGGGTGTAAGTCCACACTCGCAATAGATGCAATTAAAATTACAGACCTTGCGGTTTACGGGAAGCAGGTTGACGCCGAGAGATTCGCCAAGCCGCCTGCTCCAGACCGGACCAAATATGATGCTGTCAAACAAAAAAGTAGTCATGGAAAATGAGTCCCAGAATTTTATATCAGGATCAAAGATAATGGAAGTGTAAGATGAATGAAGTGATGAAATGGATACAATTGCTTATTTTTATCCATTAAACCAGATGAAAAGACATGAACTATATTGACATGTTCGTTTTGGTGTTATTGATATATGCTGTATTTCAAGGATTTACACGCGGATTTATCATGCAGCTGACATTACTTGCCGCGCTGTTTTTAGGCATTTTCGGAGCAATAAAATTATCAGGATTTACAGCCCAGCAGTTGGAAAGATTCAACCTCAATCCAGAAAACCTCTATTTGATTTCGCTGGGAGTTACTTTCCTGGTCGTATTTATCGTGATTAACCTGTTGGGGCGAGTGATCGAAAAGATGGTTGAAGCCATGGAACTTTCATTGGTCAACAGGATGCTGGGCATCCTCTTCAGTCTCTGTAAAACAATACTGATCGTTGGGATCCTGCTTGCCTATGCTGACCGTATGGACCAGCGGGTTCGTTTTTTACCTGCCGGTACACGTGAAAATTCTCTATTTTTCAGACCTTTTTCAGCAATTGCCAGGGCTATCTTTCCTTCGCTTGGACATGCGGGTTCCTCAGGTGAGGGCCATGACGGGGAATTCGTATGATGTATACCGTAAGCCATTAAATTGTTATGAAATACTATCTTTGCGGAAATTTATAATTCTCTTATGACGTTTATTCAGGAACTCCTTTGGAGAGGCATGGTTCACGATGTGATGCCGGGTACCGAAGAGCAGTTGGGAAAAGAAATGACTGCAGGATACATTGGATTTGATCCAACAGCTGATTCACTGCATATTGGAAATTTGCTGCCAATCATGATGCTGGTGCATTTTCAGAGATCAGGCCATAAACCCATCGCGCTGGTTGGAGGAGCCACAGGCATGATTGGGGACCCGTCTTTCAAATCTGAAGAAAGAAAATTCCTGGATGAAGCAACCCTTCAGTATAATCTATCCTGTCAGAAAAAGCAGCTGGAGAAATTTCTTGATTTCAACTGTGGAGCGAATTCAGCTGAAATCGTCAATAATTTTGACTGGTTCAAGGACTTCTCATTTCTGAATTTTCTGAGGGATGTTGGAAAGCACATCACAGTGAATTATATGATGTCAAAGGATTCCGTAAAAAAACGTCTTGAAACGGGCATTTCGTTCACAGAATTCAGCTACCAGTTGATACAGGGATATGATTATTATTATTTATATCTGAAAAAAAACTGCAAGCTCCAGATGGGGGGATCCGATCAGTGGGGTAATATTGTTACCGGGACGGAGCTTATACGCAGAAAAGGAGGTGGCGAGGCTTATGCCCTCACTTGTCCTTTGGTTACCAAGGCCGACGGTGGCAAATTCGGCAAATCAGAAAAAGGTAACGTCTGGCTTGATCCCGCAAAAACATCGCCTTATACGTTTTATCAGTTCTGGCTCAACGTTTCGGATGTAGATGCTGAGCAATACATAAAGATATTCACCTTGTTGAACCGGGAAGAGATTGAGCAGATTGTCCTTGAGCACAGACAGACTCCGCATTTACGCCTGCTGCAAAAAAGGCTTGCCACAGAAGTTACAGTTATGGTTCATTCCCAGGAAGGGCTCAATTCAGCCATTGAAGCCTCAGAGATCTTATTCGGGGAAGGCACCAGGGATAACCTTAAGAAGCTTGATGTAGCTACTTTCTTAAGTATATTTGACGGTGTGCCTATGTTTGATGTTGACCGGGAAACGCTGAAAACCGGAATCAACATTGTTGACCTGCTCGGAGAAAAAGCAAGGGTATTTTCTTCAAAGGGAGAAGCAAGACGCATGATCCAGGGTGGTGGTGTAAGCGTGAACAAAGTCAGGATTGATGATGAAAACACAACGGTTGACGCGGGAGATCTTTTAAACAACAGCTATATCCTGATCCAGAAAGGGAAAAAGAATTATTACCTGATTACGACCAAATAATCGACATACATGAATTTAAAAACAACCCGACCTGAAATGGTAGACAATGCATTTGACCTGATCAGATTCATTTGGAACAAAAAATGGATTCTAATCGGCTTTTCAGCATTGGCCTTCGTGGCATCCATTATTATTTCCTCAACCATCACACCCAGATTTAAGTCAGGGGTAGTTCTTTTCCCGGCTTCCTCCATATCGCTTTCGAAAAACCTGGTGGAAACCTCTTCCATTTCTACCGATAATCGTGATATACTTTCCTTCGGTGAAGATGAAGAATCCGAGAGAATGCTGCAGATCCTTCATTCCAACCAGATCAAGGATCATATTGTGAAAAGGTTTGATCTCATGACGCACTATAATATCGATCCGACTTCTCCATTTCCTTATACTAGATTAGATAACAAATACAAAGGAAACATCAAATTCAGAAGGACAGAATTCATGTCCATAGAAATCGGGGTATTGGATGCCGATCCACAAATGGCAGCGGATATTGCCAATGAGATTGCTGCTTATGTTGATTCAGTCATACACAACATGCAGCAGGAGCGCGCCATGGAAGCCTTCCGCATTGTAGAGAGAGAATATATAGGTTCACAGCGTGAAATTGACCTGATCAGTGATTCACTTCAGAAGATTCGTCAATTAGGCGTCTTAGATTATGAGTCGCAGTCAACATCACTCAATTCAGCTTATGCAAATGCCCTGGAGCGGGGTAATGAAGCAGCTGCCAGTTCCATCCTTAAACGCATGAATACCTTATCGAAATATGGAGGTATTTATATTGAGCTTTCGGGGAAACTCGACGCGGAAATCGAAAGGCTGGCCCAACTCAAGATTAAATATGTCTCCAGTAAAATTAACAGGGATCAAACCCTGCCGCAGATTTTCATCGTGGATAAAGCTGTTAAGTCTGAGCGTAAGGCAGTGCCTAAAAGATCTATTATCGCAATTGTATCAGCATTGTCAACTTTTGCGCTAACCTTATTATTATTACTGGTCATTGATCAAATTAAAACAGGAAGCTGAATATGCCCCTGTTGCAGTATCTTAGAAAGTACAGCCTGGTAATTTTCATCGTTTTACCGTATATCGCGGCCGACATGGTTCTCGTTCGCAGGGAGCTTTATTTTCTCAACCTGCTGCCCTTTGTTTTATTCCTGATATATCTTGCGTTGGCGCGTATTGACCTGTTGTATTTCCTGATTATTCTGTTTACGCCATTGTCAGTTCAATTTATTGAATTCTTCCCTGGTTCACCGGTTGATTTTGCCATACCCACCGAACCGATGCTGGTTAGCGTTATGCTGGTCTTATTTTACCGGTCGGTTCAAAGCGGGTGGTTTAAGAACGCTATTTTTAATCACCCTGTATCTTACGCTGTATTTTTTTATTTGTTTTGGCTGGTTGTAACAACGGTAACCAGCACGATGCCCCTGGTTTCATTGAAATTCCTGTTGGCCCGTATCTGGTTTATCACCGTATACTATTTTTTGGCTATTCTCGTTTTCAGAAAGGACAGGCATAATATCCGCATTTTTATTTGGTGCTACTCTGTCCCCATGCTGTTGGTTATCGGGTATTCCCTGTACAGGCATCTCGGGTACGGGCTCTCAGACAAAGATGCAGCTCATTTTGTAATGAATCCCTTCTTTCGTGATCATACCTCATACGGAGCCATTCTGGCCATGCTATTCTTTGCCATGGGCAGTTTAGTTTTGTTCAGGACCTCTGGATTCTTGAAGAAAAGCTTGCTTTGGGGCGTATTTATCCTGCTGAGTCTTGCCCTTATATTATCCTATACCCGTGCTGCATGGATCAGCGTGCTGTTTGGGTTCGGGGTATTAGTGCTTACCTTGTTGAAGATCAGATTCCGATATATTTTTTTGCTGGGTATGGGAGTTATGTTCTATTTTACTGGAAACCGAACGGAAATTATTCAGAAAATGGAACACAACAGGCAGGTTTCATCAGCCTCTCTGGGGGAACATGTTAAGTCAATCTCTAACATAACTACGGATGAATCAAATCTTGAAAGGATAAACCGTTGGAATGCAGCTTTAAGAATGTTTGGTGAACGTCCTGTTTTTGGCTGGGGGCCTGGTACTTACATGTTCAGGTACGCTCCTTTTCAACGTTCTGCAGAGAAGACAGGTATCAGTACTGATTTTGGGAACCTCGGTAACGCCCATAGCGAATATATCGGTCCGCTCGCTGAATCCGGTGTACTAGGATCATTCTCGTTCCTGTTGATAGGAGTAATAAGTTTGGTGACGGGCTTCAGAGTTTATTCCAGGATAAGTGACAAACGATTGAAAATGTTAACGTTGGGCCTGATACTGGGATTTATCACATACCTGGTACACGGAACCCTAAATAACTTTCTTGATACGGATAAAGCCTCAGCTTTATTTTGGGGGTTTACAGCCGTTTTTGTTGCGCTGGATTTGTCTTTAGAAGAACTCGATACCCAGAATTGATATATCATCAAATATAGCCGGGCTGCCTTCAAAGATACCTTGTTTGACAATAATGGCCTGGATATTTTCTTCAACCGTGGTGTTATTCATGATACAGTCTTCCAATTCTTTAGTCCCAAAGGATATTTGTTTTCCGTCGATCAACTCGACCAGTCCATCAGTATAGCAAATTACCTTTGCGGGCTCTTCAATGGTAACTGATCCCTTCCTGATCAAGGGAATTTCATCAATCATACCTATGCCAACACATCCCTTGCTTAACAGGATCAGTTCCTTTCTTTTCTTATAATACAACATCGGCTGGTTGTGTCCGGCATTGATGTATTGAAGTTCTCGGGTTTTATAATTGAACTTTCCCACAAAAATGGTGATGAATTTTTCGCCATTGGCGGCATAAAGAACGCGTTCGTTGAGTTTTTCAATCAGTGCATCAAGGGAAATATCATGGGTAAAAAGGGCTCTGAGGTTAGCCTGGAAATTCGACATCAGTAGGGCTGCTGACATGCCTTTCCCGGAAACATCAGCAATACAGAATCCAAATTCATGCTTGTTCAACTGAATATAATCGTAATAGTCACCGCCGACATCAAAATGGGGAAGATAGAAAGCGGTCATGCAGATATTCTCATTCCTGGGCAGGATGGATGAGCTGGGAATGAGCATGTTCTGCATCTTGGAAGCAAGTTCGAGCTCTTTTTTAATTGCCTCCTGACGAAGGCTTTCCTTAAAGAACCGCATGTTTTCAATGGCTACCACGATGATGTTGGTAAGCGTTTGGATAAAATTCAGGTGTTTAATGATCGGACTAACTCCGTCCCCTTCTTCAATATCTCCAATGATAACATAAGCGATAGGCTTGCTTTTATGTATAACCGGAATTACGATATCAAAAGCATTTAAGGTTTTATTGGGGGATGAAGTAATAAAGGAAATTTCCTGTATGGGGATAAGATCACTTTCAACATTGATACAGGCATAAGATTCACCAACATCACCTGAGCTCAGCAGGCACTTCCATTCTCCTTCAAATTTGAATATCAGGATTTTCCCAATGTTCAGATCTTGGGTAAGCAGACGTTTATAAGTTTCAAGCAATTCTTCCCGGGTCAAGTTTTCATTGATGGCCTGGGTTATGTTCAGCAGGGATTGCAGCTTAAAAGTAGTAAGCTGTAATCTGTTTATGGAGGCCTTATCTGTGAATCCCGCTTTCATCTAGTTTCTTTTAAACATGAGGGGATATTTCAGGTTTGAGAATTCTTCAAGTTCCATACGAAGAGAACCAACCAGCAAGTCAAATCTGACTTTTATGGGGATAATATTTTTATCGGCAGACAGCCAAATGGTCATATCATCTTCTGAATCAAACATCCTTCCCGGCTCCACCACCGGATCAAAACGGTAACAAAGGATCTTGCCGAATTTGGTTTTTATTTCTTCTTTACCTTTATACCGGATTTCAAAGGGGAAAAGTTCATCATCAAAATAGGTAACGGTTTTAATCACATCGCCACTCTTTAGTGCATTTATCTCGAGTGTTCTTATAAAATACAACAGAGATACCATATCCAGGATATCCGGCGGAACCTGAATGGTTGTATCCAGGCGCAGACTGTAAGCTGTTCCTTTGCTATGATCAAAGACGGCTTCCTCGTGTTTTTTATAGGTTCCTTCTTTGACATCACGGATCAGCTTATGAGGAAGGCCGGTTTGCATATCAAAATAGCTCTCAAAAACATCCTTAACACTGTAAAGCTTCTCAGCAACTCCGACAGTTTTTCCTTCAGCACGCGAGTGATACACAGGCATATCTTTATAGATGGTTTGCCTGAGAGTCAGTGATGCTGTTCCTCCGATAATGGGACCAAATTTGACTATATAGCTGAGTTTTTCGCCTGATTTAAATGGTCGCTCATCAGAGGCACCCGGTTTCATCTGCCCATGTCCTGCCAAACAAAAAGAAATCAGCAGTAAAACAAGAGTCGGTTTCATTTTAGCAAGCGTTTTATAAAACCAGACAGCAAAATATTGAACGTAAAATTGCGAAAATAAGTTATACCGATAACCTTTTTTTGGAAATGGTTGCAATGAAATCTTTCAGATAAAATGGTTCGAAATAGGCGATGTCCTCAAAGTCATGATGGTTAAACTTTTCTTCAGCCAGTAAAGCCAGGGAAGAGGCACCGGGGTAGATATCAGGAATAAAAACAGCATGTGGATGCGACAAAGTGTCTCTGCATTTTTCCATTCCGGTTCCAAAAAAGACAACTGTGTGGTCCAGGAGACTGCTTCTGAAAGAATCAGCATCAACAATTCTGGCAGAAACAGGTTCAACTATTTCACCCTTGTGGTTAAGAAGACAGGTAAAAACCTCCATTCTTCTTGCGTCGATCATGGGGCAGAATAAGGTATTAGATTTTAAAAACAATTCCTGAACAATTGTACTATGCGATGAAATCGCCTGTATATATAGTATTTTCAGTGTATCCACGGCGATCAACGGAATGCCTGCCCCATAGCATAATCCTTTTGCGGTAGAGACGCCAATACGCAGGCCTGTATAAGAGCCGGGACCTTTGCCGACGGCGATGGCATCCAGGTCTGAGATTTTAAGGTTTTTTTCTTCCAGGATCTCCTGGATAAACGTGGTAAGCCTGGCTGCATGGGATTTTTCCTCCCGTGTCTCACGGGAGGAAACAGTATGGCCATTAATGGTCAAAGCCACCGAACATAATGGAGTAGCGGTTTCTATATTAAGGATAGAAGCCATGTCAGGATTGCAAATTATTCCTTCAATTGTTCTGCAGTGACTTTTTTTACCGAGGAGCCATTTTTAAGCTTTTTGGTAATAACATTATACGGAGCGGTAATAACTTCCGTATTTTCCTGCAAACCAGAAATGATTTCAATATAATCATTATCCTGGATCCCCGTTGAAACAATGGTGGTTAGCGCTTTGCCCTTGTCAAAGACATACACTACTTCTTTAGGTTCATCACCGGCTGCTCCACCGGCTACCGAGTCTGCCCTGATCAGGGAATCGGCCATCATGGTAACAGACTGCAGGGGGATAGACAGTACGTCAGTTTTAAATTCGGTCATAATGTCAACTGAAGCAGACATGCCGGGCCTGAAGGGCTGTATTTTTTCATCAGAAATAAGATCACTGTATGATTCCTTTAACAGAAGAATCTTAACTTCAAAATTGGTTACCTGGTCTGTAGTGAGGCCTGTAGTAGTAGCTGAATTGGCAATTTCAGTTACAATACCTTTGAATTTCCTGTCGGGGAAGGCATCAACCTCGATGGAAGCGGAATCGTTTAGTTTTACACGTACAATATCATTCTCATTGACTTCCGTGAGCACTTCCATCCTGTCGAGATTAGCCACGCGCAGCATATCTGTGCCGCTCATCAATTCGGTACCCACTACTCTTTCTCCCTTTTCCACGTTCAGGAGGGTTACAGTTCCGTCAATTGGTGCATATATCGAAGTCTTGATCAGATTTTCATTAGATTCCTTGAGAGTGGCTTCGGCGCTGTTCACCGCGAATTCTGAAGCCGCAACATTTTGCTGCGAAGCAGTTACTTCTGCTTTGGCAACGTCAAATGCGGATTGTGACGATTCCCATTCCGATTCAGATATGGTGCGTTCTTCCCACAATTTCTTACTTCGGTTATAGGACAAACGGGCTTGTTCATACCTGGCATTAACCTGAGCCAGCATGGCCTTGGCATTAGCCAGGTTTGCCCGTGCTGCATTCAGGGAGGCCTGCGCCCTGTCGCGTCCGGAGATATAATTATCCGGTTTGATTTTCAGCAGGAACTGACCTTTTTTCACATTGTCACCATCTTTAACAACCAGCTCCACGATTTCGCCTGAAACGTCCGGGGTCAGCTTCACCTCGGTTTCAGGTTGTATTTTACCATTTGCGGTAATAATTTCAGTAATACTGCGCCTGGATACTTTCTCCGTGGTTACTTCATAGGTAACCGATTTGCCGAACCAGCCAGCCTTTTTGCCAACTAAGGCGAGGATCACTAGTAAAACTGCGCCTAATGACAGGTATATTAAAAGTTTCCTGGAGATCATAGCTTTATTTAAAATGGGTTTATATTTTAATACTGTAAAATTAGAATTTGGCTTAAACAATTGGTAAAAAGAATGTATTTTTTGCAAAAAAATAATGGGCATATTGGAAAAGGAGTCTTTCAGGATCATCGATTTCGAGGAGATAGGCCAGGTAAGCTTCATCAGGAGATCAACGGCCCGGAATCTGAAGATAACAATCAAACCCTTTCGAAATGTAGTGGTAACGGTCCCGTTTAATATTTCATATGAAGCAGCAGGCAGTTTTGTTAAGGAAAAGCAGCCCTGGATAAAGAAAAGCCAGGCCCGTTTTGCCCGTAACAGCACCAATTTTACCAGGTTTGAAGAAGACACTGTATTTTTCACCCGGGACCATGTCCTTCGGTTAGGGCGTCATTTGAAAGCCACCATCCAGACCCTCATCAGGAACAGGGAGATCCTGGTAATCTTTCCGGAACAGGCAGATGTCAGGGACCCTAGAGTTCAAAGGGCTATACGAAAGGCGATACTTGCAGCCTGGCGTATGGAAGCCGGGAAGTATCTCCCTGGAATCCTGCAGGGACTTGCTATAAAATATAACTTCACTTATAATAAAGTTGCGGTCAGGAATAATAAAACACGATGGGGCAGCTGTTCCAGGGATAATAATATCAACCTGAATATTCATCTGATACGATTACCGGTTCACTTGTGCGAATATATAGTTCTGCATGAGTTATGCCATACCCTGCACAAGCATCATCAGAAAGCTTTTTGGCAGTTGCTGGATAAAGTGACAGGTGGAAAGGCGAAGGTACTGGATAAAGAGCTGAATGGCTATAGTCCGGAGATTTGGTGAATCCGATACATTTCGTAACTTTACTTAAATGCATTGCCATGAAAAAGGTTCTGATTCATTTCGCCAACGGCTTCGAGGAGGTCGAGGCGATTACGCCGGTTGACGTTTTAAGGCGTGCCGGATGTGAGGTGGTTACCGTTTCCGTTACAGGCAAGAAAGAAGTGACCAGCACCAGGGGGTTAACCGTATTGGCAGACAAACTCTATGCTGAAGCAGATTATGAAATGGCAGACGTGATTTTATTACCCGGGGGACAGCCAGGTTCAGATAACCTGAACCAGCATGAAGGACTCAGGAAACAAATCAAAGCCTTCCACGGACAGGGTAAGATCATTGCAGCAATCTGTGCTGCCCCTTTGGTACTGGGAGGTGCAGGAGTACTTAAAGGAAAGAGGGTCACCTGTTATCCAGGGGTGGAATCCCTGCTGACAGGAGCAACCTGCACTGGAAATGAAGTGGAGGTTGATGACAATTTAATAACCGGCAAAGGACCCGGCGTGGCGCTGAAATTCTCACTCACCCTTGTTGAGAAGCTTGTTGGAAAAGGGAAGGCTGATGAATTGCGAAGCGCGATGATCGTCAGCGCATAGATGCTTAGACCATTTTTACCCGTATCCCAAATACTATCGGGCCAGTATTCTTATATTTCCACAATTAAGCGCCTGATAATCTATAACTTTTTTCTGCTTTTCCACGTAAAAACCTTTGATGCAGCGATTCAGGTGTGTTAATAACTTCATGCGGGGCGCTGTATCAGGAGATATTAAATTATTGAACTTAAGCGATTCTAAAAGAAGGGGTAAACCGTCGTTGCAGTATAAGGCGTAAACCAACGGTTTGGGAGCACTATCCCTTTGGGCATATACATGAGAACCTTGTTCCAACATAACTCACAGAGGTTTGGCAAAGGCGTGGGAGTCTTTGCTGTATATGTATTGCTGCATTTCTTACTGATTCCGAACCTCCAGGCACAGTCGGTTCCATTTTCTTCGTTAGGGTATGGGTATGAAAAGACAATAACAATTAATCCTGCCAGTGTTGCCGGGCCTATCGATCTTACCAACTTTCCTGTGTTGATAAATATCACTTCTGATAATGATCTTAGGACAAGAATCAATGGAGGAAGATTATATTCCCCCAATGGTTATGATATTGCCTTTGTCGATGAAAACGGGTATAAACTGGATTTTGAGATTGAGCTATATAATGCAACATCGGGGAGACTGGTTACCTGGGTAAGAGTTCCTAATCTGGATACAGATTTAAGTACCGTCATCAAATTATTATATGGGAATCCTCAAGTAACTGCCAATCCTTCCACTTCAGCGGTTTGGAACAGTGATTATGGCGGGGTATGGCATCTGAGCAATAGTATTTTTTTAGATGCTACGGCCAATGATAATGATGGGATCAATAGTGGATCAACCAATGTAACCACTAGCATTATTGGGGGGGGCAGATCATTTGACGGGATTTCCGGTAAAATTAATATACCCAGTGATCCTTCACTTGAACCAACGAATGAAATAACGGTATCTGCATGGATCAGACGTTCCGGTGATCAGGTCACCTGGGCAAAGCCTTTGTGGTATGGCACCAATATGGCCGATCCATGGGGTCCCTATGGATTTGAGTTTTTTGATACTGATAATGACAGGCTCGGATTTCATAGTGCAATTAATGGTATTGAGATAGAACCGTTATCAGGATTTGAAATAAACCTTTCACCTATTTGGTATTACTTAACTGGTACTTTTGATGGGACTGATACAAAACTTTATATAAATGGGGTATTAAAAAGCACGGTCACTCAAGTAGGATCATTAACTGATTATGATGGAACTGATTTCGCAATTGGAGGTAGATGGGAAGATGATTTACAAAACTTTTGGGGTAGAATTGATGAGGTTCGTATATTGAACAAAGCGAGAAGTGCTGACTGGATTACAACGGAATACAATAACCAAAGCAATCCGGCAGGATTTTATTCCATTTCTTTTGAAGGGACACATTCAGCTTATGACTTTGGAGGATTCTGTCAGAATTCTACCAGAGCATATTCTGTTCCCAATGTATGGACTTCTTATACATGGACAGTTAACGGAGGCACAATTACCTCCGGAACTGGCACGAATTCAGTTAATGTACAGTGGACGACAGGTTCCGGGAGCGGTACCATTTCTTTGGGAGTTTCTGACGGTTCTCAAACCGGTACCTCTAAAAACTACAATGTATTGGTTAACCCGAATCCTGTTGCCGGTATTACCCCTGATCCGGCAACTACCTGTCCGGGAGCTAATCTTGGGCTGAACGGGAATCCTTCCGGAGGATCCGGGAACTATTCAAGTCATGCCTGGACTGGTGCAGGAGCAGGGTCATTGAGTGCTACCAATATAGTAAATCCGTCATTCAATAATGGCAGTGCTGGAACCTACGGATTAACCTACACGGTAACTGATGATAAGGGTTGCAATGGTAGTGATAACATAACGGTAACAGTCGGTGATAATGGAGATCCGGTACCGACGTGCGGGGTATCAGGCAACCAGGCGGTTGGGACGAACAATGCCTGCACGTATGTAAAGGGGGACAACAGCTGGAACGGAACGGCAACGGATAACTGCACGGCAGCAGGGAGTATCGCGATCAGTTACGAGCTGTTCGGGGTAACTACCGGGACTGTAGGGACCTTAAACGGACAGGCCTTTAACCTGGGGACGACCTGGGTGAGGATGATCGCAGAGGATCAGGCAGGCAATATAGACAGTTGTAGTTTCACGGTAACGGTTAATGATGTTGACGACCCGGTGATCAACACGTGTGTAGCGGACAAGGATGTGGTTCTGGATGGCTCGTGCAACTATACGCTGCCGGATTACACGGGGGATGCTGGGCTGAGCATCACGGAGTGCAGTACCTATACGATAAGCCAACTGCCGATCGCCGGGACGGTCATCACGGACACCACGACGGTGACCCTGACGGTAACGGATGAATACGGCAACAGCGCGCCGTGCAGCTTTGCGGTGAACCCGGCGGATACGACCGCGCCGGTGATCAACACGTGTGTAGCGGACAAGGATGTGGTTCTGGATGGCTCGTGCAACTATACGCTGCCGGATTACACGGGGGATGCTGGGCTGAGCATCACGGAGTGCAGTACCTATACGATAAGCCAACTGCCGATCGCCGGGACGGTCATCACGGACACCACGACGGTGACCCTGACGGTAACGGATGAATACGGCAACAGCGCGCCGTGCAGCTTTGCGGTGAACCCGGCGGATACGACCGCGCCGGTGATCAACACGTGTGTAGCGGACAAGGATGTGGTTCTGGATGGCTCGTGCAACTATACGCTGCCGGATTACACGGGGGATGCTGGGCTGAGCATCACGGAGTGCAGTACCTATACGATAAGCCAACTGCCGATCGCCGGGACGGTCATCACGGACACCACGACGGTGACCCTGACGGTAACGGATGAATACGGCAACAGCGCGCCGTGCAGCTTTGCGGTGAACCCGGCGGATACGACCGCGCCGGTGATCAACACGTGTGTAGCGGACAAGGATGTGGTTCTGGATGGCTCGTGCAACTATACGCTGCCGGATTACACGGGGGATGCTGGGCTGAGCATCACGGAGTGCAGTACCTATACGATAAGCCAACTGCCGATCGCCGGGACGGTCATCACGGACACCACGACGGTGACCCTGACGGTAACGGATGAATACGGCAACAGCGCGCCGTGCAGCTTTGCGGTGAACCCGGCGGATACGACCGCGCCGGTGATCAACACGTGTGTAGCGGACAAGGATGTGGTTCTGGATGGCTCGTGCAACTATACGCTGCCGGATTACACGGGGGATGCTGGGCTGAGCATCACGGAGTGCAGTACCTATACGATAAGCCAACTGCCGATCGCCGGGACGGTCATCACGGACACCACGACGGTGACCCTGACGGTAACGGATGAATACGGCAACAGCGCGCCGTGCAGCTTTGCGGTGAACCCGGCGGATACGACCGCGCCGGTGATCAACACGTGTGTAGCGGACAAGGATGTGGTTCTGGATGGCTCGTGCAACTATACGCTGCCGGATTACACGGGGGATGCTGGGCTGAGCATCACGGAGTGCAGTACCTATACGATAAGCCAACTGCCGATCGCCGGGACGGTCATCACGGACACCACGACGGTGACCCTGACGGTAACGGATGAATACGGCAACAGCGCGCCGTGCAGCTTTGCGGTGAACCCGGCGGATACGACCGCGCCGGTGATCAACACGTGTGTAGCGGACAAGGATGTGGTTCTGGATGGCTCGTGCAACTATACGCTGCCGGATTACACGGGGGATGCTGGGCTGAGCATCACGGAGTGCAGTACCTATACGATAAGCCAACTGCCGATCGCCGGGACGGTCATCACGGACACCACGACGGTGACCCTGACGGTAACGGATGAATACGGCAACAGCGCGCCGTGCAGCTTTGCGGTGAACCCGGCGGATACGACCGCGCCGGTGATCAACACGTGTGTAGCGGACAAGGATGTGGTTCTGGATGGCTCGTGCAACTATACGCTGCCGGATTACACGGGGGATGCTGGGCTGAGCATCACGGAGTGCAGTACCTATACGATAAGCCAACTGCCGATCGCCGGGACGGTCATCACGGACACCACGACGGTGACCCTGACGGTAACGGATGAATACGGCAACAGCGCGCCGTGCAGCTTTGCGGTGAACCCGGCGGATACGACCGCGCCGGTGATCAACACGTGTGTAGCGGACAAGGATGTGGTTCTGGATGGCTCGTGCAACTATACGCTGCCGGATTACACGGGGGATGCTGGGCTGAGCATCACGGAGTGCAGTACCTATACGATAAGCCAACTGCCGATCGCCGGGACGGTCATCACGGACACCACGACGGTGACCCTGACGGTAACGGATGAATACGGCAACAGCGCGCCGTGCAGCTTTGCGGTGAACCCGGCGGATACGACCGCGCCGGTGATCAACACGTGTGTAGCGGACAAGGATGTGGTTCTGGATGGCTCGTGCAACTATACGCTGCCGGATTACACGGGGGATGCTGGGCTGAGCATCACGGAGTGCAGTACCTATACGATAAGCCAACTGCCGATCGCCGGGACGGTCATCACGGACACCACGACGGTGACCCTGACGGTAACGGATGAATACGGCAACAGCGCGCCGTGCAGCTTTGCGGTGAACCCGGCGGATACGACCGCGCCGGTGATCAACACGTGTGTAGCGGACAAGGATGTGGTTCTGGATGGCTCGTGCAACTATACGCTGCCGGATTACACGGGGGATGCTGGGCTGAGCATCACGGAGTGCAGTACCTATACGATAAGCCAACTGCCGATCGCCGGGACGGTCATCACGGACACCACGACGGTGACCCTGACGGTAACGGATGAATACGGCAACAGCGCGCCGTGCAGCTTTGCGGTGAACCCGGCGGATACGACCGCGCCGGTGATCAACACGTGTGTAGCGGACAAGGATGTGGTTCTGGATGGCTCGTGCAACTATACGCTGCCGGATTACACGGGGGATGCTGGGCTGAGCATCACGGAGTGCAGTACCTATACGATAAGCCAACTGCCGATCGCCGGGACGGTCATCACGGACACCACGACGGTGACCCTGACGGTAACGGATGAATACGGCAACAGCGCGCCGTGCAGCTTTGCGGTGAACCCGGCGGATACGACCGCGCCGGTGATCAACACGTGTGTAGCGGACAAGGATGTGGTTCTGGATGGCTCGTGCAACTATACGCTGCCGGATTACACGGGGGATGCTGGGCTGAGCATCACGGAGTGCAGTACCTATACGATAAGCCAACTGCCGATCGCCGGGACGGTCATCACGGACACCACGACGGTGACCCTGACGGTAACGGATGAATACGGCAACAGCGCGCCGTGCAGCTTTGCGGTGAACCCGGCGGATACGACCGCGCCGGTGATCAACACGTGTGTAGCGGACAAGGATGTGGTTCTGGATGGCTCGTGCAACTATACGCTGCCGGATTACACGGGGGATGCTGGGCTGAGCATCACGGAGTGCAGTACCTATACGATAAGCCAACTGCCGATCGCCGGGACGGTCATCACGGACACCACGACGGTGACCCTGACGGTAACGGATGAATACGGCAACAGCGCGCCGTGCAGCTTTGCGGTGAACCCGGCGGATACGACCGCGCCGGTGATCAACACGTGTGTAGCGGACAAGGATGTGGTTCTGGATGGCTCGTGCAACTATACGCTGCCGGATTACACGGGGGATGCTGGGCTGAGCATCACGGAGTGCAGTACCTATACGATAAGCCAACTGCCGATCGCCGGGACGGTCATCACGGACACCACGACGGTGACCCTGACGGTAACGGATGAATACGGCAACAGCGCGCCGTGCAGCTTTGCGGTGAACCCGGCGGATACGACCGCGCCGGTGATCAACACGTGTGTAGCGGACAAGGATGTGGTTCTGGATGGCTCGTGCAACTATACGCTGCCGGATTACACGGGGGATGCTGGGCTGAGCATCACGGAGTGCAGTACCTATACGATAAGCCAACTGCCGATCGCCGGGACGGTCATCACGGACACCACGACGGTGACCCTGACGGTAACGGATGAATACGGCAACAGCGCGCCGTGCAGCTTTGCGGTGAACCCGGCGGATACGACCGCGCCGGTGATCAACACGTGTGTAGCGGACAAGGATGTGGTTCTGGATGGCTCGTGCAACTATACGCTGCCGGATTACACGGGGGATGCTGGGCTGAGCATCACGGAGTGCAGTACCTATACGATAAGCCAACTGCCGATCGCCGGGACGGTCATCACGGACACCACGACGGTGACCCTGACGGTAACGGATGAATACGGCAACAGCGCGCCGTGCAGCTTTGCGGTGAACCCGGCGGATACGACCGCGCCGGTGATCAACACGTGTGTAGCGGACAAGGATGTGGTTCTGGATGGCTCGTGCAACTATACGCTGCCGGATTACACGGGGGATGCTGGGCTGAGCATCACGGAGTGCAGTACCTATACGATAAGCCAACTGCCGATCGCCGGGACGGTCATCACGGACACCACGACGGTGACCCTGACGGTAACGGATGAATACGGCAACAGCGCGCCGTGCAGCTTTGCGGTGAACCCGGCGGATACGACCGCGCCGGTGATCAACACGTGTGTAGCGGACAAGGATGTGGTTCTGGATGGCTCGTGCAACTATACGCTGCCGGATTACACGGGGGATGCTGGGCTGAGCATCACGGAGTGCAGTACCTATACGATAAGCCAACTGCCGATCGCCGGGACGGTCATCACGGACACCACGACGGTGACCCTGACGGTAACGGATGAATACGGCAACAGCGCGCCGTGCAGCTTTGCGGTGAACCCGGCGGATACGACCGCGCCGGTGATCAACACGTGTGTAGCGGACAAGGATGTGGTTCTGGATGGCTCGTGCAACTATACGCTGCCGGATTACACGGGGGATGCTGGGCTGAGCATCACGGAGTGCAGTACCTATACGATAAGCCAACTGCCGATCGCCGGGACGGTCATCACGGACACCACGACGGTGACCCTGACGGTAACGGATGAATACGGCAACAGCGCGCCGTGCAGCTTTGCGGTGAACCCGGCGGATACGACCGCGCCGGTGATCAACACGTGTGTAGCGGACAAGGATGTGGTTCTGGATGGCTCGTGCAACTATACGCTGCCGGATTACACGGGGGATGCTGGGCTGAGCATCACGGAGTGCAGTACCTATACGATAAGCCAACTGCCGATCGCCGGGACGGTCATCACGGACACCACGACGGTGACCCTGACGGTAACGGATGAATACGGCAACAGCGCGCCGTGCAGCTTTGCGGTGAACCCGGCGGATACGACCGCGCCGGTGATCAACACGTGTGTAGCGGACAAGGATGTGGTTCTGGATGGCTCGTGCAACTATACGCTGCCGGATTACACGGGGGATGCTGGGCTGAGCATCACGGAGTGCAGTACCTATACGATAAGCCAACTGCCGATCGCCGGGACGGTCATCACGGACACCACGACGGTGACCCTGACGGTAACGGATGAATACGGCAACAGCGCGCCGTGCAGCTTTGCGGTGAACCCGGCGGATACGACCGCGCCGGTGATCAACACGTGTGTAGCGGACAAGGATGTGGTTCTGGATGGCTCGTGCAACTATACGCTGCCGGATTACACGGGGGATGCTGGGCTGAGCATCACGGAGTGCAGTACCTATACGATAAGCCAACTGCCGATCGCCGGGACGGTCATCACGGACACCACGACGGTGACCCTGACGGTAACGGATGAATACGGCAACAGCGCGCCGTGCAGCTTTGCGGTGAACCCGGCGGATACGACCGCGCCGGTGATCAACACGTGTGTAGCGGACAAGGATGTGGTTCTGGATGGCTCGTGCAACTATACGCTGCCGGATTACACGGGGGATGCTGGGCTGAGCATCACGGAGTGCAGTACCTATACGATAAGCCAACTGCCGATCGCCGGGACGGTCATCACGGACACCACGACGGTGACCCTGACGGTAACGGATGAATACGGCAACAGCGCGCCGTGCAGCTTTGCGGTGAACCCGGCGGATACGACCGCGCCGGTGATCAACACGTGTGTAGCGGACAAGGATGTGGTTCTGGATGGCTCGTGCAACTATACGCTGCCGGATTACACGGGGGATGCTGGGCTGAGCATCACGGAGTGCAGTACCTATACGATAAGCCAACTGCCGATCGCCGGGACGGTCATCACGGACACCACGACGGTGACCCTGACGGTAACGGATGAATACGGCAACAGCGCGCCGTGCAGCTTTGCGGTGAACCCGGCGGATACGACCGCGCCGGTGATCAACACGTGTGTAGCGGACAAGGATGTGGTTCTGGATGGCTCGTGCAACTATACGCTGCCGGATTACACGGGGGATGCTGGGCTGAGCATCACGGAGTGCAGTACCTATACGATAAGCCAACTGCCGATCGCCGGGACGGTCATCACGGACACCACGACGGTGACCCTGACGGTAACGGATGAATACGGCAACAGCGCGCCGTGCAGCTTTGCGGTGAACCCGGCGGATACGACCGCGCCGGTGATCAACACGTGTGTAGCGGACAAGGATGTGGTTCTGGATGGCTCGTGCAACTATACGCTGCCGGATTACACGGGGGATGCTGGGCTGAGCATCACGGAGTGCAGTACCTATACGATAAGCCAACTGCCGATCGCCGGGACGGTCATCACGGACACCACGACGGTGACCCTGACGGTAACGGATGAATACGGCAACAGCGCGCCGTGCAGCTTTGCGGTGAACCCGGCGGATACGACCGCGCCGGTGATCAACACGTGTGTAGCGGACAAGGATGTGGTTCTGGATGGCTCGTGCAACTATACGCTGCCGGATTACACGGGGGATGCTGGGCTGAGCATCACGGAGTGCAGTACCTATACGATAAGCCAACTGCCGATCGCCGGGACGGTCATCACGGACACCACGACGGTGACCCTGACGGTAACGGATGAATACGGCAACAGCGCGCCGTGCAGCTTTGCGGTGAACCCGGCGGATACGACCGCGCCGGTGATCAACACGTGTGTAGCGGACAAGGATGTGGTTCTGGATGGCTCGTGCAACTATACGCTGCCGG
Organism: uncultured Bacteroidales bacterium; assembly: GCA_963822145.1. Taxonomy (GTDB): domain Bacteria; phylum Bacteroidota; class Bacteroidia; order Bacteroidales; family UBA10428; genus UBA5072. The sequence continues at coordinate 2,374 of CAWGGG010000002.1, read as the reverse complement.
ATTACACGGGGGATGCTGGGCTGAGCATCACGGAGTGCAGTACCTATACGATAAGCCAACTGCCGATCGCCGGGACGGTCATCACGGACACCACGACGGTGACCCTGACGGTAACGGATGAATACGGCAACAGCGCGCCGTGCAGCTTTGCGGTGAACCCGGCGGATACGACCGCGCCGGTGATCAACACGTGTGTAGCGGACAAGGATGTGGTTCTGGATGGCTCGTGCAACTATACGCTGCCGGATTACACGGGGGATGCTGGGCTGAGCATCACGGAGTGCAGTACCTATACGATAAGCCAACTGCCGATCGCCGGGACGGTCATCACGGACACCACGACGGTGACCCTGACGGTAACGGATGAATACGGCAACAGCGCGCCGTGCAGCTTTGCGGTGAACCCGGCGGATACGACCGCGCCGGTGATCAACACGTGTGTAGCGGACAAGGATGTGGTTCTGGATGGCTCGTGCAACTATACGCTGCCGGATTACACGGGGGATGCTGGGCTGAGCATCACGGAGTGCAGTACCTATACGATAAGCCAACTGCCGATCGCCGGGACGGTCATCACGGACACCACGACGGTGACCCTGACGGTAACGGATGAATACGGCAACAGCGCGCCGTGCAGCTTTGCGGTGAACCCGGCGGATACGACCGCGCCGGTGATCAACACGTGTGTAGCGGACAAGGATGTGGTTCTGGATGGCTCGTGCAACTATACGCTGCCGGATTACACGGGGGATGCTGGGCTGAGCATCACGGAGTGCAGTACCTATACGATAAGCCAACTGCCGATCGCCGGGACGGTCATCACGGACACCACGACGGTGACCCTGACGGTAACGGATGAATACGGCAACAGCGCGCCGTGCAGCTTTGCGGTGAACCCGGCGGATACGACCGCGCCGGTGATCAACACGTGTGTAGCGGACAAGGATGTGGTTCTGGATGGCTCGTGCAACTATACGCTGCCGGATTACACGGGGGATGCTGGGCTGAGCATCACGGAGTGCAGTACCTATACGATAAGCCAACTGCCGATCGCCGGGACGGTCATCACGGACACCACGACGGTGACCCTGACGGTAACGGATGAATACGGCAACAGCGCGCCGTGCAGCTTTGCGGTGAACCCGGCGGATACGACCGCGCCGGTGATCAACACGTGTGTAGCGGACAAGGATGTGGTTCTGGATGGCTCGTGCAACTATACGCTGCCGGATTACACGGGGGATGCTGGGCTGAGCATCACGGAGTGCAGTACCTATACGATAAGCCAACTGCCGATCGCCGGGACGGTCATCACGGACACCACGACGGTGACCCTGACGGTAACGGATGAATACGGCAACAGCGCGCCGTGCAGCTTTGCGGTGAACCCGGCGGATACGACCGCGCCGGTGATCAACACGTGTGTAGCGGACAAGGATGTGGTTCTGGATGGCTCGTGCAACTATACGCTGCCGGATTACACGGGGGATGCTGGGCTGAGCATCACGGAGTGCAGTACCTATACGATAAGCCAACTGCCGATCGCCGGGACGGTCATCACGGACACCACGACGGTGACCCTGACGGTAACGGATGAATACGGCAACAGCGCGCCGTGCAGCTTTGCGGTGAACCCGGCGGATACGACCGCGCCGGTGATCAACACGTGTGTAGCGGACAAGGATGTGGTTCTGGATGGCTCGTGCAACTATACGCTGCCGGATTACACGGGGGATGCTGGGCTGAGCATCACGGAGTGCAGTACCTATACGATAAGCCAACTGCCGATCGCCGGGACGGTCATCACGGACACCACGACGGTGACCCTGACGGTAACGGATGAATACGGCAACAGCGCGCCGTGCAGCTTTGCGGTGAACCCGGCGGATACGACCGCGCCGGTGATCAACACGTGTGTAGCGGACAAGGATGTGGTTCTGGATGGCTCGTGCAACTATACGCTGCCGGATTACACGGGGGATGCTGGGCTGAGCATCACGGAGTGCAGTACCTATACGATAAGCCAACTGCCGATCGCCGGGACGGTCATCACGGACACCACGACGGTGACCCTGACGGTAACGGATGAATACGGCAACAGCGCGCCGTGCAGCTTTGCGGTGAACCCGGCGGATACGACCGCGCCGGTGATCAACACGTGTGTAGCGGACAAGGATGTGGTTCTGGATGGCTCGTGCAACTATACGCTGCCGGATTACACGGGGGATGCTGGGCTGAGCATCACGGAGTGCAGTACCTATACGATAAGCCAACTGCCGATCGCCGGGACGGTCATCACGGACACCACGACGGTGACCCTGACGGTAACGGATGAATACGGCAACAGCGCGCCGTGCAGCTTTGCGGTGAACCC
>CAWGGG010000001.1:0-984074 GCA_963822145.1 uncultured Bacteroidales bacterium | reverse complement strand
CGATGTAACGGCGAGCACGTCGGATGACGGTACCGGGGACTGCCTCACGACGGTAAACCTGGGGATCCCGGCAAGAAATGACAACTGCAGTGTATCGAGTGTCCTGGCAAAAGTAGGCGGGGTAACGATCGATACCGCGACGTACCAGTTCGGCCTTGGGGGCACGGACGTAACGTGGGTCATCACGGACGGCAGTGGCAATGCAGACAGTTGCCAGCAGCGCGTCACGGTCGTGGATGATGAACTTCCGACGATCACCTGTCCGGCCGATGTAACGGCGAGCACGTCGGATGACGGTACCGGGGACTGCCTCACGACGGTAAACCTGGGGATCCCGGCAAGAAATGACAACTGCAGTGTATCGAGTGTCCTGGCAAAAGTAGGCGGGGTAACGATCGATACCGCGACGTACCAGTTCGGCCTTGGGGGCACGGACGTAACGTGGGTCATCACGGACGGCAGTGGCAATGCAGACAGTTGCCAGCAGCGCGTCACGGTCGTGGATGATGAACTTCCGACGATCACCTGTCCGGCCGATGTAACGGCGAGCACGTCGGATGACGGTACCGGGGACTGCCTCACGACGGTAAACCTGGGGATCCCGGCAAGAAATGACAACTGCAGTGTATCGAGTGTCCTGGCAAAAGTAGGCGGGGTAACGATCGATACCGCGACGTACCAGTTCGGCCTTGGGGGCACGGACGTAACGTGGGTCATCACGGACGGCAGTGGCAATGCAGACAGTTGCCAGCAGCGCGTCACGGTCGTGGATGATGAACTTCCGACGATCACCTGTCCGGCCGATGTAACGGCGAGCACGTCGGATGACGGTACCGGGGACTGCCTCACGACGGTAAACCTGGGGATCCCGGCAAGAAATGACAACTGCAGTGTATCGAGTGTCCTGGCAAAAGTAGGCGGGGTAACGATCGATACCGCGACGTACCAGTTCGGCCTTGGGGGCACGGACGTAACGTGGGTCATCACGGACGGCAGTGGCAATGCAGACAGTTGCCAGCAGCGCGTCACGGTCGTGGATGATGAACTTCCGACGATCACCTGTCCGGCCGATGTAACGGCGAGCACGTCGGATGACGGTACCGGGGACTGCCTCACGACGGTAAACCTGGGGATCCCGGCAAGAAATGACAACTGCAGTGTATCGAGTGTCCTGGCAAAAGTAGGCGGGGTAACGATCGATACCGCGACGTACCAGTTCGGCCTTGGGGGCACGGACGTAACGTGGGTCATCACGGACGGCAGTGGCAATGCAGACAGTTGCCAGCAGCGCGTCACGGTCGTGGATGATGAACTTCCGACGATCACCTGTCCGGCCGATGTAACGGCGAGCACGTCGGATGACGGTACCGGGGACTGCCTCACGACGGTAAACCTGGGGATCCCGGCAAGAAATGACAACTGCAGTGTATCGAGTGTCCTGGCAAAAGTAGGCGGGGTAACGATCGATACCGCGACGTACCAGTTCGGCCTTGGGGGCACGGACGTAACGTGGGTCATCACGGACGGCAGTGGCAATGCAGACAGTTGCCAGCAGCGCGTCACGGTCGTGGATGATGAACTTCCGACGATCACCTGTCCGGCCGATGTAACGGCGAGCACGTCGGATGACGGTACCGGGGACTGCCTCACGACGGTAAACCTGGGGATCCCGGCAAGAAATGACAACTGCAGTGTATCGAGTGTCCTGGCAAAAGTAGGCGGGGTAACGATCGATACCGCGACGTACCAGTTCGGCCTTGGGGGCACGGACGTAACGTGGGTCATCACGGACGGCAGTGGCAATGCAGACAGTTGCCAGCAGCGCGTCACGGTCGTGGATGATGAACTTCCGACGATCACCTGTCCGGCCGATGTAACGGCGAGCACGTCGGATGACGGTACCGGGGACTGCCTCACGACGGTAAACCTGGGGATCCCGGCAAGAAATGACAACTGCAGTGTATCGAGTGTCCTGGCAAAAGTAGGCGGGGTAACGATCGATACCGCGACGTACCAGTTCGGCCTTGGGGGCACGGACGTAACGTGGGTCATCACGGACGGCAGTGGCAATGCAGACAGTTGCCAGCAGCGCGTCACGGTCGTGGATGATGAACTTCCGACGATCACCTGTCCGGCCGATGTAACGGCGAGCACGTCGGATGACGGTACCGGGGACTGCCTCACGACGGTAAACCTGGGGATCCCGGCAAGAAATGACAACTGCAGTGTATCGAGTGTCCTGGCAAAAGTAGGCGGGGTAACGATCGATACCGCGACGTACCAGTTCGGCCTTGGGGGCACGGACGTAACGTGGGTCATCACGGACGGCAGTGGCAATGCAGACAGTTGCCAGCAGCGCGTCACGGTCGTGGATGATGAACTTCCTGATTTTTCAGTTCCACCAGCCGATACAATATGTAGGAGCAGCGACTGCACTTTTGATATAGATCCTTTGATTACCGGTAGCGTGGCTGATGAAAAAGATAATTGCAGCCTTAACATCACAGCAATCTATACTAATGACAGCACAAATCTAACAAGCTGTGATACCGCTGGATATATTATAAGGACATGGTCATTAACAGATAATGCTGGTAATACAGCTGAAAAAACTCAAATAATTTGGGTAGAGCCGACGGCACGGGTAACAGTAAGTCCGAAGCAGGATACGATCTGCAATGGTGATCCGGTAGGCATCACCCTTCACAGTCCCACGGTACCCACACGAGAGGTGAAGTTCCGCTATGTAACAATAGCCCCGGGCAGCGTAACGGTGACCCCGGCATCGGGCACAGGACTTGACAATGACACCACGCTCACCAATACGATCATCAATACAAGCGACAGTGCACAGCTGGTACGGTTCGTCATCACACCTTACAGTCTGGAGGCGATGGGAGCGGGAGAAAAGTGCACGGGCGTGAATGATACGGCGTATGTATGGGTAGAGCCGACGGCACGGGTAACAGTAAGTCCGAAGCAGGATACGATCTGCAATGGTGATCCGGTAGGCATCACCCTTCACAGTCCCACGGTACCCACACGAGAGGTGAAGTTCCGCTATGTAACAATAGCCCCGGGCAGCGTAACGGTGACCCCGGCATCGGGCACAGGACTTGACAATGACACCACGCTCACCAATACGATCATCAATACAAGCGACAGTGCACAGCTGGTACGGTTCGTCATCACACCTTACAGTCTGGAGGCGATGGGAGCGGGAGAAAAGTGCACGGGCGTGAATGATACGGCGTATGTATGGGTAGAGCCGACGGCACGGGTAACAGTAAGTCCGAAGCAGGATACGATCTGCAATGGTGATCCGGTAGGCATCACCCTTCACAGTCCCACGGTACCCACACGAGAGGTGAAGTTCCGCTATGTAACAATAGCCCCGGGCAGCGTAACGGTGACCCCGGCATCGGGCACAGGACTTGACAATGACACCACGCTCACCAATACGATCATCAATACAAGCGACAGTGCACAGCTGGTACGGTTCGTCATCACACCTTACAGTCTGGAGGCGATGGGAGCGGGAGAAAAGTGCACGGGCGTGAATGATACGGCGTATGTATGGGTAGAGCCGACGGCACGGGTAACAGTAAGTCCGAAGCAGGATACGATCTGCAATGGTGATCCGGTAGGCATCACCCTTCACAGTCCCACGGTACCCACACGAGAGGTGAAGTTCCGCTATGTAACAATAGCCCCGGGCAGCGTAACGGTGACCCCGGCATCGGGCACAGGACTTGACAATGACACCACGCTCACCAATACGATCATCAATACAAGCGACAGTGCACAGCTGGTACGGTTCGTCATCACACCTTACAGTCTGGAGGCGATGGGAGCGGGAGAAAAGTGCACGGGCGTGAATGATACGGCGTATGTATGGGTAGAGCCGACGGCACGGGTAACAGTAAGTCCGAAGCAGGATACGATCTGCAATGGTGATCCGGTAGGCATCACCCTTCACAGTCCCACGGTACCCACACGAGAGGTGAAGTTCCGCTATGTAACAATAGCCCCGGGCAGCGTAACGGTGACCCCGGCATCGGGCACAGGACTTGACAATGACACCACGCTCACCAATACGATCATCAATACAAGCGACAGTGCACAGCTGGTACGGTTCGTCATCACACCTTACAGTCTGGAGGCGATGGGAGCGGGAGAAAAGTGCACGGGCGTGAATGATACGGCGTATGTATGGGTAGAGCCGACGGCACGGGTAACAGTAAGTCCGAAGCAGGATACGATCTGCAATGGTGATCCGGTAGGCATCACCCTTCACAGTCCCACGGTACCCACACGAGAGGTGAAGTTCCGCTATGTAACAATAGCCCCGGGCAGCGTAACGGTGACCCCGGCATCGGGCACAGGACTTGACAATGACACCACGCTCACCAATACGATCATCAATACAAGCGACAGTGCACAGCTGGTACGGTTCGTCATCACACCTTACAGTCTGGAGGCGATGGGAGCGGGAGAAAAGTGCACGGGCGTGAATGATACGGCGTATGTATGGGTAGAGCCGACGGCACGGGTAACAGTAAGTCCGAAGCAGGATACGATCTGCAATGGTGATCCGGTAGGCATCACCCTTCACAGTCCCACGGTACCCACACGAGAGGTGAAGTTCCGCTATGTAACAATAGCCCCGGGCAGCGTAACGGTGACCCCGGCATCGGGCACAGGACTTGACAATGACACCACGCTCACCAATACGATCATCAATACAAGCGACAGTGCACAGCTGGTACGGTTCGTCATCACACCTTACAGTCTGGAGGCGATGGGAGCGGGAGAAAAGTGCACGGGCGTGAATGATACGGCGTATGTATGGGTAGAGCCGACGGCACGGGTAACAGTAAGTCCGAAGCAGGATACGATCTGCAATGGTGATCCGGTAGGCATCACCCTTCACAGTCCCACGGTACCCACACGAGAGGTGAAGTTCCGCTATGTAACAATAGCCCCGGGCAGCGTAACGGTGACCCCGGCATCGGGCACAGGACTTGACAATGACACCACGCTCACCAATACGATCATCAATACAAGCGACAGTGCACAGCTGGTACGGTTCGTCATCACACCTTACAGTCTGGAGGCGATGGGAGCGGGAGAAAAGTGCACGGGCGTGAATGATACGGCGTATGTATGGGTAGAGCCGACGGCACGGGTAACAGTAAGTCCGAAGCAGGATACGATCTGCAATGGTGATCCGGTAGGCATCACCCTTCACAGTCCCACGGTACCCACACGAGAGGTGAAGTTCCGCTATGTAACAATAGCCCCGGGCAGCGTAACGGTGACCCCGGCATCGGGCACAGGACTTGACAATGACACCACGCTCACCAATACGATCATCAATACAAGCGACAGTGCACAGCTGGTACGGTTCGTCATCACACCTTACAGTCTGGAGGCGATGGGAGCGGGAGAAAAGTGCACGGGCGTGAATGATACGGCGTATGTATGGGTAGAGCCGACGGCACGGGTAACAGTAAGTCCGAAGCAGGATACGATCTGCAATGGTGATCCGGTAGGCATCACCCTTCACAGTCCCACGGTACCCACACGAGAGGTGAAGTTCCGCTATGTAACAATAGCCCCGGGCAGCGTAACGGTGACCCCGGCATCGGGCACAGGACTTGACAATGACACCACGCTCACCAATACGATCATCAATACAAGCGACAGTGCACAGCTGGTACGGTTCGTCATCACACCTTACAGTCTGGAGGCGATGGGAGCGGGAGAAAAGTGCACGGGCGTGAATGATACGGCGTATGTATGGGTAGAGCCGACGGCACGGGTAACAGTAAGTCCGAAGCAGGATACGATCTGCAATGGTGATCCGGTAGGCATCACCCTTCACAGTCCCACGGTACCCACACGAGAGGTGAAGTTCCGCTATGTAACAATAGCCCCGGGCAGCGTAACGGTGACCCCGGCATCGGGCACAGGACTTGACAATGACACCACGCTCACCAATACGATCATCAATACAAGCGACAGTGCACAGCTGGTACGGTTCGTCATCACACCTTACAGTCTGGAGGCGATGGGAGCGGGAGAAAAGTGCACGGGCGTGAATGATACGGCGTATGTATGGGTAGAGCCGACGGCACGGGTAACAGTAAGTCCGAAGCAGGATACGATCTGCAATGGTGATCCGGTAGGCATCACCCTTCACAGTCCCACGGTACCCACACGAGAGGTGAAGTTCCGCTATGTAACAATAGCCCCGGGCAGCGTAACGGTGACCCCGGCATCGGGCACAGGACTTGACAATGACACCACGCTCACCAATACGATCATCAATACAAGCGACAGTGCACAGCTGGTACGGTTCGTCATCACACCTTACAGTCTGGAGGCGATGGGAGCGGGAGAAAAGTGCACGGGCGTGAATGATACGGCGTATGTATGGGTAGAGCCGACGGCACGGGTAACAGTAAGTCCGAAGCAGGATACGATCTGCAATGGTGATCCGGTAGGCATCACCCTTCACAGTCCCACGGTACCCACACGAGAGGTGAAGTTCCGCTATGTAACAATAGCCCCGGGCAGCGTAACGGTGACCCCGGCATCGGGCACAGGACTTGACAATGACACCACGCTCACCAATACGATCATCAATACAAGCGACAGTGCACAGCTGGTACGGTTCGTCATCACACCTTACAGTCTGGAGGCGATGGGAGCGGGAGAAAAGTGCACGGGCGTGAATGATACGGCGTATGTATGGGTAGAGCCGACGGCACGGGTAACAGTAAGTCCGAAGCAGGATACGATCTGCAATGGTGATCCGGTAGGCATCACCCTTCACAGTCCCACGGTACCCACACGAGAGGTGAAGTTCCGCTATGTAACAATAGCCCCGGGCAGCGTAACGGTGACCCCGGCATCGGGCACAGGACTTGACAATGACACCACGCTCACCAATACGATCATCAATACAAGCGACAGTGCACAGCTGGTACGGTTCGTCATCACACCTTACAGTCTGGAGGCGATGGGAGCGGGAGAAAAGTGCACGGGCGTGAATGATACGGCGTATGTATGGGTAGAGCCGACGGCACGGGTAACAGTAAGTCCGAAGCAGGATACGATCTGCAATGGTGATCCGGTAGGCATCACCCTTCACAGTCCCACGGTACCCACACGAGAGGTGAAGTTCCGCTATGTAACAATAGCCCCGGGCAGCGTAACGGTGACCCCGGCATCGGGCACAGGACTTGACAATGACACCACGCTCACCAATACGATCATCAATACAAGCGACAGTGCACAGCTGGTACGGTTCGTCATCACACCTTACAGTCTGGAGGCGATGGGAGCGGGAGAAAAGTGCACGGGCGTGAATGATACGGCGTATGTATGGGTAGAGCCGACGGCACGGGTAACAGTAAGTCCGAAGCAGGATACGATCTGCAATGGTGATCCGGTAGGCATCACCCTTCACAGTCCCACGGTACCCACACGAGAGGTGAAGTTCCGCTATGTAACAATAGCCCCGGGCAGCGTAACGGTGACCCCGGCATCGGGCACAGGACTTGACAATGACACCACGCTCACCAATACGATCATCAATACAAGCGACAGTGCACAGCTGGTACGGTTCGTCATCACACCTTACAGTCTGGAGGCGATGGGAGCGGGAGAAAAGTGCACGGGCGTGAATGATACGGCGTATGTATGGGTAGAGCCGACGGCACGGGTAACAGTAAGTCCGAAGCAGGATACGATCTGCAATGGTGATCCGGTAGGCATCACCCTTCACAGTCCCACGGTACCCACACGAGAGGTGAAGTTCCGCTATGTAACAATAGCCCCGGGCAGCGTAACGGTGACCCCGGCATCGGGCACAGGACTTGACAATGACACCACGCTCACCAATACGATCATCAATACAAGCGACAGTGCACAGCTGGTACGGTTCGTCATCACACCTTACAGTCTGGAGGCGATGGGAGCGGGAGAAAAGTGCACGGGCGTGAATGATACGGCGTATGTATGGGTAGAGCCGACGGCACGGGTAACAGTAAGTCCGAAGCAGGATACGATCTGCAATGGTGATCCGGTAGGCATCACCCTTCACAGTCCCACGGTACCCACACGAGAGGTGAAGTTCCGCTATGTAACAATAGCCCCGGGCAGCGTAACGGTGACCCCGGCATCGGGCACAGGACTTGACAATGACACCACGCTCACCAATACGATCATCAATACAAGCGACAGTGCACAGCTGGTACGGTTCGTCATCACACCTTACAGTCTGGAGGCGATGGGAGCGGGAGAAAAGTGCACGGGCGTGAATGATACGGCGTATGTATGGGTAGAGCCGACGGCACGGGTAACAGTAAGTCCGAAGCAGGATACGATCTGCAATGGTGATCCGGTAGGCATCACCCTTCACAGTCCCACGGTACCCACACGAGAGGTGAAGTTCCGCTATGTAACAATAGCCCCGGGCAGCGTAACGGTGACCCCGGCATCGGGCACAGGACTTGACAATGACACCACGCTCACCAATACGATCATCAATACAAGCGACAGTGCACAGCTGGTACGGTTCGTCATCACACCTTACAGTCTGGAGGCGATGGGAGCGGGAGAAAAGTGCACGGGCGTGAATGATACGGCGTATGTATGGGTAGAGCCGACGGCACGGGTAACAGTAAGTCCGAAGCAGGATACGATCTGCAATGGTGATCCGGTAGGCATCACCCTTCACAGTCCCACGGTACCCACACGAGAGGTGAAGTTCCGCTATGTAACAATAGCCCCGGGCAGCGTAACGGTGACCCCGGCATCGGGCACAGGACTTGACAATGACACCACGCTCACCAATACGATCATCAATACAAGCGACAGTGCACAGCTGGTACGGTTCGTCATCACACCTTACAGTCTGGAGGCGATGGGAGCGGGAGAAAAGTGCACGGGCGTGAATGATACGGCGTATGTATGGGTAGAGCCGACGGCACGGGTAACAGTAAGTCCGAAGCAGGATACGATCTGCAATGGTGATCCGGTAGGCATCACCCTTCACAGTCCCACGGTACCCACACGAGAGGTGAAGTTCCGCTATGTAACAATAGCCCCGGGCAGCGTAACGGTGACCCCGGCATCGGGCACAGGACTTGACAATGACACCACGCTCACCAATACGATCATCAATACAAGCGACAGTGCACAGCTGGTACGGTTCGTCATCACACCTTACAGTCTGGAGGCGATGGGAGCGGGAGAAAAGTGCACGGGCGTGAATGATACGGCGTATGTATGGGTAGAGCCGACGGCACGGGTAACAGTAAGTCCGAAGCAGGATACGATCTGCAATGGTGATCCGGTAGGCATCACCCTTCACAGTCCCACGGTACCCACACGAGAGGTGAAGTTCCGCTATGTAACAATAGCCCCGGGCAGCGTAACGGTGACCCCGGCATCGGGCACAGGACTTGACAATGACACCACGCTCACCAATACGATCATCAATACAAGCGACAGTGCACAGCTGGTACGGTTCGTCATCACACCTTACAGTCTGGAGGCGATGGGAGCGGGAGAAAAGTGCACGGGCGTGAATGATACGGCGTATGTATGGGTAGAGCCGACGGCACGGGTAACAGTAAGTCCGAAGCAGGATACGATCTGCAATGGTGATCCGGTAGGCATCACCCTTCACAGTCCCACGGTACCCACACGAGAGGTGAAGTTCCGCTATGTAACAATAGCCCCGGGCAGCGTAACGGTGACCCCGGCATCGGGCACAGGACTTGACAATGACACCACGCTCACCAATACGATCATCAATACAAGCGACAGTGCACAGCTGGTACGGTTCGTCATCACACCTTACAGTCTGGAGGCGATGGGAGCGGGAGAAAAGTGCACGGGCGTGAATGATACGGCGTATGTATGGGTAGAGCCGACGGCACGGGTAACAGTAAGTCCGAAGCAGGATACGATCTGCAATGGTGATCCGGTAGGCATCACCCTTCACAGTCCCACGGTACCCACACGAGAGGTGAAGTTCCGCTATGTAACAATAGCCCCGGGCAGCGTAACGGTGACCCCGGCATCGGGCACAGGACTTGACAATGACACCACGCTCACCAATACGATCATCAATACAAGCGACAGTGCACAGCTGGTACGGTTCGTCATCACACCTTACAGTCTGGAGGCGATGGGAGCGGGAGAAAAGTGCACGGGCGTGAATGATACGGCGTATGTATGGGTAGAGCCGACGGCACGGGTAACAGTAAGTCCGAAGCAGGATACGATCTGCAATGGTGATCCGGTAGGCATCACCCTTCACAGTCCCACGGTACCCACACGAGAGGTGAAGTTCCGCTATGTAACAATAGCCCCGGGCAGCGTAACGGTGACCCCGGCATCGGGCACAGGACTTGACAATGACACCACGCTCACCAATACGATCATCAATACAAGCGACAGTGCACAGCTGGTACGGTTCGTCATCACACCTTACAGTCTGGAGGCGATGGGAGCGGGAGAAAAGTGCACGGGCGTGAATGATACGGCGTATGTATGGGTAGAGCCGACGGCACGGGTAACAGTAAGTCCGAAGCAGGATACGATCTGCAATGGTGATCCGGTAGGCATCACCCTTCACAGTCCCACGGTACCCACACGAGAGGTGAAGTTCCGCTATGTAACAATAGCCCCGGGCAGCGTAACGGTGACCCCGGCATCGGGCACAGGACTTGACAATGACACCACGCTCACCAATACGATCATCAATACAAGCGACAGTGCACAGCTGGTACGGTTCGTCATCACACCTTACAGTCTGGAGGCGATGGGAGCGGGAGAAAAGTGCACGGGCGTGAATGATACGGCGTATGTATGGGTAGAGCCGATGGCACGGGTAGACGCCACTCCTGAAAGCGATACGCTGTGTTCAGGAGAGACAGTACTTATTCATATGACTACTGCCACCATCGCCACACAACAGGTTTTATTCCGCTACCAAACCAGATTGCCATATGGCGTAACCGCCTTACCAGGCTCTGGGAATGGCCTTTCAAACGGTTCAGATCTGACGGATGTTCTGGTTAATAATTCAGACACGGCCAAGCGTGCATTATTCATCATTACACCCTATATATGGAGGACAGGTTACTCATCCGGAAGGTGCCCCGGTATCGCCGATACCGTGGAAGTATGGATTGAACCTGTTCCAAGGGTTGACCTTACTCCTCAAACAGATACGATTTGTACCTCTTTGAGACCCTCAATTGGCACCAGCACGGTTACCCGATCACTGAAACCCGTTAGGCTTTATTATGAAGCACAATACAATCCTGCTTTCGTTGAAGTGTTTTACGGGCAGGACACCTTTGACCTGGTTCCCGAAGTTATTCCAATTGTTGATTCTGTAGTGAACCATTCCACGGTTCCGCAACAGGTTGCCTTCATTGTTTATCCTTACCTGAAAGACCTGAACGGGAACAGGAAATGCGGGGGCATCCCCGACACAAGCTATATCTGGATTGCCCCTGAGCTTCGGATGGCCTTTGATAGCATCTCAACCTATATCGGAGGAAGGAACATCAGATGTTTCGGTGAAAGCAATGGCAGCATCTGGCCCCTTCCAACAGGCGGTATCACAGCTTTCAGCGGCTATAATGAGGATGATGTTGAATATTATGTTAATGGGGTAAGAAAGACAAAGGATAATATTGTCAACCTGAATGCAGGCAACTATAATATCAATATAAATGATAAATTCCTTTGTTCTGATGATTCTTCAATAGTCCTAACTCAACCGGCCAAACTGAAATCATATTTTGCCGTGTTGGATACCCTGAGCTGTCACGGCAATGATGGCACCATTGCACCTGCTACCACGGGGGGAATCCCGCTTTATAAATATATATGGAGACCTCCTATTGATTATTTCCTGGATTATCCCACTTACCAGGACACCCTGTTCAATGTTATGGACGGTCTATATGAACTGTATGTGTGGGATACCAATGGCTGCTATTTCTTCAATGACACATTGTTGCAGCAACCTAAGGCTGTTTCATTCCCTGTATTCCCATACAATGAATCCGGTCCCTACCAGATCAGGTGTTATGGCGAGAACTCCGGTACCATCATCTCCCAGAACGTCCAGGGCCTGTTAATGACCTATCATTGGGCAGGCCCCAACAACTTTGATACTACCTACACCAATAACCTGCCTATCAATTATCTGAATAACCTGTATGCAGGCCGCTATACCCTTAACTTCACCGACCCTGAAGGATGCAGTGGTGAGTTTGTGCAGGATATGACCCAGCCCGGGCCGCTGTCCATCAACCAGGCTACCGTGTCAACCTACTCTGGGATATATAACGTTAGCTGCTTTGATTCTGAGGATGGCAGTATCACCTTAAACGATATTACAGGTGGTCATGAGTATCTCCCATATACCTTTAACTGGAAGGTGCTCTCCGGACCCGGCACACCCGATACGGCCGCCCGCAATCAGGTCAACCTAGCACACGGCATTTATTCCGTTACAGTTACAGACACATTCAGCTGCGCGGTCACCGACACCTTTGAATTAATTGCACCGGATGAAATAGTGATCAGTTCGGAACTATCCACTTCTGCATCCGGCGGTTACAACCTGAACTGTTTCGGAGAAAGTAGTGGATACATAAAATTACACGCATCCGGAGGAGACAGCACTGCCTATCAGTATCAATGGGATCACAGCACTTCCACATCGAGTGAATTATACAACCTGCCGGCAGGGGAATACCGGGCCACGATAACTGATGCGCTCGGTTGCCAGAAAAAGGATACGATAATCCTCGCACAACCTTTGCCTCTGCTGGTTGATTCAGCTGGATTCTCAGAATATCATGGCTATGGCATTTCCTGTTATGGCAGTTCTGACGGATCAATTTTCATTAAACCAATCGGGGGCACGCCATCGTATGGCTACAGCTGGATTTGGAATGGTGCCCCGTTACAACGGGATACAGCCTTTATAGATAGTCTTCAGTCGGGCGTATACAACCTGACGATCACCGATGCTAACCTTTGCCAGACCACCTGGACAGGAAATCTCAATGAGCCCATGGCACTTCAACTTATCATCGAAACTGATAATATGAATTGCACAGGTACTATTCTGGGCGCTGCACGTGCACAGGTTTCGGGTGGATTATCACCTTATGTATACAACTGGAGCAATGGGGCCAACCTGCCGGATATTTCCGGATTGGATACGGGAGTATATATGCTTACAGTACAAGATTTTAACCTATGTGTAGTATCCGATTCCGCTGTAATTGGACAGAATACTGGAGTTCTGGTGGAGATCCAGGTAGTTGACAGCATATCCTGCAATCAGGGATCTGATGGCATATTGCTCGCCCAGGTGACGGGTGGCATCAGCCCATATCTTTATACATGGACAGATGGCCGTGATACACCCTCCATTAGCAACATCAGCGAAGGTACTTATGGCGTGGAAGTTACAGACAATGAAGGCTGTATAGGAAATCAAAGCATGACCCTTGAGGATCCGGAACCCCTGAACGCCGATTTCACCGTAACTGATGCATTGTGCTTCGGCTCCGATGACGGAACAGTGTTGCTGGGTGCGCAGGGCGGTACAGGAACGTTCCGGTATTACTGGAACGGCGGATTGGTGATGGGCAATTCCGTTGATAACCTGAATGCCGGGAATTATAACCTCAGGGTAGTGGATGCAGAAAACTGCGCAACAGATACTCTGGTTGCTGTTAGTCAACCCGATAAGCTTAATGTGGCACTTGACAACCGTTACACGGTATATCCGTTCTGTCCCGACTGGCAGAATGGTGCGCTGGCGGTTTCTGTAACCGGTGGAGTCCGTGATTATGAATACATATGGACAGATTATCCACAGGATAAAGATTCTATACTCAGCGATATTAAGGAAGACTCCTATGCACTGAGAGTCATAGACAATCATGGTTGTGTTGCTGATACTATGTTCAGTCTTATTGCTTTGAACAACACCTGCATGGGCATCCCTACCGCCTTTACGCCCAACCATGATGATGCCAATGATAACTGGGATATCAGTTATATTACCGAGGACGGCGGCGAGGCACCTTTTAGCGAGATTTATCCAAACGCGGTAATACAGGTCTATGACCGTTTGGGGAATCTGGTCTTCCGCTGTACCGGAGGATGTCCTGAGCCCTGGAATGGTGAAGACCTTAAAGGAAGAGCACTTCCTGTTGATTCATATTATTACATCATAGAATTAAATACCAGCGAGGATAAGGCGCCGTTGAAGGGTATTGTGACAATTATCCGGTAGTTTCGGACCAACTGAAGTCTTATACTTCTTTTCGGAATCCACCGGATTTACAGTTCACGCGGCGTGGGATCCGTCAGAACATTTTTTGCTGTTTTTCGTATCATTATTATTGTAGCGGCCATGAGCACGAAACGATACCTGATCCGACATTGATCTGTTACTGTAAATGAAAATTTTTCAGAAGATATGCTTCCTGTTCCTGACAGGCTTTTGTTCATGGCATGGTTATGCGCAGCAACTCCCTCGATTCAGTCAGTATTACTCGAATGAATTCCTTGTCAATCCTTCAGTGGCCGGTTGTGATGGGAGAACAATCGTCAATCTTGCCGCGCGTAAACAATGGATGGGTTTTGCCAATTACACGCCCAGTTCATACCTGATCAGCCTACAGGGTAGAATCCTGAAAAGCAGTTACAGTCTGAAAGCCGGACCAAGGGGCAATGTTTACAGGAAAGGAAGGCAGGGCAGGGTAGGACTTGGAGCAATTGTCTATCACGATGAAAATGGCGCCATTGAACGTACGGGTGCCCAGTTTAGTTATGCATACCACATTTTCATACGGAATTCGCAACTGTCCTTCGGCCTCACCGGCAACATTTTCCAGTACAGGATAAACAGCGACCGGGCCCAGTTAAAAGATCCCGAAATAGATCCGCTGAATGGTCTTATCGGTAAATCAACCCTGGTGCCCGATGCAGGAATGGGCATCAACTATATGACGGAAAAGTATCATGTCGGAGTAGCGGTTGCCCAGTTATTTCAATCCACACTGAAAATTGGCAACAATGCTGATTTTCAAAGTTCGGAGGAGATCAAGCTTCTCAGACATTATTACATTCTTGCGGATTACAGGATTGTCATTCCGAATCGCCCTGATTGGGAAGTTGAACCCTCCACCATGATCCTGATGAACGAAATGCTGAAAATGCAGGCAGACCTCACCCTAAAGGCATATTATAACCGACAATACTGGTTCGGTCTGTCCGGAAGAACCTCAGGAGACCTGATTATTATGGCCGGAATGAAATTCAAAAGGTATTACTTCGGATACTCCTATGACTATGGCTTCAACGGTATCGCCCAGTATACCTATGGCTCACATGAGATCTGCATCACTGCCAAATTTGGTGATACGGCCAGAAGGTATCGCTGGCTGGACAGATATTAACAGGGACAAGCCTGTCCCGATGCAATCGGGAGGATAAGGGATAAGGGACGAGGGACAAAGGACGAGGGGTTCGTTACTCGTCAATAGTCACTTTTCTTTGGTCTCTCCAGGTCAAAAATCCTGTACCGACAACCATGAGCACGAGCAGCAATGAACAGGCCAATGATACTTTTTCTCCCAGGTAATAACTGCGGGGATGGAACTTGAACTCAATGGTATGGTTGCCGGCCGGGACACGCATGGCTCGTAAAACATAATCAGCCCTGAAATGAGGAACCGGCTGTCCATCGATATAGGCCTGCCAGCCTTTATCATAATACATCTCTGAAAAAACGGCCAACTGTTCCATCGAAGTAATTGAGCTGTATTTCAAATAATTGGCCCTATATTCCGTCAGGGAAATCCTGGCTGTACTGTCCGATGTTAGTTTCAGTCCTTCAACCTCCTTACTGAAGCGATTATCAATGATGGCTTCGCTGGCGGGATTAAATGCAGTGATTGCGGCAATTTCTTCATCAGCGTTGGCGACCATTTTAATCTGGCTTACAAACCAGGCGTTTCCCAGTTCATGTTTATTAACCAGGGGAGGGGCTTCCGTGCTATAGATGAAGTAACGTGTATTGAGCATATTCAGCGTTCCAAGTGTAGCCAGTGTACTATCCAGGGCTTCTGGGACAGGTCTTTTCTGAAAGGTACCGATGAGCCGGCCAATTTCATCCTGGATGCTGTGGTCAAAAAGTTCCTGGTATCTCCGCATTTTGGCACCATGGTAACCTCCCAGTGATTTATGAAAATAGGAAGTGCTGGCATCCTGGAGGACACTCAGCGTCAGGTTCAGAACCCGGAAATTGGGATCCTTGTCGCTCATGATGACCAGATCGGCGGTAGAGGGTTTAAAGGGCTTTTTATCTTCCTTGCTGCTGACAAAGTCCTTGCTTCCCAGGTATCTTTTGTTCACCGGCCACATGTCAACCAGCAACAGGATCGTGAATAACAGAATAAGCGTATTGAATTTTATTTTTTTAAGGAAGGCAAAATAAACCAGGCCCGCGGTCAGGGCTATGAAAACCAGTGATCGGAAAGCATCTGCACGCAACAGCGCAAGTCGGTCTTTTTGAATGGCATCCACGATGCTGTCCAGTCCCTGGGAACGCAGCTGTTCATCCATAGGCGAGGACATATCGAACGATCCGGAAATCAGCATCAGTATCAGGATCAATCCACCAAGGCTGAAAAACGAATATTTCAGTGCTTTCAGAAATTCTTTCCTCGGAATGTCATTCATAACAACTTCCTTAAGGGCAAGAATGCCAAGCATGGGCATGGCAAATTCGGCCATTACCAAGGTCATGGAGACAGTTCTGAATTTATTGTATCCGGGGAAGTAATCCAGCATGAAACCGGTAAGAATATTGAAGTTATGCCCCCAGGCCAGCAATACGGAAAAAACGGTTACAGACAGCAACCACCATTTAACTGGACCTTTAACAACAAAAAGCCCCAGGAAAAAAAGGAACACAATAACAGCACCAACATATACCGGTCCTGAAGTTATGGGCTGTTTCCCCCAGTAAAGCGGTACATTCTCAATAAACTTTCTGGCTTCTGAGGCACCGTAAGTGGTTTTAATGATATCGTATGTACTGGAACTTGTTTTCAGGGCTCCTGTAGAGCTGCCGCCCATATAATCAGGGATCAGCAGCGTGAGTGTTTCACCAATGCCATAACTCCACTGGGTGGCATAATCTTTGTCAAGCCCCGTGGTTTTGTTTTCGGCATTCACTGTAAGTTCTGATTTTCCACGTATAGAATATTTCCCGTATTCATAGGTGGTATAAAGGGAACTGAAATTGGCCCCGATGGCAAGAACTACAAAAAGGACAAGCCAGGGCAAAGGTTTTAAAAGGTTGTCGAAAGTCTTATTCCTGATGGCCCCGACTAACTCAAAGATTCCCATGATCAGGATGATAAGCAGGGTATAGTAGGTGATCTGCAGGTGATTGACCAGGATCTGCAATCCCAGGAAAACTCCCGTGATCAAACTCCCTAAAAGATGCTTGCCCCTGAAGGCTGCATATGTACCGGCTATAATTGGAGGCATATATCCCAGAGCCAGCACTTTAGAGACATGACCAGCCTGTATGATGATGAAGAAATAGGACGAAAAAGCATAAGCGATCGCGCCGGCAAAACTGAGCCAAGGATTAATACCAAAAAGGAGCAGGGCGATATAGGCACCGATCAGATAAAGAAAAATAAAGGATACCGGCCTGAAATCAAAAAGTGTGAGGACCCGATGCACCTGGCGCAGGATGTTGCTCTTGTATTGTGTGGAGATGAGGTATGCAGGCATACCACCAAACATGCTGTTGGTCCACAAAGGTTCCTCTCCGTATTTTTCGCGGTGGTCAACGATCTCTTTTGACATGCCTTTATACTGCACAATATCATGCATGCTTATTTTTTTCCCTTCCAGAACATCGGGTATGAAATAAGCCATTGATATGAAGAAAAAAATGATGATCGGATAAATGAATTGCAGGGGGAGTCTCAATTTCTTTTCCATATTGAGGATAATTTTGGTAACGAAGATATCCAAATTGTATTAATTCAATTTTATTTTGCTCAAGTTTTTGCTCCAGTTCAGCGGACTCCGCCACTTTTGCCAGAACTGCCCCAGACGTTCCAGTTCGATGGGCTCATAAAACCTGAATGCATACAGAACAAGCGGGAATGAACCGATTAATAATGCTTTGGCCAGCAGTCTCCAAAACAAAGGCCATGGATTGGTGAGGTATCCTGCAGCGTAAATAGCAATTCCAATCAGGATCATCAGCACCAGCTTTTTAATCTCATAGGGAATGGCGTAGTACCGCTGTGCAAAAATATAAACGGAAACAAAGAAAATGAATTGCGAAAGTGTAGTAGCCACCGCCGCACCATAAAAACCCCATTTCGGGATAAACAGCATATTCATCGCCACATTGAGCAGGGCAGCCGAAAGGATCAGGAAGGCAATGATCCGGGTTTTTTTGACGATATTCAGCCCGGTGTAGGATACATCCCTGAGCATGCTGAAAAGCATGGAAAGAGACAGTACCGGGACTATTTTATAGGCATCCCAGTAATCCATATTCTGCTTCGAGATAACCTTAACGATTTCCGGCGCATAAAGGGAAAAAAGCAACACAAAAAACATCAGTCCAAAGGTGAAATATGTCATCACCTTGGAATAGAATCTTTTATGACCGGGATCATCCATCATTTTATAGATTATAGGCTGCAGGGCGAGATTCACAGAAGTGATGAGAAACACGCGGATGGTGTTAGCCACCTTGAATCCCAGCGAGTAAATGCCCACATATTCTATGTCGGCCAGGAACCGCAGGGAATAGCGGTCGGTAATATTCAAAATAATGCCTGAAATGGAGGTAAGTACCAGGGGAAAACTAAAGGAAAGCATATCCCGGAGGATCTTCCACTCCATTTTTATCTCGATATTCTTCCGGAGCAAATTGAATATCAGAATAATATACAGGATATTAGCGATGAGCTGTGCTTCATAAACCGCTTCAATATTCCTGTCTTTCACCACAATCAGAAAAACGGTTGACAGCAAGCTCACAGCCAGTTTAACCACCTGCAATACCGTGTACAGGACTGCCCGTTCCTTTAATCTTAACAGGGTGGAAACCAGCACGCCTATGGCTTCGAAGCCGCTTACGAGCAGCAGGAGTTGAATCAGATAGGCATATTGGTCGGAATCAAAAAGCAGGTATGAGAGCTCATGTTGAAATGTTATTGCCAGGACCAGGAATAGACCTGTTTGAAAGAGCAGAAAAACCAGGATCGAGAACAGGATGGATTTTTGCTTGTCCATATAATTTTTATCCCAGAACCACCGAAAGAAAGCATTATAAAGGCTTAATCCCAGGATGGCGAGCAATACCTGGGCGGATATTTCCATCATGCTCATTCTTCCATATTCATCCAGGCTAAAATGGCTGGTATACAATGGAATAAGAATGAATCCTGCCAATCGGGAGGAGAAGGTCCCTATGCTATAAATAAAAGTGTTTTTAAGAGTTGATTTCAGGACCGGGAGCATATCATGCCTTTTTTGGATGGGTGGCGATCAGGTAACTGCTGAATGCCCTGAGCATCCAGGCCTGACCCCAGCGAATATAAGGTATTTTCGATTTAAATGGTATTCCGGTAAACCGGCTTTTAAGAATGCCATAATAAAAATAGCCCGACCGGTCCTGGAGATTCAGGATGGTCCAATGCAATATCCTTTCCGCCTGTGCCAGACTATCAGAAAAAGTGGAAGACACATCACTAAGGCAGTAAATGCTTTCGGCGCAGGAATGGATATCAATACGGTATTTTTTATCAGGGGTTAGTTTGGGGATAACGTTGGCTTCAAAGAAGTCGGACCGGTAATGCCGATAACATTTTTCAAGCGCTTTAAGAACATCCCTTCTGCTGGTAAGCATCCATAAGGAATGCAGCATACGCAGAACAAATCCAGTATGATAATGATCGTAATGCTTTAAGGGTTTTTCAGGGGGACCGTTGTAATCAAAAGCCCCGGATTCCAGTTGATTGTTGAGGGTGTAATTTACAGCTTGGTTTCCCATTTTCACCCATGCTGCGTTTCCCACGGCCATACCGGTTTTAATAAGAAATTCAGCCACAAAGAGATTCAGGTTGTGCACGTGGTTGATGAAGAGGGGTGTATAAGAAAAGCAGATCTGATCCTGATGAATTTGATCCGTGGGAAGTGAGCTCAGAAACTCACCTATCCGGACGCAATAATCCAGTGATTCCGGGTCCTTAAAAAGCTGATAATGTTTCCAGAAAGCTTCACCTGCAGCTGCAGTAACAATGCCGTTCGGGGTTCCAGCCGGGATCAGCATTTTCGACTGCCAGTCAAACGGATAACCCCAGCCAATACCTGTATTCAGGTGAGCAGCATTATTTTTCAGCCAGGAAAGACAAAGAGCAGCCTGATGAAGGTATTTATCATCAGAGAGGATACTGTAAAGATCCAGGTATGAGGTTGCCATTAAGCCCATGGCCTTTGCGTTGGTCCTGGGACGAACGCTGAATACCTTTCGTGCGAAAACAGGGAAAGTATAAAACAGTTCGAAAACCAGTTCACGGAGGACAGCGAAAAACATGTTACCGGAACCCAGCCTGGTTAACCTGATCACCCAGGCCTTCTCCTTAATATCATAGGGATCATATCCGATGAATCCGGATTTTTCAATCCACTGGGAAAGCCGCGAAAGGGATTCCTGAATATCTGGGGGCCGGGACTTCATGTTTATGTCACTGACTGGGATCCTTTGGCAATATCCTTATAAAATACGAGGTTGTTGTTTATCGGATCTATAGCGTCTTCCGTAAAGCCAAAATCCCTGTATAATTTCATGGCAGCAGTGTTTAGGGGATGAACCTTTAACATAAGCTTTTCAATCCGGTTCATTTTGCAAAAACTTATGGCATAGGAAACAGACAAACGTGCAAGCCCAAAGGAACTGTATTTTTCAGCTATAAAAACACCATAGGAGGGTATTATAAAACCCGCATCAAGCCCTCGCAGCATAAAAAAGCCTATCAGGTTGTCCTGTATAAAGAAGCCCAGGTACTGATCCTTTCTGGCCTTCTTCAGAAATCCGGAAATCACTGCTTCATTTGGTTCAAAAGCCGTAAAATATTGGGAATATTCCCTGCGGGCCTCATGGATTAACTGGCAGATACCCGAAGCATGTTCAACCCTGAGGCTCCTGATTTCAAACGTTTCAAGTTCATTTTCCATAGAAGCTGCTTATCAGACTGCAGATTTCCCGGATATCGGTTTCAGTTAGCTCCGGGTAGCTGGGGAGATTGATACCCCTCCAGGAAATATCTTCGGCAACCGGCAATCGGTAATAATTGTGAGCATACATAGGCATCGAATGAATGGGATAAAACGTTGGACGGGTTTCAATGCCATGTTCCAATAAATAAGCTCTTAACCGGTCGCGCACATCGGCCTGCTCAACCAGGACGCATACCATCCAGAAAGTATGGAAAACATTTTCAGCCTCGGCGTGCAATTCAAGCGGACAAGAGGACAGGTATTTCCTGTACCAGCCGGCCAACTGCCTTTTCTTCTGAATGATTTTATCTGCTTCTTCGAGCTGTGCCAGGCCAATAGCCGCGCAGATATTTGTCATCCTGTAGTTGTAGCCAATGGTATCATGCCAGTACTCGCGGTATTTGGCTAAACCCTGACCTTTGAAATGGGTGGCTCTTTCATGCAGGGTCCGGTCGTTGGTGGTTACCATTCCGCCTTCACCGGTTGTAATGGTTTTATTCCCGAAAAAACTGAAGGCAGCTATATCCCCGAAGGTTCCTACATATTTGCCGTGATACTTGCTGCCAAAAGCCTCAGCACAATCCTCGATAACAAACAGGTGATATTTCCTGGCTATTTCCATGATACGGTCCATATCGCAAGGATGACCGTACAAATGAACCACCATAATTGCCCTGGTGGCAGAACTTATCTTTTTTTCAATATCTTCAGGATCGATCTGCCAGGTATCCCTGAGTGAATCAATAAATACCGGGGTAGCACCAGTGTAAACGATTGGATTTACAGAAGCAATGTACGTGAAGGTTGGAACGATAACTTCATCTCCGGCCTTGATCCCCAGGGCAAGCAGTGCATTGTGGACGGCAACTGTCCCGTTGCAAACCGATGCGGCATACTTTACTCCGATGTAAGCGGCAAAGGCATCTTCAAACTGTTTGATGAATTTACCCTTTGATGATATCCAGGTGGAATCGAGACATTCATTGACGTATTTCTTTTCATTCCCGATCAAGGAAGGCTTGTAAACCGGTATCCTTATTTCCATGGGTTCTGAATTTCGTTATATATTAAAACGGACTGCACACATATAAACTCCTGTATTAAAATCCACCCCTGTATTAACTGCAACTTCTTCCCAGCGGCAAGCTAACGCATCATTTTCCACAACCAGTTTTTCTTTGACGGCAATAGCATGGGATTCTGTAAGGGATTTCCTGAAGGAAAACAGATTTGCCACCCATTGACCTGGCTCTCTTCTTGTTTCTCCTGAAGTTACCGGCAATGTAATAAGCATAAAGCCTGATGGTTTTAAAATAGCTTTCCACAGTTCAATCAGGGAAAGATAAGTTACGGAATTCCTCGCATCCCCGTATGCCCCGATACCAATATGCTCAATGGTTGAAATAACTGTTATGGCGTCAAAGGAGGAAGGCTGAAAGTAATGGTCCAGTTTCATTGCGTCTCCCCGGATTGAAGGGAGAAGGGGGTATTCACGTTGGTCAAAAGGGGTAACTTCGAAGCCTGAAGCTTGCAGGTAAAGAGGAAAATCCGACTCGGCGCTTCCAATATCAAGAACTTTGGATCCTTGGGGGATTAAAGAATGAAGACTATTCAGCACAAAAGCATTTTCGTGGTAACGAGGATTTACGGTCAGTTTTGAATAGGTGTTTTTAATGATATAATTGACGGCCAATCCTGCCAGTTTGCGCGTAAGAAAGGATTTATTTTTCAGTGAAAAAACAACGGATGGATTTACCGGGGTGATCTTGATACTGTTCCAGATTCTGCTCATCAGATACTGCTTGTTAGTCGATTACTATAAAATGGCTGCTTTACTGTCAGTGTCGGTCTGCCTCGCCCTGCCTTGCTGAACAGTATGGTCAAGTTCCTCCATTAAAAGTCCGATATTTCTGTCAAAATTAAATCTTTCCCGGATTATCTTATTATTTGCATTTCCCTCTTTTACAAAATAATCCCTGTTGCTGGTGAGTTTATCAACAAGGATGGAAAGGGTCTGTGCGATGCTGTCAGGATTCAACGCTGTCAGAAAAACATGAAACCCGTTTTCAGCCAGCATTTTATAAGGTAACCAGTTGTTTAATACCATTGGCGTCTTAAAAAACAAGGCTTCAATGATACCATTGGAAAGCTGATCCTTGGTTGAAAGTTTAATCGAGAGATCAGCCCTTTGCCAGAATGCCATAATATCGGAATAGGGCAGGTAATTTCCCAGCACCAGATCCACAAAATCCAGCCGGTATTGCCTGATAAGTGAACGCAGGTAACGGCTGTAATCACTTTCGGTTTTCTGATGCCCGCAAAAGACAAGCACCCGGAGGTTATTGTTATTCGGGATTTTTCCAAGGGCTTCCAGGAAATCATCAAGGTGCTCATCAGGTGACAGGTTCTCAGGCCAGAACAGAAAAAGCTGATCCGGATGAAGGCTGTTGAGGTAATGTTTTGCAAAATCACTTATGGCGACAGGATTATCTTCTATGATCCTGTTCCGGATTCCCCAGGGTTGAATATAACGCTTCTTTTGCTGTGACGGAAACAACGATCCGAAATCAGTGTAGGTTCCGTACCAGGTAAAATAAAACCGGTGGGTAAGAGCAAAAATAAGCCGGTACAAAGGTATCTGCCAGATCTTCCTGTTCTCCAGCGAGGCTTTTCGGAAGTTCCGGTTATTCCAGATATTTACTGCCCGGAACCTGGTAGGGGTAAAGAGCAGCATTTGCAGTACGATAAGATAATCGTATAATCCCTGGATATAGACCAGGTCGTATTTTTCTTTTCTGAGGCGGAACAAAAGGGATAATCCAATCCAGTACAAGGATTTTGTTTCAACGATCCGGATGTTAGGGAAAACATCAGCTTTCAGCTGAAAACTCCGACAAACGAAGTGCAACTGATATTTTTCATGATTCTTCTCAAAGAATTCAAGCCATGGTTCAATATTATTGCCGGAACCAAATCCGTACATTACAACTTTCATGCTGATCAGTCTTGGAGAGTATTATACATGTCTTTCAGAACCCGGGCATCATGCTGCCAGTTATATACTTTTTCGACCCAGGATCTGCCCTGGGAACCCATGAAGACCTTATCCACTGAATCCAGATGGTTGAATATGGCTGCAAGCTGGCCGGGGTCATGGGAGGGGTAGGTAATCCCCGCACCTGTTTCTTCCAGGATGCGCTTAATGGGCAGGCAGTCACTGGCGATCACCGGAATTTGGGCATACATATACTGAAACAGTTTATGTGGTATGGTAGAGTCCGTATGTTCCGTTTTCAGATGCGGTATCAGTGCAAAGTCCGATTCTGAAAGCATTTCCATAACTCTGGCAAATGGCTGGTAACCTTGAAAGATCACACGGTCAGTTAAGGAAAGCTGCTGCACAAGTTCCATCAGGTGATTCTTATAGCTGCCTTCGCCCAGGATCCAGAATATCAGGTGAGGATTCTCTGACTTGTACATGGCCTGAATAACATGCTGCAGGCCACGGTGATAGTTTATGCCTCCGGCATAATAGAGGATCTGGTGCTGATGGGAAACAACCGCTGGAGAAAGATTAACCTCCGCAAGATTAATGGTATTGGAAACAACCCTGATTTTTCCCGGATCAAGGCCCAGTCCTGCAAGTCGTTCTTTTGCTTCCTTTACAACCACAAGAATGGCATCGGGCTCATGCAGGATCTTCCTTTCATATTTCCGCCAGAGAAAAACCGGAGAAAGAAGCCTTCCGGCTAATGTTCGGGCATGCTTTGAGATATCCAGAAAGGCAGGCCAGTTTTCGTGCAGATCGGCTATAAGCTTCAGGTGAAAATATCTTTTAAGACGGGCACCAACTGCTACCAGGGGGAGATCGTGAACATGAAGAGCATCAAAGTGATAAGTTCTCAGGATTTGCCGCAGAAATTTACTCCAGAATCTGAAGTAGCAGGGGAAGGTCAGACTTGCCACGCTTGATTTATATATGAAGCGTGATATGCTTTTCCTGTGGATGGTAACCCTGCCGGTTTGTTCAAAGGCAGGATTGCCTTTCTGCGTATAGCAGGCAATGTGAACCTCATGCCCGGCATCAGCCAGGGCGTCAATTTCATTTTCAACCCTGATATCCGGTGGAAATTCCCGGTCTAGGATCATTAAGATTTTCACTTTCAGCTGTTCGTTATGATATGAATGATTTTTTCACTGGCATCACCGTTACCATATAAGGGCACTGATTTCGGAACGGATTTATCCATATACCCGGAATAGCCCTTCTTAATTAATGATGCGTGGGGTCCGGCCAGTATGTTAAATTGATTGTTGACCAGCTCGATCCATTCGGTTTCCTCCCGGAGTGTAATACAGAATTTACCAAAAAAGAACGCCTCTTTTTGCATGCCGCCGCTATCGGTAATTACCAGTCCGCAATGCTTCAACAATTCCACTATGTCGAAATACCCCATGGGTTCAACCGGTTCGAAGGCAGGTTTTATTTTATACTGATTCAGGATCTTTCGCGTACGCGGATGCAATGGTAAAACCACCTGTGTCTCACGATGGATTTCATTGAGTGCGGAAAAGATTTCCCTGAGGTTTTCAATATTATCGGTGTTTTCCTGCCGGTGTACCGTGCACAGTAAAAACTTCTTGCCGGACAATCCCAGGTTTCCGATTATGCGGGATCTGCTCCCGGAAATATTACCATAATAAAGGGCGGCATCATACATTACATCACCGGTGCGATGAATCTTACAGGGATAATTCCCGAAGCCTTCTTGATGCAGGTTCAATACTGCATTTTCAGTAGGACAGAACAGGAGGTCTGAAATTCTGTCGGTTAGGATTCGGTTAATTTCTTCAGGCATCTTCATGTTGAATGACCGGAGTCCGGCTTCCACATGAGCGACGCTGATGCCCAGTTTTTTTGCTGCGAGGGCACCGGCCAGGGTAGAATTGGTGTCGCCGTAGACCACTACCAGGTCCGGTTTTTCCTGGAGCAGCACTGCTTCGATCTTTTCCATCATCCTGCCGGTCATGGCTCCGTGAGAAAGGCTGTTAATTTCAAGATGATGGTGAGGAAGCGGTATGTCCATTTCCTGGAAAAATATGGCGGACATGTTATCGTCAAAATGCTGTCCGGTATGAATAATGACTTCCCGGATCCCGCCGGTCTTCCGGATGACCCTGCTTACGGCGGCTGCCTTAATAAATTGAGGCCTGGCACCAACTACAGTGACAATCTTTTTCAAGAAATGAGCTTGTTTAACAGTTCACTCAGCTGACGGGTAAGGTTTTTACGGGAAAACTTTTCAATCCCCCGGCTTTCCACTGTCAGATTACGCTGCGAATATAATTCAAATAGGGCTGAAATATGGTTTTTCAATCCGAAGGCATCGCTGTAATCAAAAATATTTCCGGCCTGCGTTTCGGCCAGGATCAGAGCGGCGTCTCCGTCAACCGGACCGATGGCGAGCACTGGGCGCCGGGCCGAAAGATATTCGAAAAATTTATTCGTCAATATACCTCCGGCATTGGGTGTATTGTTAATACACAACAACAGGACGCTGGCTCCGGAGAGTATGTCAAGTGTCTGATCGTGAGGCACAAAATCCTCGTATACGGTGTAATCCAGTAGCTGATAGCGGCTGATGGAATCTTTAACAGCCAGGTCAACTTTCCCGATCATACGGATCTGCAAACGCGAAGCGAGGAGGCTGTTATCGCTGACAAGTTCGGCAAGTACGCTCCAGAGGACTTCAGGATTTCTTGATTTTGGCATGGATCCCAGGTGAAGCAGGTTGAATTTGCCCGTTGAAGGAAGGTTGTCGGTGCGATTTTCCTCATCAAAACCATTCGTTATGGTGGTAATATCTTGGATTCCCTTTTCCATAAATTCCCGGGTCATTCCCGGGCTTACCGTCACAACATGGTCAGCCCGGAGAAGCACTTTTTGTTCAAGTTTCTTATGCTGTAGGTCTGCAAAGCGGGTTAGTGGGAGATCCCTGTAAAAATCAATATTGGTCCATGGATCCCTGAAGTCAGCCACCCAGGGTATCCCCAGTCTGTTTTTCAGTCCCAGTCCGATTAAGTGCATGCTGTGAGGAGGCCCGGTAGAAATAACAACATCCACGGGAGCGGCTCTTAAACGGCTGGCCAACAGCTGAATGGATGGCCTCACCCAAAACCGACGGGGATCAGGTATGAATAGATTGCTCCTGATCCAGAGCGATACTTTGCTGAACAGGCCGGCCTTTTTCTTGTCCTTCATCAGTGCGACTCCAAGCCGGTCTCCCTTCTTTATTCCGGTCAGGCATTTATAGATGTTATAGGGCTCCCAGATACGGGAAGTGATCACTTCAAGATCAGGAGGAAGGTCCTTCAGCAGGGAGGCATCTGACTCCTGGGGTTCGGGATTGGAGGGGGTATAAATTACGGGTTCCCACCCGAAATCGCGCAGGTATTTCGTGAATTTCAGCCACCTTAGTACCGCTGATCCGCCGCTGGGAGGCCAATAATAGGTTATGATAAGCAGTCTTCTCATAGCAATCGGCGATACAAATATAACGTAAGATTCCCAGTAATGAAGGCCGCATGCAGGAAGTTAGGTGAAATGGTTTTTAAGAACATTATGGACGGGCATTTGTTAGAAAAACATCATAACTTTATCTTAAAGAAATAACCTAATTATAAACAGACATGAAAAGTCATGAAGCAAGCCGTCGTGTGTTTATAAAAACCACAGCAGCAGCCGCTGCCGGTATAGCACTTATGCCGGGGTACGGTTTTATAACGAACCGGGTAGCAAAGCCCATGAGAAGATCATTTGGTAAGCTTGGTTTTGAAGTTACTACACTGGGATTGGGGGGACAGGCATCCCTGCAGTGGACCCCGGATGATGTTGATCCGGCAAAGATCATTCTTAAGGCATTCAGCAAAGGCGTGAATTATTTTGATACTTCCAACCTCTATGGTCCCAGTCAGGTTAACTTTGGCAAAGCCTTTAATGAGCTCAGTCTTAACCCATCGCGGGCAGGCTATGATGAGGCGCTCAGGCGTTCAATTTTTCTCACCTCAAAAACGCATCTCCGTTACGCCAAGGGCGGGGATAATACTCCCGGTGTTTCTAGCCGGACCAATGGGCCGGCTGGCACTTACACCATTGATGATTTGAAACGCAGTCTTTCACAGATGTTTGGTGACGGGCAGGGAAATTATCCGGCAGGCGCCTATCTGGATATGGTATTGATTCACAACCTCAATACCATGGAAGAAGTGGACGCCTTGTATGAAGGGTTGTATGATACCGATCCCAGGGCAGAGCGAATCGGAGCTTTGGCAGCGCTGCGCGACTACCGGGACGGAACCAACCTCACGGGGCTCAATCCAAAGGAGGAGAAGCTGATCCGTCATATTGGCTTTTCGGGCCATTATTCAGCAGCAGTGATGATTGAGATGATCCAGCGCGACAAAACTGACCTGTTGGACGCCATGCTGGTGGCCATCAATGCTAATGACCGGCTGAACTTCAATATGCAGCATAATGTAATTCCGGTTGCTGCGGCAAAAAATATGGGTATCATTGCCATGAAGGTGTTTGCCGACGGTGCCATGTATACCAAAGAACCGCATTGGACCAGGGGTCCTGCCGAGGTGGTTCGGACCGTTGGGACCCAGTCCCTGCCAAGTCGTCCGCTGATTGAATACTCCCTATCCACAGCCGGTATCCATACAGCAATTATTGGGATCGGGCAGATCAGTGATGATCCGGCCGCATGTCAGCTGGAGCAAAATCTGAGTGCCGCCCAGATAGCTCCTTCCGGTCTGAATGCCACGGATCGTATATCGGTTGAAAAAATGACCCGCCTGATAAAGGAAGGAAAAACCAATTATTTCCAGCTGGAGAATAAGGGTCTTACCGCACCTGCCCATGTAAAGGCCAACCAGCGGAAAGCCGGGAATGACCGGGTCATTGAATTAAGCTGGGATACAGCCTATGCAGGGGATATGCCTTTGAACTCTTATGAAATCTGGCGGGACGATGCCCTTGTCAGCACCATGAAACATAAGCCTCAGACAAGCAAAACACCCTTTGCTTACAGTGAAAAGCTTACTGATGACAGATCGCATGCATACGCGATCGTAGCCACCGACATTGCCGGGCGAACCGCAAAAAGTGATGTGGTAAGGGTTGAAGGAGCATAAGTGACGGAAGAGGTTTTGCTGGCCGGATTATACCCTGTTTATGGTATGCAAAATACCGCAATGAGGGTATTTTCTGTAAAATCAAACAATTGCAATTTTGTTCCATAATAATTAACCACAGTAATCATGGCACGAATTGCAAAACACCTGACCGATTTAATCGGCAACACCCCTTTACTGGAAGTGTCGAATTTTAATAAAGCCCAGGGGGCTCTGGGAATCATTATTGCCAAACTGGAATATTTCAATCCCGCGGGAAGTGTTAAAGACCGTATTGGCTTTGCCATGCTTGAGGATGCCGAAGAAAGAGGGCTTCTCAGGAATGGAACCACGATCATCGAGCCCACCAGTGGCAATACAGGGATAGCATTGGCCTTTGTTGCCGCCTCAAAGGGATACCGGTTGATATTGACCATGCCTGAAACCTTCAGCATTGAACGCAGAAATCTTTTGCGCGCATTGGGTGCCGAATTGGTATTAACTCCGGGTGCCGAAGGTATGGGCGGTGCTATAAGAAAAGCAGAGGAACTGCATGCTGCGACGCCGGATTCCTTCATCCCCATGCAATTTAAAAATCCTGCAAATCCTGAGATCCATAGGACTACGACCGCCGAAGAAATCTGGCGTGACACCGGCGGCAGGATCGATATCTTTGTCAGTGGGGTGGGTACCGGTGGAACCGTAACGGGTGTGGGAGAAGTACTCAAAAAGAGGAATCCTGAGATCAGGATCGTGGCAGTGGAGCCCACTGATTCACCGGTGCTTTCAGGAGGGCAAAAGGGCCCTCATAAAATCCAGGGCATTGGGGCAGGTTTTGTACCTGAAGTGTTAAACCGTTCGGTAATTGATGAAATTATCCAGGTTAAAAATGATGATGCCTTTGAAACCAGTCGCTCCCTGGCAAGGCAGGAAGGCCTGCTGGTTGGGATTTCATCAGGAGCCGCGGCCTGGGCTGCCTTGCAGCTGGCGCGCCGCCCCCAAAACAAGGGGAAAAATATTGTAGTAATCCTGCCCGATACCGGGGAACGATATTTATCTACCCCGTTGTACCAGTTTGCCGATGAACAGTATCAGACCATCGCAAACTGATTCGTCATCAAAATATTCATTTAAAAATTGATATCATGGCTGTTACAAATTATCATTTCGAAACACTTCAATTGCATGCCGGACAGGAAGTAGATCCGACAACCGGCTCAAGAGCGGTTCCCATTTATCAGACCACTTCTTATGTCTTCAGGGACGCTGACCATGCGGCCAATCTTTTTGGTCTGAAAGAATTCGGGAATATCTATACCCGGATCATGAACCCCACCACGGATGTATTTGAGAAACGCATGGCAGCGCTGGAAGGCGGCGTTGCCGCAGTGGCAACTGCATCGGGACAGGCCGCCCAGTTTCTGGCTATTACAAACATCCTGGATACAGGTGATAATTTGATTTCCACTTCTTATCTGTATGGCGGCACTTATAACCAGTTTAAAGTACAGTTCAAAAGGCTTGGTATACAGGTGAAATTTGTTGAAGGGGACAATCCAGCCGATTTTGAGAAACTGATTGATAACCGAACCAAGGCAATTTATATTGAAACCATAGGCAATCCCCGCTTCAACATTCCTGATTTTGAAGCTATTGCAGCTGTAGCACGCCGACATGACATCCCGCTGATAGTTGATAATACCTTTGGAGCCGGGGGATATCTCTGCCGGCCCATCGAGCATGGTGCCAACATCGTGGTTGAATCCGCCACAAAATGGATCGGGGGACACGGGACCAGTATCGGCGGTGTGATCATAGATGCCGGAAACTTCAACTGGGGGAATGGGAAATTCCCGCAATTCACGGAGCCTTCAGAAGGTTATCATGGTCTCAGGTTCTGGGACGTATTTGGCACACCGGGGCCTTTCGGTAACATTGCCTTTGCCATCAGAGCCCGTGTTGAGGGATTGCGGGATTACGGCTCATCCCTCAGCCCGTTCAACGCTTTTCTGTTGCTTCAGGGACTTGAAACCCTGTCACTGCGTGTTCAGCGCCATGTTGAAAATGCACTGGCCCTGGCTGAATGGCTCAGAACCCATCCCAATGTTATAAGCGTCGATTATCCGGGTTTGGCTGATAACCCCTATCACAACCTGGGTAAGAAATATCTGAAGCACGGGTTTGGCGGTGTACTTACATTTCTGGTAAGAGGGGGCAGGGAGGCTGCCGATAAGGTGGTGAACCAGGTTAAGCTGATCAGCCACCTGGCGAATGTTGGGGATGCCAAAACCCTGATCATTCATCCGGCATCAACAACCCATGAGCAATTGAGCGCTGAGGAGCAGAAGAAATCAGGAGTTATTCCCGGTCAGTTGCGACTTTCTGCCGGAATAGAACATTTTGATGACATAAAAGCAGATCTGAAGCAGGCGTTGGATGCCATTTAAGTCATGCAGTCTTGCGGTCGTGCAGTCATGCAGTCTTGCAGTCTTGCAGTCGAAAAGTCAGATAGGACTTCATAACTTCATAACTTCATAACCTCATAACCTCATAACCTCATAACTTCATAACTTCTTCAACAGGGTCTTCATACTCACCTTGTCCCCCATAATTTCAGGCAGGTGGTCGATCACTACCCTTTCCTGCAAAAGGGTATCGCGATAGCGGATCGTGACAGTATTGTCAAGGAGTGTATCATGATCAACGGTAATGCAGAATGGCGTTCCGATGGCATCCTGACGGCGGTAACGTTTCCCGATGGAATCCTTTTCCTCATACTGGCAATTGAAGTCGAATTTCATTTTATCCATGATTTCCCTCGCTTTTTCAGGAAGTCCGTCTTTTTTGGTAAGGGGTAAAACAGCCAGTTGAACGGGAGCAAGAGCGGGAGGAATTTTTAACACAACGCGTTCTTCCTTGGCACTGCCTTCCCATTCAACCTTCTCCTCGACATAGGCATTGGAAAGGACCGTGAAGAACATGCGGTCGAGACCTATTGAAGTTTCAATCACAAAAGGAGTATAGCCTTCATTGGCTTCTGTATCGAAATATTGGATTTTTTTCCCGGAGAATTTCTCATGGTTGCCCAGGTCGAAGTTAGTGCGTGAATGAATGCCTTCCACTTCCTTGAAACCGATAGGAAACTCAAATTCAATATCGCAGGCTGCATTGGCGTAATGGGCCAGTTTCTCATGATTGTGAAACCGGTATTTCTGGTCGCCCAGGCCAATGGCCTTATGCCATTTCATGCGCTTTTCCTTCCAGTATTCATACCATTCCATTTCAGAGCCCGGGCGGATAAAAAACTGCATTTCCATTTGTTCAAATTCACGCATGCGAAGAATAAACTGACGTGCTACAATTTCATTACGGAACGCCTTTCCGGTTTGGGCAATCCCGAAGGGAATTTTCATTCTCCCTGTTTTTTGCACGTTCAGGAAATTAACAAAAATTCCCTGGGCGGTTTCAGGCCTGAGATAGATGGTATTGGCCTCTTCACTAACCGAACCAAGCTGGGTGCTGAACATCAGGTTGAATTTCCGCACTTCGGTCCAGTTTCTGGTACCGGATAACGGGCAGACGACTTCGGTATCGAGAATGATCTGGTGGAGCTCTTTCAGGTCCTCGGTTTCGAGAGCTTTGATATATCTTGAATGGATCTGCTCGTGTTTCAAGTGGTTCTCCACTACCCGGGGGTTGGTACTTTTAAACTTGGCTTCATCAAAAGATGATCCGAATTTCTGGGCAGCCTTATCCACTTCCTTCTGGATTTTATCTTCAATTTTCTGAAGATAGTCTTCAATTAGCTGATCAGCTCGATACCTTTTTTTTGAATCCCGGTTATCAATCAGCGGATCGTTAAAGGCAGTCACATGACCTGATGCCTCCCATGTACGGGGATGCATGAAAATTGCGGCATCAATCCCCACGATATTTTCATTCAGCTTAACCATGGCTTCCCACCAGTAACGCCGGATGTTGTTTTTGAGCTCCACGCCATTCTGACCGTAATCATAAACGGCACTGAGGCCGTCATAAATCTCACTGGAGGGAAAAATGAAACCGTATTCCTTGCTATGGGCAATGATTTTTTTAAAAAGATCTTCCTGAACCATATTATTGCGGTTTGTATAGAGGGGCAAATGTAATGGAAATTATTTATTTGGAAATACCTTATTTTGGGGGGCAGGTAGTAGGAATGAAGCCTGTTGCCTTACAAATTCAGATAATTCTATTACTTTTGAACTGCAATGAATAGTACCATAAAATGGATCATGCATATGATTTCCTGGTAATAGGATCAGGGCTTGCCGGGCTGACCTTTGCAATTAAGGTGGCAGAATACGGGAAAGTTGCCATTTTAACAAAAGCTTCCCTGAGCGATACCAATACCAGTTATGCCCAGGGGGGCATAGCTGCCGTTTCCAGCAAGGTGGACAATTTCGATAAACACATCAATGACACGCTGATAGCCGGTGACGGACTATGTAACCGGAAGGTGGTGGAAATGGTAGTGAAGGAAGGGCCGGCCCAGATTCAGCAATTGCTGAAATGGGGTACTGATTTTGACCGCAGAACCTCCGGAAGTTTTGATCTGGCGCGTGAGGGAGGGCATTCGGAGCACAGGATTTATCACCACAAGGACAATACTGGGTTTGAAATCCAGAAAGTATTGAGCGCTGTCGTAAAGAGCCATCCGCAGATTGACATATTTGAGAATTTCTTCGCTATTGAAATTATTACCCAGCATCATTTGGGCCGGCTGGTAAAAAGATATTTTCCTGATGTTGAATGTTACGGGGCTTATGTGCTTGATCTGAAAAGCGGTATCATTCACAGGTTTCTGTCCAGGGTTACCATGATTGCGACCGGAGGCATCGGCAACCTCTACCACACCACCACAAACCCGCTCATTGCCACGGGTGACGGCATTGCCATGGTATACAGGGCAAAGGGGATCATCGATAATATGGAATTTGTACAATTTCACCCTACTTCCCTTTATAATCCGGGCGAAAGACCCTCATTTCTGATCACAGAGGCGATGCGGGGTCATGGGGCAATTCTCCGGAATCACCGCGGGGAAGATTTCATGAAACGTTATGATGAACGCGGTTCCCTGGCGCCCAGGGATATTGTTGCCCGGGCCATTGACAATGAGATGAAAACCAGCGGGGAAGAATTTGTTTTTCTCGACGGCACACACCTCGACGGGGAAGATCTTAAACAAAGTTTCCCGACCATTTATGACAAATGCCTCACCCTGGGTATTAATTTTACGAG
Source organism: uncultured Bacteroidales bacterium (assembly GCA_963822145.1). GTDB lineage: Bacteria > Bacteroidota > Bacteroidia > Bacteroidales > UBA10428 > UBA5072. Next base: position 949,226 of record CAWGGG010000001.1, on the reverse strand, counting down.
GGATATGATTCCCGTGGTACCTGCCGCTCATTTCCTTTGCGGGGGAATCCGGGTGGATGCGAACGGATGCAGTTCCATCCAGCGTCTTTATTCGGCCGGAGAAGCATCATGTACCGGACTTCACGGGGCCAACCGTCTGGCAAGCAATTCCCTTCTCGAAGCCATGGTTTACGCTGAAAGATCGGCTGAACATTCCATTCAAGCTTTCAGGCAATATGCCATTCAGGAGAATATTCCTGTGTGGAATGATGAAGGCACAACGCATCCAGAGGAGTTGGTGCTTATTACCCAGAATTACAAAGAAGTTCAGCAGATCTTCAGCTATTATGTGGGCATAGTAAGGTCGAACCTGCGTCTAAAGCGGGCGATGGACAGGCTCTGGATCATTTACAATGAAACAGAGGAAATGTTCGTTAAATCTAAGCTTTCACAAAAGCTATGTGAACTGCGCAACATGATCAATGCCGGGTACCTCATCATCAAGGCGGCGCAGCAGCGGAAAGAGAGCCGCGGACTGCACTATACTCTCGATTATCCTGTTAAGAATCCTTCTAATGCGGCTGATAGGTGAACCGTATGTAATCCAGCAGTTTCTCAATTTCTTCCGGATCCAGCGAGGTCACTAATTTCATCCGTATATCCCGGAAATCAGGGAGTCCCTTGAAATAGTTGGATAAATGCCGGCGCATTTCAAAGATGCCTCTGGGTATCCCCTTTACTTCCAACGATTTGTGAAACTGTTTCCTTGCCAGGTCCACTTTTTCTCCTATTGATAAAGGAGGAAGCAATTCACCCGTATTCAGATAGTGTCTGATTTCCTGGAATATCCAGGGTCTTCCCACAGTTGCCCGGCCGATCATAATCCCATCCACGCCATAACGGTTAAAAGCCTCCAGGGCTGATTGGGGAGTGATGATGTCGCCATTGCCGATTATGGGGATTTTCATTCTCGGATTGTTCTTTACTTCGCCTATCAGCGTCCAGTCGGCACTACCCTTGTATAATTGAGCCCTGGTTCTTCCATGAATGGTGAGCGCGCGAATGCCTGTATCCTGAAGCCTTTCAGCAATATCCACTATGTTTCTGGTATTTTCATCCCACCCGAGCCTGGTTTTAACCGTAACCGGCAATCTAACTGAATCCACAATTGCCTTAGTCATTTCCACCATCAGCGGGATATTGCAAAGCATGCCTGCTCCGGCGCCGCGATTGGCAATCTTTCGGACCGGGCAGCCGAAATTGATATCAATGAGATCAGGTCCGGCCTGCTCTGCAATTCTTGCGGCCTCCACCATACTGTCGATGAGATGCCCATATAGCTGAATGCCGATTGGCCTTTCTTCAGCCATGATTTCAAGTTTCTTCAGGCTTTTCTTGGCGTCGCGGATCAGTCCGTCAGAAGGTATAAACTCAGTATACACCATATCGGCACCAAACAGTTTGCAGATATACCGAAATGAATGATCGGTCACATCCTCCATCGGGGCAAGAAAGAGCGGCCGGGTTGGGAGCACTATGGTGCCAATGCTTATCAAGATTTCAACTTCAGGCTGCAAATATAGGGAAAGTTAAGAGGAACTATTATTTTCTTACTTTTGCCAAACATAACCACCTCCGAAAATGTCTGTTTTTACCAATATCCTCCGGCAGAGTTTCATTCAAATGTCGTCGCCGGCCAAACTCATATTGTTGCTTTTACTTGTCGTGGTCTTTATGTTGCTGGGGTCAGCAGTGGCTATATTGATTTCGGTTCCGTTATTTGGACACGATCTTTCGGCCATTATAAGTATGATTGAAAATCCTGATGCCGGCAATATAGGTTTGGTAAAGTTTTTCCAGATCATTCAGTCCATATTTCTTTTCATAATTCCGGCCTTGATTGCCGCCTGGTTGTTCAGTGAAGATACTTTTCAGTATCTGGAAGCCGGTAATAAAGCCTCCTCTGTCACCCTGGTCCTCGTTTTGGCATCACTGTTCATGGCAATCCCCCTGATGAATTTTTTGGCTTCAGTGAATTCCCGGCTTGATTTCCCCCATTGGCTTAACGGCCTGGAAAGCAGAATCAGGGCTATGGAGGATAGTGCTGGAAGGCTGACGGAGCTTTTCCTGAAAAGTGAAACCATTACCGACCTGGCCGTAAATTTACTGATGATAGCCATTCTGCCCGCAGTTGGCGAAGAATTCCTTTTCAGGGGAGTGTTGCAGAAGTTGTTCATCAGCTGGACCAGGAACACGCATGCGGGGGTGATCCTGGCCGCTTTTACTTTCAGTTTTATTCATTTTCAGTTTTATGGATTCATTCCCAGGTTCCTGCTGGGATTGTATTTCGGATACCTGCTGGTATGGAGCTCCTCCATTTGGGTGCCGGTTACGGGACATTTGATAAACAATGGCATTGCTGTTGTTTATTACCGGTATACCTTACAGCCCATGGGGGAGACAGCCATGGACAAGATCGGTACAGATCCTGGGGGAAACTACATACTGTACATCAGTGTTTTCCTGACGGCCTTAATCATTGGCCTTATTTATCAGCATGAGCGTAAAAGAAAGGGATTGCTGCTGTAAAAGCTCTTATTTCGGCATCCGGGCAAGTTCACTTTTCCGGTAAAAGTAAACCACCCCATAAATCTTGGCCCTGTTTCTGCGAGCCTCATCAGGCAGGTCTTCATAGAATTCCTCCACCTCATTCCAGACGGACGCAATAATAGTATCCACCAGCAATCTATATTCAATCAGCTTTTCCTGGGTCCTGGACAGATTCTTCTGCAATATTTTCTGATACTGGTAGGCTTCGAGAAAATTCTCATACCGCACTTTCACCAGGGCCATGGAAGGATTGCTCACCGGGGTAAGGCCCTTTTTTATCCGCAGGGTTTCACCCTGAATAAGTTTCTCACCCCATTTGATTACCTCTGATTCTGTTCCAAAAGAGGGCACACGGCTTTGATCACGTCCAAAACCAAAATAATCACGGTCAGTTGCCACCATATCACCCCGGACTATAGCCATATTGATGACCTGGATGAAATGGGACATGTAAAGTTTAACTTTCTTCAATGTCCGGGCGTAGTCTTTGCTTTTCTCCACCTGCTTGCTGAAAGCCTGGCGGCTTTCCTGAACCACTTTTTCAAAAACGTGCAGGTGAGTAAGTACTTTTTGATAAGTTGCCTGGGAAAACGCCAGTTTAAAGGGCGGTAATTCCTTGCCTTTCTCATATGCAATACGGAGGGCCCTTAATCTTGCCAGGTCAGTATTGGGGAGTCTCCTGTAAGGCATAAAGCAGTTTAAAGTTATGCGAAGGTAGTAATATTATTCTATACGAAAAGATATTCGCTTGGTTATGAACCCGCAACAAATTATGACGTTTTTATTGGTTTTAAAGGAAAATAGATCTTAAATTTAATGATCATACTAAACTTATAAAGCCATGTTTCCAGCAGAAGTATATATTCAAAGAAGAAAGCGCCTGAGGGAGCTCGTTGGTAAAGGAGTAATCCTGTTTCTGGGCAACAAGGATGTCGCCATGAATTATGCGGCCAATAATTATCCATTCCGGCAGGACAGCTCCTTTCTCTATTATTTTGGACTGGATATGCCGGGGTTGGCCGGGATGATCGACTGTGAACAAGGAAGCGAAACGGTTTACGGCAGCGATCCCACGCTGGAAGACATAATCTGGGTAGGCAATCAGGAACCTTTGCAGGAAAAGGCTTTGAAAGCCGGGATCACCGATGTTAAACCATTAGAGAAACTGGATGGTGACGTATTCAGGGTTATTGCGCACAACCGGGCTGTAAACTACCTGCCGCCTTACCGGGAGCAACGCAGGCTGCAACTGGCGTATTATGATAACCTGAGATATGAGGAAGTTGACCGTAATGCTTCAAAAACCCTGATACGGGCAGTGGTCAGCCAGCGTTCCGTTAAAGATGCACATGAATTGCAGGAGATGGAGGTTACCATGAACGAAGTGACCCGCGAGGCCTATGGGCAAATCCTGGGGAACATTAAACCCGGTTCATTCGAATATCGGGTTGCCGGTGCTTTTGAAGGCATCGTGCTTGGAAAGAACTGCAGGATGGCCTATCCGATAATCTGCACTGTAAACGGGCATATTCTGCATAACCATTTTTATGGCAATGAATTGAAGAAGGGCCAGTTGCTGCTGCTTGATGCCGGCGCAGAGTCTCCCGGTAGATATGCCACCGATATCACGCGTACCTATCCTGTAGGGGGCAAATTTTCGAACCAGCAGAAAGAAATTTACAGAATTGTTCTCCAGGCCAACCAGGAGGTCATTCAGGCCATTAAGCCCGGCAAACCATACAGTGAAGTGCACCTCCTCGCAGCCACAGTTTTAGCAAAGGGTTTAAAGGAGATGGGACTGATGAAAGGTGATGCGGGAGAGGCCGTGCAACATGGTGCTCATGCCTTGTTCTTCCCTCATGGCATAGGCCATATGATCGGGCTGGATGTTCACGATATGGAGGATGTCGGGGAAGATTATGTTGGATATGATCAGGATTTTAAGAGATCAGAGCAATTCGGCACGGCTTATCTGAGGCTTGCCAAACGAATGCAGGAGGGATATGCTGTTACCGTTGAACCGGGCATTTATTTTATTGATAATTTGATTGATAAATGGCACAGTGAAGGTCGTTACCGTGATTTTATCGATTATCGGGAGGTTAATAAGTTTCGCGGATTTGGCGGCATCCGGATCGAAGATAACCTGGTGGTAACGGCAAAGGGAAACCGGATTATCGGGAAACCCATTCCTAAGGAAATTGAAGAAGTGGAAAAACTTTTTGGGAAATAGGATTACAGGAGTTCTTAGCCTTGATATCGGCTAACAATTACCGAATACCGTTTTCTGATTACCTTCTGCTCATGATCCCTTCTATCTCACCGATCTCTAAAGGAATGTCCTTCATCAGGTCTTCATTCCCATCGTGTGTGATAAGGAGGTTGCTTTCCAGGCGGATGCCTATGTTCTCAGCAGGAATATAGATCCCGGGTTCGCAGGTCAGCACCATGCCAGGTCGGAATTCAGCATCCTTATTGCCCACATCGTGCACATCAAGGCCAAGGAAGTGAGAAGTGCCGTGCATGTAATATTCCTGGTAAAGCGGATTGTCTGCGCTCTGGTTTTCCAATGCCACGGCAGTATACAGGCCGAGCCTGACATGCTCCTGTCCGAAACGCCGGCATACTTCATGGTGCACTTTGTTAATGCTGCTGCCGGGCTTCATCAGGTTGCAGGCAAACCTGAAAACATCAAGAACTGATTGGTACAGTTCCTGCTGACGGGGGGTAAATTTACCGCTGACCGGGATTGTGCGGGTGCAATCGGCAGCGTAATTTCCATATTCTGCACCAAAATCCATCAGCAGCAGATCTCCTTCGGCACACAATGCACTATTGGAAGTATAATGAAGTGTACAGGCGTTAATGCCTGAGGCAATAATGGGCTGGTAAGCATGACCCCGGGCTCCCTGTTTGATAAATTCATAAGTTATTTCTGCCTCCACCTCATATTCCATTAATCCAGGCTGGAGACACTGTAAAACGCGGAGGTAGGCGTCACGTGTAATAAGGCATGCCTTGCGGATAAGAGCAATTTCCTCCTCCGATTTCAGGGTACGCAGATCCCGCATGATGGGGGCCAGCCTGTTGTATGTATGGGCCGGAAATTGCATCTTCAACTCATGAGCGAGACGTAGGTTACGGTTGGGTAATTCCGGTATGAACTTCGGCAATTCGGGAAGATTCAGGTATATATGTTCCACATGCATCATGAGGAGGGCTAGTATGGCTTCGAATTCATCATGAAAACGAATGGTTTTGATCCCGGAAATTGAACGGGCTTCCTCCGGGATTAACTTATGACCCACCCAGGTCTCAAGTTTCTGGCTTGATCTCCTGATTATCAGAACTTCACGGAGCGTTTCATCGGGATGATCGGGGGCAATCAGCAATATGGTTTTCTCCTGGTTGATTCCGCTGAAGTAAAACAGGTCAGAATCCTGCCGGTAGGGGTAGTACTCGTCAGAAGTGCGGCTCATTTCATCGTTGGAATGCAGGATAGCCAGGGAACGGGATTTCATTACATGAGACAGCTTGCCCCTGTTCTTTATAAACAAGGTAGCAGGAATAGGGACGGTTTTCATACGCTTATAAAAGATTAAATCAATTATACCAGGTAAACAGCACTGGCGTTCCGATAAAACATTGACAGCAGTTGTAAAAATAGAGTTAAACAATTAAATTAGCGGACTTGTTCCACAGCATTTTTTTAACATCTTCAGCTATTAATCGAAGTTTTATGAGTAATATCCTGACCTCTTCAATCGGAAAAAAACTGTTAATGTCCCTGGCCGGGCTATTTTTGTTGATTTTCCTGCTCGTTCACCTGGGCATTAATCTGAGCCTGATCCTGGCGGACAGTCGGGAGCCTTTCAACAAGGCAGCCCATTTCATGGGGAACAATGTGGTGGTAAAAGTTATGGAAATTGTCCTGTTTGGAGGATTCCTCCTTCATATGTTTTACGGGGTGCTGCTCCAGATCCAGAACTGGATGGCCCGTCCCCGGCGATATAAAAAAGAGAATTTCTCACAGACATCATTCTTTTCGAAATTCATGATCCATACGGCCGCAATCATTACTGTTTTTCTGGTGATCCACCTTTTTGACTTTTATTTCAGTGTAAAATTTTTTGGAAAGGTTCCTTCCGTTGTTTATGACGGGAAGGATTACCATGATCTGGGCATTGTAGTTATTGAAAAGTTTAAAATGGGGGGATTTGTTGTTTTCTATATCATTTGTTTTCTCATCCTGGCCTTTCATTTACTGCACGGATTTCAGTCGGCTTTTCAATCCCTCGGACTGGAGCATAAGAGTTATACTCCTGTGATCAAGGCCTTCGGTGTTATCTATACGCTCCTGGTTGCTGCGGGATTCATCTGGATTCCTCTGTATATTTATTTTTGGATGTAGAATATGATTCTTCTGATATGACAAAGTTGAACGCACGAATTCCCGAAGGTCCGCTGGCTCAGAAATGGACCAATTACAAAGCCGGACAAAAATTGGTAAATCCGGCCAACAAACGTAAGCTTGATATTATCGTAGTTGGAACCGGACTTGCGGGCGCATCTGCTGCCGCAAGCCTGGGCGAAATGGGATTTAATGTCAAGGCTTTCTGTTACCAGGATAGTCCGCGCCGTGCTCATAGTATTGCTGCCCAGGGGGGTATCAATGCGGCAAAGAACTATCCGAATGACGGGGATAGTGTTTACCGGCTGTTCTATGATACCATTAAAGGAGGAGACTATCGGGCACGTGAGGCCAATACATACCGGCTGGCAGAGGTAAGCGGCAACATCATCGATCAATGTGTGGCACAGGGTGTCCCCTTCGCCCGTGAATACGGAGGATTGCTTGATAACCGCTCTTTCGGCGGCGCCCAGGTATCCCGTACCTTTTATGCCAGGGGACAAACCGGGCAACAGTTGTTACTGGGTGCATACAGTGCCATGATGAGACAGGTAAATTTAGGTACCGTGAAGCTGTATACGCGTTCCGAAATGCTCGATGTGGTCATCGTGGAAGGGAAAGCCCGGGGTATTATTACACGAAATCTGGTAACCGGGAAACTGGAAAGACATTTTGGTCATGCCGTGGTGATTGCTACAGGTGGCTATGGCAGGGCATTCTACCTGTCTACCAATGCCATGGGATCCAACGGAAGCGCTGTATTGCAGATATACAAACGCGGAGCACTTTTTGCCAATCCTTCCTTTGTGCAGATCCATCCAACATGCATCCCGGTGCATGGCGACTACCAGTCGAAGCTCACGCTCATGAGTGAAAGTCTGCGTAATGATGGCCGGATCTGGGTACCCAAGAATAAGGAAGATGTTGAAAAGCTGCGCAACGACAGCATAAAACCTAAGGATATTGCCGAAGGCGATCGCGATTATTACCTGGAAAGGAGGTATCCTGCATTCGGCAACCTCGTTCCCCGAGATGTGGCTTCACGCGCCGCCAAAGAAAGATGTGATTCAGGATTTGGCGTGGGAAGCGGATTGGCTGTATACCTGGATTTCGCAGATGCTATCGGCCGACTCGGAAAACATGTGATTGAGGAGCGTTACGGCAATCTTTTCCAGATGTATGAAAAGATCGTCGATGAAAATCCTTATGAAACCCCGATGATGATCTATCCGGCCATTCATTATTGTATGGGCGGGATTTGGGTGGATTATGAACTCATGACCACTATTCCGGGACTTTTCTCCATTGGCGAATGCAATTTTTCCGACCATGGGGCAAACCGGCTAGGCGCGTCAGCCCTGATGCAGGGTCTGGCTGACGGGTATTTTATACTACCTTACACTATTCAGAATTACCTGGCGACAGAAATTCTGACTCCCCGCATGGCAATTACCCGTCCCGAATTCGACGAAACGGAAAAACACATCCATCAGAGACTCAGCAAGCTGCTGCAAATAAAAGGAAATCAATCCGTAGACCAGATACACCGGAAATTTGGCTTGTTGTTATGGGACCTTGTTGGTATGGCCAGGAACAGGGAAGGGCTCCAACGGGCAGTGAAAGAATTCACCACACTGCGTGAAGAGTTCTGGAGCGATATCAGAATACCGGGAGGCATTGATGAAATGAATCCTGAACTTGAAAAAGCCAGCAGGGTGGCAGATTTCATTGAAACAGGTGAATTAATGGCCCGTGATGCACTGCAGCGCGAGGAATCCTGCGGAGGGCATTTCCGGGAGGAATACCAGACAGAAGAAGGTGAAGCCAGCAGAAATGATAATGATTACATGTTTGTAGGGGCCTGGGAATATACCGGAACCGGGAAAGAACCGATTCTGCATAAGGAGCCCCTGATCTATGAAGGCATCAAGGTACAAACCCGCAATTACAAAATTTAGTACTATGGATTTTACATTGAAGATTTGGCGACAGGAAAATACATCGGCAAAAGGCCGTTTTGAAACCCATATGATTACCGGAATTTCACCTGACTGCTCTTTCCTGGAAATGCTCGATATACTGAACCAGCAAATTATCAATAAATTCGAGAAACCGGTTTGTTTCGATCATGACTGCCGTGAAGGGATATGCGGTGCTTGCAGCCTTTATATCAACGGACGACCCCACGGACCCGATTCAGCTGTTACAGCCTGCCAGTTGCACATGCGTAAGTTCAATAACGGCGATACCATTGTGGTGGAACCCTGGCGGGCCAAACCTTTTCCGGTGATCAAAGACCTGGTGGTAGACCGCTCAGCTTTTGACAAGATTATTGAAGCGGGAGGTTATATATCGGTAAATACAGGCGGAGTTCCCGATGCCAACACCATTCCTGTGCGCAGGGCACACGCCGAAACTTCCATGGATGCGGCTGCCTGTATTGGCTGTGGTGCTTGTGTTGCAGCCTGTAAAAATGCCTCCGCCATGCTGTTTGTTGCAGCCAAGGTATCACAGTTTGCCATGTTGCCACAGGGCAGGGTTGAGGCTAAAGAACGGGTATTAAAAATGGTGGCCAGAATGGATGAGCTTGGATTTGGTAATTGTACGAATACCGGCGCCTGCGAAGCGGAATGTCCCAAACAGATTTCAATTTCCCACATTGCCCGGCTTAACCGGGAATACCTGACGGCTAAAATACTTTAACCTTTATCAGACAGATTCTTTGATCACCTTTACCGTGATTCTGAAGATCTTTTCATACTGATCATCATCATCGGAGATCTGGAAATCCATTTTGGATCCGCTGATGAGTCCGGTTTGGATAAGCCCTATGTGGGCATTGATATCCCTGAGCATGGCCTGTGCGCGCGTTTTCCTTTTCAGCGTCCTAAGCGCTTCTTCATCCAGGGAGTTAATCTCACGGCAATATTGCTCCAGTTTGGGTCCGTGTTCAGCTTTAATGGGATTGCCTGTTGTTATGGAATAGTAATCCCCAAATTCCTGCAGGGTGACCCAGCCCGCTCCGCAAAAAACACCGGCTTTGATCTCCACATTTTCGGCGGAATAATAGGAAATATTTTGAGTCAGTTCAATGAATATCTTAAATATACGCTGCAGGAGCAGAGGATCATGGCCGGGGAGAATCCGGATATGGTTTCCCAGTATAGAGATGAGGTTAACGGTTAATACGCCCTGGTACATAAACAGAGACCTTTCCTGGTATTCTTTCGGAATAAACATGGAGTGCTGATTTGACAGGTTAATTTTGGCTGTTGAAATTAATGAATAAATTATAATCTCTTTGTCAGTGTCACAACTTTCTTTATTTTTTTCGCTGCCCCTGTTTCGCTGAAGATCTCAACATATATCAGGTAGATCCCCATAGGAACTGACTGCAGATCATCTCCGGTACCATCCCAGGTAAAGCAGTCTCCGGTTCCGAGCAAAGTATTAGACGCCAGGGTCCTGATTTTATTTCCATTCTTATCAAAAATCTGAATGGTTGCCATCCATCCGGGCGTTCCGGGCTGCACCTGTATTGTGGTATAATCATCAACACCGTCATTGTCCGGCGATATCATCCCGGGCTGAACAGTAACATCTTCAGCAGAGATCCCTGAGGTAAATGCTTGTGAATTCTTCCTGCCGGGGGTGGAATATCCTGCAGCTGTTGAGGCTGAATGCCAGTTCATGGGGGCACTGGCAGGTTTACCGCTGTCAACCCTTTCGAGTGAAACGCCTTCAGGAGCAGCAAGAAGTTCATCCTGCATGGAACGGTAATAATGGAATTCATCCATGGTGAGTGATTGACCATACACCAATACAAGTATGCCTTCTTCATCAGGCAGGGAAAACAAACCATCCTCTTCGAGGACAACCTGCTGAACCCAGGGATCGTTGTTATTGCGAAGTTTTGAGGCATCTCGTGTAATAACAGCATAACCGTCTGGAAACAGCAAAAACGGATGGCCCTGCAGCAAAATCCTCCTGGTAATATCGCCGGTATGCTTGTCGGCCAGTGAGATTGAAAAATCGGCCAGGTCCAGTACTTTGGAAGACCTGTTATACAGCTCAATGAATTCCGATGTACCCGATACTGCATCAAAAAGTACTTCATTGAATATCACGTCAAAGCTTTCCGCGATTCGGGGCCTGGCAAAACGGGCCAGGGAATTTGGATTCAGGGTATTCCCCACGCAGTCTTTAAGCGTATTCAACACCGTGATGGTATGCATTACATAAGGTTGAAACCGTTTGGGGTATGTCAGTATGACCGAGGAATAGTCGGGTGCTTTGGGAATCACCTGCAGTGGATGCAGTAGTCCGCCATCAGCTGAATACAGTAAAGGTGAATTTGCGGAAAGACTGTCCATTCTTTCATTAAATAGAAGCATAACGGAGGAATCATTGGGAAGCGTTGCCCTCAGCAGTCGCGGTGATTGCCTATCAGGGTTGAAGCCTTTTACCGAATTCACGGAACCGGGAGTGCCTCCTTGTTGATTTTCAGATTCATGCCAGTTTACTGCATACCCGCAGGGATTATCCGGGTCTATGATTTCAAGAGACCATCCCCCTTCGGCCTTTTCGGGTGTACTGAACCAGTCGGGAGAATAGCTTACTGTGTGGATCACCATGCCTGAAGCCGATCTCAAAGTCAGCGTTTGACCGGTATTGACCAAGGCAGGCATGTTGGATAGGGCCATGGTTTTGCCATGTTTGCTGAAATAGGTTTCCGTACCACTTTCACAAATAATGAGAAAGTTGTCCGGTTCCAGTGTAAAAGCAGTAAGTGTTTCATTATGACTACCGAATGCCAGTTTCCATCCTGCCAGGCTAACGGCGGTACTACCCCGGTTGTAGAGCTCAACATATTCAGCTTCAGGGAGCCTGACAGCAGGAGAGGGATCTGCCATAACTTCGCTGATGATGACCTGACAAAAAGCAGGTTCTTTGGTTAGATCAACGGGTAAAAAAGGTAGAAGCAATCCAAACGGAATTCCTGAAAAAAATTGTATTAACGGTATCATAAGTCCTTTTTTTTACGAATTTTGCCGGTAACGAATAGAAAAATCAGTTAAAATTAATAATTAATCAAAATGAAAGTTGCAGTTGTTGGAGCAACCGGACTCGTTGGTGCACAAATGATCAAAGTCCTTGAAGAACGCAATTTCCCGGTAACGGAATTCATCCCGGTAGCATCGGAGAAGTCCATCGGTAAGACAGTAACTTTCAAAGGTAAGGAATATGCTATCGTAGGCATGCAGGACGCTATTAACATGAAGGCCGATATTGCCGTATTTTCAGCAGGAGGAGGAACTTCCAAAATCTGGGCTCCAAAATTTGCAGAAGCAGGGACCACGGTGGTGGACAATTCTTCGGCCTGGAGAATGGAACCCGACATCAAGCTGGTTGTCCCCGAGGTAAATGCTCATGTGCTTGAAAAAACCGACAAGATAATAGCCAATCCCAACTGTTCGACCATCCAGCTAGTAGTAGCCCTTGTGGGACTTCACAAAGCTTACAAGGTTAAAAGAATCATAGTGTCTACCTACCAGTCGGTTACCGGAACCGGTAAAAAAGCTGTTGACCAGCTGATGAATGAACGCAAGGGCATTAGCGGAGACATGGCCTATCCCTATAAGATTGACATGAATGCCCTTCCTCATATTGATGTCTTTCTGGATAATGGTTATACCAAGGAGGAGATGAAAATGGTTAATGAGACCAGGAAGATCATGGAAGACGACAGCATCCGGGTAACCGCCACTACAGTGAGGATACCCGTTATCGGGGGGCATTCCGAATCGGTAAACGTGGAATTTGAACGGGAATATGAATTGTCCGAAGTAAGGAAAATTCTGGAAAATACACCGGGCGTGGTGGTTATGGATGATCCGAAAAGAAATATTTACCCCATGCCGATCGTTTCCCACAACCGCGATGAAGTATTTGTAGGAAGACTACGCCGGGATGAAACCCAGCCTAAAACTCTGAACATGTGGGTTGTTTCGGACAACCTTCGCAAGGGCGCCGCTACGAATGCCATTCAGATTGCCGAATATCTGGTCGAGAAAAAGCTGGTTTAATACAGGAAATCATCATAGGGGTACCGGGTGATGTGGATCTCCCGGACCTTTTGGTATAATACAGACTTTAATTCATCAATGTTTTGGCGCTTCAACGCTGAAATAAAGATGCTTGGGGCATTGTTCTTTGCCATCCATGAATTCTCCAGTTCAACCAGGGTAAGGTTTTCACGAAGTTTCGGGCTGAGGTCGTCCTCATCCTTCCGGATGTAGGAATACGCATCTGTTTTATTAAAAATAACCAAGGTGGGTTTGTCCGCTGCCTGTATCTCCTGAAGGGTTTGGGTCACCACACCGATTTGTTCCTCAAACCCTGGATGCGATATATCCACGATATGCAGAAGAAGATCAGCCTCGCGTACTTCATCAAGCGTTGATTTAAACGACTCCACGAGGTGATGCGGAAGTTTTCGGATGAATCCCACGGTATCCGAAAGCAGAAAGGGCAGGTTGCCAATGACTACTTTCCGGACTGTGGCATCCAGAGTGGCAAAAAGCTTATTCTCGGCAAAAACCTCTGATTTGCTCAGCAGGTTCATCAGGGTGGATTTTCCGACATTGGTATAGCCCACCAGGGCTACCCTGACCATTTTCCCGCGGTTCTTACGCTGGGTTATCATCTGCTTGTCGATTTTCTTCAGCTGGTCTTTCAGAATGGCTATTTTCGTGCGAATGATCCTGCGGTCGGTTTCAATCTCGGTCTCACCCGGCCCCTTCAATCCAATACCTCCACGCTGTTTTTCAAGATGTGTCCACATACCGGCCAGGCGGGGCAGGAGGTACTCATACTGGGCAAGTTCAACCTGGGTTTTAGCATAAGCGGTCTGTGCCCGCCGGGCAAAGATATCGAGGATCAGGTTGGTGCGGTCCAGGGCCCTGATGCCCAGCTCTTTTTCAATATTTCTTAATTGGCTGGGAGAAAGCTCGTCATCAAATACAGCGATATCAATGCTGTGCATCTGGACAAATACCCTGATCTCCTCCAGTTTGCCGCTTCCGATGTAAGTCCGGGAATTGGGCGTATCGAGCTTCTGTAGGAATTTTTTAACAGGAACGGCACCAGCAGTTTCAACCAGAAATGAAAGCTCATCCAGGTAATCCTCAACCTGGGCAAGGGGTTGATCCTTACTGGAAACGCCAATTAAAACAGCTCTTTCAGGGTCAACTGTATTGATAAATCCTCCCATGGACAATTGTTAATTCAATCCAGGGAGCAAAGTAAGCAAAAACATTTTACTGTATTATACCCCGGTTGTAAGTGATCGCCTCATAAATGGATCTTTTGAGGGCTTCAGTACAGTCGATGATCATACGCAGATCATCCGGAAAGGGAATCGGTTCAATTGCAACCAACTGTTTCTTTTCGGGCGACAGAGCATTGACATCACCTACAGCGCGGGCAGATACATGTTCGAAATGCGTGCTGGCTGCAACGGGTTGCTTCTTGAGTAAGGCCTGGGGATTTGCCGAGGTAAACTCGATCTCACCCCGGATATTGCAGTCTTTGAGCTGATGTGTTTCAATAACCGTGCATTGAATTTCCTTGTACTTTTTAATTTTGATATCATTGCCAGCCGTGTCTTTCATCACATTCCCCCTGGAGTCAAGTGCGTATTCAAAACCATTTTCCACGGTTTTCTTTTCTATCAGATCGTTATTCTGCACCAGGTCAGGGGAAACTTCAATTACCTGCAAAACAATGTCAATATAGTAATCGAATTTCATGGTCTTGTCCAGTTGCCGGGTATAGTATTGCACCCAGTTGGTGTTGATATCATTGGCATTGACGGCAATCAGGCCATCGGTGAATTCAGGAGGAAGGTTAATGATCGTGCGGTTTTCCACACCAATCAAAGCACGGCTCATACCCAATTCCCTGGCTTCGCCTATGATCTGATCGAGGTTACGGTAAGAACCGCCGGAATAGTCTTTGGCCTTAACCAGCTCATAATAGGCTTGCCTGTATGATTCCTTGGTTTTGTTCTCCATCAGGCTGAGGCCATGGTTATAATAATATTCTGCAGCTTTGTTCTTGGCGGCAACAATTTCGGCATCATAATCCACAAATTCATACTGCACCGTACGACCAGCGATGTGCAGGGGCAGCACCCGTTTTACGGAGGACTGCCTGTTTTTCATGCTGCTGTAAAGGCTGAGCATTTCATCCCAGGTATTCGGGTTTCCTTCCACTTTCAGGTATTTCACCCGTTCCTGATCCCGTTCGTTGGCCAGGTTATAGGCTTTATCCAGCATTACGGCATCCTCTTCACTGTTGGGATTCTTGATCAGGTTTTTAATGGATTTTTCTATGATGGCGTCATAATTACCCTGCATCATAAGCTTCTCGGGAGAGGCACAACCCATCAGAAGTGCCATAAAAAGCACGGGACCGAAGTATATTTTCATAACCGGGTTTTTAATAATATATGTAATTAAACAGATTCAACCAGAGACAAACAAAAGGTCAAAAATAGAAATACGTTTTTTTGCAGGAATAGTTTTATTTTAATATTTTTGCACCCACTCACACCCATACTCTTTACAGGGGAATTAGCTCAGTTGGCTAGAGCGATTGCATGGCATGCAATAGGTCAGGGGTTCGACTCCCCTATTCTCCACGATCCGAGTGTGGGTGTTTTTTATTACTTCTTTTTCCGTTTGAAATAAAAGAATAATACTCCAAGCAATATCACACCCAGTGCGGCAGTCAGCATCACCAGCATCCTGTTCTTATCCTGTTCTTTAATATACTGGCTGTTTAGGTTGTTAATGTACATGTCAGTCATTTTATTCCCTGCGTCAGCTTCCAGTGCATCCTTTCTTTTAAGTGCTTCTTCGTTAAGCTTGGATAATATTTCCTGCGTTTTTTTAAGTTCCAGATCCATTTCATTTTCAGAAACTGGTATTTCGATACTAATGGATGCCTGACCGAGGGAACTCAGTTCCTTTTCCAGTTCACTGGCTTTGTCGAAATTCTTGAAAGCCTCATAGGAAACAACCAATGCTTTGATGTTTTTCGACGAAAGCGAGGGAACATCCAGACTGTCTGCGATCCGTCTGCTTTTTTCATAACTCTTAATCGCCATTTCCTGATTGCCTGAGCGCCGGTATGCATTGCCCAGGTTGAACAGTGTTACCGCCTGTCCGTAATCATACCCCGATTCCTTTTTGGAAGACAGGGAGCGTTGGTAATAGGAAATGGCATCATTGTATTTATTGTTAATGAACAGCAGGTTGCCAAGATTATTCAAAGCCATTGAAGCCTCCTTCTTGTTCCCGCTTTCATTCAGGCTTTTCATGGATTCCTTGAAAAATTTCTCAGCTTCGGTATAATTGCCCATCTCGTAATGAGCCACTCCAAGCTTGTTGTATACCGGGCCCAGGGCCTCATTCATATTCAGTTTACGGATTATGCTTACAGTTTTCTCATAGGAAAGGATTGAGCTGGTAAGGATTTTTTGCTTGTAGTAAACGTCTCCCAGGTCATTCATGACGTCTTTCAGACCCGATTCATCCTTGATGCTGTCTTTAATTTTGGCCGACTTCTGGTAATAATCAATCGCATTTCTGTAATCATAAGTTGTTTCGTACACGTTGGCAATGTTGGAAAGGACTTTGGAGGCCCCGGCCTTGTCGCCCGCCTTTTCTTTCAGTGAAAGCGATTTTTCATAACTGGTGAGGGAACTCTGAAAATCGCCGGAATTGTAATAGCTATCGGCAATTTCTTCATATACTGTGGATACATTTTTCTGCTGCCCGAATTTTTCTTCAATTTCCAGGGCTTTGTTGTAATAGCTTATGGCCAATTCCTCATCGCGCACCTTTTTAAAAGCATCCGCTATTTTACGGTAGACAGTTGATTTGGCCAGCATATCGCTGCCTTTTTCCGCCTGCCTCAGTTCCTCAGCATACGTATCAAAGATCACCTTCCGCAAGCTGTCTTTTGCTGAGGCTGCCTGCCGCTCCAGGATAAACTGATCGACTGCAGCCACTTCCTTTTTGGTGTCGGTGGTTTTTGCTGCCGATGCTTTTTTGAGTTGCTCCTGCTCCTGTTTCTTAGCCTGTTCAACCTTCCGTTTCACTTCGGCGAGTTCATTGATGCCCAGGGTTGCCTCAATACTCTGCATTTTAAGCCTGGGTTCTTCTTCCTCTGGCATGAGATCAGAGGCCTTTTCATATTCGAACATGGCCGCAGCAAAGTTTTTAACGGCGAGGTAGTTGTCTCCTTTTTTCAGGTGTTCCTTGTATGCCGTTACTTTATCAGGCGTTTGTGCAGCGGCATTAAAAGTACCTGCCAGTGCAGAAATAAATCCCACTCCTGTAACAAACAACAAGATCTTTATTTTCATATTCACAGCTGATAGATGCTTTTTCATGGTAATCTGATTTATACGGTAATACGGATTTTATCAAGGATGGATTCAAACCTGCCGGAAATTTTAGCACAAAATACACTAATTTTGAAGGCAAATTGGTTTTTTTAACAATTCCCGATAATGAGAACAGCAAACACCAGCGCTGAGCATTATATTAAAGGCCTTATCAAATCGGGAGAAAGTCAGCAGCTCGACTTCAAATTTGAAATTAATGATGCCAAAAAAATAGCCCGTACCTTTTCTGCCTTTGCCAATACCCGGGGAGGTAAATTGTTGATAGGCGTCAAGGATAACGGTAAGATCAACGGCATCCGAAGTGAAGAAGAAGCTTATATGGCAGAATCGGCTGCACACCTGTTCTGCAAACCGGCAATCACTTATCACCTGAAGAAATGGATCGTGGAAGGACGTTGTGTTTTGGAGATAGAGATTCCTGCAAGTCTGCAAAGGCCGCACTATGCAAAAAACGAGTCCGGCGAATGGGTGGCATATGTCAGAGTGGCTGATCAAAATTTCCAGGCCAACCGCATCCTGGTCAATTTTTGGAAGAATGAGCATAAGAGGAGGGGCGCCTGGCTGCGTTATGGCCCTGAAGAAAAGATCCTGATGGATTACCTGGCGGAAAATGGGAAAATCACCTTGTCGGGTTTCGGGAAGATTGCACGTACCAGCCGGCTGCGGGCTGAGAGGGTACTGACCAGCCTGATGCTGATGCATATAATTGACATTGAGCAAACGGAAGAAACAGCTTATTTCCATCTGAAAACAACAGCCCTTAATTCAGGATCCCTATGACAGAATTTCATGATCCTCATCCCTATAAAGATTGGTATGAAATTTGACATATGCATATATAATAATATATAGATATTCAGAATGAATGACCATAGTATTATTTGAAAGCATCATATATTTTAAAAGCATCATTAACCGGAAATTAATCTAAACAGAAATGAAAAAAATGTGGTATATAGTAGCAGGTGTTTTATTAATATCGTTTTCGAGCTGTACGGGTCAAACGGATAAGGCAGGCAAACCGCGGTCTGAAGCCGATGCACCTGAGAAACAGGTCTCACAGTCAACCCCGGATGCAGCATTCCAGGCCCCGGTTCATATAACCAAGGCGGATTTTATAAAGCTGGTGATGGACTATGAAAAGAATCCAAAAACCTGGATATTCCAGGGTGAGAAACCATGTTTGATAGATTTTTATGCTGACTGGTGTGCGCCCTGTAAGATCACTTCCCCCATACTGGACGAACTGGCACAAACTTATGCAGGAAGAATCAATATTTATAAAGTTGATATTGAGAAGGAACGGGATTTAGCTGCCGTCTTCGGTGTTCAGAGTATCCCAACATTTTTATTTTGTCCCATGGAAGGCAATCCCACCATTTCTTCCGGAATCGCTAAAACATCCCAGGAAACAAAGGACATGTTTATAAAGCAGATAGAAGAGTTGTTGCTGAAAGAGAAGGACGCATCGACAATTTGATTATTTTTACAGGATGGAATTATTCTTGCAGCCGGAAACCTGGATTGCACTGCTTACCCTTACTTTTCTTGAAATCGTACTGGGGATTGACAATATAATTTTCATTTCTCTGGTCACCAATCGTTTGCCGGAAAACAGGCAGCGGGCCATACGCAATACAGGTCTTTTACTGGCCATGGTTTTCAGGAGCCTGCTGCTGCTGACCATTAGTTTTTTTATCCGGATGACCAATCCCCTTTTTAATATTTTCAGCCTGGGGTTATCTGTCAGAGACCTGGTACTGATGGCAGGAGGTGTTTTCCTGGTTGTTAAAAGCATATCCGAGATTCACGGCAAAATGGAAGGAGAGGATCACACCGTGAAGGTAAATATGAGGTCCAAAACCATGTCGGTACTGATTCAGATCGTATTGCTCGACCTGATATTTTCCTTTGACTCGATCCTCACGGCCATAGGACTTACAGAGCACATTCCCATCATGATCATGGCGATCATCATAGCGATTGCTGTGATGATGATATTTGCCGGAGCTGTCAGCCGCTTTATCAATCAGCATCCCACGTTGCAGGTCCTTGCATTGTCATTCCTGATCCTCATTGGCTTTATGCTGGTGATTGACGGGCTGCACTATCACGTTCCCAAGGGATATATTTATTTTGCCGTTTTTTTCTCACTCATCGTTGAAGTGATCAACATCAGGATCAAGAGGCGCTCACACCCCGTGCACCTGCATCATGATCTGCCGGAAAAGCCGGAAGACCTCAAGGAATAGGCTTGCCTTTTAAAACAAGGACTGTTTACGTAATTATCCATTTTTATTAACACACGTGGAAAAGTGCGGCAATCTGCCGTATTTTTACTTCATGTATTTGATCTTCGATACCGAAACCACAGGCCTGCCCCTGAATTATAATGCGCCTGTAACCGATACGGATAACTGGCCCAGAATGGTGCAGTTAGCCTGGGAATGTCATGACAGCACCGGAAGGTTACTGTTCAACAAAAGTTATATTGTGCGACCGGCCGGATTCACCATACCGCAAGCGGCTGAGAAAGTCCATGGCATATCCACGGAGAGAGCACTGGCCGAAGGATTTGAGCTGGAATCGGTTCTCGCCGAATATGCCGGTGATCTCAGCAGCGTGTCCCTGGTAATAGGGCACAATGTTTCTTTTGATCTCAGTATCCTGGGAGCAGAATTCGTCAGGACAGGCATTCCTTCAAGACTTCATGAGATCAACTGGTTATGCACCAAAGAAGAGTCCACCGATTTTTGTGCTTTACCCGGAGGGAAAGGGGGGAAATACAAATGGCCTACGCTTTCAGAATTGTATGAGCGCCTGTTCAGCGATAAATTCGGTGAGGCACACAATGCCGCAGCCGATGTAGCTGCCACGGCACGATGCTTTTTTGAGCTTTTACGCCTCGAAGTTATTGTCCCAAAGCGACTTGGAATTAATGAAGAACAGCTGTCACATTTCAAATCAGCCAACCCCGATGTCATTCAGCCGTTTGCCATCAATATCCGTTCGAATTTTGACACAAGTATCCGTGAGACCAAAATAACCGAATCATTCATTGACACCCCTGCAGCGGACCATCTTGTCTTTAATCACCTCCATGTACACACCCAGTACTCCATACTCGACGGAGCAGCGGTAATCAAAAGCTTAATTGCCAAGGTGAAAAGCGACAATATGGAAGCCCTTGCCATTACCGATCATGGAAATATGTTCGGGGCTAAGGAATTTCATAATGAAGCTAAAAGGCAGGGTATAAAGCCCATATTGGGCTGTGAGGTATATGTGGCACGTCGCTCACGTCATGAGAAATCCGATAAGCAGGATGGGGGCGGGTTTCACTTGGTGCTGCTGGCACGGAACAAACAGGGGTACAAAAACCTGATCAAACTGGTTTCCTATGGATGGACCGAAGGTTTTTATTACAGACCCCGGGTGGATAAAGAATTGTTGCAGCAATACCGGGAGGGCCTTATAGCATCATCGGCCTGTTTGCATGGTGAAATTCCCTGGTTGCTGAGGCATGAAGGAATAGAATCCGCTAAAAAAGCTTTACTGGAATACCAGGGTATTTTCGGCAATGATTTTTACCTGGAACTGCAGCGACACCCGTCAGGTGATCCGCAGATTGACCGTGAGGTTTATGAGAACCAGGTTTTTGTCAACAAGCAGCTCATGGAGCTGGCAGCAGCGCACGGAATTAAATGTATTGCCACCAACGATGTTCATTTCATCAGCGAGGAAGATGCCCCGGCACACGACCGGTTGTTGTGCATCAGCACCGGCAAGGATGTGGATGATCCCAACCGGTTGCGCTATACCAGGCAGGAATGGCTGAAAACTCAGGATGAAATGAAGCGTCTGTTTGCTGATGTTCCTGAAGCCATTGCCAACACCAGCGAGATTGCTTCGAAAGTGGAGATGTATGAGCTTAACAGCGATCCGATCATGCCGGATTTTCCTATTCCGGAAGGTTTTGCCGATGCTCAGGAATACCTGCGTTCGCTGACCTATGATGGGGCCGCAAAACGATATCCCAAAATGGATGAAATGGTGCGGGACCGCATTGAATTTGAACTGGAGACCATTCATAAAATGGGATTCCCGGGGTACTTCCTCATCGTTTGGGATGTTATCAGGGCCGCCCGGGAAATGGGGGTTTCTGTTGGCCCGGGAAGGGGATCTGCCGCCGGTTCTGTGGTAGCCTACTGTCTGAGAATTACCGATATTGATCCTATAAAATATGACTTGCTGTTTGAACGTTTTCTGAATCCTGACCGGGTTTCACTGCCGGATATTGACATTGATTTCGATGAGGACGGACGTGAAAAGGTGTTGCAGTATGTAGTCAGGCAATACGGGAAAGAACGGGTGGCACACGTAATAACGTTTGGCACCATGGCCCCGAAAATGGCTATCCGTGATGTCGCCCGGGTGCAAAAACTGCAGCTTTCCGAGGCTGATCGCTTGGCCAAACTGGTGCCGGATACACCGGGAACAAGTTTTAAAGATGCCTATGAAAAAGTCCCAGCCTTGTTGGCCGAAAAGAAATCTGATAATACACTGATAGCCAGCACGCTCAAGTATGCTGAAGTGCTGGAAGGATCGGTCAGACAAACAGGAGTTCATGCCTGCGGCATTATCATCGGTAAAGACAATCTGGAAGAGTACATTCCCATCTGCCGGAATAAGGATGCCGAACTGAATGTCACCCAGTTTGAAGGAGCGCATATTGAGTCAGTCGGCATGCTCAAGATGGACTTCCTGGGTCTGAAGACCCTGTCGATCATTAAAGATACCCTGGAAAATGTGAAGTTGTCAAGGAAGATTGAAATTGACATGGACCATTTACCCCTCGACGACATCAAAACTTATGAATTGTACAGTCGCGGTGAGACCACCGGTCTTTTCCAGTTTGAATCGGAGGGGATGAAAAAATACCTCAAAGCGCTGAAGCCAAACAGGTTTGAGGATCTCATTGCTATGAATGCCCTCTACAGGCCCGGTCCCATGGAATACATCCCGAGTTATGTGAACCGGAAGCACGGGAAGGAAGAGATCGTTTACGACATTCCCGATATGGAGGCATATCTGAAGGATACTTATGGTATTACAGTATACCAGGAGCAGGTGATGCTTTTGTCGCAGCTCCTTGCCGGGTTTACCAAGGGCATGGCCGACACCCTGCGCAAAGCCATGGGGAAGAAGATCGTTTCCATGATGAATGAATTGCGGGTCAAGTTTGAAGAGGGTTGCATACGCAATGGGCACGACCCTAAGATTGTGGGAAAAATCTGGAAGGACTGGGAATCCTTTGCCCATTATGCTTTCAACAAGTCGCATTCCACTTGTTATGCCTTAATATCCTACCACACTGCATATCTGAAAGCGCATTACCCGGCGGAATTCATGGCGGCTGTTTTAAGCAGGAACCTGAATGATCTCAAGAAAGTCGGTTTTTTTATGGATGAATGCCGGCGTATGGGTATCCGGGTTTTGGTGCCCGACATAAATGAGAGCATGGCCCGCTTTACGGTTAATGCAGAGGGTCATATCCGGTTTGGCCTGGCAGCCATCAAGGGAGTGGGTGAATCTGCCGTTGAACATATCATTGAGATCAGGAATCAAGGGGGATTGTTCAGGGACATTTTTGACCTGGCTGAAAGGGTGAACCTGACCACTGTAAATAAGCGATGTCTCGAAGCCCTCGCTATGGCAGGCGGCTTTGACAGTTTCAGGGATTACCAGCGGCATCAGTTTTTTGATACCGATGAGACAGGAGTAGGTTTCATAGAGCAACTTATCCGTTATGGCAACAGGATGCAAAGCAAATCCAACCATGTCCCCACACTTTTTGGGAATGCCAATGCCATCGAAGTACTGAAGCCCAGACCAGGCAAATCGGTCGAATGGCCTCCATTGGTCAAACTCAATAAGGAAAAGGAAGTTATTGGCATTTATCTTTCTTCGCACCCGCTGGATAATTTCACACTCGAAATCGACCAGTTCTGCAGCACAACGCTGGCCGAAATGAGGAACCTGGAATTACTCCGGGGTAAAGATGTATCCATTGCAGGCATGATCACTACCGTGAGGCATGCCACCACAAAGAACGGCAAACCCTATGGGTCTTTTACGATGGAGGATTATTCGGATACGCTATCTGTAACATTGTTCAATAAGGATTATGAGAATTTCAGAAAATACATGTACGAAGGCTATTCCTTGCTGATCAGGGGGCAGATTTCTGAGAATACCTGGAAAAGTGCGCCTGAGCTTGAACTCAAAATCAAAAATATCTACCTGCTCAGCTCGGTAAGGGAGGAATTGGTTAAAAATATCCAGATTAAACTTCCGGTGGACATCATCACAGAATCTTTTGTGGATGAATTTACCGAGCATACTGTGAAGCGTTCCGGTACAACCAGCCTGAAGGTTCTGATATACGATCCCGGTGAGAACATCAGCGTGGATATGTTCAGCCGTTCACAACACATTGCACTGACGGATGAGCTGATTGATTTTTTAAAAACCAACCACGAAATTGAATTTAAACTGTTTTGATTACTGCTTGCTGATCATGGGCAGTTTTGTAACTTTGCAGGCAAAACGAAAAACATAGTATTCATACTTTAAATGTGACAAACATGGCTGTTATTCTTACTGACGCAAATTTCGGGGAGATAGTTCTCAAGGCGGATAAACCTGTAGTGGTTGACTTCTGGGCGGAATGGTGTGGTCCCTGCAGGGTAATCGGTCCCATCGTAAATGAAATTGCAGAAGATTATCATGATAAGGTAATTGTCGGCAAACTCGACGTAGATGCAAATCCTGAAGTTTCATTCACTTACGGAATCAGGAATATACCAACCATCCTCTTTTTCAAAAACGGACAGGTTGCCGACAAACAGGTTGGGGCTGTACCCAAGAGCGTGCTGGTAAGTAAGGTTGAAGCTCTCTTGTAACCGGGTTACAGGAACCTGAATATGGTATTAAAGTATTTCAACAGCAACAGGATCAGTTTGGTATGGTTCATTTCACTTTTCCCTCTGGTATACTGGATCCCATCTTTCTTTTCATCCGGCTATTTTCAGCATCCTGAAGTCTCCGGTGTTCCGCTGGGGAGGCTGGTACTTGCCTTTAACCGGGATTTCAGTTTTTTATCCTCCCTGCTTGCTTTGGTTCTGATCATTATCAACGGATATTTACTGATCCAACTCAATACCAACCATATTTTTATTCCGGGCAGAACCCAGTTGCCTGCTTTTTTCTATTCCATACTGGTCATCAGCATCACCAGTCTGCATCAGCTTACTCCGCAGCTGATAGCATCATCGCTGCTGATTCTTTTGTTGTTCAGGATCCTGAGCACGTATAAGTCAGAAGGAGTATCCCTTAATTTTCTCGATGCAGGGCTTTTGGTGTCAATGGCAAGCCTGTTTTACTTCCCTGCGGTTATATTCTTTCTTTTTCTACTGGCTGCATTGATCATCCTGAGACCCTTTATCTGGCGTGAATGGACGTTTACTTTAATCGGGCTGGCACTTCCATACCTCTTTCTGGCATCGGTGTATTATCTTATTGATTTACCATTTGCAGATTATCTTCACGATATCTCAGCATCCTGGCAAAAGGCAGAACATCATTTCAGTATAAAAGAGATAGTTAACTTGTCGTATGTGGCCGTAATGCTAATCATCGGCAGCATTTTCATGATGGGCGCCATTGACAGTATGAAGATCCATGCCCGGAAGTTCTTCCTGGTATTTCTTGAGTTCTTTCTGCTTTCGGTTGTGATTTATCTGATTGTTCCCGGATGGGGCATGGGAATGATCTTTTTTACAGCGATACCCCTGGCCTATCTTTTCAGCCACTATTTTGTGAAATGCAGGCGTAACTGGGTAAACGAAATATTATTCCTGTTGCTCCTGCTGCTGCTCCTCTGGCAAAGATTTTAAAATAAAAAACCGGCAGCACCATAGTGTTCCGGTTCTCTATTACATGAACGGTTAGTGTCAGAGCTTCTTAACATAGGACATGATGCCCACGCCTTCTCCGGCTTTGCCTTCCTTGAAGGAAATAAAAACATGATAGACGCCGGTTTTCTGGCATTTAAAATCGAAGAAAGGGAAATCCTTGCCGGTTGCACTGATAAAAGTACTGCCCAATAAGGTGTTCATATCAAATAACTGGAGTACGGCCTCACCTTCGGAGTTCGGAGCAGAACAAATGGAAAAGCGGTAAACAATCCCTTTACTGAGAAGAAGCGCAAATCTTGCTGTCGGAGGGGCTCCGCCCGGTGTGCCCTGATCGAGTTTAACAACAAAATCCTTTAAGTACATAACATCGCCTGCATTTGCTGCACATTGGGCTGTTAATTGTGAAACGTCCTGTGCCTGAATGAATTCAGGATAAGCGAATGCCAATAAAGCCAATATGAGGAGGAATTTCTTCATAATTATAAGCTTATTAACCTGTTACGAACTTGTTCGGTAGTGGCAATAATACGGGTCAGCAATTCAGGGGTTATTTCAACAATACTTTTATCATTCTGAACAATAGTAAGCATACCATTTTCCTCAATCATCTGGGGCTCACCCTTTTCAATACGGATATTCACGGTTTTAAAAAGATCTTTCAACAACTGAAGATCTTCCAGCAGCCTGGTATATTGCTTGTCCCGCTGGTACTTCTCCAGGATCAGCATGAGTTGATCGAGGGTGAGTTTCTGTTCCCCGATACGTTCAGCAAGCTGTTGATTGGGTGTAGTCTTGTATACCTGTGTACCCAGATATAGACCTTCGATCCATACACCGGTAACCATAAGGGCACTGAGGTTGGTACGGTTGTTTGAATGGAGGTATTTGTCCATTTGGTTGAAACTGTGGACGGAGATATACATCAGTGAATCCAGGTTTTTGCTGTTGGTGGCCAGTCTTTTCAGGGTGGTAAAATCAAAAAACTGCCCGACTTTGATGGCATCGGACAGGGTTTTAATCGCTGTCAGATAGTCAATCACGGCTGATGTTTTGTTGTACATGTTCAGATAACCCAGGTCAGCAGCGTAAATACCGAGATTCAGCGCCTGCTGAAAACTGGTGGTCAGGTTTCCCACCCGGTCGGTCGGAGAGATATATCTGTTGGAATAGGGTACTCCAAGATCCTTGATCATGGCTGCCATTTCAACCGGAGAGGAAATGTTCTGCACAATATCCTGCATCACCTCTTCCGAGATTTCTATTCCCTCATTGAGAACAGAATCAGGAATCTCAGCACCGGCATCCTTACCTTGTCCGCCTGATTTGCAGGAACCTGCTGCAACGGCCAGCAGTATAAAAAGATAAACTATTATTTTGGGCATAATCCTTGGATTGATAATGTTCAACAAAAATAACGATTGATTAAATGAATTAAAACAATATTTGAGTCATATTCAACTTTTCTTATTAAAACGTTGGGACAGGTCAATAAGTTTCTTCAGCCACTCATAATATAGCGCCAGGTATAGCAAAATGGTCAGGATCCAGATGACGATCATGTTGTACCAGAAGGTGTCGTAAGTCTTTCCCATAAAGGGTTTCACCGGCGAATAGAAATGGGTGCGGAGTGTCCAGAGGCCGCCAACGTAAGGATCCTGGTAGATGGGATCGTAATGCTGCACCAGTTGATGGTCGTATTCCAGGATCTTGTTTTTTTCATATACTTTTCGCACAATATCGGAAACGCCCTCATTGTGGTAGCGGTCCCGCAGCAGGTTGTATGCATCGGGATCCCTGTCGAGGTAAAAATTGAAGTAATTTTCTTTCTGGCGGCTGATTCGTTGAAATTTGTCACCATAATACTTGTCCAGTACCGACAAGTAAGCATAAACCCTGTCCACGGTCTCACGGGTGAATCTGCCCGGGACAAGTTCTGCTGTATATTCAAATGCAGGAATGTCTTTATTGGCGGCAGATTCCTTAATTATCTCATTGGTAATTACCTGCAAATCGCTGGCAGACATGTTTACGGTACGAATATTATCAACTTCGTTTTTTATACGTTCCAGTCTTTCGTAAAGCTCCGGCAGCCAGTAAACCTTTTTAAAGTCGCTCTGGCTTTCTTCCTTTTCAATGGCATAAAGCTTATTCTTCATGAAGTTATTATCCTTGTACTGATGCACCATCAGGGCTTCGTAAGACCATTTGGTGACCATGAACTCGGCTACAACGGGTACCTTATCCACCCGGCTCACATAACGGTTCAGCTTGTCGAAACTGAACATGGCCCCGCTGAGGATCATCATCGGGATCATGACGAGCGGGATCAGGATATAGATGGTAACCGCTGAATTAAAGGAGGCTGAGATATTCAGACCCAGCATATTGGCAAAGGCCGCCGTGGAGAATAAGGCAAACCAGTAGGAGAATCCCATATCACGTATTCCCAGAAACCGGTTGGCTACCACAACGAAAAGGAATGCCTGTATGGCAGATATGGCAAACAGGATCAAGATCTTGGAAACCAGGTAACTGGAGCGGCTGAGGTTAAGAAATCTTTCGCGTTTGAGGATTTTCCGGTCGCGGAAAATTTCTTCCGCACTGATGGTAAGTCCCAGGAAGAGCGCTACAATCAATGCCATGAAAATGAAAACAGGAATATTCTCGTTAACCCGGAAAATATACTTACCCGAATCAGGATCCTCGATGTACCGGATAATCGAAGACAGAATAAAGCCCAGCAAGGGAGCTTCGAGAAGGCTGAGGGCAACGTATTGCTTATTGCTGATCTTGGAAAGAAAATCACGTATGGTATAGATCCTCAGTTGCTCGAACCAACCCGGTATTTTAAGATTTTTCGGAGGATTGTCATCCCCGGATTTCAGTTCGGTGTAGGTGATTAATTGCAGGTAATGTTCTTCCCACTGCTGGGGTGTGACTTTGCGGGCATCTGTATAATTGCCGAACTCATCCACCACTTTGGCTTCGATAATATTGAAGATCAGTTCAGGATTCACATTGCCACAGGTGGAACATTCTCCTGCTTCGCTGTTGATCTGGGCGTCGAGGCGTTTGAAATACATAACCGCTTCCACCGGATTGCCGTAATAGATCATATGACCGCCTGTATCCAGGATGATCATTTTGTCGAACATCTTGTAGATTTCCGAAGATGGCTGGTGGATTACCACAAAGATGAGTTTGCCTTTCAGGGCAAGCTCGCGGAGCAGGTCCATAACATTCTCAGAATCACGGGATGAGAGGCCGGAAGTAGGCTCATCAACAAAGAGGATGGAAGGTTCCCGGATCAGTTCGAGGGCAATATTCAGTCTTTTTCGCTGTCCCCCGCTGATGGTTTTTTTCAGGGGAGAGCCTACCTTCAGGTCTTTGCGGTCGTAAAGCCCGAGGTTCTGCAGGGTTTTGATTACCAGTGCGTCCAGTTCCTCATCGCTTTTATCCTTGAAGCAAAGTTTCGCATTATAGTAGAGATTCTGATAAACGGTAAGTTCTTCGATAAGGAGGTCATCCTGAGGTACCAGACCGATAACCCCTTCGAGCTTTTCCCTGTTCTTGTGAAGATTAATACCGTTGATCAGGACCTCACCTGCCGAGGGTGATTCAACACCGCAAAGCATGTTGAGAAGCGTGGTTTTACCGGCTCCGCTCGATCCCATGATGCCGATCAGGCGGCCATGTGTTTCCGAGAAACTTATATCCTTAATACCAATGTTACCGTTGGGGAATTTATAATCAAGGTTCCGTGCAATGTATGAAATCTGGCTGCTGACGGAATCGGCCATGAAGTGAGCCACCACATCGCTGTAATAAACCGGGGCAGATTTAGGCAATTTCACCGTACTTCCGTTCGCAAACAGGTAAATCCGATCATTACGGATGGGCAATCCGTTCAGGAACAAATCTTCAGATCCGGTGTATTTCAAAAAGTACAGTTCAACACTGTTGATTTTCAGCAGGAAAATATTGGACTGGAGGTGTTTGGTCAGAATTTTTTTGGCAAACTGCAAGCCGTCAGGTGTATCATTGATGACCAGGATGTTGCTGTAATCCAGCTGTTCAATCTCATTCCGGATGACAAAGGATTCGATACTGGTGAACTCATCCTTGTCCACCTTAAATACTTCGGCTACAGTATTGATGATCTGCATACGCTGATCAGTAAATTTACGGTCGGCATTTACGATTTCGAACAACCTGACCAGAACAACGACCTTTTGTTTTTGGGTAAGGGTTTTATTGATTTTTTTGCACAATCCCAGGATCCTGACGGAGTCCTTTACGGAAGTAAGTTTTCGTGTATGCTTTTCCTCATCATTTTCCGCACCATTTCCGGCATCTTCCATACCGCTGTATTGGCGGAAAAGTGAGAAATACTCCTTCACTTCCTCGTCGTTCAGCTGCTGTTGCAGGAAATTTTTGACATACTCCACCTGGGTGGATTCCACACCTTCATCCTGTTTTGCAATAATTGCAAAAAGCTGCATCAGCGCTTTGAGAATTTCTTCACTCATTCAGGCAGGGCGGTTTGGGGAATACTATAGGGTATTGAAAAAATACGGGAAGTTCCTGGTTAATAGGCAACCTGTTCGAACGGAACATCTACGATGTCGGCATATTCTTCGCCTGCTTCTGCCATATCCTCATCATCCTCGGGGAAATGCCACCGGATCAGAACATCCTGTCCTTTCTCGTGCATTTCTTCGAGCTTCATGAGAATATCGAGTAAAAGCTTGGAAGAAGCTGTATTGAAATAAGTAAGCTTGAAGTTGAATACCGTTTTCTTGTTAGAATTTTCGGCATATTCATTCAACCAGTTCAGCACCGGTTCATAAAATGAACTGACATCCTCGGGCAAGGAACGACCGCTGATTTCCATGATTTCGTTTTCTGCATCGAGGACTATTTTAGGGGTGTCTTCAGTTCCTTGAATCTTGATTGTTTCCATATGTTGTTATTGTTTTAATTGTCAGCTCTTGAGATAGTTGAGGTCAGCAGGAAAAAGGAGGTATCATCAGAAATCGGCAGGAAGTGATATTCAAGTTCCTTATTGGTTTTTCTTTTGATATCAATGAATCCGAGTCCGGCGCCGCCTTTTTCTGAAAGTCTGCCTTCCTTCATTTGTTTCTTGTAAAGTTCTTTGAGTTCTTCCTTGTCCATACGGTTGATATTTTCGAGCAATTCGGTAAGGTACTCAATTTTATCATTTTCAACAGCATTCCCGGTTGTAACGCTATACTCATTTTCACCTTTACTCACCAGGAAAATACCTCTGCCGGAAAACAGATAATCATTGGAAGTAAAATCGTCAGCATGTTTACTGATGTTTTGCAGACATTCCACCATAACATGAAACACCTTCCTTTGTACCGAATTCGGTTCGTCTTCCTTGGACATGTTTGATTCTGTGAGAGATGTAAATGCCTTGGTGATCTGATGGGTTATTTCACCTTCATACACCAGGGTAATTTCATGGGCTTTCATGGATTTGTAAAACTCATATACAAATTCAAGGAAACCTTTCACATCCTTTTTATTATCCATAGGTCATTGGTTTTTATTACAATATTACTAAAATTCAATTCCGATCAATAATACATCATCGATTTGTTTTCCTTCACCTTTCCACAGTTCAAAGTCATCAGCGAAAAGGCTGCTGTACTTCTCTATGGCTATATTTTTATGTTCCAGGATCAGTTCACGGATTCTCTTGGGGGAGTATTTTTTATCCTCAGGACCGCCTAACTGGTCAGGCAGGCCGTCAGAGAAGAAAAAGAATTTATCACCCCGTTTGTACTTGATGCTGTAATTGGTGAAATTCTCCTCTTCTTTTTTGCGGTGGGGGATACCCCCGATCGCTTTGCGGTCTCCTTTGAACTCGGTCAGTTCGCCATCTCTTAGCAAGTAGAGCGGGCGGTGTGCTCCGGCGTACTGCAGTTCCTTATCCAAATGGTTCACTTTACAGAATGCGATATCCATGCCATCGCGCGCTTCAGCCTCCTCGCTTTCCTGTTTCAGTGTTTTTCTTACACCAAAGTGCAACAGGTCACAAACTTCGGCAGCTGTCATTTTCCTGTCGCGGTCAACAATATTGTTCAGCAGGAAGTACCCCACAAACGAGAGCAAAGCTCCGGGCACACCATGCCCGGTACAGTCAACCACCGCTATATAAACATCATTGCCGCGGGTGAAAAACCAGGGAAAATCGCCGCTGACCACATCCCTCGGCTTGTAGTAAATAAATGATTTGGGCAGGTACTCCCGCACCGATCTTATGTCCGGCAGGATGGAACTCTGTATACGCTGGGCATAATTTATGGAATCTTCGATCTTCCGGTTCTTGTCCTGTATCTCATGCTCAATCTGTTTGGCTTCGGTGATATCATGCCCGACAAACAGGATGGTTTCCAGCTCATTCTCGTTGAATTCGGGAATAGCGGCAAAGCTCATGATCCTGGCTGTTTGCACGCCGTCAATTTTGGCAGGAATGGTAATCTCAGCTGAGGTTTTATTCGGGTAGGCCTTGATGGTTTCGATGGTTTGCCTGAAATAGCTGAACAGGACTTCCGACATGGTAATTTCGCCCAGTGTCTTGTTGATAAGATCCCTGGGATCGATATCCATGAAGCTGCTGACAACAGGATTGGCATAGAAAAACTGTCCCACGGTGCTCAACCGGATGATCAGATCAAGTGAATTCTCCGACAGGGCCTGCATCTTACTCTTGAGCCTTTCTTCACGTTCAGCACGCTTGCGTTCCGTGATATCGGTTGAATTTATGATAATGCCTTCAATGGCGGGATCATTGAGCAGATTCCTTCCGGTGGCCTCCAGGAAAATTTTCTGCCCGTTCTTTTTCATATAGGTGTACTGGATGGTTACAGGTTCGGAGGGACTGGCCAGCAATTGCCTGAACATATTCCGCATGCTGGTCTCACCTTTCCGGGTAAGCCTGTCAATATCCTTGCCGCCCATCATCTCTTCGGGGGTGAAACCCAGAATCTTAATAACGGAAGGGCTTTCGTATTTCATCACCATATTTTCGTCATAAATGGCAATGATTTCGGAGGCATTTTCCAGCAGGGAATACTGTCTTTTTTGTGCGTTTTCCACTTCCTGGATCTGGGTTTCCAGGTGCTCATTTGATTTTTTAAGCTCTTCCTGGGTTGCCCGCATTTCTTCAGCGTTCTGGCGGAGCTCTTCCTCATTTTCCTGCAGTTCAAGGGTCATTAACTGCGATTCCTGCAACAGTTTTTCAGTACGCTGGTTGATCTTGAGGTTAAAGAAAGTCCTGGCGATGATCTCTCCCAGCTCTTTGAGCAACTGTATGGTGAGTGAGGGTATCTGCGACTCGATGGAAGCAAATTCCAGTACACCCTGTAGTTTTTCATCGCTGATCAGGGGGATCAGCAGCAGGCTCCTGGGTTTCTGATCACCCAATATACCCGAGGTAACCGAAACATAATCATCGGGTATTTCAGTGCGGTAAATATAATCCATTTCATAGGCACACTGCCCGATTAAACCATACCCGAGTTTGTATTCACCGGTTGTGTATTTTCTGCGGTTATAGGCATAGGTGGCCTCAGTGGTGAGGATTTTGCGTTCTTCATCGTACAGATAGAGCGCCCCCTGTATCAGCTTTGTATAGGAAACAAGGGTCTGGATCACCTTAACCGACAGCTCTTCGATTTTATTATGCTGTCTCAGGATGTCCGAAATGGTTTCTTTCCCGTCTGCGATCCAGCTCTGCTCGGTTTCTTTCTTAAAATTCTGCAGCAGGTTATCGCGCATGAGGATCAGTGATTGCGCCAGGATGTCATGATCGGTGCTGATCCTTAAATCGGAATGGTAGTTTCCCTCACCGATCTGCTTGGCAAAATCAGCCATGGCATTCATCCGGATGTCACGTTCGTTGATTTGGGACTGAAACTGAGAATCGCTTTTCAGTCTTTGTATGTCAATTAAGTATGCGCCAATCATTAAAACAAACGGTGCCAAATCTATAATATAGAGCAGGGGATTATTGCTGTGTATAATACCAAATCCGGCAAAGGAAACGGTAACCTGATTTCTTATAAATTCAATAGTCCAGGCCATGATCGGAAATAAAAGTCCCAGGCTGAAAGCCAGAACAACTATTTTTGACCTTAGCATCTGTAACAGGACGGTATCTTTTATTTCTTCATTCATAGCTTTCAGGCAACAACAAATTTATTTAATCTGATGCCGAGTTCGGATGATAATTTATTCAGTATCTTACCCGTAGTATCATCGGGCTTTTTAAATGCTGCCAACTCCAGAACAGCTGTACACTGCTCCTGAAAGATAACGGGAACAAGGATCAGGAACCGTGGTTTGGAACTCCCCAGTCCCGATGAAACACTGAAATAAGTTTCCGGGATATCGGAGATGACCATAACCGATTTGCTGTCGGCAACAGCTCCGGCAAGGGTCTCCCCATTTTTGAAAGAGCCGGGTTTACGGTCGGTCAGCGCATATTCGCCGGTGACTTCATAAGTATCACTACCGGCCTTCCGCAGATACAGGATTCCCTGTACAAATCCCATATTTTTTGCTATATTGGTGAGTACCCTGTTACAGAGTCCTGATTCTGTGCGTATGCCCTGCATACCTGACAGAATTTTTTCAACGGTTTTGTCCAGGTCTTCCTCTTCGACCTTCTCGTTCTTTCGCTCTGCCTGGTTTCTTTTTTCAATTTCACGCAGTATCTCACTTTTTCCTGCAGCTGCAGCTGTTTTTTTAAGCTCCTCCAATGCTGTTACGTCAGTTGTTTTATAGGCAAGGATGAAAAGAAAAATTCCTGTTGCATAGGATAAAAACATAAAGAGAATAACCCAGCCCTCATGCTTTACATCACTGGTCAGCAGGGAATTCCATAAGGCTGCAATTGTCAGCAGCAGACCCACGGTAAGTCCGGCGAGGGCTATATAACTTAACTGTCTGTATTTGATCAAGTTATTCATCTGATTACTTCAGTTTTTGAAGGAAACTAATGATCTGGTCTGTGGTATATACGAAATCCACTTTAGTAAGTTGCAGCGCAGATTGGGTCATTGTTTTCACCTCACATTCATTGGGATCCTGGACAATGGCAATGCCTCCGTTATCATGAACTTTTTTCAGCCCATAGGCGCCGTCTTTATTAGCACCTGAAAGAATGATGCCGATGAGTTTGTCACGATAGGCATTGGCGGCGGTAATAAAGGACAAGTCGATGGAAGGCCTGGAATGGTTCACGGTATCCTCAGTTGAAAGAGCAATTCGGTTGGCCAGTTCAACATACATATGATAATTGGCAGGCGCCAGGTAAGCCTTGCCTGGTTTAAGCAATTCCTTATCATAGGGTTCTTCCACAGGAATACCCGACTTCAGTGACAGGGCTTCCACAAAACCTGAACGTACATGTTTAAGCCTGTGCAGGCACAGCAATACCGGCAAGGGAAATGTTTTGGGCAGTGAACTCAGAATTCGGGTAACTACCTGAAAACTCCCGGCGGATCCACCTATTATTACAGCTTTGTAATTCATGGGGTCAGTTCAACATTCTTTTTCTGTAAACACTCTCAGCGTCATTGATAAGCTCGAACTCCCTGCTGGAGGTGATACCGGATATCCGCTCCCGTATGCCCAATACCAGATGCCCGGAAACCGACAAGGAGGCATGCAGCAACTGCAGGATCCTGTCCTGTTGTGCCGGATTATAATATATCAGGCTGTTTCTGAAAAGGATCAGCTTGATATTCTGCGGAGCGCTGTCAAAACCAATGCTGATCTTTCTGAATTCAACGTTTGCTATAAGTGAAAGATCCCGGATGATGGAGTTTTTATCTGTTTTGTAATAGGAGGACAGGTCTTTCGAACCATTGAACCGCTTGTAATTTTCCTGAGAAACTTCCAGTTTCTTCAGGTCATACCGGCCGCTCTTCAGCACCTCCGCAATTTTATCGCTCGTATAAGTGGCTATGATCTGCACCTTGTCGGTTAATCCCATTTCACTGAGCAAAATGGCCAATGAAAACAACTCTCCTCCTGAAACGCAGGCAGGCAGCCAGATCTTGAAATTACCAATACTTTTCTCCTGGACTGTCGGAAAGCATTCTTCTCGCAGCCAACGCCACAAAGAAGGATCCCTGAACATTTCGGTGGAAGGCACCGCAATTTCATACAACAGGGTGTCCAAAAAGGCCGGTTCCTGATTGATCTTCCTGATCAGGTTCTCCGCCGAGCTCAGTGCATAAAGGCCCATCAGGCGTTCAAACCGCTGTTTCAGCGAAGTCAGTGCATAATTCGAAAAATCATAATTATACACCGCATTAATGGTCCGGATAATCTCCCGTATGTCAACTATTCCCAGCTCGGTCATCCGTTGCGAAATTTATGAATTTTATGAGTAAGCCGTCGCGGTTGTGAACCGTGGTAAAATGTTCCTGCAACCGGTAAGATTTCTGACCGATTTTCACCACCTCCATCACCGTCATATGATGGTTCTTCTGCAATTCATCCCAGAAATGCGCATCCGGTTTCAGGGTGCTGTGAAGAACTTCACGGTGACCATTGCCGATAATCTCTTCACGGGATCGTCCCATGAAAATGCAGAATTTCTCATTTACAGCGCGGATGATCCCGTCAAGGTCATATTCAATGATGAACAGGGCCTGGTCAATGGCTTCAGCAATGCCCCGGTATTCTTCTTCCCGCCGGCCGGATTCTTCCTGGGTGGCTTTCAGCTCTTCCATGTTCTGACGCATCTCCTCCTCCTGTTCGGCCATTTCAAGGGCCTGTTGCTGAGAGGTTGCCAGTAGTTCAGCCGTACGTTGGTTATTCCGTGTATAGATAATGGTTGATCCGAGACTGCGGGCAACTTCTTCAGCAAAGGCAATCTCGTGATCCTTGAATTGGTTCAGGGATGCAATCTCAAGTACCCCGATGAGGATGTTTTCATGCAGAACCGGAACCAGCAGCAGGTTATCGGGAAGTGTTTCTCCCAAACCCGAGGTAATGCTGATATAACCGGCAGGAATTTCTGTGAGGTTGATGGACTGCTTTTCCCGGGCGCAGGTTCCCACAAGGCCTTCACCAAAGGCAATGGATTTCTGGAGGTACTTTTTCCGGTTATAGGCAAAAGCTGAAACCATCCTGAGAACCGGTGCTGATTTTTCAGCATCATCATAGATGAAGAACCCCCCCTGGATGGCATTCAGGTATTTTACCATCTCACGAATGAAGGCGTCGCCCAGGTCATTGATATCATTGCTCATGGAACGCAGGATCTCGCCAAATTTTGCAAGACCTTCGTTGATATAGCGTCTTTTCAGGTTTTCCTCTTCGTTTTTTAACTGTTGTTCGGCAGCGGCAACAATTTTTTGCTGAAGGGCCATCAATTCCGTGCCCAGGATATCCCGTTCACCCGCCAGTGCCTGATCGGTATAGAGTCTTCTTTCATTGAGCGCCCTGGTAATGGCAATCTTTTCCCTGATCAGAAGCACCACTTTTGCCAGTGAATCCCTGATGGATTTCATGTCGGGAAGATTCCCGGGATTCAGGGTTTCTTCGGGTAAGCCACCCTCGGCCAGATCATTTGCAAAACCGGCCAGCTTCCTGAGCGGACTGAAAACAGCCTGGTTTGTAATCCGGATTGACCATAGGATAAAAGCGGCAAGGATCATCAGAATCATGCTGAAATGAACAACGGACCAGAGATTTTTCTGTTTACTGCAGGCCTCATCTATCATCAGTCTGGCCGTGTCAAACTGAAGCTGAAGCTTTTCAAGCGCTCTGGAAAGATCAGCAGCAATACCCAGGCCATCAGCCTTACCCATTCGTTTGTCGAGGGCGATCAGGTTTCCGGTTAAGGATACATAATTATCCAGGTCAGCCAGATCAATACCGCCTTCCTCAGGGATGATCTGGTTGCGGGTCTCTTCGCACAACAAAGCAATCCGCTCCAGGATACGGGGATCTTCCTGCTGCAGGTAGGCGAATTCTGACTGTTTGATGAGGTTTAAGTTATGCACAACATCAGCCCCGGGAGGATTGGATGCCGTGAGCATCTTGCTGCTTAATCCCATCCACCGCGAAACCAGGCCGTTACTGTAATTACCCTTTTCACGGGATGACAGGAAGAAGTCATTCAGATTATTTCCGGCATCAGCAAGGATAACCGACAATTCATCCAAAGAAGCTGAGATTTTCGAATTCCTGCTCAGATAGCCGAGTTCCCGGTAGTAATCCAGATCGAGTTTAATGCTGTTGATGCATGATTTAGCATCCTTTTCAGCCGAATTTTCCGTAACGATAAACAGGTTATCTCCTTTATCCTGGCTTATCAGAAATTCGGCATATACTGCTTGAAGATGGGTGATCTGCTTTTCTGTAGCGGTTAACCTGCCGGAAAGGGCATTGATCTCATACAGCTGCCTGGTAAAGAACCAGTTGGCCATAACAAGGAGAACAGTAAACAGGACAAACCAAAGGCCAAGAAAAAGCTTGCTGTTCAATCCAGGATGATATGCTTTTATTTTCATCTTCGCCGGTTTTGAGGAAATAATCTATTAATTTTCAAATTATTAAAATATATTGTAACACTGTCAGATCTTAAAGTAAGCATGTCCCTTTTTTTGGTATTTCGAGGCCGGTGGACCCAGGATGGTTTCATGCATTCCCATGATCAGACATCCGGAATCATATAAATTCTGGTGATACAGATCAAATACCCGGCACTGCAAATTGTAGTTGAAATAAATGATGACATTCCGGCAAAGGATGAGATCAAACTTCACATACAGGGTGTTGTTTTCCGTAACCAGATCATGCTTCTTAAACACGGGTTTTTCCCTCAGGAACGGGAGCATCCGGATGGTGTCGCTGGCTTTGTCGATCATAAAGTACTTTTCATACGGCACATCATTATATTCTTCATAATTGTATGGATTCTCCTTAACGACCTTGTCAAAATTATCCAGGTACGACAGGTTGAAACGGTACTTGTATTCACCCTGCCTGGCCTGATCCATTACATCTGTATTGATATCCGTGGCATAGACCTTGGCCTTATCCAACATATCAAGCTCATTGAGAAGCATCAGCATGGAATATACCTCCTGTCCTGTGGAACATCCTGCATGCCATATATTAATCACCGAATTGTTCTTATACCGGGGCAGGATGTTAAACCGGATGGTTTGCCATACCTGTGGATCACGGAAGAGTTCAGTTGTATTAACAGTGATTTCCTTGACAATGCTTTCAACAAAATCCGGGTCATTTTTAATGCGTGAAATCAGCGAAGTGATGGTCAAGGAATGATCCGTAAGGACTTTTAATATTCTTCTTTTCAATGACTTTTCAGAGTACTGGCTAAAGTCATACCGCGAAGAATTCTTCAAGGCAAATACAAAGAGCTGATAATCCTGATCCGTTACCGTCATATTAACACATCCGATTTTTCCGGCTAAGTGCATACTTGTCTACCAATATTTCATGCGGGGGGTTTCATTTTTAGGGAAAAATATTTTACTTTAGTTGAAAATATACAGGGTCATGGAACTTAGAGCTGCTATAGAAGCACGTACCAGTGTCAGGGTTTTCAGGGATGAGAAAATCAGCATGAGCGACGTTCGCGAAATCGTGCGGCTGGCAGGCCTGGCACCCAGTGTCAATAACTTTCAGCCCTGGAGGTACATTGCCATCCTGAACAGGGATCTTCTCAGCAAGATGGCGGAAATCGTCACGGAGAAAATTGACAATCTTCCTTCTTCAAAATCCATTGCGGCCAAGAATGTTAAGAATCAGGTTACCTGGTTCTCCACATTTTTTAAGGATGCGCCGGTAGTGCTTGTTCTGGTGACCAAGCCTTATGAAACGGTTCTGGAAAGCGGGGTAGCGCTTTCCCATGATGAAATCAACATCATCCGGAATTATCCCGACATCCAGAGTGCAGGGGCCAGCATACAAAATATCCTGCTGGCCGCGGTTGATTTGGGATACGGAGCTTGCTGGCTGAGCGGTCCCATGTTTGCCCGTAAGGAAATTGAAGAGATGCTGCACATCGCGGCTCCCGAAAAAATGCTGGCCTTTGTGGTTATCGGTAAACCCCGTAGTGAAAGTAAACCAAAGGAAAAACCCAATCTGGCCGATTCGATGGAGATTATCGAATAGGGCAGCAGCTATCAGTCGATATATACCCGCTGGTCTTTCGGATACTTCACAGCGTAGGACATGCGGATTTTCTTTTCAGCAGAGGGTTCCATCCTGAATCTCCAGGTAATTAGTCCGTTTTCAGGTGTAAACCGGCCCTGAGCGTAATCAATGGCCTCCACCACGATGTCCTTGTTCATCGAAACGGGCAGCTGGTCTTCAAGCCTCAGATCCAGGGCTTGTTTTTTATTGTTGCGAATGGTTATTTCCCAGGCTCGGGTTTCCCGTTTGTTGGCACCTATGGTCTTTTGCTCGGTGAAATCCTTCAATTTTACACGGGTTACAACAATGCCCTTGTCGCGTCCGAGTGATAAATCCAGGGTATCATTTGTATTGCGCACATTGAGATACGATTTTCCCACATAAGTGCCTTCAAAGAACAGGTTGATTTCACCCGAAAGCAGGTTATAATTCTCCCATCCTGTAATGTGAGCCACCAGGAAAGCTTCGCGATCGAGTTTAGGCACACAATAATATTCGAAGGTGGCGGGCAGTGTATTATCCTGTATGTTGATGGTATATTGCTTATTATCTGAGGGAATATCATAGGGTATTTTAATGGTGAATTCCAGGTTGGTCTGTCCTTCGCTAATTTCGGTAAAACTGGCAGTTGTGACAGCTTCCAAAGCCTCCATGGGCATTGCAGCATCCTCCATTACAACAGGAGCAGTATAAGCGGCCTTCTTGGAAACGCCGGCACGAACCACATTCGATGTTTGCTGCAGCGCTATGGGCTGTTCAAAATCAATATACCAGGGTTGCAGTTCAGGTTTTTCCCCGCGCTGCTGCGGATTGGCCGTCGACAACTTAACAGTGGCCTTTTCCCAGTCTTCTCCCGTGTTTTGAGATACCCGGGCATTGTAAACCAGCTGAACCGGATTCTGCACATCCTTCGCCCTTACATCGTAAGCCGGAACCCACCCGGCGTCATACACGGTATAGGTGATCCAAAGGCCGGCGGAGATGCTTTCACCGCTCGAAACGTTTACCACAACTTCCGAGGTGGGCTTGTTGAGGTTGGCCTGGAGTGCATCCAGCTGGGTTCGTATTTTCTCGATCCTTTCTGCGAGGCGGGTGGACTCACGGGTGAGCCTGATCTGTTCCTTTTTGATTTCAGTGAGCCTGGCCCTGTAGAAATCAGCTGCTGTTTTCAGTTCGGTCATCAGCACGCCCTTTTCGCTGCCTCCAATACTGCGGTTGGCAATCAGCATGTCTTCCTCGGATTTCATTACCGATTGCATGCTGTTCACAAAGGCATACTGCTCTTCATAGTATCTCAGGGAATCCTGGAGGGTTTTTACCTGGGCACTCTTGCGGGAACTGGCCAGGTAATTGACCTGGTGCAGCAGCGACAGGATTACAAAATTTCCTTCCCCCCGGGCCTGGATACTCTGGGGATCAATATTCACGGGAAGTTCCCGAAAAACAACCGCTGAGGCACCTTTTGGCAGGGTCACTTTAGCCTGCCGGGTTACCTGGGCACCTTTCAGGAAAATGGTAACTTCCCGGATCTGTGATGTAACCTCCATGGGATCAGAGGCATAAAGATTAACATTCAGCATCAGAACGGCCAGGATGCCGGTAATACTATAGTATTTCATGGTGCATAAGATTTAACATGGGTTATGAAAATCATTTGAAAGATAACATATCATGTGCAAATTTCAGTCCAAAATTCAGAAAAACATCCCTGCCCGGATCAAAGAAAATCGTTAGCTTTGAGAAAATCTTTATCACAACCCATTATGAAAAAAACATTGTTTAGCTGCAT
The DNA here is from genome assembly GCA_963822145.1 of uncultured Bacteroidales bacterium. Taxonomy (GTDB): domain Bacteria; phylum Bacteroidota; class Bacteroidia; order Bacteroidales; family UBA10428; genus UBA5072. The sequence continues at coordinate 907,764 of CAWGGG010000001.1, read as the reverse complement.
CTTTTGCGGCATTCTTTATGCCGGAATCCTGGCTCAGGATTGTCCCCTGTATTACCCCGACATGGCCAATGCGCAACTGGAATATAAGCAATATGATAAAAAAGGTGGCCTAGCCGGTTCGAGCATACAGAAGATTACCGATATCAAGAAGACGGCCGGTTCAACCGAGATCAGTGTGACCGCTGAAAGCTTCGATGCAAAAGGGAAGAGTCTTGGCTCAGCGCAACTCACTGCACGTTGTGAAGGTGGGGTCTATTATATCGATATGAAAAATTTCATGAACCAACAGTCCATGGAATCCTACAAGGACATGGAAATGACTGTCGAAGGGGGCAGCCTGGAAATGCCTCTGTCGATGAAGGCCGGGGACAACCTCAAGAACGGCGATATGAAAATGTCTTTTTCCAGCGGCGGCATGACCATCATGAACATGACCATCAGCATCACCAACAGAAAGGTTGAGGCGGTTGAAAGTCTTACCACACCCGCCGGCACCTACGAATGCTACAAGATCTCCTATGATATTGCCACCAAAATGATGGTCAATGTAAAGGCCAAAGCAGTCGAGTGGTATGCCCAAGGCGTCGGTATGGTTAAAAGCGAAACGTACAGCACCGATGGAAAGTTAATGGGTTCCAACGTACTGACCGCTTTGAAGAAATGAAAGCATAAGGCTGGGCGGAGTTTGTAGCTCCGCCTGAAAATACTCCTTTTCGATAAACTCATCATTTTCCTTCCTTTCATCAAATCCCGTTTTGTGTTGGTGTAAATAATACGGATTCCACCCTGCTTCTGCCGTATATACAGCAGAAACCAACGAAAGGAATCATGTTAAGCAATCACGTTAATCGAAATCTTACCAACCAACTTACCCACCCTGTTACAACTTTATCCCTGCCCGATCTTTATAAAAGTATTTTCAGGTACTTTCTTGCCGGGCTTATACTGGCACTCATCCTGCTGATCAGTACCAGCTATGAACAAAACGGGGGAGGCTCCTCCGGTGTAAAGCCGGAGTTCATCTCACCGGCCGCAGCTGCGGCTCTCCGGAGAAACTTTACTGATCGTGAATGGGTGGATCAGCCCATGATCCAGGGCGACAGGATTCTGGCAGGTGAGGGCATTGCCATTTTTTACAGGCTCAGTGATTACAAACCAGTTTGGACCCATGAAAATGGATTGAGTCGCAGGGCAGGCGATCTTCTTGAACTCCTTGAGCAGGCCCGGTATTATGGACTTGAACCGGCGCAATATCATCTTTCGGCAATCCGCGATATCATGGGAACCATGGTTAATCAGACACTAACAGGTGACCGGCTGGCTTTAGGAACTGAACTTGAACTGCTGATAACCGATGCAGCCTTGTGTTTCATGGTCAATCTCCGTTCGGGATACCGGGCCATGGATACATCCCTGTTTTTGCTGGACAGGTTCGCTGACCTCCCGGCAGTCCTTTACCAGGGAGTCCGTCAGGATCAGGTCCGGGAAAAGATCTTGTCCACGCAGCCCCAATTCATAGAATACCGTCAGCTTCAGAAAGCCACAGGAGCATTTGTTCAGAGGCATACGCTCACGGGTGATTTAACGGTAATTCAATATCCCGTGCAGGATTCCGGCAGGTTTAAGAAACAGGTCAGGGAAGCACTTTTAGCGCTGGGGTACCTTAAGAAAAACAGCCATGATCAGGATGTAACAGAAGCACTGAGGCAATTCCAGCATTTTCATGGACTGGAGCCCGACGGTAAACCTGGTAAAAACACGGTGGAAGCCCTTGGACAGAGCACGCTGTTCAGATACAGAAAACTGGCATTGAACCTGGACAGGCTCAGGAAACAGGAAGACAGCGATTCCACATTGCTCTATGTGAATATACCGGCTTACCAGCTGAGAATATACAGCAAGAACAGTCTTATAGACACATTCCGCGTGATAGTCGGACACCCGTCTTCCCCCACACCGCAGCTTACTGCCCGGATGAAAACCATAATCGCCAATCCGGTATGGTTTGTTCCCAAAAGCATTACCATGAATGAAATACTGCCCAAGATCAAAGCAGATACGGGCTATCTCAGGAGAAACGGATACCGGATCCTCGATGATCAGTACAGGTCAGTGAATGAACGTACTCTTGACCTGGAAGCTTTGTCCGGAGAGAACTTTAACTACACCCTCCGCCAGAGCCGGGGTTCGGATAATGCCCTGGGTCAGGTAAAATTCATTTTCCCCAATCCGCACACCATTTACCTGCACGATACGCCAGGCAAGGCATTGTTTGCCAAAGATATCCGTGCCTTTTCACATGGCTGTATCCGGATTAAAGACCCTGAGAGGCTTGCCGGTTATATCATTCATGAGATAAACAAAGATGACACCGACATGGCAGCCCTCATCCGTAACGGTCAGCACCGTGAAATCAGCATTGCTGCTGATCTCCCCATTCAAATCAGGTATATAACCTGTGAAGGAGACCGAACCGGTAACCTCTATTTCTATAAAGATATTTACGGGATCGATGCAAAGGAGCTGCTTCAGCTGCAGAAATACATGGGTATTTAAAGCGCCGATTCCGGGTCATTTCCGGGCTTAGCCGCTGCACCCAGAACAACAGATCCCTGGATATAATCCGGGTCGGGGTAGTAACTGAAAAGTACCGAGCCGTCACTGATGCATTCGATTATCTCTTTGTTCACATAAGGGGGAAGGGCCGGGCAGCCGAAGCTCCGGCCAAGTCGGCCGTATTGCCTGACATACTGGGGCGTGGCATAGCGTGCCCCGTGAATCACGATGGATCTTCTCCGGGCCTGGTCGTTGTAACCGGTATCCACACCGGTTAGCAGCATGGAATATCCCTGTCCGCCCAAATAAGGAGACCCGGTGATGTAAAAGCCAATGGCACTCTGATACGACTGCGCCCTGTTAGAAAACCTGGTGGCGTAAAGCTCACCGGAATTACGGCCGTGCGCCACCAATGTCTTGAAAATTATACTGTTCTGACGGAGGTTGATTACAAAGAACCGCTCTTCTGAGGAAGGCAGGGAGTAATCAATAATGGTAATCAGGCTGTCCCTGTTCACAAGTCCTTTTGCGCAAAGCGACCGGTAACCCGAAAGGGCCATCCGGAAAGCTTCGGGGTTCAGCGCAGGTTCCCGCAGTAATTTGTATACCTCGCCGATGGCACTGTTAAACTGTACTTCTCCTCCATAAGCAGTCTGATCCGGCTGGTCGGACCAGGAACCCGGGCGGATCAGGATGCAAATGAACAACAGCGAAAACAAGAGTAATGACGACTTGAGCATCATGCCAGCGTTGGTGAATGGGTTGAAAGATTTAAAAGTAGGGATTTCTGGTTACATTTCATGAGGAGGCATCAACTTTGCGAAAGTTTTTATGGCATAAATATTGCAATATCCCAGGTAACTCCAAAACCTCCCCACATGAAATCCATAGTTTTTTCCCTGTTGTTGATCGTTTCAACATTTCCCGCAATTGCCGGTCTGGGACCCATCCCCATCCGGTGGGGGAAAATCTCCCGGGCTGAATTCCAGGTTGTACCGCCAGGAAGCGATTCAACTGCTGCTGCTGTTGTTTTGTGCGATTACAGTGATATTGAAATTACGAACCGCACTTTCTATACCCGGCACACCCGCATAAAAATTATGAATTCCGAGGGTATGCGGTACGCTTCCGTTGAAATTCCCTACCGAACCAGGAACAGGCACGATGACATCGAAGAACTGAAGGCACAGACCCTGGTTATGGAAAATGGAAGAATATCGGCCTATAAGGTGCCCTCCGGAAAGATAGAGGACATCCGGATCAATGACCAGTGGAGCAAAAAGAAATTCACCTTCCCCAATGTGAAGCCGGGTGTGATCATTGAATTCCGTTATACCGTCGCTTCTCTTGATTTCGAGCAGCTGGATACCTGGTATTTTCAGCGCGAGATTCCTACCCTGTGGAGTGAATTACGTTTTGAGGTTCCTGAACCCTTTGTTTACCTGGTTACCTTTGAGAGCAACAGGCAACTTGCCCCGGATGAAGAGCTGCTGTATGCCTCTAAATTGCAGTGGCTTTATGATACCTGGCAGAAAAGAAGACGCCTGGAGATGATACAAAACAATTACCTGTTGTTTTCAACCACCGAGGGCAAATATAAAGTATGGGCGCTGAACGACAAAAGGAAAAAAATTGTAATGAAAAATTTACCCGGATTATCGGCGCTGCCTGATGGCCAGCCGGCAGCATCCTATTATCCGCAGGTGAGATTTAACCTGTTCGAATCTTCCGGCAATTTGCCCCGGATTTTCAAGCCGCTGGTTATTACAGCCCACGAGGATTATGAGACCAGGGGGGAACATGCCCTTTTGTATGATGACAAAGTCATGTCGGGCTATGTTCAGTACAGGATGAAAACCTGGTCGGAATTTAATGACAAGCTGCTCGATAACGAACGCTTCGGCATGTATCTCAGGAAAAGCTTCAGTGGTACCAGGTCGATGGACAGTATTACCGGTAAAAGCCCTATCGAGATCGATCGTTTGGAGGCAGTCTTCAACTTTGTCCGGAGTACAGTTACCTGGAACGGAGAATTCTCACTCTATGCCAGCCAGGATTTCAATGACTTTATTCGCAGCCGGAAAGGTTCCTCAGCCGATATAAACCTGCTGCTGGTGAATCTTTTGAGACAGGCCGGTATTACAGCCTTTCCCCTGCTGATCAGAACATCCGACCGGGGTTTGCCTGAAAAGATGTTCCCTGTAAAAGATCAGTTCAATCATGTCATTGCCGTTGCAGAAATTGACGGAACCCAGATACTGCTGGATGCCACCAGCGGTTCACCTGACCTGAACAAACTGCATAAACTGGATATCGGGACAGAAGGATGGATGGTACGGGAGGACAACCCGGGATGGATCGAGATCTTCTCCCCGCGCAGCAAGCAGCAGGATGAAGAAGTACCGGTTTTCAGAATGTAGGGAAGGGACAAGGGACAAGGGACGAGGGACAAGGGCATTTGCCCATTTGCCCATTTGCCCATTGGCACATTGGCACATTGGCACATTACTTGTCCCCTGTCCCCTGTCCCTCGTCCCTGATCACAGTTGGCGCCCAGATCCTGATATTATCGATATTTCCTGATCCGGCAAAGGATCCGAATCCCACGGAGCCCATCACCAGTTCGTAATCTTTGCATTGCAGGACGGGCTGTCTGGCATCGCCGACATAAACGAGAATGGTGCGTTTCACGATGTTGCGTTCCAGGCGTATTCTTTGCCATTTTCCGGATTCCCACACCACAGGGGTAGCATCGGAGCCCGTCAGTCGCCGGATCACCGATTTCTTTACCACGTATATCCCGTGATAAAGACTGTCGCATCGATTGGCAAGCTGGATGCAGTAATAGTTTGACAAATCCTTCAAACCCACGAACAAGCAGATTTCACCAAAGCCATTGGAGTCGATTCCCGGCATCACCTGGGCTTCGAGGATGAAATCCCCGAATATATGATTATTCAAAACAGTAATGTTTTCCGGCAGCCGGGAAGGAGGTCCCTGGTGCGGCAATCCCTTGAAATGCAGATAGGAATTTCCTCCTGCGTTGAAAATGCCCCATGCTTCCGGGTTTTCAACCCAGAAACCGGAGAGTGATATGCTTCCGTTGAAACTTTGCTGGTATTGCAGGATATAACCCTCAGGGAGCAGCTGTGCACTTACGGATGGAACAACCAGAATTATTGAGAGCATCAGGATAAAAAATCTTTTCATGTTTATGGGAATTACAAGTTGCAGATCAGGTTGAGAGGTCAAATCCTATGTCGGTCCTGAAGTATTTTTTTTCAAAATCAATGACGGCGGCGCCTTTATAGCATGCGGAAAGGGCTTCTTTCAGCGAGTGTCCGTACGAACTTAGGGCAATGACCCTTCCCCCTGAAGTGATCACCTCAGAATCCTCCTTTTTTGTGCCGGCATGGAAAACCAGGCTATCGTTCACCTGGTCGAGGCCCTGGATGATCTTGCCCTTTTCATAGGCACCCGGATAACCTCCCGAAGCCAGCATTACCGCGGCCACAAAGCGATCATCAATTTCAATGGTTTTATCAGCCAGGGTTCCGGTAGTCACCGCTTCAAGCAGGTCAACCAGGTCGGTTTTCAGCCTGGGAAGCACCACCTCTGTTTCAGGATCACCAAGACGCGCGTTATATTCTATAACATAGGGCTCGCCATGACAATTGATCAACCCGAAGAAGATAAATCCCTTGTAGACGATGCCTTCGGCCTGCAAGCCCCTGATGGTAGGAATGATGATGCGCTCTTCCACCTTTCTCATGAAGGTGTGATCCGCAAATGGAACAGGTGATATGGCTCCCATACCTCCTGTGTTGGGACCGGTGTCGCCGTCACCCACCCTTTTATAATCCTTGGCTTCGGGCAAAATCTTGTAGGTACTGCCATCGGTGATGACAAAAACGGAGAGTTCAATACCCTGGAGGAATTCCTCAATCACCACTGTCTTTCCGGCCTCGCCGAATTTACCCTGAAGCATCTGGCTGAGTTCGTCCTTTGCGGCAAACAGGTCGCTGAGGATCAGTACGCCTTTACCGGCAGCCAGGCCATCGGCCTTTAACACGTAAGGAGGCTTGAGTGTATCGAGAAACCTGGCGCCTTCGGTGATCTGCCTGAAATTTATCGACCGGTAACGGGCGGTGGGAATATGATGCCGCATCATGAAGCCTTTGGCAAAATCCTTGCTGCCCTCGAGCATGGCGGCTTTTTTAGTGGGACCGATGACGGGAATACTTTTTAGCAGCGGATGTTGCAGGAAGTAATCAGCAATACCTTTAACCAGAGGATCTTCAGGCCCCACCACCACCATGCTGATCTGGTTCCCCATCACGAATTTCCCGATTCCGTCAAAATCGTCGGCGGCCAGGTTCACATTCGACCCGACAAGGGCTGTACCGGCATTGCCGGGGGCAATGAACAACTTAGTAAGTTTTGGGCTCTTGCTGATCTTCCAGGCCAGGGCATGCTCACGGCCACCGGAACCAAGTAAAAGAATGTTCATGCAATGTTAATTTTGCACAAACATAATGAAAAGAAATACAAATTATTTAGTTATGAAATTATCAAAGGTGTAGGTAAAGAGTATCTCATGCGAACCTGAAGTGTTTCCCTGCATTCCGGAAAGAACCAGGTCATAGGCATATCCGACAAAGATATCGGGATTCCTGTAGCCCAGCTGAAAGCACATGGCCTCGGAAGTACGGTAGGACAGACCGAGGCTGACCATGTCCTTGTAAGTGACCAGGGCATTGATATCAGTCTGGAATATCCCTGTTTCCATGAATTTCAGCATCAGGGAGGGCTCCACTTTAAAATCAGATCCGGTCTCAAAAATGTAACCGCCGTGCAGGTAATAATGACGGACCTGCTTTTGTTCCAGAATGGCATCGGATTTCATGTCGATGTTCCGCTGGAACAGCTGGGGAATGGAAAGACCCACATAATAGTTCTTGCCGTAAAGATATGTTCCGAAACCGGCATCGGGAACGACCATTTTCTCGTCTCCCATGAATACCTGGTCATCAATATCTTCCACCAGCAGATCGGATTTATTCAGATACAACTGGTACAACAAGAGCGACAGACCAAAAGACAGCCGGGTGTCACCGGTCCCCAGAGCGATGTGATAGCTGTAAGTGCCTTCTATTCCGGTTTTACGAAGCGGACCCGCCTGGAAATTGAACAGTTTTGCGCCGACCCCCATGTCTTTGGCCACCTTCATATTCGCTGAAATATACTGTACCGAAGGGGAATCGTCAATGCCGGCCCAGATCTTGCGGTAGGACAAGGATACCGGTAACCGGTCGGTTGTACCCGAAGCAGCCGGATTCACCAGGTAATGGTTCATGTTGTACAGGCTGAAATTGGGGATCTGCTGGGCTGTGGCGGAATCTGTAAACACGGTCAAAGCCAGGAACATGCAGGACAGCGCCAGGCAGAAACGCAGGGGTTTATTTGTCTTCATAGTCATGTTCTTGATAGGGTTATTTAACAATGCTTACCGCGCCGGTGCGTGTGGAAGAACCATCACCCGGGTCGATCACGTAATAATAGGTGCCCGATGGCAGGTCCTTGCCCTCGTACTTGCCATCCCACGGGATGCCATAACCTTTGGAGCTGAATACCTCAATCCCCCATATGTTGAAGATCCTGACCGTGCAGGCCGGGAAATTTTCTATGTTCCCGATGTTCCATACGGGGTTTAAATCGTCGCCGTTCGGACTAAAGGCATCGTAAATAAGCATGGCACAGCCTTCCTGTTTTTCAAGGGTTACGGGGTAGGTTTCTGATAAACAACCGTTCCCGTCCCTGACGAGCAGGATATAATCACCTTTTTCCAGGTCTTCGAGGGTGGAAGCGGACACATAAGTATCCCCGCCGTCGGAGGAATATTCAAACAAACCGGTACCACCCGTGGCCGTAATCGCGATAGATCCGTCGTTCTGCCCGGAACAGGTGAGGTCGGTGACGGTCACCGATTCAATCTTCACGGAGTCGGGATCCGCAAGCATCAAATCCTGCACCAGGGTACAGTTGTTCTGATCGGTAACCGTAAGGGTATAAGTGCCTGCGGGGATGTCGGTGTTCAGTCGTTCATAGACATCGTTCGACCATACATAGTCGTAGGCGCCTGTACCGCCTGAGACGGTTGGGATGATGGCTCCGTCAGCCAAACCGACACATGAGGGGTTGTCGAGTTCAGCCTCCACCACGATGGAATCGGGTTCGGTGATGAGGGTGGATGCTGTTTTAAAGCAGCCATTTTCATCCGTAACTTTAACGTTAAATGTCCCGGCGCTAAGATCAAAGGCAGTTTTGGTCACCTGGGTTCCCGGGTCGTCCCAGAGGTAGCTGAAGGTCCCGAAGCCTCCCGAGGCATTGGCCGTGGCGGAAACATTGTTATCGCCGTGGCAGAGGATCTCGCCGTCAACCGATACGTCCAGTGCAATTGCAGTTGGTTCGGTGAGGGTCTCGCTGCTTTGAGCGGTGCAATTGTTACCATCGGTAACAGTAATGGTATACAAACCACTGGCAACATTTACCAGGTCTTCACCGGTATAGTCATTGCTCCACAAATACTGGTAAGGCTGCGTTCCGCCGGTTACCACCAGGTCGATCACGCCCGAACTATCCGCATAACACCGGAGATCCTGGGGGTTCAATACCAGGTTCAGGGCGCTGGTCGGGCCGAAGATATCCACCGAAGCCTGGGCGGTGTGCGGCGTGGGAACAGCAGCATCGGAAACCACAACAAAATAAGTACCCGGAGCCATGCCGGTGCGGATGTCAAGGGGTGTAGGAGATCCCTGGTCGCTCCACTGGTAAGAATAAGGAGGCACACCATTAAACGCAGTTACGGTGGCGCTTCCGTCGTTCTGCCCGAAGCACTGCACATCAGTTTTGGCTGTAATCTGGGCCACCAGGGTAATGCCGTCGTTTACGGCAAATCCGGTATCAGCAGTGCAGCTTTTATTATCGGTCACCGCCAGGGTGTAAAGGCCGGCAGTTCCCAGTCCTGCAATATCTTCGGTAGATGCAGTATAGCTGTTGGGACCTGTCCAGGCAAAAGCATAGGGTGAATTGCCGCCGGTAACAGAGAGACTGATGGCGCCGTTGTTTCCGGGAGCAGTAATGTCGTTAACGACGACCCCGGTATAACCGATGATGGGGGGCTGAATAACCACAAAATCCGAAGTTGCGGTACAGTTATTATCGTCTTTTACCAGAACGGTATAGGTCCCGTCGGCCAATCCAGTCTGGTCCTGGTTGAGCGGCACAATGCCCGAGCCGTTGAGGGTGGTCCAGTTGTAGGAATAGTCCACGGCTCTGGTGCCCCCCGTAACGGTGATGTCAATGGCACCGTCCTCGCCGCTGTGGCAGCTCACCGGGGTAACCAGTCCGCTCACCGCCAGCGGCTGCGGCTGGGTGATGGTTGCTGTTTTAACGGCCTGCGTGCTGTTGGCATCCGTAATGGTGACCGTATAATCACCGGCCGGCAGGTTGTCCGCCACCGGCTGGTTCAGCGCGGGATTGTGGCTCCAGGTGTAGGTATAAGGCGGCCGGCCGAAGTAAGGCGTGACCTCGAGCATGCCGTCGCTCAGCCCGTTGCACGACACCTGCCGTTCGTCGGTAATGACCGCCTGGAAGGGTTGCTGGTAAATGGCGAAGAACAGGTCGCTTTTGTTCACATTCGTGCTGGTGTAAGTCTGGCTGCCGATCTGGATTTGCTGGGATTTATAATACCCCGAAACATAGGCTCTGGAATTAATATCCATGTTGACGATAGTACCGGCATCCTCGTAATTACCGGTACCTATAATACTTACCCCTGCAATCGGGTCACCGATCTCGTTGAAGGCTGCCACAAAGGCATCTGAATTGGAAGAACTACTGGTTCTTAATGTGTCATTGTTGAAAATGATCTGGCTGGTGAAATAACCGGTGGCATAAATGATGTTGTTCCGTACCACAAAATCATTGTAAATGTCTTTGGCGGTGCTGCCTTTGCGGAGAAACCACTGGAGAATTCCGCTGCGGTTGTATTTGCCGATGTAGGTATCGTAACCGCCGGCATTACCGGTAAAGGTTTTGGTAATAGTATAGGTGGAATCTACAAAAATACTGGGACTGTTGTAATTGCCCAAGACATAAACGTTATCATATTCGTCGGTGGTGAGGGTACGGAAGTTCTCCGTGTTTTGACCACGGATCCGGCGTACCCACTGGCCATTACCATTAAAGTCGGTTTTATAAACAAAGGCGTCGTAGGTGGTTGGTACATAACTTGTTATGGTATCAATATCGAGGTAAAGATTGCCCTGGAAATATCCGCCAAAATAATAGCCGTTCTGACTTAAATCAATTCTCCGGAATCGAGTATTGTTATTTGAGCTTAGAAATCTTTTCGACCACAAGTGAATACCATTTAGATCGAATGCAGCTATAAAATTTGAGTAGTAAGGGTTTCCTAAAAGTGTATCCAAATCTGCAGGAGTACTTCCAATTATCAGTGAATCTTTAAAAAAGCCTGTCATTAGTAGTTTACTGCTGCCATCAAATTTGAGATCAAAAGATGATTGAATATTTCTGGCAGTACCAACTTTTTTTGCCCACTGAAAAACCCCACCAGAATTATACTTTGCTATATAAATATCATCCAGATCATTTTTGTTAACAAGAGAATCTATCGGAGTAAATTTACATATATTGACAAAGGATCCAGCCACATAAATATTGTTTAGATTATCAATTGTAATGCCACCGGCTACATCAAATGATTTATTTCCAATTCTATTTGTCCAAAGTACTTGGCCGGCTTGATCAGTTTTAAAAAGAAACAGATCTCTACCTCCATATGAAACAACTGAATAAGGAGAATATATGGTATCAAGAAATGATGAAAAAATAATTAGGCTATTCTGATTATCAATGACTGAATATTTAGGCTCAATGGTAGAGCCTTTTATTACACTTGATAATTGCCAATTTTGTGCATGGATATCAATCCCATCCACGAGTAGAATTATAAATGTAATGAAGGAGCTAAAAAAAACTTTTTTAGTCATGGTGAAGTTAATACGTTAGTATATCGATCATCTTCATAAGATTCTTCAAAGGCTCCGGTTCCTGTTTTTTTAGCATTTAGGGTATAAAAACCAGGAATATTCCAAGGCTTTTTTATGTTGATATTTTCGATTATTTCCTCATTCATATTAGATATATTATGAAGTTAGATCAAAGTTAGTATTCAACATTCTTTATTAAATCAATAAGTTAATCTTTAGAATTACTAAAAACTATAAATCTCAAAATATTTCTCATTTTCTAGATAAATAACTCTTTCATCTATTTTCAAATAGGCATGTGCAACAATTTTTAAAGGGTATTTTTTTGCGATACCCAAGGATAATTTACTTTTAACGCCTTGGTAGTTGAGTAATAATTTAAAAAGTGCTGATTTTGAAAGACAAGAAGATTCAATGTTTGAAAGGTTAAATATTCTAGACACAGTCTTCTTGGTTAATTGAATAGCATTTGGTATTTCATCATGAGTAGCTATTCTTATGGGACTCTTTTTTAATAATGATACAAAATACTTGAAAGGCATTAAATGAATGTAAAATTTAATTATAAAGGACAAAACGAAACCCCTAATAAGAAGATACTTTTCAACTTTAGGGATCTCTAAAAATCTTTTTATGTAGTAAAATGATTTCATATTTCTTTTTTTTACCCTATCTCCTCTCCTAAACACATATAGGTGATTAATCAAAGGTTATCAGTTTTTTATCCTCCAGTTTCTTTAAAAAAGTTAGCGTATCAGCGGTACATTGCTGCTCCGTTACCTCATATTCTTCTATGAGTTTTACCACTAGTTCCCGGAAGGATAAAGGTTTTTCCAGTAACTCCCAGATACGCGAACCGACCTTGTCCATACCGTAATACTCGCTGTTCTGGATGCTAAGCATGACCACTTCCCCGTCAATTTCATTGAAGAGCATATCAAGCTTGCGCTGAATTACAGTATCGGGCAGGATCTCATATTTTGAACCAAACATTCCCATCAGATCCAGATTGTATCAGATACAATATGTAATATCACAAAGGTTATGTAAATATATGTAATTTAATGAATATTTCGTACCAATTATAAACAGGTATTATGCCTATAGTGACCAGTATTATTAGATATAACCGAATTTTTCCATGATAACAGAATGCGCCTTAATAATAAGTTCAACCTGACTTTTGGAAAGGATATTTTTCCAGTCGCCTACCACCCCTTTCCGGAAGAAGCTGGCAGAACCAGTGCTTTTTTCATGAAAACCTTTTTCCTTTTCCTGCAGCTGCATCCTTTGGAATGAAGCCTGTTCCAGGGCTGCTTCAATTTCCTTTGGTGTAACCTTAAGCCCGATAAAAGCAACCGTCTTTGAAAACGATTCATACGGATCTGACTTCATATCCTCATACCGCATCACCAGCACAGGTAGACCCGAATCGTCCAACCAGCTTCTCACATGCCCGCTCCAAGATAGCAACCTTTGCCGGAGCTGGTCGTGAAGCCTGTCCGTCTGTTTGCAGAAAGCATATCCGGAGTCATTCATAATGGCAATTGTTTTGTCGATACCTGTATTCAGGTGGTGTGCAAATGAAACGGCTACATCCAAGGGATTGCGGATAAAATATATAACAGAGCGGGTGATATCAGGTGGGAACAATGGTTCTCCAGCAGGTGTGAGGGTCCAGGCATCATGGACCTTCTGGTAAAGGACTTCTGTTGACTCCTGTGCAAGCTGCCGGTACACTCGGGGACGAAGCCGTTCGATCTCGGAATACGACAAATCAGCCGAGGAAACCCCGGTAAGTTCGTCGAACAGCTGACGGCTGCTGGCAATGGTGGTTGGGTGCAAATTGTTAATGTCAATTTCCGGTTGGTCAGGATGGAGCAGGGCGGTGAGAAAGCCCCGGAACCAGGTATTGCCTGATTTCGGATAAGAAGTTAGCCACACTGTTTTTCTCGGATCATCCATGGGCGAGGTAGTTTAGGTACTCCGATACACGCTGTACCAGCTTATCTGTATTAAAACCACCATTTGGTCGTGTAAGAACATTTATGGGTATACTGCCGACTAGCTGATTGGCCAGTTGAAAGTGATTTTTTTCAAGACCGGTGTTAGGGATTCCACTAAACAGGTAGGTGTTTTTTTTCAATGCCCGGAATTTGTCCACGCCTTGGACGGGCTTAATTTCAATTTCCGGCAGGTTATGATTGATTAGCAAAAAAATTTGATCTAATACAACTGAGACCTTTGAGAATTGCTGCACCGGAAGGTAGTATTTCTTCAGTTCCCCGCGGACTGGTTCAAGTTGCGCCGAAGACAGGCCCAAGTGAGCCAAGCTGTCCTCCCAGATCTTCAGATAGGGAAATGCCGGGTAAACCGCTGGCAATTCAACAGAGAAATCGATCACTGAAATGTCGTCGGCCACCAGCGTGCCTCCATGCTGGATCAGGGCTGCCGCCAGGGTTGATTTCCCGACGCCCGATTTTCCGGCGAAAAGTAAACACTGATTGTTATAAACTACTGTACAGGCATGCAGTGGCAGCAACCTGCGCTGGTGCAGCAGGGCACCAAAGGAGGTGCCGATCAGGAAAGCGGAGACTTCCCCGGCAGCGACCTGACCCAGACGCTTCACCGTAATTTCATTGCCGTTCCGCACGTAATAGGCTGCCACGTTATCGACGCGCAGCAGAAATTCTTTGTCGTTCGACTGGTACAATACCCCGCTGTTGATCACGCGTTCCAGGGTCTCCGGCACTTCACCCTCGCGGATCGTAACATCGGGAACATTTACAGGTGCCGGTTCAAACCCGGTCACCGGGAAATCCGATACGATACTGAGGCTGAAGGCACGGTAACAATATGTGGGATTGTTGTACATAATGCAAAAGTAGGAAAACAATGGATAGGGAAAAGTGAATAGTGAAAAGTGAACAATGAAAAGTGGAACAGTGGAACGGTGGAATAGTTAGTTGCTCGACTGCAAGACTGCACGACCGCACGACTGCACGACTGCAAGACTGCAAGACTGCACGACCGCACGACTGCATGACCCTCCTCCGCCAAGGCTTCGGGCGCCTACGCTGAAGCTTCAGCGACAGTGTGCGGACAAGCTGCATGACAATTATTCTCCGGAAATTACTTAATTTGGAGTAATTAATATTTAAATAAGTGCCTCCCATTTTCGGAATATTGAATACACGCCTGCAGCAGCCGGATCAGGAAATGACCGGCAGGATGAAAGGAGCGGCTCACTATGTGAAGCCGCGCCGGATTATTGAGTCTGGCGGGAGAGGCTTCTTCATGGCAGCGGCTGTCGCTGTCGAAAACCCGCTGGTTCGTGGCGAAGACACCATGGCGGTTTCCGGGGAATGGTGCATTGTGGCGGATGCGTGTTTGTATAAAAGGGAAGAGCTTCTGGGGAAGATAGGGAGAGGGGGAGAGGGGGGGAGTGATGCAGCGTTGATCCTGGAGGCGTATTTGAAATGGGGGGAGCAATGCGTGCAGCACCTGTATGGTGATTTTGCCTTTGTCATTTTTAACACGGAGACCGGTGAGGTCTTCTGCGGCAGGGATCCGCTGGGCGTCAGGCCCCTGTTCTATGCCTTCACCGGCCAGGAATTTATATTTGCATCGGAGCTGCGGTATGTGATTGCCGCCTTCCCACATAAGCCGCCCATACGGGAGGAATACCTGCTCGATACCCTGATAACTGCAAAAACAGAAAAAGGAAAGGCCCCTTTTGAAAAGACCTTCCGGCTGAAACCGGGACATTACCTGCGTCATACCATTGACAGTTCGGAGGAATCACCTTACTGGTCTGCGGATTTGAACAAGAAAATACGGTTTGATAGAGAAGAAGATTACATTCAGTTGTTTCGTGAAAAGCTGGTTCAGGCCGTTACCTGCCGGTGTGAAGGGATTGCTTACCTGGGTGCGGAGTTGAGTGGGGGGCTTGACTCTTCGACTATATGTGGTATTGCAGCCTCCTTTGGCCTATGCGATACCGTCTCCTTTACAGCCTTTTCGAATGTTTATCCTCAGGGAAAGGAAACCGAATTCAAGGATGAGCGGGTATATATTGCTGCCATGACGGCCTTCCGACCTATAAACCGGGTGGAAGTCGACAGGCTGCTGATGCCAATCCCTGAATTGCTAAAGCATTCATTAGACATCCAGGGATGCTTTATTCAGCAGAATTACAGCATCTTCAACCAGGGTATTTTCGAAGCAGCAGGTGAAAAGGAGGTGAAAGTGCTGCTCTCGGGTTTCGGCGGGGATGAACTAGTTTCTTCCCGTGTAGCCCTTCCCTGGAGCGAACTTATCAACGAACAGCAGTGGCAAGTGATTCGAGATGAGCTGTTTTTTAAGGAGTTTACTTTAAAATCCATATTAAAACCAGCATGGCTGGTTGCCAAATACCTGGCCTCCCACTTTCATCGACCATTGTACAAAACGGGAGTATTTACAGAGGAGTTGTTAGACAAACGGTATGCCAGTCTGCCGTTGCAACTGGATTTTTCCCAAAATTTCCGGTTGAGGCAGCGTCTGAGCGATAAATACAAAAAACCTTGGCTGGAAAGGCTGAATCTTCGGCAATATGCCCGGCTCCTTTTAGATCATCTGCCTCAACGCATCGAATACTGCTATACTGCAGCCGCACAATATGGAATAGAATACCGATATCCCCTGCTGGATATCGACCTTGTGGAAACCTCCCTGGCCTTTCCGCCTTGGATGAAACAGCATCACGGGATAAACCGTTATGTGTTCAGGCAAGCTATGTCCACGTTTTGTACCGGAGACCATCTGGCAGCGGGATGATAAATCCGGAACAACCATTCCCCAGTCCCATTATAGTCTTGTAACGGAACGGGAACTGATCCTGAACCTGGTCACTTCCTGTTCTGGTTCGGATTACTTGAACAGGATCCTTGATTTTTCTAAAATTTCCCGAAGTGGTATGACTGGCTGGTAAAACCTTATCCGGAAAATATGAATTACTTGATGTCGGGGGCGTTTTATGAATATCTGATGATGATGCTTTATTATAGTAAGGAGTAAGGAGGAAGAAGTGAGGAGGAAGAAGTGAGGAGTGATGAGGGAAGAGCGGGAAATAGGATTGTTGCTGGGGCTGTTGCGGGGAGGCAGCGGATTCAGGATCGGGCCCGGGACCTTTGATGCCGGCAGGCTGATCGGGCTGGCAGAAAAGCATGGGGTGGCCTACCGGTTGTGGCAATATGCACGGGAACAGGAAGGATTGTTTGCCGTGGAGCAACTGATCCGCCTCGGTAACCGGTGCCGTGAATCCGCCATGCGGTCGCTCAGCCAGCTGCAGGAAATGAAGCGCATAGCAGGCGTATTGAATGAAAAGGGCATCGGCTATGCCTGTATCAAAGGGCCGCAGCTTTCCAGAATGGTTTATGGACGGGAAGCGCTGAAGGAGTCGGTGGACCTCGATATCCTGCTTGTCCGGGCAGGGGACCTCCAGGTTGTCCACGACATGCTGACCCGCCAGGGATACACCCGCTCCAACCTGAACACCTATAAGAAGGCCTGGGCCCGGAGGCTTTTCCTGGTGGCTAAAAGGGAAGTCGCTTATTATAATCCGGAGCAGAAGTGTGCCATCGATCTCCATGTGCGGCCTGGAGCCAATACGTATCTCACGGCGGGACGTTTCAAAGACCTGCTGACTGCCCTGATCCCCTTCGATCTGGAAGGAACGCCCGTTCCCGTATTGCCCGACGAGGCCTATTTTGTGTACCTGTGCTACCACGGGGCGCTGCACCAGTTTTCGCGACTGGCCTGGCTGATGGACATCAGGGCCTTCCTGCAACTGAAAAAAAATACGCTGGATTATGCTGTCGTCCGGAATATAGCCAGCACGTTATGGGCTGAACGCCATGTAGGTTTGGCCCTGCAGCTGCTGGAGGATTATTTTGGCGATGAGATTCCCGGGCCCCTGGCCGTCCTGGTGACCCGTTCACCACCGGATGCGTTTCCTGGCTTCGAACTGCCGCCGCATGATCGGCAGGGACACGTCATACGGACTCAGCCTGAAGGGGCGATTCGGGAAGCTGGTTTACATGATGGTGCTGCTTCGCGGATGGGCCGGGAAGGTGGACTGGATCTACGGTATTATCATGCGGATGCTGGCGGGGAGGGTGTGAGGAATTGATGATTGATATGTATCCAGGCTATAGCCTAAAAAATATGCCCGGCCGAGGTGGAACCTCGGCCGAACGATCGGGAATTATTAATACCGCAGAGCGGTTGAGGTAATGTAGAAATAAATTTGACAATAGACAATTTTCCCCGGAGGGGATAAGCAATTATACCATAACCCCTCCAGGGTATTTAGAGATATTTCACACTTCTTTCTATAATACCTTATGCCCTCCAGGCAATAGGTAAAGTGATAATTAATTCTTTCCTGCGGCATAAATTGACGGCTATGGGTAGAACCTCGGCCGAACTGCGCTGAAAAATACGCCAGGCCGAGGTGGAACCTTGGCCGAACGGCGGATTCTGCCTGCAATATCAAACCAATTATTGCAATGCAAAAACCACTGGCATAACGAACTGCTGTTTGACATTCGACCCTGCCTTTTTTGCCGGCACCCAATCGGGGGATAATTCCAAAACTCTAATGGTTTCTTTATCCAGCATAGGATCAACGCCCCTCAGTATTTTTATATCACATACCTTCCCGCTGGAATTAACGGCAAACTGAAGCATAACTTTGCCAGATATGCCCTTTTTGATAGCTTCTTCCGGGTAGACTACGCTTTTCTGCACCCATTCGCGGAATTTAAGAAAATCACCTCCCTGAAAAGTAGCCTGTTCATCTACTTCAATGAAGGCAGGTTCATTTTCAGCTGTTGTTATTTCTTCCGTCGGAGGCGGTGGAGGAGGCGGCGGCGGTGGCGCCAGTGCTTCGGGCTTATTCCTGTTGCAGCACATCACAAGCCCCAGCAAAAGCACCAGGGGCAGCGCAGCCAGGTATTTGAACCGGTTGCGCAAAGGGGATTTTTCTTTTGTCATCATGGTGAGACGGTTTTTAATGAGTGAATGATTAAAAAAGTTAAAAATCCCGGGTTGTAACCCAAAAACCTGGGTAAGCAGGAGCAGACGATACCTGCCGGGCTCTCCGTCCTGCTCCAAAACGGCAGCATCCGCCAGGTACTCGTGGGTTTCTTGTAAGGCTTTTTCAGTCAGGTAGACAAATGGATTGAACCATTGAAATATTTTTATAATCTGGATCAGCAGGATATCCAGGGAATGCCATTGCCGGGCATGGGCCATTTCATGGAAGAGAACCGGACTCTGCCCGGGTTTTTCTCCGGCCGGCAAACTGAGGAAAATGAAGTTGAAAAATGAAAAGGAATGGCTCTTATCCGGCAGGATCACCAGACGGAAATCATTCCATCGGGCATTTTCGCAACGGAAAGCCAGCAGGCCCAGGTGGATCAGCTGCGCCAGCAGGTAACCGGTAAACAATAAGGTCATGCTGCCATACACCAAAATTAAGAGTGTACCAGACTTCAGTTCTGAAGTATTGTCTGTTGTAACCTGGCCGGCATATACTGTTACCGCTTTAATGATTCTGACCGGCAAAAGCGGGTTGCCACCGGAGAATCCCGGCAGGTGAACGGCAGGGATCACTGCAGCAAGCAAGCAGAGATCCCAGCAGGTAAAACCGGTTAAAGCGGTGGAAGGTTTCCTTCCGGAACAGGGTGTAATACAGTCCGGTGAAAAGCATGAGACAGATCCCTGCTTTCAGTTGGTAGAGTATAAAGGGTGTCATGCTGTTTCGGTTTTAGGGTTTCTTATCCTGTTCTTTTTTCATCAGGTGCAATACCTCTTCCATTTCCCGGATGTCCATTTTCTCATGTTTGATAAAGAAGGAGGCCAGCTGCCGGAATGAACCGCCAAAGTAATTGTTGAGCAGGGTGTTGAGGTATTGTTTACGGTATTCGTCCTTTTGCATCAGGGGAAAATATTCATGGGTTTTCCCGTAGGCAGTATGGTTCAACGAATCCTTTGTTCTCCAGTATCCTCACAATGGTGGATACCGTGTTGTAAGCCGGCTTGGGATCGGGGAACCTTTCCACGATGTTCCTGACAAACCCCTTTTTTATCTCCCAGAGGATCTGCATGATCTCCTCTTCGGCCCGGGTAAGTTCAAGTTTTTCGTCTTTCATTTCCATGGAGATTGAATGGCTGATCAAATATACAACTAAATATTTAGTTATGCAACTAAAAAGTTAGTTTTTTAAAAAAAAAGAACAAGGGCGCAACCCTTTCTGTATTTTTTCATCAGATGAATACAATACTTTTCAGATGAAAAAGCTCCTAGCTGCCTTGACATTTACCGCCCTCTTGATTTCCTGTGAAGATCAGATCAGTGAAAACTATCCGCTCTGGACGCCTTCCCTGTCCGCAACCCGGGATGATGGTACTATAACCCTGCAATGGTACCGGCCCATGTGGCTCTGGAATTTTTGGACCCCGGCAACCAGTGAACCACAAGCTTTTGAAGTTTATCTTGCCGAAGGAAGTCCGGATCACTTTGAAAAAGTGGCAACCGTTAAAAACGGCAGTAATTATTCCTTAACCCTCAACAATCTGGAAAATGGCACTTCTTATTACGCTGAGGTTAAGGCGACCGCTTATTTTCTGGAGGACGTCATGAGCAACAGGATCATGGTAATCCCCGGGAAAAAAGAGAATGTTGTGCGGCTTGGTGCAGCAGGGAATCCCTCCATGGAATCGGGATCGATGGCCGGCGATGCTGGCACCATGGTCTATATGAACAGGAATTTCACCTGGAACAACGGTCAGTCTGGCGCTACAGCTCTTTTTACGTTAGATATTGATTCCCATACCAGCAACCTGGTGGATACATCGGCGTATTTTCCCGACTGTTCACCAGTGGATTCAAGAATTGTTTTTTGCACCGATAAACATGAGTATTCCGTTGATGGTCAGCGTCCCCAGCAGATCGCCGTTTATGATCCGCTAACCGGAACCATCACGAAATTAACATCAGGAAATGATTTTAATTCCAACCCGGAGTTTTCACCCGACGGGAACCGGGTGGTGTACAGCTCTGATGCCGGACATCACGGAACGTTTGAGATATGGAAGATGGCAGCCGACGGTTCACAGAAGACGCAGGTGTCGGATAACCTGCAGCTAAGCGGATTGAATTACGGGAATTTGGCTCTGGGGCGGCCTGTGTGGTCGCCCGATGCAAATTATATTTACATCAATCGTTCCTCCCAGGACGGAACGGACATGGATATTTACCGGATACCGGCCCTCGGGGGTGCGGCGGAACCTGTTATTCAATCGCCATGGAATGAATTTATCCCCGCCGTTTCTCCTGATCTCAGTAAAATTGCCTTTGTCAGCGAGCGTTCAGGATCCAGCCAGATATGGGTGTATGAGCCGGCATCAGAACGCTACCACCAGGTTACCGGGGACGGGCGGTTCGATGTGCTGACCTACTGGGGCAAGCTGGAATGGCTCAACGGGAATACGATACTTTTTACCGGGTATGAGATGGGGACGAATTCTCAGTACGGGATCTTTACCGTAGACCTGGATCTTTAACCGGGAATTGATTCAAAGGAATAGCCCTTTTCTCCAAAGTAATCCAGTAACCTCGGCAGCGCATACAGCAACTTTTCCGAAGCCTTCACCGAATCATGAAAGACGATCACCGATCCCGGCCTGGCATGCCGGAGCACTTGTTTCAGGCATTGTTCGGGTGTGGTATTGTAGGCGAAATCATAGCTCATGATATCCCACAGGACAATTTTATACTGGTTCTTTAAATACCGGATCTGTCGTGGTGTGATCATGCCATAGGCAGGGCGGTATAAACCCGACCGGATGAACTGTGCAGCAAGGGATATGTCGAGGTAATATTCCCGGTCAGGCGTAAACCATCCTTTCAGGTGACTGTAGGTATGGTTACCGGTGACATGGCCGGCAGCGAGAATCTGTCGGTAGATATCGGGATGCCTTTCAACATTTCTGCCGATGCAGAAAAAAGTAGCTGAAGCCCCGAACCGGGCAAGCACCGGGAGCACTTCAGTGGTAACTCCCGGTGTGGGGCCATCATCAAAGGTCAGGTAAAGGGCGGGTTTTTCGCTGCTGACCTCCCAGGTGATGTCCGGAAAAGCTTTCTTCAGGATCGCCGGTGGGCGTATAAGGTTCATCCCGCGCTAAAAGGAAATGTCCAAGGCGCCGGCATACTCCTGGATTTTCTGTTCCGCTTCTTTTCTCAGTTCTTCCTGTTTATAGGTGGTTGCCATCCTTCTCAGTTCATCGAGGGTATAGAAAGCAATCCGCTTTTCATACATCAGGAAATTACGATACTTGGTGCCAAGACTGATGTAGTAATTCATTTCCTGATACACGTTGTTCTTGATGCCGTTGGCGATCAGGTTGGCCTTGTCTGTATCTCCCAGCCTGTAATAGGCTTCCACGAGCAGAACGTTATAAACATTGAAAGGTACTACCTTATCGGGAATAACTTCCAGGCATTTATCCAGGGCCTTGCGGGCCGAATCAGGCTTGTTTTCATCGATCAGTTGCAGCGCGAGCCGCGCAAAGCTGCTCCTGAAATTGCCCAGCATGCGGAGTACATTCTCATCCAGGTAAAGGTCGGGATTATCCACGCCTCCCCAGCGGAATTTATTGACCATGTTATCATACATCGCATCGGAGTTGATACCGCCACGTCCAAACATATCTCCCTGTGAGGCAAAGGGCACGATCCGGTAAGCCAGTCCTTCCATCTGGAAAAAGTTGTCGAGGCTCAGGTAATTGTCCTCCGAAACGGTGATGGCATAGTACAGCGGCCTTTCCCAATTATTGTTTGCCAGGAGATCGAGGATCATCAGGTGATTTTTAGTGATGTAGGTACGTTCCGGTCCCAGTTCCCATCTCATTTCAGGTTGCAGCTTCGAAGCCATGGTCCTGGGCACTGTTCCGTTCCCCAGCACCTTCGCCGTATCCACCGGCACGATAAACCTGCGCGTGGGAATAAAGTCGATCTGCTGGGTGATCTCCGGCAATTGCTTGGTCCTGGGATCATCGCTGGCAACAAAGTCAATCACCTGCTTCAGGTCAGTAAAGTCCCTGATACGCTCGAGCACATAAACGATGTCGCGCTTGCCCGCACGGTATTGATCGGGAGTCAGGGAAAAGGGAACAGGTTCTGATTCGTAGGCCTTACGCTGCATCTGTTTAATGTACCAGTCGGCTCCCAGGTAGCTGAGATTCATGACCCGCACATCGGTGCGGATGCCTTCCACTTCCTGGGCATACCAGAGCGGAAAGGTATCGTTATCGCCATTGGTGAACAAAATGGCGTTTTTAGCGCAGGAATTCAGGTAATTGTATGCAAAGTCGCGTGCCACATAGCGGCCCGAGCGGTCGTGGTCATCCCAGTTTTCTTCCGCCATCACCGCTGGAACGGCAACCAGGGAAATCAGGGTGGCCAGAACGGCGCCCGAGGATTCGGGGGCTATTTTTTTAAGCAGGTCATAAAGTGCCAGTACGCCCAGTCCGATCCAGATGGCAAAGGCATAGAACGATCCTGCATAGGCGTAATCCCGTTCACGCGGCTGAAGAGGGCTCTGGTTCAGGTAAACAACAATGGCCAGGCCGGTCATGATGAACAGCAGCAGCGTAACCCGGAAGTCGTTCCTGTGTTTTTTATACTGGAAGTACAATCCGGCCAGGCCCAGCAGCAAAGGCAGCATGAAATACTTGTTATGCGCCTTGTTGTTCCGCATGGAGTCAGGCAGTTTACTTTGGTTTCCCAACCTCATGTTATCAATAAAGGGGATACCGGAGATCCAGTTGCCCTTGTTGATTTCGGTCTTATAATTGGCCTGTATATCGTTCTGCCTTCCTGAAAAATTCCACATGAAATACCTGAAGTACATGTGGATGACCTGGTAACGCCAGAAAAACCGGAGATTCTGGGCGAAATTCGGACTTTTTTTCCCTTTGCTGTAATCATAAACCACCTTGCCCTCGCGATCGCGCAGCGCTTCTCCGTTGGCGTCCTGCCTTGCCTGGAACAGGTCGCTTTCTTTCAGATTGGCCCATTGCACATAGGCATCGATATGTCCCCCGTCAGCGTCGTTGCTCCACATCCTGGGGAGGAGGGTGGTAAACCGCTTATCGTAGACATAATCAATGCGGTAGTTGTTGGCTATGTATTTTCCGTCGGCTTTATAGTAAAAGGGCTTGCCCTCTTTCGTGTCGGTGATGGGAGCATTGAAATACTGACCGTATATCAAAGGCCGGTCGCCATATTGTTCGCGATTCAGATAGTAAAGCAGTGAAAACAGGTCCTCGGGATCATTCTGGTCCATCGGGGTGTCGGCGGCTGACCGGATCACCAGCATGGCGTAGGAAGAATAACCAATCAGGATAACAGTAATGACCAGGATGACCGTATTCAGGATAACCTTCTGCTTCCTATGGGTGTAATAAATGCCGTATACAATCAGCCCGATCAGCAGGATTGCATAAAACAATATTCCTGAAGAATAGGGCAGGCCAAAGGTATTGACAAACAACAGTTCGAAGATGGATGCGATTTTAACGGCACCGGGGATCACGATGTACATGATGCCTCCCAGGATCAGGGCGGATAAAACCAGGGCTTTGAAGATACCAAACGGGGTAACTTCATATTTCCTGAAGTAGTATACCAGCACTATGGCCGGGATGGCGAGGAGGTTCAGCAGGTGAATCCCGATGGACACGCCCATGAGGTAAGCGATAAAAATCAGCCAGCGGTTGGCATGAGGCTCGTCAGCAACATTTTCCCATTTGAGGATGGCCCAGAAAACCAGGGCAGTAAAGAGTGAGGAGCTGGCATATACTTCGCCTTCCACCGCGGAGAACCAGAAAGTATCCGAGAAAGTATAGGCAAGGGCGCCAACCAGGCCGCTGCCAATGATGGCAATCAGGTTACCGGTGGTCAGGGTACCCTCTTTTACGATGATTTTTTTGGCCAGGTGCGTAATGGACCAGAACAGGAACAATATGGTAAGGGCGCTGGCCAGGGCCGACATGGAATTCACCATGATGGGAACCCGGGTAACATCATTTCCGGCAAACAGGGTAAAAATACGGCCCATAATCATGAAGAACGGGGCTCCGGGAGGATGGCCAACCTCCAGCTTGTAAGCAGAAGATATGAATTCCCCGCAATCCCAGAAACTGGCGGTGGATTCAATGGTGGACAGGTAAACGAAAGCGGCTGTTACGAAGACAACCCAGCCGGCAATGATATTCACGAGCCTGTAGTTTTTCATGAACGATGGTTTAAATAATATTGCGAAATAAGTGAAAAAAGTTGTTAGTTGTTAGTTGTTAGTTGTTGGAGGGGGGCTATATTTTTAGATGAATTTTGATTTTTTCCAGCAGACCTGTCAATACTATGATCAAAAACGCGAAAAGAAAGGATTTCAGCAATCCGATCCCTCCTCCCAGGAAAGACTGCGGCAGGAATTGCTGCAAGGGCCACAGGATTGGATAAACCAGTCCGGGCAACAGGTAACAGGTCAGGGTGCTTCTGCCGGCAGGCATCAGGGGAACCGCCCACCGGGTGGCCTGGTGGATATCACTGATCCAATAAATGAGTCCAAAGGCAAGAAAACTGATGCCGGCACAAATGGCAGTCCAGGAAGGCGTTGCCAGGATCTTGGATATGCCCCAGAGCGGCCGCAGGGCAAATCCGCCAGCCAGGAGGAGGGCGGCCGGGAGGAGCAGCAGGGCAGGAAAAAGGAATTTACGGTGATCGTTCCTAGTCAGCAGGAACAACGAGGTAGCCAGTACACCGCTCATGACCAGGGCATAATTGGAAGCACTTACGATCAGCCGGAATCCCCGGGTTCCCGGAATCAGCGGAAAGAATTCCTGGGCATTGAGGGCAAGCAGTAAAAGTGTCATCAGCGCGATCAGCCAGGGTTTATGGCCAATCAGCAGGTATATCAAAGCACATCCGAGGTAGGCCCAGCCAATAAGTCCCAATATCCCCCACCATCGCGGGCTCATCCATTCGCCGGATTCCGGTCCCTTATAGAGCACAGCCAACAGGAAAAGGATTAGGATTCCGAGGATCTGCAGCAACCTGATGGGGACCTTACCAAAGACCCGGTCTGTTTCATATTCGTTCCAGATGAGCAGGAAGGCTATGAGCATCAGCAATTCCCATCCCGTTTTGAACCATTGGGGCATATCCTCGCTGAAATTCTCGGCATTCACCATGAAGAACCCCATCACCACGAGCGCCAGGGAGCGCTGGAGGATGTGCTGCAGGATCGTTAACCGGGAATTGCCCTGTTTGAGTCTTGCCTTGATCGCAAAGGGTATGGAAAGGCCCACGATAAAAAGAAAAGCGGGGAAAACAACATCGGCAAGGCCCATACCATCTTCCTCAGCGGCGGTATGCTCAAGCCAGTGCGGGATATCATGCAGGGTCCACAAATCATTGACAAAGATCATGAGGAGCATGGTCAGTGCCCTGAAGATATCGATGGAAACGATGCGGTTCTTCATCAGGGTTGCTGCAGGGTTATCATGTGGTCAAAAAGGGCTTTAAAGCAATTGGCAGAAGTATTCTTTTCATCTCCGGAACGAACAGCAGCATCCTGGTATTCCTGAAGAAAGGCTCCGAATGGTGACCAAACGGTTTGCACCAGTCCCGCAAACCGGTCCTTCATTTCAGGAGCCGACTGCAACCTGAATCTTACCATGTCGTCGGCCTGCTGAACGGCAACGTCGGGCATGCGCCAGGGACAGGTGACCACCTGTAAGCCTTTCATGGCAAAATATACCGGTGTCTGATCGGCCCTTTCATAATGCCAGTCGCATATCATCACATCCTTCGGGATCAGGTCAACCGCCCGGTAGGTATTGTTGAAACTCGCCTCCCATACGCCCATTCCTGTCGTTTTGCCGTCTATAAGCCGGTCGCCCCAGATCCAGAGCTGCCGCCCTTTTTCGGCCAGGTGATTGCGGATAACGGTAACCTCCCCGGCAAAAAGTTCGGCTTTATCGCGACCTGAACAACGGGTGCAGCTGTCGTGGCCAATATAAAAAACCTCGTCCATGCCTGCATGAAAGGCATCTGCCTCAAAAGCCGCGCAGATCTCATCCACCAGGTCGAATACCACTTTGTGCACACCGGGATGCAGGGGGCAGTAACTCTTGCAATAAAGGCCATCGGCATTGGGCCATTCATAATTTTCAGGCATTTTAACATAAGGGGTCTCGTCGAATTCTGGATATACCCGCAGCAGGTTATTCACCTTTCCGGCCCACGACTGATGCCCCAGGAGGTTGATCTGCGGTATAACACGGATATGGACCGCCTGACAGGTGGCGACGATCTTTTTCACATCGGCTGCGGAAAGGGCAACTTCGTCCCTCAGCTCCGGATGGCTGGTAAAATGGTAGTTGAAATCCACACGGAGGATAAGCGTATTCACCTGGCGCGGGGCCAGGTCATTCCGGATGAACTTTATAAAATCATCCAGTTCGGCAGGTTGTGGCGCGGCAATACAAAAACCGCGCACAGGAAACAGGGAGTCCGCTGCTGTGGTTTGGGAATGCAGTGCCACTGCAGCAAGGAAGGATAAAAGGCTCAAGGATATTGCAATTCTTTTCATACAGAATGTTTATTAATCACAAAGACAGGCATAATTTTTGAGGGCTCATGATTCAAAGGTAAATATTAAAATTCTACCTTTGAGCCCTTGTTCTGAGAAGCGTTTTTTCCTTTCCGGTTATGTCAGGTCATACCGGACGGGAATAGCCTTCAGGGGATTATACTAAAATCCTGAAATTACAGTTTTAATCTTAATTGTTTCACATAATAATGGCAAAAATGAAAAAAATAAAAATCTGGCACGCTTTTCCGTTACTGGCTTTAATAGTGGGATTGTCCGCTTCATGCACCAAGGATGAAGGAATCCAACTGGACTTTACCATAACAGTACCAGATAACTGGACACATTTTACCCTGGCCAACCAGGGGCTTGTTTACACAGCAGAAAGAAATCAGGTTAATCCACAGGATACAGTCCGGGAGTACGTGCTTATTTTCAAGGAACCCTTGAAAGGGTATACTTTGGATTTGTACTATGAGGCCATAAAAGATCAGTTGCTGGAGTCAGACCAGTATGTTTCAACCATTGAGGAGAAGGATACAACCATTAATGGCGCTGACAGCAAAAGGATCATTTACAATGAAATAGGTTATTACATAACCAGTACCAGGGACACCATTGATATGAATCAGATTACCACCTTGTATTTCTTTCTTGAAAACAGCAACGGATATAATGTGAGCCTGGTTACCATTGATACCTTGTATGATGAAAACAAGCCCGTTTTCGACGACATCATGAGCACCTTTCAGTTCAAAAATTAGTTAACCGCAATTGAGTACTGCTGATCAGGCCTGATACCTGCAACAAGGAGTCAGGCCTTGCTTTTTTCATCCGTACCGGTTCCGAAAACAAACAGGCAGTAGAAAAAAGCAAAGAATACCATACTGTCATACGATTCAAGCGTATCGAGCACGAGCATGGAAATCAGGAGTATGCCCGCAAAGATGTTGAAAAGAAAGAACCGATAGGCCTTGCGGCGAGTTACCGGGTGCACGAAACAGAATACTATGGCCAGAAAACCAGGCAATCCGAAAGCCAGGAGGTAAAAGAGGAACTGGTTGTGCGGTTTGCCTTCCCATCGGGGATCCAAAGTTCGAATTTCACAGGCAGCAGCCTTTAACATGGCATCATACACGTCCCCGGTTCCCACACCGGTCCACAGGTTTTGTTTGATAATGGTTTGGGCGGCAGCCAGGAAAGCAAGCCGTTGTCCCAGCGAATGCTGCTGAACATAATCCGACCGGGAGAGAATATGCACTTCCCATAGCGTTTCATACAGCCGCTGGTAAATGCCGGGTTGTTCGCGGAAACGGTAGTTGGCGAGACCGTTTTCAATATGTTCAATATCGGATCTGTTGAGCCGGCCCAGGGCGGCTGAGTCCTTCCTGAGGCCCATGGAGGTGAGATATCGGCGGAGGGTGAGGCTGATGGGTTGCCCCCGACTGTCTGTGCTGTCATAGGCTATGGCGCTGACCTTATTCCATTCCTGCCTCAATTCAGGTTCGCAAACATAGATATCGATGAAATTTCCATTTTCCAGGGCACCGGTTTTCAAATCATGGGCATAGCGGTTGCCGCTTGCGGTCAGACTTTCAAGTACTGCAGGGTTTGCAGGTTTCGTGCGGAAATTCCTGTTCCAGGTCAGGAACGTTATGATCATGGGCAGGAGAATCAAGGCTATTACCACTGACAGGAGGCCATTGCGGAGCCAGGGTCTTTTGATGCGAAATGCCAGGTGTATCAGAAATACAACAGACATGACCAGGAATATGATCAAACCTGTAAATGACCGGAGGAAAAAGAGGAAGCCCACCAGGAGGCCGGCACTCAACATGAGGAATGACCGCTCAGGTGCCCGGGTATCCGGTTTATGGTAAACAGCCAGGTAAAGCAGGATAAACACAGCCAGAACGATCATCAGGGAAAAGCGGATGTGGAGCATGAAAATGGAGATCTTTCTGAAGTCCCCATCCGCAGGGGCGCCATGAATAAGGAAATGGGCCACGCATACGGCAGCAGCAGTCATTACTGCGACGGAAAAAAGCAACAGCAGGGGACGGATGTGTTTTTCAGAAAGCGGGGTGGAGGTTCCCAGGATCAGCGGGAGCATCAGCAGGGGGAGGGCATTTCTAACCCGCAAGAGTCCGGTTTCCGGGTGTTCTGTGTAAAGCAATCCCAATGCATAGATGAAAAAGACCGCGGCAAAAAATAGGATTGAAGGCCTGCGTGCTGCCAGAGCGGCTTTTTCT
This sequence comes from uncultured Bacteroidales bacterium, assembly GCA_963822145.1. GTDB lineage: Bacteria > Bacteroidota > Bacteroidia > Bacteroidales > UBA10428 > UBA5072. Next base: position 878,178 of record CAWGGG010000001.1, on the reverse strand, counting down.
TTGAACCTGCCCTCAGCGAGCCAGTTCAGTAACAGGATAAACTGCGATATGCTCAGCAGAAAGCGGGAAAGGGGAAGACTGATCACCAGCAGGGCCAGTGCCAGAAGATAAATCCTGCGGTATATTGTCCTAACCGGTTCACCATGAGCAACCGGTTGTCCCGTAAAATAAAAATAAAATTCATAAAACATCTTGTAAAATTAAAATAAATTGTATTTTTGCACTCCCTATTTTAAGGGTGAAATAATACATGAGCAGAAAATTTTTATAACAACGATACAACGTGAATACACTGAGTTATAGAACTGTTTCGGCAAACAATGCAACTGTTCAGAAGGAATGGTTTGTAGTGGATGCCACCAATCAGGTACTGGGGAGACTGAGTTCGCAGGTTGCAAGCATTCTCAGGGGAAAGCACAAAACAAATTTTACTCCGCATGTTGATTGTGGGGATAACATTATTGTGATCAATGCCGATAAGATCAGACTGACCGGCAAGAAATGGACCGACAAGGAATACACCCGTCACACCGGATATCCGGGAGGCCAGCGTATTACTTCTCCTGCTGATGTTGCCGTCAGCAATCCCGGTAAGATCATCGAGATGGCTGTAAAGAGAATGTTGCCCCGCAACAGGTTAGGCAATGCCATTTTTAACAATCTTTATGTATATGCTGGTCCTGATCATCCGCACACCGCCCAGCAGCCCAAAGAACTTAAATTAAATTACAAATAACAGGTATGGAAGTCGTTAACACCATCGGCCGTAGAAAAAGCGCTGTCGCCAGAATATATTTGAAAGAAGGAAAAGGCAAGATCGTTATCAATGACCGTGAATTACAGGACTATTTTCCGCTTCAGCAGCTCCAGTATATCATTCAGCAGCCGTTGAACCTGGCTGAGGTTCCGGATAAATATGACATCACCGTAAACCTCCAGGGAGGCGGTATCAAAGGTCAGGCCGAGGCCCTGCGTTTAGCCATTGCCCGTGCCATGATTATTGTGAAGCCCGAAAGCAAAGACGCACTGAAAAGCAACAAATTGCTCACCAGGGATCCCCGTGAAGTGGAGCGTAAAAAACCTGGTCAGCCCGGCGCAAGAAGAAGGTTCCAGTTCAGCAAGCGTTAGAATCCTTCATTTTGTTTAGCATCTAAATTGGTGAGACTCATTTCTTCAGTGAACTGGCTACTCATCAGTTGATTTCTTATAGAACGTAAACAATTCAACATGTCAAAAACAACCATTCAACAATTATTAGAAGCAGGTGTCCATTTTGGTCACCTCAGAAGAAAGTGGAATCCTGCCATGGCTCCTTACATATACATGGAAAAGGAAGGGATCCACATCATCGATTTGCAGAAAACGCAGATCAAGCTTGAAGATGCTGCAGCAGGAATGAAGCAGATTGCCAAATCGGGCCGTAAAATTCTGTTTGTAGCCACCAAGAAGCAGGCCAAGGATATCGTTGCGGAACAAGTGCAGCAGGTAAATATGCCTTATGTGACCGAGCGCTGGCCGGGTGGGATGCTTACCAATTTCCCCACCATCCGCAAGGCTGTAAAGAAAATGTCCTCGATCGACAAAATGGCCACCGACGGCACCTATGACAATTTATCAAAACGCGAAAAGTTGCAGATCGGCCGTCAGCGTGCCAAACTGGAAAAGAACCTCGGCAGCATCGCCGATCTTACCCGGTTGCCTGCAGCCATGTTTATCGTCGACATCCACAAGGAGCACATTGCCGTTCATGAGGCACGCAGACTGAATATTCCCATTTTTGCCATGGTGGATACCAATTCAGATCCCAACCTGGTTGACTTTCCCATTCCGGCTAATGATGACGCTTCCAAATCCATTGCATTGATCCTTGAAGTGGTCTGCAATGCTATCAGAGAAGGTTTGGAAGAGCGCAAGTTTGAGCGGGAGAAGGAAGGTGATACCGGTGAGAAAAAAGGCAGGAAGGGTGACAAGTCCGACGACAGCGATGAGACAGATGAGGATTTCGAGGAATCACGCGAAAAACGCGCTGCCGCCCGCAAGGCACTTTCCCTCAAAGCACCCGCCAAGAAGGGTGTTGTGGTGGATATTGAAATTGAAGAAGAAGAAGCAGAAGAAGAAGCATAAAACCTATAAAATATATATACTATGGCTATTACAGCAGCAGATGTCAGCAAGCTGAGAAAAATGACCGGAGCAGGCATGATGGATTGCAAGAATGCCCTGGAAGAATCCAATGGTAATTTTGACCAGGCTGTTGAAATCATCCGCAAAAGAGGCCAGCTCGTTGCCAGCAAAAGAGCCGACCGCCTTGCTACCGAAGGGGTGGTCCTCGCCAGGATATCCGATAAGGGTGATTTTGGGGCCCTGATCGTATTGAACTCAGAGACTGACTTCGTGGCTAAAAATGAAGGCTTTATAAAATTTGCACAGGACATACTTGACCTGGCTGTGGACAAGAGACCTGCTGACCTCGATGCTTTAAAGAGCCTCACGCTGGGGGGTCGTCCGGTAGGTGACCGTGTGACCGAGCAGATAGGTATTATCGGGGAGAAGCTCGACCTGTCATTCTACGGAAAAATCGAAGCTGCACAGGTAGTTCCTTACATTCATCCCGGCAACAAATTGGCCACCCTGGTGGGCATGAATAAAACCGTGGATGTGAAAACCGGCAAGGATATTGCCATGCAGGTTGCCGCCATGAACCCGGTTGCCGTTGACAAGGCTGATGTTCCGGCGGATGTCATCGAAAAGGAAAAGGAAATCGGACGCGAACAGGCCCGCAATGAAGGCAAGGCTGAAAACATGCTTGATAAGATCGCTGAAGGTAAGCTGAACAAGTTCTTCAAGGAAAGCACCCTGCTGAACCAGGAGTTTACCAAGGACAGCACCAAAACCGTAAGGCAGTACCTGCAGGGTATTGACAAGGACCTGACAGTCAAAGGATTTGTAAGGTACAATCTGAATCAGTAAGGATACCCTGGAGACGTTACAAGAAACGTCTCTGCCATAAATTAATAATATCGGGGTGGTACCATGCCACCCCGATATTTTTTTATATTTACATTGGCATTCAAATGTAAAACATCATGGCACTGAAATACAAAAGAATCCTGTTGAAACTAAGCGGCGAGGCTTTGATGGGTAATAAAAAGTCCGGTATTGACGAGGCCATGCTGGAATCCTATGCCAGGCAGATCAAGGACATCCAGGATATGGGCGCACAGGTTGGCATAGTTATCGGCGGAGGCAATATCTTCAGGGGGCTGTCGGGCCAGAAAAGCGGATTCGACCGGGTGAGCGGCGATTACATGGGCATGCTCGCCACCGTGATCAACGGACTGGCCCTGCAAACTTTCATCAACCAGGCAGGGGGGAAGGCCCGCATGCTTACAGCCATTGAAATGCTCCCGGTGGCCGAACGCTATACCAAAACCCTTTCCGAAACCTTATTCGACCAGGGTTACGTTCTTATTTTCACCTTTGGTACCGGAAATCCTTTCTTCACCACCGATACGGCAGCAGCACTCCGGGGTGTTGAGATCGGTGCTGATGCCATTCTTAAAGGAACCCGGGTGGATGGTGTTTATACCGCCGATCCGGAAAAAGATCCGCATGCGGTCAGATATCACAATATCACCTTTGACGAAGCCTACAACAAGGGATTGAAGATCATGGACCTCACGGCCTTTACCATGTGCCGCGAAAACAACCTGCCGATCCTGGTGTTTGATATGAATACCCCGGGTAATCTGAAAAAGGTTCTGGAAGGGCAGGATATAGGGACTTTGATACATAATTAGAAGTCGTGCGGTCTTGCAGTCTTGCAGTCTTGCAGTCGTGCAGTCAAAAGGCTGCAGCCTATTCAAATAACATTTTCTAAACAAATTAATTCCCACCCAATTGCTATTTTCATTCAAAATCCTAAATTTGTTTCCGTTACCCTCAAACTCTTTTTCAAATGGAAGAAGAAGCCAAATTTTGTGTGGAAGTGGCCCAGGAAAAAATGGACAAGGCAATCAGGCATCTCGAGGATGAACTGATTCATGTCCGTGCCGGTAAAGCTACTCCTGCCATTCTCGATGGCATTACCGTGGATTATTATGGTGCTGTGACGCCGCTCTCACAGGTTTCCAATATCGGAACCCCCGATGCCAAGACCATTGTGGTGCAACCCTGGGAGAAAACCATGCTTGCCGTTATTGAAAAGGCCATCCTGTATGCCAATATCGGACTCACCCCCATGAACAACGGCGAGATCCTCCGCCTCAACATACCCCCGCTCACGGAAGAGCGGCGCAGAAACCTGGTGAAACAGGTAAAAATGATGGGGGAAAATACCAAGGTCAGCATCCGAAATGCCCGTCGTGATGCCAACGATGAACTGAAGAAACTTCAGAAGAACGGACTTCCCGAAGATATTGAGATTGACGCCCAGGAAAAGGTCCAGCACATGACCGACGATTACATCCGGAAAACCGATATAATCGTTGCCGCGAAGGAAAAGGATATCATGACGGTCTGAAGGAGGGACAAGGGACGAGGGACGAGGGACGATTTAACGCAACCCCGAAAAGCTACAGTAATTTATCCTCTGCTTGCACATTTTTTTTACCGGACACTCATGTGAATTAATAATTAATTAAACCTCGTGGAGGTTCAATTATTGTAGAACAAACATGGTTATAATCCTAACAACCTCGTAGAGGTTGAATTATTGTAAAGGATATTATTTCGCCTCTACCAGCTTATACAATTCATCTAATTTCGGCGAAAGGATAATCTCCGTCCGGCGGTTTTTCTGCCGCGACTCGGCGGTTTTGGCCGGGTCGACAGGTAGGTACTGGCTGCGACCCGCTGTGGTTAACCGTTCCGGATTGATCTTCGAGCCATCCAGGAGGATCCTGACAATGGAGGTAGCCCGCAAAACACTCAGGTCCCAGTTGTCTTTATAGGCAGAGCCGGCGATTACCGGGACATCATCGGTATGTCCTTCGATCATAACATTGATATCGGGATTCTGTTCCAGCACTCCGGATAGCTTCTTCAGGGCAGCTGCACCTTTAGGATCGACAACCGTGCTCCCGCTCTTGAAGAGCAGCTTTTCCTCGAGGGATACATAGACTTTCCCGTTCTTCTGGGTCACTGCCAGACCCTGGCTCTCGAATCCCATCAGAGCATCGGAAACGGTCTTGCGGAGCGCGGCCACAGCGGATTGCTGCTCCTGTAAAATCTGCTCAAGTTCAGCCAGTCGGGCATTCTTCTCTTTCTGGGTGGCCTGCAATTCTTCCATCAGCCGCCGGATCTCAACCTCACTGCCTTTCAACAGAGCCTGCTGGGCTTCCTGAAGATCCGCATAATCGTTGGTAAGTTGCCTGTTTTCGCGGTTCAGACGGGTCACCTCTTCTTTCAGCCGGAGGGAATCTTTTTCTGCCCGGGCCAGGTCAGTTTCCTGCTGTGCCAGACGTGCCTTCATTTCCTTATAGTCGACCGACAGCTGTTCCATCTCGGTTTTGAGCCTGTCCCGCTCTTCGGCGCAGGTCAGCGATTCGGTCTGCAAGGCTTTAAACTTATTGGGCGGAACGCACGAGGCAATTAAAATCACCAATGCTACCAGTATGGAAGTGTATTTCATGATGTAGTATTTTCCTGATGTCGAAATCGAATTAGAATATAAAAACCTCACTGCCGAAATTACTATGCGGAACATTATAAGCAAACGAAATATTTAATTAATTATTAACTTTGCCCAACCTGAAAACTGCTTTTGCTCGGGTTTTTCATGCCAGGGAGTGACATTTCCGGATGATGGACAATAAAGAACAGAATCTTCTTGATCAGATTATCTTTCCTGCTGACCTCAGAAAGCTGGAACGGGATAAATTGCCGCAGGTGTGCCAGGAGCTGCGCCAATTCATTATTGACGAGTGTTCCTCCAATCCGGGCCACCTGGGCGCCAGCCTGGGTGTGGTTGAACTTACCGTCGCGCTCCATTATACCTACAACACGCCTGAAGATGCCCTCATCTGGGATGTCGGCCACCAGGCCTACGGACATAAAATTCTAACCGGCCGCAAGGAAGTTTTTCATACCAACCGGCAGTTTAGCGGTATAAGCGGGTTTCCGCGCATGTCGGAAAGCGAGTATGACGCTTTTGGCACGGGTCACTCCTCCACCTCCATTTCGGCCGCGCTTGGCATGGCCGTGGCGGCCAAACTCCAGGGCATCCGGAAAAACGTGGTGGCCATCATCGGAGATGGTTCCATGACCGGCGGTCAGGCTTTCGAGGGGCTCAACAATGCGGGTATGGAAAAGACCGACCTGCTGGTGATCCTCAACGATAACAACATTGCCATCGACCCCAATACCGGGGCACTGAAGGAATACCTTACCGACATCACCACATCGCGCACTTACAACAAACTGAAAGAAGAGCTGTGGCACCTTTTCGGCAAGATCAACAAAATAGCGCCGCATGCGCGGGATTACGCCCAGAAACTCGAAAACGGACTGAAATCGGTTCTCATGCACCAGAGCAACCTTTTTGAAGCGTTGAAATTCAGGTATTTCGGTCCGGTTGACGGCCATGATGTCCTGCATTTATCCGAATTGCTCGATGACATGAAGAAGATCCCCGGGCCCAAGCTGTTACACCTGCTTACCGTAAAAGGCAAGGGATTTCCACTGGCTGAGCTGAACCAGACGGTATATCATGCACCCGGGAAATTCGACCGGAAAACCGGGGAGCTGATGCATGCACGGGGCAATGCTGCTGAACCCCCGCTGTACCAGGATGTATTCGGATACACCCTGTTGGAACTGGCAAAGCAGAACGAACGCATTGTTGGCATTACACCTGCCATGCCCTCAGGATGCTCCCTGAAGATCCTGATGGATGAAATGCCCGACCGGGCCTTTGATGTCGGCATTGCCGAACAGCATGCGGTGACCTTTTCAGCGGGACTGGCCACCCAGGGATTGATCCCCTACTGCAATATTTATTCTTCCTTCATGCAACGGGCTTATGACCAGGTGATCCACGACGTGGCCCTGCAAAAGCTCCCGGTGGTATTCTGCATCGACCGCGGCGGTATCGTTGGTGCCGACGGCGCTACACACCAGGGTATATTTGACATGGCCTACCTGAGGAGCATTCCCAACCTCACCATCTGCGCCCCCATGAATGAGGAGGATCTGCGCAACATGCTGTATACCGCCCAGCTGAAAAACCAGGGACCCATTGCCATCCGGTATCCACGGGGCAGGGGCAATATGACCGACTGGCAACTGCCGTTCAAGGAATTGGAGATCGGGAAGGCCCGGCTGGTAAGGCCCGGAAAAGATATTGCCGTTCTTACTATTGGTTATGCCGGGAACCTGGCTGAAGAAGCATTGGAAAAACTGGAATCGGAGCACATCGAAGCCGAGCACTGGGACATGCGGTTTGTGAAGCCAATCGACCAGGAAGCACTGCACGTGATTTTCCGCCATTTTAAAGATGTTTTGGTGGTGGAAGACGGTGTTCTTGCCGGTGGTTTTGGCAGTGCCGTCCTCGAATTCATGGCCGACAACGGTTACCAGGCCAGGGTAAAGCGGCTGGGTGTTCCGGATACTTTTGTGGACCATGGAACTCCGGTCGAACTCTACAAGCTATGCGGCTTTGATCCGGAGAGTATTTATAAGGCTATTAAGGGAATGGTGGCACCCAGGATACTATCAAAAGCAGGCTAGAACTTCCTTCCGATCACCAGCACATCATCTATCTGTTCCTGGTTCATACGCCAGTTCTCAAAGGTACGCTCAAGTATTTCACGCTGTTCCTCTATATTTAGGGGACTGATCCCGGTAAGCAACTCTTTCAGGGCCGAGGTCTTGAATTTCCTGTTTTCCGGCCCGCCAAACTGATCGGCATAACCATCTGAATAAATGTACAGGGCATCATCCTTTTGCAGCATGATCTCATGGTTGGTAAAGCATTTCTCCCTGCCGGTAGCGCGTCCGATCGCAAACCGGTCCGCCTTGATTTCCATCAGTTCACCGTTGTGGATCAGGATCAGCGGGTTGAAGGCTCCTGCATATTCCAGCATGCCGGTGGCCGGATCATAACAGACCAGGGCAATGTCCATCCCGTCATTTACGATATCTTCCCCCCGCTGATGGAGCGTGATGGCAACTTCTTCGTTGAGGCGGTCGAGGATGGCCGATGGTTTATAGATGCCCTGTTCAATAATGATCTTGTTCAGTGAGGTAAAACCGATGAATGACATAAAGGCTCCCGGCACTCCATGTCCGGTGCAATCCACAGCGGCCAGGAACTCCCTTCCCCCGACGGTGTTCATCCAGTAAAAATCACCGCTGACAATGTCCTTGGATTTATAGAGAATAAAGGTCCGGTCAAACGGAATATCAGGAGGCAGGATGGCCAGCTGGATCCGTTTGGCGTAAGTGATACTGTCGGTAATGTCCTTGTTTCTCATGGACAGCTGCTCGTTTACCTCCGACAGCGCCAGGGTACGCTCGTGTACCCTTTCTTCCAGTATCTTCTTTTCCTGCACCAGGTTTCTTTCCCGCACCCTGATGAAAACAATGATGGAGGTCAGGATCACAAGAATGACCAGGACTATGAAAAAGCCCCTCTGGTAAAAAGGCGCCAGGATCCGGAAGCTGTAACGGGCTGCAACCGGCGACCATTCCCCATTGTCCATCCTGGATCTCACGAGGAAGGTGTACCGCCCCGGTGGCAGTTTGTTGAAGGTAATGGTGTTTTCACGATTCGGGCTCAGCCAGGTGTCGTGAAGTCCTTCCAGCATTACCTTGTAGGTAATCCCTTCCGGGTTGGCCAGGGAGATGCTGATATACCGGAAGGTGATATCGTTGTCGCCACTGGCCAGCTTCTTACCTTTGTTCATCTCCGAAGGCTGCCCTTTCACCTGCATCTCGCTGATGGCCACCTGCGGCACAAGAACCTCCTCCTCTTCCAGGAGCTTCAGATCACACCGGATCGCGCCGTTGGCAGTTCCCAGCCAGAGATAGCCCTTGCTGTCGATGTACCCGGCATTCCCTTTGGTTTCAATACCGGTAAATCCGGTTCTTTTGGTATAAGAAAGTATTGTACTGCCGTGCTGATCGATTTTATTCAGCCCGTGGTTGGTGCCGGCAAAGATGTTGTTGTTTTTGTCGCAGATCAGCAGGTTGACGAGATTGGACAGCATACCCTCCTGAACGCCGTAGTGCTTTATGGAATCTCCGTCGAGGAGCAGCACCCCTTTCGATTCGGTGCCTAACCATATGCTGCCTTCCCGGTCTTCTGTGATACAGGTGGGCTTAATATCACGTATTCCCGGAATTATGGTAAACACCCCGTTTTGCAACCGGGTCAGGCCTTTCTTCCTGTCGGATCCGATCCACAGACTGCCTTTTGCATCGGTATACAGGGCAGTGATTTCGTTGCCCGCCAGTCCTGCGCTTTGTGTATAGGTGGCCACGTAAGTGTTGCGACCAATATCGTATTCCACGAGGCCTTCGATGGTCCCGATCCACAAATGTCCTTCGCTTCCGATCTCAAGGGCTGTGATGCCTTTTGAAAGTGTGGCGTAAGGAATATAGCTATTGATCTGCTGCTGCGAAATGAACTGCCTGCGCGACGTGTTGAAAAGCAGGACCCCCTCGTTGGCGGTCCCGATCCAGATGTTGTTGTTGCGATCCTTTTTCAGGAACCTGATCTGGTTGCTGATAAAATCCGACTGGTCATAATGCCGGAAGGCCCTGCCTGCTCCGGAATACACCGAGATCCCCTGGTTGGTGCCGAACCATATCTGGCCCTCGGGATCTTCCAATACCGCATATACCTGGTTGTTCTGCAGTCCATCCCGGGTGTTAAGGCTCAGGAATTCCTCACCTTTATAGATGTCAAGTCCCTGTTCGGTAGTACCGATGAGCATATTTCCTTCCGCATCCTCGAGGAGGCACCAGATATGGTCGTCATGGAGCCCGTTGGTGGTGTTGAATACCCGAATGCCGCCCGCAGCATCGATCCGGCTGATGCCACCGGTGTTGATGTCATCCTTCCAATGGCCGATCCAGAGGTTCCCATGGCGGTCCTCGGCTATGGAAGTGATCCAGTTGGAAGCCAGGCTGTTCCGGGTATCCAGGAATTCAAATTTTTTGGTTTTTGGATTGAGTTTGGAAAGGCCGCCATTATGTGTCCCAAACCAGAGGTTGCCTTGCCGGTCCTCATACATGACGGTGGTACTGAAAAAGGTGAACATCCCGTCGGGGGTAAAACTTTCGAAGGAATTGCCGGCCTTGTTGTAGGTTTTTATTCCCACATTGGTGATGAAGAAAACCGTGCCGTCTGCGGTAACGAGACTGTTGAACACCATATCACCGAGACTTTTCCCTTTCAGGTAATGCTCGTATTCGAGCAATGCGGCAGGTTCACGGGGGTTTTTGATCCTGAGCGCCCCGTTAAGCTCTGTGGTGATCCAGATCTGGTTGTCCTGGTCCTGGGAGATGGACGTAATATTCGACCGGAGCAAAGTATCGGTCACCAGGACCTTTTCAAAGATTTTTCCGGTATAGCGTGTGATTCCGCCACCTTCATGACCCATCCATACCATACCGTCATGATCCAGGAAAAGCACGCGTACACCTCCCTGGGCCAGTCCGTTTTCGACGGAATAGGGGGTGAAGGTGTTGCCGTCGAATCTCGAAACGCCGGTTTGCGTGCCCAGCCAAACATAATGCTGGCTGTCCTGTACAATGGAATATACCTTCGACTCAAATCCCTCGGGGGTGCTGTAATTATCGAAAAAATACGTTTGGGCACGAAGGGTTGAGGTGCCGGCAATCCCCAGGATCACGATGGCACAAAGCACAAGGGCATATGGACAGGATTTGCCGGTGTGCATGACTACTTTTTCGACATGAAAAAGAAGGTGCCGTCTTCATCCTGGAGTCCGGTGATCTTGCCGAATTTGGGTTTCTGCTGGTTGCTCTGGCTTACTGCCACGGTTACCTTATTCACTATGGTTTCGATCGGAAGGCAGGCATCGGGATTGTTTGCCAGAGTATTGGCAAAGGTTTTCGTGAATTGCGAATTGTCCACTGCGAGTTCATAACCGGCAGATGAGAATACCTGGGAGGATTTGAATTTCACTGCTTCCCAGTCGTTGCAGTTCCTTTCCCTGGGAACATCGCGCATGGCCTGGTAAAAGGTGGGCCCTGATTCGCAGGCGTCAGTTATAACCAGGTTGTGCGTAATGTATCCGGCATAGGATTGCAGTGAAGCCCTGAGGGCATTCAGGTTGTAATAGGTGAATTCATCGTCGCGCTTGGCATCCACGGGGATCCAGTAACCGGTTTCATTGATGAATTTCCCGTGCCCCGCGTACCAGATCAGCAAAGCATTGACCTTGTTACTCCGCAGGAGGTCCCTGAGCTCGATCGAAAAGAACTTTTCCATTTCCTTCTTGGTCATGTCCTGCTTGTGGATCAGCTTTTGAATATCATACCGGGCCAGGGCTGAACGCATGAGCGATACATCTTTGGCGGGGCCATCCAGACTGGGGAAAGTCTCGTAATTGGAATTCTCGATGAAAACCACCCAGGTACGGCCCATGGGATTGGCATCGAGCAGGGAAACCCCCTCACGGTTCAGCATAAAGGTGAGGGTGGTGTCGTTGCCATAGTTGTCCAACGCGGTAACGCTGAACTTGTTTTTGTTGGCCACATTGATCGTGGCATAAAACCTGGGATTCAGCTCGTCGAGGGTGAAGCTGGCCGCAACACCGTCGATAAGAATCGACCGGATATTGCTTTCATCGGTGATACTGCCTTCGATATAAAGACTGGAATTGTCGGTGTCCAGGTAGATCTCTCCGTTATCCGAGGCATAGGGAGCAAGTATGGTAACGCTGGGAGGGTCGATCTCGGTCCGTTCCACAGCATAAAGGCCGGATGCGGTATTATCATAGACATCCTTAACCGATACCGTCACAAAATCTGTGGCCGAAAGGTCAACGTCGGCTGAAAACTCGTACCCGTCGCCACTTTTAAAGAAGGTGGCCGGCTTTTTGTTTATGCTTACTTCCCTGATCTCGCTGGCATCTGCTATTTTTCCCCGCAGGGCCAGGGTGTTCTTGTTTCTGGCAACCTTCAGCACTGAATCGCTGAACACCTGCGGATCCATAAGATTGATCCTCGGGGGGTTGCTTTCCCGGTTCAGTTCAAAGAGTCTTTTTTTGGCGTCCAGCAGGTGCTGCTGGGCTACCAGGTCGTTTGCCGACAGGGCAGCCAGCATTTCATAGTCGCGTATGGCTGATTTGAAATCTCCGACCTGTTCATAGGAATATGCCCGTTTATAACTTGCTTCGGCAAATTTGGGATCGATCAGCAGCGCCCGTGAAAAATCATTGATGGCATTCTGGTGCTGGGTAAACTCCTGGTAATAGGTTCCACGCAACAGGTACATGTCCTTGTCGTCGGGGTTGCTGTAAAGGATCTTTGACAGATCGTCAATGGCTTTGGGATACTCAGTGAGTTTGGCGTAGATGCGGCTTCGGATCAGGAGAGCATCTTTGTTGCCGGGCTCCAGGGTCAGCAGGGAGTTGCAGGTTTCCATGGCGGCTTCCGGCTTGTTTAGCTGAAGCTTGAGGGCGGCCAGAGCCAGGTAGGCCTCTGTATATTGCGTGTTTTTTGCCAGGGCCTTGTTAAAATCAGCCTCGGCCTGGTTGAAATTCTTCATTTTTTCGGATACCTGTCCGCGGCAGAAGTAATTCTCTGCATTGTCTTTGAGCTCCAGGGCCTTGTTGATGGAAACGAGAGCGTTGGTATAATCTTCACGCGCCAGCTGGATGCGTGCAAACAGCCTCCAGGAAGTTTCCGATTTCCTGTCGAGTTCGGTACTCTGGGTTATCAGCACCTGGGCTTCCATATAGTTGCCCAGGCCGTAATTCACCCGTGCGGCATCAAAATACAGTTCCGCTTCTTTCTGTTCAAAGACCAGCGCCCTTTTCAGATCATCTGCGGCATGCTGCAGGTCACCGGTTGCCTCGTATGATCTGGCTCTTTCCACATAGGCCTGCACAAACTCAGGATCAATATCCAGGGCTTTGGTAAACTGATCGATGGCGTCTTTGTGGTTACCCGCCTCAACAAAAGTCAAACCTGTTTTATAGAAGTTCTTGGCATTCTGGGTGAAAGCTGTCAATGGCAGGCAGGCCATGAGCAGCAGCAAAAGATTTCTGTAGGGTGTTTTCATAACCGGAACAAATAAGGATTGCAGGTACTTTATGCTGTAAACAGTTAAATCAGTTAGGGATACGAAAAAAGACAAAAATTGTTATTTATTGCGGAAGAAAAATACGATGTCCTCCCTGATCCGGTATTCCGATGGTACCACTTCCCGGATCTCCGGTGCCGGCACACCGGCTTCAAACCGTTTCTTTCCGGAGAAGACGCGGGCTTCATCCCAGAGATTTCTGCTGATAAAGCTCGTTAACAATTGCCTGCCGCCTTCCACCAGCAACGACTGAATGCCCCGCTCGTACAATTGCTGCAGGAGCGCCGCCGGCATATTGCCTTCGAAATCAAGTTTCAGATACTGCGTCTGTCCGTCCGTTTCCTCACGGGAGGCATTAAAGACCAGGGTGGGACTTGAATTGTCGAATACGTGCAGGGTTTTTGGCAGCCGGAGGTTCCTGTCGATTACGATTCTCAGCGGGGAATTGCCGGGCCATTCGCGCACATTGAGACGGGGATTGTCGAGCAGTGCTGTCTGGGTGCCCACCAGGATCGCCTGTTCCTCGCTGCGCCATTTGTGCACCAGCATACGGGATATCTCGTTCGAAATCCAGGTGGGTTGTTGTATCCCGGAATCTCTCAGTACGTCGATGAAGCCGTTGCTGGTTTGTGCCCATTTCAGGATCACATAGGGACGTTTCCGGTTGTGAAAGGTAAAAAAACGCTTGTTCAGAACAAGGCAGTCCTCTGTGGCAACACCCAAGGTTACCTTAACTCCCGCTTCCTCCAGCCTTCGGATGCCATTGCCCGATACCACGGGGTTCGGATCGGTGGTGCCGATCACCACCTCTGGGATACCCGTCTTCAGGATCATTTCGGCGCACGGGGGCGTCTTGCCCTTATGCGAACAGGGCTCCAGGTTGACATAGAGTATGGAACGGGGCAGCTGACTTTTGTCGGCAACGGATTGAACGGCATTGACTTCAGCATGCGGACCTCCATAGGCGCGGTGAAAACCCTCGCCGATGATCCTGTTGTTGTGAACGATCACCGAACCAACCAGGGGATTGGGGGCGGTATACCCAAGTCCGAGCCCGGCCAGGTCGAGGCATCGTTTCATATAGGTTTCGTGAGCGTTTCCTGAAGTCACTTTCTTTTTTTTATAAATTTACCACATGGAATCAGAACGAACGCTTGCAGATGTCATGAACATGTTCCGGGAGGGCTTGTCGGGTTATTATTCCGAAGGCGAGGTCCGCAACATATTTTACCTGGCATCCGACCACCTGCTAAATTACAGTAAAATTGACATTCATCTCAAGGGTCAGGATCCAATTTCCAGTGAGGTCCTTGAAAATTTCAGCAAATTTCTTGCCAGGCTCCTGGATTGGGAACCGGTTCAATACATCCTGGGCGCCGCGGAATTTTATGGGTTATCCTTTCAGGTTGATCCCCGGGTGCTGATACCCCGTCCCGAAACCGAGGAACTGGTCGACTGGATTGTGAAGGAGGAGCGCGGCGGGGTAGCGGATATTCTCGACCTGGGCACAGGCAGCGGTTGCATCGCGGTTTCGCTGGCGGTGAACCTGCCCGGCACAACTGTTTCGGCTTGTGATATTTCAGAGGAAGCCCTGGAAGTTGCCCGGGAGAACGCAGCAGCCAACCAGGCGGCCGTTGGATTCTTCCCCCTGGATATCCTCGACGCCGGATCGGTCCTGCCGCAGCAGTACCAGGTGATGGTCAGCAATCCGCCCTATGTACGCCAGGTGGAAAAGACTTTCATGCGCCGCAATGTGCTTGATTTTGAACCCGGACTGGCCCTGTTTGTTCCGGACAGCGATCCGTTGTGCTACTACCGGAACTTAGCGCTGCTGGGTCGCAAATACCTGAAAGACGGGGGATTGCTGTACCTCGAGATAAACGAAAAATTTCCCCGTGAAACGCTGCGCTTGCTCGAAAGTGCAGGATTCTACGGGGTGGAGATACGGGAGGATATCAACGGGAAGGCAAGAATGGTGCGGGCAAAGAAATAACGTAGGGACAGGTCGCGACCTGTCCGTACACGAGATAGCGACCTGTCCGTACAACAAAATAAATTATAATCATAAAATATCCATTACCATGGAGCCACAGCAAGCACTGCAAAACCTCCGGAAGATCTGCAGCAAACAGGAAAAATGCCCCGCTGATGTGCTCGGTCTGCTGAAGCGGTGGGGCGTGAACCGCGACCAGCACCAGGAAATTCTTGAAAAGCTTCGTGCAGAAGGCTTCCTGGATGAGCATCGCTATGCAGCAGCCTTTGTACGTGACAAAATGAAATTCGAACACTGGGGCATCATCAAAATACGGTATTTCCTGAGGCAGAAAGGTATTGCCCAGCCGGTTTGTGACCAGGCGCTTGCAGAGATAGACCACGACGAATACCGGGCCATGGTAGGCCGCGAACTCGAAAAAAAGCGGAAAACACTGCGCGGCACTTCCCGGGAGATCTGGGCCAAGATGGCCCGATACGGGGCATCACGCGGCTATGAGATGGACATTATGCAGGCTTTTTTACGCCTTGACGGCCAGGATGACTGAATTAACATCAGCACCATAATTTTTCTTACATTTGTGCCTCACTAATATAGTAATGGTCATGGTCACCAGTGAACAAATTAAAGTGTTAACAGAGCGCACCAGCGCCCTGGGGAGGTATCTTTGA
Source organism: uncultured Bacteroidales bacterium (assembly GCA_963822145.1). Lineage (GTDB taxonomy): Bacteria > Bacteroidota > Bacteroidia > Bacteroidales > UBA10428 > UBA5072. The sequence goes on along the minus strand of CAWGGG010000001.1, from coordinate 862,235 downwards.
CATTGACCGTAAGCTTGCCCTGATCAAAGAAGAAGAGGTAAAAACCCAATCCCAGGATTTCTGGAATGATCCCAAAGAAGCTGAAAAGAAGCTGAAAGAAATATCCCTGCTCAAAAGCTGGACCGATGTGTATTACCGGCTTCAGAAAGAGCTGGAAGACCTTGCCGTGCTCTATGATTTCTACAAAGAAGGCGAAGCCACCGAAGAAGAAACTGACCGGCATTATACCAGCGTGGTTAAACGGGTGGACGACCTTGAATTCCGCAACATGTTGCGCAATGAGGAGGACCGGATGGGAGCCATTCTCAAGATAAATTCCGGCGCGGGAGGCACGGAGAGCCAGGACTGGGCACAGATGCTGATGCGGATGTACATCCGCTGGGGGGAACGAAACAATTACCAGGTACGTGAAGTGAGCTTTCTCGAGGGCGATGATGCCGGCATCAAGTCGGTCACCCTGGAATTCGACGGCGATTATGCCTACGGCTACCTGCGTGCTGAAAACGGGGTTCACCGGCTGGTAAGACTTTCTCCTTTCGACTCCAATCACAAACGGCACACGTCCTTTGCCTCGGTGTTTGTTTCGCCCGTGGTGGAAGATGATATCGAGATCATCATCAACCCGGCCGACCTCGAGTTTGATTATTTCCGGTCGAGCGGCGCCGGCGGGCAAAATGTGAACAAAGTGGAAACCGGCGTGCGGGTGAGACACCTGCCCACGGGAATTACGGTGGACAATACCGAAACCCGTTCCCAGCTTCAGAATAAGGAGAACGCCCTCCGCATCCTCCGCTCGCATTTGTACGAGATGGAGCTGCGCAAGCGTATGGAAAAACAGGCCGAGATCGAGGGACAGAAGAAAAAGATCGAGTGGGGATCCCAGATCCGGAGTTATACCCTGCATCCTTACCGTCTGGTGAAGGATCTGCGCACCGATTATGAAACATCAGACACCCAGGCCGTGCTGGATGGCGATATCAACGAGTTTATCAAGGCCTATCTTATGGAATTTGCCGGAAAATAATCCCGCCATGATTAAGATCTATCATAATCCAAGGTGCGCTAAAAGCAGGGAGGGATTGAATTACCTCCGGGAAAGCGGTATTTCCTGTGATGTCATTCAATATCTTGATCATCCCCTTACGGCGGAAGATCTGAAGCGCATCCTGATGAAACTGAACCTCAAGCCGTTCCAGGTTGTCAGGACCCAGGAGGAAATGTACCGGAAGGAATTGAAGGGCCGGAAATTCACCGATGAGGAATGGATTGAAATCATTGTCCAAAATCCTAAATTATTGCAGCGTCCCATTATTGAAGGTAAGTATAAAGCGGTGGTGGCGGTGCCGGCAGAGCGGGCGGGGGAGGTGATGAGGTGATTAAGTGATTAGGTGATTAGGTGATTAAGTGATTAGGTGATTAGGTGATTAGGTGATTAAGTGATTAGGTGATTAGGTGATTAAGTGATTAAGTGATTACAGGATTAAGGGAGGGGAAAGTTAGAGGAATTTATAAAAACAAGTTAAAATGGAAAAAGGTGTTCGTCCTCACAAAAATCTTGAAGTTTGGAAGGAAAGTATACAGCTGATTAAAATGATATATAACTTATGTGTAAGTCTTCCTGCAGAAGAAAAATTCGGCTTGATTAGCCAGTTAAAAAGGGCATCTGTTTCGGTCTCAGCCAATATTGCGGAAGGAGCAGCAAGACAAACAGAAAAAGAATTTCATCAGTTCTTGTCAATAGCCTCTGGTTCCTTAAGCGAGATCGACGCTTTAATTGAAGTAATTTTTGAGTTAAATTTAATTCAACCAAGATATAAGGATGAAATCATTAATAAAATTAATAAAGTGTCAGCCTTGCTTTCTGGGCTTAAAAAAAGTGTTTCTTTAAAAATAGATCATTAACTCTATTGCCTTTTGCCTTGCTTAATCACCTAATTACTAAATTACCTAATCACATCATACAATGGAATTCCGCATCGAACACGACACCATGGGTGAGGTCAGCGTACCAGCCCACAGGTACTGGGGAGCGCAGACCGAGCGTTCCAGGAACAATTTCCGTATCGGGCCTGAGGCCAGCATGCCCAGGGAGATCATTTATGCATTTGCCTATCTGAAGAAGGCTGCGGCGATAGTAAATGCAGACCTCGGGGTGCTTCCTTCCGCCAAGCGCGACCTGATTGCTGCCGTTTGCGATGAGATCCTGGCCGGTAAATGGGATGATGAGTTTCCCCTGGTGATCTGGCAAACCGGGTCGGGTACCCAGTCGAACATGAACATGAACGAGGTCATTGCCTACCGTGCCCATGTTCTTTCAGGAGGGGCGCTCACCGACGAGAAGAAGATCCTGCACCCGAATGACGACGTGAACAAGTCGCAGTCATCGAACGACACCTTCCCGGCCGCCATGCACATGGCGGCCTACATGCTGACGGTGGAAGTTACGCTCTCCGGCATGCAAAAGTTACGGGACACGCTGCACCGGAAATCACAGGAGTTCATGAGTATCGTAAAAACAGGGCGGACACATTTCATGGATGCCACGCCCCTATCCCTCGGTCAGGAGTTTTCGGGCTATGTACAGCAGATCGACAATGGCATGCGGGCCATCCGCAATGCCCTGGGCATGGTTCGGGAACTTGCGCTGGGGGGAACCGCGGTAGGAACCGGACTGAATGCCCCCAAGGGATACGATGTGCTCACAGCGGCAAAGATTGCCGAGCTCACCGGACATCCTTTCATTACCGCGCCCAACAAGTTTGAAGCCCTGGCTGCCCACGACGCCATGGTGGAACTGAGTGGTGCCCTCAAGAGATCGGCCGTATCACTCATGAAAATAGCCAACGATGTCCGCATGCTCAGTTCCGGTCCGCGCAGCGGCATCGGGGAGATCATCATACCCGACAATGAACCCGGATCTTCCATCATGCCCGGCAAGGTGAATCCCACCCAGCCTGAGGCGCTCACCATGGTCTGTGCCCAGGTGGTGGGGAACGATGTGGCAGTTTCCATCGGCGGGATGAACGGGCACTTCGAACTCAATGTGTTCAAGCCCCTGATCGCGGCCAATGTATTGCAGTCAGCACGCCTGCTTGGCGATGCCTGCGTATCCTTTAACGACAGGTGCGCGGAAGGCATTACACCCAATCACGACATTATCCGGGAACACCTGCAGAAGTCGCTCATGCTGGTGACCGCCCTGAATCCCCATATCGGCTATGAGAATTCCGCCAAAATTGCCAAGAAGGCGCACAAGGAAAACAAGACCCTGAAACAGGCTGCCATTGAGCTTGGCCTGGTTACCGCAGAACAATTTGATTTATGGGTTGATCCCGGCAAGATGATCTGAACGGAACAACGCAATAATAATGAGTAACTGAACAACAACCCTATGGAAGGTCAGAACGAAAAGCTTTTTACAGGTTTTCCGATAGTCAGCTCCGCAGCCTGGGAGGCCAAAATCATGGAGGATCTAAAGGGTGCGGATTATGAGAAAAAACTGATTTGGAAGACCCTGGAGAACATCCGGATCAAACCCTATTACACGGCCGAGGACCTGGTGGAGCTGCCCTTTACCGACAACCTGCCCGGCAGTTTTCCCTTTGTCAGGGGCAACAAGATCACCGACAACAGTTGGGAGATCCGGCAGGATTTCCGGGTATTTGATATCGATACAACCGTGAAGAAGGCGCTGATGGCGGTGGAACGCGGCGCAACGGCCATAGGGTTCGACCTCACCGCCCGGGGTGGAGACCTCTATTTTCATGATTTCCGGAAGCTCATTGAAGCCTTCGCCGGCACGGACATTGCCCTGCATTTCAGGGCAGGGGAGCTGTCCTCCGACGTCATGGACTACCTGTTGAAAGCGCTGAAAGAACTTCACCGGCCCCCTTCGGACCTGAAAGGATCCCTTGGATTTGATCCCCTGGGAGTCCTCACCCGTACAGGAGCCTTTTACAAATCGGAGGAAGAAGATTTCCTCGATGCCGACAATCTCCTTCTTGCTGCCGGGAACGAATTGCCCCAATTCAGGATCTTGGCGGTAAACAGCCATCTGTTCAGCGATTCAGGCGCCACCATCGTGCAGGAGCTGGCATTCGGACTGGCCATGGCGGCCAAATACTTTACACGGCTCACGGCCAAGGGCCACAGCCCCAGGGATATTGCCCGGCACCTGCAGTGGAACATGGGTGTGGGGCCCGAATACTTCCTGGAGATAGCTAAAATACGTGCGGCACGGATACTGTTCTCAGCCCTCCTGAGTGCTTATGATCATGACCGGACGCAGGAGACTTCCGTGTTTATTCACAGCATCACCACCGACTGGAATAAAACGCTCTATGAGCCCAATGTGAATATGCTGAGGCTGACGACCGAAGCCATGGCCGCCATACTCGGCGGGTGCAATTCGCTGCTGGTGAAGCCGTATGATTCATGGTACCGCGAACCGGGAGATTTTTCCGAAAGGATCGCCCGCAACATCCAGATCATCCTGAAGGAAGAATCTTATCTCGATAAGGTGGTGGACCCTTCGGCCGGTTCCTATTATATAGAATCCCTTACCGACGCTATTGCGGAGAGTGCCTGGCAGCTTTTCCTGAAGGTGGATGAGCAGGGGGGGTATATACGGGCGTTTATCGGTAACTTTATAACAAAGGAGATTCAGAAAACCATTGAACGGCGCCTTGAAATGGTATCCACCAGGAAAGAAGTGCTGGTAGGCACCAACCAGTATCCCAATGCGGCGGAAATGATCGCCGAACAGGTGAACCCGGACATTGCCTTTGCAAAGGCAGCAGATCTTCCTCACCGCGTTGCGGATCCCCTTTTACCGGGCCGTGCAGCGGAAGGATTTGAAAAGCTCAGGCTGGCCGTGGAAAAGCATCCCGGCGGAAGGCCTAAGGTCTTCATGCTCACTTACGGCAACCTGGCCATGCGACTTGCAAGGTCGCAGTTTGCCTCCAACTTTTTTGCCTGTGCCGGGTATGACATCATCGACAACCTGGGCTTTGATTCGGCGGCCGAAGGCGCAGATGCCGCCCTGAAAGCCAACGCCCGGGTGGTGGTGGTGTGCAGCAGCGACGATGAGTACCTGCAGATCGCACCTGCTGTGGCTAAGCTTTTAGGCGACAAGGCCATTGTGGTGGTTGCCGGCGCCCCCGCCAGTATGGAGGAGCTGAAACAGAAAGGCGTCAGTGAATTCATCCATGTGCGGTCGAACGTGCTGGAAACGCTGAAGCACTTTCATGCCAAACTTGGCATTCAATACTTTTAAAGGAAGCGCATTAAAGAACTATCAGATGAAACCTGATTTTACCACCATAGCGATCAAAAAGCTGGCGGCTGACAAGGTGCCGCCGGTTCAGGAGAGCAGATCCGTTGCAGGGGGAGAGCCCTGGATGACGGCGGAGCAGATCCCCGTAAAAGCCGTTTACACCCGTGCCGACCTCGAAAACATGGAGCATCTCTCCTATGCCGCCGGCATTCCGCCCTACCTGCGGGGGCCCTATTCCACCATGTATGTCATGCAGCCGTGGACCATCCGCCAGTATGCCGGTTTTTCAACCGCCGAGGAATCCAATGCTTTTTACAGGCGCAACCTGGCGGCAGGACAAAAAGGCCTGTCGGTAGCCTTTGACCTGGCCACGCACCGGGGATATGATTCCGACCACGAACGGGTGGTGGGTGATGTGGGCAAGGCCGGGGTGGCCATCGATTCGATCCTCGATATGAAGATCCTGTTCGACAACATTCCCCTGAAGCGCATGTCGGTTTCCATGACCATGAACGGCGGAGTATTGCCGGTAATGGCCTTTTATATCGTAGCCGCGCTGGAGCAGGGCGCCAAACTCGAAGAGCTGAGCGGCACCATCCAGAACGACATCCTCAAGGAATTCATGGTGCGCAATACCTATATCTACCCTCCCGATACCTCCATGCGCATCATCGCGGATATTTTTAAGTATACCTCGCAGCACATGCCCAGGTTCAATTCGATCAGCATTTCGGGTTACCACATGCAGGAAGCCGGGGCCACGGCCGACCTGGAGCTGGCCTATACCCTGGCTGACGGACTGGAATACCTGAGGACGGGTGTTCATGCAGGTCTTGATATCGATTCCTTCGCACCGCGGTTGTCGTTTTTCTGGGCGGTGGGCATGAACCATTTCATGGAGATCGCCAAGATGCGCGCAGCACGGTTGCTGTGGGCCAAGATCGTCAGTCAGTTCAACCCAAAAAACCCGAAATCACTGGCACTGCGCACACATTCCCAGACCTCGGGATGGAGCCTCACCGAGCAGGATCCCTTCAACAATGTGGCACGTACCTGCGTTGAAGCTATGGCTGCGGTGCTGGGACATACACAAAGCCTGCATACCAATGCCCTGGATGAGGCCATTGCCTTGCCTACCGATTTCTCGGCGCGCATCGCCCGCAACACCCAGATATTCCTGCAGGAAGAAACGCACATTACCAAAAGCGTGGATCCCTGGGGCGGATCCTATTACGTGGAATACCTGACGCATGAGCTGACCCGGAAAGCCTGGAAGCTGATCACCGAGATCGAAGAGCTCGGGGGTATGGCAAAGGCTATTGAAACGGGACTCCCCAAGATGCGCATTGAAGAAGCTGCCGCCAGAAAACAGGCACGCATCGATTCAAAAAAGGACATCATCGTGGGCGTGAATAAGTACCGGCTCGACAAGGAAGATCCGATCGATATTCTCGAAGTGGACAATGCTGCCGTGCGCGAGGCCCAGATCAGAAGACTGGCGGAGCTGAAGGCGCAGCGCGATCAGGCCGCAGTTGACCAGGCACTCGGCCGGATCACCGAGGCCGTGCGCACCGGAGAAGGCAATCTCCTGGAGCTCTCCGTGGAGGCCGCCCGGCTTCGGGCTACCCTGGGAGAGATCTCGTATGCCGTGGAAAAGGTCAGCGGCCGTTACAAGGCGTTTATCCGCTCCATATCCGGCATATACTCCTCCGAATCTCTGGGTGAGGAAAGCTACGCACAGGCCAGGGGGTTGTGCCAGGACTTCGCCCGCCGGGAAGGCCGGCAACCCCGCATCATGATCGCCAAAATGGGGCAGGACGGTCACGACCGTGGCGCCAAAGTGGTTTCGACGGGTTATGCCGACATCGGCTTCGATGTGGATATCGGTCCCCTTTTCCAGACCCCGGCAGAAGCTGCTCGCCAGGCTGTGGAAAATGACGTCCATGTGCTGGGGATCTCCAGCCTGGCGGGTGGCCACAAAACGCTGGTTCCACAGGTGATCGGCGAGCTTAAGAATCTTGGCCGCGAGGACATCATGGTGATCGTAGGGGGCGTCATCCCGGCGCAGGACTATGACTTCCTCTATAAATCAGGTGTGGTGGGGATCTTTGGTCCGGGTACCTCGGTGTCGGTGGCGGCGAAGAAGATTTTGGAAGTACTTCTGGACACGCTTCATAATTAGTTGTTGGTTGTTGGTTGTTAGTTGTTAGGAAGAGTTGATACAGACTAACAACGAACAACTAACAACGAACAATTAACAACTAACAACTAACAACCAACAACTAAATCCCTTTTTTCACTATATTTGACTACAAACATGCACATCATGGAAGAACATAAAAGTACAGCCGGACAGGGCCTGGGGATTGCAGGTCTGGTTATGGGGATTACAGCCATACCCATGGGGATCTTTCCCTGTACCTTCCTCATTGGTATTATTTTCGGCATTATTGGCATCGTGCTGAGCCTGGTGGCCCTTTCACAGGCCAACCGTGGCAACGGACCGAAAAACCTGATCATTGCCGCGCTGGTCTGTTCCATCGTAGGGCTGACTTTTGCTTCCGTCTGGGGTTTTGCCCTGTCGCGCAACGGCGCCCGCATCGTAAAAGAGATCATCCGGGATAACAAAAACGGGGATATACCTTTTGATGAATTCCGGCGGGATGCACGGGATGTGCTGAACGATCTTGAAGGCGACACAGCCACATTCCGGCATGATACGGCGGACCTGAAGCACCTCACGGATACCTTGAAAGAACTCGAAGGTGAACCAGCGGCTCCTTCGAAATAACTACCTGATCATTAATCTTATCTTTACCGGGATCCTCATCTCGGTAATCCTCTATGCTCTTGTTTTCAGCGCCGGGGGAATGAAACATCCCATACCTTCGGGCTGGGAATTGCTCACCGGGGAATCTTCTCCCAGCAGCGGTTTATCGCGCAGCTTTTCCGAGATCGTGCGCTTTCATTTCGCCGAAGCCCGGCAATTCAATCCCTATGGCATCAGAGTATTCTCCTTTTTTGCTGTTCAGCTGCTGCTGCGCCTATTCCTGTGCATCTTGCTGATCCGGCAGGTTCAGATGCGGTGGCAGGCCGTGGTGATCGCCGATGTCCTCTTTTCCATGGTCATTTTTGCAGTCAGCTTCTGGCCGTTCTTCCACCTGCTGGCCCGTCAGCTGGGTGTATTGCTGAGATAGCCGGAAAGCGTTCCGGGATCGCATCCCCGTATTCCTTTTTCCGTTTGCATCAGCCGGCAACACTCGGTGTGGATATCGTGCTCGAAGAACAGGATGTATTGCTTTTCCAGCGCCTCATTCAGGAAGACCTCCCGCTCCTGAAGGGAAATCAGGGGATTCGTGTCGTACCCGCACACCCATGACGTCGGGATATGGGCCATGGTAGGAAACAGGTCGGTTACATAAACCACGGTACCGGCGGAATGATGGATGCAGGGTACCGTTAGGCCTGCCGTATGACCGTGGAACAGGCGCAGCTCGATGCCGGGAGCCGGGGAGAAACCCTCGTCAAAGATTTCCAGGCAGCCGTTATTGAGGAGGGGAAGTATGTTCTCGGCCAGGAAGGAAGCTTTTTCACGGCGGTTGGGGTGTTGCGACCATTCCCACTGCGGCCGGCTCACCCAGTAGGTGGCATTGGGGAAGGCGGGCCGGTAGCCGGTTTTATCATCATTGAACTCCACGGCGCCGCCGCAATGATCAAAATGCAGGTGGGTAAGGATGACGCCGGTGATGTCGGAGCGGTTATACCCTGCTTTTTCCAGCGAATGATCCAGGGTATCTTCACCATTCAGGTAGTAATGGCCCATGAATTTCTCATCCTGTTTCGAGCCCATGCCGGCGTCGATCAGGATCCGACGGTCGCCCGTATCCACCAGCAGGCAGCGCAGGCTGAGGTTGCAGAGGTTCTTTTCATTGGCGGGATATACCTTTTCCCAGAGCACCTTGGGCACCACGCCGAACATGGCGCCCCCGTCGAGCATGAAATTACCGGTTTCAATGGATTGGATCTTCATGTTTCTGCAGTTGAATGACAGCAAAGATAAAAAAGAACATTAGGTTTGCAGGCATAAAACCCTGCGTATGCGTATCCATTTTATAGCCATTGGCGGCGCTGCCATGCACAGCCTGGCCATTGCCCTGCAGCAGAACGGAAATACGATCTCTGGCTCTGACGACGAGATCTTCGATCCGGCAAAAACCCAGTTGCTGAAAGCAGGATTGTTGCCGGAGCAGTCGGGCTGGTTCCCCGAGAGGATCACCCCTGATCTGGATGCGGTGATCCTGGGCATGCATGCCCGCGACGACAATCCGGAGCTGAAAAGGGCCCTCGCACTGGGTGTCCGGGTGTATTCGTATCCCGAATTCCTGTACCGTGAAACGGCGGATAAGACCCGGGTGGTGGTGGCCGGAAGCCACGGCAAGACCACCATCACCGCCATGATCATGCATGTGCTCCGTTATAACGGTTACCGGTTCGACTATATGGTGGGTTCACGGCTCGACGGATTTGACAATATGGTGAGCCTGTCAAAGGACACCCGCATCGCCGTATTTGAAGGGGATGAATACCTGGCGTCGTGCATCGACCGGCGGCCGAAGTTTCACCTGTACCAGCCGCAGGTGGCCCTGGTGAGCGGTATCGCCTGGGACCACATCAACGTTTTTCCCACCTGGGAAGGCTATGTGGATCAGTTCAGGATCTTCATGAAGAGCTTGCCGGAAGACGGTTACCTGGCATACTGCGCGGAGGATGGCCAACTGAAAGTGTTGGCGGAAAGTACGGATATGCCGGTGAGCAGGGAACCGTATGGCACTCCCGGTTATATCATCGACAAAGGTGTGAGCTGCATGAGGCACGATGGAAAATATTGGCCGATGAAAGTATTCGGCAGACATAACATGCAGAATATTGCAGGGGCGCGGCTGGTATGCCGGAGGCTGGGACTGAGCGATGACCAGTTTTTCAGTGCCATCGTGCATTTCAGCGGGGCGGGGAAGCGGCTCCAATTGCTGGGGCGAAAGGGCCAGGCGTCAGTCTTTCTCGATTTTGCCCATTCACCCTCCAAGGTCATGGCCACCGTGAAGGCGGTGCGGGAGCAGTTTACAGGGAGCACGGTGGTGGGCTGCCTGGAGCTGCATACCTTCAGCAGTCTGAACAAGAATTTTCTCAGCCAGTATGCCCATACCCTGGACGGGGCCGACCGGGCCGCCGTGTTTTACAATCCCGGGACCATTATACACAAACGGCTGGAGATGATATCCGGGGAGGAAGTGCAACAGGCCTTTGCCGGGAGGGATCTGCAGGTTTTTACGGAGAGAATGGAACTGGAATCATGGATTTATGAAAATACAGGGGAGAATACTGTGCTGTTGCTCATGAGTTCAGGTACTTTTTCAGGAATGGATATTAAGGAACTTTCAGAAAGCCATTTTGCGTAGAATACCTTGATCTAAATCTAATAACAAACCCTAATCTAACAGTTAAATTCATGGAAATCAAAGGATCCGCAGTTAAGACCATTCCCGAATTCATCCGTAAGTTTCACCCGGAGCAATACTCCGCCTGGATGGAATTGTTGCCGGAATCATCGCGGCAGATATTTGCCGGAGGCGTTATGCCATCCAATTGGTATTCGTTGCAGGATGCCGCCATCGTTCCCACCGAAGCGCTGGGCAAGCTGATCTTCGGGGATGCCGAAAAAGGCGCCTGGCAATGCGGCCGCTACAGTGCCGAGAGTGCGCTGACCGGCATCTACAAATTCTTCATCAAGGCAGCCTCACCGTTCTTTATTATCGAGCGCGCCGGCCGGATCTTTTCGACCTATTACCAGCCCACGGTAATGGAAGTGGTGGAGAAGGGCGGTGACTATGTGATCCTGCACATCACCCGTTTTGACGAGCCCAGCAGTCTGATTGAGGGCCGCATAGCGGGCTGGATCGAAAAGGCCATGGAGATCCACGGCGTGAGCTTTGTCACGGTAGATATAAACAAGTCGCTGACCAAGGGTGATCCCTTCACCGAGATCGTAGTAAAGTGGGGATACTCAGCGAACTGATCCGAATGCGGGTAAAAATCTGAAAAATTTTTGCCGAATTAAAATTTTGTTTTAGCTTTGCACACCAATTTCCGATTGGATAATGCTGGTCCGTTCGTCTAGGGGTTAGGACGCAAGGTTTTCATCCTTGTAACAGGGGTTCGATTCCCCTACGGACTACTGCGCCCGCCGAAGCTTCATGCGAAGGCGGGCTTTTCTTTTTCCACCATAGCTTCAGCGAGAGCGGATAACACCGAACAAGGAACACCGAATATCGAATGCTGAAGATAAAACAAAGCTTCGACAAACTTCGTAATTCATTATTCGGTGTTCCTTGTTCGATGTTTTATTGGACTGCTGATGGTAGTTTCATATTCATCTAAGGGTAATCAAACCATCATGGTAAGCGAAGTCTCCAGACTTCGCTTTTCAATTTTGCAAACCAAATAAAACATATGGTCAAATTGGAAATTCACAACAATATCATCCAACGGTAATCACAGGCTGAAATAAAGCGAAGTCCAGAGACTTCGCCCAGCTGGGGAAAAGGAATAAAACAGGTAACCGGTTTAGCATCCCACTTCTCCCGAAGGCCTTAAGAATACCTGAGAAGTATGCTGACCATCCCGAATGTTCAACCAAAGGAACCCTCTTCCCGATGAGAAGTAACCAGAAGCTGAATAGCTACCTGAACGAGATTGCAGATATCTGTGAGATTCAGAAGAACCTTACCTGCCATATTGCAAGGCATACTTTCGCCACCACAATCACACTCACCAATGGAGTACCGATTGAGACAGTGAGCAAGATGCTGGGACATAAAAACCTTCAGACTACCCAGATTTACTCAAAAGTGATTGATAAGAAGATTTCGGAGGATATGGCGGTTTTAATGGGAAAACTGACTGGATAATATTATTTCCTCAAGAGCTAACGATCGCAAACCCTCAACCAGCAATGACTTATACAAGGTGTTAGCGGTAGGCAATTAACTATATTCACTAAAAAATTTAGATATATTACTTACTTTCTGCTTTATATACTTTATCAATGTATAGTTTTGTTGAATAAACCATTCCTAAAGCATAAATTTCTTTAATTCCACGTCCAAAGCCTTCAGCCATAGTTTCAGATATCCAATATACGTTTTTGGTTTTTACGTCGAAAAATGTAAAATAGCAATATACGTTTTTTGTAATTTCATCAAATAAAACTGGATGGATTACGAAGCCTAAGCCTTCATTCTCAGTCAATTTGTATGATTGAATTGCTCTAATTATTTGTTCTTTTGTCACGGTCGTCGGTGTAACAATAACCCAATCATTTGCTATTGAATCTATTCGGCTTTGAACTGAAATAGGGTTAAAGTTAAAACCTTCCTTAAAATCGAGCCACTTTCTTAGATATTTATCAGGTGGAATCTCTTTCTGATAAAAAGCTAACCATGCGCCTAAGTATTTTTCTTTAATTTCATTATCATTAAATGCGTTCGTAGGACTGACAAACTTTAGCAAAGAAAAGTCTAAACCATAATAAGTAACTTCTTTTGCATTTTGAACTGTTGAAAGATCATATTTTTCAATCAATATGATATTCTTTTTCTGACTATACAAGCAAAGAACAAAACTTGATAAAAGTAATACTAAGATAAACTTGTTCATTTTGATGAATTTAAATAATTAAAATATTATGTTGCTATAAAAAAATTTATAGTTCTATATTGGACTATGTCTCTTTGATTATTTCTTTGCTTACCGCCTATGCCAGCGTGTATGTGCCGTTTTGGGTGTTCATGGTTCAACTATGATTGGTAACAATGAAAGATAGCCAAAGGCACAAATATTAGCAAACGCACTACCCGGCAATGCACTATATGCGTTGTTATAGACAGTTTTTAATTATTAGATTAAATAATATTTAGTTTGAATATCTTTTCTTTATTTGCTTCCATTTTTATGAACTATTTAATATTGGTCTTAGGTAACAATAATTACAATTTGATATCTTTTATCCAATTTAATAGTTTTAATGCACCATCTGCATTTAAACAAATTAATGCATCACCACCAATTGTTTCATAAAGCTTTATGGTTTTAAAAGTATTCTTTTTAACCTTTTTATCTGCAACCTCAATTTTATATTTACCAATAGTACTCTCAAAATTTATTTTTTGAGATAGATTCTGTAAAGCAGAAGTCAAATCATTAATAAAAGAATCTACTTCTTTTTGAGTACTAAGATAAATGTACCCATTATTCGAATTTTTAATCTCATCAGTAAATTGAAACTCTATAAATGAAATAGAATCATTTGATATTACATCAATCTTATCAATAAGGTTGGCAGTTATCTTTCTTTTAATATACCATTCATATTCTTTATCTTGATTCTCATAATCAAATTTTGTTCGTACTGTTGTTAACTCCTTTTGAGCAAATACACTCACATATAAAACTACATTTAGAAAGAATAATAACTTTATTGTCCTCATAGATTTTAAAGAGTTAAGGTTTAAATTTATAAAAGCAAATGCAATTATATCAAATCATTTTGAAAAGTAAGAATTTCTAAAATTGTTCATACCGTCCACGTGTATGAGTCGTTGTGTTGCCAGAGAGCTTTGTGGTCTAGTTACCACAAGGTAACCAAAAGAACGAAAAACTGCAAACATTAAGCCAAGCAGTTTTAGTTTATTAAATATCCACGTGTAAGTACCGACCACCCTTATAAAACAACCTCCGCTAATCTCTGGCGGGTGAAGTACCCCCGAAGTCATTTCAATTCATTAATATTTAACAACTTACTACTATGGTAACAATTTCTGATTATTCAAAGCGGGTGAACTCGGATGGGGTTGAGTTCTTCGTATTGATCCTTCAAGGGGGTCTTGAACTGGTAAAATCCTAGCAAACAGGAAGGTATTATGCCACTGCAAAGAAGGCATCCCTGCCCTCCACGTTCAGTGAAGAAATGTGCAAAACCTTTATTGGCCAACAGCTGCCGGGTTTAAACAATGGGGTAAAATCGTAGTAAAGCGCAATTCTTATCCCATTATCCAATAGGTTTTTGAGTGCAAGAAGGTTCATATTTTTATTGTGTTTTATTAAGAACCGGATTCGTTTATTGATTTAACTTATCAATTAAATAACTTCCAGAAATACAATCAGAATTTAAATATTAGCATTCTCTACTATAGGCAAGGCAAATAAAATAGTCAAACGCATGGAAAAATTTGCTTTGTTAAAGATGGATGAAGTTGATTTAACCAACATCATCCGACATATAATCAGGGAAGAAATCAAGACGCTTTTAAACGAGCTTAAAGACGAGGTACCAGAAATACCTTATTGACTAGGAAAGAAGCGGCTAAAATGCTTCAAATTTCCTTACCTACTTTGCATCAGTACCAATTCATCAGGTAAGAATTTATTATAGTTAGTGTAATTCACTATTTTATTAATAAATGTAAATTGTTATGCAGTAAGACATCCTTAATCTTTAATACATCTTACACTCATACCGTTAGTCTTAGAAGCGCTATTAATGCGGGAAACTTTAGCAGTATTATACTCTAAAGTACGATACCATGCTCTCCCAGCATCGTACTGCTCAGCCGTCCAAAAATGACCATTAATACCAACAGACACAAAAGTACCATCAGAATATCGATGACCAGCAGGAAGTCCAGTAAAACCACTTTCATTTGTTGCTCCAGTATTGGGAGTATTCCAATGAATTGTTCCAGTTTCTTTCATTTTGCCACCTTCAGTTGTTCCTCGAAAGCCCATAGAATCGACACTCGCTTGTGTCATACCTAAATTCATTTCAAGCGTTTTCCAATCTGAATCCGTTGGTACATGCCACCCTGATGGGCAGAGGTTACGGTTGTCAACCACAGCATAAAAGTTATATAAAGCACCGTATGTGTTCAGATAGGCAGCGGCATCATTATTATAATAGCAATATGCACCTGTTGTCAACCCAACCCAAGCAGACTTGTCTGTTATATTTGGGACTACATCCCCATTATTGTACCTGGTAGTTCTCAGATTTTCTGCCATCCACAGCTGATTACCATAAGTAATAGTCTTATATAGATTACCTTCAATATCCCTTAAGAATCCTGATGCAATTTCTAAGGCTTCAATCCTTGCCAATAATGCATCTACATAAGCTTTATTAGTAGCGTCAGTAGTATTAACAGGAGTACCAACAGTAACAGTACCAGTAAAGTTTTTTGTACCAGCAATACTCTGGTCGCCTGTTAATTTAACGGCATCTGAAGAGGATGAGGCAGTTTTAGCATAAAAAGCATATGGAACACTTAATAATTGTGATGTGCCTGTTATGGTATAGTTTGCGCCTCCTGCTGGATCGGTTTCAGTTATTATAAAATAAGTCCATCTGACCAATCAATATTGGCAAATATGCCAGATGCTACTATACCTCCGCCGATTTCAATGGTTGCCAATCCGTTTTCATTGGCTGTCGGTGTTTGGGTCTCGATATAAACAGGAGAACCTGTTTCAGAACCCTGTAAAATGCTTATTTGCATCCCAATTGATGTGTTTTTTACTAATTGGTTGCTGCTGTTACGGATAACTGCTTGATAACTCATTTTTTCGGGAGATTGACAAAATGACACTTAAGCAAATTATATAAAGCGATAATAACAAGTAAATAAGTCTTTTCATGGATTTAGTTTTTAATGATTTTGAATGTTTTAATTTCTTTTTCATTGTCACTTATTTGCAGATAATAAGCGGCAGGCGCAAGATCACTAGTCTGTATAACTGTTTCTTTGTTTATAATTTCTTTTTTCTGAAGCAGGTTACCGTTTATATCGTAAAGCTGGTAGCAGAGGTTCTTTAATTCATGGTTCTCTACATTCAACTTCAAAAAATCAGTTGTAGGATTTGGATAAACTGTAAATTCAAGATTAATCCCCTTAGCCTCCTCCAATCCCGTTACAACAAAAATTTCATAAGGTTGCTGTACCCCTTGCGTGACTGTTCCAGATGTACTTGTGTTAGTGGTATAGGCTACCTGCCCTAATGTGTAGCTTACGGATCCCCCAGCACCTGTGGTATTACCACTGCTAACTGCAACTGTTTGCTGTGAATGAATGGGGGATGCTGTAAATGTCAGAAATACTATGATAATGCTTATTATAAAAGCTTTTATTTGATATTGCATGAATGTTGGTTTATAGGTTGTGTATCACTTTTTATACTCACAGCATTTATTCCTATTTCAAAACAATCTTCTTGATCTCAATGATCTGGGATGTATTATCAATTATCTGTAAGTAATACAAACCCTTACCCCCGAAAGAATTCAAGTCAATATCGAATAATTGCTTATCGATTATTGATTCAAACACCTGATTTCCAAGACTATTTATAATTATTATTTTATAACCGGTCATCTTGGTGAAATCACCATTATCGATAAGCAAATGATCGTTGGTTGGATTGGGATATGCTTTTATAATGTTTTGATCGGTGGGGGGATTGGTTCCTGAGACAAGATTGGCAGTAATGATTAGGGTATCGGTAACACTAACTTTAACTGTATCATAAACAGTCTCAAAGCATTTACCTTCATTATATAAAGCTTGAATTTCATTTGAATTTAATATCCTATCATAAAACCTTACATCATCAATTGAAGAACTTACCCCAAACATTGTGAACGGAACATCTGATCCTGTATTTATTGTTGATCCAGGATTATAGCTACCCAACCATTCAGAAAGCAATATCCCATCTTGATACATTTTAACACTATCCTGCGATAATCCATATTCAGTGGAAAAAATGTAGGTGTAATTATGCCAATTCCCGTCATCAACCTTAGATCCTTTATAACTTATTGTAGCATCATTTATATCTAAGTGAACATCATAATGCGGATATACAGCCATTGCCCAGGATCTACCCCTACTTTCAGTTCCATAATGCAATACCGCTCCCGGACCATAATCACTTTCAGCAACTTTAGCCCAAAATGAAATAGATCTGTCGGAATCTCCTAAAACACCAGGAAATGTCGTGGTGATGTTATCTGGACTTACTTCAAAACTATACGCACTATTCTGATGTCCAAACCGGTCAGTTGTTAATGTGGCACCATCAACAGTACCATTGTTACCATTTCCACTTTCATCATTCGCATTACCATTAAACGGCCAATAACCAACAAGACCATTACTCGGAATTTGAGCATTAGATACTACGGCGCAAAACAGAATTAGGATAGTAATACAAATCTTAGGTATATAGGTCTTTTTCATAGGATGGGATTTAGGGTTACTACTCAATTGTATATATCCTAAAGATAATGAGGTTTATTCAGTATCAATATACCCAATGGCAGGTATAATTATTCTTGCGATGACTTTTTATTGCTAAGCAAAACTCTCATGTTCGTCCGGCAAGAGCTTATTTTGTCGGTAAAAGATCCTATCCATCCATCCAGTTTACTGAGGTATTGGATGGATTGGAAAATATCCAAAAAGAATAATTAACAATAACTAATCATAATTTTAAAGTAACATGGAAAAAATCACAGTGCTAAAACTTGATGAGGCTGACCTGACAAA
This sequence comes from uncultured Bacteroidales bacterium, assembly GCA_963822145.1. Lineage (GTDB taxonomy): Bacteria > Bacteroidota > Bacteroidia > Bacteroidales > UBA10428 > UBA5072. The sequence continues at coordinate 844,304 of CAWGGG010000001.1, read as the reverse complement.
CATAATTCGACAGATAATCAGGGAAGAAATCAAGTCGCTTTTAACCGAGCTTAAAAACGAGGTAACAGACAATACCTTGTTAACTAGGAAAGAAACAGCTAAAATGCTTCAAATTTCCTTACCTACTTTGCATCAGTACCAGAAATTGGGCAGAATTCCATTTTACAGAATAGGTAGCAGAGTATTATACAAAAAGCACGAAATAATTAAGGCAATTGAATTGCCGGTTAAGTATCAGAGGAGATTCTGAGGATCCTTTGATTTTAATAATTCAAATAAATTTCAGTTATTGTAATTCATAATCATGAGGTAGGAAGTTCAATTCTCCCTTGCGAGCCAAGCGTATAATTCATCATTGTCATTATGTTAAATAGATACCTTCTTGTTTGATAATCTATGTTATATTAAATTTCAAGGGAAGAAATAACTGTTATAAGTACATTATATTCTCATGAAAATGACTAATTTTTAAGAAAAAATATAATGGTCAGAATTATCACTGCCTCAAATTTAATTTTAGTAATGAGTTTATTATTGATTTCTACTTCGGGCTGTAGTCATAACAAACAAAAGAATCTGATTGAATCCTATGTTTGCACAACAGATGGAGTATTAAGCGATTTAGACTTTAAAGCGATTAAATTAGAGGAAATCCCACCAATTACTGTTTTTGATAGTATAGTTTATTTTGTTTATGGTACTATTCCTTCAGGATATATATCTGTCGGTGATTCTTTCATTATTACATTGTTAACAGAAAAAGGAAAGCAATTTGACACTGTTTTCCGAAAATCAATGATAAATGATTTTCTCAAGCAGGAAAATGACTTTAAGGAATTGTGTTCTAAGGATATCAATAGCTATGATAGTGCAATAAGCGAATTTCAAAGAGAAATGCAGGAAGATTTTAATCCATTGACGGATTATACATATTTTATAAATGGTTTTAGCAATATGAAAAACAGTGTCATTGAATTACTAGGAAAAACTGAAATAAAAATGCAGAATTTAGAAAAAGCAAAAAAATATTCCCTCATGTCATTTGAAACTATTCTTTTAAGGTCTTTTGATTGTACATATTCAATGCTTAATCCAATTTTAAAAATTAAACAAACGCAAACGAGAACTTTCTATTTTGATCAAGAATTAGCTAAGATTTTAAGTTCATCAGATATAAAGAAATAGATAAAAGAGGTTGCCATTTCTAACAACCCCCCGAAGCAACGAACAATCGATAAACTAGCTTGCTGTTGTATGCAAGCGGATTTCAATTGTTTATTCCCTAAAATCATCAAGGAACCATTTTGTATAAGCATCGGTAAAATCTTCCATTTGTTTGGATGCAACACCAATTATCCCTCCCGTCCATTGATCATATGCGACTTCTCCAGTAATTAAAAATAGATTTTCAGGAAATGTTCTTATTGTATAAACTGGATTTTGAGTCCCATACTCTAAACCTAAAGTTTTAAAGTAATCCCCTTTAATGAAAAACTTAGTTTTGCCTTTTGATGCTAAATCAACTCTTTCGAAGTTTTGATTTTTTAACACCTCGGCTGATTGTAAAAAAATTCTAAAAATATCTATTGGAGCATTATCTGAAGAAATTTTCTTGATGTTAAAAACTAATGTATTTGATATTACAAAATATTTATAGTGCGCAATCACACTTACTCCATTATTTCTTTCGTCTTCCAAAATGTTTTTATTAATTGGGGATTGAATGATAATAAAATTATAGGCATAAATCCCAACTGCACATAGTATAAGAAAAAGTAAAATCCCGAAAATCTTTTTCATAATTTCAGATATTGCAATTTAATTTATTCAAAAGGGGCAGAGTTTATAATATATAGATCATGAATCTTATGTCAGGACCTTTCCCCCTAGACCTCTATGATAATTACTATTCTCACTATTGTGGCAGAGTTCTGAGAAATCCAAGTCCATTGTTGCGTCTTGTTAACCATTTATTTTATTTCAATCCAAACTGCGCTTTTTGTATAAGCTTATCATTTTGAAATATCGCATTCATATTACTACCGTTGTTGTTCACCCATTGGTACATTATTGTCTCAACGGGTTCCATAACTCCTGGCACACCATCAATTTTATTTCTTGATAATTCCTCTCCCTCATTACCTATAATTTGCACTACACCCCTGTATGACATGCCATTTTGTATTTGCTGATATTCATCAAATGTAATAATCTGGTTTCCAATAGCTGGTATTTTAAATCCTGCTTCTGGTTTAGTCGTGTTCTTATTTATCAGTGTTCCAATCACAACCAGAACAATTAAAATTAAGATGCCTGTCAAAACATAGTTTGTATTTCCTTTTTTCTTCTTAAGTACAGCTCCACAGTTCGGACACGATTCAGCTTCCGTGCTGACATCTTTACCACATTCTTTGCATTTTATAAGTGCCATAGTTTTTTCTTTTTATACTAACAGAATTTCGCTTTATTTCAAAACAATCTTCTTGATCTCAATGATCTGGGATGAATTATCAATTATCTGTAAGTAATACAAACCCTTACCCCCGAAAGTATTCAAATCAATATCGAATAATTGCTTATCAATTACTGATTCAAAAACCTGATTGCCAAGACTATTGATGATTTTTATCTTATAACCGGTCATCTTAGTGAAATCACCATTGTCGATCAGAAGATGATCGTTGGTTGGGTTGGGATAGGCTTTAATGATGTTTTGATCTGAGGGAGGATTGGTACCTGAAGCAAGATTTGCGGTTATGATTAGGGTATCAGTTACACTAACTTTAACGGTATCATATATGGTTCTGAAACAGCTATTTTCAGCAAACAAAGACTCAACTTCAGTCTGAGTTAAAGGTCTATTGTATAACCTTACGTCATCTATTGATCCATAGAAATATCTTACCGTATCGCCTGAGGGTACGGGTGCGTCAACATTGCCACATTCTCTTCCTATATAAAGTGGATACTCTGAATTAGGTAAAAATACATCAGTTGCTTTTGTTTCCTTTAGCTTACCATCCACATAGAGTTCAAGATTTGCCCCGTTATAAGTCCCAACAACATAATGCCAGCCTGTGATTAAACTATCTGAAGAAAAATGACAAGTATTTCCGTAGGGTGGAATGCCGCTATTTATTCCAAAATCTAAGGCAATTGGGCTACTTCCATCATTTATTAATTGTATGAAGTATCCACCACCCCCATCATATCTTGGTTTACCAACAATGCCCTGTCCAAGTTCACTTGTATTATAGTTATTGAACCAAGCACATATTGAAAAACTGTTTGTAAAATCAAGCAGATCATTATCCGCTACAGTAATTTTTGTCTTATTAAATGTGTAAGCATTATTAGGGTTCCCGGATCTGTCAAAAGTCAATATAGCTCCATCAATAACTCCATTTAACGCATTTCCACTTTCATCATTCGCATTACCATTAAACGGCCAATAACCAACAAGACCATTAGTCGGAATTTGAGCATTAGATACTACGGCGCAAAACAGAGTTAGGATAGCAATGCAAATACTTAATATGTAGTTCTTTTTCATAGGGTAGGATTTAGGGTTACTACTCAATTGTATTTATCCTAAAGATAGTGAGGTTTATTCAGTATCAATATACCCAATGGCAGGTATAATTATTCCTGGGATGACTTTTTATTGCTAAGCAAAACTCTCATGTTCGCCCAGCTAGAGATTATTTTGCCGGTAAAAGATCCTATCCATCCATCCAGTTTACTACGGTTTTGGATGGATTGGAAAACGAACATTCATAAAAAGAGCATCAAATTTAATCTTCTGAAAATCTGACTTTCTGATACCAATTAATAAGTTGTTTATGTAGTAGAGTTGAAAAATGCTATAATTCCTGCTAATACAGAAATAGCAATTGAAATAATTATAATAACCCTCATGAAGAATAACGAATTATCTATTCTTTTGAGTCTATATCTGTTATGAAGATTCTCCATATATTTCAATTCTGGCATTTTTTCATACATAGCCTTTATAAATTCTAAATCTGAAGCATCCTTAAACTTTTCACAAAGTTCTGCTCCTTTAGCTTTTTGTTCATCAATATTGTAAATACCCATTTGATAAACAAAATCTCTAAAATAGAGATCAAATAATACTTTCTTTTCCATAGTGTTGGAGTAAGGTTATTGATTTGCTGATAGCAATACCCAAATTACAAAATCTTTCTGATCATGCAATATTAAGTTGAAAACTTTCTATTTGATTTTCAATTGGTTTTGGTTAGTTTTGATCGTGTTTATATACTAACCTTTTGGCAAAATGAATAAACTCTATTTTGGTGATAATCTAGAAATATTGCAGCAGCTTTATGGAGAATATCCAAAAGGATTTATTGACCTGATTTATATTGATCCCCCTTTTAATTCAAAAAGGAATTACAATGTATTGTTTGAAAGTATTGACTTAGCTGACAGCACTGCCCAAAAGGAAGCCTTTGCCGATACTTGGTCTAACATTTCCTATATGGATTCGCTGAATCTATTATCAGATTTGAACATCAATCTCTATAACTTTCTTAGGAACCTTGATAACATAAATATTTCGAAAAGTGCTGTTTCGTATTTAACTACCATGGCAATTAGACTCTTTTATATGCATAAACTGCTCAAAGACACCGGGAGCTTTTACTTGCATTGTGATCCTACAATGAGCCATTATTTGAAAATATTATGTGATGTAATTTTTGGCGAGAAGAATTTTAGAAATGAAATTATCTGGAAAAGGAATACTCCTCATGCAACAGCCTCAAAAAAATTTCCTGTTTCAAATGATATAATTTTATTCTTCACTAAATCTGATGGTTATGTATGGAATAAGCAATATGATAGTTATCGGTTAGAGTATGTCAATAAATATTATTCCTATAAAGAAAATGGCAGATTTTTTCAACCTACTAGTTTATTAGGACATCAAGGTGTCAATAAGGTTTATGAGTGGCACGGCATTTCAAAACCATGGAGGTATCCACCGAATAGGTTAGATGAACTTTTTGAAAAGGGATTAATTTATTTTCCTGAAAAGGGCGGTATGCCCAGATTAAAACGATTTCTTGACGAACAAAAAGGACAATTAATTGAATCACTTTGGATTGATATTCCGCCTATAAATTCTCAGGCTATTGAACGTCTGGGTTATCCTACTCAAAAACCAGAAGCACTTTTGGAAAGGATTATTACAAGCAGTTCAAACGAAGGGGATTTAATAGCTGACTTTTTTTGTGGTTGTGGAACAGCTATTGCAGTAGCCGAAAACCTTAACAGAAAATGGCTAGGTGTCGATATATCTCATTTGGCTGTAAGACTTATTGCCAATAGGATCGGCAAGGATCAATTAAATAAAACCTATGAGATTCATGGATTTCCGAAAGATATTGATTCAGCACGTGAATTAGCAAATAATGTAAAAGATGGTCGGTTAGAATTTGAGGAATGGGTTGTTGAATTTTTACTGCATGGCATCCTTAACGATAAGAGAAATCAGATGGGATTTGATGGATATAGAACATTTACTATAGGCGATCAAAAATTTATCGTTATGATTGAAGTTAAAAGTGGTTCTGCTTCTGTTAATCAGGTAAATCATTTTATTAAAACTGTAGATGATAAAAAGGGATCAATCGGGTTATTTGTCTGTTTTGCGGATCAGGTTACAAAAAATATGTTGATTGCGGCCAAAAAGGAAGGTATGTTTGAAATTGATACACATCCATATGCTGATAAAATTCAGATCTTGACCGTTGAAAACCTTATGTGTGGTATTATGCCAAAAATACCGGAATCAACACAGGAAACCTTTAAAAAAGCGACAAAGGTGTCAACTGAGCAGGATACACAGACTAAAATTGGCGGTGGATTTGATTAATTATCAATAAATAATGAAGATATTAATAATTTTCTAACTCCGCTTTGCATTTTCCTATCATTCGGTTCTATTATCCTCAATGATGGGACGATTATACCGAAACGCAATAGGCGAAGAAGGAAGATCTAATTTTATTGTTTTCTTAAAAATATTCAGGCAAATATTAAATAAGTAGATTGAAAATTGATCTGATCCTATAAACTGTTCTCCAACCAATTGAAAATTGAAATCTCCTGTGATTTGATTAAAGCTATTAGTTTGTTTATTAACCGGAATATTCTTATTATTGGTGGAATCAGAATATAAATTATAACAATTACATAATTGCTTGCAACTGTACTCTGACATCTCTTTTATGAGTAGTTCATCAAAAGAAACGAATCTAAAAGATTGATAATAAAAATAATCTATCTCATTATTATAATCCCACCTTTTACAACCCCTTTTCAACAAAATTAGGTGAGCATGACGTAAAGATACCCAGATATCTTCTTTGTATTTATTCTGGAATGTAACATTATGATTTAGGTAAGAACTTTGGTTACTAAATTGACAAAATTCAAACCAACTCATGAGTTTATAATCATTTTCTAATTTCAGATATTTATCTTGGTATTCAATTAGACTAATTTCTTGAAAATCATAGTGTTCTTCAATATGGTCTAATAATAAATTTTTCCAACAAAATAGAGTTGAGGAAATATTGTTTTCAGATAAAACTTGGTCATTAATTATTTTTACCTTTAGAAAATAGGATAGAACGCCTTCAGATTTCAATTTAATATAAAATGTATTTTCTGTAGAAACGCCCTCATTTAAATCTACAATCTGGTCATAATCTCTATAATTATCAATTATATCAACAGCATATTGAAATTGTCTTCTACAGTACTCTTCAAGATGCCATAGTTCCGTTTTGTTTGAAAAAAGATATCCAAGGAAAATTTGAATTTTAAGATTATCACTCGTTATCACTTTGTTATTAAAAAGTATTTTCATAATAATATATATTAAACTTAACAAGGGCGGTGCAATAACTTATCATATCAAGATTAAAAAGAAATAGCACCCTGCCAATATAAAGAATTGGTTTTAGATTTTAAATCAGTAGTGTCCGATTAATATTTATTAGGTAATCAATTATTTTGTAACTATTAAAGAATCAGAGTTCATATCAATGGCAATTTTAAAATAGTCTGAAATTTTCCATAATACAAGCGAACTGAATTTGAGATAAAGACTTTACTAGATAAATAATTAAGGCTATTTAATTAAATACCATTAATTTATAGATAGTATTTATATAATATAACATCAGGATAATAAAGTAAGACAAACCTTCCAATCAAATAGAAGCTATAATAATGTAACTAGTTTTATGATGTAAACGAAGCTATTATTAACATTGAGGGAAAATCATCGAGTGTGCGACTTTTATTTATTTGGCTTACCCGATAGTGCGGTTAAGGAAAGCCAGTTTCGGATTAAATCAACATTTGAAAAGAATTGTTTCAGAATGCCCTTTTACACTCTGCCTAGTATTCATCTGCAATCCCGTTAGGTAGTTTTTGTTTTTAATATAGCTTTTATACAGAACTCATCTGACTCCTTTTTAGTTCAGGTACGATATAGGAAACTTTTTTTGCTGAACCCCATTGTCGTTGTATCAAACGCTTTTGAAATAATAGTCATGCAGCTATAAATAAAACTGATAGTTAGGAAGAACCTATATTTGAAGCTTTAAAGATTTCAGGCACAATTATTTTTTCAATTTTTTCTTTCAATTTAATCCTTGATGATTCAAACATACTATTCAAATCAGTATTTGGATTTAAATCTAAATCAAGAATATTTTTATCCAAGATTGGTAGTTGAAAAGCTTTAATGATTATTTCCTTTCCTTCAGAAAGAGCATCTTTTATCACAATTACAGTTGAATCTTCTTGTGGTGTTTCAACAGCATTTGGATCAAGACAAAATTTCATTTATATCAAATCTTATCGCATATGCCAACATTTGATATAAGTCGATTTGTGAAATTCCTTTTTTAGGATCTTTCTCATCTGAATAAACAATTTTGTATTTAGTATCTGCTATTAGTGATTTATAATCAGTCTTAAGGAATAGGTCAGGTTTTAAACAATAATCTCTTGCCTCATCTAAATATATATCGCGTCTTTGAGATTTCGCTGAAATAATAGGCAATTCTTTTTCAATGAAACCAAAAATGAAATCCTCAAAAACGTATTCCATTGGAAGTAAAAATGCAAAGAGTTTAAGGTTATTTTTATAATCAAATGAAACACTGTTAGATAAGAATAATTGACAATAATCCCTAACAATTTCAAACTCTCCAAACATTGGGTTAAATGCAATCATGGTGCACTGTCTTGCAGATACCTATTTCGTCTGATACTTCATCTAATATGAAAAGTATTTCTGATAAATTCTTTTTATTGTCTAGACATGTTGTCACGTTCAACAATAAATTAGTCACGAACTTTATAATCCTGTTAAATTGATTATCGAAAACAAAGGCATCATATGTACAATTCAACTTGTGCCATCCGCCTGAAATTAGGTTTTGACTTATGTATTCATTGGTATTAAGCCTGCCTTTAACAAAAGATAATTCTTGGTTGACTTCTTCATATTGCTGATAAATTGCACTGCTTAGAAGTTCTCGGGTATATTTTGAGAACAGGAAGATTAACACTTCAAAGAAGTCGCTTTTTAGACTCCCTAAAGATGTTTGATAATTCGGAAATTTGATTTTCCTGCAATAGCTTAACCACCAAAGGATATGGTTATGAATTTGGTTTGTTTCTGAAATAGAATATTCTTTTTATGGGATCAAAGAATATTTTGGGCAAAAGATAAATTTTATTATCACCATAATAAATCACCCCAACATACTTATTGGATTTTACCTCACCAGTTTTATGAAGAAATTGCAGAAATCTTTGACTCTCTATCTGACTTTCTTCTGAATCAACATAATATGAACCCTTATAACGATTGTTCCAAATTTCATCTAAAAATTCTTCAAGACCATTGTACGATTCTGTGAGAGTGGTCTTATTTTGATATTCAAATAAATTAATCATTCTTTCCAGTCGCTTCTATTGGCCATTTTGATTCATCAATTATTTATAACCTGATCTCCTTAGAATATCAACAACTTCATTTTTATCATTCATAAAGTATTCAAGTAAAAGTGGAATTACCTTTTTATTCATTCTCTTTAAAAATTCATAAGAATCATTAGTTGAAATCCATGAAGTAGGAATGACCAACTTGGAAATCGTGTCCTTTATGATTTATTATTTCATTATTGATTTTTTCTAAGATATCACTATCATTGATTTTATTTCCTTCCAAATGATATAAAGGATACATAGGCTCAAAATCAAACCGTCTTCTTAAAGCTACATCAAGGAGAGCTATGGATTTGTCTGCGGTATTCATTGTGCCAATTATGTATAAATTTGAAGGAACCATAAACTTTTCACCAGATGGCAACGAAACTTCAATTGGAATTTCACCCTTTGAGCACTTATCGGATTCTATTAATGTTATTAATTCCCCAAAAACACGAGATATGTTAGCCCTATTTATTTCATCAATAACAAGAACATAATTGCCCTTGGGTACGTTATTATTCTTCTCTAATAGGTATCTGCAAATATGATATAATGTGGCGTCAATACCAAAATAGTATTTTTCCACCTTACTATCAATTATATCAGCAATATGTTTCTCTTGATCCTTTCGATTGAGAATTTGGTCTAAAGTAATTTTGCCTTTCTCAATTCCTTTCATTAAATCGTTGATTAGTAAAGTAGGAACATATCGTATGGTATCATCTTTTTTTCGTTTTAATTCAATAATATCAGCGTTCGATTTTATGATAATGTACCCTTCTAATTCTATTCCTACGGGCAATTTGACTTTCCCCATCGCACGATCAACAATTTTTTTAAAAATCCCATCGACTCTATTGAATTTAAGATTTTGATTTTCTATATCTGGCCTTAAACCTTGAATGAAATCTTCATAGCAGTAGTTCTGATGAAATGTAATAAACTCGATACGTGTACCTAAATTCTCATTGAAGATTTTTTGAGCTTCCGAAAAATCGTATATTGGTCTTTCTTCGATTATTTGCGCAGCTCTGAGAATTGTATTATAAGTTTTACCAGTACCTGGAGGACCATAGAAAATTGTATTTAGAGGAAATTCTATTTTAATTTGTTGTTGATCATCCATCAACCCCAGCAAACTTTGGTAGTAATATTCATAATTTGGATGATCTGTCGGATACATGGTTACATCGGTAAGAGTTTTTAATGCCAGACTATGGTCTGTCCTCCAATTTCCTTTTTTAATCCAATTTACTTTTCGAAATTTCTGATAATGAACTTTTGTATCGTCAAAGTAATAATTAGATTTTACTTCGCCGTATCCTAACAATTCGCCTCTACCCTTCTTTACAATAACAATATCACCAATTGACATAGAAGTCTTAAACTCATAATTTGCAGTTGCATCGTTCATCTTAGAACTGGAAGTGCTCTCTATTTCCTGCAACTTTAAAACGATTTCCTCTTTTGACTTATAATTATTTAAGTCACCAAGCTTTCCCATCCTAAGCCCATAACGCCTTGTTCGTAAAACTCCTCCCACATATTTGCATTCTCTCCAGGAGCGTAAAGCCAATATTTTTTATTGGGACTAGTTCCAGACCCAGACTCAATTATTTTTTCAGTTTTTTTTAACTCACTTGGTATTTGTACCTCTTTTGGTTTCCATATATCCTTAAATGTTGATATATAAACAAAAGATGATATTGTTCGAGCATTATTAGAAATAAGCGCTTCTTTAAATTTGGACTTAATTAATCTTGTTGTTTTCTCAATTTGGGTTCCAATTGAGTCTTGTGCTGAGTCATATTCTGTTCCCAGACTTTTTAATAGTTTCTTTCTGTCATTAAGAGAAACTATGCTTAAATTATTGAATGGATCATATGCCGCCAACAAACAGTTTATTGCACTGCCACTCTGCCCAGTAAGGCTATTCTTATTTCTTCCGTTTAGTATATAAAGTTCATCTATCTTATTAATTCTTTCTTCAGAAGTACTAGAGGTTAGTATTGAGTTGATACATTCTGCTAATTGTTTTTCTTTTTTAAGCTGATTGAACATTCTTCTCCAAACTCCTTGTGGAATCATTACTCCAGCAATGGCCTCTGAGTTTTTAGTATTTCCCTTACCATGGCTATCTAATATTTTTATTATATCATCAATTTCTTGTTCATTTAATTCTTGATTATTAGTCTTCATTATTCTTTCATTCCAGAATCTCTTAAAATCAGAACTTTGGACTTTCCATGTTTGATTTTTTTCGTCTTCCTGATAACTATCTAAAAATGATTCAAATAGGTTATTTAATTTTTCGCTATTCATCATATTTCTTATTTTATTGATAGACCTGATGCAGATGGCAGTGATAATATTTTAGGCCCTATTATATCCGTCCTTACGGGAAGCTTATCATTAAAATCCCTCCAAAAACGAAATTAATAAAATTTGGTCGTTTGTATCTTCTTAATGGGTCTGTTTAGATGAGAATTGAACTACTTCATGGTTTTCTATTAAAAAACAAGAGTACCATGGAGTTTCTTAACATTCTGGATTAATTTTAAAATCCTGTTTTATCTGGTAATCGATACTTTCCAACCTGACTGAAAATCTTCAGCATAAAACTCACCAGTAAAAATATCCTGAATCGCTCAAAAATCTTACATAAGCTGATGTTCACTTCCGATCAACACCGGGGAACCGGATTAGGACTGAACATTATCTGCAATCTTTTTAAATAGAAACTTCATGGAACTATAATCTGTGAAAGCGAACCAGGGAAAGGGGTATTGTTTAAGATTGAGATACCGGTGAAATAAAGAATAAATTTAATTAATTGGCAACGACTTAATCTGATAGTTAAGAATAGAATATTGTAATGAATATATTTTAATCGATAAATATTCTATAACTTCGTGAGAACAAGTTCTTTCGCAAAACCTGAAAAGGGGTAAAATTCGAGACCTCCTGATTCGGGTTTCTTCGTAAAACATTGATAATAAGGCCATAGGAAATAGGGTTCGATTCCCCTACGGACTACGATAAGTGATAATAAAATCCCTGTTAATCAAAATATTAACAGGGATTTTTCTCTTTGCCTGGTGCCGAATTAGGTGCCAAAAGGACTAATTTTCGACTTATAGAGTATCCTTCAAAAGGGGCAATCAAATGCAAAGTTGATGAAGCGATAATTCGATTAATTATTTCCAGAATTGGATCAAAAGCAAGTCCTAATCCAATCAATTATTCCATTGTCGTCAGCAAAAGTCATTGTGAAAATTCCTTGGTAAATATGTTAATCATTTTCGACTATATGACTTCGTTGAAATCATCATTTCTTTCCTTTGCCAAATGACCTAACGGTTCAATAATATCTATATAAAGAATTGAGATTCCCTGAAATAAACTCCCAAAACCTTTGTCCACAATATTTGTAATAGTCTCCTTTATCAGGTTTATTATCTCTGCCATAACAACAACCATTTACTGCAATAATATTAAGTTTAGAATTACTTGTTCGTAAGTGCTCTTCTTAGCTGTTTTAAAAGTCAACTTCATTTTTGCTATCTGACGACTATTTCCCCAATTTGGACCTGATTTAATATGTAACAATATATCTGATGTTCCACTATTATCAAATTCCAAGATCGATTCCTGTAATTCCTGATTTCCGACCATCATAAACTTTCTCATTTATAAAAATTGCAAGACCTTCAAGCCAATCACCAAAAATAGTTTCTTCATTTGAAGAAATATGAGCATCTACAAGTTCTTCGAATTATTTGCTTCAGCATGTCAAAACATATTTTGCTTTAAATAAATAGGGATTTTTACGTTTAAGAACTTTTGATAGTTTTAAATCATCAAGACTTTGAATTCTTTTAGCATGAAATGTTCCAATGTTTTCTTCAACGTACTGAGTACTACGTCTTTTAGGTTTAGTTTTTTCATATTTTATCTTTAGGTTCAATAAGATATAATTCAATTGGTTTAATTTGCTTTTTTACCATTTCATAATATTCTGGAACATTATCAATTCCAATAGAATTTCGTTTCATTCTATTAGCAACAAATAAGGTTGTGCCCGAACCCATAAATGGATCAAGTACAACATCATTTTCTTTTGTAAATAGTTTAATAAACCATTCAGGTAATTCTTCAGGAAATGCTGCACTATGATTTTTATTATTACATTCAGTTGCTAAGATGCAAAACATTGGTAGGATATGCTTTATCTCTGTCTAACCCAGTTTGAAATATTTTTACCAAAACCACTTCCGACTTTTGAATTATCACGAATTTTATCCGTTTCGGAAAGCTTTTTTAATCGTGTTTTCGCCCAATCACCCATTGGTACCATAACTTCTTCTTGGTACATATTGAATTTCTTTGACTTTGTTGAATTGTAAAAGTCTTTCCCAAGAATCCCGAAAACGATTAGGCCATTTTCCAGGATAAGAATTTTTCTTATGCCAAATAAACTCTTCAGTCCATAGCCATCCTTGTTTACGCATAGCAATAATAAGTTCCATAACATATGTACTCCGTTCGCCATCAACAACTTTTTCTTTAATGTTTAGAATAAAAGTTCCTGTCGGTTTTAAGTACTCTTAATAGTTGCTCAGAAATAGGAAGAAACCACTCTACATATTTTTCATGAGGAATTCCTCCATAAGTATCTTTTCGTTGGTCTGCATATGGTGGAGAAGTTACAATTAAATCAACAGAATTATCAGGTAATCTTTTTAAGTTCTTCCTTGCTATCGCCTAAATATATGTCTGTTCTAATCTCCATTCTTAATTCTCTTTCTTTACAAATTTAAGAATAGATTGGTTGCAGTTTTTCAAACTGTTAATAAGTCGTTTTTAGATTTGAACCTTCATATGAATTTTTTCTTTTTTCAGCATAGGGGGGCATTATTAAGTATATGCTGTTTTCAGGGAATTTATTAGTATCAGCAAGAATTTTTAATGAATCCCCATGATAAAATATATTTGTCAGTAAATTACTTTTATTCAAATCCTAATTGTGAGTACTAATTGAAAATGAGATACATTCCTCAGTTTGTATCCATTCGTTCTGTTTTAAATAAATATTTTTATATGGATCTTTTATTATTTTAATTCTATCAAAATCAAAAGTATTATAAGTTGCAACAGGAAGAAGATATAAATAGTAACTTTCTCCCAAAATATAAGCAGCTTCTTTCTCATTTCTGCTCCAATAAAATTTATAATCAAGAGATGATACGGCTTTGACCTCAATATATCTTGCAATTTTATTTGAATGGCTATCTAGATAGTTTTCGTAGCTTTTAATATCATAACCAGCAAGACAATTAATTAAAGAAGTATGCTCAATCTCGTCGAAATTTAATTCAACATTTGTTAAACGTTTTATTTCATAATCGATTACTCTTTCCTCAGCTTTAAGCCCAAGTTCATCATTCTCCTCAAGCTTGTTCTTAAGTTTTTCAGAAGTCATCCCCTTATGGCAGACAAAATCAAAGAAGTAATTGTGATATTTTGAATTGATAAAGTATCTATTGGAACTATGATCAAGTGATAAAAATTCCAATTCTTGAAGCAGGTTTCTTATATCACTAAATTTTAGTTTTTCAGTTTGATTTGGAATAAAGAAAATTTCATCTTTTTCTTTTCTGAAGTTAACTAAGAAATATCTAATATGTTGACTTATAGATCCTTTGGAAGAAGATAATATATGTAGCAATTGCTCCTTAAAAATTGGAAGGGTCGTAACAGAACTAAAAGATGATCTTGATAGTAATAACTCATCTGATACAACTGTTGTTATTTTTAGATCTTCAAGAAATGACAAAGCTTCATCAAACCATAGATTATTTTCTAAATATTTATCCCTCAGGTAGCTTACTTGATGAATTTTTGTGTCTGCTAAAATATAGCAAAGATTATATAAGTGAATTATTTTGATTCTATTTAAGGGGGATTTCATTTTTGCCAAATAAACGATCGTATGCATTTATTTCATCTTCATCATCTCCAAACATATCTAGGGAGTAAATTTCATAATCTTGATCAATTATTCTTTTCATACGTTCTGATTTTTTATTAAGGTTATTCAGTATATCTTGATCTACGGAATTTTCGTATTGTAAAAAATAATAATTTGCTTCTTTTAATTCTGAACCACCAACTCTGTGAATTATGAGCGATTGTAGAAACTGCGCACAATTATAGCTAAGGTCATAGTAAATAGCATTCTGACAAGTTTTATGTAAGGAGATAGATTCAGCACATGCAGCTGGGTTGGCAATAAGAATGTCTAATCCGCTATTTTGATCTACAAATTCATCTCTAATCTGTTCCCGGGTCTTTTCATCAGAAATTGTAGTCTGTTTCTATAGGTGTTTTACCATAAATTGAACGAGAATCAGAATCCCAATTGTTCATTGAAATGTTTTTCAAGTTTTTCGATAGTACCTACAAAATTTGTCCAAACGACTACCTTTTTACCTTGTTCTTTAAATCTTTGTATTTGAGCTGTCAAATAAGTCAATTTCCCAGGAAGTTCAAGCTCATTATAATTTTGAATTATGTACCGTAAATCCTTATCATCCTCTAATATATCTTCATCGTAGTTCTCAATCGCATTAAAAAGTAAGTGAAGGTAAGAAACGCTTTGTCTTAGACGGATCATTCTGCCCTTTTTCAACCTATTAATTAGGTCGATGTTTAGTAAATAATCGTCAAGTGAGTAGCTCCTTATTTTCTTTTCTATTGCATCATATATTATTTTTTCATACTTATTCATCTGAAGAACAATCGGATCATGAAAAATGGCTGGTTTTAAACCAAGATCTTTTCTTTCTAACGCGATAAAAAAGTGGCCCTACTTTTAAATCAAGTATTATTTTTGCGTCATCAATTTTATTTTCATTTTCAAGATTTTGAAGCTTAATCCGTGAATTAAAATCAATTGGCTCATTTTCAGGCCATAAAAAATCAAAAAGATTATATACATCACTAAAGCTCTTTGGTATAGGGGTTCCCGTCAAAATACATCGAAAGCAGGTGTTTTTTGATATATTCAGTACTGCGCTAGCCCAGTTCCCATTAACTTGTTTTATATAATGAGCTTCATCGATAACGAGAAAAACATTAATATCTGGCTGCGAAAAGAATATATTTATCTCTTTTTGGTCATTGATGAGGGTTTGATAAGTTGTTAGATATAATTCAGCTTTGTTTGTAACATTTGCAAAGTATTCACTTTTTCGATTTTCTTTATCACCACCAGCAAGGATTCTATAATTTGGATTTCTCCCAAGAGTTTCAATAAACTCAAATTTCCATGGACCAAAACAAGCAGGTGGTCCAATTATAAATAGGACATTTGCTTTTCCTTCGAATTTAAGTTTTTCATATACGCTTAATACAACGGAAGTCTTTCCACTCCCTGGCACAGAGAAATTTGCACCATTTTGAATTAGGTATAAATGGAATGCGGCTTTTACTTGATGGGGTTTAAGTTTTCTAGTTAATAAATGATCTTCAAGAAATTGCTTAAACTCGTTAAATTTAGTTTCATCAAAATTTCCATTTTTGAAAGCCAAACCTAATTCTTTAATATTTTGAAAGGCGTTGGTTCTTTCTAATATTTTGGAAATTAAAATATTACAGTTTTCTGTAACAGTAAATTTTACACATTCCTTTTGTAAATAATTTAAAGTTTTAATTAGTACTTTTTCTGAATCTTGTCCATAAAAAGATAACATTTTGGGTTTTACGGTTTTAAATCCCCAAAATTTAAGTTGGCTAATTTGATGAGATATAAGATCATAATCTGAAATGGAGATACTATATTCTGTAAGATCAATTATCATTTTTTCTCAATATTTTTTTCACTTTGTTTTTCTGTTCCCAAAAGAGTTTTTCCAAATCATGTGCTCTAATCTGGATATCTTTTGATTTTTTTAGTGCTTCATCAATTTTAAAAATATCAATTACATCTGGTTGCATATTATCATGATTTAATTTTTTGAGAGCTCCATCTAGTAAGGAAAGTGGTGTTTCAATTTCTGTTTTATGTTCAATTATTTGAGTAGCCTTTTTAATGCTTCCGATAATAGTTGTTGCATTTTCTTTGCCCCAGTGTTTATCAATTGTTTTTGATTCTTCATCATCATAATTTCCAATTAATGTATTAGGAATATTTTTGATTCTCATAAATTCCTTTTTGGCATTTTTGTCTTTAAGAAACTTTGAAGATTTCCTTACAACATCCATTAATTTTACATTATCTGGAAAATCTTTTTTTCTAATGATTTTAAAGATTACATTTTCAACATCACCTACCTCATCTTCTTCAACGCCTAATTCAGTTCTTCTTTTATTATCTTTTAATTGCTTGTATAATTTATAATATTCTAAGAAAGAGTACCATCGTCCTTCTCTGTCTGTTCTTTCCTTCAGAAATTGTATCATATAATTCGTCTCTATCGAGTTGTTCTAAGTATCGATCAATGCATTCAAGAGGACCCAAAAAATCTTCTTGATATCTCTGAATAACTTTTATAAATTCCTTTTCTGATAAACCTACATAGCTTGGATCATCTCTTAATTGTTCTTCCAAAGTCATTCCTGCCTCTATCTTTCTTTTAATGGAAATGGCTCTGTCAAAATTTGTATATTCTGCTTTCCCATCACTATGTAATTGATATCTATTCTCAATTTGCTCAATTTCTTTGATTGTTGGAGGACCACCATCGCCAACATCATTTTTCCCTGGAAGAATAACAACTTTCATTGTTTCAATCTTCAATTCTTCCAAAATCATTTTTCTTCTATTCCCATTTATTAGAAAACCATCAGAGGTAATAATTGCAGGATCTTTTTGTTCAGAATGTAAAATTGAGTTTTTTAACTTTTCATTATTTTCAGTGTCTTTATCCTTAAGAAATTTGCGAATAATATCTTGAGTAGATTCTAAAGTTTCGTCTAGGACTCCGTGTAGTTTTTCATAACTTAAAATATCTGAGGCAATACGTCCATTGTCTTTTCGAAATCTTAGAATTTTAATTGGTACTAAAAATATTGGTCTAGTCTTTTGATTTTTTCGATCATTTCTAAATTCAATTACCATATTTTCAGGTTTGCTACCAAGCTCCTTTTAAAACTTATTTCTTTGGCAAAATCTTCAATAATTCTTCGTTCCATGACGGTAGAAATTTTTGTATTCATATGAGTCTGATATTTGCGAAGTTATAAATTATCTTTTTGAATTGGCTTTAAAGCTTATACTTTTAAATTAGATCAAATTGCCCTCTTTTGCAAGCTTTGGTTGTGTGCTGTTTTGTGCGTTGGCTGATTATTTTATCTTGTCTTTATGATTTAATTTATCCGTTATGTCTTGGGAGAAAAATTTAGAAGATATGAGTTGCGCTGCTATAGCGTTATTTTGTTAAGTTAGTAAAGGGATGCAAAAAGAACCAATATTCGTAACTTAATACCCAGTCATTTATTAACCCCATTGTTGGTACTTATATTGATTCTTTATTTGTATCAACTTTCCATTTTTCTAATGACTTAATAAATCGTTTAGTTAAAGGATCATTAATACCTGACAATGCAGAAATAATATCATCGAAGCAAATAGTATCATTTCTATTAGAATCATTGATGGGTTGAATGTATATAACTTCTGGTTTTATAGGGCAATTTAGATTAACAATTTCATTATCTATCACTTTAATCCATTGAATTTCTTCTAATTTCTTTACAAGTCTATTGTATTTTACTTTTTGATTTGTAGAACCATAAATCTTGATGATCCCATCCATTAAACCGCTCACTCCAATTTTAGTCGCATTTTCCAAATACCAATCTTGCTTTTCTCTTTTTGAACGTTGATCTGTTTTTAATTCAATTAGGAATACTTTTTGCGAATTGATTGAATAAACCAAATAGTCAATTTTAAAGGACTTGTTTAATTCGGGCAACTTGTCTGATATTTCTCCAACCCGTAAAGGAAATTCAGGAATTATTACGTCAATTTTTGTAACTAGAACTTTCTCCATAATTGTCTCTAGGTGAAGAGCAAAAAAAATGTCAGCTCTTCTTTCTAATTGGTAAGAAGGAAGATTTCTCCAGTCGTCCAACAAATCAAAAAGTTTCTCTAATGTCATTATTTTCATTTTAATATAATTGCCAACGGTGGCGGTATGGTTAGTTAGGGATTGTGCGCGATTTCCTATCAAGTTACACGATAAGTTGAAGCGGGCTACAACACTTCACATAACCTATGAAAACCGCATGCACTATACCATGTATTAGGCATATGTTGTTTACTAATTTTTTACATTTTCATTCTTCAAATCTGTTTTTGCCCAAACAATTCTAAGTCCACCTCCTTCAAAAACCGATTCTTGATTAGAATTAGAATCTCCTAAATATTCTCTTCCAAAGGTTTGAATACTTGAATCACTACTATTAACTAATGACATAAAAATATCTTCAATTAATTGTTTTGCTTCTAGATTGATTGCTGAGAAAATTCACTATCACAAATAATATCTCCAATATTAAATCTTAAAAAATGAAGAATAAAATCATATATGTTTGAACAATAATTTTTTGTATCTATTATGGGCAAAAGGTTATTTCGATTTATAGCAATTAGATTATCACTTAGATAATACCTTAATTCATCGTTGCAAACATGTTCATCGGAGAAAATATCCTTCAAGTGAAAAGTTCTTTTCTGCCCAATCTTTTCTGACAAGACTTTTGCTGATATAAATGCAAAATCTCCTGGGGAGTATAGAAGTCCATACGAACCTAATGTTTTTGAGTAATCAATTAAAGTATAATCCTTTTTAGGAATTAAACCACAGTATCCTTTAAATTTAGGAAGTCTTGATAACAAGTACAATTGTTCAATACCTGATTGATTCAGAGTGAAATTTGAATGTCCTTTTTTAACTTGATTAAATGTAACTTTTTCAAAGACTTTAACTCCGAGTTTATATAAACTTGAAATAAAAATAATATCACTTAATTCACGCTGAGTATTAGAATTATAATAACTAAAATCCACTTGAGACTTATTTCCGTGGATATAAACAGATTTTATTTTCACAGAAAAATCACTTGAGCTTTCAATAAAATTCAAGTTGCTTAGATTTTCAACAATATTATCTTCTCTTTGACTGTAATTGGATACTATCGTTTGTTCAAATGTTTTTGCAATCTTTTTAGAAGTAATTGTAAAATCATTTTTTAAAAGTTTGTCTATCATATTAAGTAAATTTTTCATGTTCGTGCGTATTTTTATACAGTTGTGTCTAACGTCCGCGTTTACGAGAAGTTTCGTCGAAAAAGCACTTTGTGGTCTAGATAGCGCAAGGTAAACAAAAGCACTGACCTGCGCAAACTCAATGCCAGCAATGACTTATACACGCTGCTATGCACAGGGTATTAATTTATCTTTTAGGATGTTTTCCTGTAATTCCCCAAATTAAATTATCTAGTGGTTCTTCCTCGGTTACTTCACTTTTAAATTTAACCCAGCTGAATTCATTTAGAAATACAAATTCATTTGGTATTTTTTCAACTCCAGGTAATAAAACAGGGATAACTGGTATTTTCCTTTCAACACATTGACTAATAAACGATCGAAGTTCAACAACTTCCCAACGACCTAAACCATTATTACTAATAAAAACAGCTGCTGAAGAAATTTTTTTAATTGTATCTTGAATTACATCTTGAAACCAACGACCTGGTGGAATCTGTTCTTTGTCTAACCATGGATTTAATCCCTTTGATTTTAATTTACTGCAAATTATTTCTACAAATGGTTTGTCAATTGAATTATGCGCTAAGAATACATCATGAATATTTGATGATAATTGCTCTTTAATTTTTGATGTAATAAAATCTGGATTTGAATTGTTCAAACCATTCCAATATGTCACAATATCCTGATTCCATTTTGATGTTTTTCCAAGAATATCAAGTATTTCCTTAAGATCAATAAATAAGTCACTTTTTTCTTCATGAAGCTTTTTAGAAGTAATTCTTGCTAAACACGAAGGACAAATAAAAGCATTTCTCATCTCTAAATCAATTACTGTTTTGTTCCACCCAAAATCATATATACAACCAGTTGAATCATCGTGTCGTTTTGAATTATCAATCTTAAGCGCTATTATTTCTGCAATAAAATGGATAATACCATTGTTTTTGCTAAGTGTCGTTAAATAATCCCAGCCAAAAAATGAAACTATTGCTTTATTATTATATGTTTCAAAAAAGTAATTATTATCATATTGTTTGTCTGTAAATAGAAAGGCATAGTTATAATTATTTGCTTCTTGAATTAGTTTTGTATCAATAGAATTATAGGTTTCAGGATGAGAAATCAATTGTGAATCAATTTCCAAAACGGTTTTTCCAACTTGAAAATGTATTCTTTTGCAAATTTTATTAAGATTAGTAGAAATTGTTCCTAAATCAACTTGCATACCTTTTTCTGCATATAAAATTATTTTCATTTGTCCCTCCATTTTGTAGTTTAAATAACTATTTCTATTACTTATCAAGACTAATTAATAAACATTAAACATATTATTCTCTTTACCTTGTGCCCAACGCCCGCGTGTATGAGCCGTTGCGTTCACAAAGAGCATACGTATCTAGATACACCAACGATGGACAAAGCGTAACGATTTATCTTTTTTGTACTATGCTTGAGGTTCGCACAGGTACAGCCAGCAATGGGGTATATACGTTGTTGTACGCTGGCAAATTAAAAAAACAAATTCGAAGAACTACTTCTCCAATAGTTATTATGAAATTGCAACCTAACTGTATTATATGATACCTTATAAATTAATAAGTTAAATTAAACGTTACTTTTGTTTTTTTATTTCTGTTGGTATAATATTAGACATCGTACGTAAAATTAAAGGCGCAGAAATGCCAATATGAATTGCCGAAGAAGACGATTGACTTCATTTTGCCCTTTAAAATATGCGTAACCAACTAGTAATGCAAAAAATACATAAATAAAAACCGCAACATAATCGCGAGTTTTTTTAAAAGTTATTTGTTTTGACTTTTTAGTACTATCATGTTCCAAATATACAAGTAATGGATAGGTCAATCCACCTAACCCAGATAAAATAATAGGCTCAGAGAATATTAAATAAGAAATGCCATTAGTCTATTTTATTCTTAAAACTATGAAGAAATTTAATATACCAAGGAACGTATTTTTCATACAATGTTCTAGTTGTATACTGTCCTAAATTATTTTGAATAAAGCTATTAGAGTTTTCTAAAACTTCCATAATTTCTTTTAACGTAACGCCGCAACGACTTGAAATCTCTTTTGTAAACATTAAGAAATTATCACTTGAAGCATTTTTTTCAATAACATGTACCAATATGTTTTCCATCTACTCTGGTATTTTAATTTTACGATTACCACAATCCAAATCAACATCATCTAATGGAATTGGCTCACTAATAGAAGATACTGGTCTATCAATTAAAAAATCGTACTTGTAGACCCCGACTAAAATTTCTAATCCATGAACACGATGCTTTAATGCATTTACTTCATTTTGAAGCTTACCCCATTCCGATTTATTATCAATATTTTCCTTTTCATCAGACAGCATCTTTTGAAAAGTATCATCTAAAGTATCATGCTGTATTAAAACTCTCCTTGTTTTGTTTGGCATAATTTAAGTTCAATTTTATTTAATAAAGAAATAAAATGTAACAATCTTTTATGACTAAAATCTAACTGAAGTATTTCTTTCTCTCCATTAAGACTATACAGAAATTCAATAATAGCAACATCTTCTTTTGAACCATCATTGTAATTTCTTAAAATAGATTCTCCATTCTATGTATCGTAGTACATTATCGTATGGTATTTTCGTCTTTTGATGCTTTGATTTTAAATTCTTGTATTGAATTTAATTTCTCTATCGCATATTGCAGATAATTAGAAGGTATAGCCAAACATTCAAAATCATCCCTCAGCTCACTTTCGCTTATTTTCTCAGATGCCAATTCTTTGAAAATAAACAAAAATGCTTTCATTATAGCTTTTCTTTTCTTTATTTCCTCTTCACTAAGATCTTTCATCAATGCATTCCAATCATTTTCAACGTCATCTTTTGGAAATAGTTCTATAATGGAATTCATTATTTAAAAATCTCTCCTTCTTGAAAATCCTTTATAAATGATACATCACTTCTGCAAGTAAGATATACTGGATAACCGGCGAAGAATTAATTCGAATTAGTAAAAGCCATAATAAAAAAATAAAGTTAAAATTAATTGACAGAATTCACATTTGCAACAGAAAAACAGTTTAATTATGGTTATCAGTAAGTTATTAGTTATTAGAAGCTTTCAGCTAGCGTACAACGTCCGCGTGTATGAGACGTTAGTAAACCAAGGCATTTACTTATCTAGTTACACCAAGGTAACCAAAAGAACTGACCTACGCAAACCCGCTGCCAGCAATGGCTTATATACGCTGTTAGAGGCTGGGCTTTGTTTTGTTATTGTCTTATTATCAATCATTTATTACTTACTGATTGTCACAATCGAAGCACTACGTTTCCAAAAAATTAGGTTTTCGGGTTGGCAAAAAAAGTTGGCAGACAGACAAGCTATATTGCAATTTTTGGTTTGAGGGTTAGCATGAGTGAATTGCAATTGTGCTTGGCTGTGAGCTAAGCTACATTCCATAATATGCTAAAAGTAGTTGAGCTAATATGCCACCAGCTGTCTCAATACCAACCTGCCAGGTGCCATCAAGTGCTTTACCAATCATCTTTTGAATCCAATTTATAGTTTTATTCCCGAATTTTTTGCTTTTATAATCAGGTTCATCTGTACTTAAAATGGTTTTTAACTCCTCAATATCACTTTTAGCTACATTGACTTTTTCCCAATTCTTTAGCAAGATGTTCAATATTTCCTTTTATTGTAACTCTATTTTTAATTTTACTTTTATCACCAATATTTATTATACCTGAAAAATCATTTCCAACAGTAATATTGGTTTTTTCAGACGAAATGCTCTTTTTTATTTATATCATTTGTATTTTTAAATGTTTCTTTATCAAAAAAATCAGAAATTTTTTGGAAATTATCAGAATTTTTAATTTCATCATAAATGTCATTCAGTGAAATTTATGGCGTATTTTTCTTATCATCTGATCTATGAGGATGATTTGGTGCACGAGTTATGTACTTAAACTTTAAATACGGGTAACTATCAATTAATTCTGCTCCCATTTTTTCTCCCAAATACCTTCCGAATTTATCAGTTTTAAAATGATTCGCCTGATGGTGAACTCATACTGTAACCAATTGCTCTGATGGAAATTTATTAAAAATATTAAAATTAGGAACATCAGTCACAAATAGAAATGGTATATTTGTCTGTAACATCTCATAAACAAAAGGTCTAAATTCGTCTTCACGATTAATCCTATCCTCACAAAATACAAAATGAAATACATTTTCTTTTTTCATTGTACAATGCTTTAAAATTTATATTAACTTTTACCAATAGGTATTGAAATATTAACACTAAAGTCATTTTTTAAATCGAATATTTCAAAGGTACCTCCAAAATATTTGAATATTGTTTTAACTGGATTTAATCCACTTAACTCTAGCTTATTGCCCTTGCTAAGCTTTAAACTATGTTTATAGTTAATAATAACAAACTCACTATTTTGATAAATTTTTATTGACATTGAATTAGTTGTTTCAATAGAAGAAAGCGTTGATTTGATGTCCTTTGTGTGTTTTATACAATTTTTAAATAATTCAGAAACTATAACAATAAAGCAGGTAGGATGAAGTCTTAATAATAAATCTGGATTTAGATTTATTTCATCGTAATATTTTATTTCATTTCTTTCTAATTCACTTATATATTCTTCTCTTTATTTCAAAAAAAATATTATTAGGATTAACTTCATGTTTTATAAAAAATTGAGCAAATTCTGAATCCGATTTCAAATAAAAATCAATAAATACATTGAGTTTCTCAAGTATTTTATTAATACTTTCTATGGAACCCATGTTATCAAATGATTTGTGCTACTTTTTTCAAAATAGAATTTGCACAAACATCCTCACTATATGAAAAATATCATAGAATCCGCATAAATCAATTATTTTCTTAAATTTTTTATCTTCTAAAATATTCAAAGGGATGTTTTAACTTTGATGTAGCTTCTATAAAAATTCTTTTTTTATCTTTATAATCATCATCGGGAACTTTAGTAAGTTTCCCTTCAATTACTTTATATTTCAAACCATTCAGCCTTGATTGAAGAGCCATAAATTCTCTTCCAATTATAAGATGATTCGGATATTCAATTTCTTTACGGATATAGAAATCTTTCAGATACTGAAAACTAAATCCTTCTGAATATGGATGACGCTGTTGATTTAAAATCCACACCCTAAATTGCCCCCATGCTTTTTTTATTTTTCTATCACCAAGAAATTTCCATATTTGATTTATTATTGCAATTATTGTGTTAATATTTCCGTTTAAGTTTCAGTCTTTTCCAATATATATAAGACAAATAATTTATGGAATCAAAATCTTCATCAGCAATAGAATCTACTATTTTATTAATTTGGGTTGAATCAAATAAAATCTCTTCATTTATGAGAAACAGTGCTTTAATTATCTGGGTTTTTGTTGCCAGTTTAGAGTTAAATGAATATTTGTATCATTACTTTTAATTCCAAAGTAATTTTTAATTGCATTTACAAGTTTAACTTTTAAGTGAGGCAATAAGTGACTGACAGTATCTATTAATCTATTTTCATGTAATAGGACTGCTAAATAGTAGTCAATTACAACATTGTCATAGCTATCTTTTATGTAATCTCTATATAGTCGATAGGTATCTATTTTACCTATCCTATCTCTTTCAATAAAAATCTTTTTTAAATCAATTTCTTCTGGGAAATATAAAAGAGAGATGCATTTGTATTCCTCTGTTTCCTTATTCAGTAGAGTACCATCAGTTTCATATCTGGTAATCTCTTTAATTCTACTTTCTATATAGTTCTTTACTGAAACAGGAAGCTCAACGGGAGAATTCAATTCCTCTGCCAATAGAGAAAATTCATGACAGAAAGGACAGTGTTTAAGCGGAGAATATACAGGGATATGAAAATGAGTACCAAAATATATACTCAAGGGAATATTTTTACTTGTCTCTATCGATTGAGGTATTCCAATTATTTCTCCTGGAACAAGCATGGATTTATTATGCTTTATTCATTTATTATTTGGGTATTCCATATTGCGATGATAAGGAATCCCAAGTATCATTTTCAAGCGTAATATGTGGGTTGTATTTTTTATATCCCTTTATTGAACTTAAACGAGAAAAAAATTCTCTCTGGAAGTCTTCAAGTCTAGCAATAATAGAGACAACAACAATTTTATTAACTTCAATCATTGCAATAGAATCAATCATTTGCAATATAGTATCTCCAGAACAACTGCCATCATCAATGATAAGGATATTACGTTTTGTGAAGTTCCAACCTTTTGCATTTAATAATTTAGGCGGGAATGTAAATCTCCAACCCTTAGGTGTATCAATTCTTGGCAAAGGAAAATTATGGAAATTGGGATAATTTGATAAAATATCTTTTAATTTGTTATTCATCATTGTTTCGATAGCCGAAAACATTGGATGAAAAACATAGTTAAGTTACTTTTATTTGTAAAATTGTACCTTTAGTAATAAAATCGAAAATCTCTTTTAATAGTTTTTCTCCCTTTTCGGATAATAAAATTTCATGAGTTTTAAAATAATATAAATGATGTGCTACATTATGATTAAAGTGACCAATCCATAGATTTTCAGAACTAGTGAAATTTTCAAGAAATTTCTCATTTCCTTTATTCTCTTTTGTTTTATTTCCAAAATATAATATGTTTTCCCCCATGCTACGCTCTAGCTTCTTTCATCATGCTTGGGGCATTAATTATACGGTGTTGATAGATATTACTTGTCTTTTATGTTTTTTCAACTAAAGCTTTTTTTGATTTAAATTTCTCAATAGGATAATCTATTAATTTATATGTTTTTCCATCGACCGTTTCATCAAAAAAGTGCTTTACGTCTTTGGAGTTTTTATCTCTGGAATCAATTAATGTAAATATTGCTACTATATCAGCTTTTTTTAACGCTATTAGTTTTTGATGGAGGTCATTACTTAATTTACCTGTAGAAATAACATCATTTACTATTAAAACTTTATTCCCCTCTTTAATACGAATAAATGCTTTTTCTAAAGTAAATTCATGGTAGTTTGCCAAACGAATTAATTCAGGTTTTTTATTATTTCCACTTTCATTAAGTACCAACCTATGGTACATATTTTTAATATGTTTGCCTAATAATTAACTACTTTAAAGTTGCTGTCTACTATATAATCAATATCTAATGGCAAATTATTACAATAGTTATATTTTTCAATTAAATACCTTGCAACTCTTCTCCAAAATGTTCATCAATTGTTTCTCCTCTATTTCCAATCTTTATTGTTTCATAGCTATATAATAAATCAATAAAAGTGATGAACTTTTCTTGATAATATCCCCCTGAAGTCCAATAAATAAATGATTTATCCTAAAAAACTATTTCAGTTGCCATTTGAAACCGTTTTATCATGCGAAAGATATTTTTCTAAAAAGCGCTTTGGTATTTCTTTAGAAAATAATATTTCAGAGATAGTGCTAGAGAATGTTGAAATATCCTCAAGATTAACACTAACAAAATCACTTTCATCAATAGTTATAACATTACCAACTAATTCATATTTATTAATGTATTTGTCAATATTGTAGCTCTTTTTTGTTTTTAAGTAAAACACTACTATTTAATAATTCTTCATCTTGTACCTCGGTAATACCAAGCCAAATTATTTGAATCTTTTTTTTATTGTCGTAAATAAAACATGGAATTGGTCTATAAATAGGCAATTTAGAAAATTTAATAGCTTGTTTAGCTTGATACAATTGGCCAAGATTTAAAAGAGGGATGAACAATAATTACCTTGGTATTAGAATTAAATATTCAAGAATATCCAGAGATAGAAATACAATTTGCGGTTGATAATTTCTAAATTCTCTGATCCCGAAAAATCAATGTAAATAGTGGGATGTCTGGAATTTAAAAGCATCTATTTTATCATTTAGTTTTTTGAAAGTATTGTTATATAATTCAGTTAAACCTACGCTATTTAAATGCTTTTGACTTAATTTTATCATTTCATTTATGTTTATATATTCGATAATCTGAGATTTTTCTTGTTCATTGTCTTTTTTAAATTTGTTTTCAAGATTTATTTCCAGTTTGTTAAAAATAAGTTCTTTTTCATTTTTTGCTGGCAAATGAAATTAAGGTACCATTAAAATAAGTCAAATTTGAATCAAATACAGAGAATCTTACTGATTCTGAAATAACATTGGTGTGTTTAAAATTATATATTACCTTACCTTTTCCACTTCTTACAATAAGTAACCCTCGATACCTTCTAATAATATCCACCAAGAAGAACAAGCCTCTTGGTACATAATCATTAATTTCTAAGCGTTTATTAAAAAGATTTGATGAAGAATCAAGTAAAAAGGCATATTCAATTATTCTACTATCTTCACAAACAATGAATTCATTGGTATAATTCTTTTCATAGTGTTTTAGTGATAGGGGTAAGGAATTAATTTCACTTTTATTATATTGTTCTTTTAGTTTTCTGGGAATACCAGTACCAAAATCTAAAAATGTAAATTCAATAAATGAATCATTAGTTGAAATGCCCTTATTGTCTGTGTCTTCAAAATAAGATTGTTCATCTATGTTTTTTTCTTTAAGATTTTCAGAAAGAATGAAATTAATTCGTCTTTTTATTTCATCGTCAGATAGTGATTCTCCTCTCTCTTCTTTCTTTTCTTATTCGCTCATGTTTATTTTATTTCTTAATGAAACAGCAAAATAGCATTCACTAAAATTATCATCTATGTTATATGCATGAATTATTGAGTTTAAAAATAACTCTGTCGAAATTATTCCACTTAAAGCTTTATTTTCAAAAGGTGTCAACGAGGAATACTTTTCTTAAAATCTGTTAACTGAGCACTCAAATCAAATCTTTCATATATATTTTTCTCAACTTTTTCCCTTATATCATGAAAATCTTTAATACTTTTAGAATCAAGTTTTGTAAAAGGTACAATGTGATGCCAATGTGAATCGTACTGAAATTTATCCACATACTTATTAATATCACTATCAATATTTGTTTCAGAAGACAAATTAAGCTCACATTTTTGCCAGATTTTCCATACATTCCACAAATTCAACAATCTTTGCTTCCTTCTCCTATAACTATCAGAATCTTCTTGTGGAGTTAACCTTGGTAGGTTTATTTTAATACTGGTTAGGTTCGGATGATTAATTTTTAGATATCTTAACCAGGCAAAAAGGAAAGTGAGTTCTTCAAGAGCAATCCATTCAATATTTTCTAATTGAAAAACAATTTTCTTGTAGTTCCAACAATTATTGAAATAGTTTTCAAGATAATATTCAAAATCTGCTGTAGTAAACTTCTTTCCAAATTCTATATATAATATTTCGTACTTACTAATCATAGACTAAAGTTAGTTGAATATTGTGTATCCAATAATATTTTGAGTCGGGCGATTGCACTCTTTTGCAAACTTCGGACTAGGGGTTGGCTTGTGTGATTTGCAATTGTGTGCAATGTGTGCGATTCCATATTTGTCCAAAAGGGCAAATGCGGGTTAGCAAAAACTAATTTTTTCTTGTAGTATCTTTCAATCAGTGCAAATATATTGTCAATCTGTTTTTTCAATTTTTCGATTCATTTTTTCAATGTACCATTGTCCTTTCAACCTTGCCCCTAACTGGTTTATAGAACTGGGTCTTTTGCTTCTTTCATTCCATTTTGGCTTTATAGAAGTGGAAAATGGGAGTGTAGGGAACATCTTTATTTTGCGATTATACTGTATGACTTTCAAAGGGGTTAATTTAACACACTTCGTGCCCCTCAATCCCTTATTCAATAAATCCTGCGATTATTCTTTATACCGGCCTTACCTCCCAAATTGAAATTGGATTGCTTATGATCCCATGCTAATAGCTATTTCATTACCCCGTTCTTTCAAATGTAGCAAAAAACCAATTACCAGCGTCTATCAAGTTCGCCTGTAAGTGGGTTATATCTATTATTTTCCCAGGCTAAGCGAAGTCCGGAGACTTCGCCCAGTTGGTGGATATTAAAAGGGATTTAATAAATTAAGTAAGCAAAACAGCAGCATCGGCCACCTGCCGCCGTAACCGTTCATTACTTGTTAAATCCAATATTGTAAGCGTTCCCGACCATATCCATATAGCAAACATTGATGTTGTTCAGCTCTGATACCTGGATGGCCTTATTGGGTTTGAACGTATAGAGCTCATTGTTGGATTTGGCTTCAGGGCTTTCCCACATTACGCCTATCTGGCTGATCTGATTATAGTGTATATCATTAAGCTGTACCATGGTCTGGTAAACGAAATTCTCGGGAGTGAGGAGCTCACCGTTTATATCCTGATACTCGATGGTAATGGAAGTAATCTCGTTGTTGTCATTGGTATGAACGGTTGGAATGGCCAGGATAAAGAAATACTTCACATTGATGTTCGAGTAATGGATGGTATAGGTTTTATCATCGAGCGTCAGGCTGTAGCTACCATCAGCGAAGGGCATAAATGCCGAACCGAAAGGATAGCCCTGAGGCGCCTGGGTTTCACGGCGGAAAAAGGAGATGAAGCAATCAGGGCCCGGTGGTATAGTATGATTGAATGACATCCGCATAGGGTGATCCCTCCGGACCGGCAAGGGTTATTGCCTGATTGGACGGCATGATGGCCTTGCCTCCTGAAATACGCAGGGTATAGTTGGTAAACAAACGGGATGTATCGATAAGCTGCGGGGGAACATCGTTCAGTCCCCATTTACCGCAATAAATGTCAAATATCGTGCTTACATACAGAGCTTTGTTGTTAAGGAGATCCGGTGTCCCATCATTATCAGCATCAATATTCCTGGATAATGATCCGAAAAAGGAGCCCAGTTGTCTGAAACGGTCTATTTCGTCCTGGTTCAGATCAATTACGCTGCCAATGGGATCGTTGGCCGGGATCACGCTTGTTCCGTCCAGCGTAAGGTTGCTCAGATCGATGACCGAATTGCTGCCATCGGCCAAACTTACGAGAGGCAGCACATTCAGCCCGCCTGCATGCAAACAGCCGATATAGGTATTGCTGGCATCTATGAAAGCCAGGGCAGATGCAGTACCCTGCGTGGCTTTGGCTGTAAAGGAGTTATTTTCAATATTGAAAAGATCGTAACCTCCACTGCTGTTAAAAACCAGCACTTTTGTGGCATCAGCCAGCGATGCAGTATTGGCAGCGTTTATACCGGCACTCTTGGAACTGTTATTTGAAATGGTTCCTTTTATAGCGATGGAAGGATTGCTTATGTTGTTGTTGTCTTTACTGCAACCGGCCAAAGCGATTGAAAGTACAAGGGCTGAACTTATAATTTTGTAATGCATACATTTGGAATGTTAGTGATTTCTTAAGGTATACGGCGAATCATCAGGTATTGTTGTCAGCATTCGCCATTATCATCAGTGCGGTCTTGTTTTATACCTGACCTTGCCGGGGTAGTCCGGGCGAAGTCTCCCGACTTCGCCCAGCTGCGACTTAAATTTGACGCCGGTTAATAAGACGCGGCCATTTCTATAGGTCATGCATTTCAAAAACGGTTTGCAAAGATGGCATCATGTATAAGCTGTCCCTTTAACGTTAATTCAAAACCTACAATGGCTGCAGTTTCAACAATATTGAACAATCCTGCTCCGGCATAACCTTTTTCACGATGCCTTTCAGCCGCTCCGAAATGATCCAGCGTATCAAGTACTTTATAATATGCTTCGTGAACATTCAAAGGTTTTTCCTTTCTCCCTTGGTGAGCCATTCGGAATGCCGCGTCCCGAAGCATGGGGAAATAATACCGGTATGTTTCTTCCCTTCCGAATAGAT
The DNA here is from genome assembly GCA_963822145.1 of uncultured Bacteroidales bacterium. Lineage (GTDB taxonomy): Bacteria > Bacteroidota > Bacteroidia > Bacteroidales > UBA10428 > UBA5072. The sequence goes on along the minus strand of CAWGGG010000001.1, from coordinate 812,091 downwards.
CTGCCGAAATGACCTTCCTGTCCAGGATCACAGCCAGTCCGTTGCATCCCTTTTCAGGTTCACAGGCAGGAAAATCACGCGCTGTTCTTTCCATGCGATAATGAATCAATTCTGAATAGCTCTCCGTTCTGCTGGGACATCCTTGCTCCCTGATGCTCTCATGAACATGTGACCAGACTACCCGCTGTGTATCCGGCTTTTGTTCCGCAGGACCATTCTTCGTGAAAGACAATGATCTGGCTTTCTCTTTCCTGAGATCGGGATCTATAACAGCGTCCGGGCTGCTGAAGTTCTGTGAGGTATAATGCCACCGTAATCGCTCGATACAGGAAACATCAATGGCTGTCTTGGACATTGGCGCCAGTAATATGGATTTATTCAGCACCCTGTTCTGTTTTGCCCCGGCAAGAACATCAGCATCCGTTAATAACAGATAGGCCTCTGTATTATTGATCGCCATCAGTTTTCCGACAATACCTTCTCCAGTTGATTCAGAGATGATCAATCTTCCTGATCTTATTTCGGGCCCTCCAGGTCTGAAGTAAAGATCCGTTTCCGGTTCCACGCTGATTTGTACCAATCCCAGGTTACCGTAGGTAGTGAGTTGTTTGGCTGTTGTTTTCATAATTCCATTTATTTACGATTAATGCTTAATTTTAAATCCTGTTACAAATAAAATCCACGACATTGCAGTCTTTCTGCAATGCCAGAATATTTTATCATGCCGGCAAACCTTAATGCACTGATCCGATATAAAACCATTAATTCCTGCCTTTCGGGAGGGAAGAGGAGATGGTCCATCCCGGAACTGATAGAAAAATGTTCGGATGCCCTGGCAGAATATCGTGGCAGGTATAAACCTGTTTCTATCAGGACCATCCGGGACGATATCCGTGTTATGAGAAGCGATATTCTGGGCTACAACGCACCCATTGAGCAACAGAAAGGACTTTATTATTATTCCGATCCGGAATACTCAATCATGACCATCAGCATTACTGATTCAGGATTGATTGAAAGAATCATCCGTTTTCTTGGTGAAATTAAACAGGAGGTTACCCATCCCGAGCTGGAGATCATTCTTGATAAACTCATAAGTCTGAAATTCAAACACCTCTTGAAAGAAAAACAAATAGAGGAGATTCAATTTGATTTAGAATCTTCCGGACGGGTAAAACATATAGAAGATGAAGAATCTACAAAAGAAGGTTTAATTCATGAAAAGGCAATAGCTGCTAAGAAAGTACCTTACAGGAGCTTTAAAGAAGGTTTTGAACAAATGATGTCAGTTCCGTCTGCCCCAGTGAATTGGGATTTCAAAACCTGGGGCGATATCTTTCTCATGATTAAATAAGTAACGGATTTTTCACTTATTTGAACTTAATCTCAGTATATTCAAAGGGAATTTTTGACATCCTTGACATTTCACGACCTACCTCAAGCATATCTTCATCATCTTCTTCGTAATGCCAGCGGATAACTATTTGTTTACCCTGAGCATGAAGCTGTCCCAGTTTCTTGCAAAAATCAAGTATAAACTTGGCAGATGTTGAATTGAAATAATCAAATCTAAAATTGAATTCAAATGGGGTATTACTTTGTGAATTATTCCCGGTTAAAAATGTTTCCAGCTCTTGCACCCATTCCAGGACCGGTTTATAAAATACACTTGCATTCTCAGGTCTTGACTCTCCTGAGATTTCAAACCTGGAGGTTATTGGGTCATACAACACTTTAGGCGAATTGGAAGTAGATTCTATAATTAGTTCTCTCATAAAACAGACTTTATAAAAATTGGTCGAAGGGCACAGTTATTTTTAATTCAAATACCGATAATTGCTCGTTTACTGTCGTAAAAGTGTAATTGATTCTACTGTTTGACTTCAGGGCAATGGTGATGATCCCTAGTCCCGCCCCGTCTTCAATGATAACATCTTCTTTATTGATTTGGGTATCATACATTTTAAGCAGGCCTTCCTTGTTCAGGTTGCCTACAATATTTAATTTTTCTTTTAGTAAGCCTACATCGTCATTGGTAATAAGATTACCTGCTGTAATTAAATATTCCTCAGCTCCCTTTTCAAGTATTATGTATGGGTGAATTTTAGAGTCCGGATCTGCTGCATGATGTCTTAGAATATTTTCAATACATTCGACCATGATGTTATAAACACGTTTTTTAAGTACCTTCTTAATGTTGTGCCCCTCTAAATCTTTTTTAACCTTCTGCAGAAGTATTTCTGTAGTTTTAAATTCAATGGGCCCTTTATAATATAGTATGGTCTGATTCTTTGTCATTAAATAAAGGATAAGTAGTATTATACCAAATAAAAATACAATATTTAACAGATACTGCTTAAGCTTTGCCGCTTATTTTTTACCGGACAGGAAATTATTAATAGCTTTATGTATAATAAATATATTGATTTATGACGTCAGCATCTTAAACCAATTCATAGAGTATAATATTCGTGAATAAATATCTGGACGGAAGTACGGTTATCACATTAACTGATAACAATCATGAATGAAAATATATTAAAAGCCCTTATTCAATTATTTGCCCTGGTACTGGATATTGATAATTCAGGAATGCTGACAACAAAGGAACGAAGATTTGTTGAATCGTTTCTTGGCAATTTGCTAAATAAAGATTTGATTCAAAAATATCTGAGTCTTTTCGATGATTTTTTAAAGCTATATGCTGACAACATTGCCGATATTTCTGCAAAGAAGAAGAGAAAGCTGGTAATGTTGGATGCCATGAAGGTTATGGCAATATGTGAACAAATTAACCAGGAGCTGGAACAAAAGCAGAAAACATTTGTGCTTTTGAAATTACTGGAATTTATTTCGTTGGGGGAGAAAATTTCTGAAAAAGAGCTGGATTTTGTATTATCTGTTGCAACAGCTTTTAATATTGATGAAACCGAATACCAGAATTGTAGAAGTTTTGTTTTTGACACCATTGAAACCCTTCCTGAAAAACATCATATCCTGTTTATTAATGCTGACAAAAGCCATCCAAAAGATGGAACGCTGCATAAATATCTGGGTAACATTACAGGAAGCATTATCTTTTTACACATTAAAAGCACCAATACATTTGCCTTCCGGTATATTGGAAATCAAGACATATATTTAAACGGGCAGAATATTACACCAAAACAGGTGTATACATTTGAAACAGGCTCATCACTGAGGAGTGCAACCATTCATACACTCTATTATACCGATATTGTAAAGGTATTTATGAATTTACCAGAGGAGATTAGCACCTCATTAATTGCCCGCGATATAGAGTTCAGGTTTAAGAACAGTGAGAATGGTGTTAGAATACGCGATCTTGCTATTGATTCAGGACAACTTGTTGGAATAATGGGCGCAAGTGGTTCAGGTAAATCTACCCTGCTGAACATATTAAATGGAAATATAAAACCTCAAAGCGGTCAGGTGTTTATAAATGGATATGATTTGTACGATGAAAATAATAAAGGGAAAAGCAGCATCATTGGTTATGTACCTCAGGATGACATTTTATTCGAAGAATTATCGGTATACCAGAATCTTCAATTTAACGCGCAACTATGCCTGAACAATTATTCTGAGGAAAAAAGAAAAGAACTTGTAGAGAAAACGCTCTTTGATCTCGATTTATTTGAGATAAAAGATTTACTGGTTGGTAGTATATTAAACAAATATATCAGCGGAGGACAGCGAAAGAGACTCAATATAGCCCTTGAATTGATTCGTGAACCCTCAGTGCTGTTTGTCGACGAGCCAACATCTGGACTGTCTTCCGTCGACTCTGAAATGGTTATGAACCTCTTAAAGGAACAAACGCAGAAAGGGAAGATCGTAATCGTTAATATTCATCAGCCATCTTCAGATATTTTTAAGATGTTTGACCGGATGCTCTTCCTGGATAAAGGAGGGTATTTAATATACTCGGGCAATCCTATTGATGCTATAAAATACTTTAAGTCAAAGAGTAATTACATAAATGCGGAGATAGAACAGTGTTTCGAATGCGGCAATGTAAATCCCGAACAACTGTTGCAAATTATTGAGTCGAGAATCGTAAATGAATATGGTAAGTTAACCAGAACAAGAAAAATCAGCCCAAAAGAGTGGTTTGACAGTTTTCACGAAACACAGGGAAAGCATGCCGGAAGTATTGAAAGGAAATTAAATCCCAATCAACATGTAGAAAGGACTCCAAAAAAGTTTAAGCAATTTCAGATTTTTCTTCATCGTGATTTACTTACCAAAATTGCCAATAGACAATACCTCCTGATTAGTCTTTTAGAAGCCCCGATCCTGGCTGTCTTATTAGCGTATTTCACGAAATATATAAGTGGAAAGGTTGGTAGTCCTGATGCCTATATTTTTATGGAGAATGCAAACCTGCCGGCTTTTATCTTTATGGCAGTTGTGGTGGCTCTGTTTCTTGGGCTGTCAATTTCTGCCGAAGAAATAATTAAAGACAGAAAGCACCTGAAACGTGAATCTTTCTTAGGATTAAGCAGAAATAGCTATTTGCACTCGAAAATCAGTCTGCTGTTTCTCCTATCGGCAATTCAAATGATCACCTTTGTACTGATAAGTAATTTTATACTTGAAATCAGGGGAATGACATTTCATTACTGGTTAATTCTTTTCTCCACTTCCTGTTTTGCCAATATGCTGGGTTTGAATATCTCGTCTGCACTTAATTCTGTTATAACTATTTACATATTAATACCCTTTATATTGGTGCCTGAATTATTATTCAGTGGTATTATTGTGCATTACGACAAGTTGCATAAAAGCATCACCACACCGGTATATGTGCCTGTTATTGGAGACTTAATGACTTCACGCTGGGCATTTGAGGCGCTGATGGTTCACCAGTTTAAATCAAATGAGTTTCAGAAGCATTTTTTTGATATTGAGAAAGATATAAGCACTGCCAGTTATTACAAAGACTATTTAATTGTTGAACTGCAGAACCGGATAACTTTTTGTGATTTAAACAAGGGAAATGTTGAACATGAGAAGGAGATCAAGGAGAACCTGAGATTAATCAATTATGAGATTGGTCAACTGGCGCGTAAGACAGGAGTTCCTTTTGCAGGCCTTGCAGGATTAAACATAAAGACAGTTAGTACGGAATTATTGCAGGAAACAAATGAGTATCTCATGCAATTGAACGAAATGTTCATGAAGAATAGAATCAATGCCTCGCAAAGAAATGATGAAAAATACTACGAACTTGTTCGTTCCTCAGGCGGCAAGGATGCATTTATCGAATTTAAGCAGCAGTATTTTAATAGGGCAATAAGCGATTTGGTAACAAACAGAGATGGTATTAAAAAAATAATCCAGGTAGAGGATAAATTAATACAACTAAAAGACCCTATTTATAAAAATCCTGATTCGAATTATGGCCGCGCTCATTTCTACGCTTCATATAAGCAATTGGGGAGTCTGGAAATATATACCTACTGGTTTAACCTGTTTTTTATCTGGCTAACAACATTGTTTTTATATGCAGCACTAAAGTGGAATCTATTGAGGAAGCTATTAAACATTTATAAACTATAGCATTATGCGGAAAGAAAGAAAACCTAGATTTCAAGGGTTAAGAATATACCTCACATCGACCATTTTGTATTTTTTTCTGGTATTGCCCTTTGTTAGCTTCCTGGTTTTACAAAACCTTCCTAATACACTAAAAGAAAACTTAGCATCCGGTAAAATCAAAATTGATCAGGCAGATAAAATTGTTGCCACAAAAGATTCAATGCTGACATTTGCTATGGATACTTTGGTTGGGGCGGCAGTACCAACCCCTGAACAAATCAATGAACGTGTTGATTCTGTTATTGCCCAGGCAGAAGGGGATTTATCCAAGCTCCCTGAAGACGATGCTCATAAAGAAAATAATCCGAGACTTAACAGGTTCTTTTTCTTGTTTTTCAGGTTTCTTGTAATTGCCTATCTAATAGGTTTTTTGTTTAACCTGCCCTTTAAGTTGTATTTAAAACGCAAAAGAAAGCAGCAAGTAATACAGAAACGTCATGAGGTGTTTTGCAAAAAATTAATATTATATACACCTCATATCAATTGTTTAATATTGCTTTTGCCCCACCTGGTAAGTCATGTATATGCCATAACCATGGTTCTGTCTTCAGATGCTTTTCCTGAAGAGGTAGAAAGAAATATTTTCCAGAACTTTCTTTTTGTATCGGCAGTAGCAGCATTGTTAACACTTCTGTTTGTTTATTTCTGGCAAAAGAACAGGGTGCATTTAAAATATCTGGAATTCTTCTATTCAGAAGAAGAACTGAGAAAACGAATCTTTCGATCTAAAAGTGGTAGCATAGGGAAACAATTATGGTTTGCCAGTGTAATAACCACATTCTTTCCACTGGCCATTGTTGTTTTATACTTTGTATTGAGCCTTACTTCGGTAAAGGATTTGCATCTGGAGGAGTTGACAACAGCGCAAAGAGAGGTCCTGCTAGGCAATTGGAATGATTCCATTGATATAATATGGAAGCAAAACGACAAGCATAATTTTGAAGGTTTTTATTATGTAAATGCCATAGATAGCATTGTTATGTTCGTTGGAATAGGAACAGGAATTTTCATTTCCCTCTTTTATCTTTTTCTGATTGTTAAATGGACCACGCGCAGTATTGTTATTCCGGTAAACGAACTGCTTGGTAATATAAAAAAGATACGGGAGGATGGGATTTCAGATTATACCATCGTAAGAACCAATGATGAAGTTGGAGAGCTTACAGAGGGATTCAACGTAATGATTCATAAAATAAAAGACTATATCTCCAGTATTTCGGATATGAATAAGGATTTAGAGAAAAAGGTTGTTGAAAGGACCAAAGAAATTGCCGAACAAAAAGAAGAAATTGAAGCACAGAAAGAAGAAATAGAAACCCAGTTGGAAATGGTAATTAATCAAAAGAATACCATTGAGGTCCAACAATACCATATACTGGACAGTATATATTACGCAAAGAGAATTCAAACTGCATTATTTCCACCCGAAGCTGTACTTTCGAATACCCTTTCAGATCAATTTATCTTATATCATCCACGGGATATTGTCAGTGGAGACTTTTGCTGGCATGCTGAAAAAGACAATAAAGTGTATGTTGCAGTAGCCGATTGTACCGGTCATGGAGTTCCGGGTGCCTTTTTGAGCATATTGGGAATTTCATACCTGAATGAAATAGTTAACAAAACAAATTCTCTAAACACCAGTGAAATACTCGGGAAGCTGCGTGAATCCCTGATTTCTTCTCTTCATCAGAAAGGTGAAGAGGGTGAAGCACAGGATGGTATGGAAGTAGCCCTTTGTATATTGGATTTAAATAAGAAAACCTTACAATATTCAGGTGCTAACAGGCCTCTTTATCTTGTAAGAAAAGTAAATAATAAGCGTGAAAAAACTGAAAAAAATGATGCCAAAGGGCGTATCATTAATAGCGAAGACTTTCAGATGATTATATACAAACCTGATACTATGCCTATTGGAATATATGGCGACACTGTGCAGTCTTTTACGAAAAATGATATCTCAATACTTGCCGGAGATTCAATATATCTCTTTACGGACGGTTACGTTGATCAAATGGGCGGGCCCGATCGAAAAACATTCAGGGTAAAATATTTCCGAGAGTTATTATTCAAGATTCAGGAGAAAAGCATGAATGAACAAGCGGATATTCTTGCACAGAAAATCAAGGAATGGCGGAGAGATATACATCAGACTGATGATATTCTTGTTCTTGGAATGAAGATATAATCAGATAAGGATCTGGACCAATCCCCATGCTGCGCCAACTGATGATTTTATTTTCAGTACTCCAGTCCCGTGAGGACGACATCATGGTTTCTAAAAAACAACAGTAGGCGCCCTGCTGGTCACCGGATCACCGGATATACCGCGGGCATAGTTGGTCACATCGAGGGTCCTGGGTGTAATTTTAATCAGAACAAACCGGTCCTGCCAGTTGGGTATGCTCTCCCAGTAATCCCGCTTCATTTTCACCAGGAGTTCCCGATCATCGATAATTACCGCCGTGCCGGTAATGTTGACATAGCCTTTGGCAGCGGTATGGTCGGCAAAGTAAACGCTTACCTTCGGATTCTTTTTGATATCCGATACCTTCCGGCTGTTCCGCGAGGTAGCGAACCAGATGACCATATCCTTGTCCGGCGGGAAGGGATTCATGGTTCTTACCTGCGGCTGCCCTGTGGAATCAACAGTAGCGAGAGCGCAAAACGGGGTCGCTTTCATGATCTCCAGTGCAGCTTGCATCAGGGTATCGCGGGGAATTGCGGATGGTTCTGTCTGGGTATGGGCATTCAGCGAAAGGAAAATCAATCCGGTAAATAGAATACCAAAGTGCCGGGATTTAATAGTGGTTTGTTTCATAAATTATTGGTTTGAATGGCAATAATAATGACTTTTCAGCTAATAAAGGATGACTTTCTAATGGTATATGACCGCAAGGAATAGGTTTAACCCTATTAATATCCGACGATCTGATTGGCTGATCAAGGCTGTTTTACATCGTTTAAAATAAATGAATTGAAAAATTCATATAAACTGCAATTAATAGTACATGATTATTTGCATATTATTTAAATTTCCTATTATTTTTATGAAATGAAAAAAGTCATTTTTTAAAGCCTGTAAATTTTTATAGAACAACAAATCGAAATATCTATAAATCATAAAATCAATAACTTGCTATAAACGCCGGGCAGGATTGCCGCTATTCATCCAGTAAATAACGAAAGGAGCAAATTATGAGTACCCGAAGAAAAGATCACCCGCTTATCAACACTACTGAACCCAATCTTCTTGAGGGAACATTCAATTACAGTCTTCCTCCGCTGATAAAGTTCGACGGACCCATCATTGAATATATCGACGGTGAGCCTGTGGAATTTGATCCAAAGGCCGCAGTAGCCAGGGACATTGTCATTACGGATACTACTTTTCGCGACGGACAGCAGGCACGTCCTCCCTATTCGATTGAACAGATGGTGAAGATATATGATATGCTGGCGAAACTGGGTGGACCAAACGGTGTTATCAGGCAAACGGAATTTTTCCTGTATACAAAAAATGATCGCGAAGCACTGGATCAATGCAGGAATCTTGGCCATAAATATCCGGAATGTACGGGTTGGATCCGCGCCAATAAAGGTGATTTCCGCCTTGTTAAGGAAGCCGGATTAAAGGAAACAGGAATGCTAACCAGCTGCTCGGATTTCCATATCTTTCAAAAGCTTAAATTCAAAGACCGCCAGGAATGTTTGGATGCTTATTGCGAAGTGGTTGCAGCTGCCTTTGAAGCCGGGATCAGGCCAAGGTGCCATCTCGAAGATCTGACCCGGGCCGATATCGATGGATTTGTGCTGCCCTTCGTTGAGCGGCTCATGAGAATGAGTGAACAGGTACCCGAAGAACTAACCGCAAAAATAAGGCTGTGTGATACCATGGGCTTTGGAATAAGTTATCCTGGTGTAGAATTGCCACGCAGCATTCCAAAATTGATTTATAAACTGAACAAGGAATGTGGTGTGCCCAGTGATCGCCTTGAATGGCATGGGCATAATGATTTCCATAAGGTTCATATCAATGGCGGGAGCGCCTGGTTATACGGTTGTGATGCTGTTAATGCAACTTTATTCGGAGTCGGAGAAAGAACAGGAAATCCTCCGCTTGAAGGCGCCATCATTGAATATATTTCATTAAAAGGAGACCTTTGCGGAATTGATACCACCATGATTACCGAGATCGCAAAATATATGTCGTCAATCGGCATGTTAATTCCTGAAAATTATCCTTTTGTCGGCAAACACTTTAATACAACCCGTGCCGGAATTCATGCCGGAGGTTTAAGGCAGGCTGAGCAGATATACAATGTATTCGATACAACCAAGTTACTGGGCCGGTCTCCCAGAGTTGCCATTACTGATAAAAGCGGCGTTGATGGTATTGCCATATGGGTAAATGAATATTTTGGCCTGACCGGGGAAGACCGTATCAGCAAAATTAAGGTACATAAGGTTGCCCAGTGGGTCATGGATCAATACGAGGTGGAAGGCCGGTTGTCAACGATCACCGACGAGGAGCTGGAAGCAAAGGTAAAGGAATATATGCCCGATTATTGTAAACAACACAAGGGAAGCTTAAGAAATGTATAGTGAATTCGTAAACTCATAGTAAAACCAATAAAATTTAAGAATATGCATTTAGAAGAAGTTAAGAACAGGGTAAAAAAGGTGACAGCTGAAGTACTTGAAATAGCTATAGCTGAAATTACTGATCATGCAAATTTCGTCAACGATCTGGGAGCAACATCTTTACAGAGCATACGCCTTGTGGCCGGTTTTGAAGAAGAATTCGATATTGAAATGGATGAGGATAAATCCCTCCAGGTTCAAACGGTATCAGAGGCGGTCACCTTCATTAAATCATATCTCTAGCGAGGGGGCATGCAAAACTGCAATCCATCAATACCGTTCTTAATAATTCTTATCCTATAGTATGGCATACAGAGTATTAACTTCTGAAGAAATTAGTGTACTTCTTTCTCAGGGCTGTTTTGCTGATAATTGGACGGAAATATCCGTAAAAGAAGGATTTTCGCCCAAACCTATCAGGAATACACGTTTTGAAGGCAAAATAAAATTGGGGAATTTTTCAGGCACCATTGATTCAGATGGCATTTCCATAAACTGCGGCATATTCAACAGCTATATCCGGAATTGTGAAATTGCTGACCATGTATACATTTCAGAAGCGAAGAAACTTTCTAATTATATCATTGAAGAGAATGTAGTCATTGAAAATGTGGGTTCACTGGTAGTTAAAGGAGAATCCACCTTTGGAAACGGAACGGAGATTGAAGTTTTAAATGAAGGAGGCGGAAGGGAACTGCCCATTTTTGACAGGCTGTCTTCCCAGATAGCCTATCTGACAGTTCTCTACCGGCATGATAAGGATTTTACACATAAACTGCTTGATCTGATCAGGGAATATTCCGGATCAAAGCGATCGGGCACAGGAAGAATAGCATCCGGTGCCACAATCCGGGATACGCAAACCATTCTCAATGTTGCTGTCGGTAGTTATGCTGTCATTTCAGGTGCCTGTTTGCTGGAAGAGGGTACGATCCATAGCTGTAAAGACGCGCCCGCAATAGTTGGCGAAGGGGTTACAGCAAAAAAATTCATCATACTGTCCGGTTCCAAAGTGGATAGCGGTGCCATGATTGATAAGACCTTTATCGGGCAAGGCGTAAAAATGGGGAAACAATTTTCTGCCGAGAACTCGGTATTCTTTGCCAATTGTGAAGCTTTTCATGGTGAAGCATGCAGTTTGTTCGCCGGCCCTTACACGGTGACCCATCATAAATCCACGCTTATGATAGCGGGCCTTTTCTCTTTCTTCAATGCCGGAAGCGGAACCAATCAGAGCAACCATATGTATAAGCTTGGACCGGTTCACCAGGGCATTCTGGAACGCGGTTCAAAAACCGGCTCTTTTGCCTACCTGCTGTTACCTGATTTTGTGGGTGCCTATACGGTGGTTATGGGTAAACATTATGCAAATTTTGACACGACTGATTTCCCATTTTCCTATATAACTGAGGAAAAAGGCAAAAGTGAACTGACCCCGGCCATGAACATTTTCACGGTAGGTACCCGCAGGGACAGTGAGAAATGGCCAACCCGGGACAAAAGAAAGGATCCGGATAAACTGGACCTGATCCATTTCGATTTATTAAACCCCTATATAGTTGGCAGGATCCTGAACGGGATCGACATTCTAAACGAACTTGCAGAAAAAACACCAAAAACACAGGAATACGCCAATTATAAAGGCATAAACATCCACCGGCTTCTTTTGAAAGCCTCCCGAAAATACTATGAAATGGCCTTGAAAGTATATATTGGCCAGCAAATTGTAAATCGCATCAAGGATATTAACAGCAATTCAACGCTGACTGAAATAAGAAAAAATTTCAGGATCCTTGATCAGGAAGGAACAGGTAAATGGGTGGATATTTGCGGATTATTCTCTCCCGAAAGCAAAATCGAAGAATTGATCCTTGCGGTTAAATCCGGTAATATCATAACGATTGCTGAGATCAATGAAAAACTCAGGGATATTTATAATAATTACGACAGTTATGCCTGGGTTTGGTGTGCCAGCATGATCCACCGGCAGATGGGAATTGACCTGGATAATATTTCAGCCACCAGTCTGATACAGATCATCAATGATTGGAAGACCAATGCGGTAAAGCTTAACAATATGATCCTGAAGGATGCGGAGAAGGAATTTGATTCCGGCAGCAGGCTGGGATTTGGAATTAACGGAGATGAGCAAACGCGTGACCTGGATTTTGAATCGGTCCGGGGTACATATGAGGGAAACAAATTTGTTGCTAATCTGAAAAAAGAAGTCGGTGACATGGAAGAAAAGGCTGACAGATTCGTTGCACTTCTTGAAAAATTACAATAGGATTCAGTTCATTTATTTCTCAATCACATCTTTGATCTGGCACAGGGAATAATTCCACAGGACGTCATGCATAAATGCCGGGAACAGGTTTTTAAGGAGTTTGTTTCGGAAATTGAAACCTACATAGATAGTTAACATGTATTCGCCTTCGATAACCTCACGGCTCTTCTCAAGTGTTTCTATTTTAAAGAAAAATATCCCACCCCTGCCAAAGCCATCCATAATCTCATAACTTATATGCTCGCCAGGGATGACTTTCAATAACCGCAGGCTAAAGGATAAAAAATCAGGAAAGATGTTATAACGAATGATACTACCTGGCTCATTGGCCTCACCGGAGATCCTTCTGATATCGATGAATCTTGGTTTGAAATACTTCCTGTCTTTATCACCGAAATTGCCCAATTCTTTGTAGATCTCCTCTCGTAAAGCGCCAATTCTGATAGAATACATTCTTTCAAAATCCAGAGGATCCTTCTCCCAGATTTCCCGAAAACTCTTTCTTGATCGCTTCTGTCTTGGTCTCAAATACCTCTTTTTGAACACCTGTGGTAAATCTGGCAAAATTACCCCATATCAGGCCAAAGAATAATTCAGTAATATAGTTTCTCATGGTTATCAATAATCCCCCTGTTATAATCGACCAGATCACAACCGGATGGAACATGGCAAAGAGAATGTTTTTATAGGTGTCTTCACCACTTGCCGTATTCCAGAGGATCTTCTCGAGCCTTCTGTTTTTCCGGGGTTTTGTCTTTCTTTCAGTAATAACTGCCTGGTATATTATCCTGCTGAATAAAGAGTTGCTGAAACATATTCTTATAAAAAGAAACACCAGCTTACCTATGGCGTTATTCATCCGGTATTTTCTGATAACCGGCCTGTATCCTTCTTTGAGGCTTCTTTTATCGATACCTCTGGTAAAAACTGTATCTGCCAGCAATGTTGATATTTCATAAGCAGAGCCTATCCCGTCTTTATAAAGGTTGGCGGTAAGCATATCTCCGATAACGGCAATCCTGTTACCATAAGGATTCTTGGCTACTCCGGTAACCATATTGGGGCTGCAAAGGCATATGTTCTTTAATTTTGCCCCCCTGGGAAGTATCTTTCTGATGTGGGGCAGACTCATAAATTCATTGATGATTCTCAGGTTATCCTTATTGGCAGAATTATCAATGCCTGGACCTATTAAAACAACAGTAATGTATTTTCCCTTGGGCGCTATGGAAACCATCTCTAATTTCAGGCTGCGTGAGCCATGCAGTATAAAATAGAGCTCTCCCTTGATTTTAGGCGTAAATCCCTCGTTATCGCCGGTATTCAGTTCAAATATTAGAGACTTTCTTACCCTGGGCGGCCGAAACCCCGGCATCATTCTTTGCAGGTATGAGACAGGCTGCTCCCCGGTATCAAATCTATGGCCCACGATACCGTTTACCCCACCGGCAAAGGCCACAAAATCTGATTCCATAGTTTGGCCCTTGCCATTATAAGTCACGACGACCTTGCCATCAATTGAATAATCCAATTCAGTAACTTCTGCTGAGATAATCTTTGCTCCATCTTGTACAGCGCTCTCTAATAAGAAAGAATCAAAATTATAGATGCTGTCAATCCTGCCGCCTGGTCTTGATCCCCTGTAAACCGAGGTAATCTCCCGGAGGACATCCAGCGATATTGTTTTCCAATCGGCAAAAATATTTATTATAGAGGCCTTATCCATGATCACTTCCGGAGGCAGAATAAGTCCCAGAGTATTTAATGCATCACCTACCTTCGGACTTAATCCTCCGGCGCAATAATTGCATTCTCCTCCGTGGCCTTCTGAACCATGCTGTGCGTGTATATTCATGAATGGCTTCTTCTCCATAACTATAACTTCTATCCTCATGCCGGATACTTTCGCCTTCCTTAAAAGATTAATGGCCAGGAATGAACCTGCAGGCCCGCCGCCTACAATTATCACCCTTGATCCGTCGGTTAATCTTAATCTCTTTATCCCATCCATGGTCAACTAATAGCGTTACCTTCTTTATATCAGGAGGATTACAAAATTCGGATTAAAAATCTGGAATAATGATATAATAATTCAGCTCCGCATACGAAGGCACATGCAAGCCAGCAGGGGCAATATTGCGGCTGTCATGCGCAGCATAACTGTTGTAAATTCTGCCGTAACCTGAGTAATCACAATAAGCCTCCGTTGTAAGTTTGAACCATGCTGCATTTTCAGTTACATTGGTTATCGGGTCGCTGTTGCGATAGTGGGTTACATTCAGGTTTTCAACCATCCACATTTGTGTCCCTACGTTCACTGTATGATAGATATTCCCGTTTATTTTTGCAGCAGGATCTTTTTTGTCTCAGAAAAACCATCAGCCTGCAATCTGCCTAAATATATTCCGCCCGGAAAACCTTCCGGTGTCCATTGAATCTGATGATCACCTGCTGTTTGAAATTCATCCACTAATGTTATTATCTCTTTCCCTACAGCATTAAATATTTTCAGGGAAACATGCGCTGGGTTGTCTATATAATATTTTATTATGGTCATCGAATTAAAAGGATTAGGGTAGTTCTGATATAATTTACTAGACGCCGGAACCCTATTAACCAAATGATTCTCATTTGTGGGTATTCTGCCCTCGCTTAAAAACACATTATCAAAGAATACATCTGCAGATGAGGCTCCGAGATCAAAACCGAAGCGAGCCTGCTGATCAGATGGCTCAGTCATAACAAAGGAGTAAGAGTAAGTTTGTTTGGTCGCTGTTAAAGTAAAAATGGAATTGCTGGTGTATACTGTCCACGGATCAGTATTTTTGCCGACAATAGCATAAATTGTCAAGGGTTCCGCAGCATAGGCATCAAATGATAAGGTGTATTCTTTGCCTTTTTCTACCGAAACGGTTGATTGTCCCAGGTGTATATCCCAGGTATTTATACCGCCATTATCTATTGAAACAGCGTATTCGCCATTATCAACGTACCCGTTGGCCTGTGCCGGAAAAAGTGTATTCAAATACCAGTCATCCTTCTCTCTTTCAAAATCAGGATTTGCCAGCTGATTGTAGTTTGATAATTCAGGGATTGTGAAAACAAAGTCATCCAGATAAAATGTGCCGGCATTGTTTCCCAGATCAACATTAAAACCAACTGTGGCACTGACATTTGCTGTAAATGTCATTTCGAACTTTGTCCAGGAATCTGTTACTGAAAATGTGTTATGCGCATATAATGTATAATCCACAGTGTTAATAATTGCGGCACCTAATTGACTTGCGGCCCCGTTTGTTTTTGCCCAGAAACTGGCTCTATAATGCTTACCATTAATTATAGACAGTTCTCTTTGAGATACCTGAATATCCCAGCCATTTGTTGCGGGCGCTTTAACATCCACGAAAAGTGATGATTTTCCGCGATGAACGTTTAGTGTGTCCAGATGAGCCTCAGCATCCGCGGTATAAATAATGCTGCAATTCCAGTACTTGACTCCTTTTTCGAATCCGGAATTATTCAATAGATTGTAAGACACTTCAACGGGAAATTCAACAATGTATGAACCTTCATGGGTTTGCACGTTGGCATTTACCGATCCGCCGAAAATATTCCAGTCTGACTGGATTTGGAATGTATTCTGGCCGGAAACAATTTCAGCATGCCCGGGCAGATTCCATGAATAACTGGCTCCGTCTATAGACGGGAAGGTATAGATTGCAGGTTGGCTGTTATAGGGAAGAAAGTCAGGTCCGGTAATATTCATGTCCTGTTCATACTGATAAACCCTGACATAATCCACTTCCATCACAGCCGGGAAAATACTGGTTGCATCGGGATTTCCAACCCAACCGCCACCCACTGCCAGATTGAGAATAATATAAAATGGCTGATCAAATGGCCAGGCTTCACTTCCACTGTTTTCATTTTTAAAGGTAAAATACTTTTGATCGTCGACATAAAAATCAATCCTGTCCGGAGTCCATTCGGCAGCATAAATATGATATACGGTTTCAGCATCAGGTATTTGGATATTGCTCCCCCGTGGCGCGGATCCCGTAAAGGAACTGTAAGCCCCGGTATGCACCGTGCCGTAAATCTTATCAACTTGATTTGTCGGATGTTCCATGATATCGATCTCTCCGCTCCAAGGCCACCAGCCATACTGATCATCCGCCGGCATCATCCAGAACGCAGGAACAAATCCATTCGTGCCAGGAAGCTTTATCCGGGCTTCGATTCTTCCGTACCGCCAATACATGGAATTTTTCGTTTTGAGGAGTGCAGCCGTATAATTAAAACCCTCATAGGATTCCTTAAGGGCAATAATGCGCAATATGCCGCTCTCAATTGAGGCGTTTTCGGGGCGGTCCGTAAAATAGTGCACACAGTCGTTGGCTGGGCCTTTATCGAAACTCCACACGGAACGATCAATGGTAGTCGCGTTGAATTCATCCGCCCATACCAATTTTCGGGTTTGGGCAAATGAACCATAGGTGCAGGTGAATAAAATCAGCAAGATGTAAAGCCTGTCAAAGACAGGCTTTACTGATATGATGGTCATTTTGTCTGAAACATTAAAAATTGAATAATCAAATTGTTAAAAAGCCCGAATAGCGCGCACATGGTAAGTGCTGATCTTCTGATCGAAGGACTGGTCTTCAATTCCGAAGTGTTCAACAAACGCGGTACTATTGTTCTGCTCACTGGAACTCCAGTAGTACAAACCAGCAAAACCACCAACAGCGCTTCTATTCAAGTACAATAAATGCAACTCAAATCTTGAAGGCAAATACCAGTCGCCATAAGTAACTCCGCCTAGTGTTACTGAATAATTGTTACAAATAAAGGCTGCAAAAGTAACCTCGTCCTCAAACCCTTGATTGGCAATAATGATTGCTGTGTTCGCTTTTCCTGCTCCAACTCCATCAGCCCTTGCCCTTGTATTTGTGTAACCGCCGCCTGTCCATTTGGTTCCGGCGCTTTGATCTGCTGTGGCAGCAATTAATCCGTGCTGTCCGTTATCATACACATAGAATACAATCCCTCCGCCATAACTTTCACCGACAGTATGAACGGGATAACCTCCGGTTGCGCCTGTTGCACCATTTGCACCAGTTGCTCCTGTTGGTCCGATTGGTCCTTGAAGGCCTGTGGCGCCTGTTGGACCTTGTATGCCTTGTATGCCTTGCGGGCCAGGTGTCCCGCTATTTTTAGCATATAAGGCATAAGGAACGCTCAAAAATTGTGTTGTTCCCACTATGGAAAAAGTTGTCCCACCGGAAGGATCCGTTAATGTTTTTAAAAAGTACGGACCAGCTGACCAATCAATATCTGCTAAAGTTGATAAAATGCCAGGTTCAATGGTTCCTCCACCAATTTCAATGGAAGCAAGCCCATTTTTATTGGTTGTGGCAGAATGGGTTTCGTCATAAACAACAGCACCAGATTCAGAGCTATGCAGTATCTGTATTCTGATTTTCACATTGCTGTTGCTTACCAATGTGCCACTGCTGTTTCTAATTACAGTCTGGTAACTCATTTTTTCCGGTGATTGGCCATAAACACAAGCAACCAATGATATCAGGACTAGAATTGTAAATAGTTTTTTCATAATGTGTTAATTTTTAATGATTTGAAATGTTTTTAATTCTTTTTGATTGTGGCGTATTTGAAGAAAATAAGCGGCAGGTAAGAGATCTCTCGTCTGAATGACTGTTTCAGCGTCCACAATTTCTCCGTGCTGAATTACGTTACCGTTGATATCGTAAAGCTGATAGTTGAGGTTTTCCAGCTTGAAGCTTTCAACCTTCAATTTTAAGAAATCGGATGTGGGATTTGGATACACCGAAACTTCGAGGTTAATCCCTTTTGCTTCTTCCAGACCTGTTACTTCAAGAATTTCAAAAGGTTGCTGTACGCCTTGTGTAACTGAACCAGTTGTACCGGTATTAGCGGTATAAGCTACCTGTCCAATGGTGTAGCTCATCGTACCCCCGCTGCCGGAAGCGTTCCCTCCTGAGGCTGATACGGTTTCCTGTGCCTGTAATACATTTGCACAGAGAAACAGGAATACCTCAATTATCATGCTTAAGTAAAGAGTTTTCATATGGTTGTGTATTGGTTAAAAAAATAGCTGGTATTATTGTAATTAATTCATTAAAAGAGTTAAGGCGTGTACAAACTAAATCCTATTTTTCTATAGAATGGATTGAACCACAGTCCATTCTATGAATCTATGTCAGCCTGAATATATTTTATCAAATGCACCCGGTAAAGTTTGCCCACCGGGTGCATTTAATTATAGGATAGTGTCTTTAATCGCAGGCAAAAACCTTGTTTTTAATGGTTCCTTTAACTGAAACGCCATTAACTTTCATATCTGTCCAGAAAGTTGTAAAACCACTGTTCCCTGCACTACAATCTACTTTAACAAGAAAACAGAACATAGGGGTTCCAACTAGTTTATTTGTTGTTGTATTCAAATACGCTTTCTTCAAATCTGTAATACAAGTTATCACCGTTTGATTATTTACATTATTTACGGTATAAATCCTTTGTTGATTTGAATTATTCATATGGGGAAGAAAATATTCGATATGAGGAAACGTAAATTCAACAACTGCATTCGTTAAATCCTCCGTGCTGAAATACCCAAAATGAGCCATCACATCATAATTAGCAGGATTATATTCTGTTTCTCCATTTATATAGTAAGGAGAAAAATCATAAAGCGGAAATTGAGCAAAGCTATAATTTGGCAATATTAGGCCTGCTAATGGGGGAAGCCATAAAGCTGTTTGTAACGTACTATTGTTATCCCAGATTGCAGTACTCCCCCATGGAGCAATTGGCGATGCTGTTCTTGCTGATTTTAACTGGCTCTCATCCGGATTAACCAGCAGATCATCTTCAGATTTTGAACAACCCAATAGAACTGCGATTGTTACTGCGATTAAATAAAAAGTCTTTTTCATGATACATTGTATTAATATCGGGTATTGGTCCTACTCTGTTAAAGGATTTTCGGAAGCCTCCTCACGGTGTAATGTAGCTGATCAGGTATAGTGAAGCAGAAATGATTGGAAATCAATGAAATCATTCTACCTGGGATAGTTGTAATGCCGCAACCCTTGAGGCATAATCCTTAACCGATGTGAGGCCAACGGGAACTTTTCTCAGAACCTCCCGCATGTCAATGTAATCTCCATAGGCCATACACAGCATCAAACCTGAAAAGGATTTCTGCATCGGATCTACGCTTCCGTTGAATTGATCCCTTATCGTATTGACCGGTATTTGCTGCACTTCGATCTTTTTCTGCATAACTTCTTCGAAAATCCGCACGGCATCCAGTGGCGTAATATTTTGCGGGCCGCCCAGTTCGAGGAACTCATTTTTTAAATCGGGATGATAAATGCTTTTCACGGCAAACTCGGCTACATCCTTATAGGAAATGTAGGCCACAGGATTAGTTCCGGTTCCACAGAGGGTTACCTTGCCGTTCAGCGGATCAAATCCTGTTCCAGCTGAAAGCCAGAGTTCCATAAAATAACCGGGACGCAGGATGGTATAGGTGAGGCCGCTTTTTTGCAGGTACTTTTCAACCTTCCTTTTGGTATTCCTTAAAGGAAAATCAAGGTTGATGTTAGCCGAAAACGAAGTATAAACAAAATGTTCTGTACCTGCCGAGGCAGCTGCATCTATCAGGTTGATCATCCCGTCTTCATCCACCCGCTGAATATCATTTTCACCGGGTTTATAAGAGAAAGGCATGGAGGAGACCGTAGCGATGACGGTTGTCACTCCGCTTAAAGCTTTGCTTAATGTTTCTTTTTTCAGGAAATCACCCTGAACAAGCTGAACGCCGAGCTGAGTAAGTTTTTCTGTTTTAGACGGGTCGGTGGTGGTTCTGACCAGCGCTTTTACGTGCAGATCCTTTTCCCTGAGTCGCCGGCATATTTCGGAGCCTAATAATCCGGATGCTCCTGCTACCAATACTGTTGAAGTTTCCATGGGTCTAAATATTAAGGTTAAAAAACAGACACTGATACAATCAAATGAAATCCGGATTCGCTGTGCAGGCCTAACTGAATTAAATGGCAACCAGAGGAAGGTCGATGAACAAGATGGGATGATTCAATTCCTTGTTTCAGATGGATTCATGGTTTCGTAAAGAGGTATTCTACAATGTACATAATCTGTATTAACAAATACATATATTAGTAAATGTATAGAATTAAATTTGAAATATGGTCAGTAGGGAACAAATAAATTTCAGAAAATCAGGTTGTTATAAATATAACAGCGAAATATTATGATCTCCAGTTATTTATATAGAATTTAGAAGGACCGTTTACCGGCTTGCAGAGAAGTACTTTATTGAATAACTAATAGCAAGTATTGAATCTTAGGTTTTCATCATATCACATAATACCGTACTTTTATACTGAAAAAAATCCTATAATTGGTAGAACCCATGGAGCATCCTTCAGTTGCGAGTTTTACTCCGGTCTACACCCTGAGCACCACTGCCGAGCTTTCGGGAATTCCTGTTCATTCGATACGGCAATACATCGACAAGGGATTGATCATTCCATACAAGAAGAAGTCAAGCCGGAACCTGTTTTCTCAGGTGGATATCCTGAGACTGAAGTACATTCATAAATTGCTTGAGGAAGGTGGATTGAATATTGCCGGCATACGGGCGTTACTGGCCCTGGTTCCCTGCTGGGCAATCCGGGAGTGTACCGATGAAGAGCGCAGGCTTTGCCAGGCGTTTCTCAGCGATGCCTATCCGTGCTGGGAAGCCTCTGAAAAGGGATTGCTTTGCAGGAACACCAATTGCAGGGAATGTGAGGTTTATCGTATTGTTGAAAACTACCCCGATATAAAATCTTTCCTGAAGACTTTGATTTAAGAGGAAGGGACCAGGAACAAGGGACAGGGGACGAGGAAAACAAGAAGGGGACGCTGGTCTCCACTTCCTCAATTGTAAAGCGACATGAATAGCGAAATCCGGCGCAGGCACAGCCTGCACCGAACACTCCTTACTCCAAACCCTTAATTCTTACTCGTCCCTTGTCCCTTGTCCTTCGTCCCTTTCCTCCCCGCAGCAGCCTTTGTATTTCTCATTATACCGGTGATGCCAGTCCCTTTTATATTTTCGGGAATGGCCGCCCGGGGCAACACCGGTGAGCAGGATCTTCGACAGCAGGAACAATCCCGCGGTCTGCCAGAACGTTAATACCGGTCCGTGGAACAGCGATGGTATCAGCCAGTTCCACAGGCTCATGGTGACGTAAATGGCCAGGAAAACGAATGCTATTCCCAATATGCCAAATCCGATGTACTTTAAAACTTTCAACGTTTTCATAATTATTTGTTTTTAAATAGTTTATACAATTCTTCCAATCTTGCCCGCAGTGCCAGCACGGCATAACGTTTTCGGGAAATGAGGGTATTTACGCTTACCCCTGTTTTTTCCGAAAGTTCTTTAAAACTTACATCCTCAAACTCATGAGCGATGAAAACATCCCGCTGCAGTTCTGGCAAATCGTTAAGTACTTCTTCGATCATATCCCAGATCATCTCTTTGAGCTCTTCATCCTCCGGGGTGGATCCGATGTCCGGGAGGATTTCGGCGAGCGATATGGGACCATCTTCAGCATCCCGGGCCGTTTCGGTGTAACTGATATTCACCGGGCGCTTCTTGCGGAAGAGGTCGATGATACGGTTGTTGGTCACCTTATACAGCCAGGCTGTGAGATTTTCTATCCGTTCCAGGTCTCTGAAGCCCAGTGTCAGCTGGTAGAAGACATCCTGCAGAATATCCTCCGCTTCAACACCGCCGGGAATTCTGTTCCGGATATAGCCCAGCAGTTTTTTCCGCTCGGTTTTATAGGCTGAACTGATTTTTTCCGACTCCTGGGGGCTCATTGGATTTGCTTTGTAATGTCAGAGACGAAACAGGCGGAATGATATTTTAAATTTCTTAAAATATTTTCTCAAGGTTATTCAAAAAGGGTAATAAAATGCCGGGCAAGTTGTGAGAAGTTATTACTTGCAGCTGGCACGGAGGAAGATTTACTCACGGAATTACTGACTCCTCTAAGCAGATCCAATGGTTTTGTCCTGAAATGCCAGAGCAATTTGACCACTCATGATCACGGAATAACAGGATTATTTTTTCAGCTTCTGGAAGGCCAGGTACTTGCGTAAAATGGATACCCATATTTCCACCTTCATCAACGCAACTTTCTTCTCGTCACCCCTTCATATGTTATTTTCACGGGTATAATGTAGCCGTTTTCATCAAAATACATCCTATCGATACAGGTTACACGGTCATTGGCACCCGTACGGTTAAGGGGACGACGGTGATATACGATATACCATTCGTCTGTGTCCGGAATTTGCATCACAGAATGATGCCCCGCTCCCTTGCCGATATTCGGATCCTGTTCAAGCACAGTGCTCAGGCGCCTGAAGGGTCCTAATGGCGAATCTGCCATGGCATAGGCAACGCGGTAATCCGATCCTCCCCATGAGCCTTCCGACCACATGAAATAATATTTGCCGTTGCGGATAAACAGGAAAGGCCCTTCCACATAACCATCGGGTGTTATTTCCTTAAAAATGGTCCCGTCCTCAAAGGGTACAAATCCCGTAAAGTCATTCTTCAGCTGTACGATGTTGCAATGCCTCCACCCGCCGTAAATCATATAATACAGGGAATCCTTGTCCCTGAAAACAAATTGATCAATGGGCTGGGCCCCATTGTGAAACCTGCCCAGTAAGGGTTTCCCCAAATAATCCCTGAAGGGCCCTTCCGGCCTGTCGGAGACGCCTACTCCTATACCGCCGGTGGCACTGTCATTCTGAATATCATTAGCAGCAAAAAACAGAAAATACAGGTTCTCTTTTTTCACAATGGCCGGCGCCCACAGGGCATATTTTGCCCATTTAACCGATACGGTATCAATGATTCGATCGTGCTTCGTCCAGGCAATCAGATCCGGCGATGAAAATGCATCCATGAAAACCTGCTTTTCATAGGGCGCCGAATAAGTAGGATATATCCAGTACTCATTATCAAACACGACCACTTCCGGATCGGCATACCATCCATCAAAAACAGGATTCCCGGATGTCTGGCCTGAAATCCTCAACATGGCAATGTATAAAAAAGCAAAAAGTAAAATTGAATTCTTCATTGTAAGATATTTACCGGGTAATTTAGGTTTAAAGTTAGCTCAGACTTAGCTTACGCCGAACTGCATTAAAAGCTAATTCTTCTTCAACATATAGGTGTGCGTAGGCTCCGAATACTTATCCAACAACCCCTTCGTCCTTATCATGATGGTCGAATCGGTCTGCCAGTAAAATGCTGTCAAACGGCCTTTGTCTTTATCTTCAAAGGTCAGCATGTTTCCAAGAAAGAACATCATTGTATATTCCTGTGATACAAAAGCTGAATCTGATGTGTGTTGCCTGATCGTTACCACATTTTCACGAATCGAAATTTCGATCCTTGGAAAGGCACTTGAATCCTTGTCGGTCGCAACCCATGTGAGGTTTGTCCAGCCGGGAAATCTTTCTTCCAGGGTTTGAAATGCGATGGACTTTTTGTCCGCATCCTTTCTTCCACATGAAACCATATAGAGTGAAAGTAAAATGACAAGGACCACAAAGGGTAATTCCTTTTTCATGGAGGAAGGTTCTAAAAAATCAAAATTAGCAATTAGAAAGGTAGTGGGAAAAAATGAAAAACCTGTTGGCAATTATCACAGCAGATTTTAGCATCACTTATTGACAATTGGCAACATTTACTTGACTTCCACAGGATTATTCATTTGAGGATGGCAAAAACGTAACCACTTTGAAATTGGTGAAAGAGTGAGAAATGTTATTAAACCTGAACCGTCTTAAATTAATGAACGTAAGGCGGTTTTTAATTTGGAAAATGATAATTTACAGCCTCAAAAGTAAATAGGTCCATGCTGATATATTGTGTTCTAACCTTCGGGGAAATTGCTCGTATGGATGATATTGAGGACTTTATTCGGTAAATGACAGTAAAATCTTCATATTAAAAACTAAATATCATGTACAGGCTATTCGCATTATTTATTCTACTCTCCATTTTCGGTTCAACCATGGCTCAAAAGGTTTATTCTGTAGAATATTCCAATCAGGCGGATGTTAAAGTATTTGTTGTAAAATACGAAAACCAGGCAGATTTGAAGGTTTTTAAAGTTGAATATGAAAATCAGGCGGGCGACAATAACGGTAAATGGTTTTTTACAGATTATGCGAACCAGGCAGACAAGAAGATCTATTTTGTTGAATATGAGAGTCAGGCAGACTTAAAAATCTTTTTTGTCAACTATGAAAACCAGGCTGGATGGAAAGAGAAAAAAAAGATGCATCTGATGTATTAACGAGAACAGATGGGTTTTCGTCAGAAATCGATTCTCCGCTAGTCAAAGCGATGTCATGCCTCCATATTTTCTGATTCCGCGGACCTGATCTTTTGTACGTTTATAAACGGGCTAATAAGTAAAAACCAGAATTTTTGTTTTCTTTCTTCTTCGAATTCCGCTAATCCAAACTTGATTTCTTGGGTTGATTTATATTTAAAAGTCCCGAATAATCTGTCCCAGAATATAAAAAGATCTGCAAAATTAGAATCGGTGTAGAACTGATTCTGCTCATGATGCACTTTGTGGAAATTAGGCGTTGTTATAATCAATCCAAAGGTTTTGTCAACCCATGAAGGTATATGCAAATTGGTATGTTCAATTACAGTCATGGGAATAAGTAACAGGAAATATAATCCAAAGTTTGTAAGGTCCAATCCAAAGATGGCTGAAGCCAGGACGCCTGAACTGGTAAAATAAAACACATCAATAGGATGCGCTCTCAATTGCGTGGAAGCATCCATGCTGGTATCGCTGTGATGTACCCTGTGAAATCGCCATAAGAAAGGATTTTTATGGGTAAGACGATGAAACCAGTAAGCAGCCAAATCGAATAAAAGCACACCTGCTATTAATTGCAGTACATAAGGAATTTTTATATGGAAGAACAACCCTACCTGGTGGGCATTGAGCCAGGTGAAACTATTTACCACTATGGTAGCGGCAAAAAAGTTAATGGCAACAAAGGTTGCAAACAGAAGAAAACTTTGGAAAAAGTGCTGGGGCCTTTTCACAAATGAAAACTGCGTCACGATAAAATTCTCTAAAATAAGAAAGAGGGTAACAAACCCGATTTGAAGATAAGAAGGGTCTATGGCAATCAATTTGTTCAATGTTTCCATTCGTGTAATTCGTTTAGAATTTAATTGGAAAAGACCGATTTATTTAGAGATTATAAGCTCTCATTATCCTATATATATGTACAAATATATGAATTATTGGTGTAATAAATTAAGAGGGTGTTTTAAAGGAGGTAACGGGTGGTTATTTCCGGATTTTTTGCAGCCATAAAGCACAATGGACAAATTATTCCTGGCTCAGAGCATCTTCCGTATATCGTTCATGTCAGCAATGTGGCCATGGAAATACTGATGGCATTTACTGATAAGCAGGACTTTGACTGAGCAGATCCCATGGTCTTGTCCTGAAATGCCAGCATAATTTTACAACTCATGATCATGGAATGACAGGATTATTTTTTCAGCGACACTATTTGTCGCGCTTCCCCCGTATAATAATCCAAAAACAAATATCAACCAATTCACCCCGACATGTATTACTCAACCGACAACTTCATCGCGCTTGCCTTTATTGAAGTCATTTTTGAAAGACTTACGGAATTGAAAAACAAGTACCTGGACCTGGACATTATGCTAACCGGCATGAATGCGCTCATCCGGGAACTCCACCACGATGTCGCTGGTATGCCCCTGTACACACACTATTATAACTACTTAAGCAAATCATCTGATTTATCATGGTATGAAGCTCCTTATGAGGGAGACAAGCAAGCTTTTAAAGAAATGTTGGATTCCTTAAAGCCCATCATCGAATCGGGTGATTTCCTTTTTCTTAAAGCCTGCCTTTCGGATGACCACAGTGAGGTCAAATTCATGTTTAGGCTGGCCCAGGTAATAAATCCTGAGGATACGCTCCTGTATTTGCTGGTAAATACAGTGTATAAAATGAACGATTTAATGAACAGGAATTGTACCAGATAATAAAGGGATGTCCCATTAAATCCGGAAGAGGTAAAATCAGGGATTTATTTGATATCATAACGCTCATAGTCGATTTTAAAAACTCACCGGAAAAGTTCCGGCCATACCAGCTGCAAAACCTTGTGAACAGTAGTCCTTTGTTTGCGCCTTTACTTTATTCCCTGGTATTTGAAAAAAAAGATACCATGGAACCTGCAAGGTTGCTTGAAATTCTCAAAGGGTTGAAATTCAGCAATCAAATCATTCGAATTCACTTTGAGCTCATCAAATGCCAGCTGTGGCATAAAACCGGGGCGTTCACCCAGGCATCGGGTTGCAGGATAAAATCAGAAACCAGGTGAGCAGCAATTAGCTGAATAAGCAATAGGGTATTCATGCATTTAATTTTGTTTAACGAGCAGGCCGGCCAATTTTTGGTAAATTTTCAATAAACCCTCCAACTCATTCCAATGGGCCGCGCTTGCATGTTTATTAATGGTAGGCTGTGTTTTCCCAAGTTTTAGGGCCACTTCCGTCTGGGTGGCTTTCTGAAGCAGCAGATGCACCACCTCAGCCTGCTTGATGGTCATGTTCCGAATTAAAAAATCCGCGAAAGCGGAAATGGCAGCCAATCCGTTATCAGCCAAAGGATCCATGCAGCGCATGATCAGCCTGGGGCCATCTTTCCCCAGGTGATCCATTTCTCTTCCCGATAATATGAAAGCTTCACCTTTGGCTGTCCCGAGATTTCTGACAGGTTCCTCGACTTTCCCGATACCTATGGCCATGCGGATGTCAGAGCCTGTTTCACCTTCCTTTTTCGATACCTGTTTGGCAATGGTCCGTAGCAGGCATGCTGTTTTAAGTGCCATGTCAACCTCACAAAGGGCGTGAAAGCTGTCGCCCCGGTAGAAACCGAAAGGAATTTCCTGCGCAGTAAAATACTTTTCGATGGATTTCAGCAGAGCATTCAATGCCCCTTTGCCCAACAGGCTCGAATTAACAAGGTCACCCGTGATAACAGCCTTTACTTTTCTCATAATTCTGCTAATATAGTATAAAAAGGCGATATTTCCAAAATATAGTCAAAATAGGCTATAAAATTAAAATATAGTCTAATGGGGCTATATTCCGCCGATGCATCTTTGGGTGAGATCAAAAATCATTCAGCACAATCCTCCGTCAAGCTTAGTCTCCTGACTGCCCTTATTCGCCGGCTTTGCCACGGATCCTGCCGGCAGGCGGGATGCATTGATCAGCAAGTTCAAGGATACTGCGCTACTTCCCTTTCAGCTTCTGGATTTCCTTAAAATGATCAATGGCGGTCTTTTCACGTTCCAGCCTGGTTTTGGTGCGGTATTCCTCAAACGCTGCACTCAGTTCATCCAGTTCCTTTCTGGTTCTGAGCGTGACGATCCTGTTTTGTTTGAATGACAGGTATCCCACGGTCAGGAGGAAAACCAGGGCCGCCAGAATGGTCCACATAATGGTATTATAAGTTGTCTTGTTCACCTCCATGCCCAAAACAGGGATGCTGTTTTTGGTATGGGTTTTCTCATCTAGTTCAATACGGGTACTCTCCAGACTCTTTTTCAGGGAGTCCATCCTGTTGTTGAGTGTATTGGTGTATGCAACCAGCTCTGAGATCCTTCTTTTCGAGCTTGTAAGCGTATCCAGGGTGTTGCTGCTGACACTCCGGAACATATCTTCCCGGATAGCCCTGTAGCCCTCATAAATTCTTGCCCGCTCATTCAGGTATTTGAGCTGTTCGGAGATAGTTCCCTTCTCAAATACTTCGGGGAGAGCGCTCTGACATATGATCCTGGTGGAGCTGACCAGGACAATAACTGCTAATACCCAAAATTTCATTGCTAACTTGCGCATAATTAAATGGTTAGTCATAAACCGGCAACTTTTGCCCTAACAGCATAATAACGGAATAAACCAGGAAATAGTGTCCTCAAGAACCCGCGTGGAATGGTTTATGAATAACCGCATTTAATTGATGACGATTTGTCAACGATGACCCTGCTTGTGGAAATTATCATTGATGCTTGCGCTGCAGATCTGACAAAACCATTAATGCTTTTTCAACGTCCTGCCGGGCAACAAAAATATGATCATGGTAAAATGCAGCAATAATGTTACAACTGATATGGGCTTCCGCCAGGGCTTTTGAAAAGGCAGCCGATAAACCCGTTGACTCTAAGGAAGAATGCACGGTTAGGGTAATCCATGAGGCAATAAAGGTGTATGGCAAATGCTGTTTGTCGGCTATTACCTTTGGCATCACTGCCGTCAGGCCTTCCTTCTCCCAGAAGGTGCCAATGGCGTCTGTCAGATCAATATGGGCAGGATCATCAATAGAACAGAAAACAAATTCACCTTCATTTAAGATGGGATTCATCGATGACAAGAGCCTGGATAGTGTGGTTTCTTCGGGCATAGCGGTTTCATTGGAAATCAAATTTTCAGTATCTTAGAGGAAAGAAGTTCTTTTAATACATGCATAGACAGGTGCCAGACGAATTTATTCTTCAAAGATAGAAAAATGTCATTGAAACATATTCCCCTAAAGCCGACCCTCCAGATCACCAATGATGGTCAGGTATTTGAAACGTGGAGAAAAAGGCTGGGCGTAATACTCACCCCCCTGGTGTTTGTAATCACCTATATTGTATGCGATGGCCTCAGTCCCGAAGGGCGCAGGTTATCCGCAATTCTTGCTGCTGTTGCGGTGATGTGGATCAGCGAGATCATCCCCCTGCCTGTCGCTTCATTACTGGGGGCAGCATTGTGCGTGATCCTCGGTGTTGCGGACGCAAAAACTGTACTGGCATACTTCGCTGACCCGATCGTTTTTGTTTTCATCGGTGGTTTCATGATCGCCCGCGCGATGATGATCCACGGGCTCGACCGCAGGATCGCATTCGGCTTTCTTTCAATCCGGTGGATCGGATCATCACAGACCAGAATTTTAGCGGGACTGGGACTGGTGACCGCCGTAATTTCGATGTGGGTCAGCAACAGCGCCGTGACGGCCATGATGCTCCCCATTGCCCTTGGAATCCTTGGCGCATTGCACGAGGTGCGTGTCGAGAAGGGCCTGGCAAAAGGTTCTATTGACGTTCACCATTGGCCTTATGCCACCGGAATGATGCTTATGGTGGCTTATGGGGCATCCATCGGAGGTATCGGGACTCCGGTTGGCACACCGCCAAACCTGATCGGCATTGGTCTCATCCGAACCGCCACGGGCGTTGATATCAGCTTTTTCCGCTGGATGGCTTTAACACTGCCGTTGTTTGCTGTTATGGCGGTTGTACTGTTCGTCATGCTCTACCTGCTGCACCCGGTTAGCAAGACAAACATCGGCAGTCACCTGATGGATTATATCCACAAAGAAAAAAACACGCAGGGAAAGTGGACCTGGGGGCAGATCAACACGCTTTTTGCATTTGGCGTCGCAGTGGTGCTCTGGATCATGCCGGGC
Organism: uncultured Bacteroidales bacterium; assembly: GCA_963822145.1. Classification (GTDB taxonomy): domain Bacteria; phylum Bacteroidota; class Bacteroidia; order Bacteroidales; family UBA10428; genus UBA5072. The sequence goes on along the minus strand of CAWGGG010000001.1, from coordinate 781,860 downwards.
GTTCTGCAGCTGCCCTGGTTTGAGGTCACGGGACTGGCCCAATGGATGAACACGCACATTCCCGAATCGATAGTGGCTATCATTGCGGCTATACTCCTGTTTGCACTTCCTGTCAACCTGTCGCAGCGGACCTTTACACTAAACTGGACAGAGGCGGTCAAGATCGACTGGGGCACGATCTTGCTGTTTGGCGGCGGATTGGCGCTCGGGTCACTGATGTTTAAAACCGGAGTGGCGGAGGAGATGGGCTTTGGTTTTACCAGACTGCTGGGGGTACAAACTTTATGGGTGCTCACAGGTGTCTCCATCGCCATGGCGATTGTACTCTCTGAAGCGGCGAGCAATACCGCCTCTGCCAATATGATCATTCCGGTGGTGATCGCCATAGCTCAGGCCGCTGGCGTAAGTCCGCTTCCACCCGCACTCGGAGCCTGTCTTGGTGCCAGCTTCGGATTTATGCTGCCGGTTTCCACACCGCCCAATGCCATTGTTTACGGATCCGGACTGATCCCTTTGCCCCGGATGATGAAAGCTGGAATCTTGTTTGATATATTGGGGTTTTTTATTATCTGGGGCGGATTGTATGTGCTTTGCCCGTTGTTGGGGTTTGTATAACAGTGGAAAAGTGGAACAGTGGAACAGTGAAAAATGAAAAATTAGAAATGATTGGCTTTCAGCTGAAATGAGCCTTTTTGTCATGGACAAACACGCAGGGATGAATACCTGTAATAGTTTCATGGATTTTGAACGCCGCCGTTTATAATCCTGACTGTTTTATGTGTATTTTTAGAGAACAGCAAAGTCCGGATTTAACCGGACCGTGTGCCAGGTAAGATTATAACCATTGATCACCGGATTATCATTTCTAACCCTATAACGAGCAAGCAATTATGGAACATTCACCCGATCTGATGAATAACCATGCAAATGGCTGCAGCAGTTGCATCACCAAGGGATGCGATACCTGCGGATCTGCAAAGCCGGCGGCTGAAAGTCATAACCTTTTCACCCGGCGTAATTTTGGCCGTACCCTGCTGGCAGCTTCGGCCGGCGCCCTCATCGCAGGCTGTGCCAAACCTGTCAAGCCAGCCGGCGAAGCGGCAGCTAAGGCGGATTCCCTGGCAGGTCTCTCCCCCGATCTCGCCGTGGTCCAGAAATCAAAAGGGCCGATCCTGACGGCGCTCGAGGAGTTCTACAAAATGGGCCCCGGTCCCTCGAGTTCCCATACCATGGGCCCTATGCGGATCACGTACGACTTCTTCCAGCGCATTTCCAAGCTGCCTGCCGACCAGCTTAAAAAGGCAACCGGACTCAAGGTCCATCTTTATGGCAGCCTCAGCGCCACCGGGAAGGGTCATGGCACCGACCGGGCTTCGCTGGCCGGGCTCCTCGGTAAATCCCCGGCCACCTGCCCGCCTCAATTCCTCGATGAACTGGCCACAAATCCCGATAAGACCTATAAGGTGACCATCGGTCCCGCCACGCTCGACCTGAGCCTGAAGGACATCATCTTTGATGCCACCAAGGGGGAGTTCCATCATCCGAACACCATGACGGCCGTGCTGCTGGCAGGCAATGAAACGCTCTATGAACTGGAATACTATTCGGTGGGTGGTGGTTTCATTGAATGGAAGGGCTATAAGATTCCGGACAAGGGACAGCCCAGGTATCCCTTTGCCCAGGCCAAAGAGCTGAAGAAGTTCCTGATCGATGATAAGATCCCCCTGGCCAAAATACTGCTTGAAAATGAAATGGCCATCACAGGCAAGACCGAAAAACAGATTTATGAGTTTCTCGATCAGGTGGCAGAAGTCATGGTGCGCGGGGTAGACACAGGGCTTACGGTAGACAGCATTCTCCCTGGTCCCATCAAACTGCACAGCAAAGCCATGAACATGCAGCGCAACCTGACAAACACGAACAAAGGAGCTGCAGGGCAGGCCATAACCCGGGTGGCCTCCTACGGGTTTGCCATGGGTGAGGAAAATGCCCGTGGTCATATTATTGTTACCGCACCCACTGCCGGTTCAGCCGGAATCATTCCCGCAGTCCTCAAATCACTGCGCGATCTGAACGTTCCGGCCCAAAAAATTCGCGAGGGCTTCCTGGCCGCAGCTGCCATCGGGTACCTCTGCAAGCATAATGCCACGCTTTCGGGCGCTGAAGGCGGATGTCAGGCTGAGGTCGGTGTAGGCTCCTCCATGGGTGCTGCCATGATCGCCCAGGCACTGGGCGAAGGTCCCAAAGTAGTCTCGAACGCCGCCGAATCTGCCCTTGAAGCTCATCTTGGCATGACCTGCGACCCGGTGGCAGGCTATGTGCAGGTGCCGTGTATTGAACGTTGCGCTTACGGAGCCGTTAAAGCATGGACTGCCTATTGCATTGCCAGTGAAGAAATTCCAGAGGAGCGGCGGGTGGATCTCGACACCACCATTGCCGCCATGGCATTGACGGCAAAGGAAATGAATGCCAAGTATAAAGAGACCTCGGAAGGCGGACTGGCTGTTTCGGTGGTACTCTGCTAAAACAGATCCTTGCACGAAAGGTACCTGACATGAATAAGAATGCGAAAATGGCCACCGTTGCCTGGCTGCTGGCGGCCGTATATTACTTTTACCAGTACATCCTGCGCTCGGCTCCCGCGGTAATGATGCCGCAGCTATCGGAAGCCTTCGGTCTCAGTGCACTCGGTGTGGCTTCCATGGTAGGCCTTTTCTATTACGGGTATTCACCATTCAGTCTGGTCGCCGGGGCGGCACTCGACCGCCTGGGACCCCGCAGGGTCATTCCCTTTGGCGCGATCGCAGTGGGCGTCGGCGCCCTGCTTTTTAGCACCGGCAACCAGGCTGCCGGCAGCGTGGGCCGGATACTGCAGGGAGCCGGCGGGGTTTTTGCCCTGGTGGGTGCCGTATATATTGCGAGTAAGCATTTTCCTGCAACCCAGGCGGCAACCCTGATCGGCGCTACCCAGATGTTCGGTATGGCTGGCGGTTCGGCAGGTCAGTTCGGTGTTGGTCCCATGATCAGCAGCGGTGTTTCGTGGCAGACGTTCTGGGTGGGCATGGGATTTGCAGGGCTGGTGATCGGAGCGGTGCTCTGGCTGATGCTGCCGAAAGAGACTGTGGCCAGACCATCAGGTAACTGGTTTAAAGGTACGTCCGAAGCCATGAAGATCGTATTCAAAAATCCCCAGTCGATCCTGTGCGGCATCATTGCCGGGCTGCTCTTCATTCCTACCACCATCTTTGACATGATCTGGGGAGTACGCTTCCTGCAGGATGCCCATGGCATGGACTATGGATCTGCAGTAATGCGTTCGGCTAGTGTTCCTTTTGGATGGATCATCGGCTGTCCGTTGCTGGGATTCATATCCGACCGCCTGGGACGGAGAAAGCCGGTTATCATCGGGGGTGCCGTAGTGCTCCTCCTTTGTCTGGGCTGGATCCTCTTCGGAAGGACAGATGTGTTCCCGCCATTCACATTGGGACTGGTGGCCGGACTGGCTTCGGGTGCCGCCATGCTGCCGTATACGGTGATCAAGGAAGCGAATCCGCCGCAATTCAGCGGTACTGCCACCGGTGTGATCAATTTCCTGAACTTCACGTTCAGCGCTTTACTGGGACCAGTATTTGGCTGGATTCTTATGAGGGTGTCGGGAGCTGGCAGCCAATTGGACCTGGGACATTTCCAGATCGCTTTCGTACCACTTTTGTTTGGTGTGTTTTTTGCCATTATCCTTACTTTTATTTTGAAAGAAACAGGATCGTCGGTAAGGAAGGGGGCATCCTGACCATTAAGGCATTATTTTTACAGGATTTCACGTGAATCAGCGTGTTTTCTTATCTTTGCCAAACGGTATTCGGCTATTGGAATACTGAAGATAAGTTAAACAAAAACAGTTGACCATGAAAAACAATATCTTTTTACTGACATTACTGGCCCTTCCAGTCCTGTTCCTGAATTCGTGCAATAATGATGAGGACTCTTCCGAACCGCCGAATATAATGATCAACCTTGCCCCCTTCCCGGTGAGCGAGGATGCACCTGGTTTATCCATTACAGTACCGGTGTATCTGTCAGCCACCTTTGATCAGCCGGTCACCCTGGAATATACCACCGAGGACAGTACGGCTCTGGTGGGCGACAACTATGTGGCCACATCCGGCATCCTCACCTTTAATCCCGGTGAGACTGTCAAAGGCATCACGGTTGATATCAAACATGATACCGTCCAGAAACAGGATGTGTATTTTATTGTAAGGCTCAGCAATCCGGTGAATGCTGTGCTTATAGCCTCCCGCATCATTGTTAAGATTACCAATATTGATTATGTCACCCTCAAATGGAGTGATGAATTCCAGCTGCCGGCCCTGAACACCACCGTGTGGAATTACGAACTGGGAAAGAACAACGGATGGGGAAATAATGAACTCCAGGAATATACCAACAGTGTGGAAAATGTTAACCTCGAATCCGGTTATCTGAACATCACCGCTCTGAATCCTGTGCCAAACAGTTATACCTCGGGCAGAATCACCACACAGGGGAAGAAGGAGTTTACCTACGGGAAGATGGAGATACGGGCCAAGCTTCCTGAGGGCCAGGGCATCTGGCCGGCGCTGTGGATGCTGGGAGCCAACATTTCCACGCAAAGCTGGCCCACCTGTGGTGAGATCGACATTATGGAATTCCTCGGCCACGAAACCAACAAAGTGTATGGAACGGCACACTGGGAGGACATCGGTCACAAGTACCTGGGAAGCAATACCACCCTGACGACCGGTTCCTTCAATGAGGATTTTCATACGTTCACCCTTACATGGACCCCTAACCGACTGGCCTGGTCGGTTGACGGTGATGAATATTTTGAGCTCCTCCGGAGTACCATTCCAAAATTCCCATGGGACCTGCCGCAGTTCTTCATCATGAATGTGGCTGTTGGCGGCAACTGGCCCGGTCCCCCGGATGAGACCACGGTTTTCCCGCAGACCATGACCGTGGATTATATCCGGGTTTACCAATAGTCGTTTCGACTTTGTTTAGGGTTTATGGCGCGAAAAGGAATATTAAGGATTCATGGTTGATGAATCCATAATTTACCGTAATTTCGCGCCATAAATTTTTTTACATGATCAGAAAAATAAGTCAATTTTTTGTTCCCGTATGGATATCAGTGCTGGTTCTTTCGGGCTGCAATCAAAGCACTCCAGTGGTTACCGAAGCACCCGCAAATGCAGTAATCGGACTTGAAGTCGGCAACCTGGCACCTGATCTTTCCTTTCCGGATGCCAACGGCAAAAACATTTCCCTGTCGGTATACCGGGGTAAACTGGTCCTGGTGGATTTCTGGGCATCGTGGTGCATGCCCTGCCGGATTGAGAACCCTAATGTAGTGCGCGTTTATAACCGGTTCAAGGACCAGGATTTTAAAAGCGGCAAAGGATTTACCGTTTACAGTGTTTCGCTCGATTATAAAAAAGAATTGTGGCAGGAAGCCATCGGGCAGGACGGTCTTGCCTGGGACGCCCATGTAAGCGACCTGCAGGGATGGAAATCGGTTCCTGCGGCCATTTACCAGATATCCTCCATACCGTCGAATGTGCTGATCGATGGCAGGGGAATCATTATCGCCAAGAACCTCCGGGCCGAAGCACTGGAGAAAACCATGGAAGGTTTACTGCAATAACATCAGACAAGACAGCCGGTAACTGATCCCTGGACTGTCAAAATGTCGCTATTCTGCACAATGGCAGGCATTTTGAGGTGTTGCCTGTACGGAACCCAAATCCGGTAATAAGTTATAATGTTTGGAATATGACCAGGAAAGAAAATTTAGCAAGCATGAAACATAGTACAGCAGGAAAGAAAAAGACTGTCACCACTGTAAAGGAACATCCGGCAAAACATCATAAAGAACTTGAAAAACTGCAGGAAGAATTAAAAGCATCCACGGAAAAGGCTAAGGAATTGCAGGATAAGTATTTACGGTTATCGGCTGAATTCGACAATTACCGCAAGCGGACCTTGAAGGAGAAATCAGAAATGATCAAGACCGCTTCTGAAGACCTTTTAAGAAAGATCATTCCTGTGGTGGACGATGTAGAAAGGGGATTGAATGTGGTAAATTCTGCCAGGGACCTGGAGGCAGTTAAGGAAGGCATGAACCTGATTTATGGGAGGTTCCGGGAATTTTTGCAGCAAAACGGCATTAAGGAAATAGACGCTATGAACCAGGAATTCACCACCGATCTCCATGAGGCCGTTACCAAGATGCCTGCCCCGGAAGAGCAATTAAAAGGGAAAGTAGTGGACGTGATTGAAAAGGGTTATTATTTGCACGACAAGGTGATCAGGTATCCCAAGGTGGTAGTGGGTGAATAACCAGTCAGCCATCCTGTAAAATAAACAAGGGTAAATTAACATGGCAAAACGCGATTTTTACGAGGTTCTTGAAGTTTCAAAAGGTGCAACTGCAGATGAGATCAAGAAAGCATACCGGAAGCAGGCCTTGAAGTATCATCCCGACCGCAATCCCGGAGATAAAGCCTCTGAAGATAAATTCAAGGAAGCTGCTGAAGCCTATGAGGTTCTGAGCGATCCGCAGAAGAAGTCCCGATACGACCAGTTTGGCCATGCCGGGTTAGGAGGGGCAGCAGGAGGCGGTTATAGCGGCGAGGGTATGACCATGGAGGACATCTTCTCACATTTCGGGGATATCTTCAGCGACCTTGGATTCGGAGGCTTCGGTGGATTTTCCTCCCGGGGTGGCGGCAGGAGTTCGCGCCAGGTTGCGAAAGGTTCGAACCTGCGCATTAAAGTGAAACTGAACCTCGAAGAAATCGAAAAAGGGGTAGAAAAGAAACTCAGGGTATCCAAATACATCACCTGCGATGAATGTTCGGGCACCGGGGCCAAGGGCGGCAGTGCTTACAGCACCTGTGGCACCTGCAAGGGCGCAGGACAGGTTACCCGGGTGACCAATACCTTCCTCGGACAGATGTCCACCACCCAGGTTTGCCCTGCCTGCAGTGGTGAAGGGCGCACCATTACGAACAAATGCGGTAAATGTGCCGGTGAAGGTGTCATGCGGGGAGAAGATGTGATCTCAGTGAAAATTCCGGCCGGGGTGGCAGAGGGGATGCAGCTGTCGGTATCCGGTAAAGGCAATGCAGCACGGCGCGGCGGAATTAACGGCGACCTGCTTGTAATCATCGAGGAAGAGCATCATCCGGAACTGATCCGGGATGGCAATGACTTGTTATACAATCTGTATGTCTCCTTTGCACAGGCTTCCATGGGATCGCAGGTTGAAATTCCCACACTCGACGGTAAAGTCAAGATAAAAGTAGAACCAGGCACCCAGCCTGGCAAGATCCTCCGTCTCAGAGGCAAGGGCCTTCCGGAGGTCAACAGTTACACCAAAGGCGATTTGCTGGTCAGCATCAATGTATGGATCCCCAAGAACCTGAGCCGGGAGGAGCGCAAAGTACTCGAGAAACTGGATGAGTCAGAGAACTTCAAACCCAATCCGGGAACGGGAGATCGCAATTTCTTCGACAGAATGAAAAACTATTTCGAGTAAATGCCTAATTTAGTTGCCAACAGCCTGGATACCATACTGACAAAACCATATGTACCTTTTCACTGCAAGCAATATCGTCAAGCGATATGCAAATCACCTGGCCCTGGATCGCGTCACCATTAATGTCTCCGAAGGTTCGATCTATGGTTTGCTGGGTCCGAACGGCGCCGGCAAAACCACGCTCCTTAGAATCATCAATCAGATTTTAATTCCCGATGAAGGGGAACTATTTTTTTCCGGCCGGAAATTCAATGTCAAAGATGTGGTCCAGATCGGTTATCTGCCGGAAGAACGTGGTCTCTATAAAAAGATGAAGGTTGGGGAACAAGCCCTGTACCTGGCGCGGCTCAAAGGGTTGAGCAAGGCAGATGCCATGAAGAAGCTGAAGTACTGGTTCACCAAGTTTGAGATTCAGGCCTGGTGGAACAAGAAAGTGGAAGAACTTTCCAAGGGAATGCAGCAAAAGGTGCAGTTTGTCACCACCATCCTGCACCAGCCCAAACTGCTGATCTTTGATGAGCCATTCAGCGGATTTGATCCCATCAATGCCAGCCTGCTGAAGCATGAGATTCTGGAACTCAAAAAAAACGGCTCAACCATTATCTTTTCAACGCACGATATGGGATCGGTGGAAGAGTTGTGCGACAACATCACCCTGATCAATAAATCGAGGACCATCCTCGAAGGAGCGGTACATGATATCCGGATGGAGCATAAATCCAATACCTACGAGATCGGCTTCATCGGAGATCCGGCACCGGTCATGGAAAGGCTCAACGGTCACTGCAAGGTAGTCGACCAGCATATGGAAAGGTCCAACCACTATGTTAAGATCAAAGCAAAGGAGGGGCTAATGGGGAATGATCTGCTCAACCTGGTAATGCCTGCGGCAGCCATTACTTCGTTCAATGAGCTTATCCCCACGATGAATGAGATTTTCATCAAAGTTGTTGAAGCCCAAAACAAGCAATAATATTCCCATCATGAATAAAATAGGCCTTATCATCGGTCGTGAATACCTGACTCGGGTAAGAAAAAAATCCTTTATCGTCATGACCTTCCTTGGACCAGTGCTTTTTGCAGCGCTGATCGTGCTGCCGGGCTGGTTTGCCCAGGTGGAGGACCGGGATGTCAAGGAGATTGCCGTGGTAGAGTATGATGCAAACCAGCAGCCGGTTCCCGATTCGCTCCAGTTTTTCCGGGATGTTATTCCCAACCGCGCAAACATCAAATTCACCTACCTGAACAATGCCAGGCTGCCGGATGTCCTGAAAGCTTTTAATGCTTCACAATACGACGGGGTGCTGTTTCTGCCCCAAACCCTGATATCCGCAGGAAGGGAATCCACCATCGAATTCTACTACCGGAAGCCACCCAGTATGGGCATGGAAGAGCATATTTCCAAATCCCTGGAAAAGTACCTGTTCAGCAATAAGCTGATGACCAAGAATATACCTACGGATATTATCCAATCGCTTGAAACGAGGATCAGCCTCAATCGCATCAACTGGAAAAACTGGCCGGATCAGCAGGAAGATGCCACGGATGTGAAAAGGGGACTGGGGTATGTCGGCGGCTTTCTTGTGTATATCTTTATTTTCATGTTTGGCGCCCAGGTGATGCGGGGCGTGCTGGAAGAAAAGACCAGCAGGATCGTCGAAGTGATCGTGTCTTCGGTAAGTCCCTTTCAGCTCATGATGGGCAAGATCATCGGCATAGGCCTGATTGCCCTTACCCAGTTTATGGCCTGGATGATCCTTACCTTCGGTATATCTTTTATAGCCCAGCAGGTATTTACACCAAAACCACCCATGGCCATCACACAGCAGGTGGCACCTCCCTCGGATATTATGAGCACCGCGGCACCGGATCAGCAGCCGGCCACCCCCGCTGCCGGGAAAGAACAGGCAGCCGTTATGTTCAGCGGCATCATGAAGCAACTGGGACAGGTAAACTTCATCCTGGTGATCGGGGCCTTCCTGTTTTATTTCCTCGGAGGGTTCATGCTCTACGGATCACTTTTCGCGGCCATCGGGGCGGCAGTGGACAACGAGACCGACACGCAGCAGTTTATGCTGCCCATTACCATACCGCTGATCCTCGGACTGTTTGTCATGATCAATTCTTTTATCAATCCATCGGGCAAGCTGGCTGTCTGGTTTTCCATGATTCCGCTGACTTCCCCCATAGTGATGATGGCGCGGATACCTTTTGAAGTGCCGGTGATGCAATTGCTGGCTTCAGCATCGCTGCTGGTAGTTACTTTCCTGGGGACCACCTGGCTGGCAGCAAAGATTTACAGGACGGGAATACTGATGTATGGTAAAAAGGTTAGTTACAAGGAAATATGGAAATGGATAAAATATTAGGAGTCGAAGCCGTTTTAAGATTTGCATTATATGAGAGAGATTTTATTATGATTATAAAAATCTTTACTTTTGCACCGCAGACTTAAGGAGACTGGTTTATCATTATTTAAAAATGCGCATATCCGTCATTGATCTTGGCACCAATACCTTTAACCTGTTGATCGTGGAGACTAACGGGGATCAGACTTACAAGATCATATACAACAATAAATTACCTGTTAAGCTGGGCAAAAGCGGTATCGACAAGAAGGAGATCCGCCCCGACGCCATTACCCGGGGGCTAAATGCTATTGAACGGCATCTTCAGACAATACGGGAATACAAGGCTGAACGGATATTGGCATTTGCCACTTCGGCCGTTCGCAGTGCCCGGAACGGAGAGCAGTTTGTGAAGATGATCCGTCAGCGGTTTGACCTCGAGGTAGAGATCATCAATGGCGACCGGGAAGCGGAGCTGATCTATTATGGCGTGAAGCAGGCCGTGAAGCTGGGAAGTGAAAAGGTGCTGATCCTCGATATCGGCGGGGGAAGTAACGAATTCATCATTGCCGACCAGGAGAACATATACTGGAAGAAAAGTTATCCCCTGGGCGTAGCGCGCCTCCTGGCCAAGTTCAAACCTTCTGATCCGATCTCCATCGAGGAGATTGAATTTATTTCCAATTACCTTGAGGAGCGATTGTCGGACTTGTTTGAAGAGTTCAAGAAGCATAAGATCAATACCCTGATCGGGGCATCAGGATCTTTCGAAACCATTGTTGCCATGATCCGGGCCGATGATCCGAACTTTGAATCGGAAACCGGAACGGTACCCGAATCAGTAAATATTGACCTCACCGATTTCGAGAACCTTTACCAGAAACTGATCAATTCAACGCTCAAAGAGCGCAAGCAGATGAAGGGGCTGGAAAGTATGCGGCTGGAAATGATCGTTGTAGCAACCCTGATCGTGAAATTCATTCTGCAAAAACTGAAATTGCAGCTGCTGATGCAATCCAATTTTGCGCTTAAGGAAGGCGTCATTTACGAACTGCTCAACCTCAAGCCTGCCACATTGTAGCCGGCTGCTGGCCTGCACCTGCTGAACCTTTTTCACAACTTTTGAAACGGCATTCCATGGCAAATATTTTGGTGATCGACGACGAGAAAAGCATCCGCAACACCCTGCAGGAAGTGCTGGAGTATGAAAACCATAAGGTTGACCTGGCCACCAATGGCAGTGAAGGACTTGAACTGTTCGACAAAGGAGGCTATGATATCGTGCTGTGTGATATTAAAATGCCTGGCATGGATGGAATCGAGGTGCTCGATAAAATGCACGAACTCAACCACGACGTGCCCGTCATTATGATCTCAGGGCACGGTAACATTGACACTGCCGTAGAGGCCATCAAAAAAGGCGCCTATGATTTCATTGAAAAGCCACTCGACCTGAACCGGCTCCTGGTGACCATACGCAATGCGACGGAGCGAAACGAACTTGTTACCGAGACCAGGGTATTGAAGCGGAAGATCAGCAAGACTTATGACATAGTGGGTGAATCCGGGGCCATCAAAAGGGTGAAAGATATGATCGAACGTGTTGCTCCTACGGAAGCGCGGGTTTTGATCACCGGCGACAACGGCACCGGCAAGGAACTGGTTGCCCGCTGGCTGCATGAAAAAAGCGCCCGTGCTGACGGTCCTTTTGTGGAGGTCAACTGTGCCGCCATACCCTCGGAACTCATCGAAAGTGAATTGTTCGGGCATGAGAAAGGAGCCTTTACCTCAGCCATCAAGCAGCGTAAAGGGAAATTTGAACAGGCGCACGGGGGCACCCTCTTTCTGGATGAGGTGGGTGATATGAGCCTTTCCGCCCAGGCCAAGGTCTTACGCGCCCTTCAGGAACACAGGATCACCCGCGTGGGAAGCGACAAGGACGTAGAAGTGGACGTCAGGGTCATTACTGCCACCAACAAGAATCTGAAAGAAGAGATTGCCCAGAAAAATTTCCGCGAGGACCTATACCACCGGCTTTCAGTGATCATCATCCATGTGCCCTCGCTGAATGACAGGATTGAGGACATTCCCTTGCTGGCAGAACATTTCAATGAGCAGATCTCTACAGAATACGGCCGGCCCAAAATGCTGATCCAACCCGATGCCATCAGTGAATTACAGAAGATCGCCTGGACCGGTAATATCCGTGAGTTCAGGAATGTGCTGGAACGGCTGATCATCCTGTGCGACAAGGAAATTTCAGGGAATGATGTGGCCTCCTATGCACAGCCGATTTCAAAATAAGGGACTGGCGATACTCGCCCTGATCGTGGCGCTGGCCTGGTATTATGACTATCCCAAAACCCTGCTGAAAAGACCGCAATCCATCCATTCGTGGCGTCAGTGTGATGGCGCTTCACTGGCGCTGAATTACTACCAGGAAGGAATGCGGTTCTTCAAGCCCCGAACCCACGGACTCTATTCGGATCATTATACTACCGGCTATACCGCGCCAAGTGAGATACCCATTCTATACTATTTTGTCGCCTTGTTATACAGGTTATTTGGTTACCATGAATATCTTTTCCGGGCAACCAATCTGCTGATCTTTTTCCTTGGCCTTTTATACCTCTATAGGTTCGCAAATGCCGTACTGAAGGATTCTTTTTTCGCCGGAGCAGTTGTGGTACTGCTTTTCTCAAGCCCCCTGCTGGTTTATTATGCTAATAATTTCATGCCAAACACGGTGGGCCTTTCCTTCACCATCATAGGCTGGTACTATTTCTACCGGTATTCGGTAAACCACGCTACCAGGACCTACCTTACCGCCATGGCCTTCTTCCTGCTGGCGGCATCCATGAAAATTACAGAATTGTCCAGCCCCATTATCATTTTGATGCTTCTGCTCATGGACCGGTTCAGGATCGTGAACCTGAACCTGGGTTCCGGCAAACAGCTGTTCCTTAAAATGATCTCATTATGGGCTATATTCCTGGTCATAGCCGGTTGGGTGTTCTATGCAAAATGGTACAACACCTTCCACGGGACTTCCCAGTTTTCCACCTATACTTTCCCTGTGTGGAATATCAATGCAGAGGCCAGGGCATTGGTACTGCACAAGATGAAGGTGATCTGGATGACGGAATACTACCTGCCCTTTACCTTATACAGCCTGCTGGTTTTCGCCCTCCTGACGATCTTCTTTTACAGGCGGACGGACAAGGTCCTTGGGGTTGCCTCATTCTTTTTATTTACAGGACTGATAGCTTACGCCATATTATGGTTTGAAGCACTGGGCGATCATGACTATTTCCTGATCGGGTTTTACATCCTGCCTGTCTTTGTGGCAATCAATTTTTTCCTCATCCTGCGCAGCTTTGATGTTAAAAAGCTCCACCTGCGGTTGCTGCAAATGATCATTATTATTTTTCTTGCCTTTAATGTTTACCACGCCAGGCAAAGGCAGGATGTCCGGTATTATTCCTGGATGAACGATTATCCGGAAATGCAGGATCTTTACGGCATCAATCCCTACCTGGAACGACTGGGGATCAGCCGGCAGGATACCATAGTATTCTATCCCAGTCCGAATATCAGGCCCCTATACCTGATGAACCTGAAAGGCTGGACCATATCGGATTACTCCGAAATCACACCTGAGATCATGGCAAAAGACAGCACTATGATGGAAGATTGCATCCGGAAAGGAGCGAAGTACTTGTTTGTCAACAATACAGCCTCCCTCATGAAGCGAAAAACGATGCTGCCTTATACCCTTGACCTGTATGGAAAATTCGGAGATCTGTTGATTTTCAGAATTCCTCCTCTAAAAAGAAATTACAGGATTACCGATTCCACGGATGAATGAGCTGATGGGTAAAACCGGTTGTTTTTCCAGAGTTCTTCCCCGGTCTGCCTGTAAATATTTGTTTTTTCAGGTCTGATCAGGAGATCATCAACCCGGAGGAGCTTCCTGCCCAGTGCCTGGTTTTGAAGGGAAATGCTGATCCTCCCTGCCGGATGGGAGAACCTGAAGGCATATTCCACCAGGGCTCGGTTCCCGTCGATCATCACAAAATGTTTCGATACTTCGGAAGATTCCTCCCGTATCATGTTGCCCTGGTTATCGGATTCGGCCAGGATAGCTTTGGTACGCGGATACAGGTCAGTCCGGACGTTGTCCATCCAGAATGATAGCACATACGTCAGGCTGGTATCGGCATTGGGTAAGGGACCTGAAAACAGGATGTTTTTGTCTTTGGCCATGCCGGTAAACAAGCTGTCCGTATAACAGTAGTGATGGGTAAGTGTTGAATCCGTGGATTTTATTCCGGCATGATCAAATAATTTCAGATCTCTGTATTCCTGCACTGCAGCCAGGGCGACGGAATCATAAATATCGCGGAACGCCCTGAAGGGGAGTGCATAGATATCAAAAACTCCAGAGGAGTCGAGCCACGTGGCATGCCGTATCAACCGTTTTTCCTGTTCTGTTAGCGATTCGCAGCGGGCAGCCATCAGCAGGAAAGGCTTTTCGGATGGGAACCGTCCCATGTTCACGGAAGCCGCTGAAGGTTCCAGCATCAATCCCATATTTTCAATCGTCTGGCTCATAGACGTACGACTCAGCATCACACCCAGGCTGGGCAGTCCCGACCGCGCCAGGGCGATGAAGCTTTGGGGTATGATGTCACACCCGCCGTCGCGCCAGATGTTCTCCGAGCCCACATGGAAGTATGGCAGGGGAATCATGGCCTGGTAAGCGGGAATGCCGACACGCCGGATCCATTGGTTATCCGGATTTTCAAGCTTGTTGTCGGTAAGTGCCGGGATAATATTTTCCAGGGACTTGCCACGGCCACGGACATTGTAATAAGCATCATAAAAGAGCATAAGAACGGCCAGCGCCATAATGACCAGCAGGGGAGCCTTCCGGCGACCGGTTTTCCAGGCCTCCCACAGGCCGTAGACAGCCACAATATTCATGACGTAAAAGAAGACCCAGGAAAATCTTGCAATCCCGCGCATCTGCTGTAGGGGGCCTGTGAAATCCACCAGTCCCTGAAGTCCCAGTACAAACGGCAGCCCGAAGGAATACAGCAGGGCCGCAACAGCGGCCCAGAACAGGATGTTGAGCTGAATATTTGAGGTAACCCGCCAGATTTCGCGGAAGGCCCCTTTCATGAGCTTCCCGGCCATGCGGCCCATGAAAATTGCAGTGGCCGTAACCGCCAAAAGGCCTATATAGGCATAGCCTTCCCAGTCGATATACGAAAAATCATAATAATGGTGCAGAAAGCGTCCGTAGGGTTTGTTCAACGGCAGGAAGATGCTCTGCGGATATGCCCTGTAATACAGGAAACCCCAGGGATGGGCCGTACGGTCGGTAACATGGTCGGAGAAATAGAAAGCCTGCAGGATCAGGAAAGGAAGCACCAGCTGCAGAAAAAGGTGAATGATCCATCCATAGTTTTTACTGAAAACAGCCCGTTTGTTCAGGACACAGTCGCCATAAAAGAACAGGATGAGCAGGGCGAAGAATCCGTACAGATAAAAATGGGTGAGTGCACCGGCCATTACAGTGAAGGCAATGGTAGCAGACAGCAGGGCAGAAGGTTTCCGGAAAAAACGGGTCAGGAGCAGGATCATCAGGGGGATGGCGCAAACATAGGCCAGGTTGAAATGCCCCCCGAAGCGGTCGAGTTGCGGACTGAGGTATGTTATGCCCACAGCGGCCAGGGAGGCCAGTATCCAACCGGTACCAGAATCCGTGAGGATCAGGTAAAGGAGAACCGGGGTGATCAGCAGGCAAAAGAGCATGAGAAAATTCAGGATGCCCAGGGTATAACCGGATATATCCACGAAGTGTTCTGAAATGAATTTGATGGTGTTGGAAATGGGGGGCTGGTTGTTGGTAAAGAAAACATGCTCGCCATAGGGGTAATTCATGGAATTGCAGCGCAGGTATGACGAATCGTACCGGATGTGATATTCCATGTTCACAAAGCTTTGCATACCGTCACCCCCACTGGCAAAGCAAACCCGGTTGAGCTTGTTGAACAGGTTGCCATAAAAGGCGGATAATACAGCCAGCGAAAACAGGGCCGTGATGATTATTCCGGCAGGATGATGCAATTTCCGGAACATTTAGCCTGCCTGATCTTTGATGAAATAAAGCGGTCGTGCCTTGGATTCGTTGAAGATCCGGGCCAGATATTCCCCGATGATGCCGAGGCTCAGCAACTGGATGCCGCCCAGCAGGAGTACTGTCACCAGCAGCGATGTCCAGCCCGGAATGGTCCTTCCGCTAAAATGCTGTACAATGGCGAACACGGCATAAAGCAAACCGAGAATAAACACGACAATGCCGGTATAGGAGGCAATGCGCAGCGGTTTGGCGGAAAACGAAGTGATTCCGTCTACAGCAAAGTGGATCATCCTGCGCAGGGAGTATTTCGATTTGCCGGCCAGTCGCGGGGGACATGCATAGGTGATGACCGACTGCCGGAATCCCATCCAGCTGACCAGACCTCGGGTAAACCGGTCTCGCTCGCTGAACTGCAGGAAAGAATCCAGGGCTCTGCGGCTCATCAGCCTGAAATCGGAAGAGGATTCGGGAATGGAGACTTCGCCCACAAGGTTGATGAACCTGTAGAAGCTTCGTGAGGTAATCCTCTTGAAATAACCGGTTTCCGGTGAGTCCAGTCGCCTTGTATTGACGATATCAAATCCCTTGCTGTATTCCCGGAGCAGGTCCGGTATAACTTCCGGAGGATGCTGGAGATCTGCGTCCATGGTTATGATTACACCGCCACGAGCATGCTGCATGCCTGCAGTAAGCGCAACCTGGTGACCGAAGTTTCTTGACAGGGATATTCCCCTGATACGGCTGTCCCTGGCGTGGAGGTTTTTCACGAGTTCAAAGGAACTGTCGCGGCTGCCGTCATCCACGAATAGCACCTCAAAAGTCCGGTTCAGGGGTTGCAGTGAGGCATCCAGTGCATGGTAGAGGGCTTCTATATTGACCGCTTCGTTGTAAAGGGGAATAATTACACTGATTTCCGGTTGATCAGGCATGGCGGGTTTTTAATGGTAATACAAAATAACACATATTTTTTATACCCTGCTTCATCCGTTGACCTGCAGGCAGAAAATTATCTGTTCCTGATCCCGTAAATTTCCACCCATGCAGGGGGGTGTTCAAACCTTTTCAGAAGAACAACATCGGAACGACGCGTAATTTCAGCGTACCGGGGATCGCCTTCGTTGCTGCAAAAAATAAAAATATCGTATGCCCTTTCGATCGAATTGCTGATGCTGTTAAAGGGTTGAGCACCATCTCCCAGATATCCCAGTCCGGGTATCGACAGGTAATACTGCATCAAAAAAGCGGAATAAATGTTTTTATCCTGCCAATGGCTTTCTGCAGCATAATCTACCGCCATTTTCTGCAGCAGCACGGTATTTTTAAAGCCCAGGGAAGTGTCATTCTCATCACGGTTGCTCTTTATTGTCTGCCAGGCAAAGAGCAAGGACAGGCAGGAGACTGCCATGATCTTCAGCCATCTTTGCGGAAGGCCTGACGTGATCAGCCAGGCGCCGGGAATCAGATAAAACGGGAACAAGCTTAGCAGGTAACGGGAGGTGAAGAAGTTTACCGATGAAAAAGAGACGTAGGCGATGATGAAGATGCCTGAGAAAAGAAGTATATGTCCCTGGAGTGTTCCAGGCCGTTTTTTTGCCATACGATAGATCAGAGCAATGAGGGAAGCCAGGAAGAAAATACCCCTGCCCTGGGAGAACAACAGTTTGGAAAGAAAGGTGCGCATCCTCAGCATGATCTCATGCGGGTCAAGAACAGCGAGGCTTACGTGTTCAGGATACAGGAACCATCCAAAACGGATTTTCTGCAGGATTACGAATGCTGCAAAGGCTGCCACGGGAATACACAGCAGGGCAAGCTCGGTGACCTGCCTGATTGGTCTTTGCCGTTCCTTATTGAAGATGCCTTCGAGGAAGAGCTTATCGAGAAACAGCATTCCAATCAAAACCATGCCGGTTTCCTTTGTCATCACCGTCATCACCGAGAACACTGCAAATTGGATCCACTTCCTGCCGAAGTAAGCCCTCACTGTAAGCAGGCTCCACAGGGCGAGCATGACCTCGGGGAGAAGCATGGTACTTTGGGCGAGGAATGAGGATTGAAGTCCTATAAAAAGCGTTGCCGTCCATGCCGTGGTACTTTCAAACCATTCCCGGGCAGTAAAGAAAATAGTTACCAGGAATAGGAGTGAAACCAGCAGGGCAAAGGAATGCAGGGAAACCAGGCCGGTGCCGAATCCCATGGCCCAGCAGTTTGCCAGGAAGTAAAACAGCAATGGATGCCCGCGTGTAAGTTCGGGATTGCCGGACAGGAATCCTGTTTGGTGCATGTTCAGCACCGCACTGGCATAAGACCAGGCTTCATCCCAATAAAAGGGGAGGTCGAGGTAACCGAGACGACTGATGATGAACAGGGCCAGGGCAAACGGCAGAAGCCAAAGCGAGCGCTGATGGATCATCGGGCTCATGGTTTAAAACCTGAAGTAAATAAAAGGCTGCAATCCGGCAGAAACCGACTGATAGATGATAAATACCACGAGAGCGCTGAGGATCACCTTTTGGTACAGGGGGGTGGCCACAAACCAGTTCATACCCCGGTCCTTTAAAGAACCCGGCAGCCAGTGCAGCAGGAAACCCAGTGCCATTACAGCAAATACCTTCCAGTAATAAAGAGCCATGGACGGTACCTGTGCCCATCCGAAATTGCCAGCGATCTGGTTCATCAGATCCATCGTTCCCTGCATGGATTCGCCCCGGAACCAGATCCGGGTGAAGGTGATGAAATTAAAGGTGATGAAAATCTTCCAGAAATCAGCGGCCCAGTGGCTGGAATCTTCCCAGGGACTGATCTTACGCCAGAATTTGTACACCACCAGTCCCAGTCCGTTCAACCCGCCCCAGATCACGAACATCCAGCTGGCGCCATGCCAGAGCCCGCCCAGGAGCATCGTCATCATCAGGTTGATGTTGGTGCTTACAGTAAGTCTGGCCGCCGGAAAGAAGTACAGGACAATTCCTGTAACAGCCAGGAAACCGGCCAGCACAGGTATCATCCAGAGCCTGCCCGACAGCAGCACGGCAAAGGCGAGTACCAGCATGAGGCTGATATAGGTGAACAGGGAGGCACCGCGGTTTCCGCCCATGGGAATGTAGAGGTAGTCTTTAAGCCAGGAGGAAAGCGACATGTGCCAGCGTTTCCAGAATTCCCCGACATTTTTGGCCTTATAGGGGGAATTGAAGTTTTTAGGAAGATGAAATCCCATCAGCAGTGCCAAACCTATGGCTATGTCGGTATAACCCGAGAAATCACAATAAACCTGCAGGGAATAGCCGTACAATCCCATGAGGTTCTCGAAGCCGGAATAGGAAACCGGGTTGGAAAAAACCCGGTCAATCAGGTTCAGGGCGATATAGTCCCCGATAAAGAGCTTTTTCGACAGTCCTTTCAGGATCATGAACACAGCCAGGCCAAATTCCTCCCGTGAAACAGAATAATCCTTATAGATCTGCGGAACAAATTGCGAGGCCCGCACAATGGGCCCGGCCACCATTTGGGGGAAAAAAGAAACAAAAAAACCATAGTCTGACAGCCGGGTAACGGGTTTGACCAGGCCACGGTAGATATCAATGGAATAGCTGATGGTCTGGAACGTGAAAAAGGAAATGCCCACAGGAGGCAACAATTTACCGATATCAAAATGAGTTCCCAGGAATAGGTTGGACCAGGCAGCGCCATGGTTGATCACTTCAAGATGGGTACCCAGCAGGGCATTGATGGTTTCAGTAAAGAATATGTCATATTTAAAAAAAGCCAGCACAGAAAGCGTAATAACCAGACTGAGGGTGAGCCAAAGTTTTTTCCCGGTTTGTGATCGGGCATAATATATGGCCTGACCGATAAAGAAATCCGCAATGGTGGAAAAAACCAGGATGAAGAGAAAAAGGCCGCCTGTTTTGTAGTAGAAGAACAGGGAAACCAGCCACAGGTAAAGGTTACGGGCTGGTATTTTCCGGTACAGCAGGGAGTAGAACACAAGCACTACCAGGAAGAAGCCCCAGAAATACAGGCGTGTGAAGATCAGCGGCGCTTCCGCATTAAACAGGAATATTTGGCGAAGCTGATCAATCATGGAGGGGATGCAGTGTGTTGGATACCGGTTGACTGATCACAGGGGTCTGGGTATGAAGGCCGGGCAGGGATCGCTGTGACCCAGCGGTCACTTGCAGGAGATGATTGTCCCAGCTCGTGAGAAAAGCGCTGAAGAAAAGATCTCCCTTCAGCAGGTATCCGGGTTTGCTGAAATGGATGTGGTCCTTTTTCATCAGTCCCTGATCATACCATGCTTTAGCAGAATTCAGTCCGCCCATGACCGAATAAAAATCCCATACCCCGCAACCGTTTGCCCGGGCAATTTCAAAGATGATCTGGCGGATACGGGCCGTATTCGGGTTGATATAGTGTTTGTAAAGGTAGCTGTCATTTGGCACGGTGAGCAGGATAGCTGCCCCGGGAGCCGCCAGGCGGACCGAATCGAGTAATTGCCTGTAATTATCACGGTAGGCTGCTTCGTCGAATTCCCTGGTGTTTCCTTCATTGGTGCCAATGGAGATGATCACCCAGTCGGGTTCCAGCGTCCTTAACTGCGGAACGAACAAGCTGCAGCGGAGATAAGATTCGAGCTTGGCACCATTCACCCCAATGGCATTATAAACCACACCGGGATCGTCATTGTCAAGACTGATTCCATAAAGCTGGAAGAGCCTTCCGGACGAATCTGGTTGTGCGATCCGGATCAGCAGCGTATCCGAATACTGGTTGAGGCGGTATTGCACAAAAGCCCCGGAAGAATGAACCGTGACTTCATCCACAGCACCACCGGCGGGGTTAACTTCCGGTATAATGCCTGTTTCAGCAGCATTGCAGTATATTCTGATACGGTTGAAATCGTAATGGCGGAGGGTGTCATATCGGGCAACAATGATCATGCTACCTGCAGCACTGGTGAGTTCTGAGGTTATACCCGACAGTCCCATAACATAAGGAATTGTTTTCTGCGTGTTCTTGCAGGTCTGCCAATCGCCCGAGTACGCAATCCACAGGTTGGTCGGGTTATTGGTATGTGCGAGGCTGTAAGGGAAGAAGAACCCACGCGAGCCCAGCACTCCGGGGTAGAACGATTGCATTTCCTGCCGGATGCGATGGGTATAGACATCAGCCTGGATGTGTGATCCGCCCAGGTGAACAATTTTGATCCGGTTGTTGCCGGTCCCGATCAGGGTATCAAATTTAGAAAACAGGCTTTGGAAAGCAGGATTGTTCTCCACGAGTTCGAAATAATTGGTACTATACCGGATAAAGCTGTAATCGGGCAGATCCAAAGGAATGGCCTGTACCTGTCCGATAACAGGTTGCAGCAGGAATAACAAATATAAGAGGAGGCTATTGCGCATTTTTTTCAAACCGGTGATATTCGAGAATAAAGGAATTGTAAAACATCTGGGCAATGGTTTTTGCCCCGCGGGCATTGAAATGAACGAAGTCACCGGATGCAAGCGAGGGATTGGCGAATACCCAGGAGGGCATTGAGTTTCGACCTCCCATAGCCTTGTACATATCCCAGAAAGCTGCACCTGATTTAAAGGCTGCTGCTTTCAGGGCATCTCTGACCTTTTCCACATTGGGATTGGTGATATAGTGGTTCTTATCCTTAACCGACATGTCAGCCACCCCGATAACCAGAATGGCAGCCCCGGGGCAAAGTTTCCTGATCCTTCTGATCTGGCTGGAGAACCAGTTTTCATAACCGGTATAATTACTGAGACCGGAAGGTACAAAGTTGCCGCCAAACTGCAGGATGAATAATTTAACATTCAGTTCTTTGTACATTTCAGCCAGCAGTTGTTCATCGAACAAGGTAAAAAAGAGGCCTGAGCATCCCCGCAGGGGTATGTTGTCCACAGCTACACCGGAGGCACCATCAAGGGCGATGCCGTAGATTTCGGGACTCGACTGGCCCTTGAATTTCAGGAGGAGATCTTTGGAAGGACTGTTGAACTTCCAGCGGATCACCTTGAGGTTGTTTGCCGCAGGAAAGAGATCGGCATCGAGCAGTTCGTCATCGAGGTATAGTTCGTTGAGGAAAGGCTCCTGGTTATGGCTGTAAAATATGCGGCACTGGCTGAAGCGGCGGGTATTCTGGTAAGCGTAAGGCGACAGGCTAAACCTGATCCAGGCCTCGGTGGTATCACTTTCAGGCATGAAACCCAGGGGTATGAAACTGCAGAAACTGGCCAGGGCTCCATATCGGCGGTGCGGAATGGTGGTGTCAATTTTTCCGAACCCGATATAGCGGTACCAGTTCTCGGAATTCTCCTGTTTCAATGAAAATCCATAGGGATAGAGCTGGGAAGCCGGCAACAATCCGGCGCCTGAACCTCCAAACCGGGTCTGAAGCCGGTTACGCAACAGTGAGGTAATGCGGTCGTCCTCGATCTGTGAATCTCCATAATGCATGATCCGGATCAGCTGGCCCGAGGAGGGAAGCATTTTAAGCGACCGGAAAAAAGGGGCCAGGACAGTAGAATCGTTTTGCGGATATTCAATCCGGGTAATGCTTTTGATCAGGCTGTCTGCGTTGGCACGAAGCGTATCTGCTTTCTCCAGGCTGCCATCAGCAATGGCAGTGAGAACGGAATCATTCAGGTCTTGCTGCTTCAGAATGCCGGAAATATCCGCATACCGGAACGGATCGGATGAAAAAAGCTCATTGGGGGTAATGAATTCCAGCGTCAGATCACTGCCGATCCTGATGCCGTTTTTGGGAAAGATCATCGCGCATGCGATCAGCAGCATGAAAACAGATATAAGAAATAGCACAATACCTGAAGGTTTCATAACAGCCTAGTATACGTCTCCCCCGGTCAAGCGTTTCAGGATTTGGGCTTAATTTTAAGTTGCTGACCAGCCTTGATTTTGCTTGCATCGGTAAGATTGTTCAGTCTTTTTATATCACTTTCCGTCACGCCGGGGTAAAGTTTGATGATGTCCCAAATGGTATCGCCCTGTTTCACGGTATAGATCACATAATCGGTTCCGGAAGAAACAGCTGGCAAAGGTTTTTGAGCGACCGGAGTAACGGTTTTACCAATTCTTGCCTGCTTTTCAGCGAAGGTCATGGTATTGATATTCTGGTACTTGCTTAAGCTATTGCGGGGAATGTAGATGACCAGTTTTTGTCCCGACCTGATGGTATTATTACGGATATTGTTCCAATAGCGGATGTCGGAAATACGTACGTTGTACCACATGGAAATGAAGCCCAGGTTGTCGCCTTCCTTTACAGTGTAAGTAAGGCGGGCATAGTTGCCGGGCGGGGGCTCGTCTCCGCCGCGGGCATCGTTGGCAGTAGGTGTGGTGATTACCTTTTCGGGATTAAAATATACTGAATCTTTATAGGCGTATATTTCTTTCTCCATATCTATGAAGCGGGATGTCTGTTCCAGCGGAAGTCTTAAAATCATAGGATTTCCAGTAGCAGGTATGATATCGGTGCGGTACTGGGGATTCATATCCCGGAGAAGCTGGAGCGGGATCCCGAGTACTTCTGATACCTGGGCCATGTGGAGGTTTTTTGTCACCATGATGGTATCGCTGGCAAGGGGAAAACTGACCGGAACCGGTTTCAGGTGGTGTTCTTTATAGTAATTCATCACATAGGTGGCGGCAATGAAAGCGGGAACGTGACCACGGGTTTCACGCGGGAGGTGGTAATAGATGTCCCAGTAATTTCTTTTACCCCCTGAACGCCGGATGGCTTTATTCACGTTACCCGGTCCACAGTTATAGGCGGCAATGACCAGGATCCAATCGTTATATATGCCATATAGATCCCTGACAAACCTTGCTGCGGCATAGGTCGATTTGATCGGGTCGCGCCGTTCATCCACCAGGGAATTGACGGTAAGACCGTAGAGCCTGCCTGTGCCATACATGAACTGCCACAGCCCCACAGCCCGGGTTCGCGAATAAGCCCTGGGATTGAGGGCCGATTCGATGATGGACATGTACTTCAGCTCGTTGGGGATGTCGTAGTAGTCGAAGATCTCATCAAAGATCGGGAAGTAATATTGCGAAAGGCCCAGCATGACTCCCACGGAGCTGCGTTTCTGGCGGGTATATACTTCGATGTAACGGCGGACTACCGAATTATAGGTAAGGTCGACAGTAGTGGGGATCTTTTTAAGCCTTTCAATGTAAACCGAATCCGGGAAATTTGGGATCAGGCTGTCGGATTCATAATAAAAGAATTCCGGGTCATCGGCAATGGACTGGCCAACATAATAGAGATTCAGCAGACTGTCAAGATTCTCTTCGAAGTTCAGGTTTGAAAACACGGTATCTTCGGCAATGGCAGGAAGGGTATCCTTAGTCTGAGAACTTGCTGAATATTCAGAAAGGCCAAAAGGAACTATTACAAGTAAAGTCAGCATAAACTTACGCATGGGCAAAAATTTTCGCAAAAGTAATTAAAATCCCAGATTAATCCGAACACCGACAGCGGCCGTCATTCCCGGACTTCCTATAATAACCGGCTCCACGCGCATGGAGAGGTCATCGGACACATCATAATTAAAAAAAGTGGCATCCACCATGGCATCAATGATGTTGAGGAAGTAAATGAGGCCGACCCCCAGTGCGGACAGGTCGCGGTAGCGCCGGTAATAATCCCGGCCACGGGGTAGGACTTCGTAATCATAGTAGATGCCATCGATCAATGCCGGAGTATCTGGATCTCCGTTGGCATAGGCGTCCCTGAATTTTTTATATTTCATCTGGTTATACCCGACGAAATAGGCAAAGGCTCCGCCAGCACCATAGATGATGGGTAGTTTCCAGTATTTTTTATTGTAAATCTGCCCCAGTCCGGGACAAACGGCTGAATAAAAAACGGCCAGACGGGGACTGTGTTTCTGCACAGCAGGAGCGGCCAGGGCAGTATCCTGTACCTGCGCGCCAACCTGTAATGATCCGGCAAACAGCAGTGCCACTGCAAAAAAGCAGATGAGAGGCAGCCTTAATTTAAAATTAAATATTCCCGCTGAATTCAAATGCAAGGTTAAACCGGTTTAATCTTTAAGCCGGTCAAAGATACCGATAATTCTTTCGAGTTCATCATCGGAACGGAAAGGGATAACTATTTTTCCCTTACCGTTGCTGCTTCGTTGTAAAGAAATATTGGCATTGAAGAATTCAGCCAGCTGATTCTTCAGGGCTTCATAAGGCTGGGGAGTATCCTGATTTTTGGGTTGTTCCCGGTTCTTTTTGACCAGGTCCTGTTCCAGTTTCCTGGCAAGCTCTTCTGCTTTTCTTACCGACAGGTCTTTTTCGATCACCTGGTAAAAAAGACTGAGCTGGTCGTGTGGATCTTCGATGGCTACCAGTGAACGTGCATGCCCCATGGAAATCCGGTTATCACGGAGGCCGATCTGGATTTCAGCAGGCAGTCTCAGCAGGCGGAGGTAATTGGATACTGTGGCCCTTTTTTTCCCCACACGGAGGCTGAGGTCTTCCTGGGTAAGGTTGCATTCTTCAACAAGACGCTGGTAGCTGATGGCTATATCCACAGCGTTCAGGTCTTCGCGCTGTATATTTTCAACCAGGGCCATTTCCAGCATTCCCTGGTCATTGGCTGTTCGGATATAAGACGGGATGGTCTTCAGTCCGGCCATCCGGGCTGCCCTGAAACGGCGCTCTCCGGTAATGAGCTGGTAACGGCCGTTTCCCATTTCACGCACGGTGATGGGCTGGATAACGCCCATTTCTTTAATGGAGGAGGTAAGCTCATCCAGGGCTTCCTGGTCAAAAACCGTCCTGGGCTGGAAAGGATTGGCTTCTACCAGACTGATATCGATTTCGGTTCCGCCGGTTATTGTTTTTACATGGACTACCTCCGGTTCTGCCTCTTCGATCAGGGCTCCGAGGCCCCTTCCAAGTGAATTCTTCTTTGCCATAGTCTTAGTCAATGGTTTTTTGGTTATCAGGGATCTTTGTTGCCCCGTTCTTCTGTAATAATTCGCGCGCCAGGTTAAGATAATTCAATGATCCTTTGGATTCTGCATCATACAGGATGACCGGTTTGCCAAAACTGGGCGCCTCGCTAACCTTGATATTCCGTTGGATGATCGTGTCAAAAACCATCTGCTGAAAATGCCTTCTCACTTCTTCTACCACCTGATTGGATAAACGCAACCTTGAATCATACATGGTAAGCACGAATCCCTCGATTTCCAGTTCAGGATTCAGCCTGCTCTGGATGATCTTGATCGTATTCAGCAGTTTCCCGAGCCCTTCCAATGCAAAATATTCGCACTGAACGGGTATCATAATGGAGTTGGCTGCTGTAAGCGCGTTAACCGTAATCAGGCCCAGTGAGGGTGAACAATCGATCAGAATGTAATCGTAATTCTTTTCAATTTTATCGATGACCCCCTTTAGCATTCTTTCACGGTTGGGCATGTTAAGCATTTCTATTTCAGCGCCAACCAGGTCGATGTGGGAGGGCAAGAGATCGAGTCCTTCAATCTCACTGTTCAGAATGATATCGTTGGGATTGACCTCATCAATGAGACATTCATAAATGCTGGTCTTTATATTTTTTACGTCGAATCCTGAGCCTGAAGTTGCATTTGCCTGGGGATCAGCGTCAAGCATAAGCACCTTTTTTTCGAGAACTGCCAGACTTGCAGCCAGGTTAATGGCGGTGGTGGTTTTACCAACGCCACCTTTTTGATTTGCAATAGCAATAATTTTTCCCATCTGTAGAGTCTTTGCAATTTCTTTATAAATCAACTTCAAGAGCGGGTTCAAAAATACAATTTAAAAAGCCAAGGAATTTTTATTTAAATCCCCCTTTTGTAAACAATAATTTTCCATTTATGAACAAGTTATTAACAATACAGACTATGCTACTGACTGTTAATAATGTAATATTATTTATTGATAATCAAAATTATACGTATTAACAATCGAATGCTGAAAACCGGTTAACAGCCGTGTCCAAAGGGGGAGATCCGGCAAGAGTTTGTTATAGGGAGGGGCTCAGTTCGATCTCATACAAATAGGGCCAGTTCTTTCCGGTAATGTAGAGATGCCCGGTTTTCGGATCATAGGCAATACCATTCAGCACTTTTGCATAATCGCCGCGTGCTCCTTCAGGCATAAGCTTATCCAGGTCGGTTTTGCCGGTAACCTTTCCGGTCAAGGGATCGATGATGACGATATAGGTCTGGCCGTAAACATTGGCCAGTATCTTGCCGTTGATGTATTCCAGCTCATTGAGTGAACTGATCAATCCTCTGTTATCAAACACTTCAATTTTATCGACCTGAGTAAAGAATTCCGGCTCGATAAAGAACAATTGTGCTGAACCATCGCTCATGATCAGGTTCTTGCCATCGGTGGTAAGTCCCCATCCTTCCCTGATCTGGTAATCAAAGCTCCTGATCTGCTGAAGGGTCTGCCTGTCGTATACGAATCCCACCTGGTTTTTATAGGTGATCTGGTAAATCTGGTCCTTGAAGAGGGTAATACCTTCACCGAAATATTGGGGTGCCAGTGCCACCATTTTTACCTTATTGCCAGTAGCAATGTCCACTATCCGCAGGGAGGATTTGGCTTCAAGCCCCGTACTTTCATACAATAAGCCCTTGTCATATACAAGTCCCTGTGTATAGGCCTGGTTATCGTGCGGATACTGTTTGATGATACGATAGGTATATTTTTCAGGAAGGAGTTCGGAGAGGATCACGAGACTTACGTTGTGAGAATCCTGGAGGCTGTCGTCATAATAAACCTTGATGCGGAGGGTGGTTTGTCCCACCCTGCTTCCCCGAGACGACCAGTAAAGGTTTTCCAGTGAAGCGGTTGGGATAACACGGGTGTTGGCTCCTGTTGTTATGCTCACGGAGTCCACCCTGATGGGTACGGTGCCGGCAGAGAGCTCTATTTTAACAGAATCACCCCAGGTAATCACAGTATTGGTTATGGGTGCGATAAGGCTGGTTGCGGATGGTGCGGGTTGCTCAACATTGCTGGTCCGGGGTTGATGGACATTTTTCCTGCAGCAGGAAAGCAGCATTCCCAAAACCACCATCAAAACGAACAAAGCCGGTATTCTGCGGAGCAGGGACATTTCAGTAAGTAAATACTATCGTTTACTGGAAAAGCTTCTTCAGCCGGCTTCCCACCTTGGTATTGCCCTTCGTAAGGTTGCTCAGCTCGTTGTATTCCGAATCAGCAAAATCGGGATTAAGCATTTGCCAGATCTCACTCCAGCCAGGGAAACCACCCACATTGCGGTCATCGATAAAGAGCTCCACATCGATCTTGCGACTGTTGCTTTCAGGGTCGAAGTCCTCTTCGGGGTAACTTTTATTGACTGCATAAAACTCAAGGCCTTTTTTCCGGCAATACTCCACTGCTTCATCCAATTCCTTACCATGCCTGAATGTCCACAGAATGAGCTGGTGTCCCAGTTTTTGTAACTGTTTGAGCGTTTCAAATGCGAATAATTTCTCTTCCCCGATCTGCGGATAACGATGTTCCACGATAGTTCCGTCAAAATCAACAGCAATTTTCATGGTGTAAAGTCTCTAGGTGTTAAGTGATGCTATGGCACAAAAATATACATTTATATTAAAATCGGGTTACATTTGTATGTATGCAGCAAATAAATTCTGCAATTGCATTAAATAAGGCAGCAACTATAGCTTACATGAATGTCAACAGTATAAAACAGGGATTGCCAAGCTTTTTCACTTCTCTTGGACTGGTTTCAGGCTGCATCTCCGTTGTGATTTCCATTTCTTACGGAGACCTTAATCTCGCCGGATATTTCATCCTGGCGGCAGCCTGTTTTGACTTTATTGATGGTATGGTTGCCCGGATGTTGAACAGCATCTCTGCTTTCGGGAAACAACTTGATTCTTTGGCAGATGTGGTAAGTTTCGGTGTGGCCCCCGCTATGATACTCTATCGGCTGATGCTCCTTTCTTTTGTAAAAAGCTCACCCGGCGCCGATTTCGATGTGATGCACCCATCGCCGGGGGTATCCATCCTGTTATACAGTACATTCCTGGTAGCGGTATTTTCTGCTCTACGGCTGGCAAAGTTCAATCTTGATCCGGAACAGGTGAAGAATTTCAAAGGACTGCCCACTCCTGCCTGTGCAATTTTCGTGGTGGCTCTTGGGTTTATTGCGGAAAGCAGCCGTGATCTTCCTCTTGCTCAGATAGTCTTCAACCGTGTATTTCTGATGGCTGTTATCCTGTTACTGTGTTTCTTCATGGTTTCCACCATTCGCATGTTCTCCCTGAAATTCTCCACCTTCGGAATTCAGAGGAACGCGCTGCGATACCTGTTGATCCTGTTTTCGGTCTTTTTTCTGATGGTGTACAGACTTCCCGGTCTGGCTCCGGCGATTGTTTCATACGTACTGTTGTCGCTGGTGAACAACTGGTTTATAAAAATGGAATAGCAGGATACTACTGGTTTACAATTCCTTTTCCAGCTTTTTGGCGGTTTTCTCCTGTGATTTTTCAAAAAACCGCAGGGCAAGGCTCACCAATAACCAGGAAAGTAAAATAACCACCGGCCAGCTCAGCAACATAAGAACAGAAGAGGTGTACATAATTCAGCTCATTGAAGTTAATAAACATGTGATTCTGACCGGATCTCATCTGTCGTGATCTTTTCACGGTTAATGGATCTCCAGGCAATAATAATGTAAGCGAGGACAAAGGGAACCAGCAGGGATACATAACTCATGGCCACCAGCGTATACTTGCTGGAGGAACTGTTGATGATGGTCAGTGAGCTCTGCAGGTCATGGGTCGACGGGTAGTAGGAAGTATGGTTGTACCCGGCCAGGCAGAAGAGGCTGAATACGACCAGGATGGTCCCGATCCCGGTAAACCAGATCCCCTTTGCATAGCCCGGGGTTTTCAGCGTCTTCCCTATGCCGAATAAAACCAGCAGGGTTCCGCCCAGGAACAGCAGGGCCACCAAAGGCATGGCAACCAGGTTATGCATGTATTTGAACTTTTCATAATACACGTTTCCTGAATGCGGATCTACGGCAAATCCTTTGCTGGTGACCAGGAGGGCAACAAAGGTCAGGAATACCACAAGAAAAGGGATGGTATTCCGGAGCAGGGATTTTTGTGCGCGACTCAGGATATCTTCATGATTTATATTATTCATGAAATAAAGGATGCCCAGGATGCGTGCCAGGAAAAAAACCGTAAGTCCGAGGGCGAGGTTTTCTATGTTGAGCGCTGCTTCAAGTCCTCTGAAAGGTGTTTCCCACCTTGAAATTACCGGATCAGTGGCCCGGGTGATGTTGCTGAAATCAACACTGAAGGCAGATCCTGTGAAGAAAGTACCCACGGCTGCACCCAGCAGGATAGTTCCCAAAGCGCCGTTGATCAGCAGGAAGGCTTCAAATGTCCGTTTACCGAAAATATTGGCAGGTTTTGTACGGTACTCATACGATACGGCCTGTATCACAAAGCAGAACAGAATGGCCATCCAGACCCAGTAGGCCCCCCCGAAACTGGTTGAATAAAACAGGGGGAAGGAGGCAAAGAAAGCTCCGCCGAAAGTGACAAGGGTGGTGAAGGTAAATTCCCATTTTCGCCCCAGAGCGTTCACCAGGAGGGTGCGTTCCGTCTCGTTTTTGCCCAGGGTATAAATCAAGGTTTGGCCGCCCTGAACGAACAACAAAAAGACTAGCAATGAGCCCAGCAGCGAAATGATAGCCCACCAGTACTGTTGTAATGCAAGATAGGATAATGATTCAAACATACTGTTCCTCCTTATTTAGGTCCGATTTTTATTTGTTTGAACATGATGCTCAGTTCAGCAATGAGCAGTGCTGTAAACAGCACCGCGAATAAAAAGAAAGTAACCTGAACCGATGAAGTGTTAATATGCGAAATGGCTGCTACTGTGGGCAGGAGGTCCTGGATCACCCAGGGCTGACGCCCCAGTTCAGCCAGTACCCATCCGGCCTGAGTGGCCAGGTAGGCAAGTGGTATGGTAATAATGGCGAGTCGCAGCAGACCCCTTTTACCCTCAATAGTATTCCGGAATAAACTCACCAGAACGATGACCAGCAGTATCAGAAAGTAAAATCCAAGGCCCACCATGAGGTGAAAACTGTAGAATGCCACGGGCACATTGGGAATAACGCTTTCAGGATCATTCAGGAAACCATAACCGAAGTATTGGAAATAGTCTTTCTTAAAAGAATCACTGGTAAATCTTTCTTTGAGCTGCCGGTAAGTCGCCGTGTCCCCGTTATCATGCGTGGTTTTAAGCTGTGCAAGGGATTCGCGGGCAAATTTACCGCGGTCAATTTTTTCGGACACTGACAGGATGCCTCGTTCTGTGTTACCATCCACCAGATCGTTGACACCTGGGACAAAGGCATTAAAATGGCCATAAGCCATATAGGAGAGGAAATTCGGGATTTCAATCCGCATCGAAAAATCCTTGACATTCCGGGAATTATCATCACCCGGGGCAGTGGACATAATCCCTATGGCAACGAGTCCGGCGCCCTCCTGACCGTTGTATAATCCTTCGAGTGCAGCAAATTTCATGGGCTGAGCGGTGACTATCTGACGTGTGGATCCGTCTCCGGAATATATGAGCATCAGGCAGGAAACCAGTCCGAATACAGCAGCCACCACCATGCTCTTTTTGGCCATGGAGATTTCCCTTTTTTTCAACAGGTACCAGGCACTGATCCCTATAACAAAAAGGGCAGCCAGAACATATCCCGAAGTGATGGTATGAAGGAACTTGTTGATGGCAACTGGCGACAGGAAGACTTCCCAGAAGTTGAGCATCTCATTGCGGGCGGTGTCGGGGTTAAAATGCATACCCACCGGTTTTTGCATCCAGGCATTGGCCACCAGGATCCATAATGCTGAAAGATTGGATCCGAATGCCACCAGCCAGGTGGATACCAGGTGCCATTTTTTGCTGATCTTGTTCCAGCCGAAAAACATTACGGCAATAAAGGTAGATTCCAGGAAGAAGGCCATGATGCCTTCAATGGCGAGAGGAGCTCCGAAAATATCCCCGACGAACCACGAATAATTGGACCAGTTGGTGCCGAACTCAAACTCGAGAATAATCCCGGTGGCCACGCCAATGGCGAAATTAATCCCGAACAGGGTCATCCAGAATTTGGTGATTTTTTTCCATTCCTCCCGGCCGGTTCGCACGTACTGCGTTTCCATGATGGCGACAATGAAGGACAATCCCAGGGTCAGCGGCACAAAAATCCAGTGATAGATGGCGGTTAGTGCAAATTGTCCGCGCGACCAGTTTACCAGTGACAAGTCAATGTTTTCAAACATAATTATCGGGGTTTTGCAAACTGTTCAAGTACATAATCTCCCCTTTCCTTATCATTGCTGAAATTTTTCTTAAGAAGGTCGGGGAAGAAGAAAAGTCTGAGAACAAAAAAAAGGATGAAGAGCTTGATCAGAATAATTATCCACAGCTTTTTCCCTACGGTCATGCTGCGGAAACCGTCGTAATAGAAGTGAAAGATATTATGAAAGAGCCTCAGGTTCAATCAGGTTTATTATTCTTATCGTAAAGATATAAATTTTGTTAAAAAAAAGTAACGCGGTTAACAAAAACCATGGCCATGTGTTGATACGGATAATAAAGTACAATCTTTAACAATTGCTTAACTTGAATACAACTTAATAATAATATCTTCGTAAAATTAAATTAAACTGAATGTACCTATGAAAAAGTTCTTAGCTTATACCACTGCGATTCTTTTCGTCGGCGTTTTAACGCTTTCCATTCTGGCCTTTGCTGGTGATGATCCCAAGAAGCAGAAAACGGAAGCCACCACCACGGAGCAATGTGATAAGAAGCAGGATGCCGCTACCGGCACTGCTGAAAAGAAAGCATGCTGCGAGGAAGCAGGCAAAACCGCCAGCGGTGAATGTGCAAAGAAGGCTGAATGCCAGCATCACAGCGAATCAACAGCAGATGCAAAATAAAGTACAGCAAAAATATTGTTGTATTTATCCCGAGCCATTGGCACGGGATTTTTTTTGAAGTTTGACAGGCAAAACTTATTATTTTTACGGGAAATAAAAGCAAGTTTATCATGGCAGATAACCAGGTATTGAAAGTTACAGAGGACGTCAGCTGGATTGGGGTAACCGACAAGGATTTAGTTTCCTTTGATATAGTGATGGAGACCCGGGAAGGCACTACCTATAATTCCTATTTTATTGATTCGTCCAAGAAGGTGATTATTGATACGGTCAAGGAAAGCTTCAGCGATGTATACCTCGGCAAAGTGAAGCAGGTAACCGATCCTGCTGAGATTGATTATATCGTGATTACCCACTCGGAACCGGATCATTCCGGATGTCTGAAATACCTGCTGGACCTTGCGCCAAAAGCGGTTGTATATGGCAGCAGGCAGGCCGTCACCTATCTTCAGGATATGGTTGGGCGTCCTTTCGAATCAGTATTCGTTAAAGAAGGTGATTTGCTCGACCTCGGCAATAAAACCCTGAAATTCATATCGGCGCCGAACCTGCACTGGCCCGATACCACTTTCGTCTATCTGCAGGAAGACAAGCTCCTGTTTACCTGTGATTCGTTCGGTGCGCATTTTTGCCGCGATGCTATGTTTGACGACCTGGTTGGAGATTATCAGGAGTCTTACAGGTACTACTTTGATGTGATCCTGAAGCCTTTCAGTAATTTCATGGTCAGGGCCATTGAAAAAATCAGGCCGCTTGAGATCCGGACTATTTGCCCGGGACACGGTCCCATACTGCGTTCCACCTGGAAGGAGAAAGTAAATATTGCTGAAAAGTATGCAGAGCAGTACATCGCAGATTCCCTTTGCCAGGATAACAATATTCTGATCACCTATGTTTCTGCCTACGGGTATACCCGGCAAATGGCGGAGGCCATTGCTGCCGGTATCCGGGAGGTGGTGGACTACAAGATCAACGTGGTGGATATTGAGAATATCCTGCTGGGAGACCTTGAAGCACTTATTGTACGCAGTAAATCACTGCTGATCGGTTCTCCCACTATTAACCAGAATACACTCCTTCCGGTATATAAAATGTTTTCACTGATTAATCCCTTAAGGGACAGGGGAAAGAAGGCATCTGCCTTTGGATCATACGGTTGGAGTGGCGAAGCCGTCAGAATTATCGAAAGTCAGCTTAAGACGCTCAAGTTGAACGTGGTCATGGAAGGTATTTCTACCAAGTTCTCCCCCAATGATCAGAAATACCAGCAAATGGTAGAATTCGGACGCACCTTTGCCCGTCACCTCCAGGAGCCTGCAGATACTGCTGCCGCATCTTAATGCTGTTGCGTTAAGGCCACTGAGGTGATGCCCCACAACCTGTTCCGGCTGACCAGCCGCAGCATATAAAGACCCTCAGGATATTGCATCACGGGTATTTCAGTTTCTGTTGTTCCGCCGGGTATCGTGCTGACCATTACGAGTCCGCCTGCATTATTATAGAGTTCCAGCATTATTTCCTCATCGGTTTCGCGGTAAAATCCTATGTGTAATTGATCCGTCACCGGGTTGGGAAAAACTGTGAACAACTTTTCGGGATTTGTAGGGTTGATTCTGGGGACTGCAAGGATGGTACCGATGGTATCCATCATAGCCTGATATACCTCGCCGGTGGCTTCATCCTGAATAAATGCAACGATTCGAAGTTCATGCTCATCAATGTAATGATCAAGCTGCAAGGAATGGCTGATGTACCTGGGTACATCGGGTTGCCAGGACTGGTAAATGGTTGTTCCGGCCGCATCGGGCAGCATGGCTCTAACCACACTTTCAAAGGATCTTCCATTGGTGCCGGTCTCTGCCGTTACCAACCGTTCCATCACGGCCAGCTGAACGGTAAGCCCGGTGGCCGGAATATCCTCAAGGGCAAATATCTGGGCTTCAATATCCAGTGTATGGCCAATCAGGCTTGAGTTCAGACTGATCGAAAATTTACCGCTGCTCAGGGATTCGATGAGTACAACATTCTCATCCAGGAGGGTTTCCTCATAATCGAAACGATGCAGTGCTTTTGATCCTCCGTTCAGTATGGTGTAGGGGACGCTGGAAAGGCTGTAGTAGAACCCCCGGGCTCCTGGAACCGATGGATTATCCTGATTGAAGGGATCGGGTCCCGGGAATGAGGTATGGTACTGGAGATCAATAATATCCAGTTCATTGTCATTGACCAGCACGTTCACCTGTGCATCAGCTGCCTCACTGTCCCCATCCGAGGTATTGGTAAAGTGCTCCAGCAGGGACATACGGTTGCGTTCCACGATCCAGAAATCGTCGAAGGCAATGCCATGGTTTCCCTGGGCATTAAAATCGGATCCATAGGCAACGCGGAACTGGACATCCTTCTTCCCTTTGAGCATATCAAGGGAATGCCGGGCTTCCGTCCATTCAGTATCATTACCAACACCCAGACTGTTGGCCGACCAGCCTATGCTGTAACCGCCCGGGTTTCCGAGGATGCTGTAACTGTTGAACCAGTTGATACCATCATCGATCTGACCGATGAGCATCCAGGTGATACCATTGTCGATCGTGGCCTGAAGATTGGCACCGTCACGGTTGTTGTTGAACAGGCGCCAGATACTCATTCTGACCATGGGTTTTTCAATATCGCTGAAGTCAAAGCAGGGGCTTGTGACCCAGGATTGTTCCCTGGGGGCCGATGGTCCCGGTATATCGGTATACCAGCATCTGGTTCCGGAGGCTGCTCCGGAGAATCCTGTGGAGGGACTGCCCAGCTTCCAGTTGTTGACTGTCACCTGTGAGGAAGTTTCGCTGCGCCAGCTCAAAGGACTGTCTTCAAAATCCTCAAAATAAGGTTCCGAGAGCTGTATAATAGGCCTCAGGGAAAGTTCTCTGGTGGCTGTATCAGTGCAACCGTAAGAAGTTTCGACCATCAGGTCTATACGATAATTGCCTGTCTGGGAGAACGAATGTGTGAATTCCGGGGTGGTGTAATTTTCAGTACCGCCAGGAGTAAAGATCTTCCAAAAGTAACCGGTGATAAAACCGTAATCGGCGTTTGAGGTATTGGTAAAGGTAATGGGTCGTCCGGCATGAAAACATGTATTGTTCCAGATAAAGTCGGCAACCGGACTGTTCCCGATTTCGAACTGACTTTGAACGGACAGGGACGTCCCGTCATAGTAAGTATAAGTAATGGTGTAGTTACCGGGTGAAAGTTGAGCGGGATAGATTGTGGCTGTGTTGTTATGGTGATCCACAAGTCCAGTACCACTGCTGATGGTAAAAGAACCGGTAGCATCGGGCAGGTTCACCCCGGAAATGATGAAGGGGTGATCGTTTTGACAGTATTTCAACCTCTCATCCTCAAATATAATAATAGCATCAGCTTCCAGCACCCTCACCATCACGGTATCGAACCCATGGCAATTGCCTGAAGGCGGACTGTATTCATAAACAATGTCATGAGTCCCTACCGGGACCAAAGAGGGAACAAAGAACCAGCCGTTATCATAAGGGATGACACCGGGGCCTGAAAAGATCCCTCCGGAAGGCGACCCGGTTATCTCAACCCATTCGGTGGATTGTTTGTTATAGGCTGGTCCAAGTCCCGATATAGTTACCGTGGGGACACTCGACACCTCAACAAGGGCACTTCCCGATACGGTACCCTTGCAGCTGGCATCATTCACCTCAACCAGGGTATAGGTTCCGTCCTTGTGCACCAAAACCGGCGAAGGACTGGTCATGACGCCGGAAATTTCCACCGGGTTTTCAGAGTTTCTTCTGTAGCTGAACTTCCAGGGGGGCGTTCCGGTAAGATCAACACGGAGGTCTGTGTCGGTACCCGGACAAATAATGGCATCACCTGATAATACTGCGGTTGCTGGGGGATTACAGGTTGTTTTGATAACAATATTCCTCGAAAGCGTATTTGAATTGTCCTGTCCGTCATTTACCTGAAAAGAGACGACCCGGTTACTTTCAGATGGATTAATGGTATTGGTATTTTCATAGCGGATGCTTCTCAAGGCCTTCTGGTAGTTGGCAACCGATACATTGCGCGATGTTGAGAGGGTGAGAACCCCCGCAACCTGGTTCCAGTTCCCGGTGATGCCGCTCTGGTTGGTAAATCTCAGGACATCTTCAGATGCATTATATCCGCCGGTAAAACCGACAACAGCAGATCTGATGTATTTACTGTCATCATCTGCAACGGTCAAGGTTGTTGTAACACTGACGCTGCCGGATCCATTGGCATAAACCATATCAGCAGTTTCAATGTTATCGAGAAGAGGCGCTTTTTGAATGCCATAACGAAACACGACAGGCTCTCCAAAGGCAAATAGGAATGTATTACAGGTAAGGAGAAGCAAACCGGCAAGAAGCAACATGACGGATCTGGTTGGATGATCATGCTTCATGACTGAAAATATATTACACCAGTGCGGGGCATCATGTCTGAACAACAGATGCCCCACAGGCTTATTTTGTAATCCTGAGCTTGTCAATGCCCCGCAGCTCGTTCCGGCTCATGAGACGGAGCAGATAGAGACCATCGGAGTATTGTTCTACCGGTATTTCCGTTTCTGTTGTTCCGGCCGGTATATTTGTCACAAACACGAGACTTCCTACATTGTTATACAACTGCAGGGTGATTTCCTCTGTCGTTTCGCGGAAAAACCGAATACGTGCTGTTTCCTTCGCCGGATTGGGGAATACCATGAATGATTTTTCAGTTTCGCCCGGGTCCAGGTCATGAATAGCGGTGTATGTGCCGATGGTATCCAGAACGGTCTGGTAAACCTCACCGGTGGATTCATTCTGGATAAAGGCAACCACCCGGAGTTCCGTAGGATCATCAACGTTTTGGAGCTCCCAGGCCTGTTTAACATACCGGGGCTCGTCCTCTTGCCAGGCCTGGTAAACGGTTGTTCCGGCGGCATCAGGCAACATAGCTCTTACCACGTTTTCAAAGGAGGTTTCTCCATTGCCACCGGTCACGCCGGTGACGGTCATTTCCACAACAGCCAGGTGAACAGTGAATTCGGTGGCCGGGATATCCTCCAGGGCAAATAATCCGGCCTGAACATCCAGGGTATTACCGCTGATACGGGAGTCCAGGCTGATGGAAAATTTGCTGTCGCTGAGGGATTCAACGAGTACGGTATTTGGATTAAGGGGACGGATGACATAGTCGAAACGGTGCTGTAATTTTGATCCGCCGCTCAGGATGGTGTAAGGAACTGTAGAAAGGCCATAATAGAAGACCCGGGCTCCAGGAACCGAAGGGTTATCCTCATTGAGGGGATCGGGTCCCGGGAATGCTGTATGATACTGGAGGTCAATAACATTCAACTCGTTGGCATTCGCCAGTGCGTTCACCTCAGCATTGGCACTTTCACTGTCTTCATCCGAGGCATTGGTGAAATGTTCCAGCAGGGCTGTACGGTTTCGTTCCCCGATCCAGAAGTCATCGAAAGCAATACCGTTGTTTCCCTGGGCATTGAAGTCGGATCCGTAGGCAATGCGGAACTGGACATCCTTTTTCCCTTTGAGCATATCCAGGGAATGGCGGGCTTCCGCCCATTCAGTATCATTACCTATGCCCGAGCTGTTAGAAGACCATCCTACACTGGAATTGCCAGGATTTCCCAGGATGTTGTAACTGTTAAACCAGTTGATACCATCCTCAAGCTCTCCGATAAGCATCCAGGTTTTTCCACTGTCAGCCGAAGCCTGTAGGTTAGCCCCATCACGGTTGTTATTGAACAGGCGCCAGATATCCAATTTGACCATGGGTTTTTCTATTCCGGTAAAGTCAAAGCAGGGACTGGTGACCCATGATTGCTCTTTTGGCGCAGGCCAGGGTGAAATGTAGGTGTACCAGCATTTTGTACCGGAGGATGCTCCATCGAATCCCCTGGAGGGATTACCCAGCTTCCAGCTGTTAACGGTAACAGTGGGTGAAGTGCTGCTGCGCCAGCTTACAGGACTGCTCTCAAAAGTTTCGAAGTAAGTTTCACCGGCCAGGTCAAATGTGGGCCTTAAACCAAAGGTCTTTGTCAGGGTATCCAGGCAACCGTAAGAGGTTTCGATCTCAAGGTCAATCTGGTAATTCCCATCTTGCGGGAATGTATGGGTAATGTTGCGGGTGGTATAACTCTCATAACCCGTGGAAGTATATATTTTCCAAAGATAGCTGGTATCTGTAAGGTTACCGAAAGTGGGAACCGACGTATTGGTCAGGTCGATTGCCTGTCCGGCATGGAAACATTCACTTTCCCATTTAAAATTGGCTATCGGACTGTTTCCGATTTCAAAGGTGGCGGTCTCTGACAACAAAGTTCCGTCAAAGTAGGTGTAGGTAATGGTATAGGTGCTGGCACTGAGCTGGGCGGGGTATACCGAAGCTGTATTGTTGTGATGGTCTACCAGTCCCACCCCGCCGCTGATCGAGAAGCTGCCGATGGCATTCACACTGTTTGCGCCGGTGACCGTAAAAGCATGATCGTTCCGGCAGTATTTTGTCCGGTTGTTTTCAAAATCGATCACTGCGTTGGATTCCAGTACTCTTACAACGGCGGTATCATACCCATAACATGAACTGGGAGAGACCCGGTAGGTATAAACAATATTGTGGGTACCGACCGGGGGCAGGGAGGGAACGAAATACCAGTTGTTGTTATATGGAATTATACCCGGGCCTGAAAAAGTGCCGCCGGCGGGAGTGCCGGTGATGGGAACCCATTCGGATGATTGCTTGTTATAAGCCGGGGCAAGTCCCGAAATGGTTACCACAGGAGCCGGAGTAACTACAATGGTTGCACTTCCCGATACCGTACCCTTGCAGTATCTGTCGTTCATGGCAACAAGGGTATAGGTTCCGGCTTTCTGCACAGTTAAGAACTGCGGACTTGAAGCTACATTGAGAACCTCCGTAGGATTTTCCGAGTTTCTCTGGTAGCTGAATTTCCAGTCGGGAGTTCCCGTAAGCGTAACAGTGAGGGTGGTGGAAGTATATTCGCAAATGGTTGCGCTCCCCGAAATTACGGCCGTTGGAGA
Source organism: uncultured Bacteroidales bacterium (assembly GCA_963822145.1). GTDB lineage: Bacteria > Bacteroidota > Bacteroidia > Bacteroidales > UBA10428 > UBA5072. The sequence continues at coordinate 741,652 of CAWGGG010000001.1, read as the reverse complement.
ACTGTACGCCCTCACAATTCCCTCACCGGGCGCACTGGATACTTTTCCGTTACAACCTGTGGCATCCTGCACACGTGAAAGTGTATAGGTACCGGTTTGCATCAGCTCCAGCGTATAATTGAAGTACGTGTCGCCTGATTGGCCAATATTGTTCACGATCCTCGGTGAAGCGCCATTTCTCAGGTATGTGATACTCCAGGGACCTGATCCCGTCAGTTCCACCAGGAGCAAAGCTGTATCGCCTGCACATATGGTGTCGATCCCTGAAATGACAGCTGTTGGCGAAGGTTTGTAGGAAATTTTCAGGGTGCCGGTACCGGCTGTATCACCCTGGCAACTGTTCTTATCGGTAAGTGATTTGATTCTGTAAAGCGTTGAGGAATATGTCGGAAATACACGAGCCTGGAAGGTAAAAGGATCGGTGTTTATGTTGGTATAGATGGTGTCATTGATGAGGGTACCGCTGGGTCTTAACCGGCTTACCGTAATGGTCCATGGAGCAGCACCGCTGCTGAAATTAACGCTTAATGGTGCGGTAGTATAGCCATCGTTACAGATTTCAGTATTTGATGCTGTAAACTGGGCGGTAAGTATTGCGTTAACGGTAATGTTCCGGGTGGCAATATTGCTATTGTCGGTGCCATCGTTCACGGTAAATGAAATGATACGGGTACCCGCTGAAGGATTTGCCAGGTTTATGTTTTCATAAAGAACACTTCTGAGGGCAGTCTGGTAATTTGCCAGTGTGGTGGTACCGGCAAGTCTCAGAATACCGGTGCTTGCACTGTAAGTGCCTGTGATTCCATTCTGGCCGGTAAATCTCAGCCGGTCATCGGCCGGAACGAGGCCGGAGGAAATACGAACCACAGCTGAATCGAGGTTGACATCATCAATATCCGCAAGGACCAGTGCAGTTGAAATAACTGCAGGCCCGGATTTGGCACAATAATTCAGGGTGGTGGATTCCATGGCGGAAATCACAGGAGGGCTGTTGGTGGAATTGATGGTAATGCTTCGGGTGACGGCATTGCTGGGCAGGGCTCCGTCTGATACGGTAAATGTAACAACCCGGGTAACAGCAGAAGGATTCAGCGTATTGGTGTTTTCATAACGGACACGTTGCAGGGCGGCCTGATAGGCTGCCACACTGGCATTTCCCGAAAGGGTCAGAATGCCGGTTGCAGATGAAAAGGTACCGCTGATGCCATTCAGGGCGGTATATCGCAGGAAATCCTCGGTATTGGTAAATCCGCTGGTAATCTGAACAGTGCCTGCGGTCAGGTTGGCATTGTCGACGTCAGCGGCAGTAACCGTACCTGAAATCTGAACGGGACCTGCGCCTTCATTGTAAGGAAGCGCGGTGGTTTCAATATTGGCCAGAACAGGTGCATCATTGACATTGGTGACCGTAATGGTCAGCGCTTCTGCGAAACCAAGTTCTCCGTCAAAAGCCCTGACCCTGATGCTGTAAGATGATTTGGTCTCGAAGTCAAAAGGAGCATTGGTGCGCAGCTGCGTGCCTGAAATGTTGAAACTACCATTATCAGTATCCCCTATGCCCGTAACCAGTGTAAAAGTATGGATCGCTCCTACATCCGGATCCGTAGCGGAAAGATTGCCGACAACCGAATTGGCGGGCAGGTTTTCAGCGATGGTTGCAGGAGTAAGTGTGATGTTCGTCGGAGCTTCATTCAGGTCATTGACATTTATGGTAAAGGCTTTACTGAAGTTGAGCCCCAGGTTATCGGTTGTCCTTATCCGCACGGAATAAGCGGATTTGGTTTCGAAATTCAGGGAAGCATTGGCACGGATCTGATTACCGGAAATATTGAAGCTAGAATTGTCCGAACTTCCGGTACCAGAAACAAGCGTATAGGTATGGATATCCGACGAATTGGGATCAGTGGTGGAAAGGGTGCCCACTACGGTATTTGAAGGCTGGTTCTCGTCAATGGTATTGTTTGAAAGGGTGATATCTGTCGGGGCCTCATTGAAAAAAGTTACCGAAATGGTGAAGACTTCTTCGTAAGAAAGACTTCCGTCAGAAACGGCAATCCGGATGGAATAGGAAGATTTTGTTTCAAAATCAAAGACAGCATTGCTGCGCAGCTGGGTTCCCGAAACCAAAAAGCTTTCGTTGTCGGTGCTGCCAAACCCAGGTACCAGCTCATAGGTGAAAGAACTGCCGGCATCGGGATCTGTGGCGGAAAAGGTACCGATAAGGGTATTTGCAGGCTGGCCTTCGGCAATGGTGGTAGCAGAAAGGATTATATCCGTGGGGGACTCATTCTGGTTCAGGATCGTGATCACAAAAGCTTTTTCCACCCAGGCATCGGAGGCATCGGTGGACCTTACGCGTATGTTATAGGAAGTTTTCGATTCATAGTTAAAAGTAACGGCTGCAGCAAGCTTATCCCCGGAAATGAAGAAACTGCTGTTGTCATTATCACCAGAACCATTAGCCAGCGTATAAGTGAAAACAGTTTCGGCATCGGGATCTGTTGTGGTAAAAGTGCCGACCTCGGTGCCTACAGGCTTGTTTTCCTGGATGGAAGAGGGGGAAAGGGCAATATCGGTAGGCGCTGCATTAACCTCCCTCAGGGCGGCAAAGTTAACATTCAGAAAGCACAGCAAAAAGAGACAGGTGAATAGAGAGATTAAAACAAAACGGATTTTCATGGTTGAAATTTTTAAATGAAAAAGCACCATGTTGACAAGGACTGGTGAAATATTTCCACAATTGCTTTCCTGAAAACAATCTTCTAAGTAAGCGGAGTTGTTCTCACATTACATACAAAAGTATAAAATTACAAGGGAAAATGGAGCAACTATTTGACAAATTGCCTAAAAAAGGAATTGAAAACCTGTTTTTTAGAAAGCAGGCTGATCTGAAAGGAGGTTAACCTCATAAAGAACCGTCTGCCTGTATCTTGATCAGTGCGGCGGAAATGCTGTTTTCAGAGTGCTTGTTGGTTCCGGAGATAATGAATCCGTTGTCGAAGGTTGTTCTGTAAAAAGAATTGCCGGAGAGCTGGCTTCCCAGTCCGAAGAAAGAATACCTCGGATCATTGCCTTCACTGTCGGTGATAACAAAGGATATGGCCGTATTTTCGGCAGTAGTGGAATTGGTTCCCAGGATGTATATACTGTTACCCACTGTGATCAGTGAACGCCCGTCATCGTTTCCAGCGAGTTCAACAGGTTTGTCCCATTGTGTGGCCAGCACAAAATTGATGAGGCTGACTTTTTTTAACATGATATCGGAACCGGTTGCGGAAGAAGGTTTCCTGACCGTGCCGGAGATCAGGTAGTGCTCATTGTCGATCACCCGGATGCAGTTACCTTCTTCTTCCCCATCCGAAGGCAGATAGTAAATTCCCGGAGCACCGCCTGTAGAGGTTGCTTTCATAATGAAAGCACGGTTAAAACCAACGTTTGCCGGATCGTTCTTGGTAACTCCTGTAATTACAAAGCTGCCGTCACCGAGGATCTGAAGGTGCCTGCCCTCATCATCCCTATCGGCTCCGTACATTTTTGGCGACCAGAAAGGCTGGTTCCCATCCTTATCGAGGGCCCCGATCCAGACCTGTTTTTCTGACACAGTACCACTCTTTTCGGCATACCCGGTCATGATAAAGGTTTCCTGATCATTCACTTCAAAATGTTTGGCTTCAACATTTCCGGCACTGGGAATTTGCTTTGTCCAAACCGGATTACCCAGTTCATCGGTGCGTATGAAGTAAACTACGAATTTACTGGTAGACGGGTCCTTCACCGACCCGAGGATGGCAAAACCTCCGTCAGAAAGTACCTGGAGGCAATATGCCCGGGCTACATCGTATTCCCCGTAATAACGGGCCGTATCAACAGTATTTCCGTATTCATCTGTTCTGATGAGGCAGATGCGGGAAATACCCAGGTCATTTTCCACTGTTCCAAGCAGGGCATAGCCCTGGGATATGGGCTTAGCATCAGCAGCTGTAAATACAGGATAAGGATTGAAATATTTAATAAAGGACCCGGCCTGCACCGAAGTAATGTCAGTTTCATCAAAGCAGGCTGATGCCATCAGGAGCAGCAAAGAAAGAGGGGTATAGAGGATTCTTTTCATGATTAACGCTGTTTCTTGGGCTTGTAGAACGAAAAGTAGTAGCTGACAGAAAAGGAGAAAGTATTCAATGAGAAATTATCATCCAGGTAGTAATATTTCGTGAGAAACTCCTGGTTCTCATAACGGCGTTCGGGCCGTACAATGTTGTTAAGACCGATGTTGGCCCTAAGATCAAAGGTCAGCACGCCCCTGGGGATCTTGTAGCGAACGCCTGCACCGATAATACCGCTATACAGAAAATTTTGCCGGTAGTGGCTGATGTCCCTATTCTCACTGGAAACCGTGATCTCATCCGCGAATTTGCGTGAGGCGTGTCCTGTTATCCCCGTGATCTTGCCTACCGAAAAACCGCCGCGGACAAAGTAGTGGATCTTTTTGATAGTGAATTCATAAGCCAGGGATACGGGCAATTCCAGTTTATAAAGTCTTTCAGTATACGTCACCGAATTGAGCGCATCATTTTCGGGTATTTCGATCTCGTCATAGAAGCCATAATTATTAGCGGCAAAGTTGAATTCAACATTCAGCATCATTTTGCGGCTGATATACCGGCCAAGGCCTATTCCCACGTTAAAGCCGGGCTTCATCGTGTTGTCGGTGGAGGAGTTGGACAAGTCGAATACAGTGAAAGGTTCCATGATCCTGGGATCGGTGAGGCTGAAACCGGCGTTGATGCCAAAGGAAAATACTGAAGTGGTCCGGTAGGATTCGAATAAATACACAAATTCGATGGGGTCGTTGGGCATGATCTCGTATTCCGGGTATTTTTTAAGAAATTCGACCATGGTTTTTTCAGCTTCAAACTGGTTGTCATCAAAGAGATAAGCCAGGATGAGCAGTTTGTAAGCTTCAATCTTCTGATTCCGGGTAAAACCCTCCTCCATGCAAGGGGCTATCATTTGCGGGATTTCCTCGATCATACCGAGGTCATAGAGTTTCTGTGCTTCCTGGATCTTTGAGCCGCAATCTTCCTGGCTGAAAAGGTCAGTCGGGAGCATTAATGCTAATATCCCCACCAGCAGGGCATTGATCATGATTCCGGATCTGTGAGTTATAAAATATCGCATTCTGGGTTATTTGTTTGGACAGGTTTTCTGGTATGGAATATCGTAACTTATGTAAGTTTCCCATTCGCGCTGTGTAAGATTTCTTGTCAACTTGGCGCACATCTGATCGGCCATATAAGAGGCATGGGTGGGCCAGTAAAAAACCAGGGGAATGCTTTTATTTTCGGTGCTGATATCACTGGAAGACACCAGGTATTTCCCGTCGGAGCTGAAGGCTACCGAAAAGACAAAGGCATTGTGCTTACTGATGGTGATCGGTTTGTTCGTCAGGTTGTTGACGTCCCAGATTTTAAAGGTTTTATCCATGCTGGAGGTGGCAATCTGGCGGTCATCGGGACTGAATTTCACATCAAGGATCCGCAGCGAATGGGCTGCAACCACCCGTAAGATGTTGTTGGTGCGGGCATCAACAATCCTCAGGGACCCGTTTTTGTCCCCAAAGGCGATGCGCGATCCTGTTGAATTGATTGCCATAGCAAAGATGGTATTGCTGGTGGAATTGAAGATCACGGTTTCTTCCTTGGTATCCATATTCCAGCGGATCACCCTGCCGTCGTCGGTACCGCCGAAAACAAATCGTCCGGAGGGGGATACGGCCAGGCACCTTATTTTGATGTTCAGTGTGGCAAAAACCGTTCTGGTATTGTCGATGAGATCATAATAAATGATCGTTTTATCGGTGCTGGCAGAATACAAACCCCTGCTGTCGGGGGTAAAGGCCAGAGCTTCAACCCAGCCTTTATGCCCTTCCAGGATCTGGGGGGTAGTTTCTCCGGTATTCAGGTTAAAAAGCTGAATGCCGGTGGTTGTTGTTCCGCACGCCAGCCAGCGGCCGTTGGGACTGATGCATAAACTCCGGTTAATGAAGTTGTTGTTGATGATCGTGCGGTAGGCTCTGGTGTTGCCGTTCAAATCCCAGCGCAATATTTTGCCGTCGAATCCTGAGCTGAAGAATGCATTGGTACCGGGCAGGAAGGCAAGCGATCTTACTGCTCCCTCATGTCCCGTCAACCCGTTATAATACTCGCCGTTAATGCTGGCCAACGATTCATAGAGTGCATTGTATATATCAGGATGGTCGGCCTGTCCCTCGTAGTCCCGGTTAAAAAGGTAAGCCTGGCTGGCCAGCAGTCCCTTTAAATTTTTATCATCCAACTCGTCTACTTTATTCGCCATGGTCTGGGCAGTGGAGAGCATGCGTTTTTTGAATTCGATATTTTTCTCTTTTTCAGTAACGCTCTGTTGCTCAATGGCCTTAGTGGCTGTTTTATCAGATTCTTCTTTTTCCTTCTGGTATTTTTCACTGCGTTTGGCTGCTTCCTGGGCCTGCTGTTGGGCAATCATCTTGTCCTGTTCAGCGATCTTCGACTGGTAAAAGGCCAGTGCCTTTTGCTTGTCGGCCTCGTTGGCATTTAATTGTGCCATCATTTTTTCGATATCGGCCAGACTCGCTCTGCCTTCAGCGATGACGCGGAGGCTGTCGGCTTCCTTTTTCCGGAATTCAGCTTCTTCTCGGGATGAGTCAGCTTCACGGGCTTTTCTGATAGCATCACCCCTTTGCTGGAAACCCCATACCGAGATGAACAGGAAGGCAACGGCAGCAAAAAGCATGGAAACGGCAAACTTGCGGGTCCGGTTGAGTTCCATGCGCTGCAAACGTACCTTATTTTGCTCCTCCTGCTGGTACTTCTTCTCGCTGGCATCGAGAAATACCATAACCTTCTCAAAGGCGGGATTGTATTTTTTTGCCCAGGACAGGGTAGGCTGTTGTGTTTTTTTCCAGTTCAGCGCCAGCTGAAGGTCAGGGGGCCTCCACAATCCCGTTTTCCCGATCTGGTAAAGCGAGGAAGCCTCAGCGAGTCTTAAATACATTTGAACAGAGGAGAACTCTTCATCCACCCACGATTTAAGCTTGTCCCAGATGCGCATGAGGCTTTCATGGGAAATGTCGATCACCGTATCGCTGTCGATGGTAATATCTTCTCCAGGTGTAAGGAAGGACCGTCCTTTTGCCCGGAATTTATTGACAACCTCGATCACTTCTTTGTCCGGCACCTGGGCGATTTCACCAATGTACTTCACTGTGGCGGGATGCCGGGTACCTTTATTGTCGGTACCCTTTTCGGTAAGGCAACGGAACATGGCCTTGCAAACCGCCTTGCCTGTTTCTGTGAGTTCTTCAAAGGCTTCGTTGGCATGCATTGAAAGGGCATTCTCAATTTTGCCGGCCACTTCATAATCCCGCATCCTTAAAGGAGAACCTGGTTCATTATTACGGGTCCAGAATTCCCAGGTCCGCATCATCACATGCTGAAGCACGGGTAACTGGTCGCTTTTATCCTCAATGGCATTCAGCAGGTGCTGTAAAAGCTGGGGATCAATGTCAGCGCCGCCAACTGCTAAAGGACCCGTGATGGCCTCTTTAAAGTCCTCCCGTGTCATCTGGGGGATGAGGAAATTGCTTTTATTGATCAACCTGGTGAGTTCCTGGAATTGTGAGCATTCACCGATAAAATCGGAACGCATGGTAAGCACTACATAGATGGGCTGGTCTTTTTGTTTAATGGCATTTACCAGCAGTTTTATGTAAGCTTCTGTTTCATTCACCACGGTAATATCCTTGCGGCTTTCCTTAAAACGGAACAATTCCTCAAACTGATCCAGGATGAGCAGGATATTTTCTCCAGGGGCAAGCCTGATCTGCTTGACGGCATTCACCAGTCCAAAGGAACTACGGCGCAGGATGGTATAGAGGATTTGCTTGTTGATGTTGAAATCCACAGGGCTCTTATCATCCTTTTCGCTGTGGCTAATGGCTTCAGCCAGGTTTTCAACCGGACTGTTACCAGGCCGTGTTGTAATGATCCTCCAACGGGAACCGGCATTAGAGATAAACCCGCCGTATAAGGCCGGAATCAGTCCGCAATAGATAAGGGAAGACTTTCCGCTTCCCGAAGCTCCGGTAACAGCAGCAAAGCGATTGGAGGCCAGGTATCCCAACACCGTTTCACTTTGACCCTCGCGGCCGAAGAAAAGATGGCTTTCTTCAACACTGAAAGGCCGCAATCCGGGAAAAGGATTGGCCAGGGTTAGCGTGCTTATTTTTATGTGTCGGCTCGGATTCTCTGTCATTTTTTTGCCAAATGATCGATAAAATGATTAATAACCTCATGGTTAATCTCATCATCCCAGTTCACCGGTACACTTTTCAAAAAGAGCAGGGATTTATCAGCTGTTTTCTGCCTGGATATGATCTCTACAGCCCGGAAGGGTTTACTCTTTCCGTATCCGGGAGCCTTCACGAGGTCGCGGATCTTGCTGTTCAACCATTCCATTGTGCTGTCGCCCTTGTAAATCAATACAGCGTCGGCAATCAGGAGGTTTTGGATGTGTTTTGAAATCGGCATGAATTCTCCACCATCATGATCAGGTTCCAGGATATCAAATCCTTTGGATTTTAGCAATTGGGTATATTCACCCATTTTGCCGCCGGATATTTTTTCGTAGATGACGTAGAGCTTGTTCTTTTCAGAAACTGTCCTGATTTCGGGATATACAAGTTCATTAAGCCGAGAATTCAGAATGGTCTTGAAGACCTCAAAAGGTGTTTCTATGATCTCGGTCATGTGCTGTGCCTCGTCACGCTTCAGACGCTTGAGATAAAGGGCCTGTCGCTGATCGGTGGGTTTGATGTCATTCGGTATCCAGATGACCTGGGTTGGCTTTCGCTGGTTTTCTTTAGCCAGGATAAAATCCTTGACGGTCTTGATCTGAAAATCAACAAGGGAATACTTTGAATTTTTGATGAAATCACCATACCAGGCTCCCAGCAAGTGCACAGATATAACGGATTGCCGGATGTTCTTGTCAATGGACTGTCTGGCTTTTTCCGCCTCTTCGGGAATCTGCATCATGGGAAGAACACGGAAGCCCAGATGCTGCAATTCACGCTTCAGCATATCCCGGTTTTCAGTCTGGTCAAAAGTAGTTTCAGCCAGGTAAACCGATGGTACTTCACGGGAAGTCGCTGAGGTCTGTCTTGTCTCTGACAGGTCATGGAGAATATCCGTAATATCGTAAGCCAGGTCTACCAATTTCGACCAGAACTTTTCATGAGGGCCGTTCTTCCCGTTCAGATCAAAAGTGACGGGCTTTTTATTGTAACGATTGATTTCATAGAATTCATAACTTAGTTCTTCTTTCAGGAATTCGGGTTGCTCGTCTTCATGAAGGGGGAGGATAAGGATTCTGAGGATCCTGGGTTTTTTACCCGACTTGTCGCGGTATGCCGTACTGTATATTTCCTCAACGTCTTTTGCGTACGCAGCTGATTTCATATATTCGGGCGACAGGATTGTAACGAAAACAGCTGTTTTTGCAAGCACATCCTGCGCCTTCTCACCCATTACGGCCTGTTGTGCACGAAATTCATCATGCAGCACGATCCTGGTTTTCTTATCGTACAACCGGTTCATCATTACCATGAGGTACTCGCAGAATTTCTGGACCCAGACCGAGGTGGACTGGTTTTCAGTACCGGCTGCCGGTGCGTAGCTTACAAATATGTCGTGTTCAAAGTGCATTCCTTTTTAAACTTAGGCTTCCTCAATCATTCCAAATATTGAATTCCTGAAATCAATAAAATCAAACATCAGGGAATTAAGCACTTCCAATTCAAGGCTGTAAAGTCTGATATCGGTAAGTGCCTTTAATGTAAACGTATTGTCTTCAACAAAAATATCGCTGTAAATTATATCATTTTTCTCAAAGGTAAATACTTTCCCGGAAGAATTAATAATTTGTGCAACACCTTCAATAATAATCATAAAGGCATAATGTACATCTTCACGCTTGATCAGGAATTCTTCATCCTTGTTAAGGTAATGGATTTCCAGTGCCCGGGAGACCTCAATGAGTACATCGTCCGAAATCTCCTGAAGTCTGACAGATTGCTTGATGAACCGGACCCGGTCGATCAGCAGATAGGGTATCCCGCTGGAGACATTGGAAAGCGCGGATCTGATCTCACTGGTGTGCGCTGGCTCAAGCCGGGAATATACCGATTCCAGCTTTTCGGGTTCGGTCCTTTCAAGCACAAAGGCTGCTGATTCCCGGATCAGCTGACTGGGATGAAAGATGCTGGCCACGATCTCCTGGTCCAGAATATTCTTATCCAGTAACAGGGTGCTCATCAGGGCACAGGATTTTGTGTAAAGTGAAATCTGGTTAAAATCACGGGTAATAATATCGCGAATGAGGTTTTCCGGAGGTTCCTTGGTGGCCTGAAAGAAGTACTGCAATTGTTTGAACCGTTCTTTCACCGGTAAATTTTCCACCACCGGAAAGAAAACCTGCTTGATTTCTTCATTCACCACCTGGTCGAGCAGTTCAACGGCAAAACTGATATCTGTATCATTGCCCTCCACCAGCATATTCTTGATGTTTCCAATGGAAGTAGGGTTGTAGGCCAGTGAGAGCAGGTGATAGAGGGTATTGTAATTATCGTTGATCTCGGAATGAAAGGCTTCATGGAGGAGATGAAAGCGCTTGTACTTCTGGATGCTGGCATATGCAGCAAAATTCCACGACATGATGTTGATCAGCCGGACGATATCATTGAGAATCCGGTTGATATTGCCTGGGGTGGCCTGGAATTTTGCTTCGCGGAGGGCGAGCAGGGCCTGCCTGGCAATAGTACGGTTCTGATTTTCCACCTTGCCCAGCAGGCATTCAATAGCGGAAGGCGTTCCAATCTTGCCATAGATTCTTACAATCCGGGACAGCAGGATGTTGTCGGAATCGGGAAGCAGGAATACCTGCTCCATGAGCGGCAGGGCGGGGTCGCCTATCTTTATAAGGGCTTCATAGACATATGGGTAATAGGCCGCTGTGGTCAGATAGCCGATCAGTACATAGCTGTGGTTGGGGTTTGCCAGTCGTGACATTGCTTTTACTGAAGCTAACTTGACCTCCGGTTCAATATCCCGGGTGAGCTGCAACAAATGATCAGCGCAATCCTGCATACCTGAATTGCCGATGATCTCGGCAGCCAGAATCCGGTCAGTCAATGTTTTGGAATAAACAAGGTTGTCAATAGACTTCTTCGTAATCCCAACGCTGAGCTTAATTTCAAAGCGGTTGATAAGTTTGGGCAGATACCCGTTGTGCTGCTTGTGATTCAGTTTCTGCTGCAACTCCTTCAGCTTGGGCAGCGAACTCAGCAAAGCATTCTCGTTAATTCTTTTAAGCAGGTAGTCCTGTAATTCATCGGATTCAGTTACCAGCAAGGAAACCAGGTGTTTCTCATGCGTAAGTGGTTCGAGCCTTTCAATGATAGAAAGCGTATTGATGGATTTGACGGGATTGCTGCTGTTGACGAGGGAGTGAGATCTTTCATCAATATTCAGAAGTTCCTGTTCAATGGATTTCTTACTGGCCTTTAGCCTTCGGATGGTTTCCCGCAGGGCATTCTGGTAGGATTTAATCAGGAGAATCCCAACGGGAAGCCAGACCAGGAAAAGAAGCAGCAGGGTGAGATTCATAAATAGGCTCCTGCCCAGATCGAGCATGAGCAAAACCAAGAGAATGATGCCCGCTAACAGCAAAGCTGCCATTCTGAAAGAACCTTCAAGACGCGGGATGATGGAATTGCTGAACCGCAGGTCAAGAGTGCGGAACAGCACCCGGAGCGAGGGAAGTTCAATGGCTTCGTAAGTGGTTTCGTATCCTACCTTAAGCATGGCAACCATTAGGAACCCGAACGAAAACCTGGCAAAAGCCGGGGATTGTCCGACCAGCAAATCCACCAGCAGAGAGGCAATGGCGGCCAGAGTGAGCAGTGAAGGAATGAGCACCAGACTGTAAGGTGAATCGTAAGAGTAAAGGATCTTCTTGATCAGAAACCGTTCTACCCCATAAACAAAAAGGAACATGGTGCCCGTAAAAAAGCCGAAAAACTTGGCGAGGCCAATGGTATTGGGGTAGTTGAGGCGGGTTTCCGTAATAAAATGATAGTGCAGAATAAAACCAGATAGGGCCGAGATCAGCACGAACAATACCAGCAACAGGGTATACCTGCTGTAGAACATTTCATAGAACCGTGACCGCAACAGGCCCATGCGTTTGGGGACCTGTAAAAAAGCACCGGTGGTGCGATGAAAATAATTGATGGGCAGTTGGAGTGCAGCGGCCATGCCAATACACAATGAACTGACCCCGGACATGAGCAGAATGTCGAAATGGACAAATAAAGCTCCCACAAGGAGGTAACTGGCCCCTACAATACCGGCCATCAGCGACATACGGATCGCAGGACTGAACCGCCGGTGCTGTGCGGGAGTGAAAATGCTGTTCAGGGAACGTCGAAAAAGGATCATCACCAGGATGGTAACCGGCATAGTGAGTGTAAAAGGCAGCATTACCGGTGTACCCCAGAATGCAAAGGAGACAGTAATATCGTAGTACAAGAAAAGTAGCAGATTCAGAAGAAATATGAACAGAAGGCTGAAGAAAACGAAGGTCCGGAAAATCACCCTGTTGCTGAAAAAAGAATATACCGTGAAAAGAACCAGTCCCAGTAAGCCGGAAATAATGTATGCCAGCGGAATGCGTGAAGGTTCCCAGGATTGAAAAAACAGGACGTGGCTGCCAATGGTGAATAAAGAAACAAAAGCACCGATGCATATGGCCTGCAGGGAAGTAAGCACCAGCATGAAAATCTCCCGCCGGTTGTGCATCTGGACGCCCAAAAATGAGTTCTTCATAACCAACGATTGGTTAACAACAGGTTTTGTTCGGATCCGCTTTCAAAGAAGGCAAAAATACTAAATTATTGGTTTGAATTTAACATTTTACACGGAGTAACCAACCCGGTTGATGTAATTAATAAAAAAAGCGACGGACAAAATAATCGATATCCTGAACGGCTCTTGTTTTTTTTCGGGGATAATTTGTACTTTTAATGGCTCACAAACATAAAAAACTTAACGTTATGGCACTTGAAATCTCCGGGAAAGTCATGCTCATCCTTCCCGAACAAACCGGGACCGGTAAGAACGGGCAGTGGTCGAGACAGGACTTTGTTATTGAAACAGAGGAACAATATCCGCGCAAGGTCTGCTTTTCGGCATGGGGCGAGAAAACAGCTCTTATAAAAGGTCTTCAAAAGGATGCCGCAGTAAAAGTATCCTTCAATGTTGAATCGCGCGAATTCAATGGTAAGTGGTATACCGACCTGCGGATATGGAAGATTGATACTGCTGAAAGGTCTAATGATCCTGCGGCAGCTGTCACTTATCCCGAAGCGGGATTGGAGCCTTTGCTGCCCGGTGAGCCAGTGGATTCAGGCGATAATGATCTGCCCTTTTAGGTTATCCCAGCTTCTTTAAAATTTCTTCCATTTCCAGACGCTCCCCGTCCACAATATACCTGGCACGCCGGTAGTGGTGTTCGCACTTGTTTCTCAGATCAGCCACATACCGGCGGAGTTCTTCTTTGGTTTTGCCCAGTACGATGGGCCGGTCTTTTGCAGCATGCATTAACCGGTTCACGAGCGTTTCATCCGTTACTTTCAGGTAAATGGCATCACCATACTGCTCCATCAGGCTCATGTTGTCGCAGTGACAGGGTGCTCCGCCACCTGTGGAGATCACCAGGTTATCGTGCTTCACCACTTCCTTCAGGGCTTTCCATTCAAGCCGGCGGAACCCTTCCTCCCCAAGCCGCGTGTAAATCTCCGGGATGCCTTTCCCTTCCCGCTTTTCCATATACTCATCCAGGTCAATAAAACCAAGGCCAAGTTCGTTGGCCAGCATCCTGCCAAAGGTGGTTTTCCCGCTGTTCTTGAAGCCGATAATGAAGTAGCGCATCAGATGAAAAAAATTATCTTTGTGGCAAATTTATAACGATAAAATGAATTACACCGATTTAAGCGAACAGGAGATCATCAGACGGCAGGCGTTGGATGAATTAAGGGCTTTGGGGATTGATCCCTACCCGGCGGCCGGGTTTCCTGTGAATGTCACCACCAGGGAGATTTTGGAAAATTACAGGGTTGAAGAAGCCAATTACCAAAATGTGTCCATTGCCGGCAGGCTGATGGGCAAGCGGATCATGGGCAGTGCCTCCTTTGCGGAACTGCAGGATGAAAAAGGCCGCATACAGCTTTATCTCAAGCGTGATGATATCTGCCCGGGAGATGACAAAACCTGGTATAATACAGTATTTAAAAAGCTGCTGGATATCGGTGATTTTATCGGTGTAAAGGGATTTGTATTTATCACGCAGATGGGGGAAACTTCCATTCATATTCAGGAAATCACTTTACTGGGAAAATCGTTGAAGCCATTGCCCATTGTCAAGGAGAAAGACGGCGTAGTGTACGATGCTGTTACTGATCCTGAATTCAGGTACCGGCAACGATACGTTGATCTCGTAGTCAATCCCGGCGTCAGGGAGATATTCATCAAACGGACCAGAATGATCAGTTCACTCCGGGAACTATTCAATTCAAGGGGCTATCTGGAGGTGGAGACACCTATACTTCAGCCTATTCCCGGAGGCGCTGCCGCTCGTCCCTTTATTACCCATCACAATACCCTTGACATTCCTTTATATCTCCGGATTGCTAATGAGCTCTATCTGAAGCGGCTCCTGGTGGGAGGCTACGAAGGGGTTTATGAATTTGCCAAGGACTTTCGTAACGAAGGCATGGATCGCACGCACAATCCCGAATTTACGGTTATGGAGATCTACATTGCCTGGAAGGATTACCTGTGGATGATGGATTTTGTGGAGGAAATGTTTGAGAAGGTTGCCCTTGACCTCCATGGAACCACCCGGGTACCTTACGGAGAAGCGGTTATTGATTTCAAAAGGCCTTTTACCCGGTTAACCATGGCCGGGGCCATCCAGCAATATGCAGGGATCGACATCCTGACCCTGGGTGAGGAACAGTTAAGGGAAGCCTGCAGGCAGATGGGCATTGAAACCGATGTCACCATGGGCAAGGGCAAGCTCATCGACCAGATTTTCGGGGAGAAGGTCGAGCCACACCTGCTGCAACCTACCTTCATCATGGATTATCCCATTGAAATGTCACCCTTATGCAAAAAACACCGCAGCAATCCGGTCCTTACTGAGCGCTTTGAGCTGATCGTGAATTCGAAGGAAATGTGCAATGCCTATTCGGAGCTGAACGATCCGATTGACCAGCGCGAGCGGTTCATGGAACAGCTTAGATTATCGGAGAAAGGCGATAATGAGGCCATGTTTATCGACCAGGACTTCCTTCGGGCGCTGGAGTACGGCATGCCCCCGGCATCCGGACTCGGAGTGGGAATCGACAGGCTGGCCATGATCATGACCAACCAGCCCAGCATCCAGGATGTTTTGTTTTTCCCGCAGATGAAACCGGAGCAGGGACAAGGAACTGGGGACGAGGGACAGGAAAAGTACCAGGAGCTGGGGATTCCGGCGGAATGGATTGAAGTACTCAAGAAGCTGGGATATACTTCGGTAGACAAACTGAAGGAAGCCAAAGCCGGCAAGCTGTCGAACGACCTGAACGGGTTTAGTAAGAAGAATAAACTGGGTCTGAAAGGATTGAGTCCAGAGGAAGTGGATAAATGGTTGAAGGGATGATCAGTCATGCAAGTCGTGCATGTCTTGCAGGTCGTGCAAGTCTGGAGACTGCAAAACTGCAAGACGGCAGGACCGCAAGACTGAAATAACTTTTCAAC
Organism: uncultured Bacteroidales bacterium; assembly: GCA_963822145.1. Lineage (GTDB taxonomy): Bacteria > Bacteroidota > Bacteroidia > Bacteroidales > UBA10428 > UBA5072. The sequence continues at coordinate 725,735 of CAWGGG010000001.1, read as the reverse complement.
AACCCCGCTTCATTTAACCGACGTTATCCACAGGTTAACGCTATGAAATTCACCTGAAATCCCCGCCTTTATTACGGGGCTGTTATCTGCATGTTGATAAAGAAATAAGGGCGACAACCATCTTTATACTATTTTTGCGCCAAACCTAATACAGGCATGACTGCGGCAATTTATTCCGAGGATACCATACGGACGCTCGACTGGAAGGAACACATCCGGAAGCGCCCGGGCATGTATATCGGTAAGCTGGGTGACGGATCCTCCCAGGACGACGGGATATATGTATTGCTGAAAGAAATACTGGACAATGCCATCGATGAATTCATGATGGGATTTGGAAAGTCAGTTGACATCACCATCAACGAAAACATAGTTCAAATCAGGGATTACGGACGCGGGATCCCGCTCGGTAAGGTGGTTGATGTGGCCTCGCGCATGAATACAGGTGCCAAATACGACTCCAGGGTTTTTAAGAAGTCAGTGGGACTGAACGGGGTGGGGATCAAGGCCGTTAATGCCTTGTCATCTTTTTTTGAGATCAAATCTTTCCGCGAGGGCAAGGTTAAGGTGGTGAGCTTTTCCGAAGGGAATATCCAGCAGGACGTTCCCGAACAAACGGGGAATTTCAAGAACGGCACCCTGGTTTCCTTTGTTCCCGACCAGAAGATGTTCGGCCATTTCCGTTATATGGAAGATTATGTGGAAGCCATGATCAAGAATTATGTATACCTCAATGCGGGGCTCACCATTTACCTGAACGGCAATCCTTATTTTTCGAAAGATGGCCTTGTGGACCTGTTGCGGGAGAATGTGAACGGCGATGGACTTTATCCCATTATCCATCTCAAAGATGAGGACATTGAACTGGCCCTGACCCATGGCAGCCAGTACGGGGAAATATACTACACTTTTGTAAACGGCCAGAACACCACGCAGGGGGGGACACACCTGACAGCCTTCAAGGAGGCCCTGGTGAAGACCGTGCGCGAATTTTACAGGAAGGATTTTGATCCGGCCGATATCCGGACTTCCATTGTAACCGCGCTGAGCATTAAAGTCGAAGAGCCTGTTTTTGAATCCCAGACCAAAACCAAGCTGGGCTCCAAGGACATGACCCCCGACGGAGTGTCCGTCCGAAATTTCATCAATGATTTCCTGAAAAAACACCTGGATAATTTCCTGCATAAACATCCGGAAACAGCAGACGTCCTGCTGAAAAAAATCATTGAGTCGGAAAAGGAACGCAAAGCCATATCAGGCATTCAGAAACTCGCCCGGGAGCGGGCAAAGAAATCCAGCCTGCATAACAGGAAACTGCGCGACTGTAAGATACACCTGAATGACAATGACGAACGGCGCCTGGATTCCACCATCTTCATTACGGAAGGTGATTCCGCAAGCGGCTCCATCACCACATCCCGCGATGTCAGCACACAGGCTGTTTTCAGTCTGAAAGGCAAGCCCCTCAACGTATATGGGCTGACAAAGAAGATCGTTTATGAAAATGAAGAGTTTAATCTTCTGCAGGCAGCATTGGATATTGAGGACGGACTGGAGAACCTCCGGTACAATAACGTGGTGATTGCCACGGATGCTGATGTTGATGGCATGCACATCCGTCTGCTGATGATGACTTTTTTCCTGCAGTTCTTTCCTGAGCTGGTAAGACAAGGGCATCTCTATGTCCTGCAGACCCCCCTGTTCCGGGTAAGAAACAAAAAACAGACCTTTTACTGTTACAATGATGAGGAACGGATCATTGCCATAAAAAAGCTGGGAACAAACCCTGAAATAACACGTTTTAAAGGCCTGGGCGAAATATCTCCGGAGGAATTCCGGCATTTTATCGGTAAGGATATACGCCTCGAACCGGTAAGGATAAAGAAAGGTGATCATATCCAGGATATCCTGCCCTTCTTCATGGGCAAAAACACCCAGGAACGGCAGGATTTCATCATCGAAAACCTGCGCGTGGAAGAGGATGTGGTTGAAGCAATAGCATAAACAGTATTTTCGGAATGAGTCCTGATGATTTCGAACTGATAGAAGGAAACGGGGAGGAAGAGCTTTCCGGTAACCTGGTGCCCGATCATGATCCTGGATCAGATGATCCGCTCATCGGCACGGGTCATGTTACCGAGCTTACCGGTAAGTATAAGGACTGGTTCCTGGAGTATGCCTCTTATGTGATACTGGAAAGGGCCGTTCCTCATGTGGATGACGGGCTGAAGCCTGTACAGCGCAGGATCCTGCATGCCATGAGGCAGATTGAGGACGGCCGTTACAATAAGGTGGCAAACATTATCGGCCAGACCATGATGTACCACCCACACGGTGATGCTTCTATCGGAGATGCCCTGGTGCAGCTGGGACAAAAAAACTTGCTCATTGATGCTCAGGGGAACTGGGGAAATATTTTCACGGGTGACGGGGCGGCGGCCTCCCGCTACATCGAGGCCAGGTTATCAAAATTTGCCCTCGAGGTGGTTTTTAACCCCCGTACTACCTCATGGAGACTTTCTTACGACGGGCGCAACCGTGAGCCGGTCACCCTGCCGGTTAAGTTCCCGCTCTTATTGGCCCAGGGAGTTGAGGGCATAGCAGTAGGACTTGCCTCAAAAATTCTCCCGCACAACTTCAACGAATTGATTGATGCTTCCATTGCCCATCTGCAGGGCAAGCCTTTTGAACTCTATCCCGATTTCCAGACGGGAGGACAGATTGATGTATCACGTTACAACGACGGGCTCCGCGGCGGACTGGTGAGGATCAGGGCCAGGATCTCCAAACTCGACAGGAAGGCCCTGTTAATAACCGAGTTGCCGTTTGGACAGACTACTACCTCGCTGATCGATTCTATCCTGAAGGCCAATGATAAAGGTAAGATCAGGATCCGGAAAATCGATGACAACACTGCCGGTACCGTGGAAGTTGTCATTCATCTGTTACCCGGAACGGATCCGGATATTACCATGGACGCCCTGTATGCCTTTACCGACTGTGAAATACCCATATCCCCCAACGCCTGCATCATCCGGGAAGATAAGCCATGTTTCATCGGCATCACTGAAATCCTGAAATCATCCGTGGATAATACCGTGGAACTGTTGCGGGCAGAGTTGCAGATCCGTCTTGATGAACTGGCCGAATTCTGGCATTATGCCTCCCTGGAGAAGATATTCATTGAGAATGAGCTTTACGAGCCGATCAAGTTGTGCAAAACGGAAGAGGCCATTCTTGAAGTCATTGATACGGGACTCAAACCGTTTAAGAGCAAGTTGAGAAAGGAAGTCACGCACGAGGACCTGGTGCGGCTGTCCAACATTCCGATCAAGCGGATCTCAAGATTCAGTGCCTTCAAGGCAGATGAATTTATACGGCAGACTGAGGCTGAGATGGAGGAAGTGAAGAACCACTTGTCCAACATCATTCCTTATACTATCAACTATTACAGGCAGGTCAAAAAGAAATTTGGCGCCGGTCGCGACCGCAGGACCGAAATACGCGGGTTCGACACCATTATGGCCACCGAGGTTGCCGTGGCCAACGCCAAGCTTTATGTGAACAAGGCCGAAGGGTTTATCGGTACCGGACTGAAAAAAGATGAATATATCTGTGACTGTTCGGATATTGATGATATCATCGTGATCCGGAAAGACGGCAAATACCTCACCACCAAGGTAACTGAAAAGCAGTTTGTGGGTAAGGATATTGAATTTGCCGGGGTATTCAAGAAAAATGATGAGCGTACCATTTACAATGTGATATACCGCGACGGTCCCACCGGCACAACCTATATTAAACGGTGTGCGATAACCGGACTGACGCGTGATAAGGAATATAATCTCACCAAAGGTGAACCCGGCTCCAGGATCCTGTACCTGAGCGTTAATCCGAACGGGGAGGCCGAAACGGTAAAAGTTACCCTGAAGCCGCGTCCCAGGGTCAAAAACCTGGTTTTTGACGTGGAATTCAGTGAAACGGATATCAAAGGCAGGGCATCTATTGGCAATATTGTTACCCGTTATCCTGTGCATAAGATTAACCTGAAGGAAAGGGGCGCCTCTACCCTGGGCGGCAGAAAAATCTGGTGGGATCCTGCTATACAACGTCTCAACACAGAGGGTAAAGGAACCTGTCTGGGAGAGTTTTCCGGGAATGAAAAGATCCTGGTGCTTACCCGTTCGGGTGAAATGCGGCTATCGGGTTTTGAGCTTACCGCACATTTTGAAGAGGACCTGCTGATCATCCGAAAATACAATCCTGCCTTACTGTTTACTGTGGTGTATTATGACGGTGCGCAGAAGTACTACTATATCAAACGGTTCCAGGCGGAAGCCATGGAAAAGCCCTCTCGGTACTTCGATGAACATCCCAAATCAAAATTGGTGCTGCTTTCTGAAAATGATTTTCCACGGCTGGAGCTGAAATTTGGCGGAAAGCATAAGAAACGAAATCCGGAAATTCTGGAAGCGGCTGATTTCATAGCGGTCAAAGGGTATAAGGCCAAAGGCAAACGACTGAGCCATTATGAGATAGCGGCTGTATCCGAACATGAACCCCTGAGGTTCCAGGCAGAATTACCCGCGGAACCGATCCCGGAAATTCCTGATGAGCCTGCCCAGGAAGAAACAGAACACAGGCAGCCCGAAAGCGGTGACACTGGAGAGCAAATGTCGTTGTTTTGAATTTCCAACAATAATTCATCCTCTGCAAGGATGTAATTAGGATATGATATCGATCCTCCAACAATGAATCCCACCTCATCATCATATCCATTCATCCCTTCCGGATGCATTTGCATTTAAGGACCCCATTCATTATCTTCGTCGCTCCTATACCTTATAATTCGTCCGGTGAAACTCAGATCGTCTGCCTCCCGCCTGAGCGGTGAAATATCCATCCCTGCCTCTAAATCCCATACCATCCGGGCAGTTGCCATAGCATCGGTAGCCCAGGGCATATCCGTTCTCAAGAATCCCCTGATGTCAGACGATGCACAATCTGCCATCAGCGGGGCAAGAGAAATTGGAGCATCAGTAGAACTGGGAACCCACTGGCGGATCAAAGGCATCGGCAAAGCTCCCGGTGCCGGATGCAGGTATATCGATGTTGGCAATTCCGGAACATCCCTGCGGATCCTAACAGGATTGTGCGCACTGGGAGAACATCCCGTTACTTTTGACGGTGATAAGTCCATCCGTCAGCGGCCCATGCAACCTTTGCTTACTGCCCTGGAAAACCTGGGGGCCACCGTGGTGAGATCCACGGATGGCAAATGTCCCTTTACCCTGCTCGGACCCTTAAAGGGCGGAACCACCCGGGTCAGCGGCATCAGCTCGCAGTTCCTTACCGCATTGCTGATTGCCTGTCCCCTTGCACCGGGAGATTCGGAAATAACCGTGGACAACCTGAATGAAAAGCCTTATGTTGAAATTACCCTGGACTGGCTGCAGCGATTGGGCATCCGTTTTGAACATCGGGGGCTCGACTGGTTCAGGGTATTTGGCGGGCAACACTATACTGCCTTTGAAAGGCACTTACCCGCAGATTTTTCATCAGCCACCTTTCCGCTTTGTGGCGCAGCCATTACCGGTTCCAGGATCCTGATCAAAGGCCTTGATTTTGAAGACCACCAGGGAGACAAGGCCGTTTTTACCTACCTCCAACAGATGGGTATGCAGTTCAGCCACACGGCTGAGGGTGTAATAGTGGCAGGCGGAACCCTGAAGGGTATTGATATCGATATGAACAGCACTCCGGATGCCCTTCCCGCCATGGCGGTAACAGCCTGCTTTGCAAAAGGCATCACCCGGCTGCTCAATGTCCCCCAAGCCAGGCTGAAAGAATGCGACCGGATAGCCGCTGCCACCAAGGAACTCAGAAAAATGGGCGCTCATATCGAAGAACTTCCCGATGGCATGGTCATCCATCAGAGCAGGTTGCAGGGGACCGAAGTTCATGGGTATGATGATCACCGCATGGTCATGTCGCTTGCCATTGCAGGTATGGCTGCTGCCGGTGAAACCATTGTGGATACAGCTGAATCAGCCGGTGTTACGTACCCCACTTTCGTTGAAGACATGCGCAACCTGGGAGCCGACTTAACACTTCTCAATTCCTGAAATCATCCACTCAACAAATCAATAAATCAACAAATCAACAAATCAATAAATAAATTATGCTGGGCTGTACATACGGAAACTTGTTTAAAACCACCGTTGCCGGTGGATCCTATCAGGAAGGATTATCCATTAACATACAGGGAGTTCCTCCAGGATATCATTTCACGGAAGAAGAAATTTACGTGGAGTTAATGCTTCGCAAGCCGGGCCAGGGTGAGCTCACTTCTCCCCGGCGCGAGGCAGATGTTCCCATTCTCTTCAGCGGGTTAAATGCGGCCGATACCATGCCGGGCTTCAGTAACGCCGGGTATACCAATGGTACACCGCTCGTGATCCTGATCCCGAATGTAGACAGGCACCTGGAGCATATTGAGCAATATCAGCTAACCAACCGCACCCCGCGGCCAGGTCATGCCTCCTATGCTTCTTACCAGAAATACGGATCGTGGGATGATTCCATCGGCGCCGGCTTTTTCAGCGGACGTTATACTTCTTCCATTGTTGCCGCGGGCTGTATCGCCAAAAAGATCCTGAAGGACCATGGCATTGAGGTGGTTTCATTTGTGCGTGAAGCAGCCGGAATCCGGATGGAAGACATGCCAGTTGAGGAAATAAAAAAGAAAGCCGCTGCCTACCGTGAAGTCAGGAAGCAGTATGATCCCATATATCTCGACCTGTTTGCTTCAGGCAAGATGAAACCGGGTATGCGTTTTTTTGAGAAAGCCGCCATTCTCGCAGAACTTGAGAGCCGGATTCCGGATATTTCCAGGCCGATTTATAAGGAAGATGATGTGCGGCAAAAATATGGCATCAATCCGAAGCTGTTCTGTCCCGACCCTGATGTGGCCGATGCCATGTACGAAGAGATTCTGCGCATCATGCAGGACGGGGACTCCTCGGGCGGGATTGTGGAGGTAGTAGTTACCGGCGTTCCAGCCGGAATGGGCGAGCCTGTTTTCAACAAGCTTGATGGAGAGCTGGGTCGCCTGATGAGCATTGGCACTGTGAAAGCCGTGGAGATCGGATGTGGTATGGAAGCAGCTAAAATGACCGGCTCACAATGCAATGATGCTATGCGTGTTCAGGACGGGAAAGTGGTGTTTACATCCAACCAGGCTGGCGGTATCACCGGGGGGTTGACAACAGGGCAGGATATTGTGGCGCGTGTTGCCGTGAAGCCTACCCCAACCATTGCCAAGCCGCAGCTGACTATTGATAAGGTAAGCCTGCAGAACCGTGAACTGGCTGCTGTTACCCGCCGTGATCCCACCATCGTTGCCCGGATGTGGCCCGTAGTGGAGGCTTTTACAGCATTGATCATCCTGGATGCCTACATGCTGCATGTTGGATACCAGGCAATGCGACCGGATAAATAGAAACTTATTCATAGCCATGCAAATACAACATTTTCCTTCAGACCTTAAGGCAAAGATGTTTTTTCTAGTGCCTTTAATGACTTTGCTGCTGCAGGCAGCATTGTATGCCGAAGTAACGCTGCCCTTTATTCTCTCCGATAACATGGTCATTCAGCGTGAAGTGCCTGTTACTATATGGGGATGGGCAAAACCCGGTGAAAAAGTTACCGTGGTCTTCGCGGGACAAAAATTGACCGCAAAGGCAGGAAGTAACGGCGAGTGGAAAGTGAAGCTTCAGCCTGTTGCTGCCGGGGGTCCCTTTGAAATGACCGTTTCGGGCAGGAATATGCTTGTTCTGAAGAACATCCTGGTTGGTGACGTATGGGTTTGCAGCGGGCAGTCGAATATGGAATGGCCCCTGTCACAGTCGCGCAACTGGCCAATGGACAAAAATTCCGTCGATAACGCGGACATCCGGCTGTTTTACGTTCCCAAGAACATGAGCGTAAAGCCCCTAAACAACACCAAGGAAGCCCGGTGGGAACCCTGCAATGAAACCACTGCTGCAGCTTTTTCAGCGGTGGGTTATTACTTCGGCAGGACCCTGAACCAGCAGATGAAGGTTCCCATAGGCCTGATCAACAGCAACTGGGGCGGCACAGATATAGAAACCTGGACCAGCCTGGAGACCATGTATACCGACAAGGATTATACGGCTTCAATTGACAGGATGAAGGTGCTTGATCTGGATCAGCTTCAAAAGGAGGCGGATGAAAAGATCAGGGCCTGGCAGCTTGCAGTTGACCAGGAAGATCCGGGGGTGGTCTCGAAATGGTATCTGCCGGAAACGGATGCCTCGGGCTGGAGGATCATGAAGCTTCCCCAGCCCTGGGAAGGGGCCGGTCTGCCAGGACTCGACGGGGTGGTCTGGTTCCGCAAGGAATTTACTGTGGCTGCGGGGGATGCGGGTAAAGAAACAGTTATCAGCCTGGGTCCGATTGATGACAGCGATGAATGCTATGTGAATGGCAAGCTGATCGGAAAAACGGAAAACCGGTATGATCTTCCGCGGGTTTACAAAGTTTCACCGGGCTTGCTCAAAGAAGGCGATAACCTGATTTGCCTGAAGGTGATTGATACCGGCGGTGGAGGCGGCGCCTGGGGCATGGACAATCAGATGTTTCTGGAAACGGGTAGTATAAAAGTAAGCCTGGCCGGCGACTGGCAATACCAGGTGGGATTGGATCTTCCGGCGCCACGCAGTGCCTCAAGCCCGAACAGCTTCCCCGCCCTGCTCTACAATGCGATGATTAACCCCCTGATCAACTTTCCAATCAAGGGCGTGATCTGGTACCAGGGGGAGAACAATGCCGGCAATTATGTGAAATACAGGACTTTATTCCCAGCCATGATCAATGACTGGAGAAGCAAATGGAATATAGGCGATTTCACCTTCCTTTTTGTGCAGCTTGCCAATTACATGGAACCGCCCCAATTTCCCCAGGAAAGCAGCTGGGCCGGGTTGCGCGAGGCGCAATCGATGACGCTGAAGGTCCCTCAGACGGGCATGGCTGTTATTATTGATATTGGCGAATCGAAAGACATCCATCCGCGGAACAAGGATGATGTGGGCCACCGTCTTGCCCTGGCCGCTTTAAAGATCACCTATGGAAAAGACGTGGTGTATTCGGGGCCCATTTACAGGAGTTTGGAAATCAGCGGGGACAGGATTGTACTCGACTTTGACAACACCGGTTCCGGCCTGATAGCCAAAGATAAGTACGGATACCTCAGGTCATTTGCCATTGCCGGTCCCGATAAGAAATTTGTCTGGGCAAAGGCCTATATTGCTCCCGGTAATAAGGTGGTGGTCATGCATGCGGATATAAAGAATCCGGTGGCTGTGCGTTATGCCTGGGCCGACAATCCCGATGATGCCAACCTTTACAATGCGGAAGGATTACCAGCTTCTCCTTTCAGAACGGATGACTGGTAATTAAAAAAATCACTATCTTTCCTTTCAAATCAAAAATGACAAGTCATGATCGAAGAAAGATTTGTTGATTACATCGAGAAAAGCATCAAGAAAAACTGGCACCTCCCTGCTCTCTCCGATTTTAGCGGAGAAAAACTGACTTATGCTGACACCGGCAACCACATCCTGAAATTTCATCTGCTCTTTGATCGCCTTGGCATTAAAAAGGGCGACAAGATCGCCCTGGTTGGAAAAAATTCTGCCCGCTGGTGCTGCGTTTACCTTTCGGTGGTATCCTACGGCGCGGTGATAGTGCCCATCCTGCCTGATTTCAAGCCCGACGACGTCCAATCGATCATCAACCATTCCGACTCCGTTTTGCTTTTCAGCTCCGATGCCATTTTCCAGTCGATTGATCCTGCCAAGCTTCCGTCCATCCAGGGGATCATTTCCCTGAATACCTTCGAACTCTTTCATACCCGTTCGGAAGCGCTACGATCGGTTGTGGAGAACCTGGAGGCTGAGTTTGCCAAGAACTATCCCGAAGGTTTGAATGCAGGCCTGTTTGCCCTGCCCCAGATCGGTAATGAAGAACTTGCCGTGATCAGCTATACTTCAGGAACAACCGGCTTTTCCAAGGGCGTCATGCTTCAGAACAACAGTCTTGCAGCCAATGTCAGGTATGCCCAGAACAACATGCCCCTGGTACCCGGTGATCCTATAGTTTCTTTTTTACCACTGGCGCATTCATATGGGTGTGCCTTTGAATTCCTTTTCCCCTTCTCCATTGGCTGTCATATTACGATCCTCACCAAAACGCCATCACCCCAGATTGTCATCCAGGCTTTTCAGGATGTCAAGCCCAGGCTGATCCTGTCGGTTCCCCTGGTGATTGAAAAGATCTATAAAACAAGAATATTGCCAGCCATCATGAAGCTGCCGGCCAGTCTGCTGTTGAAGATACCCCTTATCAACAAACTGATCCATAAAAAGATTAAAAAGAGCCTGATGGAGGTATTTGGTGGCAATTTTGCCGAGATTGTCATCGGTGGTGCTGCGTTTAACCTGGAGGCAGAGACCTTTTTCAAGAAGATAGGGCTTCCATTTGCTGTCGGGTATGGCATGACCGAATGCGGGCCGCTCATCAGTTATGCTCCATGGACAGTGAACAAGATCGGCGCCTCGGGACGGAGTGTCGATACCCTCGAAGTAAAGATTGATTCACCCGATCCTGTCAGGGTTGTTGGTGAGATCCTGCTGCGCGGGGAAAATGCCATGATGGGATATTACAAAAATCCGGAAGCCACACGGGAGATCATTGATGATGAAGGCTGGCTGCATACAGGCGACCTGGGATTGATTGACAAAGAGGGGTTTATTTTCATCAAGGGTCGCTGCAAGAGCCTCATTCTGGGCTCGAACGGTAAGAATATTTACCCCGAGGAGATTGAAGCAACCATTAACAACAAGGAATTTATAAGTGAATCCCTGGTGGTGCACCGCGACGAAAAGCTGGTGGCTCTTATTTATCCCGATGCCGATCGCATGGCGGCTCAGAATGTCACCCGGGATGACCTTGTGAATATCCTGGAACAATATCGCAAAGAGGTCAACGCCAGTATCCCGTCCTATATGAATGTTTCACGCTTTGAGATTCACCCGGAGGAGTTTGTTAAAACGCCCAAAAGGAGTATTAAACGGTTTCTGTATAATTAATGTTCAAATTTCAATCTGGAAAGGCACTGCAGGTATGAAGGCATTCTTTCCTGTTTTCTGTTGTAAAATCCTTCTGTTATTTATATCAGCCAGTGCGCTTGCCCAGCATTCGGGCAATTTTGACACCTGGTGGGAACAATCGGGCTTTACGGAAACACCGCGATACAATGAGACAATGGAATACGCCAAACGGCTTGCTGAAGCGTCTCCTTTAATCTCCTTCCAGGTATTTGGAAAAAGTCCACAGGGACTTGATTTACCTTTGCTGATCCTGGATCAGGACGGATTCAGCACCCCCGAAGAGGTGAACCGGAGCGGCAAGCTTAAAGTGATGATCCAGGCCTGTATCCATGCCGGTGAGTCGGAAGGCAAGGATGCCGGACTGGCCCTGTTCCGGGATATTGCCATTAACCATAAAGATATTGATCTCGATCATATTACCGTGTTGCTCATCCCGATCTTCAATGTGGACGGTCATGAGCGGTTTACCCCGTATTCCCGCATCAATCAGAACGGTCCCAAGGAAGCCGGCTGGCGCACCACGGCTACCAACCTGAACCTGAACCGGGATTACCTGAAGGCAGATACACCTGAAATGCAGTCATGGCTGAAGCTCTTCAACCGGTGGTCCCCGGATTTATTTATTGATTGCCATACCTCCGATGGAGCGGATTACCAGTATCCTGTAACGATCGAATACAATGGTTTCAGGAGCCCGTTACTGGACCAGTGGCTTTCAGGGAGTCTTATTCCAGGTCTGACCCGGGCCATGGAAATTTCATGTTATCCGATATTCAACTATGTTTCCTTTCGCAAATGGCATGATCCGCGGAGTGGACTGGTGGATCATGTTCCCGGCCCGCGATTTTCCACCGGGTATGTATCTGCCCGCAACCGCTTTGCCCTGCTGATCGAAACGCATATGCTCAAGGATTACAAAACAAGGGTGCTGGGAACCTATTACCTGCTGGAGCATACGCTAAGGCTTGTGGCTCCGCAAACAGCTGCCATAAAGGGCATCCTCCGAACTGCTGACAGCCTGACAGCTTCTGAGGAATTCCGGAGCCGGCCCTGTGTGTTGGATTGTAAACCTTCAATGACCGACAGTGTCATGGTGGAATTCCGTGGCGTGGATTATACCGTGGAGAAAAGTGATCTGACAGGCGGGAACTGGTACCATTACGGGCATACACCAAAAAGTTATTCATTACCGCTGTTCAGCAGGCAGGTCCCGACCCTGCAGGTCAGGTTGCCGGAGGCCTATTTGATTCCGGCGGAATGGCAGGATGTGATCAGAAGGCTTGACTGGCATGGCATTCGCTATGAAATTCTACAGGAACCCACAGTGCTCCGCGTGGAAACTTACCGTTTCTCAGAGCCGCAATGGGCTGCCGAAACTTATGAGGGCAGGCAGATCCTGGAATCCTTCAGGATGGACACGCTGCAGGTAGAAAGGAGATATGCCCCTGGTTCGGTGAAGATCAGCACCAGCCAGCCCAACGCCAGATTGATAGCGTTCATGTTCGAGCCAATGAGTGAAGAGTCTTTCCTGAGGTGGGGATTTTTTAATGCCATCTTTGAAGAGAAAGAATATGTGGAAACCTACGTGATGGAAAAAATGGCCCGGGAAATGATCCGTAAAGATCCCGGTCTGAAGAACCGGTTTGACACGCTTAAAAGGGAGGATCCGGCTTTTGCGGCGAATGCCTATGCCCAGCTGATGTGGTTTTACCGGCAAACACCTTATTATGATCCTGACATCGGGCTTTATCCGGTGGGCAGGTTGTAATGATTTATCCGGTGGCCGTATTTTTTTTCCCCCGGGCCAGCGACGCAAACACGCCCAGCAGGCACAGCAGGGCGAAAACCATGAAAACAACCCTGAGGCTGTGCATGAAGCCATGGATATTGCTACCGGAGATGGCTTCATCCCCAACGAAGATATGGATGGACATGGCAGCAATGGCCATGCTGAACATCTGACCGGTAAGCCTCATGGTTCCTAAGGTTGCGGAGGCAGTACCAAGGAATCTCTTTTCTACAGAGCTCATCACGGAATTGGTATTCGGAGAGGAAAACAAACCGAATCCAAATCCAAGCACCATTAGCGTGATCACCAGGTGCAGGGTGGGAGAATCTGAAGTGAGGAAAATCAGCGAGATCAGTCCGGCTACAATTACCCCCATACCAGCCGAAGAAAGGATTCGGGAGTCAATCCTGTCGGAGAGCCTTCCGGAAACAGATGCCACAACTGCCATCATCACCGGTTGCGTGATCAAGATCATGCCGGCATCACGCGGACTTAATCCCTTGACACTTTGCAGGTAGAGGCTCAGCAGGAAGGTAATTCCAAAGGTGGCTGCATAATTAATCAGGGCAGCCAGGTTGGAGAATGCGAAGATCCTATTATCACGGAAAAGACCCATGTTCAGCACCGGTGATTTGTACCGCAGTTCCCAGATGACAAAGAAGACAAGTCCGATAGCCCCTGAAACGGTAAGGATCAGGGCGAAGGTGCCCGGCAGTTTTGAGAAACCATACATGAGGGCGGACATGGAAGGCACATAAATGGCCGAGCCGGTAAAGTCGAACCGGTCATTTTTAGCCTCTGCCCATTCCGCCTTGACCCCGAAGATGATCCCGGCAATGATCAGCATGCCGGCGGCTGCATTGATAAAAAACAGGCTTTGCCAGCCAAAGGTCTGTGTAAGTATCCCTCCCAGCAAAGGGGCAGCAGATAGTCCCACATACACGGCAGAAGTATTCCATCCGATAATGGTTCCGCGTTTCTCGGGCGGGAAGGCTGATATCACAATGGCCATGCCGGAACTCAGGATCATGGCACTTCCGAATCCCTGTAAAAAGCGTGAGGCAATCAGCATGAAGCCGGAAGGTGCAAAAGCACACAGCAGGGTTGAAAGGGTGAAAAAAATGTTGCCGAAGAGCAGCATGCGTTTACGTCCCCAGATATCGGCCAGTTTACCGAAGGGTACCAGCAGCACGGCAGAGGAAAGGAGAAAGGCCATTGCGATCCAGCTCAGGGAAACGGCATTCATGGATAATTCCTTGCCAATGCTGGGCAAGGCAATATTTACAGCCGATCCCATGAAAGGATTGAAAAAAGATGAGATAAAGATCACTGCCAAGAGAATACCCCTGTTGAACTGCTGTTCTGTGCTGGTGTGCATGGACATGATAATATGGTTGTGGTGAATCTGGAATTGGTAATCAGTATTCAGTTGTTCGATGTTCGGTGTTCGGTGTTTGCCCCGGAAATGCGCGAGGCTCTTCTGAATCTTTGCTTTCCCTCAGCCGATAGTTTTTCAGTGGCATACTGGATGATCAGCCGTGGTGCAACCTCCTTCCATTTCAGCAAAAAGGCCTCCGTTTCCACAGGTTTCTTTTTCCAGGCTTCCCGCAGGAACCAGCCCATACCCTGATGCACCTCGCGTTCAGGATCGGTCATCAGGGGTTCCAGGAATGTAAAAAGTTCCCCGAAATTCGGATGGGTTTTCAGCAATTTGATGAAGGTAACCGGGACGGATCGCCGCTGGTATTTATTTTGGGCTACAAGCCAGGCTCTGAAATCAGGAATGCCAACGAGGCCTTTACCCGGGAAATGGTGAAGCACATAAGAGCTCATTCCATCGCTGTGGGCCCAGTTGTTGATCCCCAGGGAATACCAACCGGTGATGCCGTTAAATACATCCCGGGAGTACTGCTTGTGCAGCGACCCGGTCAGCAGAATGAGGAAAGCAGTTTCTTCGTATTGACTACTCCGGATCAAACCCGGTGCTGCTTCCAGCAGGATATCAATGGATAAGCCAGGTTTCCTGGAGAGTTCCTTCGCTTTTTCAGTCATCTGCAGGGTTGTCAATCCATATCCCCGGTATAGGCCTTCTTTGAAGTAGCGGCTGTATCTGGCAACATTGGCTTCACTGGCATTTTTGATGCAGTAGCTGCGGATGTCGGTAATCAGTTCCTGACTGTTCATGGTTTATGGTAATCAATTCTCATTTATACTCCAAATTCTGGCAGATAGCTGACAGTGCCGGATACACCATCAAGTGCTCCAGGAACAAGCTCAATGGCCATGAAAGCCTCTGGAGGGGCGCCATAGGGTGGAGGTATTCCCCAGGTGTCAGCCGGTTTATAACCGAAACGCGGGTAGTATTCGGGGTGGCCCAATACGAAACACGACCGGAATCCAAGAGTTTTAGCTGCCTCGTGTCCGGCTTCGATCAGTTTTGATCCGATGCGCCGGTTTTGATATTCAGGATGTACGGCAACCGGAGCCAGGGCGAGCGAAGGATAAACCTTATCTCCATCAATGATCTGTAAGGGTGTAAAAAGGATGTGCCCGACCAGCTTATGATCTGCTTCAGCCACCAGGGATAGTTCCGGAATAAACGCCTTATTTTTCCTCAGGGATTCTACCAGGAACTGTTCATCTCCATCAGCAAAAGGCATGGTCCTGAAGGCTTGTTCAATTATTTCAAAGACCTGGGGATAGTCCCCGGGTGCTTCCTTTCTTATGACAATCTTCACGTGTAACTTTTTCAGGTCATTTTCAGCAAAGATAATAAATAGCATTAAGGGAATACTGACGCTTTGGTCCCCGTTTTCTGCAACTCATCCTGTTAATCCCGCAACCCGGTAACAATGATTTGTTTTCAGGGCGACGGATGCAGATATTTGATCTGAAAAGAATACCCATCGCCATGAAAAAAATAATAAGACTGACAATTGTATTACTGGCAGTCCTACAGATTGCCGGGGCACAGGTTACCCTCCGGGGCAGGGTTACAGATGACAAGGGTATATCGCTTCCCGGAGCCAATATATTGCTGCAGGGCACCTACGATGGGGCTTCAGCCGATACGGGGGGGTATTTTAAATTCAGAACAGCGGAATCTGGTCAGCAAATCCTGGTGGCAAGCTTTATCGGATATAAGACCATTACAAAGGAAATCAACCTGGCGGATGTTTCTCAGCCCATTAACGTGGCACTGGAGGAGCAGTCGGGCGAAATCAAAGGTGTGGTCATCACTGCCGGCGCCTTTGAAACCGGGGAGCTGAAGAGGCCCATTGTGCTGAAGACCATGGATATTGCCACTACTCCCAGTGCCGCCGGGGATATTTACGGCGCCCTGACAACCCTCCCGGGAGCCCAGGTGGTGGGTAATGAAGGAGGATTGTATGTAAGGGGGGAGAAGGGTATGAGACCAAGACTTATATCGACGGAATGTATGTAGCCAATCCATATCAGTCGAAGATGCCTGATCTTCCCACGCGGTGCAGGTTTTCCCCCATTCTGTTCACCGGTACCGCATTTAGTACGGGAGGTTACTCAGCCGAATACGGACAGGCACTCTCTTCGGTCATTAATCTGAATACCTCCGGCATAGCTGATAAAAGCCAGGGTGCTGTTGCAGTGATGTCGGTGGGCTTAAGCGGTTCCTACACCCAGGCTTGGGGAAAGGGTTCCCTGGCAGGCACGGTGCAATATTTAAACATGGGCCCTTACTACAGCATGTTTAAACAAGAGATGTCCTGGAAAGATCCCCCGGTACAATGGGGAGGCACCCTGCTGTTCCGTCAGAAATTCGGCAGGTACGGGCTGCTCAAGGTTTTCGGATCTTTTGACAGGAACAATAGTGCGCTCAATTACAGAGTTGCCGGTGATTCGGCTGAACCATCGGTCATCCGTTTGCAGACCGCAAATTACTATCTCAATGCCGTATACAGTGACGTGTTAACAGAGAAGTGGCGTTTTAAAACCGGGTTTTCCACCAGTTTCGATAACAATCTCACAGGGACGAGCGGCGTCCGCATGCCGGAATCGCTGACTTCTTTCCATCACAGGATGACACTGACCCATGAATTGAATGACAACATTTCTCTGAAATTCGGTGAGGAAGCCTTGTTGAACACTTTTAATCGTTCCTATATATTGAATGGTGACAGCGCCATGACCCTGAATTACGGGGTTCAGCTTCGGGAGTACGCTTTGTATGCAGAGCCTGAATTTCGCATCAAGGGAAAATTTGTTGCCCGGATTGGCATCAGGAGTGAATATGTTTCTCTTTTGCAGCAATGGCAACTGGTTCCACGAATATCCGTCGCTTTTCATACAGGCGATTATTCCCAGCTTTCACTGGCCTATGGCTTATTCCGCCAGCGGCCGGAATACCAGTACCTGATTTACAGTCCTGATCTGCAGTCAGAAAGAGCAACCCACCTGATCCTGAATTACCAGTATGAAGTAGATAAGCGAATATTCAGGGCAGAACTGTACAGGAAATGGTATGGCAACCTGGTGAAATTTGATGCGGAATACAACCCTGATCCTGCAATGTATTCCAACACCGGGTCGGGGTATGCCCAGGGGATTGACCTGTTCTGGCGCGACAGCAAGACCATCCGCGACCTGGATTACTGGTTGTCCTATTCCTATATCGATACCAGGCGCAATTACAAAAACTTCCGGGAGTCGCTAGTACCCTCATTCATTTCGCCGCATACCTTCTCCCTGGTAATGAAGTATTTTATCAGGAAGGCCAATACCTATACCGGACTTACTTATGTATATGCAAGCCCCAAGACCTGCTACAACCCTGCAGCACCAGTTTCACCGGGGAATATAACCAGGGCTTATAACGATCTGAGCCTGAACGTTACCTGCATCAGGCCCCTGCTGGGCACATACTGTGCTATATTACTGAATGTCAGTAATGTGCTGGGTTTTAATAACGTCTTCGGTTACCATTATGCCGCCAATCCCGATCAAAGCGGTCATTACGCCATGTACCCGATCAAGCCGCAATCGAAAAGGTTCTTCATTGTTGCTGTTTACCTGATACTTTGAGAAATTCAGATTTAACCAATACATTAAAAACCAATCTATGAAAACAACTATCTTACTGGCAGGAATTCTCCTCTCCATGATCCCTGTAAAGGCACAGCAGAACGAGAAATTCACCGGGGCCATGCTGATCGCCCTGGAGCAATCGAAAACAGCACAAACCCTGGAAGATTTCCAGGATCTGGCCAACAGGTTTACGCGCATTGCTGAAGCTGAAATGAGTGAATGGACAGCCTGGTATTATGCGGCGTTCTATAATCTTGTTCTCAATTTTCAGGAAACCGCTCCCGACCGTAAGGAGCGATATATATCCCTGGCCCAGCAGCAGATTGAGACCGGACTGAAAGTTAAACCGGAGGAGACGGAATTTCTGGTCATTCAGGTAATGTCGTATTATGCTGAGATGGCAATTGATCCGACGAAGGGAATGACGCTGTTCGGTGAGGCCAATGCTTTGCTGAGCCAGGCAAAATCGATCAATCCGGATAATCCCAGGATTTATCTTGAGGAGGCCGAAGCTATTTATCACATGCCGGCGGAATTTGGAGGAGGAAAAGAAAAGGCCTTACCCATTCTCTTGCTCGCTAAGGAAAAATTCGACAAATTTGTTCCTGCGGATCAGCTTGTCTCCGGATTGGGGGAAAGACCGCTGTGAAAAATTGCTTCAGGGTATTGAGGGCAACAATTGAGACAACCTGGGATTAAGAAAATGGCAAGCATCATGCACAAGACTGTTAGAAAAAACCTGGTCTCTATCCTTCTTCTTATCTTTCTTGGCAACCTGATAGCCTTCTTCATGGACCCTTCATTTATGAGGAATCCGAAAATGTGGCTGCTCAACAGCCTGTTTTCCATTGGACTTGGCTGGCCGATGATGAAACTCAATGAGCTGGTCATACTGAAATTCGGTAGAAAAATCAGGTGGGATCTTCATCCGATAAAAAGGATCGCAGCAACCCTGGGGGTGGTGATAGTTATTTCAATCCTCCTTACTTTTCTGATCAACTATGTCTTTGTGCTGAACATCAAAGGAGTTTCCTTTCAGGAATTTATAAAAACCACCCTGAATCTGCTGCTGATAGAGGTCCTGCTGGTGGTTTACATTTTCAGTCTGGTAACCGGTATTGAATTCTTTAAGATGTGGAGAGAAGGTCTGGTTCGGCAGGAATCGCTGCAGCGCAAAGCCCTCGAGCTTCAACTGGAAGCATTAAAGAACCAGGTAAACCCGCACTTCCTGTTCAACAGTCTGAATACCCTCACCACCCTGGTGCACAAAGATCCCGACATGGCCGTGCAGCTGATCATGCAACTGTCCGACAGCTACCGCTATCTGCTGGAGCAAAAGGATAAGAAGCTGGTACAGTGGTCAGTTGAAAAACAGTTTGTGGAGAATTACCTGGGCTTGCAGCAAATGCGTTTTGCAGGCAACATTCTGGTTGAGATAAAAGCGGAGGACCGGGAAGATTTTTTTGTGGTACCGCTGTCAGTTCAGATGATGGTGGAAAATGCCATCAAGCATAACATCATCACCTCGGATGAGCCTTTACATATAAGCATATACAGGGAAGGGGGCTATCTGGTGGTGAGGAACAACCTCCAGGTAAAGGCTACGCTGGTAGCGGGCGGGAGCGTGGGACTGGAAAACATCAGGCTGCAGTATGAGATTCTTTCCGGGCGGAAAGTGGAGGTATTGAAAGACGGCGGATTTTTTACGGTTAAGCTACCCCTGATCGATAAACCCCTGACTGACCTATGAAGGTACTGATTGTGGAAGATGAGCCCCTGGCCGCTGAAAGGCTGGAGGGTCTACTTAAGAAAGCGGATCCCCGGGCGGAAATTGCCGGACGCTGTGATTCGGTGAAGAAATCCATATCCTGGTTTCAAAAGCATGATCCTCCGGATTTGATTTTCCTGGATATTCAGCTGGGCGACGGATTGAGTTTTGAGATTTTTGACCAGGTAATGGTGGACAGCCCGGTCATCTTTACCACGGCTTATGATGCCTATGCCATTGAGGCTTTCAGGCTGAACAGCATTGCCTATCTGCTCAAGCCGGTAAAAATGGAGGAGCTGGCAGCCGCCCTGATTAAGTTCCGTTCGTCCCCTTATTTTACCATGGGTTCAGGCGCCGGCCAGCAAAAAGCCGTGGAAAAAATCCAGCAACTGCTGACCCGGGCGTATAAAAAGAGATTCCTGGTCAAAACGGGCGTTCATTACAGGAGTATTCCCGTTGAGGAGATCCTGTATTGCTGCAGCCTGGAGAAGGCAACGTTTACTACTTTGGTCACGGGCAAAACCTACCTGTTTGATCATACACTCGAACAACTGGAGGGTCTGCTTGATCCTGCCGTTTTTTTCCGGATCAACAGGAAGTACATCATTTCAGTAGCAGCCATTGCTGACATGATCACCTATTCAAATTCCCGCCTGAAGTTGGTTATCAGGAACTGCGACGACCAGGATATATTTGTCAGCCGTGACCGGATGATGGATTTCAGGAGCTGGCTCGACAGGTGATCAATAGTCAAGCGTAATGATCCTGCCTTTGGTGAAATTGAAGAAGGCTTCCTTGTTGGCCACCTGTATGCCTTCCATCAATTCTTCGGAACTATGGCCGGAAACCTTTAGACAGGTGGGGCAGGCGTAAACGCCAACCTTCTTGTCGATTAATGCCTGCAATTGCTTCTTCAGCGGATCAAAATCGGCAAATTCCATATCCTTGGAGGTTTTAAGCACCAGATCCACCGCTTTTATATCCAAATATACCAGTACATCCTTATCCATGGCCATCATATTGGCCATTTTTAAGGGCATCAGCACCCGGTGAGGATCGTTATAGCCCTCGGTAATGTGGATGAAAATGCCATCCCGGACAGAATCCTGATTTGCCATCATCATGTTGTGGTCGTGCGCCATGACCGGCGGTTCGGCTGGTTTTCTGGTGCAGGCAGCAGCCAGGAAGAAAACCGGAATTGCGAGGAAAAGTACATTCTTCATGATTAGGATTATTGGTTGCAATAAAATTATCAAAAATGACAAAGGTTTCAAAAGGATTTTTGTGCGGTCATGAGAAATACCGGGAATTCTTTCATGGCATCAGCAGCATCTTTTTTTCGGATGGTATAGCACAGCTGGTGCTGAATCCTGTCAAATCCTGAATCATGCAACAAGCCGGCAAGCCACTCCGGATTAAATCCCTTATAGCCTGTGAACCCTTCTCCATGGAAGGAACCGTCTTCGGGGTAGAGGTCGGCAACCACCAGAAAGCCGTCGGCACAAAGCATTCGGCTGAATTTCAGTAACAGGGCAGGCAGGTTTTCCACATGGTGAAAAACCATCTGGCTGTAGATCATGTCAAAGACTCCCGGGAATTCTTCCTTTTCGAGGTTTATCAATACGGGCTTCAGGTGGAGCGCGTGCAGCTGATCGATTTTTTCCCTGACTATCCGGATCATTTCGGTTGAGCTGTCCATCAGGGTTATTTCAGCAAACCGGTCTTTCAGCAGAAAGCTCAGCAGTCCCGTTCCTGCACCATATTCGAGCGCCTTCATGCTGCCTTCAATGGGGAGTCTTTGCAACATGGCGTCTGCAATGGCTCCAGATCTTTCTGTATGGATCGGGTTTTTATCCCAGTCCCCGGCTTTCTGATCGAATTCGTTTAACACCCGCCGGCTGCTTTTTTCTTTTTAGGCAGGGCTTTGATTGCTGGTTTTGCGACAGGCGCATTGCCTGCAGCAGGCTTTGCAATGGCAGCACCACCTCCAAGAGCCTGGGAGGCTCCCATGCGGAAATCGTATTTTGCGAACTCCTCATCAGCACTGGTTGAGGCCGGTTTCTGCGGATTGAGGATCGTATCAAACCAGTAATTCAAACCTCCTTCGAGCACATAATTGTTGCTGTAACCCAGCTGCCGGGTGAGCATCCAGGCTTCATTGGCTGTAAGGGTACCGTTAGAATAGAAAACATTCATTTTCACATCCTGGTTGATGATCTCAAGGTATTTCTCAGAAAGAAGATCCGCAACGGGAATGTTAATAGCACCGGGCAAACTGAATTTTTCAAACTCATCCTGACTTCTCACATCAATCAGCTGCAACATGGGGTCCTTTTTAACGATCATATCAGCCAGGGTTTCCGGACTGATAAACTGAGTTCGGGTACTGACTTCCTCCAGCAATTGAGCCGTGGTGAGTTTGTAAGGTCGGATTGTATTCTGGGGAACAGCTGCGATGATCAGTCCCAGCGGGACAATAAAAATAGCGAGCCACAGTCTTGGTTTCATAGGAATGTACTTTTATGTTTCAATAAATATGTTTTTAGGATATGCCTGAATAAGAAAACAGACTAGTATTCTTCCCTGGGGAATTTCTTCTCAGCCCATTCGGCTGCCCAGAACATGCCGAGGGCTACCAGGATAAGCAGGATGGCAAATATACCGTCGGTCAGTCCCAGGGATTCACTTACCTTAGGAGCGCCAAGGAATTTGGCCAAATATAACTGTTCCCACCAGTCATACCCGGCGCCGAAAATCCCAACGCCCAGGAACAGACCGATGATGAAAACCATAGCATCGATTTTCCCAATAGATGCGCCGCAAAAGCTGGTTCCCGGGCAGTATCCGCCCATGATAAAGCCGATGCCCATGACCACACCACCAACAATGGCAGAAGTGAGGTATGTTGGATTCACATAAATTAGGTTGAGATCTACCCAGCCAAAAAGGCTGAAAAATAAAAGGCCCAGCATGGCCGTGATGGCCCCGGTAAAAAAGACTTTCAGTACGACCGTATCATAGCCGTAGAAAACTCCTGCCAGCTTACGGCTGGAGGAAAAACCACTGGATTCAAGCACAAACCCAAAGGCAATGCCAATCAGGAAAGCCAGGAAGAGATTGGTATTCTCGGAAATCACTTCATTGATAGCTAGAGGTCCCATACAACAATTTGTTTATAAGATTAAATCCAGTTTCTTCTAAAAAAATAGGCCATTGCGAAAGCGGTACCGAATATGGCCATCATGGTAATAAAGCCTCCCAGGGATAATACTGCCATGCCGCTAAGCGCAGATCCGCTGGTACAGCCACGTCCAAGCTGGGAGCCGAAGCCGAAGAGTATTCCGCCGCCCAGGGCCAGTGTCAACCTTTTTTTGGAGGTGATTTTCGGTGAATGTTCCACTTTGAGTTTCAGTCGACCAGCGAGTATCCCCGACAGGAAACCTCCCACCAGAACGCCCAGCATTTCAAAAACCAGCCAGGTTTTCATCGGACTGCCTGTATGTGAAGTCTGGAATTCCTTGACGAATCCCGAAGTTTCAGCGGAAGAAGGTTTTATCGAGGTGGTAATGCTGACGACAGTGCTTTTAATGGCCCCGCTGGCACCGAGTCCCCTGCCCGAAATAAAATTTGCTGCAAGTAAAACCAGTCCTAACAACACCCCTCCCAGATAGGGGTTGAGATATTTGGTTTTCTTCATGGATGTTTTTGATTCGTTCATAGGATAAAAATTGATGATTGAAATTTATGATGGTTTTCAATAGAGCCAACGACTGGCCTGTCCGGCATTAACGATGATGAAACGCAGCATGACACTTCCGAATAAGATCAACAGTGGAGGAATAACAGCAGGAACATGATGTTTCCTGAGCTCCATGATTTCGAGAACAGCGGGTAGGATCATGCCGATGATCACGACGAAGATCCAGAATGACATGGTATAAGGTCCGCCGAGAAAGAGTCGGGCGGCCTCAATCTGCACCTGTGTGCTGGCCAGGAATCCCATAAACATATGAATGATCAGGAACAATTCAATACCGATCAGGATGAGGTCGATCCTGGAAAAAAGTTTTCTTTCTGCACTGGATCTCGACAGGATGAGGACGAAGGCAGCACCGGCGGATAAGCCGGAAGTCAGAAAAAGAGGGCCCAGTATTGAGGTGTTCCACAGTGGCCGGGCATTGAAAGCAGAAAGTAAAATACCGGTATAGATGCCAAGGATCACGGAATAAATGAGCATCACCCAGGCCAGGGCTTTCTTGTAATGATTGAAAAAGGATTCCAGTGCTTTCAGCCAGTCATATTTCCAGTCCCATTTCGGAAAAAGTTCTTTTATGTGAAGCGCGCACCATATAAAGGACGCAGGCGTAATGACCATGAGGGTCCAGGCTCCCCAAGACATGGGTGACTGGAGTTTAATGTTGGTGTAGAGCTGCCAGAAGAAAGCTTTGTGCCTGAGGTCAATAAAAAGAGCCAGTAAACCCAGAATCAGTATGACGGGCGACAGGAAGGGGGCGATTTTGACCGCAGTTGGGTAGTCCTTTTCTTTTCCGGAAATGAAATAGTATGCGGCGAAAAACAGAATGCCAGCAGCCAGTCCACCGAGAAACAGATACAGGGGTATCTGCCAGTGCCAGATATGCAGCTGTGGATCCACCATGGGGTTCATCCTGCCACTAACAATGATCTCTTCTCTCATGGTTAAAGTTGTTATAGTATTCTTAAATTAGAAAATACAACTGTGGCATTGTTCCTGCTTCGGGAATCAGGGTTTTTGCTTTCCTTTTCTTCAGGATAACGGAGATCTCACTGTTGGCATCGTCAAGATCCCCGAAATAAATGCATTTGGTAGGGCAGACTGCTGCGCAAGCTGGCTTCAATCCGTTCTTAATCCGGTGGTTGCAAAAGGTGCACTTATCCACATATCCTTTGGGATGCGGGTACCGGGCATCATAAGGGCAGGAGGCAATGCAGGCCCCGCAGCCAATACACTCATTGGGTTTCACCAGAACGATGCCCCCGGGTGCAAAATGACTGGCACCGGTAGGACAGCATCGCACACAGGGTGCATTTTCACAATGGTTGCAGCGCTCGGAGCGAATCTCTATTTCAAGCTGGGGATAAGTACCGTCCATCACTTCCACGACCCAGTCGCGGCAATATCCGATAGGAACATTGTTTTCCGTCTGGCAGGCTACAACACAGTCACTGCAGCCAACGCACTTTCTTGTATCGACAGCCATGGCGTACCTCATACAGCAGCCTCCTTTTGCGGTTTTTCAGTGATGATGGTAACGAAATTGCCCCGCATGCCGGTCCCTCCCATCAGGGGATCCGTCATTACCCGGGTCATCAACTGTGTGTCGCTGGCGCCGCGACCAAAACATCTTTTCATCTGCTGCTGGGCATGTCCGAAACCATGGACCATATAAAGCGAGTCCCAGCGGATCCTTTCGGTTACCCTGACCTTGATGGGAAATTCTGAGGTAATGCCATCCTGGTTCTGAAGCCATATGTATTGATCATTTGCCAGACTCCAGATTTTGGCCACTTTGGGATTGATCCAGGCAGTATTCTCATCCATCAGGTCGGTGAGGTTGGGATTATTGGCTGTTCTGCCAAAGGTATGCATAGGAGCCCTGCCATAAATCAACCGGTAATAACCATCGGGGGGCTCCTCGTGGGGTGTGAATCTGGGCAGGGGATCAAATCCGAGACTTTCCAGCGCGGCCGAATATAATTCTATTTTACCACTGTCTGTTGAGAAAACAACCGATTCTTCCGCTGCAATATACAGATCGTCTGCTTCACGTTCAAAGGTTTTTACACCGGTCCTTTTCAGTTCATCCAGTGAAGTACCCATCTGTTTCAGTTGCCAGTCAAGCAGTTCGTCCTGTTTTTCAAACGGAAAGTAACTTTCCAGTTCGAGTTTCTTGGCCAGTTCACGGGCAATCCAATACGCCGGTTTGGTGTTGTACCGGGGTTCGGTGGCAGGCATTCTCAACGCAATGGCCGGTTTCCGGTGTGGACCTGCACGGAGGGTGTCATATCGTTCCAGGTAGGTGCATTCCGGCAAAACCACATCGGCCCATCCGGTTATTTCAACGGGCATGGTGTCAACAGCAACCAACAGGTCGAGGTTTTGTATGGCCTTTAGTGTATTGTCCTGATGGGGGATGGTATTGATCAGGTTCGTACCGTTCACAAACCAGCCTTTAATGGGATAGGCCGGATTATTTCCGGGTATGGAAGCGTCCACCAGGGTGTTGGAAGGGATGCCAAATCCTGCTCCATACTGTCCCGGGAATAAATCGGTCCAGGATTTTGAAGGGATCGGGAATGCCGGGACAGGATAGGTGGGTACTGTGGCCTTGGCCGGCCGATAGAATCCCCCGCGCTTTCCCCAGGAGCCAAGCAGGGCATTGAGTATTGCAATGGCCCTGGTGCGCTGTGTATCATCACCGTACCAGGTAACATGACGTCCGGGATGGATAATCACTGCAGGGGCTGCATTAGCCATCTCCCGGGCAGTTTCCCGTATCAGGCCTGGTGTAAGGGTAGTGATGCCGTAAGCCCATTCGGGGGTGAATGGTTTTACATATTCCTTGAGCTGTTCAAATCCAAGACAGAATTTCTCAACATACTGCTTGTCATAATAGCCATTGTAAATGATCTCCTGTATCCAGGTAAGCAGCAAGGCAATATCGGTTGCAGGCTTTATGGGAAGCCAGAACTTGGATTTGCTGGCTGCAGTGGAAAATCTCGGATCAACGGTTATGATGGTAGCCCTTTTGTCGATGGCATCTGACATTTCCTGTACCTGGCCGTTGTGCATGTTTTCACCAATGTGAGAGCCAATCAGCACAAGGCATTTGGTATCGCGGATATCAGTAATCTCCGGAGAATATACTTCTTCACCGAAAGTCCACAGGAAGGCGTCATCCCTCGGACCACGACATTGTGCATAGGAAGGTTCTGCAATATTGGCGGTACCGAAGGCCTTCATCAGGGGCGTGAAGTAGCTGCTCCCCGATCCGTGTGTAAAGAGGGCCATAGACTCAGGACCATAAGCTTGCCGGATGTCTTTCATTTTAGCAGCAATGTATTCCAATGCCTCGTCCCAGCTTGCTTCGCGAAAAACTTGCTTGCCACGTTCCGCCACCCGGATCAGGGGTGTCTTTAACCGATCCTCATCATAAAAGGATCCGACACCTCCGGTACCACGTGGGCAAAAACGGCCGTTGCAATGCTGGTCTTCATCATTTCCGATGATTTTCCAGATCTTACCGTTATCGTCCTTGTAAACCCAACCCGCGCATTTCCAGAAACAAATCTCACAATAGGTAGGTGTACGGCCAAGATCAGCAGCCAAAGTCCCGGTGTTTTCGCGTGAAGTAAAGGCCTTGACCGTCTGGAATAAGCCGCTGCCGGCGGCCAGCGCTCCTGCGCCATAGGTTGTGATCCTGATAAAATCCCTGCGGGTAGTCATTTGAAATTTAATAAGTACAGCAAATTAATGAAAAATTCAGCTTCACTAATATCCAATTATATACATGAATAGATGTATATATATTAATAATGACTTGCATCATACATAAGTATCCAGAATATCAAGCAGATCGGTGTTATTTAGAATTTATACAAATTGCGCAGGTAACAACGTTCAGCCATTGGCAATTTCACTAACTTACAGGCTTACTCAATAGCGAAACTTAAATATCACCATTATGAAAAAGGTATATTTGCTGGCATTGGCAATTGCTGCAGCAACAGTTGCAAGAACCCAGGATGCGGCCCGCTTCTTCCCCGCCGGGGACCTCATCACCACCGGTGTGTATTACTATCCCGAACATTGGGATAGCGCACAATGGGACCGGGATCTGAAGAACATTGCTGCCATGGGCTTTGAGTACACGCACTTTGCCGAATTTGCCTGGGCCCAGCTCGAACCCCAAGAAGGAAAATATGACTTTGCATGGCTCGACCGTGCTTTAACCCTGGCGGCACGCAATAACCTGAAGGTGATCCTGTGTTCGTCCACTGCCACACCACCTGTCTGGCTCGGACGAAAACATCCTGAAATCTATGAAATCAACGAAAATGGGAGGAGAAGCGACCATGGTTCGCGACAGACCGTTTCCTTCTCCAGTAATTACTTCCGGCAATATGCCCTGAAGATGGTTGAGGAGCTTGCCCGCCGTTACGGGGGCGATTCCAGGATCATGGGCTGGCAGATTGACAATGAACCCAGGGTTTTTTATGATTACGGACCTGACGCACAGCTGCGTTTCCGCGACTGGCTGTACAAGAAATACGGAACCATTGAAAAGCTGAACCAAGCCTGGGGAACAGCATTCTGGAGCCAGGTATACAATGATTTCCAGGAGATCAACATTCCGCTCCGTTCCCAATGGGGTATGAACCTGAACCAGATCCTGGACCATACCCGGTTTATCAACGGGGAGACGGCCTCCTTCCTGGATGAGCAGGCGCGGGTGATCAGAAGATATGCATTACCCGGTCAATGGATTACCTCCAATTATATTCCCAATTATGAATCGGGCTATATCGGTTTAAGCCATGAGCTTGATTTCGTTACCTATACCAAATACATGGTTGCCGGATATAGCAAGGGAATTGGATCACAGGGTTACCGTTTGGGTGATCCCGAAAGCATTGCCATGTCGAACGATTTCTTCAGATCCTTTGCAGGTGTTTACGGGGTTATGGAACTTCAGCCCGGCCAGGTGAACTGGGGACTGGTCAATTCGCAGCCCCTGCCGGGCGCCGTGCGCTTATGGCTCTGGCATGTTTTCGCCGGAGGCAGCAGGCTGACCTGTACTTACCGTTACAGGGCACCGCTGTATGGGTATGAGCAATATCATTACGGCATTGTAGGCTATGATGGTATTACGCCTACACCCGGCGGATCGGAATTCCGGCAGTTTATGAAAGAAGTAAAGGTCTTGCGGCAACAGGCAGATCCTGAAGCCAAACCTCCCCAAGCCTATGCCAACCGAAAAACCGCCTTGCTCTTTAATGTCGAAAACATCTGGGGCATGGAGCAGAACAAGCAAACTGCCCAATGGAATTCCCTCGGACATATCACAAAATATTATAAGGCCCTTAAATCATTAGGCGCTCCTGTCGACTTTATCAGGGATACCTTTGATTTCAAGGCTTATCCTGTAGTAATTGCACCGGCCTACCAGCAGCTTGACCATGATCTGGTGAACAAATGGAAACAGTATGTAACTGAGGGAGGCAATCTGATCCTGACCTGCAGGACCGGTCACAAGGACCGTGAAATGCACCTTTGGGAGGCAAAATTTGCTGCACCCATCTATGATCTGATCGGGTCCGCCATTGAATTTTACGATTTACCGGCGCCGTACGCACCGGATACCGTGATCATGGATGGCGGCAGGTATGCCTGGAACAGCTGGGGTGAGATCTTACAGCCTTACCCCGGTACAGAAACCTGGGCCACCTATTCCGGCGACTTCTATACCGGAAAACCAGCGGTAATCTTCCGCAGGTTGGGTAAGGGAACCGTAACCTATGTGGGGGCCGACAGCAAGGATGGCAAGCTGGAAAGAGCGTTACTCCGAAAGGTTTACGGGTTACTGAAAATTCCGGTTGAGCACTATCCCGACGGAGTGATGGTAGAATACCGCGATGGTTTTGGTATTGGCGTGAACTATTCCGACGGGGATTATGAAATAACCCTGCCGGAGGGATCAAAGATACTGGTGGGTGTAAAAACGCTCAAACCGGCAGGTGTTGTGGTCTGGAAATGAAGGTGACAAATATGACTGGCATTGGATAGCGGCCCCTTCATGACGGCGGGGTCTCTGCATGTAAAAAAAAACGACCAATTTGTAACAAATTCGATTTCGATGTTACTAATAAGTAAACCAACGAATAAAAGCCAAATGCTTTTAAAGGAACAGCAGTTTAAACAGGTGGTTGAACAGAACCGTGACAGAATAAAGCGGATATGCCGGTATTACGCACCGACGGCTGAAGATCAGAAAGACATGGTGCAGGAAGTCCTGATCAACATCTGGAAAAGTCTGGATTCATTCAGGGGAGATTCTGCCATCAGCACCTGGATTTACCGGATCGCAGTGAATACTTCACTTGGTTTCAAGGGGAGGGAACTTCAGCGGCTTAGGCTCAATGTTTCTGACGACTCCGGAAGCCTGCGAAACCTTCTTGATCGGGAGCATGAAGAGCCAGATCCGTTGGAGAAAGAGTTCCGGCTTAATGAGCTGGAAACAGCACTGAACCAACTTTCTGTAATAGATAAAATGTTGATTTCCTTAACACTCGAAAAACTCTCCATGCGGGAGATCGCCGATATCGTGGGCATCACCGAACCCAATGTACGGGTAAAAATTCACCGGATAAAGGAATCCTTAAGAGATCAATTAATTAATAAAGGCCATGCAAGAGAATAAAGAATTGTTAAACAACAACAATGGTAACCTGGCGGGAATAAACCAGCTGATTCAGAGATTGCAAAAGGAGGATGTCAGAAACCTCATGACTTTCAAGAGATTTCAGGTAATATTTGTTGTGTTCATTGTTTTTTATGGTTTTGTTTTTGTATTGAATCCCTTTTCAGATTTTGAATTAAGATATCGCATCACCGGCATCTGCTATGTATTCGCGTTTGTTATTTTTGGACTGATATTCCGCAAGTATTACCGTGATTATAAATCCATAGACTATTCCTTGCCGGTTGCCGATATGCTGAAGAAAGCAGCCGAGCGATACAGTTTCCAGTACAAAAATACATGGTGGGTTATCCCCCCCTTGCTTTTAATCGATGCAGGAATTACAATTTCCCTTTTCCATAGAATTGCAGGCTTTACCACCTGGGAAAGAATCGGGCTTGTACAACTGGTTTATGTCCCAATAATGATCATTGCTTTCCTGATCGGTGTGCTGATCTGGTATAAACGTCAGAAGCCACTCCGGGACGCCGCGCTAAAGCTTCTTGACGAATTACTAGGCTAGCGGCCGGATTCCTTAACATTTTTTAACCCCTCCCTGTATCTTGTTTCCGACAGAATCGGTAATTTTGAGCCAAAGCTGCCTGCATGAAGCAATTCTATTATTTGTTTTGTGGTGTTTCTTTTCTGTTGCTGTTTTACGGGAGTAGTCTTACCTGGGCGCAAAAGGGTGAAATCAATGGCAGGGTGGTGGATGCCGCAACCGGGAAGGCCATTGAGTATACCGCTGTTTTGAATTACAGCCGGGGATTGCGCATATACAGCAATACCGGCGGTGAATTCAAGTTGCAGGGGCAGCCGGGAGATACCCTGGTATTGTATGCTGTGGGTTATTATTATAACAAGGTCATTGTGGAGGGGGAGATGATCAACGCCGGTGCACCTGTGACCTTCACCTTAAAACAGCAGGCTTATGAGATACAGGAAGTCCGTATTTATAATCTGGGAACCTATGAGGACTTCAAACAGCGTTTCATAAATCTGGACAGGCAAGCCACCCAAACTGAAAAGCTAGCTGAAGAGCTGGCAGAAACCTCCCGCCAGGTTGGCCTGGAAGCTTATGAACAGGCCATGGCCGCAAAAAAGCTCGATGGTATTACCCTTGTTTCGGTGCCAATCCTTACACCGGAGGAAAAGGAGCGGTTATTGCTGGCCAAAATCATTGAGGAGGAAAAGATCAACGATCAGATTTATCAGAAATATAACCCGGTGGTGGTGAAAAAAGTAACGGGGCTCACCAATGATGATGATATTATTGAATTCATGGTATTCTGTAATTATTCCGACTATTACCTCCTCAAAGTGAATGATTACGATCTCATGGTGAGCATTGCCAGAAAGTTCGAGCAGTTTAAAAGAAAGAAGCAGGAGGAGAAATCGATGCAAAATCAGATTGAAATGATTTTTAATGAACAATATGCCATTGTCTGAATTACGTCATTAAAACTTTCAGATGCAAAAAATACCTACTTTCGAAGATATCCTGCTTGCTTCGGATCGCATAGCTGCTGCCATTCATCATACTCCTGTGCTGACCTCCTCAAACCTGAATGCCTTAACCGGAGTAAATCTGTTTTTCAAATGCGAGAACTTTCAGCAGGTAGGGGCATTCAAATACCGTGGGGCTTCCAATGCTGTTCTTTCACTCACCGGGGAGGAAGCTTCAAAAGGCGTTGCCACGCATTCATCGGGGAACCATGCTGCTGCGCTGGCGCTGGCTGCCAAAAAGCGTGGAATTCCCTGCTTTGTGGTAATGCCACGTACTGCTCCCAGACCCAAGATCGAGGCGGTGAAACATTACGGTGCCTCCATCACCTTCTGCGAACCTAACCTCCAAAGTCGTGAAATCACGCTTGAACAAATTGTTACACGAACAGCGGCTACCGTGATTCACCCATACGATAATTTCCAGGTAATTTCCGGACAGGGCACTGCTGCCAAAGAATTTCTGGAGCAGGTACCCGGCCTGGATGTTGTTCTGGCACCGGTGGGCGGGGGAGGGCTATTATCAGGTACAGTGCTCGCAGTAAAGGCTATGAGGCCCCAGGCAAAAGTCTACGGTTGTGAACCTGTCCAGGCAGATGATGCTTGTCGTTCCTTCAGATCAGGCCGGCTCATGCCTGCTTTGCCGCCCAATACCGTTGCCGATGGATTATTGACATCGCTCAGCGAACGGACCTTCACCATCATCAGGACACATGTGGATGACATCTTCACCGTTTCTGAGGAATCCATCTTGCAGGCCATGTTATTGGTGTGGCAGCGGATGAAGATCGTCATCGAACCCTCTGCGGCAGTTCCGCTGGCTGCCCTGATTGATAACCGGGAAAGGTTTGCCGGGGAAAATGCCGGGATTATTCTTTCCGGGGGGAATGTTGACCTGTTGAATCTGCCCTTTCGTCAAGGGTGAAGCGGGTTATGACTGGATAGTGATCTGACCATGGGATTTTTCGGCTGGCATACTGGAGGGAGCGGAAGAGCGGGCTATACAGCACATAATCGATCCGGACATAAGGAAGATTGCCCCGCAAGGTATTGCCAATGCCTTTGCCTGATTCAACAAAAGCGTCCTTCAGGTTTCGGGAAATTTTATGATACGTATAGGAAACAGGAGTATCGTTAAAATCACCGCAAACAATTACCGGGTAAGGTGAGGACCGGATGTGTCTGGCCAGGATATCCACCTGCTCAGCCCGCTGAATATAAGCCTGTCGCATACGATCACTGATATCTCTGAGTTCGTCAAGCTGTTTCTCACTATAATTGAAAATCAGGCTGTCCAGCAGATCATTGTAATCCCCCCTGAGGCGGATCGACTGCAGGTGGCAGTTATAAACCCGGATCGTATCTGCACCGATCAGGATATCAGAAGCGATACAACCATTCAGCGATTCTTCAAAATCGATTCGTTCTTTATGCACAATCGGGTACCTGCTGAAGGTGACCATGCCGAAATTGATCTTACGCGGAACCCGATCAGTGTAATAAACATGGGAATAATCCAGGGGAGCCAGGTTCTTTTTCAGGTTATCCAGATCATGGTTGGTGCCGGGCAGGGTGATGAATTCCTGGAAACAGGCAATATCCGGGTTTTCATCGTGGACAAAATCCACGATCTTTTGCCACGAAGTCGTGTCCTTGTTCCACTGGTAGTAATTGAAAAGCCTTACATTATAAGTAAGCAGAATGACTGAATTCCCGGTCACGCTTTTTTCAGGCCGGTTTAGCATGAACTGGAAATATCGGTTCAGGAAATTCCAACCGAGTAACATGCAACAAAGGGAAATCAAAAAAAGCCATTTCCGGAAAATAATCCAGAATATGACAAACAGCAGGTTAAGTAGTAAAATGAAGGGATAGGCGAGGGCAATGAAGGCGAAAATCCAGGAAGTGGCAGGACTTATATACACAGAAAGGTAAGTCACCAGCAACAGAATTGCCAGAGCCAGGTTAATGATCAATAATATTTTACGGACTACGGTTCTCAAAGGATCTTGGTTTGGCAGGTTTTAGGCCGCAATACTACTGCTCACTTTTTAGTGGAGCTCATCTTAAACAAAGTTTCTTTTTCTTTTTTTGTCAGACTTTCATATCCTCCCTGTGCTATTTTATCCAGAATCCGGTCAATCTCCTTTTGCTCTGCCACTTTGCTCCGGTTGTATTCCTCATCGGGAACATATCGTGATTTTTTCCGGTAGGTTACGTTCAGCCTGGGCCTGGGTTTAAATATTGCAGAAACCTTATCCAGCAGAGTACTCAACCAGTCACCGATGTCACGGCCCTTCTTGAAACGTGTAATAAACCAGTACCCGTAAATAGCTCCGCCCAGATGTGCAATGTGCCCTCCGGCATTATAGGAGGCTATCATTAAAACATCAAGAATGATAAAGGCCAGGGCAATATATTTCAATTTTACCTGACCTATGAAGAGAAGGTAAAGTGTATAATCGGGAACATAGAAAGATATAGCGATGGCAATGGCCATGATGGAGGCTGATGCACCCAGCATGGAACTTCCCAGATGCTCTCTTAATCCGGGGAATCCGTTTACAAACAGAATATATAAAGCTGCTCCGGCCAGTCCGCCAAGGATATAAGTGCTCAGCAATTGTCGCCCGGTAAGGTATTGCAGGAAGATTCTGCCAAACCAGTAAAGCATGATCATGTTAAACAGGATGTGGAAGAAATTGAAATGTGTGAACATGTAGGTAATAACCGTCCAGGGTCTTGCCAGCAATTCTACGGGAATACTGGGCACCATGAAATATTTCAGGAAGTTATCGGAATATTGGGCACGCAGCACATCCAGTGATGATCCCGGGGTAAAAAGACGGATGATGACGAATATAAGTCCAATAGCCACAAATAAAACGGCATTGATGAAGATCAGCCGGTAGAGAACATTACCCTTCCGGAAGGCTGATTTTATTTCGTCCGCCATGCTCATAGTGGTAACAATTTAGTGTACCGTGGAAAGGCTTCGACTTCGCTCAGCCTGACTGCTGCCTGTGCTGTCACACTGAGCGTAGTCGAAGTGTCTTCCCGTTATACATTCTCAAACAAGACCATAGATATCACAAACAAATTTATCAATAAATTCTGAACTGGTTTCGTTTCCAATACTTCACCAGGATAAAACCGAAAAGAGCCCCACCCAGGTGAGCAAAATGGGCTACATTATCCCATTGGAAACCGGCCACTCCAAAAAACAATTCCAGCAGGGCATAGAAAGGAACAAAGTACTTGGCCTTGATCGGTATGGGCAGGAATATCAGCATGAGTTCCACATCTGGAAACATCATGGCAAAAGCAATCAGCAGTCCGAATACCGCACCCGAAGCCCCTACCGTAGGGATATTCAGGTTGCCGTAAATGATATCGGCAATATAAGCCTTGCTGCCTGCGATAAAGGAAGGATCATCCGGTTTATAGAACCACTGCTGCATAAAGCTCATGATCTGGTCGTACTGGTCGGCCCTGGATCCGTATTTAGTGACAATCTGGTTAAAAAGGGTATAACTCGGGGTGCTTGTAAACTGGTGTGCCAGGCTAAGCATATGGTTCATCTGGAAATAATTGACGGTAAGATGGATAAAGGCCGCCCCCAGTCCGGTTACCGTATAAAAGATCAGCATCTTTTTACTGCCCCAGAGCTGTTCCAGAACCCTGCCGAACATGAATACCCCGAACATGTTAAAAAAGATATGAGCCAGGTTGGCATGCATGAATATGTGGGTGGCAATCTGGTGGGGCTCAAAAAGGGGAGATTTCACGCTGAACAGGGCAAGGTGCCTGAGCATAAAGTCGGAATGGAGTACGTAAACAGAAAGCTGGGTAGCAGCAAAAAGGAGTACGTTGATAATGATAATATTCTTAACCACGGGAGGAAGGGAGAGGCCGCGACTGGAACCAAAGAAACTCATAATTCAGTGTTTACAGGATTAATAGACAAATATAGGATTGTTTTGGCAAATGCACCGGCATGTTTTTATTTTAAAAGGCAAGTCTTATCTTTACGGGAGTAAAAGCTCAGATGTGGAGACAGGGATCAGCAGCGTATTAAAGAAATTTGAAGGCCTGAAGGTTTTAATAATCGGGGATGTGATGGTCGACTCCTATGTATGGGGGAAGGTAACCCGTGTTTCGCCTGAAGCCCCGGTACCCGTGGTTATGCATACCCATACTGAGAACAGGCTCGGTGGTGCTGCCAATGTGGCATTGAATGTTAAGTCGCTCGGCGCAGTGCCTGTAATGTGTTCGGTGATCGGAGCAGATGAAAACAGCAAGATATTCAGGGAGCTCATCCTTCAGCAGGATATGCCGGATGCAGGACTGATTGAATCAGCCGACCGGATCACCACCAGCAAAATGAGGATCATCGCCGGGCATCAGCAGCTGCTCCGTGTTGACCATGAAGTGGACGATCTTATCAGTGAGGAGCTTGAAAGTGCTTTATGGCATAGAATCCAGGCCCTGATCAACCAGAACAATATTGCTGCCATTGTGTTTCAGGATTACGACAAGGGCATCATCACTCCCAATCTGATCAGCAGGGTCATATCGCTGGGCAACAACAGGAATATTCCCACCCTGGTGGATCCCAAAAAGCGCAATTTCGTGCATTACCGTGAGGCAACCCTTTTTAAACCCAATTTTAAAGAACTTTCAGAAGGCATGCAGCTGGATATACGAAAATCCGACTTTGAGAGCGTGCATGCCGCAGCCATGCAGCTTCAGGAAAAAGCAGGATTCAGCCTGGTGCTCGTCACGCTTTCGGAAAGGGGTATGCTGCTCAGCAAAGGAGATGAATACCAGGTGGTGCCCACTCAAGCCCGTGATGTGGCGGATGTTTCCGGCGCCGGTGATACGGTAATTGCTACCGCGAGCCTTTGCCTGGCAATACATATGGAGCCTTACGATATGGCCAGGCTTGCCAACCTGGCGGCAGGACTTGTTTGCGAGCGGGTGGGGGTAGTTCCTGTGGAAAGAGAATGGCTGCTGGGTGCAGAAAAGGCATCCTGATCCTGCACTATTGCAGGGAATTGCTTACGACGGCTTACAATTCAATGCTATACCCATGAAAATCAAGGTTAAGGATGAAGTCCCGGGAAACAGGGGACACGACAAAACAAACAGTCGTCGTGAATTCCTGCACAAATCAGCGCTCGGCGGTCTGGGTTTTGGTCTTTATCTCAATTCCGGCAGGACAGAAGAAGAGCTGGAGTTTATCACCCAGAAAGTTTCCCGGTATTCAAGTCCCAGTGATCTGAAAATTACCGATCTGCGTATTGCTTACTGGAGTAATACCCCGCTGATCAAGATCTATACCAACCAGGATATTTATGGTCTGGGAGAAGTACGGGATGCCGGAAGCCCTACCTACGCGCTCTTTCTGAAGAGCAGGATTCTGGGTAAGAATCCCTGCAGTGTGGAGCAGATCTTCAAGAACCTGAAACAATTCGGAGGTCATGGCAGGGCGGGAGGAGGCGTATCCGGGATAGAGATGGCATTATGGGACCTTGCCGGGAAAGCTTATGGCGTGCCGGTTTATCAATTGCTCGGAGGGAAATACCGCGACAGGATCAGGATGTATGCGGATACACCCTCGTCAGCCGATCCTGCCGTAACGGCGGACAGAATAAAAAATAGGGTGGAAAAGGGATTTACCTTTGTAAAGATCGATTTCGGCCTGGAATTGATCAGGCAAATACCCGGTGCTGTAGTGGGAAGCAACTTATGGGATCTGGAGAAAGGCTGGAACCAGGATTGGATGTCGTATGGCCAGACCAGGCATCCTTTTACCAGCTTGCAGATCACAGAAAAAGGCTTTGAGAAGATGGAGGAATATATTTCCCGGGTACGGGAGATCACCGGATATGAAATCCCCATTGCAGCTGATCACTTCGGTCATTTCGACCAGAACACGGCCATCCGCCTGGGTAAAGCCGTTGACAAATACCGGCTGGCCTGGTTGGAGGACCTTATTCCGTGGATTTATGCCGATCAGTGGAAAGAGATCTCCCATGCCATTGAAACTCCCACCCTTACCGGAGAGGACATTTACCTGAAAGAGGAATTCATCAAACTTTGCGACAGCCATGCCGTGGATATGATCCATCCCGACCTGGCCACGGCCGGTGGTATCCTTGAAACGAAAAAGATTGGTGACTATGCCGAAGAAAAGGGAATTTCCATGGCCCTCCACTGGGCCGGCTCTCCCATTTCCCTGATGGCCAATGTACATGTGGCGGCAGCCACCCAGAATTTCATCGCCCTCGAGCACCATCATGTTGATGATGCCGGTTTTGAGGACCTGGCCACCGGGATCAGCAAACCTATACTGAACAACGGTTTCATCGGGGTGCCTGAGACACCCGGACTGGGACTGGATCTCAACGAGAAAGCCGTGAGGGAACAATTGCGCAAGGGTGAAGAGTATTTTGCACCTACCCCGCAATGGGATAGAGAGCAGAGCTGGGACAGGACCTGGAGCTGAAAGGAACATTAAAACTGGAATTATGAACGGGAAGGTTTATCATGTTCTGCTGCTGCTGTCGTCATTGCTGTTTAGCGCAGCACTGATCTCCGGAATATTCGACATTGCGGGACTAACCGGTCCCGCTCTGGTAGCGGGTTTTGCCTTACTTGCCATTGCCGTGAGAGGATACCGGCAATTCAAAGGTTTTTCCTATACCATATGGATCTTTACAGCAGTGGCCGCATCCATGTTCTACCCGGAGTTCTTTTCTGCGGTGGGCAATTTCCAGTTAAAAAGGCTGATCGTTCCGTTGTTGCAGATTATTATGTTTGGCATGGGCTCGCAAATGAGTTTCGGTGATTTTGCCGGAGTGATCAAAATGCCCAGGGGTGTGATCGTGGGAGTGATATCGCATTATGTCATCATGCCCTTTGTTGGCTTTGGCATCGCCCATATCTTTAATTTTCCCCCCGAAATCGCTGCCGGCATCATCCTGATCGGATGCGTGCCAAGCGGACTGGCTTCCAATGTCATGTCGTACCTGGCCCGGGCAAACCTGGCCCTGGCAGTGACTGTGGGTGCCATTTCCACCCTGCTGTCACCCCTGGTAACACCTTTGCTGATGCAGTGGCTCGGTGGACAATTTATCGAAGTGAATTTCTGGAAAATGATGCTGGATATCCTGAACATGATCATCCTTCCGATCGTGGCAGGGTTTATTTTCAACCTGTTTTCCAAGGGGGAGGAGGGTCTGCGTCAAAAAGTCATCCAGCTTGCAGTTTATTTTCTGATCATACTGATCACCAACCTGGTGTTTATGAAAGTGTACCAGGGGAGTTTTGTGAAGGGAGTGTTCACCTCCCTGGTTTGGTTCTATTTCTTACCCATGATGGCTGCCCTGGCGCTCCGGTACATACTGGGAACCGACAACCGGTGGATGGAGAAAGCCCTCTCGTTTGTCTCCATGGCAGGCATTGCCCTGATCGTGGCCATTATTACTGCTGCCGGCCGCAACAGCCTGCTTGAGGTAGGTGCCCTGCTGGTCATCACCAGCCTGCTGCACAACCTCACCGGGTACACCCTCGGATACTCATTGTCGTGGTTGCTGGGCATGCCTGAACGGGACCGGCGTACCATTGCCTTTGAGGTGGGCATGCAAAACGGGGGGCTTGCATCCGGTCTGGCCCTTCAGATGGGGAAGGTGGCCACGGTTGGACTTGCCCCGGCCATATTCGGTCCGCTGATGAACATCACCGGTTCCGTCCTGGCCAACTGGTGGCGCGGCAGGTCTGCCGGCGAAGAAAGTGAAAACACAACAAAATCCTAATATTATGAAAAAAAACCTCCTGCTATTCCTGGTGCTGTTGCTTACAGGACAGGTTACCCGGGCACAAACCTTCCTCCCGAAGGAAACCATGCTTTTTTACACTACTTCGTGGACGGGTGATCGCTTTCCTGATGGACGCCCCTCTGTGCCGGATGATCTGCTGAAAAGGGTGGTCAAATTGTCGATCGAGGAGGTGTGGCAAACCCTGCGGAATGAGGGTTATAATAACCAGTACGCAGATGGCTGGAAAATGATCCACCCTGATAAACCCTTTGTTGGCAGGGCGGTTACTGCCCTTTATATGCCCAAACGACCCGACGTGGAGAAGCAGATCCTGGACAATGGTCATGCAGAGGGTCAGAAGGGAGCGGCCAATTCCTGGCCTATCGATCAGCTGAAAACCGGGGATGTATACGTGGCAGACTGTTTTGGCAAGGTTGTGGATGGAACCCTGATCGGGGATAATCTAGGCAATTCCATTTTCGCAAAATCGAAAACCGGTGTCGTGTTTAATGCCGGTGCACGCGACCTGGAAGGGCTGGAAGAAATTGAAGGGTTCAACGCCTGCGTCCGTGATTTTCATCCAAGCTATCTGATGGAAACCATGCTGATGGGTATAAACGTACCGGTGACTATCGGGCAGGCTGTGGTCATGCCTGGCGATGTAGTGCTGGCCAAAAAAGAGGGCGTGATCTTCATTCCGCCCCATTTGCTCAGCAAAGTGGTGCTTACCGGTGAATTTGTAGCCATCCGGGATGCATTCGGCCATACTATGCTGCGTGAGGGCCGTTTTACGCCCGGGCAAATAGATGCTGCCTGGTCAGAGGATATCAAAACAGCTTTTCTGAAATGGCTTGATGATAATGAAGATAAGCTCCCCATGTCGCGCCAGGAACTGGATGCTTTTATGAAGGATCGCAACTGGTAACATCAACTGCTTTTTTTACGGTTCCAGTAAAAATACAGTGGTATACCCAACAGCACCAGAAGGAAACCGATACCGGCTTCGCGGGGATTGGTGAAACAGGTAATGATCACCAGGCTGATGCAGAAAATGATAAACAGCGCGGGGATCACCGGATAGCCCCAGGCTTTATAAGGGCGTTCGAGCAAGGGTTCGCGGATTCTCATGATGAATACTCCCAGGGTCGTGGCCCCGTAAAAAAAGAAGACTACGAAAATAAGCATATCGGTGAGCTGGTCGAAACTTCCGGACAGCACCAGCATGGATGCCCATACCCCCTGCAGCCATAAAGCTTTATTTGGGGTGTTGAATCGGGGATGAATATCCACCAGCCCTTTGAAGAAAAGCCCGTCATGGGCCATAGCCTGGTATATACGGGGTGGCATGATAATGGTGCTGTTGGTACAGCCAAAGGTGGTGACCAGGATGAGCAGGGATAGAACAAAGGCTCCGGCGTTCCCGGCAAAATGGCGGACCACGGTTACACCGGCAATTTCATTTTGCGACCGGAATACCTCGATGAGGTTGTCGATGGGCAGCACGTAGAGATAGGTAAAATTCACCAGGATATAGGTGGTGATGATGATGGCCATTCCGCCCATCAGGGCCCGGGGAATGTTTTTATTCGGCTGATGGATCTCCCCGCCCAGGAATCCTATGGTGTTCCATCCTTCATATGCCCAAAAAGCAGCCAGTAAGGAGGCAAAAATGGCCTTGATGAATGCAAAGCCGCTATGAGAGCCTGGTTCTATCGTGGTGGAAGTGGTTAACATATTTTCGGCGCTTCCCTTCCCGAAGGCAAGTCCAGATAATACCGTTAACAGCAAACCAGCGCCAACCATCCAGGTAAAATAACCACTCAGCCGGGCCCCGCCTTTCAGTCCCCGTGTATTCACCAGCGTGAGGAGCAGGATCAGCAGGATGGTGAGCAGCTTAACACCGATGTTCTCCAGCGGTTTGAAAAGACCGAGCAGCTCCAGGCTTTCCAGGGAAGGGCTGAGGCGGGGCAGGGGAAGGACGGCATTAAACGATTGGGAAAAAACATAAGCAATGGAAGATACTGCGGCAG
Source organism: uncultured Bacteroidales bacterium (assembly GCA_963822145.1). Lineage (GTDB taxonomy): Bacteria > Bacteroidota > Bacteroidia > Bacteroidales > UBA10428 > UBA5072. The sequence continues at coordinate 684,070 of CAWGGG010000001.1, read as the reverse complement.
TTTTTATTACTGTAAATACGCTCCATCCATAGATAAACGCCATGAAACGGCCGTAGATACGTTTGAAATACACGTATTCCCCTCCGGAACCGGCAAACATGCCGGCAATCTCGGCATTGCTCAACGCACCAAACAGGGTGATCAGGCCTGCCATTGCCCAGCAGAGCAATACCAGGAGGGGAGATCCCAGTTCAGCCGACATGGGGGCCACTTTCTTAAAAACACCGGAGCCTATGACAGAGCTGACCACCAGAATGATGGCTGAGCCCAGGGTGAGGGTGCGGACGAGGTGGCCTTGCTTTCTTTGGTCAGCGGGCATGAATAGGCAGTTGAAGATTCACCAATAATAGTAAAATCAATTGGTATTTTTAATACTGTTAATTTGCAGAAACAAAAAAGCCCCGCCTGGCGGCGGGGCGAAGTCGGGGTAAGAAGATAAATGCAAATTTAAATATCAGGATATCAAGGTAATATAATGGAATGTATTTTATTATTCTAAAACGCTAACTTCCGTACTCTTATCTATTAAATTTATGAATCTATCCACATTACTTCTGTCTTTTATATCATAATGCATAGGGAAACAAATTTCAGGTTTAATTTGATTGACCAGCCAGGCTGCATCTTCCACATTCATTGTAAGGTTATCACCTCCGATTGAAACCAGGATCAAGTTTATATCTCTGATGTTTTCCATTTCCGGGATATAATCAGTGTCTCCTGTATGGTAAATACGGACACTATCTATATTTAAAACATATCCAACGTTTTGCTTTGATTTTGGATGAGCTTTAATCCATAATAAAGCCGATTTGAGATTATAAGCAGCCACAGCTTCAACTTTTAATGTATTATCCAAACAGAAAGAATCACCTGGTTTAACCTCTCTGATTTTATAATTGTAATTTTTAAGTTTCTTTGCAACTCTTTTTGGACAAATAATTACCGTTTCCGGTTTTGATATTTTCTTGATATCCTTTATGGAAAAATGATCAAGATGTGCATGAGTAATGAAAATATAATCAGCTAAATCCAGAATATTTACTGCCAGAGGATCAATATAAATAAGTTTACCATTTTCTTTTGTTCTGAAACTGGAAGGGAAAAAATCAGATTTCGAGATCCTTGTTATGCCTGTTGGTGATACTTCAATTTGCTTATTTAAAAGTATGATCTGGGGATTAGGATTCCTTTTATCACTGACATCTATTTCAATCAGACTACAACTCGAAACAAGAGTGCCTACAAAATAAAACAGTATGATTGCCTTCTTATACATCTTGAATATTATTTTATTAATTGATTTTCAATTCTGAAGGAAGCTAAGTGGTTTCTATTACTCCGAATTCCATCAGGACATTGACGATGTCAATTATTTCCGGGATGTTGGTACTATCTGTCTGGGCTTTCCTCATTATTTCCTTGATATTCAGATAATCTGCATTTGGGAAAGGGAGATGAAACAGAAACTTGCCCTGAGGTATCGACAGGTTTATTTTCCTTTCAATACGGTTGCGTCCTTCACCCATCCAGATGGTTACACTGCTTATATAGTCACTGCTTCTCGAAGTAGTGAACTTAACTCCCGCATTTCTTTTCTCCCTTATTTTCAGTTTTAATCTTATATCATTTACTTCTTCACCTTGAGAAAATGTGGTCAGATCAATTGACATGGTAATCTGGTTTGTTTTCAGCCAGTACCTGAAATAGGGCCTTTTACCTTCATAAACTTCTTCTCTTTCAAGTATTCTTAGGTTATGCATGACCTCCAGGAAATCCTGAACTGTTTTAATATGCAGGTTCAGACGTGATGCTGCTTCTGAAGTAGAGATGCTCTCATATGTCGCCAAGAGCCTGAAAAGATCTTCAGCATAGTCTTTTGACAAGCATGAACCCAGTTTTGCTGCCTCTTTGAAATCCATTAATACCTTATTTTTTGTTATTTATTTCATTTATCATTCTCTTTCCATAATCATAATCGGGATTTAGCTTTACTGCTGCCTTGAAGTACTTAAGAGCCAGCTTGTTTTCTCCCTTCTTCAGATATATTTCTGCAAGTGCATCATTTGCCATAAAAGAATCCGGATATTCCTGAGCATTCTTCAAAAAAACCTTTATTGCATCATCCATTCTGTTTTCTTTTAACAGGCTGTGCCCGAGCTGATGCAGCATATTATCTGAAAAGAGGTATTCTCTGTTACCGGAGTTCTTAATTTCATCATATTTCTTCAGTCCAGTGTCAACTCCGGAATCATTTATAACTTCTTCTATAGCATTTGTAACCGGCTCTCCCCTTTGGAATTCAGTTTTTACTGCCAGGGTCATGCCAGTAATTTCATTTTCAGTATTTGCTATAAATCCAATTTCAAAGCTGCCTGATTTGTCGATCCATGAATCACCCGATTTATAATAGCTTATCCTGTCTTTTGACCTTTTGAGCGGGTCCTCGGTAGTCAGAGTAGTATTGTCAAATATTACATTAAGCGAAAGCTTTGCAGGTCCAAACTGATAATTGCCGGCAAGTTTTTTTAATTCTACCGGTATTTCAGTTGAGCCTGTCTGGGATGATGACATTCTGTTTAGTTTAAAATACTGGTGCATGATCATTTTCCCGGCTTTGTTTCCGGAAATATCTGATGGTGTTAAGCTTATTTCCCGTGTCATTTTCGGATACCATTTCCCCTTGGCATCAGGCATATTCAAATCAAGCACAATCCGTCCCGGGATATCAATGGCAAGTTCGCCATCCTTATAAATGATTTTAAAAATCCTGTATTGTTCAATATTCATATAGCTGCCCAGCAGAGGTCTGAAGTCATCTGGGATGACAACTTCAGCATTCTTTGAACCGGATCTGAAATCAAGCACTTCCATACTTACCGGACGGAAGGTCGCATTGTGACCCAGCCTTATATGGCCCGCGTCAATATAATCGGCTTCATTAATTGTGGCATCGACTGGTATCCAGCCAGCATCACTCATATAAACTTCGGTCCATCCGTGCTGTCCAAAACCTCCAGTATTATAGGTAGTATACATACAACCCGTAATTACTCTTGCCGGTATACCTACAGCTCTGCAGAAGGCAGCAAGCAACCTCGAATGGCCGCCACATTCTGCCTCCTGCATTTTCAGAGAATTTATTGCTGAAATACCTCCCGGGATCGCCCCGGCAATATTTTCAGCAACCCACCTGCAAAGCCTGACCGCTGCCTCCCAGGAGTTTTTTGAACCTGAAGTGATCCTGACTGCCTCAGAAATGATCAGGGGGTCGTCCGATTCGATCATCAATTCAGATTTAAGGTACTTCTTCAGTTCAGGAGATTTGCTGAAATCGGGAGGGAAATGCGGGGCATTTTCTCCAATATACCTTACAGGTTCTACCTCAAAAATTCCGTCAATTAAACTGCCGGTAACAGTACCTTCAAATTTCTGACCGGGGAAATTAAGCGATTCAGGTGTTATTTCTTCACCATATGAATTGATCTTTGCCTTCACCCTGAGCCATGAAAGGTTCATTATATCAGGAATTTTTCTGTCGACTCTTGCGAAAAGCTCATTATCTATATTTGCAAAGGTTATCCTGCTGGTAACAGATTTATCAGCAAAATAGATAGTTCTCCTGCCTGCCACAAGGGCTTTGACGTTGTACCCATCTGCCTTATTGAGCCACAAGGTAGTTTTAATACCTGTTGTATAATCGGTCTCCTCAAGCACCAGGGTCTGAAAAGCAGAATCGCTCAACACGATATTCTCCTCTGACTTTCTTATGTATCCCTTTTCCGTGATTTCACCTCTGAACATATCAAACACTTTATACTTCTTTTCCGGAATATTTTTTTTAATAAAGTCATCATAAAGGTGTGGATACCATGTCTGTGAACCAAATATTACATCCCTGCCAACAGGGATAGCACTCGATACTCCTGAGGTAGGACTGCTGAAATAAGCAGTATCGCTTATGACCCGTGTTACAGTCTTAACGACTGATTCTCCGTTTATTACGCTTGCCTCAATTTTTACGGCTCTCCGGGTAATCGGATCAGAAGCATACAATACCCTGAATCCGGCATCTACATCTGCTCCCAATGCAGACATTTTAAGAATTACATCTGAGAACTCAAAGCGGACATCTTTCCCATCAAGAGTTCCGTTGCAATAAGTTTCTGCGGAATATCCGCAAAGGACATCATTCATTTCAATCCCGAAATAACAGGTCTGTCCTCCTGTTTCGCAGGGATTTGATTCCTGAGCATCTGCAGATCCTGCAAGAAGGACTGTGCAGATGAGAGGAACGAGTTTGATTAAAATCTCTTTCTTTTTCATGACTGAAATATTATCTTGATATTTTAGGTTGCAGGTTGCTTGTAACCGATTCATTAACAAGGAACCGGCGATCAGATTATTTTGCTGACTTCAATTCAATCATAATTCTTGATTCCAATCCTTCCTTATAATAATCAAGAAACCTTGTAAAGATACCTGCCAGAGAGGCGCATAGCTGGTCGAAGCTCAGCCGCTCGCGGTAATCCCTGTAATCCTTATCTGATAGTTTAACCGTCACAGTGCCGTCATACCCAATGATCACATGACTCACCTCCTTACCTTCATGTATAACAATAAGGCTTGTGTTCATGGAGAATGACAGACAAACGTAACTCTCATAATAGAAAGGTCGCACAATATAGTTCCCGTGAAGGAACCTCACAAAACCCAGCAATTCATCCCTGCTGCATTCTACTCTTCCTCCCGAATATGGCCGACCAGTATAACCGTTATCAGTCCTGTAAATCCTCTCGGAAGCCAGCCGGAACAATCGCCTCGAGTTAATCTCAAACCTTTCATGACTGTAAAAAGAGTTCCAGTTAATAAGAATAAACAGAATGATCAGGATAAAGCATATGAAATAGGTCAGTTTGAAGATCCCGGGTTCATCATAATTTGGAAAAATGAATGATGCCTGCGCTATGGTTATCCCCATAAGAAACCCGAGCACCGGATAGATCCAGTTCCTGTATTTGAACCATTGTATAATACCCAGAACAATGAACAGCAGTGCAACCAGTATAATTGTGATGTATGGGACACCCCATACTTCATTTCCCGATTGCTTTAGCATCTGCCGCAGCTCAAATTCAAGGATTAAAAGTATATAGGATGAAAATATACCGATAGGATATATCCATCCTATCGACATACTGATTTTTGACTTGTAACTCATGATTATCAATATATTATAAACTTCATATTTTATATACTATATAAATATATAACTTTAAATAAAAAAAGTCAAGTTTTTTTGAATATTTTTCTTACGGGATTACGGATTTTTAGTAATAAAATCCTAAAGCATTACAGGTTGCTTATATTAATATTATTATCAGAATAATAGTGGATTTATCTAACTACAGGGATTTTTGTACTACAAATAATAATGACCTTGTAAATATTAGATTTACAAGGTCATTTGATTATTATAGTCGGGGTGAGAAGACTCGAACTTCCGGCCTCCACGTCCCGAACGTGGCGCGCTAGCCAACTGCGCTACACCCCGATTATTATTTAATGATTTATTGATTTGTTGATTTGTTGATTTGTTGATTTGTGTATGTGGATTATAAGTTTGTTGTTGCCAGATTAAAACCACCGGATTCTCAATCGAAAAATCAATAAATCATAAAATCGATAAATTTCTTTGGGGCAGCAAAAATAGTAAATTATCCGGTTTGATAGATCATCATGACCCGGTAAATTTCATTGATCAATTTTTTAATGGTTGAGACTCTAGCATAGTAAAAATGATAAATGATCCTCTGCCAAATAATATCAGGACACTTTCGGGATTTTGAAGTTCATGTAATCCCCGGTATCTGGCCATAAGAATTAGTTTAGTTCTTTTATATCATGTATCCCTAAAATATTCAATTTATCAGTCCTTTACAATTACTACGCCGACAAAACATCCACCAGAGTAATCCTGATTCGGAATAAAAATTGCTCAGGTTATACTTACCTTTTTTTATCTTCCCAGCCGCGAGCATCTCAGATAACTTCTTAATCCTCCTGAGTTGCCTCCGGGTCATCATTAGATTAACCACGGAGAAAATACTGAAAAACCCCTTTGATGCCAGATTGTTATGGAACCAGCCTTTGATCTTACACCACAATATGACCTGTGTACCGAGCTCCTGTATCCTGTATTCTATAAACATTTCCTTTACGTACCGATTGACCGGCGGATTGATGGGTACACAGAAACGGCCTGCAATGAATTTATTTTCTTCAAACCGGAAAATATGAAATGCCAGCAAAAAATGTGAATTGATTTTTAAAGGGGGAAGATTTTCTATAACATATCCCGGTGATTTACTGCCCCTGTTATCAAGAAAGTCATAGCTGTAAGGTGCTATGCGAAGTTGTTTAATCCAGCTATAAACATCAGATGCGCCTGCCCGTATTTCAATATGCCTAAGCAGCTCCCTGCATTCTGTATGGGATATATCAGGCAATAAATCAACAAAAAAGCCAGGTGTTGAAAGATATTTTTTCATCATTCAGGTTTATTTCCCTGTTCAATTTTAGTGTAGAATCTTATATAAAGTTACCGATTCTCCTAAATACATATAGCATAGTCTGGCCTTCAATTGCCTTGGATCTATGGCTATTTTGAGCAAACATACATTGTAGCTGTTTTTATGGTTTGACTGTCCTAATAGTCAGAATATCTAATAATTAATTCATCAGGCAACATACTTATCACCTGGATAGTATTATAAATCAGTAAGACATTATTATAATCCCGTCATACTGAATCATGATTCAGATAGGTCTTTATAGTCAGCAGTCCGATCTTTGTCCTGATATTATTAAAGTTAAGTACACAAATGATTAAAATTTCAATCCTTATCAATATTTAAAAATGCAAATAATCAGTGATCCATATTCGGTTATGGATTGGGATAATGTCCAAATTACAAAACACTCCGGAGAAACTGGATTTGCCTGGTCCAGAATGTTTGAAACGGGAAATATCCGGATTAGATTGGTTGAATATTCTCCCGGTTTCAGATCTCCTCATTGGTGCTGCAAAGGTCATCTCATACACCTCCTCGACGGAGCATTGAATTTTGAGCTCAAAGACGGGTCAGTGATAAATCTAACAAAAGGCATGTCCTGTTGTTTCAGTGACAGCAAAGCAACTGCCCACAAGCCCTTTACAGACATAGGAGCTTACCTGCTGGTTGTTGAATGACTCAAACTAATCCATAACCTGTAGTAAATAAAATGAAAAGTATTAAAACCAAAAGAGTATATTATGAAAGTCACGGCATTTATTGGCAGCGGAAGGAAGCGGCATTCTTACAATGCCTGTGATAAATTCCTTCAAAATCTGCACGCTCTTGATAATATAGAGTGTGAATTAGTAAGGTTAAGTGATTACAACCTCGGCACCTGCAAAGGTTGCAGGGTATGCTTCGATAAGGGAGAAGAATTCTGTCCGTATAAAGACGATCAGGGATAAACTTGTAGGGAAAATGAAAAATTCTGACGGAGTGATATTCGCATCCCCGAATTACTCATTCCAGGTATCTTCATTAATGAAAATATTCATCGACCGTCTTGCTTTTACTTTTCACCGCCCGTCTTTTTTCGGGAAAACATTTACAAGCATAGTTGTCCAGGGTATTGGTAAAGGGGAAGGAATTGTGAAATACCTTGACTTCATTGGCAAGGGTATGGGTTTTAATATTGTCAAAGGTTGCTGCATAAAAACCCTGGAACCAATGACAGAAAAATCACAGAAGGAATTTGACAGGATCATTGACCTGCAAAGCAAAATATTTTATGCTCAACTTGTGAGAAGTGAATATCCCTCTCCTTCATTATGGTGGCTTATGGTATTCAGAATGGGACGAACCAGTATAAAAAAAATGCTTGATGAGAGCTGGAGGGATTATACCTTTTACAGGGATAAAGGATGGTTTGAATCAGATTATTTTTATCCGGTGAAATTAAATCCATTCAAAAAACTGACTGGCAAACTTTTCGATAGATTGGCCATTCAGATAATAAGGAATTAAAAGTGGGTTGTGAGAATAATGAAAGGATCACCATTATCAATATCGGAGCTGTCATCAACGATGTTTATTACACTTAATGCCAGGGCGCGGGAGTCATTAAGCAAAGATCCAATCATTAAAGATCCAAAAGCGGTGGAAATGATGAATATTATTAAGAAGGAAATTGCCGGATCAGATAACCCGATACACAAAAAGATCTTAAAAGATAAATACAATCCGAAACTTGCAGTCACAATGTCTTTGCGCAGTCGACGTTTTGACCTGTATGTTACTGATTTTCTTTCAAAATATCCTGAAGGTACTGTAATAAATCTTGGATGTGGATTAGATACCCGTTTTTACCGTATAGATAATGGAACTGTACTCTGGTACGATATCGATTTCCCTGAGGTCATTGAACTTAGAAAAAGATTTATGGAAGAGAATTCAAGGCATGTCTTTATCGGAAATTCAATTTTAAGTCCGGAATGGATAGCGAAAGTCAAAACAGGAGGACCTTATCTTATCCTTGCTGAGGGACTATTAATGTATCTGACTGAAGCCGCAGTCAGGGAACTTTTCAGCTCTATTCAAAGAGTATTGGGAAGTGCTGAAATTGTATGTGAAGTAACTAATAGTTGCTGGGTAGATAAAATGAACAGCGCCTGGATGAAATGGAAATTTAAGAGAAAATTAGGTATGACCGGAGGTGCGGTTTTTTCATTTGGGGTATCAGATAGCCGGAATTTTGAGAGCTGGAATCCGAAATATGTATTTCTTGATGAATGGACATACTTTGATGACCATGAAAAAAAGTTAGGCTGGTTCAATCTGTTTTCATCGATAGGTGTCCTGCGCAAAGCCCAATGGACTGTCCATTACAGGATAATGAATAACAGCTAACGATTACAAAATACTATATTAAAGTATGGAAACAAATTTATTAGAATCCCCGGTAATTAAGGTCAACACATGTACATGCTATAAATTCGGTCTTTTCTCAATGATCTGTCCGATAAAGGTATGTAATGCCACAAATGGAGATGAGATGGTTATCTCACATACTGAAGAATGTGTCTTATGTATGCAATAAAATAAAAGAAAATGAGCAAAGAAAAACAAACAATTCACGAATTTGACCTGAATGTCATTTACGAATATTTTTCAAATGTGGAACGGCAGGGACCAGGAAGTCCGGAAATAACGCTCAAAGCATTGAGTTTTATAGACGGTCTCACTGAAAAGTCCAAAGTCGCTGATATTGGTTGCGGTACAGGTGGTCAAACAATGGTGTTGGCACAAAACATTCCGTGCGAAATTATAGGTGTTGAATTATGGTCAGATTTTATCAATCAATTCAACCAAAACGCCCGAAATAAAAATCTTCACGACAGGATGAAAGGTATTGTCGGCAATATGGAGAATCTTCCCTTTCAAGAGGAAGATTTTGACCTGATTTGGTCGGAAGGTGCGATTTATAACATTGGATTCAAGCGTGGATTAAGCGAGTGGCGAAAATTTCTGAAACAGGGCGGGTATATCGCAGTTACAGAAAACACCTGGTTTACCGAAGAACGACCTGCCGAAATTCAGGAATTTTGGCAAAAAGCCTATCCCGAAATCGATACAATACCGAACAAGGTTGCGCAAATGCAAAAGGCAGGTTATCTTCCGATTGCCAATTTTGTCGTACCCGAAACCTGTTGGACAAACTATTATTCCGTTATGCAAGAGACTCAGAAATCTTTTCTGAAAAAATATAACGGCAATAAAACCGCTGAAGAATTTGTAGGTTATCAACGGTATGAAGCAGAGTTATATTACAAATACAAAGCATATTACGGTTATGTATTTTATATCGGAAAGAAGATTTAGAGTATGATGTCAGTCGTAAATTTGAGGTTTGATGAAATGGAAATTCAAAAGACAATTAGGTATGACAGGCGGTGCTTAATTTACATTCGGTGTACCTGATAGCCGTTACTTCGAACGATGGAGTCATAATTTTAAGTTCCTGGCTAAATGGGTATACTTCGATATTCATGAAAGAAAACTAGGCTGGTTCAATCTGTTTTCATCTGTAAGTATCTTACGTAAAGCCCAATGGACTATTCACTACAGGATCAGAAAATAATATAACGCAATTTCAGAACAAAAGTAAATAAAATGGAAAACAAGTTTTTAGAGCCACCAACAATTAAGGTTAATCCAGGTACATGTTCCAAATGCGGACTATGCACAAAAATCTGCCCGACAAAGGTATTCAGAGCCACAAAAGGAGATGATAAGGTAATCAACCATATGGAAGAATGCGTTCTTTGTGGTCATTGTATTTGCGGATGTCCGACAGATTCAATTATTCATAGTGGATTTAATTCCGAAAATTTTAAACGTATCAAAACCAAGAGACCGGTAACACCAGAAAACGCTTTTGAATTCTTATCTCAACGAAGATCAGTTAGGAACTATAAGGAAGTAACTCCACCAACAGAATTGCTGAAAAAAATAGTTGAAATAGCAGGATTTGCTCCCGGAAGTCCGCATCACCGAGTAGGATGGGTAAGGGAAATGACAATCGTGACGGGAGCGGATAATATGAGAATCATCAGGGATATGACTGCGGATTATATACAGAAAACGGTTAGACTCCTGAATAGCTGGTATCTCAAAGCAATGGCTAATTTTTCAGAACTGGCAAAAGCTGGAGTAGGGGTAGTTCCTGATTTGACAATGAGATTGGACGAATACAGGAATGGGAAAGATTTAATTATATACAATGCTCCTGCTGCGATATTCTTCCATGCACCCAAATTTTCCTCCACACCTCAGACGGATTGCGATACCGCATTACAATTGGTGCAACTTTACGCTGAGACGTTTGGTTTAGCAACATGTTGGAATGGGTTAATTCAGGGGGCAGCTGCAGGTGATCATTTGAAAGGATTTACAAAGCTCGCTGAATTTCTTCAAATTCCGGGTGAAAATAAATGTTATGCAGCCATGACGATAGGTTATCCTTCTGTTTCCCTGCACAGTATTCCCGAACGAAAAGTTGATATTACTTTGATTAATAGTCACAACTGATTAATGCAGAATATTATCAATTAAAGTCTATCATCATAGAATCCGGAAAAACAATATGTATCAGAAAATTCGAAAACCAATAGTAATTTCGACAGCTGTTTTATTTCATCTGTTACTCATTTTCCATCTGTTCTTTTCACCCGTAATAATAGTTTTTGCTGCTTATAATTCAATTGTCAACGCCAGTTTTGTGGCATTTGCTTTGATGTTTTTATTGTCCTTTTTCTTTGGAAGGGCTTATTGTGGCTGGTTCTGTCCCGGGTGCGGAGTTCAGGAGATCCTATCTTTTTTCGTTAGAAGAAAATCTAAGAATTCAAAAGCGGTTTACCTTAAGTACTTAATTTTTATTATCTGGTTTGGCGCTATTGCAACTGGGTATAGTATTAATGGCATTCATAGAATTGATCTGTCGTTTGGAATGACTGATGTAACCCTGATAAGAAAAATCATTCTGACTCTTGGTGCAATTATTTTAATTGTCCCGTTAACCCTAATTTTCGGGAAATATGCCTCTTGCAAATACATCTGCTGGCAGGTCCCTTTCATGATAATAGGAGCAAAAATCCGGGATTATTTTAAACTTATTGGCTTGCATTTAAAAAGCGATAGTACCAAGTGTACCAGCTGTAATGTATGCACTGCTAATTGTCCAATGAATCTAAATGTTATGAAAAATGTCAAGAAAGGCCTGATGAATGATACAGAATGTATAATGTGTGGCAACTGTATTGATCATTGTAGCCAACGTGCAATCAAATATTCATTAATACGATGAATATAAACAGGTTGTTGATCAATCTAGATGGCAGCTGAATAATATCGAACACTTCTTCTTTGGATTGTAGTGCTGACTGTTGTCTTCTGGCTGGTAAAAAAATACACCATTCAATTTTTCCTGAGGCATTACAAAACACAAAATCTAACAGTTAGTGGCTATATGAATTATATTTACATTAAATATCCTTGTAATTCATATTTTTCCAATATCAGTGTGATTAGATTCATTAAATAGGATTTGGATTGTCATTAATTATGGTTAGATCAAAAAAAATAATACTCCCTATGTTACTTTTTCTTTCCGCTTTCATTATTGTTTGCCTTTTATCAATTCTTATTTTTTTACTCATTGTCAGTCCCGGTAAATTAAGACCTTATCAGGATCAAAATGGCAAGCCTCTTAAAGGCAGTATTTCCGAAAAAATATTTGTAAAAATCGGCGGGGTAAAACAAGGAATGTTTATCAGAGGAAAGGATATAAAAAATCCGGTCTTGCTTTTTGTGCATGGAGGACCCTCTTTCCCAGAGTATTTTCTGGTTGAAAAATATCCTCCCGGATTGGAAGATCATTTTACAGTCTGTTACTGGGAACAGCGAGGTGGTGGGATTTCATATACGCCCGATGTTACTCTGGAGAGCATGACTCTGGAACAACTGGCTTCAGATGCAATCGAGGTAACGAATTACCTGTGCGATCGCTTCACCAAAGAAAAGATTTATATTATGGCTCACTCCGGCGGTACAGCTTTCGCAATCCAAGCAGTTGAGCGTTATCCGCAATTGTTTCATGCCTATATAGGAATTGCGCAGATTACTCGTCAGGCGGAGTCAGAAAAACTGGGGTACCAATATATGATGAAGCAGTACCTGGCCAATGGTAATTCAAAAATGGTTGCTGAATTCAAAAAATATCCGATACTGGAAAATGACTCACTTATACTGCCTTTTTTCAATTCCGTTTTAAGAGATAAGGCACAGCACGAGCTTGGCATTGGTACAATGCATAACATGAGATCAATCATAAAAGATGTTTTTCTGCCTGTCTGGACCTGCCAAGCTTACACGATGAGGGAGAAATTGAACATTTGGATTTCAAAATTTTCATTCATAAAAAAAACCGGACTGAGAAACGAAATTATCCAATCTGATATTACAGCCAAAGTACCCAGACTTGAAATTCCGGTATATTTCTTCAGTGGAAGACATGATCTTACTGTTAATAAGGACCTGTCAAAAGAATACCTGGAAAAAATAGAAGCTCCTGTAAAAGGATTTTACACTTTTAACGAATCAGCTCATAGTCCAATGTTTGAAGAACCCCAGAGACTAAAAGAAATTTTAATTAAGGATGTACTCAATAGATCTACAACTTTGGCGGATAACTAAAATATTTTTAAAATAAGACTTTGAGGTGTAAATTTGATACTAAAATTATAAGATTCAATTCCTCATTATGGAAATTGGTGAATTGTTCTTCATTGGTTTCTGCAGTCTGGCCGCCATAAATGCTTTATTTTTTGCGGGGTATATATGGTTTAGGCGTGACAGAAATATCTATCCGAGTGTTTTATTGTCACTGTTTTTACTCATTACAGCATTTCGCATTGCCCAAATGTTACTTCATGATTTACAGGATGATTTTGACCTAAACATAAATCTCAAAACTCTTTTCTTCTTCATTCCAACATTTCCTTTAATAGGCCCTTTCCTGTATCTCTACATTGAATCAGTGTCAATTAAGGATTTTCAATTCAAAACAAAGCAGCTACTTCATCTGCTGCCATTTTTAATAGTTTTAATAATTGATCTTTTAAACAGGAATAATTTCCCGCTCTCACCTGATAATCGCAAACATTACCTCACCTATTGTTTCGAAATAACCTTGATTTTAATTCAGTTTCTGATCTACATTATCATTTCATTCAGATTTGTGCAAAAATTATTAAAGAGAGCGTTAATTGAGAAATTTCCAAAAGAAAATGCGAATCCTTACACCATAAGAAATATTGTCATTATTATTTCGATACTCTGGCTTATATATGTTCTGTATTGCATGCAAACATACTTTCTTGTGTATTTGCGAACAAGAATAATCGAAGCCCTTTATTACTCACTGGTTAGCTATTGGATCCTTTATTATGAGTTACGGGGCCAAAAAATAACTTCCATAAATAATAATATCACCAGGTACAAATCCTCAGGACTGACAATTGAAGATGCCATCAGGTATAAAACCACTCTTCTTGATTATATGAACAGAAATGAATTGCATAAAGATCATAGCATATCACTCGGGAAGCTTGCAAAGAATCTTTCTATGACACCCCATGCTCTTTCGCAGGTAATAAATGAACAACTTTCCAGTAATTTCAATGATTTTATCAATTCATACCGCGTGGAAGAGGCAAAAAAAATGCTGGTAGATCCTGAAAGGAAAGATTTTACAATTGCAAGTATAGCTTATGACAGCGGATTTAACACTCTTTCGGCTTTTAATGTTGCTTTTAAGAAATTCACGGGAGTTACTCCATCACAGTTTCGTTTAATGGATAAATAATTTCCATCGGCTTGTTCATGTTGGCAGTTCCATTTTTTGAATGGTTCAGATCCCTGAATTATAATTCCATCTAACGTAATTATAATCCTGTCTTACTGATTCATGATTCAGATAGGTTACTACTTGCCTGTGCTTTTACTTTGCTGGAGAATCTGAACGAATTAAAATAATAAATGAAAAATCAAAGCGACAACAAATTTTATATCTATGATCTTCCATAAATGAACAGGATAATTTCTTTTAATATTTAACTTAAATACTAAATACAATGAAAAAAGATCTAGTTGTTTATCACAACTTAGAATTAAAAGATGGGATTCCCATCATTTTAAAAAAAGGCATGACATGGTGTATTGGAGATAATAGTAAGAATCCGCATCGATCCTTTACAAAAAACGGGGCACTGTTATTTGTTGTTGATTAATAAAAAAAAGGCAATTAATAAACCATTTTAAATACAGTTCTGGACTTAATTGAAAAACAATAAACTAATAATAATTATATGAGACTTCACGGTAATGTAGACCAACAATTGACGGTGAGTTCGCCACGATCAGGGCAAATGATTGCACTGGCCCTTTGCGCCTCGGTGCTGGCGGCCACTGCACTGGAGCAGCTTGTTCGCAAAGGGCCGGATAATGCCGGGAGCTTCGCTCCGAACTGGATCCCCCTCGTCGCCGCAGGGCTCGCCGCAGCAGGGATCATTCGATTGAATGGTAGCCCCCGATGGATTCGGGTACAGCGGACCCTGCTTTGGAGTGGTCTCCTGCTGATGGTTTGGACTGCCAATGGGCTACCGTTCGACTTGTTACGCATGACGCCCCTCATGCCGCTTGGCGTCGACTGGCCGGGGATGGCAACTCGGACGCTGGCTCTTGCTGCCGCCATCATGCTCGCGCATCTCGCACTGGCGCTCCCGGCCACTCAGGTTGCCACCCGCTCAGCTTCCTGGTATGGTTACGCTGCTTTTGTGCTGGCACTGCCCTACCCTGTTCTCAGGTTGTGTTGGGCGCTGGGAGGGACAGTGGGGCTCATGTACCCTGGAGCGGCAGGCAGTGGCTTCGCCCCATTGTTAATGGCCATCCCATGGCTTTTGGCGGCCGCTCTTTCCCTGCTTCTGGTCTCAACACGACGTTGGATGCCGCGCCGGCTTTTGCTGGCCGCAGGCTGGTCCGCAACCTTCATCGTCGCCATGATCGGGCCGGCGGCCTTATGGTCGATGATAACCAAGTTAGTGGAGGGCGGAGATATTGGCCTTAAGGGCATGGCGACCTGGGTACCCTGTCTCTTTTACAGCAGCTGGTTCCTCTGGGCTATTGCCGCCGGTGCTGCCACCCGCTCATATCAGTTGCGTAGTTGAATAATCATATAAAACAATAATGCATGTCCAATCTTTTGATATTTCTGGACATTTCCTCAATTCTTGTCCAATATTATCCAGAAAGAGGTTATGATATCAAATATCGGAGTAAGCAAAAAGGTGATAAATGATAGAAATTGTAACAAAACATGTTATATAGAGAACCAGTCATATAAGTTAATACTTATCTTCTCACCCCCACAGATTAAAACAAAAAGCCGTTGTAATTTATTGAAATACAACAGCCTTTTCTTTGATGGCACAAATATCAGCTACAGCCATTTTTTTACACGGAGGTCGGTTCTTGCTTATCCCCAATCCGCAGGAATTCAAGGCGATGGTTATAATCGGGGTGCAATGCGTTTGGACCGGCCACAAGCATGGCAATAGATCCGGTTATCTGATGAGCTCCAAGCCAGCTGCGGGCAAAGTCGGACCATTTCTCAGGTTCATTGGCCAGCAGGACTGGATGCACGCCGTAAGAAAACATAAGTCCCTGGCATATAGCCGGATCATGACTCATGGAAACAATCCATACAGCCGGTTTGAATCGTGAGATCATTCGGGCCGTGTTTCCGGTGGAGGTGGGTACGAATATACTGGAACAGGGTATGGTATGCAGTGCATGTTCCACCATCAGGCCGATTGCCTCAGCAGCACTGGCCGGTGGATTCTGATCCGGCAATTCTTTCGGGAAATATCTTCCGGCTGAAAACCGGTTTACTTCTGTAAAGGCGGCAATACTGGCAAGCATGGTCACTGCCTCTTCGGGATAATGACCCATGGCCGATTCGCCGGAGAGCATGATGCAATCGGTTCCATCCAGGATGGCGTTTGCAACATCTGTCGATTCGGCTCGGGTAGGAAGGCGGCTGCTGATCATGGATTCCAGCATTTGCGTTGCAGTGATCACTGGTTTCCCTGCATGGTTAGCCTTAGCGATCAATTGCTTCTGGATGACTGCCATTTCCTCTATCGGCACCTCAACGCCAAGATCTCCGCGCGCCACCATAATGCCATCGGATGCCTTCAGAATTTCATCAAAGTGCTCGAGAGCATCCGAACGCTCTATTTTTGCGATGATAAAGGGATTTGTACCCAGCGATCTTGCAGCAGAGCGCACGGCTTCGATATCAGCAGCAGTTTCTACGAAAGACTGACTTATAGCATCCACTCCATTGTTGAGGGCGAATTCCAGGCAAGCGCGGTCATGTTCGGTAAAGGCGCTTATTCCCAGGTCAATACCCGGAAGGTTGAGGCCTTTTTTAGATCGAAGCTCCCCGCCTACAAGGACTTCACAAAGTACGTCGGGACCAACAACCTGTTTAACCTTGAGCTGGATCAACCCATCATTGAGGAAAAGCTTGTTACCGGGCTTTACTACCTGAGGTAATTTTTTAAAACTCATATTAACACGCTGCTGGTTTCCGACGATTTCCTCGCTGGTCAGTGTAAAGTTTTCCCCCGGTACCAGGTGTATCGGTTCCGGGGCGATCTTTCCAAGGCGCATCTTCGGGCCGGGAAGATCAGCCATGATCGCCACACGGTAACCGGTGGCTTTTTCAGCCGCCCGGATTCGGGCAATGGTCCCGGCATGAATGGTAAAATCGCCATGAGAAAAGTTAAGCCGTGCAATGTTAAGCCCCGCCCTGATGAGGCGTTCCAGCATCTCTGGCGAATCGGAAGCAGGACCAATAGTGGCAACAATCTTGGTTTTGTGATCTGGCATGGTTTGATGGCTCATGTGGTATCCTTTCATTTGAAAATCACTACGGTGTAAACACAAAAATTATTAGTAAAAATACATATTTTGATAAACTGTCAGTTCCTGTCTTCAAAGGTTACTTTATTTTTAATTAATAAGACAATCCAAATGCATATGAATATTAGAATACCCAAAGCAGATAAAACCTGTAATCCGTCACCATTACTGAGAAAGACCGGATAACGGCCAAATGTGCCTTTTAAACATTTGTGGAAACAAGTTTATTGAACAAAATACTTTATTATCTTTGTGTTACGTAAATAAATTTCGTAACACCAGGCATTAAAGTATCAATAAAGCTTTCCCATTATGGGCCATACCCATGGAACAAACCATGGATAAACTCATAAAAGGCTAAAACCTGACTGATGACTTCTTAAAAAGAAATCAATGAGAAAAGTTGCTGCTATCCTGTTGTTTGTTTTGATCACAACAGTTTCCAGATCACAACCATTACCTGTCATATTAAAACGCACGGTCATTATTGATACTGATTGTGCCATTGACGACATGCGCGCTATAAGCCTGTTGCTTTCGCTCCCTGAAATTACGATTGAAGCCATCTTACTATCGGATGGTTCACTGCCCCCGGCCGAGGGAGTTATAAAAGTCAGATCTCTTTTACGGGAATTCAATCGCGACAACATCAGTGTCGCTGCCGGTGATCGTTTGACAGGGGTTAATCCCTCATGGCGTGAGTTCAACAGGCAAATCCAATGGGGTGCTGAGAGCGTCAGTGCGACAACCGAGTTAAATGCCCTGGATTGCCTCTCAGGGAAACTAAAAAATGCTGACGGGAAAATCACACTGATATGTCTTGGTCCCCTGACGAATATTGCCCGTTTGATTACTAAGGATTTGACTCTTATATCAAAAATTGAACGGGTCATCTGGTACAATGAATCTGCAAAACCCTTGCAGGGATTTAACTATGAATGTGATAAGGCCAGTACCGACCTGGTTTTTCAATCCGGTGTTAGAATTGATGTTATATCCAACCTGCATAAAGAACAGGCTGTATTCGATTCATCCATGGTTGCTGTCAGCAGACAATCGGTTACACAACTTGCTTCGGTAATATACAAAGTCTACGAGCAGCCTGCGGTCATGGAAAGATTAAGTCAGCATCATTTCTGGTTATGCGACGACCTTACAGCGGTATACCTAACAAATCCTGAACTGTTCGACGTCAATCCCATGCCTTACAAGACAAAAGTGAGATACAACCAGGATTTCAATGTTCAGGGAGTCAGGGAAGCCATTTGCGACATGATGAAGGGCACCTTTGTTTTGGGGAACAACGTTGTATTCAACAGGTTTCCTGATAAGCGCGAGATGTTCAACTATGATATCCGCCCGATATTGGATTCGGCTATAGCCCGTTACGGTTATGATGAATGGAAGGCCAACGTAATGACTGATGAATTTCATGGCCATCTGGGCGTATTCTCAATTGTTGGCGCTAAAATGGGTATTAAAGCCCGGGAATTCTTCGGCGTTGGGCCCGATATGCTCAATGTGGTAACCTTTGCCGGAAGCAAGCCCCCTTACAGTTGTCTGAATGATGGCATTCAGGTCAGCACAGGTGCAACTTTGGGCATGGGAACAATTCATCTGGCTGCAGACAGTATAGCCAGGCCATCGGCTGTTTTTACATACAAAGGGCATTCTATCAGGATTAGCCTCAAAAAGGAATACCTCGATAAAGTGGATGCTGATATCAACGAAGGAATTGTGAAATTCGGATTGATGGATGACGGTTATTGGAAGCTCATTCGTCGGAATGCGCTGAAATATTGGCTGGAATGGGACCGCAACAAGATTTTTGATATTGTTGAAGTGAGTAAATAATAACTAAACCAGGAATCAGGAAAAGCGATGCATATACCCGATGGTTATTTAAGTCCACAAACCTATATTCCTCTAATCGGAGCTTTTGTCGGATCCGCTGCTATTGCCGTTAGAAAGGTTAAAAATGAAGTTTCAGCCCGGAATATTCCCTATCTGGGAATGGCAGCAGCGTTCTCTTTTGTCATCATGATGTTTAATTTACCCGTACCCGGAGGCACTACGGGTCATGCCGTAGGTTCTGCAGTTATAGCGATTCTTTTTGGTCCCTGGTCTGCCATGATTGCTGTGTCGGTTGCACTGATCATACAGGCACTGGTTTTTGGCGATGGCGGAATTACCGCAATTGGTGCAAACTGTTTTAATATGGCTGTATTTATGCCTTTTGTTGCTTATTACATATTTAAACTTCTAAGTATTAATGACACAAAAAAGATCAGCGTATATGCAGCTTCCTTTTTTTCGGGATACCTGAGTCTGGTTTTGACTGCCATACTGACCGCAGTTGAATTTGGCATACAGCCGTTGATAGCATCCGGCAGTGACGGTAAAGCTTTGTACTGCCCTTATGACCTTAGTATTGCAATCCCTGCAATGGCAATTGAACATCTCTTGCTTTTTGGAATTGTTGAAGGGATTATAACTGCATTAATTATCAGTTACTTTTTAAAAAACGAACCCGGAATTATTTATGCTTTCAGGAAAGGCACCAAAAATGAGAACTAATAAACTGCAGAAAAGGATCCTTTTCATACTGCTTATGCTGTGTTTTATAACCCCGGTGGGAATTCTGATGCCAATGGTTTTTAATGCCGGCGACGCCTGGGGTGAATGGTCGGCTCAGACTGTGAAGGATCTGATAGGGTATGTACCCAAAGGACTGGAAAAATATTCGGAGGTTTGGCATGCACCCCTGCCTGGATATACCGTTGACACTAATGACACCTCGGTTGTTCATCAATCCGGCTATTACATGGTATCAGGCATTATCGGGGCAACCATAACCTATATTGTTATGTTGTTAATCTCCAAACTAATTGTCAGAGATGGAAAATGAGATTCCTGGGTTTTTATTTAATATTTCGGAGGATAACTTTGAATTAACAAGAGTTAGAAAGGCAAGTCTTTCCTTTCTTGATAAAACCATAATAAGTTCTGCCCGTGCTATTAAATCTATCTATCTGCAGGCAGAAAATGCAACAAAGCAAAACCTGATTTATATTATCCATCCTCATATTAAACTGGTTTCCCTGATTTATCTTGCAGTAATTATTAGTATTGCCCGAAATCTGGATGCGCAACTACTGACTACATCCCTGATTCTTGTATTATATATTATTGCCGGATTGAAAATCTCCCAGGTATACAGAAAAATTTTTCTCCTTGCTTTCATATTCGGTTTTATTGTCGTGTTCCCTGCATCTCTGAACATTATTACGCCTGGTAAAATTGTTTTGAACCTGATAACATTCAATCGGCCCTCGCATTTTTGGATTTATCAAATTCCTCAGCGTATCGGGTTCACTTTGGAAGGATTTCAGGTAGTGTCATTGGTATTTCTCAGGGTGTTTAATTCTATTTCTTTTGCCATGCTGATTATATATACTACCTCTTTCCCTTCATTGATCAAGTCCTTCAGAATAATCGGTGTTCCCGATACCTTCCTGATGATTATCTCATTGGCTTACAAGTTTATTTTCATTCTTTCACGAACCATTGAAGAAACATATTTTGCTTTGAAATCCAGGATGTTAGGCAATATCAGAAGCAGTAACATCAGAAAACTGATTGGCGGAAGGATATTTTTTATTTTTAAAAAATCAATGATAATTTATGAAAATACTTATTATGCAATGGTTTCAAGGGGTTACCAGGGGAAGGTAATGCTGCATTCACAGAAGCAGCTAACGCACAAAGATTTCATCGCACTGTTGGTTATCCTTGCATCAGGTATAGTGATCATATTAATATGATAGGATAATGGAGAATATAATAACATTAAAAAATATTGAATATTCCTATTACGGCAAAATTCCGGCACTTGCCAATATCAACCTGTCAGTGAAGAAGGGTGAGATGTTCTCAATCATAGGCCTTAACGGAAGTGGTAAATCAACCTTATTGCATATCATCAATGCACTTATTTTTCCTGATTCAGGAGAAGTTTTGTTTCAAGGGAGTCCTGTAACCGAGAAATCATTACGGGATAAAGGTTTTGGAATACAGTTGCGACAACGGATGGGTTATATTTTTCAGAATCCCGATATACAGTTATTCTGTCCAACGGTTTTTGATGAGCTAATGTTTGCCCCTTTGCAGCTTAACCTTTCTTTGGAAACTGCTCGTGAAAGAGCGGAGCAGACATTATCATTTCTTGGTATCGGATCCCTGAAAGACCGTCCGATTTTAATGCTTTCCGGTGGAGAAAAGAAGAAAGTTGCTATAGCATCCGTTCTGACTATGAATCCGGATGTTCTGCTTATTGACGAACCGCTTGCAAGTCTTGATCCCAAAACACAAACATTCTTTATTGAACTACTCCTTGAACTTAACCATGCGGGAAAGACTATCATTTTTACAACGCATCATCTTGACCTGATTGATCATCTGCAGCCGAGGGTTGCAGTGCTTTCAGAAGGACATACGATCCGAAAATCAGGATCTGCAAAAGAAATTCTCAGCGATGAAAAATTACTGATCGATGTGGGGCTGATCCATGAACATGTACATAAACATGGGAATGAAGAACACGTACATTATCATTCACATTATGTCTTTCATAAACATTTGAAAAAGACCTAATGTTTTGCAGTTGGTTCAATTTATTCAGGCATTGTGAAAACCGTTCCCATGTAAACCCTGGCATTCCGATTTACCTTAGAGCTGCGTTTTTCTCTTTGTATGGCTGCTCAGGAAACAGATTGACAAAGCAAGGGACACTAAATGGAATGAGATAGGCGTTTGAATGACAGACTGTTATTTTTCAAAATCTGCTCCATCAATTCTATTAATATAACAGGATAGGGTTACAGATCCCAGTCCTATTTATGATAGAAAACAAATCTGATCTTTCTAAGGCGTTTCCTTTGCAGTATCTCAAGCACAACGAATGTTCTCCTCAGTATATCGAAATATAGCAACACAAATAATAAAACTGTAAAAAACCAGATGAAGGAAATATTGAACCAGAAAGTATCCACCTCCTGTTTAAACAAGTATTTTACAGGTGAGTAAAAATGGGCTCTCCAGCTATCGCTATCAGGTTTTCGATATATGGCATCTTTAAGCGGTATCAATTCTCCGGTATGCATAGTATAATTTTGAATACTGGTTTCATTATTTACAATTGAAGCAAGCTTCTTATTATAATATTGCTGCTTAAACAGGATGAACTGGTCTACATTTCCCAGTTTTTCGGTGAGCGTGTTGTACATACTATCGCGTTCGGCCACGGCGTGTGCATAACGTAATTTATAAATATTTTCTGCCCTGTCGAGGAAACCTATTATTGCTGCATTAAGTGAAGGCTGATAAAGGGCCGGATGAATACTATCCGTGAAACCCGGGATGTCGCAAGCAAGGTCATTACTGATTCCGATAATTCCATGATTCAGAACAGACAGCTTGTTTACATATTCATTAGTGTCTTTCGGATTTTTCGACAGGCTGATGATATCATTCGTAATGTCATTGAATTCGGGAATAGCGAAGGATCGGTAAAACCCGGCATTTTTTGCTTTTGCCTCAAATCCGTAAAGAAGCTTTTCAAATCGGTTATCTTTGAATTGTGCAACGGTAATTGCTTCATAGGCCCAGCGGGATGGCATCAAATCACCAATAAGCGGCACAACCTTGTCGTTGTTGCGCGTATTGTGCATTTTGGTGAAATCAAGGACCACACCGCTGAAGATCAGCTGGGGAACAAGGATGAGCGGTACAATCACATAAATGGCAATCACTGACTTAAAGCCTGAAGAAATATTGAGACCGACAAGATTTGCCCAGCAGGAAGCCGTAAAAAGGATTAGCCAGTATTGCAGCAGCATGCCTTTAATTTCGAGCATGTAATTGCTGATCAATAAAAAAACCAGGGACTGAACGGCAGAAATAATGAATAAGATCAGGATCTTGGAAGACAGATAACTGAATCTGCTTAGATGGAGAAATTTCTCACGTATGAGGATTCTGCGATCTTTAAAGATCTCTTCGGCGCTGATTACCAATCCAAGGAAAAAAGCTACAATAACGGCCATAAAAAGAAATGCCGGAATGGAATCATTTTCTCCAAAAATATACCGGGGAGTTCCGTTTTCATAGGTGAAATGCTTTGCAAAATAGGCCAGCAGCATTGCCAGAATTGGCGCTTCAACAACCAGAAGGATCAAATACTGCGTATTATGATATTTTGACAGCACATCGCGCTGAAAGAATATCTTAAACTGGCTGAAATGACCGGGTACCTTAAAATTGTTACGGGGTATAGTAGCATCGTGTTCCTTTATGTTTCTTTTAACCTCAACATCAATCGTTGAAAGGTATTTCTCATGCCATTCTTCAGGACTTTTCTTCCGGTTTCTGGTAAGCTTGCCGTTGGTATCAACGAAACGAGTCTCAGCGATCTTTAAAATCAGATCAGTATCTATGTTACCGCAGGTCAAACATAAGGTTTCATCAGATTCAACGTAATTGGCTTCGGTTTTAAAATAGCTAATGGCACTTTCCGGGTGCCCGTAATAAATGGCCCTTCCACCCTGATCCAAAACAAGCAGTTTGTCAATCATTTTATAACAATCGGAGGAAGGCTGATGGATATTTACGATTACCAATTTTCCTTTAAGTGTTTGATTTTTCAGCAGGAGAATAACCTTTTCCGAATCAGAAGAAGATAAACCGGAAGTAGGTTCATCAACGAGCAGTATAGACGGCTCACGAATGAGTTCCATCGCGATATTAAGCCTCTTTCGCTGTCCTCCGCTGAGTATTGAGCTGAAGGTATCTCCTACGTTAAGATCTCTTATTTCAGTAAGGTCAAAATCATCCAAAGCGCGTTCCACAAGTTTTTTTATCTCCTCCTTCGTATAATTACTGAAACAAAGTTTCGCAGTGAAGTAAAGGTTCTGATATGCAGTAAGCTCATTGATTAAAACATCATCCTGTGGGACATAACCTATAGCACCTTTGAGTAGTTTTTTATGTTTGTGCAAATCCCATCCATTAATTTTTATGGCGCCTTTTTGTGGCTTTAAATTACTATTCAGCAAATTCAATAGCGTAGTTTTACCCGAACCACTGCTTCCCAATATGGCAACAAGTCTTCCTGATTCTTCTGAAAGATTGAGTTTTTTTATCCCGTTGTCGCTATTTAAGTGCTTGAAAACTATATCTTCCGCAGTTAATATAAATTTATTCTCAACTTGGGGATTTGTAAATTGGCTAACAATCCAGTTGTAATATATGTTGCCTATTTTGGGATTGCGTAACACTGAACCTGCAGACCATATGTATGACCGGGCCGGCGTGATAACATTCCCGTTCATTTGGAGGGTCATATTTCCAAAATACCGGAGAACATATGTATTTGAGCTTGGAATGTGTAATACAATTATCTTACCGTCAAAATTGTTAATGGTTAAGTGCTTGTAATTTTCATTTGTTTCAAAGTTATCGGAATCAATAAAATAGAGCCATTCCCGATGAACAATATTATCAATATCATTAAATGTAAAGCTTTTCAAGACAAGGTATTCGTCCTCATCTGATTTTGAGATTGGCAGCTATGGACCAAACCATGGCCAACTCATCTGCAGTAAGATTATCGCTGCTGTGAATAAGATCAAGCAAGAATATTAGTAAAACTATTTTTTGTTCATGTTGAAGTTCAATGTTGATATGGTTGCATTGCTCGATGATCCTGTTTTCGACCTTTATAAATTTATTAATCCGTTCAGAATCAGAAGAAATATCAACATCATGATTGTAATCCTGGACTTTTTTATCGTAAAAGGCAATATATTTTAATGCTGTTTCCTGGTTATAATGACGATTGAGATAATCTAGTACAATATTCCGTTTGCGGGCAGCAATAACAAGCACATCATTGTCTTTGTAGCAGTTAGCAAACAACTTCATCAGGGCACTTAGGGTGGATTCATTCATAGCAAAGCAGTAAAGTATTAAGACCAAACGATACAGACTGCTGCCTATAACTGTATTTTAAGATACCAACATGATCATTATCCTGCAACGATCGAATTTCTTACAGATCGAATCGTCCGCAGGATGGTTTCATAGTCTTGCTTTGACAATCCCGACGTTACCTTATCGTATACCGGTGTTAATACCTGAAGTTTGACCTCCAGATCTTTGATTTCTACATTGGCATTTCTTGCATCCAGCAGATTCAGGACTTTCTCGAAGGAACCCTTCTGATTGACAATGATGTCAACGATGCCTGAATAATTATAGGAATCTTCCGAAACATGCGTGGCAATATACATTAATTCGATCCACACACCTGTTACCATCAAAACCGACAGATCAGGGTTACTCATTTCATCAAGATACTCATAGGTATCGAAAATGGTTCTTGTTATGATGCTTGCAAGAGAATCCTTGTTATTATACTTTTCTTTATTTTCATCGGACAACAATTCTGCATAATCGACATCAATGCCAAGCTGGTCAGCAAGGGTTTTAATAACATCCAGATAAGTCTGAATATCCTGCTGGTGTTGAAAAGTTGAGGCATAAGTTAAATCTGCACCGAAAATACCCAGGCCCAGGGCTTTGCTTTGTTCTGTCAGGTACTTATTGACATTTTCGGAAGGATTTGCGATTTTAGAATTGTAGGTAGCTCCGATATCAATCAGCATATTGGTCATTTCAAAAGGAGTAGGCAATGGATAAACAGATTCGGCTACATCCTGCAAGAATTCCTCCTTATACAGACTGTCAGCAGTAAGTAAATTCTGTTCGATTGATTGATTATTACCTTTGCAAGAAGCCAGAATAGAAAGAATTATAAATGCTGCCAGATAAGAAAATATCTTTCGAGAATCAGAATTTGTACTCATGGCTAAAGGTTTTATTTGTATTGTATGTATGAGTATTAAAGAATAAACATTATCTGATGGCACTTTGTTCAATATTTATTGATTTTCAGTTTTTGTTATAACCTTATATCCATTTGGGACTTATAGGATATTGGTGTCGCTGTTAGCCGAAATCAAAAACCAAATTGGATGGTCTTGCTGAAAAGGGGGCACTATAAATGATTATTTTTGACCTGCACTGATCATTAACCAATTCCTTATATCCATGATCCGGGAATATGATATTTCTCTTCAGAATCTTGTCAACCTGTGGCTTATGGTCATGGTCACCATTGCCCTGGTATGTTTCCTGGTAAGTGAAATTACTCGCAATTACAGCCAGGTGGATAAGTTGTGGAGCCTGATGCCAATAATATACAGCTGGATCGCTTTGATCACAAAGCCTTCACCGCGGCTGTGGGTTATGGCCTGCCTGGTTACCTTGTGGGGTCTCCGGTTGAGCTATAACTTCTTCAGGAAGGGCGGATACAGCATCATTCCATGGAAAGGCGCAGAGGATTACCGCTGGCAGGTCATGAAGGAACACCCGGAGCTGAAGGGAAGGTTTCGTTTCGGCTTGTTCAACCTGTTTTTCATTTCCCTGTACCAGAATGTACTGATACTTTTATTCTCATCACCCGTGCTGCTGGCTTCTCAGTTTCCCGACCGGGAGCTGACAGCTCTTGACCTGGTTGCAGCCATTCTGATGGTGACCTTTATTATTGCAGAAAGCATTGCAGATAACCAGCAGTTCAGGTTCCACCAGGAAAAGCATATGAAAGCTCCGGGTTTAAAACGTTATCAGGCTTCACTGAATAAGGGTTTCCTGGCAGAAGGACTGTGGCGTTATGCGCGGCACCCCAATTTTACCGCCGAGCAGGGTATCTGGATCAGTTTTTACTTTTTTGGTGTTGCAGCTTCCGGTAAGTGGATCAATTTCACAGCAGCGGGATGTCTGTTGCTGGTACTGTTGTTCATGGGCAGCACGCAGCTTACCGAAGGAATCAGCAGCCGGAAGTATCCCGAATATGAACAATACCGAAAAGAAATCCCCAAATTTATACCCCGGATCCGGGATCTGATGCGTAAAAAACAGGTATAGACCGGGTTTTTACTTTTAAGCGACCATCCGTAAAAACTTCCATTAAAAGGTTCGGATGGTATTTATTTCCGTTGGATTATCGAAGAATCTGGTTACCGCACTAAAATTATTGACATCAACCATCGTTTTCAGCTTGGCCAGGGGAATCCCCTCGATGATCATCACTTTAAAGGTCATCAGCGATGACGGTGCATAGGTATCATTCAGCCCGTCATAGACTTCTTTATAGATCATATCAATACCGCCCACATAAGCATCAAAATCCATGTAAATGCTCAGTGCATTGTCCACAAAAGTATAAGGCAGCAGATTGAAGCTTTTCGGTTCTGCCTCAAATAACCTGTAAACCAGTACGGCTCCAGTGTAATAGATATCCTCGGTAATTTCAGGAACATCCAGGTAAACCCTGTATCCATCCACGTTTCCAGACCAATCTTCGGGATAAACATCATAAAGAACAGAATAAGCCAGTGCAGTTCCATCCGCACCATCCTGTCCGTCGTATCCCCGCGGACCCTGGGGGCCCTCGGGTCCTGTAGGACCTGAACACTGTAATGCAAGCAGTGCCAATATGAAGAATGATATAATTCTGATCAATCCCCCCCCTAAATGTTTTTTAATTGTTTCCATAGTCTGAGTTTTTGAGATTAATTTATCTAAATCAATAATCTTGCCAACTTTTTAGAGAACCCTATCCTAGATTCCGGTACGCTAAAGGGTATTCTCAGCCTCTTTGATCAGGTATTCCGTTAGGTTGACATTATGGCTGAGATTCATCTTGCGGCGCAAACGATAACGGCCGATCTCTACCGAGCGACCTGAAATATTAAGCAAGTGCGCCATTTCTTTGGTTGTAAGATTCATTCTAAGGTACGAACAAAGCCTGAGATCGTTGGGTGTAAGGTCAGGGAATTTTTCTTTGAGTTTTCTGAAGAATCCTTCCTGAGACATTTTGAGGGTATTCATCGTATTCTTCCATTCCTCGGTTTGTGAATCGAGACCTTCGTTAATGATCTTCTCCATTTCCCTGACATACTTCACCGGGTATTTTGAGGCGTCCGTTTTCATGGCATGAATATGCTGCTGAAGTACCTTTAAAATCTCAGTCTTTCGGATCAGGTAACGCATGGTAAGCATCAGCTCATAACTCTTATAGTCGAGTTCACTTTCCAGTTTGTTCTTCTTTACCTCATATTCGATTAGCCGTCGGTGGCGATTCAATTCAATCCTGAAAATTCTTATGCTCAGGGCGGTAATACCTGCCAATGTCAGTATGTAGATCAGTATGGCCACGAGGCTTAAGTACCAGGGCCGCAAAATGACGAATGCTGTTTCTGCGATCTCTTCACCATTGGTTGATCTCACCTGCAGGCGATAGGTCCCGAATCTCAAGTTCAGGAAAGTGAAATGATCCTCCACAGTCTGGTGCCAGGTTTCATCCAGATCAGGGATCCTGTATAGAAATTCCTTGTTAGCCTGGTCAAAGCCTATAGGATCAGCCAGATATACAGTCAGATTATTCTGGAAACTTGGAACGGTAGCCTTTTTTACAGAATCCTTCAGGAATACCATTTGACCTTTTTTTCCGCTGAAAACCAGCCGGGTAATAACAGGTGCATTTGTCAAATCTGCTTCATCATCCAGCAACAGGTTGTAAGTTGTAAATGCCCTTCGCGTAGGGATCAACATGGTCGTTCTGTCCAGTGTAATGATCTGCTGCTCCCGTCCCGGTAAGGCGGTGTATTTTTGAAACAACTCCTTGATCTTGAGCGCTTCAAGTGATTTTGAGACCTCAAAGAGAGCAATCTTGTTCGCCAGCACAAACCAGTAAGTATTTTTTTCATGATGAATGATCTCAGTGGCTTTCATGTATTCACCAAGTCCGGTTGCAAGCGACTGAACCGGGAAGAATGATTTCCGTTCATAGTCAAATGAGTAAATATTCTCTGAGGTCATAAACATCACCTGATTATTGATCATTGAAATGCTGATCTTATCAGCAATATTGGCAATGGAATTGAAATGCAGGGTATTGACCACGGAATCCAGGGTTTCGCTCAGTTCAAGTCGATAAATGCCCTTCTGGGGATGAATTGCCCATACAAAACCCTTGTAGTCCACTTCAATATACTGTGTAGGTTCATAAAAACCTTCAACCCTGTTCCTGAAAACCCAATTCCCGGAATGATCCTTGCTGAAGCTTACGATACCGGTATAAGTCCCTTCAAGGAGCAGATCATTGTAACCGGCAAAGGTCCAGCCCCCGGTGACCTCAGAAATCTTACGGATGGACCGGCCGTTAACCAGAAAAGTCCCATCATTATGACCGCAAAGAATCTGATTGCCAAACTCATAAAGTTTCCAAACCTGTCCCTGGGAATTGGGAATCAGACTGAGTTTGGAGAAAGTGTATTCACCCAGGTTATAATTGATTTCAGCTACAAATAAACCATGATTGGTGCCCAGGTACAGCAGGTTATCCTTTCGGATGACGGTATAAATAGTGCCAAGTGTACCCTTTGCATCAGCAAAGATTTTGAAGGGTGAGGTCAGATTTATATAATTGGCCCCTTCATCGAGCCCTACCCAAAGGCCCTCTTTCATATCCCTGTAAAGTGACAGTACCGTGTTGTTGTTTAATCCGTTGGCGTAATTATAAGTTTTCAGGATGGTTCCTTGTTCATCACAGAAAACAATTCCATTCAGAATAGTCCCGAACACCAGGAGCGAATCATAAAGGGCAAGGCCTGCATTACAGGTCTGGTGTTTCAAAAACTCCGAGACCTCGCTTTTCAGGGGAGCAAAAGAAGTTCCGTCAAACAGGTATATACCGTTATTGGCTGTGCAGATCCAGTATTTTCCTCCTGGCCTTTCGATCAGGGCATGTACTTTGAGCATACCGAACAGCTGACTTCCGTCAATAAAGAGGAAGGTTTGCCCGTTGAAATGATACAATCCCTTCCCTAATGCCTGGACAACAAATCCATCAGCAAACCTGAACATAAAAAGCATTACAGCCGGACCCGGAATAACTTTTATGGAATTCTTATGATAGGCATAGATCGTAGTGAAAGACTGGAAATATATGGTACCATCAAGTTCCAGGATATTCCAAATTTCATCGTTTTTTGCTACCCGGATCCCCGTGGTCAGGGAATGGTATTCCAGTCCGCCCTGGCCATCATGATCCCAAAAGCCAAAATCCTCAAACGATCCTGAATAGATGACATGGTCCCGGCTTACATAAACGGACCTTACACCCTGTTTGAACGGCATGGTATATATCTTCTGACTAATGCCATTGTATTCCACCAGACCGGCTGAATTGGCAAAATACAGAAAGCCGCTCAACGGATCCTGGCAGATTTCCCAGTTCTGGTTATCAACAGGAAGGTGATTTGGAATGTAGCTCAGGAATGTGTCCTCCTGAATGCCCTTCTGTGCGAACATTATTGCATTGGCAATCAGAAGAAAAATGGAGCATAAACCAACCCAATTCAAAGCAGCATTAACGGATTTGGGCATACGCATCATTTTTTGCATTTTCCGCTTGACAGGCGTAAAAATACAAAAAAATGACTGAATAGTTTCGCAATCAGGAATCAGGGTTAATAAGTGATGTTTGTTTGAGGGCTCTATTCCTTGATCTTGAATCCCAGTATTGCCAGTCCATTCCTGATCTCAGGAGCGGTCATGAAAAGATTCCATAACAGCGCGCTGCGGTAGTTCTCCATCATTACCACTATGGGACCCTGATCAATGGCGAGATACCTCCGGGGGTACCATTTCTTTTCCAGGCTGAAGCCATCGTAGAAACCATATTTGCCAAAAATGCGATCTCCTTGTTCGTAATAAAAATATTTGAGCGCTTTCATGGATTCTTCGGGTGTGTAAGGGAAAGAGGACAATGCAGCAGAGGGTGTAATCACACCGAGATCATTTTTCTCACCTGGGGCGTGCGCTGCATAGCCCTGTGGAGAGTATCCCGCTGTCAGGCCCCAGCATGAATCGCTGTAACCCTCATAACCTAAAGGATTTTCTTTACACCATTGCCAGTTAATCAGGGTCAGATTCCGGTTCAACTCCCAGTAGTCAGCATACCTGTCGGAAATTTTCCTGGGATCCAGACCCAGATAGGAATAATGAGCCCAGAATAAAGGGCCGCCATATTCTTCCGCATAGTTGTATTTTAGGATCAATGGACGGCCATACATCTGATTGGATGAAACAATGTTGCCTTTACGGGCCCATCCTTCATGATAAACAATGGGATCAACCGGGTGTGTGGGTGATGATGCCGCCAGAACATATGTGATGAGGCTTTCGTTGTATCCCTCGATGGGGAAATTCATTTCCCATCCGTAAAATGGTGACCAGTGCCAGTAAATAACATGTTCTCCGTTTTTCGTAAACCATTCCCATTCCACTTCTTTCCAAAGATCGTCAATTTTCGAAGCCAGGATTTTCTCCTGCTTGTTACCTTCCCTGAAATATTGCCGCACGGTGAGGAGACCCTGGATCAGGTAAGCGGTTTCAACAATATCTGCACCGTTGTCCTTGGGGCTAAAGGGTTTTACCCTGCCGGTTTCACCATACAGCCAATGAGGCCATGCCCCATGAAATCTGTCTGCTGCTTTCAGAAAATCCACAATGTGATCCAGTCGCTCAAAGCCTTCTTCACGGGTAATGAATCCTCTTTCAATTCCAACCAAGATGGCCATCAGACCAAAACCTGTACCACCGGTTGTTACCACGTTCATGTCGTTTTCGGGATATATCCCGTCCTCATGAAACCGTTCCCGGGCCATACCTGAATTGGGTTCGGCTCCATCCCAGAAATACTGGAAAGTACGGTATTCTGTCAGGGTCAGCAGTGAATCATCAGATACCTGTTGCAGGGTTGAATCAGGTTTGTCCGCAATGCTTTTCAACTGATTTTTACAGGTCATCGATAGCCCTCCCGGGATCAACACCAGCATCATTATCAGAATGGTAGAAGAAGTCTTTTTCATGATTAGTAAGTAAATCCAAGTTTTGTTAATCCGGCCTGTATTTCTGCATTGGACATGAAAAGGTCCCATAAAAGGTTGCTACGGTAATTCTCGATCATGCAGACGATAGGTCCCTGGTCGATTGCCAGATAAGACGAGGCAAACCATTGGTCTTTCAGGCTGAACGCATCATAAAAACCATATTCACCCCATAATCTGTCACCCAGAACATAGTAAAAGTATTCCAGTGCCTGCATACTTTCCACCGGTGTATAGGGTAATGAGGAGATGGCAGCGGTAGGAGCTATGACACCTATATCGTTGGTAGGGGAACTGGCGCTATATCCACCCGGGATATCACTGGCTGTAAGTCCCCAGCAATTGGCACTGTATCCGGGATAATGGTGCGGATTGGCTTTGCAGTATTCAAAATTTATCCTGGAATGGGCCACCTGTTGTTCCCAATAATCTGCGTAGGGGTCACTGAGGCTCCGGGGATCCAGTCCCAAAAATGAATAATGAGCAAAGAAAAGTGGCCCGCCATAGGATGATCCTAAGGGCAGCAGAATGTTATAATAGGAATTGCCGTTCATCATGGCACCGTTTCTGGCCCATCCTTCATCGTAAACCACTTTGGGTACCGGGTGGGAGGGTGAAGAAGCTGCGAGCACATAAATGATCAAAGCCTCGTTCCATCCTGTAATCGGCATATTCATCTGCCACCCGTAATTGGGTGACCAGTGCCAGTAGAGACGGTTTTGACCGCCGTTTCTATACCAATCCCATTCAACATCTGACCAGAGTTTCTGAATGGAGTCGCACAAGGCCAGTTCCGCGACAGATCCGTTGCTAAAGTAGCTTTTAACCACCAACAGGCCTTGCATCAGGAAGGCTGTTTCCACCAGGTCGCCACCGTCATCCTTTGAACTGAAAGGATGCACCTTGCCGGTGCTTCCGTTCAGCCAATGCGGAAAAGCACCGTGGAACCGGTCGGTATTGGGATTGATCAGGAAATCCACCGACTTCTTCAGCCTGTTAAAACCCTCTTCACGGGTAATAAAACCTCTTGCCATACCAGCGACAACAGCCATCATGCCGAAACCGCTGCCACCCGAAGTGACAATATCACCTGAGCCCAGTCGCTCCCTGGCCAGACCTGATACCGGGTGACCGTATTCCCAGAAATAATTGAAAGTTCTTTTTTGTACCAGGGTCAGAAGGGAATCATCCGATATGGCAGGAAACTTGGGAGATTCATCCAGTTTTGTTTTGAAGACGGAAGCATAGCTTTCAACCACCACGCCTCCCAGGTTATCCCCCTGGTCAAACAGGAGGCGGTATGTTGAAAGGCCTTCCAGATCGAAGAGGGCCAGCATGAGTGTTTGATTGTCCTTTAAAAACCAATGCCGGTAATTGGTATCAATGCCACCCGAAATAAACAACTTGCTTTTGTCAAACCGGGATGTATCAACCGTGGTATTAAATGTAACACGTATCTCCAGATGCTGGAAATCAACATTGTTCACACTGCCATTGTTGGCAACGTAAGCATCATTGACAAAGAGCGAATCAATAAGGATTTCACCGGTATCCTCGTTGTCAAATTCATGGTTACAGGCAAATAACAACAATAAAGCGGGTATTATCAGCAGATGGCGCATGCGCATAACAGTTATAAAAAATAAAAAAATATCTCCATGAAGCATTCCATGAAACTTCCAAGGTAAGCTAAAGTCCGGCGGAGCAATAAACTCCGCCGGATATCAAAAAGCACACAAAAACCCCAACACCAACTAAAACAAATCTCAGGGATTGATCTGGGTAACTTCAGCTTCATAAAGATCCTGGATCTCCGTAGCTGACAAAGCTTTGCTGTAGATCCTGAATTCATCCACCAGGCCCTGGTAATAAGTCATCCAGGATTCCGGCGTTCCGGCGATCTGCTGTGTCCAGGCGCCAAAATGGATCTTGGTCATGTCCTGTCCGAGTTTGATAGGGCCGAGAGGAGGCTGTGAACCACCTGACTCAGGACCGGCCCACTTATTCTGGCTGAATACCAGGCTGCCATTTGCATAGAATTCCATTGTGGAGGTAGTTTTGTTGTAAACCGCTACAATATGGTACCACAAATCATTCACAAACTTGGAGCTTTGATTCCTGATATCCTGCCCTTTCCATTCCGGGGATTCACTGTCATACAGATAGAATTTCATATCCACGGAGTCACCGGTAGCCTGACTTTCCTGCATCAGCGACAGCGCGCCCATGAAGACATCACCGCCGTTGATGGTGAAGATCTTGGCTGCACCGCTGGTGGTGTTGGGCGTTTTGATCCAGCAGGCCATCGATAATTCATCGAGGGTTTTAAGGGCGGTTCCGGAGGCCACATCATATTCAAAATATGCCTCACTTGTACTTCCCTTGTAAGCATTTCCTCTTCTGCCCGGAACGAGGGTGGCAGCGCCTACGTCATCACCAAAAGTAATCGTATTGTTGGAATACTGAACTTCCTCATCAAGGGTTTCAAAGGGGAAGTAGGCAATGAGACTACTTGTTGCAATCGTGTTGGGATCAATCTTTCCATCATTACCGCCATCACTCTCATCATCTGAGCAGGATGATAACATCATTCCACCGAGGAGTAATGCACCTAACAATACTCCAAAAAAGCCAAATTTGTTTTTCATAATTGTCATAATTTAATTAAACATTGATTTATATTAATATCCATTGTTTTGCACGAGATTAGGATTCAGTTGTCGCTGCGCATCAGGTATGGGATAGACTTCATGCTTGCCTGTGACAAAACCCTTATCTGCCAAAGCAGCAGCTGCCTGACCTGTACGGATCAGATCAAAGAAACGATCTTCTTCCAGGGCCAGTTCAGCCCTCCGTTCATCCCAAATCTGCTGAAGGGTTGCCCCGGATAGTGCGTTTAATCCTGCCCGGATGCGGACCTGATTGACTGCATCATCAGCGGTCAATCCACTCGCAGTCGGGAAGGTCGCACCGTGCACTTTGGACTCGGCGTACATCAGCAGAACATCGGAATATCTGAGGATCCGCACATTGTGATCGAAGCCGTAACCATTGTAATTCCAGTTGTTATAAACAGAGGGGGTATAGACCTTGCCGTTGTAAACAGGATTAACGCACTTTGTTTTTATGCTGTCCCCCTCCGGGGTTTTGGTACCGCGGTATAACAGGGTGGTTGCCGGCCGGATAACCTCACCCCGGGCTACAAAAAAGTCAATCAGTTTCTGACTGGGTACGCAAAACCCCCATCCCTGCATGTTGCTGGGGTAGTTCGCCCGGGGTCCCTGAACATAGGCATATTCAATATAAGTTTGTTCACCGATGGTCTTGCCCAGTGTCGAACTTTGCAGTTCAAAAAGGGATTCTTCACTGTTTTCGCCGTCCATACTGAATACTTCACGAAAATCAGGAACCAGGCTATAACGGCCTGAATGTATGATCCTGTCCGTTAACGATGCCACTGAATCCCATTCGGCCTGATACATATGTACCTTGGCTTTCAGGGCCATGGCGGTATATTTGGTGATCCTGCCATCCCATTCGCTGGTATAGCTTTCAGGAAGAACCTGGATAGCCTCTGCCAGGTCCTTTTCAATGAAATCATACAACTGAGCCGTAGTGGACTGGTTTAAAGAAGCAAGTTCTTCAGAGGTAAGCACGGTGTCAATAATGGGAACTTTTCCGAAAAGCCGGGTCAGATTGAAATAGGCATATGCTCTGATCGTTTTGCCTTCGCCCTGGCATTGCATGGCATACAACTTGTCGGCACTGTTAAGAAGGGCAGCTTCAAAGAGGGGCATCTGGTGTATCGAATAGTTGGCGCTGCTTACAATATCGTAATACGCAATCCAAAGGTCATTGATCAGCCCGTTATCAGCTTCATAGGTCAGATTGTCCAATTCCAGCATCGGCGGGTTGTCCTCCGGAGTACTGCCTTTGTCGGCATTGTCTGATGCAATTTCAAAGGCCCCGATATAAGGAAAAACATGAGCGCCGTAGCTTCTGAGGCTTGCATAGGAGGCGCTGACGGAAAGAAAAATGTTTTCAGATTTTGTATAATCGATGCCGCTGGTGGGTATGGTCGCCTCCGGCCGGATCTCAAGAAAATCTTCGCAACAGGTCAAAAGCATTATTCCTGTTATTATAGCTATGAAGCTGGTTTTTCTTTTCATGGTTTGATAATGCATTGATTAGAAATTAGCTTTGATGCCAACTGTATAAACCGACTGAAGCGGGTGAACCGAATTGTCCACGCCACTCGCAATGGGACTTCCTCCAATCTCCGTAGTAAATCCATTATAGGTGAAATAGGTAAACGGACGCTGCGCGGAAACATAAATCCTGAACAGCGGAATGAAAGGTATTTTTTTTATGTTATAGCCGAACTGGATATTCTGAATCCGGATAAAAGAACCACTTTCCACAAAAAAGTCATTGGATTGCTGAACGAAAGAATAATTATAGGCAGCGGCTGAGGGATATTTATCGGATGGATTGTCTTTGGTCCAGCGGTTCTCATAGAAGTCCTGGTCATAATTGCCATCCGTGAATACATCCCGGTTCATTCGCTTGGCGTTCAGTATTTTGTTGCCCAACTGGCCCATCAGGGATACATTCAGATCGAAGTTCCTGTATTGAAGCCCCAAATCCAGACCGGTCATAAGCCAGGGAGTGGGACTGCCGAGATAGACTTTGTCATTTTCATTGATCACCTGATCACCATTCTGGTCCTTGTATTTAAAGAATCCGGCATTTTTAATGGTCTGGTCCACCGGATCGAGAAGGGCCTCGCTTTCACTTTTGTATACGCCTGCAATTTCATAACCGTAGAATGAGCCGATGGGATGGCCGGGCGCGGTGCGTGTGGTGTAATTGCCCCGCACATATGCTCCGGGTATGTAATCGCGACCTTCCAGTTCTATAACTTTATTGAATATGGTAGTAGCATTGAATCCGATATTCATCCTGATTCCATTCTTGAATTCACTTGCCCAGTTCAGGCTGAGCTCGATCCCGCTGTTCAGCACACTTCCGTTGTTGTCCAACAGTTCGGTCACACCGCCGCCAGTGGCAATAGGCACATAAAAAACAACGTTGCTGGTGGTCCTGCGGTAATAATCCAGGTCACCGGAAAGCCTTTTACCGTAGAAGG
Source organism: uncultured Bacteroidales bacterium (assembly GCA_963822145.1). Classification (GTDB taxonomy): domain Bacteria; phylum Bacteroidota; class Bacteroidia; order Bacteroidales; family UBA10428; genus UBA5072. Next base: position 646,247 of record CAWGGG010000001.1, on the reverse strand, counting down.
TAAAATCCATGCCGACATCAAATTCATTCACCACCTCCCAGCGCAGGTAATTCTGCACTACCGTTTGAGCTCCAACTCCGTCCACAAGCTTGTCTGAGAATATTCCTGAACTTTGTGCGCCGGTTTCGCCAAGAACTACCGAAGAATTTGCCGGCACATTGTCATTCCCAAGAAGTCCCCAGCTGGCCCTGGCTTTAAGGTAGCTGAACCATTTCTGATTCTCCATGAACTTTTCCTCAGTTAAGGTCCAGCCCAGTCCAATGGACGGGAAATAACCCCATTTTTCCTGGTATTTTGAACTGGCATCAGCCCTAAAGGTCAAGGTTGCCAGATATTTATCGCTGATATTCAACAATCCCCTGGTAAAGAAAGACAAGCCGTTGTATCTGCCGGCTCCGTCCCATGCATTTCTGTCATTGTAAGAACCGGTGGTCAGATATTTCGACTGATCATCCATGCCCGGCACATCCAGGGCGGAGCCGGAAAGATATTCAGATTTTTCAATACGGGTGGATTGTCCCACCATGATGGAATAACGGATCTTGCCCGCTTTATCTTTAAAAGTCAGTAGGTTGTCAATGATCTGCATCGACGAATTTCCGGATGTTTTGGTCAGGGAAGATTTCCTGACACCCTGCGATCCGCCGACATTATAGGCAGGCGTGTAATTCCGGTTTGTCCAGTTGTTAACATCCTGATTATAAGAGATCTTAAAAGTAACTTTGTCCTTAACCGGGTAAAATTCTGCATAGCCATTGAAGACCAGTTTATTGCCCTTCTCATAATTATCGGTATAGTAGGCAGCTGCAACCGGATTGCCATATTGGTTTCCATAACCATATTGCTGAGGCGAACCGAACTGTACCGGATAAGCTTCGGTATTTTCAGGATCATAAACCGGATATACCGGAGGATTCACATAGGCTCCGAAGAAGGCACCCTCATTGGGAATATACCTGTCATAACGCGAAAGAATAGTGTTTACCCCGATCTTCATGAACTTATTGACCTGTTGATCCAGCCTGGCCCTGATGTTGAACCGGCTGTAATAATTTTGACTGTCCATGATCCCTTCCTGATAGAGGTAACTTCCACCAAAGGAGTAGGATGTTTTATCAGTTGCTCCGGATATGTCAATATTGTGTCCGGTCATGGGCGCCGGTCTCACCAGTTCCTGGTACCAGTCCGTGCTTACCGGGTAAGCGTCGGGATCCTTCGGAATATAGCCGGTTGCATCTGCATTGGCTTCATTCATCAGCTCTACATACTGATTCTTAGTGGCCAGGTTCATGATATTAACCGGGATCTGAACGCCATAGTAGCCATCATAGCTGACAGAAGGCTTTTGTCCCAAACCCCTTTTAGTTGTGATCAAAATGACCCCGTTGGCGGCACGGACACCATAAATTGCTGCTGCAGAAGCATCCTTGAGTACGGTTACATCATCAATGTCTCCAGCACCTAAAAAGTCAATATTATCCACAAACACCCCATCCACAACATAAAGAGGATTGGCATAATCGCCAATGGATCCTACCCCTCGGATCTTCACTGATGTACTGCTCCCGGGCACTCCGCTGCTGATGATCTGCATTCCGGCCACCTTGCCCTGCAAAGCCTGCATGGCATTAGAGGTCACCTGTCGCGACAGATCCTCGCTTTTTATGGTGACAACAGGAGCCGTAAGATCCTTCGCCCGTTGCGTCCCATATCCGATTACCACAACCTGTTCAACTTCAGTTGCTTCAACTGCAAGCGTAATGTTGATTACAGTCTGACTGCCTACAGCCACAAGCTGTGCTTTCATTCCCACCATGGAGAATACAAGTGTATCGGAGGGTTTCACTGAAATAGCATAATTCCCGTCAGCATCGGTGACGGTTCCGCGTTGTGTATTCATAATCTGCACGGTAACGCCCGGCAAAGATATATTCTCTTCATCCATCACACGTCCCTTCACTAATGCCTGTCCGCTCAGTGATTCACCGAAAAGGGCGATGAAAAGCAAAATGGTGCATATTTCTTTCATGAGGAGCAAATATTTCAGAAAAGTTATGAAGACTCTTGACGGTTTGTACCATTCAACGGGTTTTTTGAATTTCACAACCTGCAATTCCTGCCATGACATAACCTGCGTTTTACCTCAACACTTAAATGTAAGAAGCTATGATACAAGAGATAACAATATTAATATTTTCGCGATTATTTTATTGGCCAGGCCATTTCTGCCGTTAGACACTGGCACCAGTTTACTCAATGGGATGCTTTCCGGTAAGGTATCTTTGATGACGTGCTTGAACCAGCAACTGGATCACCGGAAGTGGTCCATTCATGTGACGGGCATCAGGGTGATCGTATCACAGAAAAAAACATAGAATCAGTATTTTAATAAGAATAATAGTACCTTTACAGAAAATTAAGGGTTAAGAATTTGCGCTCCATCTGACTAATGCTGCTTTTCATTTAGTCCTTCCCGGCTCACCTTTTTGAATCCTTTTTCAGCCCGATATTCAGAATGCAAACCAAATAATGAATGCAGGATTAGCAAGGAATTACTAGCATCGGCTTTATGCGACAATTAAGAATTTCACAACAGATTACCCAACGGGATGAGATCTCCATTAACCGATATTTTCAGGAAATAAACAAATATGAATTGATTTCACTGGAAGAGGAGGTGAGTTTGACCGTGCGCATCCACAAGGGCGATCAGGAAGCATTGAAGAAACTCGTGCTGGCTAATTTGCGATTTGTGGTTTCTGTGGCAAAACAATATCAGAATCAGGGATTATCATTTGCCGATCTGATCAACGAGGGGAATCTGGGATTGGTAAAAGCAGCAGGAAAATTTGATGAAACCAGAGGGTTCAAATTCATTTCTTATGCCGTGTGGTGGATCCGGCAGTCCATCGTTCAGGCCATATCGGAACAAACCCGAATTGTCAGGTTGCCGCTTAACAGGATTTCTTCCATCAATAAAATAAACAAGGCTGCCCTTACTCTTGAACAGAAACTTCAAAGAGAGCCTACGGATACGGAAATTGCAGAGCATCTTGAGTGGAATGAGGGAGAAGTAAACATTGCCAATGATATCAAGAAAAGACAAATATCCTTTGACAGTCTGTTATCCCAACACGAAGACGGAAATTTTACCCTGCATGATCTTATTCAGAGTGATGATATTCCTTCACCCGACAGCAAGGTGATAGGTGAATCATTGATAGTCAACATTAACCGGGCACTTGGCAAACTTAGCGATCGTGAGGCTTCTGTGCTGACGCTCTCTTTCGGATTGAGCAATACACCCGCGCATACGCTCCATGATATTGCCATTAAGTTTGATATATCCACTGAGCGGGTAAGACAGATAAGAAGCATTGGATTGTTCAAACTGAAGGGCCTGTTAACGAAGAACAATATACTGATAGAACAATAAGATAAAAATTCACTAACAAACATTATTAACCAATAGCATAGTAAATGGGAAGATCACAGGAAACCTTCAATAAAAAAGAAGTAAGGAATAAGAAGGAAAAAAAGAGAAAGCAGAAAGAAGTTAAACGTCTGGAAAGAAGAGAAAATGCCAAAGAAGGCAAATCATTTAATGACATGATCGCCTATGTTGATGAAAATGGCAGGATTTCATCCGTGCCTCCAGATTTCACCAACAGACAAAAAGTTAAAGCAGAAGATATAGAAATAAGTGTTCCCAAGCGGGCTGCTGAAGCCCCTGAAGATAAAATCAGAAAAGGGATCGTAACCTTTATGAACACATCAAAGGGATTCGGATTCATCAGGGATCTCGGCAACCAGCAAAGTGTTTTTATGCATGTCAATGATGTCCTGGAAGACGTGGCTGAAAACAACCGGGTAACATTCGAAACAGAGATGGGCCAGAAAGGGCCTAAAGCTGTTCGTGTCAGACTGGACCAATAAAGCGGAGAAGCATTATATAAGATTAGCTTCCAGCGTAATATCAAGCTTCAGTGCTTTGGATACAGGACAGCCCGATTTGGTATCCCGGGAAATCTTGTCAAAAGTCTCCCTGCTGATCCCCGGAACCTTAGCTTTCACCAACAGGTGTGAAGAAGTAATGACCCCGTTTTCAATGGTAACAGTGGAGGATGTTTCCACGCTTTCAGGCACAAAACCGGCCTTGCCAAGCTCTGCACTGAGCGCCATGCTGTAACATCCGGCATGCGCGGCTGCAATAAGCTCCTCAGGATTTGTACCACCGGCGCCAGTTTCGAATCGAGAAACAAAAGTATAGGGTAGTTTGCTAAAAAAGCCACTTTTCGAATTCATATATCCGGCCCCGTCTTTGAGTGAGCCGTTCCAGAGTGCGGTTGCTGTGCTTTTCATGGTGTTTTATATTAATATTTATTAGTTTGATCATCCTGCTTGCAAAGGTAAACACGTTTTTTCAATTAATGTTAACGTGTTTTGAAATGCATGTTGCGTGAATTCATCAGGATAACGCCTTTGCCGCGGGTAGCGGCTGCCACAATAAGATTGGAACCGGTATTGGGAAGAAACCGGACTTTATGTAACACATTGCTAAGCTTGTATTTATAACTACTCGGGGGAAGATCAATGGAGATTTGTCCTGATAGCCCTCCGGAAACGAAAGTATTGCCATCGGCATGCAGGTCGATGCTCAGCAGCCATTTGTACCCCTGCCGGAATTCGTAGTATATGTTTGGTTTAGCCGGGTCGGAGATTTCCCAGATGATAATTTTACCGGCATCATCACAGGAAAGGAGTCTTTTGCTGTCGCTGGAGAAAACGATCTCACGTATCCAGTCCTTATGCCCGGTTAGTATTGATATCGGTTTCCACGTTGCCGTGCTGATGAGAGCGATTGTTTTGTCAGCGCCTGCATAGGCCAGCAAACCATTGTCTTTGCTGAAGGCTACCGTGGTGATGGCTTTAGATTGACCACCGAACTGGGTCTCCATGGTTTGGGATGAAAGATTATATACCCGGGAAGTCCCATCTGTGGATCCTGTAACCACATAACGCTGATCGGGACTGAACTTCACGCCGGTTATACTTCCCTGATGGTTCTGTAATGTTTTCAGGACTTTTTGCGTTTTCATATCCCAGAGAACGACCAGGCTGTCGCGGCCGCCTGTTACCAGTAATGAACTGTCTGAAGACAGGTCTACAGCCAGTATGGATTTACGATGTGCACCCTCCAGTTTGTAAATCACCTGGTCGGTTTTCAGATCATAAACCATCACAAGGGTGCCTTCGGGCACAACCATCCACGAACCGCCCTTGGAGAAGCAGAGGTCGTAAACAATTCCCTTCTTGTCGCCATATGTTTTATAGGTGCTTTTCTGCGAAAAGGAGGTGATGCAGCCCAGTGAAAGGCATGAGATAAAAAATGTCCTGATGGTCATCGGCTTAGAAGTAAAAGCGTTTATTCTTGGAATAACCTGAAAAACAGCACCACCCTCATAGTACAGGCAAGAAAGCCTTTCATCATGGTAGAGTTTTGAATTGACGCGGCTCTGCAGGTAACCCAAGCGGGCATAAAGTCCACGTCGTTGCTGAGCTGAAATCAATGCCTCCGGACAATCTCCCCCCCATAAAACTCCTTGCTTTCCTTGCTCCATTTCGGAAATGTATTTTGGTCTGTGTATAATGATGTAGGGAGTGACATCCGAAGAAAAATTCCAGGCACCGATCACCGGGGCCAGCTGGAGTGAAAATCTCAGCCGGTTAAACAGGCCTGTTCTTTAAAAGGGAGTTGCAGGCCCAGGATGACGCTCAATGAAGCTGTCCTGACCAGGGCGGTATTGTAAACATCATAGCCAGCAAGGCTCCAGTCGGTCATACTTGTTTTGCTGGAGGCCGGCACCGAGTGAAAAGAGATTATCCAGGTTAAAAACCCCTTTTATGGCAAAGCCTTTGCGGTTCCCATGTTTGGGAAAAGCGCCGGCGCGGTGAACCCATCCTCCTGGATCATTTCTTCGCCATTCATCTGGCTTCCCTGGAGGCCGATATAAAAGATCCAGTTTGTTGGAGACGACCTGGGCATGTGCCTGATACGATAGCAAGAATGCGAAAGCGTGTATTAGATACAAGTTTGTTCATATCAATTTCCCTCCGGTTTAAATGATATGAAGTCCCCCCGGATTTTGCGTAAAAGCCCCATGTTTCTCCGGTGGTCAAATAGCCTGTATCACCAATAATAAATACTGCCCCCTGATAAAATCGGTTAAAGGTAAATCTGCAATCCTGATCCAACGGTCAAACGGCTATCGAAACGCCAGGCGTCTGGCAACAGGGTGCCGATATCCACCTACCTCAAGTCCCGATACTATAAAAGCATCGCTGCCAATGATTGAATCCGAGTGGCTGCCGTCTTGCCTTGCCCGGGAAATCATCTTTTCTCGACCAGGATCTGTTTCGGGATCATATTCCCAGAATTTCCCTGGTAATGGGATACATTAATGCACTCATCCCCAGTCCGACATAGATTTTACCATTCAGGACGAAACCGGTAACTTCCATTACCGCTGAACCGGGGAAATCGGCAAGCTTTGTCCATTGATCGCTAGTCGGATCATATTCCCAAAATCATTCAATTCGGAATTTTCACCACCTCCAACTTCAGTCCCGAGCCCGTAATATCCTTTTCCACCAAGGCCTATGGAAAAAGCTTCAAACCTGGTGGCGCCGGGGAATCCTGATTTTTGTGTCCAGGTGTCACGTATCGGATCATATTCATAGAAATCCGTATAAATATCGGAACCATTGGTACCAAGACCTGCATATAGCTTAATTCCGTCAAAGGAGAAATATACGCCATCATGCCTGCCGGCACCCGGGAAACTTGCTTTCGGTTCCCAGACATTGTTTTGAGGATGGTAGCACCAGAAATCATTCCTGTTTTCATTAAAGTTGGGAAGATACCCTAAGCCATAATAGCCCAGGCTCCCGATGGAAAAAGCCGCCGCATCGATCCTGTTGAAACCATATTCCGGCGAACTTTCCAGCAATGCCCAGGGATTCCTAACAATGAGGCCCTGGCTAAGGGTGCAGGTTTTACCGTTAAACGTCAGGGCAACATCGTTTTCTCCAATGGGGGCATTATAAGGTGCCAGGGCGGTAATGCTTCCGTTGTTCAGAGCCAGAATCTCAGCTTCGATACCGTTGAAAGTCAATATGTTGTCAGCGATTTCAGGACCAAAATCTGCAGCGTAAAGCGTGATCACATCACCTCCAATAGCCGTAACCGGGTCAATTCCGGTGATGATCACCCCTTCAAGCCTGAAAATACCCGAAGACAGGCTGGTTTGCCCGGCTGTTGTTATGGAAATATTTACCAATCCTGAAACTTTCACCTCCGGAGGCAAGGTGACCACCAGTTTGTCTTTTTTTGAGCTATCCACTTTCGCCATTACCGGACCAAACATCACCACATTATTCTCCTCGTCGGCGCTGAAATTATCCCCTGTAATGGTGATCTGAGTATTGGAACTACCCTGTATGGGTTCAAAATCCAGAATGACCGGGGCCATGCTGCCCTGACTCCGAAAAGTTACCTGTTGGCCGTATGTGATAAATTGCGAGTTTCTGGCAAAGGCCCTTACATAATACAGGCTGTCGGCCACCAGGTCATTGGTGATCCTGGCGCTGAAAGTGCCGTTTCCCGGATCATCGGACAGCACCAGGCGTGACGAATTAAGATCGGGCTGAGAGCGGTTATCCCACACAAAGCCATACTGCGAGGTGCCATCGGTGCTGATATCGGTGATTTTGGCATGGAATACGGCACCTTCTGTTGAAATATCGGTCACTTCACCGGTAAAGACCAGTGGAAACTCATATTCCTCCTTTTTACAGGAAAACAGCATGAGGATTATAAAAATCCATAGCCAGATACAACGAGAATTCAAGGCAGCATGGTATTAAATTAATAATCTTTCACGCTAAAAGCAGATCAGGAAACCCTGAATGGCGGTTTCCGTATCCCTCTCAGGCAATACATCAAATATAATGAAAATGGTGAAAATCCTATTAAAGCATTTTTGGATATTTATTCATACCGTAAGGAATTTACCGGATCATCTACAGCTGCTTTCCAGGTTTGCCAGCTTACGGTTACCAGCAGCATCATCAGCATGATTATCCCTCCCAGCAGAAAAAACAAGGCACCCGGCTTGATGTGGGTAGGGAAAACATTAAGAAAGCCCTTGCTGAAGAGGTAAGATAAAGGTGATGCAAAGGCAATAGCGATAGCCGTTTGGATTAAAAGCCCCTTGGAAAGTTTTAACATGATGACAGTAATACCGGCTCCGAAAACCTTCCGGATACCTATTTGTTTCCGATATCGCTGCGCAATAAAGACCGACAATCCGAAGATACCGATCAGCGAGTTGATGATGGTAAGCAGGAAAAAAACATGCATCAGCCGGCTGGCGGATACGTAGGATTTGCCTTCTTTGGTTTCCAGAAGGATATCATCATGATATTTGATATCAACTGGATAATCCGGATTAAACTGTTTCAGGGTGGTGAGTATAAATTGATGTGTAGCCTCCCGGTTTTCGGGATTGATACGGATGAGCAGGTACTGATTCAGGCTGTCACTGCAGGTGATGATCGAAGGCATTTTATCCAATATGGGAGGGACAGCCATGTAATCATCCACCACACCGATAATGGTATAATACTTTCCCCGGAGCAACATCTGCTTGTTTAGGGGATCGCTGTATCCCAGTTCGAAAGCTGTTCTTTCATTGATCACCACGGCTGTTTCTTTATCCGATGGGTATTCCTCCGAGAAAAACCGTCCGTAAAGCATTTTAATCTGATACACATCAGGATAATCCGGAGCAAAGAAATAATCTGCAGCCATAGTAGTGTTGTTTTCTACCCTCCAGTTCATAGTGAGGTTATAGCCCATTTTAGGAATGGTGGATCCCCAGGAAATGGCTTCCACGGATGGATTTTTTTTCAGTTCATCCTTTACCTTGTTTAAATCACCCCAGGGATAACCTGTGAGACAAATGACATTTTCCCCATTGCACCGGGTGATATCTTTACTTTCAAGATAAAGATTCTGCCTGTCCATGACCATGATTACCTGGATAAAAATAACACTCAGGAAGAGTTGCAGGGTAGTCAGGATCCACCTGGAGTATGCTTTCGAGTGATGCGTTACAGTATCCGGTTTCATCAGGAGGATTGGTTTCACGAATGCATATCTGATGGCAGGATATATACCGGACAGTATTGTGATGGCCACAAAAAGCAAAAACCCTGTCAGCAAAAACTCTTTGCTGGAAGTCACATGGATATTGGTATACATGCGAGCATTAAACCAGGGAAGGGCTATTTTTAAAAGTACAATAGCCAGGTTAAAGCTGATGAGGGTGGACAACAACGTGTCCGTTAACAACTGGGCCATTACGTGGATATGTCTGGCTCCATTGACCTTGTGAATGCCTGTTTCCCGGGTTCTTGCTGAAAACAGTATCGTGGTGAGGTTTATGAAATTCAGACAGGAAATCAGTAAAACAAACAAGCCTCCCAGCAGGAAAACCATCAGTTTCCCCTTGGTATTTTCGAAGGTTCCCTTGAAATGGATTTCTTTCAGAGGAAGCAGATAGGCAGAAATATTCTCAATCTGAACCGGTATTTTATAGGACTTAAGGATTTTTTCATTCAGTGACCGCAGGTCGGTACCAGGTTTTAGCAGAACATAAGAATTATAAGCTGTTGAGTTGTATTCCTGGTATTTCCAGAAACCAAATCTGGGAGTGAAAGAAAAGGGTATGAAAAACTCTGCGCGGACGTGGGTATTGAAGGGCAGGTCCCCGAATACACCGGTTACCGTGAAATCAACCTGTACGCCATTACAGTTGATCCGGAGACTTTTCCCTATGGGGCTGTCATGTCCGAAATACCGGGCTGCTGCCTTTTTTGAAACAACAATGCTTTGGGGATCCATGACAGGAGCGCCTTCAATGAACGGAATGGAGAATATTTTGAAAAACATGGAATCAGCGAAGACAATTTCGTCTTCGATAAAAAGATTTTCTCCTGCCCTTACCGTTGTTGCGTATGATCTGGTTATTGTCCGCGCTTCTATTTCGGGGAATAAATTCTGCAATGCCTCTCCCTCCGGGCCAAATGAGACCGGCAAGGACTTGACATCACCAAAGTTGCCATTGAGGTATATGGCAGCAATCCTGGGTGCCTTTACATGGCAATTCTCATAAGAGAGCTCATACTGCGCATAGGCAATGGCTATTACCGCAGAAGCCAAACCCAGGGTAAGGCCCAGAATATTGATAACGGATATTGTGCGGTTCTTCAACAGATTCCTCCAGGCAGTTATCAGGTAATGTTGTAACATGGCTTGAATATATTCATTAATCTGGTTGACTTCTGAAGGGTATGACCAAGGTTTATGCCATTATTCTTAACATGCAGATTTACTAACTGATATAAATATTTTTTCATTATAGTTTTCTTTATGTGTGTCAAAATGGTACATATGTTGGATGTTCCTGGTACATAATTCTTAATTTTAACCTGATTTTCCTTATGTCCTGATTCATCCGGATATGGTAAAAATTGACGGTCATATTCTCATTGTCGATGACAATGTCAGCGTTCTGAATTCGCTGGAACTTTTTCTAAAGTATCAGTTTGAGAAAGTCAGTACACTGCGCAACCCGAATCTTATCCCGGGATTCCTGGGGAAAGAGTTCCCTGATATTGTTTTGCTTGATATGAATTTTACCGCTGGCGTAAACACGGGCAATGAGGGCCTGTTCTGGCTTAACAGCATTCTGAAAAGTGATCCTGATGCCGTGGTGGTGATGATTACCGCATATGGTGATATTGAACTGGCTATCAGGGCTATTAAGGAGGGAGCCACGGATCTTATAGTGAAACCCTGGGATAACAACAAACTGTTGGCCACTTTACAGTCGGCCATGAAGCTGCGAAGTTCAAAAAAACAGGTACGGTACCTCCAGCTTAAAGAGAAGCAATTAAAAGAAGATATCAGCAAGGGTTTTTCGGGAATTATCGGGGATTCTCCGGTAATGACCGATTTGATGAAAAAAATACAAAAAGTTGCCAAAACAGATGCCAGTGTTTTACTGACCGGTGAAAACGGAACCGCCAATAATTGATCGCCCTGAGTTCACCTGCTTTCCGATCGTCATAAGCAGGATTTTGTTTCAGTAGACCTTGGCGCACTGCCGGAAACCTTAATTGAAAGCGAGCTTTTCGGTCATGTAAAAGGAGCCTATACCGATGCCAGGGATGATCGTATCGGTCGTTTCGAGGCCGCAAACGGTGGCACCCTGTTCCTCGATGAAATCGGTAACCTGGCTGTGAACATGCAGCCAAAACTCCTGACGGCCATTGAGCAAAGGAAAGTCACACCGCTTGGATCGAACAGGGAAACCCGCGTGGACATCCGTATCATCTGTGCCACTAATAAAGATCTGACGTCCATGGTAAAGCAGGGGATCTTTCGGGAGGATCTGTTTTACAGGATCAACACCATACATATTGAAATACCCCCTTTGCGTATCAGGGGGAATGATATTCTGCTGTTAGCAAGGCATTACCTCGGTGAATTCGCTGCCCGTTATGGTCGCAAGGGGTTAAGCATCTCGGGCAAATGCGCGGAAAAACTTAAAGCATATGCCTGGCCCGGCAATGTCAGAGAACTGCGTCATACCATTGAAAAAGCGGTGATCCTGGCGGACTCGGCAGACCTGGTACCTGAAGATTTTTCTTTTGGAGCTGATGACGTGACTGCTGAATTTTTACCTTTAGGATCTAAACTGGAAGATGTTGAACGGAAAGCGATCGCACTTTCCCTTAAAAACCACAACTGGAATATAGCAGAAGCAGCCAGGGAACTGGGTATTGGTCGGCAGACCCTGTACCGCAAGATTGAAAAATATAATATTTAAGCTTCTTAAGCAGAAAATCATTCAGCCATGATCCATCATCGGTTTTATGTCAATGTGTTCATCAGGGTGTCTTTTATTACGCTTACAAGCCTGGTGCTGGCATACGTTGTTTTTCACCGGGGAGACCTATATATAGCCGTAAACATTTTATTGCTGCTGATCATCCAGGTCTTTCTCCTGCTTCATTATATCAACCGTGTTAACCGTGATCTTACTGCCTTCTTTGGTGCCGTATCCAGTGATGATACTACTGTAGCCTATAAAAAATCCGCCAAGGGCAGGTCATTTGAAAATCTGTACGAGCAATTTGATCAGATCAACCGGAGAATTCAGATGCTCAGGCTCGAGAACAACAGGCGTTCATACTATCTGCAGCATCTGGTTGATAATGCCGGAATCGGGATTCTGTCTTATACCGGGGGAGGTAAGATCGACATTCTGAATCCCGCAGCAAAACGCCTTCTGAAACTATCTCCATCCAGGAAAATCCTGAAACTTGAGGACATGGATCCGGCACTTGCCGCGCAGCTCAGCGGTATAAAATCCGGGGAACAATGCCTGTTGAAGGCCGGATCAAAAGTTGAGCAGGTACCCCTTTCCATCAGGGCGAGTGAATTTGTGATCCAGGGCGATACAATAAGGTTGCTCACTTTTCAGAGCATCAAGAATGAACTGGAAGAAAATGAACAGGAATCCTGGCATAAGCTTTTCAGGACGCTGACCCATGAAATTATGAACTCGGTAGGTCCCATTTCTTCTTCCATCAGAACGATCCGTTCCTTCTATGAAAAAGAGCCAGTGGAGCCTGGCGGGTCGGTATCATTTACCAGGGAAACTTTGAAAGATACTTTGCGCGGTTTGGATATTATTGATGAAAGGGCGCAGGGCATGCTTGAATTTGTAAACAGGTTCCGCAGTTTAACGATAATTCCTGCGCCGGAGCGTTCTGTCGTGAAGGTTCATGACCTGTTCAGCGCAATAGAGCGATTATTCTCCTCTGAAATCATGAAGCACCATATTCAGTTAACCATCGTTGTTGATCCGGAAACGCTGTGCATAACGGCCGATAAACAACTCATCGAGCAGGTGCTGATCAATCTGGTCACCAATTCCATCCATTCCCTGCAGGAAGGGACAGAGAAAAAGATAAAACTGGCAGCTTTTTCCGATCAGGCAGGCAGGACCTGGATTCAGGTAACCGATAACGGCAAAGGGATCAGTGAGGAAATCAGCGATAAGATATTTGTACCTTTCTTTACTACCAGGGAAGGGGGATCCGGGATAGGTCTAAGCTTATCCCGCCAGATCATGATGCTGCATAACGGGAAAATCACCTTTACTTCCGTTCCGGGTGTTGAGACTGTTTTTACCCTGGTCTTCTGATGCATTTAATGGAGCTGTACAAGCGCTAACTTATGGGCTCCAGATAATCCAGATCCTTGCCATAGGTTTCAGGCGTAAAGAAAACCGAAACGAGGGCAATACCAATAAAGATCACACCGACGATCACCCCTGACGACCAGAGTCCCACCACCGGGGTGAGGATGCCCAGGAGAAAGGTGATCAGAATGGTGGCCCCCCTGACGAAGTTCGGTGCCGTGGTGGTAACGGTAGCCCGGATATTGGTGCCGAATTGCTCCGATGCAGCGGTAACGAAAATGGCCCAAAGTCCGCCCATGGGAATGCCCAACAGGAGCAGGACCAGATACAGCAGTATGGAAGAAGCCCCGAACAGTGAAAAATAAACGGCTGTTAGCACAAGGATACAGGAGGTAGCCAGGAGGATGGCTTTTTTGCGCGACTTAAAAAGCATGGAAAGGTATCCGAACAAAAAGCTTCCCAGGGCTGCGCCTATATAATGCAGCATTACTGAGGTAGATCCTTTTACAGTTCCTGAGATCTTCAGGGCGTCCTGCGCAAATGAAGGGGCATTGATGGTGAGCACGCTTACCGTATACCAGGTAGGCAGGGCCAGCAGGGTGCAAAAGAAGAACTTGCGGAATCTGGTCCCATTGGTAAACAAGGCCAGGAAATTGCCTTTACTGACATGCTGCTCCCGGGTTTTTTCAAACATACCGGATTCATATACGGCGATGCGGAGGAAGAGCAATACAAGTCCCAACCCCCCGCCGGCCCAATACGCCGTGCGCCAGTCAAACCGTTCCGCCACTATAAAAGCCAGCACTGCACCCAGAATACCTATGCCCGAAACGATGCTGGCGCCAAGCCCTCTCTTTTCTTTCGACATCACCTCGGACACGAGCGTGACCCCCAGTCCGAATTCGCCGGAAAGGCCGAAACCTGCGATGAATCTCAGCCAGGCATATTGTGTGATGCTGGTTACAAAACCGTTGGCAATATTGGCCAGGGAATACAATAAGATCGTCATGAAGAGAATTGATAACCGGCCCTTTTTATCCCCCAGGATCCCCCAGACGATACCCCCAATCAGCATACCGGCCATTTGCATGCTCAGGATATAATTGCCGGTATTAAAAAGTGCCTGGCTGTCAGTGAGTCCCAGGTCTGAAAGACTGGGATTCTTGACGATCCCGAAAATGATCAGGTCATAAATATCAACAAAATAGCCCAGGGCAGCTACTACTACCACCATGTTAAAAAGCTTGTGCGATTGGGATGCATTCTTCATGAAGGGTACTATCTGTTTATTTCCTTGCTAATATACTGGTTTGCCTCAAAAGTCCTTAAAAAATATCCGGGGAATATTTTTTAAGGTTTTGTAATGCTGATTAAAAATAAAATTTTAACTTGCCGTTAACGTACACGATCACATTTTCAGCAATATGATCCAGACAGGCAAAGCCGGGCACAGAAGGGTTACCATCAAGGATATTGCAGCCATGGCCAATGTTTCCATCGGCACGGTCGACAGGGTGCTGCATAACCGCGGGGAGGTGAATCCGGTAACGCACCACAGGGTAATGTCGCTGGTGGAAGGTCTTGGTTATACACCCAACCTGCTGGCCAAATCGCTTGCCCTGAAAAAGTCTTTCAGCATTGCAGCGCTGATCCCGGATGACGGCGACAGCAATCCCTATTGGAAGGAACCTTTAACAGGTCTAAACAGGGCCAGGGAAGAACTGTGGAACTTCAACACCAGGATTACGGTTTTTAATTTTGATCCCGGGGAAGAATTATCGTGTGTACGGCAGTTCGACCGCATACTGGCCATGAATCCTGACGGCATCATTGTGGCGCCGCATTTTCACGATGCAGCCCGGCATTTCATAGGCAAATGTGCAGTACAGAACATACCCGTGATCCTGATTGACACCGATCTCGAGGATGAGGGTAAACTCGCCTATTTCGGGCAGGATGCCCTGCAAAGCGGTTATGTAGCTGCAAGGCTCATGCAATATGGATTGCCTGACTGTTCCACCGTCCTCATTCTCAACCTCGCCCGGAACAGGTTTATAACACGGCATATGTACCGCCGGGAACAAGGATTCATGGAATATTTTGAAAAGGTTGTTCCCGGGCATTGTATTAAAACTTTATCATACGAAATCGACCTGGTTCAGCATGGTGAACCGGAGAAAAGTCTGAATAAGATCCTGACGGAACATCCTGATATTGCCGGGATCTTTGTCACCAATTCAAAAGTGCACCAGGTGGCTCGGCATTTTTCAGCAACCGGCAAAGGCAGGATCCTCCTGGCGGGATATGATCTGATCGGGGACAACCAGGCTTATATGGAACAGGGGATCGTCGATTTCCTGATCTGCCAGAAGCCTCAGGAACAGGGATACCGATCGGCCATGGCAATGTTTAATTATTTGCTGACCGGCAAGCCGGTTGAGAAAGTCAATTACAGTCCAATTGATATCATGGTAAAAGAAAATAGCAGCTATTATAATCCTGTAAACAATCAAGATAACCTATGAGAAACCTCGATTTTTCGGATGTAAGAGGGAAAGTCTGTGTCATTACCGGGGGCGCCGGGATCATTGGCAAAGCTGTGTGCGAAGGCCTCGCTGCCAGTGGCATTAAATCTGCTATCATCGATATAAACCTCTCGGCTGCTCAGGAACTGGCCGGAGGCCTCACGGAAACCTATGGTACACCCTGTGTCGGTTTAGAAGCTGATGTGCTGAACAAGGAATCCCTGATCGCTGCAAAAAGTCAGATCACGGAAAAACTGGGCGACATCAGTTTCCTCATCAATGGCGCCGGGGGGAATGCTCCGGCAGCTACCACCAGGATTGAACAGATTACGCGCCAGGAAGAGATTGCATGGGAGGATACCTTTTTCGGATTGGACATTGCAGGTTTTGACAAGGTCTTTGCCCTGAATTTCTCAGGCACCCTTCTGCCCACGATGGTCTTTGCCCGGGAGATGATCCAGCGGGGATCGGGTGTGATCCTCAACATCTCCTCCATGAATTCCATCCGTCCCCTCACCAAGATACCGGCCTATTCGGCCGCCAAGGCCTCGGTGAATAACTTCACCCTGTGGCTGGCCGTGCACCTGGCCAAAACAGGTGTACGCGTAAATGCAATAGCTCCGGGATTTTTTCTGACCAACCAGAACCGTTTTCTCCTTGTGGATGAGCAAACCGGAAGATCCACGCCGCGCGGAGATAAGATCATGGCCAGCACTCCGGTGGGGAAATACGGCCAGCCTGAAGACCTTCAGGGAGCAGTGCTGTTCCTGCTGTCGGAAATGTCCTCCTTCATTACCGGGGTTGTATTGCCGGTTGACGGGGGCTATAGCGCCTATGGCGGTGTATGAACTGTTAATACTCACGCTATGATATATTATCAGCAAGGATCGGCAGCAACAGAGATCTCCCCCCGTGATCTCCGGGAGGGACTCTTCACTGCCCTGGACAAGCTGGGCCGCAGGAACAAGGTTCTGGCCGTTCCGCCTGACTTTACCAGGTTTCATTCCCGCGCAGGGGACCTGACGACCCTGATTTACCAGTATTACGGGGAAAAGCTTCATGACGTTCTACCGGCTTTGGGAACCCATTCCCCAATGACCCCGGAGCAGATCAGCCTTATGTTCCCCGGCGTTCCCCGGAAGATTTTCAGGATACACGACTGGCGGAATGATGTGATCACTGTGGGCCGGGTTCCCGGTCAATTTGTGGCTGAGATTACCGGAAATGCTTTGTCGTACGACTGGCCGGCCCAGCTGAACAAGCTGGTATGGCAGGGAGGGCACGACCTGATTCTGTCGGTTGGCCAGGTTGTTCCCCATGAGGTTATCGGCATGGCCAATTATAATAAAAACATCTTTGTAGGCACCGGTGGTGCTGAGGGAATCAATAAAAGTCATTTTATCGGCGCTGTTTATGGTATGGAGCGGTTGATGGGCCGTGCAGACAATCCTGTGCGACAGTTGCTCAACTATGCATCAGAGCATTTTATAACAGGCCTGCCGGTGGTATATATACATACCGTGGTGGGCAGGAATGAGGATGGCAGGCTGGTGATCCGGGGTCTCTTTATCGGCGACGATGAGGAGGTATTCACCAGGGCTGCTGCACTATCTGTGCAGGTAAACTTTACCCTGCTGGACAAGCCGCTGAAAAAGGTGGTTGTGTACCTCGACCCGTCGGAATTCAAAAGCACCTGGCTGGGCAACAAGAGCATATACCGGACCCGCATGGCCATTGCCGATGGAGGCGAACTCATTGTAATGGCTCCGGGTGTTAAGGAATTCGGCGAGGACCCGGAAATCGACCGGCTGATCCGGAAATACGGATATTTCGGGACGCCAAAAACCCTCAGCGCCCTGGATACCAGCCCTGAACTGGGCAATAACCTCAGCGCCGCGGCCCACCTGATCCATGGAAGTACTGAAGGGCGGTTTTCGGTCACTTATTGTCCGGGTTATCTCACCCGGGAGGAAACGGAGTCTGTAAACTTCAGGTATGCCGCTCCGGAAAAGATGCTGAAAAAGTATCCTCCGGATTTGCTGAGGGAAGGGTTCAACCTGACTGTGGAAGGTGAGGATATTTTCTATATATCCAACCCGGCTGTGGGTCTTTGGGCCTGTAAAGACAGATTAAAGATCAAAGATTAAAGATCAAAGATTAAAGATCAAAGATCAAAGATCAAAGATTAATGATTAAAGACCAATCACAACAATCACAACAATCACAACAATCACAACAATCACAACAATCACAACACTCACAACTCACAACTCACAACCTCAAACCTACAACTGTCTAAAACCAACCGCATGACAACGTTCCAGAAAATTGGCCATTACCGTTGGACCATTTGTGCCCTGGTGTTTTTTGCCACCACCATTAACTACCTTGATCGTAACGTGCTGGGCCTGTTAAAAACGACCCTGGCTGATGCAGGTGTGTTTGGCACGGATAAGGCCAACCAGGAACTGATGTATTCCTATGTGGTAATGAGCTTTCAACTTGCCTATGCCCTGGGGTTACTGCTGGCAGGAAGGCTGATTGACCGGATCGGGACCCGGAAAGGATATGGTTTTTCTTTACTGGGCTGGAGCATGGCAGCCATAGGCCATGCCTTTGCTCATAACACAGTTTCCTTTGGCTTCTGGCGTGCCGCCCTGGGTATTTCAGAAGCCGGCAACTTCCCTTCGGCCAATAAAACCATTGCTGAATGGTTCCCTAAGAAGGAAAGGGCATATGCTACCGGTATATACAATTCGGGTACCAATGTGGGCGCTATTGTGGCACCGCTTACGGTACCCTGGATCGCCCTGCATTGGGGATGGGCATGGGCCTTTGTTATCACGGGTGCGATAGGTCTGATCTGGCTGTATTTCTGGTTTCGCCATTATGCCTCGCCGGGTGAAAAACTCAGTACCGGAGCTTTGTCGCGTTCCGAATACGATTATATCCACAGCGATGCGGACGAACAGGCGGAGGCGTCCGTAGCGACCGGCAATGTTTCCTGGTGGCGGCTGCTGATTTACCGCCAGACCTGGGCTTTTTTCTTTGGAAAATTTCTCACCGATCCGATCTGGTGGTTTTATTTGTTCTGGCTTCCGGCCTTCCTCAATGGGGAAAATGCACGGAAAATAGAAGACTATATGTCAGCAAATCCTGATTACAGCGGGGCATCCTCCGATATTCCCGGTATCATCAGCTGGCCGCTGGCAGTTGCGGTAGTTTACACAATCTCAACCTTCGGGTCGGTTTACGGAGGCTGGGTGCCCAAGAAGCTAATGAACAAAGGGCTAAAGACCTATGTGGCCCGTAAATTGTCGATGTTTATCTATGCCTTGTTTCCCTTGTCCGTACTTTTTGCCAGCAGGCTGGGGCAGATCAATACCTGGCTGGCTGTGCTCACCATAGGCATTGCCTGTGCCGCCCACCAAGCCTGGTCGGCCAACATATTTACCACCGTTTCGGATATGTTCCCTAAGAAAGCCGTTGCTTCTGTTACCGGGATCGGCGGTATGGCAGGGGCATCCGGAGGCATTCTGATTGCCTGGGCTGCGGGACTGCTGTTGAAACATTTTGTTGCCCTTGGAAAAACTGAAGCGGGATATGGCATTATGTTCATCGTATGCGGCCTGGCGTACCTGGTAGCCTGGATGGTTATGCATTTGTTTGTACCCAGGATGAAAAGAGTGGAAGATCTATAGCATTGATCCCTAAAACATACCCGGCAACCATGAAAAAATTCCTGGATGAAAATTTCCTGCTGCAGTCGGAAACAGCCGCCAACCTTTACCACGGTCATGCGGCCAGATTGCCCATCATAGATTATCATTGCCACCTGTCGCCTGAGCAGATTGCCAGAAATGAAAATTTCGACAATATCACCCAGGCCTGGCTTTACGGGGACCATTATAAGTGGCGGGCGATGCGGGCCAACGGTATCGACGAGCGATACTGCTCGGGCCAGGCTTCTGACTGGGAGAAGTTTGAAAAATGGGCGGAAACTGTACCCTATACCATGAGAAATCCGCTCTATCACTGGACCCATCTGGAGCTGCAGCGGTATTTTGGCATTGATCAGCTTCTAACACCGCTGACAGCAAGGGAAATTTTTGAATCATCTGCCGCAATGCTCAAGCAGGAGGATTTTAAACCTATCGGACTGCTCCGGCGCATGCAGGTAGAGATTGTCTGCACTACCGATGATCCGCTTGATACCCTTGAGCACCATCATACGATCAGCAAACAGCATCGCGGTGTGAGGGTTATTCCGGCCTGGCGACCTGACAAACTGTTACAGGTGGATCATCCGGACCGGTTCAGCGCCTACCTCAGCCGGCTCGGGGAGGCCGCCGATACAGAGATCGGCAGTTACAGCACCATGCTCGACGCACTGAACAAACGGCATGAATTCTTTCATAAAGCCGGATGCCGGTTGTCGGATCACGGGCTGGAAACTTTCTACGCCGATCCATACACGGCTGCCGACATTGATACTATCTTTACTAAAGTGAGAAAGGGTTTGGCAATTCACCCGGACGAAATTTCCAGGTTCCGGTCGGCCCTGCTTTATGACCTGGCAGTCATGGATCATGGCAGAGGCTGGATCCAGCAATATCATATCGGCGCCCAGCGGAACAACAATTCTAGAATGTTCAGCAATCTTGGTCCTGACGCGGGCTTTGATTCGATAGGTGATTCCGCTGTAGCAGCTCCCATGGCAAGGTTTCTCGACCGCCTGGATCACGGAGGTGTGCTGGCCAAAACCATTCTTTACAACCTGAATCCTGCCGACAACGAAGTAATGGCCACCATGATCGGTAATTTCCAGGATGGCAATGTGCCCGGGAAGATCCAATGGGGTTCAGGCTGGTGGTTCCTCGACCAGAAGGATGGTATGGAGAAGCAGCTGAATACACTTTCCAACCTCGGGTTACTGAGCCGGTTTATTGGCATGCTCACCGATTCACGCAGCCTGCTTTCGTATCCCAGGCACGAATATTTCCGCCGGGTCTTGTGCAACCTGATCGGGAACGATGTGGAAAGAGGAGAGTTGCCGGATGACAAAGCCTGGCTGGGTAAGATAGTTGAAAACATTTGCTATTATAATGCCAAGAATTATTTTTTGTTTTAAATTATAACATATGATAAACATTAAGAAGATAATCATGATGGTGCCTTTATTCCCTGTGGGTTTATTATCGGCTCAGGAAGTTGAATGGCAGGATCTTTTCAATGGAAAGGACATCAAAGGCTGGAAAAAGCTCAACGGCACAGCAGAATTCAGGGTGGAGGAAGGCTGTATTACAGGGATATCGGCCTTAAACACTCCGAATACCTTTCTCACCAATGGTGCAGAATTTACTAATTTCATTCTGGAGTATGAGATGAAAATGGACAAAGACCTGAATTCAGGAGTGCAGATCCGGAGTCACAGTGTACCAGACTATGAAAAGGGAAGGGTATACGGACTGCAGGTGGAAGGTGATAATTCTGAAAGAAAGTGGTCAGGGGGTATTTATGATGAAGCCCGCAACGGATGGCGGTATCCGCTGGAATACAATCCTCCTGCCAGGAATGCCTATAAAAGCGGTGAATGGAATAAATTCAGGGTACTGGCTTATGAAAACCATATCATCACCTGGATCAATGATGTCCCGTGTGCCAATCTTACGGAAGAAGAAACAGAAACAGGATTTATTGCCCTTCAGGTACATGCCATCACTGATTCCCTCTTAGCCGAAAGGCAGATACGCTGGAAGAACATACGAATCAGGCCGGCCGGTGCTGCAGATTTCGAAACTTTTGGAAAAGTGACGATACCCGAAGTAAGCTATCTGAGAAACAGCCTCACCGAGAGGGAAGTGCAGGCCGGTTGGAAACTGTTGTGGGATGGTGAAACTTCTGCCGGCTGGCGGGGCATCAAATCTGAACGGTTTCCGGAAAAGGGTTGGGTATTCAGGGACGGAACTTTATCGGTTGAGCAATCAGCCGGCGCTGAATCGGCTAATGGTGGCGACATTGTGACCACCCGGTTATTCAGGAATTTTATTCTGGAGGTCGATTTTTCAATCAGCGATGGAGCAAACAGCGGTATCAAATATTTTGTGAATACTGCACTCAACAAGGGCGAAGGGTCTGCTATCGGGTGTGAGTTTCAGATCCTGGATGATGCCCGGCATCCCGATGCACTGTTGGGTGTCAAAGGTAATCGAACCATGGGATCTTTGTATGATCTGATCACCGCTGATGCCAGATTCTACAATCCCCAGCTGCCGGTTGCCAAATATGTGAACGCGCCGGGAAAGTGGAACCGCGCACGGATAGTGGTCAACGATAACAGGGTGGAACATTATCTGAATGGCTGTAAAATTGTGGAATATGAACGCGGCACACAGGAGTGGCGTGCCCTGGTGGCATACAGTAAGTATAAGGACTGGCCGGCATTCGGTGAAAACCGTGAAGGCAATATCCTGCTTCAGGACCATGGCAATGCTGTTTCGTTCTGCAATATTAAAATACTGGAATTACCCTGAACCAATATAAATGAATAGCATATGAAAAATCAAAGCAATCGACGTGATTTTATTAAGAAAACCGGATTGGGTGCGGTGTCACTTACCCTGGGCGGACTTGGCCTCTCCCCTGCGTCTTATGCACGGATCATCGGTGCCAACGACAGGCTGAACATAGCCATGCTCGGTTGTTACAGGCGTTTCAATGCCCTGATGGAGTCCCTGCCCTCTCTCCGGGAGCATATCCGGATCTCCTATGTTTGTGATGTTGACCAGAAGCGTCTGACCGAGGCCCAGGCCAAGGTAAACGAAAGAATGGGAAGTCCTGCTGCCGGTGTGGTGGATTTACGGAAGATTCTGGAGGATAAAGGAGTGGATGCCGTCATAAACGCAACCCCTGATCACTGGCACGCCCCTGCAACTTTCCTGGCCCTGCAGTCGGGGAAGCACGTATACCTTGAAAAACCTTGCTGTCACAATCCCCGTGAGGGAGAGTTGCTGGTTGATTTCCAGAAGAAATACAACAGGGTGATCCAGATGGGATCGCAGCAGCGTTCAGCTGTTGAATCGCGGGAGATTATCGAAGAGATTCATAAAGGTCTGATCGGAGAAACCTACCTGGGACTTGCCTTTTACTCAAACAGCCGGGGAAGGGTTCCCAATCCGCAACCGGTGCCACCTCCTGCTACCCTGAACTGGGAGCTTTTCCAGGGTCCGGCTCCCCGTGCACCTTATATGGATGTTTATTTCGATTATAACTGGCACTGGTTCTGGCCATATGGCACAGGGGAAACAGGTAACAATGCCGTTCATGAGCTCGACATATGCCGTTGGGCTTTGCAGCTCGACTATCCCGGGAAGGTCATTGTGAATGCTGCCAAGCAGCATTACCGCGATGATGGATGGCAGATGTATGACACCATGGAGGCCTCCTTTATTTTTGAAAATGGAAAGACCATCAAATGGGACGGTAAAAGCCGGACCAATTACCAGACTTACGGATCGGACCGGGGAAGCATCATTTACGGTTCCACCGGTACAGTTGTCATTAACCGCAATGGATACCAGGTGTATGACCTCGGCGGCATGCTCATCCGGGAACGGAAAGCCGGGGAAACGGCTCAAACCACGCAGCCCGGTGGAGCAGGCAGTATTGATGGTCTGCACATCATGAATTTCATAGACACCATACGCGGCAAAGCGACGATACAGCATCAACCTATTGCAGAAGGGGCCAAAAGCACCCTGCTTGGGCACCTGGCCAATATATCCTCACGGGTGCATGCACCGCTTGAAATCAACACCCTCAGCGGCCGCATCCTGAATAACCAGGCTGCTATGGACCTTTGGGGCAGGGAATACGAAAAAGGCTGGGAACCAAAAATTTGATACCACTATGAATACAGACCGCAGAAACTTCATTAGGAACGCTTCCCTGCTGGCTGCAGGAGCAGTCCTTCCCATGGATGCCTTATCCTTTGCCGGGAAAAGAATTGCGGCAAGCGATAAAATACGCATCGCACTGATCGGTGCCAATGGCATGGGATTTAATGACCTGTCCTCCTTCCTGAAAAATCCGGAGATCGAATGTGTTGCCCTGTGTGATGTGGATAAAAATGTTCTGGACAAACGCCTGGGCAATCTGAAGGAACTCGGGGTGGCCATTCCTGCAGTTTATACAGATTACAGGAAAATGCTGGAAAACAAGGATATTGACCTTGTCATCATCGGCACACCCGATCATTGGCACTGTCTTCAGTTTGTTGATGCGCTGGAGGCCGGGAAGCATGTATATGTTGAAAAACCTTTGGGAAATTCCATTGCCGAAATCAATATCATGCAGAAGGCATCTCTGCGGTATGGTAAAATGGTCCAGGTAGGACAATGGCAAAGAAGTCAGCCCCATTTCGTTGATGCGATAAATTATCTGAGGGCTGGTGCCCTGGGCCGCATCCGGACCTGCAAGGCATGGTCGTATGTCGACTGGAAGGGGCCTGTTCCCAAAGTTCCCGATGCATCTGTGCCGGAAGGTGTGGATTATGATATGTGGCTGGGACCGGCTCCCAGGCGTCCCTTCAATAAGAACAGGTTTCATTTTACCTGGCGCTGGTATTGGGAATATGCCGGCGGACTGATGACGGATTGGGGCGTGCATCTGATCGATTATATCCTCTATGGCATGGGGAAAAACATTCCGGTATCCGTCATGGCCACGGGCGGGAAATATGCCTATCCTGACGATGATATGGTTACACCCGATACCATGACCGCCGTATATGATTTCAGGGATTTCACCATGATCTGGGAACATACCATTGGTATCGGACTGGGGAACTGGAGAAGACCCCATGGCATGTCATACATCGGTGAGAACGGCACCCTGGTGCTGGACCGCAATGGTTGGGAAGTGGTGCCTGAAAAACAGAAAATCGAAGCTGTTCCGTTACAGCAGAACGTAGGCGTTGGTCTCGACCTGCATGTAAGGAATTTCATTGATTGCCTTATAAACAACACGCCCGATAGGCTTAATGCCGGCATCGATACGGGCCGTAAGGTGGCCCTTGTGGCACAGATGGGCAATATTGCCTACAGGACGGGAGAAAAAGTTTACTGGGACGATGGTACGCAGTCGTTCAGCACCCAGGCAGCCAGCAAGCTGATTACACCCGATTACCAGAATGGCTGGAAACTGCCTCAACCGTGAGTACATGCAGATTGAAAAGTACTCTTTCGGAACAGGCGACCGGTTCGGCAGACAAGGAATGGCCCAGTTAAAAGCCATTACCGAAATCAACCGGCTGGGTATACCGGTAGTTCCGGTATGGAATAAATCGAACCGGGAGCACACCATCATTGGATCAGCACCTGCTGATGTAAGGGCGGAAGCAGCATCGGTTGTTGCTGCCTGCGGATATTCCGGCAGTTATTATGTAGACGCAGATCATATTGGCCTGGATACCGTTGACAAATTTATTGACAGCAGTAATTTTTTCACCATCGATGTTGCACATTTCATTGGCAGGAAACCATCACAGGATGCAGTGACTGATTTTAAAGCCAGGTATGCGAAATACCTGGGCAGCATGAGTATCCGTGGTATTCAGCAAAAACTGAATATTACCGTTGAATTTCTGGAAGGGCTTGCTAAAAATTACATTGTTGCGTTGGAGGAAGTCAGGAAAATTTATGATCATATCAGCGGGATCAAAGGCCGTGGGAATTTCATAGCGGAAGTGTCGGTTGATGAGGCCGAGATTGTTCAGGGACCGCTGGAATTGTTTTTTATCCTGGCGGAACTGAAAGAAAAAGGTGTGGAAGTACAAACCATTGCCCCGAAGTTTTCCGGTTTATTTGCCAAGGGAGTGGATTATCAGGGTGATGTAAAGGGGTTTGAGCAGGAGTTCGGGCAGGATGTGGCGGTCGTCCAGCATGCCATCCGGGAACTGGGATTGCCCGCCAGCCTTAAATTAAGCATTCACAGCGGCAGTGACAAGTTTTCGATTTATCCTGCCATAAGGGCGGCCGTCCGGAAATTTGACACCGGCATTCACGTGAAGACAGCTGGCACAACCTGGCTGGAAGAGATAATAGGATTGGCGGAGGCTGGTGGGGACGGACTGGAAATTGCCCGGGAGATATATGCACGGTCACTCGACCGTTATGAAGAATTAACCGGGCCCTATGCCACCGTGTTGAATATCAAACGACAGTTCCTGCCTGAAGTGGCTGAGGTGAATTCCTGGGGCGGCCGTCATTTCAGTGAGGTACTTACCCATGATCCAGCCTGCAATGCCTACAATCCGCATTTCAGGCAGCTGATCCATGTAGGTTACAGGATCGCGGCTGAAATGGGGGATCAATTTCTGAAAGTGCTGGACAGGCATCAGGAAATCATTGGCAGCAAGGTGACCTATAATCTCCTGGAGCGGCATTTAAAGCCTTTGTACCTTTAAATAACCCGTCCTGTAGGGACGAATGATTTTTTATGTCCTCAGGAACTCCCTGGGAACTGCTTTAAGCCGGCCAATATTCCTGATTTTCCCCTGAATGTCAAATCCGGCTTTGCAGGTTACCCGGCAGTTTTCGCAGTTTTCACAGGCATTGTCCGGTAAATCAGCATGGATCAAGGTATCCTGCGCATGTTCAAAGTTTCTGTACCCGTATGTGTACATATAGCTGCGCATAATGGTCGGAATATCCAGGTTTTGGACACACTGGCCATCGCAACTCCTGCATTGCAGACAGTAGATGCCATGCGATCGTCCGGCACTGGCCAGCCTGAGGTCTTTCAGTTCCTCTTCTGACAGTTTCAGATCCTGCATCATGGCCAGGTTGCCCTGCAACTCCTCAAAAGTAGTCATACCCGACATGAGGGTGGAAATATTTTCATTTTGCAGGATCCATTTCAGGGCTGCGTTAGCGTTGATCGGTTCGGTGCGTTTTTCATCCCAGTAGCCACCGGCCATCGTTTTCATGGCGATAATACCCAGGCCGGCAGATGTGCCATAGGCAACGGCATCCTGCAACGGTTGCATGGGGGCCATCCTGAAATTATAGGCAGCCATGGCCACGTCGTAGATTTTGGTGTCGGCTGCTGCGCGTATGGCTTCCTCAACAAAGCTGTGCGTGGCAATACCTATGAAACGTGCCTTTCCGCTCTTTTTAAAGTCTTCCATGACCCGGAGCAGGGGCTCAAAGAAAACGGATTCCCTTTTCGCGGCAAAGGGCAGAAAAAGTATGTCCAGGTAGTCAACACCAAGGCGTTTCATACTGCCCTCGATATCACTCTTAAACGTTTCTCCGGCAGTAGCATCCGTAAATAATCCGTTCTGATGATCGGTCCCCTTGGGCATGGTGCTGGTTGCTATCAGGAATGAATCCCGAGGCAGTGCTTTAATCACATTGCCAAGCATGGTTTCATTGTTGCCGTTGCCATAATAGGTAGAGGTTCCCAGCAGTTTAATGCCATTCTCCAAAGCCGCTTTCACAAGCGATGGATTATTGGTATCACCGGTTCCCATACTGAGAAGCGGTACAGTTATACCGGTTTTGCCCAGTGGTCTGACCGGGATTCCGGGAGCATTTGTAATACCTGAAGGCAGGGCGGTTGCTTTTATGGCACCGGGAAGTAAAGCGGCACCAGACAGGCCCAGAATGCTTTTTTTCAGAAAGTCACGACGATGATTGGTTTTCATAGATTGAGTTTTGGGTATGACCCCGACGGGGTGGGGGTACCCCGTCGGGGTGGGGGTTATTATACAAAAAGAAATTCTTTGGGAACATCATTCAGCCGGGCGATATCCTGGATTCTTTCTTTGATATCAAAACCGGAGATGCAATTGATACTGCAGGTCCCGCAATTGCCGCAAGGATTGCCTGATAGGCCAACCTGCTGCAGGGTGTGCCGGGCATGTTCCATGTTCCGGTAACCATAGGCATACATGTAGCTTCGCATAAGCGTAGGAACATCAACCTGGTGCGGGCATTGAGAAATGCAATCAGGACACTGATGACAGTAAAGGCTCGGTTCCTTGTTCAAACCGGCCAGATTAAGATCCTTCAGCTCCTGGTCGGTGATCTTCAGGTTTTCGATCATGGCGATATTTTTCTGCAATTCCTCCACGGACGACATACCCGATACAATTGAAGTAATATTTTCATTCTGCAGTACCCATTTAAGGGCTGCGTCAGTATTCAAAGGCGTGGTCCCGGATTTATCACGGAATGCCCCTGCCGTGGTTTTCATGGCAATGATGCCAACACCGGCCTTTGCTGCGTAAGCCAGGGCTTCATTCATGGTTTCCTTATTCTGCGTTTTATAATTGTAGGCGGGCATCACCACATCGTAAACCTGGGAATCCGCAGCAGCCTTGAGCGCTTCCTCCACATTGTTGTGGGATGCAACGCCGGCAAACCTGATCTTGCCTTGCTTCTTAAGTTCCTGCATGGCTTTCAGAAGGTTTTCATTCAGCATTACCTCCCGCTTACCGGCAAAGGGGAATAAAAAAACATCAACATAGTCAAGTCCGAACCGTTTCAGGCTTTCTTCTGCTTTTTGAATATAGAGGTTCACATCCAGCTCCTTGGTGAAGGTTCCAGTGCGATTATCCAGACCTTCGGGTGAAGCCGCGGTACCGATCACATAGGAATCGCGGGGAAGGCCCTTTAATCCTTCACCTACGAGCTTTTCATTATTCCCCTCACCGTAATAGGTAGCGGAGAAGAACAGCTTTATTCCGGCGTCATAGGCGGTACGCACGAAATTCGGATTGGTGGCGCCACTTGTGCCCATGCTGATCAGCGGTGTTTTTATTCCGGTTCTGCCAAGAATCCGGGATGGCAGGGAAGGGACCGCTTTCAAGTTACTTTTTGCGAAGGCAGCATTCAGGTTTGCAGGGATCAATGCGGCCCCGGAAACTCCCAAAATGCTTTTCTTCAGGAAATCACGACGGTTGCTTTTTTTCATTTTTCGGATGTTTTTGGGTACTGGAAAAATGGATTGCTGTGATCTTGTCTAAAAGTGTTTGAAATTTAGCAAACATTTGATTAGATTGTTATTGCTTTCACACGATAATTTGTTAAATAAGCGTTAAAGATATCCGGCAGTTCCATGAAAAGATATTGTTTTCATTTTTACCATAAAGCATTTGTGTCGTAACATTGGTAAAATTATCCTCATTGGAAACTTTAAAAACGACTTCCATACCTCAGGGAACCAGTGATGAAAAGCTGGTTAACCTGGCAGCCGAGGGCAATACAATGGCCTTCAGGATGCTGGTGGAACGACACAGTCGCTATGTGACCGGTATCGTTTCACGGTTCCTGCTAAAAGAAGAGGATGCCCATGAGGTGGTCCAGGATACCTTTATCCGGGTTTGGAAACATCTTAAGAACTATGATCACAGAAGCCTTTTTACAACCTGGTTGTATTCAATATGCTTTAATCTTTGTCTCGACAAACTACGGGTAAATCACAGGAGACGGGAAATCAGTTACGAAGGCAATGAAATGGGTAGTGATGATGGTGAAAAAACATCGAACGGGTTATCAGACACATTGGATGCAAAATCCATTGCAAGAGCTGTCCGGGAATTTGCAGGGAGCTTAAGCCAGGTGCAGCGGCAGGTATTCATCCTGCGCGATCTTCAGGATCTTTCGGTGGAGGAAGTCTGCCATGTTACCGGCTATGATGGCGACAAGGTAAAATCGAACCTGTATCATGCCCGGAAATTCATCAGAGAAAAATTATTGAAAGGGGGTTATTTATGAACTGCAAAGAAATGGAGCCACTCCTATTCCTGGTAAAGGAAGGGGAGCTCGACCGCAAAGAAAAAGAGGAGGTTGATCGTCACCTGGCCTCATGCGAGGAATGCAGGAAATTGTACAGGTCGGTTTCTCAGATGACCAGACTGATCAGTCACAGTGACTTTGATTTTCCTGATGAGCGTTCGCGAGAGACAGGTGAAACGGTGATGCACAGAATTCATCGGAAAAAATTTGAAGGGCTGAATCGCTCCCATCAAACATGGTTATGGAGCCTTGCAAAGTTTGCGGCAGCTATACTGCTTTTCTTCCTGATCTTCACTTTTAGCGTTCAGGAGAGCCGTTTTTACAGAAACAGGTCTGAGCTGCAACTACGGATGCAGGAAGAAGATCCTCTTTCAGGAAGCTTATCAGGAGAAACGGATTGTGTGGCTGTCCTGGCCAGGAAAATCAAGGCCAGGACCAGGTCTGGCTTTCCAAAAACAAATGTGGAAGGTTTCAACAAAATCAACGAAGAACAGCTGGCACAATATATCCACCAGGTATGCGGCGCCGAAAAAGCAGATGTAAACAGTATTAAGAAGATATTGAAGCAATCAGGTTTGATTATCAACAACGCGAATTAACAACATGCCTTATGAAAAGAAAAACTTACTTTGCAGGGATCAGGAACCTGGTCCTGTCAGTCCTGATGCTACTGACAGGTTCCTGCCTCGATTATACCGTGGAAACCAAGGTGAACAAGGATGGTTCTATCTTCCGCCAATATTGGGTAAGAGGCGATTCCACGGCTGTCTTTGGCGGCTCGCTCAGGATACCTGCAGGGGATCCCTGGCATATCAATCATGTATATGATAATAAAGAAAAAGACGATACCGCTTCGGAAAAATCGCAGTATGTATATCAGGCATCCCGTACATTCAAAGATGTGAAGGAACTGAATGACTGGATGAATTCCGATACTTCGGCGGAAACCGTCAAGGTTAAGGTTGATCTTCAAAAGAAGTTCAGGTGGTTTTATACCCATTATGAATACCGGGAAGTATTCCCCATGTCATTTCCTTTCAAGAGGTTACCAGTGGACAGTTTTCTCACTGAAATGGAGCAATCCATTGCCACGTATGATGACAAGGTGGTGTATTCCCCAACCGAGAGAAAAATGATCCTGAAGAAGGATACACTGACCTATCGATACACTCCGGCTGACAGTGCAGCAATAAAGCAAATCTCAGAAAAGTGCCAGGAGAAGATGCTCAGGTGGGCGACGGCTTCATTTGTTGAGGAATACATTCATATTCTGGAAACAGATTTTCGCGATCGCGCTGCCACGAAAGAAATCCGTCAAAAGGCCGATACGTTTACCGGGGTCATTTTCCGTAAAGTGCCCCAGATGTTCCTCGATACATTACTGGATGTGCGCCTGCTGGCATCCACAGGAGATTCGCTGATCGGTTCCGGGGAACTTGAGGATCTGCTGGCCCGCAATCCGGAGGCTTTTAGGCCTGTGAATGACAAGATCGAACAACTCGATTTAATGGATATCAGCGATGATTACTATCAAAGTCTTTCGATGCCCGGGACTGTTTTTTTAACCAATGCGGATCAGATTAAGGATGAAATGCTGTTTTGGGACTTTGACCCTAATAGTTTTGGATTCAAGGATTATGTCATGACAGCCTCCTCCAGGGTTGCCAATCCGTGGACTATGGGGTTTACCGGGATAGTGGCGGTGTTTCTGGGCATGATATTGTTTAAAAGGTCACGGAGGAAATAGGCATTTTCTCGTCTTGTGCGGATTTGCGATCAGGATTTCCTATACTTCCTGGCGATCTCCAGGATTTTCTGGCAGGTATCCGAAATCTGGCTGAAGTCCCCGTTATCTAACCAGCATTTCGGAAAGAGCTGGGAGCCAATGCCAACACAGGCCGCACCAGCCAGGAACCAGGCTTTCAGGTTTTCTTCGGAGGTATCGACACCTCCGGTGGGCATGAGGTTGGTCCAGGGCATGGGGCCTTTAACAGCTTCGATGAATTTGGGGCCTCCGACCTGGCTGCCGGGAAAGATCTTAATGATTTCAGCACCAAGTTCTTCAGCCCTGGAAATTTCCGAGACCGATCCGCACCCCGGTGACCAGAGAATCTTCCGTCGGTTGCAAATCCTGGCCATTTCCTCATTCAGTACAGGTGAAACAATAAAGTTGGCCCCCAGCTGGATATACAGGGAAGCAGTTCCGGGATCCACAACAGATCCGGCTCCCAGGATCAGTTCCGGCATCTCCTGTGCTGCATATTTGTTGAGATCCCTGAAAACCTCGTGGGCAAAATCACCGCGGTTGGTAAATTCAAAAACCCTGATGCCACCCATGTAACAGGCTTTGGCAATTTTCTTGCAGGTGTTCAGGTCCTTATGATAAAAAATAGGAATTATAGCGGTTTCCAGCATCCTGGCAGCTACCTGAAGACGGGTGAAGCGGGACATAGACAGGTGTTTTTAAATGAGTAATTATGGCATAGTCACATATCATTTTTGATACTTTAAGGTATTTAGGCTTAAGGCTAAAGGCTTAAGGGCATCAATCTGAAAACCTTTAGCCTGAACCCCTTTAGCCTAAACCCCTATCTGGAAACCCTCCCTGATGCATCCCCTTTCATAAGTTTCTCCACTTCATCGACGGTCACCAGGTTAAAATCCCCGGGAATGGTATGTTTCAGGCATGAAGCTGCAGCGGCAAAATCCAGTGCTTTCTGATCATCATAATTGTAAGTCAGAAGTCCGTAAATCAGTCCGCCCATAAAAGAATCTCCGCCGCCTACGCGGTCAACAATATGGGAGATATCATAAGTGGGGGCCCGAAACAGTTTTTCACCGTTCCAAAGCACGCCGCTCCAGGTATTGTGACTGGCATTTATGGAACCGCGCAGGGTTATGACGACCTTTTTGGCCCTGGGAAATCGCTGCATTAATTGGCGGCACACCGATCCATAGTCGGATGCATCAATCACGCCGGTGGTTATATCTCCCTTATCCGGTTTGATACCGAATACCATTTCCGCATCTTCTTCATTTCCGAGAATGATATCGCAACCTGAAACAAGCTCCGGCATGACTTCAGAGGCCTTTTTACCATACTTCCATAGATTTTTCCTGTAATTGAGGTCAGTGGAGACGGTAATTCCCTTTTTATTGGCAACCTGAATGGCTTCAAGGCAAATCCTTGCGGTTCCTTCTGCAACAGCGGGGGTGATCCCTGTCCAATGAAACCAGGTAATATCCTCGAGGGCCTTATCCCAGTTGATCATACCGGGCTGAATGGAGGCTATGGATGAACCGGCGCGATCATATATTACTTTACTTGCACGTGCAACGGCACCGGTTTCAAGAAAGTAGATGCCCAGTCGGTCTCCTCCCCAGATGATGCGTTGTGTGCCGATCTGATGTCTTCTTAATTCCATGAGGCAGGCCCGGGCAATATCATTATC
Source organism: uncultured Bacteroidales bacterium (assembly GCA_963822145.1). Classification (GTDB taxonomy): domain Bacteria; phylum Bacteroidota; class Bacteroidia; order Bacteroidales; family UBA10428; genus UBA5072. Next base: position 613,131 of record CAWGGG010000001.1, on the reverse strand, counting down.
AGGAAGCCTGGTGATAAACTCGACGGGTATGCCAAAATTGGCCAGGGATACAGCCACATTGGCCTCACCTCCTCCAAACTGAACGTCAAACTGCCTGGCCTGTGAAAACCTTTCAAATCCGGGCGTGGAAAGCCTCAGCATGATTTCGCCGAAAGTAGCTACCTTGTTCATCGGGCAAAAATTATGGTATGCAGAATAGCCTATAAATATAGCACTCTTCTGCTTATGCGGCAATATTATTTCAGGAAGGTTTAGAGCTGAATTTCCTTCCACTTCCCTTTCCGGAAGAAGTACCAGGCAGCCAGTGCGATTGCCGTTTCTGCCACCGGAATGGCGATCATGGCGCCCGTGGAATTCAGTTGCAGGCTTATGGATAAGAAATAGGCCAGGGGGATCTGGAACAGCCAGAATCCCACGAAATTGATCAGGGTAGGCGTTCGGGTGTCCCCGGCACCATTCAGCGCCTGTGTCATAACCATGCCTATTCCGTAGAAAACAAATCCGGACCCGATGATCTGCAGTGATCGGGCGCCATACCTGATTACGGAGGCATCGTTGGTGAAGAAACTGATAATCGGAACCGGCAGGAACAGGAAAATCAGCATTACAAGTCCCATAAATAAGGCATTGTACCTGGCGATGAGAAAAACGCTCTGTTCAGCCCGCTCAAACTGTTTGGCTCCCAGGTTCTGGCCCACCAGGGTTGCAGCGGCATTGCTGAGACCCCAGGCCGGCAGGATGAAAAACACGAAATTCCTGAAGGCAATCTGGGAACCGGCAGATGCCGATGTTCCTCCCGTTTCAGCAATCAGGCGGATCAGGATGATCCAGCTTCCGCTGGCGATGAGGAATTGCAGGGTCGCAGGCCATGAGATATTAAGAATGGATTTTATCATTACCAGGTCAGGTCGGAAATGGCGGTGGTGTATCTTCAGAATGCCATCGCCAATGAACAAATGATAGCATTGATAAAGCACACCGGAGCTCCGGCCAATTACCGTTGCCATCGCAGCGCCTTTGAGTCCGAAAAAATGGATCATCACAGGGCATAAAACAATATTCACACCGCTGGCAACCCACAGGCTTCTCATCGCCATGGCAGCATCACCGGCTCCCCTGAAGATCCCGTTAATCAGGAAGATCAGAATGATGGCAATACTGCCCCCGAACATGATGCGGGTAAAAATGGCTCCCTCGCGGACCACCTCTTCGGATGCGCCCATAAGGGACAGTATGTCGCCGGCATATATACTGCCAGCCAGGCTTATAAAGACGGTGAGAAGCAAAGCAACCATGAGTGACTGGGCACCTGCATGTGAGGCTTCTGTAGGATTCTTTTCTCCGATCCTGCGGGCAACAATAGCTGTGGCAGCAGTACTTAATCCAATGGCAACGGCATACACCAGGCTGATAACCGATTCAGTCAGGCCTACCGTGGCAATAGCATTTTTGCCGAGTTTTCCCACAAAAAACATGTCCACCAGGGCAAATACACTCTCGAGACCCAGTTCCAGGATCATGGGTATGGCCAGCAAGATGACGGCCCGGTTTATGCTGCCCTGGGTATAATCCTGCTCCTCACCTTTCAGGGACTGCCTGATCAGTTGTAGGGCATAGGTGAATTTCCGCATATGCAAAAGAAGCAATTTTTCTGATCCGTTGTTTTTTGCACCATAAATTAGGGGACCACGGCATGTGATCGGATTCAAATTTTTTCATAACTTTTTAGCATGAAATCATGGATGATTGACCGGATCAGTGATCTTTCCATTGAAAGCCAACCCCTGAAATGGGGGGATCTTCCAATGCCAAAACCGCAAAAGGGACAGTTGTTGCTGAAAATTAAAGCCTGTGGCGTATGCCACACTGAGGTCGACGAAATCGAAGGCCGAACGCCCCCTCCCCATTATCCGGTAATTCCGGGTCATCAGGCAATCGGTATTATAGAAAAGCACTTAGGAACGAGAATGGATATCCGGGAAGGGGACCGTGTCGGGGTAGCATGGATATTTACGGCTTGCGGCGGTTGCGGTTTTTGCAGATCCGGGGAAGAGAACCTTTGTGACCGTTTTCTGGCCACCGGAAGGGATGTGAACGGGGGATATGCCGAATACATGGTGGCAAACGAAGATTTTGTTTACATCATCCCCGAAATATTCAGTAACACAGAAGCCGCACCCCTGCTGTGTGCAGGAGCCATTGGTTACCGTTCCCTGGCACTTTCGAACATGCGGAACGGAAAGACGCTGGGATTGACAGGATTTGGCGCTTCTGCCCACCTGGTGGTAAAACTGGCGCAATACCGGTTTCCGCAATCCGAGATATATGTTTTTGCCCGCAGCAAAACGGAACGGGAGTTTGCTCTGCAGCTGGGATGCCATTGGGCGGGAGATGCTAAGGACCAGCCACCGCGTCAGCCCGATTGTATAATTGATACCACTCCGGTATGGGCAACTGTGGTGGAAGCCCTGGCCCGTCTGAAACCGGGCGGACGGCTTGTAGTAAATGCCATCCGGAAAGAAGAAGCTGACAAGGATTCTTTACTGAAGATAAAGTATCCGGAACATCTGTGGATGGAAAAAGAAATCAAGAGTGTGGCCAATGTTACGCGTATGGACGTTGAGTCCTTTATCAGGCTGGCCGCCGAAATACCGCTTAAGCCTGAAGTGGAGGTGTATCCATTTGACCGGGCCAATCAGGCCCTCCTGGATATCAAGCATCGGAGGATTAAGGGGGCAAAGGTGCTGCTTATCCCCTGAAGGCATACCTGATCAGATTTGACAGGGTTGGTTTCTGACCCTGCAACAATATGCCTGTACGGAAGATCCTCCCTCCAATCCAAACTGAAAGAACTGTAAACAGAATAACCCCGGCCAAACCCGCATAGGGTTGCCAGGCTGGAATGGTCACCGGTGTTGCCAGCCTGACAAGCATCAGGGTAGGGGTGAAGGGTGGGAACAGGGACAACCAGGTGGATAAGCTGCCTGTTGGATTTTGCATAACGGGCACCAAAATGAACAGGGGCAGAATTACTGGTAACATGGCCGGGAATTGCAGGTTTTGTGCATCCTTGTTATCATTGCAGGCAGAGCCAAGGGCAGCCATTACTGAGCCTGTCATGATCACAAATAGAATGAGAAATATGAAAAACCAGATTAAAATGTGATAGGGCAGCAAATCGCTCATTCCGATCTGATTTATCGTGATGATGGCTCCAACAATATAAATGGCTGCAATGGTAAGCGAAATGCTTATGCTACCAAGAATTTTACCCATCATAAACTGAAAAGGAGTGATGGAAGCAAGCAGCACCTCTGCGATCCTTTCCATTTTCTCTTCCATAACAGCAGTGAGCAAAGGAATTGCACTCATCATCACCAGCATGAACATAAGCAGAACCATGAAGTAAGGGACCAGGAATGATTTAAGTTCGTTGGATTTTTCCGCATCCTGCACATTTCCGGTTTTTTTGTCCATCGCTACAAGGCCCAAACCTTCAATGTTGACCCAGTAAAATAAATCCCGGGTTTGTTCAGGATTAAGGTTCATTTCATCAATTCTGAGCTGACGGATGTAATTGTTGACAGGATCAGAAAACCAATAACGGACATCATCAAGGAAGGCATGTTCGGAATAATACCGAATTATGGAATTTTCAGGGATGCTATCGGGATGGAGTATTGCGGGTCCGATTTCAACAAAGGCATGAAGCTCCCCTGATCTGATCCGGTCAGAAAGTTCCAGCTTCTGTTTGAAGGGATCTGAAGTATCAGGCTGGGTAAATTCAAGAATGTAAGCCGGCTTTATCTTTTCTCCATTCTCCTGATTAAAGATTTCCACCTCATTGCGAAGCCTTGCCCTTTCCAGGAGGGTATCCCGGACAAGTTTTGAATGATCAATGACAGCAATTCTCAGATCGTCGGTATCCACCTTGTTTCTGAAAATCATAAAAGCAGCCATTCCCCCGCCCATTAAAACAGGCGCCAGAATAAGACCCAGAATAAAACTTTTGGTCCTGACCGCAGCCTTATATTCCCTGAAGGCGATTATAAGTGACTTATGCATACGTATCCTCCTTTCTTTCGGGGGCTGCTATGCGAACAAAAATGTCATGCAGTGAAGGTCTGGAAACCTCAAATTGAAGTACCCGGGATTTCTCCATCACTGCAGCAAGAATGGTTTGTGAATCGGTATCAGGACTCAATCTGATTTCCTGAATCTGTCCGAAATCATTGATTTTTTCAATGCCGTTCAGCTTATCCAGGGCATGGATTCCCATTTCAGTCTGGATCCGGATCGTATCCATGCCGAATTGATCCTGAATAGCATCCAGGGTGCCATCAAGAACTTTTCTGCCTTTATGGATCATGAAAATATAATCGCACATTTTTTCCGCCATGTTCATGTCATGAGTGCTGAAAATAATGGTGGTGCCATTCTGCTGCAATTCAAGCAGGGCGTCTCTGAGTATTTCGGAGTTTACCGGGTCAAGTCCACTGAAGGGCTCGTCCAGGATAATAATCTCAGGCCTGTCTATTACGGTGGCAATGAATTGCAATTTCTGACTCATGCCCTTGCTGAGGGTTTCGACCTTTTTATCTGCCCAATCGGACAGGTCGAGCTTCTTTAACCAGCCTTGGATCTCCTGTTTCAGGTTTTTCGCGTTTTTCAGGTCCCCATGGAATTTCAGGACATCAAATACCTTCATCTTTTTATACAATCCTCTCTCTTCGGGGAGGTAACCCACATGGTCCAGACGCTGATTCTTATGTTTCCGGCCAAAAAGCAGGATGGTTCCCTCGTCGGGGTAAAGGATATTCATAATCATCCTGATGGTAGTTGTTTTACCGGAACCGTTGGGGCCGATAAAGCCATAAATCGTTCCCGCCGGTACTTTCAGGTCGAGCTCATTTACTGCAGTTACCGTTCCAAACCTTTTTGTGATTTGCCGGAGTTCGATAACATCCATAGGGTAATTTACTTACTGGACAAAAACAGGTGATTCAGATCCCCTAAATGTAGTGAAGTTTTTATTAATATGAAAGTTGATCGTAACCTTATGATCTGATCGGCTGACAAAGCCGTTGATTTTTTTCAAAATATATTTTTACCTTTAGGGAGAAACATTTATTTAGACGAGACATGAGATCCTGTAGCATTTTTATGCTGATGCTGTTGTTTGCCCTTGCTTTTTCAGGATGTAAAACCATCCCCGGAGAGCAGCAACCCGTAAAGATCATTTTCGACACCGATTTCGGCCCGGATTACGATGATGTGGGAGCGCTGGCCTTTTTGCACGCCATGGCCGATAGCGGTAAGGCGGAGATTCTGGCCATTTGCTCCAGCAATAAACATCCCCTGGCGGGTCCGTGTATTGACATTGTGAACACTTATTATGGCAGACCGGAACTTTCCCTGGGGGCACCGAAGGGGAATGCGGCAGACCTTGGTGCATGGCAGCATTGGCCCGACAGCCTGGTGGCCAGATTCCCACACAAGGTTCAATCCACAGCCGACCTGCCGGATGCTGTGAATGTGTACAGGAAAACGCTCAATGCCCAGCCCGATGGCAGTGTAACCCTCGTAACAGTGGGGTTTCTCACCAATCTCGCCAATCTGCTTCGTTCGCAGCCCGACAGTATTTGCCCACTTACCGGAATGGATCTTGTTTCCAGAAAAGTGAAGAAACTGGTTTCCATGGCCGGGTGGTTTCCTGAGGGGAAGGAATTTAATATTCACATAGATTCTGCGGCTTCTCAATATGTTTTTGAAAACTGGCCCGGACCCATTGTCTTCACCGGATATGAGATAGGATCAAAAATACATACCGGGTTGAATCTGATCGTATCACGTGTTGCCGATAATCCTGTTAAGGAGGTTTATCGGATCAGCATGTCGCAGACACAGGAAGATCAGAACGGAAGGATGAGCTGGGATCAGACAGCAGTGCTGATTGCTGTTTATGGAACGGAAGGTTTCTTCACCGCGGTGCCGGGAACAATAACCATCAGACCCGATGGCACCAATGGATGGATAAAAAATGAAAAGGGAAGGCATACCTATGTGGTTCAGTCCATGTCGGTTGATGCCATGAGCCTGTTTATTGAGGACAGGATGATGCATATTCCCATGAAAAATAATACGGAAATACAACCTTAAACTAAAATTTCAACCCAGATGAAAAAACTGACAGGCATTAGCCTGATCCTTTTGGTATTTGCAGGATGGTCTTGTAAAAGGCCCGCTGAGGAATATCTTACACTGAATACCGAAGTTTTGAAAGACAAGATCGCCGGCGGCTGGGCCGGAAAAATGATCGGTGTTACCTATGGCGCTCCCACCGAATTCAGGGCCCAGGGCAGTACCTACGACGACAGCATTGGCTGGGTTCCGGCTGATATTAAGGGGAGCATCTGGCAGGATGACCTCTATGTGCAGCTGACTTTTCTCATGACGATGGATCAATATGGCGTCGATGCTCCGGCAAAGAAGTTCCAGGAGATGTTTGCCAAGGCAGGCTATATGTTATGGCATGCCAATGTGCAGGCGAGGAAGAACTATTATGACAGTATCTTTCCGCCGGCCTCGGGAAGTCCTGAGTATAATTTTCATGCCGATGACATCGATTTTCAGATTGAATCAGATTATATCGGATTCATGTGTCCCGGTATGCCGCAGGAGGCAGTTACGCTTGGGGATAAGATCGGTCACATCATGAATTATGGGGATGGTGTTTATGGCGGCATCTTCGTAGCAGCTTTATATGCGGAAGCCTTTTTCAGAAGCGACATTCCTGTGATCATTGAAAATGCGCTGAAATCGATACCCGCAGAAAGCGACTATGCCAGAATTATCAAAGACGTGATGTTGCTGCACCAGCATTATCCGGATGACTGGAACGCTGCCTGGAAAGAGCTGGAAGTCAAGTGGGGCGAAGAGGATATCTGCGGTGCCGGAAGTACTTTCAATATCGATGCAAAACTCAACGGTGCTTACATAGTAATGGGACTGCTTTACGGAGACGGGGATCCGATGAAAACCATGGAGATTGCCACCCGTTGCGGACAGGATTCCGATTGCAACCCGTCCAATGCCATGGCGGTACTGGGAGTAATAAAGGGATTCAGCAGTCTTCCTGAAAATATGAAAACCGGCATTAATGCTATTGCTGATTCCACCTTCATCAACACCAATTATACTTTCAACAAGGCAGTGGAAAGTACCTATGCCTATGCGCTGGAATTTATCCGGAAAGGTGGCGGTGAAATAACCGATGACGCCGTGAAGATCAAAAAGCAGGAACCGTTGGCTCCTCCCCTGGAAGTTGCTTTTCCGAACCTGGTATTCGATCGAAGAATCTCCGTTTTTGACGGGACATCCTGGCGATTTACAGGGAACTGGAAGACTTTATCACTTCCTTCAGGGGAAAGTGTCCGGGAGCAATCCAAGTATTCAGATAAGGCAGGTGATCTCGCTGCGCTAGCCTTCAATGGCACCGGCATAACTTTAATGGGCAACTGGGTAAAGGATGGCGGGAAAGCTGACATTTACCTTGACGATAAACTGCACAGTACCATCGATTCCTACTTTTTCTGGAGCAGCCAGGAACATATGGATATGAACCTCTGGCATGTCTTTGGACTACAACCGGGCACGCATACGGTCAAAGTAATTGTCCGTGGTGAAAAGCGGCCAGAATCGGCCGGTACAAATATATACATAATGGGAGCCCTGATATTTAAAACATCACCAAAGAAAAGCGAACAGGTGACGTTCAGCTTTCAATAATAACATGACTGCATACTATATTTTTCAAGCACCTATACATTATTTTTTGATTCATTAAAAAAATCCATTATGAAAAAATTACATCTTTATTTCCCGGTTATGATAATGACCGGAAGTCTGTTGCTGATGCTGACTGCCTGCAACACAGCAACTCAGGAAAAAACTGCTGTCCCAGGCGAGCCTGTGAAGGCGGTACTTGATACCGGTTGGAAACAGTTGTTTAACGGAACGGACCTTACGGGTTGGAAGCATGTCGGACCCGGTGATCTGATTGCTGAAGACGGCCTTATAAAAACACAGGGCGGAATGGGATTGTTATACTGGACGGCTGGCAAGGTTGGCAATTGTGTTCTGCACGTTGAATGGCAGATGCAAAAGGAAAACAGCAATTCAGGGATTTTCATTAAAATACCTATAGAGCCCAGGGAAGAATGGATGCCTGTCAATTATGGGTATGAAGTGCAGATCGACAACATGCCCGAGCTGTCACAAGAAGATGATTACCATTACACGGGAGCGATCTATTCCCTTACTAAACCCCTGGCAAAGCCCGGAAAACCTGGCCCTGAGTGGAATACTACTGAAATTACCCTCGACGGTCCGCGCACCATCGTGTTTGTAAACGGGGTAAAAGTTACCGATTTCACAGAAGGAGATCCTGTCCCTGAACGCAAATTCGATTTCGAACCTCAGCGCGGCCCGAGGCCTGATTCAGGTTATTTTGGTCTGCAGAACCACAGCAAGGAGGATGTTGTGTTCTTCAGGAAAGTCGCCATGAAACCGCTTATAAAGTAGTTATTCCCTGTCATGAATAGCGTTAAAACTTAAAGATATGAACAAAGAATTATCACGCAGAAAATTCCTGCAGACCGGTGCAATGGCTACCGGGGGGCTGCTTACCGCAAAAACCATTCAGCTGGATGCCCATCCGGCGGTTAATCCGACCCGGCAGGTCGCACCGAGTGATCGCATGCGTTTTGGAATCATTGGTATTGGTATGCAGGGTTCAGGACTGCTGGCCGGGGCACTTTCGCTTCCGGGCATGGAATGTGTCGGCGCCGCAGATCTTTATGACGGCCGGCATACCCTTGCCAAGGAAATTACGGGTAATACAGGCCTTTTCACCACACGCCGTTACCAGGATCTGCTCGAACGCAAGGATATTGATTGTATTGTTGCAGCAGTACCCGATCACTGGCACAAGAAAGTGGTGGTGGATGCCTGCAATGCCGGCAAGGATATCTACTGTGAAAAGCCTATGTCGCATAGCATTGCCGATGGCTTTGAGATGGTGGATGCCGCTAAAAAGAACAACCGCATCGTTCAGATCGGTTCCCAGCGTACCAGTTCGGTATTGTGCCAGAAGGCCAATGAGCTTTACAAAGGCGGAGCTATCGGCGAAGTGGAGCATGTTGAACTCTCGCTGGGGCGAAACGACCCAACAGGAGCCTGGCAGTATCCGCCTCCGACAGATCTTTCACCTACCACGCTGGATTGGGAAACCTGGCTGGGCACTGCCCCGAAGATCCCGTTCAATCCCCTGCATTTCGCCCGCTGGCGTTGCTGGAAAGAATATGGTACTGGTGTGGGAGGCGACCTTATGGTACATCTGATCAGCGGTATGATGTATACCCTGGGCTGGAATGAGATACCCCGTTCCGCTCAGTCGCTTGGCGGTATTTATCGCTGGAAGGACGGCCGCAACATGCCTGATCTCCATCTTGTACTTTTTGATTTCCATGGAGTTCCGGTTTACGTCAGGCTGGGCCTGGGAACAGAATCCACTGAACTGGCCAGGTTCTATGGACCCAAGGGATACCTGGATCTTCAGGAATTCGGGATGCAGCTTAACCCGCAGCCAGGCATCGACATGGCCCCCAGTTATTATGTTTCCGGATTTCCGCAGGCTATGCGTGATGAGTATTTCAGAAAGTGGAAAGCGGAAAATGCACCCAAGGTGGGAAAGGAACCCTTGTTTGACCAGACTACCTGGCGCGGACATGATTACGACGACATGGTTCCGCACCTGTTCAATTTCTTTGAAGCGGTTAAATCGCGCAAATCCGTGTCACAGGATGCTGTATTTGGCAATCATGCTGCCATTGCCTGTCACATGGCTAACGAATCTTATTTCCGCCAGAAACAGGTTTTCTGGGATGAAGCTACAAAAAGCCTGAAGAGTTAAAGTTCAATATTGGATAAAGTTTCAGTATTCTAGGCGTAGTCAGGAGACTACGCCTAGCTGAGCGATTACGCCTAGCTGAGGGGAGTTATATCGAATTGCCCGGAGGGCATAGGGTCTTGTAGAAATAGACATAATTTATTCACATTTACCCCGGAGGGGTTATGGTATTTTGGCTTATCCCCTTCGGGGAAGATATCTATGGCCACATCAATTCCTACAATACCCTTACCGCTCTGCGGTAATTGCAACTCCTTAAGTTGACGGCAATGGTCGGGAGACTACGCCCAACAGTTGATATGATTACACCACCTTCATATTCACCGGATCCCAGCTGATGATCTTCTTCTGGAAATAGCTGTCGTTGCACGCCAGTGTGGGCGCTGCTGCCCTGAAGGCAAACTCAGGGCCCTCCACCAGAGGCTTATTGTCACGAACACCATCGAAGAAATTAATGAAATGCTCCAGGTGTTCATCATACCCTTCGGGAGCGACATAGCTGATACCCGGTTTCTCGGGCTTCTGCTGATCTTCAGCAGTGTACTTCAGGTTGTACTGTTTCATAAGTTCATCCTGCATGGCCTGGGGATAGGAATATATAGAATCCCAGCCGCCAATGCCCGGGGCTTTTGACATGATGCTGTGGGTGAGATTAAATCCATTGTCGACCATTTCAAGGGCTCCTTCATTGCCTACGTAACGCGTGAGTCCGCGTTCACCCAAACCACTGACGAAATTCACCCGGAGCATCACCTGGAATGAAGGATGTTCTTTGGAATCAGGATACTGCATGATCGCGGTCATGACATCCGGAACATCACGGCCATCCTTCCAGTAGCAGAGCTGCCCCGAAGCAAATATGACCGTGGGCCCCAATGATCCGGTGATCAGGTGAATACCCGATAATAAGTGGACGAAAAGATCGCCGGCCACTCCGGTGCCAAAATCACGGTAATTTCTCCACCAGAAGAACTTCTTGGGATCCCACGCCATTTTGGCCATACCCTCAACATAACGGTCCCAGTCCACCGTTTCCGGTGATCCGTCGGTGGGCATGGTATATTCCCATGCACCGAGAGCGCTCTGCCGGTCATAGTATGCTTCTATACAATTCAGCTGTCCAATGGCGCCTGTTTTATAAACCTCACGGGCCTGGTGGTTTACAATGCTGCTCACCAGCTGACTTCCCACCTGCATGGGTTTTCCTGTTTTCTTCTGAGCGGCAATTACAGGCAGTCCGTCACTGATCTTTTGTACGACAGGTTTTTCGCAATACACGGCCTTTCCGCTGTTCATGGCATCAATGGAGATCCTGGCATGCCAATGATCGCTTGTGGCAATAATTACAGCATCAATATCCTTTCTGAGCAACAATTCCCGGTAATCCTGGGTTGTGAAAATCTGATCGCCGTATTTTTCCTTTGCCCGGATGAGCCTTCCTTTGTAAAGATCGCATACAGCAACCAGTTCCACGCCGGGCACTTTGAGTGCAGTGTCAGTATCAGCATGGCCCATGATTCCCATTCCGATGGTGGCAACACGGATTTTATCGTTGGCGCTGAATTTTTGCTTGTAAGGAATAACATGTTTCTCAAAACCTTCCGAGGCTATTGATTTTAAAGAACCTGAGGCAAGAAGAAGGGAAGAACCTCCAAGTTGCCGGATGAATTTTCTGCGTGAGGGAGTAACTTTCATAGGAAATGTTTTATATTAATGAATAGTGTATTAATTGTTATCTTTAAATGCCCAAATGCACTCATAAAATTAAGACAATCTCAGGATTTCAGCGCATTTGTGGCGAAAATATTAGGGGAACACAGGTTAAAATCCTTGCTTCATGGAACTCTATCTGATCATAGCCATACTGGTACTGCTCCTGGTCATACTGGTGCTCCTGCTTCGTGCAGCACCGTTCCGGATGCTGTCGGGCCTCCTGGACCGGTTTGATCAGACCGATAAAAATACCGGGAGGATTGACAACACAGTTCGTGAGGAGGTGAAAGCCAACCGGCAGGAACTCACCGGAACACTCACGGCCTTTCAAACCTCATTCCTCGAAGCCCTGAACGTGATTTCAAAAACCCAGCTCGACCAGCTCAAAGCTATAACCGATTCAAACCGGGAGGAACTCAGCCGGACATTAAAGGAATTTCAGACCGCATTCGACCGGAATGTTGAATCCTTCAACAACACACAGAAAGAAAAATTCAGCCAGCTGGAAGTTAAACAAAATGAGCTGATTCAGAATACCGAGAAGAAGCTCGAGCAAATGCGCGAGACCGTGGATGAGAAGCTGCAGAAGACATTGAACGAGCGTCTGGGTCAATCTTTTGAGCTGGTCAGTAAACAGCTTGAAAGCGTGCAAAAGGGTTTGGGTGAAATGCAGAACCTGGCCCAGGATGTCGGCGGGCTTAAAAAAATCCTCAGCAATGTGAAAATGAGGGGCGGATTGGGTGAAGTACGGCTGGAAATGTTGCTCGAACAGGTGCTGGCTCCGGAACAATATGAAGCCAACGTAAAAACCAGGAAAGGATCCGCCGACATGGTGGAATTCGCCATTAAGCTGCCGGGGAAAGATGAGGAAATGGGGGCGGTTTATCTACCCATTGATGCCAAGTTTCCCCAGGAAGCTTACCATCATCTCACAGATGCTTATGAATTGGCCGATCCTGATGCCATTGAATCTGCAACTAAAAGCCTGGATATTATCATCCGGAAAATGGCCCGTGATATCCATGAAAAGTATATCGATCCTCCCAATACCACCGAGTTTGGTATTATGTTCCTGCCCTTTGAGGGGCTGTATGCTGAAGTGATCAGGCGTACAGATCTTATCGAGCAGCTGCAACGTGAATTCAGGATCATTGTTACCGGGCCTACCACTTTGGCGGCCATCCTGAACAGTCTTCAGATGGGCTTCAAAACACTTGCTATACAAAAGCGCAGTAGTGAAGTATGGAAGGTACTGGGCGCCATCAAAACTGAATTCGGAAAATTTGGCGGCATGCTTGAGAAGGCTCAAAAGAACCTCCATACGGCAACCAACCAGTTGGATGAACTGGTGGGCAAACGAACAAAAGCCATACAACGTCGTTTAAAGGATGTGGAATCATTGCCACAGGGTGAAGCTGCTCACTATCTGCCCGAAATGACGGACTCTGATGCAGATGCTGATTCGGATGAAGAGGTGCAGGAGGAGACTTGAAGGGGAGTTGTTATCATAACCTAACTTTAATAAAATGAGCATGATCAAGCAGGAATTTCTGGAGGCCAAAAAGGTACTGGAAAGTTTTCTTTCAGATGATACCAGTTTTGAGCGCATAGAACTTGCAGGATCCCTCATGGTGGAATCCTTAAAAAAAGGACACAAGCTTATTTCTTGCGGCAATGGAGGATCGATGAGTGATGCCATGCATTTTGCCGAAGAATTGTCAGGACAATTCCGTGATCACCGGAAGGCATTTGCGGCAATCTCAATTTCTGATCCTGCACACATTACCTGCACGGGAAACGATTTTGGATTTGATCAGGTCTTTTCGCGTTATATTGAGGCATTGGGCATGGAAGGCGATATACTGCTGGCCATCAGTACCAGCGGCAATTCGGCCAATGTTATCCGTGCCGCTGAGGTTGCCAGGTCCAGGGGTATGAAGGTGGTGGGACTTACCGGAAAGGACGGGGGCAGGCTTTCCGGCATCTGCGATGTCGAAATCCGGGCTCCCTATTCCGCTTATTCCGACCGGACACAGGAAATACACATCAAAATCATTCATGCCCTTATTTATTATATCGAAAAGAATATCTAACTTATCCTGTCTGATAAAATGCCTCTATGAAGGGAAATCTCACTGGCACATCTCAAACCCGATGCCTTTTCACCCTGGTCTTGTCAATGGCATTCTTCACCTGTCAGGCGCAACAGAACAGCACCCTTTTTTTTATGCATTCGCTTCCCGAAGCGAATATTGTGAATCCTGCAGTTCAGATAAACTGTGGTCTGTTCATCGGACTGCCCATAGTTTCCTCCCTGCATGGGAATTATTCCAACAGTGGATTTACCCCCGGAGATATTGTTACGCTTTATACCGATGGGTCCATGGACAGGAATATGGATTTTAACACATCCAGCATAAGGGGTGTGAATTTCATTTTAACGGAGTTCCATGTGAATCTCCTGGCCATCGGCCTGCGGCGCAATGATTATTACTTTTCTTTTACCGTTACGGAGAAGGACCAAACGGCGACCCTTTATACGGGTGACCTGGTCACCTTTATCCTTAGGGGTGATCCGGAATTCGAGGGTACATCCGTCAAACTTAAAGGAACCCATGTATCATTCAATCATTTCAGGGAATATGCTTTTGGAGTATCTAAAGTCTTCACCGATCAACTTACCCTGGGAGTAAAGGCAAAGCTGTTGTTTGGCAAGTACAATCTCACCACCGGAAACAGTTCATTTGGCATGTTTGTAGAGGAAAACACCGGCAATATAGTTTTCGATATAGATGGCGGATTTAACAGTTCCATACCCTATTCCCTGCAAAGTAACAATCCGGGAACATACCGTTTTTACCAGACAAATGATGCATCAACCATCAACCAGTTGATGAATCCCCGGAATCCGGGAGTCGCGCTGGATTTCGGATTCATATACAAATACAGCAATCGCCTGACCTTCTCAGGCAGTCTGCTCGATCTGGGACTGATACGTTACCGGAGCGACGTTACAAACTACAGCCTCCAGGGAAGCTATTCCTATAACGGGCCTTTTGGTGCTACGATGGTCACAGGCGAATATCTCTGGGATGTTTTTGATGAGATGAACCTCAACATGTCGGATGAGGTAACATACGATGCCTATACCTATTATCTTGATCCAAAATTGTATCTGGGAGCCGCCTATCAGATGAACAAGTACTTTGACCTGAATATGCTTGTATTTAACAGGCTTCTGCCAAACCGAATGCAAACCGGAACTACAGTCTCACTCCTCGCCAGGCCTTCAGAAACACTGGCAGCCAGCATCAGCTGGTCGTATATGAACAAGAGTTTTAATAACCTGGGGATCGGTTTCAGCTTCGGGAAGAATCCCCTGCAGGCATACCTGGTGAGCGATAATATTCTGGGTTTTGTTTTGCCCATGAGTACGAGAAATGTGAATTTAAGGGTTGGAATTAATCTGATATTAGACTGTAAAGCAAAATTCAATATTAACCAGTGCGGCTGTGAATGGTTCAAGGATGCTGAAGATCACAGGTTAAGGAAAGAAAAGGCAAAGCGCAAAACATGACAAGGGCAATGGCATCGTGCATCACGCTTGGCTTAGTCTGGAGACCATAGCCGTCAATTTTATGCCGCAGGAAAGAATTAATTATCACTTTACCAATTGCCCAGAGGGCATAAGGTATTATAGAAAGAAGTGTGAAATATCTCTAAATACCCTGGAGGGGTTATGGTATAATTGCTTATCCCCTCCGGGGAAAATTGTCTATTATCAAATTTATTTCTACACTACCTTAACCGCTCTGCGGTATTAATAATTCCTTAACTTGACGGCTATGGCCTGGAGACAATGCCTAGCTGAGGGCCTTTCGGTTAACCATTGACAGGACAACAATGGTTTTAATGCATTGAACTATCCTGTAAACTAATTGTTTTATTGTCAGATAGTAGCAATATTAATTATAATCATGATGCCATGAAAAAAATCAATTATTTGATTTTATTTGTTTTTGCATTAACGGTGTCAGTATCATCTTGCACAAAATATGATTCAACTTCTTATGAAGGATTATCGACGTTGGAAAAGGAGAAAGAATTGTTAACGGCAAAGCCATGGGTAAGGTCATACATTTTGCTAAATGAAGATACACTTACCTTTGCTGATTGTGACAGCGATTATGTCTATACTTTTTTGGCCGATGGTACAGTTTTGTATCATCAGGACGCGAACGTTTGCGGTGTCGAAACTAATGGTACAGGTATATGGTCCCTGTCGAGTGATGGGAAAACTTTATCACTAGATGATATAAATTGGGCAATAGAAATTACAGAAAACAAATTGACGTTGTCAATGTACCATTTTGATGATGATTCCCTTGATGAAACAATTTTTATTCCCTTGTAGTCCTGGCTTGGCGTAGCTATTTGACTACTTCATTTTTAAAATACAGCCTTTGACTGCCATTTGTTGTATTCTTGATACATAAGCATGTAAATGGTAGTCTGAGACGAAGGTATCTTTACCTCGATATTACCTTGACTTCGAGTGAAAGCGCAGTCTGGAGACCATAGCCGTCAACTTATTGTGTCACAATTACCGCAGAGCGGTAAGGGTATTGTAGAAATTGATGTGGCCATAGATATCTTCCCCGGAGGGGATAAGCCAAAATACCATAACCCCTCCGGGGTAAATGGGAATAAATTATGTCGATTTCTACAAGACCGTATGCCCTCCAGGCAATTCGATATAACTCCTTAAGTTGACGGCTATGGTCTGGAGACTACGCCTAGCATAGGTTTATTGAAATTTCAGCAACTGCCGATCGATATTCAGAAGCTCATTTTTTGTTTTACTGGTTCAGAATTTGTAACTTTTGGATGCTAAATTATAAATCAAGGAACTTGAAACAGCAAATTATCCTTGCTTTATTCATGGGCATTCTATTTCAGGGCCTGTCATGCCACGGACAGGTTTTAACGGACTCGACCCGAGTGCTGAGAATCGAAACAAAAGATGGGAATATTTACATCGGTAATCCGATTACTGAAGATTCTCTGACTTTGGAATTAAAGACAGACAGACTTGGCGTAATCGGTATTCCACTGGCTGATATAAAGTCGAGAACAGAATTGTCGGAGACTAAAAAGGTGGAGGGGCAGTTTTGGCTCCCCAATCCCCAGTCATCAAGGTATTTCTGGGCCCCGAACGGTTATGGACTCGAAAAGGGCTCAGCTTATTTCCAGAACATATGGATCTTATACAACCAGGTATCCGTTGGAATAACAAATAATTTTTCAATCGGTGCGGGTACGCTGCCTTTCTTCCTGTTTGACGGGGGGCCGACCCCGATTTTCTTCGTACCCAAGATCTCTATACCGGTTGTCAGGGATAAATTTAATGTGGGCACAGGTGCTTTTGTAGGGACGGTCCTGGGAGAGGAGACGGGTTGGTTCGGACTGCTTTACGGCACCACCACCGTCGGATCGAGAGACAGGAACGTCAGCCTGGGTATGGCTTACGGTTTCAGTCAGGATCAATGGATGCAAAAACCACTCTGGAATCTCAGCAGCATGATCCGGATCGGTCCGAAGGGCTACCTGATAACAGAGAATTATCTCATTAATGGCGCCGATGCCACAGTCGCTATTATCTCCCTGGGAGGCAGGTCCATCATCCGCAACGTTGGCCTCGACTATAGCTTGTGGCTTCCGTTCAGCAGTGAAATGGATTCCTTTGTAGCGATTCCCTTTCTGGGGATAACTGTCCCGATCGGTAAAAAGAAATAAATTACGGTATTGCCTGAATAAACTATAATTGGTAACTTACCGGTCGGAATGATCCCGGATCAGGTGAATACTTTCCGGGGAAGGCAATACAGATAGAGGCAATTAATACGTTATTCCCATGCTGATCAAAACTTATGGCGGGGCCGTGTATGGTGTCAACGCGGCTATAATCACAATAGAAGTAAATATCATTCAGGGTGCCAGCTTTTACCTGGTTGGGTTACCTGATAGCGCTGTTAAGGAAAGTCAGTTTCGGATTGAATCGACCTTTAAATCGAATAATTTCAGGATGCCCGGGCGCAGGGTGATCGTTAACATGGCGCCTGCTGATCTGAAAAAAGAGGGGTCGGCCTATGATCTGCCCCTGGCCATGGGCATCCTGGCTGCCAGCGGACAGATCCTTTGTCCCGACCTGGATAAATATCTCATTATGGGGGAGCTGTCGCTTGACGGCAGTGTGAAGCCCATCAAGGGTGTTTTACCCATTGCCATAGAAGCACGGAAAAACGGTTTCAAAGGTTTTATCGTTCCCGATCACAATGCACGGGAAGCGGCCGTGGTCAGCAACCTCGATGTCATTGGGGTGGAGCATTTCAACCAGGCTGTTGATTTCCTTACCGGGCAGAAAAATATTGAGCCCACGGTTGTGGACACCCGGAATGATTTCTTCACCAACATCAACGATTATGAAGTGGATTTTCATGATGTAAAAGGACAGGAAAATGTGAAACGGGCTCTCGAGATTGCAGCGGCAGGCGGTCACAACCTGCTGATGATCGGACCGCCGGGCGCCGGAAAGACCATGCTGGCCAAACGGATACCCACGATACTTCCTCCTTTGTCGCTGAACGAGGCGCTGGAAACCACCAAGATCCATTCGGTAGCCGGAAAGATGGGCAGGAACGCATCCCTGATGACCTGCAGGCCTTACCGGTCCCCCCACCATACCATATCCGATGTAGCGCTGGTAGGCGGGGGATCCTATCCACAGCCGGGGGAGATCTCCCTGGCCCATAACGGCGTACTCTTCCTGGATGAACTTCCGGAGTTCAAACGGACGGTGCTGGAAGTCATGCGCCAGCCTCTGGAGGATCGCAGTATTACTATTTCCCGGTCAAAGTTCTCTATAGATTATCCGGCCAGTTTTATGCTGGTGGCCAGTATGAATCCCTGTCCCTGTGGGTTCTACAACCATCCTGAGAAAGATTGTATGTGTTCATCAGGCGTGGTGCAGAAATACCTGAACAGGATCTCCGGGCCCCTGCTGGACAGGATTGATATCCATATCGAAGTGATTCCCGTTCCCTTTGAGAAGCTATCTGAATTACGCCCTGCTGAATCGAGTGAGCACATCCGGTATCGCGTGATTAAAGCGCGCAAAATACAGATAGAGCGGTTCAGGAACCATGAAGGGATTCACTGCAATGCACAGCTGACACCGGCACTGATGCGTGAACATTGTAATATCAGCAGCGAGGGGAATCAGCTGCTGAAGAATGCCATGGAAAAGATCGGATTATCCGCCCGCGCCTATGACCGTATTCAGAAGGTATCGAGAACGATTGCCGATCTCGAGGACAGTGCTGATATCCTGCCCCACCACCTGGCCGAGGCCATCAACTACAGGAGCCTGGACCGGGAGAGCTGGGCGGGATGAAGATGACAGGCAATGTTTTACCACGGGAATTGAAGTGGATTTTTTACCCTCATGGATCTGACTTTTCCCCCCAGTTCCATGGCAGCCATTGAATCAATCGGTTTTTTTTATCCTCTGCAAGATCTGCAGTCTTCACGACTATCCCGGGTGCCTTGAAACGGTAACCGACGAACACCTGATATGCAATGCGGTCATTTACTATGATGTGAGATTGGCTGTTCTCATCATATCCTTCCCAGAAGGACATCATCTGAACCCCGGCAAAAAAACGTTCCGAACTATAACCCAGGGCGGCACTTCCTTCCAGGCGCCAGATCGGATCGTTATGGTGGACGGTTGTGTTATGGTAAGGGCCTGTATATTGGCCTGTACTGTCAACAGAGCGCTGGCGGGTCAGCAAGCTGGTAAAGATAATTCCTCCTGCAGGGGCCAGTCCCGCAGAAACATAAAAATTCTTTCCCAGAACAAAGGTTCGGTAATAGCCAAGCGAGATGAGCATTTCGAAGTTATTGGATTTCTGGGAACTGTTTTGTCCAGTCAGCGTCACTTGGTTATCAGCAATATAGTACCGGTAATGCAATATAGCTATAAGACTGCCGGCCCCTTTCAGTTGTCGTTCTGTTTGTGAGGTTAACGCCTTGCTTGAAAAGTTGGGATTGACCTGATATCCGGTATGACCTTGGAATCCATTGTATACCAGGTCGGGAAACTGCACATAATCGTCGCCCTCCGACCAGTTTGGATCAAAATCAGCTGTATTGGCAAGGTAGAATCCTTTGACATGGCCATAGGAAATCCCCTGTATCCAGTGTTTGAAATTCAGGTTCATGCCCAGCCCAAAGGTGCGGGTATCCCCCTTGGTATTATCATCATGATTTCCGGGAATGAATCCCGGGGAAAAACCGCCTGAAATTGATAGTATCCGGTAATGGCCGGAGAATCGGACGGCATGGGATACATTGGGTTTGATAATGATCTCCTGGTTACTGTAGATCCTGAATTCCTGAAAATCATTGTTGATGCTTAGTTTCAGGTTCAGATACTGATCCATTTTCTTGATATAGTTGGATTCCCTTGCAGAACTGTCCGTTGCACCATGTTTTGCACCCCATGTAAGCCCGGGAAGCAACAGCAGACCGCAGAATACCAAAATGTGGGTTGATTTAAGTGTATTCTTCAAGGACAGTAATTTTTCATGTATTAGAACAAGCAATTGATTGAAATGTTTCCGGGACTGCCAGATAGAAACCAATACAGGAGCCTGGACCGGAAGAGCTGGGCGGGGTGAAGAAAGGGACGCCCGCCTTCGCTGAAGCTACGACGGGTAAAAGGGACGAGGGACGAGGGACAGGGGACCTGTTATCCCTGAACCGCTCTGTTTAATTTTCTTCGGTAATAAACGGTAACAACAGGACAGAGATAACCAGGAGCGCACAGACAATTTCCAGCATGGCCCATAAACGGATGCCTTCCATCCAATGGGTGTCATTGTTAATAAAAAAACCCCATAAGGCCATGGGAATCAAAATTACAACGGCAATCAACATAGTCATTTTAGGTAAGCGGCTGATCGTTTCTTTCCTGGAAGCCAGCCAGAACAGTGCTGCAATAAGGGTAAACTGCAGGCATGAAAAAATCCACATGGTAATGAGCAGATATGGTTTCAGTGATGAAGAAGGGAAGAGACTTTGCGGAAACATGATAAAAAGCGCCAGCAGGGCGACGGATGTGGCGTGATACAGCCGGCACCGAGGCCCTTCCGAAAAAACAAATATACCTGTCATGATGCCTATAAATGCCTGAATACAAACCCCGAGCGAAAACCAGCCAACAGCTTCCGCCGTATCTCCCTGTTTCTTAATCTCATTCCAATAGTCTGACCTTGATCCAAAAATCCACAACAATGTAAAAGCACCGAAAAGCACCGCAAACTCAATGACATAATATTTCGCGTTCCCCCAGGGATGCGGCACAGCATAGAAGAAAAATATCGATCCTAGCGTAAATATCAATACCCCCGGCGTGCTGTCCTTCAATAAACCTGCAACAAATGAAATGACTATCAGGGCTATCGAACCAACCAGGTAAAACAAAGACTTGATCCAATGTTCCCTCTCAACATCCGGAAGAAAATTTATTTTCATAAGAAGGGATTTTCTTATATTAATTTACGATCTTCTTAAGACAAAGTCAAGCATTTTCATAGAATTGTATCCCTCGCTAAGCGAAGTCCCTGGACACGGAGAGCCTAACGGATTAAGTGAAAAATTAAAAGTGAAAAATGAAAAAAGGCATTAAATTTCAATCCGAAATCAAACCATATGAATTAACCTATCGCCATGAAAGCAAAAATCGCAATTACTGTTCTTCTTCTCTTTTGCTGCCTGTACGCCAAATCATTTGGCCAAACTGACAGTGTAAGCTATTACCAGCTGAAAGTTCTGGAACAGCTCAAATTAGGGAACAACAAAATTACCGTGGAGTTTTATGACGGCCAAAAATGGGTTGCAGTACAAAAACAGGACGGAGGAAAATTTGACAGTGAAATGGAACCCCTGAATAACATTTGCAGGAAGTTCAATCTGGAAGTGGCATTCTATGATGTTGCGCCGAAAACCGAGTCTGATCTGATTGTGCACAGATTCATACTGTTGAAAAGGAAAGATTGATCCCGGGTTCGGCGGAGGTGCAACCCTTAATAATGAGCCTCAGCCGGGCCGTATTGAAAGGGCAGCCGGTAGCACCTGCACTGTTACAAGATGGCTGATGGATTCGCCATGCAAACGGCATCCATCGCCAATCACCATTCAAGCCATCATTCAATATTTGAATCCCAGCAGGTTCCAGTGGTTAAATTGCCACAGCAGCAAGAGTAAAGCGAAAACCAGGGTATACATGTGTATTCTGCCGGAAAGGTTGTATTCCTTTCGGATGGCCAGCTTATAGGCCTGATAAGTGAATACCACCAGCAAAACGCATAGGATAACCGGAATAACGAGCAGCATTTTTATTACCAGGGGCACACTATAAAATATTTCAAAGGGATTTCTCAAGGCTGCTATAAAACCCATGAAGAAAAAAAGGACCAGGAATGAAGTCGCCCAACCCAGCCATTTGTTCCCGGTCGGCAGGGTTTTTCGTTCACCTGCCTGTAAAATATACTTTTTTCTGATGAGGTGCACAGCCGGCCAGTAAAAAAATGTAAAAACAAAAACCATCATGTAGACAGTCAGGATCAGGATGTGTAAACTGCCTGAATCAATACCGGGAACTCTTTCCAGAGGCATAACCGCAAGGTTTCCCAGAAATGCCCTGGTATATTTACCGTTTTCCGGTTTCCCGAATACAAGGTATTCATCTCCGCTTTCTTTTATAAATGTTGAATCATTCACTGCAAGCCACTTTTGCACATCACGCTCTCTGGATAGCAGATATCCGTTAGTATCATAACTCACCTTTACTGTACTCAGTATGGAAGTTATCCGGGTTATGTCGCTGTGGGGAAACCGGTTGAACCTGTACTCCCCTGTGAACTTATCCGAATTCTCCTGGGACAACTTAAATTCAGATTTTTGGGGATGCAACGGATAAAAGTGATCCATGAACAATCCAAATACCTGAGCATAATCTCCTGCCTGTGAATTAAAAGAAATAAAAAGGCCAAGATTTTTCTCAGGAATGAGTGCCATCAGGGAATGGAACCAGAAGGTGTCTCCGCCATGACCGATGGTTCGGATACCATTCCAGTTCACCAATTCATAGATCCCGAGTCCAATCCCGCTGACATAGGGGGAAACCCGGAATTCAACAGCTTGCATCCTGGAGGCGTTGACACTGTCAAGGATGGTAACACCTTTATAAGTCCCCAACTGAAGATGGGTGATCATGAATCTGGACATATCTGCAGCGGTGGAACTGGCACCCCCGACCGCCGACAGAGGAATGAACTCAAATCCGTATTCTTTCAGGGTTCCGTTTTCATAATTATATCCCTTTGATACCATTCCGGACAAATGTTCAGGAAGAGGCTGTCTGAAAGTGGTGTGATCCATTCCCAGCGGCACAATAATATTGCGTTCGGCATATTCAACCCACGGTAACCCTGACGCCTGTTCCACAATATAAGCCGCGATGCCCGTCCCATGATTGGAGTAAGACATTTCCACTCCGGCAGGCCGGACACGTTCCGGAAGCTGTTCTTTCAGGATCGCTCCATAGGGTCCTAATGCTTTTTCATCCTTTGCAAATACTCCAATCAGCCGGTCCTCAAACCCGGGTGTATGGGTCATCAGGTGCCTGAGGGTAACAGGCCCGCCCTCGTGGTCCGGAATCTTAAAATCACGGAGGTAAACATTAACATCCTCATCCAGGTTGAGTTTTCCCTGTTGCACCAGTTGCATTACAGCGGTCCATGTAAAGGTCTTGGATATCGATCCGATCCTGAAAAGCGTAGAATCAGCACTAACCGGGCGTTTATTGGCATAGTCGGAATACCCATATCCTTTTGAAAAAACCAAGTGGCCGTCTTTAACAACCGCCACCACAGCACCCGCTATATGTTTTGTCCGAAGGTGATCATTCATCAGGCCATCAAAAAAATTCTCCAGAATAACCGGATCAGCAACCTTGATATCAGGATCCACTTGTGGATACACGTTTGTACATATTATAAAGGTGATTACGAGGGCCTGGAAAGACTTTTTCATACGCTGAAATTTTGCTTTAATTCAACTATAGTTTTTATATTATTGATCGTACTTCCTGCTCATCAGCACTAAGCTAAGGAAAAATCTTCAAAAATATGGATCACACCATCAAATCCTTATTAACAATCAGATATAAAGTCCGGATATTGATGAATGAATATTGAATGAAAGGAGATCATCGGGGTTTGGGATCTTCCTGACTTGACCTTTTAGACCGAGTGCGTGGTGCTGCACCTTAATTCTGGTCTTTACATATTCTTACTGTTACTTCATTAAAGTATACATCCAAAAAAGTCTTATTTATTGCACAGGAATCTATGTCCAGGCCCCAGGTATCTCCCATTATTTCAAATCGGGAAACCAGATAGCCCTGGTTAATAACCGGTACGTCCAGGTCAAGATCAGCATCGGTAAAGGATGCCGTGGAGATTATATCAGTGATAATTGATTTTATGCTCCAATCGGAAGGTGCCGAGTAAACTAATTCAGTCCAATTGCCGGTGCCTTCCGTCCAATCAGGTGTTGTTTCCTTTGCATGCAGCGAAAGATCCGCATAAATCTGCTTATTATTGACAATTCTCAGTTTGGCACTGGCCTGTATGCTTGGTCCATGTCCGGCAAATTCCGTGTCTCCATTAATATGTGTCGGGCACAATCTGATGAATGGTCCGGGCATAAAGGTCACTTCTTCACATTCAGTCTGTGGGTTTACTTTGATAAAAGACAGCTTTTCCTCTGTATTTGTACCTTTCCTGTTGTGTATTGATAAGGACACCGCATAGGTGCCAGGTGAATTATAGAACACTTTCGGATTCCTGGCCGCTGAATTTGCAGGGGTGCCTCCGGTAAATGTCCAGTTCCAGGTATCTGGATCACCGTAAGATTGATCCATAAATTGAACAGCTTCATTCACGGAAACAGTACTTACATCAGAACTAAAATCTGCATCTGGATGGCAGTAGGCAGGAATTCTGCATAGTTCACAACAGCCAGCAGAAATCATACTCACAATGAGTAACAAACCTATTTTTTTCATAGTTTATAGGGATTAGTGATGAGTTATTGTTTGCATTTAGGTTTCTATCCCATGAATAATATTCAATACCTTTTTAAAGACAAGTCTCTGCAAAATGAGAATCTTGAAATGGAATAACAGGAATTAAACGTAGTGAAAGTTCTGAGGCCATGAAAGTCAATAAAGACCGGCTTTCCTATTTATATAGATAATTTATGAAAATTATCTTTAAAAAGCAATAGTCCAAGAGAATCATCAAAACTGATCAATAATTATATTGATATCTGGGGGGCAGGTAAGGGATACGCAGGGGGTGAATCGTGACTCACCCGGGATAATAGAAGTTTTATAGGAATATTATTGACATGAGCACGGAATTGTCGTAACTTGAATCAAATGCTGGCACGATGAAAACCTTTTGCACAAGTATCATGACCATTGCGTTTCTTTTCGCCTGCACCCTGGGAATTAGAGCGCAGACAAATGGACACAAACTCGATCAGATTCAACTGATGCAACAGGTCCTGGGTCCCTGGCGCCTGGATGTAAGTGCAGATACTGTTGAGCTTTGGGAGTCTGCGGTGTTTGATAAAGCCTTTGTTATTAGCGTATATCAAGTAATCAGGGGTGTAAAAACTCCCCTGTATTTCAATAATATCGGGTATGATGAAGCCGATGACAAATTCAAGGCCTTTGCGCTTTGGCCGGATGGAAGTTCTCTCACGTGGATCGGTGCTTTCACTGCCGAGGATATATTATCGATAGACGTGGTTCAGGATTTCAATCCGGAAAAAATTGACTTTAAACTCGAACTGATGTTTGAATCCCCTGTAAAAATGTCTTTTGTTTATTATACAAAATACGGTGAAAAGACCTGGGTAAGCAACTTCTATAAAGTCCAGTAACGGATTAATATATCTTGTTGATGGAATCATTATGGCACTTTTTTTGAGCGTAATTAACCAAAATCCTTGCATCATGAAAGCAAAAGCAGGTATCGTTTTATGCCTTTTCATGGTAATGATTCCCATTTCCCTCCCGGCTCAAAAGCAGAGCAAGATTACCGTAACAGGCACTGTTCTGGATGTCTCCCAAAATCCAATTTTTAATGCCATCATTATGATCGATGGCCAAAAAACCAACGTCACTACGGATGCCCGGGGTATCTATACCGTTAAAGTCAAACCCGGTGCGGAAAGGATCGGGATCTTCACTTTTGGCAGCGGAATTCTGGAAGAAGATATTGGCGGCAGAACACGGATTGATTTCAATTTTGACACCCCTTATATCAATTTTAATGGCCTGGAGGGCCGGCAAACGGATAACACCAGGATTACCGGCACGGAACAGGTGAATACAGGTTATAACACGGTTGCCAGGCGGGACCTCACCACATCGGTAAGCAGGGCTGAGGGTTCCGGTGCCAGGAGAACCTATTCTTCCATTAATGATATGTTACAGGAATTACCAGGGGTCCATGTGAGTAACGGGGGCGTTATTATTCAGGATTCCAGGAATCTCTACGGTTCAGTTCCGGCCCTGGTTGTACTGGATGGTGTTCCGGTTTTTGGACTTCCGGATATTCCACCCGCAACGGTTGAATCCATTGAGGTACTTAAGGGCACTGCTGCCGCTATTTATGGATCAAGGGGATATGGCGGAGCCGTGCTGATCACCACCAAAAAATCTGAGGCCGATAATCCATAATTGACACACCGGTTAGCAGATGGGCAACTTCAGGGATTTATATTTGCACGGGAGAAAATAAGTCCTTATAAACTCGGGGATGTGGTGTTTTTTGATTAATTTTAGCAAGTCAGGTAAAACCTGCATGATCCTGAGTATCCTACTCCCCTTTGTGTATTACTATACTAAAACAAAATCTTGAATCATGAAACCAGCAGCTTTAATATGCTTAAGCCTTTTCATAGGTGTCTTAACAACACCGCTCTCTGCTCAGAAAACCAGCAAAAAGATTATCATTAGCGGCACTGTATTGGATGCCACTGAGAATCCCATTCCCAATGCTATTGTGATGGTAGACGGAGTGAAAACGGATGCGGTCACTGATGCCAAAGGAGCCTACACTGTAAAAGTAAAGCCCGATGCTTTGAGAATCGGTATCTTCACCTTTGGCAGCGGGATCATGGAGGAAGATATTGCAGGCAGGACACAGGTCGATTTCAATTTTGCCACCCGGCATATCAATTTCGATGCTGTTGAAGATCAACAAACGGATGTAACCGTTACCACCGGGACAGAACAGGTGAATACAGGTTACACTGAGGTGGCCAAAAGAGACCTGACTACCTCGGTCAGTAAAGTGGACGGCACCAACACGAAGAGGACCTATTCTACCCTTTATGAAATGTTACAGGCCATTCCCGGAGTATCAGTCGTGGGAAGAACGGTCAATATACAGGATTCCCGGAATCTTCAGGGACCTATTCCCCCGCTTTTTGTAGTGGATGGTGTACCTGGGGAGGACATGCCTGATATTTCTCCATCACAGGTTGAATCGATTGAGGTACTCAAGGGGACTTCAGCAGCCATATACGGATCACGTGGATATGGCGGTGTCATTCTGATTACCACAAAAAAGGCCAAACTGGATAAAGAATAATACTGCCTCCGGAAAATTTTCCGCTCGGGAAATATCTTTATGAATTGCGCGTTAATAAAATGACTCTTTTAAGATTCAGTCGTTTTATTAAATAAGCAGCAAGATGAAATACACCTGGTCAGTATTACTCTCATTATTTATAGCTCCGGGCATCTGGATCCATGCCCAGGACCAGTCCATCAGCCCGTCCAGATTCTCAGCCAGCATCATTACAGGATATAACCGCGGTTTCGGGGTACAAGCCAGCTTGACGGCTTACCAACTTTCCCGGAATTTCCCATTCAAACTTCGTTTCGGTATGGGCTATACACTTCTCGATCCGGGGAATGCAGCGGATGCCAGACGGATATTCATTAATGATGCCACGAACGGTGTGCCCGAAAAGAAAGGCAGGTCCACGGATTTCAGGCTTGATTTTATGCTGCCGAAACAGATTTTTGGAGTCAGCAATTCCTTTATCGTTTTTGGCCCAAGGTTCTCCACATTCAGTGGACATTTCGACTATGTGGGAGGAAATGAGGTTTTTGATGTGACATCACATCAATGGGGAGTTGGTGGAAACATCGAGCATCATTTTAAAATTACCCGGAATATTAATTTTGAGTTAGCCTACGGACTGGATTCCTATTTCCCCAGTACATTGACCGGGCATGATACCTCGTACAGTCCGAATAATGATAACATTAATCCGGAAAATGACAATCAGAACAATGGTGAGCCCTTCACTTACCGGGATGCGGATAAAGCGATCAGGCAGCCCATGTTTATGCCCCGGGTGATGGCCGGTCTGGAATTTAACCTGTGAGACAGGCATAGCTTTTAGTTTTCATGAATTTCAAGCGGGGGTGATTACAGATTTCAGGAATTAAACTACATTTATATCCTGCTCATTACCCATCTGAGTCATATGGACGGTTTTTACCGTGAGTTTCAGATCTTCATAAAACCAGTCGGCCCGGCCTGCAACCTGGACTGTGCTTACTGTTACTACCTTGACAAATCCAATATGTTTGGCGGTGATAAGGTTTTCCGCATGGGGGAAGACATTCTTGAAGCTTATATCCGGCAGCATATCGATGCCACTACAGGTCCGATCATTTCCTTCTCGTGGCATGGCGGGGAACCCTTGCTGGCCGGACTCGATTTTTACAGGAAAGCCGTTTTGCTGCAGAAAAAATTTAATCGGTCGGGGAAAAGGATCATCAATGGCATACAGACGAACGGGACATTGCTCAGCGAGGCATGGTGCAGCTTTTTCGCCGACGAGGAATTTTTGGTCGGCTTAAGTTTGGATGGCCCTGAAGCATTGCATAATTTGTTTCGCAGGGCCAGGGATGGCAGCCCCACCTTTAAACGCGTGATGCAGGGGAACGACCTTCTGGTCATGCATGGCATTGACGCGGAGATCCTCTGTGTGGTAAATGCTGAAAACGTAAAATATCCGCTGGAATTATACAGGTTCTTCAGGCAGTTGGGAACGCCATACATCACCTTCATCCCCCTTGTTGAAAAATTGAAAACCCCTACGGATGTTGTAAGCAACAGATCCGTTACTGCGGAAGCTTTTGGCAGCTTTCTATGCCTCATCTTTGACGAGTGGCTGCAAAAGGATATCGGTAAGGTAAAGGTCCAGATTTTTGAAGAAGCCCTGCGCCGGGCTTTTAAGCAGGAACATACCCTGTGCATCTTCAAACCTGTCTGTGGAGGTGTACCGGTTGTGGAACACAACGGTGACTTCTTTTCATGCGATCATTTCGTTATTCCGGAGCACCGCCTGGGCAATATCCGGGATTTTCCCCTGGAGGATTTATTGGATTGCGATAAACAAAAAGCCTTCGGCCAGGCGAAGCTGAATACCCTGCCCCGATACTGTATTGATTGTGAAGTGCGTGACATGTGCAACGGGGAATGCCCGAAAAACAGGTTCATCACGTACCCCTGACGGGGAACCGGGATTGAACTACCTGTGTGCCGGGTACAGGAAATTCTTCAACCATTGCCGGCCGTTTGTAGAGGAGGTGGCGAGGGCTTGTAAGCACAAATAACACCAAGCACATTACATCCATGCTTCCTGTCAAAACAATCCACCCCTCCCGAAAGGAGGGGCTATTTTTGGAGGAAAGCGTTGAAACAATTGTGGCGGAAATAAGTATAATTCAATATATTTGAGTTGCGACGGTATGGTCCGTGATTAATTATTCCTTTCATGCCTGAAGCCACAAACAACCATCAGCTTTTTCTCAACGGGCTTACTGAAATTATCCTGGAAAACCTGGACAATGAAAATTTTGGCGTAAAAGAGTTGGTTGAAAGGTCATCCCTTAGCCGTTACAGGTTAAGCCGGAAACTTCATGCAATAAACAAAAAAACAATTACCCAGTATATCCGTGAAGTGCGTTTGCATAAAGCAATGGAGCTACTTCAAAAGGAAGAGCTTACCGCTTCAGAGGTTGCTTACAAGGTGGGGTTCAGCAGCCTGGCTTATTTAATAAATGCTTTCATGAATATTTTGGCCATCCACCCGGGATGACCAAAAAATCAATAATGAGGTTACAGAAACTGCATTTTTACCTGTAGAGGACATCCCTCCCCGACAGGTTAAAATGGATATCAGAAAGTATTGGCCTGCCCTTCTTTTCATTCTTTTTCTTGCCGGAACCTCGTTGTTTTTGCTTTACCCTGCATTTCATCATACACGCTGGTCAGATGACCTGGTGTCCTCTGACGGCAGGATTTCCATTGCAGTCATGCCCTTTTACAATATGACCCGTGATACCTCATGGAACATCTGGCAGGGGGGTATACAGGAGTGCCTGATATCCACCTTATCCAATTATAAAGAACTGAAAGTAAGGCAGAAAGAATCCATCAATGCCCTGCTGGAATCCAGGGGGATTACCCAATACGCGCTCTTTCGCTGGAATTGCAGGTAATTTCTCAAAAGCTGGCAAGCCTGTTTATATATGGCAGCATCAAAAAGGCAGCTTCAATCCTCCGGATTGATGTGGAACTCCCCGATACGAAGTCAAAGGAGGTTGTAAAATCCTTTGCTGTAGAGAAGTTCTATAACGAAGAAAATATCCTTCAGATTATCGATACAATTTCAACGAAACTGAAGAATTTTCTGCTCATTTCCAAACTGATACACGATAACAGGCGTTGGAATCATTACGGTATACCCAATACGAACTCTCCGGAAGCCATCCGGTATTGTATGTATGGATCATCTGCTTTTGGCAGGGCCGACACACGGTACCTGGTATTTAAAGTCCTGGGGCCGATTCAAATTTTTGATCCGATGCAGGGACTTTCTTCCGCTTATTCAAATATGGGTATGCGGGAGCAGAATTATCAATGGGTGGTAAGGTATTATAATAAAAGAGATCATTTTTCATACGATGAGCAGCTATGGGCAAGCTGGGCTTATGCTACCAATTTTGAACCTCCCGAGGAAGCAATCAGATATCTAAGTCAGATCCGGCAATTATGATCATTCAAAGATACCTCCGATCGGGATCACATAATGATTAAACAAGATAAGGCCATCCCGGAACTGGAAAAAAACCTGGAAATATGCCGTAAATGGGGAAAGGACTTTATGAGAAATAATTCAGCATACACGGAACTTGGCCTGGCATATCATAAAACAGGTCAGTTTAGCAAAGAAAGGAAATTGTATAAGTTATCGGAAAAGTATATTCCCGATGATGGGCCGAGGATCATGAGACAAGCCATTCTGGCATTTGCTGAAAAGGATTCCTTAGCGGCAAACCGGTATATTGAAATGCTGGTTACAGTGCATCATAAAAGATATGAATCCCCTGAGGCACATATCGACAGGAGAGTGGCTGAAGTATACGAAGGGGCAGGTTTACCAGACAAAGCAGAGGAATATTTCCGGAAGTCGCTGTCACTGGAACCGGAGAATCCTGAAAGAATGGGTATTCTTGCCAATTTCCTGATTGAGAATAACCGGAATCTAAATGAAGTCTCTTCCCTTATGGACGAAGCCATGACCCTGGCAACCAATAAGGTTGATTATTATAGATACATGGATTTCAAAGGATGGGGCCTTTCTAACGAAGGCTGAGCAAGGAAGCCTTGGAGGTTCTTCAGACAGCCCGGGATTCAGCCCCCTTCGCCTATACCTAAGCTGACCGCTCATTATGAGGAAGTAAAAAGATCGGCACGCGGTTAATTGATCTGAAGGAAAAAGTTCAATGATTCAATCCCGGCCAGTTCTTACTTCACAATAAGTTCGAGGAGCATTTCCCTCAAATAATCAGGAGCATGTGCAAAAAGTGCAAAAAGTCGCAAAAAAAATGCAATGATTTCTATTTTAAATGCAAAAAGACTGGAGAAGCCTGGTATTAACTTAGGGTTAATTTTTATTAAAAACCTTAAAACCAGCAAGCTATGAAAACATTTAAGATCCTTTTATTATTATGTATTGCAGTTTTTGCATTAAACATCATGAAGGCCCAATCTCCGGCGATAAAAGAGATAGTGACCCAAAACATTGGTGGGATATATTTGCCCTGTACAGGGGATTACTTTGGGGCGATGTGACAATAGAAATTGTAGACACAGAAAAATGATCTGGAAACAAAGAAATGAACTGTGTTAGGGTATCTGGATGCCGCTGGTACCATACCATCCGGAAATGTTTATGAAAGCTCCCAGACATTTCCCGGTTGGGATTTTTTTGTAAATACTGCCCAATTCAGAATAACTATGTTTTGTCTATGATTCCCGACACTCATATTAATTAAAATGGTGACTGACAGATGCTTATTGTTACAGTTAAAGATCATTTTCTGATGCAGGTTGAAATAGTCTGAAATAAATCATTATATTGCTTTTCTGGAGAAACTCATTTTAACCAATACCTGTCTTTATGTTACTTCATCAGCAGTTTGTCAGAATGGCAAAAAAGCACTCCCAAAAGCTTGCAATCATCGACAAAACAACGCAGAAAAATGTTCCCTATTCCAGGGCTTTGATTGGAGCGTTGATCCTTTGCTCAAAATTTAAAAAGTATGAAGCAGGTTTTATAGGCATTATGATACCAACATCTGCCGGTTGTGCATTGGCTACCGTTGGCGCACTGATGAGCGGCAGAATACCGGTTATGATAAACTATTCAACAGGCGCAGAGGGCAACGCAAAATATGCACAGAAAAAATGCAGATTCAAAACTATTATTACTTCCAGAGCATTGCTGGAGAAGATAGGATGTCCGGTTATCGAGGGCATGGTAATGATTGAAGATATCATGGCAAGTGTCGGCCTGTTTGATAAACTAAAAGCGGCATTGAAAACAAAACTTCCGGTAAATACCATCCTCAACAGTATTCATAAAGGCGATGAGAATGAAACCGCTGCCATCTTATTTACAAGTGGAAGTGAAAAAGATCCAAAAGCAGTGCAGCTGAGTCACCGGAATCTTACTTCCAACATTGAAAATTTTGGCAATTATGTACATATCAGTGGGTCAGATATAATTCTGGCAAATCTTGTTTTCTTCCATGTCTTTGGGTTAACAGTAAATCTATGGGTATCGTTCTATTACGGCATGACCATGGTGACCTATGCCAATCCGCTCGATTTTCAAACCATTAGCCAGATTGCCCGGGATGAAAAGCCAACGATCATGGTGGGTACACCAAGTTTCTTCTGGGGTTATCTCCATAAATCCGACCCCGGAGATTTTAAAACACTGAGGTTAATGGTGGCAGGAGCTGATAAATGTCCGGATACCCTCAGGGAAGGGTACCTTAAGAAACATGGGGTTACCCTTCTTGAGGGTTATGGTGCCACCGAGACATCTCCTGTAATTTCAGTCAATTCACACGAGTTTAACAGACCCGGAAGTACCGGAAAGGTCATTCCAAATGTGCAGGTCAGGATTGAGAATTTTGAGACGGGAGAAGAATGCAAGACCGGGGAAGTTGGTAAAATATTGGTAAAAGGGGACCTGGTAATGAAGGGATATTATGATGATCCTGAGCTTACTGCTGAGTCATTGGTAGACGGCTGGTATAATACCGGAGATATGGGTTACCTCGATGAAGATAAATATCTCTGGCATGCAGGCCGGTTTAAAAGATTCGTCAAGGTTGGAGGGGAAATGGTCTCCCTGGTCAAGGTAGAGAATACCCTGGAAAAGTTCCTTCCAACGGGAGTATCCTGCTGTGTCGTTGAAGTGTCAGATGAAAAAAAAGGTGCATCAATTATCGCAACAGTAACCATAGAAGTAAACAAGACGGAGATTCTTAAAAAGATGGGAACAGAGCTACCCAATATTGCCCTTCCGAAACAATTTGTCATTATCAGGGAGTTACCCATGATGAGTACCGGGAAAATTGATTTCAGAACCGTTACCAGGATTGTGCAGGAGATCATCAATGGTTCCGGATCTAACTCCGCTGCAAACATTGCATAAAGCAGGCTTGTTTTTCCAATTGCCTGGCTATACCACATAATCTTTTATCAGAAACATTTTTCGTCAAAAAAATTGATTTTTTCTTGACATATAAGAATCTTATATATTATATTTACGTATATAAGATTGTAATATATCTAATACTATTAAATATGATATCTACTGAACTATTAAAAGGATCCTTGCGATCGATCGTGCTGAAGCTGCTCACTGAAAACGGCCGGATGTACGGCTATGAAATAACCCGGTTGGTGGAAGAGCTCACATCGGGCAGGATAAAGCTCACCTATGGGGCGCTCTATCCGGTGCTTCATAAGCTCGAGATGGAAGGTTCGGTGATTACGGAATCAGAAAACTTCAATAACCGGACCCGGATCTATTATAAACTCACACCCAAGGGCGAAAGTTTTGCCCGGGAAAAAATCCAGGAACTCGAAGAGTATCTCGATGTGATGGGGATGTTTTTAAAATCCAACCTGCGACCGGGTTTAATTACCAATTCGTGAACAACCATTGCCGGTAAAGACAGTCTGACATGGAAAACATTCTTAGCATAGCGAATATTGACCTGGTGAAGAGGGAAATTGAGAAAGCGGGACTTACGTATTCTCACTTACAGGATGATCTGATCGACCATATTTGCTGCGATGTCGAATTTGAAATGCAAAAAGGATTGTCGTTTGTGAAAGCCTATGAAAGAGTAAAAGCAAGGATCGGGATAGGCGGACTTGAGCGCATTCAGGAGGAAACCCTTTATTTAATCGATAAAAAATACCGGATCATGAAAAACACCATGAAAACATCGGGTGTAATTGCACCCATTATTATTGCCATCGGTTCGCTTTTTAGAATTGAACATTGGCCCGGTGCCAGCATTTTACTGGTACTTGGATTCTTTGTGCTATCGTTTGTTTTTTTACCCAGTGCCATTTATGTAAGTTATAAGGATGTCAGCAACCGCACCAAAAAGTGGACCCATTTCGTGGGCTTCTTCGGGACGTTTTTTGTGGCGATCGCCTTCCTCTTCAAAATAATGCACTGGCCGGGCTCAACTATTGCCCTTATTTTGGGATTTGCACTGATCGCTCTTGTATTCCTGCCCATGATGATGATCAATAAACTAAGAGGAAAGGAAGTGACAGTTCCGAAATATGTGTTTGTCATTGCTTTTACAGGGTTGATGATTTACCTGGCCGCTTTCGTATGCAAGGCGATGCACTGGCCACTGGCCGGTACGCTTATGCTGATCGGGGCAATACTGCTTGTATTTGTAGCCTTTCCTTTGTATACAAGGGCGGTCTATAAAGAGCAGAAAAGTATTGCAGGCAGTTTTGTGTTTCTTGTAGTGGCGCTGATATGGTTTGTTGTACCCACAACGCTGATTTCCCTTAACGTGTCGCGCAATGTAATGGCCTCAGCTTACGAAACCGGAGATCTTATCAGATCGGACATCCAATACTTACAGGAACGAAACAGCGAACTTTTTACGGAATTGAAGGATAACCCCGCAGCTCCCCCGGTTAAAAACTCGGCTGATGAACTGTTCACTTACATTCATAGTGTCAAAATAGAAACGGGCATTAAAAACCAAAAGAATAGCAGCGGCAACGATCCGCTTCCTGACGAAAATGAACAGGAAAACAGGATGGCGGACATGATTGGAAAATTCGAAAAGGAAATGCTGGCAATCTCGTCCGATACCCGTTACCAGGCACTTATTCAAAGCACGTTAAAAAATGGTACGGAGTCAGCAGGAAACCCGGAAACCCTCCCCTTTGCCATTAACCAGCTCTCTTACCTGCAGTTGAATATCCTGCTGGCTGAACAAACAGCGCTCCTGCAACTTAAACATTCACAATCCTCGGGTATCTGAAATCAACCTATAACCACAGAATCATGAAAAACAAAATATATTACCTCGGCATCATGGCATGCATTGTAACAACCTGCGGCTGTCTGTTCAAAATTCAGCACTGGGCCGGTGCAGGGATACTCCTGATTGCCGGACTGGCCATTCTGGCCCTTGCCTTTATACCTCTTGCCATAGGGAGTCTTTATAAGGCGGAATCCAACAAACGATTAAGGATATTTTATGTATTGACGGCCGTAATTGTGGACATAAATCTATTGGCTGTCTTGTTTAAAGTAATGCACTGGCCTTATGCGGGCTCTTTGTTGCTTATTAGTTTTCCGCTCCCATTTTTGGTGCTTTTACCGGTTTTCTTATTTTCAAGTCCGGAAGAAAAGCTGATCAATTACAGACACTTTCTGGCGGTCATGTTCTTTTTTGGCTATTATGCTTCCGTCACGGCACTGCTCACCCTGAGTGTAAGCCGCAATATCACAGATGCTTATGTGCGATCGGCATACAACATGGAAGAAAAGACAGCTGTTCTTGCTGAAAACGCCTTGTGGATTCTAAACCAATCAGCAAGAGATACCCTATCAGGTTCTGAACAAAAAGCCGATAGCAGGATGATCGTAGCGGAGGCGGATAAGCTGTGCGCACAAATTGACACGATAAAGAGATCCCTCCTGATCAGGTATTCTGGCAATACGTCGAAGGTATTTAAGAATGGAGATCATGCGGACTTACAGGCAATCCGCTTCAAGGACAGCAGGCCTGAAATTGACCTGATTCCAATCACCGGGCTGAAAAGCGAGATTAATGACTTCAGGACCATGCTTCAGAAGGAATGTAAAGCCGGAAGCAGTTTGTACCGTTATTTAAATGAAGTATTGGATACCCGGGACATCCAACCCGAAGGCCTGATCTGGGAAAATAAACTGATGAAAGATAAAATACTGGTTTCTGTCCTGGAAAACCTAAATTCAATGCAATTCAGAATAAGACTGGCGGTATTTGAGGTGGTTTCATCGGTACAGGAATAGCACGCCATGACCCTATTTATCAACTCAACGATCCCCCGCTTGGTGTAGGTTTTAACCAATGCCGTCAACTTAAGGAGTTATATCGAATTGCCCGGAGGGCATAGGGTCTTGTAGAAATAGACATAATTTACTCCCATTTACCCCGGAGGGGTTATGGTATTTTGGCTTATCCCCTCCGGGGGAGGATATCTATGGCCACAACAATTTCTACAATACCCTTACCGCTCTGCGGTAATTGTAACACATTAAGTTGACGGCAATGATTTTTAACTACGCCTAAAAGGATGATCTTTAAACAAATTATTTATACCCTATTTCAACTGCTCCTTAAAAAACGCTATCGTCCGTTCCCATGCCAGTTTGGCGGCCTGCTCGTTATAGCGTTCGGCGGCGGAGTCGTTGTTGAAACCGTGCTTGGCACCCTCGTAAATAAAGATCTTGTATTCGATGCCTGCTTTCTTTAGGGCTTCTTCGAAGGCTGGTATGCCCTCGTTGATGCGGGCATCGTCGCCGGCATAATGGATCAACAAAGGTGCTTTGATCTTTTGCACATCCTCGGCAACCGGCTGGCGGCCATAGTAAGGAACGGCGGCATCGAGGGTTGGTTCGTTCACGGCCACCTGGTTGGTCATGGCACCGCCCCAGCAGAAGCCTGTACAGCCCACCTTTCCGGTTGACAGCGGATGGGTTTTCAGGTATTTCACTGCAGCCACATAGTTCCTGGTTGTTGAGGCAGCATCCAGTTCACGGATCTTTGTGACGGCTTCATTGCTGTCGGCCGGGGTTCCGCCTGTCTGCGACAGGGCATCGGGGGCAATGGCAAGGAATCCTTCCTTCGCAAAACGCCTGGTCACATCCTGTATGTGCGGATTCAGACCAAAGATCTCGTGTATGACCACCACGGCCGGATACTTTTCTTTCTTCTCCGGACGGGCCAGGAAGGCTTTCATTTCTCCTCCCCCAGCGGGATAGGAAACGGATTCAGTTACCAATCCTGTTTGTCTTCCGGTGGTGTAACGCCATGACACGGTTGTCTCCCAGCAGCGGCAGAAGTGCGGCGGCGGCAGCAGCGCCACCGGCATAGAGGGTGAGCCTGCGCAGAAAATCACGGCGGTTGATATTGCCGCTTTTGTAATCTTCAAAAAGGGACTGGATTTTTGTTTTCATATCGGGTAAAGATTTAGTGGGTCTTCAGCAACAGGTATTTTGGATTTAGTAACACCGAACAAGGCCATCCCAATTCGGGAAACACCGAATATTGAATTTCGAAGATTTTAACTTCGATATTCATTATTCCTTGTTCGATGTTCGATATTCATTTATATAAATACTATGTGACCAGGAAACAGGTACTACCTCCCACCCGGAGGGCAATGCTCGTTCAGGTAGCTGGTGAGCAAGGTATACACATGCCTCCTGGTATTGCGGCCTTCATAAATCCCATGGGAACGATTGGGATAGGCCATCATGCTGAAAGGCTTGTTGTACTTTACCAGCTCATTGATCAGTATTTCCGCATTCTGGTAATGGACATTGTCATCGCCGGTACCATGCACGATCAACAGATTACCCCGAAGGTTTTTGGCAAAGTTCTTGGGCGCGCCCTCGGCATATGCTTTCGGGTCCTCCTGGGGCAAGCCCATGTAACGTTCGGTATAAATATTGTCATAGGTCAGCCCGTCGGAAACAGCAGCCACAGCCATACCTGTTTTGTATATCTCCGGGTAACGGAACATCAGGTTGAGGGTCATGCTGCCACCGCCACTCCAACCCCAAACGGCAATTCTGCTGCTGTCCACGTAGCTCCACTTCAGTAATTCTTTGGCAGCCATAGCCTGGTCACGGGTATTGATAACCCCGACCTTTTTGTAAATGCACTTTCTCCAGTTGCTGCCTTTCAGGCAGGGCGAACCTCTGTTGTCCATGGCCACTACGATATATCCCTGCTGGGCGAGCATGATGGTCCACAGGTCGGACCAGCTGTCGGTGGCAACCTGCTCCCACGCTTCGCCATATACATAGAACAAAACCGGGTACTTTTTCTGTGGATCAAAGCCCAAAGGTTTGGTCATCCTGCCATCCATTTCCACGCCATCTTCGGTGGTGAGGGTGAAAAACTCGGTAACCGGCCAGCGGAGTTTTTCTATCTTCTTTTTATAAGCTTCATTATCCGAAAGGACCCGTATGGTTTTGTGATCGGGAAGGCTCACCAGGCTGGACCGGGGTATGTCATGAGCGCTGGAGTGACGATATATGGCGTATTTACCATTGGGACAGACATCATACCGGTTCATTCCTGAAATTCCCTTGGGTGTGATCCTCAATGTATCGCCCTTACCGGTGAGTGATACCCGGTACAGGTAACGCTGTGTGCTGTTCCGGGGGGAAGCGCTGAAATAAACATATTTGTCGTTAGCTGTATAACAGCGTGCAACATCGTAATTGCCGGGAGTGATCACGACTTTCTGTCCCGTGGCCAGGTCGATCTTATAAAGATGTCTCCAGCCAGCAGTTTCCGCCATTCTTAAAACTGCGGTTCCTTTATCGGCAGCCAGGAGGTCTTCCATCTCCCATCCGTAGGCAGTGATATCGGGATAACTGATATCTACCCAGGTGTCTTCAGTTTCTTCATAGATCTTTTTCAAGTCTCCGATATCCACGTTGTAAGTAAAGAACTTCAGGTTATTCTGTTTGCGGTTGATCTGCTGGATTAACAACAGGTGGTCACTGATCCATTGCATGCGGGGGATATAGTTTTCTGAGGGATCGCCGGGAACCGGGATCCAGCGGATCTCTTTATTTGTAAGGTTAACCAGTCCAACTTTGCAGGAGGAAGGAGGCTGGCCAACTTTGGGGTACTGTATGGGAATAATTTTGGAGTAGATCGAATCGGTGTTGTTGATCATGTAAAAAGTACCGATGGCAGAAGCATCGAGTTGCCAAAAAGCAATGAAACTCCCGGCAGTATTCCACCGGAATCCATCACGGCAGCCGAACTCCTCTTCATATACCCAGTCGAATGTGCCATTGATGATGTCCCCGTTGCCATCAAAAGTTAACTGGGTGACCGATCCATCTGAGAAATTCTCCAGATAAAGATTGAAGTTGTGAACGTAAGCAACAAACCGGTTATCCGCAGAGAATTTGGCAAACATCAGGGAAGAGGCAGGGAATCGGATTCCCAGCCGGCTTAATTTCTGACCGGCCAGATCATATACCCAGTAATCGCCCTTGGAATTGCTTCGCCACACCCTGCTGCTGTTGGTAAAGATCAGCACCCTGGATTCATCGGGCGACAGGGTGAACTCTTCAATGGTGATGGGAAGAGAATCACCTGGCGGAATCAGCTTTTCAGCAGGAAGAAAAATGCTGCGCTTTTGTGTACCGGTTTCAATTTTCACCAGGTCATCCTGGCTTTTATAAGTAAGGGAAGGCTCACTGACAATATAGGCATCGCCACTACTGATCCACTGTATGGCAGGCGCATACTGCTGCCGGAACTCCGGCGAGCCGAACACCCGGTCGATATTGAGTAATGAGGAATCCGGAACGATCTGGCTGAAAAGCGGAATGAAAAGGTAAAATAAACTCAGGATAATAGATAATTCTCTGCAGTGTTTCATAAGGGCGTTATTTTAATTCTAATTCTAATTCTATAAAGTACTTACACACAAGTCTTCTAAAAGAATCTTCCATCAGAATCAGATTCTTCCATCAGCATCTTCCCCTGTCCCTTGTCCCCTGTCCCTTGTCCCTAAAATGTACTCGCAATAGCCTTCACCGGATCAAGCCGGGCTGCCGCGAAAGCAGGCAGCAGGCCTGCAACCACACCTACCGATGTGCTGAGCAGCAAGCCGAAAATAATGTTTCCACCACTCAGGAAGATATCAAATTCCTGTGCCCTGGCAATAAGGGTGCCGATATAGATGAAGACCAGCCCGAGAATTCCGCCGATAATGGAAAGCAAGACTGATTCATAGAGTACCTCCAGTATGATATAATAACTCTTGGCGCCAAGGGCTTTCTGGATGCCGATGATGCTGGTCCTTTCCTTAACCGATACAAACATGATATTGGCTATGCCAAAAGCGCCCACCAGGACGGCGAAAATTCCAATAAACCATCCGGCAATGCCCACTACTTTAAAGATCTGATCAATGCCGGCACTCATTAAACTGGTCTCATTGAGGGCGAAGCTGTCCTTGGATCGGGGACTTAACCTGCGAATGGACCTCATGGTCAGGCGGATATCTTCTTTCAGTTCGTCCATACTCATGCCTTCACCCGCTTTAACCCAGATCTGAGGATTGCTGTTCTCATTTTTCAGGTCGACCATGTTGGCCATATAGGAGACGGGAATTAAAACCACCTTATCCATGCTGCCTCCTCCCAGCAGTGACTTTCCTTCCTTGGTAAAAACACCGATCACAGTGATGTTTTTTCCCTGTATCCGGATGGTTCTGCCGAGCGGGCTTCTACCCTGAAACAATTCATCGGCAAGGGTATACCCGATGATACAGTTGTTTTTCCCGGAATTAATTTCCATTGGGGAGAGAAAGCGACCCTGGGCTATGTTAAAACTGCGGAGATCCGGAAATTCATTGGATACTCCCCAAAGTTGGAAGCTTTCCGCTTTGTTGTCCAGGTATTCGACATCAGTCTGGATGGCCGCAATAAAGCAGGCAGTTTTTATATCTTTCATCCGGCTTTTGAGTTCTTCGTATTCCCGCGCGGTTGTTACAGGCCGGTTGATGTATTCCCACCAGGCAAATTCAGTCCCGTTTTCCGGTGCCCAGGGCCACTTCTCAACAACGATGACATCGTTGCCCAGTGATTCGACCGTTTTTCTCATATTGGCTTCCATGGAATCGAGGACCGTAAAAACCGAAACAATGGAGAAGATACCAATGGTCACCCCGAGCAGTGAAAGAAATGTGCGGAGTTTGTTGAGCACTACAGTACGGTAGGCCGATTGGAAACTTTCGTGTAATATATAATACCAGCGCATATGTTACAGGAATAACTCAAACAAAGATAAGAAAGCCCTATTTATTTTGTTAAAAAATTAATATCTTGTGAGCGTTCCTGCAGGATTTCTTGAAACTCCTTGTAATCCTGCCCTTCAAAACATTACTTCATCTAATAACCTTCTGATTTATGAATGAAAAAACAATAAAATCTGCGCTGATTTCAGTTTATTACAAAGATCAGCTTGATGTGATCGTTCGCAAGCTGCAGGCATTAAATATTTCCATCATCTCCACCGGGGGCACCAGGGAATTTATTGAAAAACTTGGAATACCGGTAAAGGCAGTGGAAGAGCTTACCGGCTATCCTTCCATACTCGGCGGCAGGGTGAAGACCCTTCACCCCAAGGTATTTGGCGGTATTCTATCCCGGCGCGAACATGATTCCGATAACCGGGAAATGAAGGAGTTTTCGATGGACCCCATCGATCTTGTGATCGTTGATCTTTATCCGTTTGAAGAAACGGTGGCTTCAGGAGCGCAGCCGGAAGATATCATTGAAAAGATCGATATTGGCGGAATATCGCTGATCCGAGCAGCTGCCAAGAATTACCAGGATGTGGTGATTATCCCTTCAAAAAATCAGTATCCGGTTTTACTGGATATCCTGGGGGATCATCAGGGTATTTCATCCCTTGATCAGAGAAGATATCTTGCCCTGGAAGCTTTTGGTGTGACCTCGCATTATGATACTGCCATCTTCAGTTATTTTAACAGCAGCAGGGAAAAACAGGTTTTCCGCCAGAGCGTTAACGAAGCCAAGTCGCTGCGTTACGGGGAGAATCCGCATCAACGCGGTACCTTTTACGGGGACTTCGGGAAAATCTTTGACCAGTTGCAGGGCAAGGAGATTTCTTACAACAACCTGCTTGATATTGAAGCAGCGGTATATCTTATCGAAGATTTCACGGAAACCACCTTTGCCATACTGAAGCACAACAATGCCTGCGGCTTGGCATCCCGGCCCGGTTTGTTAAATGCCTGGACAGACGCATTGGCTGGAGACCCGGTTTCAGCATTCGGAGGAATCCTGATCACCAATGCGCCTTTGGATGAAGCTACTGCCACTGAAGTCGACAAGTTGTTCTTCGAGGTTATCATCGCTCCGGCCTATGATCCGGCTGCACTTGAAGTCCTCAGCAAGAAGAAGAACCGCATTATCCTGGTCCGGAAAAACACACACTTGCCCCTGGTGCAGTTCAGGAGCTTGCTGACAGGCATCATTGAGCAGGACAGGGATGTAAAAACCGAATCAAAAGCTGACATGAAACCAGTGACCCGGATTTCTCCCACCGGGACTGAATATGAAGACCTGGTATTTGCCAACAAAGTGGTGAAGCATACCAAATCGAACACCATTGTGCTGGCCAAAAACAAGCAGTTGATTGCGAGCGGTGTAGGCCAGACCAGCAGGGTTGATGCCCTGAAACAGGCCATTGCCAAAGCCCGCAGCTTTGGTTTTGATACCCGGGGAGCCGTAATGGCCTCCGATGCTTTTTTCCCTTTTGCAGATTGCGTTGAGATTGCCTGTGAAGCCGGTATAAAGGCAGTTATACAGCCAGGAGGTTCGGTAAGGGACCAGGATTCGATTGATTTCTGCGACAAGAACGGAATGTCCATGGTATTTACAGGTACACGGCATTTTAAACATTAGGAAATAGTAACTTCCTGCTGTTTTCTGCGTTTATAAGTTTGCGATTTTTAAGTATTTGATTGTTCAATATATT
Organism: uncultured Bacteroidales bacterium; assembly: GCA_963822145.1. Classification (GTDB taxonomy): domain Bacteria; phylum Bacteroidota; class Bacteroidia; order Bacteroidales; family UBA10428; genus UBA5072. The sequence goes on along the minus strand of CAWGGG010000001.1, from coordinate 569,560 downwards.
ACCTTTACCAAAACTCAACTGACACATATTTTATGGGTATTTTTTCGTTGTTTAGCCAGGAACTTGCCATAGATTTGGGAACCGCCAATACCATTATCATAGAAAATGATAAAATTGTTGTGGATGAGCCGTCCATTGTTGCCATTGATCAGACCACAAAGAAGCTGGTAGCCATTGGTGAGACAGCCAGGCAGATGCATGGTAAAACACATCAGAACATCAGGACTATCCGTCCATTGCGCGATGGGGTGATAGCAGACTTCAATGCTGCAGAGCAGATGATCCGCGGAATGATCAGGATGATCAATCCCAAGAACAGGTTTTTTACTCCCTCGCTGAGGATGGTAGTCAGCATACCTTCAGGAAGCACAGAGGTGGAGATCAGGGCGGTACGCGACTCTTCAGAACATGCGGGCGGACGTGACGTATATATGGTTTACGAACCCATGGCGGCAGCTATTGGCATCGGATTGAATGTTGTTGCCCCCGAAGGAAATATGGTGGTGGATATTGGTGGCGGCACCACGGAGATTGCCGTCATTGCGCTGGGCGGTATTGTCTGCAATGAATCGATCCGCATCGCCGGCGATGGATTTACGGCCGACATACAGGCCTATATGCGGCATCAGCATAACATAAAGGTTGGGGAACGCACCGCTGAGGACATTAAGATATTCGTCGGTGCTGCATTGCCCGATATCGATAATCCGCCTGCTGAATATACCGTCAGGGGCCCCAATATGATGACAGCCTTGCCTATTGAAATACCGGTATCCTATCAGGAAATTGCCCACTGCCTCGATAAATCGCTTTCCAAGGTTGAATCAGCCGTATTATCGGTGCTGGAGCAAACACCGCCCGAACTGTATGCCGACATTGTTCAGAAAGGTATATATCTGGCCGGCGGGGGTGCTTTATTGCGTGGCCTGGCAAAACGTCTTTCCGATAAAATAAGCATCACCTTCCACATTGCTGAGAATCCCCTGCACGCAGTTGCCAGAGGAACCGGTATTATTTTGAAAAACCTAGAGAAATACCAGTCCCTGCTGATCAGATAAGTCCCTGCACCAACCAGTTGTTTTTAGGATGAGAAATCTATTGCGATTAATAATCAAGCATCATTTCCTGATCCTGTTTTTGCTTATTGAATCGTTCTCACTTTTCCTGCTGTTCAGCGCCAATCCTTATCAGCGCGTGCGCTTCTACAGCGCCTCGCATAAGGTTTCTGGAAGAATATCCACAAGGGTTGAGAATTGGCGGGATTATATTTCCCTGTATAGTGATAACCGGAAATTGTCGGAAGAAAATGCCCGCCTTTACAACCAGCTGCGGACTTCCTTCAGCATGGTGAATGCTGATACCAGCTATACCGGAGATTCTCTTGCCCCGAGGAAGTATTTCTACTTTACCGCGCGGGTCATTAACAATACCGTCAACAAACAATACAATTACATTACCCTGGATAAAGGTGAGAGAAGCGGGATCGGCCCTGAAATGGCAGTAATCAGCAGTGATGGTATTGTTGGTATTGTTAAATCGGTTACACCCAATTATGCAGCAGTTTTATCCTTGCTGAACCGCGATTTCATCATTAGTGCCAAGATTAAAAATAACGGTTATTTCGGACCTCTGAGCTGGAATGGCAACGCTCCGGACATGGCTACCCTGGTGGATATACCGCATCATGTAAAAGTCAGCAAGGGAGATACTGTGATCACCAGCGGATACGGAGGGGTTTTCCCGGAGGGGTATCTCATCGGAACAATAGCGGATTTCAGACTGAAGGGGGGAAATTACTATGAGATATCCGTGAAACTTTCGAATGACTTCAGAAAACTTAATTTTGTGCAGGTCATTCAGAACCGTGGCAAACAGGAAATCGATTCCATAGAAAATGTCATCAGACAATGATCAGAGAATTTGGTAAATATCTGTTTCTGTTTGGGGTGTTAGTCCTGGCGCAGTTGTTGATCTTCAACAACATTGAGTTTTCAGGATACATCAATCCCTATATTTACGTTCTCTTTGTTTTATTGCTTCCGTTTACTGTCCCGAGTTTTATCCTGCTGATGAGTTCTTTCACCCTGGGACTGGTAATCGATTTATTTTTGGGCACGCCCGGGGTGCATTCAAGCGCTACCCTGCTGATGGCTTTCAGCAGGCCGTTTGTTATGTCGTTATACTCGCCCCGTGAAGGTTATCAATCCGGAACTTATCCGCGTCTGGCACAATTTGGACTGGAATGGTTCGTTAAATACACCGTCACCCTGGTTTTACTGCATCATTTTGTGCTGTTTTACCTGGAAGTTTTTACTTTTCATCATTTCTTCAGTACCTTTTTAAGGGCTTTGCTCAGTTCAATTTTAACATCCCTGCTGATTATTTTCAGTCAGTATTTTATTTTTCGTGAAAAGTAGATGGACCAGTTCTCAACCCGAAGGAACATTATTGCCGGAATCATTATACTGGCTGCGCTGGCGTTGATCATCCGCCTCTTTTATATCCAGGTTATCGATTCCAGCTACAAGTTAAGCGCGGAAAACAATTCCAAACGTATTGAGATCCTTTACCCTGCACGCGGACTGGTGTATGATCGCAATGGGGAGTTGCTGGTTTACAATATGCCGGCATATGACCTGATGATAGCGCCTTATGAACTCAAGTCCTTTGACAGCACTGAACTCTGTCAGATCCTTGGCATAAACCTCGACAGGCTGCGTCAGGGCATTTCAAGGTCTTTTAATCCCCGGTACCGCCGCGAACCTTTTATAAAGCAAATATCACTTGAGACCTATGCACGGTTGCAGGAAAGAATGTATAAATTCCCGGGCTTCTATGTAAGGACCCGTACGCTGCGCAAATACAGCCACGAATTTGCGGCACACCTCCTGGGATATGTTGGTGAAGTTGACGAAAAGACGATCGCTTCAAACGCTGATTACGTGATGGGTGACTATATCGGCATAAGTGGCATTGAAGGATATTATGAAAATGTGCTGAAAGGCACCAAGGGTCAGGAAGTATTGCTTGTGGATGTGCATGGCCGGGTCAAAGGACCTTACCAGGATGGCAGGTTTGACAAAGATGCCATTGTAGGCAAGAACCTGGTGTGCACCATAAATACAGACTTGCAGGAATACGGCGAAACCCTGATGAAAAATTACAGAGGAAGTATAGTGGCCGTTGAACCGGCAACAGGTGAAATCCTGGCCCTGATATCATCACCCTCCTATAAACCCTCATTGCTGGTGGGACGTGCGCGAACGCCGAATTATACTAAATTGGAAAGGGATTCCCTGCTGAAGCCTTTATACAACCGTGCCCTAATGGCAAACTATCCTCCGGGATCAACCTTCAAACCCATTCAGGCCCTGATCGGACTGCAGGAAGGCGTGATCAGTGTAAATTCATCCTTTTCATGCAGCCAGGGGTTCTATGCACGCGGGGTTAGTGTGGGCTGCCATATCCACAGCAGTCCGCTCAATTTGCTGCATGGTATTGAGAACTCCTGCAATGCTTACTTTTGCAACGTTTACAGACGCATCATTGAAAATCCGGGATATGCCAACGCCGAGCAGGCCTATACTGCCTGGCGCGATTATGTAATGTCCTTTGGCATCGGGAACCGGCTCAATTCAGATTTTACCAACGAGCTGAAAGGCTTTATTGCCCCGACAAGTTATTATGACCGATATTACGGGGCCAATCACTGGAACGCGCTGACTACCATATCGCTGTCCATCGGACAGGGTGAAATTCTGGTTACACCATTGCAGATGGCCAACTTTACAGCTGCCATCGCCAACCGCGGCTATTATATTATTCCCCATGTGGTAAAGCAAATACAGGGATTGGATACGATCGAACGCCGGTTCAATGTGAAACAACACATCAGGATTGATACCGCCAATTTCGGCATCGTGGTGAAAGGCATGGAGCTCGCAGTAAACGGTGGCCCGGGAAGAACGGCAGGTATTGCGCAGCTTCCGGATATCATTGTTTGCGGCAAGACCGGTACGGCGCAAAATCCCCACGGAAAAGACCATTCCGTTTTTATCGCCTTTGCCCCGAAGGACAATCCTAAAATCGCCATTTCAGTTTATGTGGAGCATGGTGAATGGGGAGCTTCATATGCGGCGCCCATTGCCAGCCTGATGATCGAGAAATACCTGACCGACACCATATCCCCGGGCCGGAAATGGGTGGAAGCCAGGATACTTAACGGTAATCTTTTGTACAGCAAATGATTGATAAAATTAACCTGAGCGAAGAAATCGACTGGATTACAGTTGGTTTATATCTCCTGCTGGTGATCTTTGGCTGGATGAATATACTGGCATCTTCTTACAACGAGCAGTTTACAACAGTTTTCAACATCAGGCAGAACTACGGCGACCAGCTCCTGTGGATCCTGGTTTCCTTTGTTATGATCATCCTGCTTTTTGCCCTTGATTACCGGTTTTACCATTTCTTTGCCTGGGTTATTTACGGTTTTTCGATCCTCCTGCTGATTGCGGTGCTGGTGGTTGGCGTTAAGGTAAACAATTCCCAGTCCTGGATCCGTATCATGGGATTCAATCTCCAGCCTTCGGAATTTGTTAAGATTGCTACTGCCCTGGCCATAGCCCGATATCTGAGTGGTTATAACATCAAGCTCTGGACCTGGAAATCCATGGTGGTGATGGGTGTAATTATCGGATTACCGATAGGACTGATCAGCCTCCAGCCCGATTGGGGAACGGCCCTGGTATTCAGTTGCTTTATCCTGCTCATGTATCGTGAAGGTATGCCGGGTTGGATCATGGCGTTAAGCCTTTTTATAACCGTTCTGTTTCTCATGACATTGCTGCTTTCCAATACAACAGTGATCCTGATCCTGATCATCCTGGCATTGGTTATTTTTGGCGCCATTGACAATAAAGCAAGCCATGCGGTATGGGGGGCAGTTGTGATAACAGCATCTTATTTTGGAATACGTTACGGTGCTCCTTTGCTTAACATGACCTTCATTTCTTATACCATGCTGCTTCTTGCACTTGCTATATCCTCTGTGATTTTTGTAATAATTTCCCTTTCCAAAAAAATCAAAAATGTATTGCTGGTGCTTATTTTCCTTTATGGGTTCATTGGTTTCACCTATTCGGTGGATTATGTATTTCACAACGTTTTGAAGCCCCACCAGCAGACACGTGTGAATATCCTGCTGGGGAAAGAAACGGATGTCCGGAACGTGGGATATAACCTGAACCAATCGAAAATAGCGATTGGTTCAGGGGGCTTCCTCGGCAAAGGATATTTAAAGGGAACGCAAACCAAGCTCGATTTTGTGCCGGAACAAAGTACGGATTTTATCTTTTGCACCGTGGGAGAGGAGTGGGGATTTCTCGGAACCACCATTGCCATCCTGTTATATGCCGGATTGCTTATCAGGATATTGTTCCTCGCTGAGCGCCAGCGATCACAATTCACACGCATTTATGGCTATGGAGTGGCATCCATTTTATTCTTCCATTTTGCCGTAAACATGGGAATGACCATCGGATTGTTCCCGGTCATCGGAATTCCCCTGCCGTTTTTCAGCTATGGCGGATCCTCCATGTTGGCTTTTACACTACTCTTATTCATCCTGGTCCGGCTTGATTCCGTCAGGAAGATTTACACAAAATAAACTTCAGGGATATTCAGGAGGACAGGGCAATAATACCCGGAGGGTACTCTTCGTGATCGAGCATGATTCCGAAGGATTTTGAAACATAACTGATCAGCGACGGGAAAAAAGCTGTAAACTCAGATTCAAACTTATCATAATCTTCCCGTAATACCCTGATGGCAAATTCGGTCTCTTCAGGCAAGGTGGTCCGGCTTGACATCCGGTGCAGGATATCCTCGATGCCCTCGATGGTGGAGTACTTCTGAATCCAGTTGTTCTTGATAAAAGATGGAAGGAAAAGCTGCACCCCTTCGGGTAGTTCTTCCATATGACGGCAAAGGGTGCCATGCACCTGCAGGACAAAATCGTTGATTGGCTGGTTGGAATAAGTAGCCCATCCCCTGACCAGAAAGTGATCATAGAAAATGTCAATAATAATGCCGGCATATTTCCGGTAACGCTCTACGATCCTTGACTTGCTTTGTTTAACAATCAGGTTGGTGTCAGTGAAGGAATCGATATGACGGTGCAGCATAATGCCTTTCCGAACCCATTCGGAATAGCGCGCCAGTTCAAACCCCTTGACATAATCGCCAATAAAGTTTCCCACCAGGATTTCTTCATTGGTGCCCGATAGATAGATATGGGCTAAATAGTTCAAAACAGATATATTGTATATATATTCAAATCGTTATAAAGTTAACGATTCAATAAAATACCTACAATAATTGTGCAAATTACTTATCAAAAGTAATTAACGGGAAAAGAATTATTTGGTGTGAGCTACAGACATGCGCTGGGCGCAGTCTTAAACCAAACCCGGCATAAGATTATTTTTTAAATCCGGCCTTTGATTTTTTTTGTTTCTTCCTCATACCCTCTTTTTTCAAGAAGGGCAAACATGTTTTTCTTATACGTTTCCACGCCTGGTTGATCAAAAGGATTCACACCCAACAGATATCCGCTGATACCGCAGGCTTTTTCAAAGAAATACATCAACTGTCCGAGATAGTATTCATTGAGTTTGGGCAACTCGATGCGGATATTGGGAACACCTCCGTCGACATGGGCCAGCATGGTGCCCAGCTCGGCCATTTTATTCACCGTATCCACCTGTTTTCCGGCAATATAATTCAATCCATCCAGATCTTCCTTGTCTTTAGGTATTATCAGCCGGGTTTTGGTTTCAGATACTGAGATGACGGTTTCTATGAGCAGGCGCTCCCCTTCCTGAATATACTGACCCATTGAGTGAAGATCAGCTGAAAAATCAACGCTGGCCGGGAAGATACCTTTTCCTTCCTTACCCTCACTTTCACCATAAAGCTGTTTCCACCATTCAGCCAGGAAATGCAATTTGTTTTCAAAGTTGGCCAGGATCTCAATCTTTTTGCCGGAGCGGTATAGCATGTTGCGAGCAGCGGCATAGAGGCAGGCAGGATTTTGTTCAAAGGGCGTGGAGGAGGATGTTGTTTTTTCCATATCCCTGGCTCCTTTAACCAGGGCACGGATGTCAAATCCTGCAATGGCCAGTGGAACAAGGCCTACCGGTGTGAGCACGGAATAACGGCCACCGACATCATCAGGAATGACGTAAGTCTTATAACCCTCCTGTGTGGCAGTTACACGCAAAGCCCCCCTGCTGGAATCGGTGACGGCAACAATCAGATCTTTTGCGGCAGTCCTGCCCACTTTCTTTTCCAGGTGATTTTTCAGGATCCTGAAAGCGATGGCTGGCTCGGTGGTAGTACCCGATTTCGAGATCACCACGATGGCATACTTCATGTGGTCGAGTATTTCCACCAATTCATTCAGGTAATCCTCACCGATATTGTGACCCGCATACAGGATGATGGGGTGCTTTCTTTCTTTTTTCAGCTGCAGGAAAGTATGTGATAAGGTTTCGGAAACAGCGCGGGTTCCCAGGTATGATCCTCCTATGCCGATAACAACAACTGCATCGATCTGTTTACCGATGAGGGCAGAGGTTTTTTCAATATCCTGAAGTTCAGCATCGTTAATGGAGGAAGGAAGGTTTACCCAGCCAAGAAAATCATTTCCCTTGCCGGTCTTTTTTTCCAATGCCCTGGCGTATTCAATGGCTTTTGATGACAGACCATAGACATCTTCCTGAGGAACAAAACCGAATATTTTACTGATGTCGACTTTTATAGATTCCATGGCTTAAGGTTTTATTTGAGTTTTTCAGTGAGTAATTTTATTTCAAGTGCGGGAGATACCTTATCATAGAGGATATGGTAAACGGCATCGATAATGGGCATGTTAACCCCGTGATTCTTGTTCATTTCCCGGATACAGGCAACGGCATAATATCCTTCGGCAATCATGTTCATTTCGAGCTGGGCGGTTTTTACAGAATACCCTTTCCCGATCATCATGCCAAAGGTCCTGTTGCGACTGAACTGGGAGTAGGCGGTTACCATCACGTCACCGAGGTAAGGGGAACTTAATAGTTTTCGTTTGCTCTTGTATGTTTTGGCCAGGAATCTCTTGATCTCCTGCATGGCATTGGATACCAGAACTGCCTGGAAATTGTCGCCATAACCCAAACCGTGACAAATACCCGCGGCAATGGCAAAGATATTCTTCAATACGGCAGCATATTCGGTACCGTATATATCCTCGGAGGAATTCACCTTGACGTAATGGCATTTGAACATAGTCGCGAGTTCATCCGATCTTTCTTTGGAAGAGGAAGCGATGGTAAGGTATGAAAGCCGCTCCAGGGCTATTTCCTCTGCATGACAGGGGCCGCTGATGATGCTGATGTTCTTGAAAGGCACCTGGTAATTATTGTTAAAGAACTCCGCCACGGTCAGGTTTTCAACCGGTATAATTCCCTTAATGGCAGAAATTATGGTTTTTTCAGCGAAACCGTTCAGGAAATCTCCAAGGGTTTCTTTCAGGAAAGGTGCGGGAATGGCAAAAACAAGTATATCGGATGAAGCTATGGCATCTGTTATGGAATTAAAAAAATGGATGCGGGAAATGTCAAACTCTATATCGCTGATGTATTTAGGGTTATGCCTGAATTTGCGAAAATAATCAATGGTTTCTTCTGACCGGACAAACCAATTAATCTCCGTAGTGTTGTTTAAAACCAGTTTTGCCAGTGCGGTAGCCCAGCTACCGCTTCCCATGATTGCAACCTTAGGCAGAACAGACATCTTGGTTTGTCTCTTTAGTGAACTGCAAAATTAGTATTTATAATTTATTCAGGTCAATCAGGTTTAATTAAAAGAGAAAGTTACCGATGGATTAAATCCAAGCACGGGATGGTGCATCACGGCTATATCTATTGTAACAGATTGAAAAAGAAGTCCCAGGCCAAAGGAATATCCTGGAAAGACGCCTGAAGCAATGCCAAATCGAAAAATGAGTTTCTGGTGCAGGTTGATTTCAATGCCGCCGCGGCAGGTAAGCGATTCACGGGATCTTTTTTCGGCTTCTGCGCTGATGAAAAATTCCTTGCCAAGCTGGCAGCCAAATCCTGCTTGCACCACCATTGGAAGATAAAGGAACCCAGACGGAACATAATGCTGTCCTGCAGGATTAAAAACCTGCAAACCCAGGATCAGGTTTTGGAAGGGCAGAACCTGGATACCCAGGGAGGGTACCAGGGCGGATAAATTGCCATAATCAGCTGCCTGACGGACTTTCAGGTAATGCAATCCGACACCGGCCCTTACCTTCCTGCCAAGCGTTTTGCCATACGACAGGCCAATCCGGCTTTCACGGTAGAGGGTGTATCCGAAAGTGATGCAATTCATGCCAAAGGTCCCGGTTTTGGTGGGTATACTGATGGCAAAGGCTCCCAGGCCTGTTTCCGGCAGGAGATAATAGTTTTCATAATACAAGCTGAATGACAGGCGATCGAGTGCAGCCATTCCGGCAGGATTACCGGAGCCCGACCAGCTGTCGGCAAGCATAACACGGGAACCAGCCAATCCCTGTGATCTTGAACCACAGGATAATAACGGATCACTAGCCGGGCTCCGGGTTGAACAGAGCAGCACAAACAGTGATACAAGGAAATGGCTTATTTTCACGACAACGATACATTATCCGATAACATTCAGAAATTCAAACTTATAAACGAACCTCTAACGTTGTTCAGCAAACTGCCGGGTGCTATCCCACTTTATAGGTGAACTTGATCTGGGACAGTTCTTTGTTGGCATCTATGATTTTCTTTTTGAGACCTTCCTTATGCTTCTTCAGTGCCGCGGCTACTCGCTCATCCTGCATGGAAACAATCTGTGCGGCCAGAATACCTGCATTCTGGGAGGCATTTATACCAACGGTGGCCACAGGGATCCCGGGAGGCATTTGCACAATGGCAAGGAGTGCGTCCAGTCCTTCGAGCGATGCCTTAATGGGTACGCCGATTACCGGCAGGGTAGTCATGGAGGCGATCACACCCGGAAGATGAGCGGCCATACCGGCGGCGGCAATAATAACCTTCAGACCACGAGCCTCGGCACCCTTGGCAAATACTTCCACTTCGGCAGGTGTGCGATGTGCAGATAATGCATTGATTTCAAAGGGAATTTCAAATTCGTCCAGTATTTTGGCGGCTGCCTCCATAACCGGGAAATCAGAGGTACTTCCCATGATAATGCTAACAAGGGGCTTCATTCGCGTAAAATTAAAATTCCAGCCTAATATAAGTCAAATATTTGTATCTTGCGAGTCTTATTGAGATCTCTTGCATGGCTAAAGTTGCGTTATACGATAAGGAATTTACCCTGTATATCCCGGCGGAAAAAATCCAGGCAGAAGTCCAGAGTATAGCCGACCGGATGAACGCTGACCTGAAGAATGAAGAAGTGGTTTTTCTGGGCATCCTTAACGGGGCGTTCATGTTTGCCTCTGACCTGTTGCGTAAAATAACATTTAACGCCGTGGTTTCATTTGTAAAGCTGACTTCCTACCAGGGCACTGCAAGCACCGGACTGGTAAAAAGACTCATCGGCATCAATGAGGATCTGAAAGACAAAACGGTGGTGATTGTTGAGGATATCATCGATACCGGAAACACCATTGAGAGCATCATCAACCAGATCAAGGGCTTCAGACCCCGGAAGATCGTTATAGCCACCCTGCTGCTCAAACCTGAGTGTTTTATCAAGGATATCAGGATTGATTACGTGGGATTCCAGATACCCAAAGACTTTGTAGTCGGATATGGTCTCGATTACCAGGGCTATGGCCGGAACCTGCGCAGTCTGTACAAGGTCTAGAAATACATTTATATATTATTTATTACCCTTTAATTGTCTGATTGCTATGTTAAATATTGTTTTATTTGGCCCTCCGGGAGCCGGTAAGGGGACACAGGCTGTGAACCTGATTGAAAAGTATAAATTGGTGCACCTGTCGACAGGCGACATCCTTCGCGGGGAACTTGCTGCCAAATCACCTCTGGGATTAGAGGCAAAAAAATTCATGGATAAGGGAGAACTGGTCCCGGATGAAGTTGTCATCAGCATGATCGAGGTTAAGCTGGATCAGAATCAGGTTGCCAATGGCTTTATTTTCGACGGATTTCCACGGACCAAAGCCCAGGCTGGTGCGCTGGACGACCTGCTGAAGCGGAAAAAAACATCCATCAGCATCATGGTTGCCCTGGAGGTTGAAAAGCAGGAGTTGGTGAACCGTTTGTTGGGCCGTGGCAAGGTATCGGGCAGGGCAGATGACCAGGATATTTCAGTGATTGAGAACCGTATTGCCGTGTATAACCGTGAGACTGCACCGGTAATTGATTATTACAGCGGGCAGGGAAAGTTCAGGGCGGTGGATGGTATGGGTACGATCGGAGAGATTTTTGGGAGGCTTTGCACGGCAATTGACGGGGTGAAGTAAGATCGGGTGTTTCAGATTGTATGTTGTATGTTGTATGTTGTGAGTTGTGAGTTGTGATTGTTGTGATTGTTGTGATGTTACGACAGTCACCAGTCACCAGTCACCAGTCACCAGTCACCAGTCAATAAAATGTCCGAAACCAACTTTGTCGATTATATTAAGATCTTCTGTCGCTCAGGCAGGGGAGGCAAAGGTTCAGCCCATTTGCGCAGGGAGAAGTTTATCCCAAAAGGAGGACCGGATGGTGGTGACGGCGGCAGGGGTGGACATATTATCCTCAGGGGAAACACCCAGTTATGGACCTTGCTGCATCTCCGCTATCGCAAGCACATATTTGCCGGACATGCTGAAGACGGTATGAAGGCCAATAAAACCGGTGCTGACGGCAAAGATGTGATCATCGAGGTACCTTTGGGTACTGTGGCACGGACGGCCGACACCGGGGATTTCCTGTTCGAAATTACCCGTGATGAAGAGCAGCACATCCTGGTTCAAGGCGGCCGGGGAGGGCTCGGCAATACACATTTCAAATCGGCCACCAACCAGACTCCCCGTTATGCCCAACCTGGTGAACCTGCTGTTGAAGGATTCTTTACACTTGAACTGAAAATTCTGGCTGATGTGGGACTGGTTGGCTTTCCCAATGCAGGAAAATCAACCCTGCTTTCGGTTATCTCTGCGGCAAAGCCTAAGATAGCCGACTACCCCTTCACCACGCTGGTCCCCAATCTGGGAATTGTGCATTACCGGGATACCCGATCATTTGTAATGGCCGACATACCGGGCATAATCGAAGGGGCTCATGAGGGGAAGGGTCTCGGGCTGAGATTCCTGAGACATATTGAGCGCAATTCAATACTGCTGTTCATGGTCCCTGTGGATAGCAAAAGCATTGCCGATGAATACCAGGTTCTGTTCAATGAATTGAAGGAGTATAACCCGGAACTGCTCGATAAGAAGAAAGTGCTCGCCATCACCAAAAGCGATCTGGCAGACCCTGAACTGATCCTGGAAATGAAAAACGAGCTGCCCGGTATCCCCTGTGTGTTCATTTCCTCTCACACCGGGGCCAATTTGCTTAAGCTGAAAGATATTCTTTGGAAGGAACTTAATACCGCGTCTGATGATTGAGGTTCTGAGCAGTCTTGATCAGCGTTTATTCCTCTGGCTGAACGGGCAACATGCAACTTTTTTCGATCCCGTCATATTTTTTGTATCGGGAAGATACGAGTGGATACCCCTGTATGCTGTGATCATAGCTTTTATTATCCGCAGGTACCGTTGGAAGTCCCTTTGGATCATTGTGGCTGTTATTGTCATGATCACCCTGAGCGATCAGATCGCCAACCTGCTGAAAGCCGGAGTAAAACGGCTGCGGCCCTGCAAGGATCCAGAAATAGGTCACCTGGTGCACCTGGTGAATAATTATTGCAGTGGCATGTATGGCTTCGTATCGGGACATGCGGCCAACTCCTTTGCACTGGCCACCTTTGTTTCCCTGCTTTTCCGCAAGAAATGGGTATCTACCGGGATGATTCTTTGGGCCTCAGCGGTTTCCTACAGCCGCATATACCTGGGTGTTCATTATCCCGGTGATGTGCTTGGCGGAGCTTTAATCGGAGTTTTGCTGGCTTGGGCAATCTATGTTGCACTTGTTCGGATGAAATGCCTTACGCCTCATAATTCCAGGATCAAGGTACCAGCTTAACTTCCTTGTTATCGATCATATCTTGCAGTTCCCTGATAAGAACCCTTTCCTGGGGATCGACCTGGGCGTCCTCAAGAACATAATGAATGATCATTTCATACTCTGCCCTGGTTATCTGGTGGTCCTCGATGGCTTTTTCAATCATCGCTCTTACCCGTTTAGCACTCTCACTTACTTTCATTGGGATAGATTTTATTGCTAAATTATAAAAAAAACAATCTGCCCTTGTGTGCGTTCAGACCATTTCCTGTTCTAAGTCGGTTTATCTGCAGAAATTGTTTTTGTTTGCTATTTTTGTATAAGTGAACAAGTAAAACACTAAATCGTGAAATTATGGATCGACGGCGTTTTGTAAAACAGGCTGCTGCTGCTGCAGGATTTGTGGCATTGAATCCGCTGGGGATCAAGCCGGAGAACAGGGCCGGCAAAAAGTACATTTCCGACAGGGTCATGCTGGGAAAAACCGGGATTGAAGTTTCCAGGATGGCCATGGGAACCGGAACCAATGGCTATGGCAGCAGTTCAAACCAGACCAGGAAACTGGGTTTAAAGGGCCTGGCAGATCTGCTTAAAGCAGGTTATGACAAAGGAGTATTCTTTTGGGATTCGGCCGATCAGTACGGAACCCATCCGCATGTGAAGGAAGCCCTGAAAATGGTTCCCCGGGAGAAAGTCGTGCTGCTGTCGAAGACCCATGCATCCACTGAAAAGGAAATGCTGGCAGACCTCGACCGGTTCAGGAAAGAACTGGGGACTGATTATATCGACGTGGTGCTGTTGCATTGTATGATGAGCAAAAATTGGCCCGCAGAAAAAAAGGGTGCCATGGACCAGCTGATTAAGGCCAGGGAAAGCAATATCATCCGGGCACACGGGGTATCCTGCCATACCCTTGAAGCGTTGCAGGCTGCTGCTGCTTCACCCTGGGTGCAGGTGGATCTGGCACGGATCAATCCGGCCGGCGCTGAAATGGATGCCGATGTTTCAACGGTGGTTCCCATTCTCAAACAGATGAAACAATCGGGGAAAGCGGTGATGGGCATGAAGATCCTGGGAGCAGGGCAGCTCACCGGCAGGAAGGATGAGTGCCTCCGGTTTGCGCTTGCTCAGGAGTATCTCGACTGTTTTACCATCGGTATAGAAAGTTACGACCAATTACTGGATCTGGAAAAGCGTATTCCGGAATTGGGTTAAAGTTTGCCACTCCAACGGGAGTTTACCTGCCTGTTTTTTACAATCAGAAAGAGAAATTGCTGATGGCCCTGGCCGTTCTGAAAAATATTGTAATCATCTTTGCCTTGTCAACCCTGGTAAACTACCTGTTTACCAGGATCAGGGTACCGACCATCCTGGGCTATCTGTTAACCGGTATCATAGTGGGACCTTCTTTGCTGGGGGTTATTAACTCTCCCGAAGAGATTGAATTGATGGCGGAAATCGGGGTGGTTATGTTGTTGTTTGCTATCGGTATCGAGTTTTCGCTGAATCATTTGCTGAAGATCCGGAAAATCGTCTTTCTGGGGGGATTTCTGCAGCTCTTGTTAACCGTGGTGGTTATACTTTTAATTGCCAGGGGGTACGATATCGGCTGGAATGGCGCCTTATTCATCGGATTCCTGTCTGCGCTGAGCAGTACTGCTGTGGTGCTGAAAATCCTTCAGGAACGGTCTGAGCTCACCAGCAACTATGGTCGTACGGTGCTCGGCATCCTGATCTTCCAGGATCTTCTGCTGGTGCCATTGTTGCTGATCACCCCTGTGCTGGGGGGACAAACCACCCTGGGCTGGCGGGAGCTGTTGATCCTGCTTTTAAAAGCAGGGTTTATCATTGGATTGATATATACCGGAAACCGATGGCTGATGCCCAGGTTCCTCCGGGCTGTGGCCATGACCAAGAATCAGGAATTGTTCCTGATGAGCACTTTATTGATCTGTCTTTCCGTGGCCTTGCTGACCTCATCGCTGGGGATGTCCCTGGCGGTCGGCGCCTTTCTGGCAGGTCTGATGATCTCTGAATCGGGTTACAGTCACAACGCCTTTGGGAACATCATTCCGTTCAAGGACACTTTCACCAGCTTCTTTTTTGTTTCGATCGGAATCCTGCTCGACCTGAACTTTGTTATGGAATATCCCTGGCTGGTTGTTCTTACCGCCCTGATGCTGATTTTCTTTAAGGCCATGCTGGCTGGCATCACCGCCTTTCTATTGGGTCATACTTTCAGGGGGGTGGTCATGGTTGGGATTGCCCTGAGCCAGGTTGGAGAATTCTCCTTTATTCTGGCCAAACTGGGTTTGGACCTGGATATCATCACCACATTTCATTACCAGCTTTTCATAGCCGTGGCCGTGATCTCCATGTCACTCACGCCGCTGCTGATGCAACTTTCACGGCCCATAGCAACATTGCTTTTAAAGCTTCCACTGCCCCAGAAGATTATTGATGGTATTTTTCCGTTGCCGCAGATTGATATACCGGAGTTCAGCAATCACCTGGTATTTATCGGAAAGGACTCCCGGGCGCTGAATTTGTCTGTCATGGCAAAAAGCATGGACTTGCCTTATATATCCATCGTATTTGATCCTGATTCGGTGAAAAAGCGTCAGATGAAAGGGGAAATTGTAATTTACGGGGATGCGGTGAATGAGCCTATTCTTCAGAAGGCCCATACCGATAAGGCAGACATCGTGGTAGTGTCGGTGGGCAACCTGATCACCTCCATGGCGATTATACAGAAAGTCAGAAATATTAATCCGCATGCCTATATTATTGTGAGGTCAAAAAAAGTGGAGGATCTGGAGGAGCTTTACCAGATAGGTGCCAACCAGGTTATTCCGGAAGAGTTTGAAACTTCTATAGAGTTGTTTGACCGGGTATTGTCGAAATTGCTGATTCCCCGGAAAGAGATCAATGCCGTAATCGGCAGGATCAGGGATGATAACTACGGGATTTTCATGGAAAAAGAAACCAAGACTGACCTTTCAGTGCTGAGGCACCATGCCAATATTGAGATTACTGCCGTAAAAGTGGATGATCATTCCCCGGTAATAGGAAAAAGCCTTGTGGAAATGCAATTCAGAAAAACTTTTGGAGTTACGCTGGTCGCCTTGTTTCGGGGGAAAATACTTATCGATAATCCGGATCCGGAAATGCTGTTTGAAGAGGGCGACCTTGTCTATATCATGGGCCGGTCAGAACAGATAGCTAATGCCACCGAACTTTTTGCAAAAAGAACAAAACCTTTGGATACCTTTATAGATAATTAATCCTGGATGCATGAAAGTTACCGTATGCCGCAAATCACATTTTAATGCGGCCCACAGAATATTTAACCCGAACTGGGATGACCGGAAGAATGAGGAAGTATTTGGTTTGTGCAGTCTTCCCCACTACCACGGTCACAATTACGATCTTGTGGTGAAACTCACGGGTGAAGTAAATCCTGAAACTGGGTATGTTTTTGATATTAAGACACTTAAGGAAATTGTGGATGAAAATATTATCCTGCGGTTCGATCACAAGAACCTGAATCTTGATGTGGAGGAATTTGCCGGCATGATCCCTTCTGCAGAGAATATTGCAGTGACCATCTGGAATATTCTGAGGGGGAAGATCCAGCAGGATTATACGATTACAGTTATACTGTATGAAACGGAACGTAATTTTGTAGAATATTCAGGTTCCTGATCGGCCATGGGGAAAATACTCCAAAACATTCACCAGGGGATCATCTGGATCATGATCATCCCCATTAAGTTTTATAAATATTCAATATCTCCCTTGTTGCCAAACAGTTGCCGGCATCTGCCCACCTGTTCTGAATATGCCATGCAATCACTGAAGGTACACGGAATATTCAGGGGAAGTATTCTGGCCATCTGGAGAATTCTCCGCTGCAATCCCTGGGGTACACACGGGTATGATCCTGTTCCGCCGGCAAAAAAGTGAATGATCAATTCCGCCTGGCTAATCTTTCTTCTCACAGCAACAACCTTGTTTGGCAAGGACACAGAGGATGGCCAGCAAAAGAAGGCTGCTGGCTACAATGTAAAAATTAGCCTCATGCCTAACGCCAAAAAGGTTATTTCCCAGTATGAGAGAGACGGCTCCCAGCAACATCAGGATAGCGGCAAGAATACCGCTGATCCAGGCAACGATGGTGTAAAATTTCATAATAAGCAGGTTTTCAAAGGTTAAAACTAATTACAGGTTTCTTCAAGGATCAGTGTGCAGGTTTAAAAGGTATAACATATTTATTGGAAAGTCAATACTGATTTTCAAATAGTCTTCCCGCGGTCCAAGTTTACCTGTTTCAGGGTGGAAATGATCTTTGCCATAACTTCAGGCTTGATCCGCGGCCGGTTGAGACTGTCGATGATGACATCATCATTGTGCTGCAGCAATGGATACCAATCGCCGGGGTGCTTTAAATCCCCCTTCAAACGGGGCACGATATGCAGGTGCAGGTGTTCGATGGTTTGCCCGGCCTCTGGTTTTTCCTGTATTGACCAGTCGAAAGAATCTGTATTAAAGGCTTTCAGAAGAATGCGAAGCGCCCTGTTTGCCGTGATAAAGAATTCAAGTAACTCCTTGTCGTTTAATTCCAGAAGGCTGGTATAATGCTTTTTGGGAATGATCAGGGAGTGCCCAGGCAGCACGGGAGCAATGTTATAGAGCGCTAGAAAATCACCACGGGTAAAATAAACGGAGGCAGTAATGGATTCGTCGCAAAAAGGACAGGCAGCCCTATGTTTTGTGGTTGTCATGATCCGGTATCATCAGAACAGGATTGCCAAGTTACAGTAAATTGGCCTAATTTTGTCCGCAGGAGTGCATAATTTTAGCATAAAGGGTAAAGGACAAAAAGCATGAAGGCGGATTTTCAAGCAGTTATCTTTGATCTGGATGGTGTGATCATCAATTCCGAAGAATTGCATGCAAGGGCCAAGCGAAGGACGCTGGACAGGTTTGACATACAATATTCTGAAAATATTTTCGATGATTTCAAGGGCCGTCCCGACCTGGATTTCTGGAGTTATGTGGTTCATAAGCTCACAGGAGATACCTTTTCGGTGTCCTGTCTCGACGGATACAAGCGTATCGTCTATATCAGCCTGGCTGATGAGATTTCGCTGATCCCGGGAGTCATGGAGTTTATCAGGCAGATGCGCGAGTCCTTTCCCCGAATGGCACTGGTATCTTCGGCCACCATGCCTGATTTTTCCATTGCAGATCAGAAATTCAGCCTAAAGCCATGGTTTGACCAGATGATACTTGGAGAGGATACGGAAATGCATAAACCACATCCGGAACCTTATTTAATGGCCCTGACCCGGTTGGGTGCAAAAGCCCCGGAAACCATTGTCATCGAAGATTCACCAAATGGTGTCAAATCAGCCAAAGCAGCCGGATGCTATGTATTGGGCATTGCCACAGGCTTTACAACTTCAGAATTAAAAGCCGCAGGCGCTGATCATGCAGCTGAAACTTTTGAAGCGCTGACGCTTTTAATAAATCAGGTACACCCGGCCGGCCGGAGGTGATATACCGGCCGGATGTTCCGGGTAAACTCCCTGAAACCGTTATTCTTCAGAATTTCCTTTGGTGCGAAGCATGACCAACTCAGACATGACTACCTCGGTATAGTAACGTTTCTTGCCGTCTTTATCGTCGTAAGCCCGGTGGGTGAGCTTGCCCTCCACGGCTACTTCACTGCCCTTGATCAGGAATTTTTCCACAGTTTTAGCCAGATTGCCCCAGGCGACCAGGTTGTGCCACTGGGTTTCTGTGATCTTTTTACCACTGGCATCACGGTATGAATCCGTGGTAGCCAGGGAGAAACGGGCAACGGATTTGCCATTGTCGAAAGTGCGGATTTCCGGGTTTTGTCCCAGATTACCAATCAACTGAACCTTGTTGCGAAGTGTGTTCATAATTGTTGAATTTAAAGGTTAAAAAAACTAATGATTTTAGTTGTTCAAATTGACGATTCAAAGTAACTTACACCCTTACAGATTATTCGGTTAATAATTGTTTACAGTCATTTGTAACCGGATATAATTGTTTGTACCCGAGTACAAACGTTTAAATATAAGATGGTCAACAAAATAAGTTATGGAAAAAAGATGTCTCGAATGTGGTGACGTATTGCACGGCCGTACGGACAAGAAGTTTTGTTCCGATGCCTGCCGGAATACCTACAACAACAAACTAAAAAGTGTTGCCGGAAGTCAGTATGTCAGAAAGGTAAACGGTATCCTGAAAAAGAACCGGAATATCCTCGCCGCCCTCAATCCTGAGGGGAAGATCCGCCTGCATAAATCCAGGCTGATAAAAAAGGGGTTTGATTTTGGGTTTATCACCCATCTCTATACTACAAAAACAGGCACGGTGTACTATTTTTGCTATGATCAGGGATATTTGCCGCTGGAGCAGGATTTCTATATGCTGGTAAGCAGGAAAACCGACAGTAACTGATAGAATCAGGTATTCGGATTTAACTGAACAATGAGATCGGGATTCAAAGGGGAATTCGGCAGGATGTCCCGGGATGCTTTTTTACCCAACCTGATGCATACCTGGTATCTTTTACATGTCTTGAATTTCTTATTGACCTGCAGGCAATAAAGGTTCCGATAAGTTAATCCGACCATTTCATTATGACCCACATTATTCAGATAAACTGAGCAATCCTCCAGTATTGGACATTGTAAAGTACTTTCCATAATCAGTTTGGTTAACAAGCTGGATTATGCCCCGGCGGAAGCCGTATACATAAACCGTGCTTTCATTAATCTTTCTTCAAATATCAAACCTTTTTCCAAAATATCCTCATCATCGGATTCAAAAAGCCAGTGTACAGTAAAATTTTTTACATGCCTGTTGTCATCAATGGTTTTCAGGAGTTCCATTAACTTTTTACAGGAAGCGGTGTTGAAATAGTCAAAATCAACCGTGAAATTTACAGATCTCACTCTGAGCTTATCAACCCATTCAATGAGTGGCTGGTAAAAAGTAACAACATCAACTATAAGTGATCTGCCTTTCAGGCAGAGGTTGCCATCAGGCTCAAACACGGTGAGTGGTGTGGATGGGGTTGCCTCTAAGACTATGGATTGCATGTTGAAATAGATTCTTCTCATACAATAATAAGAAATAGATGCTTCCGGTGATTATTTTTCTGATGAACCAGGGTAATTCAATGACCACCTGACCTTAATCAGTGAGGAAAGAATCAGGCTGCACGTCATTAATCCATGCAGCCTGAGCATAAGTCTGGTAAAAAAGATTACTTCTTCAGAAGATCTCTGATTTCTTTCAGAAGATTTTCCTCCCTTGTGGGTTCGGGAGGTGTTGCCGGAGCTGCTTCTTCCTTTTTCTTCATATTGTTCATAGCCTTGATCATCAGAAATATGGCAAAGGCTACAATCAGAAAATCGAAGGCTGTCTGGATAAAACTCCCGTAATTTAATGTAACAGCATTCACGGCATTTCCGGCCTGGTCTGTAAAAGCCTCTTTCAGAGTGATCTTCAGTTCTGAAAAATCAACGCCGCCAATGAGCAATCCAAGCGGAGGCATGATCACATCATTCACCAGGGAGCTGACTATCTTTCCGAAGGCAGCACCAATGATAATACCAACAGCCATATCGACGACATTGCCTTTCATGGCAAACTGTTTGAATTCCTGGACAATTTTCATTTATTTGGTTTTAGGGGGTTAGAACTTCCACGACAGGCCAACAGCAAGTACTTCCTTGAACTGGATTCTTGGTCCGGACTTTTCAATAATGCCATCCTCATTGTCGTCAATGGCGATATCAATATCATCATCATAGATCAACAGTGTTGAAAAGGTGGCTGAAATGAAATCATTAACTTTCATGGTCAGCAGAACCTCCCAGTTGACATCAATATTCTGGGGGTTGTGTATGTAGTTGGAAAAAAGATCCAGTTTGGACATCACCGTGATGTTTTCCATCAGGTCTTGCTTCAGGAACATCCGCATATAACCGCCGAATTCACTTCTGAAATGATTGCCGGGATCTACTCCGAAGGCCCCTGCATCTGCCAGAACATTATCATTGACCAGGGTCATTTTCAGGGTCAAAGGAGCCAGGAAAACAGCGAAGTTGTCGCCGGGAATGTAATCCAGTCCGATAGCCCCCAACAGGTAACCCGGAGCCAGGAAATCCGAGATTTTGACACTGTCGTTCGGATAATTAAATCCATCGGTCATTTGTGTCCTGAAATTCAACAGGGCTGCATAATATAGCTTCTGTGTTGCTTTAATACCAAATTTTGAGGTAAGTTCAATTCGATCATCGGTTTTCCACCAGCTGGCATTCTTGCCTTGTTTCATGGTTCCATAGCCCAGATCGAAGTAGTTTTCCCAAAGGCTCTTCTCTTTTTTATTATGGGCATACAGACTCAACAATCCGCTAAAGGCTATGGAACTTTGTCCTCCGGCAGCCCAATTCGTTAAAGACGTCTGGTTGGCATTGATGTTAATAAAACCGCCCTTTTTCCAACCCAAAACCGAATCCACTTTCTGGGTTTTAAGTTGTTTCTCTGCTTCGGTGGTCTGGCCAAAGCTATGTTGAATGATCAACATCAGGGTCATGACAAGTATCGCTTTATTCATGATCAGGTTTAGATTTTCATGTTTTTTACCATTATCAAACACTTTTTCGGAGATAAGGTTCTAAATTAATATAAAATTCCCAACAATACCCGTCAAGGTAATCAGCAGATTAAAGATATTGCGCCACTGTTCAGCGTCATCGCAAAACATCAGTCCTGTATTTTTCGATCCAAAGCGTAAGGCTGATAAACTCATCCACTCCAAGTTGTTCGGGACGTTTCTGCCAAAGTCCGTTGCCGGGGTCAATAGTGGTTACCAGACTTTTCAAAGAATTGCGCAGTGTTTTACGACGCTGGTTAAAAGCGGTTTTCACAACCTGGGTGAACAACGTCTCGCTGCAGGGCAAATATAAGGTACTGTTTCTCATAAGCCGGATCACTGCGGAGTTTACCCGGGGAGGTGGGTTGAATACCTGTGGCGGAACTGTAAAAAGGTATTCAATATTGTAAAAGCATTGAAGCAGGACGCTCAGGATGCCATAATCCCTCGATCCGGGTGGTGAGGCAATCCTCACGGCAACTTCCTTCTGAATCATGCAAACGGTTTCCACTACCAGGTTCCGGTTTTCGAGTATTTTAAAAAACAGCTGACTGGAAATATTATAAGGGAAATTGCCAATAATGGCAAAGGGTTCCTTGTAAATATCAGTAAGCGGAATTCGCAGGATATCAGCGGATATTAAAAGTTCCTGCAGTTGCGGGAAATTACTTTCCAGGAAGGTCACTGCCGAGGTGTCGATTTCCACGAAACGAAGCTCTTTATCAGGCAGATCAAGCAGGATAGCAGTCAGAATCCCTGTTCCGGGGCCGATTTCAAGAACATTACGGTAATTCTTCCAGGTGAGGCTATTCACGATCTTATGAGCGATATTTTTATCAGTCAGGAAATGCTGACCAAGACTTTTCTTGGGTTTTACAGGAATCACGAATAGCAGGTTTTATACAAAAATACCTATTTTCGATGTCTCAAATCAAGAGCCATGTATTATAATTTTGATGAGATTGTTAATCGCACGGGCACCGCAAGCTATAAATACGATCTCAGGAAAAAGATCTTCAGAAATGAGGAAGTCATTCCGATGTGGGTGGCTGATATGGATTTCAGAACACCCGATTTTATAATTGCGGCCCTTCAGAAAAGACTGGAACATGAAATTCTGGGGTATTCCTTTATTCCACCTTCCTATCACCAGTCCATAGTAAACTGGAACAGACGCCGGCATCAGTGGGAGATTCAGCCGGAGTGGATTTCATTCTCTCCCGGGGTGGTTCCTGCCCTGAATCTCCTGGTCATGGCCTTTTCACAACCCGGTGACCATATCGTGGTACAGTCGCCCGTGTATTTCCCTTTTTTCTCTGCCGTTGAAAATCATCAACGAATATTGGTGACCAATCCTTTACAGTATGAAGCAGGTACTTACACCATGAATTTTGAGGACCTGGAATCCAAGATCAATGACCGGACCCGCATGTTTATTCTGTGCAATCCGCACAATCCGACGGGCAATGTTTGGTCGCGTGAAATCCTGCAGCGGGTGGGTGATCTTTGCGTAAAGCACAACATTCTGCTGGTTTCCGACGAGATTCATTCCGATCTGATCTATAAGGGTTTTAAACATATTCCTGTTGCCAGTCTGTCCGATGCCATAGCCCGGAATACCATTACTTGCATGTCGCCCAGCAAAACCTTTAACCTGGCCGGACTTTCAACGGCCTACCTGGTCATATCAGATCCTGCGCTCAGGAGACAGTATGAAGAAGTGCTGGACCGTGTGCATGTGGGCGCGGGCAATATATTCGGGTTTGTGGCTGCAGAAGCTGCCTATAACCATGGTGATGAATGGCTGATACAGCTGATGGACTATCTTGAAGGTAACCTGAAGTTCCTGCAGGAGTTTGTTTCCAGGCATATACCGGGGATCCGGGTTATACCACCCCAGGCCACTTATCTTATTTGGCTCGATTGCAGGCAAATGGGGTTAAGCCGGAACGCCCTGCATTCCTTTATGATCCACCAGGCAGGCCTTGGATTGAATGACGGACCTCAGTTTGGTATCGAGGGAGAGGGATTTCAGAGAATCAACATAGCCTGTCCCAGGCCTATTTTATACGAAGCGCTTGTAAAATTGCAGGATGCCGTTGAAAAGTATTTTGCAAAATAAGCAAACCTTTTTGCAAAAATGGAGTAAGAAGAATTATTCTCATTACTCTAATTTTTTGCTAATTTAGTTCGAGTATAATCAAGTAAAATAAACAGTTATTGCCATGAGACTGAAGATTGCCGCCAAAATTGGATTGGGATTTGGAATCATAACCATTGCTGTGATCATTAATGCCTGGGTAACCAGTATTGCTCTTGAAAGAAGCCGCAACATCAGTGATAAGATCACCAGCGTGTATACCCCTTCTCAGGCGTATATTGCTGATTTATATACCACCATCAGCGATTCGAGGATGCTGATTAAATCCTGGGTATTTGTGGATAAAATTTCCGATACGCCGGATAAGGTTACCCTGAAGGAGTTGCATCAGAAAGACTACAAAACGGTGATGGACACCCTGAAACAATTGAGCGCACTTTGGGACAGTGCCAGTTTCCGGTCGGTTCTGTTTCATATTGATTCGGTGATTGTGGATTCCTTATTCCCCAAACACCAGTATATCATGGAGCAGCTGAATTCTTTCGAGAAATATGACGATCCGTTTGTTGTTTTTGAGGTTACCCCGATGGTGGAAGATGGTGGCGAGGTCATGATGCTTACCCAAAGGGTTCTATCGCTGGTCAATCAGCTGAAAACGAAACAGGAAGCTGTGGTTGGACAAAGCCAGCAACAAATGATCGCAACCTTTAACAGGTTTCAGAGCTGGATCTTTATCATGGGTTTGATTTTGGTAATCGGTGCTGTTGTTATCGGCATCCTTACGATTAATTCACTGGCGGTACCCATCAACCACACCAAAAACATCTTGCTTTCCATGGGTAAGGGAGTCCTGCCAAAAGATAAGCTCAAAGAAGGCAACGATGAACTTGGGCAGATGGCAAAAGCCTTGAATATGCTGGTAAAAGGGCTCACCAATATTTTCAACTTCTCGCTCGAAATCGGGAAGGGAAATTTTGACACGCATTTTACACCCTTGAGCGATGAGGATGTTCTGGGCCATTCCCTGATCGATATGCGTAATGAGCTTAAGAAAGCTGCTAATGATGAGATCAGGCGGAAGGAGGAGGATGAGCACAGGAACTGGGCTGCACAGGGTGTTGCCAAATTCAGCGATATACTCCGGAAGAACACCAGTGATCTGGACGAGCTGGCCTACGATATCATCAGCAACCTGGTGAAATATACAAATTCCAACCAGGGAGGCATTTATATTATCAATGATAACGACAAGGATAATCACTTCATTGAGATGAAGGCCAGTTATGCGTATGATCGTCGGAAATTCATCACTAAGCGTATTGAGATCGGGGAAGGACTGGTAGGAAGGTGCTACCAGGAGAAGGAAAAAATATACCTGACCGAGATCCCGAATGATTATGTTAAAATCACTTCAGGACTTGGAGAAGATAACCCCAGGGCTTTATTGATCGTACCTTTTATTTACAATGATGTGATATACGGGTTGGTTGAAATTGCTTCATTCAGTGAATATCCTGCTCACGTGATCGAATTTATCGAGCGCATTGGTGAAAGCATTGCAGCGACCATTTCATCCAGCAAAGCTCAGATTCAAACAGCCCTGCTCCTGGAGCAGTCACAGCAACAGGCTGAAGAAATGGCTTCACAGGAAGAAGAGATGCGGCAGAACATGGAAGAATTGCGTGCAACGCAGGAACAGTCTTCGCGCCGTGAAGAGGAACTGCAACGTGAGGTCGGGGAATTGAGAAAACGTATTAAAGAACTCACTCAGTCATAATTATTGATGCGACCTTCATTACTGATTCTTGCTGCCGGCATGGGCAGCCGTTATGGAAGTCTGAAACAGGTTGACCGGTTTGGTCCTTCAGGAGAGACAATTCTGGAATACTCCCTCTTTGATGCCCTCAGGGCAGGATTTGGGAAAGTGGTCTTTGTCCTCAGGCGGCAATTCGCAGATGATTTCGGAGAGATCATTTTAAAACGCGCAATCAAAAAGGCGGATATCAGCTTTGTATACCAGGAACTGGAGAATCTTCCATCCGGGGTGGCTCTTCCGCCGGGCCGCGTAAAACCCTGGGGTACGGGTCATGCAGTGATGATGGCTGAAGGAACCATTGAAACACCCTTTGCCGTGATCAATGCCGATGATTTCTACGGAGCGGATTCCTACCGCATTATGTATAATTTCCTGTCGGCCAGACCCTCAAAGGGTGTTGAAGAATACTGTCTGGTGGATTATCAGCTCGATAATACTTTATCGGAATCAGGATCTGTTTCACGGGGAGTTTGCAAAATTGACAGCCAGGGATATCTTGCGGATATAACGGAACACAAAAAAATATGCCGCAACGGCAATCAGATCACCGGTGAAGCGGAAGGTACGGGCACGGCCACCTTTACCGGCATGGAACCTGTTTCCATGAATCTTATGGGATTCGGCCCCTCGATCTTCGGTCATTTGCAAAATCAGTTCTTGGAATTCCTGCAAAGCAATATCAGCAATCATAATGCGGAATTTTACCTCCCTTTTGCCGTGAATGAAGTTATCCGGTCGGGGGAAGCCCGTGTTAAGGTGTTGCATACCCATGAAAAGTGGTTTGGGGTTACCTACCGCGAAGACCGTGACATGGTCATGAAAAGTCTCAAGGATTTGGTGGACCAGGGCTTGTATCCTCCTGATCTCTGGAAATAGCCGGGACGGCAGTAAATTTTAACAATTAAAATCATGAGTGTAGTACGATTTGGTGTTTCCCTCGACAGGGAAATGATGCAGGAGCTGGATCATTATGTGACCGTGAACAATTTTCCGAATCGTTCCCAGGCGATAAGGAACCTCATTGAGAAATATGCTGTTGAGCAGAAATGGCAGTGTGACAACCGGGTAGCAGGCGCCATTGTTATTGTTTACGATCATCACAAGCGGAACATTGACCATGAGATCAACGAAGTTCAGCACGAATACCACCACCTGATCCTATCCACGCAGCATGTGCATCTGAATCACGAAACCTGTCTGGAAACCATCGTAGTCATGGGGAAAGCCTCCGAACTAACGCTGCTGGCCGACAGGATCATTACCCTGAAGGGTGTTCACCATGGCAAACTGATCATGACCAGGGCCTGACCGGGGTTACAATCCTAAATCATTCTGTATCTGTTCAAGACCTTTCCCTTTGGTTTCGGGGAAGACGAACAGAACAACCACAAACTGCAACAGCATCATCAGGGCAAAAAAAGCAAAAGCAATTCCTGTAGAACGTGGACTGCCCGAGGCAATAACCGGGAACACCCAGGATATCAGCGCAGCCAGCACCCAGTGAGAGAAACTTCCCAGCGCCTGTCCTTTAGCCCTGACCTTATTGGGGAAAATTTCAGAAATAAAAACCCAGATCACAGCGCCCTGGGAAGAAGCGAAGAAGGCTATGAACCCAACGAGGCCAGCCAGGACAGCAACTCCCCCGAAGCGATTTAAGGTAAAACCCAGGGCAACCAGGGTCAGCATAAATACCATGCCAATGGAACCCACCAGCAGCAACTTTTTTCTGCCAACTTTATCTATAATGAATAAAGCAATGATGGTAAATACCAGGTTGGTGAAACCAATGGAAACCGACTGAAAAAGGGAAGAAGTCCTGTCAAGGCCTGCCATCTCAAAAATCCGGGGCGCATAGTACATAATGGCATTGATGCCTGAAAACTGATTGAAAAAGGCCACCAGGATGGCCAGTATAATCGGGAATTTTAATTTTGCCGTAAACAGACTTTCTGATTTAATATGCTTTTCGGAGGAAATGGAATCTTCGATAGCTGAAACCTGCTGTTCAGCATTAAGATCGCCCAATTTACCCAGAATCTCAGTTGCTTTCTCTTTTTGTTTTTTCATTACCAGCCACCTCGGGGTTTCGGGAATGGCAAACAGCAGTGCAAAGAATACTGCAGCCGGAAGTGTCTGCACGCCAAGCATCCAGCGCCATGAAGCATGTTCTGTAACCAGGGCAACAATGTAATTGGAAAGGAAAGCAAGCAGGATTCCCGTAACCACATTTAGCTGGAACAGAATGACCAGCCGGCCTCTTTTGTGTGCAGGGGCAATCTCAGCAATGTACATGGGTCCTATGACCGAGGATGCACCCACGCTCAGTCCTCCCAGGAACCGGAAAACCAGGATGCTGTACCAGCTATGCGCCAGCGCTGCTCCTAAAGCAGAGAGCATGAATAACAGAGCAATCACCATCAGGACTCTTTTCCGACCATATACATCTGCCGGTTTCCCTGCGGCAATTGCTCCTGCCAATGTTCCGATCAGGGCAATGGCCACGGTAAAGCCCAGCCAGAATCCATCGAGGCTGAATTGCTGCTGTATGGCTTTTTCTGCTCCAGAGATCACGGCAGTGTCAAATCCGAATAAAAATCCTCCCAGACCTGCGATCCAGGCACTACGATTCAAATAATGATTGCTGTTCATGTAAAATATTCTTTAATGGATAATCACAAGGCTCAGATCGACATACCTTTGAATACTTTTGAGGCGTGCAGGGGCACCAGCCTGCCATGGTAATTGAGCTTTCCTCCTGTATTTCCCCTTACACTGGCATCCGCATTTGCACTGGGTAAAACATCAAGGAAAATGTCAAAAGTTCCGATGCGGGTCATCGCAACAATGTGGATGGAATAGGCGTCCTGATATTTGCCGGATTTGTCTACCTCAAAGCTTGTAATGTTGCCGTCTGCCGTAATGCCCCCCATGCCATTGACACCTCCAACACCTGATACGGTGGCAAGCTGAATCGTGATCTTGTTTGAATCGACCGCGATAAAATTGATGGTGTTGCTGACAAATACCCGTTGTCCGGTGTGGTCACTCAGGTAATCCGCCTCCAGCACAAATCGCTGGGTCTCCACCATCATGGCTACCAGTTTGGCACTTTCTGCTTCTTCTATCCGCCTTAATTCCTGCTTCTGTTCTTTTGTCAGTTTCTTGGTTGTTTTGGTGTCCACCGGACTTTCTTCCTGGGCATAAGCGCTCAGTACAACCAGGGTCATCAGTAAAGGAATGAGAAGTCTTTTCATGGTGCTGCACATTTAAGCCTGTTAAAATTACTCATTTAAGTGAATATCAAAATATATGCCGGCATTTCTTTTTAACTTTCCATAAGTTTATGAATAATCTTAACTTTGAGATCCATTTCCGATGGTAAAGGAGAACCCGTATACATGGCCGATATCATACACCTGCTTCCCGATTCGGTAGCCAACCAGATAGCCGCCGGAGAGGTAATTCAACGCCCCGCTTCAGTGATAAAGGAATTGGTAGAGAATTCCATTGATGCCGGCAGCAACCAGGTTAAGATCATTGCAAGGGATGGTGGCAAAACCCTTATCCAGATTATTGATAATGGTTGCGGTATGTCGGAAACCGATGCCAGAATGAGTTTTGAACGGCATGCTACCTCCAAAATCAGGGAAGCATCTGATTTATTCGCCATACGTACCCTTGGATTCCGGGGAGAGGCCCTTGCTTCAGTCGCTTCGGTCGCCCAGGTTGTATTGCGTACCAGGAAACCCGGCAGTGAACTCGGAACCGAACTGGTCATTGCCGGTTCCGTTGTGGAATCACAGGAACCGGTGAACTGCGGGGCTGGGACCAGCATCACCATAAAGAGCCTTTTCTTCAATGTCCCGGCACGACGTAAATTCCTGAAAACCAACAATGCCGAATTAAAACACATCATCTATGAATTCCAGCGTATAGCGCTGGCAAATCCTGATGTGGAGTTCATCCTGGAACATAATGATGCGGAGATCTACAGCCTGCCGAGAACCCATTTAAAGCAACGGATTGTTCATATATTCGGTAAATCCATCAATCAAAACCTTACCGATATCGAAACCGATACCAGTATTATCCGTATCAGTGGATTTGTTGGGAAGCCGGAGTATGCCAGGAGAACCCCGGGAGAACAGTTTTTCTTCATCAACAACCGTTTCATGAAGCATCCTTACTTTCATAAGGCAGTCATGTCCGCCTATGAAAAGATATTGCCTCCCGATACCATTCCTTCATACTTTATCTATCTCGAAGCGGATCCTGAAACTATCGACATTAATATTCATCCGACCAAGACCGAGATCAAATTTGAAAGCGAAGTGGCCATCTTCCAGATCCTGGTTGCTGCCACCCGTGAGGCTTTGGGACGTTTTAACCTGATACCCTCCATTGATTTCGATGCTGAAGGTGCCATCGAGTTTCCGGTTTTCAGTCGGGATGATCGGGTTCCTGTCCCGCAGATCTCTTACAACAGCAATTACAATCCTTTCGATGAGGAATACAGGTTCTCCGGTCAGACTGGCCGCAGGGAAAGCGAAAATCCGGAGCACTGGGAAAAGTTATATACGCCTGACGGAATTCCTATAAAAAATGCCGGCTTTACCGGCGATCAAAAAATATTGCCTGTTGTTCCCCATAAGGAACCGGATTCCTTCGTCCAGTTGAAGAACCGCTATATACTGACACCTGTAAAATCAGGACTGATGATGATTGACCAGCGAAGGGCCCATGAAAGAATCCTGTACGAAAAATACATCCGCTCATTTGCCATGAATTATCCTGTGGCACAGCGTACGCTATTCCCTGAGACCTTATCACTGAACCAGGCGGATTACCTGATACTCAAGGAGATCCTTGACGACCTGCTTGTCATTGGATTCGATATTCGCGATTTTGGAAGCAACAGTATAGTAATTGCGGGCTATCCGGATGACAGCCGATTCGAGCATCCCAGGGAACTCCTCGAAGTATTTCTGGAGCAATATAAAAGCACGCAGGGCGACATCAAGACAAATGTCAGGGAAAGAATCTCCAGGTCATTGGCGGTTGCAGGCGCCATTAACTATGGCGAAGCACTTTCCCAGGGTGTTATGCAGGATCTGATTGACAATCTTTTTGCCTGCGAAGCACCAGGTTATTCCCCATCGGGGAAACCGGTTGTGGTGATCATGGGCGCGGAGGAAATTGAGAAGAAATTTAAATAGGTCCTCAGGGCTCCCTAAACAAAGCAACATGTCTTTTTGTTCTACAGTAAAATAATCTTAAAAACTGTGCACCCGGTATTTGAAGCCATCAGAATTGAGGTGGGAAAACCATACAATGATCTGTATTTTTTGCTGCAGTGCCTCTCCGAAGTTATGGAAGCCAATAATGAGAAAGCATTAACAGCATATATCCCCTGGCTAAATGATCATGTTGCCTTTTCCGTGATTGATAACAAGCAAAAAGTCATACACCTGCATTCACTCTGTTTTCAATTGCTTAACCTGTGCGAAGTAAACTGGGCGGTTCAAAGCAGGCGCAGCAAGCAGCAAACCCAGGGAATGGAGGCAATAAATGGCAGCTGGGCACAAACCTTATCGGCAATTAAGAAAGCATCCATCGACAGTGAAACGGTTTTATCTTCCCTTTCACAGCTTGACATTGAGCCCGTTCTTACCGCTCATCCCACCGAAGCCAAACGTACCGTGGTGCTCAAATACTACCGTGAGTTATACCTGCAGCTGGTTTTGCTCGAGAATCCCATGTATACCGCCATTGAAAGGCTCAGGATCCGTAACGAAATTAAGGAAATTCTAACCCGGCTTTGGTTTATTGATGATGTTTACCTCGAAAAGCCCAAGGTAGAAACCGAGCTTGAGAATATTCTGTACTTTCTTTCCAGCGTATTTCCGGAAGTGTTCACCCTGCATGATAAGTTGCTTACTGAAGCCTGGGAAAATACCGGATTCGACAGGAAGGCCTTGTTTGATTACCGCAGCCTGCCCAGAATAACCCTGGGGACTTGGGTAGGAGGCGACAGGGACGGGCATCCCCTGGTGACTCCAGATATTACACGATATACCCTGAAAAAGCTTCGCTCCGAGGCTTTGTTGCTGGTGCGCAAACAACTCCTGCAGCTTGCTGATAACCTCAGTATTTATGCTGACGAAAACAGCCTGCCCAGGTCATTTGTAGACTGTAAGAATAATATCGCCGCCCAGGTCCGTGAAATAAGCAATAGCACTACCATACCAGGCAGCGCAGCTGAACCGTTCAAACAATTTGTCCTGCTGCTGGCTGAGAAACTGCCCATTAAAACGGATTCCCAAACCGGCAGCAGCCTCTTGCACGATTTCAATCAGTCATATTCATATTCGCCTCAGTTGTTAAGCGATCTGGAAGTATTGCAGCAAGCCTTATCAGACTGGGGGGTTCCTGCGCTGGCTTCCAACGAAGTATTCAAAACCCTGCGTTTTGTATATTGTTTTGGCTTCCATCTGGCCCATCTCGATGTGCGTCAAAACAGCGCTTATTATCAGAACGCTTTCCTGGGCCTAATTGAAGATGACGAATGCATTAGTATTGCCCTGAATATCGACGGAACCTTAAATAAGACTTTCCTGCTCCGTGAGCTGAAGTTCTACAGGCCTTTCTCCAGGAAGTATAACGGCTCGATCCCTGAAACGGTAAATGTTCTGGGATATTTAGGGGTGCTGGCAGATCATGCGGAAAAGTATGAAGCACATGCCCTTGGATCACTTATAGTAAGCATGACCCGAAAAACGGAAGATTTATTCACTGTTTATCTGCTTGCACGTGAAACCGGGCTGATCGAAAGAACAGCTTCCGGACCTGCCTGCAGGCTTCCTGTCGTCCCGCTCTTCGAAACCCTGGATGATCTGCAGCGTGCCCCGGCTATCATGGATGAATTTCTGGCGCATCCCCTGACCAGGAATACAATCAGCCTTGAAATGAGGCGCAAGGGCTACCTGAAGCCGGTGGCAGAAGTCATGATCGGTTACAGCGATAGCAACAAAGATGGCGGGATACTCGCCAGTCAGTGGTATCTTTTCGAGGCACAGTATAAAATCTCGGCAATTGGACGAAAACATGGCATTGATATTCGTTTTTTCCATGGGAAAGGAGGAAGCATAAGTCGTGGTGCAGGACCTGTGCATTGGTTCATGCGTTCGTTGCCTCCGCATTCCTTATTGGGTAAAATTCGGTTAACGGAACAGGGGGAAACCATTGAACGTAAATATGCCAATAAAGTAAATGCTGCGCACAATATTGAGCTACTGGCTTCGGCTACCCTTTTAAAGACTTTGCTGCCCGGCGATCCGGTGGGTGAGGAATTTCTTGAGTTGATGCACTTCATGGCGACTGAAAGTTACAGGGCTTATACCGGCCTGACCCAGCATCCCGATTTTATAAAATTCTTTGCACAAGCTACACCCATTGATGCCATCGAAAACAGCAACATCGGATCACGCCCCTCTCATCGTAACACTGATCGAACTTTGACTGATCTGCGCGCCATCCCCTGGGTTTTTAGCTGGAGTCAGAGCCGTATAAACATTACAAGCTGGTTTGGTGTGGGTTCCACGCTTAAAGTGCTTAAAGAAAAGGAACCGGGGAAATACCGCTTGCTGAGCAGGCTCATCCCTTCTCAACCCATGCTCCGTTACCTCTTTACCACCATTGATTCGGGATTGGCTGCAACCGATCCAGATATTATAGCATTGTATGCGGATTTGATTACCGAACCCGAAATAAAAAACAGCCTGTTGCCCATTTTACTGGAAGAGTACCGGCTAACATATACACTATTGTCTGAACTGCTTCAGATTCCTTTTGAACAGCGGCGTCCCAATCATTACCACTCCACCAGACTGAGGGCGGTAGCACTGACCCCCATACATCATATGCAAATTGAAACGCTTTCGCAGTGGCGCAAAAGCAAAGAGACAGCTCAGCCAGAAATGCTGGCTGAGCAGCAGGTCTTACTGCTGAAAACAATAAATGCTATTGCCAACGCACTTGGAGTTACAGGTTAACGATGTATTTTCTTTCTTCTGTCACGCAAGCATGGGGAATTAAAATGCTTGAAAAGCTTTCGTGAGAGATACCCTATCGTTGGTATTATGATTCTCTCCTTCATTCACCTCATGGATCCAATGAATGTGTTTGAAAGTCAAAGGTTGCAGGTTGTTATTCAGTACCTTACACCACCTGACGACCTGTTTCATGTCCTTTGAGCCAAAGGAGAAATAGAAAGCCACGGATTTGTTTAATTGATTATCCAGGTGCAAATAAATGCGGGTATCCACCATATTCATGATCGGAGTCGGACTCGAGGCAATATATTTATTAAACAGGCCGGGGCTTTGTATCATGGCATAAAGGGTGAATGCGCCGCCGAATGAATGGCCGAATAAGATGCGTTCCGCCAGATAATAGTTCTTTTCAACGGCAGGGATCAGCTCCTTTTCAATAAAACTGAGAAATGGTTCAGGCTGTTTCGCTGGCAGCAAGTCCCGGTTACGTTCTGTATTAATTATTCCAATACCAATTACCGGCCTGCCCGAATACTCCAATGAAATCTTATCATACCGGCCAGGAGAGAACTCCCCGTCGAGCAGATAAAGGATGGTCACAGAATCGGTCTTTTGATATCCTGCAGGCTGAAAAATCAAAATATTACGTGTCTCATTCAGAATAACTGAAGCCATAACAAGGGTATCAACGCTGTAATCTGCCTTTGTCAGCGGAGGTGAAGTCAGCATTACCAGTAGCGCGATCAGGCTATGCATGGGAAGAGGCACTTTGATTATTCACGGGTCAGCGCTTTCATCAGTTTGTACATGAATTCCACACCGTCATAAAATTGCTTCACACCAATACGTTCATCCCTGCCATGGGCGCGGATATCATCCACATCGAGGAACATCCCTGAAACGCCGTAAACGGGCATACCTGCAGCACGGAGAATTCTACCGTCAGAAGCCCCGGTGGACATGCTTGGCGTGACAATTACCCCGGGCCACATGATGGCAGTAAGGCTGTCGACTTTTTCCAGCACATCATTCCGGAGTGGAGAACGGGGGCCCTGTATGGAGGAGTATTTGCAGGTTATGGTAACCAGTGAATCGGCAACGACACGCTGTAAGGTGCTGAGAACATTTTCAGGAGTATCGTCAGGCAACATCCGGCAATTAACATTGGCCCTTGCGGTTTGTGGCAAAGCATTCTCGGCATGACCTCCGCTAAGGAGGGTTGCCACGCAGGTAGTGCGCAACACCGAATTATAGATCGGAGACATTTCTGAGAGCCTTTCTGCAGCCGCCATATCAGCAGGTATGCGGGCTGCGGCCTGCAGATCTGCTTTTACCGGTCCGGTTTCCTGCAATGCACTACGCTCCAGGTACATCCGTGTTGTCTCATTCATGTTAACCGGAAATTCATATTCCGAAAGCCGGGTGAGCGCTCCGGCCAGCCTGTAAATGGCATTTTCCTTAACCGGCAAGGAACTGTGTCCGCCTTTATTGAGCACTTCAAAGGTATAATCCAGGTAGATCTTCTCGCTGGTCTGGATCCCTAATGTAACTTCCCTGCCATCCCTGATATCTCCGCCTCCCCCATCAGGATTTATGCAATACTCCGCCTCAATGAGATTGCGCTGGTGGTTCAACAGCCATTCGATGCCATTGGCATCACCTCCTTCTTCATCATCCGTAAGGGCGACAATGATATCACGATCGGGCATAAACCCTTCCTGTTTGAGCCTGATAAGACCGGCAACCAGACTGGCATCATCGCTCTTCATGTCGGAGGTTCCACGTCCATAAAAATACCCGTCTGCTTCGAGTAATTGGAAAGGATCAAAGGACCAATCCTGACGCAAAGCTTCAACCACATCAAGGTGTCCGATAAACAGGATGGGAGGCAGTTTTCCCTTGCCCTGATAACGCACAACAAGATTCATGTGGCTGGGGTGAGGACCTGCCAGCTTAAGATCATTTTCCGAAAAACCTGCCTTTCGGAGTCTGACGGCCATGGCTTCGGCAGCTACTGTGCTTCCTTCGTCCAATGTGGTATTAATTCCGATTAACTCGCTGAAGATTTCCCGGGCAAGCTTCAGATGAGCGTCAGACACCTGAGAGACCATCGGTTGCTGTGCATACAGCGGCGCAAAGCTAGTGGCAATCAAAAGCCACAGTGCGCGCGGAAACAATACCTTCAGAACTTTCATATCGAAATACTCCTTGCTTATCCGGCGTGCATTTCCACCATTTTTGTGATCACTTCAACGGCTTTTTCCATCGATTTTACTGGGATGAATTCAAACCGGCTGTGAAAATTATGGCCGCCGGTAAATAAGTTGGGACAGGGCAATCCCAGGTAAGATAGGCGAGATCCATCGGTTCCCCCGCGTATGGGAATGATCTTTGGGGTGATTCCTGAAGCTAAAAGGGCTTTCCTGGCCAGTACAACAATTTCGAAAACAGGTTCGATCCTTTCTTTCATGTTGTAATACTGGTCAACCAGGGTCAGTTTAATAGTGCGTGGCCCGTATTTCATGTTAAGGTGGTCAACAATCCTGATCATCAGGTCCTTCTTTTTGTTAAAGAGTTTTGTATCATGATCACGGATCAGGTAATTAACTGTGGTGTTGTCCACGGTTCCTGTTATATCAGTGAGGTGGAAAAAGCCTTCGTAAGCTTCAGTATGTTCAGGAACATCGTAGGCTGGCAACATGCTGTTCAGTTCCATGGCGATCAACATGGAATTCTTCATCCTGTTTTTAGCAGTGCCGGGATGCATGTTAAACCCCTGTATGGATATTCTGGCCCTGGCAGCATTGAAATTTTCATATTCAATTTCTCCGATTCCGCCACCGTCAATGGTAAAAGCATACTGGGCGTAAAACTTCTTTATGTCAAACTTGTCTGCGCCCCGTCCGATCTCTTCGTCGGGCGTAAAGGCGATGCGAACGGGTCCGTGTTTGATTTCGGGATGATGCACCAGGAAATCCATTGCCGTGATGATCTCGGCGATCCCGGCTTTATCATCCGCCCCGAGCAGGGTATTACCATCGGTAGTGATCAGCTGCTGCCCGATGTAGTTATTCATGACCGGGAATTCAACCGGGGAGAGGACGATATTTTCTTTTCTGTTGAGCAGGAGCCCTTTTCCAAGGTGCTCCATGATCTGCGGGTTAACATTATCGGCTTTTCCATCGGGTGAAGTATCGAGATGCGCCAGAAAACCAAGCACCGGTATATCTTTGGCAATATTGGCCGGCAGGGTTGCCATTACGTATCCGTTCTCGTCAAGAGTAATATCCTCCAGACCAATTTCTTTCATCTCATCAACAAGCAGATGGGCCAGTTCAAGCTGGCCGGGTGTTGATGGACATTTTTTTGAATTCTCGTCAGACCGGGTATTGATTTTGGCGTAGCGTATAAATCGTTCAACGAGTTTCTCCATGATGGTAACTTTTATTGGATGGGTTAAAATACAAAAAAAATCAATACTACCTTTAGGGCATGTTATGCATCCGTTCACTTCAGCATGATCCATATTACAATCTGGCAGCTGAAGAATACCTGCTGAAAAGCTCCGGCGAGGAAGTGTTCATGCTATGGCAGAGTGATCCCGTGGTGGTGGTGGGCAAACACCAGAATACACTGGCAGAGATCAATTATAGTTATGTCAGGGGTAATAATATACAGGTGGCCCGCAGGCTTACCGGTGGAGGTACGGTATACCATGACCAGGGCAATATTAATTTCACATTTATCCGGCAGGGTGAGCCGGGCAGGTTGGTGGATTTTGGCAGTTTCATCGCACCGGTCATTGGCTTCCTGAAATATATGGGAATTGAGGCCTTCCGCGGACAGAAGAATGAAATTCTGGTGGATGGGAAAAAGATTTCAGGAAATGCTGAGCATGTTTTCAGGAACAGGGTTCTGCACCATGGCACCCTGTTGTATAGTGCCAACCTGGAACAACTGCGGGAATCGATAAAGCCGGGAAGCGGATATACAGGTAAGGCGGTTCAGTCGAACCGGAGTTCCGTCATGAACCTTTCAGGGAGATTTTTACCGGAAATGGACATAAGCAAATTCGGTGACCGTTTCATGCAATACATCATGGAAAGCTTTCAGGGAAAACTATTTGAGCCCGGTTTGATGGAACAGCAAGCCATTCAAAAACTTGCCGTTGAAAAATACAGTTCCTGGGACTGGATTTATGGCTGGTCTCCGGATTATATGTTTGAAGGGGAATACAACTCCGGTCATCATAAAATTGGGATTACACTCTCCGTTCACCGGGGCATTATTCAGCACTGCACGCTTCAATCAGCGACGATATCGCCATTATATCTGGAGGCTATGGCAGGCAGGTTGAAAGGTGTTCCCCACGATGAAAACAGTATCATGAAG
Organism: uncultured Bacteroidales bacterium; assembly: GCA_963822145.1. Taxonomy (GTDB): domain Bacteria; phylum Bacteroidota; class Bacteroidia; order Bacteroidales; family UBA10428; genus UBA5072. The sequence continues at coordinate 531,276 of CAWGGG010000001.1, read as the reverse complement.
AAGCTTTCGGGGAAGGTTTTTAAAAAGAATGTCCGGAACAAGGAACTGGAAGATCTGGTGTCATCTTTTTTTTAACAGGTGAAATCCGAACACCTACATGCCTGCATCTTTCACGGATGCTCCGCCGCTGCCGGGTGCCAGGCTTTCTTCGGGAGGCTCCGGGCCATAGGCAGTGCCTTTGATATAATAACCCGGGTATTCACCATAACCACCGGTGGTTTCCTTTTTAGTGACCAGGATCAGGGTGCCCTTCATATTGGCAGCTTTTTTCTTCAGTTTGATGATGGCACCTTTTTTTGCGGCAGAAGGACTTCGGGCACTTGAAGGGGAACGGGCTTCAATTTCGCCCAGTACATAGAGATCCCCGACTTCCTTTTTATCTTCGGTCAGCCATACGGCTTCCCAGCTGCTTTCGTCAATCAGGGTAAAAGCTGCCTGGTTCAGGATCTCAACTTTCCCGGTTTTATAAATGATCTTGTGAACTTCTTTGCGCTCAATAGTGAATTCCTCAGGCTTACCCGGGAAAACAAAGCTTATATAGGTGGGAGTAACCGTAGTGACATCCACAGGCAGCAGGGAACCGTTCAGTTTGAATAACGTGTCGTGAGGTGCCGGTGGTGCAGGCGCAGTCTGGCTCATCAGCCAGGATGATGTGAATATGCATAATGCAATCAGGAAGAGTATCCTTATCATGTCAGCTGTCATGCTATTTCAACCGCAAAGTGCAAAGAATATGCCAGAATTTACTGCATTAAAATGTGCAATCTTTGCGGGGCGGTTCAATAATAACCCAAATATACAAAAAAACCATTTCCCGGGACAGGATTCAATTATTGTTCCCATTGGTAAAAAAGTAAAACCCAACCGAAAGCGGAATCAGGTAAAGAAGCAGCACCTCTCCCGGGTTTTCAGGAAACGACCGGATGAGCTGAACAATGGGAAGAATAAAGAGGAGTAGCCCTGAAAATACGGTGAGGGCTGGTTTTTGCAGGAATCCCCCAACAAGCAGCAAGCATGCTAAAAGTACATAGCAGACATGCACATAAAAGCCGAAACTCTTAAGGTCAATGCCCGGGAACGACTGCACATAATTCACGTAAACAAACCAAACCAGCATTAATCTCAACAGCCATGCGGCAATTATTGCTCCTGATTTAAATGGTTTCATATTGGGGTATTAACTGCGCCGAATTTATTAAAATTATCGCGTTCATCCGATTTTTGCTGTTATTTTTGTTAACAGTTACCAAAGTTCATCAGCCTTTAAAAGAACTATTCCAAAACCTTATCATGTATACCAAAGGGTTGTCTTTTCTGATCTCCATATACATCTGGACTTTTATTCTGTTGACGCTCCTGCCACTTTTTCTCCTGTATGGAATACTCTGGTTTTTAGCACTCCCGTTCGACAGGAAGAAGCAAGTGACGCATGGTTACACCGTGCTCTGGACCAGGTTGTATCTCACGATAAACCCCGGCTGGGAAATAAAAGTGGAGGGCCGGGAGAAGATAGACACCTCAAAGCCATACATTATTGTTTCGAATCATCAGAGCATCATCGATATAGCCCTGTTGCTGCAACTCAGGATCAATTTCAAGTGGGTGTCCAAGGTGGAACTGGCACGGTTCCCCTTTGTGGGATGGGTGATATGGCTCAATGATCATATTCTGGTTCGCAGGGGCGATAAGCAGAGCGTGGTTCAGATGGCGGAAGCCTGTAAAAAAAATCTCTATAGCGGTGTCTCCATATTCATGTTTCCAGAAGGTACAAGAACCAGGAGTGGAGACATTCAGGTATTTAAAGAGGGGGCTTTTATCATGGCAAAGGATACCGGGGTGGCGATTCTTCCTATAGTGCTGGACGGCGCAAGCCGCGCCCTGCCCAAAAGGGGATTCTGGTTCCGTGTGAACCAGGTATTCACGATCAGGGTATTGGAGGAGATCTCTTCTGATGTCATTAAACAGCTTGATCATTGGCAGTTGTTAGAGTATACAAGAAATGAAATGGTTCGGGAACTCCAGTCGCTTAGAACATCCCAGGTGGATTAGGCCGGAAGCGGAAATTCCAGCACGCGTATTGCGGAGAATGGGATACTGCGCAGACAGTCGTGGCATTATTGACCGTTTTATACAGACCAATGGTGCCTGGGAAACGCACCGGCAGCGTACGCGCAATTTCATCCTCCAGGCTGTAACCGGGAAGAAAATAGAAAAACTTGCCGTTTACGGGAGCGGTTGGTTGCTCGATCTTCCCCTGGACGAGCTTTCGGAGATCGCCGGTTCAGTAAGACTGTTTGACCTGATACATCCGGCCCAGGTGATCCGTCGTATCAGGAAACTCAGGAACGTAAAGGCCGTTCGTGCTGATATTACCGGAGGTGCCGTAATCCGGGCCTACCAGGCTGTGAAAAGTTACAGGTATGAGGGTCGGAAAACCACACCTGATGAGATCTGCAGCTGTTCATTCATGCCAGAGGACGGTACGGATTTTGCAGTTTCGCTGAATATCCTGAGTCAGATCGGGCTCATGATAACGGATTTTCTAAAGAGTCACATGCCCTGCCTCCCGGAAGAAACAGACCGTATCATGTATCTTTTACAGCAGGCCCATCTTCAGTTGCTAATGCCCGGAAGATCCTGTCTGATTACCGACGTCAGGGAACTTAATTTTGATTATCAGGATCAGCTTGTCGGAACTTGCGAAATGTTGATGCATCCTTTGCCAGACTCAGTGCGCGCAGAGAACTGGGAATGGCAATTCGATCCTCAGGGCGGATATAAAACCGAAAGAAAAACCTTGTTCCAGGTTATGGCATTGGAATTGTAATAGGATTATAGCAGGGCACCCCCTTCGACTTCAGTGTGACGATCGGGTCAGGCTGAGCTGAGTCGAAGCCAATTAATAATAAATGATAAATCCAATATATCAATGATAAAGAGCAAGACATCCCGGAAAAATCATGACTTCTTCGGTTCAGTAGTTCTCATACTTATCATACATGCCTTATCCGTTGATGCATGGTCACAATCCCTGCTGTGGAAAATTTCCGGTGAAACGGGTGAGGCTCCCTCTTACCTCTACGGCACCATACACCTGAAAGACCCGCGTGTTTTCGAATGGAAAGATTCGGTTTACCACAGAATCGATCTTTGTGAGGCTTTTGCAGGTGAAATTGATCTTAATGGTGTGAACCTGTCGAAGGCAGCGGGACTCATGATGCTGCCCAAAGGGCAGACCTTGCGTGACCGCTTTACCCCGTTAGAGTATAGCATGGTGCAGCAGGCGATAAAAACCTGTTCGGGATACGACCTGTCGCTTTTCAACAACCTCAAGCCTGTGGCGCTTATTGCCCTTTGTTACCTCAACAATTCCTCCTCAGGGTTGGAAGCCACAGTTGACGAATTGCTTTATCAGAAGGCGGTTTCTGGCGGAAAGAAAATTTCCGGACTCGAAACCATTGAAGAACAGGTTGCCCTGATGGATAAAATACCCGACAGTTATGTAATTGAATACTTCAGCAACCTGGGGGAGCAGGAAACGCAATTTGAGAAACTTATCCGTTGTTATCAGAGAGCTGATCTCGACAGCATCTGGCTGCTGCTACAGGATGAAGAGGCAGGGGTTATGCTCAATGAAGACCTGATCCGGTCGAGAAACTACAGGATGGTTGAAAGGATTATACCCTTGCTTCGGCAACAGCCAACCTTCATCGCTATTGGTTCGGGACATCTTCCGGGTGAAGAAGGGGTAATTGCACAATTGAGAAAAGAGGGGTATATCGTAGAACCCGTTTTGATTTGGTGAGGAACAATCAAAGATATTTCACGATCTCTTCCAACAACTTCCTGTTTTTATTTCCCTTTTTAGAAAATCCTGGTCTTGGATAACCCAGTGGCGTAATACCATAAACCACCTCGTTTTCTTTTAGGCTTAGCGCATTCCGGAGTATGTGAGGATCATAAGCCTCAATCCAGCAGGTTCCCACACCTTCATTTTCGGCAGCCAGGATCAGGTGGGTCATCACAATGGCCAGATCGGTTTCAATCGAATTGTATCCGTCGAACCCGCGCACCCAGGCTTTGTCTTTAAGGCCTAACACAATAAGGATATGCGGAGCATCTTTGAACCAGGGGCGGTGGTAACAGGCCCTGATTTTTTCCAGCATTTGCGGCGACTCGATCACCAGGAACTCCCAGGGCTGGTAATTGCAGGCGGAGGGAGCCATGCGTCCCGCGTCGAGGATTTTTTCCAGGATTTCTTTTTTTACGGGCCTTTCCGGATCGTAATCGCGGAGGCTTTCCCGGCTCCAAATCAGATCGTAGTATTCCATGATTTATAGGCTTGAATTGGCACTGCCAAGATAAATCAAAAATATATGTCAGCAATTTCATTCATCGATAATAACCCCTAAAAACCGAAATTTTAGCAAAATGTAAACTGTGGATAAATCAAACTTGCAGTTGGATGAGGTTTTTAATGATCAGGATCTGTTTTATACCGGAATTTCTTTTGCAACCTAAGTTTTGATTATTTTTACATGTCGTGGGAAATGGAAAGTAGCTTTTTTAAGAACTAACGGGTTGGTGTAAGAAAGGAATCGGCAAATGGGTTTTTACGCGAACAAAGTAATGCCTTGGTTGCTAGATGTTACTGAGCCAAAGGAAATGGCAGAGCAGCGAAGTTTGATCCTGCATCATGTCAGGGGAGAAATACTTGAGATTGGAATAGGTACAGGAGTTAATCTTTCTTATTATCCGGAGAATATTAAGGCATTGACAGGCATAGAACCATCTGATGCCATGCGTCCGCGGGCTCAGCAACGAGCCAATGCAACAGGGCGGACGATTGAATGGTATCGGGGATGGGGCGAGCAACTACCATTTAAAGAAGAGCGCTTTGATACAATCGTTATGGCAGACGTTCTCTGCACGGTAGATAATGTTGATGCAGTGCTTAGAGAAGCTTACCGCGTATTAAAGCCCGGGGGGCGTTTACATTTCTTGGAGCATGGACTTGCACGAGAAGATAAAATCAGAAAATGGCAAATTCGGCTGAATAAACTGAGCAAAGTCATCGCGTGTGGATGCGAACTTACTCGTAATATAGAAAAGCATATTCGTGATTCAAGCTTTCTAATAGAAGAACTGGTATATGTTCCACCGTTCTCCGGGATGAATGTACTGTATACACACATCCGTGGAGTTGCCATAAAACCTGACTGACGCTGGATTTCTCAGAGATATATGCTATCGCTTAAGCGAGATGCTTTTGACCGCTCCTCTTCATATCTCAGCAACAACCCGGCAAGGTAAACCTGATAATTCGGTAAAATTGATGGGATAGGTATTGATCATACATCGTTTTACTTGTTGGCCCTTTACCACCGAAGCCAGATTGCACAAATTCTCTACAATAAATACGCCATGATCTGCGCAAAGCTGGTCTTTTACCCTGTGTTCTGCGCCACGCCTGACTCCTGCGAAATCAACCCCAATTAATGAAATTTTTTTCAGCAGCAATTGATCGATCAGTTCGTCTGAAAGCTGGGGATGAAGGGTCAGATAATCTTTCGAACCGTAGGCTTGTTCCTCCATGAAATCAGAATGGAAAACAACAAACATTTCCTGTTCGATCAGGGTAACATCAATGTCTTGTACAGCAATGTCCCTGTTACTTATTCCCCTGACATTAAATACTATGGCGTTTCGCTTTACATAAGACAAAGGGAAATGCTTATCCATTACATCAAGGTGGGTTCCAATGTGGCCGAAAGCAGTAATTCTTTCGTAATCCATAACATCCTTGATGGTGAATGCTGCAACCGGAATACTTAAATCGATTAGCATCATGAGAACTCATGTTTTCTTGGTAACACCCCCAAAGTGCTCAAAGCAAGATACAAAATTTTGTTAATTGATTTGATCTAAAAGTGATTGTAAATGATTTTTTTACTGTCTCAAATGTTTCGATAACCTGTATCGAAAAGAGAAGGAAATCATGTTTTTAAAAAAATATTGATTCAAGCAACCGGAAGTTAAATCTTTTTTATATCTTTATTCATGAGGCTAATATTCACCACATTCACACTTTCCTTTTAACCTCATTTGTTCCTCTCTGGTTTGACGACTTCAATTGCCTGGAAATCCGTTATTGTTATTTTTTCTGACGAATGGCGTTCATTTTACAGAGCAGTGTTTCGATGAATAAAATGATGATAAAGAATTATGGATTATCAATAACTAAAATCATTGCTATGAAAAACACATTAGCTTTTGTATTATTAACAATTTCAATTACGCTAACGGCACAGATTGAACGTCCCAAATGGGAATTCGGTGGCGGGATCCGGCTAAACTATATGGGCCTTGACGGGGGCATGTCGGGCTATCGAAATTCTGATGGTTACAGTTTTGACCAGGATTACAAAGATATTGGGATGGACAATTATTCTCCGAGTTTTGCAATTGCTTTCGGTGGAAGATATAAAAAGTGGAACCTTGAATTTGGCGGTTCCAGGGGAACTTATGATGGCAGTTTTATCACACCTGCTGATATTACAAGGGATGACATGCAAATTGACTCAGGATCTGCTGTAAGTGGCAGCCTTGATATGAGCATGTACGCCCTGAGCACAAACTTTGGTTTGATACAAAGAAAGCACGATTTAGGTATAGGTATTGGCTTCCTTATATTAAAGATGGGATCTAACTATTCCACAACCGATGTATATGGCGAGGAATTGAAACTTGGCGGCGATCAATGGTTTCCAATGCCTTTTCTGGCGTTAGCCGGCCGGTTGAAGTTTAATAAATTCCGGATTGTGGGTACGGGCGGGGGTGCTATTTTTAAAGGAGAAAAAGACGGGTATGATTTTGATGTAAAATATTATACCATTGACGTTAATGTAGCCTATGATTTTCTGGAAAAAGGCAGGCTAATATACTCAGCAGATATTGGTTTTCGGAATTTATATATGGATATGTATATGGAGAATGATCTGGGATGGTATAAGGAAAAAGACATTTACATGGGGCCTTATGCCAGTCTTCGTATCAAGTTTTCAAGCAAGGAAATGTGGACGTTTGTTAAACGAAAAGATCGAAAAAAGGGACAATCATGAAAAGTAACCCTGACAAAGTACTAAATATAGGACAGTAAATTGGTTCGCGTAATGATCTCAATGGGAAACAGCAGGCTGGTCCTGACAGGTTCCCTGTAGATCAGATAATTACAGAATGTATTAATACTTTCTTCAGCCTGACGCCTGGGATTCTGATTGATCAGGAAACGGATGATTCCCGATTTCAAAAGGGCTGTGTTCCTGCCTGTCAGGTCATAGCCGACAAGAATGATCCCCACGATCCCCTCTTTTTGCATATAGGAACCTATGCGGTAAGCCTTTGAAGTGCTGACAAAAATGCCGCTGATCATGTGCTTTTCGAACATTTTGTTTAGCTGGGAATGATAGTGATGCTGTTTGTTGTTCAGTACAATCACCAGCTTTTCTCTTTCCGGACATTCCTCCAGCAGGTATGAGAGAAATCCCCGTTCTTTTTCAAGCATATGGGGGGAGTTCACCAGCTCCTCATCAAAGTGCAGGATGGCGAATTTCCCCTTTTTATCCGCTGTCATGGTCAGCAGTTCTGCAGCCACCCTGCCACTTTGGAATGAGTCGGTACCAATGAAACTCAGCGGATGGGTTCCGGGAATAATGGTGTCGAACATGACCACAGGAATGGACAAGGCAAGGCATTCCTCATACAGCCACCTGCCCTCGTGAAGGAAGTTCGGTGCCAGTATAACGCCATGAGGATTGCTGTTAAGGATTTTACGGGCTGAGGTTGCAAAGGAATTCTTGTTGTCGAGCTTGTAAAAATAGGATTCGAAAAACAATCCCTGCTGTTCAAATTTTGTCATGATCCGTTCCATACCCATGTAGGCCTGCCTCCAGTATTCATCCTGCCTCGGATCGGGGATGAGCATCGCAACAACAGTTTTTTTGTTGATGACCAGCGAGCGTGCCATCAGATTCGGTTTATAGTTGATCTGACGGGCAATTTCTTCCACCCTCTTCTTGGTATCCGCTGAAACCCTGCCCCTGTTGTGCAGAACACGGTCAACGGTACCTATGGATACTCCCGCCAACGCAGCGATCTCTTTGATGCCCGGATTTTTCATTTGGATGGTAAGAAAAAAACTGTCGTAAAAATAAAAAATATATATTTGCGTTTACGTTAACGCATGATTTTTATGAAGAAGTTTTTTTACGCTGTAAAGGTGGCCTGCTTGGTGCATCTGCCTTTGATTACACTGCTTACTGGATGTGACAGACCTTCCGGACGTATTGCACGGGTATCAGAGAATCTCCGGGTCACCTGGGAATTGCTCGGAAATACCTTTGGAGAGGAAGAGCAATGTCAGGCGGCATTTACTTTTATAAATCTGGGAAGCAACACCATTACCGGAAAAGGCTGGAACCTTTATTTTAACCAGAATACCCTGATGCCCATACCCCTTGAAGACTCCTCCAGAGGATGGGTAGAGCAAATTAACGGCGATTTTTACAGGTTTGTTCCCGGCAGGTTGTTCCGGCTGGCTCCTGCAGATACCCTGGTGATTCAGTATGCCTATAAGGGTATTTTGATTAAAGAAGCAGATGCCCCGAACGGATTGTACCTGGCGTCCACCGGCAAAAACAAAAGCGAAGTATGCACACTGAAGAACTATGCAGCAAAGCCCTTTACGAAAACTGAAAAACTTTTCCCGGGTTTCAGCCACCTCCTCCCCACCCCAAAACAGGAATACGAACGTAATCTTGCTTTAACCACCCTTCCGCTGTCGGAAACCGGCCAGTTGATCCCGACTCCTTTTCAGGTCATTCCCGGAAGGGGCAAGGTGGTTGTTTCTGAAAATACAGTGATCTATTATGCGAAGGAACTGGCAGGTGAAGCGGAATACCTGGCCACCGTGATAGAAAAACTGTTTGGCGGAAGGCTGCTTACCAAAGAAGGATTGGTGGGGAATGCCGGTGATATAGTATTGAAAACCGCTGCTATCCAGGTAAATGGTATTTCCAGGGAAGCCTATCACCTTCAGATCATTCAGGGGCATGGGATTATCCTTACGGGCAATGATGCGGCAGGCGTCTTTTATGCGATACAGAGCCTCCTGGGTTTGGTAGGCGCCGGGAACTTATCCCGGGAAGTCACATCCGTAACCTTTAACGAGGTGGAGATTTTCGATGCTCCCCGGTTTCATTTCAGAGGTTTTCTGCTGGATGTTTCCCGGAATTTTCAAAAAAAAGAGGCTGTAATGAAGCTGATGGACCTGCTGGCTTTTTATAAAATCAACACGCTTAATCTCCGGCTTACGGATGACGAGGGTTGGCGCCTGGAGATCGCCGGATTGCCGGAACTTACCCAGCTGGGCAGTAAACGAGGCCATACCCTTGATGATGCCAGCTGGCTGCCTCCGTCGTTTGGCTCCGGGCCCTTCCCGGATTCAGCGAATAACATGGGATCCGGTTATTTTACCAGGGATGATTTCAAGGAAATACTCCGGTATGCCCATCAGCGCCATATTGAAGTGGTCCCAGAAATCTGTTTCCCAAGTCATGCCCGTGCTGCCATCAAATCAATGGAAGCCAGGTACCGAACCTTCATGCAACAGGGTGATGAAAAGGCAGCCAATGAATTCCGCCTCATTGATCCCGATGACAGATCGGTGTATCTATCTGCCCAGCTTTATAAAGACAACATTGTTTGTGTTGCACTGGAATCAACCTATCATTTCTATGAAACCGTCGTAAAAGATATAATAGCCATGTACCAGGAGGCCGGGATAAAGCTGACGCGATTCCATACCGGGGGGGACGAAGTTCCCCGGGGAGCGTGGGCCGGATCACCCCTTTGTCTGAATTTATTGGCAGAACATCCTGAAATTAAAGGACCCCGCGACCTGCAGGGGTATTTCTTTAATCGTGCCCTGGAAAGGCTTGCCCCATATGATTTGATCATAGGAGGCTGGGAAGAAGTGGTGTTGAACAAGGACGCAGAAGATAGCATCTCCGTTAACCCTGCATTTTTGGGCAGGAATGTCATCCCCTATGTGTGGGATAACACCGGCAGCAACGTGGATCTCGGGTACCGTATTGCCAATGCCGGTTACCCGGTGGTACTCTGTAACGTGACCAACCTGTATTTCGACCTTTCCTACAATACGGATCCGCTAGAACCCGGACTTTACTGGGGCGGTTTCCAGGATGCAAAGGACCCTTTTGTCATGATGCCCTACGATATTTTTAAATCAGCGGTCTATGACCAATTTGGCAATGCAGCCGAAAAAGAGGAGGATTTCAGTCGTAAAGAACACCTCATGCCGGAGAGCCGTAAGAACATCATCGGACTACAGGCCCAGCTTTGGTCGGAAACCCTGAAGCGGCCCGATATGCTGGAATATTATGTATTGCCAAAACTGTTTGCCTTTTCGGAGAAAGCCTGGGCTGCGGCACCCAAATGGGAATCAGATCCTGATCTGAAAAGCCGGACACAGAAGATTGATGCTACCTGGAATGAATTTGCCAACCGCATCGGTCAGCGTGAACTTCCACGGCTTGATTATCTGTTCGGAGGATTCAACTATAGGATATCACCTCCGGGTGCAATCATCGTAGATGGATTATTAAAAGCCAACATAGCCTACCCGGGGATGACCATTCGCTATACCACCGACGGGAGCGAGCCTTCGGTCTATTCCACAAGGTATACAGTACCGGTAACGGTAAGCGGGGTCGTTAAGCTCCGTGCGTTTTCTTCCAACGGCAGGCCCGGCCGGGTAATTGAAGCCAGGTAATTAATATTGCGGCAGAGACTGAACTTGAATTTCACTTTAACAGGATGTGTAATGAATATTGCGGTGGTAGGTTTTGGATTCATGGGACAAACCCATGCCAGTAACATACTGAGAAATCCGGATCTCCGGCTGGTGGCTCTGATTGACCGGAATCCTGAAATTATCCGGCACTATGATTCTACCGGGAATTTTGCTACGGGAACGGTCAGCCGGGAAAGCCTGAAGGCTGTTCATGTGTACACAGGGCTTCAAGAATGCCTTGCGAATGAAAACCTGGATGCCTGTGTAATTGCAGTACACACCGATTTGCATGTTGAAATGACCACGATGGCACTGGAAGCCGGAGTCAGTGTATTTCTTGAAAAGCCGTTCACGCTGGAGACGCATCTTTGCAAGCAACTGATCGATCTGGCCGCCCGTAAAAATCTGCTGCTGATGGTAGGACACGTGGTCAGATTTATGCCGGCCTACCAAACGCTGAAGGGATGGATCGACAATCGTGATTTCGGTGAACTTAGGTTTCTTTCCCTTACAAGATTTTCAGGATTACCGTCCTGGGGACAATGGAAGGAAAAAAAACAACCAGGCGGTTCAACTGGGGGTGCCCTGTTCGACCTGGTGATCCATGATATCGATTTTGCCCGCTGGGTGCTTGGAGATCCCGGAACAATATCGTCGGTATGCCTGCCGGGGGAACTCAGCAAACACGATTATGTGAACGCAACCTGGAACTATGCCGGGGGTATGGTGGTTAAGATCGAGGGCGGAAATATTTTTCATTCGGCTTTTCCTTTTCAGGCCGGGTACACGGCCCGGTTCGAACGGGCAAGCGTGCAATACACCAGCAATAATCCCGACATTCAGGTTGCCATGGATGCTGAAACCCGGACTATACCAGCCGGAGACGCTAACGAGGGCTTCAAGGAGGAACTGGATTATTTTACCCGGTGCCTCCGTTCACACCGGTATCCAGACCGTTGCACGCCTGAATCGGCGATGAAAACTATCGAACTGTGTCATAAACATATGGATTAAATATTCGATTTATGCAGTATGAAAAACTTGCCCTTCACGGCGGGCCTAAAACAATTGATAAGGAATTCCCCTGGCCGGTATTTGACGAGGCTGAAGTGGAGGCTGTTGCCAGTATTGTTCGATCGGGCGTTTGGGGCAATCCTAACTGTGACGGACTGGTGGCAGAATTCGAGAGGGAGTTTGCCGCCTATTGTGGCGCCAGGTATGCCGTCACCTGTGTCAATGGTTCAGTTGCCTTAAGATTATCGCTGATAGCCTCTGGTGTAAAACCGGGTGATGAGGTGATCATACCGCCATACACCTTTATTGCCACCGCATCCGTCGTAGCTGAAGTCAATTGCATTCCTGTATTTGCCGATATTGAACCCGGCACTTACAACCTCGATCCAACTGCAGTGGAAAGGGCGATTACTCCACGCACCAGGGCCGTCATTCCGGTGCATTTTGCCGGCCTCGCGTGCAATATGGATGCTATTACGGAAATAGCCGCTAAACATGGATTAAAGGTGATTGAGGATGCCTGCCATGGACACGGAGGTGAATATAAGGGGAGAAAGCTTGGCAGCATTGGCGATGCCGGTTGTTTTAGTTTTCAGTCATCAAAGAATCTTACCAGTGGTGAAGGAGGGATTGTCATAACCAACGATGAAAGAATTGCCGGAATGGTGGATTCCCTCCGGAATGTGGGTCGTGTAAAGGGTGGCCAATGGTATGAGCATCATTTTCTGGGCTGCAATTACCGGATAACCCAGCTTCAGACAGCACTTCTTTCCGCTCAGCTGAAGCGACTGGAGGAACAAACCCGCAGGCGGAACGAGAATGGTCTATACCTGACTTCCCTGCTTGAGAAAATTCCCGGTATAAGGCCGCTGACGAGAGGGCACGACGTAACGCTGCATACCTACCATTTGTATATTTTCCGGTATGACAAATCCTTTTTCGGTAACCTGCCGAAAAAGGATTTTGCAGCCATGCTGACAGCCGAAGGGGTGCCTTCGTTCATGGGTTACCCTGAACCGCTTTACAAGCAGCCGGTGTTCCAGCAGAGAAATTTTATGTGTTATACAATCCCTGAACACGTGGACTATACAACGGTTCATTGTCCGGTTACAGAAAAAGCCTGTTATGAAGAGGCCGTCTGGATCATGCAGCATGCCATGCTGGGAAATAAAGAGGACATGGAAAAATTCGCGGAAGCCATCCGGAAGATACAGCAGGTAATGACTCAAATGTAAAAAACCATTGTAACAAATTCTATGGAAAACAAACGCCTTTTGTCCCTTGATGCGTTCAGGGGCTTTACAATCGCCGCCATGATCCTGGTGAATTTTCCCGGCAACGGGGATCATGTATTTTCGCCATTGCAGCACACGCATTGGAATGGAATATCCTTCACCGATCTCATCGCACCGTTTTTCCTGTTCATCGTCGGGGTGGCCATCGCCTTTGCCTATACCAGAAGGTTTGAAGCCGGGATCCCGGCAAAGGCGATGTATATGAAACTGTTTACCCGGGCCTTGAAAATTTTCGCTGTCGGAATGTTTTTAAACCTCCTGGGCATTCTGGATGATTTCAGCTTTGCCGAGCTCCGGTGGACAGGCACGCTTCACCGCATTGCCATTGTTTTCCTGGTATGTGGATGGTTATTCCTCAAGACGGGCTGGAAAACCCAGGCCATCACCGGTGCATTGATACTGATCGGATACTGGCTGGCCATGACGCTGATCCCGACACCCGGGTATGACAAAGCCATGTTTGAACCGGGCATCAACCTGGCTGCCTGGGTCGACAGCAAATACCTGCCCGGGAAGATGTGGCAGGGTACCTGGGATCCGGAAGGCATACTGAGCACCTTCCCCTCAATCGTCACCGGAATCACGGGTATGCTGGCGGGCGCTCTCCTGCTCAGCAAACGGACACAGGAATTTAAAGTAATGTCCTTGTTTACCATCGGATTTGTGACAGCCATCGTGGGAGTGATCTGGAGCTGGACGTTTCCGCTCAATGAAAATCTCTGGACCAGCTCTTTTGTTCTTTTCACCTCCGGTTTGGCCTCCATGACGCTGGCAGGGAGCCTATTCCTCATTGACCTGTTGCAATACCGGAGGATTGCCAATTTCGGTATTATTTACGGATCCAATGCAATTTCTATATACGTGCTGGCCGATATATTCGCCTTGCTTTTTTACGGGCTTCAGATCGCAGGATACAGTCTCAACGAACACTATTTCAATTTCTTTACCTCATTGGGAACATCACCGAAAATCGTCAGCATGACCTATGCGTTGATATATGTCGGTATCAATTTCATTCCTGCCTGGTTCCTGTATAAAAGGAAAATTTTCATTAAATTGTAAGGATCGTCTTAGATAACCACCAAAAATATACCACCATGGAAAAGAACCTTCTGAATCGGCGTGCATTTCTGGGCACCGCCGGTGCCCTGGCATCCGGAACCCTCCTTGCTTCGGCAGTTCCGCTGGGTGCTCTAAAACTGCAACCCGCGAAAAAGAGGCTTGCGCTGGTGGGAACCGGCATACGTGCAGCAGACATGTGGACCAAATCAGTCGCGGAAACCTATGGAAAGCATGTTGAATTTTGCGGATTGTGTGACATCAATCCCGGCCGGGTGGAAACGGTACGCCAATACATGGGATTCCAGGGGCCCGTTTTCACCGATTTTGAGAAAATGATGACCGAGACTCATCCGGATACCCTGATGGTGACCACGGTGGATGCCACCCATCACCAGTTCATTATCAGGGGAATGGAGATGGGTGCCGACATCATTACCGAAAAGCCGTTGACCACCGATGAGGTCAAATGCCAGCAAATTATCGACGCCGAGAGAAGGACCGGGAAAAAGGTTATCGTAACTTTCAATTACAGATATTCCCCGCACCGGCAAAAGATCTGGGAATTGCTCAGGAATGAAGCCATCGGCCGGATCACCTCGGTGGATTTCCACTGGTATCTGGATGTGTACCATGGAGCAGATTATTTCCGCCGTTGGCATCGCTTGCGCGAGAAAAGCGGTACCCTTCTGGTGCACAAGGCTACCCATCACTTCGATCTGCTCAACTGGTGGATCGATTCTGATCCCCTGGAGGTTTATGCCGTGGGCGCGCTGGAACATTATGGCGCCAATGGATCGTTTCGCAGTGAAAAATGCCGCGGATGCCCCCAACAAAGTTCCTGTCAGTTTTTCTGGGATATCAACAAGGAGCCGGAGTTAATGGCCCTGTATGTGGCCAATGAAAACTACGACCACTATTACCGCGATGGTTGTGTTTTCAGGGAGGACATCAATATCTTCGATAAAATGGCAGCAACTATACGATATGCCAACAAGGTACAGGTGAGTTATTCACTCACTACTTACTCCCCATATGAAGGATACCGAATTGCATTCAACGGCACAAAAGGGAGGCTGGAGGCCTGGATCAAAGAGCGGCAGCCATGGGAGGAAGAGCCCTTTGATGAAATACAGCTGACCACTAATTTTGGGAAGCGTGAAATCATCAAGATCTCCAACCAGGAGGAAGGCCATGGTGGAGGAGATTCACGGATGAAGGACAAAATTTTCCTGCCGAATATGCAGGATCCATATCGGCAGAGTGCCGGGGTGCGCGACGGCGCCTTTGCCTGCCTGATAGGCATTGCAGCGAGAAAAAGCATTTATTCCGGGCAGCCGGTTGCCATCGCTGGCCTCACGGACCTTGTCCCCATGGAGAACAAAATATAATACGGGGGAGGTTAAATGAACCGGACAAACCAATAATAAAAATGTACCTGCTATACCTTTTTATCTTTTTATCAGGGACAGGATTATGGAATCCTGCTGCTTCTTTTTCCTGGTTTCCTGATGCTGGCGGTATTCAGATTCAATCATCCAATAAAAAACTTGAAAAGGCTTTCACCTGGGCCATGGCCATGGCTTTATCGCATGTTCAGACCAATAAATCGGGTGTGGTCGACCGATGGGAAAAGGGAGCTGGTTCTGGCCATGTAACTTATATTCCCTGTTATTGGGGCGGTTATAAATCACGGACTGCCTTTTACTCGCGCGATATATGCCACCAGGTAGTGGGGGGCCATCTATTGAACCTGCAGCTTGAGAACTTCACCATGCTGCGGGAATTTGCCAAAACATCAACCGCAGAACGCAAATGGTTTCCCTTATGGGCGTTGAATTTCGATGGAAGTCCGTTTAAGCTTGATCACAAGAGCGATTCCGTATTTGTGCGTGAAATTCCAGCTGCATTTGAACTGGTTGATAAGGCCTATCAACTCTACCAATGGACTGGTGACAGAAAGTATATTGAGGATGAGATACTTTGGAATTATTATGTTCATATAGTCAATGAATTTATCCTGCTGCACGATATCCGCATACCAAACGGCGTAGCTGAAGGAGATGGCTCGGGTGACATCTTCAAAGGCTCAGCAACTTTCAACGAAGAATGGGGCATTCCCCTGGTTGAAGCGGGTGATGGGATTGCCTGCCAATACAGAGCTTTGCTAGCATTTGCCAGCATGGCAAAAGACCGCGGCAATGAAAATCTGTACAACAAATACAAAACAAAAGCTGAAGCACTTAAAGTTTATTTCAATACGGAGTGGGCTGTCAAGCCCGGAGTTAAAAACCTGGTACGGGGTTACAATCTCAAAGGGGAAGCATTAACCGACTGGGGCAAAGAAAATTCCTGGTTTATGCTGATGAAGGGAATAGCTGATCCTTCGGAAAGAACAGAAAACTATATCGACTTTGTGGATAAATCGGCCAGTTCAAAAAAAGGAAAGCCGTCGAATATCGAAGCCAGGTCATACCTGCCCGAAACATTTTTTAGCAACAACCGCATCGAACAAGGCTGGAATTGGATGGAGGACCTTATCAATAATATTGACATTCAATTCCCTGTGAGCAAAACCACCGGCGATGGCAATTATCCCGAAATATCATTTGTACTGGTGAGCAATGTGGTTGAAGGTTTGATGGGTGTAGAACCAGATGCTCCCGAATCGAAACTGGCCAGCATTTCTCGTTTACCCGCCGCCATTCCGGATCTCTTGGTAAAAAATATAAACATAGGCAATTCCTATTTTACACTGGGTCATACCGGGAGCAACAAAACCATTTTGACTTATGAATCCGGCCAAAAGACCTTTACCTGGGAAGTTCGTTTTTATGGAGACCACCCGGTAATTAGTATCAATGGAAAGCAAAAACCGGCGGAGCATAAATTGCTGAATGGTGCAAAAATCAGTTTTGCGGTGGAAGAAATAGAAGCGGGTGAAACCATTGAAGCCAAAATAGACTGATATGACAAAATACAGTTTGCCATTGCTGGTATTTGCTATTCTTGGCGGTTTATTTACCATGAATGCCCAATCTGTTGAATACGTGTCAACATACCCGATTGAAATAGCTGGCGTAACAGTTGTTCCTCATTATGTTTCGGGCGAAATCCCAAACTACGGCGATGAAGAAAAATACCTCGCAAAATACAATCCTGGAGCGCTGATCCGCATTTTTGTCAGGAATTCCGGCATGAATTCAGCCATAAATCCCGAAGTTCTGTTTAACGGAAAAACCGGCCAGGAATTAATTAGTTCAAACACCGTTTCATATGGCGATGTACCTGATATTCGATCAGCCATAACCGGGCTTTCAACAGAAATTCCTGCCGGTGCCATGGATTGTTATCTGTTGAATGTGGTGGATACCAATTTCTATGTTCATGGAATCACTTTGAAGTTTACAGACAGGAAAACCGGTCGAACAACTGAAAAAAAGGTGGCCATAAAGGCTCCCGATTTTTATGTTTCTAGAATTGTTTTTGCTTCTTCAGATGGAACATGCTTTCCGGATAGATTTTATGTGTATTTCAATAACGATTCTCAGAACCAGGTGCAGATCCAGCAGGTCAACATCATGAAAGCCGGAAAAACTTATACGGAACACTGGTGGGGTGAATCTTTTACGCCGGATCATGTGAAGTGGTTTGGTGAACAAGCAGTAATTGAGTCCCTTGGTATGAATGGTGCCCTTGTAGAAACAGGAAAACTGCCTTTTGGTGAAATAATTCTCGAATTTGAAATAAAACGGAATTCATCTGTTGAGAAATTGTATTACCTGGTGAAGCCAATGATCATCAACTATGATATCGGGATGGGCTGGGATTTCAATGTATTGTCAAAAAGCGAAGCCTATTGCAAAACCATGAAGTTTATGCATTTCAATACGGTAAACAGCGATGCGACGGCTTTCTTAGCCAATAAAGAATGGTCGGTAAAATATCCGATGAAAAGATTCTCAAAATTGCAGGAAGAATCTTCAGCAACCGACGAAAATACTTTGAAAACCATTCATGGTTCCGAGTTTTTTGGTGAACCTCAGTTTGGGAAAAGGCCAGCACAGGAAGTCTTCAATTTTTACCGTGTCTACCGGAACTCTGGTTTCCCTACCACAGTGACGCTTTCCCATGAACCTGGATTCTTTCTTTACGCCGGAGTAGTCGATTTTGCCCATTTTGATGCCTACCGGGTGGTCGCCCCGCATGCCGATAAATGGGGAGAATACAAGCCATACGGGAATAAAAATGTGAAATGGGGATCCCCGCTTGAGACCATTGGCGATTACATGCGGACCCTAAACCGCATCAGCTATCCCAATCCGGTGGCAGCCTGGACACAGGCCATGGCGGACGACTGGAAGAGCCGTTTCCGGAAAAATGCCGGAAACCCCAATAACCTCGAAATGCGCATCCAGGCTTACGAAGCCGTTGCAAACGGTGCCACCTCGTTATACTGGTTCAATATGGGCGGGAAAACCGTGATCAATAACCGGAGCAGTCTGGCAGAGATTCAAAGGATTAACCGTGAAATCATGGTTGTTGGCGACTTGCTGACCAAGACCAATCCATACTGGTGGCAAAACCGTTTCCTGGATATGGATTTGAATGTGCTTGCCGGACCTGACTTTGCGGCACTTTTTGCCATTGACCTGAAATATAAGGTATCTGATAAGAATCAGTTTGTTTCATCCGGGAAGCGCAGCGAAACCATGTCATTCAAACTACCCGGGTATTTGCACCCATGCAATGCAGCAGTTAAGGTGGGGCATGATGGCGTTACGGCTGTAAATGTTCAGATAATCAATGGGAATGCCGTAATAACCGACACTTTTGAAACAACCGGCATGTACATTTTATATTGTTCAGAGAAGGTTAATATGACTGACCTGTTAGGCAGTCATTACAACCAGATTAGGGCAACCGAAGCATCCTATGACTTTGATCCAATAAACAAGGATTCAGACTTCAGAACGTTGACAGACGAGATAACCCAGATTAAATAAGAATATATTTAAAAACAAGGTCTGATGTCGCAAGGATTGAGCAATCTTATTATGGCCTATCCGCAAACGGATGAAAATGTTGTTTCCATAAGAATCCTTGTGTTAGTAAGGATTACCAATAAGGTTCACCCGGTGAACAAAAGGTAAAATGAATGATATGTTATCAATTGAAGGACAAACCAATGTAACTGAATTAAGGGCCGGACGCGATTGCTTAAAGGGCCTGGGTAAGGAACTGGGAAAATTTGTGGTTACCACCATGGAGATACCGTGGAAAGTGACCAGGGAAAATCTCGGAGCAAAGCCCCGGGCGGTTATCATGGTGGAAACTATGGAAGAAAGGTGGCTCGCAGATATTCTGGCAAAACTACCTGAATGTGAAACGGTTGTCGGAATTGGCGGCGGTCAGGCCATTGATGCTGCCAAGTTTATATCCTGGAAGCGAGGAATCCGGCTGGTTAGTGTTCCCACCATTCTCAGTGTAGATGCTTTTGTAACCCCGGCTGCCGGTATCCGCCGCAACCACGAGGTGGTGTATGTGGGAACCAGTGCACCCGACCCGCTGGTCATCGATTTCGAAATACTGCGCACCGCGCCGCCTGAACTGAATATTGCCGGGGTTGGCGATTTGCTTTCGATACATACCGGTACTTTTGACTGGGAATATGCACAGAGCAAAGGAAGATCGGAATACCCGTTCAGCGCTGCCGATGTAGAAAAGGGACGCAAAATCCTTGAAAAACTGTACGCCCTCCTGCCCGAAATCAGCAACCAGACCGACAAAGGGTTACTGGCCATTGTTGAAGGATATATGGCTATGAACGCCATTTGCCTGCCTGCAGGGCACTACCGCATCGAGGAAGGTTCGGAGCATTTCCTGTTTTACGAGCTCGAAGAAAGGCTGCGACGATCATTTGTTCATGGGTATGTTGTGGGCCTGGGCATCTACCTGATGAGCCAACTCCAGAATAACCAGTTCGAAAAAATAAAAAAAGTAATGGATGAGCTTGGGTTGAGATACCATCCGGCTGATATGGGCATTCGCAAAGAAGACCTGATTGCTTCGCTGCTGAATGTAAAAAAATTCGTAGCGAAAAAATCCAACTTATGGTATTCGGTAATTGATGACTCGGAAATAACTGAGGAATGGGCGCTGAAGGCAATTTCAGGATTAAGGTTCTAAATAAGGCAAAAATGAAGATTCACCACAGCCCTGAGGCAATTATCACAGAATTCGACAGTAAGGAGTTGCAGAAACTTGGTTACAGCCAGCAGCTAAGCCGGACTATGGGCGGGTTTTCGAGTTTTGCCATTTCGTTTTCGCTCATTTCGGTGCTTACCGGAATTTTTGCCAATTTCAATTTTGGCTTTTCTCAGGTTGGCGGTGCCATAGCCTGGTCATGGCTTTTGGTCGGGGCAGGTCAATTCCTGGTAGCGCTTGTTATGGCCGACTTGTCCGCCCGGTTCCCTATTTCGGGCTATGGTTATCAATGGACAGCCAGGTTGATCAATCCTCATTATGGTTTTTTTGTCGGCTGGTTTCTGCTGGTTCAGTTCATCACCGGTTTTCCGGGAACAAGTCAGGCCATGGCCGTTACACTTAACACCATGCTGGGTGGGGAATCATCGGGCTGGACCGTTTCGTATATTACCCTGGCCATTATCTCTTCAGTTACCATCATCCATATATACGGAATAAAAATCGTTTCACTGGTAAATAATCTGGGTGTGTATGCTGAGTTGGCCGGTGTAACCCTGCTTATTGCCACACTGGCTGTAATCTGGTTGATTTCCGGAGCAGTTCATACTGAAAATCTTTTCAGGTCGGTAAATGCGGTTTCGCAACATGCAGCAGGCTTTTCATCATTTGCCCTTTCGTTGTTACTGGGGGCATGGTGCTTAACCGGTTTTGAAGCCGCCGCAGATCTTGCCGAAGAAACCAAATCGCCCCGCAAACACGTTCCACGGGCGGTAATCTCTTCTCAGTTAAGCGCTGCACTGGCCGGCTTTCTTATTCTTGCCCTGCTGGTTCTTTCGGCCGGAAATATTGGTGCGGCACAAGGGAGCGACAATGCATTGATAACCCTGCTCAACAATTCAATAGGCACACGGGCTACCGCAGCCACCGGAATAGTTGTAATGCTTTCGATTTATTCCTGCGCCGTTGCCTCCATGGCCACCGCTACGCGGCTGCTGTTTTCCATGTCGAGGGATAATATTTTCCCGTTTTCTTCATTTCTCGCCAAAGTGAACCAAAAACGTCAAACTCCGCAAATGGCCACCCTGGTGATATGGGTTTTAAGCGCCATCGCCATCGTAACATTCAAACGAATCGAAATCATTACCAGTGTGGGAGCTGTGGCAGCCTATCTGGGTTACTCGGGTATTATGCTGGCAACCCTTGTTACGAAAAATGAATTGGAATCCATCGAGGGATTTTCACTGGGTCGCTGGCGGAAATTGATTCAGGTTCTTTCACTAATTTGGACCTTACTGGTTGTTGCTGCCCTGGGTATTCCGGAAACCGATATTCCGGGTGTGTCTGTGAAACACCTGCCTGCGCTGATGGCTGCAATTGTTGCCACAGCAGGGACGTTGCTGTACCTGTTTTCGGTGCGGACAAAAATTATCAACGGCATAGCAGGCCCTCCTGAAGTGTGAACAAATTCTTTAATCATGAACCAAAATTAAAAAACATGGCAATCATAACTTCTCTTTTAACCGGATTGATTGTGCTATATTTGACATATATGCCTGATAATCAAGATAAAAATAGAAAATTAAAGCTTTCACCAGATAAGGCCGAAGTTTGGATATCCACCCAATCGGGAGACCAGAAACTTGCACGGCGAGGAGATATTTTTTTTAAAGAATTGTCAACAGAATCAGCGCGAGAATCCTTTGTGCAAATCAATGCTGATGAGACTTTTCAAACCATTGATGGAATGGGATCATCACTTGAACCTTCGACCTGCTATAACCTGTCGCAACTGTTACCCGCGGACAGGGAAAATACGCTGAAAGCACTCCTGACATCCGATCCGGGAATAGGCATGAACCTGATGCGTATTTGCATGGGAACGCCTGATTTTACTGGTGATGCATGGTATTCGTATTGCGACTTGCCCAATGGAGAGACCGATACATTGCTGAATCATTTCTCCATAGAAAGGGATAAAAAGTACATCATTCCGGTATTGCTGGAAGCATTGAAGACAAACCACAGATTAAGGCTTTTTGCCTCACCCTGGAGCCCGCCTGCCTGGATGAAGAGTTCGGGAAGTTTAACGGGAGGACGCTTAAAGCCGGAATTCTACGCTGCCTATGCCCGATATTTTGTTAAATTCATTACGGCCTATGCTGCCGAGGGGATTCCTGTTTTTGCCGTGACGGTTCAGAATGAGCCGGGAGTTGACCGGGAGCATGATGTTCCTAAATGGCATTACCCGTCGTGTCATTGGACTGCTGAGGAGCAGCGAGATTTTATTAAAAACCATCTGGGCCCTGAATTGAAACGCAACGGCCTTAAAACCGAAATTTGGTGTTACGATCATAATTACAATATTGAACCGCAAACCGATAATGCATCCGTTTTTGTTCCCGAGATGCCTGGCGATGCGGGAATAGGGTTTCCACGCACCATTCTTAGTGATCCTGAAGCACGAAAGTACACAAAGGCCATGGCTTTTCATGGATATGTCGGCGAACCCGATGGTATGTCGGTTATTCAGAAGGAGTTTCCCGATGTGCCGGTACGATTTACCGAAGGTTCTGTTTTCGGGCTAAAAGGCGGAATACAACTCATGCAAATCTTGAAAAATAGGGCAGTAAGCTACAATGGGTGGGTAACCATGCTCGACCAGAACCGGAAGCCCAATAATGGACCTTTTAAGGCCAGCCAAACGATCATAGAACGCAACACGGCCCATAACAAAACAATATTTCATTTCGATTATTACCTGTACGGCCATTTCATGAAATTCATCAAACCCGGCTCTGTGATTGTTTCAAGCAAAGGGGAGACAGAAATAAGCCATATTGCGTGTAAGGATCCTGAAGGCTATATTGTTTTAATCTTGATTAATGTTCGAGACAAAGCGCAAAATGTCAATGTTTTATGCGACCAGCGGGAAGCCGTTGTGAGCATGCCCGCCCATTCAATTGCAACGATAAAGTGGAAATAAAAAGTCTGAATATGAAAAGTAAAACCAACAAGATTTTAAGGATTACCGGTATTGGTATTTCTTTGCTATTCATTGTAGTGATAGCCTATGTTTTTCAGCGCACCCGCGACCGTCACCCGGGGTATAGCCTGGATCTGAAACTTCCAGCAGCCAAAACTGTTGCAGGTGTTCTGAAGGTCGGATTGGCCACCGAAAAAATCACGCCTGACCTGCCAGACACCTGGAGCGACGTGGACAACAACGCCAAATATGAGCCCGAAAAAGGCGACACCTATGTTGACGGCAACAATAACGGAAAGTTCGATGCCTATTGGTTGGCAGGATTTGACAATAAAAGGGCTGCCCAGGGAATACACGATGATCTCTGGGCCCGGGCGATAGTCTTTGATGATAGTGCATCTGTGGTGGGGCTTGTAGTGCTCGATGCAATAGGTTTTTTCAACGATGATGTCATCACCGTGCGGAAACTGGTGGCGGAACGGATCCCTGAGATTAACCACGTCATCATTGCTTCCACACATTGTCATGAAGTGCCCGATCTCATGGGATTGTGGGGAGAATCATCATTCAAGACAGGTGTCAATCCTGAATACCGGAAAATGGTACAGCAAAAAGCCGCTGATGCTATTTGTGCGGCCTATGAAAAAAGGAAGCCCGCCTCCCTGGAATATGCTTCGATAGATTCGGTTAAAAAAGATCTGGTGGATGATGGCCGTATGCCCAGAGTTTTTGATGACGGGATGCGGATGCTCAGGGTAAAAGACGATGCCAGCGGTCAGCTGATGGGATTGTTGGTGAATTATGGCAATCATCCCGAAACGGCAGGAAGCAAGAACCTCCTCATTACTGCTGATTTTGTATATTATCTGCGCGATGGTATCGAACGGGGTATTTTTTATGAAGATGAGAAAATACGTGATGGCGCCGGTGGAACGGTGATCTTTTTAAATGGAGCTGTAGGGGGCATCATGAGTGGGATGTGGAGTGCCACCTATGATCCGTGGCTTAACAGAACATTCGGCGCGGACGATAATTCATTCGGCAAAGTGAGGGCCCAGGGCTATCGGCTGGCCGATACCATACTGAACAAACTGGAGCAGGAGCCATGGACAGCCATTGAAAAACCTTCCCTGAATCTGGTGGCAAAGACCTTTCGGTTCACTATGCAAAACAAGCTCTTCAAGCTGGGTGCACTGGCCGGTGTTTTTGACCGCAGCATTTTCCAACTCAGGTATGTCCGGAGTGAGGTGGATTTATTGACCCTAGGCCCTGCCTGGTTTCTGACCTTACCGGGTGAGGTCAATCCGGAAATCATCAATGGAGGAATTGAAACCCCCGAAGGTCGCGATTTTAGGATTGCAGCTCAGGAAGTGCCTCCCGTCCGTGAACTGATGAAGGGAGACATTAACTTTGTCATCGGATTGGCCAATGATGAAGTGGGATATATCATGCCCAAGACTCATTGGGATGCAAAGGAGCCCTTTAGCTATGGTGAAAAGGAAGCACCTTACGGAGAGATCAACTCCCTGGGTCCCGAAACGGGTCCTGAGCTGCACAGGCAGGTTTCAGCGCTCGTTCAGGAAATGAAATCACTCGCCACACCCTAAAGGAATGAATTGCACGATGAGCCATAACATGCGGCAAAATATGATCCTTCCCCTGAGCATGATCGGAGCCTTGTTTTTCATTTTCGGCTTTGTAACCTGGCTTAATGGGATCCTTATCCCTTACCTGCAGATTGCCTGCGAACTTACCAATTTCCAGGCTGTTTTTGTCGCTTTTGCCTTTTACATTTCATACACCCTGATGGCACTGCCTTCATCGAGAATTCTATTAAAAACAGGATTCAAATCGGGTATGATGCTGGGCCTGATGATCATGGCCGTGGGAACGCTGATTTTTATACCTGCAGCACTTATGCGCACTTATGCCTTCTTCCTGGCCGGGCTATTTGTAATGGGGACAGGCCTGGCATTGCTGCAAACGGCTGTTAATCCCTATGTCACCATTCTGGGTAAACGCGAAACGGCTGCCGTACGCTTAAGCATCATGGGAATCTGCAATAACCTGGCCGGAGCCATCGGTCCTCTTATCCTGGCCTATTATATACTGGATGATGGTGATGCCTTTATCAGCAGTCTGAAATCCATGGATGAAGCAGCCAGGTTTATGGCGCTGAATGGACTTGCACGGCGTGTCATTGGCCCTTATACCGTCATGACCCTGGTGTTGGTCATACTGGGTATCCTGGTCAAGTTCTCAACACTGCCCGAAATTGATGAGGAGAAGGCGGAAGTTCAGGATCCAGCGGGTGATAACCGCACACACATTCTCCAATATCCACATCTCGTGCTGGGCGTGATTGCATTGTTCTTTTATGTTGGTGTGGAAGTAATTGCCGGGAATACCATCATGGGTTACGGCCTTGCACTGGGAGTCCCCGTTGCTTCTGCCAAAACCTATACTACCCTGGTCATGATTGCCATGCTGATCGGATATGTTGTTGGAATCATTCTGATTCCCAAGATACTTTCCTACCGACAGGTGCTCGCCATCTCAGCATTGCTGGGCATATTGTTTTCACTTGCCGCCCTTTCACTGCCGGCTGGTTTGGAGATGACCCTGCCTGTTGCAGATATCAGACTTCCTTATACCGTTTTATTTGTTGCATTGTTAGGATTTTCCAATGCCATGATCTGGCCTTCCATCTGGCCCCTGGCCATTCATGACCTGGGGCGCTTCATTTCACAGGGTTCTGCCCTGATGATCATGGCCATTGCAGGTGGGGCTGTAATGCCGTTGCTGTGGGGTTACCTTTCCGATGTATGGTCTGTGAGGCAGGCCTACTGGATTGCTGTACCTTCTTACCTGATCATCCTTTATTATGTCCTCCGGGGTTACAAAGTAAAGCACTGGAAAAGGGCTACTTAAATGTTCAGTGATTGCTCATTAATTCATCTGACTAATGAAAAAAATCTTCTATCCGCTACTGTCAGCATTGTGCCTTTTGGCCATAATGCTATCAGCTGTACGTACCAGTAAAGCTCAGGGGACTGGCTATATCATTGATTCGAAACCCTATGCCCGGTATTGGTGGTTTGCCTCGATGATTCAGAAGGAAGATGTCAGGTACAATCTCGACTGGTTAAAGGCAAATGGTTTCGGAGGGGTGGAACTGGCCTGGGTATATCCGTTGAACCGGTTTAATCCCAATGATACAAGCTATACCCCACGGCAGGAATGGCTGAGTAGCGAATGGGCCAGCATAGTTGATTATTCGATACGGTACGCCGATTCAATAGGCCTTGGCTGTGATCTTACATTTGGAACACTCTGGCCCTTTGGCGACAGTCATGTGACTTTCGACCAGGCCTCACAACGTTACGGTGACACAACCTGGAGGCAGGAAATCACACGCACCTGGGAGCACCCGAAGTCTGGTTATGTGGTGGATCATTTGACCCCCGGGAATTACCTGCCTTATTTCGACAGGATGATCAGGGCTTTTCCGCGACCGGAAACGGCAATTCCCCAATCGTATTTTATTGACAGCTGGGAAGTAGAAACTGAAAAACTCTGGTCTGACGGATTTGCCGCTGATTTTTACAGGAAATTTGGTTATGATATTTCGCCATTCATGAATTCCATTTATGATCCTGAAAACAGTGCCAGGCTTTATGATTATATGTCTTTGGTTTCAGATAAGGTACTTGTTTTTTACCAGAAGTTCGACTCAGTCCTGAATACGGTGGGTATATCTTCCCGGGGACAGGTATCCGGGGCGCCCTGCGATCTCATCTCCGGCTATGCAAAATTGGATGTGCCGGAGGGCGAATCCATGCTGTTTGAGCCTGAATTCTGCGCCATCCCTGCTTCGGCCGCAGTATTATCAGGCAAAAAGGTTGTTTCATCCGAAACATTTACCTGCCTCTATGGATGGCCCCGTGATTATATCAGAGAGGAGCAGACCGCTGACCTGAAGCTGGTAGCGGATGCCCTGTTTGCCCATGGTGTTAATCAGATTATCTGGCATGGAAAGGCTCATAACCCAAAAGGTTATGACACCATAAATTTCTATGCAACAACCCATATTGGTCCCCAGGGCGCTCTGGCAGATGAAATTCCTGATTTCAACAAATACCTGGAGCAGGTATCATCTTATATGAAAAAGGGTTCCACCTGGTCGGATATCGCCGTGTACCTTCCGGTGGAGGATGCCTGGACAGCCGGAAAGATGCCTCTTGAAAAACAATTTATCTGGGCCTGGGGATATTACGAAATGCGTTATGTTTATTTTCCGGATGAACTGGCGGGCTACTGCCCGACCTGGATCAATCTCGAATTCCTCGAAAAGGCGACACTGAAGAACGGAAAGTTAACCGTTGGAGATGCAGAATATAAGGCTCTTTATGTGAATGCAGAATACCTGGATTACCGGGTAGTGAAACGTCTGGCATGGCTGGCTGGGGAAGGCTTCACCATCATCCTGAAAAGGGATCCGAAAGAGCCGGGGACCCTTTTACACAGCGACTATGCGGCATGGGTGGCCGAAATGAGAAAATCAGGGCACGTATCGACCCTTATTCCGAAAGATCTTGTTCCATTTTTAGCGGGAACCGCATTGCCCCGCCATTGGTGCCGAAAAGACGGCGAAACGCTTTACCTGTTCTTCCCGAATCCTGATGCTGACCGGTTGAAGTTCCCGATGCAATACGGGCAGTCGCTTGAAAAAGATGTGAAAAGTATGAGCATAACACTGAATTATCAGGGGGAAGGCTATCAACTGGATCTGGTATTCGAACCTTACCAGTCGCTGATGTATAAAATAGACCATGGAAAAGTGGAAAGAATTGACATTGCCTTTATTCCGAAAACACCTTTTGTTAAAGAAAGATCTTTGGGCTATGAGGCTCCGTGGCTGGTAAAATAGTTATTATCTTTAAGTACCTGTAGAAATCATTTCTTATTGTATTAAAAGACCTATGAAGAAAGTATTATTCCTTTTTGGGATGCTGGTTCCAATGTTGAACTCCTGTGACCATAAAGATGCATCGCTTTATGTCGACCCCAACATCGGTTCCGTGGCTCCGCTCCTGACCACAAAAAACCCCACGGTTCACCGTCCCAACAGCATGGTGCGGGTTTTTCCGGTTACCAAACCCGGACTGAACGACCGCTTCCTGAGCGACAGGATTTACGGATTTGCCCTGAATATGCCCGCCTATCGCTACGGGCACATTACCGAGCTCATGCCCGTCAGCGGTAAGCTTACCTTCAACCGCGATGAATATGCTTCGCTTTACGACCATGACCTGGAAGAGGTTCATCCCTGGTATCACCGGGTTTTACTTGAAGATTACAATATTGAAGCGGACTGGACAACCACGGAACGTTCGGTTTTGTACCGGTTTGATTTTAACCGTGAAGATTCCTGCTATATCCTGTTCCGCACAGGCAGGAGAGCAGGTTTTACAGTGGCAGGGAAGAATGCCATACAGGGTTGGGAGGAATTTGAGCACACCCGGCAGTATTTTTATGCCGAGTTCAGCCAGTCCTTTACAAAATCAGGTGTATTCGTATCGGGCGACCAAAAAGGCATGTATTTCAGCTTCGAAAAGGTTGAAAATCCTGTTGAGGTAAGGGCCGGAATTTCATTCATCAGCGAAGAACAGGCTGCCGCGAATCTGCTTCATGAGACGGGAGGGAAAACCTTCGAATCCATCCGTAACGAGAGTCATGGGATCTGGAAAGATGCCCTGGACCGGATCCGGGTCAGGGGTGGCACGGAACGCCAGAAAAGGATCTTTTATACCTCGCTCTACCGGTGTTACGAAAGGATGGTCAATATTTCGGAGGATGGACGTTATTACAGCGCTTATGACGGCAAAGTGCATGAAGACGGCGGCAGGCCTTTCTATGTGGATGACTGGCTCTGGGATACCTACCGCTCCCTGCATCCGCTCATGCTGCTGCTCGATCCTGCGGAGCAATCGGATATGATCGAATCATATATCCGCATGTATGAACAAAGCGGCTGGATGCCCGGTTTTCCGCAGGTATACGGCGATTTTCCGGCCATGATCGGGTTTCATTCGGCAGCCCTGGTATGGGACACCTGGCAAAAGGGGGCACGGGATTTTTCCCTGGAGAAGGCATACGAAGGCCTCAGGAAAAACGCGATGGAGGGCACCATGCTGCCCTGGCGGACCGGACCCATGTGTTCACTCGACTCCTTCTATCATACCCATGGCTGGTATCCGGCACTACCGGGCGACAGTGCTGAAACAGTACCTATGGTGGATGGCTTTGAGAAACGGCAGGCGGTTGCGGTGACGCTGGAGCATAGCTATGACGACTGGTGCCTGGCCCAGCTGGCCAGGGAACTGGGAAGGGAGGAAGATTACCGGTATTTTATGAAACGGTCGGAGAATTACCGCAATGTATTTCATCCGGAAACAGGTTTTATGACCCCCAGGATGGCCGATGGCCGGTGGGTGGAACCCTTTGATCCGCAATTGTCAGGGGGTGTGGGAAGCCGCCTGTATTATGCAGAGAACAACGCATGGACCTGGAACTTCAGCGTTCAGCAGAATATTCCTGGTCTGATTCAATTGCTGGGTGGAGAGCAGGCTTTTGTTGAAAGGCTGGACAGGTTGTTCAACGAACCAACCCGTATTTCGAAGTGGCAGTTCATGGGACAATTTCCGGATGCCACCGGACTGAACGGCATGTTCGTAGCAGGGAACGAACCTTCGTTTCACATACCTTACCTGTATGATTATGCCGGTCAGCCCTGGAAAACCCAGCGCCGGATCCGCGAGGTCATGGACTTATGGTTTGATGACCGTCCCCCTGGCATACCAGGTGATGAGGACGGTGGCGGGCTCTGTTCGTGGTATGTCTTTTCCGCCATGGGCTTTTTTCCTGTCACGCCTGGCAGCGGGGAGTATGCCATCGGCAGTCCGTTTTTCGAATCGGCAAAAATCCGATTGCCCGATGGTAAAACCTTTACCGTGATCGCAAAAAACTGCTCCAAAAAGAACAAGTATATTCAATCAGCCCGGTTAAACGGTCAGCCCCTGAACAAGCCCTTTATCAACCATGCCGATGTTGTCAAAGGAGGTACACTTCGCCTGGTTATGGGAGAAAGGCCGAATAAAGGTTGGGGTGCGGGTCAGCAATAGATCGGGCCTTGATTATTTTGTTATTGAAATTCTAAAAAAATGAAACAGATAACCTTTTTAATACTGGTGCTTTCAGCAGGTTGCCTGACTGCTCAGAACCTCAAACGCCCTGTTCCGGAATGGCTGAGGAATGCCGTGGTTTACCAGGTTTACCCACAAAGTTTCAACGATTCCAACGGGGATGGCATCGGGGATCTTCCCGGTATCACTGCCCGGCTCGACTATATCCGATCGCTCGGCGTGTCTGCCGTCTGGATCAATCCCTTCTTTGTGTCGCCTTTTAATGACGGGGGGTATGATGTGGCCGACTATTATAAAGTAGCTCCGCGTTACGGCACCAATGATGACTTTAAAAACCTGTGTGCCGAAGCTGAAAAACGGGGCCTGCGGATCATATTTGACCTGGTGGCAGGGCACTGTTCCTGGGAAAATCCCTGGTTCATTGAATCGGGGAAGGCAGAAAAGAATCAATACAGCGACTGGTTCATCTGGACCGATAATGTATGGGAAGAGCGGAACGATGTTATACGGGGTCTTTATCCCCGTTTCGGAGGATACCTGCCCAATTTTTTCGTTTCCCAACCGGCTTTCAATTACGGTTTTGCTTATCCCGATCCCAAACAACCCTGGCAACAGGCACCGGATGCACCGGGCCCCCTTGCGGTAAGGGAGGAAATGAAAAACATTATCCGGTTCTGGTTTGACCTGGGGGCCGACGGATTCAGGGCTGACATGGCCTTGTCACTGGTGAAGGGAGATGTAAGAGGAGACTATACAGCCTTGATCTGGCAGGATATACGGACCTGGATTGAGAAGGAATACCCCGATCATGTGCTCATCGGAGAGGGCGGCAGACCTTCCATCAGCATCAAGAAAGCCGGTTTTCATATTGATTTTTGCCTGCCCTGGAACATGCCGGCCTACAACAGCCTGTTCCGGAAAAGCTTTCCCAATGAGGGGGGCACCAACGAAGGCGTGGACCCTTATGGATTCAGTGTATTTGATGGTATGGGACACGGTAATATCCTGGAGTTTCTGGACGAATTCAACAGGCATTATCAGGAAATTAAAGACTATGGATTTATTACCATCGTGGAAGGGAATCACGACCTTCATCCGAGAATAAGCTATGGACGGTCAAAGGAAGAGATCCTGCAGGTTTTCCTGTTCACCATGACGATGCCGGGTGTGCCCTTTCTGTATTATGGTGATGAGATCGGGATCCGGTCAATTGATGGCCTTCCAGGCAAAGAGGGCAGTTACGACCGGTCAAACATACGTACACCCATGCAGTGGGACAACAATTTGCCCAATGCGGGTTTTTCCTCTGCAACTGTGGAAAAGCTGTATCTTCCGATCAACCCGGAGGATGACCGGCCTGCAGTCGCCCAGGAGGAATCCGATCCCCTTTCCTTATTGAACCAAACGAAAAAGCTGATTGCCTTGAAACGGACACTTCCGGCCCTTGAGGCAGATGCATCGTGGAAGATCCTGTATGCCGAAAGGGGGAAAATGCCACTGGTATATGAACGGGTCAAGGGAAGTCAGCGGCTGATCATTGCCGTCAATCCCACCCTGCAGCAGGTCCAGGCTACCATTCCTGCTGAAGCGATGAATACCGTACCCCTGACCCGCTGGGGACAGGAAAAGGCATTCAAAAGAGCAGGGGATTCCTGGGTCATAACGCTTGAACCTGCTTCCGGGGGTATTTATGAAGCAAGATAATACCCGGGAAGCTTTCCGCTCGTCCCTTGTCCCTTGTCCCTCGTCCCTTGTCCCTATTTTACCTTCCTCACAAACTCCTCCAGCACCATCTGCAGGTTCGGGGCTCCGATTTCCTGCAGCTCATAGGTTACCCTCACGGAAGGCTTATTGATCTTCACAATGCGGTTCAGGTCGATGGGTGTGCCAATTATCACCACATCACAGGGAGTAGCGTTAATGGTCTTCTCCAGGTCACTGATCTGCTGTTTTCCGTAACCCATGGCGGGCAGCAGGGTGCCAATGTCAGGATAGGTCTGGAAGGTTTCCCTGATCCTGCCAACAGCGTAAGGCCTGGGGTCGACCAACGAGCTGGCGCCCAGTTTCAGCGCGGCAACCGTTCCGGCCCCGATTTTCATTTCACCGTGCGTGAGCGTGGGGCCATCCTCAATGGCCAGGCAGGCCTTGCCCCTAATCAGACCGGGTTTGTCGACGGTGATGGGTGAAGCAGCATCAACGACAATGGCCTTCGGATTGGCGTAGTTGATATTATCCCGCACGGTCTGGATATTTTCCGGGGAAGAGGTATCGATCTTGTTGATCACCACCACATCGGCCAAACGCAGCGTTACCTCACCCGGATAGTATGAGAGTTCATGTCCGGCACGGTGCGGGTCGGTAACTGTAATGGTCAGGTCGGGCTTGAAGAACGGGAAATCGTTGTTGCCGCCATCCCAGAGGATCACGTCACAGCCGTCGGGATCCTTTTCGGCAGCCGTGAGGATAGCCTGGTAGTCCACGCCGGCATAGATCACATTTCCGCGGGAAACATGGGGCTCATATTCTTCCATTTCCTCAATGGTGCACTTGTGCTTGACCAGATCGTCCAGGGTGGCATAGCGCTGTACCTTCTGTTCCACCAAATTTCCATAGGGCATCGGATGCCTTACAGCAACCACTTTCAGGCCCATTTTCATCAGGATCTCGATTACCCGGCGCGAGGTCTGTGACTTGCCGCAACC
Organism: uncultured Bacteroidales bacterium; assembly: GCA_963822145.1. Lineage (GTDB taxonomy): Bacteria > Bacteroidota > Bacteroidia > Bacteroidales > UBA10428 > UBA5072. Next base: position 497,938 of record CAWGGG010000001.1, on the reverse strand, counting down.
GGTACGCACAGCGCCAACCGCCACCACGGGCTTTTTACTCTTCAGCATATTCTGTCCTGCCCCAAGCATCTTGAAATCTGCACCGGCAGCATTAACACGGGCGCCGATGTGCATCACTCTCGTATAGGGGATATCGGAATAGGAGAAAACGCATTCATCCACTTTCAGTTCCCTGATCAGTTTCTCAAGATCGGCTTCTGCATAAATCGGAATGCCTTTGGGATAGAGCTTGCCGGCGAGTTCTGCCGGATATTTACGTCCTGCAATATCGGGTATTTGCGCTGCCGTAAAGGCTACTACCCGGTAATCCGCGTTATCCCTGAAACAGGTATTGAAATTGTGAAAATCTCTACCGGCTGCACCGATAATAACAACATTCTTCGAAGCCATAAAAACAAGTTTTGAAAGTTAAACAAGGTAAAGGTAGTTCTTTTGGATTTGGGAAATTAGTGATTTTGGCCATGCCGGAATATGATATTTGGCAGTGTGTAATTGATCAGGTAACAGGGAAAAGTCATTCTTTGGGAAAATAACAAGTTGTATTTTAGATTGAAAAGAACATCAAATGACTAAATTTACGATACCATGAAGACATTCCATTACGGCATTGACAAACTTACCCCGGGCCTTGCCCTGGATATCAGCAGGGGTAAAATCAGGGGTGAGCTCACCCATGAAGCGGCCGGAGCAGTTGCAAAAAACCGTAATGATGTGGAAGCCATTGTGGCAGCGAAGAAAACCGTGTATGGTATCAACACCGGATTTGGACCCTTATGCACCACCCTGATTTCAGATGAGGATACGCGTAAACTTCAGCACAATCTGTTGCTCAGCCACGCCGTCGGGGTGGGGGACCTCATTTCCGAAGAAATAGGCCGGCTGATGCTCATTCTCAAGGTACAGTCCTTATCCCTGGGATATTCCGGTATATCTCTGGAAACACTCAACCGGATCCTGTGGCACATCGAGAATCAGGTTACGCCCTGTGTCCCCTCGCAGGGATCGGTAGGGGCATCAGGCGATCTCGCCCCCCTGGCACACCTGTTTTTACCCCTGATCGGCCACGGCAGGGTTCATTATATGGGAGCCATTGTACCGGCAATGGAAGTCCTGAACGCCCATAGTCTGAAGCCTTTGGAACTCGGTCCCAAGGAAGGACTGGCCCTGATCAACGGCACCCAGTTCATTGCAGCGCATGCTGTAAAATTCCTGGAAGTGTTGCAGCAGGGTCTCGACTGCGCCGACATCATCGCAGCCATGAACCTCGAAGCCATGCTGGGTTCGGTAAAGGCTTTTGATCCGGAGCTGCAGGCACTGAGGCCCTATGAAGGTATCCTTTACGTGGCTGAGCGGATGCGCAACCTGATCGGAAATTCAGAGATCGTGGAATCGCATCGCAACTGTCACCGGGTGCAGGATCCCTATTCACTTCGGTGCATTCCCCAGGTCCACGGAGCTTCGAGAAATGCCTACCTCCATCTGAAACAACTGGTGACTGTTGAATTAAATTCAGTAACCGACAATCCCATCGTGTTTCATCAGGAAAAAGCAATCAGCGGGGGCAATTTCCACGGGCAGCCACTGGCTCTTCCGCTGGACTACGCCGCTGTAGCGGCGGCAGAGCTGGGCAATATTGCCGACAGGCGAATATACCTTTCCCTGATGGATACTATTGAAGGATTGCCCAAATTGCTGATGAAGGAGACCGGTTTGAATTCTGGCTTTATGATACCCCAGTATACCACGGCAGCCCTGGTAAGCGAAAATAAGTCACTGTGTTTTCCGGCAAGCGCCGACAGCATCCCCACCTCACTGGGGCAGGAGGATCATGTAAGCATGGGATCCATAAGTGCACGAAAGGCCCTGCGCATTGCTGACAACCTTGAAAAAATACTGGGGATTGAATTATTCTGTGCCGCCCAGGGCTTTGACTTTCGCAAACCCTTAAAATCGGGACCGTTGATCAATGCCTGTCATGATTATATCCGCAGCGTAATACCGCATATCGACCGTGATGTTTACCTGGGGGATTATATTGAGGCAGCCATTGGTATGGTAAAAAACCATGCGCTCACCCGATTGGTAGACGAATTATCCGAAACCCTGAACCTGGAGATTAAAAACAGCCGACATGAACTTTTCGGAATTTATTGATACCTATGCCCGTCATCCCCACTACAGGTCACCCGTGGGGAATGTGTTGCATGCAAAAAGCTGGCAGACGGAAGCACCGCTCCGAATGCTGCTCAACAACCTCAATGCCGATGTAGCTGAAAACCCTGCTGAACTGATCGTTTACGGGGGAACCGGACAGGCAGCCCGTAATCCTGCGGCATTACAGGAGATCATCCGCTGTCTGCTCACGCTGAAAGACAACCAGAGCCTGTTGGTGCAGTCGGGAAAACCGGTGGGCATCATCCGTTCCCATCCGGAAGCGCCCCGGGTGCTGATTGCCAACAGCAACCTGGTACCCGCGTGGGCGAACTGGGATCATTTTGAAAAACTGAAGGAACGCGGCCTGATCATGTATGGACAGATGACCGCGGGCAGCTGGATCTATATCGGTTCTCAGGGCATACTCCAGGGAACCTATGAAACCTTTGCCGAATGCGGCAGGAAGTATTTCAATCAGAAAACCGCAGGCAAGCTCCTGGTTTCAGGTGGACTGGGCGGTATGGGAGGAGCCCAGCCGCTGGCTGCCACCATGGCAGGATATGTTTTTCTGGGAGTGGATGTCGATCCCGGGCGGATCAAAAAACGCCTGCTTACCAGGTATATTGATAAAATGACCGATAGCTACACCGATGCCAAACGCATGGTAATGGAGGCCATGGAACAGGGCAGGGCATTGTCGGTTGGACTGGTGGGAAATATCGGTGATGTGCTGGAGGAGTTGCTGAATGATGGTCTCATCCCGGATGTGGTGACGGATCAGACTTCCGCGCACGATCCACTGCATGGCTATGTCCCTGCAGGCCTTCCCCTGGAACAAGCCCTGACATTAAGGAATACAGATCCGGAGGTCTATCGGCGGAAGTCGATGCAAAGCATGGCCCGGCACGTAGGATTTATGCTCGAAATGAAAAAGCGGGGCAGTGTGGTTTTCGATTATGGTAACAACCTGCGCGAGTTTGCCCGTCAGGGCGGTGAGAAAAGGGCATTTGATTATCAGGGATTCGTCCCGGAATTTATCCGTCCGCTTTTCTGCGAAGGCAAAGGACCGTTCCGCTGGGTTGCCCTTTCGGGTGATCCCGAGGATATTCTGGTCACCGACGATGCCCTGGTTGAGGCTTTTCCTGAGAACACGCACCTCATTAAATGGCTCCGTGAGGCGGAAAAGAAAATCTCCTGCCAGGGTCTCCCGGCCAGGATATGTTGGCTCGGTATGGGTGAACGGGAGAAAGCGGGGCTCATCTTTAACGAACTTGTAAGATCCAGGAAAGTCAAAGCCCCAATCGTAATTGGCCGGGACCACCTCGATTGCGGATCGGTTGCATCGCCCTACCGTGAAACGGAAGGTATGATAGACGGCAGTGATGCCGTTTCCGACTGGCCCTTGCTGAACCTGATGGCCAATACAAGCGGCGGTGCCACCTGGGTATCCTTTCATCACGGCGGCGGCGTGGGTATTGGGTATTCCCAGCATGCCGGCATGGTGGTAGTAGCTGATGGCACCAAAAGGGCGGCTGCCTGCCTCCGACGTGTGCTTTACAACGATCCTGCCCTGGGCATATACCGGCATGCGGATGCAGGGTATGAGGAGGCCATTGCGAAAAAAAAGAAATATAATTTGTGAATGCATAAACTCAGACTCATCGGTCCATTCACCCAGGCTGTCACCCTGGACGGTCTTCCGTTGAAAGGGCCGATTTCAGATGACCAGCTGGAGATCATCGCTCATGCGGGCATTCTTGTCAGGGGTGAAAAAATAGAAGCCGTCGGCCCGTTCCGGGAGCTGAAAAGCTTGACACCCTTGGTGGAGCCGGTTGAGGGAGAACAGGTGGTCATGCCGGGATTGGTGGATAGTCATACCCATATCTGCTGGGCCGGCTCAAGAGCGGGAGACTATGCCATGCGGCTTGCGGGTAAAAGCTACCTTGAAATCGCACAACAGGGCGGAGGAATCTGGAGTACCGTAACCCATACGCGGGCAGCCGGAAAGTCCGTACTGTCGAATCTAACGGCAGACAGGGCAAATGCCCTGCTGGCTAAGGGGGTTACCACAGTGGAGGTTAAAAGCGGGTATGGATTTGATGTCTTAACGAAATTAAAATGCTGGAGGCCATCCGTGATGCCGGAACGTCTGACAGCAGCAGACCTGGTCCCGACCTGTCTGGCCGCGCATATCAAACCGAAGGATTTCTCAGGAAGCGAACGGGAGTACCTGCAATATATCCTGGTGAATTGCTTCCCGGTATACGGGAAAATAAGCTGACAGGCGGGTGGATGTCTATGTGGACGAGGGCGCATTCTCACCGGAGGATGCCAGGTTCTACCTTTTTGCAGCCCGGAAGTTAGGTTTTGACGCCGTGGTCCATGCTGATCAGTTTAGCCGGGGCGGAATGGCTGTTGCTGTTGATCTGCAGCCAGATGAGCGCGGATCACCTGGAGGCCAGTTCGGATGTTGAATTGCGATGCTGGCGGTACAGGGGTTTGTCCCGTAGTCTTACCGGGAGCATCTGTGGGTCTTGGAATCCCGTTTGCAGCGGCAAGGAAACCCCTGGATGCCGGAACTTCCCTGGTGATTGCCTCCGACTGGAATCCCGGGTCAGCCCCCATGGGTGACCTGCTGATGCAGGCTGCTGTGCTCGGTGTCTATGAGAAACTTACCATGATGGAAACGCTGGCTGCCATTACCAGCAGGGCTGCCCAGCTCTCAGCCTGTCAGACCGGGGCATCCTGAAAGCAGGGATGCTGGCAGATTTTATGGCCTTTCCCTGCACTGATTACCGAGAGATCCTTTACTATCAGGGCGGGATGAAGGCTGCAGGGGTGTGGAAACGGGGAAAGATGGTGATTGGTAACCGGTAAAAGCTGAAGCGTCCCTTGCACCTGGAAATTGGGGGAAAATGGTTATTCCCGGTTCCTGGCTCGAGGATTCTTAGAACAGACGAACCCGATATGACTTATTGTTGAGCCAATACCCTTAAAAAAGGGTGTCCCGGATTCGGGGACACCCTTTTCAATATTATAGTATCAAGGCTGTTAGACACCCAGAAGGGAAGGTCCCCATACAACAGCGTGCAATATGAACCATACCCCGTCACCGTTTGAATCGGAAACATTAACAAGGGTCGAAAATACATTTTGCTTGGGATCAAAATACTCTGTAATTCCGTACTGTCCCGGCGCCACAGTGGTCGGCTTAAAATCACCGGCGTAAATATGGATTTCTTCCAGGCTGTAAGAGTCAGATAAATCATAGCTAACGCTGGCGAATGCGCCCTGGAAGTCAATGGTGGCCGTACCAACCAGAATTGCCTTGCTTGTATTGTTCAGCCCTGCGCCGCTCCAAATATTAAAAGTGTAAATTCCAGGAGCAGTAAAATTAATAGCCCAGCCCCACCGATTTCTGATAAGGTTAAGACTGGGAAGATTTTCAGGATTTGCCTTCTTTTCGGTAACAAATACATAGCCGCCTTTTGCAAAGGCCGTCCCGTATTTAACCGTGGGCGGGGGAGGAGGCGTATCGCAGCAAGCTACCGTATACTCGGCATAATAATACCAACGTGCCGTGCCGGTTCCTTCAATGTCACCGCCAAAGGCTGTTTCATTGTTGCCATCAAGAGTAACTTCTGCATGGGCAACAACATAGATTTTATCGCCACATTTTTTATAAAAAGGAATATCTATGAGGGGTATCGTAAAGGTGTAGGTGGTGAGACCTGTTGCATCATATATGTAGGGAAACTGGCCAGGAACGGGTGTGCCCTGACTGTTCTTTGGCAGCAGCGTCATATCCATGCCTACCCAGAGATGAAGGGTCCCAAAAACCCCTGTGGTGGTATAGGCCACGTAAAGGTTCGTTTCATCGTTTGAAACGGTCAGCGTCCCGGCATTGATTGTCTGTCCGGCCCAAAGCGTCCAGGTCTGTTCGCCGCAAGTAACAATAGTCGTTTTCAAACCGGAAGACTGGCCTTTAAAAGATGAATCATCCTTGCTGCAGGAGATGAATGCCAAAGCCACGAAGACTGTAACTAGAAATTTTAATACAGGTCTCATTTTTAAGCGATTTAGGTAAATACTGGTAAATAGTAAGGTTAAAAAAATTGCGAAGGTTTCGCAGACACAAAGTTAATGTGAAAATTGTAACTAATAGTTTTCCTTACATGATTAAAGTCATATAGTTGAATATTTTAATGGAACTTACGAACATACACATTCGGGGAGGGCATGGTCAGAACAGCCGCATTATTTCAAGGCACCGGGTCAACGGTAAATAATTCATCCAGAGCGGGAAACCGGGCCGGAGATGGTTTAGAAGGGAGGGAAATGAATGAGAGGGAGAGTGGGAGAGGTTTCTCCCCATCACCCCCTCCCCCCATCACACTTTTAAAGGCGCTTATATATTCATCCACTAGCCCAGGCAAGGGTGGCGGAATTATCTGTTCCGGAAACGGAAGCTGCATGAGTCAAGCCGATATACCGGCAATGCCTCGGTGGAGTTTTACTAATGAAAAGTAGTTTATAGGGCAAATTATTTACAGCTGTAGTGGGGGGCCAACGATTTCCATTTCATGATCTCGGAATATCCTCGCCCCTTCTTCCGCAGACGGGGGGGTGGAGATTCCCGCCATAGTGCGGAAAAAGTCCTCCATTTTTCCGGAAGGCTGAAAGAAAAATAGCATTTTTCCGAATGGAGTTTGCTGCGCAAAGGCATGGGGCACCCCTCTCGGAAGGAAAATCATGTCACCCGTTTTCAGTGAAAAGCGTTCATGTGCACATTGAAAAGCGTATTCTCCCTCCGTCACATAAAACACCTCATCCTGCAGGGGATGAACATGCAAAGGAGGCCCACCTGGTTCCCTGCCATAGTATTCAAAAACAGATAGCGCACCCCCGGTATCCTTGCCTGAAACCTTCAGATCATTCGGATTTTTCCCATTGAGCAGGGTTGTCTCACCAAAACGGCCTTTGCCTGACCGGATCACATATCCATTACTAAGATCCTCAATCAGTTCATGTTGGTCATTTGCAGAAAGCGGGGGGCCGAAATTCAGAATTCCATGCGCAAGGCCAATTTCGTTCATTTCTTCAGCGCTGGCTTTCCCGCCTACTTCAGTCATTTTCAAAAAAAATTCCTCCATTTTTCCGGCAGGCTGCAAAAAGTAATACATTTGCCCTGCATCTGTGAGTTGCACCCAGGTATGCGGAATGTTATGGGGCAGGAAGATCAGGTCTCCTGTTTCTAGCAGAGTTTTCTCATTTCCCAATTGAAAAACATACTTTCCTTCCTGAACATAAAATATTTCATCCTGATTGGGATGCGCATGCAAACCGGGACCTACCTTCTGCACCCCCTTATAGTAAAAAGCAGAAACCTGGCCTTCGGAATCCTTTGTTGAAACCTTCAGGTCATTTGGATTTACCCCTAAAAAAGGGGTAGGAATCCCAAACCGGCTAGCACCATCACGCACCACAAAAGCTTTTGAATTGTCCTGGGAAGTGAAACCTGTCCTTGCCAATGCCAGTGCAGGCATTGCGACAAGGGTCGTTGTAATAAAGCTCCTTCGATTCATTTCTTTTGGGTATTTAGGATATGAACGTATTAATATCTTAAACACCCGGTTCCGGATTAAGTTCATTGTCTGCATCCGGAATCACAACTTGCTGATTCAGAAATATTTAATCCGGATATACTCATGTCCCCTGCATCGCCTTCGCTTGGAAGTTATGGCGGAGCAAGGTTGGTCGAGTCATTGGTTCAAACGATTTTGCTATCTACTATCCGAAGTATTTCATTCTCCGCATTCATTGCTTCCTTGGCTATCCTCCCGCCTTCTGTCATCACTTCCCCCGCATACTCCTTGTCCTCCAGTCCCGCCGCATTGATCTTCACATTCAGGAAGGCACCCAATACTGCACTGCGTACACACAGCGCTCCTACACCGGCATCGGAAACCGAGTTCGGATTGCCTGTCTCGGCCATGGCCCTGATCAATGAAAAGGCATCGCTGGCGCGTTTCATTACCTTTAACGGAACTTCTGTGGCATAACGGGTAGCATCCTGTAGTGCCTTGTTCCGTTCGGCCTTTTCCTGTTCCGTGGCTTTTGGCAATCCCAGGGCGTCCATCACGCGATTAAAGGCATTGGTATCTTCATCCACCAGTTGCAGCAGGTCTTTCTGAATGGCCATCCCTTTTTCAGCTTGCTCGGAAAACTCCTTCCAACGATTGTCCCACCCGGCCTTGTGCGATGACAGGTTGGCCACCATGGTTGCCAGGGAAACACCCAGCGCACCCAGGTAGGCTGAAATGGAACCTCCGCCGGGAGCAGGCGATTCCGAGGCTGTTTCTTCGGCAAAGCCGGCAACTGTCATGTCCACCAGCCTTTTGCCCGTTTTTTCCACCAGCAGGTATTCGATGATCTTCTTTTCCGGGTCAAAGGGTGCAAGATCATCCAGTCCAAGTGATTTAACCGCGATCTTGATAATCTCCTTTTCCGGTATTCCTGTGGAGCGGTTTTGCTTGTGCAGGAAATACCGGCCGGCCTCCAGCATGGCGCTGAGGGGCACCATGCCCACCAGTTCCGATCCGGTAACCCGCATGCCCCTGGCTGAAGCGCGTTCACAGGCAGTATCAAATACCTGATGCAGGGGAGAAACCGACAGGTCGGTGAGGTTGATGGAGATCTGGGCAATACCGTATTCATCAATATACCAGCCGATAGCCTTAACCGCTTTGAGCAGACCAGGTTCATACACCGGTTCTCCTGTGGCATCACGGACTATTTTACCGGTAATGGGATCACCTTCCCTTTTGATACGCCCTTTCTCACGAATATCATAGGCAACGGCATTGGCCCTTCGAACAGAAGTTGTATTGAGGTTAACATTATAAGCTATTAAAAAGTTACGCGCACCCACGGCAGTTGCCCCTGTGAAAGCAACACGGCTGTCCCATGCATCCGGGCCATAATCTGGTTTCCATTCAGGTGAAGCGATCTTTTTGGCCAGTCCTTCATATTCCCCCTGCCGGCAGTTGGCCAGGTTTCTGCGTTTCTCTTCGGAAGCTGCAAATTCATAGCAATAGACGGGTATATGCAACTCCTCTCCCAGGCGGTGCGCCAGTTTGCGTGCATAAACAACAACCTCTTCCATGGTTATATTGGCCACCGGTATCAGGGGACATACATCGGTGGCGCCGAAACGCGGATGAGCGCCTTTGTGCCTGTTCATATCGATAAGCTCGGCCGCCTTTCTGGCAGCCCGGAAGGCTGCCTCACACACTGCTTCAGGTGCTCCGACAAAGGTCACCACAGTACGGTTGGTGGCCTTGCCGGGATCTATATCCAACAATCTAACGCCATCCACCTTTTCAATTTCCGCCGTGATCTGGCCGATCACCTGCATATCGCGCCCCTCGCTGAAATTGGGAACACATTCGATGATTTGGTTCATTTAAAGAATGAATTATGTTGTATGAGTGAATAAAGTTATTGTTTTATTTATTGTGCAGCTATGAGTTAAGTTATACTTTTACTGGTAATAGGCCGCTAACTTCATGGAGAACTGTAATAAATTTTGCCGTCATGGTTCTGCTGGAAAAAAATCAATACGATCAGGTAAGGGATTCGCTCCGTAAGGTATCTGTCAACAATCTCTTTGCTTTATCGGTAATTGAGGGCCATGTGACCGGGAAAGTATATGCAGACCAGACATCCCATGCCAGCAGTTTCTATATTGTGCACCCTTATGGTATGTCGCTGCTTTTCGGAGATACCGGGAATGATCGTTTTAACCTCCGGTTGCTGGATTACTTCCTCAATAAAAACCAGGAACGGATTAAAGAAGAATGGCTGCAGGCCTTTCCTGAGGCCTGGAATGAGCTGCTTGCTGCTTTGCTCGGTGACAGGCTTGTTTCGGCCGGATCAAACCATGCGGGAGATAACGTTAAAAGGATTGAGTTGCACACCCGCGTCAATTTTAAATTCAATCCTCAAAAATACCACAGATTCAGACAGACCCTGAATCCCGGAAAGTATGAGATTGTCAGGATGGATGGAGGTCTTTTCAGGAAAATGAAGGGCAGTGTCGTCCCCCAATTTTTCTGGGATAGTGCTGAAGATTTCCTTGGTCATGGAATTGGATTTAGTCTGGTAATGGGACCGGATCCGGTTTCATCCGCGTATTCCGCTTATATAATAGGGAAACAGCTGGAACTGGGCATCGAGACAGTTCCGGAATACAGGGGGAAAGGGCTGGCCCGGCATACCTGTGCCGCACTCATTGATTACTGCCTGAGCCACGGTTATGAACCGGTTTGGTCGTGCAGGTTGGAAAATACCGGTTCTTACCTTCTGGCTCAAAAGCTGGGTTTTGATCCAACGCTTACGCTACCTTATTACAAGCTGCCATTGTAAACCCCTAACTATTAACAACTATGCCAAAACTATTCTGGTTCGGTATTCTGAGCATTCCGGTGATCCTGGCCTCCTGGCGTTCCCTTTCCTCAGCCAGGAACCACGGATTTTACCGCTTTTTCGCCTGGGAAGGTATCCTTTGGCTGGCCATCAGCAACTGGAAGCACTGGTTTGAGGATCCTTTAAGCCCAAAACAGCTGCTGTCCTGGCTGCTGTTGTTGATCGCAACCTACCTGGTCATAACCGGAATCCGTGTTTTTACCCGTACCGGGAAAATCAGCACGTCGCGAGAGGACAAGACCCTCTTTGGTTTCGAGAAGACCACCGAACTCATCGATACCGGAATCTACCGATATATCCGCCATCCGCTCTATGCCTCCCTGCTTTACCTGGCCTGGGGGATATTCCTCAAGAACACCACTCCGGAACTCCTGATCGTAACCCTGGCTGCATCGGTTTTACTCTACCTGACCTCACGGTTTGATGAAAGAGAATGCCTGGCCTATTTCGGAAACAGATACCGCGATTATATGGCACGGTCCAGGATGTTTATTCCTTTTATTTTTTAGCCCTTCCTTCCGCATAAATTGAGTAATTTTAGTATTCCAACATTATAATGCAACCATGAAAAGACGTACCTTTTTAAAAAACACAGGCCTGGCAGCCGGCATGATGGCAGCATCACCACTGCTTGGCAATATCAGCATGCCTGCTGATGATCCTTTTCCGGTGATGGATTTGCATGTCCACACCACTGACCAGTTTACCATGGATCAGATCATGAAGATCGCCGAAGAACGCAAGGTGAAATTCGGAATTGTGGAACACCCTGCCGAATGGGCGATCAGAAATGATGCCGATCTGAAAAAATATATTGAAAAACTCAGGCAATATCCGGTATATGTGGGCCTGCAACCCATGATCACCGGCTGGGATAAGAAATTTTCCCCTGAGATCCTGGCACAGCTCGACTATGTGCTGATGGATCCTCAGACCATCCCCCTGGGTGATGGGCAGTTTCAGCGAATCTGGCAGCTGGAAACTTATGTGGAGGACACGGAAGCGTTTATGGAGAAATACATGGAGCACAGCCTCAATGTCCTGAATAAGGAACCCATCACAATTTTCGGATGGCCGCTTTTCCTGCCGGTTTGTATTGCCCGTGATTATTATACGCTCTGGACCGAAAAACGGATGAAACAGATTATTTCAGCAGCAAAAGCCAGAAATATTGCCATTGAGATAAACGACATGGCCCATACACCCCATGAAAAATTCATCCTGATGGCAAAGGAACAGGGACTAAAATTCACCTTCGGATCCGACTCGCGGACACCCAATGCCGGGCGATTGGTGTATTGCAAAGAGGTGGCCAGAAAGTGTAAACTAACTGCGGAAGATTTCTACATACCCGGGAAGAGAGGTTGAACTTTACCTGAGGGACTGGCTGCCATAAAAAGATATTGAGGGAAAAATGTTCATGAAGCATCATTCCTGCCCGGTTGGTTCGAAAACGGCCAATAAGCTCATTCGGCGTGACTTTCTAAAAAATATAACACTGACAGGACTATCCATGACCCTTATAAATCCTGCCAGTAAAGGTTCTATGCTTTTTTTTACTGAGAATCCGGCCATAACCGGTGAATTCTTTACCCTTTCTTTTGACCAGAAGCTTGGATTGTTCACCATCCTGAGAAAAGACGGAACGATTCTGCTTCAAAATGCCTCAGCCTGCATCAACACCAGTTCGGGAAAAAGGTTATTGTCTTCAGGATCTTACCGGCACAAGGTAAGTACCGGAAAATTCTCCGATCATTTAGGTACAGGACAGCTATTAAAGATCGTATCAGAAGATCTGGAGCACAGGATTGATTTCGAATTAAGAATATCGATATACAATCAGAGAGAGGCGGTTACTATTGAAACCATTTGTACAAACACCTCACCAGGAGATTGCCAGGTATACAGTCTCGAACCCGTTTATGCAACCGGAGAAAACGACGGCAGGCTTTTTATACCTGGGGTTATCAAGTGCCTCACCAACGGGGCCATGTATTATGATGCTGGTCGGATACACACTTTCGGGAATGAATTTGTCAAGCAGAAGCCTTATGGTGAGACAAAAGGTGGCAGAATGCTGAATTCCGGTCTTTCACCCTCCGGCGAAACGGTTCATACATGGTGGAATGCCGGTTTCTTCAGTGGATATAATAAGGAAGGCATGGTACTGGGGTATGTGGAGAATAAATCAGGACTGGGTCAACTGCTGATCTCCAGGACGCTGCCTGGTGAGGTTGTATTCCTGGCGGAATCGGTCTTTTCACCAGGACATGTGCTGCGGCCTGGAGAAAAATTAGGTTCCGACAAGTTTGTGATCCAAATCGGTCAAGATCCATATCAAGCACTTGAAGCTTATGCATCCATGGCCGGAGCATTTGCAAAAGCCAGGGTAAACTCCATTGTCAACGGCTGGAGCAACTGGTTTTATACTTACGAGCATATATCTGAGGATGAAGTAATCCGTAATGCTGAATTTGCCGCTAAGTATTTGAAAAAGTACGGATTGCAATACATACAGGTGGATGAAGGGTACCAGCGGTGGCATGGCGACTGGGAGGGTAATGAACGGTTTCCGCACGGCATGAAATGGCTGGCTGAAAGAATAAGGGATATGGGTTTAAAAGCAGGGATATGGGTTGCGCCATACGTTGTTTCAGAGCCAACAGGACTTACCGAGCGCAATCCGGATTGGTTCCTGAAAAATCCGGATGGCAGCCTGAAACGTGTTGGACCCTGGCCCGATGAGAATACGGATTGGGCCAGAAACGAAGATCCAAAACGTTATGGCTTGGACATTACCCATCCCGGAGCAGCCCAATGGCTTTACGATCTGATTGACAAGATGGCAAACCAGTGGGGCTACGAAATGATCAAGACAGATTTTGTTGCCTGGTCTCTCCTCTCGGCACATCATTTTAATGAAGCCTCGGTCACCCCTGCGCAGGCTTATCGAAAAGGTTATGAGATCATTAGAGCTGCAGCAGGAGAAAAATGTCATTTGCTCGATTGTGGTCCCGGAGCAGTATCTGCAGGATTGATCAACAGCATGCGGATTGAGCTTGATCAGAATTATGGTTATGGAGAGGATGCCTGGAAACAATATTTCCTGCACTCTGCAAGCAGTTCACCTGCGGCTGCCAAGAGGTACTATTTTCATAAAAGAACCTGGATCAATGATGCTGATCAGCTTTGCATGCACCTCCTCCCGGTGCATCAGGCACAGGCTGCAGCAACCCTGATAGCACTCACGGGCGGTAATCTTATTGCGGGAGACAGGTTGACAGAATTGGATCCGGTAAGGATGGACATTTTGAGCAAGGTTTTCCCTTCCTATGGAGAAGCTGCCCGCCCGGTTGATCTTTTTGATACAGATCTTCAAGCTGACTTTGCCCTTACTGTTAAAAAGCCCTTTGGGGAATGGACCGTGGCCTGTTTTATTAACCCTGATCTTAGAAACACCATCACCCGAAAATATCCCTTGGAAAGGTTATGGCTGAAACCTGATAAGGCTTACCTGGTATATGATTTTTGGAAAGAAAGCTTTTTTGGAGAGGTCTCCGGTGAAATCAACCTGGAGGTGCTTCCGGGCTCTGTAACGTTACTCACTTTGCATGAAAAATCAGACATGCCCCTGTGTATTTCCACTTCCAGGCATGTTTTACAGGGTGCCATTGAACTTGAGCATGTAGCCTGGGATACCAAAACCAGAACCCTTTCAGGCATTTCACATGGACCACAAGGCTCTTCTCACTATATAACGGTATATCTTCCGGAAGCCGTTCCATGGAAGCAAAGCGGTCATGGATTATTCAGGGATTATGGAGCTTTTAGCGTGAGCAGCGCGGGAAAGAACATACTGAGGGTTTACCTGCATTTTACAGAAACCGGGAGGATTGAATGGAATATTCAATTGTAAGATTAGCTAAGCTTATTCCCTTGCCAATAATTTCTTAACTTTCGGATCTACTGTAAGCTGTCCTAAAATGATCGGAAAACATACATCGCGCCGCAATTTCCTGAAGCAATCCGCAATAGCCACCAGTGCCGCAGCAGTTAATCCATTTGATATAGCTCGCAGGCAGCCATCTCAGGGAGGCAGCAGTAACAGGCTTCCCAGAGAGATCTGGATCGGCGGATTGTCTCAGATGGGCCTGCATACAAGGTCTTCCCGGCAAATGGTGGAAGAGATGAAGGGTATCCTTGAGAGCAGTATCATTTATCAACCGGATATACTTTGCCTGCCCGAGTTGTTCCCTACTGCCAATATTGAAGAAAAGCAAAGCCTTTCCGAGAATCTGGAATTATGTGATGAGGTATTGCGGGAGTTTTCCATCCTGGCGGCCAAAAATAACTGTTACCTGGTCTGCCCGGTTTACACTGCTGAAAAAGGAAAAATCTATAATTCCGCAGTGGTTTTTGGCAGGGATGGATCCAGAATGGGAGAATACAGAAAGATGCACCTGACCATTGATGAAATTGAAGGCGGCCTCACTCCCGGTCCGTTGGACCCGCCCATATTCCAGGCTGAGTTTGGTAAATTCGGTATACAGATTTGTTTCGATATCCTTTGGGAGGATGGCTGGAAGAAGCTGCGCGATCAGGGCGCGGAGCTGGTTTTTTGGCCCTCAGCCTACTCCGGGGGAAGGATGGTGAATGGGAGGGCATGGCAGAACAAATTTGCCGTTGCTTCGAGCACCAGACATGGCACTTCGAAACTTTGTGACATTTCCGGAGAGGCCATTGCCCAAACGGGCCGATGGGACAGCAATCTGTATTGTGCACCCTATAACCTGGAAAAGGTAATGTTGCATACCTGGCCGTATGTGGAGCATTTTAAGGATATCCGGAAAAAATACGGACGTAAGGTCAGGATCGAAAATTACCATGAGGAGGAATGGTCGGTTGTTGAGAGCCTTTCGCCGGAGGTTTTTATTAAAGATATTGTAAAGGAATTCAATTTGAAAACCCATGAACAGCACACCCATGATGCCGAAATGGCTCAGATCAAAGCCCGTCAGTAAACATTGCCGGGGGGTTATCCTGGTTATACTATTTGCTTTGCCTCAATATGCCTTCCCGCAATCGGCTGCAGTTGAACGTCCCGCCATCTGGGGTATTGCTAAAATGACCTTCCTGGTGAGCAAGTACCAGGTTGCCCGGGATTACTACGGGAGATTCCTTGGTTTTGGTGAGGCATTTTCTTATCCGTCGGAACAGGGCACTATACTCTCATTCAAGGTAAATGACAGGCAGTTCCTTGAGTTCGTTGAAGATCCTGCAGCAAAGGATAAGAACCGGTTGGTTTCCGTTTCCTTTGAAACTGAAAATGTGGAGCAGATGCGGCAATTCCTGAAATCAAAGGGACTTGAGGTGCCCGACAGAACCAGGACCGATGGTGCCGGCAATGAGGTTTTGCTGATCCGGGATCCTTCGGGTAATGCCGATTGAGTTTATTGAATATAAGGCAAATTCGCTCCACTTGCAATCAAAAGGCAGGTTTCTGTCAGAGAACCGGATATCCCGGAGGATACATCATGTCGGGCTGTTTAATGCAGCCATTGCGGATAATGATCCGTTCTATGTGGGAATATTGAACTTCAAGGAATTTCTCCGGTACCCGGAAGATAAAAGTCAGGCGCCAACCCTGCTATACCTGGGCATGGGGGATTGCATTGAAAATATCGAGTACTATTCACCCAATGATCGTAACTTCGGTCATCCCTGTTTTTTGGTCGACGATATGCAGGAAACCATCTATACCCTGAAGGAAAGAAGAGAGAATGAGACCCTGGGCCAACCGACAATAGGGAAAGGCGGACGATGGATCCTGAATCTGACAACTATGGATGGGACACGGGTTGAATTCACCGAAGGACATCGGGTTCGCTGACCACATTGTCATAGGCTCATTTAAAAACAAGAAATCATGGAGAAAAGTGAAAATTCACGCAGAAAATTTCTGAAAGAAGCCATCAGTGCTGCAGGTTTAATGGTGGCCGGAGCACCTTTAATTCAGGCTGCATCTGCCACAGGAAAAACCGATCCCATGTCTTCTTATGATGCCAAAGGCTTACCAACAGTAGTATTGGGTAAGACCGGTGTACGGATTCCACGTATGGCCATGGGTTTGGGTAGCCGCTTCTGCAGCATGAAAAGTGCTGAGGAGGCCTTTAATTTATTGAATTTTGCCCTCGACAACGGACTGTATTATTGGGATACGGCATGGAGTTATGAAAATGCGGAGCTTGGCATCATCAGTGAGGAGCGCCTTGGACAGGTTGTTAAAACCAGGCGCAAGGAGATTTTCCTTTCTACCAAGGTGGCCAGTCGTGACCCGGACGAGGCCATGCGGCAAATTGAGACCAGCCTGAAACGCCTGCAGACCGACCACCTGGATATGCTGAAGATACATGATGTGCGATCGCTTGATGATGTGGCCGTGATTACCGCAAGGGGAAGTGTGGCCGAGCTTCTGGTCAGGATGAAAGAGCAGGGCATAACCCGTTTCATTGGTTTCTCGGGGCACTCGGAGGCGATTGCGCTCAAAGCACTTGCTGAAACTGGGTTTTTCGATAGCTTGCTCATGGCCATGAATCACTGGGCAGGCAATACCGAAAAACGCCAGGAACTGGTAATACCTGCCGCCAAGGCTCAGGGCATGGGGGTAATGGTGATGAAATCGGTGCGGCCCAGGGAAACAATCAAGAGTCTTGCTCCCACTGATCTTGTCCGATACGCCTTATCATTGCAGGGACCCGACGGAATCGTGGTGGGGATGGACAGCCTGGAGGTGGTGAAATCAAACCTGGAAATCCTGCGAAACTTCAAACCGATGGACGACTCCAGCATGTCGGAAATGGCCATGCGCCTGACTCCGTTTTTCAACCATCGGGATCTTCCCTGGATGAGGCCGGGATACTGTGACGGAAAATGGGCATGATTTTAAAACTTAAACCTATGAAATACCTGCAGCTCACAAAAATCGCCATGATTATCGGTGTTATTACCGTGCTTATTCCGGTGTCAAAGCCACAACAGGCTAATAAACCCGGAATGCCCGATACCGGGGCAGTTAAATCGGTACTGACCAGGGTAGCTGATTATCAGCTTCAAACCCCGCTGGTACACGAAGGAGCGGATTGGACAAACGCGGCCCTCTATGCAGGAATGGCTGAATGGGCAAAAATTGCCGGAGATGACAAGTATTACGGCTGGCTTAAGGAAAAAGGGGAAGAGAATGGGTGGACCTATAATCATCAGGAGGATCCCCGGTCGCGTTACCATGCCGATGATTACTGTGTGGGACAGATGTATATCGAACTGTACCGGAAATACAAGGATCCGGGAATGATTAATCCCATGAAAGAATATTTTGATCAGATTCTTCAGCATCCTTCAGCAGTTAAGCTGGAATTCGTTTTTACCGACTCCTATTGGGCTACAGAGCGCTGGTCGTGGTGTGACGCCCTCTTCATGGGACCCACAGTTTGGGCAAAGATGGCCAATGTTACCGGCGACGGGAAATACCTCGATTTCATGTATACTGAATACAAAGCCACTACGGATTACCTCTATAGCGTTGAAAATCAGCTATATTTTCGGGATTCACGATATTTCACCCAATCGGAGGCAAACGGAGCTAAAATGTTTTGGGGCAGGGGCAACGGGTGGGTATTTGCAGGGCTTCCCATTATCCTGAGAGAATTACCTGCCGATTATGAAAACAAGGCTTATTTTGAGCGCATTTTCAAGGAAATGGGAGCCAGGATCCTGGAACTTCAGGATGAGAAGGGCTACTGGCATGCCAGTCTGCTCGACCCGGCCAGTTATCCGAATCCTGAGATGAGTGCCACGGGGTTCTTTATTTTCGGACTGGCCTGGGGCATCAATCATGGTTTTTTCGACAGGGGAACCTATCTCCCTGCAGTGGTCAGGGGTTGGGAGGCCATGGTGAACTCGGTATGGCCCGACGGCAAGGTGGGGTGGATACAACCTATCGGAGAGAACCCAAAGAATGTGACAAGGGAAATGACCGAGGTTTATGGGGTAGGAGCGTTTTTACTGGCGGGGACGGAAGTCTATAAACTTGTTGCGGGTGGAAAGGTGGAATAGTGGAACAGTGAAACCGTACAACAGATAAACTGATTATACCCAATGAGAATTGAATTAAGACATGCCCATCATCCGGAAGATTTAAAGAACTATGATACGGCACGGATCAGGAAGGAATTCCTTATTGAAACCCTGTTTGCGCCCGGGGAGATCTGTCTTACCTATTCCCTTTACGACCGGTATATTGTAGGCGGTGCTATGCCCACCGATACGCCGCTGCAGCTTGAATCTTTCGACGCCCTGAAGGCAAGCGGTTTTCTCGATCGCCGGGAGATGGGGATCATCAATATCGGCGGGCCGGCATTAATAGTGGCGGGGGGAAAACAGCACAACCTGAATGAAAAAGAAGCACTTTACCTGGGCAAAGGAATTCAGGGAATTTCATTTGCCTCGAAGGACAGGGAGAATCCTGCCAGGCTGTATATCAATGCTGCTATGGCACATCACTCTTATCCGGCAAAAAAGGTCACCCTGCAGGAAGCGGAGATTGCCATCATGGGTAGTCCGGAAGCCTCAAACCACAGAACAATTAACAAACTGCTGATAAACAGTGTGGTTGAAACCTGCGGATTGCAAATGGGAATGACCACGCTTCATCCGGGAAGTGTATGGAATACCATGCCGCCCCATACCCACAGTCGCAGGATGGAAGCCTATTTTTACTTTGGGGTCCCGGCAGGACAGGCGATCTGTCATTTCATGGGAGAGCCCGCTGAAACCAGGCACATCTGGATGAAGAATGAACAGGCCGTGGTATCTCCCCCCTGGAGCATTCACAGTGCTGCAGGCACCGCCAGCTATTCTTTTATATGGGGAATGACGGGAGAGAATCTCGATTATGGGGATATGGATGTTTGTCCACCCGATTCATTGCTGTAAATGATGACCACCATGCATGAGCTTTTTGATCTCAGGGGCAGGGTTGCCCTCGTAACCGGCGGCACACACGGGATCGGACTGGCCATTGGCCTTGTACTGGCAAAAGCAGGTGCAAAGGTTTGCATCAACGATGTAACTGAAGACAAGCTGGCAGGTTGCCGTGAAGCTTTTGCGAGAGAGAACCTCGATGTATACACGTTGGTGTTTGATGTTACCAGGGAACTGGATGTGGACCGGGGGATCATGATGATTGAAAAAGACATTGGATTCGTTGACATTCTGGTTAATAATGCCGGCATCATCAAAAGGATTCCCATCCTCGACATGCCGGTCGCAGATTTCAAGCAGGTGCTGGAAGTGGACCTGGTAGCCCCCCTCATTCTTTCCAAACGTGTGGTGCCGGGGATGATCCGCAAGCACTCAGGCAAGATCATCAACATGTGTTCCATGATGAGCATCTATGGCCGCAATACGGTTGCAGCCTATGCTTCGGCCAAGGGAGGATTGAAATTGCTTACCGCTAACATGTGCTGTGAATGGGCCAGATACAACATCCAGATCAACGGCATTGGTCCCGGTTACATTGCTACCGCACAAACTGCTCCCATCCGGGAACAGGGTCATCCGTTCAATGATCTCGTAATGACCCGTACGCCTGCAGGCCGGTGGGGCGAACCCGAAGATGTTGCTCATGCAGCGCTTTTTCTGGCTTCCAGGGCGAGCGATTTTGTCAATGGCCACATTCTATTTGTGGACGGGGGAATCCTGGCGAATTTCGGGTACGTGAAAGGGGAGAATGAGGTTTAAGGGAGCGGTGGAATAGTGGAACAGTGGAATAGTGAAAAACTAAAATTTAATAGTGAAAAATGAATATCAGGAGATTTATTTGGACGGGGATAATTCCTTTACTGGGTATATTGGTGGCATGCCAATCAGGCAGGACCTATGATATCAGCAATCCGGGAAACGCTGATATTATGGATCAGGCTACCGTGCTCAGCCGCTCGGAAATAACCACATATCTTACCGATAGTTCGGGTATGTTCTTCGTTGCAGCAAAGGACGGGAATGGTGAATGGCTTCCTACACAGTGCGATGATATGGACGGAGACGGCACGTGGGATGAACTGGTCTTCCTTTCTGACCTGGAAGCGGGTGAAACCAAGAAGATCACCCTGGAACGCATGGATCAGCTGCCCGAATTTCCGGCACGCACCAACATCCGCTTTGGAAGGGTGACCAAACCTTTTGAAGAAGTTACGGGTGATTTGAGAATGAAGACCAGTGACACGAAATATACAGCTCCTGTATACCAGATGGAAGGTCCGGCCTGGGAAAATGACCTGATTGCTTTCCGGAATTATTATGATGCGCGCAACGGCATTGATATTTTTGGAAAAAGGACCAGTGACCTGGTCCTGGACAGTGTTGGTTTGAACGGGAGGGATTATCACACACTGGCCGATTGGGGCATGGATATCTTAAAGGTCGGCAATTCCCTGGGTGCCGGAGCGATTGCCATTGGCATCGGCGACTCGCTTTACCGCATTGGTCCCTGCGAAGCCGGAACATACAGGTTAATCACAGAAGGCCCGGTGCGGGCAATCCTCGAACTGCATTACAGGAATGTACCCGCAGGCAATCGCACGTACAGCGTAACCCATCGGATTTCCCTGTATGCCGGTGACCGGTTTTACCGGAGTAAGGTATGGATCAGCGATTTGCAGGGGGATGAAGAACTGGTGGCAGGGATTGTAAACCTGCATGATGTTCCTGCCGATACACTTTCGGAAGGCAATCTGAAGATCATATACTCACAGGGCAATCAGGGGATCAGCGGAGAAATGCTCGGTATGGGGCTTATCATTCCGGCTGGTCGGTTTAAAAGAATCCGGGAAGCGCCTGTATCCGGACAAGGCATTGTCAGTACCCATCTGGCATCAATGGCACTGGATAAGGAGGTACCTGCTGAATATTGTTTTCTGGCAGCATGGGAAATGCAGGACCCCCAGGTGAAGGAGAAGGATTATTTTATTGGGTTACTCAAAGAAGCCGTGAGTAAAATAAAGTAGAGCCGCATGGCATCGCGGCTCTACCCTATGTCCATCATATCCCCGCTACCACAACCCCTTCGATAACCAAACTGGGGAATCTGGCCTGGCTGTATATCCAGGGATCATTCGCCACTTCAACAAGTTTATTCCAGAACTTGAGGTGGTTATCCGCTATGTTCATCTCAGCCACATTCTGTACAAACTGGCCTTTGTCGAACAGCTTGCCGATGATGCCCACCGAGAAATCGCCGGTAGTGGAATTGGAATTGCCGCCGATATAATCGGTGATCAGGATGCAGCGACCCAGGTCCTTGATGATTTCATCCACGCTGCGTGTACCCGGCGGAATGATGAGATTGGAAATGGATCCTGAGGTGGGTTCCCAGCCCAGTTTACGACTATAATACCAGTCGATCAGGAACTCATTTACCTTACCCTCGGAAATGAGATCACGCTTTCTGGCCGGGAATCCGTCACTGTCGTAAAGTTTGGATCCGAGCGCCCGGGGCAGGAAAGGATCATCCTGAACCGTCAACAACTTGCTGCCAAAAACCTGACCTTTTTTATCGGCGAGGAATGAGCGTTTTTGCTGTATGCTGCCTCCTGAAAGGGGACTGAACAAACCATTGAGTACCCGGGCAGCACCCCGGTTTTCCAGGATGACCGGGAGGGTTTCGGTAGGCAACTTTTTCCCGCCCATCAAGTCGAGTGTTCTTTTGGCCGCCGTTTTACCCACTTCCTGAAGCGCAGGAAGATCGTTGCGGTAACGGCATCCTACCCAGTGATAACCTGCCGGACGACGGTCGCCTTCGTCCTGGGCTGTCATGGATGCACCTGCCCAGGTTTCTGTCGTACGCACAGAGCCTTCAAAGCCATTGCTGGTTTGGACGAATTCCTCATAGGTTTCATCGTATTCACCTGCTTCCACCGATATAACCTTGTCGCCACCCTGCTGTAAACAGGCATCCTCCACGGCTTTTGCCATGGTATGCCGCTCTTCAGGAGTCAGTTCTGCCTGTTTCGGATCGGCAAGCTGCAGATCCTGGGTGGCTCTTCCGGCATAATATTTCGGATCAGGAAGCATGCGGAAGGGATCCTCCTCCATGATATTGGCGTTGTCCATCAAATCGGTGATGAAGCCCGACAGGGTCGATTTACGGAAATCGGGTGTGGATCTGCCGGCAAATCTGTTGTTGACGTATACCTCCAGATACAATCCCTGTGTGGTAGCCTCTTTAATGACTTCCGGCTTACGGTCGCGATAATTGATCTCAACGAACCGTCTTTTGGAAATACTTACCTTGCAATCATTTGCTCCGGACTGTTTGGCCTGGTCGATTACCCAACCGGCCAGATCCCGGAATTCCTGTTGCTGATCTTTCTTAAAGCTCATGACTGGCCTCCTTTCTGCTGGGTACCCCCAACGGTTAGTGATTTAACCAGGCAGGTGGGCAATCCGAAGGATACCGGCACACCCTGGCCGCTTTTGCCACATTGTCCGGCACCGCCATAATACATTTCGAGATCATTGGCAGCCATGGTAATATTGGCCAGCATTTTGGGGCCGTTCCCCATAATATTAACATCCTTAATCGGAGCAGTAAGTTTTCCATTCTCAATCAGGCGACCCTGCGATACGTAAAAGGCAAAGTCACCTTCGCCGATCTTCACCTGGCCGTTGCTTACGTTCTCAACATATATACCATTGCCGGCCTGCCTGATGACATCCTCCGGAGAAGCAGGTCCTCCCAGCATATAGGTATTTCGCATGCGGGGTACAGGATAATTCTGGAAGTCCTGCCGGCGTCCATTCCCCGTTGGTTCAACACCATAATGTTTCGCAGATATCCTGTCGTGTATATAACTTGTCAGGATACCATTTTCTACCAGGATGGTTTTTTTACCGGGTATTCCTTCATCGTCTACATTGATACTACCGGCAAGATTCATATTGGTGGCATCGTCAATTATGGTGATGAAAGGTTCGGCAACCTTCTTACCCATCATGGTGCTGTAGGTGGAGGTGTTCTTCCGGTTGAAGTCAGCTTCCATACCATGGCCTATGGCTTCATGAAGCAAAATACCTGTAACACCTGGTCCGAGTACTACCGGTACCTCACCGGCAGGTGGCTGAATGGCGTCAAAAAGTTTCAGGGTATTATTTACCGCTGTGGTCGCAATTTGATTTACTACCTCATCGGTATAGTAGGCAAAATCGCGGCGACCCCCCAGGTTCCAGCCGGATTGTTCCCGTTTACCATTTCTTTCGGCAACAACGGAAGCATACAGGTAACCTGAAGGAATCAGATCTTCAGCCAGGATGCCATCACTGGTAACAATCATCACGCGTTTTACTGCATTGGAAAATCCTGCATTTACTTTCACGATTTCGGATGAAAGTGCAAAACATTTCTGATTGATGTTTTGCAGCAGCGGTAATTTTGTCTTGGCGGGAATACCGCTGAAATCCGCAGCGACCGGATAGTAGTTACCCGCCTTGGGTCTGGTGAAGGAACTGCTCACCGCAGTGGCATTCATGTTGCACAAAGTAGAAGCCGTTGCAGCAGCGGAAAGCATAGATTCCTCAGTGAGTTCCTGGGTAAAACCATAACCAATCTGGTCGCCTTTCACCGTTCGGATGCCAACACCAAGGGAAATGTCGCCATAGGACTGGGTTACTTTGGCATCTTCAAGTCCCAGGTAGTTTGAAGTGGTGAATTCAAAATACAGATCAGCAAAATCACCGCCTTTTGACAGCGCTTTTGCCAGCAACTTGTGGCAAAGGGTTTCATCGATCCCGAATTCCTTCAGGAAATAATTGCCGGTGGGTTCAGAATTCAGCAACATACTCGCTTTCAATTCGGGAAGGAACAACAGGGCGCCGCCAGCAAGGGCAGTGCCCCGAATGAATTTTCTTCGTGGAATGGGTTTCATTTGTGTTATAAATGGTTTGTAGATCCTAAATTAGGAAGAATTCAGGGATAACGGATAAGGTAATGTGATAATTATAACATTATTTAACAAAAGTCCTCAAACAGGTTCATTCTGTCTGTTTTCTCAAGGCTTTTCCTTATGCAGCAATCGGATCCATATATCAAAGAAACCGGCATTATCCTTTAAGTTGTCATCATTTATACCGAGATAAAGCCGTCCGGCAGTGCAGGCGTTTATCTGATGCTGTCCGCCAATGAAAAATGCTGCATTACCGGCAGGTCCTATCCTGCCGATAAGCGCTCCTGCGCCCGAACCCGGAAGAGGACGTTCACTGCATGCTGTAAAGGGAGAGGCTCCTGCCGGACCGCTGAAGGCATAGCTGTCTTTCTTCCATACCACTTCACCTTCAGAGCGGATGATTGCAACCTGACCTATCTCGAGTTCGATTCCTGTATCAAACCATGCGGTTGCACCGGGAACTGAGAAAACCTTTCCCAGCATGGGGAAAATCTCAGCGATGGCACTATTATCCAACTGCCTGCCGAAATCGGAAAATTCAAAAGCTTCGGCCCATTGCATGCTTTTTGCCGCTTCTTGTCCATACCACTTCCCCAGTGTAATCCGTATGTCCGGGGTAACCCGGCTGTAAGGGTAGGCATTGTAGAAAAGATATTGCTGCCGTTTTTCGGGGCTGTTCAATACCTCTTCAAGAATGCCGTCGGCATGGGGGTTATATTCAACTACCTGTGATTCATGAGCTTTTAAAGCCAGCAGCTTGGTTTCCCAGACCTCTTCGATATTCACTGCAATATCCGGTATATGGGAAAATCCCGTTGTAAAAAAGTCACGCATATAAAGAAAGGCCGGCATATGTTCCATTTTCAGCAATGCCGCCGCATCCCGGACGATCTCACCGGCCTGCATATTATCGTTATGCCCGCCGGGCACCGAGGTAATGGGATAAAACAGGAAAACAACATCTGCTTTCCATGCCTCGATCCGCGAAGCCACGATTTGCCGGATCTCCGGGGAGTTTTTCAATTTGCCGTCATGATAATCCAGTACCTCATAGTCGGCCAGACCCAGGATCCGTTTGGCTCCCATAGCTTCCTGGTAGCGGCGTTTGGCAAGGGCTACGGGGTCCATCGACCAGTGACCGGCATCGCCATTGGTAATGGAAAGGAATTTGACCCGGTGGCCCAGTTGGGTATACAGGGTGGTAATACCACCGGCATATATCTCACCTTCGTCCGGATGGGCAAATATCACCAGTACATTCAGCGGTCCCTCCCTGGCAGATGCAGATATGGTTCCGGATGTAAACGCGATGGCAACCAGCAGGCAGCATGTGACATAACAAAAGGATATTTTTGCTTTCATGTAGAGATGGATTATTGATGCAGTCAGTCAAAATAATTCTTGTTTTTTTTAATTTCATTGATCGTGGCTTCCAGGCCTTCCTTGTAAGAAGGATACGCAGGCTTCCAATCCAGCACTCTTTTTGCTTTTTCGTTGGAAACCACACAATTCATCCGGATGATTTCATAAAAATCTTTTCCCAAAATTAGCCGGATGATCCAGCCAGGGATATGCCCTGGAGGCTTTTTATTCATAAGCGAGGCCAAATAACAGGTAAAGTCCCTTTGTGTAACGGGCGTATCGTCAGCGATAATGAATTTTTCCCCCCAAGGCAGTTTCTCAATCGCTTTGATGATGGCCGAAGCAGCATCACTGGCATGGATGTTGGGAATGCAGTTGTCGCCCCTGCCGATCACCCGGCCGCGTCCTTTTTCCATCATCCGGTACATGAACCTGAATAGGCCGCCGTTTCCGTAAATCTTTCCATATAGCAGCTGGATCACTTTTGGATGCTGTGTCTTAATTGCCATATTTACCATTTCATCAGTATCCTGGCCGATCTCGGTGAGTCCGATCCTGAGAATTGGCCACGTTTCATCGGCTATTTCCTGATCTTCAGTATGGAAACTCGTCCCTGACGGCAGAATAACCGGGATATCATATTGAACGGCCAGATCCATGGAATTGCGGAAGAAATCATTGGTTTCCTCCCTGAGGGCATCCTTCCGCTTTTGGGTCATCCTTTGCGCAGGTTTCACACTGGGCATGGCCAGTAATACGATGACATCCAGCTGGCCGGGTAAATCCCTGACAAAGGTTTTCGGATTTCGGATATCACCCAACAGGCCGGTTGCCCCTAACCGGTTGATCTTTTCAATTTTATTCTCAGCACGGGTCAGGGCATACACATCATTTCCGCTTTCAACCAATCCTGGCAGCAAATAACTTCCCACCAGGCCGGTGCCGCCAATGACGAATATTTTCATGATTCGTTTGGGTTATTTTCAATATTCTTTATTATTTACCTGAATTTTAAACGCAAAACCTCAAATCCAGTAGGCCGGAGAATAGCAAGTTCACTGGCGTCCGTCCTGATGGTAAGAGTTTTTTCTTCCCCGGGCCTGAGTTCGTCCAGAGTAATACGATTGTCTCGTGTGACCAGGGTGTAATGGTGAATGGTGTAAGCAGGCAGACCCGTTTTCCCCACAAGGACAACGGTAACATCATTGTTTTTAACAGTGATGGATTTCACCAAAACCGGAGAACTGATCCTTTTCAGCGAATCATAGGAGGGTTTGGGATTCAGGTGGATGTCGCATACACCATGAACCCGCTGTGGGTAGCTGTAGGTAAAATCCTCGCCCATATGTGTCCTGTAATCATTCAGGCAGAAATATATGGCACCGGCAAGGTAATCCTTGGAGCCGTAGATGGTACTTTGTTGTACCATTTCTTCACGCCTGCGCAAATCTCCGCCTTTATGAACCGGTTCGCAAACGCCCCATTCGGATATGGTAAGCGGTTTACCGGGATATTCGCGGGCGATCCGGTCAAGTTCCCCGGATACTACCTGTATACTTTTTCCATACCAGGTGCTGAAGTATTCGTTAAACATCATCATGTCGAAATCACTTGTTGCATCGGGCTTTTCTTTGCCTTCACCCGGGTAGCCCCAATGCAGGTTATTGGTAACGTAATTTACCAGACGCGACGAATCCATACTTTTAGCATACCGGTATAGTTTCTGTAACGCTTCGATGTTGGAAGGCTGATGGCTGGCCAGTTCATTTCCGATGCCCCAGGCAATAATGGAGGGGTGATTATAATGGTTATCCACCATTTCACTGAGGTGTTGCATGCCCCTCTCAAGCAAGGTGTCATTGATGTTGGTCACTCCGCCCCAATAAGGGATCTCTTCCTGAACCAGCATGCCGTGGCGGTCACACCAGTCGAAAATAAATTCATCCTGTTGCCAGTGAAAACGGGTAAAGATGCAGTTCGCCCCTTTCATGAGGTTCAGATTCTTTTCAAAATCTTCAGAGGTTTCAGCCATTCCGCGCTCCAAGTTTGAACCGGGCATCCACTCCACCCCCATCAGACGGACCGGCTCGCCGTTGAGGATATACCTGTTATTCTCCACCCGGATACTCCTGAAGCCAAAGGTTGTTGAATATTCATCCTGTTCAATCCCCTGGATCATTACTTTCAGGGTGATCTTATATAGATTCGGCGAGTCGAAATGCCAGGGATTTATGGAGTCAAATTTCAACAAGCTAACATAATAGCCGTTTTCAAATTTTCCCGGCAATTCCCCCTTGAAGATCTCGGCATGTGAATCCTGATTTTCCTCGGTAATAACCCCATAAAGCTTTGTCTTTGACCGCCCGATTGCAGCGGTGTCGATGAAACTGACCCGGATGCTGGCTGTCCCCTGCTTTCCTTCCGGCAGGGCAATAACATGGATATTCCGGATCGCCCGGGGCTGGGTGGTCACCAGGTAAACATTTCTGTAGATGCCCCCATCATTGGCCCAGTCGAAGCTTTTAAGAAAAGGAATATTGTCACGCGACGGAGCATTATCCACCCGTACGGTTAAGGTATTTGTTCCCTCCCGGAGCAACTCAGAAATATTGACGTAAAACCGATTGTACCCTGAGCCGATGTGTTCACCGGCTTTTTTACCGTTTACATAAATGATGGCATCGTGGTAAACGGCATCAAACTGCAACCTGACGGTTTTTTCGAGCTGGTTCGCCGATATTTCAAAGGTGCGCTGATACCAGCATATGCCCCAATATTTTTCCATTCCCTGGTCTGCATTCCAGGCATGGGGCACATCAACCATACGCGTGAAGTTCTCAGGCAAACCTTGTGCACCCCAGTTGTTCAGTTCTCCTGCTGACAAGGAATCAACGCAAAAACTCCATTTGCCGCTCAGCGACAGGATCTCCCTCCCCGACGGACTACAGCCTGCAGTCAGGAAGATGCAAGCCGGCAATAAGACAGTGAAAAGCTTTGATTTTAACATGGGGATGTGTATTTATTTCCTAAATTTAATAAAAAAGAAGCCATGCAAGCATCACGTCGTTCGTTTCTCCAAAAGGCTGCACTGGTGAGTGCAGCAGCAGGAATCGGCCTGCCTTTCTCAAAGGGGAAGGCAACGCCGGTAGCCCAAAAAGAAGCTCAGACCAGGAAGATCCGGCGGAACAAGATCGGAGTATCCACCTATTCTTTCTGGCAGTTCAACGGACCCAAAGAAACCGTTCCCATAGAAGATTGTATAGAAAAAGCTGCAGGGATGGGTTTCGATGGTATTGAATTTCTGTTGATGCAAATGGCATCCGAGGAGAATGGTTACCTGCAGAATTTGAAGCGACAGGCATTTCATGCCGGTCTTGATATCATGGGTTTTTCCACGCACCAGGGATTTGTTTATCCCGACAAGAAAACCAGGGATGAAGAAGTGGCCAAAACCATCCGTCAGATAGAACTGGCATACATGCTGGGCATCCCTACCATGCGGCTGAATACAGGCCGGTGGAATACCACCAGATCCTTTGATGACCTGATGGCCAACAAAGGTATTGAGCCCATTCTGGAAGGTTATACCATGGATCAGGGTTTTGAATGGGTCATCGATGCCATTGGGAAGTGCATACCCACTGCGGAAAAATGCGGTGTGGTACTGGGACTGGAAAATCACTGGGGACTGGGGCGAACAGCTGAAGGGGTATTGCGGATCGTCAACGCCATCAGTTCGCCCTGGCTGCAGATCACCTCTGATACCGGTAATTTCCTGGAGAACCAGTATGAGCAATTGGAAATGATGGCACCGAAAACCTTCCTGATCCAGGCCAAAACCTATTACGGCGGAGGCAAATGGTATACCCTGGATATTGATTATGCGCGTGTGGCGGCTATATTCAAAAAAGCAGATTACCGCGGCTATATCTCCATTGAGTTTGAAGGTAAGGAAGACCCCATGACAGCCATACCCAAAAGCCTGGACCTGATCCGGGAGGCCTTTACCTGGGAGGAATAGGTACCACCCCGACGGGGTACCCCCACCCCGTCGGGGTGGTACCCTCAATCATTTTCAGGGATCTCATTTGCCTGTGTATCTTTACGAGGATTCTTGACATCAGGTGGTGAAGCTTTAATTGTAATGAACGAAGCCAGGAAAGCCTCTATCAAACTCAGGGGAACAGCAATCAACAACAAACCATTTGGCAATACGCCAAGGTTTCCCAATACAACCCACATCAATACGAAGCCGGTAAACCAGGAAAGCAATGCCGTCTGAACCAGGGAAAACTTCCTGGAGATCATGAAGATTGAAACCGCAAACAACAGCGACCAAAGTCCCCAAATGACCCCGTTAATTGGATCGGCAGGGAATACCAGCCCCAGATCTTCATAATGCCTGATCCAGTATACTTTTATGAGAAACTGATTTCTGATAAACTCTGACAGGCCAATCCATAAAGTTGTCATTAGAATCGGTAGAACGGTTGTTTTCAGGAGTTTCATTTAATTTTCTCAGGTTATTTCATGAATTAAAGAATGAATTCAGGTTGATTTTTATATCATTCCAAATGATATTCCCTTTCCAGTTCGATTAAAATTTTATTTGCCTTGTCCTTTAGCCAGGCAAGCCAGGTAACTGAGCTTTTCAAAAGCATGTGTCTGTTGGAGGTCTTAATATAGAAATAGTTGAGATAGTATTTGTCGTTATTGACAGCATGCAGCTTCCTGTCAGGTTTTATATAAAGGTTATTAATGCTTGTTGAGTTGGGATTAAATAAAGAAGCCAGGTCGGCACCATCAAAAAGTCTTGCTTCCATTTCTGTCAGACTGGAAGCGTGTTCGAAGGAACCTTCAATGAGGGTCATGTAGCGCTGATATAGATTGTAGTAGTCGGAAATCTGCCTGTATAATTCTTTGTTTCTTATGTAACGGAAATTACCTGAGCTTTGTAATTGCTGATAAGTAACATCCTGGGCTGTGAAAATATCATTTGTTGTCAGAATCCTCTCATAATAATAAACCTGCTCATTTTGCCGGGGTAACATGGGTGAATCCAAGATATTAAGCAGGCTGTCCATTTGATCACTGCTCCAGGCTTTATAATTCATAACCCGTTGGATTATAGCAGTATCAGTTTTCAGGTCGTCATGAAGTGATCTTGCATATTGTTTTTCACGAAGGTGCTCGATATAATGTTCACGTTGGTTTTCAACGAAAAAGCCCGCTGTGATTGCTAGAAACAGCATGAGAAATTCGAAAACATGATCTTTCCATTTTTTATCATGATGGATGTGATGGGGATGGTGTACTTCCATGGATTCCGCTGTTTTTTTTTCTTTCTGGACTTTCGGCTGATGCTTCGCCACCGGTACCTTGCTTTTTTCCTTAGCTGGGGTTATTCTTTTTTTCATTAAGATTTTTAATATAGAAAGAATAGCATATTTTTCTTTGAAATTAAATATCCTGCAAGGGGCAGATTTATTGTGGTTTTTTCTTTAGAAACAGTTTCGTGTAAAATATGTTTATTATTATCAGCGAACGACATTTGCTACCTCCTCCGGAAAGAGAGGAGAAAGGCCACGGTTACCAATCCCATCAACGCCAGGTAACTCAGACGGAGCGTCTGGAGTTCGGCAATGAAACCCAGCAATACCGGCCCGGTGAGGAAACCAACGTTGGCCGTTGCGGATATAAAAGAAACGCTATCCGCAGTTCTAATGCCCTTAATGCGGGAGGCCAGTCTGTATACTTCCGGCACTATAGTGGAACAGCCAATTCCGATAATAAAGAAACCGATAAGGGTGGTTGCCGGTACTTTCATCAATATCAGCGTAAATCCAATGAGGCTTGTTCCTATGGCCATCCGGAGCAATTTCCACGACCCAAACCGGATACTCAGCGAATCCCCTGTGAATCGTCCCAGGGTCATGCCAATGGAAAACAGCGCATACCCCAGCCCGAGATACTGCACCTTCATCACAACCACTTTCTTCAGATACAGGGCGCTCCAGTCCGCTATGGCGCCTTCGGAAACCATCATGATCAGGCTAATGGAGGCTATCGCAAGCAAGGGCTTCAGCGGAAATTTGCTGTGTTTTTCCTTTTCAAAAGGATCGCTGCGGATATCAAAATATTCCCTTCGCAACCAAAGCTGCAGTCCAATGAGGATGGTGATCAGAATGGAGATGTGCAAGATGGGCATCTTCAGCAATCCGGCTATGAAACTCCCGGTGGCAGAACCTATGAATCCCCCCAGACTCCAGAATCCGTGACTGCCTGTCATGATATTCCTGCCGGCCCGTTTCTCAATGGTGGCGGTGAGGCAGTTTAAGGATATAGCGAATACAGAACTCGAGATGCCAAAACCATACAGGGCAGCGCAAAGTGTCGCATAGGTCGGGGCCAGGAACATGCCAAAAATGGCCGTGGAATACATAATAAAACCGATGAATACCTGCCTGCCAACGCCAATTTTATCCACAAGCCGGTTGCTTATAGGTAGCATGGAGAGTGAGCCCAGCGATGTAAAAAAGAGGGCACTGCCGATTTTCCCTTCGGTAATATTTAATTTATCAGCAATAAAGGGGATATAGGTTACCCAGGTACTGAAAATCAGGCTGAAGCAGGAGTACAAAAACGCCGGGGCAAAGTACTTCCGGTTCTGAAAGAAAGTTTTAAATGACAGCATATTTGAATGGCAATGCGAGGCAAAACTAACATCTTTTAAGGGAGGGTGCCAAATTCCTGTTATAAAAATTTCTGCATTTCCATCCTTATCAGCACTCTTTCAAATCTTTTTAAGGGTTAGTCTTAAGCACCAATATCCAATGATTCCTGCGATCAGGGAAGAGATCAGGATAACAAGCTTGGCATCATTGATCAGCGTTTCCTGATCGAAAGCCAGCAGGGTTATAAAGATCGACATGGTAAATCCGATTCCCCCTAAAAATCCTATTCCGATGATGATTTTCCAGTTCAGTTCAGCAGGCAGCTTACACAGGCCCGATGCGACCGCAAGAAAGGTTAGCAGGAAAATTCCCAGGGGCTTTCCAATAATCAGTCCCAGCGCAATGCCTGTGCTATAGGGCTGGGATAACACGCTGCCCAGGTCTGGACTCAGTATGATAGCTGTGTTGGCCAGGGCGAATACCGGAAGGACGATGAATGCCACTGGTTTGTGGATATGATGTTGCAGTAAATAGGATGGTGACTTCTCATCGCCTCTGCCAAAGGGAACAGCAAATGCCAGTAAGACCCCTGCAAGGGTGGCGTGCACACCGGAATGCAACATAAAATACCACATGGCCAATCCGCCCAGGAGGTAGAGAACCAGGTTTCTTATTTTTAGCCGGTTAAAGACCAGTAGTAACAAGAAAATCCCAATGGCGATAAAAAGATTTGTGAGGAGCAGGGTTTTTGTGTAGAAAACAGCAATCACCAGGATGGCACCCAGATCGTCGATTACAGCCAATGCCGTCAAAAAGATTTTAAGTGAGACAGGAACCCGGCTTCCCAACAGGGATAATATTCCCAGAGCAAAAGCTATATCGGTGGCCATGGGAATTCCCGCACCAGACTGTGTAGGTAATCCATGATTCAGAAGCAGGAACAAGCCTGCCGGGATAAGGATGCCACCGAATGCAGCGAATATGGGTAATAAAGCGTCTTTGAAATATGATAACTCTCCCTGATAGATTTCTCTTTCCAGTTCCAATCCGATGAGCAGGAAGAAGATGGTCATCAGACCGTCATTGATCCAGTGCACCAGGCTGTGACCTGCCACCTGCGTATTCCAGAAACCTGTATAGCCGGTTCCCAGGCTGGAATTGGCAAGAAACAGAGAGAGAATGCTCAGGCTGAGCAGGATCATTCCACCGGCTCTTTCACTATTGAAGAACTCTTTAAACAGCGCAGTTGCTTTCATGGAGCCTCTTCATATCAGTTTTTCACAGCGTTGATCATAACAAACGGGATACTCAGTTTTATTCCGCCCAGGATCCTGGATTGTTCGTTCAGACGTGTTTCAACAGCATCAAATACCTGCTCAGTTTTATCCTGAGGCAGCAAGCCGATCCATGAATCCATAAATGCCAGCCGGATAAAATAATGACTGAGCATAGCGGTGCCGTCGGCGAACCGGTAATCGAACTGATCATGCTTCAGGTCCCGGATCACAAAGCCATGCTTTTCAATCATTGAGACCATTTCATTAAGGGGGGGACGTTTGCTGGCTATATGTTTATGCATCAAATCGATCTCATGCCACAGGTGCATTTCATTGAGGATACGCTCGAGCTGTCTGTAAAACTCAAACATGCTCATATTCAGGTTCATGGTTTGAATAAACTGTCCACCTTTCCGGGCAATCCTGGAACACTCCGAAAGGACCTGATCCCTGTCCGTAACATTATTAATCCCGTTGTTACTGGTAATTAAATCAACAGAGTTGTTATCCAGCGGGATGGACTCTGCAACCCCTTCAATAATCTTAACGTTGGTTATGCCGTAGAAGGCTATTTTTCGGTTTGCACGGTCAATGGCAGCCTTCCAGGGGTCAATGCCATAAACCACTGAACTGTCGCCAAGCCGCATGGCAAGTTCAGTTAGCGGGAAACCGTTACCAAATCCAATATCAAGCGCAGTAAGGTTTTTTTTATACTCAACATGTTCGAGAAGCTTAAGACCAAATGGTGCCGACCACAGGGGCAGTTCATCGTAAAAGTCCGTAAGGGATCCAAAATCAAAACTGCTGTGAAGATAGTTTTTCATTTATTTGGCAAGGATGAGGATGATTGCATTAATTTTCCATGATTCCAATTTACTCAAAATCCGACATAAAATAGTTGCTGATATCAGATTTTCAGGAATACCTGGTCGACTGCTGGTTTGCTGCCCCTATGGTTGTCCCATTAAACAGAGATTATTCCCTGTTAAAAAAAAACGGCGCAGAAAAACCTGCGCCGACCTTTGGAAAGTAACGCCACCCTTAACAGTGGCCTGGTTATAACGACATTATTTTACAGGCGTCATTGCGTATATTGATTGATCAGTCGCACGATCAGATCATTCAACAGTTCCACTTCGTAGTCACCCACAGTAGCCTCGAGGTGTTCTCCCCCGATTCCGCTGTCATTGGTGATGAAAACATAGGTGCCGTTGGTAGCAGCGGCAAAGAAACGGAAAAGGAACTCCGTATCTTTGTTAACCCCGCTGGCTGAAATGGGTATGATCTTGATGCCTTTTAGGGCTGCATTCCTGATGATGATATTCAGATCATTTACTATGGGGTCGGTGTGGTGCGGAGGTGCGTCCAGCAAAAGAAATAAAAGCCTGGTCCGGGCGTTCTCGCTCCAGCTGAGCTGCGTTATGGCCGTATTCAAGGCTGTATGCACGGCTTCTTCATAGTCTCCGCCACCATCGGCATGCTGGTTACCTATAAAGGAAAGGGTTTGAAGAAGATTGGAGGAAAAGGGTGAGACCCGGGTCAGGAACTCATCCCCTTCATCCCGGTAAAAGACCGATCCAAGACGCAGGTCCAGCTGGGAATTCAGGTTTTCGACCCGTTCGATAACATTTCGGAGTTCCGATTTCAGGTATTCGATCTCATCGCCCATCGACCCGGTGGCATCCACCACAAACAGGATATCCGCTTTCAGTTCCCGGGCACCTTCTGATGCCATGGTAACGGTGTTGATGTCCTCTTCGAAAGTTACCGGATCAGTTACCACAACTTCCTGACCGGCATAGCTGACAACTGCAGAAGGTGTGCCGGAATTTCCGCCATTCAGATCAAGCCAGAGCTCAGCTTTTCCCTGGTTATCCGTGCGGGTCTGCCAGAGCACATCGCCCTGGAGGTTTTTCAGGATAACTTTACAGTCGACCAGCGGGTTGAACCTGTTGTCTTTAACCAGGAAGGAAAATCTTTTCAGGGGATAGAATTTCCAGTTTTCCTGGGCGGAATTAAACTCTTCATTCTGGCCGAGGTTGATCCAGAAATCCCATTCCGTCAAATCATTCCATTCTGCCGCTGTGATCTGGCCCGGATCCACCTCTTCCTGCTGCGTTGAATCTCCGGTACCGCCTCCGGAAGGCACGCCTCCACGTCCTCCGGTGCTTAGCCCTTCATACAGGCCTGTACCGTCATCGGTTTTATCAGTAGTATCTGTTTCACTGCCTTCTTTGGTGCAGCGGATTACAAGGAATGCAATAATAATCCCTGCAAACAGCATAACAAGTCTTTTCATATTGGTAGTATTGGGTGAAAGAATGAGGTTTTCTGTTAGAGGGCTTTTTCGGTGAAAAGGTTGCGAAGCTCTAAAAATTTAATGTCCGGCCCTTCCAGTTCGGCGAAGGCATAATTCCCGGCCCGGGCGGGACCGGGATTCACCAGCATGGTTTCACCGATATGATCAATGGCAATGCCTTCATGAATATGACCTGTAAAACAGACCAGGGGATGATGCAGCTCAATAAAGCGCCGGATACTTTTGCTGCCCACATGAACACCGGGGGATACCTGGTCATTGAGGGTGTTGAAGGGTGGCTGGTGGGAAACCATGATCAGGGTTCTGTCGGCTGTAAGGGGAATATTTTCAAGTATAGCTGCATAGGCTTCCTCAGAATATTCATGTGGCGTTGTTCCCGGACAGGGAAGCGAGCCGCTCAGTCCAACCACCTGATACTCCCCGAACATTCTTACTCTGGCATGCAGCGATATTCCTTTCTCCTGCAGGTATTTTTCTGTTACAGGATAATCGCAGTTCCCGGTGACGGCCAAAACAGAGGGATTGTACCGGCAGAACTGCCTGATAATGCGTTCCATTTCCTTTTCACGGCCAAAATGGGTGATGTCGCCGCACAGGAGGACAAGTTCTGCTTCCTGTAAATGAACCGACAAGGCTGGCAACAGGGATGTTTTTTCATGAAGATCAGTGACCGCGATTATTTTCATGACAGCCTGTTTTAATAGGGATCTACATCCAGGGTATGTTGCAACGAACGGTAGTCGGGATGATCCAGAGTGGTTCTGATGGCCGCCAGAATTTGCTGTTTCACAGCCGCCAGATCCTTGCCTTTCTCAATTTTCACCAGTATGCTTTTCAGGTAGAGATTCCGGATACGGCCTATCAGCGGGTATTCAGGGCCCATGATCCCTTCGCGGACCGATTGACGCAGCAGGTCAGCAAGGTCACCTGCAGCTTTGTCGAGTATATCTCTATCCCGGTGTTTCAGGGTTATTTCCACCAGACGGCTGAAAGGAGGATATCTGAATTTTCTTCGATCTTCAAGCTGATCGTTGAACATGGCCTGGTAATCGTTCTGCACAACCTGCCGGATAATCTGATGGTTATGATCGGATGCCTGTATGATCACAGCGCCACGGCTGTGCTTTCGTCCGGCTCTGCCGCTCACCTGGGCCATAAGCTGGTAACTTCTCTCATAGGCCCTGAAATCGGGATAATTGAGCATGGTATCCGCATCCATGATGCCCACCAGCTTGACATTGTCAAAATCAAGACCCTTGGATACCATTTGGGTGCCCACGAGGATATCAGATGCCTTCATTTCAAAGCGCGCAATCAGTTTCTCGTATGATTTGCGGTTTCTGGTGGCATCAATGTCCATTCTTTCCACGCGTGCCTCAGGAAAGAACAGGGCAATTTCCTCCTCGATTTTTTCTGTGCCGAATCCTTTCATCTGCAATTTATTATGCCCGCAGGATCCACAGGATGCCGGTACGGGTATGGTATATCCGCAATAATGGCAGTTGAGGCGGTTACTCTTTTTATGATAGGTAAGGCTTACATCGCAAAAACGGCAACGGGGTACCTCACCACACTGCTCACAGGAAAGAAACAAGGAGAATCCGCGCCTGTTCTGAAAAAGAATTACCTGTTCCTTCTTTTTCAGGGCAGCATCAATACTGTCCAGCAGAGCGGGTGAGAAATAGGATTGCATCTGTTTACGCCGGCGCAATTCCCGGGTATTCACCACGGTTATATCCGGAAGTTCGATGTCGAGGTACCGTTCATTGAGGGTAACCAGTTTATACTTGCCGGTCCTGCAATTGTAATAGGTTTCCACTGACGGTGTAGCCGTCCCCAGCAGCACTTTTGCACCGTGCTGCTGTGCCAGCATGATGGCCGTATCTCGGGCATGATATCGGGGAGCAGGATCAAATTGCTTGTACGTATTTTCGTGTTCCTCATCAATAATGATCAGGCCAGGATTCCGGTAAGGAAGAAAAACCGATGAACGCACTCCCAGTATAATCCGGATTGGGTTTTCCTGTTCTTTGCCGGAAGCCAGCAGGCTGTTCCAGGTTTTTACCTTTTCGGAATCGGTTGATTTGGAATGATAAACAGCAATGCAATTGCCAAAAACAGCTTTAAGGCGCGAAATGATCTGTGTGGTAAGGGCAATTTCGGGCAACAGGTACAGCACCTGCCTGTCCTGATCCACAGCCTCTTTCATCAGATGAATATAGATTTCTGTTTTGCCGCTGGAGGTTACCCCATGCAACAGTACAACTTCGGAACTTTCAAAGGCAGATTTTATTTCCCGGAAAGCCTGCAATTGTGATGCATTGAGTTCGGACAAGGCTGTTACAGGCTCATCGGCTGAACGATTGCGCCTGGGTTTGCTGTAGAGTTTCAGCCGCTGTGGCAGGGCAGCCTTGAATACTTCACCCGGCGTACACATATAGTAGGCACTTACCCATTCCCAAAGACTGATCTGAGATTCCAGGATAACCGGCTGGGCATCGATCACGGAAAGGATATCCTTAACCTCATGGGTGAGGGGTTTATGGTGGTGCACGCTTAACACCAGACCGGCATATATGTTCTTTTTACCGAAAGGCACACTTACCCGCATCCCTGGTTTAACAATAGCCGCCTGTTCTTCACTTATTCCGTAGGTAAAGGATCCCGGAACCGGAAGGGGCAGGAGCAGGTCGATATAGGATCTCTTTTGCATGATGAAATCAATGTGTCAGTGTGCCAATATACTAATGCGGCAATGGTTTATGAGCTTTCCAGGAAAAGTTCCAGTTTGCCGGCATATTCTTCCAGGAGCCACCGTGGCGTTGAAGTGGCTCCTGTTATTCCTATGCTGCCGGCATTGGTGAACCATTCAGCCCTGAAATCATGGGAATCGGCCACAAAATAGGTTCTGTCGTTAATCGCTTTGCATTTTGCATAAAGCAGTTTGCCATTGGAGCTTTGCTTGTAACTTACAAAAAGAACAACATCATGACTGGAGCAGAACTGCCGGAGCCCGGGAATTCGACCGGAAACCTGACGGCAGATGGAGCTGGTGCATTTCAGGCTCTGTGGTTCTGCCCCGGCTGCCTTTATGCGCTGAACCAACAGGTTCTGCAAATGCTGGTACTGATCTGTGCTCATGGTAGTCTGGGCATAAAGATGGATTGGTCTTGAAAAGTCAATTTTCTTAAAGTCCTCCTCTGATTCCATGATAATGGTCTGGTAACTGGTTTGTCCTGCCAAACCGCGGACCTCAGCATGGTCCTTTTTGCCAAATATGACGATCTGTGACCCTTTATGGTGATTCTCAGTGTAATCAGACTTGATACGGCTCT
Organism: uncultured Bacteroidales bacterium; assembly: GCA_963822145.1. Classification (GTDB taxonomy): domain Bacteria; phylum Bacteroidota; class Bacteroidia; order Bacteroidales; family UBA10428; genus UBA5072. Next base: position 458,332 of record CAWGGG010000001.1, on the reverse strand, counting down.
GGAGTTTCAGGACAATGGGACAGGTACCATCAATCAGCTCGATATTATTTTTTCGCGCATGCTCATAGGTTTCGGGTGGCTCGCCATGTGCGCGGATGAGAACCCGGCAATCGGAAAGGGCAAGGAATTCCTCCTGACTTATGGTTTGAAGGCCCAGTTCCTCCAGCCTTTTTATTTCCTGCTGGTTATGTACTATTTCGCCCAGGCAGTATAGTTTTCCCTGTTCCCGGATAATCTCTTCTGCTTTACTGACTACGCGGGTAACACCAAAACAAAATCCTGCCTTCGGGTCGATATTAATGTTCATGGCGTTTTTCGATTTTATTCCACAGATCCCCGAACCATTCCATTTGCTGATCGATGGTCATATGACTGTTATCCAGTATTACAGCATCAGGGGCTTTCCGGAGGGGACTTTCAATCCTGTTTTCATCATCATGGTCCCGCATCCGGAGATTCTCCCGGATCTCACCAAGCTGTACCTCCATACCCTTACCGATAAGTTCCTGGTAACGCCTCATGGCACGGACCTCCAAATCAGCAGTCATAAAGATCTTTAAACCCGCCTTTGGAAAAACCACGGTACCGATATCACGGCCATCCATGACAACGCCTCCCTGTTCACCTATGTTGCGCTGCAGACCGACCATTTTTTCGCGAACCTCTTTGATCTGGCTGATCCGGCTCACCACGGCCGATACTTCAATACCCCGGATATCGGATTCAACATTGCTGCCGTTCAGCCAGGTTTCCTGCAAGCCTGTGGTTGCATCCAGGATAAAACTAATATGGATATCTCCGAGTGCGTTTTTCAACCGGAGCTGGCCGGGCTTCCCATTGGATAAAAGGTCATGCTTAAGGAAGTACAGTGCAACTGCCCGGTACATGGCGCCGCTGTCGATATAAACAAAATTGAGCTTTTTTGCAATAAGCCTGGCAAATGTGCTTTTACCGCAGGAGGAGTAACCATCAACGGCGATGATGCAAGCGAGGTTCATCTTCATGCTGTCAGAACTTTTTGCTGAATTCATCGAGGTTCATGCTGAAAGAGAACTGGTTGGTCCCGCCCGCCATGTGAAACACCGAGCGGCCATAACTGATGCGGAATTTGGATACTTTTATCCCGATGCCCCATGAGAAGCCAACCATGCCTGGTTTGGATTCAATTTTCATTTCCTGGCGGCGCCTGTAGTTATATCCGGCTCTGAGAGTGAGGTTTTTACCCAGGTTCAATTCGGTTCCCACGATAATGTGTCGCATGAACTTGTCCAGGAAGATATCAAACCCGCTTTCAGTAACCGGCTCCCCTGTTAAGGGGTCTGTACTGCCCTCTTTATCGGCTTGAGTTTCGTAGGTCAGGTCCCATTTTTCCAAATGATCCGCTACGATATAAAAGGTAAGTGGCGCATACTGCAATCCTTTGGAAAGGCCCAGCGCCAGGTTGAACGGGAGCGGTTCTCCGGCGCCTTCGGGATAGTAAGCCTTCACCTGGAAGCCCAGATTCCGCATCACCAGTCCGGCAGTGAACTTAGAGGCCGGATTGTAATAAGTGATCCCGGCATCAAAGGCCAGGGCAGTGGAGTTGTAGGATTCGAGGTCGGAAAAGATTGATTTTACAGTAAAACCGAAGCTGAATAGAGAATCAATGGGGCGGGAATACATAATATTCACTGAATAATCAGCAGCCCTGAAACTGCCGGTAAGGTTGCCACTTTCATCCGCTCCCTGGAATTTTCCATAATTCACATAATGGATACCCCCCGCTATGGTGCCTTTAGTGCCCAGTTTGGCTGCCGCCGAGGCATAGCCGTAATTAATGCCCGCGAAATAATTTACATAATTGAGTGCCAGATGGTGATGCATGTCCCGGTTCAGCAAGGCAGGATTATGATAGGCCAGGTCGGGATCATCATCTGTAATAGCCACGGCATCACCGCCAAGAGCGGCAACCCTGGCTGAATTGGTGACCTCCAGGAATTGAAATGCCTTGCTCCCTGGTTGTCCGAATGATCTTAATGAAAAACCCGATAAAACAAGGCAGGTTAGGATGAGCGAAAACAATGCTCTGCAACAGCTTTTTGGGTATGGGATCATTTCATTCCTCAAACGGGTAAATTTAAGTGATATTATTCAGAATGTCTAAAAACCTTGAGTACTAATGAAAGTGTCACGATATTTTAATATATTTCGTAACTCTAGTGAAAGTATATTTAAAGGGATGCCAGAAACCAAAAAGATACTTTTCATCATCAATCCCATTGCAGGGACCCGTCAAAAGCAGTTGATTCTGGATGCTATTGCCGAAGCTTTTCCTGATGAAGGCTATGAAGCACTTTTTACAGCATACTGTGGCAATGCCTATGAGATAGCGCTGCAAAAGATGAAAGAGGGATTTGATAGCATTGTTGCTGTCGGAGGGGATGGAACGGTGAACGAAGTGGCTTCCGCATTGGTAAACACTTCCTGCGAGCTCGGGATCATTCCGACCGGATCGGGGAATGGCCTGGCCCGTCACCTGAATATACCCGTACAAACCAGTGCCGCACTTAAGGTGATCCGTCATCATAAGACGCACGAGATCGATGCCGGTAAAGTCAACGGCAGGTACTTTTTTTGCACCTGCGGAACCGGTTTTGATGCCTCGGTGGGGAAAAAGTTTGCCCGCGACAGCCGGAGAGGGATACTCAATTATGTGAGAGCTACCATTCATCAGTATATCCGGTATTCCCCCAAATCCTATGTGCTTAAAACCGGAAGCAAGAGTATCAAACTGGATGCCTTCCTGGTGACCTTTGCCAATTCAGGGCAGTATGGTAACAACGCCTACATAGCCCCGAATGCGGTTATTGATGACGGATGGCTGGATTTGTGCATTTTGAGGCCCTTCCCCAAGGCCACTACCCTGGAACTTGGCTTACGGTTGTTCTTTAAGAACATCCACCAGAGTCCCTACCTCGAAACCATGCGTATCAGGAAAGCAAGCCTCAGGCGTAAAGGCAAACGGAAGATGACGCTCCACCTTGACGGGGAGCCGGTGACCATGAGGGGGAAAATCAAGGTAAAAGTTGTTCCGGGGGCTTTACGGGTGATGGTGCCTGCCGCTTCCAGGAGAAGGAAACGCGGTCTGGGAATACAGGGACAAAAGCTACTCAGACTATAGTTACCCCAAACTGTTCGCAGAAATTTTCTAAAAACACATTTTTAACCTGGTCCATGGGGATTTTTTGACCCGCCTCCTGTTCCAGGGAAGTGACACTTTTGTCGGTGAAGCCACAGGGATTGATATAACGGAAATATTGAAGATCAGTGCTGACATTCAGGGCAAAGCCATGCATGGTAATGCTGCGGCTGACGCTGACGCCTATGGCACAGATTTTTCTGGTGGGATCATCGCTTTCAGCTGCTATCCATACCCCGGTGGCACCGGCAAGGCGTGCGGTCTGAACCCCGAAATGGTGAAGTGTCCGGATGATCGATTCTTCGAGGAGTTCAATGTATTTCTTCACGCCCATTCCCAGGGCATTCAGGTCCAGGATGGGGTAACCCACCAGCTGGCCGGGGCCATGGTAGGTAATGTCTCCACCGCGGTTTGTTTTATAAAAGGTGGCACCAATGGAGGCAAGGAATGCAGGATTGATCAGCAGGTTATTCTCTTTACCGCTTTTTCCCAGGGTGTAAACATGAGGATGTTCCACAAAGATCAAACAAGCCCGTCCACCGCGATCGCTCCCGGTGGTGACGGACCTGATGAGGGACTCCTGGATTTCCTGCTGATAATCCCAGGTTTCCTTATAATCTTTCAGTCCCAGATCGATACATTTAATCTGGCGCATGTAAAGAAATGCAGTAAGTTATCAGGCTACTGACGCAAAAGCTTTCTCCAGCAGGCGCTTTGTAGCCATAATGCCTTCGGGTTCGCTGAGCTTGGAGCCTTCATATTCAACATCAATCCAGCCCTTATAGCCCGAATCTTTAATGATCTTGATGATGCGATAAAAATCAATTTTAACTTCATTTCCATCGGCATCAAAATCATAAGACTTGGCGCTTGCCCCTTTGGCATAGGGCATCAATTCCTGGATTCCCAGGTAACGGTCGTATTCTTCAGTGGCGCTTACCCTGAAATTGCCAAAATCAGGCAGTGTTCCGCAGTTCTTGAGATTTACCCGTTTCATGACACCGGAGAGCCATTTGCCATTTGAGGAAAAACCGCCATGATTTTCAACGACAACATTAATATCCAGGCCTGCTGCAAATGTGGACAGTTTGGTGAGTGAATCCACCATGGCATCAGCAACTTCTGCTTCAGTGCCTTTACCCGCTGCATTTACCCGTATGGAATGGCATCCCAGGGTTTTGGCAGCTTCCACCCAGCGATGATGATTATCCACAGCTTTGTTCCGGATGGCTTCATCCTTGTCACCCATATTACCTTGTCCGTCCACCATGATCAGGACATTGGTGACCTTGTTGTCCTTTGTGATCTTGAGCAATTCATTCAGGTATTCGGCAGAAGTATCTTTAAAAAAGGTACTCACATATTCCACGCCGAATATGCCGAAGTCCTTGGCTGCCTTAACCGGGAAATCCAGATGGGTCATTTCTTTTGCCCAGAGGGCTTTGTGAAGTGACCATTCGGCAAGGGAAATTTTAAACGGTGATTTTGCCAGGGTTTCCATACCGAAGGCATTGTTCTTTAAAAGCGGGATACCTGCTGCTGCGAGTGCAGCGGATTGGAGAAAAGCTCTTCTGGTCTGTTTCATTATGGTATTTTTTAAGTGGATGAATTGTCAAATGAAAAAGGTTGTCAGTTAAAACCAACAACCTTTTTCAAAGTTCATTGTATACGGATTACATTTTCTTGATCTTGATATTCCTGTACCAAACATTGTTGCCATGATCCTGCAGGGCAATGTATCCTTCAATATACTTCCCGAATTCGGGAAAATCCTTGAATTTGCTTGCCTTGATCATTTTATCCCAGTCAGGTGTGCCAATGTGGTATTCCAGCACTTTTTCGCCGTTCTGGAAATGAACAACGGTTCCCTGGTAAACCAGGATCTCAGCCTGGTTCCATTCGCCAACGGGTTTTGCATTTTGAGGAACTGCAGGGATCAGGTCGTATAAGGATCCTGCCTGGCGGTTACCGTCCTTACCCAGTTTGGCATCAGGATGTCTGATATTATCCAGTACCTGCATTTCGGGAGCGGACTTCCAAACAGGTTCGCCCGGTAGTTCCTGTCCGAGATAGAAAATACCACTATTGCCGCCGGAGTCGATTTTCCATTCAAGTTTCAGATCGAAATCCTTGAATTTCTGATCGTAGATGATGTCGCCTCCCTTACCACCGGCCTCACCCATACCGGAGCCAATGCAGCGCAGCGCACCGTCTTCAACAACCCAACCTGAATCGGGGAAGGCCGGTTTGCTGTAACCACGCCATCCGGTAGTGGTCTTACCATCGAAAATCATAGCAAAACCTTCAGCCTGCTCCTGAGCAGTAAGCGAATTGTTTGGATCAACTACAGCCATAGTATCAGCATTAGTAGAGTCGGCTCCTTGGCCGGCAGATTTACAGGAATAAAATACCTGGCTGCCTGCAATGAATAGGCCAACCAGAAGCAATGACAATGCAAGACGTTTCATATAAGTTTTCAAGTTTTTAGCTGTTAATAATCATGGTTCTATCAGGCAGGCATTGCAGGCAGTGACCAGCCATTCCTGTAAGTGTGCTTAATCAGTTCAGCTGCAAAGGCCTTGGCCGGCATCGGATCGGTCCACTTTTTGTTGAAAGTGGGGTGACCATCGTGGATGGAGAAGGCATCTTCAATGCAGGTCCTGACTTTTTCATTATCATTGAGATTGGTGAACTGCATGTTCGGGCCGTCCCACTCAAGAACCTTGTTCAGGCCCTGTAAACGGACTGCCAGCACGCCCATCACAACCATTTCGTTGAAAGGTCCGGCTTCCTTGAAGTCAGAGGAGAGCTCAATCCGGCTTTCGGGTGTCTGTTTGCAGGCAGCTACCCAGTCCATTTCGTGACTAACGTCAACACGGCGCAGGGTTTTCGGAGTGACCGGTTTTCTTCCCGAGAGCAGCCAGGGATCTTTACCATAGCAGCCGCATACCAGGGTGTCCTTGGTCCCATGGAACAAAACGCCGCCGCCACCGTCATTCATATCCTTACCGGCTGGCCAGCCGTTGGGGAACATGGGTTTAATACCGCCGTCGGACCAGGTTACTTCCACTTCGGGAAACTTGATCTTGTCGGTTTTCAAACCGGTACGGGCAGGATAGGTGAATTTTACATATTCGGCATTCGGGGCGCAATCCGTTAACAACAAGGTTGAGTTGGCCTGAGCCTTGATCGGATACTGCAACCGCAGGCCTTTGAAAACCGGGTGGAGTATATGGCAGGCCATATCACCCAGGGCACCGGTTCCGAAATCCCACCAGCCTCGCCAGTTCCAGGGGTGATATACCTCATTGAACGGACGCATGGGAGCAGGACCGATAAAGAGATCCCAGTTCAGGGTTTCAGGAACCCAATGTCCCTGTGCAGGACGGTTGAGACCCTGGGGCCATATCGGGCGGTCGGTAAATGCTTCCACTTTCTTTACTTCTCCGATCTCACCCGCCCATATCCATTCACAGGTCTGGCGCACGCCTTCGCCTGAACTTCCCTGGTTGCCCATCTGGGTAGCCACTTTGTATTTTGCAGCCAGCTTGGTAAGGAGGCGTGACTCATAAACCGAGTGTGTAAGCGGTTTCTGAACATACACATGTTTGCCAAGGGTAATGGCCGTTGCGGCAATTATAGCATGTGAATGGTCAGCAGTAGCTACAATAACAGCATCGATGGAATCCTTCATTTCATCGAGCATCACGCGCCAGTCCCAATACTTCTTAGCATTGGGGTATGCCTTGAATACACCGGCCGAATACTTCCAGTCAACATCGCACAGGGCAACAATATTCTCGCTTTTTACGGCACTCAGGTTTGAATTACCCATGCCTCCAATTCCAACAGCAGCGATTCTGAGCTGATCGCTTGGAGCCTTGTGACCAAGGCCGCTGACAACATTGCTGGGAACAATGGTAAACATGGCGGCCGCAGCTGCCGTATTACCCAGGAATTCCCTGCGGCTAATTCCTGATTTCTTTGCTTTGTTCATAGACGAAATTTTTAAGTTTGAAGTAATTATTATAGTTTAAGTTTGTTAATCTCTAAGATAAGGAACCCCGATCTTAGCAAAACTCTAAGGTAAGCAAATTCATGCTTTGTTTCCCCCGAAGTTAGATAAAATCACTCTAAAATTATTACTCCTCCAAGATAATTTATACAATCACCTGTTTATCAGCATCCCAGAATACCCTTCTGTTTTCGAGCAGGGCTTTGGTGGACATGTGTGCACTGATCCCTTCCTGGAAAGCCTGATCAATGCTACAGCTGGGCTGTATTCCTGCATGGATGCAATTCAGCCATTCTTTAATGTGCAAATGGGTAGTGTCTACACGTTTCCCGTTCCGGTAAGTATAGAGCAGTCCGCGGCTGGCGAAATACTGTTCCGTTGCGGTGGCAAAACCATCAGCGCCTTTTTTGCCCGGAGTGAAGGCATACAGGGGGGTATTGGGATCGATGAGCCCTTCCTCGATCTTCTTTTTATACTGGGTGGATTCGGGATCGGCCTTGATCACAAGGCGATCGCTGATCTCCATGTAGGCATCATGCCCCATGATCACCTTTCCGCGGGAGCGTCCGCTGGCCAGCGTGGCACTGTATAAAAACGACAGATCGTGTTGTGGGAATTCCATGACTACCTGAAGTACATCGGGAACCGTACGTCCATCCTTGAAGAAGTAAATTCCGCCTGAAGAAGCAACAGAACCCGGAATACCGAGGCCCATGATCTGGTTCAGTGCGTCGTACTCATGGGTGAGGAGATCACCGTTAAGACCTGTGCTGTAATCCCACCAGCAGCGCCAGCGGAAGAAACGTTCCAGACTGAAATCGTGGTAAGGTGCCTGTCCGAGGAATTGCTGCCAGTCGATGGTATTGGGATTGGCCTCGGGATGAATATCGTATACCCAGGCTCCGTTCGGATCGTTACGGTTGGTACATACTTCAATCAGATTAACCTTACCGAGTACGTTCTTTTCAATGGCTTCCCTGGCTTTGGTATAACTTTCGGTTTGTCTTCCCTGGTGTCCAAGCTGGAAAACTATGCCTTTTTCCTTCACCACCTTAACCAGTTCGTAGGTTTCAGGGACAGTCCAGCTTACAGGTTTTTCGCAGTAAACATGCTTGCCTCTTTTGGCTGCCTCAATGGCCATAGGGGCATGCCAGTGATCAGGCGTGGCAATGATTACGGCATCAATATCGGGAGCATCCAGGAGTTCCAGGTAGGTTTTGTATTGTTTGGGTTCCTTACCCATTTTACCGCCCACACCTTCGCGGTTAACATTGGATCCGGTAATTGCAGCAGCTTTTGAATACACCGAAAAGATATCGCAAACACCATTCACCTCGATATTGAGCTGTTCCTGCTCCATGAAGTTCTGGTAGTTGGTATTTTGTTTGTTCTCCGCATGAGCTTTGATCTGTTCATCGATCCACTCGGGTTCAGGGAATCCGGCCGCCCGCATCAGCTGCTTTCCGCGAATTCCGAAACCAATGATACCGATCCGGATGGGTTTCCCATCCTTTATGGAAGGGGCCAGTTCAACAGGCTGTGAGGTCAGGTTGACTACTTCGCGCATTTGTTTCCGGAAAGTCTCGTCAATACTGTTCTTACGCAGCCAGGCGTAAGAAAATGCGCCTAAAACAGGCACTGCAGCCAAACCTTTGATGAGGTCCCTCCGTCCAAACTGACGTGCACTGGTTTTCTGCGAGGCTGTATCCTTTTTCTTATTATCTTTTTTCATGGTTATGAATCCCTATTTTTTTGTCAGTTTTGAAATGATTCTGTCAATACCTACAATATGACCCGTGGGGAAAACCAGCAACAAAGCCATGGCAAATATCTCGATCAGTGTCTTATTCACCCACAGATAGCTGCCTTCCTGCGGCATCAGGTAGGTAATCGATGCCAGGGGTGGATGCGAACAATAGTACATGATTAACAGCAACATGCCGAAAAACAAGGCCAGCTGGGTAAGGCATCCCAACATCAAACCCAGGCCGATAAGCGTAAGGCCCCATTTGTTCAGCAGGTCAACCACAGCAACAACACCTGATTTTGCAGCCATGGCATGAAACAAACCGGCCATCGGGCCCTGTGAATCCATCAGGTAACCATAGGAAGACCAATCAGGATTCGCAATCTTCACAAGACCTTCATATAAAAAATACCATCCCAGCAGGATCCTAAGGGTCACCAGTATGAATGCCTGGATGTTTGTGTAACTTTTTGTGTTTTCTGTATTTGACATAATGATTTTTTTAGAAGTCTCAAATCTAAAAAATCTTTTTGGAAATATTCATAAATAAAAGCCTGCAATTGAAGCAAATTCAGTATATAAATCTACAAAACACGTAAAATTGTCGACATTTTGCCGTAAATTGTTGGGCCATGCCGGACAAGTCGAAATACCACGATCTGCAAAGTGCAGATTTTATCAAAGCATGCCGTGATTATTACTATCTGATCGACCGGCATTATCCTGAACGGGGGGTGCTTAAACTGGTGGGCGACCGGTACCGGCTTGGCGGTGATCAGCGAACGGTGCTTTACCGGGGGATCTCATCCCGGGAAAGATCGGCACTTCGGAAGTCACTGCTCGTGTCGGAGATTAACGGGATGGACCTGGCGGTTGATGGTTACAATGTTTTGTTCACGCTGCTCAACTACCGCATGGGCAAAATTACCTTTATCAGCACCGATCAGTTTATGAGGGATGCCGGTTCACTGCATGGCAGATTAAATGACGAGAAGACCTTTGCTGAATGTGTTGTTCAGATGGCAGCTTTTCTCATACTCCGACAGCCTGCCCGTGTAGATGTTTACCTGGATTCTCCGGTTTCTCATAGTGAGCAGCATGCGCACCTGATCCGGGAAAAATTTCAAAAGGCTGGTCTTGTCACGGATTGTCATGTAATTAAATCAGCCGACTGGGCGTTACGCCAGCGCCAGGAAGGGGTTATCGCTACCTCCGATACTGCCATCATTGATAAATCGAAGGTACCGGTATATGATTTGTCTCGTGAACTACTTTGCTGGCATTATAAGCGGGAATTTCCCGAACTAGGCAGATTGATATGTGGTGCTCTATAGTTTTTTGCCCCACATAAAACAACGGGAAATATTTCTATGTATTTTAGCGGCTTCTTTAAGAAACTCGTTATGGCGTATCTTTTTGAACCCAAATTGCTTACTGTTTTAAAGGAGGGATACTCCAGGCAACAATTTTTCAAAGATCTTGGTGCTGGCATTATCGTTGGGATCGTGGCGCTTCCCCTGGCAATAGCTTTTGCCATAGCTTCAGGTGTTTCTCCTGAAAAGGGATTGATCACAGCCATTGTGGCCGGATTTCTGATTTCGGCACTCGGAGGCAGCAGGGTTCAGATCGGTGGCCCTACCGGAGCCTTTGTAGTGATCGTGCTTGGTGTAGTTCAGGTTTACGGTATAAACGGACTGATCATTTCAACCATCATGGCTGGTTTTATCCTTATTGGATTTGGATTACTGAGGCTCGGTGCTGTGATCAAGTTCATTCCCATTCCCCTGGTGGTTGGGTTTACTAGTGGTATTGCCCTGATCATATTTTCCACTCAGATCAAGGACTTTTTCGGTCTTACCCTTGCCCGGGTTCCTGACGATTTTGCGGGCAAGTGGAGTGCCTATTTAAACGCATTAAACACTGTAAACTGGTATGCCCTTACAGTTGGTCTAGGCACCATTTTGATCGCTATTTACTTTAAAAAGATCACCACAAAGATCCCTGGCACTTTTGTGGCCATAATTATAGGCACAGCGGCAGTTCAGATTTTCCATATCCCTGTGGAAACCATCGGATCGAAATTTGGTGCGATACCTTCTGCACTGCCTTTGCCCATGATTCCCGAGGTCAGTCTTGCCGACATCAAGCTATATGTGAAGCCTGCTTTCACGATTGCGATGCTGGGTGCTATTGAGTCTTTACTTTCAGCCCTGGTGGCCGATGGCATGATCAGTGGAAGCCACCGGTCCAATACCGAATTGATCGGGCAGGGGATTGCCAATGTTTTCAGTGGCCTGTTCGGAGGAATTCCGGCAACAGGAGCTATTGCGCGCACAGCCACAAATGTTAAGAACGGAGGCCGCACACCGGTATCCGGCATGATTCATGCGCTGGTATTGTTGCTGATCATGCTCTTTTTCGGAAAATGGGCTACCCTTATTCCACTTTCCTGCCTGGCCGCCATCCTGGTTATCGTAGCTTATAACATGAGTGAGTACAAGTCGTTTATCAGCATTGCCAAAGGATCTGCCAATGATGTAGCCGTTTTGCTTACCACTTTCCTGCTGACGGTTCTGGTGGATCTCACACTGGCCATTGAAATCGGTATTGTGCTGGCAGCCATGTTATTCATGCACCGGATGGCTATGATCACGCAGATATCCTCCATAACCAGCAAGTTCACTACCGAACGCACAGACACATCGGCTGATTTTCCCGAAGAGCTGCATATTCCCAGAGGATGCGAGGTTTTTGAGATTAATGGGCCCTTCTTTTTTGGTGTGGCTTATCGGTTCAGGGATGTCCTCAGAGAGATCAAACAACCCCCGAAAATCCTGATCATCAGGATGCGCAACGTGCCTGTGATCGATTCCACTGGTATACATAACCTTCGTGAAATTATCCAATCCTTCAGGAGTCAGGGTACTAAAGTGGTTCTTTCGGGGGTGAAAGATGAAATCTTCCTGGAACTCCGCAAAGCCCGGATTGTTTTTATGGTAGGGAAGAAGAATGTATTACCACATATCAGCGAGGCAGTAAGGCGGTCGCATGAGATTGCCGATGAACTTGAGAAAAACAAAACAATCATCAGTGCCAGGCACACGGGAAGGCAGAACCACTAATTGATTCGTGATATCGAAGCGCCAATAGCGTTTAGTCGCTCATCGATCCGTTCATAGCCCCGGTCGATCTGGTCGATGTTATGGATGATGCTGGTACCGTCGGCTGACAGGGCCGCGATGAGCAGGGCAACACCGGCTCTGATATCGGGGGATGTCATGGTGGTGGGCCTGAGCCTGATCTGGTTGTCAAGTCCGTAAACCGATGCGCGGTGCGGATCACACAGGATAACCTGGGCGCCCATTTCAATGAGTTTGTCGACAAAGAAAAGTCTGCTTTCAAACATTTTCTGATGAATGAGTACATTGCCGCGGGCCTGTGTAGCCACTACCAGCACCACGCTGATAAGGTCCGGCGTAAAACCGGGCCAGGGTGCGTCGTCAATGGTAAGAATTGATCCGTCGATAAAGGTCTCTACCTGGTAATGCTCTTTGCCGGGCACAAAAATATCATCTCCCCGGCGTTCGAATTCAATGCCGATCCGCCTGAACACGGCCGGAATGATACCGAGATTTTCCCAGGATACATTTTTAATGGTGATCTCGGAGCGGGTCATGGCTGCCATACCCAGGAAGGAACCCACTTCAATCATATCCGGGAGTAACGTGTGCTCACAGCCGGTAAGGGTGTCAACCCCTTCAACGGTCAGCAGGTTTGAGCCTATCCCGGATATCCTGGCTCCCATGCGGTTCAGCATGTGACAGAGCTGCTGAACATAGGGTTCACAGGCGGCATGATAGATGGTGGTTTTTCCCCTGGCCAGTGCAGCAGCCATCAATATATTGGCCGTTCCTGTTACGGAAGCCTCCTCGAGCAGCATGGAACAACCGGTGAGCCTTTCCGCGTGCAGTTTATAGAATTCGCTGGTATATTCATAATCAAAACGGGCACCCAGGTTCACCAGACCATTAATGTGCGTATCCATTCGCCGGCGCCCGATTTTGTCGCCACCTGGACGGGGAATATACCCTCTGCCAAACCTGGCGAGCAGCGGTCCCATGATCATCAGGGAGCCCCGGAGGCTTCCGCTGCGTTTCCTGAAATCGTCAGTAAGCAGATAGTCAATATTAATGCGGTGGGCCTTAAAACGGCAGGAATGACGGGATATGCGGTCGACCTCAGCGCCCAGGGAAGCAACCAGGTCGATCAGGTTATTGACATCTACGATGTCGGGGATGTTGTGGATGGTAACTTCTTCCGGTGTGAGCAGGGTGGCGCATATTACCTGCAGTGCCTCATTCTTTGCGCCCTGTGGCGTAATCTCGCCCTTGAGGGGCCTGTTGCCTTGGACCCTGAAAGAAGTCATCAGACTGTTATCAATTACTGTGTTTTTTTACGCTGTTGCTGCATCTGCATGCGTTTGCGCTGCTGGTGCTGCTGTTGTTGCTGTTGCTGCAGTTTCCCTTTCTGAAAGTCCTTCTGATCGCTGAGCTTGAGCCCTTCCTTTACACTGAGTTTTCGACCGGACAATTCAAAGAGATCGTTGAAAATGATCTCATCGGTAACTGAATCCCGGTTCCAGGCCAGGTAGGATTTTTTCATATGATTGGCGATCAGCTTGGTAAGGGTATCCTTATCTTCCCCTTCGGGTAGTTTTATGGCTTCCTTGATCAGGCTTTCCACGATACGGCCGTAATGACGGTAGCGGATCTCATTGGTATTATAACTTACACGACGAGGTTTTTCAGCAAACTCTTCAGGTTGCGGTATTTCGTATGGATAGTCAATATCGAGCTGAAAATCCGACATGATGGCCAGGTGGTCCCAGAGTTTATGCTTGAAATCATTTATATCACGCAAATGAGGATTCATATTCCCCATGATGATGATGACTGCCTGGGCCAGACGGTTTCGCTCCTCGCGGTCGGGGATGGAAAGGATGTATTCCACCATTTTCTGAATATTACGGCCGTATTCAGGCAAGATCAGTTTGGGTCGGCTGGTATTATAATCGTATTCCATATAAATAATTTTAACAAAGCTATAGGAAAAATCGGTTATGGTCAAATTTATCGGGGAATATGTTTGGGGAGAAAGAATGGGTTGGAGGTTGTGGTTGTTGTGGTTGTTGTGGTTGTTGTGGTTGTTGTGGTTGTTGTGGTTGTTGTGATAGTATGTCACAATCCGCTTATCCCGGAGCCCTCGTCCCTTGTCACTATTCTTAACTTCGCAAACTTCAGCAACAATTGTTTTTCCTCACCGAGTTCCTGGAAAAATACTGTAGCCTTCCGGTTTGGAGTAACACCTTCGATATGAACGATTTTACCGGCACCAAAAGATGGATGTTCCACATGCATGCCCGATTGGATCGCATCGGGGTTGTCGGATTTGAAGTCCGCGTTCACCGGTTTGGCGGGCACGGGTATCTTCCTGGGGATCACCAGGCCGGTCCTGGAAGGGCTGGGTCTGTTAAGGGAAGTGCCCGGATAGGGTTTTCCGGCCGCCGACTTTTTTAACTGGTTCCTTTCACTCCATTGGTCCTCCCAATCCGCTTCATCGTCATAATTGGGGCTGGTTGGCCTGGAGGATTTTTCAGCGGGCAGATCCAGGTATTTTGGATCAATGTCGCGCAAAAACCGGCTGGGCTGGCATGATGTTGGTGTTCCCCAGCGGTATCGGTTCTGGGCATAACTGATGAAGACCCTCTTCCTGGCTCGGGTGATGGCCACATAAAACAGACGCCGTTCTTCTTCCATTTCCTCCGGTGATTCGAATGACATCCTGGAAGGGAAAAGTTCCTCTTCCACCCCGGATATGTAAACATTGTTGAACTCAAGTCCCTTGGCTGAATGCATGGTCATGATGGTCACCTTGTTACGGTCATCGCTTTTATCCTGGTCCAGATCGGTGATCAGTGAAACATTTTCGAGGTAATCCACCATGGTAGCGGATCTATTCTCATTGATGGCGGTATCGGTGAAATCTTTGATACCGTTCAGCAGTTCCTCCAGGTTCTCATACCGGCTGCGCTCCTCGGGAGTATTTCCGTTGTAGAGGTCTTTACGCACGCCGGTTGTAATGGCAATGTGCTGTGTGGCCTCAAAAGCATTCAATTCCTGTATGATGCGCGAGAATCCCCGGATCATTTCATGGAAAGCATGCAGTTTGGTGACGGTGCCCTTGTTTAATCCAACATCCTGCTGTCCTGTTTCTTCAATCGTCTGCATCAGGCTTTTCCCACTCCGTGAGGCGAGTTCTTCCAATTTTTCGAGCGTAACATCACCGATGCCCCTGGCAGGATAATTGATGATCCTTTTAAGAGCTTCATCGTCGCTCTGATTCACGGCAAGCCGCAGATAGGCCAGCATATCCTTGATTTCCTTGCGCTGGTAAAAAGATATGCCGCCATAAACACGGTAGGGAACATTCCGCTTGCGGAGGGCCTCTTCGAAGATCCTCGACTGTGCATTGGTGCGGTATAAAATGGCGAAATCACTGTAGAGTTGCTGCTCCGAATAGGCATGATCCAAAATGCTGTTGGAAACAAAGAATCCTTCCTCGATATCCGTAAGGCATTTGACTACTTTGATTTTTTGCCCGGTTTCATTGTCAGACCATACATTCTTTTTGATCTGACCCTGGTTCTTTGCGATCAGACTGTTGGCAGCGTCCACGATAGTTTTGGTGGACCGGTAATTCTGCTCCAGTTTGAACAGCTGATGTTCGGGATAATCCTTTCGGAAATTCAGGATGTTCTCGATGCGGGCGCCGCGGAAGGAATAAATGCTCTGGGCATCGTCGCCCACTACGCAGACATTATGATACTTAGCGGCCAGCTTGTTGACAATAAGATACTGGGAGTGGTTGGTATCCTGGTACTCATCCACCAGCATGAACCGGGACCGTTCCTGGTACTTGGCCAGCACCAGCGGAAAATCCCGGAACAGGATGTTGGTATTTAGCAGGAGATCGTCAAAATCCATAGCCCCCGACTTTTTACAACGGATGCAGTAGGTCTGATAGATTTCGCCCAATTGCGGACGGCGGGTAACAGCATCGCTGTTGCTGATTTCGGCATGGTTTTTATAGGCCTGGGGTGTGATGAGGTTATTCTTGGCCCAGGAGATACGGCCCAGCACTTCCCCGGGTTTATACCGCTGATCATCGAGGTTCATTTCCCTGATGATGGATTTCAACAGGCTTTTCGAATCAAGGGTGTCATAAATGGTGTAACTGGACGGGTATCCGAGGAATTCTGATTCGGTGCGCAATATGCGGGCAAAGATGCTGTGAAAAGTGCCCATCCAAAGATACTTCGCAAGGTCGTCACCCACCACCTGTGCAATGCGCTCCTTCATTTCCCGGGCTGCCTTGTTGGTAAAGGTAAGACAGATGATCTGGCCCGGCTTCACGCCCTGGTTTAACAGATAAGCCACCCGGTAGGTAAGCACTCGTGTTTTACCCGATCCTGCACCGGCAATGACCAGTGCAGGGCCGTTGGTATTTACAACAGCCTCGTATTGCGCAGGGTTGAGTTCTTTGAGAAATTGCTCCATCGGGGTCAAAATTAGCACAAGAAAATCAGTAAGGATGATTCTGAAAAATGTTTTTATGAAGAAGAAATGAATAATTGCTATTTTTAAGTGATGAAGTCAATATCCTTTTTGGTTCCTTTCATGAAAGGCTTAATTCATTAACCATGAAAAACATAATAAGATTTTTAATCTTTTCTTTAATCCTCCCCCTGTTGTTTTTGCCGGCCTGTAAACGGGAGGTGCCTTTCGGGGAACAGCACAGGCCGCAGTTTCACTTTTCTCCCCCGCAGCAATGGATGAACGATCCCAACGGGATGGTATATTACGGGGGCGAGTACCATCTGTTTTACCAGTATTATCCCGACAGCAATG
This sequence comes from uncultured Bacteroidales bacterium, assembly GCA_963822145.1. Lineage (GTDB taxonomy): Bacteria > Bacteroidota > Bacteroidia > Bacteroidales > UBA10428 > UBA5072. The sequence continues at coordinate 441,425 of CAWGGG010000001.1, read as the reverse complement.
TGTGGGGACCGATGCACTGGGGACATGCTGTTAGCAAAGACCTGGTGCACTGGCAGCATTTGCCCGTTGCCTTGTATCCTGATTCCCTCGGTTATATCTTTTCCGGTAGCGCTGTTATCGACTGGAAAAATGCTTCGGGATTGCAGACCGGGCAGGATCCTCCGTTGGTTGCCATATTTACACAGCATTCCGAAACCCTTGCCAAAATGGGGCGGAGTGATTTTCAGACCCAGAGCATCGCCTACAGCAATGACCGGGGAAGGACTTTCAAAAAATATTTGCATAATCCGGTGATTCAGAATCCAGGGGAGAAAGATTTCCGCGATCCCAAGGTAATATGGGATGAGTCATCCCAAAAATGGATCCTGGTGCTGGCCGCCGGACAAAAAGTAAAATTTTATAGTTCTTCCGACCTCAGGAATTGGGAATTCCAGAGCGATTTTGGAGCCGATGCCGGCGCACACGGTGGCGTATGGGAATGCCCCGATCTGTTTCCCATGAAAGCCGGTGACCAGGAAAAATGGGTGCTCCTGGTGAACATGAATCCGGGAGGACCTAATGGTGGTTCCGGAACACAGTATTTTACAGGGAATTTTGACGGCTCGACTTTTATCAGTGATCATCCTGACGATACCGTCCTCTGGCTGGACTATGGTCCGGATAACTATGCGGGAGTAACCTGGTCAGATATTCCGAAAGAAGACGGCCGCCGAATCCTTATCGGCTGGATGAGCAACTGGGATTATGCAACCCAGGTACCCACCATCAACTGGCGGAGTGCATCAACCCTCCCCAGAACCATGGAGCTTAAAGCCACTGCCAACGGTATGCGGTTATTCTCGAATCCCGTGCACGAGTTGAGTACCATCCGTGAAACGGAAAGATTGCTGCAGGTGGCAACAGACAGCACCTATAGCATATCCGGATTGAATGAGGTCATCCTGGAAGCCGATTTATCCGGCACATCGGCTGATGATTTCGGAATCGTCTTTTCCAACAGGCTGCAGGAAAAAGTGGTTCTGGGTTACAACAGGCAGCGTCATCAGTTTTATATCGACAGGAGGCAATCGGGGAACACATCCTTCTCCGGAAAGTTCCCGGGAGTGCATGTTGCACCCAGAATTTCAGGGGACAGTATTTTGAAGTTGCATGTATTTCTTGATGTAGCCTCGGCAGAACTATTTGCTGACCAGGGTAGTATTGTCATGACCGAAATCTTCTTCCCCACTGAGAAGTATGACCGGCTGTCGTTTTTTCAGAAAAACGGGACTGTGAACTGGCAGCCGTGTACCCTGTACGAGTTGAATTCCATCTGGCAGAAAAAATGAAACACCAGAACCATCCTATGAAAACTTATATACTTATTTTTGCCGGTATGCTCATGGCAGCTTCCTGCCGGCAACCCCGGAACAGGGAAGAGATCAAAAACGAAATCTTCCAGACGGAGAAGGCTTTTGAAAAGATGGCTTCAGAAAAGGGCATAGCAGAAGCTTTTTACTTTTTTGCAGATGAAAATGCTGTGATCAGCAGAGGAAATGATTCGCTTATTTCAGGTAAGGAAAATATCAGGGCCTATTATGAGAAAAGTACCGATAAAAATGCTACGGTAAACTGGACTCCGGATTTTGTTGCTGTATCAGATTGCGGGACAATGGGATATACTTACGGCAAATATGTCTGGAAAATGAAGGATGAAGCCGGTGCTGTGGTTGAATATAAAGGAATCTTTCATACTGTGTGGAAGAAGCAGTCCGATAACAGCTGGAAATATGTTTGGGACTAATCTTCATATACATAATCCTGCTCATCATGAAACCAAGGTCCATGAGTTTTATACTGTTTTTTGTGGTTATTGGGAGTCTCTCCTGCAATAATCCGCGAAATAAAACAGAAGCTGAACAACAAAAAGTAGCAACGGCAACCGGTCAGAACTGGGCCATTGTGATTCACGGTGGAACAGGCACCCTGGCACCCGGTATTATGCAACCCGATCTGGAAAGGCAATACCGGGCCGCGCTGGTCCGGGCCCTTCATACTGGCAAAAAGATCCTTCAGGAGGGGGGCAGTGCGCTCGATGCCGTGGAGCAGACCATCAGGATTATGGAAGATGATTCCCTTTTTAATGCGGGCAGGGGCGCAGTGTTCACCCACGAAGGGAGGAACGAGCTGGACGCTGCCATCATGGATGGTTCCAACCTGGCAGCTGGAGCGGTAGCTGCGGTTACCGATATCAAAAACCCCATAACCGCTGCAAGAACGGTTATGACGAATTCACCACATGTAATGCTTACAGGGGCAGGAGCGTCGGAATTCGCCCGTGAGCAGGGGCTTGATATAGTATCTCCGGACTATTTCTTTACCCGGCGGCGGTGGAATGACCTGAAAGAAATATTGAAAAAAGAAAATAAAGGAACAGTAGGTTGCTGTGCACTGGACAGGAACGGCAACCTGGCGGCTGGCACTTCCACAGGCGGCATGGATAACAAGCGCTATAACCGGATCGGAGATACCCCCATCATTGGCGCGGGCACTTACGCCAACAATGCCACCTGCGCCATTTCTGCCACAGGTCATGGAGAGTATTTCATACGATATACCGTGGCCCACGATATTTCGGCGCTGATGGAGTACAAGGGACTGACGCTTCAACAGGCAGCTGACCTGGTTGTACAGGATAAACTGGTGCATGCCGGTGGTACGGGGGGTATCATTGGCGTTGACCATGATGGCCATGTTGCGATATCCTTTAATTCAGTCGGCATGTTTCGCGGCTTCGCCAAGGCTGACGGGAACGAGGGCATATATTTGTTTAAGGATGAGGAAATCCGTTAAACACTGCCTTATCAAGTATTTTAATATAAGTGAGATATATTACCAGACCTTTGGCAAACTGAGCAAGACAAGTCATTCTGGCCGGACACATCGCATACCACATGATGCTGAAAAAAGAAGCACCGATCACCATCAGATTGAGGAGGTAAATCCATTTGTATGCCGAGGCAGGAAATTGTCCTGGTTCAGCGGATTTCCCCTTAAATGAATCCAGGATCGTAAAAATCGAGGCAAACAGGTACATGCCATTCATCAGAATAAATGCGTTGATAAAAAAGTATATTATCAGGGAATTGCTCCGGTTAACCCAAAACAGCAATGGCAGGTTAGTCATAATAAAAAGTATGTGAAGCCATATTTTAATTTTTGTTGATGGATGAAGAAAGGTAAAGGTGTATAGAAAAAGGAACGGACTGATCAACAATTCATTCAGGATATAATGCGGAGCAAGAGGTTGGGCGGGATTCTCGGTCAGTGATAGGAAGTATTGCTGTGCGGAAATGCAGGATAAGGCAAGGAGCATTGATCCCAGGAGGAAATTACAGCCGGGAGGACGCTCTGACCGGGCCAGAAAGAAAAATGACAGGAAAATGCCATTACTCGGAATTATATAGAATAGGATGTGTGTCATATCTCACTTCACTGATGCCTGATATTGTGAAAAAAAAGCCGGCCCCTGGGTGATGAGGCGCCGGCTTTTTGGTATTCAATATAAACCAAATTTTATACCTGCTGTGAAGTTAAAGCCCGAAAGATCACCATCCGATACATGCGATCTGGAAGTGTACTCACTGTATTGATCAATACCGTAAACATAACGGTACGCAACACCCAAAACAAGTCTTGTTTTGACACCCAGGTTTATCTCGCCATTAATGCCCGGTTCAACAATATTAAACCTGGCGCCGGTGACATTTCCAAAATTGTCCAGCACATTTGATTTTTCATTTTCATAATCCTTGGTGGAGCCACTCCCGAAGATCAGATGGCCATTCAGGTGAACCATGTTCGCTGGCTTATACGTGTATTGAACCATCAAGGCTGTATAGCCGTAATTAACATGGGGATGAGTGACATTAGCAGCTCCTACGGCTCCAATCATGATTGCATGATTAAACAGGGCCCCGGCGTACATGCCATATTGGGTAGCCGGTTGTTGCTGGATGGAAGATGTTTTCAGTTCGATACCCCATATAAAACCGATTTTTAAATCACTTTTAAACAGGGTTTTGGTTTCCTGTCCAATGCCAGGTGCGGTGCATACAATTAATAGAACCATTATATCAGCAAGGTGTGATTTGAAGGTTCTGCCTCTGGATAAATCAAGTGTTTTCATAGTATATAAGTTTAGGTTAAACATGAAATTCACACCAAACTTACGCTATGATGTTGTAATTCAAACAATTCACTCATAAGCGCGCACAATCCGCTTATAAGCGCGCACAAAAGTAGATTTGTTAATTATTGACCAACAGCAAGATAGAATAATTCATGAAAGACGATTCATGCCCTGTACTCAGAAGGAGTTTTGCCGGTAATTTTTTTAAATGTCTTGTTAAAAGCTGATTTTGAATTATACCCGACAGCATCGGCGATGTCTTCGATAGTCAGATGAGCGTAATCTCGATTGGACAGCATTTGTTCAGCATCCTTGATCCGGTACATAGCAATAAACTCAAAGAATGACTGGTTCAGCTTTTCATTGATCACCTGGGATATATGATGGGCGGGGATAAGCAGTTTCTTCGAGACCTGGAATTGTGAAACCAGGTTATTCCGGTAATATTTCTCATGTTCCATGCCTTCAGTCAGTTTCCTGAGGATTTCAATCTTATCTTCTTCGCTCAGCGAAGATTTGGCATATTTTTTAGCGGTGGTTGCGCTATTACCCAGGTGTTCGGTAAAAAAAGCCGAAGACCGGATCACATGGGCACTGGTACCATAAATAAGAATTGCAATCAATGACGAAACCAGGTAATCACCGATATCCGGGCCAAAAGTAAGCTTCACAAGAATATTAATCAATAACAACAAGAAAAGGAAAAGGGTAAAATTCCGCAACCAGCTCAGGTTCTTGTATCGCCTGCTCAACAAAGAAACATCCTCGCTTCTGAAAGCCTTAACCACACTCAGAAAGGGAAGCACTATATAGATAAGCAGAAAAACTATTACAATTATAGGAAGATATTCCCTCAGATACAGCGGATCACAATTGAACCTGGCAGATGCTCTTTCAATATTCAGTTCAGGATAGTATGCATCAACATAAGCGCCATATTTATACGCAGTTGGCTGAACAATATACAGCAGATTATAAAATGTATAGAAAACAAAAGGCAGGAGATGCAGGATCTGTCGAGTTTGAACCTTTAATTTCAGGCTGGCCTTAACATATAAATAAAATAAGGGTCCCACAGCAAATATAAAACTTTCACTGTAATTGTCAAGCCAGGGGAGCCTGGCCATGTATCCGGTATAGCAGAGGAAGATATCCAGGGAAATAAGTGAAAATGCCAGCATTAACAATCCGATGAAAATGTTGGCCTGGTAAACCCTATTTTTCTTGTTCAGGAAGAAGTAGGAAAGGATCAGGCCTTGTATGACTCCAAGAAATATCAGGAAGGCGAAAAGATTAATATTGGGTTCGATCTTCACAGGGAAAAATATTATCAATATCTCAATCAAATTTATAAAGATAATTTATAACTTTTAAAGGCAATTTTGGGTGCGTTGCAGGCACAGGATTATTCCATGGTAAAATGGGAAGCAGGGGTCAAATGGCTGATTGCCACAACCTATAACTTTTATTATCTTTGTCAAAACCAACCTTATGATCATTCAGCTCAAGTACGGCAGAAGACAGATCTCATTTTCCCTGCCCTCCACAGCAGTATTGCCTGAATTCAAGGAGCCGGAATACCAAATATCCCAGGGATCTTTTAATGACCAGCTGCTGCAGTATCTGCCCTCGGATGGAGCTCGATATAGCCGGGTGGCCATTGTAGTTTCCGATAAGACCCGCTTATGCGGTTACCCGGAATACCTCCCCTGGCTGACTGAAATTCTTTTACAAAAGGGTGCCAGCAAAGAAGGCATCACTTTTTACATCGCTTACGGCACCCATCCCCGCCAGACGGAAGATGAGAGCATCTGCAGTTATGGTGAGATTTACAGGGAATATCGTTTTGTTCACCACGATTGCAAGAATGATTCCGTTTTTACCAGGGTTGGCACCACCAGGCGAGGAACGCCCGTTACCGTGCGGCAGGACATTCTCCGCAGCACCCTGCTGATCACCTTTGGGTCGATCTCCCATCATTACTTTGCCGCCTACGGAGGGGGGAGAAAGCTGTTATTTCCCGGACTGGCTTCCCGAAAGGCCATTTATCAAAATCACGGACTTTTTCTCGACAGGGAGAAGCGTTCGCTTGCGTCCGGCTGTCAGCCCGGTAATCTCAATGGCAACCCGCTGGCCGAAGACCTGGAGGAGATCGATACCTATATGCCGGAGAAGATATCGATCCATGGTATCATGAATGCTGAAGGAAGGGTATGCAGGTTGCTCGTTGGGAACAGTTACGACGGTTTCCTGGAGGCGTGCAGGGTCCATGACAGCTATTACCGGTTCTCAGGAGGCGAATTGTATGATCTTGTGATTGCATCGGGCGGGGGCTATCCCAAGGATATCAATTTCATCCAGGGACATAAGTCGATTCACCACGCAGCGGCTTTTGTTAAAGACGGAGGCACCCTGGTGGTATTGTCAGAATGCATGGATAGAATCGGATCGGATTATTTCATGAAATACCTTGAGGCCGGAAGTTTTGAAGCAGCCTTTGCCCTGCTCGAAAAAAACTATGAAGGCAATGGCGGTACGGCTTTATCTATGATGCTGAAAACCAAGCGTATTCATATTCACATGCTGACCTCCCTGGATGAGGCCGCATGCGCCACGCTGGGTGTGACCAAGGTTAATGAATCCGAAATCCAGCAGATCATCGATTCCGAACAGGGTAGAATTGCTGTGATCCGGAATGCCAGTATTTTAGTAAAACAAAATGTACCTTAGAACAGCCTGCAGTTTGGCATTCGGGGGTAACAGGCTGTTATTGAAGGGAAAAGTGAAATAGTGGAACGGTGGAATAGTGAATTCAATTCTAGATCACCCGACCGCACGACTGCATGACCGGACGACTGCATGACCGCACGACTGCACGACTGCATGAGTGCACGACTGCACGACCTTATTATAAACTATTCCCGATTCTGATTGTTATTGATGCATAATTGAAAATATGAAAACAGTTTTATTGTTGGGAGCCACCGGAAGGACCGGACAGCACGTATTATCATACGCACTCGAAAAGGGCCATCATGTTAAAGCTCTTGTGCGTGATCCTGGAAAAATAACGGTCAAATCAGACCGGCTGGTACTCATTACCGGAACACCGGTTGATCTTGATGATGTCAGGAAAGCCGCAGCCGGCTGCGATGCCGTGATCAGTACACTGAACAACCCCCGGAAAACGGAAAGTATCTGGGCAAAACCTGTTAATCCGCCGGACCTGATGACCGGGTGCATGAGAAATGCCGTAACTGCGATGAAAGAATCGGGCATCCGTCGTATTGTTCTCATGACCGGGGCGGGAGCAGGGGATTCCTATGCCACCATGCCCCTGATCATGAAGGCATTCATTAAGTTAACAAGCTTGAAATATGTTTATGCCGATCACGACAATCAGGAAGCGGTGCTGAAGGAATCGGGTCTCGACTGGACCATAGTGCGGCCCGTCGGGCTAACGGATAAGGATGAAATCAGGGATTTGGCTGTGGGCAAGGACGACAGGCATTCCGCCTTCATCAGCCGCAAAGCAGTGGCGAAGTTTTTAGTGGATTGCATGGAAGATAACAATTTTATCGGACAGGCCCCCATCATTTCCCAAAGAAAATAGGTTCCCCCAGCATGAATCTTTTCCGGTTTCTCATCATCCTGCTCGTCTTCATCGGCCTGAACGGGTACCTGTTCATTCGGGGCTGGCAGGCGCTTCCCGACAGACCCTTGCCACATTTCATGTATTCCCTGGTTTTTCTGGTGGCCTCACTTTCAATTTTCCTGGCTATATTTTTGGGGAACCGACTGCCGGTGTGGCTTGCTCTTGTTTTTGAACAGGCAGGCGGCTATTACATGATATTGTTTGTTTTCATGCTGGCCGGAGCCTTGCTGGGTGATTTGCTGCGCATCACCAACCATTACTTTCATTTCTTCCCGGAATGGATCACTACCCATTATCCCCAGGCCAGACTGGGTTATTTTCTTAGTGTGCTGCTGGCACTGGTAGTCATTTCGATTGTTGGATTCAACCGGTTTACCCGCACTCAACTGGTTGAAATGGAAATTGTTACCAATGATACTGCAGGGGATTCCGGCAACATGACCATTGTGGCTGCCAGTGACATCCACCTGGGGAACGTGATCAGAAAAGGAAGGCTGGCAGCGTGGGTGGACCTGATAAACAATCAGAAGCCAGATCTGATCCTGCTCGCCGGGGATATATTCGATCACAGTTACCGCGCTGTGCTTGCACAACAAATGGATGAGGAATTGCTGAAGCTGGAAGCCACTTATGGGGTATATGCCATACCCGGGAACCACGATTACTATGCCGGGATTGACCGGGTATTGGATTTCCTTAAAAAAGCAAACATACAGGTATTGCGCGATTCGGTGGTGACTATTGGCAACCGGGTGAACCTCATCGGCAGGGATGACATGACGAACCCCAAGCGGAAATCGCTGAAAGCCATTATGGATAAGGTGCCCGAAGGATTACCGGCTATTGTTCTGGACCACCAGCCCGGCAGTATTGATGAATCCGCACAGCAGGACGTTGACCTCCATATATCGGGCCATACCCATAACGGTCAGATTTTCCCTTTTAATAAAATCGTAAGCCGCATCTACGCCCTGGGATACGGTTACCGGAAAACCGGAAATACCCACCTGTATGTTTCATCAGGACTGGGACTCTGGGGTGCACCCATACGACTGGGAACGCAATCGGAGATTGTGAGAATCAGATTATTAAACGGAAATCACAGCAGACGGGAATAAATCGGCGTGAATCAGGTTTTAGATACCTTACCGGGGAAGAGCACGAAGGCAACCCCTACATTGAGCCGCAGCTGGTACAATTCGTAATCAATAAAATCGAATTCCTTCACGAATATGCTTTTAAAGCCCAACTGAAAACGGGTCCAGAAGAATATCCTGTGGTTCAGGTTATACCGGTAACCGATCAGTACACCGGCATCCCACTTATCAATGTAATCATTGAAGTTATAAGTGACATTGGCAGGACCGGGAAGGGTTGTGGTGTCCGTTATGGCCTTGTCGGGAGACAGCACTCCGTCGGTACCGGAGGTTATGAATTTCCCGTCCATGATCCGGGCATAATAGGCTCCCACGATCAGTGACCAGTTGGGGCCGGGATTGTACATAACCAGCACCGGGAAATCCACCATGCGGAGTTCCACATCCGTGCTGGTATGACCGGAGAAATACAGGATATCCTGGTGGTTATTAAAATAGAAAGGCTGGCTGATCACATCGGCGGTAGCGGTATAGGCCAGAAAATGGTAGCTGATGTCGGTGCCGAGGCTCCATTTTCCCTTGAACCGGTATTCAAATCCCAATCCCAGGCTGGGATTTATCCTGGGAGTTCCTTTCGATCCTTCGGGGATATCAGACAGGGGAAAGGGCAGCGCCCCGCCCATGTCCACACCAACTGTCGGGAAAAGCCTCCAGGTGTTGTCCTGGCCGTTGGCAAGCAACGGAAGACAGAACAGGATCAACAGGGCGATTCTTTTAAAATATTGAGCAGGCATCATGGGATATGACCCGATTATTCCTCGTAAAGCAATTCCAGGTCATCGACCGTGAGCACGCTTCCCACGGCTCCCGTAAACTCGGCGCCATACTTGCTCGATGCGAAGACTACGGTAATATGGGTGGGTTTTTCCGAGGAAGTGTAATTAAAAGGCACGGTCTTTTCAACCATGGTTTCCTGTAAATCACCGGAATCAAAATCCGCGCGACCTATTTCACGGATATTCTCTCCGTCGCGAACTTCAAGATAAGCGTAAAAGGTTAACATGTCCTCGCCTTCGATATCCGCTATGGTAAACCCTCCGAAAATATTGCCCGGATCATTCAGGGTGGCTTTAACATAGCGACTTCCCGGTACATAAGAATATTTAAATTTAACACCACTGGGCCGCAGGCTGAAAGGGACGCCATAGTGCATGGACTGTGACGGATCCGTGGGATGATCAATGGCGCCATTCAGATCAAATTTGCCGATAAAGATGGTTCCTGAGGTTACGGGAACCATTAAGGTCTCACCGGTGGTGATTTGCGCAACCGTGTTGTCCCCGACCTGTATCGGAAGGGTGCCGTATACGCCATAAATGCTCGTTCCGCTGTTGGCCGTTGCCCAAAGGGTGCTTACGGCAGATTTCCCGGGCTCCTTATAAGGCACACCATTCATCCCGTTTGCGGTGTACCAGTCTTCAAAATCAGAATTCGATAGTTGATTGTCGCGCAGCATAACATAGTATTCTGACTTGGTGCCATCCTCGGCTGTAACGGTATATTTGACCCCCTGGTCCAGACTGCTGAGTGAAACCGTTTCTCCGGAAGCTGGTACAGAGGTTGCTCCGGATGACAGTGTGAGTGTGGCCGTAACATTCACCGGCAGAGAATCGGCAGGAATTAAATCTGCAAATAGCAGGGATATGGTTCGGTTGGTCTCATCCAGAAATATCCTGTCCAGGTTCAGGCTGGGCCTGCTGATGTCAGTCACCGTATAACTCGCTATACTCGCATCACTGGATAAATCATCCTTCTTGCAGGACCACACCAACAAAACGGCAAAGAAAAGTGCAAAGAGATTTTTCATGATCTGGAGCGTTAAAGTGTTGCGAATATATAAAATTTAATCGCGGCAACGCCAAAACAAATAAAACAGTTTTTATACTAACAACCAAAACGATCCTGAAATTGTTCATGGTTTATCCGAATACATGCGTGCATTCTGAACTTATTTTCTATATTTGAAAAAGTTATGGTAATGTTATGGCTGATTTATCTTTATAAACCTTAACAAAAATGGGGAAAGTTATCATTAATAGTTTTGCGGAGTTTGAGCAATATATCGGCAGAGATTTTGGAGTGTCGGAATATCACCGGGTAACCCAGGAGCAGATCAATCTTTTTGCAGAGGCTACACTGGACCATCAATGGATCCATGTTGATCCTGAAAGAGCAAAAACTGAAAGTCCTTATGGGACAACCATTGCACATGGTTATCTGAGTCTTTCCATACTGCCATATTTATGGAAGCAAATGGTGGAGGTAAATAACATCCGGTTACTGGTAAACTATGGCATTGAAAAGCTGAAATTCAATCAACCGGTTCTGGTAAACAGTGAAGTCAGGCTCAAAGCCAAATTGGAAGCTCTGATCAACCTGAAGGGAATCACCAAAGCAGAAATCAAAGTTAGCCTTGAAATCAAGGACAATAAAAAACCAGCGCTGGAAGGCTCACTGATCTTCCTGTACCATTTCAACTGACCGGAAAGCTCTGGGCCGCATTTTTCAACCTAAGAGCCGCAAGCCATTACACCTTTCCAGTATCCGATTGATTCGGCGATACCGGCAAGCGGATCCTTCATATCCTTTTCGAATTCCAGACTGCATTTACCGCTGTATTTAAATTTCCGGAGCGTGGAAACCACTTTTGGGATATCAATGATCCCCCTGCCCATTTCAACGGTTTTTCCTTCCTTGGCAGCCTTATCGACGTCTTTGATGTGAACATCGTACAGACGGTCAATGTATTGTTCAATATCAGCGGACGGGTCATGCCCGTCACGGGTGGTATGACCGATATCGATGCACAATCCAATACCGCGATCAAGATCTTTTATGTGGTTCCATACATCAGTAGCATTCGGGAACAGCGGGTTGTCGGGGCCATGGTTATGAACGGCCAGTCTTATGGAATAGGATTTTACTTTCTTTTCCACATAGGGCAGCAGCTCATAATCGGGAGCGCCGACAATCATGCCAACACCGGCCATCCGGGCATATTCGAATGCCTGGTCAACGGATTCCTGCGAGGTCATGTAAATTACACCAACTGCATAAACCTTAATCCCACCGTTCCTGAACTTTTCCATTACCGAATTAATCTCTTCCTGCGTGCTGGTCAAGGGTATATGGAAATCTTTTACAGAGATATTGGATACGGCGATGCGTTTCATCATCTCAATGGCCTGCTCTACTGAGAACTCCTTAAAGGAATAACCGGCCATTCCCAGCGCAAACTGATCCTGAGCTTTGTCCAATTCTAAACTGAGTTTTTCTGCACCGTAAAGAGTGCCTGCACCGGCGGCCAGGATACCCGTGCCGGCTGTTTTAATAAACTGACGACGTGATTTCATAAGGAATTGAGTCTTTAGGGTAAATATAATGAAATCTCCGTTCAGTAATAGCAAGGAAAGATCTTATCCTTTTCTGATGGTATGATATTTACCAGGATCCAGCTTCCATAGAGCTTTATAGTCCCTTTTGATTTTCAGGATGGCCTTTTGAATTTCATACTGGCACAAATGCCCATAGCTGCATTTTTCATGGGTTACCAGTGATTCCAATTTGCTCAAGGCTCGTTTGTCCTTGAATGCGCCGAGCGCCCAAATGGCATCTTCTTTCTCCCGGATCAGGAAGCTGTCTGAATCAAGGCACAGCAGCAATGACGCTACTCTATCTTTGTGAAAGATTTCTACAGTCCGGTCCGCAATTACATTTGCATCATGCCTTATCCAGATCTTTAAGCCCAGATAGGTTGCCGCCATTAAAAGCATGACGGTCAGCAGCCCGTAAAGAACTATCTTTTTAATAATCCCTAAACTTTTCATCCATTTGTTCATTAAACCATTTATCAATTATCGATTTCTTAAAACGCCATTCTTTGCCCAGTTTTGCTGCAGGGATCTTTTTTTCCTGAGCCCAGGTATAAATGGTTTGCGGTTTTACCCTCAGGTATTCTGCCACTTCTTCCAGTGTCATAATTTTATCGTTGCTGTCCATCAGTCTGATTTGGAACATTATCTTTTTTCTGAACCGGTTCCGGATCAAATAGGTTTATGGCGGATTGAATCACGGCAATGTAGAAATTGCTTTCCCTTTCCCTGAACCATTGGAAGGGTAAATCCTTGCTGCCCACGAACGGCCGGAGGTTCCATGCCAGCTGGGAACTGACAAAGGCAAAGATAATGATCCAGATTTTGAAAATAGTCATGCCCAGCCTGGGATAAACATTTTTCTTCTCACAGGAATAAATAAGGCCGTTGAGGATGGTCTTCACCGCAAAAACGCCGGAAAAGGTGAATATGACTACGTGCAGCAGTTTCAGAAAGGCGTAATTATTGCTGGTGAGCATAAAGAATAATACAATCGGGGCAAAAGACAAGGCGATGGTGGAGAATACCAGGAAACCCGATAGGATAATGTTGGCCATTTGCCTGAGGGTCATGGTCGATCCGATCATGAACTGGATAACGAACAGGGCCGGGAAACATATCAACAAAGAAAGGAAGATCAGGCAGGGCACTTTGATGCCGGTCACCATGCTTTGCAGGAAACCGTTGTAACTGCCCATCATGATGCCGTAAAGCAGGGAGAATATGAAAATGACCAGGATTTGCTGCAGAAGGTTCTTTCGGGAGAATCCGGGATCATTTATCATTTCGAAATAGTCATCCCCATGCTGGAATACTTTGAAAACGGATGGATTGGTTTTCATGAGTGTTTTTATTGTAAATATACATTAAAAAACATTAACAAACAATAGTAAACAGTAATAAAAATATATTAATCATACAAAACAGCTGATGGAAGAGGTTGAGATATATTACAAATTTATTTCTAAATTTAAAACACATCTTGGGTTATGGGATTTCATCATCCAGCAAATACTATTCCTGACGCCTCCCTTACTGCTCCGTGCGGCATCAATTGCTGGACCTGCCTGGCATACCTTCGTGAGAAGAACCATTGTCCGGGTTGCAGGTCAGTCGGGGAAGACAAACCCAATCATTGTATTTCCTGCCGTATCCTGAATTGTGAGTATCTTGACAAAACAGCATCAAAATTCTGTTATGATTGTGAAAAATTCCCATGCAGGAGGTTAAAAGACATGGATAAACGATACAGGACAAAATATCATACAAGTTTACTGGAGAACCTGGTTAACATAAAAACCAATGGATTTGAAGACTTTATCCGGAAGGAACTTGACAGATGGCATTGCCCCACCTGTGGTGGAACGGTTTGCATACACCGCGGTTTCTGTCTGACATGCCATACTAAAGCTTTATGAAACACGAATGGAAGATACAGGAGAGGTCCGTCTACCTCGCCAAAGCACAACCGGAAATTATCGTCGTACCGGCATATAACTTTTTCTCGTTAGCAGGAGCAGGGAATCCCAATGATAGTTTTTTTGGTAAATGCATTGAAGTATTATATGCCCTTTCCTATGCGGTAAAAATGTCACCTAAGTCGGGTTTAGCACCCAGTGGGTACTTCGACTATACTGTATATCCGCTTGAAGGAGTTTGGGATCTTAATGAAGCGGCAAAAAAGAGCTATACGGGAAAGATCAACAAGAACGACCTGGTGTTTAACCTGATGATCCGGCAGCCGGATTTTGTTAACACCGGGTATGCTCTTGAAATCCTTGACCGTGTGAAGAAGAAAAAACCGAATGAATTGCTGGAGAAAGTGGTGTTTGAACCTTTAGAAGAGGGGAAGTGCATTCAGATGCTGCATACAGGCAGTTATGATGATGAACCGGAAAGTTTTACCCATATGGAGGAATTTTGCAGGAACAAAAACCTTACCAGGACTGACAAGCAGCACCGCGAGATATATATTTCTGATGCCCGCAAAGTCAGTCCGGATAAACTAAAAACGATATTGCGATTCAGGGTTTTCTGATCCCAACAGTTTCGATCCCACCCTAAATTGTCTGGAGGGCATCAGGTATTTTAGCAAAACGAAATCCCATTAAACCTTTGTCTGGAGGGCATATGGATTAGGGTTATAACAATAATTAATAAAATATTTCCAAGGCGATCTTCTGTAACCGCTCCGCGGTAGGGGGAATGCATACGATGGCATGCTCTACCACAGTGTAACCGCTCCGCGGTAGGGGGAAAATATTCGATGGTGATCTCTACAATACTGTAACCGCTCCGCGGTAGGGGGAATGCATACGATGGCATGCTCTACCATAGTGTAACCGCTCCGCGGTAAGGGGAAAATATTCGATGGTGATCTCTACAATACTGTAACCGCTCCGCGGTAGGGGGAATGCATACGATGGCATGCTCTACCATAGTGTAACCGCTATACTGCATTCATTGCCCGGAGGGCATCAGGTATTGTAGCAAAACAGATTCAAATTGATCCTTTGCCCGGAGGGCATATGGTTATGTCACATGGCCGCATCATGAAACATAAATCCCGTTATTAGAATGCAAAGAATTCTTGATTTTAACTAACTTTATTAATCATAAGAACATAAACCAATCAACATGGATCGCAGGATTTTTCTTAAAAACACAGCCATGGCGGCAGCAACTGTATCATTCGCAGGTAAAACCTCCTTTTGCGGGCATGGATCGGTTCCAGTAAAGAACCTCTTGCCCCGTTGGAAAGGATTTAACCTGCTGGATTATTTCTCTCCCTTTGCTGGCAAAAATCCTGATCCAAACCGCTCTACAGAAGATGATTTTAAATGGATGGCTGCATGGGGATTTGATTTTGTGCGATTGCCCATGGCCTATCCGCGTTATATCACCTTCGATGCATCACGGCAGATCACCAAAGATGATTTATATAAGATCGACATGAAAGTCGTGGATGAGATCGAACAACTGGTATTTCTGGCTCACAAGCATGGATTGCATGTAAGTCTGAATCTGCACCGGGCTCCTGGCTACTGTATCAATGCCGGTTTTTTTGAGCCGTTAAATTTGTGGAAGGATAAGGAGGCGCAGGACGCCTTCAACTTTCACTGGAGCATGTGGGCAGATCGATTTAAAAATACTTCCCGGAAAAAGATCAGTTTCGACCTGTTGAATGAGCCGGCCTTCAGGGAGGATATGAATGACCAGTTCTCCAGGAGCAGTGCGCTTCCGGGTGAGCTCTACAGAAAAGTGGCGTCGGGTGCAGCAACCGTGATCAGGGCCGCCAATCCCGATCACCTGATCATAGCTGATGGCAACAATGTCGGCAATGATGTGATCCCGGAACTGTTCGACCTGAATCTGGGGCAGAGCTGCCGGGGATATTATCCTCACTATGTTTCGCATTACCAGGCCAGCTGGGTATGGAAGGATCCTTCCCAGGCCCCAAAACCGGTATGGCCGGGAACCATTGACGGGAAATACTTCGGAAAAGAAGAACTGGAAGAATACTATAAACCCTGGATCGGTTTACTGGACCATGGCGTTGGGGTTCATTGCGGCGAATGCGGCTGCTGGAATAAGACTCCGCATGATGTTTTCCTGTCATGGTTCGGCGATGTAACCGGTATTCTGTCTTCAAACGGCATAGGGTATGCCCTCTGGAACTTCAGGGGCGACTTTGGCATCCTGGATTCGGGACGTTCCGACGTGGATTATGCTGATTGGTACGGGCATAGACTGGATAAAAAGCTGTTGGATTTGATGATCAGTCATTAAAAATGCACTTTCTGAAGAAATTTCGAAACTAAAAAAATGGTTTCAACCATGATGAGAACATTAGATGCGCGCAGGATCGTACTTATCCTTATTGGAAGCATCCTGATTACTGGACAGGTGACCGCACAGTCACCTGAAAAAATGAGTTTCCAGGCTGTCATCAGAAATGCAGGCAACAATCTTATAGTGAACAAACCGGTTGGCATGAAGATGAGCATTTTGCAGGGATCAGACGACGGTGCCCCTGTATATACTGAAACACAAACACCAACAACCAGTATCAACGGTCTGGTTACCCTCGAAATCGGAACGGGAACCACATCTGATGTTTTTTCTTCCATTGACTGGTCAAATGGACCCTATTTCCTGAAAACCGAAATTGATCCTGAAGGAGGGACAAATTATTCCATAACAGGTATCAGTCAGCTCATCAGTGTACCGTATTCCCTTTATGCCATAAAGGCCGGAAATGGATTCAGCGGGAATTACCAGGATCTTTCAAATCTTCCTGATTTATCAGACGTCGTTTCCATAGCGAATCCACAGCAGGGTGATCTGGCCTGGTACAATTCAGGACAATGGATCAGATTGCCCAAAGGTACAGAAGGTGAACTGCTAACGATTAAGGGAGGTATTCCGGTGTGGCTGACCTACGGATTTGCCGGGATACAGGGGTATTTTCAGTTTGTGACCTTTAAACCCGGCTCATCCAATCCGATAGCCTTTGGTTTCATTGCCCCGAATGGCGGTATTATTTCCGGCTCAGGTAATTTTACCTGCACCTGGAACAGCAATAATCTTCGTTACGAGATTAATATAACCGGAGAATCTTACTACTGGACAGATTATTCCACACAGGTAACGCTTGCCTCACACGCATCCACCGCCGGAGCTATTGTCCAGGTCGGAAGCCTCAATGGCAATATGCTGATATACATCACCAGGTTAACCCCACAATAGAGGGCCTAAGATAAAAGACTGTGTGGGGTTATGTCTGAAAATTTGTATCTTTCTCTGGTTTTAATCTTATACCTGCTGATCTGCAAAGCGTAAAAACAACCTGATAATCATGAGATTTTTCCTTGTTGATGTTTTCGGCAACACCCGATATTCCGGTAATCAGCTGGCTGTTTTTCTTGATTCTGGTACCCTGGAGACAGGAGAAATGCAAAGCATAGCCCGGGAGATCAATTTCTCGGAAACCACTTTCATTACCGCTGAAGAAAAGGTTAATGGAGGTTATCCGGTAAGGATCTTCACCCCTGTTGAAGAAATTGTCTTTGCAGGGCACCCTACCCTGGGAACAGCCTTTATTCTGGCCCGCTATCTTGAAAAAGAGAAGCCGGAACGGTTATTGTTAAACCTGAAGATTGGTCAGATACCGGTATCGAGTGAAGGTGACCTCTGGTGGATGAAACAGAATCAGCCTCACTTCGGGACAGTCCTGGACATCTGGACTGTGGCTGAATTATTAGGCCTGGATCATCATGATGTTGATCACCGGTTTCCCATTCAGGAGGTAAGCACCGGCCTGCCCTTTGCCATTGTTCCCTTAACCGGCATGGATGCCCTGAAAAAAGCAAAGATTAACCCGGATCAATACTGGAAGTATATCAGGACATCCACGGCAAAAGGCTTCCTGGTTTTCTGTCCCGAAACCTATGAAAAAAGCCATGATCTGTCCTCAAGAGTTTTTGTAGATTATCTTGGGATTCCCGAAGATCCGGCTACCGGAAGCGCCACCGGTTGCCTGGCGGCCTATCTGGCCAGGTACCGCATGTTTGGTGATGATCAGCTGGAAATGACCATTGGACAGGGATATGAAATCGGGAGACCTTCTGAATTAAAGGTTAAGGTGAAACAAAACGGGGAGGATTATGATATTTTTGTAGGGGGAAGGGTAATGGAGGTTGCTGAGGGGAACTGGAAAGCTTAGGAAGACGTTATTCGGTGTTCAGTATTCAGTGAATAATGAAAAGTGAATAGTGAAAAGTGAATAATGAAAAATTCTATAAAAGAAAATGGTATGAGTATGAAAAACAGATGGATTCTCGCTTTTTCGGGTATTGTCCTTTCAGGGATGATTGTCACAGGTTGCCATAAAGCTCCGGACAAAGCTTCTGCTGTGCAGGCTGAATTTCAGCCCGTATTTAAGCTGATCCCTTCGGAGAAATTTTATTTCAACTCGTTTGTTGACTGTAATATGGCGGAGGTATGGGTAGGAGATACATTCCGTATCTTTCCCGGAAAATATGGTGAGGATCCCTTATGGGGGAACGCCCGGGACCTGAAATTTGCTGATGGCAGGAATGCAGATGAAGCATTCAGCAGCAAGGCAGAGGACTTTACCCAACCGCGCATGCCGGTCAATGCACCCATAGGGAAACCCGGACTGCATGGTGCCGTTTGGTTTGAAACGGTATACCAGGATGCCGCCGATAAAAGTGGAAGAACACTCTATGCCGTATATCACAACGAAAACTATCCTTCCACACTGCCCTGGGACGCCGCAACAGGGACCGGCTATAAAGATGAGTTCTGGCCCCAGGGTCTTAAAGGGCCAACTTCTCCTGCAGCCGTTTGCCGTATCGGTATCATGAAATCGATGGATGGCGGTAGAAGCTGGGAAAACAAAGGCCTTTTCATCGAGGATTATCAACCACGGCTGATTCTCAAACCACATAATACTTCTGAAACTTTCGCCGGGGGGGTAGGTGATCCTTCAGCGGTGGCCTGTGACGGTTATCTTTACCTTTTTTACGGGGAGTATGGCTACCCGGGAATATATGAAACCAGCACCTATGACCCAGACAAAGAATGGAGCGGACAATGCATCAGTGTGGCACGGATCAGTCTTCAGGACCTCGACAACCCGGTTGGGAAGGCAAGGCGATGGAATGGCAAAAGCTTCAGCGCCCCTCCTGATAGCATTGGCGCGCCCATAGTATCGCTGCAGATTCCCCGAGCTGAAGGCGGAGGGCCTGCTTCCTCACCCACGGGTGGATTTCACTGGGGCCCTTCAGTAAGCTGGAATACCTATCTGAATTGCTGGGTCATGCTGATGGGGAAAGTGACCGGATCTTCCTGGGCAGGGAGCAGTATTTATATTTCATTCAACAAAAACAAGGACCTTGGGGCTGCCATGAATTCCCAGGAATGGACAAAACCCAGGCTCCTTCTGGATAAACCAGGCTATTTTCTTTGGTATCCTTCCCTGCAGCCCATGAATACCCCCGAAGATATTGCAAACAGGCATACCAGTCTTCTGCTGGGTCAAAGGGCGCGGATGTTCGTGAAGAATATCCAGCCGGACAAAAGTGAATATATGTCGGAATACATCATCGAATTCAGCTTAAATCAGTAATGCATATAATGATCATTTGAAAGTATTAAACCGCAGGGCTTTCGTGCAAAAGGGAAGCTGGCTTCACGGGCTCATATATACCCGGTGCATCCCTTGCAGGATGACTTCCGTAAATCGGCCGATGAGCCATGTGGCTTGTTTAATAAGCAGCTTTTATTATTGAACAAAACCCCCGGTATGCTGTTTTTTTTGAAAAGATCCACGTATGGCTAAGGTTTATAATCCGGTTTTGCAGGTTGATGGCCACAGGCTTTATTATTCTTTTTTAGCAGGTTCCCGGAAAATACTGACAAACCAGGCAGATCTGAACAGGATCAATGTTTTTCCCGTAAGCGACGGCGATACAGGTTCCAACATGGCTGCCACCGTCCGATCGGTTTACGATACCGTTCATCCCCACAGGTCTTACAAGATTACCCTGGAGCGCATTGCTGAAGCAGCCCTCTCCAATGCCAGGGGCAATTCCGGAATTATATTTGCCCAGTTCATTTACGGCTTAAGCAACGAAACTGCCGATCATTCCAGCATAACGCTCAGCCAGTTTATCGACAGCATCAGGAAGTCTGTCCGCTATGTATATGATGCCATAGCCAATCCCGTGGAAGGGACCATGCTTACGGTCATCCGGGAGTGGGCAGATTACATGCATGGTCAAAGGAACAGTTCCCTTGACTTTAATCAACTGATGATCAATTCCGGTAAAGTTCTGGAAAGGACGCTGGAAGAAACCAAAAACCAGTTGGCGGTATTGTCAAAAGCCAACGTTGTGGATGCCGGAGCCAAAGGGTTTGTGTTATTTATCCACGGCATCATTGATTTTATCCGTTCAAACAACATCAGGCACCTGTTGCATTCGAAGTCGGAAGGCTTGCTGCTTCCGGTCAGGGAAGTCCATGTACAGGAACAGGTTGAGTTCCGGTATTGCACGGAAGCCATATTGAAGCACGCTACACTGGATGGTCCGGCGCTGACAGAAATGATAAAGCGGTACGGAGATTCAGGGGTTGTTGCGGGGTCCGATACCTTGAAGCATTTGCACCTGCATACCAATGAACCGGCAAGGTTTTTTAATGAACTAAGGAAATTTGGCAGCATTACTTTTCAAAAAGCGGATGATATGATCCGTCAAAGTGATGCGGTATACCGCCGCAAATGGAAGATTGCACTGGTTACCGACTCTACCTGTGATCTGTCGGATGTATTGATTGACCATTACCAGATTCACATGTTGCCTATCAACATTCAGTTTGGAGAGAATCACTATCTCGATAAGCTTACCCTCCAGACCGAACAATTTTACAGTCTGCTGGATGAGGGTGTTGATTTTCCAAAAACATCGCAGATCAACGAGAAGGCTTTTATCAACCTGTATTCCCAACTTGTTTCCCATTATGATTCCGTTATTGCCGTTCATCTCACCGGTCAGTTCAGCGGCACGTTCTTCAACAGCCAGAAGGCTGCCAAAATTGTCAGCAGTGAATCCGGGAAGACCATCAGTGTCATCAATTCCAAAACCCTGTCCGGTGGCCTTGGCCTGATCATGTTGCGCATCGCCCGCGCCATTGAAGAAGATTTGCCGCATGACCGGATTGTGGGAATGACCGAGGAATGGATCGCAAAGTCAAAAATTTTCGTCAGCGTAAAAACCCTTAAGTATATGGTAAGAGGTGGACGTGTTTCACACTTTAAGGGGATGATCGCAAGGCTGTTGAATATCAATCCGATCATCTCCATGGATGAGCAAGGGAAATCGCTGGTTTTTGGCAAGGCCCACTCACAAAAGACCAACATGGAAAAGGTACTTCATCATATCAGAACCCTTTTAACCGGGCAAAAAGTCTGGAATTACGTCGTGCTGCATGCCAATAATCCCAGGGCGGCGCAGTGGTACGAAGAACAGATGAAAAACCTGACCGGACTCGATCCTGTCTCTGTGGTTGAGATTTCACCGGTTATCGGCGCCAATGCCGGTATCGGTGCTGCCGCTGTTGCAATCATGTTAAACTGATACCCATAAATATGACATTCATATCCCTTTATTCCCAGGCATTGCTGCTGGTGGTCATCCTCATGACCTTCCTGTGGCTTTTGAGCATAGGACTGAAAAATGTAAGCATTGTAGACCTCTTCTGGGGACTGGGCTTTGTGGTATTGGGATGGTTCTACTTTAGCCGTGGAGAAGGCCTTGACGCCCGCAAGATCCTGGTCACCGCTTTGGTTACCCTCTGGGGCCTTAGGCTCTCCGGCTACCTGTTATGGCGGAATTATGGAAAAGGAGAGGATTTTCGCTATCAGCAGTTCCGGAAGGATTATGGAGAGCAACGGTATTGGTGGATCAGTTTTTTTCAGGTCTTTTTGCTGCAGGGATTGCTGATGTGGTTGATATCCGCGCCTTTACTTGGAGCGCAGTTTTACAGTGATTCATCCGGCCTGGGTTTGCTCGATGCGGCAGGTCTGCTTTTATGGATCATCGGAATCCTTTTTGAAGCTGGAGGGGATTATCAGCTGGCCCGTTTCAAGGCCAATCCTGAAAATAAGGGCAAAGTGCTTGATACGGGTTTCTGGCGATATACCCGCCATCCGAATTATTTCGGAGATGTTTCGGTATGGTGGGGATATGCTTTCTTCTCCATAGCAGCAGGAAGCTATTTGCCGGCACTTGGGTCTCTTTTAATGACAGCGCTGATCATCAAAGTTTCGGGCGTAGCCTTGCTGGAGAAAACATTAAAAAATTCAAAACCGCAATATGAAGCCTATATCCGAAAGACAAGTGCCTTTATACCATGGTTTCCAAAGAAAAGATAATTCATAAATGTACAGGAAAATCATGAGAATAGCAGAAAACATCTGGTTGATACTTTTTGTGGTATGGGGGCTTCCTCTGGCGATTTATAGAAGCAAATTCAGAAAGATGGTATACCACACCAGCCATTGGTCCATCAACATTCAACCCAGGTTTGGAAAAGAAATCAGGGCATTGTTTGGAAATATTTATCCGGATAATCCCGCTTACATTAAATTCAGAAATTTCTACCGGTTCTATTTATCGGTATATCTATTATTATTCATATTGTATTTTTCAATACCCTCCAGTGCTCAAAGTTCAACCAATACAAATCCTATGAAGATTGAAAAAGGCAGTAAGCTGCCATCCTTTGTGCTGCCCGATCAGCATGGCAACATGTTAGATATCAACACGCTGATCGGCACTAAGAACCTGGTCATTTACTTTTATCCCAAGGATGACAGTCCCGGCTGCACCAGGGAAGCCTGTTATTTTCGAGATCAGTTTGAGGTTTTTAACAGTGCGGATGCTTTGATCATAGGCATCAGCGGGCAATCGGTTGACAGCCACAGGAAATTTGCTGAAAAGTACCATTTGTCCTTTACACTCCTGAGTGATCAGGACAACAAGGTCAGGAAAATGTTTGGGGTCCCTACCGATTTTTTTGGTGTTTTACCCGGCAGGGTCACTTACATAGCGGATAAAACAGGTACCGTTGTGCATGTTTTTGATTCACAATCCCAGGCCACAAAACACGTGGATGAGGCATTGAGAATTCTGAAAAGTCTGAATACCCCGGAAAAGAAAAATTGACATCTTTGATTAACTTTAGTGTGTGAAACTAAGTTAATCATGAGAAACATCCTTTCAATCATTACTGGTGTGCTGCTTTTAGCAGCCACCCTATGCCTCTCCTGCAATAAGGCTCAGGAAAACTGGTATGCGGAGGTGGCTTCCCCCGATAGCTCCCTGCTGGTTAAAAGTTTTGTCAGCGATACCCTGGAGTATCAACTGCAGTATTCCATCTGGTTCAATCAAAAGGAGATCATCCGGTCATCGGGTCTTGAACTCGATTTGCAGGGTATGGCACCGGTCAGAACCGGACTCAAAGTGTTGAATGCCCGGATGGAAACCGTAAATGAAAAATGGGACAGGGTTTGGGGCAAGCGCAAATCAGTCGCTGATAATTACAACCAGCTTATACTGGAGCTTCAGGAAACAGGTAAGTCCAGAAGACGGATAAATTTCTATATCAGGGCTTATGACGACGGGGTGGCCTTTCGGTATGAACTGCCTGTTCAGCCGGGTCTGGATACCATCGTTCTCAACCAGGATAAATTTGCGTTCCGGTTCACGCAGGACCATCAGATATGGGCCTCCTTCTGGAATACTTATCATTTATCGCAGGAAGTGGAATTTACCCGATCAAAGCTCAGCGATATCAAACCGGGAAACATCATAGGCTCTCCGCTGCTGATAAATGCCGGTGATGCCTGGGTGGGGCTGCTCGAAGCCAACGTGACCGATTGGGCCTGTTCGGGCTTCATTGTGGAAGCGGGTATCGCCAATGCCGTTGTTTCACGACCCTCATGGCTGCCGGAGGATACAACAGTGGCTGTCAGGACAACCAGTCAGCGACTTTCACCCTGGAAGGTTGTTATGATCGCCGACCAGCCGGCGCGCTTCATCGAATCGGATCTGTTGCAGAACCTGAATGAGCCCTGTGCCCTGGAGGATGTTTCGTGGATAAGACCCGGCATTTCGGCATGGGATTGGTGGTGGTGTGGCTCGTATGCCCCTGATGCAGGCTTTAAAGTGGGATCAAACACTCCGACCATGAAGTACTTCATCGATTTTGCGGCAGGAATGGGATGGCAATATCAGCTGGTCGACTGGCAATGGTATGGCCCTCCGTTCAAGGAAGATGGCTCATTCAATCTGGACGCGGATATTACCAGACCAATTCCGGATATTAATATTCCGGAACTTGTACAATATGCCGGCAAAAAAAACGTAAAGATCATGCTGTGGCTGCTTGTGGCCCAATGCAGACAAACAGATGGAGGAGGCTTTTACGCTTTATGAAAAATGGGGTGTGGCAGGCGTGAAAATCGATTTCATGGACAGGAATGATCAGGAAATGGTGAATTTTTATCACCGGGTTGCCAAAACAGCTGCTAAACATCACCTCGTAGTGGATTTCCATGGCGCCTATGTTCCCGATGGCTTCAGCCGCACGTACCCCAATCTGATCACCCGGGAAGGTGTTCTGGGGAACGAGTACAATAAATGGAGCAACCGGGTTACGCCCCTGCATTGCTTAACCCTGCCATTTACCCGCATGCTGGCAGGCGAAATGGATTTCACACCCGGTGGGTTTTTGAATGACCAGCCGGATCAGTTCAAGGTAGTGGGTGGCGACAGTCCTGCCCCGCACGTCATGGGCACCCGATGTTTTCAGCTGGCCATGATGGTAGTCTATGAAAGCGCCTTCCAGGTTTTCTGTGAGTCGCCCTATAATGTGAGGAATCAGCCCGGAAGTGATTTCCTGGAGGGGATCCCGACCACCTGGGATGAGACAAAAGTCCTGGAAGGCATGCCCGGTGAAAATATCGTTGTTGCCCGAAAATCGGGTGATACCTGGTATCTGGGCGGCATGAGCCTGAACCAGCGGAAGTATAATATTACGCCCGACTTTCTCAGTACAGGTGATTACCAGGCGATCATCTGGAGTGATGCGCCGGATGCAGACAAATATCCGAGAAAACTTGTCAGAAAAGAAACAACAGCAAACAGCCAAACACCCATCAGTATAACGGTTGCACCCAACGGCGGGTTTGTGGCGGTGTTGAAAAAGGGAAGCTAAAATGAAAAAGTCATTAATTCTTCCGCTGCAAGGGTGCCCAAGGCGTTGTTAAATGATTTGCTCTAAGCTGAGGTTCTGTTATTGCCTTTTCAGGAGAATTAAACCCTTAAATCAAATACAAAAAGTTATATTTATTTGTAAATTGCCCTACATTAAAGTACACGTTAAAGTTAAATGTTAATGACCTAAATCGTCGCATTAAACCGTTAGGCTATGAATGTTCGTTACCTGCTGTTGATCGCTGCAGGCTTCGTTATGTGTTTTACCACAGCAGCACAATCCTTATTTCCGGGACAATTCAGTACCAGGGAAGCCCTTATTGAAGCCGTAGCTTCGCGGGGTGGGGAGTCAGCCGATTTTGAAGCCGTTTTGAATGAGCTCGACAACCTGCAGCGAAAACCACTTGACCTTAACAAAGCCACAGCTGCGGACCTGCGAAAACTGGCTTTTCTTACCGATTTTCAGATCAGCAGCCTGATCGATTACAGGAAAGAACATGGCAATCTTCTTTCGCTGAACGAATTGCCGTTGGTGTATGGTTATACGGATGAGTTGATCAGACGGCTGATGCCTTATGTGAAGATAACCGCGGATCTTGATACTATAGCATTCCTGGATATGGCCAGGATTAGTCCAGTGAACCATGAGATCATCCTGAAGACACAGCGGGTATTGGAAAAAGCAAAGGGTTACCGTGAAAACGACCCGGTAACAGGGGGCCGGCGTTATCCCGGAAATCCATGGCTGTATTATGCCCGTTACGGGCTGGATCTGAATGATCATATCCGGGCCGGAATAACCCTGGAAAAGGATCCCGGAGAGGAGCTCTTCAGAAATTCCAACAGGGCCGGGTTTGATTTTAATTCCGCTTATTTGATGGTTCATGATATGGGGCCACTGAAATCGGCCCTGCTGGGAGATTTCAGGCTAGGTTTCGGCCAGGGACTTACCCTCAGCAATGGAACGGCACCTGGTAAATCAGCCATGCCACTCAGCATTGTAAAACGCGGCGATGAGATCAGGGCGTATACTTCAGCTGATGAAAACGACTTCTTCCGTGGGGCGGCAGCGAGCACCGGCTGGGGCAGGATCGTCCTCACCGGGTTTTACTCTCAAAAGCGGCGCGATGCCAATATAACCGACACACTGGATTCAGGCATGATATGCTTCTCTGCCTTTCAGGAAAGCGGTCATCACAGGTCTACCGGCGAGATAGCCGACGAAAAGTCCGTGGGTGAAAGGGCTTATGGCGGAAATTTGACATTCCGTGGAAACTTCTTCCATCTGGGAACCACCCTGGTGCAATACCACCTGGACAAATACCTGGAAACCGGGGGTGAAGTAAAGGATATTTATGATTTTAGCGGGCAAGATTTGCTTAACTGGGGTGTTGATTATTCGATCGGATTAAAGAAAATTCATTTATTCGGTGAAACAGCATACGGGAATCATGCCTGGGCGACCCTGAACGGCGCATTGCTATCGGTAAATAAATTTGCATCCTTTGCCCTGATGTACCGGAAATATGGGACCGGCTATTTCAGTCTGCATTCTGATGCTTTCTCCGAAGGATCTTCTGATCTGAATGAAGAGGCTGTTTACGCCGGATTAGAGATCCATCCCGTTAAAAGGCTGAAAATTACAGCTTATGCTGATTTCTACAGGTTCCCCTGGCTCAGTTACCAGTTGAGCGCCCCGGCATCGGGCAGCGATTACCTGTTCCAGGCGGATTACTTCCCCGGCAAACAGGTGGAGATGTATATCAGGATCAGGCATGAACAGGATCCGGAAGACGAAAGATCTGCTGCACAACCGTTACCCCGGGTAATCCACCTGAAACATACCGGGATCAGGTATCACATCAGCTATCGCATGGCTGAAAGGCTTTCATTTCAGAACAGGCTGGAGATGGCTAAGGTGAATCCCGTTACAGGCAAAACATCGTGGGGATTTTTAGTTTATCAGGATGCAGGATACCGGGTTCAGAAAATTCCTTTAAACCTCGATTTCCGGTTTGCGTTGTTCTTCACCGATGATTATTCATCCCGGATTTATGCCTATGAGCAGGACCTGTCCTCGGGATTTACTTTTTCGCCTTTGTACAGCAAAGGTTTTCGGACTTATCTTATGATCCGGTATTCCCTTACCCCGGCATTGACCCTTCGACTAAGACTGGCCCAAACGCATTTCTTTCAGCAAGCCACCCTGGGTTCCGGGTATGATGAAATTGATGGCAATACCCGAAGTGAAATTAAGATGCAGTTAACTGCCCGGTTCTAGTTTTTGGTGAAGATACAATTCAGGTAATTCGAGAAAAGCACATGTTGGTATTCTAATTTAAAGGATTGGTCGATTTTATTATTTTAATAATGATCCATTTTCTAGCTTTCGTGTTATAATCAATACAAAATCGAATGTTAACATCTAAATTCTCAAAATCTGTAATAATGAAAAAGTTATTTATAGTTGTGATAATAGTGTTTATTGCTCAGTTTGATAATTACGCTCAGGCTCCTGACACACCTGATGAAAAAAGCGTTCCGGTAAAGGCCGGTACCATTAAGGGTGCCATACAGGACTCGCTCACCAATGGAGGTATTGAATACGCCACAGTGGGATTGTACCGGCTGCCGGATTCCTCCCTGGTGAGCGGAACGGTTACCGACCAGTCGGGATCCTTTAGCTTCAAGGGAATTTCTTACGGAAGTTATTACCTCGAAGCTGGTTTCATCGGTTATACCAAAAAACATATGCGCATCGATCTTACAGCCCTGCAAGCCTCAGCCGACCTGGGGACCATTGTGCTTCACCCCGATATCAAACAGATCGGTGAGGTGACCGTAGTGGCACAAAACAAGCAGGTAGAATACAAGATTGATAAAAAAGTGGTAAACGTAAGCCAGGACATTGCGGCCTCGGGAGGCTCACTGGTGAATGTGCTGGAGAATACACCATCGGTGCAGGTGGATATCGATGGAAATGTCTTGTTACGGGGGAGCGGTAATTTCCAGTTGCTTATCGATGGCAAGCCCAGTGTAGTACAGGGGAGTGAAGGGCTGCAGCAAATACCGGCCAGCGCGGTACAGAGCCTGGAGATCATTACCAGTCCCTCTGCCAAGTATGATCCCGACGGAGACGCCGGTATCATCAACATCATCATGAAAAAGCAGAAGAACACCGGGATTGGGGGAGTTGTGGATGCTTCAATCGGGAGCAGGGACAAGTATGCCGGTGATTTCCTCCTGAATTTCAGAAAGCAGAAATTGAATTTCTATGTTGGTGGTGAATATGCCAACCAGAAGAATTACAATACCATGGAAGGGGAAAGAAGAACTTACGGTTTGGATACGACTACTTATATCCTGTCGAACGCAGATGGTGTATTTGCCAGGCAATCCCTGAATTTAAAATCGGGGCTCGATTATTCGTTTAACCAGAAATCAACCCTGTCCCTGTCCGCGGCTGTGACCAATCGTGAATTCAACCGTGATTTTGCGAGCAAGGCGCACTGGTTTACCGATCCGGCCACCATTGATTCATTTTATATTGATGAAGGCATAAGCAGCGACAACAGTCTCGATTACAATCTGAACCTTGATTTCATAAAAAAATATGATGATAATGGTCACATGCTGCAGGCCTCAGCGTATTATGTGTTCGGAAAAGAGAGCGAATCGGAAAATACCAATGTTAGCAAGACCAACAGCGATTTTGAGATCGTTGCATCCGATCCGGTTCAAACCCGGTCAAGGACAGAACAGCCCGAATCGAACCTCCGGTTAGAACTTGATTACGCCAGACCCATGGGATCCAAGTTGCTCGAAGTCGGTCTGCAGTCGAGATGGGATAAAAGCAATGCACAATATATTTATGAGGATTACCAGCCCATAGGAGAGGAATGGGTGCGGAACGATTCCATCAGCAATTCTCTCGACTATCTCGATGCGATCCAGTCGGCCTACGCCTCCCTTTCAGGACCCGTGGGTAAATTCGATTACAAACTGGGGTTGCGGGCTGAATACGATAACCGGAGCCTGGATCAATTGACCAGCGATGAATCCTATACGTATGAGAAGCTGCATTTCTTCCCCTCCTTTTACATCAACCGTAAGATCGGAGAAAATAACCAGATCCAGTTCAATTACAGCCGTCGCATTCGACGTCCGGATGAACGTGACCTGAATCCATTCAAGGAATTCAGGGGATCCAACAATGTTATGTACGGGAACCCGGAATTGAAGCCCGAGTTCACCAATGCCTTCGAGCTCAATTATCAGTATACTTTTGAAAAAGGATTTGTATCTTTTGAAACCTATTACCGGACCACCAATGACAAGATCACCCGGATCAGCGGCGTGGATACCCTCAACGGAAAACCCGTGTATACTTTTACCTCCACCAATGCAAACAACGATAATTCACTTGGTGTTGAGCTCATGGGGAATGCAGAGATTACCAAATGGTGGCAGCTGAACCTCACCGGGAATCTTTTCCGTTACCAGCTGAAAGGGGAAGTTAACGGACGCGATGTGAACTCGATATCCACGAGCTGGCGTACCAATATCAACAACTTTTTCAAACTGAAATGGGATACCCGTTTACAGCTCACAGCAGTGTACAACGGGCCCAATAAAACCCTTCAGGGAGAGGGGAAGGGATTCTTTGTCGCCAACGCAGCTTTGCGTAAGGAGTTCTTAAAGAAACAGCTAACTGTAACCTTAAACGTGCGCGATATATTCCGGACAGCAGGATTCTCCTTTACCTCAGAGGGACCGGATTTTTACACTTACAACAAGAATCAACGGGAATCGCCGATATTCATGATCAACTTCACTTACCGGATCAACAATTACCGACAGGCAGCCAGAAGGTCAAACGGTGGTGAGCAGGAAGACTCAGGCGGCGGCATGGACATAGGCATGTAATATTGAGTGTGGTTTAATCTTTAGTTTAGGGTTGTTAAAGAGCCCCGCCGCTGGCGGGGCCTTTTTTTTATAAAATTCTGGTAAATAGCAGATTGTCTTCTTCATGAAATCCCCGATAGTTCTTGGTTCTAAGCAAAATTTTGTTATTTTTGCAAGTCTCTTGCCAAGGGGCATTCAATAAGGTATTAATAGTAAATAATTTAAGAAATGAAGACATATTCAACGGGTCAGATCAAAAACCTGGTAATTGTTGGTAATTCCGGATCGGGGAAAACTACGCTTGCAGAAGCCATGCTTTATGAGGGTGGTGTCATTGAGCGCAGGGGTGACGTCGAAAGCAAGAATACCGTATCAGATTTCAAAGAAATTGAGCAGAACAATACCTGTTCTGTATTTTCCTCACTGTTATACACACTCTATAACGATAACAAAATTAACCTTATTGATGCCCCGGGTCTGGATGATTTTGTGAACGGCGTGATATCGGCTCTCACGGTTACCGATACGGCCTTGATGGTGGTCAATGCTCAAAATGGCATAGAGGTTGGTGCCGAGATACACGGAAGGTACCTGGCCAAAGCCAATAAATCTATCATATTTGTAGTCAACCAGGTGGATCATGAGAAGGCCAACTGGGAAAAGACTATTGAGTCCATCAAGGAAAGATTCGGCAATCATGCTGTTTTAATCCAATATCCTGTAAATACAGGAGCTGGTTTTGATTCGATCGTGGATGTGCTGACCATGAAAATGTATAAATTTCCCAAAGAAGGGGGTAAGCCGCAAATACTGGATATCCCTGCTGATCAGAAAGACCAGGCAGAGGAGTTGCATGCTGCCCTGGTTGAAAGGGCCGCTGAAAGTGATGAATCGTTGATGGAGCAGTTTTTTGCCAATGATACATTGACACCTGATGAACTGCAGAAGGGAATCAAGGCAGGATTATTGCAGCGCGGGCTCTTTCCCATCTTCTGCGTTTCAGCAAAAAGGAATATTGGTGTAGGCCGGCTTTTGGAATTTATTACCCAGGTGGCTCCGAGTCCCAATGAAGTACCCGCACCCGTTGCCGGTGGCAAGGAGGTGAAGTGTGACCCGTCAGGCCAAGCCACGCTGTTTGTATATAAATCAGCAGTTGAAACCCATATTGGTGAGATCAACTATTTCAAGGTAATGGCCGGAGAAATCAAGGAAGGTATCGACCTTACCAACAACTCTACACAGAACAAGGAAAGAATCGCCCAGATATTTGCTGTTGCCGGCAAAAACAGGAGCAAGGTGCCCAATATGCTGGCGGGTGACCTGGGTGCCACGGTAAAGCTGAAAGCCACTAAAACAAATCAAACCCTGTCGCTGGATACCAACATCAAGTTTCCGGCCATTGAATTCCCTGAGCCCAAATATCGTACTGCCATTAAAACCTTGAGTGAGGGGGATGAGGAAAAGCTGGGCGAGGCGCTGCAACGCATGAATTTTGAGGATCCCACCATACAGATCGAGTATTCGAAGGAATTAAAGCAAATCATTCTGTTGGGTCAGGGCGAGTATCACCTGAACATTCTTAAGTGGCACCTCGACAATATTTTCAAGTTAAGCACCGAGTTTCTGGCACCCAAAATCCCTTACCGGGAGACCATAACCAAATTTGCACAGGCCGATTACCGTCATAAAAAACAGTCGGGTGGTGCAGGCCAGTTTGGCGAGGTGCACCTGGTGATCGAGCCGCATAAAGAAGGCACACCGGATACTGAAATGTTCAAGATAGAAGGAAAGGATCAGAAAATGTCCATCAGGGATAAGGAAGAAATTCCACTGGCCTGGGGAGGTAAGCTGATATTTTATAATTGCATAGTGGGAGGTTCGATTGATGCTCGTTTTTTACCTGCCATCCTGAAGGGATTAATGGAAAAGATAGAAGTAGGACCGCTCACCGGTTCCTATGCCCGTGATATTCGGGTATATGTATATGATGGAAAGATGCACCCGGTTGATTCCAATGAAATCTCCTTCAAACTTGCCGGGCGCAATGCATTCAGTATGGCGTTCAAAAAGGCCGCACCCAAGATCCTGGAACCGATGTACCAGGTGGACGTGCTGGTACCGGGTGACCGCATGGGTGACGTGATGAGCGACCTGCAGGGAAGACGTGCCATCGTGCAGGGTATGTCATCTGAAATGGGATTTCAGAAGATCACCGCAAAGGTGCCCCTGGCCGAGATGAACAAATATTCCACTGCACTCAGCTCCATTACCGGAGGCCGTGCCATGTATTCCATGAAATTCCTCGAATACGAGCCGGTACCGGGCAACATCCAGGAGGAACTGCTAAAGGCTTACGAGGCAGAAGAAAAGGAGGAATAGGCATAATAACAAAAAGCCGGCATTACAAACGCCGGCTTTTTTATTGCACTGCCCAGAAGATCACCCGCACTTCGATGATCCGCAGGATGTACACTTCAGGCAACCTTCCTGGTAGATCAGGTTTTCTGAACCGCATTCGGAACAGGTTTTCCCTTTCTTTGCTCTGGTGTCGTTGGGGATATACTTTTTCAGTGCCCTTTCCACACCATTCTTCCAGGTATTGATTGTGTCACTGTCGAGCTGCAACGAAGCTACAAGGTTAACCACATCGGGTATCGGCATGCCGTGTCGCAGAACGCTGGAGAACAACTTGGCATAATTCCAGTATTCCTTGTTGAACATATGGGATAGTCCGCCCAGC
Organism: uncultured Bacteroidales bacterium; assembly: GCA_963822145.1. GTDB lineage: Bacteria > Bacteroidota > Bacteroidia > Bacteroidales > UBA10428 > UBA5072. The sequence continues at coordinate 408,122 of CAWGGG010000001.1, read as the reverse complement.
GTATTGTTATAGCCGTATTTATCGGTATATTGAAAGTCGTACCTTGATTTGCCATGCTCATCACGGTTTTTAATGATCTTACCCTTGGCAATCGATTTGGGTATGGGGAACATCTCGTCATCCACTATACCGGTGAAGATTTCATAGGGTTTATTGTCCTTGAGGCCTATAAAAGCAATCCACTTTTCCTCGTTGTTGTTGAACCGGATGATATCGGCATCGAGCACCCGGGGTCTTTTGAACCGAAGGCTATCGTTCTCATCGTTCTCTTTCTCCTTGTCCTTGTTATTGAGCAGCACGCCCGACCTGGAACCGTCGCGGTAAACCGTCACGCCTTTGCAGCCGCTCTGCCATGCTGTAACATAGAGCTGGTCAACGAGTTCTTCTGAAGCATGGCTGGGCAGATTGATGGTAACGCTGATGGAATGGTCAACCCATTTCTGCACCTCACCCTGCATCCTCACCTTGTTCATCCAGTCGACATCATTGGAGGTGGCTTTATAATACGGCGAACGCGCTACAACTTCCTGCAGTTTTTCATCGTTATACTGCATGACCTCTTTTACATCATAGCCGCTAACTTCGAGCCAGGTGATGAATTTGTGATGGAACACATTGAATTCCTCCCATTTATCACCAACCTCATCGGTGAAGGTGATGTTGGTATTGGCATCGTTCGGATTTACCTTCCTGCGGCGTTTATAAACGGGAAGGAATACCGGCTCGATCCCGGAGGTGGTCTGGGTCATCAGACTGGTGGTGCCGGTTGGTGCGATGGTGAGCAGGGCGATGTTCCTCCGGCCGTATTTCACCATGTCGCGGTACATTTGTTCATCTTCAGCCTTCAGGCGCAGGATGAACGGATTGTCTTTCTCAAGGTGCGCATCGTAAATGGCGAAAGGTCCGCGTTCCCGGGCCACTTCAACAGAGGAACGGTAGGCTTCGATGGCAAGCGTTTTCTGCACTTCAACCGAGAAATCGACGGCATCGTCGCTGCCATAGCGTAACCCCAGGCCAGCCAACATGTCACCTTCAGCAGTGATGCCGATGCCTGTGCGCCTTCCTTCTTCGGCCTTTACGCGGATATTTTCCCAGAGTTTCCTTTCAACCCTTTTCAGCTCAGGATCTTCGGGATCCCGGTTGATCTTTTCCAGTATAGCATCAATCTTTTCGAGCTCCAGGTCGATGATATCATCCATTATGCGCTGAGCATAATGAACATGTTTTTTGAATTTTGCGAAATCAAACACAGCTTCTGGCGTAAACGGCTGATTTACATAGCTGTAAAGGTTAATAGCCAGCAACCTGCAGGAATCATAAGGGCATAAGGGAATTTCACCGCAGGGATTGGTGGAAACCGTGCGATATCCGAAATCGGCATAGCAATCGGGTACTGATTCCCGGATGATGGTATCCCAGAAAAGAATTCCGGGTTCAGCAGATTTCCATGCATTGTGCACAATCTTTTGCCAAAGTTTCCGGGCTTCTATTTCCCTCGTGAACACGGGATTGTCCGAATCCACCGGGTAATGTTGTACATAGCTTTCATTATCTACCACCGCCTTCATGAACTCATCATTGATGCGTACAGAAATATTGGCGCCGGTTACCTTGCCTTTCTCGAGCTTGGCGTCGATGAACTTCTCTGAATCGGGGTGTTTGATGGAAATGCTCAGCATCAGCGCCCCACGGCGGCCGTCCTGGGCCACCTCTCGGGTGGAATTGGAATATCGTTCCATAAAAGGAACCACTCCTGTGGAGGTAAGGGCGCTGTTCAGCACGGGTGTACCTTTCGGGCGGATGTGGGACAGATCGTGTCCCACACCACCACGGCGTTTCATCAGTTGCACCTGCTCCTGGTCAATTTTCATAATGCCGCCGTACGAATCTGAGGCGCCTGCATTCCCGATGACGAAGCAATTCGACAGGGAGGCGATCTGGAAGTTATTGCCAATACCGGTCATGGGACTTCCCTGTGGCACGATGTAACGAAAATCCTTCAGAAGGCCATGGATTTCTACCAAAGGCAAGGGATTGGGATACTTCTGCTCGATGCGTTGTATTTCCCGGGCTATACGCCAATGCATTTGCTCGGGGTTCTTTTCATAGATCTTGCCGAAAGAATCCTTAAGGGCATATTTATTTACCCATACTGTAGCGGCAAGCTCATCTCCCTTGAAATACTCGAGTGTGCTCGCGTAAGCCTCCTCATACGTATAGGTAACGTCCTTATTTGTGACAACTTTCTTCACTGCTTCTGCACTTTCGGTAGGTTTAAAAGTCAAATCCGTAATTCTGGTGTCTTCGGCCTGCATGGGTATATCTTTAAATCGTTGGAAACTTGAGCGGTAGAAAAGTTACCGGCATATCTCTGATTGTACTGCAATTTAGTAACACTAACAATCTCGAACAAAATCAGTTCCTTCGTATTTATTAACATTCCCATATAGTTATTAACCCGGCCAGATAAGGAGTTGAGAAACTGCAATTTGGTCTATACCTGGTCAGGCAACCCCCATAATGTATAAAAATCTACCGGAATTTTTATACCAAAGTTTTGAAAAAGATATTAACGGATTTTTTATTTTCAATTTGTTAAAATTTCTCTGATATTCTTTCTCAGCAATACTTTAAGTCCTTACGGGGTTGTTGATTTCGTATTATTCGCTTTATTATTCCGTTTTATTATATATTACAAGGCCTTCCATGCAAAGGTACGATGAAACGGGAGGGGTTCAACGAAATAGAAAAAGAATCTGAAGCAGGGAGCAAGCGTCTGATACTATGCGAAGTTTACGGCAGGATTATTATTGATTAACCACGATAACCTTTCTTATCAATACACTATCTGCCATATCCATTTTTACGATGTAGGTACCGGAATAAACACCAACCAGATCAATTTTAACAACACCTTCATCCGATTGTAAAGAAGTTATTCTAACGGATTTTATTAAAGCCCCCGTTTGTGAGAACATTAATATGAGACCATCAGGCCGGAATGTCGCTGAATGTAATTCGAAATAATCACGAGCTGGATTGGGAAATATCATAACTTCATCCTCAGCCGTTTCGGAATCCGAATGGGAATTATTATTTCTGGTGGCTTTTATGCTGTAATCTATGTCAATATCAACTACGAAATCTAAGTTCTTATATACAAGGCTTGTATCGGAAATGATAATCTGATACGTTGATTCCTGTTCAAGACCTGCGATATCAACATAAATTGAATAAGTACCCGTTGCAATCCCCGTTAATTCATAATATCCTGCTTCATTGGTTTCAACAAAATCGACCGGCAGTTGCGTGGATTCATTAATCAAAAGCACAGTAGCGTTAGTTACAGGTGGGGAAGTTGCTTTAAGCAATCGACCATCATATGTGATCGTTCCTGAAATTTTACCATTACCCCGGTCAACTGCAGGATTCTCGAACATATTCATTGTAATAGATGAGTCATCACCACAAGAGAGGTTAATGATTTGTGCTTCAGCCCATTTATGTGTCAAGTTATAATAGCTATGCATCACGCCCTGGTATTTTTGTTTTGCGTGATCGTCAAGTTTAACATAAACAACATACGCGCCGGAAGGTATCTCGGTAAACTCAAACCTGCCATTTGCCTGAGTTCTTGTTTCTTGAACTGTTTTATACGGAGTCACAGAAGCATCCATCAATACGACATCAGCGTCTTCGGAATCCACAAAACCATTGCTATGGAGAACGATGCCTGATAAAGCGGCGTTGGAAACCTGTTTAATTTCTCCGGACCAGGAAACCATACAATCATGATTATCAGTGATCATTACGCTGTACATGCCAACAGGGCCTGAAGTCAGATTTTGATCTGAAGTACCATTTGACCAGTTGAAACGGTAGGGTAAGACACCTCCATATACTGTTAATTGGATATTTCCGGTATTTTCGCCCGAACATCTGGCATCTGTTATATTTCCCGTAGCTGTTAATGGTATGGCAGGTTCTGAAACTGTCAAATTCTTTGCAGCAGTGCAGCCATTAGCATCGGTAACCACAATTTTATAAAGTCCTGCCGTCAGACCGGAAATATTTGGTGAGGAGGAGCCATCCGACCAGTTGAAGCGATAGGGTGAAACACCTCCATTAACTGTCAGCTGAATGCTTCCGGTAGCATTGCCCGTGCAAAGCACATTATTAACAGCGGTGTTGATGGCTATAGAGGTGACCGGTTGAGAAACAGTAAATGCTTTAACAGTATTGCAGCCGTTAGCATCCTTAACAGTCACTGAATAATTTCCTGCCTTCAAGCCGGAAACATCCTCTACTGTATTCCCGTTACTCCACTGGTAGGTATAAGCAGGCGATCCTCCGGTAACCGTTAGATCAATCCTTCCATTCGCTGCATTTCTGCAAATGACATCTTTTACTATTCCTGTAACCTTTACAGGCTCCGGATCAATAAGTTCAGTGTGAGATTGTAATGAACAGCCGTTTTGGTCAGTTACTGTTAAATAGATTGATCCGGCTGAGAGGTTTTCAACGAAAGGAAGGGTTGAGTTGTTTGACCATTTGTAACTATAAGGTAGTGTGCCTCCTGTAACTTCTGCCATAGCCGAACCATTTGCATTGCCGCTGCAGGTAGGCGATATGGATTTGACTGTCATAAAAAGCGCTTCAGGTTCACTTAGTTCGACTTCATTTACTGCGGAGCAACCCGAGGCATCAGATACTGAAACCCTGTATTTTCCGGCGGGTAATTGCATGATTTTCTGTGTTGTATCACCATTATCCCAGGCGTAAGAATAGGGTGCTGTTCCGCCTGATATGGAAACGGATATTGATCCATCATCTGCGTTGCTGCAACTTACGTCCCGCGCAGCAAGCACAAGATTCATTGGTGCGGGTGCCGTAAGTTCAATACTCATAGTATCGATGGCATTGGTAACATCAGTGACTTTTACATTGTATGTGCCTGCTGCCAGTGATGACAGATCCTCGGATGTTGCTCCGTTTGACCATTGAATTGAATACGGAGCCTGACCTCCGGTGATGGTCATATCTATTGCCCCATTGGTTGCGCCATAGCAGGCAGGATGAACAGGATTAAGGGATAAGGATAGTCTTTTTATACCTTCAATGATTATACTATCCGCTTTTTCGTTCAGGAAAGCGTCTCTTACAATTACAGAATAGGTGCCGGGCAATAGCCCGGTAATACTGTCGGAAGTAGAGCCTGTGGACCACTGGATGTAATAAGGGGGCACTCCTTGTGAAACGATGACAAACGCCTTGCCATTTGCACAACCTGAACAGGTTGCATCAACGCCTGTTATCAAATACTGAAGTTCAGGGAGGATTACTTCAATGCTGTCGGTTGCTGTACATCCATTGAAGTCTGTTACGGTTGCGGTGTACCAGCCTTGCATAAGTCCCGTGAGCTTATTACCGGTTTTTCCATTGTTCCAGACAACCGTATAAGGACCTGCGCCACCCGATGGATTACACCATAATGTATCTGCCTGATTGCTGAGGTTGGGAACGATGGCGCTGAATATTTCAATGGAATCGCTCCTGGTATCGGAACAACCCGAGGAAGCAGTGGCTGACAGTTCCACCAGGTATTTTCCTGCTTGCGCATACAAATGTGAAGGGGACTTTTCAGTAGAAATGGTGCCATCGCCAAACTTCCAGTAATAACTTAGCGCTCCTTCCTCCGCAGTGCTGAGATTGTTAAAAACAACTTCTTCGGAGTAGCAGGTTTTGCCGGATTCAAAACCGGCCATCGGAGTAAGCAATAAGTTTACTTCCTTGGTAGTATCTCCATAACAGCCAATGTTGGTATAGGCCCTTAGGGTAACATGGTATAGACCGGATGTATCATATACATGTGTCGGATTTTGAACCAGAGCAGTATCACCATCATTAAAAAGCCATTCGTAACCAGTAATGATACCACTCGAAACATTGGCCGTTCCTGTAAACGGAATACTGCTTCCCGCACAATCGGAGGTGAAGCTGAAATTTACCTCAGGAATATCGCTGCTGTACCTTTTAACAACAAGCGTATCGTTGTTGATGTTGTCGTCGTAACTACCGATCAGCCAAATTTTAAAAGTATAGGATCCATGACCGGTGAGGTTCTGTGTGCTGTTGAACGTATATACTATATCGTTGACCAGTTGGCCGGGAATCGTATCAATATCTATTGTCCCGTTGTTAACCTGATAAGCCACCCGCAGGTTGGTAAACGGAACATCCCCGAACTGCCGGAGCATGACGGTAACGGAATCGTTTGTACTATGGCCGCAATGCAGGGTGGGACTGAGCAATTGGGTAATACCAAAATCCACCAGGTATTCATCTGCTCCAACATCGGGAGCCGATTGGTTCCTGATCTCTCCGTCAATATCGAGCAGAATATTCGAGGATGCTATTCCGGCACCGTTCAGGGCGCGTTGGTTCGGCCGTAGCTCTTCACTTTCCAGATAAAAGGGATTCAGGATTTTGGAGTTTGCATCTGCATTAAGGAAGGCCCCCCAGGAAAACAAATCTGAATACCGGGCACCGAGGTAGGAACCAAATTCATCCCCTTCGCTGTAATAATCGTTGTAATCCCAGTCACTGCCTGCTATGCTTTTGTCCAATCTGGCAGCAAGTCCTCCTCCATTATTGGCGAAGATGTTATTTTTCACGGTATAACCGGAACCTCCGAGCACTTCGAGGCCCACGCCGTTAGCCACATCGGTACCGGTAATGTTGACGCTGTTGAACACGATCTTTGATCCGGAGCCATTGGACTGGAGGCTGATGCCTTTGGCAATGCCAAGGCCCTGGACCTGGATAAAGTTATTGGCAACCAGGCTATTTGGGCCATTTACGATGATTCCGGTACCGGCAACTACTGCTGAGGTTTTATTCTCTGTTACAGTTGCTCCTGAAGCTAAAATATGAATGCCATTACCTGCGGTAATACCCTGGATCTTATTATGGGTAAAAGCACCGCCTGTGCCTTCGATGTAAATGCCGGTGCTTTGTGCATTTTTTATGGTGTTATACCTGATTTTCCACTGGTTTGATTTGGTGCTTGCATGAATGCCCTTGGTTTTAAAATTCTCAATGGTGTTGCTGTCAGCTTCTACGACATTTACAATATTATACAAAGCGATTCCTATTCCTTCTCTGTCATGAGCTAACCCCTGGATATGATTATTTGATATAAAAATACTGTCCCCATTATCAGCATATATACCGTACTTGGTCATAGAGTTTTCATATATGATGTAACAATAACTGCTGATAATGTCATTGTGGGATATTCTTATGGTCCGGCTGTCTTTCCCATTAACAGTAACACCCATCGAATGTATCTGATAGGCATAACTTCTTATGGTATTATTTATACAGGAGATATCAGATGAATTGCTTATCTCAACCCCTTTTACCCTGAAGTTTCCATATACAGTTATCGTATTGAAGGTACAACTTGCGTGCACACATTTGGAGAGGAATATCCCTCTGATATCATTACCCAGGCCGCTGTAGGGGCAATTGATGATATTGTTATATACATTAATGATTGTGCCGGAGGTAAAATACAATTGTCTTGCCTTATTTCCGATTACGGTAATGTGGGCGCTGTTGGTAATGTTCAGGTCGCGCAACTGATTGTATTCAACAACGATATTCTGAGCAGCAGCGCCGGCAGACTGCTGGAGGTTCAGGTCATAGCCTTCCATGTTGTTGAAGCGGAAAGTAAGGTTGCCATCTACGCTTGAAGCGGGACTAACCACATGTCCCAATCGGCACGACTCAAAACGCACATGGTTACTTTCGCCCTGGATCAGCACGCTGTTGGTGCCGTTGGTACGCAGCACGCCCATGTCTTTAAAGGCGATAAAGTCGGTACCGGTGAGGGCCAGGGTGAAGTCGTTGCTCGGGTTGCTGGTTTTGTAATGCAACGTTACCTTGCTGCTGTCGCCGCTCTCGCCCATGAAGGTGATGGTGTTGGTGGCACTGCTGCCGCTGATCTGGTAGAGCTTGATCTGCTCGTCGTAAACACCGTCGCGGACCTTGAAGATTACGGGACAGGTGATCCCGGCATTGTTCAGGGCGGTGGCTGCATCAGTGAAGCTGGTAAAATCAGGATCGGTTCCGCCGATGGTATAGATACCGCACAGGGGTGTAGCCAGGTCAAATACCATAGCCGTGTCATTGTAATGATCACAATCTGCACCTCCACTGGGACTGACAGTCCAGGTTTTCAGCTTATAACTCTCTCCGCCCTGGAAAGTATAGTTGCCGACGGTAACTTCGGCATGGGCTTTATAGGACAATGAACCTGTCCAGGTGTAAGGTGCTTGAGCCACCCCGTTGACTTCCCAATGGATCACGGCACTTGTCAGCGTATTGGTCCCCTGGTTCTGCAGCTCCACCTTTACGGGCTGGTTCCCCACAGGTAAAGGATTGATCAGCCCGGTAAATTCATTTACCCCTGCATCCTGCGAACAGGGAGTATATTCTTTTGCACCCAAATCGGGTAAGGATCCACGTACGGTTGCATCAATGTCATTCGTTATGCCCGTTCCGGATTGAGCGGCATCATTCAACAATACCTGGTTCATCTGAAGCAGCGTATCTGAACAGTAGAAGGGATTCTTGGCAAAACCGTGAACTTCCTTTTTTAAGGCTGACCGGAAAGCTGTCAAATCGGAATAATCCGCATTGATAAAATGAGCCAGCTTTCGTTTGGTGCTAAAATAATTGTTATAATCAAAATCGCCTTTCAGGCTATCGGTAAAAAATGAAGCGTATCCTCCTCCATTATTGGCGAAGATGTTATTTTTCACGGTATAACCGGAACCTCCGAGCACTTCGAGGCCCACGCCGTTAGCCACATCGGTACCGGTAATGTTGACGCTGTTGAACACGATCTTTGATCCGGAGCCATTGGACTGGAGGCTGATGCCTTTGGCAATGCCAAGGCCCTGGACCTGGATAAAGTTATTGGCAACCAGGCTATTTGGGCCATTTACGATGATTCCGGTACCGGCAACTACTGCGGAGGTTTTATTCTCTGTTACAGTTGCTCCTGAAGCTAAAATATGAATGCCATTACCTGCGGTAATACCCTGGATCTTATTATGGGTAAAAGCACCGCCTGTGCCTTCGATGTAAATGCCGGTGCTTTGTGCATTTTTTATGGTGTTATACCTGATTTTCCACTGGTTTGATTTGGTGCTTGCATGAATGCCCTTGGTTTTAAAATTCTCAATGGTGTTGCTGTCAGCTTCTACGACATTTACAATATTATACAAAGCGATGCCTATTCCTTCTCTGTCATGAGCTAACCCCTGGATATGATTATTTGATATAAAAATACTGTCCCCATTATCAGCATATATACCGTACTTGGTCATAGAGTTTTCATAAATGTTGTAACAATAACTGCTGACAATGTCATTGTGGGATATTCTTATGGTCCGGCTGTCTTTGCCATTAACAGTAACACCCATCGAATGTATCTGATAGGCATAACTTCTTATGGTATTATTTATACAGGAGATATCAGATGAATTGCTTACCTCAACCCCTTTTGCCCTAAAGTTTCCATATACAGTTATCGTATTGAAGGTACAACTTGCGTGCACGCATTTGGAGAGGAATATCCCTCTGATATCATTACCCAGGCCGCTGTAGGGGCAATTGATGATATTGTTATTTACATTAATGATTGTGCCGGAGGTAAAATACAATTGTCTTGCCTTATTTCCGATTACGGTAATGTGGGCGCTGTTGGTAATGTTCAGGTCGCGCAACTGATTGTATTCAACAACGATATTCTGAGCAGCAGCGCCGGCAGACTGCTGGAGGTTCAGGTCATAGCCTTCCATGTTGTTGAAGCGGAAAGTAAGGTTGCCATCTACGCTTGAAGCGGGACTAACCACATGTCCCAATCGGCAGGACTCAAAACGCACATGGTTACTTTCGCCCTGGATCAGCACGCTGTTGGTGCCGTTGGTACGCAGCACGCCCATGTCTTTAAAGGCGATAAAGTCGGTACCGGTGAGGGCCAGGGTGAAGTCGTTGCTCGGGTTGCTGGTTTTGTAATGCAACGTTACCTTGCTGCTGTCGCCGCTCTCGCCCATGAAGGTGATGGTGTTGGTGGCACTGCTGCCGCTGATCTGGTAGAGCTTGATCTGCTCGTCGTATACACCGTCGCGGACCTTGAAGATTACGGGACAGGTGATCCCGGCATTGTTCAGGGCGGTGGCTGCATCGGTGAAGCTGGTAAAATCAGGATCGGTTCCGCCGATGGTATAGATACCGCACAGGGGTGTAGCCAGGTCAAATACCATAGCCGTGTCATTGTAATGATCACAATCTGCACCTCCACTGGGACTGACAGTCCAGGTTTTCAGCTTATAACTCTCTCCGCCCTGGAAAGTATAGTTGCCGACGGTAACTTCGGCATGGGCTTTATAGGACAATGAACCTGTCCAGGTGTAAGGTGCTTGAGCCACCCCGTTGACTTCCCAATGGATCACGGCACTTGTCAGCGTATTGGTCCCCTGGTTCTGCAGCTCCACCTTTACGGGCTGGTTCCCCACAGGTAAAGGATTGATCAGCCCGGTAAATTCATTTACCCCTGCATCCTGCGAACAGGGAGTATATTCTTTTGCACCCAAATCGGTTAAGGATCCACGAACGGTTGCATCAATGTCATTCGTTATGCCCGTTCCGGATTGAGCGGCATCATTCAACAATACCTGGTTCATCTGAAGCAGCGTATCTGAACAGTAGAAGGGATTCTTGGCAAAACCGTGAACTTCCTTTTTTAAGGCTGACCGGAAAGCTGTCAAATCGGAATAATCCGCATTGATAAAATGAGCCAGCTTTCGTTTGGTGCTAAAATAATTGTTATAATCAAAATCGCCTTTCAGGCTATCGGTAAAAAATGAAGCGTATCCTCCTCCATTATTGGCGAAGATGTTATTTTTCACGGTATAACCGGAACCTCCGAGCACTTCGAGGCCCACGCCGTTAGCCACATCGGTACCGGTAATGTTGACGCTGTTGAACACGATCTTTGATCCGGAGCCATTGGACTGGAGGCTGATGCCTTTGGCAATGCCAAGGCCCTGGACCTGGATAAAGTTATTGGCAACCAGGCTATTTGGGCCATTTACGATGATTCCGGTACCGGCAACTACTGCGGAGGTTTTATTCTCTGTTACAGTTGCTCCTGAAGCTAAAATATGAATGCCATTACCTGCGGTAATACCCTGGATCTTATTATGGGTAAAAGCACCGCCTGTGCCTTCGATGTAAATGCCGGTGCTTTGTGCATTTTTTATGGTGTTATACCTGATTTTCCACTGGTTTGATTTGGTGCTTGCATGAATGCCCTTGGTTTTAAAATTCTCAATGGTGTTGCTGTCAGCTTCTACGACATTTACAATATTATACAAAGCGATGCCTATTCCTTCTCTGTCATGAGCTAACCCCTGGATATGATTATTTGATATAAAAATACTGTCCCCATTATCAGCATATATACCGTACTTGGTCATGGAGTTTTCATAAATGTTGTAACAATAACTGCTGACAATGTCATTGTGGGATATTCTTATGGTCCGGCTGTCTTTCCCATTAACAGTAACACCCATCGAATGTATCTGATAGGCATAACTTCTTATGGTATTATTTATACAGGAGATATCAGATGAATTGCTTACCTCAACCCCTTTTGCCCTAAAGTTTCCATATACAGTTATCGTATTGAAGGTACAACTTGCGTGCACGCATTTGGAGAGGAATATCCCTCTGATATCATTACCCAGGCCGCTGTAGGGGCAATTGATGATATTGTTATTTACATTAATGATTGTGCCGGAGGTAAAATACAATTGTCTTGCCTTATTTCCGATTACGGTAATGTGGGCGCTGTTGGTAATGTTCAGGTCGCGCAACTGATTGTATTCAACAACGATATTCTGAGCAGCAGCGCCGGCAGACTGCTGGAGGTTCAGGTCATAGCCTTCCATGTTGTTGAAGCGGAAAGTAAGGTTGCCATCTACGCTTGAAGCGGGACTAACCACATGTCCCAATCGGCAGGACTCAAAACGCACATGGTTACTTTCGCCCTGGATCAGCACGCTGTTGGTGCCGTTGGTACGCAGCACGCCCATGTCTTTAAAGGCAATAAAGTCGGTACCGGTGAGGGCCAGGGTGAAGTCGTTGCTCGGGTTGCTGGTTTTGTAATGCAACGTTACCTTGCTGCTGTCGCCGCTCTCGCCCATGAAGGTGATGGTGTTGGTGGCACTGCTGCCGCTGATCTGGTAGAGCTTGATCTGCTCGTCGTATACACCGTCGCGGACCTTGAAGATTACGGGACAGGTGATCCCGGCATTGTTCAGGGCGGTGGCGACTTCGGTGAAGTTCTTGAAATCAGGATCGGTTCCTCCAACCGTATAGGTTCCGCACAGCGCCGTGTACAGCGTTTTATTCAAGGTGTCATTCAGTGCATAGCCATCCGCTTCGCCGTTGGGAGTCGTCGACCATATCCTAAAGATCGTTTTTTTACCGGAAATGAATGAGTAATTTCCGATAACAATGCCGGCTTGTTTGGTACCAGATGATAAGGACCCTGTCCATGCAAAGGGAGTCTGTGCTACCGCATTCACAGTCCAGTTAATGGTTGTGGTAGTAATGGTGTTTGCACCAAAATTGGCCAATGTAACAGCTATTGGATGGGCGCCTGCTGCAAATGGCATAACTGGGCTATCCAGGCGCGTAATTCCAGCATCGGTAGGTAAAGGTGTATATATACTGATGTTATCGATGGCCCATAAACCGAAACCATCACCCTGCCATCTGAAGCGGATCTTTGCATTCGGAATGCCACCTGCGAAAGCAGAGATGTTCAGGATTTCTTTCTCGGAATTGTTTGTGGTATCGGTGAATGTTTTAATCACATGCCACTGATCGCCATCATACACTTCAATAGTAGCAGATGCACCATCACCACCCTGGAAGTAATGATCAAAGGAGAACAGGATTTCCTGGCTTATTGTGGCATCGAAATAAGGTGTTTCCAAAATGACATTTTCCTCGCTATCATTGGTGGATATGTTTTCGCTGTCGAAAATCGCAAATCTGCCTATTATGGGGTAATTGACAGTCCTGGTCCCCGGATTATCGAAATGCCAGAGATCCGTGGTTTCTCCGCTCAGCATGCGGTTCACCCATCCAACAGGGGGTATGGTTCCGGAAGCGACAGAAAAATCTTCGTTTAATATGTAAGTTTGTGAAAACGCACTGGTAAAGGACAACAGAAGAAAAGAATATAATGCCAATTTACGGAAACAACTTACCCCACATTTCATATAGCATTGCCTGGTTGGAACAACCTTTATTACGCAATCATATGAGTTTAGGTTATAATAAATCCATGATATTTACCTACATATAGAGAATTTGTTTAACTTTTCAGAATATGCTTATCAGGGAAAAGATTCAGTATAATCAATCAAGATATTCAAGTGTTATCAGTTTAAAACCTTTCCAGACTATCAATATCTCACAGGTATTGTCATTTAGCTTCATTCAGTATTGCATTGACACAATATTTTCTTTTCAACCTACAAACATATTATTTAAGTTTTTTTATAAATTACAGGGCCTTCCATGCAAGGGTACGATGAAACGGGAGGAAAATGTTCCCAAAAAAAAGAAATGGAAACCAGTTACTGCAGGGAAACATAAATCCTGATCGTATAATACCATAAGATTTGGTTCGTTTAAATACTTTATAAACTATAACTTTGTTTTCCTCATGTCTAATTTTGCCCACAGAGTTTTCATCGGGATATTGGTAACCATCGCTTTCGTTACTCTTATTGCGCTGATATTTAATGGAATTCACTATTACAGGTTGGGTCTTGAGGATAGGGTTTATCATCCGGATCACGGCCTTTTAAAACCGAGCGGTACTCTTGGGCACGGGCTTGGAATCGCAGGTTCATTTTGCATGATCATGGGTGTTGGTTCTTACATGGCCCGAAAGAGATACCGGTTTTTATCCCGGATGGGATTGTTAAAACACTGGCTGGAATTGCATATATTTCTGTGCACGCTGGGTCCGATCATGGTGCTGTTTCACACTGCGTTCAAGTTTGGAGGACTTGTTGCCGTTAGTTTCTGGAGCATGGTTGCGGTATTTTTAAGCGGTATTATTGGACGTTTTATTTATATTCAGATTCCCCGGACTATGGAAGGCCGTGCGTTGAGCCTTCAGGAGGTCAGGGAAATGAAAACCGATATAGCAGGAATGGTGAAACAGTCGTTCCATCTCGACGAAGAAAGTTTTCTTGTTATCAATGATTCGGTTAAAAAGAAAATAGGCATATACTATAAAAACGCATGGGTACGCTATATAAAAAAGTTTAATGACGATCGCAGGTCCGTGCAAACAGTAAAAGATGTTCTTAAAAGGAATAAATTGCCAAAACCTCAATACAGAAAGATACTTGACCTGGTAAAGTCAGAAATTGCACTTAACCGGAGGATCGACCGGCTCGATACCATGCAGAATCTATTCAAGTACTGGCATGTGGCTCATCTGCCTTTTGCTCTGGTGATGCTGGTTATTATGATTATTCATGTGGGGGTGACACTTGTTTTTGGATATCACTGGATCTTTTAATTATGGAACCGCTGGTTGAAAATATTTTGATATATTCATTGGCAGCCATCCTTTGCCTTTCAGCAGTGGTACTATACCTTCGCAAGAAAAGCAGGGAGTCGAGGATTGTAGACGAAAAGATAAAAAAGGCCAAGGAGGAAGGCCTCCACGAACCTGTTTCGCTGCATCCGGTAGTTGATGTAAATAGCTGTATTCAAACGGGAGCGTGCATTGCTGCCTGTCCTGAACATGATATTTTAGGTATCCGGAACGGGAAAGCTACTGTTATTAATGCTTCACAATGTATAGGTCACGGCGCCTGCTTCCTTGCCTGTCCGACGGAAGCCATAAGCTTACGTATCGGCACGGAAAAACGGGGAGTTGATCTTCCTCATGTAAACCGGAATTTTGAAACAAATGTACCGGGAATATATATTGCAGGGGAATTGGGGGGCATGGGACTTATCAAAAACGCAGTGGAACAGGGCCGACAGGCAGTTGAAAACATGGCCAGGGCTCTGGATAAAAATCATCAGGCAGCGTATGATCTCATCATAATCGGTGCCGGTCCTGCAGGAATATCCGCCTGTTTAACGGCAAAAAAACATGGATTGAAATTCATTTTACTGGAGCAGGATACCCTGGGCGGTACCGTCTTTACCTTCCCGCGACAGAAAATTGTAATGACCTCCCCGATGGATCTGCCTTTGTTTGGTAAGGTAAAGCTTTATCAGACCAGAAAGTCAGAACTGCTTGATCTGTGGCAAACCGTGCTGAGAAAAAACAACCTGACCATTCATGAAAATGCTAAAGTGGAATCCATCGATCCTGAGGGCGGAGTGTTTAAGGTTACTACCAGTCAAGGGGATCAGTATATTGCTGCCAGGGTTTTACTGGCAATCGGCCGGCGCGGAACTCCGCGTAAATTGAATATCCCGGGTGAAATGAAAGAGAAGGTGGCCTATCGGTTGCTGGAGCCTGAGGATATTTCCGACAAACATATCATGGTTGTGGGAGGTGGTGATTCAGCCGTTGAATCTGCCCTGTTGCTTGCAGATAAAAATCATGTGACACTTTCCTATCGAAATGAGGTTTTTAACCGCATTAAGCCGCTTAACAGTATAGCTTTGAATAAGGCTTTGGCAGAAGGGAAGATCGAGGTTCGTCTGAGCTCCAACCTGTTATCCATTGAGGACGACAGTGTTCTTCTTTCTGTTGGCAAGGATGGGGATACAATAAAATTAAATAACGATCTGGTCTATATTTTTGCGGGAGGGGAACTCCCCACGCAATTTCTGGAGAAGGCTGGAATCAAGATCACGAAGAAATTCGGTGAGATGATCATGAAACATTAATATAGAATAAAAATAATCACTAAATTGACTCATAACGGATCTTAATTGCTATTGATTCCTGAAGCTTGTCATATGTACCGTAAAACATTGAAAAATACAGGGCTGATTCTCATTTCGATGTTGTTATTGGTGAGCTTCAGAGCACAGCTGTCACCGGGTGAATTGTCCAATCCCCATTCCCATCTGGAGGGGATCTCTAATTGCACACAATGCCATGTTCTGGGCAATAAAGTTTCCAATGAAAAATGTTTGAAGTGCCATACCGCAGTTCAGGAAAGAATAAACGCACAGAAGGGCTATCATTCCTCAGCAGCCGTGAAGGGGAAGCAATGCTTTAACTGCCATAGCGATCATAATGGAAAAGACTTCAAGCTGATCAGACTGGATCCGGCAAAGTTTGACCACAGCCTTACCGGATTTCCTTTATCGGTTCCCCATGCCAAAAAAGGATGTCAGGATTGTCACAATGCAAAATATATTAGCAACCAGAAACTTAAAGTCAAAAAGAATACATACCTGGGCGTTGGTTCGGCTTGTCTGAATTGTCACACGGATTATCATCAGAAAACCCTGTCCAGCGATTGCCTTAAATGTCACAATGATAACTCATTTAAACCGGCCACAAAATTTAACCATGCAAACGCCAGTTTTCCGCTGCTGGGGAGACACATTTCGGTTGAGTGTTTAAAATGTCATAGGGTTGAGACGATCGACGGGAAAAAATTTCAACATTTCAGTGACATTCAGTACAGCAACTGTAACAATTGCCATAAAGATCCCCATGAAAACCAGTTTGGACAAAACTGCCGGCAGTGCCATAATGAGGAATCGTTTCAGGTTGTAAAGGGTATTGAAAAATTCGATCATAACAAAACAAAATTCAGGCTGGAGGGGAAACACCAGTATGTAAACTGCAAGACCTGTCACAAGGTAAATTTTACCAACCCGTTGAAACATGATCGTTGTACCGATTGTCACACCGATTATCACAACAAGCAGTTTGCGCAAAATGGAACTTCTCCGGATTGTTCCAAATGTCACAGCGTGACTGGCTTTACCCAAACCTCATACACCCTTGAACAACACAGCCTATGTTCCTTTCCCCTCCAGGGGGCTCACCAGGCAACACCCTGTTCCGAATGCCACAAAAAACAGGAAAAATGGAGCTTCAGGTCGATAGGGATCAATTGCAGGGACTGTCACCAGGATATTCACCAGGGCTTTATTCAAACCAGGTATTATCCTGAGGCAAGCTGCAAAACCTGCCACAATGAAACCCGATGGTCGAGCATATCTTTTGATCACGCTAAAACCGGATTTAAGCTTACAGGGGCCCACTTAAAGCAGGAATGCCGGTCCTGTCATGTTACCTGGGATATAAATGGAAAGATCCAGCAGAAATTCTCAGGACTTCCTGTAAATTGCTCCAGTTGTCACAAGGACAATCATTACAGGCAGTTTGAGAAGAACGGGATAACCAATTGTGAGCGTTGTCATGACACAGAAAACTGGAAAGCTTCGAATTTCAATCACAATAACACTTCTTTTAAACTCGAGGGAAAGCATATTGAGGTACCCTGCGCCAAATGTCACAAGTCACAAAAAGAAGGATCAACGTTCTACACACTGTATAAAATAAAAGATTACCGATGCGAATCCTGTCATTTATAGTATTCTGCCTGTTGCTGGTCTTTTCTGATCGACAGCCTGATTCACCCCATGGGCGTGATTTTAAAATCAGCTGCAGCGCCTGCCATACACCTGAAGGATGGCAATTTAACAAAGCGGGCTTCACCTTTGATCACAATACAACCAAAATGCCTTTGGTTGGTCAGCACTCGGAGACGGACTGCAAACAATGCCATACAACACTGGTATTCTCAGATACAAAAACCGAATGCATGGCCTGCCATACTGATGTGCATCAGGCCTCTGTGGGACTGGAATGCTCACGTTGCCACACGCCTTCCTCATGGCTGGTAACAAATGTTAATGATATTCACCAGACCGGCCGTTTTCCGCTCCTTGGGGCGCACAGGACCGCGGATTGTAACCAGTGTCATACATCTGAGAGTTTAGTACGGTTCGATGTATTGGGAGTTGAATGCATCGACTGTCATAGGGAAGACTACATGGCCACTACAAGTCCCAATCATCCTGAATCGGGATTTTCGGAAGATTGTGCATCCTGCCATCCAGTAAACTCGTTTCAATGGGAGGGCGCAGGCTTCAATCATAATTTCTTTCCCCTGGTGCAGGCACATTCAGTTCCAACATGTGTTGATTGCCATACCACAGGGAATTACACTGACGCCTCGCAGGAATGTTACTCATGTCACCAGGCTGATTACACGGCTGCCACAAACCCCAACCATCTTGCATCGGGTTTTCCAACTACCTGCCAGGAATGTCATACCTTAAACCCAGGTTGGAAACCTGCCACATTTGATCACAACATCTTCCCACTGACACTCGGGCATTCCGGTCCTGCTTGCATCGATTGTCATATCGACGGGAATTACTCCTCCACCCCAACCGATTGCTATGCCTGCCACCAGTCGGATTACAACGGCACCACCAATCCCAATCACCAGAGCCTTGCTTTTTCTGTTACCTGCACGGAATGCCATACCACCAATCCGGATTGGAAACCTGCGTCATACAGGCAACATGACAGTCAGTCGTTTCCTATTTATTCCGGCAGCCATAACGGCGAATGGAATACCTGCACCGACTGCCATACAGATCCATCCGATTACGCGCAGTTCAGTTGCATCACTTGCCATGAACACAACAAAACTGATATGGATAACAAGCACCAGGAAGAAAATGGTTATTCCTATAATAGTTCAGAATGTTTACGTTGTCATCCCACGGGAAATGCAGAATAAAACAATGCCATGAAACAACTGATTCTGCTGATGGGTGTAATTGCATTTTGCATTGATCTTCCGGGTCAGGTAAATACTGAAAACCGGCAGGGAACAATATCATATGTCAGTTCGGGGCATATTTATGTGAAGTTTGCATCTACAGAGAGGATCTCGGTGGGAGATACACTTTACAAGTCATCCAATGGCAATTTGATACCTGTGCTATCCGTAAACAATCTTTCCTCAACATCCTGTGTCTGCACGCAACTGTCACCTGCTGAACTTAACGTGGGTGACGCCATCTTTGCAAAAATCAAGATAGCGATGGTCCTGCCTGAGCCTATTGTTGAAAACACTGCAAAAGCAACACCGTTGGCGGATACTGCAGCAGCAACCATTGCACTGGCATCAGCTCAGAATGAACAAAAGCAAAGAATCCACGGCAGTATTGCAGCCATTTCGTATTCCGATTTCTCCAATACAGTTGCAGATAATTCCCAGCGATTCCGGTATACCCTGTCTCTGGATGCCCGAAACATTGCAAACTCTAAGTTTTCAGCGGAAACTTATATTTCATTCCGTCATAAGCTTGACCATTGGGATGAAGTTAAGGATGATGTTTTCAATGCCCTGAAAATCTATAATCTGGCCGTTCTGTACAATCCAAGTAAAACCATGCAGATCAGTCTGGGCCGGAAAATCAATCCCAGGATCTCGAATATCGGGGCAATGGATGGGCTTCAGGTTGAAAAAACTTTCGGAAAGTTTGTAATGGGCGGATTGGTTGGTTCCAGACCTGATTATTCCGATTATAGTTTCAATTTCGACCTCTTACAATTTGGAGCCTTTATATCCCATAAGCATACAAAAAATAAAGCTTATGCCGAAAGTTCCCTGGCTTTCATGCAGCAAATGAACAACTCAAAAACAGACCGGAGGTTTTTGTACTTTCAGCATGCGAATACCCTCGTCAGAAACCTTTACTTTTTAGGTACTTTCGAAGTAGATCTTTATGAGCTAAAGCAGGATTCGCTGAATCAGGATGTTCCTCAAAGCACATTCAATCTTACCGGAGTATTTTTGTCATTGCGTTACAGGTTAACGAAAAAACTAACCCTCTCGGGCTCATACGATGCAAGAAAGAACGTAATGTATTATGAGACCTACAAGACCTATATCGACAGGATCCTTGAAACCGAAATGCGGCAGGGGTTCAGGTTTCAGGCCAATTATAATATAACCTCAAATCTGCTCCTTGGATTACAGGCGGGCTACCGGTTCTTACATTCCGATCCCCGTCCCTCGAAGAACTTCAATGGCTTTCTTACCTACAACAGGATACCGGGATTAAAGATATCCGCTACAGTATCTGCCACCTATCTGGAATCGAGTATTATGGATGGGAAAATGTTTGGAATGAGCCTTTACCGGGATTTCCTAAAGGGTAAGATTCAAACCAGCCTGGGTTATCGTTATGGTAAGTACCAGCTTCCTGAAAATCTGACTGATGTCACCCAGCATATCGGAGAGATGAGCCTATCCTGGCAATTCGTTAAAAATATGTCGATCTCCATGAACTACGAGGGTACTTTTGAGCAGCAGGACCGGTATAACCGCATTTATGCCCAGATCCGGAAGAGGTTTTGAACCTCATACAAAAATGTACCCGGAGCCGGAATCGAACCGGCAAGGGAAAAATCCCACTGGTTTTTGAGACCAGCGCGTCTACCTATTCCGCCATCCGGGCATTATGGAGTGGGGACGGGAGTGCGAAGATAAAGAAATGTTTTGTTTTGCACAAAATTATGCGCGATATTAGAGCTGATTAATCTGGCAAACGGTATAACCATCATGAAGATAAAATTCCTTGTCCTGTATCCGGCGCTGTTTGTTTTCATGCTGCTGCCGTCCTGTCAATCTCAACCCGAGAAGGAAGCAAAGCGAAACATCATCCTCGACGTGGATATGTCGGTGGATGACATGATGTCCATCCTGTACTTTTTATCCTGTCCGGATATCGACATCAAGGCCATAACCATCGAGAGCGGTGTTTCCACTGTTGATTCGGGCGCTGAAATTGTTCTCAGGATGCTGCAGCTCACCGGTCATCCGCAAATACCGGTGGCCAAGGGAAGCGGAATTCCTCTGGAGGGTGACCTTTCATTCCCGGCAGCATGGAGACCACCGGTGAATAAACCCTTTGGCCTTGAGCTTCCGGCACATCACCTGAAATTCTCAGACCTCGATGCGGTAACACTCATTACAAATCTGGCTGGCGAGTATAAGAACAACATTACCTTTATGGCTCTGGGTCCCATGACCAACCTTGCCCGGGCACTTCTTCGTGATCCGAAACTGGCAGGGAGCATCAGCCAGGTCTATGTATCTGATGGTGCCGTGGATGTAGAGGGCGGGATTTACCAGGAATGGCCCCAGGTCAACAACCGCGTTTCGGGCTGGAACCTGTGGGTGGATGCAAGGGCGGCCAGCCTTGTTTTCAGTTCAGGACTTCCCATAGTGCTGGTGCCGCTCGATCTGACCGCACTCCATGGCAGGGATCCCCTGGTGCTTACTACGGATTTTGCGGCCCGCTACCGTCAGGCAGCCCGGGATACCCTGGGAAGGTGCATGGCAGTACTTATGGATAACTGGTTGGCTTCTTATGTGTATAATCCCCAGGGAGGAACAGTGGCAAAAGGAGTTCCCATCTGGGATGTGGTGGCCTGCATGATCTTTCATCATCCTGAAATAGGCACTGCATGGCAGGAACGACAGGTAAGGATCGTGGAAGGAGCAGTGGAAAAGACAGGACAGATCATTACGGTTGAAGGAGGCACCCCAAACGTTAAGGTATGCTTTAGAGGAAATCAGGTTTTGCTGGATTCGTTGTTGCTCAGATCGGCCGGTAATTAGAAAAGATATGGTTTTATCAGGCTGAAGCTAAAAACTTCACCCGGCACCAGGATCTTCATCTTCCTTCTTGAATCTTCAATCTTCCATCCCCAATTATTATCTTTGTAAAAATTTCTCCGTTGGAAAACAATACATCAACCCGAACAAGACTTCCGCACTGGATGAAGATGAAGCGGGCAGACGGCGAGCGCTATTCACGGGTGAAGAACCTGGTGATGCAGCAGAACCTGCATACCATCTGTACCAGCGGCAACTGTCCCAATATCGGTGAATGCTGGAACCATGGCACAGCCACTTTCATGATCCTGGGCAATATCTGTACCCGTCGGTGCAAATTCTGTTCGGTGCCGACCGGCAGGCCTTTGCCGGTTGACTTGTTCGAACCCGACAGGCTGGCCAGGTCCATTCATACCATGGGCGTGAGGCATTGCGTGATTACCTCGGTGGACCGCGACGATCTGGAGGACCTGGGGGCCGGACTGTGGACTGCTGCTATCCGCCGCGTGAAGGAAGTTAATCCCGGAACAACCATGGAAGTTCTGATACCCGATTTCCAGGGCCGCATGGAATTGGTAAAGCTGATCCTGGTAGAGAAACCCGAGGTTGTTTCCCACAATCTTGAAACCGTGGAGCGGCTGAGCCGGCAAATCAGGAGCAAAGCCCGCTATCATATCAGCCTGGAGGTGCTCCGGTATATCGCACAGTATGGAGCTACTGCTAAATCAGGGATTATGCTTGGCATCGGAGAAACAGAGGAGGAAGTGCTGCAAACCATGGATGACCTGCTGGCAGCAGGCGTGAAGGTAATGACCATTGGCCAGTACCTGCAGCCCACCTTGCAGCACATGCCCGTATATGCTTACATAGCTCCTGAGCAGTTCGAAAAATATCACCGGATAGGCCTGGAGAAGGGATTTAAAGTAGTGGAAAGCAGCCCGCTTGTAAGATCCTCTTACCACGCTGAAAAACACATTTTATGAAGATATTTGTAGTTGGAATACTGGCTGGATTATTTTTCATATCATATGCCGGGGCCCAGGCACCGGAGGACTCGGTGGTCTACAATCCGGGTATCCAGCTGATCGGAAATGCCAAAACAGAGGGTGACTACATCAGTTCCGCAAGGTTTTTTGAGCAGCTTGCTGCACGGTATCCTGAGCAATGGATTGCCTACTACTATGAAGGGCTTTCATACATTCATGCGAGCAACCTGGCTTCCCAAAATGAAACCAAAGATGCACTGCTGGATAAGGTACAGCCACTCCTGGATAAAGCTTTCAGGCTTAGGCCCGGAGATCCGGAACTTCATGTTCTGCAGGCTTTTCTCTATCAATCGCGCATCCAGGTGAATCCCGAATTACGCGGCCTTACGTATTCCCAAAAGGCCGAAGCCAGTCTGAAAAAAGCCATGGCAAAAGATCCCGGCAATCCGCGCGCATATACCCTGATGGGATACAATGTTTATTTTACGCCGGTCTTGTTTGGCGGCGGGCCAAAGAGCGCACTCCCCCATTTTCTAAAAGCACATGAAAAATACAGGGTATTCAAAGCACTGCTGCCATACTATCCAAACTGGGGCGAAAGTGAAAACCAGAAGATGATAAGGGAGTGTCAGCAGGCCATCAACTAGTGCCTGAAAGTTCGCTATAACGGAAGCATGATGCCACATGATCATTTATCATGCCTATTGACTGCATAAAGGCATAACAGATCGTGGATCCCGCGAATTTAAAGCCCCGTCTTATCATATCCTTGCTCATGGCATCGGAGATGGTTGAGGTTGCAGGTATTTCAGCCTGATTGATCCAATGGTTCACCACCGTTTTACCCTGGCTGAAACTCCAGATATAGGTTGAGAACGAGCCGAATTCCCTGCGGATTTCCCGGGCCAGTTTAGCGTTATGAACCATGGCGGGAATTTTGAGCCTGTTCCTGATGATGCCGGGATTGCTGAGCAATACGGCAATTTTCTGATCATTGTATTCAGCCACCGTATCGATATGGAAAAGATCAAAAGCCTGTAAAAAGGCTTCCCTTTTTTTCAGTATGGTCAGCCAGCTTAATCCGGCCTGGAAGCAATCCAGTGAGAACATCTCAAAGACCCTGTTCTCGTCGTGTAACGGCACGCCCCACTCGCGGTCGTGATACCCGGTCAGCAGCGAATGCCCGTTGGCCCAGGCACAACGGCTGCCTGTAAAAGCATCCCCCATTACTCTGTAAAAACTGCAGTTCCGCTGGCAGTAACCATCAGCATGCTGCCGTTGGTGCCAACTGTTTCATAGTCCAGGTCGACACCCACAACAGCATTAGCCCCCAACCGCCTGGCGTTTTCTGTCATTTCACTGATTGCATTTTCCTTGGCTTCGCGCAGCACTTCTTCATAGGAACCTGAACGGCCGCCGACAATATCCCGGATACCTGCGAAAATGTCCCGGAAGAGGTTGGCTCCGATGATGGCTTCGCCGGTGACAATGCCGTAATAATTGGTAATCCTTTTACCTTCGATGGTCGGTGTGGTTGTTAAAATGAGATTTTGCATGTTGGTATGATTAAGTTGTTCAAGATCAATTTGATTACATATGTTGACAAGCCCTTCGACTACGCTCAGGGTGACATGCCCGTCAGGCTGAGCGTAGTCGAAGCCTTTGTGACTTAAAATTTCTGTACCAATTTATTCAATTTTTCTTTATCGAGTATGGTAATTTCTCTTCGTTCGGCATGCAGCAGGCCATCCTTTTCCATCTCGGCCATCGCGCGGGCCAGGGATGGCCGGGTGACTCCAAAATAGTCCGCCAGCTCGGTTTGTGACTGATCCAGAATAACCGTCTTGCCATCATTCCTGAGATGGTTAAGGATGTAATTGGCAATTTTTTCCTTAATGGTTTTAAAAGAAAGGAAGCGGATCTTGTTCGACAGAAACTGGGTGCGGCTTGAAATAGCGTTGAGATAGTTCTGAAGCACCGTCCTGTTGTGTTGCAGGATAAAAAGGAGTACATCCCGGGGAAGGATCAGTATGGTCGCCGGTTCATTGGCATAAATATCTACCGGGAACCTGTTTTCCCTGCCGAAGATAAAGGCTACTGCGAGAGGTCTTGGTGCAACGATATCTTCGATCTTTAGTTTTCTACCGGAGAAGTCCGTCATCTCTCCGCGTACGGAACCTTTAACAACAAAGAGCATGTCGTGACAAACATCATTGCAGCCGGCAATACATTCGTCACGGGAATACTGTTTCAGGCGAACCGGCTTATCCTGCAGCATGGTTTCGATTTCTGGCTCACTAAGCCCCCTGAATATGTTGGTTTTCGAAAGGTCAGCAAAATATTTTTCCATAAAATGCAGGTTTGTAACATATGATACAAAATTTCGGATATGTATATCCTATATTTGTTTCAAAATTACAACGCAAATCTTTAAAATAGTCGGATATGGTTCGTGAAATGGTTAAAATAGACGAAGAATTATGCAATGGATGTGGATTATGTGTTCCCGGTTGTCACGAAGGAGCCCTGCAGATCATTGACGGAAAGGCACGCCTCATCAGTGACCTGATGTGCGACGGATTGGGCGCCTGCATAGGACATTGTCCCCAGGGAGCGATCAGTATTGAAAAACGAGAGGCAGAAGCCTACAACGAGACAAAGGTGATGCAGATCATGGTGACAAAGGGAAAAAACACGGTTGTGGCGCATCTGAAGCATCTTAAAGACCACCAGGAGATGGCCTATCTCAAGGAAGGGGTAGGGTTCCTGCGTGAAAACGAGGATGAACTCGGATTCAATCTCCAGGAAGTTATTGCTGAAGTTCATGGTCATGGCCAGCATGTTCATGAACACGGTCATCAGCATGGACATGGCGGTGGCTGTCCCGGCAGCAGGAGCATGGTCATTGAGAGACCGGGAGCCGAACCAGCGAGAGCGGGAGCCCATTTAACCGTGGGAACGGCAGCATTATCATCCGAGTTGAGTCAGCATACGGAATTGCGCCAGTGGCCGGTGCAATTGCATCTGGTGAATCCGCAGGCACCTTATTACAGGAATGCAGATCTGCTGGTTGCAGCCGACTGCACCGCCTATGCACTGGGTGATTTCCATGCCCGTTACCTGAAAGGGAAGAGCCTGGCCATTGCCTGTCCCAAACTCGATTCCAACATGGAGGTATATGTGAACAAGATTACTGCCATGATCGATTACGCGCAGGTCAATACCATAACAGTAATGATCATGCAGGTTCCCTGTTGCGGCGGATTGCTTCAGATCGTGAAAACAGCCGTTGCGGCTGCGCAACGCAAGGTACCTGTTAAGATGATGGTGGTCTCGATCGAAGGGGAAATCATCAGTGAGGAATGGCAATAAGAAAGGGACAAGGGACAAGGGACAAGGGACATCAAATCAACAAATCAACAAATCAACAAATATATTGCTATGGAATTCGAAAAATCAAAAATATTTGACCTGGCCGAAGCGGTGAGCTATTCCGGTGATGCCACAGTGAGCAAGATGGTACTGAAAAAGCAAACCGGCAACATCACCCTGTTTGCATTTGATGCCGGCCAGAGCCTGAGTGAGCACAGCGCCCCGTTTGATGCCTATGTGCTGGTAACGGAAGGCAAAGGAAAAATTATCATCAACAGAACAGGATATGAGCTGAGTGCGGGGCAGTTCATTGTTATGCCGGCCAACATCCCGCATGCCGTGCAGGCAGTAGAGCGGTTTAAGATGATGCTGGTGATGATTAAGGGAGCGTAATGAATAAAAAACCCTGCGAGGATTCGAACCCCCGCAGGGGCTTGATAATATCAATTCGCTGATCTGGTTTTTCCCGAGCCTGTTGCCGTGGCATTAACCTGGGGATTACCTTTATAAAGGACGCTTCCACTGCCGGTTATATTTGTTTCCAGTTCCTTCAGTACATGCACTGTGGCTGAACCTGAACCGGTTATGGTCACGCTGGCCTCTCCGACAGGGATCTCTCCGCCTTTGAAGCTGCCTGATCCGGTTATGGATACGTCCATTTCATTCTGGTCATTGCTGTTACCCGCTATGGACATGTCTCCTGATCCGGTTATGGAAGCTGAAATTTCACCGGCTTCCAGCTTGCTTATTTTCATGGAACCACTTCCGCTGATCTCCAGTTCGATCTCGTGGGTTTTGATACCGGATTCACATATCATGTCGCCTGAACCACTGATCGAAAGATGGTCGATTTCCGGCAGGGTAATATAGGCTGTGATTTTTCCCAGGTCGCGCCAATGCCCGTTTTTTGTCTTAAGCACCAGTGTATTTCCGTCAACTTTCGTTTCAATGATTTCCAGGGTGCTTTTTTCGGCTTCTATTTCGACCTTTTGTGAACTACCCTGGGTTATATAAACATTTCCTGAGAAGGCCAGGGCTACACCCTCAACTGCAGCCACATCTCTGGTTTCTTTCACAATCTGACCTGTCAGGTTTCCTGTAGAACAGGATAATGAAACAACACAGCCGAATGCCAGGGCAATCAGATTTACTTTATCGAATATTACAGTTTTCATAAGTAAAGATTTTCGTTTTATTAAATGACGATGCAATTTACGGAATGCTGCACAACCATATAAATTGAAAGACAGGTTTCATGCACATGCAAATTAGTATTATATTTGTGTCCGTTGGTTGGTGCGTTACCGCACTCATTACCCGGAATATGAAAAAATACGATCCCATCCATCCTTATGGTGACAAGCAGACCCTGTTCGACCGCAGATATCTTGAGATGGCACGCATCTGGGCCCAGAATTCCTATTGCAAACGCAGGCAGGTAGGTGCTTTGATTGTTAAGGAACGAATGATCATTTCTGATGGCTTTAACGGAACTCCCGCCGGTTTTGAGAATGTCTGCGAAGATGAGAATTTCAGGACCAAACCTTATGTGTTGCATGCTGAAGCAAACGCCATCACCAAGGTGGCCAAATCCAACAACAGTAGCGAAGGAGCCACGTTGTACATCACCACATCACCTTGCATGGAATGTTCAAAACTTATCATACAGTCGGGCATCCGCAGGGTCGTCTTTTGCGACGCCTATCATACCAAAGACGGTGTTAACCTGTTGCATAAGGCTGGAATTGAAACCGAGTATATTGAACTCTAATTTTCACAAAGATGGAATATAAAAATAAGGGCATTGCTGTATATTTTCCCATAATCATTGCTGTCGCCATTGTTATTGGAATCCTGATCGGAAGGTATTACAGCGGCTCCACCAGTGAGAGCCGGTTTATCATCATTCCGAAAGCCAACAAGCTGGATAATGTATTGAATTATATTGAGAACGAATATGTTGATGAGGTCTCCAAATCAGAGATCATAGAAAGGGCCATACCCAAGATCCTGGAGGACCTTGATCCGCATTCACAATATATTCCTGCCGAGGAACTGCAAGAAGTCAATGAGCCCCTGGAGGGGAACTTCAGTGGTATCGGCATCCAGTTCAACATGTTGAATGACACCCTGGTGGTAATACAGACTGTTGCAAATGGTCCCTCCCAGAAAGTGGGAATTCTTGCCGGTGACCGGATCATCCTGGTGGATGGGAAGACGGTGGCCGGCATTAAGATGCCCAGCGATTCCATAGTCAGCAAATTGCGCGGTCCCCGCGGCACCCAGGTGAGTGTTTCAGTGATCCGCAGAAATGTTGAGGAATTGTTGAGCTTCGACATCATCCGGGACAATATACCCCTGTACAGTGTGGATGTGGCTTATATGGTAAAATCTGACATCGGTTTTATCAAGCTGAACAAGTTTTCAGCAACCACCGAGGAGGAATTTGTAAGTGCTGTTTCTCAGCTCCGGGAACTGGGTCTGAAGAAGATTGTCCTGGATCTGCGGGAGAACGGGGGCGGGTATATGAATGCAGCCGTGTTCATTGCCGACCAATTTTTGAACGGGAATGAGCTCATTGTGTATACACAGGGTAAAGCGCGGGAAAAACAGGATTTCATCAGCAATCCGGGTGGTTTGTGTACCGATCTGGATGTGGCCATCCTGATAGATGAGAACTCTGCATCGGCCAGTGAAATCCTTGCAGGGGC
Organism: uncultured Bacteroidales bacterium; assembly: GCA_963822145.1. Taxonomy (GTDB): domain Bacteria; phylum Bacteroidota; class Bacteroidia; order Bacteroidales; family UBA10428; genus UBA5072. Next base: position 379,250 of record CAWGGG010000001.1, on the reverse strand, counting down.
CATCCAGGATAATGACCGCGGAACCATTATTGGTCGCCGGTCCTTCGGGAAGGGATTGGTGCAGGAGCAAAAACCTCTTTCCGATGGTTCAGCCATCAGACTTACCATCGCCCGATACTACACGCCCACGGGCAGAAGCATCCAAAGGCCTTATAATCAAAATATTAATGATTATTACCAGGATCAGAATGTGAGATATTTGCATGGTGAATTGCAGAATGCTGACAGCAATAAATTTGCAGATTCCCTTAAGTTTACCACTCCCGGTGGGAAAACCGTTTACGGCGGGGGGGGCATTATGCCCGATATTTTTGTCCCCATCGATACCCTGGGGATCTCTGATTACTTTATTGATGTCCGCAACCTGGGGCTGATCTACCGGTATTCCCTCAAATATGCAGATGAAAACCGGGCAAAACTCTCCACAATGAAAACTCCCGGTGAATTTGTGAACTACCTGGATAAACAGGGCGTCGTGCGAAGATTCGTTGCATATGCCGCCAGTGAAGGTGTTCGTGAAGTACCCCGTGATATCAGGACCTCGGAAAAGATACTCCGGGTTCAACTCTACGCTTTTATATCGAGGAATTTCCTGGATAATGACGGCTTTTACCCCATCATCCAGGAAATAGACAACACACTGCTAAAAGCGGTTGATACGTTGTCAGAATAACAGGGTCTTTACCAGGCCGGTATCCTTTTTCTTTTTTTACCATGTGCAGGTTTTGCCTTTTTCTGACCTGCATCAGGGACTTTACCGTTATGATAGGCGTGGGGATCAGGTGCTGAGATCTCAATCACCACAGGGTGACTGTCATAAAGGACATTGGACATATCAGTCATCAAATGGCTGACACGGGATTCTTCAATTTCAAAAAAGGAAAACTTCCTCAGGATCTCAATCTTTCCGAATTCGATTCTTTTTCCCCGGCAGTTCCTGTTTACAAGAGAAATCAGTGAACTGGCCGAAAGATTTTGTTTTGAGCCCAGGTTAATGTGGAACCTGATGAAATTTTCCAGGGGCTTTTGCACAGCAGCGGTCTGCCTCTCGTTCCGGTTAACATTCAGGTCAGGGGCATCTTTATAATACTCGAGAAAGCGGTTAAATTCCACTGAAATAAAATGTTTGATCAGTTCTTCCCGATCGAGCCAGGCCAGTTTGCTGTAAATAGCCGGAAGGTACTTCTCGATATTCACCTGGTCAACCACAGTATTCTCGACCTTATCCACGAGATTGAACAATTGTGTTTCACAGATCTCCCTTCCGCCGGGCAACTGCTTCCTTTCAAAGCTCTTGCGGGTTATCCTTTCCAATTCTTTAATGCGGTTGGATTCCCGGGTGTGAATCAGGGAAATGGCTATCCCGTTTTTGCCGGCCCTGCCGGTTCTGCCGGTGCGGTGCACATATACCTCAGGATCATCGGGCAGATTGTAATTGATAATGTGGGTGAGATCCTGCACATCCAGTCCCCTTGCTGCAACATCTGTAGCAACAAGCAACTGCAGGTTATTCAGCCGGAAACGGTTCATGACGTAATCACGCTGGGATTGTGACAAGTCACCATGCAGGGCATCGGCATTATAGCCGTCCTGCATGAGTTTATCAGCGACCTCCTTGGTTTCAATCCGGGTCCTGCAAAATATGATACCATAAACCGATGGATTGATGTCGACGATGCGTTTCAGTGCCAGGTACCTGTCTTTTGCATGCACCATATAATATTCATGGCTCACGGTATCTGCTCCAGAATTTCTTTTTCCCACAGAAACCTCCTCAGGAGCGTTCATGTATTTTCTGGCAATCCTGGCTACCTCATCGGGCATGGTGGCGGAGAACAGCAGGGTTTTCTTCTCTTTGGGAGTTGCTGACAGTATGGCGTCGAGATCGTCTTTGAAACCCATATTCAGCATCTCATCTGCTTCATCAAGGATCAACCAGCGTATGCCCGACAGGTCAAGTGTTTTTCTGCGAATCAGGTCTAAAACACGCCCGGGGGTTCCAACCACAGCCTGGCAACCGCTTCTCAGGGCGCTCATCTGTTCCCGGATGCTGGCACCGCCATATACAGGCAGAACCCTGAATCCGGACATATACTTGGAATACTTGTTAAATTCGGTTGTGATCTGCATGCAGAGCTCACGGGTAGGACAAAGTACCAGTGTCTGCAAATGATCGGCGTAAGCGTCACCCAGCTGCAGTATGGGCAGGCCGAAGGCTGCTGTTTTGCCGGTACCGGTCTGCGCTAAAACAACAAGATCGGAATCGGTGTTAAGAATAATCGGTATTGCTTTTTGCTGAATGGGGGTAGGACTGTCAAAGCCCAATTCGTCAACTGCGCGTAACAGTTCGGGAGCAAGTCCCATTTCCATAAATGAATTCATTGTTTTTCTATTTTCCGGTGATCCATGTTAAAATCAACCGGAAAGCAGATTTTAGAAGGTACCAGAGGATGATTAATTTGATAAATATTTGGTATTCAGAGATAATTTCAGTTCTTTGAACCGGGTGCAAAGATACGACTATATTATTAATTTCATTAATTTGCATATCATATAATTTTTTCATCGGTTCAGCTGTTATTTAATTATTAGTTTCTTAGCACCAACCGTACTTCAACATGAGGCCAGTTGCCTGTAAATACATTTCATTTCTGATTGTTGCCCTGTTGGTTTCTTCAGCACTTACCGCCCAGCAGAAACAAATAAGCAAGGCAGCAAAGAAGAAGGAGCAGGTTGAGCGGTCCTATAAAAAAGCCTATGCCAAAGCACGAAAAGCCACCATCAAGCACAGGTATGAAATACAATCCAAACCCACACAGGAAATGATGGACGCTGCTGATAAGCGGGCCAGGGCTTTTAACAGGCAAAACGATCCCGCTTTCCTGGAGCGCATTTTCAAAAAGAAGAAACCCAAATACCGATAATAATTGCTAATTTTACCTTCTGAATAAATACCCAAGTAGCATGAGCGATGATCTGGTACAGTTGCTGATTTATGTGGCTATCGGGCTGATTGGGGTGATAGCCAGCGCCTATAAAAACAAAAGAAAGCATTCGCAGACCGCTTCCAAACCCGGTGCGCCGGTTATTCCACGCAATCTGCCTGCCGATCCGGGTAAAGATTTCGGTCCGGAACTGGGACCTTTGATGGAGCTTTTTGATATTCCCCAACCGAAGCCTGAACCTTTGGAATACGAAACGGTTGAGAGCGGTTCTACAGTTGAGGAGGCCGGCATGCAGGTGGATTCTCCGGTAGGCTCTGCTGAGCTGGCTGGTATGTCGGTTGAAGCCGAAGGTGCACTGGTCGATAAGGTAGAAATACCTGTTGCAGCGGATTTCGAAGAAGGTCAATCGGACATCCAGAAGATGATTGCGAAATATGAAGCGATCAATAAAGCCTTGAGCCAGGAAGGCATCCTGGATGATATTGCTTCCAGCGAAATCGTTTCCGTGGAAAAGGAGGAGCTTTTAAGGGCACAATCAGGTAAAAAGGAAGTTTTTTTTGATCTCCGGAAGGCAATTATCTATTCAGAAATTTTGAAAAGAAAAGAATTTTAACTACTTTAGATCTGCTTCTTTTTATTGGAAAAAGAAATTACATTTTCGTAAAAGAATTTTATAAATAACTTAAGATCAAGTTGTTGAAGAGTTCCGAATCATCGGAATTCTTTTTTTTTGATATCATCTAAAAGGTAGTGTTATGACAAAAATTTCTTTTATAACAGAAGAAGGGCTGCAAAGGCTGAAAGATGAGCTGGATCATCTTCTTGGCGTTGAACGACCCGCCATCTCCAAGCTTATAGCAGAGGCACGCGATAAAGGGGACTTGTCGGAAAACGCCGAATATGAAGCTGCCAAGGAGGCCCAGGGAATGCTTGAGATGAAGATCTCCAAGCTGAAGGACGCCATTGGCAATTCAAGGATAATTGATGGTTCAAAACTTGATACCGAGCGGATTCAGATCCTGAACAAGATCAAGATCAGGAATACCAAGAATAATTCGACCATGGAATACACCATTGTTTCCGACAGTGAGGCCGACCTGAAGCAGGGTAAAATTGCCGTAAGCACACCCATTGCAAGGGGCCTGATCGGTAAAAGGGTTGGAGATAAGGTGGAGATAAAAGTACCGTCGGGAGTGATACCTTTCGAAATCATGGAGATTTCCAGATAACAATTAAACCGGATAAGCATGCCCACAATTTTTTCACGTATTGTAAGCGGTGAGATACCTTGCTACAAGATTGCTGAAGATAAGGACTATTTTGCTTTTCTCGACATCAGTCCCCTGGCAGAAGGCCATACCCTGGTGATTCCCAAAAGAGAAACCGATTACATTTTTGACCTGGAAGATGAAGCGCTGGCCGGCATGATGGTATTTGCCAAACAGGTGGCCAAAGCCATCGGCAAGGCTGTTCCCTGCAAGAAGGTTGGCGTTGCCGTGCTCGGACTTGAAGTTCCTCATGCCCATATACACTTGATCCCCATCAACGATATTGGAGATATTAATTTTGGCAGGCCCAAACTTAAGTTAAGCAAAGAAAAGTTTGAGGAGATAGCAGCGAAGATTAAAGCTGCCTTGGAGTATTAGGAACACGATTCAACTGTACTATCCTCTTTTAACCCGGTCAGGGTTCTTTTTTATAAAATCCTCCCAGTTCCCGGAGGACCCTGATTTAACCACACTATTCATCTGATAGAAATGGCACATGGCTGCAGCAAGGCCGTCGGTGGCATCCAGTGTATCAGGCTTCAGTTCAACTTTAAGAATATATTGCAGGAAGTTGGCGATCTGTTCCTTTGAGGCATTGCCGTTACCGGTAATAGATTGCTTGATTTTCCGGGGAGCATATTCAAATACAGGCACCGACTGGTAAAGGGCCGCTGAAATAGCAGCTCCCTGGGCTCTTCCCAGCTTAAGCATCGACTGTACATTATTACCATAGAACGGGGCTTCAATCGACAGGGCTGAGGGCTTATGGTCCCGGATCAGCTGTAAGGTACGGTCGAATATCCTCGCGATTTTTTCGAAGTGATCCTTTATCTTTCTTTGGTCGAGTGAACCAAGCAGCATAAGCGATGGCCTGTTATCCTGCACGCGGATCACTCCATATCCCATGATGGTTGTACCGGGATCGATACCCAGAATCACCAGGTCATTTTTCAATTAATAAGCCTTTAAATATTGGTTGACTGGACTATCCGGTTCAAGAAGCCTGATCCGGGAGCCGGTTGATTTCATGGTTTTCAGGGGCACCGCGCCTGTTTCGATATAATCCAGGATGACTTTCAGGGAAGTCTCCTCGGGATCGCCGAAATCCCTGGTCAGATCATCATCGGCAGGAAGTGTTGGCGGGAGGCCGTCATAGAAATCCCCTTCATTATCGGCATTGGTGTACTTAAAGCAGACAGGCAATACCACATAGTCGTATTCATTGAAGGCGAAGGAATACATGCCTACAGGCTTGCCATGTGTGATACTCCCGGCCAAAACCGATTCCACGTAGGGTTTAACTCCGTTTATCACCAGTTCGCTGGCTGAGGCTGTGTTTTCGGTGCCGATAAAGAATATACGGTCAAGGCTTATACCGGCCGGGTTGGAAGGCAGATTGATCGTAGTATCTTGTTGCGCGGCCAGGTTCGGGTTATGCTGGTATTTGACAAAGGGTTGATTTCCATGGTCTTTCCCGATGAGCCATCCGGCCAGGTGCTCGGCAACGTCCACGGCACCACCGCCGTTGTATCGCATATCAATGATGATTTCATTGATGCCGTCGGCCATGAAACCGGCGAATACATCATCCAGCTGGTCCTTGCCCGTTTCGATAAAATCCTGGAAAACAAGGTATCCGATTTTATCGGTGCCTTGCGTGATCACTTCATCATGTATAACCGGGGAAATGCTGATTTCTTCCTTGCTCAGGATTTTAACCACTGTTGATCCATTATTGTCGAGAAATGTAATGGTGTTGGTGACACCAACTTCTGAAACACCCAGCAAATCAAAAACATTGGCAGTTGTTACTGCGGTGCCATTTATTTTGGTAATGATCCAACCCCTGCGGACACCCTGGGTGTATGCCTGGGTGGTGGGATAAATAAAAGCTATCCGGATGTTTTCACCGGCATCCAGGCCGAGCATAAAACCGTGTCCGATCATGATCCCTTGTTCAAAATACTGGCTGAACTCCTCCTTGGTCAGAACGGCGCTCCACCGGTCGTATAGGTCATAGCGCAAGGCATCCATCAGGTCGTTCGGTGTTGCATAAGCTGAAGTATTGATGTCCCCTGGTAAATGGGTATTCCATAAATAGACGGCCTTCATGAGATTATAGATCTCCCGGTTGACGATTTCGATGGTGTTGTCTTCTTCCTTTTTGCAGGAAATCAGAGTAGCAAAAACAAAGAACAGCAGGCAAATTAATCGGGTGCGTGTTTTCATGTTATGTGATGGAATGTGAAGATTCAGCAAGGATTTAATTTCAATACAAAGTAAACGAGAAAAACCTTATTTTGGTTTAGGGAGTCTTATTTTTAATTCGTCCGGTCAGAATCCCTCCGACAATTAAGCAGAGTCCGATCACCGAAGTATAATAAAGCCTTTCATGCAGGATAAAATGAATGAAGATCAAAGAAATAAACGGTGTGAGGTAAATGAAGCCGGCAACCTTTCCGGTGGCATCGGACAGTTGCAGGGCTCTCAACCAGAAAGCAAATGTTATACCCATCTCAAAAAGTCCGATGTATAGGGGTGCATACAACGATTTCCCCTGGATGGGGGCAAGATTATCCGTAACAAGCGCCAGGATAACAACATAAAAAACTGAAAACAGGGAGCTCAGGAACAGTTTAACCAGGTTGTCACGATCATCCTTCAGGTTGATGATCCAGAAGAGTGACCATACAACTGAGGACAGCAGGGCCAGTACTATTCCCAGCGGTTCAACAATACTGAAGGTGCTGAGGTTACCCTGACTGGAAAGGATCAGTACACCGGCAAAGCTAATCAGAAGGGCTGCGACCCCGGTGAATTTCAAGGGTTGTTTCAGCAGGGGAACCGACAGGAGCATCAGTACGACCGGCCAGATGAAATTGGCCGGTTGCGCAACCTGTGCCGGAAGCAGGCTGTATGCCTTGAAAACCAACAGATAATAGGCAAAAGGATTAAGCAGGCCCTGTAAAGCCGAAAGCCCAATCCCATGAAGTGTTGTTTCCCTTAGCAACCTCAATTTTCCCTGAGTCAGCAACAGGATGGTAAAAATCAGCAGGGAAGTGATATTGGCAACCGCGAGAAGCTGGATATAGTGCATGTCACGCAGCGCAATTTTGAAGGCTGTGGCCACGGTTGACCAGAAGAAGACCGTGAGTGAGGCAAAAAGATAAGCTTTTGTCTGGTTCTTCATATCGATTAGTTTCCCAAAAGGGGCAGGGCAGAAAGCTGTTTAACAAGTGCTTCCTGATTTTGAAGATATTTCAGGGCCAACAGGTTCTTTTCAGCCAGCTGATTCTGGAGGTCGACCAGGATCTCCTCTGCCTCCAGAAGGGAGGCGGTATAAGTGGTGATTTTAATCTTTCCTGATCTGTAGAGATTTTCAACAGATCTGGTATCCTGTTCCATTAGTTCGAGGTTGGTATTGGTGCTGGTGCAAAACTGCAAGAAATCATGAGTCACCATACGGATCCTGGTCAAGGAATCCAGGACGGCTTTGTCTTCAGGCGTCTGGGCCCGGTTGGTATAAGCAACAAGTAAGTTGCCGATTTGATCACTGATCCGGCTGATGCTGTCAGTCTGGCTGGAATGCATCAGGCTGTCCAGGTAGCTGATATTGCTGTAAATGCTTTCAATATCCGGGATGTTGCTCTTCGGGTCCTTGCTCCTGCATCCAAACGAAACAAAAGCCAGGAACAGAAAAGCATAACAACTGGCAATGGATATTTTCATAGCCTTTATCTTGTCTTTTCAATCATGCTGAATCCTGTATAAGGTTGCAGCGCTCCGGGGATGAAGATGCCATCCCGGGTCTGGTTATTCTCGAGCAAGGCTGCAACGATGCGCGGCAGAGCCAGAGAGCTTCCATTGAGGGTATGGGCCAGTTGTGGTTTCTTGGATCCTTCCTCCCTAAACCTGAGCTTAAGCCTGTTGGCCTGGAAAGATTCAAAGTTGGATACCGAGCTGACTTCGAGCCACCGTTTCTGGGCACCGGCAAAAACCTCAAAATCAAAGGTCAGGGCAGAGGTGAAACTCATATCTCCGCCACAAAGCTTGATGATGCGATAGGGCAGCTCCAGTTTCTTCACCAGGCTTTCCACGTGTGCGACCATTTCATCAAGGGTCTCATAGGACTTCTCAGGATGCTGAATCTGCACGATCTCCACCTTATCAAACTGATGGAGACGGTTAAGTCCCCTTACATCTTTGCCGTAAGATCCGGCTTCACGACGGAAGCAAGGGGTATAGGCTGTGTTTTTAACAGGCAGGTCCCTGGCTTCGAGAATGATATCGCGGTAAATATTGGTTACCGGCACCTCAGCTGTGGGAATAAGATAGAAATTGTCCACGGTAACATGGTACATTTGACCGTCCTTATCGGGAAGCTGGCCCGTGCCAAATCCCGAATCCTCATTTACCATCAGTGGTGGCATCACTTCGAGATAGCCCGCAAGGATATTTTCGTCGAGAAAGAAATTGATAAGTGCCCTTTGAAGCCTGGATCCCTGGCCTTTGTAAACCGGGAATCCGGCGCCCGTGAGTTTATTGCCCAGTTCAAAATCAATGATATCATAGATCTTCGCCAGGTCCCAGTGAGGCAATGCATCCGCGGATAGTTGGGGCATGGTTCCGCCAGCGCGCACCACCACATTATCCCCGGCACTGTTACCGCGGGGAACGCTTTGGGAAGGCAGGTTGGGCAACCTGATCAGCAGGTTCCTCAGGGCAGTTTCACTGCTGGCAAGTACGGCGGTCAGTGTATCGATATCCTTTTTTAATCCAACAGTTAGGATCTTTTTGGTTTCGGCTTCTTCCCTGCGTTTGGATTGCATCAGGCTGCCAATTTCCTTAGAAATGGCATTGAGTTCAGCCTGTATACCATCGAGTTTATTTTGAGTTGACCGGCGCTCCTCATCCAATGCCAGTATATCTTCTACCAGATTTTTTGCATCAAAATTTTTTACCTGTAAGGCGCGGATCACCTCGGCGGTTTTTTCCCTGATCAGATTAAGTGTAAGCATTATGGTTTGCGGTTTCTACAAAAATAGAAAAATCCCCTGAACTATAAACTGAAATGCAGTTTATATGCAGGGGACTGATGGTATTATCCTGGACAGGATTATTCGTTGGCAGGGAGGATAGAAACGTATGAGCGGTCGTCCTTCTTACGCGAGTATTTCACATGTCCGTCAACGAGGGCATATAAAGTATGGTCTTTTCCGATGCCAACATTATCGCCCGGATTGTGAACAGTACCGCGCTGACGCACCAGAATATTTCCCGCTTTAACCTGTGCGCCACCGAAAATCTTGATACCCAGTCGCTGGCTATGTGATTCGCGTCCATTCCTCGAGCTTCCGGCTCCTTTTTTGTGTGCCATGGATTACTAATTTAAATGATGGTTAACTTATTTCTTACTGGTTTTGCCTTCGCTTTTTGCAGCTGGCTTTTTAGCGGCTGGTTTTTTAGCGGCAGGCTTCTTTTCAGAAGTTCCGGCTGCTTTTTTGGGAGCCGCTTTCTTGGGCTTTTCCTCACCGGAGGCTTTTGGAGCCGCCTTTATGGATGGTGCTTTGACAGTCGGGGCTTTTTCGGCTTTCTCAACAGTGGCGGCAACTTCTGGTGCAGCTTCGGCTTTAGGTTCAACGGCTTTCTTTTTTTCTGATTTCTTGGGAGCACCTGCTGCGGCGATATCCTCAATCAAAATCTCGGTGAAATACTGACGGTGTCCGTTAAGTTTCTGATAGCCTTTTCTTCTTTTTTTCTTGAAGACCAGAACTTTGTCGCCCCTTAACTGAGAAACAATCTGTGCATAGACAACAGTATCGGGAAGATAAGGGGCGCCTACGTTCACCTTATCGTCATTGCCAGTGAGCAGGATTTTATCAAAACTTACTTGATCACCAATCTCACCCGGAAGTTTGTGAACGAACACTTTCTTTCCCTTTTCAACCTTAAATTGTTGTCCGGCTATACTTACTATTGCGTACATCGATAATTAGATTTCTAGTTTTATTTTGGGTCTGCAAAAATATAAAACTTTAGTATAACTGCAAAATAATTACCCAAATTAAGATAAAATAATCTGAGGCAGGGAAATCGCAATAAATTTGTACCTGAGGAATTTTCATAAGCTGAATGGATGAAATCATTATATTTGTGTATTAAACAAAACTTACCGGAACGGAGATAATGAATAAAGTTAAACTCAACGTACTGGGTATTTCATACAGTCAGACGCAAACGGGGGCCTATGCTTTGGTGCTGGCGGAAGAGAATGGCAGAAGAAGAATCCCGATTATTGTCGGAGGTTTTGAAGCACAGGCTATTGCCATTCAGCTCGAAGGGTTGAAACCTCCAAGGCCCCTTACACACGATCTTTTCCTGAACTTTGCGCACACCTTTAATATTGATTTGTTAGAGATTACCGTTTATAAGCTCGAGGAAGGTGTTTTTTATTCCAAGCTTACCTGCGACAACGGCCAGCGGATTATCGAAATTGATGCCAGAACCTCCGATGCCATTGCGCTTGCTTTACGCTTCAAATGTCCCATATATACCACAGAGGAAATACTGAAGAAGGCAGGAATCATTCTTGATTTTGAAAAAGAAGCAGCCGTGCAGTCGGGCACTGATCCCATTACGCCTGGACGAAATATTCAAGTTCAGGATCCTTCTTTTGTAGATGAACTGAAAAAGAATAACCTTCAGGAATTGAAGGAGTTGCTTAATGAAGCCATCCTGGAAGAAAACTATGAAAAGGCTTCACAAATCCGTGACGAAATAAACAGGAGAAAGAAGGAGTAATCTTACCTCATTATCTCAGGAGGATCCTATGGAAAAAGAGAAAGGGGCCGATATTCCGCGCGCATTGTTAGACAATATACCCTATCTTGTCTGGTTAAAGGATATTGGAGGAAAATACGTCCTGGTCAACCAGTCATTTGCCGACATACATCACATGGTTCCGGACGATCTTATCGGGAAAACTGATTTTGACCTCTTCTCCAAGAGTGAAGCCATGGAATTTCAAAGCAGTGATGATGAGGTCAGGAAAAGCAGGAAAAGACATTATATAGAACAGGTAGAAAACAAGTCCACAGGGATGGTCCGGTTTGAGACCTATAAAACGCCGGTTATTGACAAGAAGGGAAATTTAATTGGAATAGCCGGAATTTCACGGGAGATTACCGACCGGACCTGGATGGAAAAAACCCTGCATGAAAGGGAAGAGCAATTCAGAGCATTGTTGCAGAACTCTTCTGATGCCATTTCCATTATCGACCGTCAGGGCAAGATCATATTCGAAGGCTCTGAGAAGGACAAGATCCTGGATTTTGGCATTGAGGAATTGTTGTACAAGTCCTTTTTCGAAATTGTGCATCCCGATGATGTTTTTCAGATCAAGGCGGTTTTTAAGGAAGTATTGGCCAGTCCGGGCAAACAGATTAAAAAAGAGTACAGGAGTCTCCACAAGAACAGAAGGTGGATCTATGTAGAAAGCATCTTTTCCAATCAGCTCAGCAACCCTGCCATCAAGGGAATTATTGTCAATTCCAGGGACATCTCTGACCGCAAGATGGCAGAGTTGAAAGAAAGGGTATATCACGATAATCTTATTTTTCTTAGCAATTCCGCCCTGGAACTTCTGGGACTTTCCTCCAAGGATGACATATACCGGTACATTCCGGTAAAACTCGCCGCCTTTCTGGAAAGCGCCGTAGTTATCGTTACCTCATACCATGAAGAGTCAAAATCCATGGTGCTGGAGAGTTTTTCCGGACTGGACCCCTATACGGAGCGGGTAGAGAAGATGCTGGGCAAATCGATTGTCGGGTTGAGCTTTCCGTATCAGGAAGCTTTCATTGCTCCGGAGAATTTTGGCAAGGTGATCACCCTGACCGATGATCTCTTTGAAGGCAATATCGGGGAATTCATTTCCTGGCAGCTTTTGAAGATTAAGAATTTGCTGAACCTGCACAAGACTTACAATATCACCCTTTCAAGGGACAACAAGCTCCTCGGCAACATCACCATATTTACCCTGAACAAGAGTATCATTCGGTTCAAGCATATAATCGAAACGTTTGTCCATCAGGTCTCAGTAGCCCTCCACCGCAGCCAGCTCGAATATGAACTCATTAAGGCCAAAGATAAGGCTGAAGAGTCAGACAAGCTGAAAACGGCATTCCTGGCTAATATGTCGCATGAGATCCGGACCCCCATGAACGGCATTCTTGGCTTTGCCGAGATGCTCAATGACAATACGCTGAGTAATGCCAGCCGCAAGAAATACCTTAATATCATCAACAGCAACGGCAAGATGCTGATTAACCTGATTGATGACATCATTGATTTTGCCAAAATTGAGTCGGGGCAGGCCAATATGGTGCAGGATGAGTTCTCCCTCAATGATCTGCTCAGCCAGGTACAGTCAACTTTTCTCACGCGAAGCCTAAAAAGAGACAAATCCAGGGTCAGGATCCTGATTAAGAAGTCGTTTCCCGATGAAAAATCCTATATCCGCACCGATCCCATCAAATTGAGGCAAATCCTGACCAACCTGGTAGGCAATGCTATCAAGTTCACCCACAAGGGATCTATTGAATTCGGATATGACCTGGAAGAGAACAACTTCCTGAAATTCTATGTTCGCGATACCGGTATCGGCATCCCTGCTGATAAGCTGCAGATCATATTTGAAAGATTTATGCAGGCTGATAGTTCGCCTTCCAGGAAATATGGCGGATCGGGACTTGGTCTGGCCATTTCAAAAGGACTGGTTGAGCTGTTAGGGGGCAGGATGTGGGCGGAATCCGTCCTGGATAAAGGATCGGTATTTTATTTTATCATACCTTTCATTTCAGTCAGCCGTAAAGCAGAAATCCGGCCGGAGAGCCACCAGCATCGGGTCCAGAATTGCTGGGAAGGCAAGCTTTTCCTGATTGCGGAGGATGACAAGTTCAGCTATAAATTCCTGGAGGGATTCCTCAAGCAGACCAAAGCCAGTGTTATTCGTGCCACCGACGGCCGTGAAGCCGTGGAGATTTGCCGGAACAACAGCCATATCGACCTGATCCTGATGGATATCCAGATGCCTGAAATGAACGGCCTTACAGCTACGGAGGAGATTAAAAAGTTCAACCACAGCGTTCCCATAATTGCCCAGACTGCCAACGCCATCAATGAGGAAAAGACCCGCTGCCTGGAGGCGGGGTGCGATGATTTTATCGCCAAGCCTGTGAATATATCAGAATTGTTTGATAAGATCGATAAATGGCTGGCTGTTAAGCCTTCATGACAGGAATACAGGACCCCGCATGAACACCCTGACCTGGATATCCCTGTTTTTGCTGATCCTGTATGTGCTCAAAATCCAGAGATACAGGCATGACTGGATCCATTACCCTACCTTTAAACCCTCCGGTGTTGATCATAAAACAGGGATCAGTGTCATTATAGCGTTCAGAAATGAACGGGTCAACCTGCCGGCTGTATTATCGGCACTGCAGAAGCAGCATTATCCGGCTTCCCTTTTTGAGGTTATCCTGGTGGATGACCATTCGGATGATGGCTCTGAGATCCTGGTGCAGGGTTTCTGCCTGGAGCATGAAAATTTCCGGCTGATTCAGAATGACGCAACGGCATCGGGAAAGAAATCAGCAATAAATAAAGGCATCGCCAAGGCTGCCTTTGAGCTGATTGTAGCCACTGATGCGGATTGCACCATGGCCCCATTATGGCTGGCTACCCTGGCGGAATATTTTCACGACAGGCAGCCTGCAATGATCCTGGGATTGGTTGATATGAACAAGAGTCCTGGTTTCCTGGGAGGGTTTCAGGAAATAGAATTCCTGAGTCTGGTTGCTGCCGGAGCCGCTGCTGCGGCCGGAAACAGTCCGATATATTGCAACGGGGCCTGCCTGGCATACCGGAAAAGCATTTTTCTGACTTATCCCGATCCCATGCAGGTGGCATTAGCCTCAGGGGATGATACGCTGTTTATGCTTGCGGTAAAAAGATCCGGGCAGGGTAGCATAGTCCTTTTAAAAGCATTACCGGCCGTGGTAACTACTCGAGGAATGACTACCTGGTGCGATTTTTTCCACCAGCGCAAAAGATGGATCTCTAAAAGCCTTTACTATCGCGATAAGCAGATATTGTACACGGCCTTGCTGGTTTTCCTGGTCAATGTTTCAGTTTTGAGCTCTCTGGCAGCTCCAGTGGTGATAGGCAATTACTGGCTATTTCCGGTGGTTTATACCGGCAAGATGCTGACCGATCTGATGTTCCTGAGGAGTTATATGCAGTTCCACGGGAAAGTTCTTCCTTTGCTGCGGTTCATGCTGTATGAACTGATGTATCCTTTTTATGTGGTATTTATTGCCATAACCGGACTAAGTACCGGTTTCACCTGGAAGGGCCGTCGATTTAAGATTAATTCCCAAATTCCGACATAAATTTGATCCGGACCAGGCGGATCTCATCTTCGGTATAATTCTCTTCACCCAGCTCCTGGAGGGCATTTTCAATGGATTCGTCCTCGGCTTCCTCCATAAAGTAACTGTAGATATCCTCCTGGTGGTCCTTCTCCATGATGTTATTGATGTAATAGTCAATATTGATCTTGGTGCCGGAATTGACAATGGCTTCAATTTCGTCAAGCAAGCTGCTGAATTCTAAATTTTTGGCCCTGGCAATATCTTCGAAATCCATCTTCCGGTCGATGCTCTGTATGATAAAGACCTTGAGGTTCGACTTGTTCACAATGGATTTGACCACCATATCCTGCGGGCGGATGATTTCCTTATCCTCCACGTAGCTCTGAATAATTTTGATAAAATCTGCCCCGTACCTTTTGGCTTTTCCGGCCCCTACACCGGTGATGTTCTGTAATTCTTCGAAGGAAATGGGGTATTGGATGGCCATGTCTTCCAGCGAAGGATCCTGGAAAATAACAAAGGGTGGAAGCTTTAACTGCTTGGCAAGTTTCTTTCGCAGATTCTTCAGAATATTGAAAAGCTCTTCATCCACAGTTCCGGGTCTTTCGGGTCCCCCGAAGCTTTCCTCCTCTTCATCGGTATCCATGTAGTCGTTATCCTCTGACAGTAAGAATGGTGCAGGGGTGTTCAGGAATTCATAGCCTTTCTCGTCGAGTTTCAGGATCCCGTAGTTTTCAATGTCCTTTTGGATGAACCTTACAATCATGGCTTGGCGGATGACCATGCCCCAGTAATTGGTGTCCTTTGACCTTCCTGCCCCAAAGGCTTCGAGCATCTGGTGATTGTAAGATTTGATGGCATCTGTCTTAACGCCGGCCAGAATACTGGCAATATGATCGGCCTTAAACTTTTCCTTAGCTTCAATTATGGTTTTGAGTACCAAGATGATGTCTTCCTTTCCTTCAAACTGTGCTTTGGGATGCAGGCAATTGTCGCAATTCTCACAGTTTTCTGCCATTTCCTCGCCGAAGTAGTTCAGGAGCTGTTTGGGCCTGCAAACTGAGGATTCGGCATAGGCAACCGTTTCCAGCAGCAGCTGCTTTCCTATTTCCTGTTCAGCAACAGGCTTACCCTGCATGAACTTCTCCAGTTTCTGTATATCCTTGTAGCTGTAAAAGGCAATGCATTTACCCTCACCGCCGTCACGTCCAGACCGGCCTGTTTCCTGGTAATACCCTTCAAGGCTTTTGGGAATGTCATAATGGATCACAAAACGCACATCAGGTTTGTCTATACCCATACCGAAAGCTATGGTGGCAACAATGACATCCGCTTCCTCCATGAGAAAGCTATCCTGATTTCTCGACCGGGTGGCCGAATCAAGTCCCGCATGATAGGGGAGGGCCTTAATTCCGTTCACCTGAAGCGTTTCAGCAAGTTCTTCCACTTTTTTACGGCTCAGGCAATAGATGATGCCTGATTTTCCGGGATTGTTCTTGATATATTTAATGATCTCCTTGGTAACACTTTTCTTCGGCCTTACTTCGTAATAAAGGTTGTGACGGCGGAAGGAAGACTTGAAAACCGTGGCGCTGAGCATGCCCAGGTTTTTCTGAATATCATGCTGAACTTTGGGTGTGGCAGTTGCGGTAAGCGCAATGATCGGTTCTGTACCGATTTCGTTAATGATGGGTCGGATGCGCCGGTATTCAGGACGAAAATCATGACCCCACTCCGATATGCAATGGGCTTCATCAATGGCATAAAAAGAGATCTTTACCTTTTTCAGGAACTGGATATTTTCTTCCTTGGTCAGGGATTCAGGGGCTACATAAAGCAGTTTGGTCTTTCCTTCTACAACATCGTGCCTGACTTTTGCAATGGCAGCCTTGTTAAGGGATGAATTCATAAAATGAGCCACGCCATCCTCTTCACTGAAACTGCGCATGGCATCCACCTGGTTCTTCATCAGGGCGATCAGCGGGGAAATGATGATGGCCGTCCCAGGCATGATCAGGGCAGGAAGCTGGTAACAAAGAGATTTGCCTCCGCCGGTAGGCATCAGTACAAAAGTGTCATTTCCGTTCAATACGTTCCGGATAATGTTTTCCTGATTACCCTTGAAACTGGTAAAACCGAAATGTTTTTTAAGGACCTCTATCAGTAAGATTTCGCCGCCAACAGTCATTTTAATACAATTTATACCCTACGCTCCGAAAGGTTAACGCCAACCCAAACGGGATAAACCACCAATGCATGTAAATGGATTAATTTATCATGAAAACAGAAAATACAATAAACCTGCAAGCATGAACAGCCTGTCTGTAGGCAATTATAAAATATTAAATACATTTGTAAACTAAATTAATATTTTTTTTCTTATTTCGCTATCCCTAAAAAGGCATTTTATCATTTATTAACATATACCAGGTAACAAGATAAGGAGTTTACACATGGAGGAAAAAGTTAAGGGGGAAATGACGTTTCTGGAGCACCTTGAGGAGCTGAGGTGGCATATTATCCGTTCGGTCATCGCTATTGTTGCTTTCAGTATAACAGCCTTTATTTTTAAAAGAATAGTATTTGATGTTATATTGCTGGGCCCGAGCAAGCCGGACTTCTGGACGAACCACATGCTTTGTCAATTCGGGCAGCGTATGAATATTACCGGATTGTGCATCAATACAAACCCGCTCGTTCTTCAGAATACAGCAGTTGCAGGTCAGTTTGTCGCCCATATTAAAATCAGTCTCATTGCCGGTCTTTTAGTCGGATTCCCTTATATGTTTTATGAGTTCTGGCGGTTTATTAAACCTGCATTGTATCAGAATGAGCAGCGTCATGCAACCGGAGCTGTTTTTTATATCACCATGCTGTTTTTCATGGGGATAATGTTTGGATATTTCCTGATCACGCCCTTTTCCATTAATTTCTTATATAATTACAAAGTGAGTGAAATTGTAAAGAACATACCCACGCTGGCATCGTATACAATATTAATCTCGTCCATCGTGCTGGCCAGCGGACTTTTATTTGAACTCCCGGTATTAATATACTTTCTGAGCAAGGTTGGATTGGTCACCCCTGCTTTCTTGAAACGCTACCGGAAACATGCCATTGTAGTTATTCTTCTGGTGGCCGGAATCATTACACCCACCCCTGATATGTTTACGCAGCTGATAGTTGCAATACCCATGCTGTTTTTATACGAGATCGGCATCCTCCTTTCAAGACGCGTGGAAAAGCAGCGGGAAGCCAAGGCATTCGCAGGATAATTACTATAAAGAAACATCGACTCTAAACGGACCTATGAAACTTCGAACCGAAAACCTGGTTAAACGATACCGGACCCGCACCGTGGTTAAGGACGTTTCTTTTGAAGTGGAGCAGGGAGAAATTGCAGGACTGCTGGGTCCGAACGGAGCAGGAAAAACAACTTCATTTTACATGATTGTAGGGCTGATCCAGCCCAACTCCGGAAAGATATTCCTGGATGATGAGGAGATCACCTATGAGCCTGTATACAAGCGTGCACAAAAAGGTATAGGCTACCTTGCCCAGGAAGCATCGGTTTTTCGCCGGTTAAGCGTGGAGGATAATATTAGGGCTGTGCTTGAGATGACGAATCTTTCCAAAGATGAGCAGCGGTTCAGGGTAGAATCCCTGCTGAATGAATTCGGTCTGCAGAAGATCCGGAAAAGCTTGGGCATTCAGCTTTCAGGAGGAGAGAGACGAAGAACGGAGATCGCCAGGGCCCTGGCACTGAAGCCCAATTTCATTCTGCTCGATGAGCCCTTTGCGGGTGTTGATCCTATTGCTGTTGAGGATATCCAGGAAATAGTGGCCAAACTGCGCGAGAAGAATATCGGTATTCTGATAACCGATCACAATGTCCATGAAACGCTTTCCATCACGGACAGGGCTTACCTGCTCTTCGAGGGCGAAATCCTGAAAGCCGGAACGGCTAAGGAGCTGGCTGATGATGAACAAGTGAGAAGGGTGTATCTGGGGAAGAACTTTGAACTGAGATGAATTCTATGTGCCAATGTGCCAATGTGCCAATGTGCCAATGTGCCAATATGCCAATGTGCCAATGTGCCAATGTGCCAATGTGCCAATATGCCAATGCAAGAGGATACTCATGAAACTTCTTATTGGCACAGGATCACATGGGTACACTTTTAATTAAGCCTATGCCTTCAAATGTTTATTTTACCGATTTGCGTGCCAATCCAAACCTCAACCTCCTGAAGAAGCTGGAGCACCTGGTCAGGAAAGCAGGTATTGATGCGATTGATTTCAAAAACAAGATCACTGCAGTGAAAATTCACTTCGGCGAACCGGGAAACCTTTCGTACATCAGGCCCAACTTTGCCGCTACCCTTGTAAAATATTTGAAGGAAAAAGGGGCACAGCCTTTTCTCACCGACGCCAACACGCTATACCATGGCCGGCGATCCAACGCGGTGGACCATATCCGGGCGGCCTTTGAAAACGGATTTAACCCGCTTGCCGTGGATTGTCCGGTTATTATCGCAGATGGACTGCGTGGAACGGACCAGGAAGAAATACCGCTGAACCTGGAATATTGTAAAACGGCCAAGATTGGCAAAGCAGTGGTGGATGCCGACATTATTGTGTCTATGACCCACTTCAAAGGTCATGAGCTCACCGGGTTTGGAGGGGTTCTGAAAAATGTTGGCATGGGCTGCGCATCGATTGGCGGCAAGCTTGAAATGCATTCTACTTCGTCCCCACAGATTGTGGATGAAAATTGTACCGGTTGCCGGGTTTGTGAGCGGTATTGTGCCCAGGATGCCATCAGGGTGGGTACGGACAAGATAGCCCGCATTGATTATGAAAAATGTGTGGGATGCGGGCAGTGTGTTGCAGTATGCCAGTATGATGCCGCTCAGGTGGTGTGGGATTCAGCATCCGAACTTACCAACTGTAAAATAGCAGAATATACCTATGCCGTGCTAAAGGGAAAACCGGGCTTTCATATCAGCTTCATCATGAATGTCTCACCCGATTGCGACTGCTGGCATTTTAATGATTATCCGATTGTTCCTGATATCGGCATTGCCGCATCATTCGATCCGATTGCCCTTGATCAGGCTTGCGTTGATTTGGTTAAGGAGGCTCCTGTTTTACCGCAGAGCCGGATTTATGTCAAGGACAGTCACGATCATCACCGCGGTATGGACAAATTTGCCATGACCCATCCCAATACCCAATGGGAAGCCTGTTTGGCTCACGGGGAGAAGATCGGTCTGGGAGACAGGAGTTATGAACTGAAAGTAGTTTAGAGGAAAAAGGTAACCGATAATTTTCGCCGCAGTTAAAAAGTGGTATCTTTGCGCAAAATTTCACACGCGGATGTGGCGTAATTGGTAGCCGCGCAAGACTTAGGATCTTGTGCCGTAAGGCGTGGGGGTTCGAGTCCCTTCATCCGCACCATGAAGAAGTCTAGCGGACATGACTACCGGAAAATCAATTCCTGTGGAAATTGTAAAACCGCAGTAAGCAAGGAATTAATTAAATATATATCTGATGAATATTAAAAAGGACAGCATTGATGAATTGAATGCAGTATTGACGATCAGGATTGAAAAAGTTGATTATGAGGAACGCGTGGATAAAATTCTGAAAGACTATCGCAGGAAAGCGCGTTTTGACGGATTCAGGGCAGGTAAGGTTCCCCAGGGATTGGTGAATAAAATGTATCGCAGACCCGTGCTCGCCGAAGAAATCAATAAAATCTTGAGTGAATCGCTGGGTCAGTATCTGGTGGATGAGAAGCTGAATATATTGGGTGAACCCTTGCCAAACCTGGAAAAACCTGTACATATTGATTGGGATCATGACAGTGAGTTTGAATTTTCCTTCGATATTGGTATGGCCCCTGAGTTGGGCACCCTGGTTTCAGAGAAAGATAAAATTCCGTATTACAGCATCAAGGTAGATGAATCGGAGCGGAACAAACAGATCGAAAGGATCCAGTCGCGTTTTGGTTCTTTTAAGGATGCTGATGAAATTACTGACAAGGAGATGATCAAGGCTGATCTGGTTGAAACCGACAGGAAGGGTAATCCGGTGGCAGGCGGAATTCAGGTGGAAGATGCCTCCATTTCTCTGGAATTTATTAAGGATGAAAAGATTAAGAAGCAGTTTAAAGGACGCAAACCAGGGGATAAGCTATCCCTTGATGTGAAAAAGGCGTTTGAAAATGAGACCGACCTGGCAGCACTTCTTAAAATAGATAAAGAAAAACTTGCAGCCGCCAGTCCTGATTTCCAGCTTACCGTAAAGTCAGTTTCCAGTTTTGTGAAGGCCGTAATTGATCAGGAGCTGTTTGACAAAGTATACGGTAAAGATGTTGTGAAAACGGAGGAAGAATTCAAAGCCAGGGTGGATGAGGAATTGAAGGTAACTTTTGAGCGCAGCAGTGATTATAAATTCCGGCTGGATTCCCGTGAATACTATCTGGAAAGGTTCAAGCAGGAATTGCCCGGGGAATTCCTGAAAAGATGGCTGCTGCATACCAATGAGGGCAAAGTGACCGTGGATCAGATCGAGAAGGATTTTGATCATTTTAAGTCCGACCTCAAGTGGCAGCTGATCAAGGGCAAGCTGACACGCGACAACGAGCTGAAGATCAATGAAGAAGAATTGCTTGTCCATGCTACGGAAGTGATCCGGCAGCAGTTTGTTCAATACTATGGCATCGCTGAGGTACCGTCCGATATGCTGGAAAAATATGCCAGGGAAAGCCTGTCCCGTGAAGAAGAGCGTAACCGGTATGCGGAGAGTCTGAACGAAAGCAAGGTTTACGAATTCATCAAAAAAACGGTAAAACTTGATAACAAAGAAATAACTTTGGAAAAATTCAACAAACTTTTTGAAAAGTAGTTACTGTAGGAAACAATTCTTTTATATATGGAACTGATCAAGGATTTCAATAATTATGCCACAGGTCATATGGGCATCAGCAGCCTGGACCTTCACCGGTTCACTTCGGTATACAACAGTTATATTTCCCCGACCATCATTGAGGAACGTCAGCTCAACGTGGCGCAGATGGATGTATTTTCCAGACTCATGATGGACAGGATCATCTTTCTGGGGCTTCCCATCGATGACTTTGTAGCTAACGTAATCCAGGCGCAGCTGCTATACCTCGATTCCGCAGATCCGGGCAAGGACATCCAGATCTATTTCAATACACCGGGCGGCGCAGTGCATGCCGGATTGGGAATTTATGACACCATGCAGTACGTTACCTGTGACATAGCTACCATATGTACCGGCATGGCAGCATCCATGGGGGCTGTATTACTTTGCGCGGGCACCAAGGGCAAGCGCTCTGCACTGAAGCATTCCCGCATCATGATACACCAGCCCATGGGGGGAGCCCAGGGCCAGGCAACTGATATTGAGATTACAGCCCGTGAGATTCTTAAGCTTCGTGCAGAACTCTACCTCATCATCGCCGAGCATACCGGTAAATCGCTGGAGAAAGTGGAAAAGGACTCGGACCGTGATTACTGGATGACTTCCAAAGAAGCACTCGAATACGGCATGATTGATGATATTTTGGAAAGGGTGAAGAAAAAATAGGTTAATGATCTGATATTTCGTAACTTTGACATATACAAATCGTTTAATTCAACCAAAGCGGACAACTGATGGATAAATGCTCCTTTTGCGGACGGGATAAGCGAGATACCAACCTTTTAATTGCCGGTATCTCAGGTCACATTTGCGACAATTGTGTGGAGCAGGCATATGAAATTGTCCAGGAGGAAACGAAAAAGAAGGCCCCTTTTGATATCAATGCCATCAAATTACTGAAGCCCAAGGAGATCAAGAAATTTCTCGATCTTTATGTGATCGGACAGGATGAAGCAAAAAAAATAATATCTGTTGCCGTTTACAATCATTATAAGCGACTGATGCAAACTGCCCGCCGTGACCAGTCGGACGACGTTGAGATTGAAAAATCGAACATCATCCTCGTGGGCGAGACCGGTACTGGGAAAACTTTATTGGCGCGGACCATCGCGAAACTGCTGCATGTTCCATTTACCATTGTTGACGCCACGGTGCTTACCGAGGCAGGCTATGTGGGAGAGGACATAGAAAGTATTCTTACCCGCCTGCTTCAAGTGGCTGACTACAATACCGAAGCCGCTGAAAAAGGAATTGTTTTCATCGATGAGATCGATAAAATTGCCCGTAAAGGCGATAATCCTTCCATTACACGCGATGTTTCGGGCGAAGGGGTACAGCAGGGTTTACTGAAACTGCTTGAAGGTTCGGTGGTCAATGTTCCGCCCCAGGGTGGCCGCAAGCATCCCGACCAGAAAATGATTCCGGTGGATACCCGAAATATCCTCTTCATATGCGGTGGGGCTTTTGAAGGTATTGAACGCAAAATAGCCCACCGCTTGAATACCAAGGTGGTGGGGTATAACGCATCGCGGCAGTCCGACCGTATTGAACGCGACAACCTGATGCAGTACATTGCACCACAGGATCTGCGTTCCTATGGCATGATACCCGAAATTATCGGCAGGCTTCCCATACTCACTTACCTGCATCCCCTTGACAGAAAAACACTGCGCAGCATCCTCACGGAACCGAAAAACTCCATCATTAAACAGTATACCAAACTTTTTGAAATAGACGGCATCAAGATTTCTTTTGAAGAAGAGGCCCTCAATTATATTGTTGATAAAGCGGTTGAGTTCAAACTTGGTGCCAGGGGACTGCGATCCATATGCGAGGCTATTATGATTGATGTGATGTTCGAATATCCTTCTACAGAGGAAAATGAGATTAACATTACAGCAGACCTTGCCAAGTCGAAAGTAGAAAAGATAAACATGCAGCGCTTAAAAGCTGCCTGATAATTTGTTTTTTTCAAAAGGTGCAGTATATTTGCTTTTGAATTTACATACAAACATGAATAGAATATATACAAACTGGTGGTGGTGGCTCAACAGATTACTCCGTAACCCGTGAGACTGCCTGCCTGTTGTATATGACCATACATAAAAAAGCGGCCTATCGTTCTCACGATAGGCCGCTTCGTTTTCAAATATAATTATTCAAAAACCCATGAAGAAATTCACCATAAATACAAAATCACGGAGACTGCTCGCGGATACCATTACTCCGGTGAGCATCTACCTGCGGATCAGGGATATTTTTCCCAACTCACTGCTGCTGGAGAGTTCAGACTATCATGGTAATGAAAATAGTTACTCCTTTATCTGCCTGAAGCCGCTTGCCGGTTTTTTAGTGGAAAACGGTACGGCCGTGGAAACCTATCCCGACAATACAAAGGTTTCCACCACCCTGAAGGATCATCAGACCTTCCAGACCAGGTTCAGAACATTCCTGAAATCCTTTGAACAGCCTGAAGGACAGGAAGGGGTGCCGGTGAACGGGCTCTTTGGTTATACATCCTATGATGCCGTGCGGTATTTTGAGAACATAACCCTGGAGGCCAGAGTTATTCCTGAACATCAGATACCCGAAGTCCGGTATGATTTTTATAATTATATCATTGCCATCAACCATTTCCAGAATATCCTGCACATCATAGAAAACAGGATTAACGGAGAGCCCAGTGAAATCGACAGGATTGAGACCCTGCTCAACAGCAGGAATCTGGCCCTGTATGCGTTTAGGCCGGAAGGCAGCGAAAGATCTAACATCACGGATGAACAGTACAAGGAAATGGTGCGTAAGGGCAAAGAGCATTGCTACCGGGGTGATGTTTTTCAGATTGTACTATCGCGCCAGTTCTCACAGCATTTCAGTGGTGACGAGTTCAATGTATACCGGGCACTGCGCTCCATCAATCCTTCACCTTACCTGTTCTATTTCGATTACGGCAACTATAAGATCTTTGGATCATCCCCGGAGGCGCATCTTAAAATGCAGAAAGGCAAAGCCTATATCAATCCCATTGCCGGTACATTCAAGCGTACCGGCGATGATGAAAGGGATAAGCAGCTGGCCGAGCAACTGTCAACCGACCTGAAGGAAAACGCGGAGCACGTCATGCTGGTTGACCTGGCACGCAATGATCTCAGCAGGCATGCAAGGAATATAACCGTGGAACGGTACCGTGAGGTCCAGTTCTTTTCCCATGTAATTCATCTGGTATCTGCTGTCTCAGGCGAGCTGAATGAGGACTCGGATGTTGCGGATATGATGACTGCAACCTTTCCGGCGGGAACCCTTACAGGGGCTCCGAAATACAAAGCCATGCAACTGATCGATCAGTATGAAAACCAGAACCGGGGGTATTATGGCGGGGCTCTCGGGTTTCTTGATTTTAATGGTCGGTTCAATCATGCCATCATGATCCGCACCTTTCTGAGCAAGGGCAATACTCTTTATTACCAGGCCGGCGCCGGAATAGTGGCCATTTCAAGTGAGGAAAATGAGCTTCAGGAAGTGAACAACAAGCTGGGAGCTTTGAAAAAAGCCATTGAGATGGCCAAAGACATCATTTAAAGATATAGCGATTATGAACAAAATTCTGGTTATCGATAATTACGATTCCTTTACCTACAACCTGGTTCAGTATATTGAAAGGCTCACGGGCAGCCATCCCGATGTATTTCGAAATGACGAAATACCGCTGGAAGCCGTCGGTCAATACGATAAGATTCTACTTTCGCCGGGTCCCGGCATACCCGTCGAGGCAGGCATATGCCTCGACCTGATCCGGCAATATGCACCCGAAAAAAGTATCCTGGGTATCTGCCTGGGGCACCAGGCTATCGGGGAGGCGTTCAAGGGCACGCTGATGAACCTGAGCCAGGTGTATCACGGGCTGGCAACACCAGTAACCATTACTGACCCTGCAGAACCTTTGTTTAAGGGCTTGCCCGGCACCTTCATCGCTGGCCGCTATCACTCCTGGGTAGTAACACGGGAGAACCTTCCGGTTTGTTTTACGATTACCTGTGAAGATGAGAGCGGCATGATCATGGGGATCAGCCATCGGCAATATGATGTGCGTGGCTTGCAGTTTCATCCCGAGTCAGTACTAACGGAACATGGCATTGAGATCATCAGGAACTGGATTAATATGTAGCTGTTATGAAAAAGATACTCAATTACTTATTCGATCATAAGACCCTGAAACGCCAGGAAGCTGAGGAAGTGCTGAT
The DNA here is from genome assembly GCA_963822145.1 of uncultured Bacteroidales bacterium. Lineage (GTDB taxonomy): Bacteria > Bacteroidota > Bacteroidia > Bacteroidales > UBA10428 > UBA5072. Next base: position 353,406 of record CAWGGG010000001.1, on the reverse strand, counting down.
CAACATTGCCCGGGGCATTTATTCGGAATCGGAGATTGCAGCCTTCCTTACCGTATACCTGATGCGCAGTATCACAGTGGATGAGTTGACGGGATTCCGTGATGCCCTGTTAAACCTTTGTCACAGGGTTGATCTTGGCGACTTCGAAACCATTGATGTATGCGGAACCGGGGGCGACGGCAAAGACACCTTCAACATTTCCACCTTGTCAGCCTTTATACTGGCAGGAACCGGGGCAAAGGTGGCCAAACACGGAAATTACGGGGTGTCTTCCGCATGCGGATCATCCAACATCATGGAATATTTTGGCTATAAGTTTTCGACAGACCAGGATAAATTGCGGAGAGAAATGGAGTTGACAGGTGTATGCTTTCTCCATGCGCCGCTGTTCAATCCGGCCATGAAAAACGTAGCACCGGTTCGCAGGGCTTTGAAGATTAAAACGTTCTTTAATATGCTCGGACCCATGGTGAATCCGGCCCTGCCTCAAAAACAGCTGGTGGGAGTATACAGTCTCGAACTCCTGCGTTTGTATAACTACCTTTACCAGCAATCGGAGGTTCAATATGCCCTGGTTCACAGCCTCGACGGATATGATGAAATATCCCTGACCGCTGATTTCAAGTATATCCTGAACGGTGTTGAGCAGATCCTGTCCCCGGAATCCTTCGGTTATGAAAGAACACATCCATCCGATCTGTCGGGTGGAAATACCGTGCAGGAGGCAGGAGGAATCTTTCTGTCTGTGCTGGAAGGTAAAGGCACCAAAGCACAGCACCAGGTCGTATTGGCGAATACAGAACTGGCACTAAGGTGTTATTTTCCCAAGCTCTCTGCCGGGGCCTGTCGCGAAAAAGCCGAAAAATCCCTGTTCGGGGGAGCGGCACTTAGCTGTTTCAAATCTTTAATGGAGATGCAATCATGACTATTCTGGAAAGAATCATTCTGCACAAAAAAAAGGAGTTGGTGAAGGCCAGGGCCATACATCCGTTGAAGGAACTGGAACAATCCGGATTTTTCACCCGCGAAATCCGGTCTCTTTCTAAAGCCGTCGCAAATCCTGATAAATCGGGTATAATCGCTGAGTTTAAAAGGAAATCCCCTTCACGGGGCATGATAAATGATCAAGCCCTGGTTGAGGAGGTAACTACCGGATACTTCCGTTCCGGGGCATCAGGACTTTCCATCCTCACCGATCATGAGTTTTTTGGAGGTACAAATGATGATCTCAGCCGCGCACGTGAACTTAACCCGATCCCTATACTTCGTAAGGATTTTATTATAGATGAATATCAGATCCTTGAAGCCAGAGCCATCGGGGCCGATGCCATATTACTGATCGCTGCAGTTCTCACGCAACTGCAGGCTAAAAACCTGGCCCGTTTTGCCCGGTCGTTTGATCTCGAAGTGTTGCTCGAGGTTCACCAGGAGGGGGAACTGGACCGTCTGAATGAATTTGTAAACCTGGTGGGCGTAAACAACCGTGATCTCGATACGTTTACTGTTGATACAGAACGTTCTGTGAAACTGGCAGGTGTCATTCCCCAGGATTTTGTAAGAATCTCGGAAAGCGGTATTACCTCTCCCCTGGTTATTAAAAGCTTAAAAGGATATGGTTATCAGGGCTTTTTGATCGGGGAAAGTTTTATGCGCCATCCTGAACCAGCGGTCGCATTTTCGGATTTCATGAAACAATTGGTTTTTGACAATGATTAGTGTAAAGGTTTGCGGTATGCGTGATCGGCTGAATATTATGGCTGTAACAGAAGCTGGTCCCGACTTCCTCGGTTTTGTTTTTTACCCCGGTTCACCCAGATTTGTCGGCAGGGATATTGATCCTGTGAGGCTCAGGGAGGCTGCAGGGGAAATGGTAACAGTCGGGGTTTTTGTGAATGAATCTCCGGAGCACATGGTGGACGTTGCGCGATCATACGGACTTAACCTTTTGCAATTGCATGGTGCAGAACCGGTTTCTTCCTGTGAAGCCTTGAAAAATGCAGGATTTGGAGTGATCAAGGCCTTCGGTCTTGATGAAAGCTTCGATTTCGGGAAGCTGACGCCATTTATTCCGGTTTGTGATTACATGCTGTTCGATACCCAATCGAAGCATCACGGAGGTGCCGGGAAAAAGTTCAACTGGGATGTACTGAGCCGGTATACATTTGACACACCTTTTTTCCTGAGCGGTGGAATTGCACCCGGGGATGCCGGTGCTATCCGGGAGATCACCCATCCCGCTTTTTACGGGGTGGATATCAACAGCCGGTTCGAAACGGCACCGGGCATTAAAAACATAAAACAAGTAACTTCATTCATCAAAGCGGTTAAAATCAAGGAAACATGAATTATTCGGTTGACGAGCGTGGGTATTATGGTGATTTCGGAGGGGCCTTTATCCCAGAGATGATGTATCCCAATATAGCAGAATTGCGTGAACATTATTTGAAAATACTGGCAGATCCTGAATTTATAGCGGAATTCACAACCCTGTTGAAGGATTATGTCGGGAGGCCATCTCCGCTTTATTTTGCAGGAAGACTTTCGGAATTCCACCATACACGGGTATACCTCAAAAGAGAGGATCTGAACCATACCGGTGCGCATAAAATAAACAACACCATCGGGCAAATACTGATCGCAAAACGGCTGGGAAAAACCAGGATCATCGCGGAGACGGGAGCCGGACAACATGGTGTGGCCACTGCAACGGTTTGCGCTCTGATGGGTATGCCATGCGTGGTTTATATGGGGAAACTCGATGTGGAACGTCAGGAACCCAATGTGCTGCGCATGAAAATGCTTGGGGCGCAGGTAATCCCGGTAACCAGCGGTAATATGACCCTGAAGGATGCCACCAACGAGGCTATACGCGACTGGATCAACAACCCCCTGGATACACATTACATCATTGGTTCAGTGGTGGGCCCGCATCCTTACCCTGATCTGGTGACCCGATTGCAGGCAGTGATCAGTGACGAATTAAGATCCCAGCTTCTGGAGCATACGGGCAGTACTCGCCCTGATTATATCATTGCCTGTGTGGGTGGAGGCAGCAATGCCGCCGGGGCCTTTTACCACTACCTCGATGATGAAAAAGTCGGGCTCATTGCCGTGGAAGCAAGCGGCAGGGGAATTGAAAGCGGAGAATCGGCAGCAACCATGGTGCTTGGCCGTCCCGGGATTATCCATGGAAGCAAAACCATGCTGATGCAGAATGAAGACGGGCAGATCACCGAGCCCTATTCTATATCAGCCGGACTCGACTACCCGGGAATTGGCCCCCTGCATGCTTACCTGTATAAAACAGGACGGGTGGTCTTTGAGCATATTACGGATGAGGAAGCACTGGAAGCGGCATTCAGGCTTACCAGGCTTGAGGGGATTGTGCCGGCGCTTGAATCGGCACATGCCTTGGCACTACTGGGCAAGCGCCAGTTCAGAGAAAGTGAGGTGATTGTGGTAAACCTTTCCGGAAGGGGTGATAAAGACATGTCTGCCTACATGAATTACATGTCAGAACACCATTTGCTCTAAATATATAAATATTCAATCCTATTAGCAATTCCATGAATCGAATCAATCATCTTTTTAAAACCCATACCGGCAGGATTCTTTCCATTTACTTCACAGCAGGTTATCCCCGCATGCATGACACGGCAGGAATCATTAAATCCCTTGCCGAAGCGGGGGCTGATATGGTCGAGATCGGTATTCCCTTTTCTGATCCCATGGCCGATGGTCCCGTGATTCAGCTCAGCAGCCACAAGGCCCTGAAGAATGGCATGAGCCTGAAGCGATTGTTCGACCAGATCAGGGATATCAGGTCTGAGGTGGATATTCCCTTGCTGCTCATGGGGTATCTCAATCCGGTACTTCAATATGGTCTGGAGCAATTCTGTATCGATTGCGAAACGACCGGTATCGACGGTCTTATATTGCCTGACCTGCCTTTGGAAGTATATCTCGGCGAATCTGGCTTATTAAACAACAATCACAACAATCACAACAATCACAACAATCACAACAATCACAACCTTTCTAAACTCTTCTCCCGTCACAACCTGCACAACATCTTCCTGATTTCACCGCAGACCAGTACAGACAGGATACGCAAAATCGACGATGTCAGCAGCGGCTTCATATATATGGTTTCTTCCTCGTCCACCACAGGAGTACAAGAGGTCTTTTCAGCGGAACAAACCGGATACTTTACAAAAGTGGCAAAAATGCAACTGAAAAATCCGAGACTGATCGGTTTTGGAATCTCCAACAAGGAGAGTTTCGATACAGCCTGCAATTATGCACAAGGTGCCATTATCGGAAGTGCTTTTATAAAAATGCTGGGGGAGCGGGGATATTCTGATCAAGCGGTAAAGGAATTCGTAGGTGGCATAAAATAAAAAAACCTGCTGTGCTTGTGGCGACCAGCAGGTTATACCTGATTTGGAACCTTTTTGGCATACATAATTTTGGTGTTATTTGGCGTTGGCAAGCATCATATCATAGGCAGCATTTTCAGATTCAATGGCAGTCGGGGCAGTGTATTCCAAAGAAGCCTCGGTTGCATCGGCCAGCACGTCAAGTCTTTCCATTTCAATGACGGCTGTTTTCTCGTCTGCTTCAGGTGCTACATATTTCAAGGATGCTTCAGTTGCGTTGGCCAGTACATTAAGCCTTTCCGTTTCCACTACAGCTATGCTTTCTTCAGCTTCAGGTGCAACATATGCAAGGGAGACTTCAGTGGCATCGGCCAGTACATCAAGACTCTCGATTTCGTTTGCAGTTTCCTCGGCTGCAGGGGCAGCATATACCAGGTTAGCTTCGGTAGCGTCGGCCAGTACGTCCATTCTTTCGAATTCAGCGGTAGCGTCAAACGTTCCCTGAACAGCGGGAGCAACATACTGTATGGCCTGTTCGGTGGAAACCATGAGGGCTTCGAGACTGGCCAGTGAAATCATGTCGACCCTGGCGTAAGCTTCAGGATTGGGCTGGGCGAAAGTTCCGGCTGCAATTACCAGAGTGGAACAGGCAGTTAAGGCCAGTTTCTTCAGGTTGTTGGTTTTTGTTTTCATTGTTTTTATGTTTTAAGTTTTAGTTTTCAGTTTCTGTTGTTATAAGAGGAATTACATTATCCGTGCCAAACTTTGCAAAATATTGTAAAACAAATATATACAACGATTATGATGCAGCAGCAATATTGCGGTACCTGAATCATTTCACATCACATGTATGTACGAATCCGGACAAACCGGTGGTGCCGATACAGTCGGATATTAATGAATTGCCCCGTAATAAAGGGTTATAACGAAATTTGAGGGTGCGTAAAATTGTCCGGGTATCGGCAAATGGCAGGAAAGAATCGGCAAAAGGAAGTTCAGGCTATTCCCGAAAGTTAGCAGCAGAAAGTGCCGGTCATGTTGAATGAAGGCGAAGTAGGAATATCAGAAGTTATTTTCCGGCATGAAAGAAATGCTGCATTAAATGATCCAGGTGTACCGATAATCATTTTTTGGAATAATGAATTGGGTTGCTACAGGGTTTTGATTGTACGGGCCCTTTGTACTGGAATTCTTGCATGAATTATGGAGCCCGATTATCGGGGAAGCTTAATGGAGGAAAGCATTTACATTTCAGACAATACCATGAATTTCTTTAGAGCCGGTGATTCGTAAGGAATTCGTAGGTGGCATAAAATAAAAAAACCTGCTGTGCTTGTGGCGACCAGCAGGTTATACCTGATTTGGAACCTTTTTGGCATACATAATTTTGGTGTTATTTGGCGTTGGCAAGCATCATATCATAGGCAGCATTTTCAGATTCAATGGCAGTCGGGGCAGTGTATTCCAAAGAAGCCTCGGTTGCATCGGCCAGCACGTCAAGTCTTTCCATTTCAATGACGGCTGTTTTCTCGTCTGCTTCAGGTGCTACATATTTCAAGGATGCTTCAGTTGCGTTGGCCAGTACATTAAGCCTTTCCGTTTCCACTACAGCTATGCTTTCTTCAGCTTCAGGTGCAACATATGCAAGGGAGACTTCAGTGGCATCGGCCAGTACATCAAGACTCTCGATTTCGTTTGCAGTTTCCTCGGCTGCAGGGGCAGCATATACCAGGTTAGCTTCGGTAGCGTCGGCCAGTACGTCCATTCTTTCGAATTCAGCGGTAGCGTCAAACGTTCCCTGAACAGCGGGAGCAACATACTGTATGGCCTGTTCGGTGGAAACCATGAGGGCTTCGAGACTGGCCAGTGAAATCATGTCGACCCTGGCGTAAGCTTCAGGATTGGGCTGGGCGAAAGTTCCGGCTGCAATTACCAGAGTGGAACAGGCAGTTAAGGCCAGTTTCTTCAGGTTGTTGGTTTTTGTTTTCATTGTTTTTATGTTTTAAGTTTTAGTTTTCAGTTTCTGTTGTTATAAGAGGAATTACATTATCCGTGCCAAACTTTGCAAAATATTGTAAAACAAATATATACAACGATTATGATGCAGCAGCAATATTGCGGTACCTGAATCATTTCACATCACATGTATGTACGAATCCGGACAAACCGGTGGTGCCGATACAGTCGGATATTAATGAATTGCCCCGTAATAAAGGGTTATAACGAAATTTGAGGGTGCGTAAAATTGTCCGGGTATCGGCAAATGGCAGGAAAGAATCGGCAAAACAAGGCTATATAGGGTCCGGTTTCTGAACATGGGACATATGTTCCAGAGCGAGGATCAGGGCCTGGGTGCCTTTTTCAGCGAAACCCAGTGCTGATACTGATTGGTATAACTGTTGCACCAGTGCCAGTCCGGGCAATGCAAGGTTCATTCTCCGGGCTTCTTCAAGGGCAATACCCATATCCTTGATAAAATGCCTGACGAAAAAGCCGGGTTCAAAATCACGGCGCAGAATGCGCGGGGCAAGGTTGTCGAGCGACCAACAGGCGGCAGCTCCGCCCGATATGGATCCCAGCATGGCTTCCAGGTTCAGTCCCGCCTTATAACCGTAAATCAGGCATTCACACATACCGATCATAGTTCCGGCAATCTGGATCTGGTTGCACATTTTCGTATGCTGACCGGATCCGGCCTTGCCCTGGTATACAATTTTCTTTCCCATGAGTCCAAACAGGGGTTCAATGGCCTTAAAAACAGCTTCATCACCACCTGCCATTATGGAAAGGGAGGCATTTCTCGCACCTACGTCACCACCCGATACAGGAGCATCGAGTGTGTGTACCTGGCGCATTTTTGCTTTGTTGTATATCTCCACGGCAAGGGTGGGACTGGTGGTTGTCATATCCACCAGAATGGTTCCGGGCCGGGCAGCATCAACAAGTCCGCCCGGTTGCAGGTAAATTTCCTGAACATCTGCAGGGAAACCCACCATCGTGAAAATTACATCGGCTTTTTCCGCTATTCCGGCAGGTGGTTCGCACCAGGTGGCTCCTTTTTCCAGAAGATCAGATGCTTTTTCCCGGGTACGGTTATATACAATGCCCCGGAAACCCTTATCGAGGATATGTCCGAACATGGACCGGCCCATTACGCCGGTTCCGATCCAGCCTATCACAGGAGCTTTTTTTAACAGAGGAATACTCATGATATCACAATAATTTTATTGGCTTCAGGCAATTAGGAACAAAGAGTGGAACAGTGGAACAGTGGAACGGTGGAACAGTGGAATGGTGACTGCAAGACTGCAAGACTACACAGACTGCACGACTTCTAACGGGTTACCATTTATCTTCTTCTGCCTTTGGCTGCTCCGCCCAGTGCACCAGCAATCAGAGAGCCAAGTAAACCTCTTACCAGTGTGCGGCCCAGCTCATTGCCCACCTGGCGGGTTATGGTCCGTCCCATGGTTTTGGCCAGATCACCCATCATGCCGGTATCGGAGGATCCTCTGGCGGCTTTCTTCAGTTTTTCTTCCCTGGCCTGTTGCAGCAATTCCTCCTGCTCCTTTTTTTCAGCATCTTCCTTCGCAAAACGTTTTTCCAGGATCTCGAAGGCTGAATTGCGATCGACCTGTTTTTCATATACTCCGTTTATCACAGAATTGTTGATGATCCTGGCGCGTTCGTCGGGGGTAATCGGACCGATCTGTGATTGTGGAGGAACTATTTTGGCCATCTCCACCATAGCAGGAACACCTTTTTCATCAAGGAAGGAAACGAGTGCCACGCCCACACCCAGCTCGGTAATAACTTCCTCGACCTTGAATTTCGGATTGGGACGGAAGGTTTCTGCCGCAGATTTTACGGCTTTCTGGTCCCTCGGCGTGAAAGCCCTGAGGGCATGCTGGACCCGGTTACCCAACTGACCCAGCACGGTATCTGGAATGTCGATGGGATTCTGGGTCACGAAATAAATACCCACACCTTTGGATCGCACCAGGCGTACAACCTGCTCAATTTTTTCGAGCAATACCCTGGGAGCCTCATTAAATAAAAGATGGGCCTCGTCAAAGAAAAAAACCAGCTTGGGCTTGTCGAGATCACCTACCTCGGGCAACTGCTCGAATAATTCCGAAAGCAGCCACAGCAGAAAAGTGGAATAGAGACCGGGTGAAAGCATGAGTTTATCAGCAGACAGGATGTTCATAACACCTTTGCCTTTGCTGTCGGTTTGCATGAAATCCAGGATGTCAAGGGCTGGTTCGCCGAAAAACTTTTCCGCTCCCTGTTCCTCAAGGGTTAGTAATCCGCGCTGAATGGTGCCGATACTGGCGGAAGAGATGTTTCCGTATTCGTTGGTATATTCATCCCGGTGTTCTCCCACAAATTCAAGCATTTTCCGGAGATCTTTCAGGTCGAGCAACAGCAGGTCGTTATCATCAGCAATTTTAAAAACCAGGGTGAGCACCCCGGCTTGTACATCGTTCAGGTTCAGCAGGCGGCTCAGCAACAATGGTCCCATTTCTGAAATGGTAGTTCTCAACGGATGCCCCTGCTCGCCGTATATATCCCAGAAGCATACCGGGAATTCCTGTGGAATATATCCCTGTAGGTTGAGCTCCTGGATTCTGGCAGTAACTTTGGGATTCTCACCGGCCGGTTTGGCGATACCTGACAGGTCGCCTTTTACATCGGCCATTACCACAGGCACACCAATACTACTGAATGTTTCTGCCATGGACTGAAGGGTGATGGTCTTTCCTGTACCGGTAGCACCGGCAACCAGACCATGACGGTTCGACATTTTGGGGACAAGGAAAAGTTCCTTGTCTGATTTTGCAATGAGGAGGTTTCCGTTTATATCTATCATAATTTGATCTTTCCCGGTAAATATAAACAATTTGGGTACAAGGAGCAAATGAGGGACAAGGGACGGCAGGGACGAGGGACGAGAGGGTTATGGGAATTGAGTTGAGAGATGAAAGCTCTATACCTTACTTGTCCCTCGTCCCTTGTCCCTTGTCCCTAGTTCTTAGTCCCTTGTCCCTTGTCCCTTGTCCCTTGTCCCTAGTATCTGTAGTGTTCGGGCTTATAAGGTCCATCAACAGGCACACTGATATAATCGGCCTGCTGCGGGGTGAGCTGGGTGAGCTTTACGCCCAGTTGCTCAAGATGCAGACGTGCCACTTCCTCGTCCAGTTTCTTGGGTAGCCGGTAGACGCCAACTTTATAGTTGTTCTTCCAGAGGTCTAACTGGGCCAGTGTTTGATTGGAAAATGAATTGCTCATGACAAAGGAAGGGTGACCCGTGGCACATCCGAGGTTTACCAAACGGCCTTCAGCCAGCAGATAGATGGAATTACCCCTGGGGAAGGTGTATCTATCAACCTGTGGTTTAATATTCAGATGTTTAATGCCGGGAATGGTCGTGAGCTTATCCACCTGAATTTCGTTATCAAAATGACCAATGTTACATACGATGGCCTGGTCCTTCATCTGGGACATATGCTCAATGGTGATGACATCACGGTTTCCTGTAGTGGTCACATAGATGTTACCCTCTTTCAAAGCTTCTTCCATGGTGGTTATCTCAAAACCTTCCATAGCAGCCTGCAGCGCGCAAATCGGATCGATCTCAGTTACCAGTACCCGGGCACCATAAGCACGCATGGATCTGGCACAACCTTTACCTACGTCACCATAACCCAGGACAACAACAACCTTGCCGGCGATCATTACATCGGTGGCACGTTTGATACCATCGGCGAGAGACTCGCGGCAGCCATAGAGGTTGTCGAATTTGCTCTTGGTAACCGAATCATTCACATTGATGGCCGGAACGAGGAGCTCTCCCTTTTCCATCATCTGGTAAAGCCGGTGCACGCCTGTGGTGGTTTCCTCAGAAACGCCTTTCCAGGTTTCTTTGAAACGGTGCCATTTACCCTTGTCTTCCAGCAGGGTCTTCTTCAGGAGTTCCAGGATGATGCCTTCCTCACGGCTCTCAGGAGTTTTATCAAGCACCGTACGATCATTCTCGGCTTTGTATCCAAGGTGTATCAACAGCGTGGCATCACCACCGTCATCAACGATGAGGTGCGGACCTTGTCCACCCGGAAAGGTAAGGGCCTGATCGGTACACCACCAATATTCTTCCAGAGTCTCACCCTTCCATGCAAAAACCGGAATGCCTGCTTTAGCAATGGCAGCTGCGGCATGGTCCTGGGTGGAGAAAATGTTGCAGCTGGCCCATCTCACGTCTGCCCCTAAAGCAACGAGGGTCTCAATTAATACTGCCGTTTGAATGGTCATGTGCAATGAACCTGATATGCGGGCTCCCTGAAGGGGCTTCAATCCGGCATATTTTTTTCGGATAGCCATTAATCCTGGCATTTCTTTCTCTGCGATCTCAATCTCTTTTCGCCCAAACTCAGCCAGGCTGATGTCGTGTACTTTGTAGGGAATCATTTCGGTATTAATTTCTGTTTTCATAATAAGGGAATAATTGTATGCATTATATTAACTGATTAATGTCTGAAAAGGTTTTAAAAATCTTAATTACTTCATCTTTATCTATATTGATTTGCTCTTTTAATTCCTGCAGAGATTCAAATTTTCTTTCACACCGGAGCCATTCCAGGAAGGCAACTTTAATGGACTGATCGTAAAGGTCACCCTGGAAATCGAAAAGATGCACCTCAATGGTTCTTTCATGCTTCGGCATGGCCAAGGTCGGCCTGATGCCGATATTGAGCATCCCTTTGAGTACTTTACCGTTTACCCTCACCAGAACCGCATAGACGCCATTCCGGGGAAGCAACTTTCTGGGTTCTGAAAGCAGAATGTTAGCCGTGGGATAGCCAATGGTTCTTCCCAATTTAATACCTTCCACCACCGTACCATTTATAAAATAGGGGTATCCAAGGGCCTCATTGGCAGCGGTTATTCTGCCTTCCGCAATCATATGGCGGATTCCGGAGGAACTTACCCGCATATTATGGATAATCACCTGGTCGAGCCGTTCAGCCAGGATTCCATGTTCCCTTGCGCATTTCTGCAAGTTTTCAAAAGTACCTTTCCTGTCTTTCCCAAAATGGTGATTGAAACCGACAACAATATGCCGGGCGCCAATACCGCCAACGATGAAATCGCTCAAAAACCTGTCGTATGTAATATTTGCCATACGGGTATCAAAGGGGAGGATAATCAGGTTGTCAATGGATTGTTTTTCAATAAGGCTTATTTTTTCATCCAGCGAGGCCAGCAGGCGCAGGTCATTGTTTTCGGGCTGAAGTACAAACCGGGGGTGGGGCCAGAGGGTAATAACGACCGATTCACCGCTGTAGGATGCTGCCAGTGCTTTGACCCGATTCAGGATTTCAACATGACCGTGATGAACACCGTCGAAAATGCCAATTGTAACAACCGGATTGCTAGCCTGAAAACCAGATATGTCTTTGAATACCCTCAACCTCAATGGAGTAAAATCGTGGCAAAGTTAATACTAATCCTTTAATTGTAACATAGAATATCAGGCGATTGATAACCGGATTCGGGTTGAATGTCAAAAATATACCAGGCATAGTGAAAAAATCGGGTGAGGTTAAAGATGCTGGGGATTAATTCCTAATTTTAATGAGTGAACTATTGCAAACCATTAGGATTATGAAAACACCACTGATTGTTGAAAAGGATCCATGGCTCGGCCCTTATTCCGAGATCATTTACAGGCGGGCCTCTAAGGCACTTGATAAAGAAAAGGAACTTACCGGTGAAGTCCAGACACTGTCGGATTTTGCCACAGGTTACCTGTATTTTGGGCTCCACCAGACGGCAGAAGAATGGATTGTCAGGGAATGGGCCCCGAAAGCAACCCAAATCTTTCTTGTGGGAGATTTCAACCATTGGTCGGAACGCAGTGAGTTTGCCATGAATCCTTTGGAAAACGGCGTTTGGGAGATCAGGTTGCCAAAGCATATGCTGAAGCACCAGGATCTTTTTAAACTTTCGGTCCATTGGGAAGGAGGCCAGGGGCACCGATTACCTTCCTATATCCGGCGGGTGCTCCAAAACCATGATACAAAAGTGTTTGATGCGCAGGTGTGGGCACCTTCAGAGAACTTCCAGTGGCAGCATCCGGTTATCGGAGCTGCTTCCCGACCCCCTTTCATATATGAGGCGCATATAGGCATGAGTACCATGGAGGAAAAAATCGGCACTTTCAACGAATTCAGGATCGAGGTACTACCGCGTATTAAAAAGGCCGGTTATAACACGGTACAGTTAATGGCCATCCAGGAACATCCTTATTACGGATCATTTGGCTACCATGTATCTAATTTCTATGCGGTTTCGTCGCGGTTTGGAACTCCCGATGACCTTAAGTTGCTGATCGATACAGCTCATAGCATGGATATAGCGGTGATCATGGATCTCGTACATTCCCATTCGGTGAAAAATGAACTGGAAGGACTGGGTAATTTTGACGGGACCCCCTACCAATACTTTCACAGCGGGGACCGCAGGGAACATATAGCCTGGGATTCTCTCTGTTTCGATTATGGGAAAAATGAAGTGCTTCACTTTTTATTATCCAATTGTAAATTCTGGCTTGATGAATACCGCTTTGACGGATTTCGTTTCGATGGCGTAACCAGCATGCTCTATTATGATCACGGTCTTTCAAGGAGTTTTAACAATTACGGCATGTATTACGATGGTATGGAGGATGAAGATGCCATCACCTACCTCACCCTGGCCAATAAGCTCATCAAACTGGTCAATCCACAGGCAATTACTGTTGCAGAGGAGATGAGCGGTATGCCGGGACTTGCTTTCCCGGTTGAACATGGTGGATATGGTTTTGACTTTCGCATGGCCATGGGAGTTCCCGATTACTGGATCAAAATAATCAAGGAATTGCCTGATGAAAGCTGGAATGTGTCGGAGCTATACCATGAGCTTACCAGCAAACGTGCGGACGAGAAGACAGTGTCCTATGCAGAATCGCACGACCAGGCCCTTGTTGGGGATAAAACCATTATTTTCCGGCTGCTGGATAAGGAAATGTACTTTTCCATGAGCAAGACCATACAGAGCCTGATCATCGACCGCGGCATTGCATTGCATAAAATGATCCGACTGGTAACTGCTGCCACTGGTGGCGGCGGATATCTTAACTTTATGGGAAATGAATTCGGACACCCTGAATGGATCGATTTCCCGCGTGAAGGCAATAACTGGTCCTACCATTATGCCCGCAGGCAATGGAATCTGGTGGATGACAACCTGCTTCTCTACCATTACCTGGGTGACTTCGACCGGGATATGATTATGCTGATCAGGGATAATGAGTTATATTTGCATCAGTATTGCCATTTGTATACAGATAACAAGCCCGATCATGTGCTGGCATTCGGAAGGGGTGATTTCCTGTTTGTCTTTAATTTCAATCCGGCAAGGTCCTTTACGGATTATGGGATTCCTTCAGGTCCAGGTAAATACCGTATTCTGCTGAATACAGACAATCCTGCCTATGGTGGAAAAGGCCATGTGAATGAGAATCTCACCTATTTTTCCAAGAGTAATCCCAAACACAGCACCACGCCTTATCTGATGCTATATCTTCCAAGTCGGTCTGCTCTGGTACTGAAAAAAATAAAAACACCCAAGGTGTATTGATGTTAGCAAAATGAGAATCAGTGTTTTTCTACAGATTGTTCTGGCAGCTTTTTTGATTTTACCAGCTGCCGGGCAGGTACAAACTGCTCATGATTCAGTTGTAGGTATGGATGCTATTTACAGCGATTTTCAGCTATTCAGCACCACGGATATACTGGAGATATCCCTGCACTTCAATATGACCCAGTTTACCAGGGTAAAATCCAGGGATGAATATATGAAGGCTCTTGTAACCTTTTATTTCAGCGAAGAGGATTCCATTAACCTTGAAGCCAAGTTAAAGTCGCGCGGGGAATTTCGTCACGACTACTGTTCATTTCCTCCCATAAGCCTGAACTTTAAGAAGGAAACGCTTACTGGAGAAGATTTTAACAGCTTGGGGAAAGTGAAAATGGTTACACACTGCAAGCTGGGAAATGAAGATTATTTGTTTAAGGAATATTTAGTCTACAGGCTGTATAATATTCTCACAGATAACAGTTTCAAAGTGAGATTATTAAAAGTAAATTATATCAATACTTTCAAGGAAAGCAGATCCGTCCAGTCATACGGATTCTTCATAGAGCCACTGGACCACCTGGCTGATCGGACAGCAACGGTTCCCGACGATTCGCCATATCTTACCGCAAGGAACATTCGTGCTGACATGCTCAACAGGGTGGCCGTTTTCAATTATATGATCGGAAATACTGATTGGTCCGTTTCCGGACAGCACAACTTCAAGATTCTGGTAACACATGATGCCAGCGGACAGGAAGTAAGAATGGGCATACCTTATGATTTTGATTATTCGGGTATTGTGAATGCGCCTTATGCCATTCCACAGGAGGGCTTAGGTCTTAACTCGGTACGTGATCGGCTTTACCTCGGTATGTGCGGCACTGAGGAGGATATACTGAAAATTGTGCAGGAATTTGCCGCCAAAAAGGATCAGTTTTACCGTGAAATCCAGGAATTTCCCCTGATACATGAATGGCAAAGAAAGAACATGATCAGTTATCTCGACGAGTTTTACAAGGGTTTTGACAAAAAGAACTCCATTGTCCATACCTTGCTGCTGAATTGCAGTAACTTATGACCTGAACAAGCTGTGGGATTTACTATTTGTGATTTCCGAAAGCGGTTAACCCAGGTAGGTTTTCAGTAACCGGTTCTTGGATTTCTGCCGGAGATGCTTGATGGCTTTTTCTTTGATCTGCCGGGTGCGCTCACGGCTTATCCCGATGGTGGCCCCGATTTCTTCGAGGGACATCGGTTTGGTTCCGATACCATAAAACGCTCTGATCACACTGCTTTCCTTTTCAGGAAGCGTGCTAAGGGTCCGTTCGATCTCTTTGGCCAGTGATTCTTCAATAAGCTTGTTGTCGGTAGTAGGCGTATCATGACTGGGTAAAACATCGAGCAGGCTGTTCTCCTCTCCGTCCTGAAAGGGCGCATCAACCGACAAATGTCTGCCTGATAATTCAAGCGTTCCGGCTACCTTGCCTTCGGGAAGCTCAAGAATGGCAGCAACTTCCTCTGGAGAGGGCTCGCGCTCATGTTCCTGCTCCAACTGAGAGAAAGCCCGGTTAATCTTGTTTAAAGCACCTATTTTATTGAGAGGCAGGCGGACAATACGGGATTGTTCTGCAAGGGCCTGAAGGATGCATTGACGGATCCACCATACAGCATAAGAAATGAACTTGAATCCCTTGGTTTCATCAAACTTTTTGGCTGCTTTGATCAGGCCAAGGTTACCTTCATTGATCAGGTCGGGCAGGCTTAAACCCTGGTGCTGGTATTGTTTGGCTACGGATACTACAAAACGGAGGTTGGCCTTGGTGAGTTTTTCGAGCGCTTCCTGATCCCCCATTTTAATCCGCTTGGCAAGCTCAACTTCCTCTTCAGGCGTAATAAGCTCTTCTTTGCCTATATCATGTAAGTATTTCTCAAGAGAATCACTGTTTCTGTTCGTAATGGATTTTGTAATCTTTAACTGCCTCATGTTTACCTTATATTATTTTATCAACAAGTAACGTTTAGACCATGAATAATAACAAAAAATGCACCATATTGTTGCAATTTCATCCAATAAAAAAACATAAAACCGAACTTTTTTGTACAATCTTCAGCTTGAAAATAAGCATTTTTTACCGGAATTCAAAATTTAATTTAATCTAATTCCGACTTATTGTGATGATCCGGTTCCGGTGTAAATTTGGATACTCATATTGGAGTATGACAATTGTCAATTTATTTAAGGGTTGATATTGGTTGTTTTGAAATCCAATTATTACCGCAAAAAATATGCCATGAAAATCCGGAATCCCCTGATGATTTACCTGCCTGTAATACTGGCCATGGCATTCTGGAGTTTCAGCTTTATCTGGTACAAGCAGGTTTTTCTGTATTACACGCCGGTTACTGTAATTGTATTGCGACTGGCCCTAGCAGTTCCGCTGCTTTTCATCCTTTCAATCGTTTCTGGTAAATTGCAGCGTATCCAGCGAATCCATCTGGCGTGGTTTTTTATCCTCGGTTTTTTTGAGCCTTTCTTATATTTTATGGGGGAGTGTTATGGCGTAAACCTGATTTCACCAACACTGGCCTCCATCATCATATCACTGATCCCGCTATTGGCCCCCATACCTGCCAGGTACCTTTTCAGGGAACACTTCACCCTTACCAATTACGCAGGTCTTTTTGTTTCCATGGCAGGAGTTGTTCTGGTAATACTGGGCGAAGACCGCGCCCACTCCAACTCTCTGACCGGGGTACTGCTGATGCTGCTTGCAGTTTTTGGGGCGGTTGGGCATTCCGTATATGTTCGGAAGCTGTCTGAGCATTACAATACTTTTACCATAGTTACCTTCCAAAGCGCATTTGGATTGATTTACTTTATCCCGTTTTTTCTTACCACGGAAATATCACGATTTGTAAGGATGGATCATACGCTGGAGATGCTCTGGCCTGTTATAAAACTGGCTGTTTTTGCCTCTACCTTCGCATTCCTTTTGTTTGTTTATTCCATCCAGCGCCTGGGGATGGCCAGGACAAATGTATTTGTCAACCTGATCCCGGTTTTTACTGCATTGTTGTCATTTCTAATTCTCCATGAACAGTTTGGATGGCTGAAAATAGCCGGGATCGGGGTAGTGATTGCGGGGTTGGTTTTCAGTCAGTACAACCAGGTGAGGGGCACAAAAATGCCAGGCAGCTGAAAGTTTTTACTACCTTTGTTATCTTCAAATATAAATTTATGCAGCATTGCACCTATCGCAGATGAAATGAAAGCAAAGATCCGCCATCTTTTTGATTCTCGATTCCTGGTCATTCTCCTGATGATGACCATCCTGGCCTTTGAGGTTGGTTGTTCCTCTTCTTACAAGGGCGCGAAGGGGCGGGGACAGGTACCCTGTCCCTGTGAGAAAAAGACTCACAGGAAGTAACGCAAGCCTATACTCCGGAATTCACATTATGAGAGTTTCTATGATGCTTTGTTATACATTATATAAATGAAGGTAAATATCATTGGTGCTGGAGTCTCTGGTTTGTCACTGGGATGCTATCTGCAGATGAATGGCTTTGAAACCGAGATATATGAAAAGCAACCACATCCGGGAGGATTGTGTTGCAGCTGGCAGCGTGGTGATTTCACATTCGATGGTTGTATTCACTGGCTGATGGGGACAAACGAAAGCAGTCCCTTTTACCGGCTGTGGTGCGAGCTGGTGGACATGAAGTCCGTACAATTTATTCATCACGATGTCAGAATTGAAATTGAACTCAGTCAGAATCGGGATCGATATGGCGACAAGGTTTTTCATCTCTTCACGAATATAAACCGACTGGAAGCCTATTTACTGGATCTTGCCCCGGAGGATGCCAGGTTGATAAAAAGCCTGGTAAGGTCCATACGTACCATGCAGAAATTTGAATTGCCGCCTATGATTGACAGCATACCGACAGGGTGGTCATGGCTCAAGAAGTTGTCCATGTTTTCCTACCTTCCTATTGTTTTTTTATTTCAGAAATGGAAGAACGTGACCAATTATTCCTTTGCCCGTGGATTAAAGAATCCTTTTCTGAAAGAGGCTTTTGAGATGCTTTTAGATGGCGAGGAATTCAAACTTCTGATCATGACAATGCCTCTCTCTTCTTTTGACAGCAAAGGGATCGGTTATCCGCTGGGAGGATCTTTACGGTTTGCCAAAAGAATTGAAGATAAATATTTTGCACTGGGTGGGAAGATACATTATAATCATGAGGTTAAGAAAATTATTACTGAAGACCGGATTGCCAAAGGGATTCTTCTAAGGAATAACCGTGTTATTTATTCTGATATAACCATTTCAGCTGCGGATTGGCATTTTACAGTTTTTGAAGCCCTTGAGGGAAAATTTGTGAATGAAAAGTTGCTGTCTCTTGCGGCCCTTAAGAAACTCCAGCTGTATCCCTCTATATTCATGATCTCTCTCGGAGTTAACCGTACGTTCAGGGAATATCCGCATTTGTTGAGGTTTCCTTTGGATGTTCCTGTTACATCTCCTGATGGAACGGTATACTCGCGGCTCGAGTCACATATCTATCATTACGATCCAACCCTGGCACCCGATGGCAAAACCATTGTTGCACTGAGCCTGTATACCAAAAAAGGTGAATACTGGATTGATCTTCGCAGAAACGACATCAATGAATATAACCGTCGGAAAACCAATTTTGCCGTAGAAATTGTTGACAGACTGGAGGAGAAGTTCCCGGGGATTAAAAAATCAATCGAAATCATGGATATTGCCACGCCCGCCACTTATCATCGATACACCAATAATTGGAGAGGGAGCGCACAGGGATGGTTCCCGGATACCAATCTTATGGCTACATCGCCTGTTGCCAAAGTCCTGCCTGGGTTGTCGGGTTTCTATTACAGCAGCCACTGGTCAATTCCCGGAGGAGGATTACCCATGGCGCTTAAGGCCAGCAGGGATCTTGCCTCACAAATTTGTCTCCGTCACAAGAAAACCTTTGTTATACGATGAATTTCCTGCAATTGCCGGGATGGTTTTACCTGGCGCTTTCCTGAACAGTTCATGCAACAACTGTCTTTGCAAAGGGTTTTTATTATATTTACCACCAGAAAAAGTAAAAACCTTACTGTGCTTTGATACCATTACGCGATACCATACCCTCACGCAGTTTTCCCATTGTTACCTTATTGCTGATACTTACCAATGTAATTGTCTTTTTCTGGGAGGTATTTATTTTGGACGCCCAACAGGCTGAAGGGATGCTTTTCAACTATGGGCTGATACCCGATAAGGTAAGGCTTGCCGGGGTGAACAATTTACATGATCTGAGAATTACTGTTTTCAGGCCGTTTTTCTCAAACATGTTTTTGCACGGAGGATGGGGACATCTGATCGCCAATATGTGGATCCTCTTCATTTTTGGTGATAATGTGGAAGACCGGATGGGGAAAGCCCGGTATTTTCTGTTTTACATATTGTGTGGACTGGTAGCCTCCCTGACCCATTTTGTGCTGCACCGTAATTCACCCGTTCCGGCAATCGGTGCCTCGGGCGCTATTTCCGGAGTCATGGCTGCCTATATGGTTATGTTTCCGAAAAGTACCATCATTTCCTTCATCCCAATCTTTATTATCCCGTTCCTGCTGCCCATACCGGCTATCATATACATTGGGATCTGGTTCCTGGGACAATTGCTGAGCGGTACCACCTCGTTAATGCTTTCCAGCCAGGCTACAGGTATAGCATTCTGGGCCCATATCGGCGGTTTTCTCGGCGGGCTTCTGTTGTACAGGTATTTTGACAGATCAAAAAGAAAGGCTTCTTATCAGTAAAATAAGAGGAGTTGTGCAGTCGTGCAGTCGTGCGGTCGTGCGGTCGTGCAGTCGTGCAGTCGTGCAGTCGTGCAGTTCACTTCAACTTTTCCAACGATTTCAGCCGAATACTGAATACCGATTACCATTACTGCTTATCCATATGCATGACAATTCTTGTTTCATTGTCTTTTGCCAGCGAACCCGCTTCTCCTGACCAGTCAGAATAATTCAGCACGAGCTGGAATGCAAAGCCATCACTGTTAATGCCAAAAGCCTCCCTGGACAGGGCAAATTCCATGCGAACCAGATTTGTTGATTCCTCGCTATGTCCCATGAAAATAGCATTATCCAGAGTATAATATTCCCATGACCAATCTGATTGCGAAGCACCAGTGAAACTGTAAAAATCCAACCATTCCGTTGGTGCATTGCCTTCGAACAATACTTCTGCGCCAATGGCTGAAGAGAATCCGGTGGCTGCGGAGTTGTCCACGTCCATATATAAATCCGTGATACAGTCGTTGAGTCCGGCAAGACCATTTGTGCCGACGGTGTCATATTCCAGGTAGATGTATATGTTATTGGCATCATAGTCAACTTTACCTCCTATGACATGATCTTTGCCTTCAAGCTGAAAATCAGGATAGGTCACTCCATCCCAGTCGTCGAACGAATCATCGGTCAGACTAACGACAGAGGCTTTATCAACCCTTAACACAGTATGAAAGGTATAGGGTTGACCACCAACCGTACCATTCATGGTAATTACATAATTGCCAATCACAGCGTAGGTATGCACCACTGAATCTCCAGACATTTCCTGGGTTTCGTCTCCAAAATCCCATGATATGTTTGTAGCTTCCTCAGCCACATTCACAAAAGTTACAGTGAGTCCGTTATAATATGTTTTAAAATCAAGCGGAGCAGTTTCTGAAAGGTTATACTCACCTTCCTTGCTGCACGATATGATTGCTAACATGATCAGTGCTGCAAAATATAATATGTTGTTAAGATTTCTTTTCATGACGTGTCAGGATTTATTAGTTATTGGGTACACATAGCTTGTTGGTGCTGATCTCGCCTGAAGGTATCGGGTAGATCATGGAGTGATCGCCAGCCTGTATGACGGCTCCATCCTCGTCCATACCCGGTTCACTGGATGTGGGTATTCCATTATAACCGTAAAGATGAAATCCCCAGTAATTTCTGACAAGGTCTTTTCCGTTTCGCTGGATATCGAAAATGCGGTGTCCCTCAAACGCCAGCTCAATCCTTCTTTCTTTCAGAACGAAATCAAGTATATTGTCACTGGTGATACCGTCCCTGACGGCATCATATAAATAGTCATTCAGGTCGCCACCTTCAGGAACGATCATTCTGTTTGTTCTTATTTCATTCAGGTCCAGGAGCGCATCTGCATTTTCACCGGATTTTGCAAGTGCTTCTGCCCGATTCAGATAGACTTCAGCCAAACGGAACATTACAGGTGAACTGAGTGTTGCCAGATCATCCTGTCCGGAATACTTTCCGATATAATAGATGGTCACGCCATTTTTCAGACCCGGATTGTTTGTATTAATATAGGACCACCGCTGATCAACATCCATCAGGTCGGTTCCAAATCCCATTTCTGCAAGCAGGGATGGTGAGGCACCTTCTTCACCCCAGCAACTTGGGCCGTCAAAAATCATGGAAGCGACTGACGCTTCTTTTTTGTCATCAATCTGGGTAAAGTTGATGCACCAGATGGTTTCAGCACTGTTCCTGGCCTGTGCAAAATATTCAGGGTACGATGCTGCCGGCTCAAGGGAATAGAATCCGGAATTGATGATTGAATCCGCATAGGTCATGCAGTTATCATATTCACCCAAATAGAGGTATACTCTTGATAGCATGGCCCAGGCAGCGTATTTTGTGGCATAACCCTTCGTATCTCTGCCTTCGGGTGTGTTTTCGCTCATCAGGGCAGCGGCCGTTTTCAGACTCGAAACAATATAGTCGTAGGTTTCACCCAGTGATGCCCTGGCCTTGGGGGCGCCGTCGGTTGACGATTCACGCAATATCACGCCAGGTTCCGAAGCATTTGTTCCAGCATAAGGTTTGGCAAACAAACGAACCAGGTTATGTGTCGCAAAAGCCCTCAGGAAGTAACATTCCCCCTTGAGCTGATTGGTCATCTCATCGCTGCCTTTCTCATCGGCCATTTTGATGGCCACATTGGCACCGTAAATGATCTTATAGGATACCTCCCAGAAACTGTTGATGTTTGATTTTTCGGATGTACGATCCTTGTACCTGAAACTGTTGATCAGGTCATCCTCTGTTTTATATCCGCAGGCAATGTCATCACCCGCAAAATCGCTCAAATGGTAATATTGACGAAGGTACCAGTTATTGGAGGAGCTTTCATCCGGGAAATCCTTAAACTGAGCGTAGCATCCGTTAACCAGACTGATCAGTCCGTCAGAAGTGTTTTGGATCTGATCGCCGGTAAGGGCATCACTTGGAATGATATCGAGTTCGCAACCCGACAGATAAAAGAAACCCATCAGGAGCATGATATATTTTAAAGCTGTTTTCATAATCAGATATTTATTGTGTTTAGAACCGTACATGAAGTCCAACCACAAATTGTTTGTTGTTGGGATATTTGAATTCCGCATAACCAGGCAGCCCGTTGTTAGGATCGATGGAGACCTCCGGATCCTGGCCCCAGAAGTTGGTGAAGGTGTAAGGATTTTCCGCACTCAATGAAACTGCGAGCCCAGTAAGTTTAAGATTGGTCAGCCAGGTTACCGGCAGTTCATAGGTTAGTGTTATGTTACGGATCTTCAGATAGCTGCCGTCTTCAATGAACCGGGTGGAGGGATCGTAGGAATTGCTTGCATTCTGAGGCAACGGATGGTTGGCGATGTCACCCGGCTGCTGCCATATACTCCAGTCATCACGGGGCATCATTACGTTAAATCCCACATCCTGCAAATCATGATCGACATAACGTCGGAAATAGTTGTATATCTTATTGCCGGAAGTGAAGGCGAAATTTGCCTTCAGCGATATCCCTTTATATTTCAATTCGGTCCCGAATCCACCCTGGAATTTAGGTATCGGGCTCCCATATTCAATTTTCCTGGCTGCCTGATAATCATGCGTAGGATTGCCGTTCTCATCAACCCAAAGCATTGAACCATTTTCGGGATCAATACCGTAATATTCCTTTGCATACCAGGAGTAAAGGGTTCCTCCATCGTGATAGATCTGTACAATGCCATAACTGTTGGCGTTGTATATTGTATCACCGCCAAAGCCAGACAGGCTGTTCTTATTATAGCCGATAGAGAAGTCCATGGTCCAGGTGAAATTAGTGGTCCTGATATTGGTAGAGGTCAGGCCCACTTCAAATCCACGGTTTTCTGCTTGGCCTACATTCTGCCATTGTTTTCTGAAACCTCCTGATGGAGGCAGATCGCGGTATACCAGTAAATTATCGGTAACATTATCATAGATGTTGAAATCAACTGCGATGCGGTTGAAAAGTCCAAGTTCCAATCCTATATTAAACTGTGTGGTTTGTTCCCAGGTGAGATCAGGATTAGCCATCTGGTAAGGTACTGCAGCTGTTTCACCATCGTATTGAGTGGTATAGCTGAATTGTTCCAGGTACATATATGGGCCGATATCCTTCATGCCGGTTTTCCCCCAGCTTACCTTTAGCCGAAGGTTATCGATATATTTCATTTTCTGCATAAATGCCTCATTGGTTAGGCTCCAGGCTCCAGAAATGCTTGGAAACATAGCAGTCCTGTTGTTTGAGGCAAAAGATGAAGACTGATCCACCCGGTAGGAACCCGATAAAAAATACTTATTGCCGTAATTATAGTTTACCTGAGAAATAATAGATTGCATGGCAGATTTACTGGGAGCGCCTGCAATGCTATACTGGCCGGATGCCACTGATGGTACGCTCATTCCTTCGGGGATACCGGTTCCTGAACCACTGATGTAGTCAACATTTTCACCCTGAGCCTCAAAACCGGCAAGTCCGCTTATGGTATGACCGGAACGCTGAAAGCTGAATTTTAGCAAATTGGTGGTGATTCCACCATAACTCAGATCGCTTCTTGAACTGACATACCCGGTACCATAATACGACAGGTTATCACAAGTAGCTGAATAATATTGTTTATCCAAATAGTTGTAAGCGCTCAGGCGGTTTGTTGAGGCGAAATAAAGCCAGCCGGTGAGCTTAACATTCAGGTCAATATCATAGTCGAGACCAAATCCGGTGGTGCTTAGTTCTGAGTTTTCAGCTGACTGGATGGGATTGATCTTGTCTTTTGACCAGATCCCTTCGGCTTCCTTGAAGCTCCTGGGATTGCCATTCTCATCATAAGGATTGTCCCAGGGCATGCTGGTATAGGAATAATAGATATCCATATAGTTGGCCCCACGGGTTTTTGTACCGCTTAGATTGATATTGTTGACCAGGGTAACGCGGTCAGAAAAGGAGTAAGTCGTATTGGCACGTAAATTAGCGCGTTTATAATTTGTGTTAATAAAGGTCCCTTCTTCAGCATAATAACTTCCTCCAATGTAATAAGCTAATTTCCCGGCTTTCCCAGATGAGGACAAAAAGTAATTTTGTACCAGTGCCGGATTAAAGGTTTCATCCAGCCAGTCAGTGTTCACCTCAAGGAGCGATGGGGGTCGGGCTGCAAGAAATTTCCTGTCATCGATCACGAACAGTTCCGGATCCCGGAAGTATTCCCGGTGATAATTGTAGAGCGTTTTGCTGTCCATCATGTTTACATTTCCGTGATCAGCCACCCTAAAGCCGACAACTGCTTTAAGCTCAAACTGCGGGTTATCTGAAACGGCTTTTTTGGTGGTGACCACAATAACTCCGCCATTGGCTTGTGATCCATACAAGGCAGTTGCTCCTGCATCCTTCATTACAGTTATGGATTCAACATCGTTGGGATCAAAATTTCCTCCGATAATACCATCTACCACGTACAATGGTCCTTGAGGAGCCGAAAAAGATGAGACACCCCTGATCCGGATATCAGGTGTGGCACCGGGGGTACCAGAGCTGTTGATGACCTGTATGCCCGGGACTTTCCCCTGGAGCATGGTGCCAATATCATTGGCGGTAACATCGAATAGCTTATCGGATGAAACAGTGGTGACGGCACTGGTTATCTCTCCCCGTCTAAGGGTGCTATAACCCATTACCACCACCGATTCCAACGAAGTAATGTTTGGTATCATCACGACATCGATGGTACTTTTGTTATCAACCATTACTTCCTCAGTATTGTAGCCTATACTGCTGAAAATCAATATATCTTCCCCCGAACGGACAGATATGCTGTAGGAACCGTCTGATCCGGTCACCACACCCTGGTTGGTTCCCTTGATCAGAACATTTACTCCGACAAGCCCCTGGTTGTCTTCAGCAGACAGAACCCTGCCTTTAACAGGTATTTGTCCGTAAGCAAAGTTGCATGCGGCAATTATGCCCAAAAGCAGCAACATGCGTCTACAGTGTACGGAAATTAATTTCATAGATTTTAGATTATAGTAAAAGGATTATTAAAAGGCCGTTTTGTTCTTGCATAACCAAGTTAAGTATTTCGTAACTTAAAGCCAAAAATGTTCAATAGTTTATTTGGCATACATCTTGTTCAGTCCATTTGCATGCAAACCATTTCGAATGAATTACGAGGAACTCAATATCAAGTATCTTCAGGTTTTTGATTTCATAACGAAAAATCGGATTAAGGACGCCATTGACACTCTGGGTTTTCTCTGCAACCATTGCCGCAATCGTGACCTCCGTGCACAACTTGATGAGCATGCCGATACCTATTTAAACCTGCTGAAATACGCATTTGAACTCACAGATGATCCGCAAAAGGAAAAGGTATACAACAGGCTGGTTAAGGCAATAATAGGTCTGGCAGATGATATTAAAGAAGATATCATCAGATCGGGGAACCTGCTGAGCTACTACAAACTCAGAATTGTTCCCGAATCTTTCTCCGAACAGGTCGTTTCCGATACTTCCCGGACAACCGAACAGATCGTGCTCAGGAAAGAATCAGATGTTGAACTGAATATCCAGGATATCTATGCAAGTAAGGAATACCAGGAGAATATCAGGGCACTTTTCCGTGTTTTATGGCATTCCGATAAACTTGAAGACACGGTGATCCGTTTGGTGGAGCGGATCAGCAAAACCGACGCCGTTGCCTGGTATGACAAGTGCATACTCGTAAGTGCACTTAACCTGTCATTAATACGCCATTTTGACAGCAACAAGATCAACCTGCTGTTCAATTTTTACGAGAGCGGCCAGAAGCAGGTCTGGGAAAGAGCGCTGGTCAGTCTGGTGTTAAGCCTGGCGTTTTATGACAGCAGGCTCATCTATTATCCCGAAATAATGCAGCGCCTGAAGGCCACCCAGGGAATGAAGCATGCCGAAAAAAGCATTGAGATCATTGTTCAGCAATTTATCAAAGCGCGCGAAACCGAAAAATTAACCCGTAAGATACAGCAGGAGATCATGCCGGAAATGATGCGGATGAAATCCAGGCTTGAAGAAAAGCTGGATTTGGAGAACCTCTTAACCTCGCTCGATCCGGAGGAAAAGAACCCTGAATGGGAGACATTTTTTAAGGAAGCGCCGGACATCTACAGTAAAATGGAGGAGTTTACAAACCTGCAACTCGAAGGTTCTGATGTTTTCCTTGGAGCCTTCGCCATGCTCAAACAATTTGATTTCTTCGATGAAATCAGTAACTGGTTCCTGCCTTTTTATAAGGAGAATGAGAATATCGCAGCAGCTTTCACGGGTTTTACAGATGGGACTTTCAATGTAGGTCAATTTGGCGAGGGCATTGAAAGAAGCAATTTTTTATGCAATTCCGATAAGTATTCCTTTTGTCTGAATATCCGGCACATGCCTGCCTTTCAGAAATCCACGGTAATGGAATTGTTTAATATGGAACTGAAAGCCATGAATGAAATGGCGGCTGATGATGAACTGATCAATGCTGAAGCCAGGTCCAAAGTGATCATTACCCAGTATTTTCATGATATGTACCGGTTTTACAAATTGCATCCGATGCGGGCAGAATTTGATGATGTGTTTAAATTACCCCCTGCTCTTTATGAAAACCGGTTCTTCAGACAATGGATCGATGATATCGGTATCCTGCGCAATATAGGGGAATTCTTTTTTTCCAGGAATTACTTTCGGGATGCGGTGCTGATCTTCGAACAAATCGTTGAAAATAAAAACAGCCATGAGCTCTATGAAAAAATTGCCTATTGTTACCAGCAGCTGGGCGATTATGACAAGGCACTCGAATATTATCACATGGCTGAACTGCTGGATAAAAACAGATTCTGGCTGATCAACCGGATAGCCTGGTGCTACCGGAAGAAAGGCGATTTTGAAAAGGCGGTAGATTATTATCATCAGGCAGAAAAACTCGAACCGGAAGATCTTCAGGTACAAGCTTTTTTGGGTCATGTTTACATGGAAATGGAAAAGTTTGAAAAAGCTTTACAGTATTATTTTAAAGTGGAATACCTGCAGCCTGAAAATCATAAGGTGCACCGCCCCATTTCGTGGTGTTCCTTTATGCTGGGTAAATTCGATAATGCGCTGAAATACCTGGAGAAATCACTAATTCACCAGTCCGGCAAGCATGATTATATGAACCTGGCACATGTATATTGGTGCCAGGGTGAGAAGCAAAAGGCCATTGAAAACTACCGCCTAAGCCTGAAGGCTTCCAGTATGGATACCGAGTGGTTTTCCAGGGTGTTGCACGATGACAGCAAATACCTGGAGCAGCACGGCATCAGACCCATCGAGATTCCGTTGATGATTGATTATATCCGTTTATCGGCAATATCGTAATACACGGTTCAGGCATTATTCGAGGTCATTCATCCGGAATTTTGCCCCATTCGCCGATTTGTACTTATTTATTCATGTCTTCCTGATTATTTTTGATCCGTTATAAAAGCAATGAACAATGAATATCGTTGTGCTGAATGGCAACCCGGATATTGAAAATACAGTATTCGACCATTATCTGGAGGGTTACCAGTTAAAACTGCATAAAGCGGGTCATTATATAAGAACCTTCCGTCTGCGGGAGATGAGAATAAGCGGTCCGGCCGAAACTGACGGTACTTCATCTCACAGGCAAGCAGGGCTCGCAGCTGATGATGTCCGTTATATTTTCAACAGCCTTCAGGAAACCGATCTGCTGGTTTGGGCCAGTCCGCTTAAACAGGGCCTTTTCCCGCTACTTACCAAGATGGTGCAGGGCCGGGTGAACAGTTATTTTCAGCACAGGCTTCCCTCCCAGGCAACAGCATGGTCGGATTCAGAAGCGTTAAACCACATTCCGCTTATCGGGGTGATTCTTCAGCCGGAATCCGATACAACAACTCAGGATGTAATATTGAACAGGCTTACACAGGAAAGAATGGCAGCAAATCTCAATACTGTCCTCAGTTTCTTTATTACTACAGAATCATCGCTAACCGATGCAGCCTGTGAAACCTTCAGGAGTTTTAATTACAGGCATTTTATCGAGGATACCTGCAACGACTTTCTATCTGCCAAAGCGCCTGTGAACTAATCCGCATCATCCGGTTTTGGACTATTAAATCGGCCTATTCGTCTATTTTATTTGCACAGCACTGAATTATCTATATATTTGATCAGTGCTAACAGGGTGCAATTCTTAATGCACCTATTATATAAATACGTTTCATGCATTTTTTCAAAATTCGGGTCATCTCCGTTCTGCTGATCTGTTCTGGTTTTCAAGGAGTTATTTCACAGGATCTTTCAGGAGTGCTGTTTACCGGGAAGTATACGCACCTTCCTATGACCTCCTTATTGAACAGTGTAGCCTCACAATATCCTGTTCATTTTTATTATAAAAATGAATGGTTTGCGAAAGATACGGTTACGATAAGTTTCGAGAATAGAACGCTCGACGAGGTTTTACTTTCCATACTCAATGGGAAACCTTATACTTACCGAATTCTAAGCGGCAACCAGGTGGTTTTTCTGCCCAAGGAGGAGGTTGCTTTACTGGCGGGCCAGATAGTGAACTTCAGCAGTTCGGGTTCTGCCGATGAACAATTTACCCTGATCGGGAACCTGGATGAGGCGGGCAAGGTCAGATCGGCCACACTCACCGGTATTATAACGGATGGGAAAACCGGAGATCCGATTATCGGTGCAACAATTCAACCTGAAAATCTTCCCCAGGGTGCTGTTTCCAATGCACAGGGGTCTTACAAGCTTATCCTGACCCCGGGTATGTATACCCTTATTGTCTCCAGTGTAGGTTTTGAGAAAGCGCAGTACAATGTTAAAATCATTGGCAACGGATCACTGAACGTCGAACTTTTTGATAAATCGGTAGCCCTGGATGACATTATTATCTATGGGCGGCGATTGGATAAAAATGTCAGCAGCAACCAGATGAGTCTGGTGGAACTTGATAAGAAGGACCTTGCCCAATTGCCTTCAGGCGCCGGCGGAAAAGATATCCTGAAAGGACTCACTGTTATGCCGGGGGTCAAATCCATTGGCGAATTCAGTTCGGGTATTAATGTCAGGGGAGGCGGTGAGGATCAGAATCTTTACCTGATCAATGCTGCGCCCTTGTTCAACACTTCACATGTTTTCGGCTTGTTTTCCGTGGTCAATCCCGATGCAGTCGACAAGCTTTCTCTGTATAAGGGCCACATACCGGCAACCTTTGGTGAAAGGGTTTCCTCGGTGGTGGATATCAGGACCAAGGAATCACCGCCTGATAGGTTCCGGGTGAGAGGAGGGATCGGTCTATATGACAGCCGTCTGATGATAGAAGTGCCCCTCGTTAAGAATAAGGTCTTCTTTGATCTTGGTGTCAGGAAAAGTTATTCCGACTGGCTGTTGCGAAAGTCAAAGGACTATTACCTCAGCCGCAGCGAGGCCTCATTTTATGATGTGAACGGATCCCTTCATGCTTATGTGGGTAAAAGCCGCATTACCCTTTCCGGGTATTTATCCCAGGATGATTCCCGTTTTGCCTCTGATGTGGGCTATTCTTACGGGAGCAAGCTGGCGTCATTGAACTGGAACTTCCTCATCAATTCCAATCTCGCCTCCAATCTTACCCTGGCTTACAGCGAGTATACTGCTCAGAAGGATGACATCAGCACCACCTATCTGCAGAATCGTATCAGTTCAGGCATCAAATACGGAAGCTTTAAATACCGGCTCAAATACGGGGGATGGCAGCATCACAATATCGATGCAGGTTTGAGTATCATCGGGTACCAGATTCAGCCCGGTATAAAGAGTCCCCTGAACAGCGAATCACTTGCCGTGTCCGCTTCACTGGACAAGGAGCAGGGTTATGAGGGCGCGTTATTCCTGAACGATGAGATCAGTATCAGTAACACATTCTCGCTGAATCTGGGCTTGAGGTATTCGGGTTTCGCCTATACAGGACCGGGGTCAGTTGCCCAATACGCTCCTGGTATGGCAAGGGATACCGCTAACATTACCGGTTATCAGGAATATGGCAACAATGAAGTTATACAGTTTTACCATGGGTTTGAACCCAGGGTATCACTCCGCATCAAACTCAAGGAGGAAAGTTCAGTGAAGATGAGTTACAACAGGAATATCCAGTACATCTCCCTGGTGTCCTATTCTTCTGTCACCACGCCCAGCGATATCTGGAAACTGGCGGATCCCTTCATTCAGCCTTTGATTGCCAATCAGTATGCCATCGGGTATTATCAGAATTTCTTCAACAATACCATTGAAACATCTGTAGAGGTCTATTACAAGGGACTTACCAATGTTGTTGATTTCAGGGACGGCGCCCAGCTCGAAATGAATCCAGACATTGAATCCCAGCTGATCAATGCTACAGGGCGGAACTATGGTATTGAGCTCCTGGTAAAGAAGAACTCGGGTAAGATCGACGGCTGGATCACCTATACGTATTCCCGGTCACTTCGGAAAACGGATGGAGCTTTTCCAGAGGAGATCATCAACGACAATACCTATTATCCTTCCTCTTATGACAGGCCGCATGATTTCAGTGTTGCCACCAGTTATCACCTCAACCGGCGGGTAGTATTTACCGCCAATTTCTCTTATTCAACGGGTCGTCCGATAACACTGCCCGAGTACAAGTATTTAACCGGGAATGATGCGGTGGTGTATTTTTCCGATAAAAATAAATACCGGATGCCCGACTATCACAGGCTTGATCTGACAATCTCCATTGATGAGAGCCTGAACCTGAAGAAAAGGTGGAAAGGCGTCTGGAGCTTTTCTGTCCTGAATGTATATGGCAGGGAGAATCCCTATACTGTTTTCTATAAAAAGGAAGATCCAAGCCCTGCTAACGATTATAACCAGTTCTCTTTGTATAAGTTATACCTGATCGGCAGACCTGTTCCCACGCTAACGTATTCTTTTATGTTTTAACCATGCCGTTTTCCATGAAAAAGACCAAAACCTGCATAATAGGACTTTCCCTCATATTCCTGAGCTGGTCGTGCCGGGAAGTATATTACCCTGACGACCTGGATTCCACACAAGACATCCCGGTCATCCAGGGCATGATCCTGGAGCATGAAATTCCGGTCGTCACCCTTTCGTGGGCTATGGCTTACCGGGAACAGGTCCAGGAGTTTATCAGCGGGGCGACTGTGACAGTAACGGATAACCTGGGCAACAGCGTTTTTCTGTATGAAACCTCCGGCGGAAAATATACCCCCTATACCGATGATTTCAGGGGTGTAAGGGGTCGTATATACACCCTGCAGGTAGTATTGCCGGATGGCACCGAGTACGCATCCACGCCGGTATTGATGCCAATAACACCTGTAATTGACAGCCTTTATGCAGATCCTGATATCAATACGGTTTTTACTTACAATGATAAAAATGAACCCATTCCGGAAGATCGGCCCGGGCTTTACATCATGGCAGATCTGAGCGCGGCTGCTGATTCCACACTTTATTTCAGGTTTAACACCAAGGTGGTCAAGCAAATGCTTTATACTGTGGGTATTGGAACTCCCGGATCCTATTCGGTTTTTCTATGGGAAGTCTATGCCCTGGATAATTTTTATTCGGTGAACTATACGGTTCCTCAAAACAACCGTCAGGTGATTCGGGAACATGATATCGGATTTCTTCCCTATTGGTATGATGCCACCCAGGAGACCCCTAATTCAACGGCCCCTTTTACTGTGGCCTGGGACTTGACGCTTAATGTTTATTCCATTTCCCGCGAGGTGTATGATTACTATAATTCCATAGCCAGGCAGTTGAACGCCAGCAGCCAGATATTTGCACCTGTTCCTTCTCAGGTAAAGAGTAACGTCTGGTGCACCAATGTTCCGGAAAAGGATGTGATCGGCATATTTGAGGCATCTTCCAAAGCGACCCTATATAAAGCATTTGCCTGGAAGAACCTGGAGGATTATTATTATCAGAATCTTACTTCTTTCCCCGATATCAATCAGGGTGGATCTGCGCCCCGGTTTCCACCTGATTTTTGGATATATTTTTAAGATCATGAGGATAGACACTTTACAGAATACTTTCTTTAAAATGATCGTCCTGCAATTACGCATGACGGTTTGGCCCTGCCTGTTCCTTCCCCTGATGATACTATGTTCGGCTAAAGGTCAGTCAGCCCTTCCGCCCGGGAATAGGGAAATGGTATATGTTCATTTGGACAAGCAGGTATACGTCACAGGAGAAGCCATAAGATATAAGGTATATGCTGTTGATGCATCCAATTCATCCATGCGGCCCTGCAGTAAAATTTTGTATTTCACCCTGACGGGAACAGATGACAAAGCTGTGGTAAACTGGCGGATAAATTTGTCAGACAAGCCTGTATTCGGGAGTTTTATCCTGCCCCAGGAAATTAAGTCGGGCATGTACATGCTCCATGCCTATACCAACTTTATGAGAAACGGACCTGCGGATTCGTTTTACGCCCAAACACTGCTTATCATGAATCTGGCGGAAACCACTCCGGCTACCCTCAGGGTTTTTGGTCGGGATGAAGAAACTGCAGCACATTCCGATGCACCAATCTCACAGGGGAATATGCTTAAGGTTAAGGTATTGAAATCCTCTTATTCGGTTAATGAACAGGTACAGGTTGAGCTGGATCTTGATACTGAAACGGAACAGCCTGTCATCGCTGATGTTTCCCTATCGGTGAATGCAAACAATCCTTTTGGGGATTTATTGCAGCAGCATGATATCCTTTCCGCTCTTTCTTTGAGCCGCCAGATGTCGGCTGCAAAAAATATAGCCATGACATCCTGCCGGTATCGGATGGAAGACAAGGGATTTATGCTCACCGGAACTGCAAAACGACGTGCTGACGGCGCTCCGCTCGCCTCAGCAGATGTGTTGTTATCGGTTATCGACACCATAGCCCCGAGAATTCTTTACGCCCGGACCGATTCTTCGGGGAAGTTCATTTTTTTCCTGGGCAGAAATTACGACAACAAAGATCTGATCCTTCAGCCAGGCAAACATCAACAAAACCAGGAGTTCTACATCGAACTGGATAAGAAGGCCATAACTACAGATCAACCTGATGTCGTACCCTATGAATTGCAGGCAGACAAGACAGCGTATTTGAATACAGTAAAGAACCTCAGACTGATTAATGCCGTTTACTCGGTTAAGCCTGTTTCAAAGGATTTGGTGGCAGAAGAGGCCGGCATTAATTACTTTGGCCCGCCGGATGTGATCATTTATCCGGAGGATTATGCCAGCATGGTTAATTTCAAGGACATGGCCGATAACATAATGCCTGTGGTTAAATTTTCGCAGCGCGACGGTGTTTTTAACCTGCAGCTGTTAAACAATGGAACCGGTTTGTGGGAGGAAAGCACCATGATATTACTGAACGGTGTACCGTTCACGGATATGGCCTATATTTCAACCCTGGGGACCAAAGACATCAAAAGAATTGAGATCATT
The DNA here is from genome assembly GCA_963822145.1 of uncultured Bacteroidales bacterium. Classification (GTDB taxonomy): domain Bacteria; phylum Bacteroidota; class Bacteroidia; order Bacteroidales; family UBA10428; genus UBA5072. The sequence continues at coordinate 319,463 of CAWGGG010000001.1, read as the reverse complement.
ACAGCCTACTTCCTTTTGGGCAATCTGAGCTTTTCGGGACTGATGTCCATATACACCCGGGATCACAAAATTCCGGAGACCTATCTCAGGAACAATGCTTTTGGCTATCAAAATACGGTAATTCCGGCCGGAGTTGCAGGTGAAACGGTTATTGAAAGCGGAACAGCAGATGCAGGGGAGCATTATCCCGACTTCAGGAATACACTCTGCTGGAAGCCGGACCTCGCCCTAACCGCCAGGCAGCCTCTGATCGTTACTTTTCCGGTTTCGAAACTTACAGGTGAGTATACCGTCAGGGTCCAGGGACTTACTTCCGCAGGCCAACCAGTTAGCGGAACAACAACTTTTGAAGTAAAGGAATAATCGATTATGAAAAATCTTTATCTGATCATAGGATTTCTGCAGATTATTAACCTGGGGTATTCCCAGCAGAACGACTGTGCCTGTTCGGCGGAAAGGGACTATGATACCCAGCTTCAGGAAGGCCTCATCTCATTCGAATATCGTATACGGGTGTCCGACAACGAGGGACTGCAGTATTTCAACAACTGGACCCAGGGGGAGGTTATGATGAGCAATGGTGATATTATTCGGAACCTGTACCTGCGGTACAATAAATATCTGGATGAATTGTTATACCTGAGGCAAAGTGACTTCAGGGTAGGCATACTGAAAAAGGATGCCATAAAAGGTTTCCGGATAAAGAATGATATGAACCAAATATCATCTTTGTTCATCAAGAAGCAGGTCCTGCTGACCAAAAACGACTCCACCGAAGTCTACCTGCACCTGCTGGCATCGGGTCCCTTAACCCTGTATGCTTACCGGAATGTTGGCATTACCAATTCCAGGTATGCGCTGGGCGAGAATACAAAATACCTGATTTCCACTCCCGGAGGGGAATATTTCGTGACGCTGAAGCGGAAGAGTCTTTTGGGGATTCCACTAATTCAGAAAAACGATATGAAGATCATTTTGCGGACGAACAGGATTACCCCGGATAATAATGAAAGGGAATTCACACGGGCCATCAGCATTTATAACGCCACCCATCAGCAGCAATAATGAAAGGTTGTCGCTGCAGGTTCATGCTGCGACAACCCTGTGTTAAGGAGAAAATCCCGGCTTTATACAAGGATTTTGGTTGTAAGGTTGGTGATACTGGTTTTAATAGCATCAAAAGGTTTGCCATCCTTGGTACTGTCCTGTTCAACGATCATGTATTTCATGCCGGCAATCTCTTTGGCGGCCAGGATTGCCTTGAAATCGATCACGCCGGCACCTACGGGTGCAAAATCATCTTCTCCGTCAGTGGTGTAGTAAGGAGCTTCCTTGGTAAACATGTCTTTCATGTGGAAGAGCTGGAACCTGCCCGGGTATTTGTTGAAGACCTCTACCGGGTTTTGTCCGGCCTTGGTCGTCCAGAAAAGATCGATTTCCATGGTTACGAGATCTTTATCGAGTTCCGGCATCAGAACATCATAATAAGGAATTTTGCCGTCCACCGTTTCGAACTCAAAATTGTGATTGTGGTATCCGAACTGAATTCCGTTTTCTTTCATGATCTTGCCCACCTTGTTCCATTCGGCTACCATCTTATGCCAGCTGGAGATGGGTTTGCGAGCTTCAGCAACCACCCAGGGCTGTATGCAGTATTTTACGCCCAGTTTGGCGTGGTCTTCCGCCATTTTCTTGGCATTGTCCAGGGTGATACCCTGGGCTTCAACCTGTGTATGGCTGCTGAGAATTTCCATCCCCAGGTCGTTGACCATTTTATTGAAATCGGCTGGTTCATATCCATAAAACTTGCCGTCGGAATAACCGGCCAGTTCGAGGTATTTGAAACCAATATCGGATACCTGTTTCAGGGATCCGGGAACATCCGTTGCCATGGCATCGCGGATGGTGTAAAGCTGGAGGGCAAGGCCAAATGTTTTGGGATCAACGGGGGGTGGGGGAGGCGGGGGTGCCGGTGCAGTTTTACAGGCATACTGCGAAAGAGCAAAAGCTCCCAGAGCACCAGTCGCAGACACTCTCAGAAAATCCCTTCTTGATTGTTTCGTTTTCATGGTTCGTATTTTTATGAGTAAAAAGTTGTAAGGACAATCACGAAATAAAAATAGCATAAATCTTTCAATTCCGCATCCATCATGCACGAATCCTTTTCTATTTATTCCATGGTGAGAAGCCCTGAAAGGTAAAAAACGTGAAATATTTTTCAGGTACTTGTTGTTTTTGAGAAAAAAACATCTACCTTTGCAAGCCAATTTTGAAGAAAAAATATACAAAAAAAGCATAAATGCCAACGATTCAGCAGTTAGTAAGAAAGGGCAGGTCTACCATTGAGGACAAGAGCAAGGCTCCGGCTTTAAATGCTTGTCCCCAGAAGCGCGGGGTATGTACACGTGTTTATACAACCACCCCCAAGAAGCCTAATTCAGCCATGCGCAAAGTAGCCAGGGTGCGCTTACAGCATGGTATTGAGGTTACGGCTTACATACCGGGTGAGGGCCATAACCTTCAGGAGCACTCCATTGTAATGATTCGGGGAGGCAGGGTGAAGGATTTGCCGGGAGTGCGGTATCACATCATCAGGGGAGCGCTTGACACATCTGGTGTTGAGGGTCGCAACCAGCGCCGTTCGAAATATGGCACCAAAAGACCTAAAAAGTAATTAGCTTTTTGAATAGACAAAATCATGAGGAAGTCTAAACCAAAAAAAAGGATATTGTTACCGGATCCCAAGTACAATGATACTCTGGTAACACGTTTTGTGAACAATATGATGACCAGGGGTAAGAAAAGCACGGCTTATGATGTGTTTTATGATGCGCTCGACCTGGTGGCCAAGCGTGCCAAGGATATTGAAGCCAGCCCGCTGGATATCTGGAAAAAGGCCCTTGAGAACATTACCCCCCAGGTTGAAGTGAAAAGCCGAAGGGTTGGGGGTGCCACTTTTCAGGTACCTACTGAGATTCGGCCAGATCGTAAGATTTCAATCAGCATGAAGAACCTGGTTCTGTATTCAAAAAAGAGAGCCGGTAATTCAATGAGTGATAAACTCGCTGCTGAGATACTTGCCGCCTATAAAGAAGAAGGCGCAGCATTTAAGAAGAAAGAAGATACACATAAAATGGCAGAAGCTAACAAGGCATTTGCGCACTTCAGGTTCTAAAGATATTTGACATTGCGGTTTTAGCCTATAGTTGCACTAGCTGATAATTAGTGAGGAATGAATCTTGACTTGAATTATACCAGGAATATTGGGATAATGGCCCATATCGACGCCGGTAAGACAACCACTACCGAGCGTATCCTGTTCTATACTGGTATGACTCACCGGATGGGGGAGGTACACGACGGCACTGCTACTATGGATTGGATGGTGCAAGAACAGGAAAGAGGGATTACCATTACCTCAGCAGCAACTACTACATTTTGGGATTACAGCAAACAGAAATATAAAATCAATATTATTGATACGCCGGGACATGTTGACTTCACTGTTGAGGTTGAACGGTCGCTGCGTGTGCTTGATGGTGCCATTGCAGTATTCTGTGCAGTGGGCGGTGTTCAGCCACAATCGGAAACGGTATGGCGTCAGGCCAATAAGTACAATGTGCCACGTATAGCCTTCGTGAACAAAATGGATCGTGTTGGCGCTGATTTCTTCAACGTGGTAAAGCAGATCAAAGAGAAACTGGGTTCAAATCCGGTTCCCATGCAAATTCCCATCGGTTCAGAGGATAATTTCACCGGTTTGGTGGATCTCATTGAGCGCAGGGCCATCGTATGGGTGCCGGATGAAAAACTTGGCATACGCTATGAATACACTGAGATACCAGCTGATATGATCGACCTGGTTGAGGAGTGGCGTGAAAAGCTTATCGAGGCTGTTTGTTACACTGATGACGACCTGCTGGAAAGGTTCCTGGAAGACCGTACTTCAATTACGGTGGAAGAGTTCATGGAGCATACGCGCAGTGCTGTAATTAACCAGCGGATTGTGCCGGTATTATGCGGTGCATCCTTTAAAAATAAAGGCATTCAGCGCCTGCTGGATGCCATCTGTGCATTATTGCCCAGTCCGCTTGATATTGAAACCACCAAGGGTCACAATCCCTATACTGACAAGGTAGAAGAGCGTAAGGCCGACGAGAATGAACCGCTTGTTGCACTGGCATTTAAGATTGCCACCGATCCTTATGTTGGACGGCTTACCTTTTTACGGGTGTATTCGGGTGCCATTGATTCAGGCATGCAGGTGCTGAATCCGCGAACGGGAAACAAGGAAAGAATCAACAGGTTGTATCAGATGCATGCCAACAAGCAGAATGCACGTGACCGCATCGAAGCGGGTGATATCTGCGGCGTGGTTGGCCTGAAGGATGTAGTTACCGGTGATACCTTATGTGATATAAAGCATCCCATTTATCTCGAATCCATGTCGTTCCCCGAACCGGTGATCGGTGTTGCCATTGAGCCTAAAACCCAGGCTGATTTTGACAAGTTGGGTATTGCACTGAACAAGCTTTCGGAAGAGGATCCCACCTTTAAGGTGAAGGTGGATGAGGATTCCGGGCAGACCATTATCAGCGGTATGGGTGAATTGCATCTTGAGATTCTGATGGACAGGCTCAGGCGCGAATTCAATGTGGAATGCAACCAGGGAGCTCCCCAGGTAGCTTACAAAGAAGCACTGACTACAATTGTCAAGCACCGGGAGACTTTTAAAAAGCAAACCGGCGGCCGCGGTAAGTTTGCCGATATTGTATTCGAACTGGCACCGGCTGAACAGGGTGCCAGCGGACTCGTTTTCATCGATGAGGTGAAGGGCGGAAATATCCCCAGGGAATACATTCCTTCCATCGAGAAAGGTTTTCGTGAAGCTATGCGCAATGGCATCCTGGCAGGATTCCCGATGGACAGCCTGCAGGTTACTCTGAAAGACGGTTCATTCCATCCTGTGGATTCCGACTCATTCTCCTTTGAGATAGCCGCCAAGCAGGGATTCAAGCATGCTCTGAAAAAGGGAAAGGTTTGCCTGCTTGAGCCCATTATGAAGATTGAGGTGGTAACCCCTGAAATCAATATGGGAGATGTGATTGCCGATTTCAACCGTCGTCGCGGACAGATCACCGGAATGGAATCGCAGGCCACCCTGCGGGTGGTTTTGGCCAATGTGCCGCTGGCTGAAATGTTCGGCTATGTTACGGTACTGCGCACGCTGTCATCGGGCAGGGCAACATCCACAATGGAATTCTCCCACTACGATATCGTACCTCCTGCCCTTTCGGCAGAGGTCATCGAAAAAATAACCGGAACCAAAGTTTTTGTATAAACAAATGTAAGATCAATATACATGAGCCAAAAGATTAGAATTAAACTTAAATCGTACGATCACAACCTCGTGGACAAGTCAGCCGAGAAAATCGTGAAGACCGTGAAGTCTACCGGTGCTGTGGTAAGCGGTCCGATTCCCCTGCCGACGCATAAAAGGATTTTTACCGTGCTCCGGTCGCCTTTTGTGAACAAGAAGTCGAGAGAGCAATTTCAGCTTTCATCACATAAGCGTTTGCTGGATATATACAGCTCAACGCCCAAAACCATTGATGCACTGATGAAATTAGAATTGCCCAGTGGTGTTGAAGTTGAAATTAAAGTCTGAAACACTTAATCTGTTAAGAAATGCCAGGATTAGTTGGAAAGAAGGTCGGAATGACCTCAGTTTTTGATGAGAACGGTACCAATATTCCCTGTACTGTTCTCGAAGTTGGTCCCTGTGTTGTTACGCAGGTGAAGACCAAGGAAAGTGACGGCTATAAAGCCCTTCAGATAGCATTTGATGAGAAGAAGGAAAAGAATACCACCAAGGCCATGATGGGTCACTTCAAAAAAGCCAATACCACTCCCAAACGCAAGGTGATTGAACTTTCAGGATTTATACGCGATTGGAAAGTTGGGGATGTGATCACGGTGGATTATTTTCAGAATGATCTTTGGCTTGATGTTACTGCTGTTTCTAAGGGCAAAGGATTCCAGGGAGTAGTTACCCGGCATGGTTTCAGCGGTATTGTCGGGTCCACGCACGGACAGCATGACCGGGAAAGAGCACCCGGATCACTGGGAGGATCATCCTGGCCTTCAAGGGTTTTCAAAGGCATGCGCATGGCCGGGCAGACAGGAAACAAAAATGTAAAGATGCTTAACCTTAAGGTGGTCAAGATCATTCCTGAGAATAATTTATTGTTGCTTAAAGGATCAATCCCCGGGGCTAAAGGATCCTATGTTATAGTTGAAAGTCCCGACAGAACATAATAAACGGTGAACGATGGAATTAGCAGTATTTAATAAAACAGGTAAGGAAACCGGCCGCAAGGTGGAGCTCATGGATACCATATTCTCCATTGAGCCCAACGACCATGCCATTTACCTCGATGTAAAGCAGCATCTTGCCAACAAGCGCCAGGGTACTCATAAATCCAAGGAGCGCAATGAGATTGCCGGCAGTACCCGGAAGATCAAAAGGCAAAAAGGTACCGGGGGTGCCCGTGCAGGAAGTATCAAGAATCCTTTGTTTACCGGAGGGGGCAGGGTATTCGGTCCGCAGCCGCGCGATTACAGTTTTAAGCTGAACAAGAAAGTGAAGCTGCTGGCACGAAAATCGGCCCTTACTTACAAAGCCAGGAACAACGAGATCCTCATACTGGAAGATTTTGGCCTGGAGGCTCCCAAAACGAAAGATTATGTGGCTGTTCTCAGCAATCTCAAGATTGACGGGAAGAAGTCACTGGTGGTTCTTGCTGAACCGAATAAAAATATATATTTGTCGTCCCGGAATTTATCCGGAACAAGAGTTGTAACAACTTCAGAATTAACTACTTACGACATTCTGAACAGTGCTGCTCTTGTATTTTTTGAGAGTTCACTCGACAATTTTCAGAAGAGTCTGTAACCGTCTAATATTTTTGAAATGGATATTATTGTAAGGCCAGTAGTAACAGAGAAAATGAACGCCCAGGCGGATGGCCTGAAGAAGTATGGCTTCATCGTTCACAAGAAGGCCAATAAAGTGCAGATAAAAAAGGCCGTTGAAAATCTTTATGGCGTTACTGTCGAATCGGTGAACACGATGTTCTATGCCGGAAAACGCAAATCAAGATTTACCCGCACCGGCTATGTTTCAGGCAGAAGGAATGCTTTCAAGAAAGCAGTTATAACTTTGCGGGAAGGCGATAGTATAGACTTTTATAGCAATATCTAATATTTTATTATGGCTGTAAGAAAATTAAAACCTGTAACCCCGGGTCAGCGACACAGAGTAGTTGCTTCCTATGACGATATTACCAGCTCATCGCCGGAGAAATCGTTGATGAGGCCTTTGCAGAAAACAGGGGGGCGCAACAGAGATGGTAAAATGACGATGCGGTATATTGGCGGAGGCCATAAGAAAATGTACCGGATCATTGACTTCATCAGAAACAAGGATGGCATGGGTGCAAGGGTAAAGACCATTGAATATGATCCTAACCGGTCGGCCCGCATTGCCCTGCTCTTATATGAAGATGGTGAGAAACGATATATCATTGCTCCGGCCGGACTCAAGATTGGCCAGGAAGTGCGTTCAGGCGCCGGTGTGGCCCCTGAGGTAGGAAACTGTTTAACATTGGCTGAGATTCCTCTGGGTACCCTGGTTCACAATATTGAACTTCATCCCGGGAAGGGCGGTGCCATGGCCAGAAGCGCCGGATCTTACGCACAGCTTACCTCACGTGATGGCAAATATGCTATTATCAAGCTTCCTTCAGGTGAATCCAGGATGATCCTGGTCACCTGCAGGGCTACCATCGGCACGGTTTCCAATCCCGATCACGGACTTATCCGGTCGGGTAAGGCAGGCCGCACACGCTGGCTGGGCCGCAGACCAAGAGTTCGTGGTGTTGCCATGAACCCAGTTGACCATCCGATGGGTGGTGGTGAAGGTAAGGCCTCCGGAGGACATCCGAGATCACGTAAGGGATTGTATGCCAAGGGTATGAAGACCCGGAGGAAAAAGAATCCCTCTACCAGGTTTATTGTTGAAAACAGGAAAAAATAATTGACTTTATACTATGAGCAGGTCATTAAAGAAAGGTCCCTTCATTGAGTTTAAGCTCGAGAAGCGCGTACTTGAGATGAATAAATCAGGAAAGAAGTCCGTGTTAAAAACCTGGTCACGCAGGTCACTGATCTCCCCCGATTTTGTCGGTCATACCATTGCTGTTCATAACGGGAATAAATTTATACCGGTTTATGTGACGGAAAATATGGTCGGCCACCGGCTGGGTGAATTTTCACCTACCCGTACATTCAGAGGTCACGCAGGCAGGCAGAAGGAATAGACACAATAAAATCCATTAAAATATAAATCAATGGGTGCACGTAAGCGAATAGCAGCAGAGCAGCGAAAAGAGGAAAATAAAACCAAGGCCACAGCGGTACTGAACAACTGTCCCACATCTCCCCGTAAGATGCGGCTGGTAGTTGAAATGATCCGTGGCGTTGAAGTCAACAGAGCACTGGATATTCTTCGTTACAGTACAAAAGAACCTTCCAAGAAGGTGGAAAAACTTTTGTTGTCGGCCATTGCAAACTGGCAGAAGAAGAATGAAGAGGTCCGTATTGAAAAATCAAACCTTTTTGTGAAAGAAGTTTTTGTCAATGGCGGACGTCAGCTGAAAAGGCTAAGGCCTGCGCCGCAGGGAAGAGGTTACAGGATTCGAAAACGCTCCAATCATGTGACCATCATACTGGACCGTCATGAAAATATTCAGGAACAAGTAGAAAGTAAAACAAACTAATATTAATGGGACAGAAAGTCAATCCGATTAGCAATCGCCTGGGAATTATCAAAGGTTGGGATTCCAACTGGTATGGCGGAAGAAATTATGCAGATAAACTGGTTGAAGACTATAAGATCCGTGAGTATCTGACTGCGCGATTGGCCAAAGCCAGCATATCCAAGATTGTTATTGAACGTACGCTAAAACTTATCACCGTTACCGTCAACACGGCACGTCCGGGAATAATTATCGGCAAGGGTGGACAGGAAGTAGACAAGCTGAAGGAAGAATTGAAGAAAATCACCAGCAAGGAAGTTCAGATCAACATTTTTGAGGTGAAACGTCCCGAACTTGATGCCGTGATCGTAGCCAATAACATAGCCCGGCAGGTTGAAGGTAAGGTTTCCTACCGGCGTGCCATTAAAATGGCCATTGCCTCAACCATCCGGATGGGTGCTGAAGGTATAAAATGCCAGGTTTCGGGCAGGTTGGGCGGTGCTGAAATGGCCCGTACTGAGATAATCAAGGAAGGCCGTATACCGCTGCATACTTTCCGTGCTGATATTGATTATGCATTGGGAGAAGCGCTTACCAAGGTAGGACTGATCGGAGTTAAGGTTTGGATTTGCAAAGGTGAAATCTTCGGCAAACGTGATCTTGCTCCCAATATCGGTGCCAAATCCGCAAAGCCCAAGAGCAATTTTAAGAAACGCAGAAAATAAGTGTCATACACGATAACAGGATAACATTATGTTACAACCGAAAAAATCAAAGTTCAGGAGGCAGCAAAAAGGCAGGATGAAGGGGAATGCCCAGCGGGGTCATGACCTGGCCTTCGGATCATTTGGGATAAAAGCCATGGACAGTGCCTGGATTACCGGGAGACAGATTGAAGCCGCCCGTCAGGCCGTGACCCGTCATATGAAGCGTGAAGGCCAGATCTGGATCCGGATTTTCCCCGACAAGCCGATCACCAAGAAGCCTGCCGAAGTGCGTATGGGTAAGGGTAAGGGCGCCCCCGAAGGTTTTGTGGCACCGGTTACCCCCGGACGCATTCTGATTGAAGCAGATGGAGTACCCTTTGAACTGGCCAAGGAAGCATTGCGCCTGGCAGCACAAAAATTGCCCATTGCCACCAAATTCATTGTCAGAAGAGATTATGTTGAATCTTTTTAAGTAAGTTCATGAAAACTAACGAGATAAAAGAATTATCCGCTAAGGAAATCGAAGAGCGGATCGAGAATGAGAAAAACCTCATTTTCCGGCAGAAAATGAACCATGCCATTTCTCCGCTGGACAATCCCATGAAAATCAGGGAAACCAGGAGAAACATCGCCAGGCTGGAGACTATACTTCGTCAGAAAAAGAATGAAGCCAAGTAAAAGGTTAAATTGAAACCAATGGAAAACAGAAATTTAAGGAAAGAAAGGATTGGGATTGTCGTCAGTAACAAGATGGACAAAACCATCGTGGTGGCCGAGAAAAGAAAAGTGAAGCACACCATCTATGGCAAGTTCATCAACCGTACCACCAAGTTTATGGCACATGATGATACCAATAACTGCAACATCGGTGACTTGGTTAAAATCATGGAAACCCGGCCGATGAGCAAAAATAAGTCCTGGAGAGTAGTTGAAATTATCGAAAGAGCTAAATAACCATGATACAGCAAGAAAGCAGATTAGCGGTTGCAGATAACAGCGGTGCAAAAGAGGTTCTTTGCATCAGGGTGCTGGGCGGTACGGGCAGAAGATACGCTTCTGTTGGTGACAAGATCGTCGTTACCGTAAAAACAGCACTTCCTGCAAGCGAAGTAAAGAAGGGTACCGTAAGCAAGGCCGTGGTGGTAAGAACCACCAAAGAAATACGTCGCGCCGATGGATCATATATCCGGTTTGACGATAATGCCTGCGTACTGCTCACCAATCAGGATGAGATCAGGGGAACCCGTATTTTTGGCCCGGTTGCAAGGGAACTGCGAGACAAGTATATGAAAATTGTATCACTTGCGCCTGAAGTGCTATAGTATATAAAATTAAAACCAATGCAGAAAAAACTACATATCAAGAAAGGCGATACGGTTTTCGTGAATGCCGGTGAAAATAAAGGAAGACAAGGCCGGGTGCTTGAAATAATCAGGAAGTCTGACAGGGCTATTGTAGAAGGTATCAATCTGGTCAGCAAGCATACCAAGCCTAACGCCAAAAGCCCGCAGGGCGGCATCATCAAGAAGGAAGCCCCCGTGCATATTTCAAATCTGATGCTGGTGGATCCTTCAACAGGCAAGCCTACCCGTATCGGTCGCAAATCAACTGGCGACAGCCGGCTTGTAAGATATTCAAAAAAATCAGGAGAGGAGATTAAATAATGGCGCACATACCTAACCTCAGATTGAAATACCGGGATGAAGTTATCCCGGCGCTCACCAAAGAGTTTAATTACCATTCGGTTATGCAGGTGCCTAAACTGGAGAAGATTGTGATCAACCAGGGAGTAGGCGCGGCAGTTTCTGATAAAAAAATTGTAGACACCGCTCAGGAGGAACTTTCACTGATCACCGGTCAGAAAGCAATACAAACGATGTCGCGCAAGGACATATCCAATTTCAAACTGAGACGCAAGATGCCCATTGGCGTGAAAGTCACCCTGCGGCGCGATAACATGTATGAATTCCTGGAACGTCTCATCAGTGTGGCGCTGCCCCGAATCCGTGATTTCAAGGGCATCAACAGCAAGTTCGACGGTCGCGGTAATTATACCCTCGGTATCACTGAGCAGATTATTTTCCCCGAGATCGACATCGATAAGATCAGCAAGATCCTGGGTATGGAAATTACCTTCGTCACCACCGCCAGGTCGGATGAAGAGGCCTTCGCATTGTTGCGTGAATTTGGGTTACCATTTAAAAATATTAAAAAGAACTAGGCAGTATGGCTAAAGAATCATTAAAAGCCCGCGAAGTGAGGCGTAAAAACCTTGTTGAAAAGTTTGCCGCCAAAAGGTCAAAGCTGAAAGCCGAAGGGGATTTCCAGGAACTCAGCCGCTTACCCAAGAACTCAAGTCCCATTCGGTTGCACAACCGCTGCAAACTAACCGGAAGACCGAAAGGTTATATGCGTCAGTTTGGGATAAGCAGGATTGCCTTCAGGGAACTTGCTTCCAAAGGGTTAATCCCTGGTGTTAAAAAAGCCAGCTGGTAGAACAGGTATATTAAGTGAAAATAATAAAGAGATGACAGATCCTATAGCAGATTATTTGACCCGGTTGAGGAACGCGATTTCTGCCAAACATAAAGTGGTTGAAATTCCCTCCTCCAATCTGAAAAAGAATATAACCAAAATACTTTTTGATAAAGGTTATATCCTGAACTACAAATTTGTTGATGACAAATTGCAGGGAAGCATCAAGATAGCCCTGAAATATCATGCCGAAACCAAGCAGCCTGCCATCCGTTCCATCAAGCGGATCAGTTCACCCGGACTCCGGAAATACGTAGGTTCAGAGGACCTTCCCAGAGTTCTGAACGGACTTGGCATTGCCATTGTTTCCACTTCCAAGGGTGTTATGACCGACAAGGAAGCCAGGAACCTGGGTATTGGCGGAGAAGTATTGTGTTACGTATATTAACGGAGGAATAGTCAATGTCACGAATAGGAAAAATGCCGATTCAATTACCACAGGGCGTGACCTTAACCCTTAAACCCGATAATTCGGTTACGGTTAAAGGTCCGAAAGGCGAACTTAGTCAGGCAATCGATCCCGATATCAAGGTGGAAATCAGCAACGGAGAAGTGGTGTTAACCCGTCCAACAGAGCAAAAGCGGCATAAATCACTGCACGGCCTGTACCGCTCACTCATCAACAATATGGTCCACGGTGTATCCGATGGCTATAAGATTGAAATGGAAGTTGTGGGTGTTGGTTATAAGGCCGAAGCAAAAGGTCAGATACTCGAAATGAGTCTGGGATATTCCCATGATATCCACTTCCTGATTCCCGACGAAGTGAAGGTGGAAGCCCGCACCGAAAGAAGAAGCAATCCTGTAATAACTCTTTCAAGCAGCGATAAACAGCTGATCGGTCAGGTTGCAGCCAAGATACGCTCATTCCGGGAACCGGAACCTTACAAAGGCAAGGGTATTAAATTTGTGGGCGAAGTGCTCAGAAAGAAAGCCGGAAAATCGGCAACAGCCAAATAATACAAAAAACTATTGAAGTATGGCTTTAACAAAATCAGAACGCAGAAGCAGAATTAAAATGCGAATCCGTAAAGATGTTTACGGAACAAAGGATAAACCCCGGTTATCGGTTTTCAGGAGCAACAAACAGATCTATGTTCAGTTTATTGACGATACCGATGGCAAGACCTTATTGTCAGTTTCCTCCCGTGTGAAGGAAATTGCCGGTAAAACCGGTATAACAAAAACCGAACAGGCAAAACTGGTTGGAAAACTGGCTGCTGAAAAGTCCAAGGAAAATGGAATCAGTGATGTGGTTTTCGACAGGAATGGTTACCTGTATCATGGAAGAGTTAAAGCGCTGGCTGAAGCTGCCAGAGAAGGTGGACTTAAATTTTAACAAATTATGTCAAACGTAAGTATTAGAAGAGTAAAGACTACAGACCTTGATCTGAAAGACCGTCTGGTAAGCATTCAACGGGTGACCAAGGTTACCAAAGGCGGTCGGACCTTCAGTTTCTCAGCCATAGTGGTGGTTGGTAATGAAGATGGAATTGTCGGCTACGGATTGGGAAAAGCCAATGAGGTAACCACAGCCATTGCCAAAGGAGTGGAAGATGCCAAGAAAAACCTGATCAAGGTTCCTGTATACAAAGGTACCATACCTCATGAACAGATCGCCAAATACGGCGGTGCCAAGGTATTTCTGAAACCCGCATCCGGCGGTACAGGTGTTAAGGCCGGAGGTGCTATGCGTGCCGTGCTTGAAAGTGTTGGTATACGTGATGTGCTGGCAAAATCAAAGGGATCCTCCAACCCGCACAACCTGGTGAAGGCAACCTTCAACGCACTGCTGCTGCTGCGCGATGCCTTTACAATTGCCCAGCACCGTGGGGTAACGATGGAAAAAGTATTTAATGGCTAATGTAAGGATATATTATACCAATGGCTAAAATTAGAATTACACAGGTAAGAAGCAGGATTCACTGCACCAAGAGACAAAAACTTAATCTGGATGCCCTTGGGCTCAGAAGGCTGAACGCATCGGTTGAGCAGGAAGCTACTCCTCAGATTTTGGGCATGGTGAATAAGGTAAAGCATTTACTGAAAGTAACGGAAATTTAAATTAAAGATATTATACAATTATGGATCTGAGCAACTTAAAACCGGCCAAGGGGTCAGTTAAAAAGGAAAAACGAATCGGCAGAGGTCAGGGATCCGGCAGGGGTGGTACTTCTACGAAAGGACATAAAGGTGGCCAGTCGAGAGCCGGTTATTCCCGGAAAATTGGCTTCGAAGGCGGACAGATGCCTTTGCAGCGCAGGGTTCCCAAATTCGGATTCAACAATATCAGCCGCAAAGAATTCAAGGCCATCAATATTTCCACACTCCAGACCCTGGCGGAGAGCCGCAAGATCTCCGCAATTGATTTTCAAGCACTGGCTGATGCCGGACTGGTTTCCAAGAATGATCTGGTTAAAATCCTGGGTAACGGCAAACTTACCGTGAAACTCGATGTCACTGCCCATGCATTTTCCAAATCGGCCAAGGCCGCCATTGAAGCCTTAAAGGGAACGGCAACCATAATCTGAAACCCTCATGAAATCATTCATTCAGACTTTAAAGAATATTTACAAAATCGAAGAGCTCAGGTCGAGGATCTTTTTTACCCTCTTCATCATTCTCATCTACCGGCTGGGTTCCAAGGTGGTATTACCCGGCGTTGATCCCGAACAGCTTCAGGCGTTTTCAGAACGTACTTCCCAGGGAGTTTTGGGTTTGCTGGATATGTTCTCGGGCGGGGCATTTTCAAGTGCTTCGATATTCGCCCTGGGTATCATGCCCTACATTTCAGCCTCCATCATTATTCAGCTCCTTACTATAGCGGTTCCATACTTCCAGCGGATGCAGAAGGAAGGTGAAAGCGGCAGAAGGAAAATGAACCAGATTACCCGGTATCTCACAGTGGTGGTTCTTATTTTGCAGGGACCCGCCTATTTGACTCAGATACCTGTTGAGGCCAGGATCATGGCTCCGTTTATGTTCCAGCTTTCATCCATTATTATCCTTACGGCAGGCACCATCTTCGTCATGTGGCTGGGAGAAAAAATAACGGATAAAGGTATCGGCAATGGTATTTCCCTGATCATTATGATCGGCATAGTCGCCAGATTGCCCTTTGCCATATTTAGTGAGCTTACCGACAGGCTGAACGGACAAGGAGGACTCGTGGCCTTCCTGGTTGAAATTGTCTTTCTCCTCCTGGTAATTGCGGTTAGTATCTTACTGGTGCAAGGAACAAGAAGAATACCGGTTCAGTATGCCAAACGCATCGTGGGTAACAAGCAATACGGAGGTGTGCGGCAGTATATTCCCCTCAAGGTGAATGCTGCAGGGGTTATGCCCATCATTTTTGCACAGGCCATCATGTTCCTGCCTCTTTCTTTTGCACGTTACGGTACAGGTGGAGAGATCATGTCCAAGTTTGTTTCCACCTTTTCGAGGTATACCAGTGTGTGGTACAATGTAGTTTTTGCATTGCTAATCATAGTTTTTACGTATTTTTACACGGCCATTATCATGAATCCTTCTCAAATGGCCGAGGACATGAAAAAAAATGGCGGTTTTATTCCTGGCATAAAACCCGGGAAAAAGACCAGCGAATTTATCGATAATGTAATGTCGAGAATTACATTGCCTGGATCTGTATTTCTTGCCATTATTGCCATTCTGCCTGCATTTGCGGGTATGCTGGGTATTCAGCAAAGCTTTGCCCAGTTTTTTGGAGGAACATCCCTGCTTATTCTGGTAGGAGTGGTTCTGGATACGCTTCAGCAGATAGAAAGTCATTTGCTCATGCGGCATTATGATGGTCTGATGAAATCCGGAAGGGTAAAAGGTAGAGCAGGTGGTTATGCCTCTTCTATCTGATGAGATATTTTGACGTTCTTTGATGATTCATTTAAAAACAGCGGAAGAGATTGAGTTGCTGAGAGCCAGTAACCTCATGGTTTCAAAGGCTCTTGCTGAAGTCGCCAGGCGCATTCTTCCCGGTATTACTACCATTGAACTGGACCGGGTAGCCGAGGAGTTCATTCGTGACAACCATGCCGAACCAGGTTTTCTGGGATACAAAGGATATCCGAAAACGCTGTGCACTTCGGTTAATCAGCAGGTTGTTCACGGGATTCCTTCCACCTACAAGCTCAAGGAGGGTGATATTGTGTCGGTGGATTGCGGGGTGCTTTTCCAGGGCTACTATGGTGATGCTGCCTACACTTTTGCGGTAGGTGAAGTTGACGAGCGGGTAAAGATATTGTTGAAAACCACGCGGGAATCCCTTTATAAAGGCATTGAACAGGCCAGGGAGGGCAAAAGGATCGGGGATATCAGCAATGCAATTCAGGAGTTCTGCGAACGGGAGCGCTTCTCTGTAGTGCGTGAAATGGTGGGTCATGGTATCGGAAAAGGATTACATGAATCCCCTGAGGTTCCGAATTACGGTAAGCGGGGTTACGGTGTAAAATTGCAGCCGGGCATGGTACTGTGTATTGAACCCATGATTAACATGGGAAGAAAAGAAATCACGCAGGATCCGGATGGCTGGACGATTCACACGGCAGATAAACTGCCCTCGGCACATTATGAGCACTGTGTGGCCATTGGTAAGGACGGCGCGGATATTCTTTCGACTTTTAAATATATTGAAGAGATATATAAATATTGAAACAAACTGATAAGGTCATATATGTCAAAACAACCATCCATTGAACAAGATGGCGTAATAAAAGAGGCTCTTTCAAACGCTATGTTCCGTGTGGAACTGCAGAACGGGCATATTATTACAGCACATATCTCGGGGAAAATGAGGATGCATTATATCAAGATCCTTCCCGGTGACAAGGTGCGGGTTGAAATGTCACCTTATGACCTGACAAAAGGACGAATAACATTCAGGTACAAATAATTGAACTGATTTAACATGAAAGTAAAAACATCCATTAAGAAACGCACTGCAGATTGCAAGATTGTACGCAGGAAAGGACGTTTATACGTGATCAACAAAAAGAATCCCAAGTATAAACAGCGTCAGGGCTGATGAATTTTTAATATTAATAATATAAAAGTATATGGCTAGAATCGTTGGTGTCGATTTACCAAAAAATAAACGGGGTGAAGTAGGCCTGACATACATTTTCGGGTTAGGACGCAGTACAGCTCAGAAAATCCTTGAAAAAGCAGGTGTTGATAAGAACACCAAGGTCAAGGACTGGACAGATGAGCAGGTAAACCTGATCAGGAAGGTTATTAACGAGAACTTCAAAGTGGAAGGTGAACTTCGTTCCCAGGTCCAGCTCAATATCAAGCGCCTCATGGACATTGGCTGTTACCGGGGTGTGCGGCATCGTCTGGGTCTGCCTACAAGAGGACAGAGTACGAAAAACAATGCCCGTACCCGTAAAGGGCGCAGAAAAACAGTTGCTAACAAAAAGAAGGCTACTAAATAAGGATTAAATTATGGCAAAAAAGGCTGGAATTACCAAGAAGAAAATTGTAAAAGTTGATCCTGTAGGGCAGGCTCATGTGCATGCCTCGTTCAACAACATTATCATTTCATTAACCAACAGCCAGGGTCAGGTTATATCATGGGCCTCTGCTGGGAAGATGGGTTTCAAGGGTTCGAAGAAGAATACACCTTATGCAGCACAGGTAGCTGCTGCTGATTGTGCAAAAACTGCTTTTGACCTGGGTCTTCGCAAAGTTAAAGCCTTTGTCAAAGGACCCGGTGCAGGAAGAGAATCTGCCATCAGAACGATACACACTGCAGGCATTGAGGTTACTGAGATTGTTGATGTTACCCCACTTCCACACAACGGATGCAGGGCACCCGGAAGAAGAAGAGTTTAATTGAAGTGGTAAATTATTGAGATATATAAATATACATCAGAAATGGCAAGATATATTGGACCAAAAACTAAAATCGCCAGAAAATTCGGTGACCCGATTTATGGGCCGGATAAGAATTATGATAAAAAGAATTATCCTCCAGGTCAGCATGGAATAAACAAGAAGCGCAAGAAATTGTCGGAGTATGGTATTCAGCTTCGTGAGAAACAAAAAGCAAAATATACCTACGGGGTTCTTGAAAGACAATTTGCAAACTTGTTTGATAAAGCTCAGCGGAGCAAAGGCGTTACGGGTGAAGTATTGCTGCAGTTGCTGGAATCCAGGCTGGACAATCTGGTATACCGTTTGGGAATTTCTCCTACACGTTCGGGTGCGCGCCAGTTGGTTACCCATCGCCATATTACCGTTAACGGCCAGGTGGTGAACATACCTTCCTATTCCATAAAACCGGGTGATATTATTGGTGTTCGTGAAAAATCAAAATCACTCGAAGTAATCCAAAACTCTCTCGGGTCACGCAGGGCAAATGTTTCATGGTTGGAATGGGACTCGGCATTACTGGCCGGGAAACTGATAAACCGTCCCGAACGTGATCAGATACCAGAAACCATCAAGGAACAATTGATAGTCGAATTGTACTCTAAATAATTGAAATATTTAACTTATGGCCATATTAGCTTTTCAGAAGCCCGATAAGGTGATCATGATCGAATCGGACGACAAGTTCGGAAGATTCGAATTTCGTCCGCTCGAACCTGGCTATGGAATTACCATTGGTAATTCACTCCGCAGGATCCTGCTTTCATCACTGGAGGGTCATGCAATCACAGCTATCAAGATCGACGGAGTGGAGCACGAATTTGCCTCCATTACCGGTGTTATTGAGGATGTGGTTGAGATTATTCTGAATCTCAAACAAATTCGTTTTAAGAAATTGGTTGAGGATGTGAACGATGAAAAAATCGTGGTTGCTTTATCCGATCAGACTGTCTTAAAGGCTGGTGATCTCAACCGGTTCCTGAGCAGTTTTGAGGTTCTCAATCCGGAACTGGTTATCTGTCATATGGAAAAGGATGTGGAATTGCACATGGAAGTCCATATAAACAAAGGCAGAGGTTATGTTCCGGCTGAAGAAAACAAACCTTTTGATGCTGAATTCGGATTGATAGCCATTGATTCCATTTTTACCCCCATCAAGAATGTGAAATACTCGGTCGAAAATTATCGTGTTGAGCAGAAAACCGACTATGAAAAACTGTTGATCGAGATACTCACCGATGGTTCCATTCACCCCAAAGAGGCTCTGAAAGAAGCTGCCAAAATCCTGATTTATCATTTCATGTTGTTTTCTGATGAGAAAATTACGCTCGATTCAGAAGAAAGAGCAGCCAATGAAGAATTCGATGAGGAAGTCCTGCATATGCGCCAGCTGCTGAAAACTAAGCTGGTTGACCTCGATCTTTCCGTAAGGGCATTGAACTGCCTGAAGGCTGCAGAAGTTGAAACGTTGGGCGACCTGGTGAAATTCAATAAAAATGACTTGCTGAAGTTCAGAAACTTTGGAAAAAAATCACTGACTGAGCTCGATGAACTTCTCGAAACCATGAACCTTTCTTTTGGCATGGATATAGTAAAATACAAACTTGACAGAGATTAATTGAACCAAAGTAACGATTGAGATATCCATTGAATTAATTACGGATTACCATGCGACATAACAATACAAACAATAACTTAGGACGTAAAAGCGCACATCGTAAAGCCATGCTTTCGAACATGGCCTCATCCCTGATATTGCACAAACGCATCAAAACCACCACGGCCAAAGCCAAAGCACTGCGCGTGTTTATTGAACCGATCCTCACCAAATCAAAGGAAGATACAACGCATGCACGCAGGTTGGCCTTTACCAATTTGCAGGATAAAAATGCTGTTACAACCCTGTTCAGGGAAGTTTCCCCAAAAATTTCCGAACGTCCGGGAGGTTATACACGCATTCTGAAACTTGGTACCAGGGCCGGGGATGCTGCTGACATGTGCTATATCGAGCTGGTTGATTTCAATGAAATCATGCTCACCGGTACAGCAGCAGGTGAAGCTAAAACCGCCCGCCGCAGTCGCAGAGGCGCCAAGAAGAAATCTGAAGAAGCAACTCCCAAGACTACTGAAGTGAAAGCTAAAAAACCTGCTGCCGCCAAAACGACAACCAAAACCGCAGCAAAGGCCTCAGCAAAGACTAAGGGCGCTCAGGCTGCTGAACCTGAAGCTGATGTTGAACCCAAAGCATAATAACATTTAACTAACACATATAACCATGGGACAAATTGCACATGTTCATGCACGTGAAATTCTCGATTCAAGGGGAAATCCTACCATTGAGGTTGAAGTAATACTCGAAAGCGGTTTTGTAGGCCGTGCTGCAGTGCCTTCAGGCGCATCCACCGGTGAAAATGAGGCACTGGAATTGCGTGATGGCGATAAAAAAAGATACCTGGGCAAGGGCGTTCTCAAGGCGGTTGAGAACGTCAATACGATCATCGCCAAGGAAATCATTGGCATGAATGCCCTTGATCAGGTGGCCATTGATCAGAAGATGATTGCTCTGGATGGCACCAGGACCAAAAGCAAACTTGGCGCCAATGCCATTTTGGGCGTATCACTTGCTGTGGCTAAAGCAGCAGCCATGTATCACGATATGCCGCTTTACCGCTATATAGGAGGTGCAAATGCAAAAGTGCTGCCCGTTCCCATGATGAATATTATCAACGGGGGCTCCCACAGTGATGCTCCCATAGCCTTTCAGGAATTCATGATTCGCCCTATAGGCGCTTCCAGTTTCCGGGAAGGACTTCGAATGGGATCCGAAGTGTTCCATTCTCTGAAAAAGGTGTTGAAGGAGCGTGGCTTGAGCACCGCGGTTGGCGACGAAGGAGGCTTTGCCCCTGTATTGAAGGGGACTGAGGATGCTCTGGAATCTATTATCAAAGCGATTGCAGCCGCCGGTTATAAACCCGGTCGTGCTGCTGAAGGTGGCGATGTTTCGATCGCCCTGGATTGCGCCGCTTCTGAATTCTATGCCGACGGGAAATACAATTACGCCAAGTTTGAAGGCCCTAATGGCGCTGTAAGAAGCTCTGCGGAACAAGTCGCTTTTCTCGAGCAGCTGATCAACAAATATCCCATCGATTCCATTGAAGACGGTATGTCGGAACACGACTGGAATGGCTGGAAGCTTTTAACCGATAAGCTCGGGAAACGCTGCCAGTTGGTTGGAGATGATGTTTTCGTTACCAATGTTGAATTCCTGAAGAAAGGTATTGAAATGGGTTGTTCCAATTCAATTCTTATTAAAGTAAACCAGATCGGAAGCCTGACCGAAACACTCGATTGTATTGAAATGGCTCACCGGGCAGGCTTTACAACGGTCACCTCACATCGCTCTGGTGAAACAGAAGACGTCACGATTGCCGATATTGCAGTAGCCACCAATTCCGGTCAGATCAAAACAGGCTCATTAAGCCGCTCCGACCGTATGGCCAAATACAACCAGCTCCTCCGGATCGAGGAAGAGCTTGGTCCCCTGGCCATTTATGGCTATAAGAAGTAATGACTTTTCCGTATCGGGTTATGATATAAAAACCTCAAAGTTTTAAACACCTTTGAGGTTTTTTTCTGATCTACAGCGAACTGTTTTTCAGGAGAGGGGTCGACCTGGGCAGTAAATCTTTTCATCCGGAAGAAGGCCGGATGATTTTTTTTATTATATTGGTTAAGTCATTAAACAAGAATTATCAGCGTGTGTTTAATTAGTATAAATCTTAATACTAAAATTTATGCCCGGGTTAAAAGAAACACTTTATGACAAAATTCAGGCCTGGAGGCCGCGGATTAAAAAACTGATCGATGAGCATGGCGATTTGGTTGTGGATACCGTGACCATCAGCAAACTGATCGGTGGCATGCGTGATTTAAAGTGCCTGATTACCGACATCTCCTACCTTGATCCCAATGAAGGTATTCGTTACAGGAACTATACCCTTCCTGAAATATTCAGCAAGCTTCCCAAACCAAAAGGTTCTGAAATGCCATACGTGGAAGGATTAATTTACCTTTTGCTTACAGGTGATCTTCCTACACCGGAAAACGTCCACGAGGTTCTTGATGAATTGAAGAAAAGACGCATTATACCCAGGTATATTCTTGAAATTGTGGATGCATTTCCGCGGGGCACTCATCCGATGACCATATTCTCCACTGCTATTCTGGCCATGCACCGGGAATCCTTTTTTGCCAGGAAATACGATGCCGGAATCAACAAACTGGATTATTGGGATCCTACATACGAGGATGCCATGAACATGATTGCTAAATTGCCCGAAATCGCAGCCCTGATTTACCATAAGTGTTATCGGGAAGGCAAGCGGGAGTTTTCTGACCCGAATTTGGATATGGGAGCTAATTTTGCCCACATGCTGGGTATTCCCAAACCCTATGACGATGTCTCCCGTATGCATTTTATCCTGCACAGTGATCACGAGAGCGGTAATGTCAGTGCCCATACTGGACATCTCGTGGCCAGCTCCCTTTCGGATATTTACCTGGCTATTTCATCCATGATAAACGGACTTGCCGGTCCGTTGCACGGTCTTGCCAACCAGGAAGTACTGCGCTGGTTGCATGATATCATGGAAAAAATGGGTGGACAGGTGCCCACGGATAATGAAATGAAACAGTTTGTGTGGGACCTGCTGAATGCCGGACAGGTTGTTCCCGGGTTCGGACATGCCGTTTTACGGATCACGGATCCCAGGTATATGATACAGCGTGAATTTGCCCAGAAATATATTGCCGACGATCCCATATTCCAGTATGTGGACATCCTTTACAGGATTGTTCCTCCGATCCTTAAAGAGCAGGGTAAGGCCAAAAATCCCTGGCCCAATGTGGACGCCCATTCAGGAGTTATCCAGTGGCATTATGGAGTTAAGGAATATGATTTTTATACAGTGCTGTTTGGTATTGGCAGGGCTATAGGGATCAGTGCCAATATCATTTGGGACAGGGCGCTGGGATACCCGCTCGAGCGTCCAAAATCGGTAACGACCAGCATGCTCGAAAAGCTTGCCAAGGGCGAAAAACTGGATGATGAATAAATGATCGTGCTCATTTGCCCTGTGGTTTTGTATTATGAATTAAAATGACTATTTTAATGAATCAAAACGCCAGGGCTCATGCAGGCACGCTGCACTTATATTGTTCTCATTATCGTATTAGTATACAGTCCGTTGTATTCGCAGAAGTACCTCCCCCCGGAGGTGCTTTCTGTTGAGAATGGTCTGTCTTCCTTACAAATTAGCTGTCTTACAATCGACCATCCGGGATATCTTTGGGTGGGTACTGATTTTGGGTTAAACCGTTATGACGGATACCGTTTCAGACATTTTTTTACCGCAATTGCCGGCGAAGAGTCATCGGGTACCCAGGTGATAAAAGCAATCAGATGCGATATTCAGGGTAATCTATGGATCCTCAATAATATTGGTATCAACCGTTATGATCGCCAGAGTGGAACCATAACCAGGTATCCTGCTACCTCCTTTGATACTGTCTTTCAGCAGGGAGCAGTTCTTAAAGATATGTATCCTGGAGCCGACAGCACCATATGGATTCTTTCGGAAAAAACCATTACCATGCTTTTACCCGGTAAGCCTGTAAAATCATTCATGATACCTGCAGATCATTTAAAGAATGATGCGGTGCCTACCTGTATCCTTGCGGATGGCAGCGGGAATGTCTGGATTGGTACCACGGGTGGTTTATTGGTTTTCAATCCGCAACTGGGCCTGTTCAGGGAACTGATGGTCCAGGGTTCACAGGGGCTTCTAAGCGACAATCATGTGAATTGCCTCTACCTTGATCAGGATGAAATCCTGTGGATCGGTACAGGAAATGGGCTCAACAGACTGGATCCTGTGGATTTTAGTTTCAGCCAGTATTTTCCGGGAGGTTCCCCCGTCTTGCAGGCAGCCAATGATATAAAGGGAATTGCCGGTGCTGAAAAAGATGTCATGGTGCTGGCTTCAATGTCCGGTATTATCAGGTTCAACCTGGCCAGGCAGACCTTTACCACAGTTTACCTGTCGCCTGAAGTACCCGTTCATTCAGTTGCTGTAGATTCTTCCGGGATCATCTGGGGAGGCACCGACATCGGCATCCTCAAGATCCGCAGATCAAAACTGTCTGTTAACAATTATACAACAAAAAGCGCTGACCTTCGGCTGACCAACAACCAGATCTCTGCCCTGGGAAGGAGTCCTTCAGGAAATTTACTGATCGGCAATGCCGGTGACAATTTTGATATTGTAGACCTGAAAACCAATAGCAGCAGAAACTTCAAAACCCTCAGCCGTAGCAATGTTGTGAATTTCTACTCTTATCGGCAGCAGGAATTCCTGGTCCTATCAGAACACGATATTGAAATTGTCAGTACGGACCGGATGGTCCGCAAAAGTCTCTTCACCCTGTATTCCTTCCTGAAAAGAGAACTGGCGGAACAAACAAGATTCAACTGCCTGCTGGTTGATGGTGACGGCAATATCTGGATAGGAACATCCGATGGCATTCAGCATATCAATTTTAATTCCTCGCAGCATGTAACCCGAGAGACTCTTAATTTTAAAGACCAGCAGATTGAAATCGGGCGGGTTTTTGATATGGAATTGGACCCGTCAGGCAATATCTGGCTTGCCACCAGTGAGGGGCTAATATCCTATAATCCCGTAAAAGGGAATTACAGCAGGTATACCCCTTACGACAGGAACCTGATGAATACAGAGCGCAAGGAGGTTTATACTCTGGCGCAGGGAGTGTCAGGAGTACTTTGGATGGGCACCTCAGGCGGCGCATTCAGTTTCAATACCAAAAGCCGTGAATTTACTGCTATCACCGGGGCCACAGAGATCATGAATTCATCGGTAACCTCCATGGCCCTGGATCAGATGAATAATGTGTGGTTGGGAACCGACAGGGGGTTATATTATTTCAGGACAGGTACGAATGCCTTAATGCATTATGATGTTAAGGATGGCTTGCTGAATTATAACTATAATGCAATACTTGCCGGAAATGATAATTTTGTTTTTCTGGCTGGTCAGCAGGGTTTATCCGTTATCGACCTTACTGCCATTTTACCCGGCAGCAGTATGTCGAATGTTGTCATTACAGGGTTGCGATTTGTTGAGAAAGAGCCATCAGAAGGGGCTCTTTTCTACCAGCTCGCCGATACGGTATATCTGCCATGGAATCGCAAGCCCATCCAGATCGATTTCGCTGTACTGGACCTGTCAAGGCCTGAATTTAATCAATTCAGCTATTCTTTCGGTAAAACCGAAAAGAATCAGGAGTGGTACCAACTGGGGAATCAGAATCATATTATCCTGGATCATCTTGCCCCCGGTAAATACAGACTGCATGTTGCCGGGTGCAATTCCAATAAGATTTGGAATAATTCCGGAACCACGCTGGTGATTATTATTGAAGCCCCTTTCTGGCGTTCTAAAGTCAGTTTATTGATCTATATTGTGTTAGGTGCTTTCATGGCGTTCATCTTCATTCGATTCTGGATCCTGCAATTCTTCAATCTGAGCCGTGAAAACCAGGAAAGAGAGATGTTTGGTTTACAGATCATGCTGCAAAAAGAAGAACTGGCTCTAAAGAATAAAAGCATTACCGACAGCATAAATTACGCCAAACGCATACAAACGGCCATGTTACCGCCTTACAAGCTTTTTAAGTCAATCTTCCCGTCCTCTTTCATCCTGTTTATGCCAAAAGATATTGTAAGCGGTGATTTTTACTGGGTGAATAAGCTGAATGACAAGATTTTCATCTCGGCAGTGGATTGCACTGGTCACGGTGTTCCGGGTGCTTTTATGTCAATTATCGGTTTTGAACTCTTCCGGAAGATCACCAATATTGAAGGATTATCCAGGCCTTCTGACATCTTGAATCGTCTGAACGAAGACTTTCATGTGATTTTTAAGGATGTTGAGAATGTAGTGCTGCGTGACGGCATGGATGTAGCCTTTTGTTCCATCGATAAAAAAGATAGGATCCTGGAATTTGCAGGAGCTTTTAATCCGCTCTACCTGATTCGTGACAATAAGATTACTGAAATCAAAGGAGACCGTTTTGCCATTGGCCTCGATGAGACCAATTTCAAAGAGCAGACCTTTAAGAACCACATCATTCCAATCCAAAAGGGAGATATCCTGTATTTATTCTCAGATGGTTTTGCTGATCAGTTTGGGGGACCTGATGGCAAAAAATACAAATACCGTCGTTTCAGACATCTTCTGCTCACACTACACCAGCTGCCCATGGAGAAACAGCATGAGATTCTGGAAAACAATGTAATTGAATGGAGGGGAGACCAGGATCAGGTGGATGATATTCTGGTAATCGGGATTAAGATTGATTTTTAAGGAAATTATAATTCATCATTCATCATTGTTTTCAAGTTTCCAGCAACATTTTCATTTTATTTACCAACACCTCAACCTGGAAAGGTTTGCTGATGTAATCATTCATTCCTGCAGCCAGACAGGCTTCTTTATCTCCGGAAAGGGCATTGGCCGTTATGGCTATAATGGGTGTCTGCGTATTGGTAGTGACTTCCAGTTCCCTGATTTTCTTGGTGGCCGCAATACCATTAATAACCGGCATCTGAATATCCATCAGGATCAGATCATATTTAGTAGTGCCGAACTTATCGAGGGCATCCTTTCCATTGTTGGCAATATCGATGTTCTTGACATGGTTTTTCAGACTCAGGATAATAATTTTCTGGTTAATAGCATTGTCTTCAACAAGCAGAATGTTGGCGTTGCTCAGCTCCACCTTGCTTTTTACCATAAAAATCTGTGTAGACTCCCTGTCAAACTCAGGTTTATGAGTACCTGCAGTGCCTTTTTTCAGAGCAAATCCGAATAGCAGCATGGTCAAACCATTGGCGGTCATTATTTTCAACTCTCCGCCATAATATTCAATGATTTTTTTAGCGATGGTAAAGTCAATGTAATAATCATCGGGCTGGTAATTTCCTTCTTTGATCATATCAATACCCGGCCGGCTGTAAAAATTGCCGTAATCATCCGATTCCAGCTGTAACTGGGGACACCGGATTTCAAAACTTAACAGGGATTCTTCTTCCAGGTCACTAACCTGGTCGATGTTGATTTCTACCAGGAATTTATCAGAAGGAATTGCTTTAATGATATTTTCAATAATATTCAGGAAAATTTGTTTAATCCGGATCGGGTCGCCAATGTAACTGGTTTTAATATTGCGGGTTATGTGCAATACCACCTCAATGCGGTCTTTGTGCTGATCCCTGAAAAGCTTGAGCGTATTGTCAATGGATGAATAGAGATCGAAATTAACCTGACTGCTCAGTTCTTTTTCAATTTTCACTTCAGAAACCTTCACAATGTTATTGACAACATTGATCAGGTTAATGGTTGAGGCCAGAATAGTGTCAAAAAGGTCGCGATGTTCTGCGTCAAGCTTGGACTTATTTACCAGATTCGACACCACGGTAAGGTTGTTCAGCGGTGTTCTGATCTGGTGTGAAAGCTTGGAAAGGAAATCATCTTTCTGCCGGGTCTCATTTTTCGACTCGATGATGGTTCTCTCCATGGCAATGAAATTATAGTCTTTCAGATACTGATGCAGGTAAACCAGAAGGTGAATCGCGGAATAAGCTCCGAGAAACCTGATGGAAAACCCTGCAGGGTAAACTTGGGGAGGGTGAAATGCGTGTGGGAAGATCAGGTATACCGAAACCAGCAAAAAAAACAGGAACGAGACCAGATTCCCTCTTCTTAGCCCAAAAAGAGGAATGGAAAATACGGGGAAAATGAGCAGCCAGAGATGTCCCGACCCGGAAGTTCCTCCGGTGTAAAGCAGTTGAAATGAAACTATAACTAAAACAGCAGTAAGGACAATCCTGGTAATGAGTTGCCGGTTGGTGATGTAATAAAAAACCAGGTTTACAATCAGGATAAGTGTGGCTGAAAACAGAAACCAGGCCAGGGTGTAATCTTTGGAAATCACATCCAGGATTGCAAAAAATAATGTGAAAAAAATGGCCGAAATGTTGATGAAATAAACGATAAGCATTTTGTCAATCACATCCAGATCGGCGCGTTGCTCAAGTTTTTTAGTCAACCGGAACAGAAAAATGTACAATGGATTCATCCCGTAAAAGTTGGTTTAGTTTGAGTGCCCACCCAGAAGTCCCAATCTCAGATATAAATATAATAATTATTTAAATATTAAGTTAAGTGAATATGCCGAATGTATTCGCTGTTGTGAAATGGTCCGATTTTTGAAAATTGATTTTATCATGCGTGTTTACCCTTGAGTAAGAAATTAAGCCTATTTTTGTACATACGATTATGAAAGGTCAAATGTTTCTCTTAAATCCGATGAAGGGTTTTCTGGTACTAATTTTGGCAGCTTTCTGTTTTTGGGCATCAGGACAACAGGACACTGCCGATATGATCAGGTATACTCCGGATTTCAAGTTTAAAGAAGGGATTTTCCTCAGTTTTGATCAGGTGAAGCAAAACAATCCGATTCCCAAGTCAAGCATCATCACCACAGTGGCCTATGATGACCCATCTTTTTATGAGCGGGTGCTTCATGAGAAAAAGATCCAGGTGTTTGACAACCTGGGTACCCGGCAGGAGATACCAGTCAAGAACCTCTGGGGATTCTCGCGGAACGGAATCCTTTATATCAACCTGAACGACGGGAGCTTTCGCATCACCATCGTTGGCAGTATCTGCCATTTTGTGGCCAGTCTCACTACCTATAACAGCTCTTATAATCCATATTACAATTATGGTTATCCCTATTCCAGCTATCCCTACAACCCTTACTATTCGCCCTATTCCTCTACACCCACTTCAGAAATGCGGCAGTATATGCTGGATTTTAAAACCGGGAACGTATTGGATTATAATGAAGAGAGCGTTGAGTTACTGTTGATGTCTGATCCTGAATTGCATGATGAATTTGCTGCCCTGGGGAATAAAAAACAAAAGCAAATGAAATTTCTTTACATCCGAAAGTTCAATGAGAGAAATCCGCTTTATTTACCAAAAAATTAAACAGAAGCTTTGTATGAAAAGACTACTCTTTGGAATATTCCTGATCACACTGGGCGTCCTGGCTCGTTCGCAAAGTTATGTTCCTTCCAGTGAGGATGTTATGGCCTTCTTTACCACTAAAACCTTGGTAGTATTGGAAGACAATCCGCTTATGGAATACAATGCTATAATCAAGAAAGTGATGCAGCAGGAGTGGAACATTACCCCTTACGATTTCATTACCAGCAATGAATTCGAAGAAAAGCGCATGGATGCGCAATATTCTTTTATTTACATGTCGCAGGTGACCTTTGAGGCTGATAAGACCGATGCTGCTTACCGGTTTCTCCATCTTTCACTGGGAGGCGATTATTTTAGGCTGAATGAGATGCCTGACATTGCTTCAGTGCCACTGGCCTACTTCAGTGTGGAGGAGGAAAGGTATGCTTACAAGCTGGCTATTCTGGTTCGCTTTATGCAGAATCATGCAAAGCTTATCCGGGATCATCCTGAAATTATCTCAGCCAATGTTTTCAAACACTATAATGATAACATAAAGGATATCCGGGGCAAAACCCTGTATCTCCTTAAGGAAGAACTGGCACCTTCGGTTAATACCGAAACCAAGATCAGCAAAGTTTATCCCTATAAGTTCCGGCTTGTTACCATGGAGGATATTGAAGAAGCTATCAAGAACCGTGATCCCGAAGTGGTTTTTCTGCACAAAGTGGGCCCCGAAGGGACCAAGCTCAATGCCCGTTGCTATAAGGTGATCATTGGGGCTGCTGATGCTAATTTCTATTATTTTGACTATCATAAGATCAGCGACAAGAACCCTGATGGTTTTCTTGAGTCCGATTTCAGGAACCTGGCCAAATAGTAACGGTAAATTGTTTTAATACCAAATATTTAGTATTTTCATTGCGGTAATTATATATACTTCACTGGATATGCTAATGAAGAATCTTTTCACCATACTATTCCTGCTGTTGTCTTTATTTAAGGTGGCTGCACAGGATGATGCCAATGTACAGGCATTGCTGGCCGAAGCTGATGGACTCATTGCCGCAAGCAAGCTTTCAGAAGCCCTGATAAAAACCCAGCAGGCTATTGACCTGGCCCCATCCAGTATGCCGGCATTGCAAAAACGAATCAATATCTGCTTTTTGATGAATGATGAGAAAGAGTCCGTCAGGTATGCCGATGAAGCCATACACCTGTATCCCGATGTAGCTGATTTTTATTACCTCAGGGGGATCATTAACAATGCCAGGGGGAAGTACATTCGCGCGCTGGACGACTTTGACCACGCCATAAATCTGAATCCTCCCGGTAACCAGTACAGGTATTATCTTGGTCGGGGTGTTAGCCATATGAACCTCCTCGAGTATGATCAGGCTTTGTCGGATCTTAGCATTTCCATCGAACAGAATGATACGGTTGCAAGTGCCTATCACAGTCGCGCCATGGTAAATTACGAGATACGCGACTATGCAGCTGCTGTAAATGATTTTTTAAAAACCCTGGATTATTCCGAGGGTAATTCTGCATTATTTTTCAACCTGGGAATGTCGTATTTCCGGCTCAATGATAAGGGGAAAGCATGCCCCTACTTTCATAAATCCTGTACTCTTGGAAATACCAATGCCTGCAGGATGACTTTGATGGAATGTGCGAAAGCGATTCCTGTGATTCCATAAAGCAATGGATCTATCCATCATCATAGTAAATTACAACGTTAAGTACTTTCTCGAGCAATGCCTGCATGCGGTTTACAGGGCCACCCAAAAAATAGGTGCTGAAGTAATCGTCGTCGATAACAATTCGGCAGACGGCTCCGACCGCATGATAGCAGAGAGATTCCCAAAGGTGATATTTATTGCAAACGCTACCAACCTGGGTTTTGCCAAAGCCAATAACCAGGCTATCGCCAGAGCTTCAGGAAGATACATACTGTTACTCAACCCGGATACTGTTGTGCAGGAAGACACTTTTTTAAAGTGTATGGGCTATATGGACCTCCATCCCGATGTGGGCAGCCTGGGAGTTAAAATGATTGACGGGAAGGGCAAATTCCTGCCTGAATCAAAGCGGGCTTTGCCCACGCCCATGACTGCATTTTATAAGGTGTTCGGTCTGGCAGCACTTTTTCCCCGCTCCAGGCGGTTTGGAAAATATCATCTCGGATACCTGGATCCTGAAGAAATACATGATGTGGATGTGATCTCAGGGGCATTCATGTTTATCCGCAAGGCTGCCCTGGATAAAACAGGGTTGCTGGATGAAAGGTTTTTTATGTACGGTGAAGACATTGATATATCCTATCGCTTTAAACAGGCAGGATACCGGAATGTATACTTTCCGCTAACCACCATCATCCACTACAAAGGGGAAAGCACCAGGAAAAGCAGTATCAATTATGTGATCGTTTTTTACAGGGCGATGATCATTTTTGCCCGGAAGCATTTTTCAGGGAACACAGTCAGGTATTATATCTTTTTCATCCATCTGGCTATTTATCTGCGAGCCGGTCTGTCAATACTCACGAGGTTCTTTAAAGGAGTTGTTAATCCTTTGCTGGATGCCTTGCTGATCTATGCTGGTTATTATTTCTTCATGCCTTTATGGGAGTATCGTCACTTTGGCTCATCCGGCAGTTATCCTCCGGTATACCTAGCCGTGGTTGTTCCGGCCTATATATCGATCTGGCTGCTG
The DNA here is from genome assembly GCA_963822145.1 of uncultured Bacteroidales bacterium. GTDB lineage: Bacteria > Bacteroidota > Bacteroidia > Bacteroidales > UBA10428 > UBA5072. Next base: position 287,687 of record CAWGGG010000001.1, on the reverse strand, counting down.
GGTATTTTCCTTACTACAGGTTATGAAAGAAAAGTTAAGCTCCCTGATCTGATCCGGGGGATTATCATGGGATCGCTTCTGATCCTGCTGGTTTATGCCCTTTTGCCTGAGACCCTGAGGTTTTCCAGGGCACTGATCCTGATTGGAACTTGTTGGACATTGATTGCAACAATTTTTGCCCGCTATTTGTTAAGTATGGTTTATCAAGGGAAATCTTTGGAATTCTTCCGAAAGAAAAAGCGGATCATTATTATTGGTGAATTGGTGGAAAGTAACAGGGTATATTCCTTAATAAAGCAAACTCAGGTGATTGCAGAGCTCATTGGAATTGTAAGTCCGGACCATAAGACTCCCACCACGGGTTATATGGGTCATATTGGTCAGATTGAAGATCTTGTTAGGATACACCAGGCTGATGAACTGGTCTTTTGTGCAGCCAATATATCTTCAAGGCATATCATTGAGACGATGCTTCAGTTTACCGAATCTGACATTGAACTTAAGATCGCCCCGCCTGAAAGCATGTCGGTTATCGGCAGTAATTCAAACAGCACATCCGGTGAATTGTATGTTTTGCATGCAAACACCCTGTCGCGTTTGCTGAGCAGGCGCAAGAAAAGGGTTCTTGATATGGGGCTTTCCATTCTTTTTCTGGTCGTATGGCCGGCCTGGCTTTTTATCGTCAGGGAACCTTCAGGAATGTTCCGCAACATTTTTTGTGTTTTCCTGGGTTTTACATCCTGGGTCGGCTATCATCAATCCACAGGAGGTCACCATCCTGGTCTTCCCAGGATAAGGCCCGGAGTGCTGACACCGCTCGATCTTCATGGAGGGCGCGGATTTTATCAGGGATCCGATGATCAGGTGAATCTGCTTTATGCAAAAGACTACCAGATCCTGCAGGATATGCGGATTATTATAAAGGGATTCCAGCAACTGGGCAGGAAACCTGGTGTAGAATCCAACAACGGTTCAGACTTTGATTCTGTTTAATATGGCCAGATTTGAATTGATTTTACCCGCCATGGGAGAGGGGATTATTGAGGCCGCTATCACAAGATGGCTTGTTTCAAGCGGACAGCACGTCAGTGTTGACCAGCCTCTGGTTGAAGTTGCCACAGATAAAGTTGATTCCGAGATTCCTTCACCTGTTGAGGGAACAGTAGTGAGACTGATCTACAGCGAAGGAGAGATTCCCAGAGTAGGGGAAGTTATAGCATTGCTGGAGACAGGTGAAGCGGAGGAAAAACCTCAGGATGCAGATCCGGCTGTTGCAGCCGTTAAACAACCTCCAACAGATTCCCAGGTGCTGCCCGTTCTTGAAAACCGTCGTATTGTCCCTTCAGAGGAACATACCCTCCGGTTGAACATTTCCCCACTGGTACGCTTTTTGGCCCGGCAGCGAGGAATTACCATGGGCGAACTGCGGACAATCAGTCCAACCGGACTGGACGGACGCATTACCAGGGATGATATCAACCGGTATTTTATAGAAGGAAAATCAGGATCTCCCGTTTTTGAACCTGGTGCCGCTAACGGTGAATTGGATCAGCAGCAGCTTCAGCAGGAGCCTTTCATAGATCCCGAGGATGAGGTTGTTGAAATGGACCGTTTACGAAAGATCATTGCCGGACATATGATGAAATCCAAGAAAACCGCTCCCCATGTTACCTCTTTTCTTGAGGCGGATATCACCGCCCTGGTGGCCTGGCGTGAAAGACATAAAGATGCCTTTTTTAGCAGGGAAGAGGTGCGTCTCACTTTCACCCCTTTGTTTGTGGAAGCTGTCGCACAGGCACTGAAAGATTTTCCGCGTATCAATGTTGCCCTTTCCGGTGAAATGATTATCATCCGGAAAAATATCAATATCGGATTTGCTACAGCTTTGCCCGATGGCAATCTGATCGTGCCGGTAATCCGCAATGCAGACCGTGAAAGTCTGGGCGGCCTGGCCCGAAAAGTTGCCGATATGGCTGAAAGGGCCAGGAATAACGCATTGCTGCTTACTGAAATCAAGGGAGGCACCTTCACCATTACCAATATCGGTCAGTATAATAACCTCACCGGAACGCCCATTATTAACCAGCCTGAGTCGGCCATCCTGGCGGTTGGCACCATTACCAAAAAGCCATGGGCGGTTAAAACCGGTACGGGTTATGGTATGGCCATACGTGACATTACCATGTTATCGTTAACCTACGATCATCGTGTGATAGACGGCGCTCTGGGCGGAAGCTTCCTGAGCAGGATAGTCTGGTACCTTGAGAATTTCAATACCGGAAGAGAATTGTAACCAATTCCGCAATTAACATATCAACACTTTGAAAATAAAGGTTTAAGGTTAAATGGTTAATAAATAGCAAACCATAACTTATTGATAATTATTTATAAATTGTTTTTAATTATATAAATTTGTTATGTTAGACGTAAAGCTATGAGATCCAAAACTACCTTACGACAATCCTTGTTTGTTTCGATCTGCCTGGTTTCCATACTCTCCCATGCCTTTGGCCAGGGTGAGGGAAAGCTGAAGGATCTTTTTGTGGAGGCCGAATCCTATTTTCTGTTCGAGGAATATAAGGATGCCCTTCCGCTATACCAGAAGATCCTGCAAATGGATCCAGAGAATTTCAATATTAATTATAAGATTGGTATTTGTTATCTAAATGATATTTACCAGATTCAGAAGTCAATTCCCTATCTTGAAAAGGCAGTTATGGGAATAAGCCCGGAATGCAAAACAAACAGTTATAAGGAAAGGCGCTCACCGCCTGAATCATTTTACTATCTGGGTAACGCCTATCGCGCAAACAATAAGCTCAAAGAAGCAATTGAAGCCTTTGAAGAATTCAAACAGATACTTGATCCGGTGGTGTACGATGCCGAACTGGTGGATGAACAGATTGCTTCGTGCAAAGTAGCTGCTGATCAGGAGGGGAACCCCATGTATTTTATTTCGGTAAACCTGGGGGAAGGTATCAATGACCGGTTCGAAGAGCTTAATCCCTTAATTTCAGGTGATGAAAAGGTATTGGTCTTTACCAGGAAGCTTCAGTTTTATGATGCGGTTTTTTGTTCCCGGAAAGACAACGGAAAATGGTCAGAGCCACTTAACCTGACCCCCGCTTTCGGTGTTGACGGCAATTGTTATTCCACGGGCTTGTCTTATAATGGCGATGAATTGTATGTTTACAGAAGCGATAATTTCGACGGCAACCTCTATTTCAGCAAATACCGTAATGGGACCTGGTCAAAGCTGGAAAAGCTCAACGGCAATATCAACACCAAGTATTGGGAATCCCATGCTTCATTGTCCAAAGATGGGAAAACACTTTATTTTACCAGTAATCGGGAGGGAGGATACGGAGGGTTAGATATTTATAAATCTGAACGAAAGCGTGGTGGTGACTGGGGGCCGGCCATTAACCTCGGGCCGGTGATCAATACGAGGTATAATGAAGATACACCCTTTCTGACCGATGATGGGAGTACCCTCTATTTCAGCTCCATGGGGCATTACAATATGGGCGGGTATGATATCTTTTACAGCACCCGGCTGGATAATGGCCAATGGGCGAAACCGCTCAACGCAGGCTACCCTTTAAATACCACCCGGGATGATATTTTCTTTGTTCCTCTGCGCGACGGGGCTTATGCCTACTACGCCAAGTACGATCCGTCGGATTCCTACGGCATGATGGACATATACAAGCTGGAGGTTTTCACTGATCTTCATCCCAGAAAATTCATCCTCAACGGGATAACACGGTTGGAGGGACAGGTGAAACCTGATTTTGCAGCCATTACCGCCACACTGGTCAATGCCAGAACAGGTCAATTGGTCGACCAGGCAAAGCTCAATTCCGACGGGACCTATACACTGGATGCATATTCCGGAGAGTTTGAACTGCAGATAAAAGGAAAGGATATCATTGATCATATTGAAAAACTTACCATCCCTGTCAACAATTCATCAAATATCATAGCGCATTCTTCCCTGCTCAAAGTAGCGCCTTCGGAAGTTATTGCCGGTGAGGAGGTTGCGGCTACTGAAATAACTCCGTCTATCGGACCCGAGATGATCATTCCGATTATTAGCTATAATGTTACATCCGATGCTTCCATACCCATAAAACTTGATCTTGAGAAGAATACCACCCTGAAGGTGGAGACGCTGGTTAATGGTGAATTAAGAAAAACAGAAAGTTTCGATATCAAGCGACGGCGGTTTGTATATTTGTTAAAGCCTGTGGCAGGCACCAATATACTCCGGTTCACGCTTGCTGATGCTGCTGGAAACAGCACCACCCGCGAAGTTACGGTTGTTTATACACCTTCTGCCGAAGCTGTTGCAGCTGCTGCCATGGCTCAAGAATCGGTGCTTTCTGATGCAGACCGGTATATGGGCATTACGGCCATGTCTGCAGGAAACCTTGAGAAACTCCTCCGGAGCCTTGATCTGCGTGGATCGCAGTTTCAGACTATTGCTGATTTGTATGATTACCTGATGCAACACGCCGAGGAATATGGCTTTACTGCGGAAGAGGTACAGACGCTGATGGCACGCTTTCTTTCTCAGAAGGATCTCAATTTCTTTTATGGAGAATTGTTCAATCAGTCTCCGGATAGCTTGAAAAAGACTCTTGGCGGACTGGATTTGAGTGGCAATAACATTTACGCTTCGGAAGCCCTGGTGGATTACCTGGTGATCCAGGCTCCCGGCAGCAATTACAGTCTCGAGGAGCTTCGCGAATCCCTGTATCGGATAGCCGAGCAGAACCGCGATCCACTTGCCTTTATCGGGCTGATGGAATCTTATTCCACGGGAGATCTTGCCAAATTCCTGGAACAAATGAAACAGAACAGTAAAGATTTTCCCACTACCAGGGCTGCTGCGGATTATATTATGAAGGGCGCTGAAGAAAGGTTATTTCCACTCTCGGAACTGGATGAGGCTTTGAAAAAAGCTGCACTGGATATTGACGTCCATTTTCTGTCGCAGGGTCTGTTGTTTATATCCTCCGACAGCCTCCAACAAACACTCCTGGATCTTGACATGGAAAGGCAGCAGATCAGAAATTCCTTTGAACTCATAACCTACCTGTTGGGGGAGGCAGATCGCCGCGGATATTCCAGGAGAGAGTTGCTGGAAAACATTGAAAAAATTCGCAAAGATCCGTATTACTATGTTGAACTGTTCCGGAAGATGCTGGCTCAGAAAGCCACCGGAAGCCTGAAGGAATTCCTGCAGGAAATTGACATCAGGGGATTGGAGATCAATACTTTTGAGGAATTAGTGGATTATCTGCTGAACCAGTCTCAATTCCATGATTTCAATCGCGAAATGGTCTACCAGTTGCTGATTGACATCATCGATCCAAAGAATATCGCTGAATTTATAGAACTCCTGAAAAGGTACGGCGACGGGGGCATCAAAAACGCAATTGAGGCCGCCAATCCTGAACAGTTTTCAAAGCCTCTTGAAGTAATGCAGTATTTGCTGTCGGTTGCCGAAGAATTCAATTATACCGAGCGCGACCTTCTTCGTGTATTGTTGAAGATACTGCTTCGAAAAGGACCTGATCTGGCCGATGGTGAAGAAAAGGAAGGCTGGTTCTCGGGTCTGGACAAACCGGCGCTGATTACTTCACTCGTGGTAGTGAATGTCATTATCATTGTCCTCCTGATCCTATTTATTTTACGTAAAAAGCGTAAGAATGAATAAACAGATAGCTGTAATTTTTCTGTTGCTTACAGCGTCCTTTCAGGGCTCAGGACAGAAAATCGTCCCCAGTTCGGCCGACCTCTATGCCGAAGTCCTTGAATATATTTTTGCAGGTGATTACAGCGAAGCCCTTCCGGTTCTGCTTACATTGCAGGAAAGGGGTCTGGGCACTGCCAACATCAGTTATAAGATCGGCGAATGCTACCTGAATATTCAGGGGCAGAAGACTAAGGCAATTCCCTATTTAAAGGATGCCGTGCAAAAGATTTCCGGTGATTATTCAGATAGCTCCCTGTCGCAGGAAAATGCTCCTGTTAAATCATTACTGTATCTGGGAATTGCCTACAGGTTAAACCATGATTTTGACAATGCCGTTGCCTGTTTCAGAAACTATCTGAATGCTATTGATGAAGAGGATCAGGTGAACAGGACCCTTGCCGAATACCATATTGCACGGTGTGAGAATGCACTTGTACTTATGGCCTCCCCGGCAATCTTTGAGACGGATACCTTACCGGAAAGTATCAACTCGGTGGCCTCTAATTTCAGACCTGTGGTAACTGCCGATGAAAAGACGTTATACTACATGAACCAGCTTAAATTCTATGATGCTGTGATGCATGCCGCTAAGACCGACACTGCCTGGCAGCTTCCTGAAAATCTGACACCAGAGATCAAATCTGATGGAGATCATTATATAACCGGTATTTCGGCTGACGGAAACAGATTGTTTCTGACCACCTACGATCCTTATCGCAGCGGTGAAATCTATACAGCTGTCTTCAGTGACGGAAAATGGAGCGATATGTTGAGGCTCGGAGAACCAGTCAACTCCATATTTAATGAATCCCATGCCACTTTGTCACCGGATGGGAAATGCCTTTACTTTACCAGTGACCGTAAGGGCGGTTATGGCGGTCTTGATCTCTACTGTTCATCACTTCTGCCTGATGGAAGATGGGGATCTCCGAAGAACCTGGGCCCTTTGATCAATACCCCTTATAATGAAGAATCACCCTTTGTGTCATCTGATGCGCGCACGCTGTTTTTTAGTTCGCAGGGACATTATAATATGGGAGGTTATGACATTTTCAGATCTTCCCTGGATCAGAACGGACAGTGGCTTCCACCGGTGAACCTCGGCTATCCCCTTAATACTGCAGATGATGATCTCTACTTTTTCCCGCTGGGGACAGGTAAAACAGCCTATCAGGCGCGCCCGTCGTCATTCGGTGCTGACCTGGACATTGTCCGGTTCGAAATCACATCCTATGGACACCCGGCAAGGTTTACCATATTTGGCAAAGTTAACCTGAAAGCCGAAACGGGTTTTGATCCGGGCTTGATTTCCGTTGCCTTTATTGACAAACAATTGAATGACACACTATCCAGGAAGCCTTTGCAGCATGACGGAACTTTCAGGCAAAAGCTCCCGTGGGGGGAATATACCCTGGATTTTAGCAGTGAAGCAGGCTCCCTGTTGAGCAAGGAACTTTTTATCCCGGAATATTTCCCGCAGGATGCTTTGCTGGTACAAACCGACATTACGGTACCCGGCAGGAAGGCTTTGGATACCCTTGAAATTCGCGACATTCGTTTTGATTTTGACCAAAGTTCACTTGATGAGAAATACCAGGAGTATCTGGATGAAGTCATTCAGATAATATCCCGATACCCGGATTTGGACATCCGGATAAACGGATATGCCGACTCCAGGGGTAATGATGGTTATAACATGAAGCTTTCTCTGGCGAGGGCCAGGGCTGTGGAGGAGTATTTAAGGAACAGTAATGTCCATACCGGGGCTATTTCCGTAAATGCTTATGGTGAGAATGCACCTGTGGCTTTGAACACAAATACGGATGGCACTGATAATCCCCTGGGCAGAAGTTATAACAGACGCGTGGAACTGGTAATTACCAAAACACCAGCGGCGGTGATAACCATCAGATACAACGATGTGCCTGAAGATCTTTTAGTTCACTAGGAAAACGGTATCCCGGGCAAGTTTCTATTTAGGTCGGTTATTTTTAGCATTCCAGTAGTTAAATTATTAAATTTGCTATACTTAAAACCTCACCACATGAGAACGGCCGTGTTTTTTGCTTTGATTTTACTGCTGCAAATGCCTTTAGTGGCACAGGAAAAAGACCAGGCTGAACTGAAAGAGTATTTTCTGGATGCTGAATATTTCTTTGCCGAGGAAGAATATGTCGATGCCCTTTATGATTATACAGAGCTGTACAACAATGGTTATAAGGATAATGCCAATATCAACTACAGGATAGGGGTTTGTTACCTGAATATACCCGGACAGAAAGATAAATCCATCGATTTTCTGCTTGAAGCGGCCAAGGGGATTTCACCCAAATATAAGGAAAGCTCGTTCAACCAGAAAGCGGCTCCTGCAGATGTTTATTTATACCTCGGAAATGCCTACCGGATTAACAACATGCTGGATCAGGCGATTAATTACTACAACAAGTATAAAGAGATAGCAGGATCATCTGAGGAAATCAAGTTCGCTGACCAGCAGATAGCAGCCTGCAATACAGCACTTCAGTTCATGAAGAATCCCCGGAAGATGAGGATGACTAACCTCGGTGATTCGGTAAACGGAAACTCCTCCAATTATAGAGCAGTTATTTCGGGCGACGGGAAAACCCTGCTCTATATGAATGAACTGCCCTTCTACGATGCGGTTTATTTTTCCAGTTACACTCCCGCAGGCTGGTCTGCACCGGTAAACATAACCCCGCAGCTGCAATCAGATGGTGATCAGTTTGTGTCCTCAGTTTCCTACGATGGCACCCGGATGTTTCTGACCAGGGAGGATGCTTTTAACAGTGATATTTATATCAGCAGTTTCGATAATAACAAATGGTCCAAATCTATGCCGGTTGAAGGTCAGAGCATTAATACCAAGTATTGGGAATCACACGCATCCATTTCGCATGACGGGAAGACCCTCTATTTCACCAGCAACAGGAAAGACGGCATTGGAAATATGGATATTTATAAATCCAGCCTCCAGAGCAACGGGCAGTGGGGTTTACCGGTAAATTTGGGCCCGGGCATTAATACGGCATTAAATGAAGATACTCCCTTCATTACGGATAACGACAGCCTGCTGTATTTTAGTTCACAGGGTCATGAGAATATGGGAGGCTATGATATTTTTGTTTCCCGACTCGGTCCATCCGGACAATGGTCCAAGCCCGAGAATGTCCTCTCTCCGGTTAATACCACCGACGATGACCTGTTCTTTTATCCCTGGAATAATGCACGCGTGGGTTACCTATCCATGATCCGGGAGGGAGGATTAGGCAAGGAGGATATTTACGCGGTGCAGTCGGATGAGGATCTTCCTTTGCCCGATCTCCTGGCAGCTTTTTTCAGCGAAAAGGCAGTGCGTGTGATTCCTGCACCCGTAGAAGCCAAGCCTGAGGAGGTTGTGGCAGTGGTACCCGTGGAACAGCCAGTACCTGTGGTGCAGCCCGCAAGTGAGGCAAAGGTTTTGCCTGTACCCCGGGAGATACAATTGGCCCCGGTTTATTTTAGTTTTGATAATTTTCAGCTCACCGATGACGGCAGGAAACAACTCGATAAGGTATATCAGCTGCTGGCGGATTATCCATCAGTAAGCGTGAAACTGATTGGACATGCAGATGCCAGAGGTCCTGCGGAATACAACGTCAAATTATCTGAAAAGCGTGCCGCTGCTGTAATGCAATATCTTACCGATAAGGGAATAGCAGATAACAGGCTGGAGGTAATTGGACTTGGTGAGAAGAACTTTGCTGCTATTAATTCAAATCCCGACGGATCTGACAATCCCGACGGACGCAGGTTAAACAGGCGTGTTGAATATGAGATCATAAGCGGGGATAATCTGATTATCATCACAATGCCGCCCATCCCCGACCATCTTAAATTCAGGTAATCAAATAGTTATGCGAACTCTTTTGTTTTCCATGCTGTTTATGGTTTTTTTAAGTTTTGCCCGTGGACAAACCCGTGAGGAAATCAAAGAATTTTTTGATGAGGGGACGTTTTTTCTTAACCGGGCGGAATATAAAGAAGCAGCCTATTACTTCAAAAGAGTTGTTGAGTATCATCCGGATAATGCCCATTATAATTTTAAGGTCGGAGAGTGTTACCTGAACCTTCCCGGTGAAGAATCACTTGCCGTACCCTTTTTTGAGAAAGCCGTTATACAAACCGTGGCCAAGAAAAAATACCGCGATAAGGATTTTGAAGAAAAGAATGCACCGTTGCATGCCTGGTTTTACCTGGGGAATGCATACCGGGCTTCGAACAGACTGGATGATGCCCTGATCGCTTACAACACTTTTATCAATTCTCCTTTTTATTACGGCAACTACAATGTGAACATTGTTGAGAATGAAATCAAATCGTGCGAGAGGGCCAAAATAATACTTGACAGTCCCGTGGTCTTTGAAGAGCTGGCATTGGATACCAACATCAATACAACAGCCTCGGAGATCTATCCTGTGGTTTCAGCCGATGGTCAAGCGATAGCCTTTGTCAGAAGGCTGAAGTTTTACGATGCCATCTTTTACGCCACCCGGCAGGATAGCTCCTGGAGCCAACCGGTAAACCTTAATCCAGTAGTGGGTTCCGACGGGGAGTTCTACACGGTTTGTCTTTCTGGCGACGGAAATGAACTATACCTTGTAAAAAAGGATCTGGAAAACAGTGATCTTTATGTATGTTACCGCAATGCATCGTCCTGGACTAAAGCAGAGCTTCTTAACAGTAATATTAATACCACTGCCCAGGAAACCTGGTGCAGTATTTCTCCCGACAAAGAAATACTATGGTTTACGAGTTCCCGTAAGGGCGGTTCTGGTGGACTGGATATCTATTTCTCCCGTAAAGACGAAAACGGACATTGGGGAAAAGCGAGGAATGCCGGTAAAATGATTAACACACCTTTCGATGATGAGAGTCCCTGCCTGGCAAATGACAGCAATACCCTGTTTTTCAGTTCAAAGGGGCATGACGGTATGGGGGGATTCGATATCTTCTACTCGGTATTTGATGGAAAGAGCTGGAGGGACCCTCAGAATGTCGGATCCCCGATAAATAATACCACCGATAACCTGGGCTTTGTCCCCCTGAACGATGGCGCTACAGGATACTATTCCAGGATTAATTCAGCCCAGGGAACAGCCGAGGATATCTTCCGTGTGACCCTCATATCCAACAAACCTGCACCTTGAGAAGATGATCAGGCAGGCCGGATATGATATTGTTTTACGCGCGCCGGAACCTTCGGATCTTGATGTCCTATACCGTTGGGAGAATGATACGGAAATCTGGCATATCAGCAATACCTACACCCCCTTCTCAAAATACATCCTTGAAAAATATATTGAAACTGCCCATCTTGATATTTACCAGGTAAAACAACTCCGGCTGATGATTGATATCCGTGAAAACGGAACAAAACAAATACATACGGTAGGCGCCATCGACCTGTTTGATTTTGATCCCTACCATAACCGGGCGGGCGTTGGGATCCTGATTGGCGAAAAATCCGACAGAAAAAAAGGGTATGCAAGCGCTGCTCTTGAAAAATTTATCGACTACAGCTTCAATACCTTGCATCTGCACCAGTTATATTGCAATATTACCCTGGGGAACGAGCAGAGTTTAAGGCTTTTCAAAAAGTTCGGATTCAAAATCTCCGGCAAAAAAGCCGACTGGATAAAACGACCGGGGGGATACATAGAAGAGTACATGCTTCAGTTGATCAATCCGGGAGACCAAAAGGCAGATTAACTAATGTATCCAGGGTTTTACAGCATTACTCACGGTCCGGGTTCATTTCACCGTAATCAGGAATATCATGTAAAAACCGAAATTGCCGGTTTGTTTTATGGATCAGGCAGCAGTAATGTTTGATGCCGTTGGTGATCATTAAATAGGAGGCTCTGTACTTGTTGTTATATCGTCCTGCCTGGTCAAAAACATGCTGGTTGATTTCCACGGCCGGTGCTTTACATTCCACCAGCATCAAAGGGCTTCCTTTCCGGTCATACACCAGCAGATCAAATCGTTGCTTGCGGCGGTTATGGCTGAATCCTTTTTCAATGGAAATAAGGGACAGGGGAAAACTTTTAAGGTTTACCAGGAAATGTATCACATGCTGCCTTACCCATTCCTCGGGGGTAAGCAGTACAAATCTTCTCCTGATCTCATCAAAAATGTATTTTTTACCTTTGTCTTCCTTTAATCTGAATAAATATGTTGGTAAATTTAGCGATTCCATAGCAGGGGTTTACGACAGTAAATATAAGTAATTGGGCAAATAATCCTATTCTTCATATGACTTTTGAAAGCATCATAGCCGACCTCAAAGCACGCAAGTTTAAGCCAATATACTTTCTGATGGGGGAGGAACCCTATTTCATCGACCTTATTACGGATTACCTGGCTGAAAATGCACTCAGTGAGGCTGACAAGGGATTCAACCAATGGATCCTGTATGGAAGGGATACTGATATTGGAAACATTATCACCTCAGCGAGAAGGTTTCCCATGATGGCTGACAAACAGCTGATCATTGTGAAGGAAGCTCAACATCTCCGCAGCCTCGAGGGTTTGGAGAGTTATCTCGACGCCTCCATGGACTCCACCATCCTGGTATTCGCCTATAAATACAAGAAAATCGACAAGCGTACCAAACTGGCCAGGATGCTGGGCGATAAAAGTGTTTTGTTTGAATCCGAAAAGTTGCGTGAAGATAAAATCCCGGGCTGGATCAGCAGCTTTCTGACATCGCGGGGATATCAGATGGAACAGAAAGCTGCATCGCTCCTTGTTGATTTTCTGGGCAACGATCTGGGAAAGATTGCCAATGAACTGGAAAAGCTAATCCTTGTGTTACCACCGGGAACGCGACAGATTACGCCTGTCCTGATTGAAAAGAATATCGGCATCAGCAAGGATTATAATAATTTTGAACTCAACCGTGCGCTAGTAGCCCATGATGTGGTTCGGGCCAACCGCATCATCCGTTACTTCAGTGACAATCCCAGGAATAATCCTTTTATCCTGACGATTTCATCCTTGTTCTATTATTTCAGCAAGATTCTGCTGTATCATGCCCTGCCGGATAAAAGCAGGGACCATGCCGCCCGTGAGCTGGGCATCAATCCCTATTATGTTGCCGAATACCAGCAGGCAGCTCAGCGTTTTCCTATGGAAAAAACAAGGCAAATCATATCGTGGCTGCGTGAATACGACTTAAAAGCAAAAGGGATCTCTTTGGCTTCAGAAGGTGATTTGCTGAAAGAATTGGTTTATAAAATTCTGCATTAGTTTTATTAGATACGATTATGATGACTTATATCCTCATCGCCTTTACAGTATTGATCTCAATACCTGCCTTTAGCAACCGCGACCTGTTTTTACGGCTTCAGTTTAATGCCTACCAGGTATATCACCGCAGGCAGTTTTACAGGCTGCTGACGCATGGCTTTCTGCATGCTGGCTGGATGCATCTGATTGTCAATATGCTGGTTTTGTATTTCTTTGGGCCTTACGTGGAAAACTATCTCAGGTCCATACTCGGACCCGGTCTGCAGCTTTGGTACCGTATGGTTTACCTGCTCTTCTATTGCACGGCCATTGTTGCAGCGTCTCTGGTAAGCCTATTCCGTCATAAGGATGATGTGTGGTATAATGCAGTGGGTGCTTCCGGGGCAGTCTCAGCAGTAACATTCTTTTTTATTTTCTTCAATCCGTGGGAAAAGATATATTTCTATGGCATTTTACCCATTCCGGGCATTATTATGGGTGTATTGTACCTGGGGTACTCCCATTACATGAGTAAGCGGGATGCTGACAACATTAATCATGATGCACACCTGACTGGCGCCCTGTTCGGTTTTCTTTTCCCCTTACTGATCGATTTCAGGCTGATTCATTACTTTATAACACAGTTGTTCAATGTCTCCTTTTAAGTATCGGTAAATATTTTTCATGACGGGAAAGGCTTACATATGCATCAACGGGGAATTCATGAATGCAGCATTACCTGCCCTGGTGGTCCAAAACAGGGGATTCAGGTATGGGGATGCTCTGCATGAAAATCTGCATGCATACGGTACGGAACCTCAGTTTCTTGGTATTCACCTGGAAAGGCTCTATGAAAACATGCATTTTCTGTCAATGGATATACCTGCCCTGTTGTCAGAAACTTACATCACCCAGCTGATCGGGCAACTCCTCAATAAGAACAGGATTTTTGGAGGTGCCTGGGTACGACTTACGGTTTTTCGCGATACTGATGAGGGATTCCTTCCTGACGGGAACAGGATTTCATTTTTACTGGAAAGTCAGAGATTGGATACAGATCATTATGTATTAAATGAAAAGGGCCTTAGCCTGGAAATCTGCAGCGGTTTCACCAAGTCTTACGGTCCGGTTTCGCACCTCCGCAGCGCCCATGGCTTGTTGTATCTCCTGGCAGGTATGGAAGGGCGCAGGAAGGAAATAGACACATATGTCCTGCTAAATGACGGAGGGCGATTGGTGGAGACCATTGATTCCAACCTGTTTCTGGTAAGCGGGAATTCAATTTTCACCCCTGCGGTTAGCCAGGGCTGTATTCCAGGCATCATGAGGCGTATTATAATTGGACTTGCCGGTGAGGCGGGGTACAGGATCAACGACCAGAGCAGCCTTACCCCGGCGGCACTTGATGATGCCGAGGAGATTTTTATTACCAATGCAATCAGCGGGATCCGTTGGATTGGAGCCTACAGGCAGCGCAGGTACTACAAAAAGATAGCCCGGGAGCTTACCGTCAGGTTAAATGAGAAGGCTTTAGGAAAGAAGAGTTAATGTCACATCAGTTCATTTGTGGATTTTCCGGAAAATTGGACCACATCTGATACTTTTTACCCAGACGGTTCAGGGCTTCGTTCCAGAAGAACTTATTCATGGGGGTCATGATTTCGTCAGGGCCAATATCAGCCACCACCCAGGCATTATCGCTGAGTTCATCCTCGAGCTGGTTGGATTGCCAGCCGCTGTACCCGAGGAAGAAACGGATGTTCTCATTATTCAAAACTCCGGATGACAGCAATTTCTTGATTACATCGAACTCCCCTCCCCAGTATATGTTTTCGATGATTTTCATGCTGCTGGGTATGATATCACCCAGGGTGTGAATATAATGAAGTGTATTGGTCTGAACCGGTCCGCCCAATGACACTATGGCATCAACGACCGGAAAGTCAGTTACAATCTCATTTACCTTCATGTTAACCGGTTTATTCAAAACAAAGCCCACGGTGCCCTCTTCGGAATGTTCCGTAATCAGGACAATCGATCTTTTGAAATAATTGTCCATCAGAAAAGGTTCAGATATGAGGATACGGCCCTTTTGAGGCAACAGGGTATTCTCAGTCTGAAAGAAATCATAATGGAGTTGCATGATACTATGGTTTTTAAATACCAGATCAAAATTTATTCCAGAGTTTTACCAAATTTAAAATTAAGACGAATATTCCTATGTTTTAACATTTAGTAACGCTTGGTTTTTGTTTCTTATTGTGATGCAAACAATGGCAGATTTTTGAGCATCTCTGGTTTACGTGAATGTGTGTTGAGAAATGTCATAATATAGGCAACAAACATTTTTAGAATTTCGCAAGGTTTAATTTTAGGTTTATTCTTTCAGGAAAGGTCCCCGCCGATTGGCGGGGCCTTTTTCGTTTCTGCAGGCTGGTAACCTTTATACATACTCCAGTCCGGATGCAGGTCCTTGAAATTGATCCTGACCTGCCTTGATTTTTTATACATTTTTCTCTCTTCACAATGCGGACATTGGATGGCCAATTGGATCATATGCCGGTTTTTGCCAACTTCGGTTTCCGGGAACTTTCTGCCGAAAATAAAAATATTGATCCCGAGCAGGAGTATGGAAAGGCCGACAAGTACCGATACTATTATGGTCATTTGCAACATACTAATTGAAATAGTTATCTCAAAAATACAACAAAATCCACTTCATTTGGTTCATGAGATCAGTCTGTTCAGATATTTCTTCGTAATTTTATCGGTTTAAAGGGCTTTTATTGGGAACTTTCTTTTGAGCATGATATTAAAATCAGAAATGCATTTGAATGATGATGGCTTCTGAATTCGGAATTCTCAAGGCATTGGACTATAACCAATTCCGGAAAGAGATTCTTAAAGATTATCGGCTTGCCGTTATCAGCCGGCTCTGTAGCCTGGCTGGCAGAAAGGAAGTTCTTACCGGGAAAGCCAAGTTCGGGATATTTGGTGACGGTAAGGAGATTGCCCAGATTGCCTATGCCCGGCAATTCAGAAATGGTGACTGGCGGTCGGGTTACTATCGTGATCAGACTTTTATGATGGCAGCTGGTTTGCTGACCATTGAAGAATTCTTTTCACAGCTGTTTGGCACTGCTGATGAACATCTGAACCCCGGCAACGCGGGAAGATCTTTTAACAATCACTTTGCCACCCGCAATGTAGACAGGGAAGGTGAATGGCTTGACCTTACCCGCCAGAAAAACTCTGCCGCGGATTTGTCGCCTACTGCGGGCCATATCCCCCGGATGCTGGGACTGGCGCTCGCCTCCAAATTGTTCAGGCAGAACCCTGAAATCGCAAAAATACCGGGTATCAGCAACAACGGTAATGAGGTGGCATTTGGAACCATTGGTGATGCCAGCACTTCCGAAGGCCATTTTTTTGAAACTATGAACGCCGCTGGTGTTTTAGGTATTCCTCTTGCCTTAGCCATATGGGATGACGGATATGGTATATCCGTGCCCACGGTGAGACAGACCATCAAGGCAAGCATATCCAAAGCTCTTAAAGGATTTGAAAAGAACGGCAACGATTCCGGTATACTGATTTACGAAGCACAGGGCTGGGATTATCCCCGACTCTGCAGCATGTTCGAGGATGGAATTGTACAATGCCGGAAGAATCATGTGCCTGTTCTTTTTCATGTTACTGAAATGACACAACCGCTGGGACATTCCACTTCAGGATCACATGAACGTTATAAATCACCGGAACGACTCGCCTGGGAGGCGGAGCACGACTGTTTAGCCAAAATGAAAGGCTGGATCCTGGAACACCGCATCGCTACAGAGGATGATCTGAAAATGTTGGAGCAGCATGCGAATGAAGAAGTGGCAAAGGCCCGTGAGAATGCCTGGAACAATTACCAGGCACGCATCCGCGAGGAAAGGGCAGGGCTGCTGGCAGTTATTGAAAACAAAAGCTGCCTGTGCCAGCGCGAAAACATGGAAAAGATTCAATTGTACGTTTCAAATCTGAAGAATATACAGAATCCTATACGGAAGGACAATATCAGCATGGCTAAGAAGATTCTCCGCTATGTTTGCAGGCAATGCCCCAAGCGGGAATCTTTCCGGAATAGTCTGCTGCAGTGGATCGGACAGAGTAAAATCAATGGTTTTGAGAAGTACAGTGCTTACCTTTATAATGAAACCCGTCACTCGGTGCTCAATGTAAGTCCTGTTGAGCCTCTGTACACCAAACCGGAAATGGTTGCGGGCCGCGAGATTCTGCGTGATAATTTTGATGCCCTTTTTGCGAAATATCCCCTTCTGGTCGCCTTTGGAGAGGACGTAGGAAAAATTGGCGGAGTGAATCAGAGTTTTGAGGGCTTGCAGAATAAATACGGAGAGCAGAGGATCTTTGATACCGGTATACGCGAGACCTCCATCATTGGCAAGGGTATTGGGCTGGCATTGAGGGGGTTCCGGCCAATTGCTGAAATCCAGTATTTTGATTACCTCCTGTATGCCCTGCAGATCCTGAGCGATGACCTGGCTACCACGCACTGGCGCACAGCCGGAAGCCAGTGCATACCTCTCATTATCAGCACCAGAGGACATCGGCTTGAAGGCATCTGGCATTCCGGATCGCCCCTGAGCATGGTGATCAATTCCATCCGTGGGATTTTTGTTTGTGTTCCGAGGAACATGACACAGGCAGCAGGTTTTTATAATACCTTGCTGGAAGGTCGTGATCCTGCGCTGGTGATTGAACCGCTGAACGCTTACCGCCTTAAGGAGATGAAGCCCGATAATCCTGGAGAATACAGGATTCCTCTGGGAATTCCTCAAATTCTGGAGGAAGGGAGCGACATTACGCTGGTAACCTACGGCTCGTGTGTGCGTATTGCCCAGGATGCTTTAAAACAGCTGAGGGATTTTAATATCAGTGTTGAACTGATCGATGTTCAGACCCTGCTGCCTTTTGATCTCACCGAAATGATCTTGGCTTCCATTAAAAAGACCAACCGGGTGCTGTTTTTTGACGAGGATGTACCGGGTGGAGCAACAGCCTATATGCTGCAACAGGTGATTGAGGGACAGGGAGCTTACCGGTACCTCGACTCGCAACCCCGCACCCTGGCAGCAAAAGAGCACAGACCGGCATATTCCACCGATGGCGATTACTTTTCAAATCCTAATGCCGAAGATGTCTTTGATGTGGTTTATAGCATCATGCATGAGGCAAACCCAGAAAAATACCCGGAGCTGTATTGAAGTAGTTTTCTAGAACCTTTCTTCCAGGAAGCATTTTAATTCGCTGTATTCCTGAATAACGGGGTAATCGGGGTAATCCCTGATAACATTCTGTGGTGGTCTGAAAAGCACACCCTGATCCGCTTCCTGCAGCATGTTGATATCGTTATAGGAATCGCCGAAGGCAATCACTTCGTAATTGAGACTTTTGAGTGCTTTGACAGTTTCGCGTTTGGCATCCTTCTGCCGCAGGTTATAACCTGTGATAATACCGTTTGAACCAACCTCCAGGGAATGACAAAACAGCGTGGGACGGTCAAGCTGTTCCATCAAGGGATCGGCAAACTCAACGAAGGTATCGGATACTACAATAAACCGCGTAACTCTTTTGAGCCAGTTGATCATATCAAGTGCCCCATGAAGAGGCCGGATGGTGGCAATAACACGCTGAATATCCAGCAGGGTGAGATTTCGTTCTTTCAGGATCTTCAGCCGGTAATGCATCAGCTCATCATAATCTTTAATATCACGGGTTGTTAAACGGAGTTCAGGGATGCCAGTTCTTTCTGCGACGTTGATCCAGACTTCGGGAACCCATACCCCTTCTAAATCAGAACATACCGCGTGCAATTTTTTCATGATCTTTGTTCAATAGAATCTTCAGCCAAGATAGACAAAAATTAATACCGGCCTTTCAGGTAGTCCCTGAAATGTGCATAGTTATTATCCAAACAGTCATATGATTCTTCAGCCTGGTCCAGTCCCTGCATGGATGCTGGCAGTCCGGGGTCAATACCCAGCAGCGATCTGATTTCCCCGGGAAATTTGGCCGGGTGTGCCGTTTCAAGACTGATGGCAGTTTGATTCCGGTTATTGTCCTCGGGATGCTGTTTCAGGTACTCCAGCAGTCCCGCCCATCCCGCAGCCCCGTGTGGCTCAGTAAGAACGCCATATTGAAGGTAGGTTTCCCGCAGCACCTCCTTGGTTTTTTTGTCGCTGATGCTCACTGCAAAAATGTCGTCCTTCATTTTCCGGATATCAGGTTCCTTGATGATTTCCCCCTTTTCATCCATGATACCGCCGTATAGGGCAATCACCCGCGCCATATTGCTGGGATGTCCCACGTTCATGGCACTGGAAATGCAATTCCTCGAGGGCACAATAGTAGCATAATTCCCCGTTTGCCAGTAAACAGGAACTTCATCGTTTTCATTGGTGGCAATCACGAACTTTTTAACCGGAAGTCCCATGCTTTTTGCCAGCAATCCTCCCATCATGTTACCAAAGTTGCCGGAGGGTATCGAAAACAAAACAGGTTCCATATTTACGGTTTCTGCCAGCTGTGACCAGGCATAAAAATAGTAAAAGGACTGCGGCCACAGTCGGCCGATATTGATGGAATTTGCGGAAGAGAGGTTCAGAGGCTCCAGTTCAGGGTCCATGAAGGCCTGTTTGACCAGGGCCTGGCAATCATCAAACTTGCCTTTAAGGGAAACGATTTTAATGTTCTTTCGAAGGGTTGTCATTTGCCTGCGCTGCCTGGAGGTCACCTCGTGCTCCGGAAACAGGATCACCACCTGGATATTGTGAAGACCATAAAAGGCATGAGCAATGGCACTGCCTGTGTCTCCCGAGGTGGCAGTGAGGATCAGCATATTCCGGTTTTGCTGCTGCAGGTAATATTGCATCAGGCGTCCCATAAACCTGGCGGCAAAGTCTTTAAACGAAGCCGTTGGGCCCTGGTCAAGCCGCATGATATAGCGGCGATCTTCAACTTTCTCAAGGGGCACCTCAAAATTGTATGCATCCTTTATCAGCAAACGGAGTGTTTCATCATCAATTTCTTGCTGCAGGAAGGTTAGGGCTATGGTTTGGGCTATTTCGGGGTAAGGTTTACCAGACAGGTTTTTTAACGTCAAGGGGTCAAGCTGGGGAATATGATCGGGCATATACAATCCATTATCCGGGGCAAGTCCCTTCAACAGGGCTTCGCCAAAGCTGACCTTATCGGCCTTACCGTTAGTGGAATAATACAATATCTTTTTTGGCATGTTGCTACGGCAAATGAAGGGGCTAATTTAATGAATTGAGGTGTTCGAAGTGTTTCTCTTTAAAATCCTTCAGGGAAGCAAGTTTCAGATCAGCAAAATCAAACCTGGTAGAAGAAAAATCATGAATGTCGGGTACGGTGACCAGTTTCATCCTGGCCGCTTTGGCTGAGATGGCCCCATTAAAGGAATCCTCGAAAGCCAGGCAATTCACCGGATCAATTCCAAGTTTGCGGGCTGCTCCCAAGTATAGTGCAGGATGCGGTTTGCCATGCTCTTCATTTTCTGCAGAGCTGATGATTTTAAAAAATTCAAACAGGTGGAACTTTTTGAGGGCCGTGGTGATGAGTTTTAACGGGGAGGAAGAAGCCACGGCCACCGGGAGCTTTTTATCCACAAACAACTGCAGAACATCCAGGTAGCCTTCTTTCAGATCTGCTCTTTCCAGGATAAGGACCTGCATGGCTTCCATGATTTCTTTGTAGACCTGAAAAATGGTTTTGTTCGTCCAGTGATAAATGCCGTGCCAGTAAACGAGGGTGTCCTGGGTATTCAAACCAGTGGTCTGCCGGCACATTTCGGGTGTAAGGATGATACCCATGGATTTGAAAACGCTGATTTCAGCCTCCACCCATAGAGGCTCCGAATCGATAATGATCCCGTCAAAATCAAAAACAACTGCTTTAATCATATGCTCCGGCTTTAAACATTGGCTACCCTGATGATGTCGGCAAATACGCCTGCGGCAGTGACATCCGCTCCAGCCCCGTATCCCCTGATGACCATGGGTTGCTCGTGATACCGGTCAGTGGTGATCAGGATGATATTATTGCTCCCTTCCAGAGGGTAGGCAGGATGGGTTATTCCCACCTCAACCAGTTCAATCTGTGCTTTGCCGTTTTCAAGACGGGCCACGAACCTCAGCTTTTTATTCTCTTTTATCAGTTTTTTGCGTCTTTCTTCAAATGCTGCATCGTGCAGCGAAAGAATATTCCAAAAATCCTTCAGGGATCCTTCAAAACAGGCTTCAGGCAGGAAAGGAATGACGGATATATCCTGGCTTTCGAGTGGATAACCTGATTCACGGGCCAGGATCAGAAGTTTGCGCTTGACATCAATCCCGCTCAGGTCGATCCTTGGATCCGGTTCGGCAAAACCATGGTCCATGGCCAGCTGAACAGCTGCGCTGAGTGAAACCTCATCACTGATGGTGTTGAAAATGAAGTTGAGGGTCCCCGATAATACCGCTTCAAGCCGGACGATCTTATCGCCGCTGCGGATGAGATCATTCAGGGTGCTGATTATCGGTAGACCCGCGCCGACATTTGTTTCATACATGAATTTGACATTTTTCTCGCGGGCTGTTTTTTTAAGGTCGCTATAAATAGTATATTCCGAGGAACAGGCAATCTTGTTTGCGGTGACCACGGAAACATAGGAATGTAGCACCTGCCTGTATGTTTTGGCTATGTGCGGATCTGCCGTACAATCAATATACACACTATTCCGGAGATTCAGGAACTGCATTTTCTGGATAAACAGCTCAATATCTGCTTTTTCTCCCTGTTGTTCCATTTCCTCGCGGTAACGGGCCAGACTGATACCGTCGGGATTCAGCAGCATGAGTTTTGACCGGCAGATGCCTACTACCTTGATCTTTAAATGATGCTCGCGGAGCAGAACGTCCTGTTGATTGACAATCTGCTTCAGGAGGTTGCCGCCTACATTTCCTGCTCCAACCACATAGAGGTTCAGTTCGCGGTGATGAGAAAGGAAAAAGCCCTCGTGAATAACATTCAGTGCCTTTACCAGGCTTTCCCTCTTAATCACGATGGAAATGTTCAGCTCAGAAGAACCCTGTGCGGTGGCAATGACGCTGATGCCGTTGCGACCGAGAGAAGTGAACAGGTTGGCGGAGATCCCGGGGGTATTCTTCATTTGTTCCCCGACAATGGCAATAACCGAGAGGTCTTTTTCAATCCGGATGTTCAGTACATTTCTGAGTTTGATCTCCGGTTCAAACTCAGCCTCCAGTGCCTTGAGGGCTCGATCTGTATCCCAAGGGCTCAGGGCAAAGGAAATGGAATACTCTGAAGAGGCCTGAGTGATCAGGATGATATTCACATCGGTCCTGGCCAGGGCCCCAAACAGTCTGGAAGAGATTCCTTTTACCCCTACCATGCCTGCTCCCTGGAGTGTCATCAGGTCAATATCATCGATTGAAGATATTCCCTTGATCAGGGAGGAACCGGAAGCTCTGGAATCTTTAGAGATCAGGGTTCCCTTGCCCTCGGGGTTAAAGGTGTTTTTGATAACAACCTCTATATTTTTCTGGTATACCGGATGGATGGTGGGTGTATAGATAACTTCGGCACCAAAGTGCGACAGTTCCATGGCCTCGGCGTAGCTGAGGTAATCAATGGCCAGGGCTTTGCTCACCTTTTTGGGGTCTGCCGTCATGAAACCGTCAACGTTCGTCCAGATTTCCAGCTTTTCCACGCCGAGTGCAGCAGAAAGGATGGCAGCCGTATAGTCTGATCCGCCCCTGCCCAGAGTGGTGGTTTCATTGTGTTCACTGCTGGCAATAAAACCGGGCACGACACCTGTCTTTTTATAATTATTGAACTGGGCCCTGATCAATCGGTTGGTCAGGGGAAAGTTGACACGGGCGCTGCCAAAATTGCTGTCGGTTTTGATCAGGCCTTTGACGTCAATTACTTCAGCATTGTTGAGGATCCTGCTGACGATGTAAGAAGATAAAATTTCGCCGAAACTCAGCAACTTGTCCTGTATCTTGGGGGTAAGGTCATTCAACTGGTAAACACCATTGATGATGCTGATCAGATCCTTGAGATAGTGATTGATATGCGATAAAACCTCGGTTCGTAAAGGTTCCTCAAAAAGGTTGGTTACAATTGCAATATGCTTTGATTCAATCTCATTGTACAGGCGAAAGAAATTCTTGTCCCTGGAGGCCGATAACCTCGATAACTCAAGCAGCTGATCTGTGATGCCGTGAAAGGCAGATACCACAACAACAACAATTCCAGGTTGTGATTCGATGATCTTTTTGACCCGCAGGATGTTCTCAGCGGAATCAACGGCATAACCTCCAAATTTTAAAACTTTCATAACCAGATGGATTAACCATAAAAACGGCCAAAAATACTACAGAAATGGGGATAAAAAAAATCCCGGAAAGAGCAATCAGCTTTCAGAGCCGTTGACGGGCTTCAATGGCTTTTTTCACTGATCCATACTGCATCAGCAACTCCCGGGCGGAATCATAATCAAGCGACAGTTCATCCATGAGCATCCTGGTTCCCCTGGCCACCAGCTTTTTATTGGTAAGCTGCATGTTCACCATCTTGTTCCCCTTTACCTTGCCCAGCTTGATCATGAGGGTGGTGGAGATAATGTTCAGGATCATTTTTTGGGTGGTTCCGGCCTTCATACGGGTGCTGCCGGTGACAAATTCAGGACCTGCAATGGCTTCGATAGGATATTCGGCGGCTTTGGCAAGCGGGGAACCCGGGTTACAGGTAATGCACCCGGCCAGCAGTCCGTTTTCCCTGGCTTTCTGAATACCTCCAACAACATACGGTGTTGTCCCTGATGCCGCAATACCAATAACGGAATCCAGGGGACCGGCATCAAATCCGCGAAGCTCCTCCCAGGCGCGGTTGGGGTCATCTTCAGCATTTTCAACTGCCTTTCTCAGGGCCACGTCTCCACCTGCAATTAAACCAATTACCAGGGTTGGCTGAACGCCATAAGTGGGGGGTAATTCAGAGGCATCGAGCACACCCAGTCGGCCACTGGTTCCGGCACCAATGTAAAACATCCTGCCTCCTTTTTTCATTCGCTCCAGGACGCCTGAGATCAGCCTTTCAATTTGAGGCAAAACATCGCGGACGGCTTTATGTACATGGGCATCTTCTTTATTGATACAGGCAATTAACTCCTGAACTGACATTTCGTCCAGATGCTGGAATCTTGAAGGGGACTCGGTGATGCTGACTGCCGGATGACCTGCTTTATCCATGATTTTGTTGTATTAATGGTGAAGGTGAAAATGAATCAGTCCTTCCATTGGGGTTTCGGTAATGAGGCCGGTCTCAAAGCCTTCCTTTCCGGCTGATTCACGCAACAGGAAATCGAAATGGAAGGCTATGCTGCCGGTAAAATGTACCGGGGTGTGCTGTGCTTCGGGGTATTGCCGGATATTCCTCGCAAAAAAATCATCGAAACTGCCGGTAACCAGTTTTCTGATGGCATCTTCATGGAGGTTGTCATGCACAAAACGGGTAAACTGGGCCAAAAATCGATTGGGGAAAGGATTTTTATAGACCTGTTCAATGATCTGGTGGGGAGTGAGGTCATAAGTGCTGAAAAACCTGGTGGCAATGGCCTCTGGTAACTGGTTCTTCAGCAGGTCGGCTATGAATTTTCTGCCTATTACAGCTCCGCTGCCTTCATCGCCCAGTACATATCCCAGCGGGGATACATGGCGGCTTATAACACGACCGTCATAATAGCAGGAATTGGAACCTGTACCCAGGATACAGGCTATGCCAGGCTGGTCTTGGCAAAGAGAGCGGGCTGCTGCCATAAGGTCTGTATCTACAAACAATCCCCTGGGGTGAAAGAACCGGGTTAAAGCACCCCGTACGGTTTCATTTACACTGGGATTGATACAGCCGGCGCCATAAAAATACAGGGTAACCGGAGCAGTGGTCTTTAACACGAACTCCTGCTTCAGAAGCCGGAAGATGGTTTCCTCATCCTGGTAAAGCGGGTTGATACCAGAAGTCAGGCAGGTTTCGGATGTTGCATTGCCGGTGTCCACCAGGCTCCACGATGTTTTTGTTGAACCGCTGTCAGCTATGAGTTTCATATCGTGAGGTATTGCAGTCATGCGCTGGAATATGCCATCAAAGATAATAAAACCACCGGACTGTAAGAGGGGTGCAATCTGTTGCCTGTAAACAGGCAAAGTTCGCGGAAAGTTGCTATTTTTATGATTCAATGCCGTTACCGGTTGAACGGCAGATAACAGCACCCTTCGGATGAAAAATTTCCCAGTCAATTACCTGATGCTGATTGTGATGGGATGCCTGTACCTCCCGTTAAAGGGTCAGCACACCAATAAAGCAGAAAACCGTCTCGATCGAAAGGCAATCAGGCAATCTGATTTTGTGCCCGGACTGTTCCAGTCCTGGAGTTATGTCGGAGCCGTGGAGGTGGATAGTGTGAAAGCTGATAAAACGGCCAAAGTGCTTGATTTCTATCTCAGTCCAACAGTCACCCATATCCCGGTAAGACCAGCCTGGATCGAAGAGATCAGGTCCGGTATTGCTGAAGGCATGGGACGGTCTTTCCGTCATTACCGGATTGTATTGCATGCCCGGGGACGTTTGCTCGAAGACTACGTTCCCAATACATACCGCAAACAGGGAAACCTGGATACCACCCGAATCGCAGCGCCATACGCTGGGAAATCCCTGGTGAGCCGACCCGATCGTGACACTTATGCGGGCGGTCTTAGCGGAAAACACATAGCCCTCTGGCCCAGTCACGGTTTTTTCTTTAATCAGCAGCTTGATCGATGGCAATGGCAGCGTGCCCGACTTTGGGGGACGGTGGAGGATATTTTCCCGTGGTCATTCACAAACGCCTACCTGGTACCCATGCTGGAAAATGCAGGGGCCACTGTTTTATTGCCCAGAGAAAGGGATACCCAGGTATATGAGATTGTTGTGGATAATGACAGGAAATCAGGAGACTCGCAACTGGTGATTAGAAGCGGGATACACAGCTGGGAAACGTCAGATCAGCCTGGCTTTAGGTCAGCGGATACGCTGTTCCCGGGACAAAACCCCTTTACCATGGGCACATTCCTGTCTTACACTGCCATGACCGGCGATACTGCAAGCGTGACCTATATTCCGGATATTCCTGAGGACGGTGATTATGCGGTTTATGTGTCCTGGGTGAGCCTCGACCAGTGCCTT
The DNA here is from genome assembly GCA_963822145.1 of uncultured Bacteroidales bacterium. Classification (GTDB taxonomy): domain Bacteria; phylum Bacteroidota; class Bacteroidia; order Bacteroidales; family UBA10428; genus UBA5072. Next base: position 261,325 of record CAWGGG010000001.1, on the reverse strand, counting down.
TCAAACGTGCAATATGAAGTCCGATACAACGGTGGGAAGGCGATCTATGAAGTTAATCAATGTATGGGGTCCGGGACCTGGATTTACCTGGGGACCTTTAATTTCCGTGAGGAACTGAACGGGTTGGAGGGTTCTGTGATGATCAGCAATAACGGGAAACAGGGAACCATCACGGCGGATGCAGTCCGCTTTGGCGGAGGGATGGGCAATGTAGTCCGAAGGCCGGAAATCAGGTCCGGTGAAGAACCTGGGCTGTATTCCTGGAAGACCAGCGGAAAACCAAGATGGATGGAAGGTTCAAGGTATTACCTGCAATATGCCGGAATGCCCGATAGCCTGGTATACAACCTGAATGCCGGCAAGAACGATTATAACGACGATTACATGTCGCGCGGTGAATGGGTGAACTACCTGATTGGTCCCGCCAGGACCCAGTACAATGGAAAATACGGCAATGGATTAGGCATCCCGGTTGACCTGGCGCTGGCATTTCATACCGATGCCGGGGTTACCCGCAATGATTCTATTATTGGTACGCTGGGTATATACAGTGCAGTGAGGAACAACGGGCTTTTCCCCGATGGGCAATCCAAGCTGGCCAGCAGGGACCTGACCGACCTGGTTCAAACCCAGCTGGTAGAGGATATCCGGGCACTTGTGAATCCCCGGTGGACCCGTCGGGCCTTGTGGGACCGCGAATATTCCGAAGCCTGGCGGCCGATTGTGCCGGTCATGTTGCTGGAATTACTATCGCATCAGAACCTGGCAGACATGAAGTATGGACTTGACCCGCGATTCAAATTCATTGTAGCAAGAGCTATTTACAAGGGCATGCTGCGGTACCTGGCATCACAGGATAACCGTCAGACAGTGATCCAGCCGCTGCCGCCCGATCATATGGCTATTGAGGTGCTGAATGGCCGGAGCATAAAAGTCAGCTGGCGGCCGGTGACAGATCCTCTCGAAAAATCAGCCGTGCCTGATGGATATCGGCTGTATATGAAAACGGAGGATCAGGGCTTTGATACCGGTAGGATGGTAAAGGATACTTTCCTGGTAATCACCTTGGCGGAATGGGGCAGGATATATAGTTTCAGGGTCACGGCAATCAACGAAGGCGGGGAGAGCCAGCCAGGAGAGACCTTGTCGGTTTCACTCCTTTCCGATGAAAAAAAGCCTGTTTTAATCGTGAACGCCTTTGACCGCATTTGCGGGCCCGCCTTTTTTGACATGGGTGACATGGCCGGCATTGCCTGGTGGAAAGATGAAGGAGTTACCATGGGGAAAGATCTCAGCCATACAGGAAACCAGTATGATTTTGACCGGAATTCAGACTGGCTGGACGATGACAGCCAGGGCTGGGGAGCCAGTCAGGCAGATCTGGAAACCTTTCCCGTGGCCGGAAATTCCTTTGACTTTCCTTTTATACATGGACAGTCATTCCGGGATGCAGGATACTCATTTGTTTCGGTAAGTGATGAGGCATTTGAAGCCGCGGGCTTTGATGCTGCAGGTTACGGGGCCGTGGATCTGATTTTCGGTGAAGAACGGGGTACGGAATCATTTCAACGGCCATCGGCTATGGATTTCCGGGTGTTTACGCCTTCCTTGATGGAATCCCTGGAACGGTATACAAAGGCAGGAGGGAATATATTTCTTTCAGGTGCCTATATCGGCACCGATATGATGGAAAACAGTGATTCCGTTGCCATTCATTTTGCCGCACAGGTATTGCATTATACATGGCGCAGCCATCACGCCACAAACCATGGCGCAGTTTATGTCACCGATCAGGCCGGGAAGCTCTTTCCGGAGCGGATCCAGTTCAACACCGAGGATCATGGAATCCTGTATAAGGTGGAATCGCCCGATGCCATTGAACCGGCCGGAGCCGGTGCATTCAGGATCTATCGTTACACCTCCGGGAACTGCAGTGCGGGTGTTGCTTATAAAGGATCCTATTGCACAGTTGCCCTGGGATTCCCTTTTGAGTGCATCCTTACTTCCCGGCAGCGTGCAGAGCTGATTACACGGGTTATGAATTTCTTTGAAAACCGATAGATATTATGATGAACAGCATTACATGTTTCATGCCCGCGGGAAGTCCTGAAGATCTTCAGGTGACCCTGAGCCAAATCAGAGGATGTGCACAGGTAGGCCAGATCTTCATTCTTGTCGTCGCAGGGTTGCCAGTGCCGGACTTGCCGGCCGGAGTTAAACAGATTGAAGTTCCTGCCTTATTCTCTTCAGAGACCATGCGGAAAGTGGCACTGCATGCCCAGTCGGATTTTATCCTGCTTTACATGAAAACTCAACCGCTAAAACTGGGCGCTTTTGCCCTCCAACGGATGTTGCAGGTAGCAGATTTTTCAGTATCGGGCCTGGTATATTCCGACTACTATGCGCTGAAGGATGGTCAGCTGATACCCAATCCCGTGATTGAATATCAGGAAGGAAGTCTTCGCGATGATTTCAATTTCGGATCCCTCCTGCTGTTTGAGACGCTGACCCTGATCGAAGCCGCTTCTCGCATGAAAGAAAATTACATTTTTGCAGGGCTATACGATCTCAGGCTGAAAATATCACAGAGGCAAAGGATCCTCCATATTCCGGAATTGCTGTATACCGTGGTGGAAACAGATACCCGGCGGTCGGGTGAAAAGCAGTTCGATTATGTAGATCCTAAAAACCAGCAGGTACAAATGGAAATGGAGCAGGTATGCATGGCGCACCTTAAAGAAACCGGTGCCTGGCTTGAACCTCGTTTCAGGAATATTCATTTCGACGAACCGGAATTTGAGGTAGAAGCCTCAGTGATCATCCCTGTAAAGAACAGGGCGAAAACCATAGGGGATGCCATTAATTCGGTCCTGCAGCAGAAAACAGGATTTGTATTTAACCTGATCATCGTGGATAATCATTCCACCGACGAAACATCAGAGATCATCGGCACCTTTGCAGGAAAAGATCCAAGGGTTATTCATGTTATACCGGAACACAGGGACCTGGGAATCGGAGGTTGCTGGAATGAGGCGATATTTCATCCTTCCTGCGGAAAGTTTGCTGTGCAGCTCGATAGTGATGATCTGTATATTGATAATACAGTCCTGTCGCAAATTGTTGATGCTTTTTATGAGCAAAACTGCGCCATGCTGATAGGATCTTACCGGATGGTGAATTTCAATCTCGAAGAAATTCCCCCCGGAGTAATTGATCACAGGGAATGGACTCCGGATAACGGCAGGAACAATGCACTCAGGATAAACGGACTGGGCGCCCCACGGGCATTCTACACCCCCGTGATCCGGAGTATCAGGGTCCCTAACGTGAGTTATGGTGAAGACTATGCGCTGGGGTTGACCATCAGCAGGTTCTACCAGATCGGCCGCATTTATGTGCCGCTCTATCTATGCCGGAGATGGGAAGAGAACTCAGACGCCGCGCTGGATGTGCACAAGCTGAATAGTCACAATTTCTACAAGGATAAAATACGTACCCTTGAATTCCTCGCACGTCAACAATATATTCAGCAGGGTCAGGAGGTTTAGCAGCATGTCATCATGGAGCTAACCCGGGAGATCAATACTTTGTTCAGCGACCAGCTGAAGTCATGGGAACTCGCCAGATCCAATTATGCGGGGCTGCAGGAAATCCGTATCAGGACTATCCCGTTTGAAGGATTTAATATTCTGGTGCAATTCAACCCAAAAAGGATCATTTCTTCGTCAGCCCGGGTCGATCCCCAATCAATCAGCGCCAGGCCATGTTTCCTCTGCAAAAAAAACCGGCCGCTGGAACAGGAAAGCATCCTTTACAGGGACAGGCTGTTATTACTTGTGAATCCCTATCCGGTTTTTGAGGGTCATCTTACGATGCCTTCCACCGGACATGAACCGCAGCGGATTCTTTCCAATTTTGATATAATGATGGAGATAGCCCGGGATATGCCCCAAAATATAATAATTTACAACGGACCACAGTGCGGGGCTTCAGCACCGGATCATTTCCATTTTCAGGCAATACGCAAAGGCCATATGCCCATTGAGGCGGATTTTATTAAGGAAGGGCGTGGTGAGAAATATACCGGATATCAGAACATAATAATTCATACCTGGAACAAGTACCTCAGAGAGCTGATTACCCTGCAGGGAAAGGATGCCATAGTTCTGAAATCTGTTTTCGGCATTATATACCGGTTTCTTCAGCAGGAAACTCCCGCCCCGGAAGAACCCATGATGAACATACTCGCCGGATATTACCAGGATCATTGGGTGATCCATCTCTTTCCCAGAAAATTGCACCGGCCTGACCAGTATTTTGCCACCGGTGAAAGACAACTGCTGATCAGTCCCGCCAGCATAGACATGGGTGGGGTCCTGATCATGCCGCGGGAAGAAGACTTTATTAAAATAACCCGGGATGATATTGAAGATGTTTTCCGGCAGGTTTGTGTAAAGAAAGCTGATATTCAAAGACTGATAAAAGAATTCCTATGAAGGGCAAAAATAAACCCGAGATTTCGGTTGGCATTATGCTGGCTGGCGTGGTAAGATTTGAGCTGAGCGGCTGTTTTTCGGATGAAGCGGGCAGAACCTACCAGGGTAGCCTTACAGCAAGGCTGAATAATCACATCCTGTCACTGGAAACAGACGGCAGGAATGAGGAAGCAGGAGAAAGCCTTTTCCTGCGGCCCGCAAATGAAAAAACGTCAAGTTTCAGGCTCTATGATGTGACCATCGGTGTTAATTTTCATTGGCAACGTCAAGAGGACCAGATCTTCAGGGGCGGTTTAAAACTTGTTGTCCAGCAGGAGGGAATCGCTGCGATCAATATTTTGCCGGTGGAGGACTATCTGATCAGCGTTATTTCCTCTGAAATGAGCGCCACCTCTTCACTTGAAATGCTCAAGGCCCATGCAGTGATTTCCAGAAGCTGGCTTTTGGCCCAGATTGAAAAAAGCAAAGAGGTCCGGACCCGGAAGAAGCAATACCAGTCGGTTACCCAGACCGATGAAGAAAGAATTGTCTGGTATGACCGTGAAGATCATTTCTTGTTCGATGTCTGTGCCGATGACCATTGTCAACGGTATCAGGGCATTACACGTGCCACCACCCCCCTTGTGGAGCAGGCGGTGGGTGAAACCTCCGGGGAGGTTCTTATTTACAATGACAGGCTTTGCGACACAAGGTTCTCGAAGTGTTGCGGAGGAGTTACAGAGGTGTTTGAGAATGTCTGGGAGCCAGCAAATCATCCCTACCTGCAACGTCTCTATGATAATGCCGGAGATCACTCCGATTCCGGAGCCAATCTTGCCCGGGAAGAAGATGCCCGGGAATGGATCCTGTCCAGCCCGCCGGCTTTCTGCAATACCAGCGACCGGGAGGTCCTGCTGCAGGTGCTGAACGATTATGACCAGACCACCCGCGACTTTTACCGCTGGAAGGTCAGTTATACAGACAGGGAACTGGGAGATCTTATCCACAATCGCACAGGAGTTGACTTTGGTGTTATCCGTGATTTGATCCCCATGGAGAGAGGCACTTCAGGAAGGCTCATACGGCTGAAGATCGTGGGCAGTATCAGGTCCATGATACTGGGAAAGGAACTGGAAATCAGGCGGGCTTTATCGTCAACCCATCTTTACAGTGCGGCCTTTGTTGTAGAGAAAGTACTGGAAGGAAAGACATGCCGGTTTATCCTGCATGGTGCAGGATGGGGACATGGCGTGGGACTCTGCCAGATAGGTGCAGCCGTAATGGGATCCATGGGGTATTCCTATCAGGAGATTCTGATGCACTATTTCAGGGGAGTGGAACTGAAGAAAAGATATTAAGGCCAGAGGAATTAAGACCAAAAGAAAACATCCACAGGCAACCTGTAAAATACAGCCCATAACTTACAAAGACAACCTATGACTACCAGCGCTCAAAAAACACCATCCCGAAACCCCTGGACCTGGATTCCTACCTTATACCTATACCAGGGCATTCCTTACAGTATTGTCATGACCACATCAGGCCTGATTTATAAGACTATGGGGATTTCCGTTGCAACACTGGCATTCTGGACCAGCCTGCTCTATCTGCCCTGGACAATCAAGCCTTTATGGAGCCCTTACGTGGAGGTCGTTTCCACCAAACGGAACTGGATCATCGTTACCCAGTTGCTGTTGGGCATCACATTTATTGCGGTTGGTACCGTCATGCCTACATCGGTTTTCTTTCCCCTTACCATTGGATTGTTTGCCCTCATAGCTTTTTCCTCGGCAAGTCACGATATTGCTGCCGACGGCTTTTATATGCATGCACTCGATCAGCACAAGCAGGCTTTTTTTGTAGGTATCCGCAGCACCTTCTACCGGATCGCCATGCTTACTGCCATGGGAGTGATACCGCTGATTGCAGGACTGGTGCAGGAAAAAACCGGCCTTGAGCCGGTCAATCTTCAGGTAAGCGCCGTAACGGCCGGATCGTTTGTAACGGAAGTTCCGCCAGGTTCATTAGCGGTTGACAGCAGCGGACAAACCAGGATCCTGCATTATCCGGAGGAAGTAAAGGTGCCACTGTATCAGAAAAACATTGCAGGGCCGGATTCTGCGGTCACTTATATTGCTTTATCCGCACCACCTGAAGCCGGAGAGGTCGTCCTGAATCTTGCCTATAAGTCCGGAAGCAAGGACATCCGGCTTGCAAAAAGCCAGTCAGGCCGGTTTGAGTTTAACCGCGACAACTGGAACCAGCCGGTGCGGGTTACCTTTACCACCGATCACAACCTGAGCAGGACTGCAACTGCGGTATTTAAAATAACAGCCGGCAACATTGCCTTCAGCTGGACTGCTGCACTCGGCGTTCTGGGGCTGTTTCTCCTAATACTCGGCCTTTACCACCGGTTCATCCTGCCCCGCCCGCAGGAAGCAAAATCAGCAGATAGTGTCAGTCTCCGGGTATATGGAAGGGTATTCATCTCCTTTTTCAGGAAACCTGGCATAATACCCGCCTTGTTATTCCTGTTGCTCTATCGGTTTGGCGAATCTCAGTCCATTAAAATCGCGACCCCCTTCCTGGTAGATTCAAGAGAAAGCGGCGGGATCGGTCTGACTGCAGCGCAGTATGGTATAGCATATGGCACCATTGGCATGTTATCGCTCACGGTTGGTGGAATCCTGGGCGGCATCCTGGCTGCCAGATACGGGCTGAAAAAACTATTCCTGGTCATGGCGCTGAGCATGAACCTTCCCAACCTGGGTTTGCTTTACATTGCCTATACCCAGCCCTTGCCGGGCAATATTGCTGTTTACGCGGCCATTGTCCTGGAACAGTTCGGGTACGGATTCGGATTTACAGCCTACATGCTGTTTTTACTGTATTTTGTGGGAGAAAGCAAGTTTAAAACTGCCGAATATGCGATTGGCACTTCGCTAATGGCTCTGGGTATGATGCTTCCGGGGATGATGTCGGGTTTTATTCAGGAAATTCTGGGTTATCAGCATTTCTTTGTGTATGTATTGATCTGCACCCTTCCGGGTATGGCGTTAATTCCGTTCCTGCGGGTTGACCCGGGGTTCGGTGTCAAGAAGTCCAGGGGTGAATAGTAAATGATTGTTTGGTTGTGCAGTCATGCAGTCTTGCAGTCATGCAGTCATGCAGTCTTGCAGTCTTGCAGTCTTGCAGTCATGCAGTCTTCCATTTTTTCACCGTTTCAGATAAACATTGCCAATCTTCTGGATATTTATATAAATTCGTATATGAAGCTTTTCCATTTTTTGTTCTCCCTTTTCTTCCTGCCCCTTCTGCATGGTCAGGATCTTCCCAAACGTGAGATGCGGGGGGTATGGATTGCTACCGTGGAAAACATCGACTGGCCTTCTTCTCCCGGGCTTACCACGGATGCCCAGAAGCAGGAAATGATTACCTTGCTTGACCTGGTAAAGAGATACAACCTGAATACAGTGATCCTGCAGATCAGGCCTGCTGCTGATGCCTTTTACCCTTCACCGTTTGAACCCTGGTCGCAGTGGCTTACAGGAAAGCAGGGTATGGCACCTGATCCCTGGTATGACCCGCTTGACTTTGCCATTGAGGAATGCAGAAAACGGGGTCTCGATATTCATGTATGGCTGAATCCTTACAGGGCCATCCGCGATACCGCCAATCACAACACCGCCCCGGATCATATCACCAAAATACACCCCGAATGGTTTGTCACCTATGGTACCACCCGGTATTTTGATCCGGCATTGCCCCAGACACGTGATCATGTGGCCAGGGTTGTAAGTGATATCGTACGTCGCTATGATATCGATGCTATTCACATGGACGACTATTTTTATCCCTACCGCATTGCCGGGGTTGATTTTCCGGATGACAGCTCGTTTTTCGCCTTTCATGGGGAGTTTTCTGAGGGACAGCGTGACGACTGGAGAAGGCATAATGTCGATTTGATTATCAGGCAGCTGCATGACAGCATCAGGGCCATCAAACCACATGTGGCCTTTGGCATTTCTCCCTTTGGGGTTTGGCGCAATGTCGCCAGAGATCCCGCGGGGTCCGGCACCCGGGCCGGGCAAACGAATTATGATGATCTTTTTGCGGATATCCTGAAGTGGCAGCGGGAAGGCTGGATTGATTATGTAACGCCGCAGTTATACTGGCATATTGGCCTGCAGGTAGCTGACTATGCCATACTCGCCGATTGGTGGAACAGGAATACCTATGGCTGCCCCCTTTATATCGGCCAGGCCTTTTATCGCATTGACCCCGAATCACCCGTGAAAGCCTGGAGATCGTCCAGGGAAATAGTGAAGCAGATCCGGCTGAACCGCACATATCCCAATATTGCCGGCAGCATGTTTTTCAGCGCCAAGTATTTGAGGACCAATCCCCTGAAGCTTGAGCAGCGGCTCACTAAGAAAGTCTATCAACAGCCCGCCCTTCCGCCGGCCAATCCACGCATTGATCCTGTTGTCCCGGCTATCCCAGCAGGACTAAAGGTTACAGCCCGGAACGACAGCATCAAGCTTTCCTGGAAAAAGAGCAAGAACGCCAAGAATTACATAGTATATAAACTTAAGAAGGGAGGGCCTGCTTTGTTAACCGGTACTGAACCTGTTTTCTGCATCACCCCCGATTCAACAGTAATTTTTCGTGCAAATTTAAAAACGAGGCTATCGCGGTATTTCTATGCAGTATCTTCACAGAGCTTTACCAATACTGAAAGTGAGCCTGTATTTTCATCCAGTAAATGATCCAGTAAAATGAACACGCGCAGGAATTTTTTAAAACACCTTGGACTTATGACCGGAGGCACCTGTTTATCCTTCAACTATTCTTCGCTGCAGGCCGCAACCGGACTGAGGGGCAGGAAGATCGGAAGCAACGCGATGATCCTGAAGTTCGAACCTTATGAACTGCAGCTGAAGCATATATTTACCATTGCAGCCGGATCAAGAAAGATCACACCGGTGATGCTGACCTCGATCACCTGGATGGATACCGTGGGTTATGGAGAAGCATCCATGCCGCCTTACCTGGGCGAATCGCATGCCTCGGCACAGGACTTCCTTCTGAAGGTCGACCTCTCCCGTTTCAGCAGTCCCTTTTTAATCGAAGATATTTTATCCTATGTCGACGGGATCGCACCGGGCAACTGCGCCGCCAAAGCCTCGGTGGACATCGCCCTGCACGATCTGGTGGGAAAATTGATGCAGCAGCCCTGGTATCGCATCTGGGGCTTGAATCCGGAACATGCTCCCTGTTCTTCTTTTACCATTGGAATTGACCAGCCCGAAGTGGTCAAAGAAAAGACCAGGGAAGCTTCCTCGTTCAGGATTCTTAAGGTCAAGCTGGGAGGCGGAAACGACAGGGAAATGATAGAGGCGGTGCGGTCTGTCACTCAGGTTCCGCTCGGCGTTGATGTAAACCAGGGATGGAAAGACAAGAATATGGCGCTGGACATGATCCATTGGCTCCATGAGCAGGGTGTAGTGTATATTGAACAGCCCATGGCCAAAACTGCCGTGGATGACATGGCCTGGATCACTGAAAGGAGCCCTGTTCCGGTTATCGCCGATGAAGCACTTCAAATACCGGCTGATGTAAAGAAGGTATATGGTGTTTATCATGGCATAAACATCAAATTGATGAAGTGTGGCGGGCTCCGGGCGGCTTATACCATGGTGGGCATGGCCCGGGCTCTGGGTTTGAAGGTGATGATCGGGTGTATGACTGAAACCTCATGTGCAGTGACAGCGGCATCGCAGCTTTCACCATTGGCGGACTGGGCCGATCTCGACGGGAACCTGCTGATCAGCAATGATGTTTTCGACGGCGTAAAAATCCGGGAGGGTAAGGTTGAAATACCGGATTTGCCTGGGATCGGCGTACAGAAAAAGTCACCCTGAGCAGAAAGCTTAGATTAGCTTCGACTCCGCTCAGCCTGATGTTCAGGCAAGGATAAGCTTTTTCGGAATGTCACCCTGAGCGAAGTCGAAGGGCTTTAATACCAAATAACCGTGCAGCATATATACAATGAAATAGTCAAACAGCTGAAAAAATCGGGGTATACATCACCGATATACACCGATCCGCTTTACCGGCTGGCCAAGGGCACAGATGCAGGCTTTTACAGGCTCGTTCCTGAACTGGTAGTACAGGTCAACCAGGAACATGAGGTAATCCAGGTTATAAATACCTGCAGATCATTCCACGTTCCGATAACTTTTAAGGCCGGAGGAACAAGCCTGTGCGGCCAGACCATCACGGATTCGGTACTGGTGGAGATCGGACCGGGGTTTACGCAGTGGTCGGTTGGACAGGAAGGCAGACGGGCTACTTTTCAATCCGGTATTACAGGAGGTCAGGCCAACCGGATCCTGTCGGGTTACAACCGGAAAATCGGTCCGAGTCCTGCTTCCATTGCAGCGGCCAAGATCGGAGGCATCATTGCCAATAATGCCAGTGGGGCAAGTTATGGTATTGCCACAAACAGTTATAATACCCTGAAAGGCCTGCGGATGGTGCTGGCCGATGGATCGGTCCTGGATACACGCGATCGTGATTCGCGGGAGCGCTTTTTAAAGGATCATCCTTCACTGGTGGCTGAACTCCTGCGGCTGGCGGCTCAGGTAAACAACAATCCACTGCTGCTGGAAAAGATACGGCACAAGTACGAACTTAAAAATACCACCGGCTACGGCATCAATGCCCTGGTTGACTTTTCGGATCCTGTTGACATCCTGTATCATCTTATGGTGGGTTCCGAAGGCACCCTGGGTTTTATTGCCGATGCCACTTTTGAAACCGTCGACAGCTTCCCGTTCAATGCGGCCGCCCTGGTATTTTTCAGTAACATCCGGGATGCCTGCAGGGCCATTATTCCCTTACGGAGTTGTGAAGTAAGCGCAGCAGAGCTGATGGACCGCAATGCGCTGCGCTCGGTACAGGACAATCCAGGCATACCTTCCGTTATCCGGGAGCTTGATGAAGAGGTGGTCGCCCTGCTGATCGACACCTCCGCTCCTGACCAGGACACACTGTTGGAACAGGCCGGGGAGATACGGAAATCACTTTCCGGTATAGAAACCCTTTATCCGATTGATTTTATCACAGAAACAGATGCCTACAACAGCATCTGGAGGGTGCGAAAGGGTCTTTTCACTTCTGCAGCTGCGACACGGCCCAGGGGGACAGCCTGTATTATTGAGGATGTGGCTTTCAGGGCAGGAATACTTGGAGAAGCACTGGTGTCCCTGAAAGTGCTTATCAGACAATACGGCTATGCCGGGTCGGTGATGTGGGGCCACCTGCTCGATGGCAACATTCATTTTGTGATCATGCCGGACTTTCAAAGACAGGAAGAAGTGGAGAAATACCGCCGGTTTATGGATGATCTGGTGAAGCTTGTAGTGCATCAGTTCGATGGAAGCCTGAAGGCCGAGCACGGCACAGGCCGCAACATGGCTCCCTTTGTAAGGGAAGAGTGGGGACCTGAAGTTTACGGGATCATGCAATCCATCAAAAAGGCTTGTGACCCGCATGGCCTGTTGAATCCCGGAGTCATCCTCAATGAGGATCCCCTGGTTCATATCAGGAACCTGAAGCCCATACCTGTTGTCAACGAGCTCATCGACAACTGCATTGAATGCGGATTTTGCGAGTACGATTGTCCTTCCAAAAATCTCACCCTGACGCCGCGTCAACGGATCGTGCTGTACCGCGAACTGAACAACCCGGTTGCCGGAACAGGAAAAGCTGACAGCTTAAAAAGCATAATGAAAGACTTTGCGTACCATGGTGAGGCAACCTGCGCCACTGACGGACTTTGCGCTGCTGCATGCCCGGTGGATATCAACACCGGCAAGCTGATCAAGGAATTGAGGCTTTACGGGCACAGTCGGTTGGCCGGCCAGACAGCCCGGAAAGTTGCCGCGGGTATGCATCATGTAACGGCCATGCTGAGGGTGGCACTGAACCTGGTTTCCTTCATGCACAGGATAACCGGGACTAAATTCATGCAATCGGTTTCGGCCGCGCTGCACAGTATTTCGGGAGCGGCCATACCGCTATGGAACAAATATATGCCTGCAGGAGCGGATGTAAGAATACTGAAAACACCTGCCGCCCGGTCGGATTTAAAGGTAGTGTATTTTCCGACCTGCATTAACCGGAGCATGGGCAAATCAGCCGATTATGACCCCGGGGAAATGGCTGTGGTGGGCAAGACCATACAGTTGTTGCAAAAGGCTGGATATGAGGTGATCATCCCGCGTAACGTGAACAGGTTGTGTTGCGGAATGGCCTTTGACAGTAAGGGCTTTGTGGCTGAAGGCAAAATGAAGGCAGCTGAGCTGGAGATCGCGCTGCTGGCAGCAAGTAATGACGGAAAGATACCCGTGTATTGTGATATGAGTCCCTGTTTGTTCCGGATGAAAGAAACCCTGTCACCAAAGCTTCAGGTGTATGAACCGGTGGAATTCATCCTGAAATTCCTCACCCGTCGTCTGGTATTCAATAAACTGCCCCGCAGGATTGCGGTTCACAGCACCTGCAGCAATACCAAAATGGGTCTTGCTGCTGACCTGATTCAGCTGGCCCGCCTCTGTGCCGATGAAGTTGTTGTTCCCGATGAGATAGGCTGCTGCGGCTGGGCTGGTGACCGCGGATTTACCCGGCCCGAACTCAATGCTTCTGCCCTCAGGCTGCTCAGGGAAAAACTCCCTTCCGGGGTAACTCAGGGGTACAGTACAAGCCGCACTTGCGAAATAGGCCTTTCACTGCACAGCGGAATCAGCTACAAGTCAATAGTATATTTAGTAGATGAATCTACAGTTCCCGTGCAACCTTTTTGAAAGAAACTTGCCCTTATTTACAGGTAACAAACGATTCGAAAACCACAATAACCTATGAAAAAGTTGTTTTTAATACTGCTGCTAGGGCCTGTTGGATTACTGGCAGACGCTTATACAACGCCGGATTTATTCCGGTCTGATATTACTGTCACCTGGCTGGGGATCGATTACTCACATGTTACTTTAACCGGCAACTTTGCAGAATTCTTTGAGGCCGGATCAAAGAGCACCTGGCAGATCAGGGACCTGTATTTTCCGCAGTGGAACGCGATCATCTTGGAAGAATCCATGAAATACGATATCAGGGGCATGCTGAGAAAATCCGATATCCGTTTCGATATCGACATGATCGCTGCCCGAAATGCACAAACCCCGCTGGAAGAAATGGAAACATACAATCCGGCCAGGTTTACAGAGGAGGATATCCGGGCCTTTGTGCGGCAATATGATCTGACCGGCAAAGAAGGCATTGGTATTGTATTCATCGCAGAAAACCTGAATAAGAATGCCCTCGAAGCCTGGTATCATTTTGTTGCTGTCGATATGAGTACGGGTAACGTTTTGCTTCAGCAGAGGCTGAGGGGCGAGCCAAAGGGTTTCGGGTTCAGGAATTACTGGGCCAATTCAATATACCGCGTTATACGGAATATACGGGATTATTATTACTGGGAATGGAGGCGGCAGATTGAAACTAAAGGGGAACAGGTATAAAGGAAGAAGGTTGAATCCAATACAATAAAAATAGGCGCAGTCGTAAACTACGCCTATGATTATGTATGAAGAAGCATTATAGGCTAGGCGGATTTTGTAACTCCGCCTGGAGCTTTTCAGGATTCAGACCCCGGAACATAAGCTTCACCGGCAATAGGAATCTCTTTGGGAACCTCTACCGGTCCAAAGGCGAATACCTTGGGTCCCAGTTTCAGGTCGGAATTCATAACTTCATCCATGGTCACTTCCTTTCCGGTATAGGCCGATATTCTGCCCATAATGGCCACAAGGGTGGACATGGCTGTATTTTCAGCTTCATTGAAAGGTTTACCGTTGCGGATGGAGGTAACCAGGTCGATATGCTCCTGTACATACGGGCTGATCTTCACCTCGGTGGCGGGTTGTCCGTCTTCACCTGCAGGGTATTCGTATTTCCAGATTTCATTTCCTGATAAATCCACGATTGAATTTCTGCAGTTCGAGGATCCGCTGGTTCCCTGGATGCGCTCCGAAACCGAATTTACACAGCCGTTGATCTGGCGGCACATACTGTGCATGTGCATCCCGTTATCAAAGGTGTAATCCACACTGAAATTGTCAAATTGATCACCGGTCACCCTTCTCAGCCTCGATCCAAAACCGGTTGCCTTGACGGGGAACTTACCTGTAAACCAGTGAACGACATCGAGATTGTGAACATGCTGTTCCACGATATGGTCGCCGGATAGCCAGCACCAGTTAACCCAGTCGCGGATCATATATTCCATTTCGGACCAGGTGGCATTGGGATCGCGGTGCCAGAGTTTGCCCTGGTTCCAGTAAGCATTGGCGGATACGATATCGCCGATCATACCTTCGGCCACATTTTTGTAGGTGGCAACATAATCCCGCTGGTGGCGGCGCTGTGTTCCGGTCACCACGGATAAACCCATTCCCTGTGCCTGGCGTGCGGTAGCGATAACCGACCTGGCACCTACAGGATCGACGCATACGGGTTTTTCCATGAATACATGCTTACGGGCTTCCACAGCCGCAGCAAAATGATCCGGCCTGAAGTAAGGAGGAGTAGCCAGGATGATGATGTCCACACCGGCCGCGATCACCTTCTGGTAAGCGTCAAAACCTACAAAGCACATTTCATTGGGAACCTCCACTGATTTGGTTTTTTTGAGCTCTTCCCTGCAAGAGTCGATTCTGTCCTGCAGTACATCACCTATGGCAACAATTTTCAGATTGGGTCCTGCAGTCAGAAAGTCGATTGCGGCACCGGTTCCGCGACCGCCGCATCCGATTAAGCCAGCTTTGAGTTCCTGTCCGTCAGGAGCCTGATCCAGGAAGGTTGGAACTTCCACGGTCTTTTTTGTTTTCTTTTCCGTTGCGCATCCGGTCAGCAGGCCGGGGATGGTTAAACCCGTCAAACCTGCTGCGGCTGATGTGCCCAGAAATGTACGTCTTGAAATACCTGTCTTCATGAGTTAGAGATTTTGTGGTTTTGTTCTATAATGAGATGATTTGGTTTAATCATTGATTATTCGAAGCGGGTTTCCCGGTCGCATGATCGAAATCACAAACGACCCTGAAGCCAACATAGAAGCAATCGGAATACCACCAGATGCTTTTGGGCAATTGAGGATCTGTATGCAGCCATGCTTCGGTGCGGGTATGATCACGGGCAGCGCTTCTTACATTTCCGGCGGCATCTTTGTATGATCCGCCCCGGATCACTCTTTCTGTGCCGGTTGACGGGCCTTTGGGATTCATCACCATGTCACCCGGATAATTGGCATAGGCATCGGATTGATACCAGTCACTGCAGAACTCAGCAACATTGCCCGACATGTTTTTGAGGCCCAGGGGATTTCCGGCAACAAAATCGGGCTCCTGAGTTTTGGATCTGCTGTTTTCGGCATACACAACAAAGGTATTGATGACCGAAGTATCGTTTCTGGAAATTTTCGCCCGCAGGCCTGATTTCTCAAATTTACCGGGGTCGCCTTTAAAGAAATAAGGGGTTGCCGTACCTCCCCGGCAGGCATATTCCCATTCGGCTTCCGAAGGCAGCCTGTAATGCTTGCCGGTAACCACTGACAGCCAGCGGCAATAAGTCTCGGCTGCATGGTAGCTGATGGAGATGGCAGGCCTTTGTCCCTTGCCCCAGCCCAGGTCAGGTTGCCCGTAAGGTGGTGTGGCTCCTGTGATGGCATCGGTTTGTTTCCCGGAAGCCCGGACCCCCTCGGAATCAGTAGATCGGCCCTCACCCGAGGTCTGGGAATAGAAGGCGAGATATTCATCCCACGACACTTCGATCTCAGCCATAAAGAACGAATCAACTTTGACTTTTCGGACAGGTCCTTCATCCGTATCACGCAGGGGTTCGTCATCCGGCGATCCCATATTGAACGTTCCGCCAGGAACTGCAATCATGGTAAAGGACACGGTAGATCCCGGAATCTGTTCACGGTAGGTTTCAAAACGGGTTACTGCAGCGGGCAGGGTATACTTTATCCGGTTGTCCTGTGCACCCGTCCCAAAACCGGTATTTCCACCATGCAAATAGCCTTCGATAAAATGGCCGGCATTCAGGTGGCAGTTGATGCATTGCAGGTCTTCCTGCTTACTCCTGTTGGCAGTATAGTAAAGATGGGCATCGGCACCTTCTTTGGTGAGCTTGGGCGGAAAGAGATTTTCGTGACAGGCAATACAGGATGATTCATAAACATGGTTCCTGGCAAATTCAAGCTGACTGCGTTCCTCCCAGTTGAATGAGGCTGAATCCTTGGTCCATTTGCTCCACACGTCCCTTACACCGGTCTTGACCTTGGCCACCAGGTATCCCTGGCCATGGGGAGGGAGGTGGCAATCCACACAGCTGGTGTGGGTTCCGGATTCAGTGAGGTAGTGGACCGACTGTTTCCATGACGCTGTGGCCTGGGGATGGATCGAATGACAGGAGGCACAGTATTCATCGGTTGATGTATGCTTCACCATAACAGAACCGGAGGCAAAAATCAGGAATCCGGCAATCAGTCCCGGAATAAACCAAAGCCACTTTCTTTTCATAAATCAACAGTTGAGAAACGAGGTATGAATCTTTAACTTCAGATTTAAAGTTTAATTCAAGTGTTTAAAGATAGTAAAAGATGTTATTGATGGGTCAACCATCCTTAATTTGTTTGGTTCAAATGAGGCTTTAGCCTGATGCGGAATACCATTAGGTGCATTTGCAAATCTCTAACCTTTTAATGTATTAGTATGATCTGGGGATACCGGGGACTTAGGGGCAAATTATGATGATCAACCGTTTTAAAAAGAACAGGCAGCATTTGAATCAATTCGCACCGGGAAAAGGTTTTACACTTTCAGCCGGAATATTACGGTCGACCTTTCTGATCAAACCCTGCAGCACGGTTCCGGGTCCCACCTCATAAAAGTAAGTGGCGCCATCGGCGAGCATGTTTTTCATGGATTGTGTCCATCTTACAGGCGCTGTCAGCTGCGTTTTCAGGTTTTCCCGGATAATGTCAGGATCGGAAGAGGGTTTGGCGGTGGCGTTCTGGTAGATGGGACAAGCAGGTTTGCTGAATTCGGCATTGTCGATTGCTTTACCGAGTTCAATCCTGGCAGGTTCCATGAGCGGGGAATGGAAGGCACCTCCCACTGACAGTTTCAGGGCCCTTTTAGCGCCGGCAGCGCTGAGTTTTTCAATGGCCTGGTCGATTCCTTCGACAGAGCCGGAAATGACAATCTGGCCTGGACTGTTGTAGTTGGCGGGAACTACTACAGCACTGATTTCGGCACAGATCTTTTCGACCACTTCGTCCTCGAGTCCGAGAATGGCAGCCATGGTGGATGGCTGCAACTCGCAGGCTTTCTGCATGGCATTGGCCCGCTGAGAAACCAGGATCAGCCCGTTTTCGAAAGAAAGTCCGCCTGCCGCCACCAGGGCAGAGAATTCGCCCAGGGAATGCCCGGCTGTCATTTCAGGCTGAAAGTGGCTGCCAAGAACTTTTGCCAGAATGACAGAATGGAGAAATATTGCAGGTTGCGTGACTTTAGTCTGTCTCAGGTCTTCTTCCGTACCCGAAAACATGAGGTCGGTGATACGAAATCCAAGGATCTGGTTGGCTGATTCGAACAGCTCCTTTGCCAGCAGATCGTTATCATAAAGATCCTTGCCCATACCCACAAATTGGGCGCCCTGACCGGGGAATACGTATGCTTTCATGATACAGTGTGTTTTTTGATTAAGGTGACAAAAATAGTCACTTCCGGTTGAAATGCAAACAAGTTAGTCCGGCATTACATATTCGTAAGGCAGCCAGTCGGCAATGCGTTGTTTTACCAAATCCCCTTCCCAGCTGATGCCGGTGGGATCATAATACCCGTTTTTATCAAAGAAAACCCTGGGCTTCAAAAAATTGATATAGGTGGTGGGCATTTCCGAATAATAGCAGATACCCAGGTTTTCAAAGTATTGAAGGTACTTTCGTGAACCCTCCCTGTCATTTACGAAGTTTTTATATTCTAGCGTTTCGTTGCTGGAGTTCCTGACAATAAAGGCAGTGGATTTAAGATCATTTGCCCAGAGTGCCCTGAAGAATTGCATCCGTGATCCCAGGTAGGCCTGCTTTCGTTTTCTTTCCTGGCTTTGAATTTGTTCCTCATCACCGGAATGGTCCTCGGCAAAGATGATATTACCCCTGAAGATGAAGGACTTGGTTTTTCGGTAATATTCAAACTGGTCGAGAAAATAGGTAATGGTGTATCCCAACGCAATATTGCGGATAAGGATGGGTTTTACGGCATAGGCTTTCAGGGTGTCTCCGTCGGGATCGTAATTAAAGGTAATGTCATTTTCATTAATGATCTCGCATTTCCGGGCATTTTCGGTAGTGCCGAGAAATTCATCCCTGAAGAGCTGCAGGTTTGCTTTTCTCTTGGAATCGCGGGCTTTTGCTGTTACTACAATTTCCTCCAACTCAATCACCTTGGGGGTCAAATACACGATTACCGGTTTATTGGCCGAAAAATCAGTTACATTGAAGGAATAGTAATTGATGGCGCTTACTGTCAATGGCATGTTGGCATGCTTGGTAACATCCAGCTCAAATTTCCCGTTCTCGTCCGAGTAGGTTCCCAAAGTGGTCCCGTTGAAGTACAACATCGCGAATTCAACCGGAGCACGGGTGTTTTTATCGAGTACAGAGCCATTGATGATCTGACATTGAGCATGGATGGATCCGCCCAGCAAAAGGATGAGGACTGGCAGTTTTTTCATACTGCGCAAATTTGAGGATTGGAGGGCATTAAAGCAAATCTAATCTGCGAGCAGGAAAGTTTTATAGACAAACTGCATTTTAGCGGTCTTTTTATACCTGTTTGCAACCTTATATCAATCCAGGCTGTTCCGCGAACTCACAGCATATTTTCCTCCGCCGGCAAAAAGCAGGACGAGGGCTCCCGAAAGAAACAAACCAGGCAGTTCCAGAGACCAGCCGCCAAATTCATTTAATCTGAATATTTCTGAAGGATGTGCGATAAAGATAATAACCAGGCAGTTAATAACCAGCAACAGAGCTGCCAGCCGTGTTCTGAAGCCAATAATAATCAGCATGGGGGCTAAGATTTCACCGATATAAACACCATAGGCAAGGGATATCGGTAACCCATGTTCCGCCAGCAGGTTTTTAATAGAACTGACTCCCTGGAATAATTTTGATATGCCGTGCAGGAACATCAGAATCCCGGTACTCAACCGTACAATCAATAATCCAACATCAATGCTTTTGTTCATGGCTTTTATTTTGATATCACTTACAGTCTGTTCCTGGTGCCTGAATTAAAACCTTCCGTTAGCCAGCATAACCAGGGTACAATCGTGCACTATTTCAATATTGTAGCTCTGCAGCCACTCTTCCAATTCCGGACTTTCGGTGCCAGGATTGAAGATGACCCGTTTGGGGCGGAGGCCCAGTACATAATCAAAAATTTCTCCCTGATGGTACGGTGCCAGGTACATGGTTACGGTATGAATATCATCCAGGGGAGGCTGCCCTGTGATGATCGGAGTTTTGTCGATGAAGCCTTTTCGCTTGCCGATGGCCACCACTTTGTGATGGTGCCGGACAAGCCACTTTACGGCTTTGTAGGAAAACCTCTCGGGATTCGGGCTGGCGCCTAATACAACTACAGTGCTCATGGTTCTTTAATGATCAGTGCAACCGCATAGGCGGATATCCCTCTTTCTTCGCCTACAAATCCCAGTTTCTCTGTGGTGGTAGCCTTAACAGAAACGTTGGCAATGTCTGTTTCCAGAACCATGGCCAGATTGCTGACCATTTGCGGAACAAAATCTTTTATTTTAGGACGCTGCAGGCAAAGAGTTGAATCGATATTCCCGACACCGAAACCCTGTTCCTTGATCAGGGTAAGTGTTCGCTTCAAAAGGATCAGGCTGCTGATACCCTTGAAATCGGCTGAGGTATCGGGGAAATGATAGCCGATATCGCGCAGGTTAGCAGCACCCAGCAAAGCATCACATATGGCATGGATCAGGACATCTCCATCGGAATGCGCCACCGGTCCCTTTTCGTAGGGGATTTCAACGCCTCCAAGGATCAGTTTCCGGCCATCAGTGAGCTGATGCACATCATAACCCAGTCCGATCCGTATATCCATGACAAGTTACTTGATGTCATTGAAGTTGAAGCCCAGGGTGAATCGCATGGTGTTGGCCAGGGGATTGTTCCTGCCCGAAGTGGAGATCAGGTAAGAGAAGTCGATAAAGAACATGTTTAGCTTCAGTCCAATTCCGGCCCCAAAATACTGTCGGTTCCCCTTTGATTCACTTTCATGAAAATATCCGGCACGCATTGCAAATTGGTTCCTGTACCAGTATTCCAGGCCGACGGAATACATGATCTCCTTCATCTCCTCTTCAAAGCCTCCGGGGGCATCATAAAATGACTGAATCCAGCTCAGGGGAAGGGAAGTGGGAGTCGGATATCCGGCAACAATCACCGGGTTTGTGGTGCCATCATCAGTTGTATCGGCATAAAGCGGTGGTGTGGGAACCATGAGTTTGTTGAGGTCAAAGGCAGCTGATATGGAATTGTATTCATCTATATCAAAAGTATAGCGCACGCCAACACGGATGTTTGCCGGAATAAACTGTTTATCGGCACCTTCGGTATAGGATATCTTGGTACCCAGGTTGGAAAAATTTAGGCCCCAGGCAATTTCACCGTCCTTGTTGCCGATGCCGAGGGGGTGCTGGTAATAGACACCCAGGTCAGCCGCAAAGGAATAGCCGGGATTATAGTCTTCGGTAACGCCGCTCCCTCCTGAGATATCTGATCGGATGAACCTCAATACCAGGGCGCCTGAGAAATAATCCGACAGCAACCTGGAATAGCCGGCGTCAATGGAAAACTCATTGGGTTTAGCGGTTCTTACATAATCGCCCACATCATTCCGGAAAACCACCTCACCCAGTGAGAAATATCGCAATGAGGCACTTACGGTTTGCTTGTCGTCAAACCGGTAGAAACCTGATAGATAACCAAGATTGATGTCATTTACAATATTCCGCAACCAAGGTGTAAAGGAAATGGTAACCCCTGCTTTTTCTTTTATCTGGGCGAATTTTGCAGCATTCCAGTTTTGTGAGTTTACATCCGGGGAGGTTGCCACTCCCAGGTCGCCCATGGCTCCTCCCCGTGAATCGGGAGCAATGGTCAGATAAGGTACTGTAGTATAAACTGCGTTTAAATCGGATTGTGCAAATGTGTTCGTGAATATATTAATGCATACAATAATAAATACATTTAACCTTCTTAAAATCATTATTTTAAAATTTTAGTGCCACAAAGTTATAATTAATTCTCACAAAATAAACGGGTAGAGTTTTATCAAATTTTTGAAATTTTTTGTCATAAATATTTTTTTCTACGAAATGGCCTTTGGAAGGTTATTTAATTATAACCAATAAATGACGGGATTATTGTCTGATGACTACAAGTTTCTGGTAACTTTCGGCATATGAGCCACTGCTGTCGGTTATCCTGATCCGGTAAGGATAGATTCCCTGGGGCAGCAAGCGTCCGCTGTTGTCTTTCAGATCCCAATCCAGGGGCGCCGAATTGAAGCCGCTGGTGTTAATGGTTTCTTTCAGGATGGCAATATTTCGTCCTTCCATGTTATAAATGCTTATGGTAACCTGGAGGACATCATCAGGTTTGTTGTGTTCAAATCGGAACGAGGTATGATCACTGGCAGGATTCGGGTAGTTATACAAATTGGTTATGATCAGGTTGTCACCAGGGATTACCCTGAATTCAATAGTAGCCTCTGAGGAGTTATTGAAAACATCCCATACTTTCACACGCAGGGAATGCCAGCCTTCTGTCAGGCCGTTCATGGGATACTTTAAACTTCCCCGTGTGGAATTATCGAGATCCGCCTCAAAGTATTCGCTCAGAACCACAGGATCAGCAACCTGGTCATCAATAACCCCGGTAATGTCGTGTCCGATACCGTTGCCCACTGTATTAATTCCGCTTTCATCGAAGATTCTGGCATAAATGACCGGATTGGTGTTGGTGATACCCTGGTTGTTAAAATATTCATCGTTCATATACAGAGAAATTTCAGGACCATCCTGGTCGGGCGCTGCTGCCGCATCAGTTCCTCCGATAATAAAATCGCTCCAAACGCCGTTAGCATCAGACAGGGTGTCCTGAGCATAATATACCAGCTTGCCATTACCGAAACTGTAAGTAATATCCTTTGGAACCATAAATTCAAAAGAAAACCGGCCGTTCTTTACACTGGCCTTGCCTTTATATATCAGGTTTTCGCGCGAATTGAACTGCATGTTTTCGCCACCATCATTGGCCAGGGTCGTCACCACCTGGTTCTTATCAAAAACCGAAGGGTACACAATGCCATTGTAATGGCTCAGCAAATTGTTTTCCCTGTCCACAACGTGACCTGAGATCCTGATACTGGAAAAGGCTTTCAGGGTATCCAGGGCTTGGGTAACTGAAACTCCGTTCAGGGAATCCGTCATTATGGAATGTTCCGGGATGGCCAGCGTCAGGGCAGGGTCGCCCAGGAGAATGAAATTCAGCTTGTTCCGGTTGATGCCTGAGGAATCCTTTGTCATCCTGATGATATCCCCCAGCTTATAGAATTTACCGTTTTCGTCTCGCTGAAAAACAACGTTATAAAATTTGGTATTGAGGTAATGATTCCGGTCGGAATAAACAATCCGCGTGGTTGAAAAAAGTGCAATGCTTCCTCCGTTGGGGTTCAGGAGTGAGGCTTCACCGGCCGAGGTATTTTCGATCAGGTCACCCTCATTGTCGGTGAGGTCATCGAAGCGGCTGAATTCACAGGTTGCCGTCACAAACAGAGGCAGGTTGGCAGAATTTTTATATTCCTTAAGATCCTCGCGCATGAGGATATGCTCTGTGGCCAGGCCGATCTCACCGCCATGTCCGGTATAATTGTATATGAGAAGCCCCTTGTGGATGTTGTCATAGATAATCTGGTTCACATCCGGATACCTTGCTCCCGTGGAGGTAGACACCTGCTGATAAGCATCGAGGAATACTTTTTTTACGACAAACTGAGGGTAATTTTCAATTACCCAATTGGCCAGGTCGTCTGCCTGCGTCATATGGAGATTCCCGTCCTCATCATCGCCCACGAATAAAATATTGTTCCGCCAGTCCTTTTTATTACTGGTGTTATTGTAATTCCTGATCTTTCTGTATAGTCCCATTGCTTCATCGATCGTTTTGGCGGGCAACCGGCCTACCCCCAGATCCAGGAGGTAGCTCTCCATGATTTCCGATCCGCCTTCCCCATCATCCATAAAACCGAAGAAATCATCAGAGACGTAGGAAGTGCTTGCATTCAGTGAACTTTCTGATTGGTAGGTCGGAATATAATTAGAATTTCCTGCCGCCTGAGAGAGGTTGTTGTACGATCCGTCACCCAGGAGCAGAAGATACCGGAGTTTATCATTACTACCGGTGGTTCGGTCAAAGATCATTTTGGCGAAATTACGAAGGGCACTGACATCAGGAGCACCGGAAGAGAATTCATTATAAATCTTATCCGTAGTGGTTACCAGAACAGACAATTGGTCCTGCTGCCGATGAAATTCAGCCAGGCTGTCGGCAGCTTCCAGGAAAAGCGGGTGAGCCACAATGAGCATTTGACAGGGACCTGTAGCATGGAGGTTCTGATTGGCCACCGGACCCAGATCCTTCTGTGTCTGGCTGATCTCAGGTTTTGGGAAGGAAGCGGCAGTATTCACAGCCACATATTCCTTCAGCACCTGAGCACTGTCTGTAAATTCCAGCATATTGCCGGCAAGCGCTGACGGGATCCTGCGAATACGGTGCCTGTCAGTTATATCCCAGATTTCGGTTTGCGGCGAAGCGTTTCCAACGGTAAAATGTGCCAAAACGTCGGATCCGGTGACCGTGTGATCCCTGAAAAACACTGAATTTCCATAAACCGCCAGGTTTCTGCGCACATTCACCGTAATATAATCGAGGTATCCATCATCTGAACTTTCGGTTTTATTATAGACCACCCGGAGATTGATCTCGTTTCCCGAAACAGGGAAGCTGAATAAAACAGATTTCTGGTTGGCATAGATGCCGGTGGTATTACTGAGAATGACCCCGGGCACATTAACTGACCCAACAACAACGCTATTATTCAGAAAGGAAAAGGTTTTTAATGAGGCGGAACGGCTGACCACATTGGATTTAACCATAACCGTGGAAGTAGTCTTCAAACCCTCAAAAATAAATGTCGTATCATAATCATAATAGCCCACTCTTTCACCAAACCATTGTCGGCCCGATTTGAGAAAATTATACCGGTTAAGTTCGTGGAAATCATAATCATCGAATTCGGAAACCGTTGCAACAGGAATTCCCGTAACGACCGGAGCGTCACCTATGGTTAGACCTTCTCCGATGCCTGTGGTGACAAAATAATAGGCAGCATTACTATAATCATTCATCTGGTGCTCAAACATTCCTGATGCCGGGTTAAAAGACCAAGAAACAGGGCCTTTACCATAAAAAAGGATATAGTCATTCTGGTTAAAAATACCATCTGCACCCTTATTCATATAGATGGCATTCTCCACGAGATCATCATAGCGAAGTTCATCATTAATCAGGGGAAGCATTTCCCCGCCGTTTCCGAAAATCCTCACTCCCGAGGGGTCCGAAAAGCCCATACCGGAAAGGTCTTCAAAGGTCAGCCGGTAAATTCCATCCTTGTAGATCTTGATTTTGTACCATATCCCCGATGCCAGCACCGATGATCCGGCCGGTTCACGGGTACGGTAAGGCTGAGTGTCATTTCCGGCTTGTGTTGCAAGGCTGAAAGGAGCTATGAGCATAAACAGGCAGAAAAGTCGGCGGATGATCATAGATATAACTTGTAATGCTTGCCGGATATCTAAAATATCGGGTTAGAGGAAATAAACTGAATGATTGAACGTTTCAAAATTACAATTATTATTATTTGGAAGTAAAAACAAGAAAAGAATATTATAGTTTTACAGGAGCTAATTTTCACGGTGTGACCGTTAATAGAACCATTGGAACTTTTCTTTTTTCACTGATAGGTAGTCTGTCCTTTGGTCAGGATTTTCATTTCTCCGGATTCATGCAGAATATAGGCTATGTGAATCCTGCTTATGCTGCTATGCCATCTTCGGGAGAGCTTGGCATGACTTACCGCAATCAATGGCCGGGCATCCCCGCTACCTTTGTAACCTATGGAGCCTCGCTGATCATGCCGATAAGTTCCCTCAACAGCGGCATCGGTCTGAACCTGATGAACGACATGCAGGGCAGTGGCGTTATCAATCAAAGCTCAGTCAGCTTGCTGTACGGGTACCGGATATATTTAGGCAATTCGTGGCAGCTGGCAGCAGGGATCAGTGGTTCCTATGTATTCAGAAGATTCAATGCTGATGAACTGGTCTTCCGCTCAGACATCCTGAATGACCTGGGTTATGCTTACAGTCCTGTTACCCTCAACAGCTATACCAAAAATTACCCTGATTTTTCATTTGGACTGATAACCCGGTACAACAATAATCTTACTGCAGGTATCTCGTTCGGGCATTTGACCAGACCACAGCATACCTTCAGCGAAATGGTGGGAAGCAGGATGCCCATCAAATTCACGGCATTTGTAAGCGGAAAGCTGCCGTTGAACAGCAGCAGTATTGCGGTGGAGCCCGCCCTGTTCTATTCGGTGCAGCAGAGCAACAATGAATTAATCTGGGGATCCAGATTCATCCTGGCCAACAGCATCATGGCCGGAGGATGGATCCGGCAGAATATGCAATTTGATTTTGAGGCGGTTATTATTTCAGCCGGGATTTCATGGGAAAAATACAATATCAGTTACAGTTATGACGTTAATTTGAAAAAAATAAACTTTTTATCAACAAAAATGGCAGCCCATGAGGTAACCTTTTTATACCGCTTCGAGTATAAGGAGGAGCAGCCTGTAAGGAGAGGAATGAAGAGAGGAATGAAAGGCAGCAGGAAAGCGGTTTGTCCCGCTTATGATTAGTTTTGATAACTTGTGAAAATTAGGAGCAAATAATTTTATATTTTTGAAAATAAAAATCAAGAGAGATGAAAGTTAAGTTTTCTGCATTTCTGGCAATCCCCGCAGTTGCGGTGTTACTTACCAGCTGTTTTAAAGGAGGTGGCGGAAGTGGAGTTTCCTCAGCCACCGGTTGGGATTACAACGAAGCCGAAAATGGGGGATTTGAGGTTATCAGCGGTAGTGAACAGGAAACTGGTCCCGGTTTGGTATTGGTGGAAGGAGGTACTTTTTCCATGGGCCGTGTGGAGCAGGATGTCACTTATGATTGGAACAATGCACCGCGAAGGGTAACCGTAAGTTCATTCTATATGGACCAGACCGAAGTCAGGAATGTTGATTATCGTGAGTACCTGCACTGGATCAGCCGTGTTTTCGTTGACTATCCGGCTGTATATAAAAAAGCCCTGCCTGACACACTCGTATGGAGGCGCCCGATGGCTTATAACGAGCCCTATGTACAATATTATTTCAGGCATCCTTCCTACAATGATTATCCGGTGGTCGGTGTCAGCTGGCTGCAGGCTAGCGATTATTGTGCCTGGAGAACTGACAGGGTGAACGAGGGCATTCTTATCCGGGAAGGCATCCTGAAACCGGATCCGAACCAGTTGGGACAGGAAAATTTCAATACAGAATCATATCTGGCAGGCCAGTATGAGGGTCTGGTCAACCAGAATCTAAGGAGTGTTGATCCTAACCAGGAATTCAGAAGGGTAATGGTTGAGGATGGCATCCTCCTCCCCAAGTACAGGCTCCCAACAGAAGCTGAATGGGAATATGCCGCCCTTTCCCTGATTGGTAACACCTATGAAGAGCGTGTTTATGAGCGCAGGATTTACCCCTGGGATGGCCATAATTTAAGGAATGATGCCAAATCGGACCGTGGTGAAATGCGGGCCAACTTTGTCCGCGGACGTGGCGACCTGATGGGTACTGCCGGCGCCCTGAATGACAACGCCAGTATTCCAGGACCCGTTGAATCGTTCTGGCCCAATGATTATGGACTGTATTGTATGGCAGGCAATGTGAACGAATGGGTGCAGGACGTATACAGGCCAATGACCTCCGAAGATGTGGATGAGTTTAATCCTTTCCGTGGAAACGTATTCCAAACACTGGAAACCGATGAAGAAGGCAATATTGCTGAAAAAGACAGTCTCGGCAGACTCCGTTACAGGGATGTAACCGAGGAAGAAGCCATCAATCGCTGGAACTACAAGAAAGCTTATTATAAGAACTATAAGGATGGTGATTATGAATCAAGTGTCATTGACGGCAGTGAATGGGTTAATGATATAAAAGGGCAGGCCTCCAATTCCGAGCGCATGTACTCCCAGACGCTGGGGTATGAGACCTCTCTGATCAGCGATAAATCCAGAGTGTATAAAGGCGGTTCCTGGCGTGACAGGGCTTATTGGCTCAGTCCCGGCACCCGCAGGTTCCTGAGTGAAGAGCAATCGCGTGACGACCTGGGCTTCCGCTGTGCCATGATTCGCGTGGGCAGCCAGGCCGGTCAGGGAAAGAAGAATAAATAGGCTATAGGAACAGTATAATCGGACCCCGCTTTTGGCGGGGTCTTTTTTTTGCCTAATTTCACCTGTTCTTTTATTGAATTGCAGATGGATATTCAGGAATTGTATGATGTTTATATCTCCGGCAGGACTGTTTCCACTGATTCCAGAAACATTACGCCAGGTTGCCTGTTTTTTGCACTGAAAGGGGACAACTTCAACGGGAATCTTTTTGCTCGGGAGGCCCTTGCAAAGGGAGCCAGGGTGGCCGTGGTGGACGAGGATCCGGCACAACCAGACGCAGCCATTATCAGGGTGGAGGATGTGCTCCTCACCTTGCAGCAGCTGGCTGCCCATCATCGTGAACAAATCGGAATACCGATCCTGGCCATTACTGGGTCCAACGGAAAAACTACCACCAAGGAGCTGTGCAAAGCGGTTGTGTCAGAAAAGTTCAGGGTGTTTGCCACCGAAGGTAACCTGAACAACCACATTGGCGTTCCGCTGACCCTGCTTTCCATGGATAATACCATAGGTTTTGGCATTGTCGAAATGGGTGCGAACCATCCGGGTGAAATAACCCGACTTTGTGAAATCACACAACCCGACTTCGGTCTCATTACCAATATCGGGAAAGCCCATCTTGAGGGTTTTGGAGGTATTCTGGGCGTAGTGAAAGCCAAGGGTGAACTGTTTGACTTTCTCATCAAACGGGGGAAAACAGTACTGGTAAACGAGGGGAATTCCTATGTGCAGGGGCTTGTTCCTACAGATTACTCTGGTGCGGTTTGGTATAACGGCAGTAAGGGACTACAGGTAGAAAGTTGTATAAGCGATCCGTACGCGGCTTTCCAGATCAGGCGTGAAAACCATGTAATGAATCTTCAAACACAACTACTGGGTGGATATAACGCGGAGAATGTACTGGCGGCGGTTTCCATGGGTTTTCATCTGGGAATACCGGAAGAGTCCATTCTCAGGGCCATCAGGCTATACCAGCCCAGAAACAACCGCTCCCAGCTCATCGAAACAGGGAAGAACAGGATCTTCATGGATGCCTATAACGCCAATCCATCCAGTATGGTCAGTGCCATTAATGAATTCCTGCAGCTCGGCAGTCCTAAAAAATTGCTGATCCTCGGTGAGATGCGTGAGCTTGGCGATTACAGCCAGCATGAACATAAGGAATTGATCATGCACCTGGTAAACCATAATGTAAAAGACGTGATATGCGTGGGGATGGCCTTTGAAGATGCTGCGCTCAAAGCAGGATACCATTACGCCGAAAGCACCGATCAACTCCTGCTATGGTTATCAGACAACCCGCTGACCGGATACTTCGTGTTCATTAAAGGATCACGCAGCAACCAGCTTGAGAAACTGGTTCCCTTACTGTAAAAGCTTGTCTTTCAACATAAATGGGTACCTGTAATTCACCGGAGGAACAAAGGTCTCCTTAACCGAACGGGGAGACAGCCACCGGATGAGATTGAGTACAGAACCTGCCTTATCATTGGTTCCGGAACCACGACTTCCTCCAAAAGGCTGCTGACCTACCACAGCGCCGGTAGGTTTGTCGTTGATATAGAAATTGCCGGCTGCATTAATAAGTTTCCTGGAGGCCAGTTCGATAATTTCACGTTCACGGGCAAAAATTGAACCGGTAAGCGCATAAATCGAAGTCTTATCACATATATCCAGCGTCTCCAGGAATTTTTTTGCGGGATATACATAAATGGTGAGGATCGGACCGAAGAATTCCTCCTGCATGGCAAAGTACATAGGGTCATTGGCCAGCACAACCGTAGGTTCAATAAAGTAACCGGTACCCTTATAGGTTTTTCCACCCGAGATGATCCTGGCCTGTTTCTCCCTTTTAATGCGGTCGATGACACGTTTCAGCTTGGTGAAGGAGCCTTCATCGATCACTGCGTTTATGAAATTCGAAAAATCTTCAGGGCCCCCCATGCTGAAAGAAGCCAGGTCGGCCAGCAACATTTCTTTAATGGTGGGCCATAAGGTATCCGGAATGTAAACCCGTGATACAGCGGAACATTTTTGTCCCTGGTATTCAAAAGCACCCCGTGATATGGCAGTAACCACCTGGCCCGGATCGGATGATTCGTGCACCATAACGAAGTCTTTTCCCCCGGTTTCCCCCACCACACGGGGATAGGTATGATAATTGTAAATGTTGTCACCGATGGTTTTCCAGATGGTCTGAAAAACTTCGGTTGATCCGGTGTAATGGATGCCGGCGAAGTAGGGGTGGGAAAGGACCACCTTGCTCACCACCGGTCCGGAAGCGAATACCAGGTTGATCACCCCGTCGGGAAGACCTGCCTCCCTGAGCAGATCCATGATGACACTGGCAGAATAAACCTGAGCTTTGGAGGGCTTCCATACCACCACATTACCGAGGATAGCCGGTGCTGTAGGTAAATTTCCTGCGATGGAGGTAAAATTGAAAGGCGTGAGGGCAAAAACGAAGCCTTCCAGGGGCCTCCACTCCATGCGGTTCCATACACCCGGAGGAGAATAAGGCTGGTACTTGTACAGATCGGTCATGTATTTAACATTGAACCGGAGAAAGTCAGTTAATTCGCAGGCGGCATCAATCTCTGCCTGGTAAATATTCTTACTCTGGCCAAGCATGGTGGCAGCATTGATTTTCTGCCGGTATGGACCTGAAAGCAGGTCAGCAGCTTTCAGAAAAACCGAGGCGCGTTCTTCCCAGGGCAGGGAGGCCCAGGCCTCACGGGCCTTGAGTGCGGCATCAACGGCCATCTTGACCTCCTTTTCACTACCCTGGTGATAATGGCCCAACAGGTGCTGGTGGTCATGCGGCGGATGTATTTCAACAAGTTCACCGGTTCTGATTTCTTTTCCTCCGATAAACATGGGGATATCCATCAGGTTTTCACGATATTCCCTGATTTGCTTTTTTAACTCATCCCGTTCCCGGGTCCCGGGTGCATAGCTTAATACGGGTTCATTCTGGGGATTTGGAACATTAAAGAATCCGGTGGCTAACATGGTTTTATCTCCTTTTTTACAAAAGTACCATAGTAAAGATGACTAAAAAATGATATTTATTATTCATTCCATGATCCGTGATCTAAGATCGAAGATCGAAGATTTAAGATCAGAGACATGCTAAAGCATAATTTTCTTCGATCTTCCTTTCTGGATCTTTCATCTTGGATCTGTTGATAAATGTTCGACAACATGTGATTTCATATCCCCGCATATTTTTAATTTTGTTACTACAATCAATATCCGTGGGATTACATCAACATATTACGAATGCGGCAAAGACCCTTACTGACCGTTGGCTTTGGTTCCGTAATTCAAAAGCAGGCATCACCCTGCGCAATAAATATGTGTTTACAGCGCTGATATTCCTGTTATGGTTGTTGCTGTTCGACCAGAATAGCCTGTCGGAACGTCGTAAACTTACACGCGATTACAATCAACTGCTGCAGGAAAAAGAATACTACCAGAAAAAGATCGAGGAAGACAAGAAGCGGATCAATGAGCTAAAGACCAACAACGAGAATCTGGAAAAGTTTGCCCGCGAACAATACCTGATGAAGAAGGATAATGAGGATATTTTTGTTATAGTGGAAGACTAGCTTATCACTGTTAAAATCCTCTTTCAAATTTTCTAAAAAGCATCAACAATTCAAAGTTGCTTATCGATTCATCTTGTAAAGGATAGCAGGTGATCTTCAAATACTGCAGGGCTGCTTCACGAACTGGTACTTTGCCATAAACACTGCTGCTGGCATGGTTCAGGAATTTCACGATCCGGAAGGCGTCGAACCACCTGTAAAAGCGGTTTATAAATGAGGAAGGGGAGCTGCAGTTGGCATTGATTTCTCCTATGGCTTCCACAGCATGGAGCTCCTCGAGGTATTCAGGCAGAATACCGGGCAGCTGATGCAAGGAATCGGCTGTTTCAACGGGGTCTCTTTTATAGAGTTGAGCTGCCTGTTGAAAAAAGGTTCGGAGCAAAAGATAGCTCTCCGGGGCATAGGTCATTATGCCTTCCAACTCCGATGAGACGTATTTCCCCATAGCCGCTCCGGTGCCAAACGGTACGCGGTCAGATATTCTGGGCGATGGCACAACCCGGGTTGTATTTATCTCGGCAAATTGACCCAGTGGAATGATTTTATGCAGGAAGTAGAAATCTTCACCGGCTTTTCTTTTGCTCATCCCCCCCTGGGCTGCATAAGCATCAGCCCTTACGCCGAAACAGGAACCGATGGTATGGTAGGCATAGAGAAAGCCTGAATAGCGGAGGAAGAGGTTCAGACAACGCAGGTGAAGCTCATATTCGGTTATACCGCGATAAATGCTTTCCGGAAAGCCGGTTCCCGAAATCGGATGTTCGAAATAAATATCCAGGCCGTTCAGGACTGGATTTGCTGTGATTGCTTCTTCAATGGCCAGGAAGTAATTGTCATCGCAATGGCTGTCGGCATCAAAGCTCAGGATAAAGCCGTGTGGCTGATCAACCTGGCTGAACCGGAACAAAGCCTCATCCATTCCTGTTTTTCTTGCCAGTCCAACTCCTGCATCACGTGCAGGCATGGAAGTCCGGTCTATTAATAAAAAGCGCACGACCGGATCGTTGTGCTCCCGGATCCATTCAGCAGCGTTCTTCAGCGTGTCAAGGTTAGCGGATCTGACAGCTGGGGTTGCATCTTCAGGGGCGTTCACAACAAGGATCACCTCAATGTGTCCTTGAGGCCGTTTACAGTTCCACAGCGATTCAAGAGCACCGCAAATACCAGGTTCGCAGTAGGCGGGTATTACTACAGCATACCTGAGCTTTTCTGACGGAAGATCGGTAAAAACCGGGCTGAACCCCTTTTGTTTTTGGAGGTATGAATCAGCAAAGCCCATCCGGAATAGAACTATTCCTTCTTCCTGGACTTCTGGTATTGTTCGTTCAGTCCTTTTACTATATTACTGGTAATATCAAGACTGTCGTTGGCATAGAGAATATTGCCTCCGAATGAAGTACCAAGCACATACTTGTAATTAAACTGGCTACTGTTTTCCTTCAGGTATTCCATAATGGCATTGATCACCTGCCTGTTCATAACAGTCTGTTTCTCAGTTATTTCACTACTCAAGTCCTGCTGGAGTTTAAGCAGGTCCTGCTGTTTGGTGTATAATTGTTGTTCGATGGCCTGGGCATCGGTACGGGTTACGAGGCCACGCTGTACCTTGTATTGATAATCACTGACATCTTTCTGGTAGGATTCCTGCCTCGACTTGAGCGCTGCTTCAGAGGAATTATATTTGGTTTCAAGCTCGCTGGAGAGATCGGTGGCCATGTCAAACTTGCTGATGACCGAGTCGATCTGAACATAGAAAATATCAGTGCCATCGGCTGTTCCTGCGAGTATTGCAGAATCTGAAGGTTTCTTGGAGGTGCCTATACCGGTGAAATGCAAAACATACAGCACGATCACAGCAACAGCCAGCAGGATATTTAAAACAAGCGGAAGTCTTTTCATTGTTAGGGCTTTTATATTTACCAATTGGGTAGCAAATATAAATTTTTAAACTTACAACAAAAAAAATAGCGGAAATATTTATAATCAAAACTCAGGGCAGGGTACCTCGCCCTTCTTGGTGCGCCGGGGGAAGGCGAATTTATAGCTCATGGATATCTCATGAGAGCCCAGAGCCTGACCGATGAGATTGGAAATGGTAAGATCGTAACTGTAACCTACGTTGAAGCTTTTGGTTTTGTAGCCCACCAGAATAATCAGGGCATCACCGCGCTGTGAGTTGAAGGGTGGGATACCCCTGTACCAGATGCCCAGCACCAGGGGATTCTTATGCCAGTATACACCCAGGTCGAGCTGGGTATAGGGCCCCTGGGTCTTAAAAAGATAGGCCAGCGTCATGGTTTCTTCCAGGGGTTTTAAAAGACGTCCTTTCCGCACCAGTTCAATGCCTCCGAAAACTGAAACCTTTACCGGTACTTTGCTTTCATCGGCATAGAGAGATACGTTGGGCGTGAGAATATGATCCACCGTAACCCCTGCCCATACTCTTTTGGAATAGACCAGGGTGGACAAAGCCAGGTCAACATCCCTGGTTTTTGCCAGTGGCTCGGGTTGTGATGCACCGCCGCCGCCGTACATAACCTCATCGATGAAGTTGAGCTTATCCCATGCTACGCCGTGTTCCCGGTAGGAGAAATGAAGTCCCGGCCGTGCGTATACTGTTTCGACAATCTTGAAATTATAGGAATATTGTACCCCAACGCTCAGGGTTCCCAACTGGCCGCTCCCTGCAGCATCTTTATAGGCCAGCAGGCCGATACCGCTGTTGAAATTTGAAAAGTAATGGTCATATGAGAAACTATATGTCATAAAGGTGGAGGGCAGGCTGATCCACTGGTCCCGGAAGTTTGCGCAAATTCTGCTTGCCTGTGCTGCTCCTGCGAATGAAGGGGCCAGGTAAAGCGGATTGGAATAAAACTGGGAAAACTGAGGGTCCTGAGCAGTGGCTCCGGCAATTCCTATCCAGGTGAAAAAGCATATGATGAATAGCCTGCGCATGGTTGAACTTCACTAATCGGTAGTTGGCTATAATACGGTTTCGTCAGGATAGGGTTGTTAAAACAAGGGTAAATTTGATAACAGTGTCTTTTTTGTAGATCAAGGTTGTCGCACCAGCAGG
The DNA here is from genome assembly GCA_963822145.1 of uncultured Bacteroidales bacterium. Classification (GTDB taxonomy): domain Bacteria; phylum Bacteroidota; class Bacteroidia; order Bacteroidales; family UBA10428; genus UBA5072. The sequence continues at coordinate 226,384 of CAWGGG010000001.1, read as the reverse complement.
GTAACATCCCCGGCATCCACATATGGCCTGCCATTGGTGAAGGTTGCCGTTACCCGCCAGACATAAACATCCTGTTTAGCCGGGGATCCTTTTATGAATCCATTCCAGCCCTTGTTTACGTCTTCACTGATATAGATCAGTTCGCCCCAGCGGTTGTAAATCTCAAGCCGGTATTTCTCAACGCCTTCGCAAACCGGCCGGAATATGCGCGGATCAGGTTCTCCGGGATTGTAATATTCATCAGCGGGATCACCCGGATAGATGGTGATGGCATTCGGGAATTCCATTTTGCCCCGGCCGTCAATGACAACCGGTGTTTCATGCGTTCGCGAATCCTCGCAGCCTTCACCGCTTTCCGCGGTGAGTGTGATGTAATAACTGCCGGTGGCCATGTATTCGTGCAATGGCTGAAATTCACTACTGGTTTTGCCGTCCCCGAATTCCCACAGGTAGCTGACGCCCTGCTGGGTGGTGTTGAAGAATTTGATCGGGGTGCCCGGTTCAGTCTGGCTACCCAGCCAGGCATAATCCGGCGTGAAAGAAAAGCTCACTAAAGGCTTGGGATAAACGGTCACTTTTTTATAATCCCAGTTTGACCCGCCATCACCCTGAACCGCCAGGCGCACGATATACACCCCGGCTGTATCGTAAACCAGGGGTACCGGTGTGTTATCGGTGGAGGTCTGACCTTCATAGCCAAAATCCCATTGATAACTTCCCGGATAATTGTACCTGGTGGTGGAAGGAAACTGAACGGTCAGGGGCATGCACCCGGAAATATCGGGTCCAAGGTCAACCCTTGGCAGTGGCGGGTTGATGATCACATAATGCAATATGGTATCGGAACAACCGGTATGACTGGTATTGGTGGCAATGAGACTCACGGGGATCCTGTTTTCATTGTTAATGTCACCCCAGATGCTGTAATTCTTGACAAAAGAAGCCGCCGATTGCGCAGAACTTGTTCCGTCGCCATAATTCCATTGATATTCCCAGATGGCCTGGTTGTTGGTCAGGTTATTCAGGGTTACAGCAGTAATATCTGTGGCAGTGTTGAAATCCTGTACCTGAGGACTTGGCAAAAACTCAGCCAGTGGCTGCGGATAAATGGTGATCTGCCGGGTAGTATCATCGGTACAACCGTTGAGGGAAACCGCCATGAACTGAACATTGAAAACTTTGTCGGCAAGTGATTCATTCACAAACCGGTAGGTGGGGTCCTCGTAATTGCTGATCACCTTGCCGTCAATATACCAATAATATTCATTCTCATTCGTAGCAGTTCCATCTAGGGTTATCTCCATGGGATTGCAACCGTTCCAGGCCGAGGCATCAAAACTGGTCTCCACTCCGGGATAAATGCGGATCGGTTTCAAGGTTGTATCGCTGCAGTTGAAATCGGTGGTCACGATAAGGGAAATATTCTTTTCTTCAATGATTGACCCCGTGTTGTAAAAGGTCTGAGTGGGGTTCAGGTCGGTGCTGGAATTTCCGTTATCAAAGTTCCAGGTGTAATCCAGGCTGGTACCCATGGAATTGTTGGTGAAAGGAACGGTAAAAGGCGGACAATCCACGGCCAATGGGAAATTAAAATCGGAGAGCGGTTTGGGATGGATGGTCACCTGGCGGGAGACAGTGCTGTCGCAGCCATATGCCGAAGTAGCGGTCAGCTGTATGGTAAAGATCTGATCACTGGTCCGGCTGAAGTTTTTAAAGGCATGTACAGGATCTATGCCGATGGAACTTGAACCGTCACCAAAGTCCCAGTAATAGTTCAGCGGCACAGATGGCGCTGACAGGTTGGTAAAGGTTGTTGGCAGTGGATAACAGGCCTCTGTCTGGTCTACTGTAAAGGCTGCACGAACCTGGGGGTGAACCGCAAGGGTTTCAGTCCATGAGGTGTCACAACCCTGGGCATTGGTAACCGTTAGTCCGATGACCGGGTTCAGATCCGTGTCGCCGGTATTGGAATAGGTATAATCAAATACGGGGTCGGTTTTATCTTCATCGGATGTGCCATCGTTGTTATAGTCCCAATAATAATGGTTTATGGCGCCTGCCGAGCTGTTCCTGTCGATTGTAAAGGGTTCATCCGAGCATATCGCCGGACGGTCGAGTGTGAATTTGGCATAAATATAAGGATACACTTCCACGGTAATGGTTGTATCATCATAGCAACCAAACTGGGATGTGGCTCCCAGCCTAACATCGTGCAACCTGCTGGCATTGGTGAGGTTGCTGTAAATATGTTTTTGCGGTGTTGCCAGGTTGGAATATTTTCCGTCATCAAAATCCCAGAAGAAGGATGTTCCGCTGATGATATTGGTGCTGTTGATAAATCCCACCGGTAAGGGCTGACAACCCGCTGTAAGATCGGGATGGAAACCTGCATGCATTTCGGGGAAAACCGTGATGGTGTCGCTTTTCTGGGCCGAACAGCCATGAATGTTCCGTGTGCTCAGCACAATGGGATATTTTATGGGCAACAGGGTCTGGTTCCGGTATGCCGGGATATCCGGATCAGAAAAGTCATGCAGGGTGAAGGAATCTACAGGCGTATATTTCCAGATGAAATCAGTAATGCCTCCTGAAGAGAAATTATTGACCGTTATTTTAAAGGGTGAGCAACTGTCGAGCCGTTCAATGGCGAAATCAGCGGTTACCTTCGAATATACCTGCACAGTGCGTGTAATGCTGCTGTCGCATCCGGCCAGGTTCATTACAGTTAGGTTTACAAAATAGGTGGTATCCTTGTCGGTGGAATTCTTATAAACCCTCGGCGGGGGATTCTGACTGGTAGAGTAGGTTTTATCACCGAAGTCCCAGATATAGTCGAGATTCACACCCCTGGAATTATTCAAGAACGAAACATCCAGCGGGTTGCAGCCCTGGTTGGGACTGTCAAAGTTGAAATCAGCCACCACCTGGGGGAACAGGAAAACAGACCGCTGAACAGAATCAGCGCATCCATAAGTATTCGTTGCTACCAGGTTGATGTAGAAAGTGGTATCGTTGTCGGAATTATTCTCATATACATGATAAAGGGTTTCCGGGATTGTGGAGGAATAGGTGGTACCATCGCCATAGTCCCAGTTGAACTGCGCTGCTCCTTTGGAGATGTTTACCAGCTGCACCCTGAGCGGGGAACAGTTGTTGCTGTAATCAACCGAAAAGTTAGACTTGATGAACGGGTAAACCGTGACGGTATCGGTGAGGGTATCACTGCAGAAATAATCCGAAGTGGTCACCAGCCTTACCTGATAATCCTGTGCGGTTGTTGTCCGGTTAAAATAACGGTGAGTAAAGCCAATGCCGGTCGAATCGGCCAGGAAGGATCCGTCTCCCAGCTCCCACTCATGGAGCAGGTTATACCCGACCGAATTGTTGACAAAGCTGATATTGGTTGAATCGCAGATTTCGTGATCAGAAATTGTGAAAAGGGTATGCACTTCGGGATAGATGATCAGCCTCTTGGAAATGGCTGTATCGGTGCATCCGAAGGCATTCACCCCGTACATGTCCACAAAGAGGGTATCGGGGTTGGGCTGGGTGTCATCATTGTGGTTGAAGACGAAACTGTTGTAATTGTCCCGGGCAAAGACGCTGTCCATGATCACCCGTTGCCGGTCGTGTATGGCCCAACGGAAAGTATCGACGCCAACAGAGCCCAAAGGATTGATGGTTGCTGTGAAGGGGGAACAATTGGTAAGATTGTCCATCCCGAAATTTGCATTGATATAGGGATGAACGGTTACGGGATATTCAGCCGTATCAACGCATCCGAATTTTGAAAAGGCGATCAGCCTCACATTATAAGTAGTGTCATTTCCATGGTTATTATTAAAGGTATAGCTCACTGCCGGCGTGTAGGTCTGCTGGTAGGTCACAAAGTCCCAGTAACTGTTCAGGGTATCGATAACGCCTACCGAGGTATCATTGAAATGAACGGGAAGCGGGTTGCAACCGATATTGTCATCAGCAGTAAAACCTGCGTCGATATTGGGTTTAACTTTGATGATTTTCTCCCGTGTATTGGGGCACATGCCAAATTCACCTTTTACGGTAAGCCGAACCGTATACTCTTGTATGCTATCGGTGTAATTCCTGGGGAATGACCAGGTAAACGGATTCGTCAGGGAGCTCTGGTGCACGATGGTATTGTACCGGGTATCAAAGTTCCAGTAATTCTGGACGGCTTTGGTGGTATCCGACTGGTTGGTAAACACCGCATTAAACGGGGAGCAGCCTTCCACGGTTTCCACATCAAAGAGCGCCACCGGCCCGGGCACTACATAAACACCCACATGCAAAATAGTATCGCCGAAGCATTCACGGAGCACATGAACGCCGAATTTATAAAAGCCACCCACTTCAGGTGAAAAGTAAGGATCGGCAATGGTGGTCGAACTGAGTTTTGCCGTATCGGCGGGATTGGTTTCTCCGAACCATTTGTAGGACTTGCCACCGCTGGCTACCAGGTGAATGGGGTCGAAAGAGCAATAGGTCTTTAGCTTGGTGGCATTGGCCCCCCCGATACCTGCATTTACATAATCCGATTTGTAATCGGAAAAGTAACCGTATTTACAGCCTGTGGAAACACCTCCGTTGATAATACCCAGGTGAAACCTGGCTATCGAATTGCTCACCCGCGCTTCATTACCGGGCAGAATTTTACTGGCAATGAAAGCGTTGACTGCAGCTGTTTTTTTCAAAACCGCCCAGGTACCGCCAAGTATATAATCAAAATACGCCTCGGGTATAGGTGTTGTCACCCCGCCACTGGTGATGGTGAAGTTTTTAATGCTCTGGTCTTTAGTAGGACTGCCTGTAGTGGTGTCATTCCGGACCATCAGGTTGATGAAGAAGGCATCATTGGTATTGGGTGTGCGGGTGAAGGTAACGTGATACGATCCGGTACAACCATCGATGGTGGGCAGTACAGCTCCTCCCAGTTCGCCTCCGAAACCTGTGATGTGATTGATGTAAACCGGTTCAGAGGCATAGACATGAACAGTAGGATTATTGATCTGATAACTGAATACCTGTCCGGCACCAGCCAGGGTTGTCACCAGAACGCCATCAATAAAGATCTGAGTCCCGGGCCTGGTTGAAGTGATGAAGATCCGTTCACCGCCGTCGGCCGGGCAGTTGGGGGCATTGGTAACAGTAACCTGCCCCTTCATGACGATATATTCATGACCGATCAGGCTGGTGGGGATGATCTGGTCGCCAAAGGTATCATAACTCAGATTGCTGTTGCAATTGACATTGTTGGTGTTCTTCTTGCGCATCGAATCGTCGTACACCGTGATGACAATGTTTTTGTTCGATTTTACCTTCACCCCGTTGATATGCCGGTTGGGAGCCGTGGATTCAGCCCGGAAGGCAAAGGTTTCGCCAGCGTTAAGGGTAAGCACTATGGAATCCCCCGGATTGGTATTGAAATACAGCCAGTCATCATTGGGATAAATGACTACACGGGTGCTCGGTTCGGTTGCGGCCACTACAAAACCACTCCAGGCAGTACCGGAATAGTCACCGTTGGGAAAGTAGTTCTGGGTGGAAACATAGAAATCCCTGCCCAGTGCATTCTTTCCTTTCAACGGGAAAATGTCCCGGTTGTAGTAATTGTCCAGTTCATAATATACTGTAATATCACCGGGACTGGAAGTGATTTTGAAAGCCTTTTTCTGAATGTTTGCAGGAGGCTGGGGCAGCGACTGGGGATAGTTTTCGATCTGGTCAATTCCCATGATGGCGTCCAGCTGTATCGAACGATGTTCCAGTTCATCCAGATTAAAGGTTATGGGTGTGAATGATGGATTTGCAGGCTGACTGATCGTAACGGATGTGGCCTGAACTGCTGTAACATGCAAATAAATGGGCGCCCCGTTTTTGGGAACGTTACCATGTACACTGGAAATATCAGGAGCGGCAAACCAGAACAGATTATCGGTCTGTGCGCCAGCAAAGGCTGAAAAGAAAAGCAATATCAGAGTCAGGATTCTATACTTCATGTTTGTCTGGAAGCTTGCACATTTCAAAACTTTCTGGCCGATTATACGTAAAAAATCAAGGTAATGTTATCCGGTATTTAACAATTCAGTCATGAAAAAACTACGGCAAGTCCTCCTGTTCTCACTTTTGTTTTCCGGTTTTGTAAAAGCGCAAACCGATCCGCTGAAATATTTTCAGTCATACTTTGAAACAATTTCCGATCAGCAGCAGTGGACCAGCCAGCCATCCGATGACATCAAAAAATGGACATTCCAGACCGGGGGCTATGATGGCTTTAATCCGGATACAGCTTATGCCGGCAATTACAATGCTTTCCATTTCTGGAGCGATTTTAATCCGGATACCCGCACCCTGGTATCGATCCCCATTGACCTGAGCGATTCGAAGAAACCCCAGTTGTCGTTCGGCCATGCCATGTTCCAGTCGATTTTCGGAACCGATAAACTGGTTGTACTCTTCAAGGCGGGCAGTTCGGCACCCTGGGAGACGGTGGCGACTTATACTTCGCCAGTTAACCAGTGGACCTTACGGTCTTTCAATATTAAGGACATCGGAACAAAATACCTGTGCAAGGATTTTCAGCTGGCTTTCCAGAGCACTGCCCAGGGCGGGCACGGAGTTTGCGTTGACGATGTGATCATTGAAGAAAAAGATGTTATTATACGGTATGTAAAAACCCTTACGGTCAGAAACGTTGTACAGGATCCCATTCCATCTGGCGTAACCGATCTTCCCGTGATGCGCATTGGCATACAGGTGGTGGGCAATACCGATCCGATTGTACTGGATTCCATTACTATTAAATCGCTCAGTTCAAACGACAGTCTTTTCGCAGCAAACGGTTTTGAACTGGTGGCCACCAAAGACAGCATTTATCGTCCTACCACGAAAACAGGTGTATCGCTTAAGATCGGATCTGCTGTGAGCATTTCCAATGGCAGGATCACCTTTAACCACCTGAACTACAGCCTTACCACCGGCTATAATGCCATCTGGGTTGTGGCGGATGTTAAAAGAACCGCCCCGCATAAAAGCATAGCTGATTTCAAGGTTGAAGCCGACGCTATTAAAATCAACACCAGCAGATACCCGGCAACTGAGGTTTCACCTGCGGGATACAATACCATTGAACAATCTGTATTCTTCGACAACTTTGAAGGTTCCAACGCCTGGACCCTGCAAAGCGATTTTGAAATAGCGGCACCCAGGGGTTTGATTGCCCACATTACGGCTGATCCCGATTTTGCCTATAGTGGCACGAAGGCTCTGGGGACCGATCTCATTACCGATGGCAAATACCGGCTGAACATCAGTTCTGCCAATGCGTATTATGCTACTACACCGGTGATTAACCTACAGTACTATACCGATGTTAAGCTGAACTTTAAAAAGTGGATTGCCTTTGAAGGCAATGATCATGGCGTAATTGAGGTCACCACCGATAACGGCGCTACCTGGCAGCGGATATGGACAAGCAAAACAGATGCTCTTACACCTGACATTGATTGGGTAAATTATTGCCTGACGGATGCCTTCAATGCCATCGCAGCGCATCAGCCGTCGGTAAGGATCAGGTTTGGAATCATATACTCCGACAATAACTTTGCGTATGCCGGATTCAATATCGACAATTTTGCGGTTACGGGGAATTATCTTACCAACGATGTGGGTATCACCAGCCTGGTAAAACCCTTGGACGATTGTCACAATCCCGGCATGGACAAGGTAGAGATCACCGTGAAAAACTATGCCGACAGGGCAACGGCATCCACAATACCGGTTTTTTTTTCCATTGATGGCAGTGACGCCCACAAAGTATACGATACCCTTATAGGACCTATTCCCAAGGACGGAACGGTGACATTCCTGTTCACACGTGCCGCAAATTTTCCGGGCCCCGGCCAGTACGGCAATTTTAAGGTTAAGCTTGAAGCTCCTGGAGACCAGAATGCCAAAAACGATGTCCTTATTGACGACATCTTTGTCCAGCGCAGTATCGCCCTTCCCGATCTGGAGAAATTTGAAACCGGGAGTGGCTACTGGAAGAAATACAGCATTAGTTCCGATCCCACCTGGATGTGCAAAATACCCGACGGGAGTATACCACCACTCCCTGGAAGTCCAAATGCCTGGATACTGTCTCCCTACGGCAATTATATCACCGGCGACACCACTTTCGTCGAAAGTTCCTGTTATGACCTGGCACAATCAGGGAGATCGATCTTTGAAATGAAGCTGTGGATGGATTCAGAACCGGGGAAAGACGGAGCCCTCATTGAATACAGCAAGGATGACGGGGCCAATTGGACCGTGCTTCCGGCCAACGAATATGGCTGGAACTGGAACTGGTACAATGGCACGGTTTCCGCGCTGGGGACATCCGGTTGGTCGGGCATGAATACCCAAAACTGGAGAACAGTGAAGCAGGTGCTGCCAGCAGCACTGTCCATAGAGCCCAAGGTAAAATTCAGGGTGAAATGGGCGTCGGATAATGCCAATACATACAGGGGCATGGCGGTCGACGAGGTGAGGTTATATGCTGCACCTGTTGACATTGGCGTTTCTAAGATCGATTCATTCGCAAACCGCTGTCAGCATATCAATCCCGACAGGCTGACGGTTACCATCAAGAATTTGGGCATCAATCCGCTGAAACAGAATGATACTGTTATTGTTGGCTTTGATTTTAACAGGCAACACATGGCAGTGGACACCTTTAAGTTAGGAGCCGATCTTTTGCCCGGACAATCCATCAAGCATACTTTTTCAGAACCGATAGATGTCAGTGATCCGGGCAGTTACAATCTTACAGCCTATACGTTGATTGAGGATGACCCCTATTTTTACCTCAGCAACAATGATACGGCATCACTTGATTTTCAGGTATATCCGGGGCCGATTACCAGCCTTGCTGATACCATCCAGACGCATCAGCCCGATACGGTGGTGCTGGCAACCCATCTGGACGCGGCTTATGATTACTGGTGGAACGGGGTGAAAGGAACCGACACCTATCATGTTCAGGATGCGGGATGGCAACGCCTGACGGTAACCGCCACCCGGGGCAATGGTTGTTCCTCCTACGACTCAACCAATGTGGAATTGCTGTTCAATGATGCCGGAGCGGTTGAACTGGTTTATCCGGTGAGCAATTGCGGTCTTACCAAGCACGAATACCCGGTGGTGCGGGTAAAGAATTACGGAACCGACAGCATTGCAGTAGGTCAGAAAATAGCTGTTGTGTTCAGGCTCAATGCCGGTGCGCCGGTTTCAGATACCATAAAACTCACCAGTACCTTCCATTCGGGACATACCCTCGATTTTACCTTTACCAGGGGTCCGGTGGATCTTTCTCAGCAAGGTACTTTCAACTTTAAGCTCTATACGGCATATGGCGGTGATACCATTGCCCTGAATGATACCATAACCAGAAGCATAGTAATCCTGGGCCGACCCGCGGTGAGCCTTGGACCTGATAAAACGGTGCAGGCCCTGTCGCATACCCTGGACGCGGGCAGCGGCTTCCTGAGCTATTTATGGGACAACGGTACTTCAGCGAGAACCCGTGAAATTGCGCAAAGCGGCAGCTACTGGGTAAGAGTCACCGATCAAAATGCCTGTGATAACGCCGATACAGCATATATCCGATTAAAGATCAGGGATATCAGTCCAGGTGGTTTTGCCAGTCCTTTATCGGATTGTCAGTTCAGCACCGCAGCCTCTGTTTCCCTGAAGGTGCTGAATTCGGGAACAGACACGATCCCATCGGGCACTGCAGTTGCCGTCAGCTACACCTTCAACGGAGGCCCTAGAGTCAACGGCACTGTTAATCTGGCATCCGATCTTCTGCCGGGGGTCTTTATATTGTATAACTTCCCCGGAACCGTAAACCTCAGCAATCCGGCCGACTATAATTTTGAGGCTACTGCCGTCATGACGGGGGATATCAGGATCACCAACGATACCTCGGATATCGTTGTTTACCGTTATCCTAAGCCTGTGGTGGATTTTGGACTGCAACGCACGGAATACATTGAAGACATACAGCTTCAGATCGATGCCGGTTATTCGCCCTACTACAGCTATCAGTGGCAGGATGGATTCACAGAACAGATATATACAGCAACCACCAGCGGCACATACCGGGCAATAGCCACCGACACACGAACGTCCTGTTCTGATGGGGACACGGTGACTGTTTTCCTGATTTACAGTGACGTGGGAGTAACCTTAACCAACATGCCCATGAATGGTTGCACGGGTAATTATGAGGATATCCTGGTTCGGGTGAAGAATCTGGGAACTTCCAGCATCGGCAAGGATGCCCCGATTTACCTCGCCTGTAATGTGAACGGTACCCGGGTCACGCTGGATACCCTGGTCAGAAGCGGCAATTTCGCCGCCAATGCCAGCCTTGACCTGGTCCTTTCCGGCGCAATAAAAATTAGTGCCGGTGGTTCCAGCGTGGTTTCCTTCTATACGCTTTACGGCAATGATATGAAACCCTGGAATGATACACTGGATTTATTATTTGATGCGCTTCCCGGTCCGGTGATTGATTTTGGGGATGACAACGGTATATTGAATACCGAATTGCCCCATATACTTGACGCAGGAAGTGGCCATAAGTCCTATCTCTGGCAGGATGGCTCAACAGGGCAAATTTTTACTGTAATACAAAACGGGATTTACTCGGTTACGGTTACCGGGCAGAATGACTGCCAGACCAGTAAAACTGTAAGGATTAATATGCCCACCGGTTTCGGAGAGGATCAGGAGATCACGAAAGAGGTCATCGTATACCCCAATCCGAACAATGGTTCATTCAGGATAGCCACGGATGCACTGGATAACGGCAACCTCCTGCTGAAGATGATCAATAATCAGGGACAGGTGGTGTACAGCCGTGAATTCTCTTCCATGGAGCTTGAATATGAGCGCATTGATGTCCAGCATCTGCCGCGCGGCATCTATCATATTATTATTTATGCAGCAGAAAAGTCTTACGAGGGTAAGATGATTATCGAGTAGTTTCCGTAAAGTCATGACATATTTCATATGCATGAACGCCGGTCTATGACAATTGTCCTATTTTCCACCTCCGAATCATGGTATTTTTATGATCTGACTCAGAGGTGGAAATTTCTTAATTATTCTCGGCATAATTATGATAAACAAGTTGATAGTTGGCATGTTGCAGTATCTGCCCAAAGATTTTGTATGGATATTCAGCAAACGGTATATTGCAGGGGAAGCGCTTGAGGATGCGCTCCGGGTTACCAGAAAGTTGAACAGCCAGCGAATCAAAGCCACTATGGATCTGCTGGGCGAGTTTCTGACCCGTGCGGAAAAAGTGGATTACTACAAGCAGGAGTACATGCGGCTAATTGATGAGTCGGTTAAGGCCGGGCTGGACAATTCATTTTCGGTAAAGCCTACCATGTTTGGATTGTTACTGGATAAAGAGATGTGCTATAAACACATACGCGATATAGTGGCAAAAGCAGCTTCTTTAAACCGGTTTGTCAGGATTGATATGGAGGATACGCAGTGTACCGATATGGAGATAGACCTGTATAAAAGGTTGCTGGACGAGTTTCCCGGACATGTTGGGCTTGTATTTCAGGCTTACCTGAAACGCACTCTGGATGATCTGAAGGACCTGGCGGCTTTTGACCGGGGCAGGGGACTGATCAATATCAGGATCTGCAAAGGCATTTATAATGAACCGGCAGCCCTTGCTTTCAAGAACAAAGAGGAAATCAACCGGAATTTCCTGATCGATCTGGAATACATGTTCCGTAACAACATTTATGCAGCCATTGCTACACACGACAGGAAACTGATCGATGGATCCTACCAGCTGTTGAAGGACTGCATGGTGCTGACCGACAGGTTTGAATTCCAGATGCTTTACGGGGTAACTCCCGAACTCCGCAAATCCATAGTGGATAAGGGCTATACCATGAGGGTGTATGTGCCCTACGGGAAAGACTGGTTCAACTATTCTACAAGGCGGCTGAAAGAGAATCCCAGCATGATCCCCCACATGATCAAGGCCCTGTTCATCAGGGGGTAGTTATTGACGGGGGCTTGCCAGGGTTTTGTTTTGCCTCAGGTTCTCCAGGAGCCATTTCTTGAACTCCAGCTCCACGATGTAGATACGCATTACCTTTTTAGCCGGAAGAAATTCCCGGAATTTTTTTGTATAGGATTCCAGCAATTGAGTTTCTTCCTGCTGGAAAGCCAGGTACTTACCAATGAGTATGTTTGCTTCAGCCTCGGTAAGGTTGGCTTTATTGGATTCAAAATACTTCAGTAAAGTATTCCGGTCGCGGGTGATTTTATCACGACGGTTCTGATAATCATTATAAACAGGCCAGAACTGTCCTGATTCAGTGGGAGTCAACTGCAGATTCTCGGTAAAGAAAATCACTTTCTGCTGTGACAGGTTATCCTGTTTTTCGTTCGGCTTTGTTTGTGCACCCAGGTTCATGCCTGCCAGCAGCAAGGGTAAGACCAGGATCCGGGTTATGTGTAAAAATTTTTTCATAGGTCTGTTTTTTCTTTCCGGGTTTGGCTACAACGCGTCAATTAGTTCCTGCTCATTCAGGTCTTCATCCATCAGGTAATTGATGGCATCCGCCGAACTGACGGAGCTGCCTGCTGACGGTTCAGATACACCTGCGTCAAGCACTTCCAGGATGGTCTCTTCACTTATGGAGTACAATTCCTTTTCAACGGTCCGGGATACTTCGGCATGGAACCGATCTGCCTTCATATCCGGTAGATTGTTAAAATAATAGAGGCCCGCCAGGAGTGTGGCAACCACAATGCTGGCTGCAGCCAGATAGGGCCTTATTACAGGAAGGTAACCCATATGACCGGAGGCCTTCTTTTCAGCATGGATTTTATCCTGCAACCGGGCGGGAAAGTCCTCAAAATACCGTTCAGGAACTCCAAAAGGGTTTTCCTTATTGATGCCGGATAATTTGACTTGATTATTTCTTGGTTCTTTCATGGCGTTACCAGTCGTCGGAATTTTGACTATTAAAAGTATAAAAGGTTTAATGTTCAGTGATATATTTTTCTATTTTTTTTACCGCATGATGATAGGAGGCTTTCAGAGCGCCAACCGATGTTTCAAGGATCTCAGCCATGTCTTCGTATTTCATCTCGTCGAAATACTTCATGTTGAAAACCAGGCGTTGTTTCTCCGGAAGGGTTAGTATGGCCTTTTGGAGTTTCAGCTGCAATTCATCACCATTGAAATAATCGTCTTGATCCAACACCTGTGAAAGGTGCTTTTCCACATCCACCAGGGGCAGCAATAACCTGCGTTTTTTCTGCTTCAGAAAGGAGAGGGCTTCATTGGTGGCAATCCGGTATAACCAGGTATACAGACCCGCTTCCTCCCGGAAGGATTCCAGCCCGGACCACACTTTAATGAATGCATTCTGCAGGGTGTCGTCAGTATCGTAATGATCAATGAGGAGTTTACGGATGTGCCAGTAAAGTTTTTCCTTATATTTTTGCACAATCAGGTTGAAAGCATCCTCACGGCAGTCCGGTTTCCGGAATAACCCAATCAGTTCCTTATCACTATATTCCTGGGCTTTATTGGTCATTAATATAACTGTACTACCTCCGAACTGCCTGATCGCACTTCAAATACTTTATTGACAGTATACAAGGTCAGCTTTGCGTTGAGCGCCCGGAATACCACCCTGTATTTGCCGGGCTGCAATTGCAGGGATTCATTCTTAACGGTATTCTCCAGGTTACAGACCCAGTTTTCCTCTTTGCTGCCTTTTACCAGGTAAAGGCTTCCGTATCCGACCGATGATCGCAGAAGTGTGACCAGTCCGGGTCGCGGAATCTCAATAGTAGTGGTATGACTTTGTTTGATATCCACATTGTACAGGTATAGTCGGGGCAACACAGGTATTTCTAAGTCATACTTGCCAATCAGGTATTTTTCTTCAGCATACATCTTCTGCATATTCAGCGTGGTCATTTCTCCTGCCTTCCGCACCAAGTATTCCAGGCCCCGGTATTGAACCGGATCAGCAACTTTCAATACAAGGGAACCCTGGGGTACATCGGCTGCTATGATGGTATGCTTTCCCGGAATGAGCTTAATATTGTCCACATCTACAGGGGGCAGGGTATGAACCCGCATCCGGTATACCGGGATATGATCAAGGATCAGTGTATCGGGAAGTCCCCGGTGATTAAGCGTATGGATGTAATTATAGAGGATTTTGCCGGAGAAACTATCATAAAACGTACAGTTTACATTGGTTTCAGAAGGGTTGCCCTGTTCGTCCAGCAGGTTGACCTGGGTAGTGGTTGCATTGAGGGCCTGGTTGATCACAACATCCATGATCTCAACCAGCTTTTCTTCGGCGGCAGCATTGTAGTAACGGCCGATGCAATTGAAGGTCTGCTGAAAATTCTCATCAATGCCAATGCCGATCACAAAAGGTTTCAGAACAATGCCCCTGCGCTGCAAATCAAGAGAAACGGCACAGGCATCTCCATCGCAGGCTTCAACGCCATCAGTAATAAGAATGATGATATTCCGGGTGTTTTCCGCATCAGGAGGAAAGTCGCTTCCGCCCAGTTCCAGGGAATGGGCTATGGGGGTAGTACCTTTTGGGACTACAAACCGAAGTTTCTGCCGGATCAGGGGAGCATTGCCTGTGGCAAAAGGAACTTCAAGCTTGGTATCGTTGCAGTTCTGCGGGGGCACTGGACTCTGGTGTCCATAGATACGGAGAGCCATTTTTACATTGGGCAGCTGTTCGAGGCTATCGATGATGTGTATAAGCACCCGCCGGGCAATGGAGATCTTGGTTTCCTTCTGCCAGGTGGCTGCCATGCTCTGGGAAGCGTCAAAAATAAACAAAATGCGGGTTTCCGGCGGCTGATATTTTGGAGGAATGTTCTGGCTTTCTCCCGGAATAATCGGAAAACAACTGAAAAAAAGCGCCATGAGGCCGCTCAGGAGGAGCCTGTAGTTGGAAAATCGCTTCACGATCCTGTAATGGTTTGGTATCCTAAACTGTCCTTATTTAATGAACGATACGTGTGCCATAAAAGTATGTTACAATTCAATTCTTAACTTTTCCTCTGAGCCGGGTAAACAGCTTTACCAGTTCCATTGCCACCAGCGGGAATGAAGAAATGATCAGTACCAGGAACCAGTCGAACCAGCTCAATGGTTCGGTTTTGAATACTACCTGTAAAAATGGAATGTAAACCACGGCCATTTGAAGCAGAAAGGAAATCAGGGTGGCATAAACCAGTTTTGTATTGGTAAAAAAGCCAAGGCTGAATATTGATTCATGAGTGCTCCGGCAGTTGAAGGAATGAAATAACTGGCTGCAGGCGAGAACTATGAAACTGGCTGTTCGGGCCCTTTCTGTGCTTTCACCTTCTACAAAACGCACCAGGAAAAATGCCAGCAGGGTGCAAAAAGCAATAAAGGCACCCTGCAGCAGGATGATCATTCCCATTTTTCGGGTGATCACGGGTTCATCCTTTATCCGCGGAGGACGTTTCATGATCTTTTTATCGGTGGGATCTACGCCAAGAGCCAGGGCCGGAAGTCCGTCGGTTACCAGGTTCACCCATAGGATCTGAATGGGGAGCAGTGGTGCAGGCAGTTTCATAAGAGAGGCCACAAACATTACCAGGATTTCCCCGGCATTGCATGACAACAGGTAATGGATGAACTTCCGGATGTTATCGTAGATGCCTCTGCCCTCTTCAACAGCAGCTACTATGGATGCAAAATTATCATCGGTGATCACCATCTCCGAAACCTCCTTGGTAACATCCGTACCCGTAATTCCCATGGCCACACCGATATCTGCCTCCTTCACCGCCGGTGCATCGTTGACCCCGTCGCCGGTCATGGCAACAATATCACCCCTGTCACGCCAGGCCTTAACGATTTTCAGCTTGTGTTCAGGTGAAACCCTGGCATATACCACAGTTTTGGTTACATATTTTCTGAATTCCTCATCGGTAAGACGGTCGAGTTCCTCACCGGTGAAGGCCATGGAATCAGACTGGTAAAACCCGAGATCACGTGCTATGGCTACAGCCGTGTTCTTATGATCACCCGTGATCATTACTGAGCGAATACCGGCGGATCGGCAGCCCTGCATGGCAAGTTTCACTTCCGGACGCGGCGGATCAATCATGGCTACAAGTCCCAGAAAGGTAAGGTCGGTTTCCATCTCAGGTGCCGTGATGTTCCCGGGGAGGGCATTAAAGTCGCGGTAAGCCACAGCAAGTACCCTCATGGCCTTATCGGCCAGTTCGGCATTAGCCTGTATCAGCATTTCTTTTTTTTCAGGGTCCAGGGGCATGACCTGCCCGTTTTCTTCGATTTGGGTGCAATTGGACAGCAGGACATCGGGGGCGCCCTTTATAAAAGCGGCATAAGCACTGCCATTTTGGCGAATAATGGTCATTTGCTTCCGGTCGGAATCAAAGGGGATCTCTTCAACAAATGGATAGGCTTCTTCCAGCAAGTGCTTATTCAAACCGGCCTTGGCAGCTAATGTCAGCAGGGCTCCTTCAGTGGGGTCGCCCACTATCTTGTACCCTGCAGCGTCCCTGACGAGCTGGGCACCGTTACACAACACCATACAGGAGAGCAGTTTCATCAGACCGGGTAGTGTATTCGTATCTACCACATTTTCGTCCTTCATAAAATTTCCTTCGGGCGCATAACCGATACCGGTAACCTGATAGTAGTGACCGTCATGGTAAACTACCTGTACAGTCATCTCGTTCTTGGTAAGGGTTCCGGTTTTGTCCGAGCAGATTACGGAAGTGCAACCCAGCGTTTCAACCGAGGGTAGTTTCCGGATGATGCAGTTTCGTTTCACCATGCGCTGCACGCCGAGGGCGAGGGCAATGGTGACTACAGCGGGCAGACCTTCGGGGATGGCGGCAACAGCAAGGCTTACCGCACTGAGGAACAGATCAAGAACCTCTTCGCCACGGAGGAATCCGATCATGAAAATTAAACCCACGAGCAGAAACACCACAATGATGATGATCTTCCCGAATTCTTTCAACTTATTCTGGAGGGGGGTGGAACTATCTTCAATTTCCTGGATCATTCCCGCAATTTTACCCAGTTCGGTATTCATTCCGGTGCCTGTAACCAGTGATCGTGCCTTCCCGGCTACGACAGATGTGCCCAAATAAAGCATATTCGAACGGTCGGCCAGAGCGATGTTTTCAGAGGCCAGAGTAAGGGCTGACTTTTGCACCGGCGTGGATTCGCCGGTAAGACTTGCCTCATGGGCCGACATATTCCCGGTGGCATAAACAATCCTGCTGTCGGCAGGAACAAAGTCGCCGGCTTCTATTTCCACCAGGTCGCCCGGTACGATTTCGTTCGAAGGAATAACGTGGTGTTTCCCGTCACGGACCACTTTTGAGGTGGGGGAGGAAAGTTTCTTAAGCGCTGCCAGGGATTTTTCGGCACGAAATTCCTGGATAAATCCCAGGATGGCATTCAGGATCACAATGCTGATGATGGCAATAGCATCCACCCATTCCTGAAGAAACCCTGAAACCAGGGCGGCGCCGATCAGTACCCAGATCATAAAATCCTTGAACTGATCGAAAAACATGGCTATAAAAGATCGGCCCTCTTTTTCGGCCAGCTGATTTGGTCCGTATTGCTGCTGCCTTTCCGTTACCTCCTGATGGGTAAGTCCTTTTTCTGTATCGGTCGCTAGATTTCGTGCTACAGCTTCCTTTTCTATATACCACCATTTTTCCATATGAATGCTGATTTTCCCGGCAAGCTTTTTACCGGTTTCGAATATATCACATTAGGCCGGATAATACAAGAATTACACCTTAACACGGATATCTACCAGTTTAAGGGCGTTTTCAATATCCTCTTCCAGTTCCACCCTTAGGGATATTCCCCGGAAATGGCCGAACCGTTTCGAAGTTTTGAAATCCTGTTTCATCAGTAAGGGAAGACCGCTTTTTTCAATCAGCGGTTCTGCTTTGTCACCGAAATAGAAAGTAATACGGAATGTTTCCTCCAAAACGCCGATCCAGAAGAGCGTTTTATTCTTAATGATCATCCGGAACAACCAGTTCTTGCCATCTTTATAATAATTCCATTGTTCGATGGCATCGGGGTACGTTTCATGAACCTTTCCCATTAATTTTTGCCAGTGTGCTTTATTGGGTCCGATGATTCTGAAGATAAGATCGTTGTCAGGAAATACTGACGGGTCAGATAATACAAGCTTTTCCATATGCCGGAATATTTTATGCTTTTATGTCTAAACAACAGGCATCGGCAGAAATAACCCGGGCATAAAAACCATCCAGTGCAGCCAGGAAAGAATAATGGATCATTTCAGCCGGGATGGTCCGGCCTTTTATCTGCAAATCTCTTGTGGCGCAGGCGTCCTCAATCACTTCGAGTGTGAATCCCAGGTCCCTTGCTGCTCTTACCGTAGCATCCACACACATATGGGTCATCATACCGCATATCACAAGATGAGAAATGTCTTTTTCCTGAAGCATGGATAAAAGTAGGGTTTCCCTGAAGCTGTTCGGGTAATGCTTCACGATCAGGCTCTCCCGGGGGAAGGGCCGGAGCTCAGGATGTATTTCAGCACCTGGAGTGGAAGGTAGAAAAAAAGTGGAACCCGGACGCAGGGCGATATGCTTTATGTGAAAAACAGGCCAGGACATGGCTCTGAAAGTGAGGAGAACCTGTTTCGCTTTTAATACAGCTTTTTCACTGTCAACAAGTGGTAGGGCACCTCCTGCAAAATAATCATTCTGGATATCGATCAGCAGCAATGCCGTGTTTCTCAGAGTCATTGCCTTGCAGCTTTTATTTGTCCCTGGTGAAAGTGAACTTCCCTCCGCCCTGTTCTAAAACAAATTCATTGCCTTCATCATTGAATGTAATAACAACTCCAGCCATTTCAAACTTGAAAACCTGTTTTGCAGCAGCTTCCAGCGGGAAAGAGGGTTGTCCTGTTGCCTGTGCGTAAAGTGTTCCTTTGTCCCTGGTGAAGGTTATTTTCAGGGGGATCTGAGAACTGGAAAAAATCCCGAGATATTGGTCCAGTTCTTCTGGAGTAACGGCATAGGTGGTAAATACCGGCAAGGAGTAAGGCTTATTATAGTAGACGCTCAGGGCGCCCAGCAGGATATCGTTAATGGAATAGCCTGTACCGTTGGAGCAATAGGAAATGGACAAGCTGTCATCTGGGAAGTAGCACAATATGGAATTAAAACCGTCAATGGCTCCGCCATGGCCATACACAACCCTGTTTTCATAGGGGAATTGCTGCAGCCCCATACCCAGACCGTCCGTAATGGTTTTCATGTGGTCCAGACTTATGGCGCTAACCAGTTTACCATTGAACAAGGCCGTGATGAACTTCACCAGGTCAGCGGGTGTCGACACGATGGCGCCTGCCCCGTGGGGAATACTCATGTCTGTTTCAGGCTGTATCTTCCAGCCTTCCTCAAACCGATAAGAATAGCATTCACCGGTTTTTACGCTGGTCCTGCCACCATAATAAGTGTCCATCAAGCCTGTCTTTTTGCAGATACCACTCTGCAATACCTCGTTATAGGGTTTCTTATTGATTTTTTCAACGATATATCCCAGCAATACAAAATTGGAATTACTGTAGGCGGTTTTAGCATCCGGATCAAATTCAGGCTTGCTTTCGGCTATGATGCGGATCATTTCATCCTGTGTTTTGGTCTGGGCCATATACTGAAGATAAGCTGAATCATCCGTGAAACTGTGAATTCCGCTCCGGTGGCTCAGCATATTGCCAATGGTGATTTTGCCGGCATTGGGAACAGACGGGTAGAATTTGTCCAGGGTAGTGCTCAGCTCCAGCTTTCCTTCTTCAATGAGCTGGAAGATCAGTACGGCGGTGAACATTTTGGATATGGAACCAATGCGGTATCTGGTTTTTTCAGTGGAAGCGACCTGCTCCGGTGTAAACTGACTGTAACCTATTGCCTTGGCATAGAGAATATTACCATTCCTGGCGATAGCCAGGCTACCCATGGCCTTGTTTTTCTCAGCCAGGAGGTTAAGCAGGCTGTCGATTTTTACCGTATTAAATGATTGACTGGAAGATATTCCGGAGCAACATAAGAAGATGAGAATGGAAAGGATGCTTGCTTTTGGTTTCATAGTGTGAATTATTGTTGTTAGGCTGTAAATTTAGTATTTTTAGGAACAAATTCGCCGAATGTACGAAAAAGACTACATACTCAGAATGATTGAAATGTTGGGCGACTTGCTCAGGGCAATCTTTGGAATGATCACCCGTGGAGACATACAGCAGGCCAGCCGGAAGCTGGATGAAGCATTTTATACCATGCTCAGGAAGGATGCCGGGTTCTTTCAGCGTATACCCCCTGAGGAGATGACTCAAATCCTCATAGAGGACCATAATTATACCAACAATCATTTGGTGATCCTGGCCGAACTTTTATTTGCAGAAGCGGAACTGGAACTTGCCCGGGGTAACCGGCCAGGCAGCAGGATAAGCTTTCGGAAATCATTGTTGCTGTTTGAGTTTGTATACCAGGCAGAAAGAACCTATTCGAAGGACAGGCTGGACAGGATGGAAGAGATCAGAAAAAGACTGGAGGAGTCTACGAATGAGGGAAAGGAAAACTTTTCAGATTGAACTGGAATTTATTCGATAGCTCATGCTCACCTTAAACCATTACATTATGAAAAAGCACATTATTTTCCTGTTGCTGCCCGCAGCGTTCGTCACCTGTTGTAAGTCCTATTCAGGAAAACCCTGGGATGGGAAAGTCCAGGATATACCCGGGAAAGTCCAGTGCGAATGGTATGATGCGGGAGGCGAGGGTATAGGCTATCATGATACAGACACTGTAAACAATGGCAGCGGAAAACTGAATCCTGCCAACGGGGACTTCTTTAACGAATTCAGAATGAGGGAAGGAGTGGATATATCCTTTACCAAAACACATGGTACTGATGACAATCCTTATAATGACATCATGCCTGAAATGAACCAGCTTTATGTGGGGTGGACTGTTCCCGGCGAGTGGATCAGGTATACTGTAGATGTGAAAGAATCAGGCAATTATGTGATCGGACTCATGTATACCGCCAATGGTGACGGAGGCATTGAGATCATTAAAGAGGACAGTTCATCCACCGGGATGATGAAAGTATTCTCAACACACAAGGATGCCGATACCCTCGACTGGCGACAGTGGCACCACTGGAACAGGATGGAAGTGGGAAACATCAGGTTGAAAAAAGGAATTCAGGTCATAACGCTTAAAACCACCGATAATGGCAATATGAACTATGATTATTTGGAGTTTACACGCCGTGATTAGCCTTTGATAACCGCGAGGGGGAAGAGGGTCACCACGACCTCTACCAGGTCTTCCTGGTCGCGCATTACCTGAGCAATGTCCTTGTAAGCTCCGGGGGCTTCATCGAGGTCTTTCTGGTTTCGGATGGAATGGATAATGCCTGCTCTGTCGAGCTTGGCGATTTCCTCCTTCAGGTCAAGGGTTCTCTGAGCCTGTTTGCGGCCCATCAGCCGGCCGGCGCCGTGCGAGCAGCTTTGAAAGCTCTCAGGATTTCCTTTACCCATGACAATGTAGCTCGGACTGCCCTGGGAGCCCGGAACAATACCGGCTTCACCTTTCCTGGCACTGGTGGCACCCTTGCGGTGAACCAGGACAGGCTGATTGAAATGAGTTTCCAGTTGTGCGTAATTGTGAGCAATATTAATAAAGTCAAGTGGCTTCAAACTTCCGCCGGTATGATCCTGAAAGACGGAAATAATATTGTTCATCATCATTTTCCGGTTGGCAAAGGCAAAGTCGATACAGTATTGCATTTCAGACAGGTAAGCTGTTGCCTCAGGGGTGTTGGTAGGAAGGAACGACAGGTTTTTTGACGGTTCAATCCCGGTGAGCCATTGGGCATTTAAGGTTTTTGCGATCTGGTTGTAATGTTCGGCGACCTTCAGGCCGATATTCCGGCTGCCTGAGTGCACCATGATCCAGATATGGCCGTCGGATCCGCTCTGGATTTCAATAAAATGATTGCCGCCCCCCAGGGTGCCGATCTGTTTCAGGGCATTTTCAAATTCCCGTTCCACAATTCCGTTTGCGGGGAGGTTATCTGCAACAGGCATCAGGGTTAAATCCTGCCTTTTCTCATGATGTTTGAATCCAAGAGGAACCAGCTGCCGGATTCCGCTCATGATTTTCTTCAACATGTC
Source organism: uncultured Bacteroidales bacterium (assembly GCA_963822145.1). Classification (GTDB taxonomy): domain Bacteria; phylum Bacteroidota; class Bacteroidia; order Bacteroidales; family UBA10428; genus UBA5072. The sequence continues at coordinate 204,044 of CAWGGG010000001.1, read as the reverse complement.
CCTGGGAACGGTCTCCAGGCTTGTTTTTATAGCACACATCCCGCAACCTATATCCACGCCAACTGCGTTGGGAACCACGGCATCCTTTGCTGCCAGCACTCCTCCAATGGGCATGCCATAGCCTTCGTGACTGTCGGGCATCAGGGCTACATGCCGGAAGGCAAAAGGGAGATTGGCCACATTCCTGGCCTGATTCAGGGCGCCATCCTCAATCTCCCCGAGCCAGAGCTTGATGGGAACCCTTTCAGAAGAAATGACTTGTTTCATTATCAGGAACAGTTCACTGAATCCACATCGGTAAACCACCGGGTATTTATTGTCCTTGCTGCCGTTTTTTCATTTGTTCCTTAATCCATTTTAAGGCTTCCTCCTCGCTGGTAAAAAGGCGGGTGGGAACTTTAGGCTGACTGAATCTGAGGTAGATATTGGCGAAATAACTTGAGATCTTCGAATCAATGATGATGGCAGTTCCGGCAACATGAGAACGATACTGGGCAGCCGCATAAGCTCTTGTTTTAGAATCAATAAAAAGCATGTTACGGATATCGATCAGGTTGCCACAGAGACGCTCCCCGCACCAGGTATCTCCGATACGGGTCATTTTTTCGAGAGTGTCCATGTCCAGGGTACAATTGTTGAGAGCTATGTACCTGTATATCATATCGTCACCCTCGATGATCTTCACCTTGTCGTTGATGGTTATGCTTTGCATACGGTGTGGTTAGGGGTGTCGAAGATAAATATATTTTTCCTTTCAGCAATGTGGTGTAATGTGTATCTTTAGGTTAAAATTATAATCACCATGGATGAAAAGAACAATCAGCAGCAGGCGCCTCAAGAGGACCGGCTGAGGGATAAGGCAAAAGATCTGCTCAATAAGGCTGATGAACTTTTGGAAGAATCTGTAGATAAGCTGAAGAAAAGTAAGGCATTTGAAAAAGCTACGGGGGCTTTTAAGCAGGCCGAGGATTATGTTGAGCAGAAGATGGATGAATTCGAAAAAAGTGACATGAAGAAAAAGTTGGAATCGATGGCTGACAAAGCTGAGGAAACAGCTGATGAGGCAATACGGAAACTCAGGGATCTGGGTAAAAATATTGCCGGTAAAGCAGAAGCCGCTATGGATGATATTACCGAGAACCTTAAGGGTAAATCCAAAGAAGGGCAAAAGGAGTAACAACCCATCCAGTTTCACAGGAGAAAGGGGATGATACCCTTTTCAATCGAAATAGGCTGCGTATTTCGCTGTCAATGAGGTTATTTCCTTAATTTGAATGTCTTTGAAGTATACCTCGGCAGCCTCACTCTGCAATTGTAATTTTCCTTTTGCGAGAGGTTTGATTTCAGCACCATCCCGGTAACGGGAGCCGGATAAGGCCATTACAACATGCCCGTTAACGATATGGAGGCTCTTGTCCCCAAAGCAAATCAGCTCCACGGTATTCCATTCCCCCCTGGGTTTTTCAAAATCCTCGCTGCGCTGGCAGTAGCCGCCGTTCCCGGTTCCATCGCCGAAAGCAAGGAGTGGGCCTGTGGGATTATAACGATAATTCTCCACTCCTTCAGGTTTCAAAGTCCTGATGTCAATCTGGGATGTCATTTGGGACCAGTAATCTCCAAAACTTTTTTCCATAATCTGGAACTCCTGGGAAAGCATCCACGACCGCCAGTAATCATGTCCGCATTCCCCCTGAGAATGATACAAAATGCCTGAGTCCATAGGGTCATTTCGGCGTGGGTCCCATTTTTTTGTTCCCCATTTAACTTTCAGTTTCAGGTGGTAATTTTCAAATTCCTTCCGGGTAAAGACGCATCCATAAATTTCACCGGAGATTCTAAGAACAGGGACTCCCTCTTCCTCAATGACCGTAAAGACGTTGTTTACATTTCGATTATAACCAACCGGAGGGATTGTATCTCCATTTTCGTCGAGGGGCATTTCTCCCTGGTATCCCGGCTTGAGGGCATAGCTCAGGTACATCTCCCATTGCGACAGGTTGCTGTCCAGCAGTGCTGTCCATTTGGTTTCATTCCTGCAAGTCCATAAGGTGCATGCCAAAATTAACATGACGAGTCCCAGGCTCTTGTTCATAACCATATGACTACCCCTGTGACCTTTATTCATTATGCTTCCTCCTTTTCCGGGCTATTCCCTTTCCGCCCAGGAATCCCCAGCCCCCGCTGCCAATCAGGAACCCGAAGGCATACCAGGCGCCGTTGTTGTTTTGCGCATACAGGGTGACATTGTCCCTGAAAAGCATGACCACGAAGTCGATGGGGGCGATAATACCATGCCACAGCCCTCCCCAGAAGCCGTATGTGTGTCCTGTAAGGCAAGCGTCAACCACTTCTTTGTTGGCACAGCCGGTAAGGATTACAACTATCAGTATCATTACCAGGATTGCAGGGATCCTTTTCTGAATAAGTGTTTCCATAAAATATTGATTAAGGATTTTGATTCTTCAATGACCAAGAGCTTCACGAATAGAAATGTCGATCTCTCTCATGTTGAAAGGTTTTCTGAAATATTTGTCAATAAGGCCTTCCTGCAAAGCTTTGCTAATTTCATCTGAAATATCATAACCTGTAAGGATATAAAAATGAATCTCCGGGAGTCCCTTCTTTGCCATTCTGATAAATTCAATTCCGTTCATGCCAGGCATCTTCATGTCGCTGATCACCACACGAGTATCGGGGTGATGTGCAAGCAGGGAAAGTCCCTCCAATCCAGAATCTGCCGTGAGGACCATGTAAAGTTTACTGAAGTTTATGGAAAAAAGCTTCAGGTTGAGTGGCTCATCGTCCACATAAAGCAGTTTATATTGTTTATCCATGGCTATCGCGGTTTATTACCGGAAGTGTAACAATGGCTTTGGTTCCAACACCTTGTTGCGATTCAAATTCAAGCGTACCCTTGTGTTCCTGTAAAATATTAAATGTGATTGATAGGCCCAGGCCGGTACCCTTACCCGGATCTTTAGTAGTGAAGAAAGGGTCAGTGATTCTGGGCAGGTTTTCCGCGCTGATACCACTTCCGGTATCGGTTATGGTAATTACCAGCCGGTTAATAACAAGGTTGGTTGTAATAATAATGCTTCCCTTGTCCGCAATGGATTGTTCTGCGTTGATCAGAATGTTCAGAATGGCCTGGTGAAGCTTTCCTTCATTGCAGATCAGCGTGAAAGGCTTGCTGGTATATATTTTTTGGACATCCACTTTATACTTGAGCTGATTTTTTAACATTACCAGGCAGTTGTCGATAATGGCATGCACATCACAGGGAATTCCCGGGGAATCATCCTGGCGACTGTAGTTATTCAGACTGGTGACAATGTCAGTAGCTCTGGCTATACCGGTCCTAATTCCATCCAGCAGGGGGTCCAATTCCTGCTGATGTCCGCCCAGGTTTTCGTGGATATAGTTTTCGAGTCCGAATACCCCGCCCTGGATGAAATTGAGCGGGTTATTTATTTCATGAGCCACTCCGGCAGCCAGCACACCCAAAGAAGCCATCTTTTCCGATTGAATCAGTTGCTTTTGCGTATCGTGCAGACTATCAATAGCCGCTTCCAGTTCCTGACGCTGCCCGTAAAGCTCTTCGTTGGTGGAGGTCAGGTCTTTGATGGCTGTCTCAAGATCTTCCGTCCGTTCCTGGACCAGCGATTCCAGGCCCGCGATGAGTGCGGTATAACTGCTGAGGAATCTTTTGGTAACCAGGAGAATAATTACGGCAACAACCGAAATGTGGATGGCATTAATTATCCAAGGGTACATTTGCAGCATGTACATGCCTGGATTATAAGCGTTTGGGATCACCAATACCTTCTTATGGTGAAAGTACCCGATCAGGAGAAAAATTCCGATGGCCATCCCGTAAATCAGTATGGTCCGTCGGAAAGGAAAATATAAAATGGAAACGAAGGGGATCAGGATCAGGTATATCCTGGCGGTGGACAGCAGTCCGTAATTAAGGGCATCAGCCAGAGCCAGAAGCATCATCACAGCGATGATCACATAGGTCTTAAAGGTAGTGCTTAAACGTTTGCGGATTGCGGTGATGAAGATAATACTGCTGATAACAAAGAGATTAATGATGAAGGAAATATGAAAACCGTAAAGGATCCAACGGTAAAGACTTATGAAATAAGCCAGGGACCCGATCACCGATGCAACTACAAGCGATGTATCGAGGATCTGCATTTTTACCTCGCTGATGGTAAGCTTTTCCTGCTTCAATGCTAGCATAAACAATCGAATAATTGTAACGCTTTTTTCAGAACGCCAGTTATAAACTTCTTCATAAATATAGTTAAAAGAGGTTTATTTGCTGCATTTTCAACCTGAAAACTGACAATCTTATCTTCCGGTTATCGGATCAGTTCCAGTCGTGAGAGTTCATGAGAAATGAATGACGACTCTCCAGGAGTTAATTGCAGCGATGCAGCGCCTGCATTTTCAACAGCCTGAGAGGCATTCCTGGCTCCCACCAGGGCAATGGTAATGCCTGGCTGCTCAATGGTCCACCGGATTACCAACTGGGAGATGGTGGCTTTTTTCTGTTCTGCCAGTGGTTTCAGATTACTGAGAAAAGCATTTACCCGGAGGATATTCTCTTTCGAATAGAAAGCATTTCCTTCTCTGGTATCGCCTTCATTAAAATGATGCTCCGGTGTGATCTTTCCGGTGAGCAGTCCTCTCTGCAAGGGACTGTAAGCGATAATGGCAATATTGTGCCTGATGGCACAGGGTACCACTTCTTTTTCAATATCCCGGCAGACCATGCTGTAGGGCACCTGGTTGGATGCCAGTGGGAAGGTAGAATTGGCCTCCAGCATGAGCGCTGCGGAATAGTTGCAAACGCCTGCCGCTTTAATTTTACCCTGTTCCAGCAACCGTTGCAGGGCTTCCATGGTTTCTGAAACGGGGGTGGTATTGTCGGGCCAATGAATCTGGTAGAGGTCAATATAATCCGTTTTCATCCGCTTCAGGCTTTCTTCACATTCCCGAACGATACTTTCCCTGGAGGCAATCTTATGGATCAGGATATCACATCCTGAGTTGTCCCTGCTCTTGAAAAAGAATTCACCCTGCCGGGTATCCCATCGCAATCCGAATTTGGTCAGCAATTGGATCTTATTCCGTTCGATGCCCTGAATGGCCTCGCCGACGATTTCTTCACTTAGTCCCTGTCCGTAGGCCGGTGCAGTGTCAATAGAGGTTACCCCGAGATCATAGGAGGCCCTGATGGCTTCGAGCGCTTCTTTGCGGTCAGCACCGCCCCACATCCAGCCGCCAATGGCCCAGGCGCCGAAAGTAATGACAGAGGCCTCAACAGATGATGTGCCCAGTTTTCTTTTTTCCATTGTGGTTTCGAAATAAAAGGTAAAGGATGCTGCAAATATAGTTCAAAACTTATATCAGCAGCAATCCAAGGCGTGCCAGGTATTACCTGATATCCTCCCGGCCATCGGAATACCGGGCAAATCTCCCCCTTGCCGATCCGTGAACCATGTCATACCTGGGCCATGGCCAGCCCCCGAACTGGGTTTGCCGGTAGTCAGAAAAGGCCTGCTGGATTTCCGCACGGGTATTCATCACGAAGGGGCCGTGCTGGACAATGGGTTCGTTAACGGGGCGACCCTGCAGCATCAGGAAGTAGCCTTCGCCCGAGCCATTTTCAAGGGCCACACCATGCTCCGGAAGGAGTTCCACGGCCTGACCGAATGATACTTCAACTCCGGCAATGTTTACGGAAGATCCTTTACAGCAATAGAGAGTCCGGTTCACGTCGGGGGATGCCGCCGGGATAGTCCAGATGGCATGATCCTCCAGTTGCATGATCCATATGGCCACCTCATTGTCAGGATCAGCAGCCCAGGAATCCGGGGCCGGTGGTGGGGCAGTCAGATCACCGATCCGTCCGGCAATGATCCTGATCTTAACCGACTTGCCTGCTTTGTCAAGAGTCTGGTAAACCGGAATGTTCTCTGACCACAGCATGGCATAGTGAGGGGGTACGAACTTTTTCGAAGCTGGCAGGTTCAGCCAGATCTGGAACAGTTCGAGGGGATTTCCGCCCTTCGTGTTGAGCAGGGGAAACATTTCACTGTGCTGCATTCCTGCACCGGCAGTCATCCATTGCACGTCACCGTTCCCATACCTGCCCGAAGCACCATGTGAATCAGAGTGGTCCACCAGACCCTCTAAAACCACTGTAACCGTTTCGAAACCCCGGTGCGGGTGTGCCGGAAACCCGGGAATACGGTCGCCATGATACATACGCCACCCGTCTTTAAGAGTAAAATCCTGGCCGATATTCCTGCCACTCAGGGATGCCGAAGGTCCGAGCTCATCATTGGCTACCGGGTAAGCATCCTGATGGTGTACGCAAAATAAGAAAGGATCCTGGGTTTCCCATACAAACCCAAGGGGTTTGATACGGGTGATTACTTTGTTGTACATTGAGTTCCCTCCCGGTAATTTTTCCTAAAGGTACAAAAAAAAGGCAGCAGCTTTTCATGAAGAGATCTTGGCTGCTGCCCTCATGGTAACTTATGCAGTGTCTTCCCCAGGCAGTATGATCATTTCTTGGCTTTCCTGGTCTGGATGACAATTACACCATCATAGGTTTTGTCGGTATACTTTTTCATCTGGTCTTTGTCCTTAATAACATCAACGCGCTCAATCTGATCCGGATCGAGTTTCGAAAAGGCTTCCTTGTCAGTTTGTTTCACCCCGTCGATAATGATCAGGGTATTGTCAGGCAACTCGTCGCCATCTTCCTTACGGATTTCAACGTGTTTTTCCACCGTAATGGATTCAATGCGCTTATCACCATCTTTCGAGACTTCTACCCATTCAAGGGAAGCGGGATTGTCTTCCCCGGTTCTCTTGATCTCCTCTCCATCAATAAGAAAAACCACCTTGGAAGTGTCATCACCTTCCTTTATATTCCGGTATATCAGCACATTCTTATTGGCAGTGTCGCCTGACACTTTAATGGTATAAGTTTCGGTAATCACGGTATCCTGCTGATTATCTATTTTAACTATCTTGACAACCTTCTCCTTTTTAATGGTGTCACCGGGAGCGTTGATCGACAGTTGTCCCGATGCACTTACTCCTGTCTGAGTCGGTTTGGCAGTTGCTGCAAGCAGGCTCTCGGGAAACATTCCGTTGAGGATGGCCATAGCCATCAGCAGGGATACCGAAAGTGGTATCAGGGTTAGTATTTTTAACCGGGTTGTTTGATACGTTTTACTTTGGGTCATCATAATCAGTCGTTTTTTAATTAATGAATGGTTAAAACTAGAAGAAAGGCAGATGAGTTTTTCTTCGGTGATTTGATTGATCAGGAGCGCCTGATAACTGAGCTTGTCAATCCCGGATTTCAGGGCTCCTTCATCCGCCAGGTATTCATGCACCAGCTGCATCGAGCTTTTCATCATCCAAACCACGGGATTGAACCACATTACGGCCGCTAGCAGTTCGATCATGATCAGGTCGAGAGAATGATACTGTGAAGCATGTATTTTTTCATGGGCGATGATCTGATCCAGATCTTCCCCCGAATGTCCATCGGTGGTCACAAAAATCCATTTAAAGAATGAAAAGGAATTCTTAAACCGGTGATTGAGCAGGATAACGAAACCAGAATCCTTCATCTTAACAGATGTGAAGTAGTTGTAAGTGAGCACCAACAGCTGAAGTATAATCCGGCTCAATAACAAAACAGTGATGAAAAGATACAAAACCAGGGCAGCTGTCTGCCAGTTTATATTCAGTTTGGAATGATTTTCAATGGATTGGATTGTTTTTGCCTGTGGTTGATCCGCCGCCTGTATAACGGTATAGGAGGCTTTTTGCTGGTGGAGTTCGATCCGGTACTGGCTAAGGGGGACCAGCAGGGATATGATCACAGAGCCCAGCAGGTAAAGCCGCAACTCCCGGAAGCTGGCCTGCCGGATGTAGATCAGTCTATAAGCCAGGTATAAAATGCTTAAACAAGCTGAAGACAGCAGGATATAAAGCAAAACTTTCATTTTCTTTTGTTTTCAATTTCTTTTTCGAGCATTTCCTTTAATTCCTCCAGTTCATGGAGGCTGATTTCCTTGTTTTTAACAAAGGAAGAAACCATTTGGGGAAGCGAGCTGTTAAAGAGCCCTTTAAAAGTGTCCTTCAGCACGTGATGGGCATAGTCTCTCTTGGTTACGGCGGGGTAATACACATTGGTTTTGCCGTAAGTCCGGTGTGCCACATAACCTTTTTTCTCCAGGACTTTGATTACAGTGGCCACTGTATTATAGGCCGGCCTTGGTGCAGTCAGGCTTTCCAGGATATCACTGACAGCGCCCTCTTTAATATTCCATAGGGCAATGAGCAGTTCTTCCTGGGCTTTGGTAATTTCCTTCATGTTGTTAACCATAGGTTCGAAAAGCGTTACAGGATTCAAATATACTATAATATTTTAATTACAACTATAAATATAGTATATTTTTCAAGAATTTAACAAAAATTGTGATTTTGGGAGGCGGGGGACAGGGGTTTGGGATATATCATTTTCATTTACAATAATTCATCCTCTACGAGGATGGGGTGTTGGATATAATATTAATATCTACCATAATTCATCCTCTACGAGGATGATATTGAAACCCATAATGTCCAGGAACCTCGTAGAGGTTCCATTATTGTAGAACGGATGGTGTTACCATCTTTCCCAACCCCGGCGGGGTTGAATTCTTGTAGAAAAAATTATCCCTGCTTCTTGTTCCCATGAATTACTTCGGGTCTCCCGACTGCTTCAGATCACTGAGATAGGATGTCACCTGTTGTACCACATTTTCCGCTGTAAACCCAAATTTCTCATCCAGCACTTTATACGGGGCCGAATATCCAAAATGATCAAGCCCGAATACCCTGCCGCCTTTACCGACCAAACCCTGCAGGGTCACCGGCAGTCCGGCAGTGAGTCCGAATGCCGGTACTCCGGCCGGCAGAACCTTTTGCTGGTAGTCGGGGTCCTGCATCCGGAAAAGCCCTTCTGAAGGGGCGGAAACCACCTTCACTTTAAGGCCCAATTCCGACTCGAGCTTCTGCGCTCCAGCCAGCAGTGTAGATACTTCCGACCCGTTGGCCAGCAGGATGATGTCAGGATCTCTTACATCCTTTACCACATAGGCGCCTTTTGCAACCTGCGTGGCATCTGCAATCCGGGTTGATCCGGGTTGTGCGGGAAGGGTGGGGACGTTCTGACGGGTCAGCAGCAAAGCGGTAGGGGTGGTTGTATTTTCCAGCGCCAGTTTCCAGGCCTGGGTGGTTTCATGAACATCAGCCGGGCGCAGCACGAGTACACTATTTTCACCATGGTGATTCTTCAGCTGCTCCATCAGCCTTATCTGAGCTTCCTGTTCAACGGGCTGATGGGTGGGGCCATCCTCTCCCACCCGGAAGGCATCGTGGGTCCATACGTATTTCACCGGCAGGCCCATCAGCGCGGCAAGCCTTACGGCAGGCTTCATATAATCGGAAAATACGAAGAAGGTGCCACAAACCGGCACCACACCGCCATGCAGGGCCATGCCGTTGGCAATGGCCGCCATGGTAAGCTCAGCCACCCCGACTTGCAGGAAAGCTCCACTGAAATCACCACGGGTAAAGGCTTTGCTGTTCCTGAGGAAACCATCGGTTTTGTCGCTGTTCGACAGATCGGCAGAAGCCACAATCATATTTTCAACATTTTTGGCAAGCCAGCCCAGTACAGTGGAAGAAGCAGCCCGAGTAGCCTGATCCTCTTTCTGGACAATCTGTTCGGGAACCAATTCCGGCATCCTGCCCGAAAAGAACTGTTTGAGTTTCCGGTCCAGCTCCGGATGAGCGGTTGCCCACTGCTGCTCCTGCTCTTTGCGGACCCTGGCAGCAGAGGCTTTTTTCTGCAATACTTCATGATAATATTCAGCTACCTCGGGAAAGATCACAAAAGGATCTGCCGGGTTCCCCCTGAGGTTTTCAATAGTTTTTTCAAATGATGCTCCGGCTTCGCTCAACGGCATGCCATGGGTGGAAGTCTGTCCTTCGAAACCTGCTCCGTTTGGATCCACAGCGCCCTTGCCCATAACCGTCTTTCCGATGATCAGCGTTGGCCGCGATTTTTCCTGTGTTGCTTTGATCAGTGCCGCCCTGATCTCATCCTGGTCGTTTCCATCAATGGTTACAACCTGCCAGCCCCATGCCGAATATTTCAGGGCAGTATCCTCGGTACTAACAGCAGAGGTTTTCGTTGACAACTGAATATCGTTAGAGTCGAAAAACATGATCAGGTTATGAAGTCCCAGAAAACCCGCAATTCTCCCGGCACCCTGGGATATCTCTTCCTGTATGCCGCCATCGGAAATGTAAGCATAAGTCTTATGTGACATCCAATCACCAAACCGGGCACAGAGAAAGCGTTCTGTTATAGCGGCACCAACGGCCATGGTATGACCCTGGCCCAGGGGGCCCGATGTATTCTCAATACCCCGCTTCACATCCAGTTCGGGATGACCGGGGGTGCAACTTCCCCATTGCCTGAAATTCCGGAGGTCGTCAGGAGTGAAACTCCCGGTAAGGGTAAGCATCGCATACAACATTGGTGACATGTGTCCCGGATCGAGAAAAAAACGGTCGCGGTTCCGCCACGTCATATCCTTCGGATCCCAGTTGAGGAACTCCGAAAACAAAACATTGATGAAATCTGCACCGCCCATGGCACCACCGGGATGACCCGATTTGGCTTTCTCTACCATGGCGGCTGAAAGGATACGGATGTTATCGGCAGCTCGGATTACTATTTCTTTTTTCATGTAATGTTTATTAGTGACTGGTGACTGGTGACAGGACAAATTTAAAATAAAGATGGAAGATTTGAACAAAATGTCATGACGTGGAATTGGGAATATGGTGTATTTTTACCCAGATAAATATAACCTGTCATCATGAGCCTGCAATGCGGAATTATAGGTATTGCCAACACCGGCAAGACCACCATATTCAACTGTATGTCCAATGTAAAGGCTGAAACATCCAGTTTTGCCTTTACTTCCAGCAAGTCTAACATCGGCATTATACATGTGCCTGACCAGCGTTTGTATGAACTGGAAAAGCTGGTGCCTACCAAACGGGTGGTATCTGCCACAGTGGAGATTGTGGATATCCCGGGCCTGACAAAGGGCGCCAACCAGGGCGAGGGGGTTGGCAACAAGTTTCTGGGCGATATCCGTAACACAGATGCCCTCATCCATGTGCTGCGCTGTTTTGATGATGTTAACCTGCCCCATATTGAGGGATCGGTAGATCCCGTTCGCGATATCGAGAATATTGATTTTGAGCTGCAGGTCAAGGACCTGGAAAGTGTGGATAAAAAATTGCAACGGCTTGATAAAATCTCACGTTCCGGCGATAAGGATGCCAAACACGGTATTGAGGTCCTTCATAAGGTGAAAGCCAAACTCGAGTCTTTCGGCAACATACGCGATTTGCATCTCGATTCCCTCGAGCATAAGTATATTGATGATCTCTTCCTGCTCACCGTGAAGCCCATGATGTTCGTATGCAATGTCGACGATGCATCTGCCGTGAAAGGAAATGATTATGTCGAAAAGGTCAGGCAACATCTGAAAGCCCGGGAAGCGGAAATCCTCGTGGTGGCCGCCAAGCTTGAGGCTGAGATTGCTGATTTTGACAACGAGGAGGACAGGATGATATTCCTGTCGGATGCAGGATTGCAGGAACCCAGCGTAAACCGCATGGTGCGTGCAGCTTATTCGATGCTGAACCTGCACTCTTTTTTTACAGTTGGTCCGGATGAGATCAGGGCCTGGACCATCCATAAGGGCATGACCGCCCCGCAGGCGGCAGGAGTCATCCACAGCGATCTCGAGCGCGGTTTCATTCGTGCCGAGGTTATCCATTATAAGGACTTTATCGCGCTGAAATCGGAGCATGCCTGCAAGGAAAAGGGCAAGCTGCTGATCGAGGGCAAGAACTTTCAGGTCGGTGACGGGGATATTCTCCACATCCGTTTTAATGTTTAGCAGGAGCAATCACATGCAGTTGTTTTTCCGGCGGCTGTTGTGCGCTATGGTTACAGGGTTGTTCTTTGCGGTCTCTCTTCAGGCGCAGGAAACCAGATCAGCGGCGGCCGAAACGGCTCAGCAGTTGCTTGAGGAACGTGGTGAAGTGATCCTCAGATTTGTCAAACCTGCAGCGATTGGATTTGATTTTCTGACTTTCCTGTCAATCGACAACTACCGCAACGATACAGTCACTGCTTACGCCACCAGGGAGGGATACAGCCGGTTTCTGACCCTCAGCATACCCTTTGAAGTAATGCAGCCTCCATCTCTTCATCCGCGGCGGACTGGTCTCCTTGAAAAGGAGGGGGACTGGCGCAGTCGTTATCCTGCCTATGATGAATATAGAGCTTTGATGGAACAATTTTCAGGCGACCATCCTGATCTTTGCAGGCTGGTTGACTTTGGTACCAGTGTTAATGGCCATAAGCTGCTTGCCCTTGAAATTACCGACAACCCCGGCATTGCTGAAGAAGAACCGGTGGTGCTCCTGTCTTCCACCATTCATGGTGATGAAGTTACCGGCTATGTAATGATGCTGAGACTGATCGAGAGTCTGCTCACCGGTTATGACACCAATGCGGCCATTAAGAGGCTGGTGGACAGTGTGGATATCTGGATTAACCCGCTTGCAAATCCCGATGGTGCTTACAGGCTGTCAGACCTGTCGGTTGAAGGAGCTGTCCGTTTGAATGCCAACGGTATCGACCTGAACCGGGATTTTCCGATCCCGGAGGATCCTGACTGGGAAAACCGAACAAGGCAGCCGGAAACACAAGCCATGATGAGCCTGATGGCAGATCTCAGGCCTGTGCTGGCAGCAAATTTTCACGGGGGCGCGGAACTGGTGAACTATCCCTGGGATATCTGGGAACGCCTGCATGCCGATAATGCCTGGTACTGGTACATCTCAAGGGCTTATGCCGATACTGTGCATGTCTATAGTGCTGCAGGTTATATGGATGACAGGGATGACGGCATTACCAACGGCCATAACTGGTATACCGTTTTCGGCGGACGCCAGGATTACACCAATTATTACATGCGTGGACGTGAGATTACCATTGAACTATCATCCGATAAAATGCCACCGGAAAGCGCTCTCGAAGATTACTGGAATTACAACAGGAATGGCCTGTTGTATTTCATCAACCGGTCCCTGTCCGGAATAACCGGCAATATAACCGATTCCATCACCGGAAATCCGGTTGAGGCCATCGTAAGTATTGAGAACCATGATACCGATAACTCTGAAATACTTTCTTCACCGTTAAATGGGCGGTATTTCAGGCTCACGTATTCCGGACATTTTGTATTGCTGGTAAAGGCAAAAAACTATCAGACCAGACGTCTTGTGGTATACACTTTAGACGGCTTCCTGTCGCACCGGGATATAAGGCTCAAACCCCTGCAGCCCCTCACTGTTTTCCCGAATCCTTTTTCTGACCATGTGAGACTCAACATTGACAACCCGGGGGAAATCCTGCAACTGGAGTTTTTCGATTTGGCGGGAAGAAAGGTCAGGCATATAACCCGGAATGTAGCCTCAGCCGGTAATCAGAATATTGGCATCCCTGGTCTTGCCACAGGAGCTTATGTGGTGAAAGTTACTTACGGATCGCAAACGGCCACTCAGATCATGGTCAGATTACCGGAATGAGAATGGATAAACCCGCTTTTTTTTTGCTGAGGAGTATTTAATGCATTAAATTAGGACCCTAAATGAAAAGGATATGATTACTACCCTGGGCGAGGCCAGATTCCCGTCACCGATAAAGTACTTCGTGGACGACCGCTTGCAGATACCGGCTTCCATAAAGCATGTACTGGGTCAGAAGACCGAACATAACCTGATGTTTGAACTGGCTGGACCGAGATCACAACTGTTTTTCAACCCGGCGGAAACAAAGGCGGGCATTGTTACCTGCGGAGGATTGTGCCCCGGCATGAATAATGTGATCCGTTCACTTTTCAATGAGTTACATTTTCTTTATGGCGTCAGGGATATAGTCGGTTTCCGTTTCGGTTACCAGGGCCTTGATCCGGACAGCGGTCTGGAGCCCATGGTTCTTACGCATTCGCGTGTGGATAATATTCACCGGGAAGGCGGAACCATCCTGGGCACCTCCCGGGGACCCGTAGATACCAGGAAAGCTGTGGACTACCTGATCAGCCAGAAGATCAACATTCTCTTTACCATTGGCGGTGATGGCACGCAAAAAGGTGGCTATGACCTGTTCAAGGAGGCCCAGAAGCGGAATCACCCGCTGGCCGTGGTGGGTATCCCAAAAACCATTGATAACGATGTTTCCTTTGTTTCCCGAACCTTCGGTTACCTGACCGCTGTGGAGGAATCCTGCAGGGTGATCGGAACGGCACACGTGGAAGCCAAGAGTGTGCAGAACGGCATAGGCCTGGTGAAACTGATGGGCCGTAACGCGGGATTCATTGCTATCGGGGCTACCGTTGCCAGCCAGGATGTGAATTTCATATTAATCCCGGAGGTTCCCTTTGTTCTGGAAGGGCAAAAGGGGTTTCTACAGGCCCTGAAAGACAGGATGATCGACCGCAAACACGCAGTTATTGTGGTTGCAGAGGGAGCCGGGCAGGATTTGCTGACTACAGGTGAAACCCGTCGTGATGCTTCCGGTAACGTAATCCTGAAAGATATCGGATTGTATTTGCGTGAACAGATTGACAAATATTTTAAAGCAGAAGGCATACCCGTGCTCATCCGCTATATCGATCCAAGTTATTCCATCCGGAGCTGCGCAGCAGACGCTGAGGATTCCATTTTATCCGATCTCTATGCCCGCAATGCTGTTCATGCCGCCATGGCGGGAAAAACCGGCCTGGTGATCGGGTATATTCACGATACCTTTATTCATGTGCCGATAGATATTCTCACCGGGAAATCCAAACGGGCCGATCTCAACGGATGGGAATGGAGGGCCGCCCTGGCGGCTACCGGACAGCCGGAATTTTTCAGGTGAAGCATCAATGGGGACAAGGGCTAAAATGCAAAAAGCCGGACCACTCTATGGGTCCGGCTTTTTCACTTATAAGTGCTTCACCTTATTTTGAAGAGGGCAGCAAAACCTCGTCAATGGCATGAACTACTCCATTGGAACCCTGCACATTGGCTAGAATTACCTTGGAAGTGCCGTTGATGGTCACGTCTGATCCAACAGTAACAGCTATATCACCATTCAGGGTCGCAACACTACCGGTGCTTAATTCACTGGAGACCACGTTGCCGCTGACCACGTGATAAAGAAGAATGGGAACAAGCTGTTCCTTGGTCAGATCAGCAATACCTGAAACTTCAAGAGTGGTGAAAAGTTCCTGAAAGGCAGCATTGGTAGGTGCAAATACCGTAAAGGCACCTGCCCCGTTTAATGTTCCAACCAGGTCAGCCTTTACAACGGCTTCAACCAGAATGCTGAATTCAGGATTACCAAGGGCAATTCCAACTACAGTTGGTGGGAGCAATACCTTGTCAATGACATGAATCACACCGTTGCTGGCTTCAATATCCTCCGTGGTCACTGCAGTTGAGCCATTCAGGATAACATTACCGGTTTCAACCTGGAGGGATATGGCAGTTTCTTCCGGACCAGCACTCAGGGTACTGACATAACCGTTCGTCAGATCAGAAGACATCACCTTGCCGCTCAATACATGATACAGCAGAATGGGTTCCAGGGCTTCTGCCGAGAGGTCGTCCAGGCCGGATACACCCAGGTCGGAAAATAGAGCTTCGAATGCCTCATTGGTGGGGGCAAAAACTGTAAAAGGACCTTCACCCTCCAGTGCTGATGCCAGATCGGCTTTGACCAGGGCAGCAACCAAGGTTGAGAAGGAAGGGTTAGAGGAAGCAATTTCAACAATATTCTGTGGTTCAGGCATCGTATCACCGCTGTCTTCATTATCGCAGGAAGCAAGCGTAAATATCCCGATAAGCATAGCAGCCATCAAGGGGTTGAAAGTTTTTCTAAGCTTTTCCATTTTATTTAATTTTATAGATTTAACAAATAAACATAAAGGGGGTGGAAATGTTTAATATAATAGTGAAAAAATTAAACAAAATATATCGCATCCCAACTGAGATATAAATAATCAATATTATTAAATAATTATAAAACAATTAATTGATGAAATATATTTTAACTATATAACAAATAATATTATTCGATTATATTATAAAGTTTAATATAATTATTAAAATATTAAACAAAAATCCATAGAGTTACCGGTTAACATCTTTTCTTGCCCGGCAGCAACAAAAAACTATATTTGCCGTTCAAAAGTCAATCATATACTAATTTTGACCTATGCAAAGCAGCATCGTAAATCTCGTTACCTGTATTTCAATCCTGTTTTCCTTTAACAGCACTTACTCCCAGGAAGTTAAAACCATCCCGCCCGAAAAACCCAGGATCATTGTGGGCATTGTGATAAGCCAGATGCGTTATGACTATATTCAACGGTTCTGGGATAAGTTGGATGAGAACGGAATCCGTTTGCTGGTGAACCGGGGAACTTTCTGCAAGAACACGAGCTTCAACTACCTGTTTTCTCAGCAGGGGGTTGGGCATGCCAGCATTGCCACCGGAACAACACCTTCCGACCATGGTATTGTTGGTCGCGAGTGGTATCTGTACCTCCAGGATAAAATTGAGCAGAGCACCGAGGACCAACAGCAAAAAGCCATAGGAGGTGATGTGGACAACGGCCGGTACAGCCCGAAGAACCTGATGTGCACAACTTTTTCGGATGAGCTCCGGCTTTCCAACAACTTCAGTTCAAAGGTATTTTCAGTCTCCACTGAACCCGCACCGGGAATCTTTTCGGCAGGCCATACAGCCAATGGTGCCTATTGGTTTGATAAGCGCACGGGTAACTGGATCACCAGCACCTATTATACCGATAGTCTTCCCGGCTGGGTTAATGCATTCAATGCCAAAAGATTCCCCGATATCTATCTGAAAGAAATATGGAATCCCCTGCTCCCGATGGAGAATTACACCGAAAGTCTTCCGGATGATAACAAGTATGAAACAGGTTTCAAGGGTCAGGTGACCTTTCCTTACATACTGGAAGACTTGTCAGAAATCAAGAAGAACAAGCTTGATTACAGTTTGCTGGACAAGACCCCCTTTGGAAATACCTGCACCAAAGATTTTGCTTCAACACTCATTGTCAATGAAGAACTCGGAAAGGATGATATCACGGATGTTATAACCATCTGCTTTACGGCCATGGAAAACATTGGCAGCCTGTTCGGCCCAAATTCCGTGGAGGTTGAGGATGCTTTCCTGAGGCTCGATAAGGAGATCGCGCATTTTCTGGCTTTCCTCGACGACCAGGTGGGTAAGGAAAACGCCCTGGTATACGTTACATCCGATCATGGCGTTGCTCAAATACCCTCCTATTTAAGCGATAACAAAATTCCGGCAGGATATTTCAACCAGAACGGAGCGCTTTCCCTGCTTACAAGCGCACTCAACAATACATACGGGAAAGGCGATTGGATCAGGGCCTACCATGCGCAGCAGGTTTACCTGAATCACACACTCATCGAAGACTCCAGACTGTCGCTTACGGAAATGCAGGATTATGTTGCCCAGTTCCTGCTCCAGTTTTCAGGTGTTGCCAATACCATTACCGCGCATACGCTTCAGACCGCCAATTTCACTGAAGGAGTATACCGGAAAATCCAAAACAGCTATAACCAGAAACGTTCTGGAGATGTGATTATTAACCTGAAAGCAGGATGGGTCGAAAAAAGCGAGGTTTCCACCGGTGGCCCTTCCTCCTATTCCTACGATTCACGCATTCCACTGATCTGGTACGGATGGAAAGTAGGCCGGGGATCGATTACACGGCCGGTGGATATCATTGATATAGCGCCAACCCTCTCAACTTTTCTGAACATAGCCTTTCCCAATTCATGCACCGGGGCGCCGGTATTTGAGCTGGTACAATAAGCCGAATTAAAAGGAAAACTGCATGCTTGCCCTAATTCCAAAGGGACTTATATTTTGATGATCCAGATAGGAGAAACGCCACACTGCATCTACCCGGATAAGTTTGAAAATATTCTCAATGCCAACACTGGCTTCATAATAGGGTACACTGAGCCCGGATAAACCCTCGGGGAAAACCATCACCGATTTATTATTATCGGAGAGCCTTCCGTACAATACCTGGCCACCAATCACTTCACGCCAGTGCAGCTGGCGTAACAGCGGGATACGATTCAGGAAAAATCCCTGAAAGTGTTGTTCCGCAAATATGCTGGCATACTCGTTACTGACAAATTCATAATAATTCATCATGTTGAAAGAAAGCGGATCATAGGCGTAGGTTTCGTTGCCTTCATGCAGCTTGAGCAAGGGGTAAGGGAGTGTGCCGTAGATCTTTCCCAGCGTGACCCTGAACTTAAGAAATCCAAAGGGATTGACCTCCAGCTTATCGGATATCTTAAGCCGGATTTTGAAATATTCATATTCGCTACCTAAAACTCCTTTGGGTCCGTAAGTGAGATCCAGGTCGAGGGTAGGGTATTTCGACCCCAGGCTTTTGCGCTCAAATTTGCCCCAGAGGAATTTTTCCCTGTAGGAGAAATGGGTGCTCAGGGTGATATCAAAAGAGGTCAGGGTGGTTTTGCTAACAGTATCACCGTCAGAGGTATAGTAATCAAAGGGAACGTATTCGGTTCCGTAGATGGTTTGCTGGGTTACCTTCAGGGTATTGGAGAATCCTTGTAACCACTCGTGTTCATAAAACGCATTGAACTGGTCCACCATGGTCAGTTTGTAATTGGGCGTACGCCGGAGTATGGAAGTGAGGAAGTTGTCATCGAGAAAGGCGTTCTCACTTTTGCCCAGCTGCCTGATGTCATGGTAGTATGAAACTGTTGCTGTCCTCCGGGGGTTGACATTAAACATGTATGTGGCATACAACCCGTATTTAAATCGCTGGTCCTTGAATCCATAGGCAACATGGCCACCGAACATGATCTTTGTACTGAAAGCATTACTTGTTCGTCCACCCACTCTGATCCTGGGTCCTTCGATCGGGTTGCTGCTGTATAAGGTATAATAGGGGCCGATCTCAATCGGTCCGGTTACATAATAATAGCTGGCCAGCATGTTCCCCAAACCATAAATGAGTTTGTAACGGGGCACCTGCTTCACGGAATCCACCATTACATAAACCTTCTCATCTTCATGGCTCAGGTCCGCTTTCCGGTTATTTTGCCAGAACAGCTCGTCACGGTCAATCTTATCCTCCAGTACGTATGTATCCGTGGTCAACTTCTTCACCGGTTCGGGGACGGTCCGGTCAAAAACAATACTGTCGTAAACGGCTGTTTTTCTGCCAAAGAAACCATAGGATTTTTCCAAAACATTGAAATCAATCACCAGATCCTCACTGGTCAGGAACCAGGTAGTGTCATTGAGTTGTTCGTACTCATAGGTCGCGATCATGTCCTTCAGCAGGTTGAGGTTAACATCTTTGGATACCCTCAGCTGGAATTTCTTGATGGCAAAACTCGTATCAGCAACCCAGAAGAAGCCGTAAAATGTCCTTTCCTGCTTGCGTTTTGGTTTGAATGCTATTTTATAGCACCAGTTCTTGTCGATAAAGGCACTGTCCTCAAGCAAATACTTATAATACAGGCGGCCTATGTCGGCAATGGGGCTGATGAATCCGGGATCGAAAAAAATAATAAAATTGTCATAGATATTCAACTGCTGGTACATCCGGCCCGTATACTGCGCAATGGTTTTATTCTCAACGCCGCTTACCTTAAATGCCTCAATCACTTCACGATCTACCGGTGGATTCTTGGAATAATAAATTTTTGATACGGTTTCCGTGATCAGCACAGGAAGGTAGTTTTTATTAAAAACTTCCGAGGAGTCCATATAATCGAATACGAAACCAAAATCTTTCAGCAGAATCTGGTCCTTGAATTTCTCATCAATATTGTTCAGATCGAGCCGCATTTTGGTGTAGGCCTTGTACTGGTAATTAGCCAGCCGTGAGGGATCGTTTTGCTTTTTGTGTTCATTGATGGATCTTAGTATTTTGAAGGCCGGATTTTCACCGGGCGTAACGATAACAGCATCGATGGCGATGCTTTTGGGTACCAGATGGACTTCGATAACCTGAGTGGTGCCTATCACAATCGGCAGGCGGACCAATTCATATCCAACACTGGAAACCAGCAGGGTGTCCGTTGCTTTGGGTGTTGCTAGATAGAAAGAACCGTCGGTCTCGCTGATGGTACCAACCGGACTGTGCTGGAAGCCTATGTTCACATAAGGTATGGCTTCCCGGGTTTCATCGTCAATGACCTTACCGGAAACGGTTGTTTTTTGGGCAGAGAGGCTGATGTTTATTATCAGGAGAAGTAAGAGGCCGGTGTATCGGAATGGTACCATGTAACTGGAAGCGTAACGAAAAAACGAAAGTATGAAATATTTTATTTTAAGCACTTGTTTATTTCGGTTATTCAGAATTCCCAACGGAAAGCGAGGGTAGGCATAAATTCCCATTCATTCGGACCAGCGGGGAAGTTTTTGCTGATTTCCACTTCCCCACCCAGGGCGATTTTTGGGGTGATGAGGCACCAGAATTGAGGCTCTGTTTGAAAAACCAGTTCCTTTTGGTCCGGGAACTCGATCTTATCCTGAGACCAGAGATCGGCAAAGCCGGTAATTAATACCCTGCCTTTGAAAACCGGCTGGAACCAGACCAGGGTGAACTGGAAATCAGGAACGTCCATACCCCTGGGCAAACGCAACAACCATTGTGTGGCAATCACTACCTGCCCGATTTTCACGGGATGGCTGAAGCCTGTAAGGAATACACTGTTGTAACTGGCGGCCCCCATATAGTCTCCGGAGTCTTTATAAGCGGTTACGCCATCATTGTATTCCAGGTGGAAAGTCAGCTGGTCAAAGAAAGGTTTTTTTCGCAGACCCGGGATATAGAACTCCCGTGATATTTCCCAATAGGCAGCGGACATGCTCCGGGGACTTCCTGGAAAATTGAAGTCAAGGTCCACAAACCAAAACGTGGATCCGAGCGTGTCAGGCCGGAACATTTCGAGGGTGGCTGTAAAGAATTTGCGATCCTCACCAAAATCATAATGCAATTGGAGGTTTTGTGCTCCAGTGTAAAGGGGAAGGGTTAGCAGCAAAAGCGTCAAATATCTTTTCATTCGTTTTTTCCTGGGATTGAGCATACTCACAATGCAAATTTCACGCCACTATTCCGGATTACCTCGAGAAACTCACTGATGATCATTGCTGTAGCCCCCCAGATGTGGTTGTCCTGAATATCAAAGTATGGCACTTCAATCGCTTCTCCGAGGATGTGCATGATTTTGGTCTTGCAGTTCTGGGGATTCAGCAATTCGCTGATCGGGGTTTCTATCAGGTACTGGACTTCAGAGGGATCGTGAAGAAAGTCAGGGCGCCTGTGACTGACTGCAGCAAAGGGATATACCAGGATATTGCTTACCGGAATATGCAAGGGTGTGAGCTGCCCGATGACGGTTACTGTTACCGGGGACATGCCGGTTTCCTCCATGGCTTCGCGCATTGCTGTATAAGCCAGGGAATGGTCACCCTTTTCATACATTCCTCCCGGGAAACTTACCTGACCACTGTGAATGCCCTCATATTCTGCTCGTTTGATCAGAACCGTATACAGGTTATCCCGGTAAGGGTAAAGGAGTATAAGCACACTGCCCTGTTTGACAGATTCCTGATTTTGGACCTGTCTCCTCAAAGAAGGCGACATCCTTCGTTGTGCTTCTGCGCCGGGCAATGGTTTTGAGAATTCTTCCTCAAGCCGTAAAAACAAATTGTTCATGGGGATCAATCGAATCGAATGGTGCGTGACGGACTGATACGGGCGATAACCATGGAAGGCAGCAATAACACCGTTAGGGTTATCATGAGCGTTCCTGTATTTAACACAAATAGCTGCATCAAATTGAAGTTTATCGGAACATATGCCAGGAAATAGGATTCAGGATTCAGCTTCAGCAACTTCGAATAATGCTGAACCAGGCATATGCCTATTCCTATAAGATTTCCCCAGAACAAACCTTTTATCATGATGTAAGCCGACTGGTAAAGGAAAATATTGCGCACACCCTGGTTGTTCATGCCCAGGGCTTTCAATATGCCGATCATGGCAGTCCGGTCAAGAATGATGATCAGCAAACCTGAGATCATGTTAAACGCCGACACGGTCAGCATCAGTCCCAGCAATACCCATACATTCTTATCAATGAGCCCCAGCCAGTCGAATATCTGCGGATACCGGTCGCGTACATTGATTACGCGCAATTTTGATCCGTCTTCGCTAAAAGTCATACCGGCTATATTGAAAACTTCGGCTGAAATACGGTCAAGCTGGGTATAATCCTCGATCAGGATCTCAAAGCCCGATACCTGGGTACTGTCCCAGTTGTTGAGGCTCTGCAGGTGTCCGATATCAGCCAGTATAAACTGTTTGTCGAATTCCATCAGGCTGGTCTGATAAATCCCTGAAACAATGAAAGATCGACCCCGGGGCTGATCGTTGATAAAATACATGGCAAACCGGTCGCCCGGCTTGAGTTTCAACAGGCCGGAAAAATATTTGGATATCAATACTTTATCGGTCTTGCTAGTATCTGTTACCTGAAATATTGAACCTTCCACCAGGTTTCCGGCAAAAAAGCTCCAGTCGAAATCACTGCCCACTCCTTTGACGATGGCCCCCTGTATATCAGTTTTTGATTTGATAATGCCAGGCTTGGTAGCGAAAACCTGAACATGCCGGATGCCGGGAACAGCATCCAAAAGGGGCAGGAAGGCCTGATTTCTTGAAACCGGTTCCGTTTCAAAAGAATTGTTGGCGTCGTAATTGATGATCTGGATGTGAGAACCAAACCCGATGATCTTACGGCGGATTTCATTCTTGAAACCGGTGACAGTAGCCACGGAAATGATCATAACCGCAAGGCTCAGGGCTATGCCGGCAATGGAAATGCGTATGATGGGACCGGAAAAGGAAGAACGACTTTCCTTATTGAAAGTTAAGCGCGTAGCTATGAATAATCCGGTTTTCAAGAATGGTTTCAGTATGGGCAGCAAAGATATTAAATATTGTTGCGCCGATGCCCTGTTAACTGAACAAATTGATTTGTAAAGGCCTCACTCGAATTCAGCTTCTATTTTTCCCTTCTTGATGGCCTTCAGGAAGCTGCTATGATCCTTTTCATTCTGGTCAGCATAAGCAAATGAAAAGTCGGCAATTGCTTTATCCAGGCTGTCACCCTTTCCCATATATCCACTGAGGATGGCGGCATTTCCCGAACGCGCATGGGAAAGCGCCAGTGCCTGACCACACCAGTCTGCGTAACCGATCATCTCCATTTTGCCAAATGTTTCCACCTTTACGGAAATTTTAATATCCCGCAGCTGGCGGAAGAAAAAATGCCGCCCGCCTTTCCCTTTGGTCCAGCCCAAAAAAGGATCACTAAAGGGCTGCATAAGTCGGTAACCGTTTATGACACGCTGCCCATGGTTGGGGAACACACTTTTGCCTGCATAAGGTTCAAGTACAGAGGTTCGGGCCTCCTTGGCCTGGAGAAACAACCGGTCTCCATCACCGGTCATGAGTAAGATAACCCAGCAGGCAGTACCAACACTGCCCACGCCTACAACTTTAATCACCACGTCTTTCAGCACATACCGATCGAGGAGGGCACCATAGGCCGGGGGCAGGCTTTCGCGGTAAAGGGCAAAGGCATCTTTTATTTCCGGCCCGACCTCTCCCGGTAAATGACCCTCCCAGTGAAATATAGCCGGCAGCTCATCTTTAATAAATTTCGATCCTTGCGAATCGCTTACCACTTTGGGAAATATCTCTTCTGCGATACTTCTTCCGCGTTCTTTTGCGAGTCGTTGTGTAATGCGTTGACGAATCTTTGGGTCCTTTAATTTGGCTATCATCATTTCTGCTCCGAGTGAAAAGTGCCAAAGCTCCATCGTTCTCATTTCGCTGAATTCAGCCATATGCTTGCGATAAGAACTTACACAACCGAGAACAGCTTCCCTGGCAACGGAAGCTTTGAGATTCCTGTCCCTGCTGGCAACTACAAAGCTGGTTGCCAAACGCTTGAGATCCCACTCCCACGGTGCCGGAAGGGTTTCGTCGAGATCATTGATAGAGAAAATTACATTTCTTTCTGGCGTAGCAAAGCCCCCGAAGTTGCACAAATGGGCATCTCCGCAGGCCTGGACATGCATTCCGGATACCGGCGTCAGGGCAAGG
This sequence comes from uncultured Bacteroidales bacterium, assembly GCA_963822145.1. Lineage (GTDB taxonomy): Bacteria > Bacteroidota > Bacteroidia > Bacteroidales > UBA10428 > UBA5072. Next base: position 179,583 of record CAWGGG010000001.1, on the reverse strand, counting down.
TCAGATGCCATATTTAGGGCTGCACCGCGATAAAATGTAAAAGGTGACCTGGCCATGCGCCCGTGACGAAGTTTGATTAAATTCGGAATGCGTCCCTGATTGCTTTCCATAATCAGGTCAACAGGTTCCGGACGGCTGGGCGGGACTTTCCAGGCTGCATGATAGGTTCTCGGACAGGTCGTCCGCAACTGTTTCCCAAGGGCATACCGTTCAACACGGGAACCCTGATTGTTTAGTGACCTGATATTTTCACGAATTTTAAAATCTGGGAGATCCTGGGATTTTGGTGCGTGATATTTCATGGATCAGCAAAGGTTATTTATATTAAAATTAGTCTATTTTCATAACAAAATCAAGAATAGCAGCAGGACATCTTTTTCTAAGCTTGACACTTTTATTTATTATTGTACTATTTTTATAAGGTTGACAGAAGCTTTTATTCACATCATGGCAGGAAACCTGGGCTTGATATTTAGGGTTCTGATACTGACTTTACTGTTCTCACAGTCCTGCAGCGCAATCTTTGATGATTCTTATCAACAGGTAGAAACAGGTGCAGATCAGACGGAACTGTACGTTCACTTGCTGAAAGGCAAAACAGTGGGACTTGTGGCCAACCATACTACGGTCATCGGTCAAACGCACCTGGCCGATTCCCTGATAAAATGCGGAATTAATCTGATGAAGATCTTTGCTCCCGAACACGGGTTCAGGGGCGACGCAGATGCAGGAGCTGAGATCGGTAATACCGTGGACCGCAGAACTGGCATAACCGTGATCAGCCTTTACGGATCAAAGACAAAGCCCAGTGCGGGTGATTTGAAAGGCATTGAGATCATGGTCTACGATATCCAGGATGTTGGTGTCCGTTTTTATACTTATATATCCACACTCCATTATGTGATGGAAGCCTGTGCTGCAAGCCATATTCCGCTAATCGTACTCGACAGGCCGGATCCGCTTGGCTTTTATATCGATGGTCCGGTGCTTGACCCTGAATATAAATCGTTTGTAGGGATGCATCCCATTCCTGTTGTCTACGGGATGACGGTTGGTGAACTGGCAAAAATGATCAACGGGGAAGGTTGGCTGGCTTCCGGACTGAAATGCGACCTCAGCGTCATTCCCTGCAGCCATTATGATCATAACACCTATTATTCTTTGCCGATAAATCCTTCTCCAAACCTGAACTGCATGGAGGCCATCTACCTGTATCCGTCCCTGTGCTTTTTTGAAGGCACTGTTATGAGTTTGGGACGAGGCACTTCCTTCCCTTTCAGGGTGGCAGGTCATCCTGATTATCCGGTTAAGACCTTTTCATTTGTGCCGGTGGCCAACTCCGGCAATAAAGATCCCAAATACAGGGATAAAACCTGTTACGGGATTGATCTCAGATCAAACACGGTTGCTCAGCTGAGGGAAATGAAAACCCTGAACCTGGAATGGTTGGTTGGGGCCTACAAAAGCATGGGATTAGAGGAATCCTTCTTCACTGATTATATCGACAAACTTGCCGGTTCTGATGCACTGAGAAACCAAATTTTATCCGGTGCGGGTGAGGCGCAGATCAGGCAGAGCTGGCAGGCTGACTTGCAGAAATTTAAACTCATCAGAAAAAAGTATTTGATTTACAAGGATTTTATTCCTTAATGGGCAATAGCTCCATAATGGATTCCTATGATACAGATTCCGGAAACCCTTACCCTTCAAAGCGGCAATGCCCGGCTGGCAGTGAAAATTTATACCCGCCCCGGGGTCGAAACGGTAATCCTCCTGCATGGTGGCCCGGGAGTGCCGGATGAAATGACTGAGGTCAGGGAATGCCTGGCATCACATATGCAGGTGATAACCTTTGACCAGCGCGGAACCGGGTCGGATCGCTGCAGGAAATGCACTTTTTCTCTTGCTGAGTATATCACTGATATCAACACGATTGCTGCCTTTTTCCGGCTGGATAAATTCCATCTTTTTGGTCATTCGTGGGGAGGTCTGTACGCCCAGGTATATGCTGCTGAGTTTCCCGGACGGATCGCCAGCTTGTTCCTGTGCAGTCCGGCATCCGGCACTGGTCGGGCAATCTGGAGTCTTACGGAAAAGGAAGTTTATCTGTACAACCGGATCCGGTCGACCACCGGGGAATGGATCATGATGGGACTGAATTCCATGCTTGGCTTACTGGGAAGCAGTTACGCCTACCGCAATCTATACCGGCAGGTGATCATCAATTATCACAAGGGATTTAATGTACCACCTCCCGAACCTGAAAAGCTGGCGAGGATCAGTTCCCGGGCCGGAAATAAAACCCGCCGGGCCATCAGGCAATATCCCCCGCTTGTGCCATTTGGGGAAACTCCCTATCCTGTAATTATTACATACGGACAATATGATGCCTATGGGGCCAGCAAGAACCATGTGCTGTCACGTTTCCCCGGGGCCTCAACCGTGATCATCCCGGATTGCGGGCATACTCCATGGAAACATAACTTGATTGAATTTCAGAAGATCCTGCAAGATTTCTACGGATTATCGTAATGGAACACCCCGACGGGGTGTACCCACCCCGTCGGGGTGGGTATCATTTCCATCCGGGCAGTTCATCCCGGGTAAGTACTGCCGGAGCATTGTAAATGCGCAGGATCTCCTCCCGGGTATTCGATTCAACAACCAGTTCCGCCCAGACCATGAAGAAGGTCCACCGGGGCTGGGCAGCCAGCACCCCTGGAGACGGAAGTTTGGCGCACTCGCCGATGGCCATGGGCTTATCGCCTGCGATGGGCAGGATATACTGATACCAGGATGCATCATAGCCCTTGTCATACACATCAAATCCAAAGACATCCCAGTAGGAATCACCGGGATTGTATTCGGCAAAATCACGGCTCATATCCTGCATATCCCATACCCAGATGATGTTCTCAAGCCCTTTGGTGCGGGTAAAATAGTCATGGGTGATCCTGTACAGTGCCGCTGTACCATCAGGACCCTTCCTGCCTCCCCACCAGAAAGCACCCTGGTTCATTTCATGCAGGGGGCGGAACAGGACTTCCACTCCCTTGTTTTCCAGTTCCTGAAGGAATACAGCCACCTGGTCCATCCGTTTCTTCCAGCTGTCATTCAGCGGTGTCCCGTCAGTGATCAGTTCTTTCCACTGCTCGTCTGTCAGATGACTCATGATGCCTGCGGAATCCCAGGCACAGGGTTCCGCAAATGCAGGATTACAGGCATGCCACATCAGGTTGATGATGGCTCCGTTATGCCATTGCTTTACAGCTTCATTGATCATCAGCTGCCGGTTCTTAATGTTCTCTTCCTGAAACAGAAAATCGCCGCTCCACAATCCCGGGTATTTCCCTGTAATGCTGTATATCTCGTTGGTCCACTTATCCGGTATCGCATTGGGCTCTTTATTGTGCTGTCCGGCAACCGTGTATTTCCCGGAAATGGAATACAGGTAATTCAGGGTTTTAAAGGAAGTTTTGCTGGAGGTGCAAGCGGGTAGGAGCAGCACAATGAGTGCCATTACTTCGGTTTTTATCAATTTCATCGGGGATTATTTATTAATGAATCATCAGTGGTATTTCTGTAACGTTAAAATTACTATTAAACCTACCCACTGTCAAATTAAAGTTGCAATTTTGACAGACTGAAGCAATATATTACCGTGATCAACCTGTGCGCAATAGCATCCGGCAGCAATGGCAACTGCTACTATATCGGAAATCATCATGAAGCCGTTTTGATTGATGCCGGGATTTCCGCACGCCAGATCGTAGCCAGGATGCTGCAACAGGGTATCGATCCGGCAAAGCTGAAAGCGGTATTTATTTCCCATGAGCACGCCGACCACACCAGTGGGGCTCGTGTTTTAAGCAAAAGGTTGAATATTCCTGTTTTTGTCACCTCCCGAACTTACAGGGCCATGTACAACTACCACAGACCCATGGCGCCCAGGTTTTTCGAACCGGATACTGAGATTCGTGTCGGATCTTTTCTCATCTACCCGTTCCTGAAAAATCACGATGCTGCTGAACCCTGTTCCTTCAGGGTCATGCACAACGAACTCAGCATAGGTGTTTTTACCGATATCGGAAGCCCCTGCGAACGGTTAAGGCATCATTTGCAGCAGTGCCAGGCCTTGTTTCTGGAAACGAATTATGATGAAAAAATGCTTTGGGAGGGACGGTATCCCTGGCCTTTAAAAAAGAGAATTGCCTCTGAAGTCGGCCATTTATCGAACGATCAGGCATATGAGCTGATTAACGGCCTTTCCGGCAACCAGCTGCAACTGGTCTTCCTCAGCCATCTGTCAGCGGAGAATAATACACCCGAGAAGGCCCTGGCCCGTTTTGAGGGATTGCAGGACATGATGAAGATTCGGTTGACATCGAGGTATGCCGCAGGACAGGTTATACAACTTCAAAAGAACACTGAACCTGCCTTGCCGGCAGAGAGGCAAGGAACGCTGAATTTCGAACAATGATTCTGGCTGACTTCTAAAATCATCATTCCTAGTTCGATGTTCATTATTCAAATTATTTATGTCCTGCCCGGGTAGGCTTCCAGCCCGTATTTCAAACATTCTATGGCATATCTGAGTCTCTCAACATTCAGCACATAGGCAATACGCACCTCCCTTTTCCCCAATCCGGGAGTTGTATAAAATCCTGAACCCGGTGCCAGCATCACGGTCTGTTTGTTGTATTCAAAGGATTCCAGCATCCACATGGAGAATTTTTCAGCATCGTCAACCGGTAACCGGACCATGGCATAAAAAGCCCCTTTAGGAGTGGGACAAAATACTCCGGGTATTTCATTCAGGGCCTTTACCAGGTAGTTCCGGCGTTCAAGAAATTCATTGAACACGTAACTCAGATAATCCGGTGGTGAATCCAGGGCCGCTTCGGCGGCCAGCTGGCCGAGGTTAGGGGGACAAAGACGTGCCTGGCAGAATTTAAGGGCTGTATCCAGTACTGCACGATTCCGCGACGCCAGCACGCCAACACGTAACCCGGTGGCACTGTATCTTTTGGAAACGGAATCAATCAGGATCAGGTGTTCATCGATCCCGTCGAGCAACATGGCAGACCTGACAGCATTTCCGTCATAGCATAACTCCCGGTATACCTCATCGCATATAAAAAACAGGTTGTATTTGATCACCAGGTCGCGGATCTGTTGCAGCTCCTCCCAGGAGTAAAGATAACCGGTGGGGTTATTGGGATTGCAGATGATGACGGCCCTGGTTTTGGGTGTGATCTTTTTTTCGAATTCCCCGATGGGCGGCAGGGCAAATCCATTTTCAATGACAGAAGTTACCGGTATCACTTTGACATCGGCCGCTGTGGCAAAGCTAAAATAGTTGGCATAAAAGGGTTCAGGAACGATAATCTCGTCACCGGCGTTCAGGCAGGCAAGCAGGCATAGGGTAATGGCCTCAGAGCCCCCGGTGGTGACCAGGATTTCCCTGTAATCGAGGGTGACCCCGATCTTGCCATAAAACTCAGAGAATTTGCGACGAAGTGACTCATTACCGGCACTGTGCCCGTAATCGATAATATTGGCACAATGATTCCTGATGGCATCAAGCGCGTTGGGAGAGGTGAGGATATCGGGCTGGCCGATATTCAGACGATACACCTTAATACCCCGTTTGTTAGCCTCCTCAGCAAGCGGCACAAGCTTGCGGATGGGCGAATGGGGCATGAGCTTACCGCGCTTGGATATTTCAGGCATTGGATATGATATTAAAGGTGATTACTGACCAGTTTCCACTTCTTCAACCCTGCCTTTGATTTTCAGCACAACAGGAGTGTCTCCGGCGTTGGAATATACAGTGATGGACTTTGAAAAACCACCAGTGATACGGGTGTTGTAACGCACCTTGATCCTGCCTTCCTTACCTTCATGTATGGGTCGTTTGGGCCATTCGGGGATGGTGCAGCCGCATGACGACCTCACATTGGCCAGCACGAGGGGAGCATCACCCGTATTCCTGAATACGAATTCATAAGTGCCGTCACCTCCCTGGGGGATGTTACCAAAATCATGCTCGGTGGTTTCAAAAACCATGGTTGCAGTTCCTTTTTTATCTGAAGCAGATCGGGGATCATTGGAACAACTCAGAGAAAACAGGAATGTCAGGGTCATAATAACAATAAACGTCCTTTTCATATCAAACGATTGTAGTGTCAAACATGGGGTAAAATTAATGGATTTCAAGAAACACCAATCATCCTGTGTTAAAATTGTAATCTTCGCTGGGACTACGGTCCTGTCTGAAATGTATGCCGCCTGCAAGTTAATCGGCGAAAAATCCTATTTTTGCAGGCAGTAACCAGGCAATGTCTTGCCCGTAAATATTGAAAAGATGGAAATTCCCAGCAAGTACAACCCGAAGCACGTTGAAGACAAATGGTATAAGTACTGGATGGACAGGGGTTTTTTCAGGTCGCTTCCCGACAACCGGAAACCCTACACGATTGTAATTCCCCCGCCCAATGTCACCGGTGTACTGCACATGGGACATATGCTGAACAATACCATACAGGACATTCTGGTGAGACGCGCCCGGATGCAGGGCAAGAACGCCTGCTGGGTTCCCGGCACCGATCACGCTTCCATTGCCACCGAAGCCAGAGTGGTGGCCAAGCTGAAAAGTGATGGTATCGACAAGAAAAGCCTGAGCCGGGAAGAATTCCTGGAACATGCCTGGGAATGGAAATACAAGCATGGCGATATCATACTTGAACAGCTCAAGAAGCTTGGAGCCTCATGCGACTGGGATCGCACCAGGTTCACCATGGACGATGCAATGTCTGAAAGTGTTATCAAGGTATTTGTGGATCTGTTTAACAAAGGTTTGATCTACCGCGGTATCCGAATGGTAAACTGGGATCCCCAGGCGCTTACGGCAGTTTCAGATGAAGAAGTGATCTACCGGGAGGTAAAATCGAAGCTTTATTTTGTCAAATACAGGATTAGTGGTGATGAGGGTTATGTAACCATTGCCACCACGCGTCCCGAAACCATCCTGGGAGATACTGCGGTGTGCGTGAATCCTGCTGATCCCAGGTACAGGAGCATTGTGGGCAAAAAGGTTATTGTTCCCCTGGTAAACCGGCCGGTACCGGTTATTGAAGATGCATACGTGGATATGGAATTCGGCACAGGATGTCTCAAAATAACCCCGGCGCATGATATAAACGACTATGAGATCGGTATCAGGCATAATCTGCCCGGCATTGATATTTTCAACGAGGATGGAACCCTGAGTGAAAAGGCATTGTTGTTTATTGGGATTGACCGGTTCAAAGCCCGTGAATTGGCGGTTAGAAAGCTGGAAGAGGAGGGATTGCTGGAGAAAACGGAAGAATATGTAAACAAAATAGGATATTCCGAGCGTACAGATGCTGTAATCGAACCCCGGCTTTCGCTTCAATGGTTCCTTCGTATGAAGGATCTTGCCGGTCCGGCCCTGGAAAGTGTCATGAACGATACCATCACCCTGTGTCCGCCCAAATTCAAAAACACTTACCGCAACTGGATGGAAAATGTCAGGGATTGGTGCATATCCCGGCAACTTTGGTGGGGACAGCGGATACCTGCCTATTATTATGGGGAAGGCCAGGATTTCATAGTGGCTGCTGATCCCTTGGTCGCCCTTGAAATGGCCCGGAAAAAGTCGGGTATGGTGCACCTTCAGTTGTCCGATCTCCGGCAGGATGAAGACGTTCTCGATACCTGGTTCTCATCCTGGTTATGGCCCATATCGGTGTTCGACGGGATCCGCAATCCCGACAATCCTGATATCCGGTATTACTATCCTACCGATGATCTGATCACGGCCCCTGAGATCCTTTTTTTCTGGGTTGCCCGGATGATCATGGCCGGCTATGAATACCGGCATGACAAGCCTTTTAAGAACGTTTACCTGACTGGCATTGTGCGTGATAACAAACGGCGCAAGATGTCCAAATCACTGGGCAATTCCCCTGATCCGCTGGACCTGATCAAAAAATACAGTGCTGATGGCGTTCGGGTGGGCATGTTGTTATGTTCCCCTGCCGGTAATGACCTGCTGTTTGATGAAGGCCTGCCGGAACAGGGCCGCAATTTTGCCAATAAAATGTGGAATGCCTTCCGGCTGGTTAAATCGTGGCAGATAGATCCCGAGGTAAAAGCCACACCTGCTTCACAGATGGCCATCATCTGGTATTACGAGCGGTTAAAACAGGGAATCCGGGAAATCGAGGAAGCATTTGGGCAGTACCGGATATCAGAGGCATTGATGATTGCCTACAAATTATTCTGGGATGAGTTTTCATCGTGGTACCTCGAAATGGTCAAACCGGAATACCAGAAAGCAATTGACCGCCGTACTTACCAATCCACCATTGAAATATTCGAAGTGCTGCTGAGGATCCTGCATCCCTTTGTACCTTTTATCACTGAGGAAATATGGCATTTGCTTAAGGAACGGCCGCAGGGATACAGTATTATGTATGAAAAATGCCCGGCAATAAAACCGGTTGATAAAGAAAAAATTGCCCATTTCGAGCAAGTCAAGGAGATAGTGGCATTCATCAGGAACACCCGGGCAGAAAAGCAGATCCCCAACAAAGAAATGCTGGTCCTTTGCATCAGGCCGATAACGTATCATGCGGACTTCGATCCTGTCATTATTAAGCTGGGCAATCTCAAAGAGATCAGGATCATTGCTGAGAAAATCGAAGGGGCAGTTAGTTTCATTACGGCTTATGCTGAATTCTATATTCCGGTTGGCGATCTGCATGATCATGAGGGTGAGCTGAAGAAACTCCAGGAAGAATTGGATTATACAAAGGGCTTCTTGGAGGCGGTGATGGTGAAACTCAACAACGAAAGGTTTGTTGGCAATGCTCCTGCCAAAGTGGTTGAACTGGAAAACAAAAAGAAGACTGATGCTGAAACCAAGATCAGGGCGTTGGAGGAGCGGATCTTGTCAATGAAACAGTAAGCCTTTATATAAGAAGTATTCGGTATTCTGTGGAACAGTGGAATGGTGGAACAGTGGAACAGTGGAAAAGTGAAGAACTTAAAGTGAAAAGCATGACTGCACGACTGCAAGACTGCACGACTGCATGACTGCATGACTGCATGACTGTTACGGCGCCAGCCGGTATACTTCCCAAATACTGCCTTTCCTGACATACTCAAACCTGTCGTGCAGCCGGTTTTCTCTTCCCTGCCAGAATTCCACAAGAGCGGGCAGTAGTTTAAAGCCTCCCCAGTTCTCAGGACGGACGGATAATCTTGTTTTAAAAAGCTTTTCATAGTCCTTCTGAAGCGCATCAAGGTATTCACGGTTTGGAATACGCTGGCTTTGAGGCGAAGCCCAGGCTCCTATCTTACTGCCCTCAGGCCGGGTATTGAAATATTCATCAGATTCGCGCCGGGTGGTTTTGTCAATTCTGCCTTCAATTCTTACCTGCCTTTCAAGCCGGGGCCAGAAGAACAGGATGGAACCAAAAGGGTTTGAGGCGATCTGAATGCCCTTTTTGCTGTCATAATTGGTAAAAAAAGTGAAGCCGTCCTCATCCAGGTTCTTCAGCAACACCATACGGGAGGATGGTTTACCATCAGCAGTGGCTGTAGAAAGCACCATGGCAGTGGGCTCCTCAACACCTGCAGTAAGGGCGTCGTTCAGCCAGTATTTAAACTGGACAACCGGATTGGCATCGAGATTGTCCCTGTTCAGTTGTGTAAAAGCATATTCCTTCCGTATGTCGTTTAAGTGCGCCATGCAAGTGTTCCTTTTTCAGAATAACAGATCAGATGACTGTTGGTTCAAGCTTTTTGAAACGGGCATTCTTGATGCTGGCATTCAGTTCAAAGCCTGCAAGCAGGGCAATGGCATTGAAATTCATCCAAAGCATCACAGCGATGAGTGTGCCGATGGAGCCGTAAAAACGATTGAAGGGGGCGAAATGGTTTACAAAATAGGAAAAGGCAAGGGATGTAAGAATGGACTGCAAGGTGGCAAAAATAGAACCCGGCGTAAACAGGCGCCATTTGGTTTTCCTTGCGGGCGCCCAGTAATACAGGAAGGAAATGGCCAGAAAGGTCAGGGCCAGGATGATTATCCATTTGCCGGTGAGCAGCAAGGCATAGGTGGTGAAAGCTTTAATCGTTCCTACGGCATACAGGTGTCTGATACCCAGGTTACAGAAGAACAGCAATATGGCGGCTGTAGTTACCAGGATAAACAGGATGACAAACAATCCCACTGATATCAACCGGCGTTCAATCCAGGGTCTCGATCCAATGGTATGGTAGGTGGCATTAAAAGCTTCGATAACACCATTAAGTCCTTTCTGGATGAAAAATAAAGAGACAAGGAAACCGAATATCTGCAGACCGTGACGCGCCCGATAGATCTCCTGCAGTATAGATTCCAGCATGTGATAGGAATTTTCGGGGATCACATCCACCAGAATATCCATCAGTCCGTCCTGGAAATTGCGAACGGGAAGGTAGGGGATCAATCCCAGCAGGAAAATGATGGCCGGTCCGAGTGCCAGGAGGAAATGGAAAGCAATGGAGGTGGCCCTGATGTTCAGGGAACCTTTCATGAGACCCTTGATAAAGGATGAAATCACCTCGTGCAAACTTAGGCCGAATGTCCCTGGAAATGTAATCTTCCTGCAGCGATCGGTGAGATGCTGAATCTGACGGTTAAAAAGCCTATAGGTATAAGTGCGTCGGTCCGAACTCATCAGGTTTATAATTTAAGGCTTTAAAGCTTAAATCCAGACTTTTAATATGATGGGTAAGCGCTCCTACCGATATGTAGTCAACGCCGCATTCAGCATAATCCCTGATGTTTTCGAATGTAATTCCGCCTGATGATTCGGTTTCAAAGCGCCCGGCGATCATGGTAACAGCTTTGCGGGTGTTCTCCAGGCTAAAATTGTCGAGCATGATCCTCCTGATACCGCCAACCTCCAGGATGGTGGCAACATCATCGAGATTACGGGCTTCTATTTCAATGTCAAGGTTCCGGCCCGTACGATCAAGGTATTCCCGTGTCCGGGATATGGCACTGTGGATGTCTCCGGCAAAATCAACATGATTGTCCTTGATCAGGATCATATCATAAAGGCCGAACCGGTGGTTCTCCCCTCCGCCGGTCTTTACGGCAGCCTTTTCCAGCATCCGCATTCCGGGGGTGGTCTTACGCGTATCTAAGATTTTGGTCTTTAGGCCGTTGAGTCTGTTGACGTAATGCCGGGTGGTGGTAGCTATACCGCTCATCCGTTGCATGATGTTGAGTACCAGTCGTTCAGCTTTTAAAAGGGCCAATACCTTGCCCTCTACTACAAATGCGATGCCGGGGGGAGTTACCAGGTCACCATCCTTTTTATAGATATCAATTTTTACTTCAGGATCCAGCCTGCGAAAGATTCTAACTGCAACATCAACCCCGGCCAGAACGCCCTCTTCCTTGATCAGCAACTGGGCCTTGCCGATGGCATCAGCAGGTATACAGGCACGGGAGGTATGGTCCCCGTCGCCAATATCTTCATTTAATGCATTTTCAATAAAGTTGTCGAAACTGCTATTCGGCATTTTCCTCTTCAAATCGGAGTTGGTGAATATATGGCTTGTTCTCACTTTGCTTGATGAGCAAAGTTACTCTGTAATTGCCCGTGGAAGTGGTCAGATTGCCAATAGCGTACTGCGAACCTTCTTTACCACCCTTGTGCAGGATTACAAAATTTGTTGGCACATGTTTTGCGAAGAAGTTCTTGACGATAAGTTCTGCCTGCTGGCTGCTGAAAATATCTTCCTGACCCGGTATGGCAAGCTCAATGCTGGTATTGAAGTATTTGGAAAGCATAACGGAATTACCCGTTTTTAATGCTTCTATAACAGGCTGGGGAATATCACCGGGTGCAGAAGCATTAATTGTCACCTGCTTGGGAAGCATCAGGAGTAACAACAGAAGTGCTTGTTTGACACTGTTGATTTTCAGCACAGTCTTTATCATGCTCATGTCGAAATAAAAAGTATTTTTGAAATAGTATAGCAGCAATGGCATCGCAAATTTAATTATTTAATTCAATTATGGTGTTTGATCAAAATCCGGGCCAATAATTCCAATGATAAACCTTTTTATGATGAAAATCAGTATCATCAATCTTGGAAATACACAGGAGCCCTACTTGAAAGAGGGTATTGCATTATTTGAAAAGAGAATCAAACACTATATTTCATTCGATATGATCTACCTGAAAGCGTCACGTCAGATGCAGCATCAACCCGAAATCGTCCAGAAAGAACAGGAAGGAAAACTCGTGTTAAAGGCCCTGGAAAAGATTGATTATCCTGTCCTTCTGGATACAGTAGGAAGAAAGCTCGACTCGGTGCAGTTCTCCCAGTATATTCAACAGGTTATGAATAAGGGAAGTCGTCACGTGGGCTTTGTGATCGGCGGGCCCTATGGTTTTTCCGGTGATGTTTATCAGGCGGTTCCTGAAAAAATCTCCCTTTCAGATATGACCTTTTCTCATCAGCTGGTTCGGCTTGTATTTCTGGAACAGCTCTACCGTGCCTTTACCATCATTAAAGGAGAACCTTATCATCATGCCTGAACAGGTGTTTAACTTTTAATTTTCGGATGCTCTTATGCGAACCGGTAAAATTTTCCTGGTATTCCTGGCCCTGCTGATACTCACCCTTATTTCGAACATTATCCTGGATAACTGGCATTATAAGGAAGGGGATCACAGGAGGCTTCAGAAAGAGATGATCAAGATATTCCAGCGTACTGACCGTATTTACCAGAAGCTGGCACAGAACAACTGGCTCCTGGGTACGGTCTTGCCTGGTGACAAGGATATTATCATGGTGGCCTACCGGGATGACAGCCTGATTTACTGGTCGGACAATACACTGCCCCTTTCTTTGCTGAGGGAACAGGAAGTGACCGAGAAACGTTTTGAGTTTATTTCCAACGGTTGGTACGTTATCAAGCCTTACCTCAGCGATTCCATAAGGGCTTATGGGCTCATCCTGATCAAATCGCAGTACCCTTATGAAAATGACTTCCTGGTTAACGGATTTCAACCCGATCTGAATCTGCCGATCTCCACACAGATACTTACCGAACCCCAGCCAGGATCGTATTCGATCCTCGACTGGGAGGGCATCTACCTGTTTTCAATTAAATTCAGCGTAAATGAGCTCCGGTTTGCCATGCTCGAAAAATACATGATTCCGGGACTGATTTTGCTTTCCTTGCTTGCATTCTTTTTGCTGATACACAGCATCCTTGAAGGGATTAAAAAGCAGTTGCTAAGAAATGCAGCGCTGGGGCTGCTTATTATCATTCTGGCCGGATTGAGATGGATTCAATATCGGTATCACGTGCCATATGACCTTTACGACCTGGATTTATTCGGTCCGGTGCCCTTTGCAAAATCAGACCTCCTGCCCTCACTGGGGGATGTCTTTTTAAATTCCTTCCTGGCCCTCTTTTTAGTGTCAGAGTTCTGTTTGGGATTTCAATTTCCGGGTTCGTTTTATAAAACCGGGAAATCAGGCATCAATACCGCCACTTTGCTGATGATGATGCTACTGACTGGATACTATGTACTTACACATTATATTCTCTCCAATCTTATCCTGCATTCTACCATAAATTTTGAGTTTTACAAAGCCGCCAGTCTGAGCGCCTATACTCTGATTGGACTGCTGATCGCGGCCATGCATTTCGGAGCCCTGCTGCTGCTGACCCATAATCTGTTCGCCATATCCCCCAGATCATACGGCCTCACTAAATTAATGCTGATGTTTATACTGGTCAGTTCAGTTATCTTGGTGGCAGCGTATCTGCTGGATCTTGGGTTTGATTACGGATCTTACCTGGCTTTTATACTCATGTTTCTATTCCTGGCCGTGATGCATTTCCGCAACATTCCTGTAGGCAATTATACAGCCATGGCATTCATGGTTATCTTTTTCTCGGCATACTCAGTATTTCTGTTTACCCATTTTGCCAGACAGAAAATGACAAGCAATATGCGGGTAATGGCTGAAAACCTGTCGAATCAGCACGACCCGGTGGCTGAGTACCTGTTGGAGGACATCAGCAGCAGGATCAGAAAGGATGAGATTTTCAAAAACTACATGTTCAACAGGAATATCAGTTATGAACAGATCTTCAAATACCTGAAGAGTAATTATTTCAATGGATTTTGGGGGAAGTACAGTCTGAATATCATCGATTGCGATCCCTATACCAATTTAATTCTTGATGACAGCGTCCCGGCACAACAAATGAACTGCTATACCTTTTATAAGGATTTGCTCTCAAAGGGGAGCATGCATCTGCCCCGGAGCGATTTTTACTTTCTCGACAGTCAGAACGGTCAGATCAATTACCTGGGATGGCTGACCTATGAAAGGCCTGGAAGCAAAGAGCAATTTGCCTTTTTCATTGAGCTTACCTCCCGGCTGGTGGCGGAAGAGCTGGGTTTTCCCGACCTGCTTCTGGACAAGAAATATCACAAGACCAAGCTTCTGGAGGAGTATTCTTTTGCCAGTTATTACAAGAATAAGCTGGTGGCACAATCCGGGACTTTCCAATACAGCCTCGACCTGCTGACCTACGAAAACTCGCCCGATAAATTTGAAGGATATAACCACCTGATTTACCGTATCAACAAGGACAGCGCGGTTATGGTCAGCAGGCCGGCGGCAACCTTCTTTGACAAGCTGGTCTCTTTCTCCTATATATTTCTTTTCTATTACTTTCTGGTGCTGATCTTTGTCACCATCCGCAACTTTTCTGATCTGGGGAAGGACATCACTTTTAATTTTAAAAACAAAATACAGTTGTCCATCATTGCCATCCTCTTTCTTTCGCTGATTCTGGTAGGAGGCGGTACCATTTATTTCAGCATTCAGCAGTACCAGCGGAAGCAGCACGACTTGCTCAGTGAGAAAATTCAATCGGTGTATATCGAGCTGGATCACCTGCTGGCCTACTTGCCCAACCGGATCAGTCCCAACTGGAAGGGAGACGATTACGACAACCTGAATCAGCTGCTGATTAAATTCTCGGATGTTTTTTATTCAGATATCAATTTATTTGATCCCAAGGGCGATCTGCTGGCCAGCTCACGGCCTGAACTTTTTG
This sequence comes from uncultured Bacteroidales bacterium, assembly GCA_963822145.1. Lineage (GTDB taxonomy): Bacteria > Bacteroidota > Bacteroidia > Bacteroidales > UBA10428 > UBA5072. The sequence continues at coordinate 164,402 of CAWGGG010000001.1, read as the reverse complement.
ACCAGGGCATCCTGGGACGGAAGATGAACCCACAGGCTTATAATAAAATGGTAAAAGAGAAACAGGCTGAGTTCATTCACCGCGAAAACATCGGAGAACTCTCCTATCTTTCGGCCTATGTCCCTTTTGTGAATGCAAAGAACAAACTGCTGGCCTACCTGAACCTGCCCTATTTTACCAAACAGAATGTACTGCGCAGTGATGTCACTACCCTGGTTGTGGCAGTGGTTAATATTTATATGTTGCTTATCCTGCTTACCATTGCCATGGCAGTCATCATTTCCGACCAGATTACCAGGCCGCTCCGGATGATCCAACAGAAGTTCAGTGAAATCAAGATCGGCAAAAAGAACGAGGAAATCATTTATGCCGGTCATGATGAGATTGCCGGCCTTGTAGGTGAATACAACCGTATGGTGAAGGAACTCGTGAAAAGTGTTGAAATGCTGTCACGCTCGGAACGTGAAAGTGCCTGGCGGGAAATGGCCAAGCAAATCGCCCATGAAATCAAGAACCCACTGACACCCATGAAGCTGAGTGTCCAGCACTTGCTGCGTTCGTGGAAAGACAACAAAGAGAACTTCGATGAAAACCTGGAAAAAGTATCGCGTACGCTGATTGAACAGATTGATAACCTGTCCTTCATTGCTTCGGAATTCAGTAATTTTGCCAAGATGCCCAAGGCGTTCAATGAAGAGATCAACATTGTGGATAAGATCAGGTCAATACTCACCCTGTTTTCAAATACGGAAAATGTTGATTTTATTTTTGAACACGAAAGCGAGGGCATCCTGGTGTATGCCGACAAGGAGCAATTATCACGGGTATTTATTAACCTGCTGAAAAATGCCATTCAATCCATTCCTGAGACCCGCCATGGCAAGGTGGGCATCAGCCTGGTGCTGAACGGCATCATGGTTCGTATCAGCATCACCGATAACGGGAAAGGTATCCCCGAAGAACTTCAGAATAAGCTCTTTACTCCAAGTTTTACCACCAAATCCAGCGGTATGGGTTTAGGTTTGTCAATTGTTAAAAATATTATTGAATCTTTTGCAGGACATATTACGTTTAAGACAAAGGTCAACCACGGAACCACTTTCATAATTGAACTTCCGGTTTATGTGAAAGCCGCTGTGGGTGGCCCCGGGCAGTGACCCTGAGCATTCAGGCTGATGGAGGAGGCCCGGTGTTGATATCTTAAAAATATTGTCAAATAATATTTTATATTTTTGAAATACAACAGACAAACCAACAAACTAACCCAAATCCTGCTTTGAAAAGAATTGTTTTCATAGTTACAGGCCTGTTTTCTGTTCTGCTCATGGGCCTTTCACAAAATGTCCAGATTTCCGGAATCCCCAACTACTATTTAAGAGTTGATGAGGTACAGACTGACCGGGTAAGGGTTACCGATGCCGCCGGCGGGCAGCTGGGTCAATTCCAGGTAGAGAATAAGGTGTTGCTCATTCAGATGACCGGGGGAAAACTGTTGACACCGCCTGATTTTTTAACCAAAGAATCCCGTACGCGTGAATCATTCTATAATACCGGCAGTTATGAAGTGCTGCAGGTGGACCAGGTTATCCCGATCAATGCCTCCGAGGCCTGGATCGTTTTTACAGATAATGTCGGAAAAGCTTATAATCCTGGAGAAAAGATTCAGCTGGTGAAATTCGTTGAAGGAGAGACCGTATCCACTTCAGGAATTGTAACGGCCCGTGACTGGGACGGCGCGGTCGGGGGTATTGTAGCGATTATCGGTACCGATTCAGTGAAGCTGAATTACAATATCGATGCCAGTTCCAACGGATTTCGCGGAGGAGCGGTCCCGACAGAAAATTATACCGGGGCATGCCGGTATGGTCTGAGCAGTACGGTTAAAGACACCTTACATTTTCTTCCCGCTCAGTTGAATCGCTCGGGCAACAAGGGTGAGGGCATCATTTCCACCTCCTGGCTTTACACTAAGGGTACAGGATTTGCATTGAACGGCGGGGGCGCCGGCAACGGATTGTATTCTGGAGGCGGCGGAGGCAGCAACTATTATGTGGCAGGAGATGGCGGCAAGCAATCACCAAATTGTAACTTACCCTTTGCGGCACTCGGCGGTTGGGGCGGGTACGGGTGCAAGGAAATATTCGATGGCAATAAGATCATCATGGGTGGCGGCGGAGGAAGCGGAACAAAACTTTCATCGTCAACTCCTGCCAGAGGCGGGGACGGTGGTGGCATCATCATCATCATTACCGGCACGCTGGTGGGCAACGGCAAAGCTGTTTCAGCTCTGGGCGAGAGTGCCGCAGCCACTACCGGAAGCGGCGGTGGAGGTGGCGCAGGCGGTACCATATTACTGGATGTCACCACCTATACCACTACATTAAACGTCAGTGTTAAAGGCGGCAAAGGCGGAAATACCACCGATGCGTTGAATTGCAGCGGCTCAGGAGGCGGTGGTAGCGGTGGCGTGTTGTGGTATTCAGGACCTTCCATTACAGCCAGTGTTGATATTACCAACGGCGGTTCCGGTACTGTAGCCGGCGGTTGCTCTTCTGTTGTTGGCATGCCCGGTTCACCCGGTTCCGTGGGGGTTTCACTATCCGGACTTATTACACCCCTTACCGGCTTCCTGTTCAACAGTATCAGGGGAACCGATACCATTTGTGCCGGACAGGTGCCCAACCAGCTCACAGCCAGTCAGCCGAAAGGCGGGAATGGAGTCTATTCCTACGTTTGGGAACAAAGCACCAACAACATCAACTGGACCAATGCCATTGGCACACAAAGTCTTAGAACCTTACAGCCTCCGGCTTTGACACAGACCACCTGGTACCGCAGGGTGGTGTCTTCGGATCTTGTTTTGGACACCAGCCGCGTGATCCAGGTTTATGTTTATCCGGCCATTGGCAACAATGTCATCACCGGCACGGATACCATTTGCTACAACAGCCCGGCAAAAAGTCTTTCCGGTACAGCACCCATTGGAGGCAACGGAACCTATCAGTACCTCTGGCAATATAGCGCTGATCAATCAGTCTGGAACAATGATGGAATCACCAATTCCCATAATCCCGGCGTCCTGCAGCAATCGAGATATTACAGACGCATCGTCAATTCAACGGCCTATTGCACCCATACCAGCAATACCGTGAAGATTACCGTTCTGCCGCTCATCAGCAACAATGTTTTTTCCACCCCCGATACTGTAATTTGTGAGAACCAGGGTCCGGGACCCTTGAATGCCATGACTCCCGCAGGCGGAGATGGGATTTACAGTTACAAATGGCAGCAAAGGACTCCTGCGGGTAACTGGACTATCATACCTTCCTCCAATATATTACGGTTTAACCCGGGTATCCTGACTGACACCACACTGTACCGCAGAATCGTGTATTCCGGGAATGGCAATGCTTGTATCGATACTTCAGCCAGCATAAAAACAATAGCGGTTTTGCCTGCGCTGACAAACAACCTGTTGACATCTGCCTACGACCGTTACTGTGCCGGGGAAGTGCCGGAATTGATTACAGGCGGACAGCCAGGGGGCGGTGATGCAGTATACCATTACCAGTGGAGGAGCCGTACAACCGGTGCCTGGCAATACATTACCGGTGCCGATCAGGTGAATTATACACCTGTTGACCCGGTTGAAATCAACACCGCCTACAGCAGGGTCGTAACCTCCGGTGCGAATAGCGTTTGCCACGATACCTCCAGCGCCTTCAACCTGGTGGTGGTTCCTTACATCAACAATACCCTGGGACTGTCCGATCAGACCATTTGCCAGTTTGTTACCCCGGTACCGCTGACCGCGGGTTCTGCAACCGGAGGACTTGGGGGTATAACCTATCAGTGGATCGAGCAGGCAGCAGGAGCAACCGGCTGGACAAACGTTTCAGGAACAGGCAACCAGTCCTCCTATACACCCGGGCCGCTAAGTACCTCAATGCAATATGCCAGGCTGGCTTTCAGTGACATTTGTTCTGATACCAGTGAACGGGTTACCGTTGTGGTATATCCTGTAATCAGTAACAACAACATTATCGGCAGCCCGGTTCAGTATACCTGTTTCAATACCGCGTTAACCCTTCCGGGTTCTCAGCCTGCCGATGGTAATGCCTTTTATTCTTACCAGTGGCAGCAAAGCAGCAACAACGTATCATGGACCTCGGTTACCGGCGGCTCAGGAACTGAGCAGGATTATCAGACCACGAACCTCACTGCCCTGCAGTATTTCAGGAGAATAGTCTATTCCTCCCCGGAAAACCGGGAATGCACGGATATCAGCGATCCTGTGGAAGTACGGATCAACCCGCTTCCCACGGGTGACGTGATCAGCAGAAGTGACACCCTGTGCGCCGGAGAAACCTTGTTTGTGAAGTTTGACGTGGCCGGAAATGGTCCATTCAATGTTACGCTGACAGGATTGTCAGGGCAGTCCAAATCCGGGGTCACCTCCTCTCCTGATTCCATGGCCTTTGTTCCGCCATCCGCCGGTGCGTATACCATGTATTCCGTTGAAGATGACAGTGGGTGTTTTGCGGATATAAGCGGATTTACGGGAGCAGCCAGGGTAGTGGTTTACCAGGTTCCGGTCGCCAATGCCGGAAGCGACAATGATGTTTGCAGCAATAGCTTTGCTTTACAGGCAGTAAAAAGCGTTTCGGGTTCAACAGGCCTGTGGGCAGGAACAGGAGTAACCTTTAGTGATGCAGTCAATCCCAGCAGCACGGTTACCTCAGACACATACACCACCCAGGTATTAAGCTGGACAGAGACCAACTGGCATTGTACCGATGCCGATGAAGTGGAGGTAACTTTTTACGAACAGCCTGCTGCACCCTATGCCGGCCCCGATCAGACACTTGACTTTATTTATACAACTCAATTGCAGGCCACTCCGGTGTTGATTGGCACAGGCGAATGGTCTGTAATTTCGGGGTCAGGGGTGTTTGACGACGCTTCCCTGCCGGATGCCTTGGTCAGTGAGTTTACAGATGCAGCTTCACTAAGGTGGACTGTTACCAATGGCAGTTGTCCGGTTGTATCAGACGATATGGAAATTGTGGTGACACCGCTGGTGATTCCAAAGGGATTTACACCCAACGGAGATGCCAAAAATGACTTTTTTGACCTTGGAGCCGCTCATGCCGAACAGATCAAGATCAGGATCTTCAACAGCACCGGACTGCTTGTTTTTGAATCCGAAAATTACCAGGACGGCGAACTATGGGATGGCTATAATATGAACAGCGTGGAATTACCCGAAGGAACCTATTTTTATATCATTGACATGAAGGTAGCGGGCAAGCTGGAAGAGGTACAATTCAAATCATTTGTAGAAATACTCAGATAAATGCGCAGATTATTCATCTTATTATTGATTTGTCTTACCGCTGTCCAGTGGCTCCAGGCGCAGGAAAAGGCCCTGCTTTACAGCCATTACAGCTTTAACGGACTGGCAATCAACCCGGCCTATGCCGGCAGCAGGGAGATGCTTAGTGTGAGTCTGTCGCACCGTAACCAATGGATGGGATTTGAGGGAGCTCCCACCTACAATATCCTGGGCATCCATACACCCTTTAAAAATACCAAAATGGGGCTCGGATTCCTGGTGATGAATGAAAGCATAGGATTACGCAAATATACCGGATTTTACATGAACTACGCCCACCGTTTGAACGTCGGTAACGGAAAACTGGCCCTGGGACTTAAAGGGGGAATTGCAACCGGTAACTACGAACAAATTGACCTTGGCAACGATGATGTCGTTTTCGGTGAAAAATCAAGCAGTTACCTCCAGCCCAATTTTGGTTTTGGTGTTTATTATTACACCAGGAAGTTTTACACCGGCATCTCCGTTCCGCTCATCCTGGGTTATGAGACCAATGAGTCCGGCGAGGTAAAGGCATACCACGATTTTAACAAGTATGCCTATTATCTCACTGCCGGTATTAACTTCAATCTGGCAGATAAGTGGCAGTTGCAGCCTTCAGGTTTGGTTGAATACGACAAAGCCGGTGGCGTAATTGCAGATATCGGCCTTAACCTGTTGTACCATGAAGTTTTTCGGGTAGGCGCTTCCTATCGAACCAAGCAGGCCATTGTCATGTTGCTCGATTGTAAACTTACATACCAGTTGCGCTTAGGTATTGCCTATGATTACGGGCTGAATGAGATCAATTCCTATAACCGGAACTCTTTTGAAATTGCCCTAGAATATAACTTTGGGTATAAGATTAAAGCCTCAAATCCAACGATATTTTAACAACAATGCGGTCCTACCGAAAAATATTATCCTGTATCTTCCTGATGGCCTTGTCGGGTATCCCTGTTTTTTCACAAAATCACTATTCAGTCAGGCGACTTCCCCTCAATACAGCGGCTAAAGAGCTGGCTCCCGCTTTTTATCAGAACAGCCTTGTTTTTTGTTCCGACAGGAAGCAGGATTTCTTTATGAGCTATACCGATCTGGACAACAATCCGTTGACCAATCTCTATCAAACTGAACAGAAAAAGCCCGGGAAATTTGAAAGTCCCCACCTCTTGTCAAAAGAACTAACGACCTTTTTGTTTGAAGGTCCGTCAACTTTCAGTAAAGATGGCAAAACAATTTATTTTACCCGTACGATAGATGTTTCCGTAAGCATGCGCAACCGGAACCGCCAGGATACCACATTCGGAATCTTCAGCGCAGAACATTCGGGAGGAGAATGGACCAATCTTACACAGTTCAGGTTTAACAGGCCGGATTACAATACCGGATACCCCAGTCTCTCAGATGATGGTACATTGCTGTTTTTCTGTTCTGATGCGCCGGGTGGTTTTGGCGGATTTGATATCTATGTTTCAAAACTCGAAAATGGACGGTGGGGACAGCCCAAAAACCTGGGAGGAACTGTTAATACATCAAAAAATGAGGTTTTCCCGTTCTATCATGCGAGTGGCAGGCTGTATTTTGCCTCCAGGGGTCATAACCAGAGGGGCGATCTCGATTTGTATTATACTGTGGCCATTGCCGGAGAATGGCAGAAACCGCAGGCCATGACGGAGCCGTTCAATTCCAGAAGCGATGATTACGGGCTGATTATGAATGCGGCATCCGATACGGGCTATTTCGTTTCGAACCGTTCCGGATCTGCCGATATTTTTTCCGCATGGTCCAACCTGCCCACCTTTTTAAACTGCCCGGATCAGCAGGAAAACGACTATTGTTTTGTATTCTATGAGCCCAATAACAATGAAGTTGATACCACTACCTTTGCCTATGAATGGGACCTGGGTGACGGAACTACCATCAGGGCACTTGAGGCCGAGCATTGTTTCGCCAGACCCGATACTTATCTTGTTCAGCTTAATATAGTGGATAAGCTCTCCCGCGAGGTACTGCTGAGCCAGGCCAGTCACACTTTTGTCGTCGAAAAGATTGAACAGGCATACATTCAGGCACCCGAAACAGTGTCTGGCGGTGAAGAAATCCATTTTAACGGGAACGAGTCCTATCTGAAAGATTTCACAATTGACAAATACTACTGGGATTACGGTGATGGTTTTCGTGCCGAGGGAACGGCATCGGCTCACCACTTTGCATACCCTGGCACTTATAACGTGATCTTAGGGGTAACCGATAAAAAAGATAATCCGGATGAACCTGTGCGGAGAAGCTGCGTGACCCGGAAAATTGTGGTGGTTAAACCTGAGGAATGATCAACTTTAAAGGATTCAGTCCTAAAATGAATCCATTCCTGTTTTTTATCGTATAGCTAGTACCGAATCGAACAATAATCCGTATTGGACCTATGAAATATTTAGTTTTATTAATACCCATAGCTTTTGCAGCGCTTGTGCTGAAAGCACAGCCGGTACCGGCGGGTGATGAAAACATTCCTTATCTCATGACCTTTGGTCCGAAAGCAGCAACTTCCTGGGGGGATGATGATTTTTCTTCAACCTTCTTTTTTCTTATTCCCAAGGATTATTCTCAGCCTTTTTATATCCGGGTTTTTGATGCTGATATCAGTGGGAATACGGATGAACTGAATGGCATTTTTGATACCCGGATGACTTATTCTGTGTATGGCGGGAAAGAATGTTATACCAATAAAGATGCTCAGGAAACATCGCCAAAAGGCAATTATAGAAGCGGGAACATGCTGGCTTCAAAAACCTTTGGAAACCAAACCGATTACGACAACAAATGGTATACTTTCGGCCCTCTAAATCCTTCAGAGGGTGAATTTGTTCAGAAATTCAACGGGTATGTGTTTAAAGTTATTTGTGACGGTAATGCTGGTGATGACGGGAACCTTTACCGGTACTATCTTTCCACCAAGATGGACGAAAACAAGCAAATTGAAGGCGCCAATGCATTTGCATACGAGTATTCCTTCCGCATGTATGACAATCCGAACGAGGTTTCACACATCTATCCCTTTGTTGATGACCGGACAATTTCGGTGAAACTGTCCAATTTCGATTGGGACTCGGATGGATTGATCCGCACAGTGTCGGTAGCCCGCAAGGGACAGCTGAGCAAAGTATCTGCAGAAGATAACTGGGTCGAAGACGAATTCAAGATCTTCGATGAAGAAAAAAATACTTCCCTCGATATCCAATTCATTAAACGTAAAACACCACCGGTAAAAAACAACAATGTAGTAGTCAATGTCCGCAACCAGTATGGTGAGCTCCTGCCTTTTTACGTGATTCCCATCGGAGGCGTACCCAAGTATAAGTCAGAAGTTGCTGCTAAGAAACCGGTTAAGTAATTCTTGAATCCTATGCATAAAGCAATCAGCACGGTTTTAACTGTTGCATCCCTTCTTATCAGCGGTTCAGTTGTTTCCCAGGAATATCGGATCAGCCAATTTGGATTAAACGAAGGCATTACACATCAGTTTGTGTATACCGTGAACCAGGACAACCATGGTTATCTTTGGCTGGGCACTGGACAGGGCCTTTGCCGGTTCGATGGTACAGTCTTCAATACGGATATTTTACAGGATTCCCTGGGGAACGAAGTAGCCGGAGTGAGTTACAGAGATGGCCGCGGTGTATTGTGGTTCGGCTATCAGAGCGGGGATATTGCCCGCTATGACGGCCATACTTTTACTACCGTTATAACAGGTATAAAACTCAACAGTGCAGTGACTGGTTTTGCAGCCCTGGATGAAAGCCATCTCCTTTATTCCACATTGAACAATGGCGTTTACGTGATGAATACAGCCACAGGAAAGGCTACAATTGTTACCGGTGTGGAGACAGGCATGTATACGGTACTCCAGATGCTGGAAAAAACTATGCTTCTGGGATCTCAGGATGGCCTAGCCGTATATGACCTGGATGAGACAGGAAGCAGGGCTACCCTGATTATGAGATTACCGGAGCTGGACCTGATTAAGATCCAGGATATTCAACCCTCAGTTGCTGCCAATACCTTTTGGATAGCTGCAGAAGACAAAGGAGTCTTCAGACTGATATGGCAGGGGGGTAAATACACGCTCTCTCCAGTGGGTAAATCCAGCCGGTTGGAAAAGGAAAATGTGCAATCGGTTTTTGAAAGTTCTGACAGGCAGCTATGGGTTAGCACGTTGAGGAGCGGCCTCTGCAGGCTTGGGAAACCGGGTACTGACGGCGACTTTACCTCAGTGGTCTGGTATAACAAGCAGAATGGTCTTACAGAGAACGCCATCAAGAAGGTATTTGAAGATATGGAAGGCAATATCTGGATTGCCACATATGGTGGCGGGCTCAACTTGTTTTCGGGCCAGGTATTTTCATTCCTGAGACAGGATATCAGTGGCCTTGAACATGACATTCAGTCCGTAGCAGTAACCGATGAAGGAGAATTTTTTATGGGTGGACCGGGTGGACTGTTCCGGTATAACAAAGGCAAAGATAAAGCCGCCATCAGGATTACCAGTGTGCCGGCTGACAGGGTCACCGCCCTGCACCTGTCCGGGAGAAAGTTGTTCATTGGCACCGAAAGAAACGGCCTTTTCACCATGGATGTAACCGGAACTGCTGCCCGCAAAATAGCCTATGAAGCAAATTCCCTTGGAAACCAGGTGAGTTCCATTGTTAAAGATGAGCAGCATCTGTATGCAGGTACCAAAGATGGAATTTATGTATTTGACAACGATTTGAATATTGCAGCGCATTATACTACCGAAGAAGGATTGCCGCACAACAACATCGAACATCTTTTCATCGATAGCAAGGGGAGGTTGTTACTGGCTACCCGGACAAAAGGCATTTATACGATGACGACAGCGGGTAAGATCGTCAATATTTACCCTACAGGGAATGATGAGATAGAGTTCAAATCTATTGCCGAGGATAATGAAGGGGGGATTTGGGCAACTACGTATGGCGACGGAGTAATTTGTTTCAAGAATGATACAGTGTATCAATTTACTATGATCACCGGCCTGAAAGCAAATTTCGCTTACAGCATCGTCAAAGGATCTGACAATACCATGTGGGTAGGGCACCGGCTGGGAATAAGCCGCATCAATACCGAAAACTCCAGGGTCAGTGTTTATGACAAAAACATAGGCATGACAGGCGATTGCAATCCGAATGCTGTTTTTATGGATAAAACCGGACTGGTACATTTTGGCACTACAGAGGGTCTGGTTTCTTATGACCCGTCAAAGGAAAACAAGAGGAAGCTACCGCCTTTTACCAACATCGTCAGCCTGATGATTTCGGATAAGGTTTATGCTTTTGACAAGGAAATTGTGCTGCCTTACCGCCTATACAAGTTGAGAATCGAGTTTATCGGTTTAAATTACAGTGATCCCCAGGCAGTACGCTACCAGTACAAACTGGATGGGTTTGATCTGGATTGGTCCGAAGTGACTTCCCAGACCTTTGCCTTGTATCCCAGGATCGAAGACGGGGTTTATACCTTTTACCTCCAGTCGTTCAACAGTGAGGGACTTAGCCAGGAAACCCCGGTGGCCATTAAGATCAGGATCAAACCACCTTTCTGGAAAACCTGGTGGTTCATAGTCCTGGCATGCTTGTCCCTGGTTTCCTCTGTTTACTTTATTATTAAATTCAGGGAACGGAAACAAAAACAGTTGCAGGAATATCTCGAACGGGAGTTGGTCTTGCGCACCAAAGAGGTGGTTGAGCAGAAAGAGGTAATTGAAATTAAAAACCGGGATATAACCGACAGCATCAACTATGCCAAGCGCATACAAACCAGTATGCTGCCACCAATCAGGCGCCTGCAGCAGCACTTCTCAGGTTGCTTTGTGTTCTATAGTCCCCGGGATATTGTTAGCGGCGATTTTTACTGGTTCGACCAGGTAAACAACAACAAGTTCACCATCGTATGTGCCGATTCCACCGGTCATGGCGTACCCGGAGCCTTCATGTCGATGATAGGTTCCACCCTCATCAAGGATATCTGTACCCGGGAGGCCGGCAATTCACCTTCACAGGTACTGCAGGTGCTTGACTGTGAGTTGAGAAATACCCTGAATCAGAACCAGGATGATGGTACCAAGCCAAGTGATGGGATGGATATCATTGTTTGTGAAATCGACCTGAAAACACATTATGTAAGATATGCATCAGCCATGCGGCCTATGATCATCTACCGCAATGGGGAAGAGATCTTTGTAAAAGGCAGTCGCAATTCGGTAGGAGGGCATTATGACAGGGAAGAGAACCTGTTTGAAGATGAAGGCCTGCAACTGAGCAAAGGCGATCTGATCTACATGTTCTCCGATGGTTATTCCGATCAGTTTGGCGGGCCGATGGGTAAGAAATTCAAGATGGTACGGCTGAAAAACCTGCTCCAGGATATCCACCAGAAGCCCATGGAGGAACAGTACAATCATGTAAAGAGCACTTTCAACCTGTGGAAAGAGAATTACGATCAGGTAGATGATGTACTATTCATGGGCATTAAAATCTGATTATTTAAAAGCATTCATTTTCAGCACGGAGATTTCCTTCTCTGTAAGAAATCGCCATTCTCCACGATGAAGGTTTTTCTTGGTCAGGCCGGCAAAGTAAACCCGGTCGAGTTTTGCTATCTCATACCCGAGGCTTTCAAAGATCCGGCGCACAATGTGATTGCGGCCCGAATGGATCTCGATTCCCACCTGGGATTTGTCTACCGGATCAGCATAACTGATGCTGTCGGCTTTAATGAATCCATCCTCCAGCGAAATTCCGGAAGCAATCTTATCCATATCCGCATGTTTAAGATTCTTGTTCAGGTGAACATGGTAGATTTTAAGCTTCTCAAATTTGGGGTGCGTCAGACGTTTCGTCAGTTCTCCGTCATTCGTCAGCAGCAGAATACCCGTTGTATTCCGGTCAAGGCGACCTACCGGGTAAACCCTTTCCTTGCAGGCACCTTTGATGAGTTCAAGTACAGTCTTTTTAGCATGGGGATCTTCAACCGTAGTGATATAATCCTTGGGCTTATTCATTAGAATGTAGACCTTCTTTTCTTCACGCAGGGTCTCGCCATTGTATTTCACCAGGTCCCCGGGACTAACCTTGACCCCCATCTCCGTTACTAGCTTGCCGTTTACAGTGACAAGCCCGGCACGTATAAATTCATCGGCCTCACGCCGTGAACACACGCCTGTACTGGCTATGTATTTGTTCAGCCGGATCAGGTCGCTTTCATGACCCGTCTTGGGGATCTCTTTGAGCGGCCTTTTGGCGCCGATCACTTTGCGTTCTGTTTTTTTTCTGGATTTTCCTGCCGCAGGTGAACTGCTTTTTTTTGACGCAGCGCTTGGTTTTCGGGGACTTCTGGCTATTACCATTATGTTCCGAATTTAGGGTTAAACAGTGTGGGAGATTATTTATAATTTTGGAATCTTAAAATTACTAAAATAATAGCGCTTATAATAATATAGACCTCAAAAAAACAGCCATGACATTAATTAAGTCCATCTCGGGAATACGCGGTACTATTGGCGGTTTGCCCGGAGATTCACTCACACCGCTTGATATTGTGCGTTTTACCTCGGCCTTCGGATCGCAATTGAAATCGAGACAGAAAAAGGAGGTGTATACCGTGGTGCTGGGCCGGGATGCCCGGACATCCGGAGAGATGGTTTCTATGCTTGTCGGATCAACATTGATGGGCATGGGCATTCATGTTATTGACCTGGGATTCGCCACTACACCAACTGTTGAGGTTGGGGTTACCCATCACCAGGCTGATGGAGGGATCATTCTGACGGCCAGCCATAACCCGGGGCAATGGAATGCCCTGAAACTTCTGAATGCAGCAGGTGAATTTATTTCTGCCGGAGATGGATTGGAATTGCTTGCCATTGCCGCCACTGACCGCGTGGAATACACACCGGTAGAAGGGCTGGGCCGGATCACCAGGTTCACTGGGATGGACGATATACACATCAATGCTGTATTGGAGATGAAGCACGTTGACGTTGAAACCATCAGGCAGGCTGGATTCAAAGTGGTCATCGATTGTGTGAATTCTGTTGGTGGAATCATTTTACCAGCGCTGTTGAAGAAACTGGGTGTGAGTGAAATTATTGAGCTTTATTGCACGCCAACCGGACTCTTCCCCCATAATCCCGAGCCCCTGCCGCAGCACCTCGGCGATATTTCGTGTGAGATGCTTAAAAGCAGGGCTGATGTAGGTTTTGTCGTAGATCCTGACGTGGACCGCCTGGTAATTGTGAATGAGGATGGATCCATGTTCGGCGAGGAATATACCCTGGTTGCTGTTGCTGATTATATACTCGGCCAGGAACCTGGAAATACGGTTTCAAACCTTTCCTCCACCATGGCCCTGAGGGATGTTACACAACAATACGGGGGCATTTATACCGCAGCGCCGGTTGGAGAGGTGAATGTGGTTAACGAGATGAAAAAGACCCGTGCGGTGATCGGCGGGGAAGGCAACGGCGGCATCATATATCCGGGCCTTCACTATGGCCGTGATGCCCTGGTGGGCATTGCCCTCTTCCTCACCCACCTGGCCAAATCAGGTAAAAAGTGCTCTGAATTGAGAAAATCGTATCCCGATTATTACAATTCTAAAAATAAAATTGAGCTCCGGCCGGATGTTGATGTGGATGCACTGATTATGGCTGTGCGGGAGAAATACAAGGAATTTCCGATTAATGACCGTGACGGCATACGGATTGATTTCGACAAGGAATGGGTGCACCTGCGCAAATCCAATACTGAACCCATTATCAGGGTAATCAGTGAAAGCACCACTCCGGAGAAAGCTGATGCCCTTTCCTCCAAAATGATCCGCGAGATTCATCAACTCGTGGGCTGAAACCATGGTGCGCCGGCTGGTTTTGTTTTTTGCCATTTTCCTGACAGGACAATGGATGTTTTCTCAGGACGGGTTTATCACCGGCATGGTGGTTGACAGCATCAGCCATGAACCGCTCACCTTTGTCAGCATTGTTTATAATGAATCTGGCCAGGGCGTTGTTACCAACCTTGAAGGCAACTTCAGGATCCCCCGGACCAACCGTATTAATTTCTTAAGGTTGAGTTATGTGGGCTACCGGTCGAAGAACATTGCCCTCACTCCGGCTGCATCCCTGAATAACCTGATCATCAGTCTGAGTCCTGACCCCTACGACATTGCCGAAGTGGTGGTTTACCCATCGGAGAACCCTGCTCACCGGATCATTGAACTGGCCACAACAAACCGGAACAAAAACAATCCCGAAAAGTCCGGTCCCTTTTCCTATATTTCCTATGATAAGCTGGTTTTTGGCGTGGATCCCGACAGTTCCGGGGGGGCAACTGCGGTTGATTCACTGGGTACACTGCCCTATAACCTGCCAGATACGCTCCCCTATGGGATGGACAGGAAGGGCAGAATAGACACCCGGCGTTTCCTGGAAAAACAGTACCTGTTTATCATGGAGTCAGTAAGCAGCCGCAAGTATTTTTCACCCGAGGAGAATAAGGAGGAAATCATTGCTTCCAAGGTTTCGGGGGTGTCGCAGCCTTCCTTTGTTGTGATGGCCAGGCAGTTTCAATCATTCTCCTTTTATGAGAATTTCGTGAACATTGCCAACAGGCAGTTTCTGAATCCAATCAGTACAGGGAGTACCGACAAGTATTTTTTTCTCATCCAGGATACCGTGTATACCGAACAGAGAGATACGGTCTTTATCATATCCTTCCGGCCCAGGAAAGGGAAGAACTTTAACGGCATGAAGGGGGTTCTCTACATCAATTCTAACGGCTATGCAATCCAGAATGTACTGGCTGAAGCCAATGATGAAAAGGGCAGTCCGTTTAAGGTTTCCATACAACAGCAATATGACTTTATAGAAGGTACCCGGTGGTTTCCGGTCCTCCTGAATACCACAATCTCCTTTAATGCATCCCAGTTCGGGAATGACGCTATGCCAGTAAACATTATCGGAACCGGTAAATCCTATATTGTAAATATCAATTTCCACCCGTTTTATGATAAAAGCGAGTTTTCCAGCGTGCAAATAGAAGTAAGTCCTGATGCCCATAAACAACCCGACCAGGTATGGAATTCCTACAGGGTGGATTCCCTCAGCAGCCGTGAACAGGAGACATACCGGGTAATCGACAGTATTGGCAAGGCCGAGCATCTGGACCGCACCATGACTTCTTTTGAAACCCTGCTCACAGGCTATCTGCCAGGCCGATACTGGAATTTCGATCTCAGGAGGTTTATTGATTACAATGCTTACGAGGGCCTTCGCCTGGGTGCCGGAGGAAGGACTACTCCGCAGCTTTCAAGGCTTTTGACTCTGGGAGGATATTTTGCTTACAGCTTTCGGGATGATGCCTTTAAATACAGCGGAAGCGTGACCTTCAATCTCTGGCAGAAACAGGAACTGGAACTGACCCTGTACTATCTCGATGATGTGCGGGAATCCGGGGGTGTAAGATTCAATGAGACCTGGTCCTTTTCGGGGACCTCCTTCCTCAGGAATTACATGTTGGAAGTAATGGATCTGACCAAAGAGGCCGGTGTTTCACTGTCGTTCCGGGCATTCAAATATCTTACGGCACAGCCTTACCTGTACCACAGTTACCTTATGCCAACCAACGGTTACGGCTACAGCCTTTCGGATGAGAATCCCCAGGTTATTGTTTCTGATTTTTATATTACAGAAACGGGCATCCGGTTGAAATATGCTTTTAAAGAATCCTTTATGAAAACTCCCAGGGGCAACAAGTTCTCCATGGGCACCCGTTACCCGGTGGTGTATTTCAATGCAGGGCGAGGCCTAAGCTGGTTTGATGGTGAATTCAACTATTGGCGCACCGAGATGAAAATCACCAAGGTATTCACCACAAAGGCACTTGGCGATACGCGTCTGGCTATGGTAACCGGACTGGTAACCGATGGGGTTCCCTACAGCAAGCTCTATGCCGGGATGGGCAGTTATAAACCCTTTACACTGGAAGCGGAGCAATCGTTTGGGACCATGCGTTTCAATGAGTTTCTTTCTGACCGGTTCATGGCACTTTTTATCAAGCAGGACTTCGGTAAACTGCTGTTTAAAGGACGCGGAAAACTGCAACCCGAGATTGCCCTGGTTCAGAACATTGGCTACGGACAGCTGAAGAGCACCGCGCATCATGAAAATATAACATACAGTACTATGGAACAAGGCTATTTTGAAAGCGGGTTGCTGATCAACAATATTTTCAGGATTCAGATTTTCCGATATGGGATCGGAGTCTTCTATCGTTATGGCCCTTATGCTTTATCTGAAACTATTGATAACTTTGCATTCAAATTAAGCCTCCAGTTTAACCTTAAATGATCATCCTCCGGAACCATGTTCAAATCTGGCTTTGTTAACATCATCGGAAATCCAAACGTGGGGAAATCCACCCTCATGAATGAGTTGGTGGGTGAGAAGCTTTCTATTATTACAGCAAAGGCCCAGACTACCCGGCACAGGATCCTGGGGGTTGTAAACGGGAACGGCTACCAGGTTATTTTTTCAGATACGCCGGGAATTGTGAAACCAGTATATAAGCTGCACAACAATATGATGCGGTTTGTACACACAGCAATCACCGATGCCGATGTGATTCTCTATGTAACTGATGTGGTGGAGCAGTCAGATAAAAATGAAACCTTCATTGCCAGGCTCGGTAAATGCGATATTCCGGTAATTGTAGCCGTTAATAAAACTGATCTGTCTACCCCTGAGTCTTTGGAGCTGCTTGCAGCGAAGTGGAGGGAGACCCTTCCTCAGGCTGAGGTGATGCTGATCTCTGCCCTGTATAAGCACAATACAACCTTACTTTTTAATACCATTCTGGATAAACTTCCTTCAGGTCCGGTTTACTATCCTGATGAATCTCTCACGGACAGACCGGAGCGGTTTTTTGTATCCGAAATCATCCGGGAGAAGATCTTTCTGAACTATCAGAAAGAGATCCCCTATTCCTGTGAAGTGGTGATTGATTCTTTCAAAGAGGCGGATGACATGATACGAATCAATGCCATTATCCATGTGATGCGTGAGACCCAGAAAGGGATCATCATTGGTCACCGGGGAGCGGCATTGAAAAAAACGGGTACCGAAGCCCGCATTGATGTGGAGAAATTCCTGGGCAAAAAGGTTTATCTGGGATTACAGGTCAAGGTTTCTCAGGATTGGCGCAATAATGACAAAATCCTGAAAAGATTTGGATATTGACTACCTTTGAAAAAAAACAGCATGATAAAACACATCGTGATGTGGACGATCCGGCCGGGAGATACACCCCGCAACAAGTTCGAAAGAATGGCGGAGGTAAAGGCGCGGATTCTCGATCTCAAGGGCCGTATCCGGGAAATAGCCGCCCTGGATGTATATTTTAACGCCCCTTCAGCTCCCGAGGACAACTTTGATGTTGTACTGATCAGCGAGTTTAATTCCTGGGCCGATCTTGAGGCCTACCAGAAACACCCGGCACACCTGGAGGTGGTTGAATACATTAAGAATGTAAGGCTGAACAGGAGTGCCATCGACTATGAGTTTTAAAATACTTCCCTTATTGCATGAGTAATATTGTTGCCATATTAGGCAGACCCAATGTTGGGAAATCCACCCTGTTCAACCGCCTTATCGAAAGCAGGGATGCCATCGTACATGAAACCAGCGGGGTAACGCGCGACCGGCATTATGGGAAATCAATCTGGAATGGCGTTGAATTTTCCGTGATCGATACCGGCGGCTATGTCGAAGGTTCCGATGATATCTTTGAAGAAGAGATCCGGAAGCAGGTGCTCCTGGCTATAGAAGAAGCCGATGTCCTCCTGGTCCTTGTGGACGTCAAAGACGGGATCACGGAAATGGATAAAACCATTGCAGGATTGTTGCGCAAAAGCAACAAGAAAACCCTGCTGGTTGTGAACAAAGTGGATAATTTGGCCCGGCACTATGAGGCCGATGTTTTCTATGGTCTGGGATTGGGGGATATCTATAAAATTTCTTCCATAAATGGCAGTGGAACCGGGGATTTACTGGATGACGTGGTGAAGAGCTTTACCGGGGCCGCCGAGGAAGAATTACCCGAATTACCCCGTATCGCAGTCGTGGGACGCCCCAATGTGGGGAAATCGACCTTGATCAATTCCCTGCTCGGTGAAGAAAAGCATATTGTCACGCCCATTGCAGGAACCACACGTGATTCCATATTCACCCGATATAAAAAATACGATCATGATTTTTTTCTGGTGGATACGGCCGGAATAAGGAAAAAGGGAAAAGTAACGGAGAATATTGAGTTTTATTCTGTAATGCGTTCCATCAGGACCATTGAATATTCCGATGTCTGCCTGCTGATGATTGATGCCGCGCAGGGGATTGAATCGCAGGACCTATCGATTCTCAACATCATTCACAAGAACAACAAGGGCCTGGTGATCCTGGTCAATAAGTGGGATTTGCTGGAAAAGAGCACCAATACCGCCAGAGATTATGAAAAAGAGATCCTGGAAAAAATAGCCCCCTTCCGCAACGTTCCCGTCATCTTCGTTTCAGCTTTAAATAAAGTACGCATTCACAAGGTGATCGAAAAGGCCTTGGAGGTATACAACAACAGGATACGCAAGATCCCAACCTCTACCCTGAATGAAGTGATGTTGAAGGTCATTGAGGATTACCCGCCTCCGGCATTAAAGGGGAAGTTCGTCAAGATAAAATACATCACACAATTGCCGACACACGCCCCTGCCTTTGCTTTCTTCTGCAACTTTCCGAAATATGTTAAAGAGCCTTACAAACGGTACCTTGAGAATCAGATCAGGCAGAATTTTGATTTTACCGGGGTGCCCATACAAATATTCATGAGAGAAAAGTAATTTTGGCTTATTATTTGCGGCAATCCTTTCACGATCATGAGAACATGCCTATGAAATCACTGTCATGCATAATTCCGGCCCTGGCTGTTTCCGCTTTGCTGCTGACATCCTGTGAACCTTTTGATAAGGTCAGTAACATCCCTGAAATCCATTTCAAGAGTTATACGCCTTTCCTGGCGGATACTTTTGAATTTACGATCGAAGCCGGCGAGCTGGTCTTCTCTTTCCAGGATGGCAATGCCGATTTTGGCACCGATACCATAACCTTTCCCGACATCAACAAGGATAATCTCATCCTTCTTCCCTACAGCAAGATTGACGGGGAATATGATTCCATTGACGCAGAAACTTACGGCCGACGGTATTCAATTGCCCGGAACGAAAGTCTGAGTCGCACCGGTCAGAATAAAACCATACGGGGTGAGATTAAGCTGCAGATCTTTTATCTTCTGACGCCGCCTTATGATACGATCCGGTATGATTTTTACATTGTTGACCGGGATGGCAACAAAAGCAATGTTGAATCTACAACCGACATTGCCTTCTGAAAAAAGCCTGTTTAATATAACTTACTTTCCGCTGTAATCCGTCCGCAGTACCTTAAATTCCGTACGGCGGTTGAGAAAATGAGCCATTTCCTGCCGATCCTCATCACCCAGTCCGTTGATAAAGCTTTCTGTAAGGACAGTTCCTAAGGGCAGGAAAGAATAGGCGGCATTATCCTGTTTTTCCACCGTCTTGGGCTGAGATTCGCCATAACCCTTGGCAACCAGGCGATCGCGTGCTATTCCCTTTTCGATGAGATAATTGACGACCGATTGTGCCCTGCGAAGGGAAAGATCCATATTATAGGCATCGGATGCCCGTGAGTCGGTATGCGAGCCGAGCTCAATCACGATGTTCGGATTGTCATTCAGGGTTTCCACCAGTTTATCCAGTGATACCATGGATTCCGGCCTCAGGTCTGCCTTATCCAGGTCGAAGAAGATGTTCTCCACTTCAATGGGGGTCTCGATGGAAGCCAGGTAAATCTCGGTTTTAAATTCCGTGCTTTGGGAGAAACCTTTGGTGGATTCCCGTTCTTTTCCTTTCAGGAAGCCGGGCTTCTCGGCGATAAATACGTAATCGGTACCCGGTTTCAGGTTAAACCGGAATATACCATCCTTGCCCGATTTGGTATCCAGGGTTATGCCATCACTGCCGATGGATTTTATTACAGCTTCAGGGATAATTTCATCCGTTTTATCATTTTTGACCACCCCCACTATACTGAACTTGAGGGGAGGCAGCAGGAAACTGTAAATATCATCTCCGGTTTTGCCTTTACGCGAAGAAGCAAAATATCCGCTTTCACGTTCTTTTTCGAAAATGATCCCGAAATCATCTGCTGCGGAATTGATGGGATATTTCATGTTCTCCACCAGCCATTGTCCGCTTTCGCTTTTGGAGGCTTTATAAATGTCGAGTCCGCCCATCCCGATGTGGCCGTTAGATGAAAAATACAGGGTGCCGTCAGCATGAACATAGGGAAACAATTCATCACCCGGAGAATTGACGGGTGAGCCAAGGTTGACCGGACTTCCCCATTTCGCATTTCGGCTGGCCCGGGTGACCATCCAGATATCCTTGCTGTAGGCACCTTCGGAAGATTTCATGCTACCCTGCATGTCCGATACATAATAGAGTGTGAGTTCATCCGGGGCAAGGGCAGGGTGTGCGATGACCACGCTGTCATCGGCCAGAGCCAGTGACTGAAGGTCAACCCATTTATCATCTTCCTTTTTGGCGCTGAAGATTTCGCACCCTAGCGCTTTGCGCTTGCTGACATTGCAGCGGGTGAAATATATGTTTTTATAATCAGGCGTGAACTCCGGTGTTCCTTCTTCTGCTTCAGTGTTCAAGGGTTCGGGAAGGGGGAGGGGGGTACTCCATTTCCCTTTTTTATCCATGGTGGAAAAGAAAATATCCGAGAATTGCTGTCCGGTGCCGCCGTGATCCGCGTTGCCCGTTGATTCATCGCGGGAAGAAGTAAAGTAGAGTTCCTGGTAATCCCCGCGGGAATAGGCCGGACTGTAATCGTTATTCTTGGAGTTGATGAATTTCATTTCCTCAACCTGGTACCCTGTGGGCTGATCCATCCACTGCAGGGCAAAATCGCATGAAAGAATGCCATCGGATCCCCGGGGGTCATCGGGCACCAGTTCCTTGTAATGCTGGTATTGCGATTTAGCCTCTTCATAATTCTGGTTCATCCGAAGGGCGTCAGCATAATACAACACCGAAAGCGGATTTTCATAGTCCTTGGCGATAACCTTGCCATACCATAAAGCAGCCTGGGGAGCATTATCGACTTTGCGGTAACATTCAGCGATGTAAAAGGCCATGTGCAGCTTTTCCTTTTTGTCGGTTGTCTTCTGATAAGCATCCTTGAACTGGTCAATGGCATTATAATATTCTCCCGCATCAAACGTGGCATATGCTTTTGTCGCTTTCTTATTCTGGGCATTAACCGGTTGAAGACAGGGGATGATAAGAATAGCCAGCAGGAGGTATTTCACCGGGTTTATCATGATCGTATTGTTTTACATGGTATGATGTTATACGCAAGGCTGATTTTCAAAGTGAAAAACGGAAGAAAACCAATCTTCGTATGCAAAAATAGTATATTGAACAAATATAGTAAAAAGAAGATATGCACAGGAGCGGTAAGCTGCAGTTCAGGGGAGCAAAAAAAGGGCCGGCGATATTGCCGGCCCCAAATTATTGAACTAACCCACAAGAAGTTTCTTACCGGATGAACAGCAGCTCGCGGTATTTTGGAAGCGGCCAGTATTCGTCATCTACAATGAGTTCCAGTTTGTCCACATGGTAGCGGATATCGTCGAGGTAGCAGAAGATCTTGGTAGAATAGGCCAGCGCTTTTTCCTTTTCATCCTCTATTTTATTGACCACTTTACGGGCCTCGATCATCTCACTGGTCTTGGCCTTGATGTAACTTATATGCTGGGAAATGGTTTTGATGAGTTCAAGTCTGGCGCCTGCAAGTTCTTTATATTCCTTATCCACATATAAATCTTTCAAACCCCTGACATTCTCAATCAGCTCCGTCTGGTAACGGATGGCAACCGGTACAATATGATTCATGACCAGATCCCCAAGGACACGGGCTTCGATCTGTATACGCTTGGTATAGATATCCCAGCTCACATGTGTACGGGCTTCATTTTCACGTTCTGTCATTACCCCTAGAGAAGTAAAGAGTTTCTTTGTTTTGGGAGACAGATAGGCTTCTAATGCTTCAACGGGATTGGTGATGTTGGAAAGACCGCGTTTTGCTGCTTCTTTCTTCCAGTCGTCACTATAATTGTTTCCCTCAAAGCGGATCGGTTTTGAATCGGTAATATACTGGCGCAGCACCTGGAAAATGGCCTCATCCTTTTTCACATCCTTGGCAATCAGCTTATCTACATCTTTCTTGAATTCGATAAGTTGTTCCGCAACAGCCGAGTTTAACGATGTCATGGCCACAGCGGTATTGGCTGAAGCACCAACGGCTCTGAATTCGAACTTATTTCCGGTGAAGGCAAAGGGTGAAGTCCGGTTCCGGTCAGTATTATCAAGTAAAATATGAGGAACCTTTATAATGTTAAGCTTCAGTTCTGTCTTTTCATCCGGGCTCATTTTGTCATTGGTAACTTTCTTCTCAATCTTGTTGAGCATGTCCGTCAGCTGTTTGCCGATAAATGCGGAAATAATGGCCGGAGGAGCTTCATTGGCTCCGAGGCGGTGAGCATTTCCCGTGGTGGCGACACTGGCCCTGAGAAGGTCTGCATGTTTATAAACTGCTTTAAGCGTGTTTACCAGGAAGGTAAGGAACTGCAGATTGCTTTTGGGATTCTTGCCCGGAGATAAAAGATTTACACCGGTATTGGTAGCCAATGACCAGTTGCAATGTTTACCGGAACCGTTAACATGATTGAATGGTTTTTCATGATGCAAAACAGCGAAATGATGATGCCGGGCAACCCTTCTCATCAGGTCCATCAGCAGAATGTTGTGATCTACTGCCAGATTGCATTCTTCAAAAATGGGCGCGCATTCAAACTGGTTTGGCGCAACTTCGTTATGCCTCGTCTTAACGGGGATTCCAAGTTTGTAGGATTCTGTTTCGAATTCATTCATAAAAGCGGATACTCTTTCAGGAATTGACCCGAAATATTGATCCTCAAGCTGCTGATCTTTGGCGGACGCGTGTCCCATGAGTGTTCGGCCTGTGAGCACCAGGTCGGGACGCGCATTATAAAGAGACTCATCAACAAGAAAATATTCCTGTTCCCATCCAAGGGTTGAAATTACCTTGTTCACATCCTTGTCGAAATACTGACAAACTTCAACGGCAGCCTTGTCAACGGCGTGAAGGGCTTTAAGAAGCGGAGTTTTGTTATCCAACGCCTCTCCGGTGTAGGAAACGAAAATTGTTGGAATGCTCAGTGTTCTGCCTACAATAAAGGCCGGAGACGAAGGATCCCATGCCGTATATCCGCGGGCTTCAAAGGTGTTTCGAATGCCTCCGCTCGGAAAACTCGAAGCATCAGGTTCCTGCTGGGCAAGTAATGAACCGGAGAACTTCTCAATAACGGTTCCATCATCTGTGAAATCAACGAAAGTATCATGTTTTTCTGCTGTTCCCTCTGTTAATGGCTGGAACCAGTGCGTGTAGTGGGTAGCTCCCATCTCGATAGCCCAGGCTTTCATCCCCGAAGCAATCTGATCAGCTATTTTACGGTCGATCCTTGTACCCTGCTCAATAGCATCCATGATATGATTATAGGCTTCTTTGGAGAGATACTTGGCCATTTTTCTTTTATCGAAAACATTACTGCCAAAGTATTCTGAAATTGGTTTCTTAGGTGTTTCATAAGGAATTGCCTGCCTTCCATATGCATCCGAAAGTGCTGTAAAGCGAATTGCTGCCATGGTTGTATTAGAATTATTATTATTAATGGGTACAAAAATACAAAAAATATTTTAATACCCTCAAAAAATTGGAATTAAATTCAAAAAAAATTAAAAATAAAACAAAAAAATACAAAATAATAGGGTATGACTCAAAAAAAGAGTGAAATATTTAAAGTGGTATTTATTCTGAGAATTGTTATCGCAGCGCCTTTCGGATCCAGAGTCGGGGTAGTATTGAATTTTTTCCTTAATTTTAAGTGTTCATTGAACTATACCCAATATTAATAATCCTGACCTATGAAGAATTTCGTCCTTTATGGAGTGCTGATATGTCTGGTGCTATGCCAGGCTGATAATGTTCTTGCCGGCAAGCCCGAAAACAAGGTGCTGGTTTTCGCAAAAACCAAAGGATTCTTTCATGCCTCCATTCCCAAGGGGCTGGTAACCCTGATGAAAATCTGCCAGCAAGACGGCATCCAGGTGGATACCTCGCGAGATGCCGCTGTCTTTAACGATGAGCTGCTTTCCCAGTATAAAGCAGTAGTTTTCCTGAATACTACGGGGGATATTCTCAATGATGCCCAGCAAGCCGCTTTTGAAAGGTATATCAGGCAGGGCGGAGGTTTTGTGGGTATTCATGCGGCCACCGATACTGAATATGACTGGCCCTGGTACAATAAACTTGTTGGGGCCTACTTCCTTTCACACCCCCCTAAACAACAGGTGGCGGTGATCCGGGTTACGGATAAGACTCACCCGGCAACTGAATTTCTTCCGGATGAATGGATCCGTACCGATGAATGGTATGATTTTAAGAGCATCAGTCCCGATATTAAGGTACTGGCCTACCTCGATGAGAAATCCTATTCCGGTGGAAAGAACGGCGAAAAACATCCTTTTATCTGGTACCACGAATTTGAAGGAGGACGGGCCTTCTATACGGGTGCCGGGCATCGCGACGACAACTACGACGAAGTACTGCTGCAGAAGCAGCTCCTGGCTGCCATCAAGTGGGCCGGGAAAATCAAATAATCCCCGTAAGCAGCAGCCTCAGGGATCTTTTTCGATTTTCAGGTTTTTGGCGGCTATATCCAGCAGATTAAACCATTCGTCACCGTAATGCCGGGCGAGGGCATCCTTCACAAAGCGATAAACCGGCATCTGCAGTTCATCACCCAACACGATGGCCGGACGGCAGATTTCCCAGCGGTCGTAGTTTACGGCATCAAATCTCTTGTATTTCTTTATCCTTATTGGATAGAGATGACAGGAAACCGGTTTCCTGAAATCGACAGCCCCTTCCATAAATGCTTTTTCGATAGCGCATCGGGCGATGCTGTCTTCAAAAAGGGCATATACACATTCTTTACCGTCATTTAACGGGGTTACCGTGTCCATTTCGGCATCGGTAACTGAAGTACCCATTTCTTCAATGGTGTGGACAGATTCTTTCCGGAGAAAAGGCCTGAGTGCCGGGAATACTTCATCCAGCTTTATAACTTCAAAAGGCAGCAGGGGAGCTCCGGAATCACCTGTTACGCAACAGG
This sequence comes from uncultured Bacteroidales bacterium, assembly GCA_963822145.1. Classification (GTDB taxonomy): domain Bacteria; phylum Bacteroidota; class Bacteroidia; order Bacteroidales; family UBA10428; genus UBA5072. The sequence goes on along the minus strand of CAWGGG010000001.1, from coordinate 138,560 downwards.
CCCCCCGGCAGGCTGCCAGGTTACAGGTAAAATTTGAAGTGATCAGGTCCAGGCTGACCAGGGTTTTTCCGATTTCGAGCATGAAAAAATGTTAAAGCTGCTGCTGTGGTAAGCCCGTAAAATTAGAAAGTTTTTACAACTGCAGCAACCTGCAACTTTTCCCGTGAAGGCTATTTTATAAATCTGAAGCTTTGTTGCTTTCCATCACCGAAAAACAGCTTGCCCATATAATAACCGGAAGGCAGGGAAGATACGTCAACCGGAAATACCGCAGGTAAATGTTCATCCAGCAGCAATATGCTGATGACCTGGCCGCTGGCGGAAAGGATTTCAATTTTTACCGGACTGGCCCCGGAGTATCCCGGTTTAACAAAGAGGTCATGGATCACCGGTACCGGGTAAACTTCTGGTGATGATTCACCGGGATGGTCCATATGAGTTGTGATGCCCGGCGTTACCGGTATCTGCTGGCTGTACAAAAGATTTCCCTGGTTGTCGTAAACATGAAGCGTCACGGTATAATACTCTTCATGGCTGTAAGTATGACTTACCGTATTTCCAGTGGCGGAGGCCGAATCTCCAAAGTCCCAGCGGCAGTCAACACTGTCGGAAAACACCGGAAGGTTGAATACATAGGTCATGTCCTCCTGCTGATAATTCCAGTTTCCGAAAAGCGAATCTGGATAAATGGCTTCGCCGCCATAAGCAAAGGATCCTGTAACCACACAGCCGGAGGTGTCGGTTATCATAATGCTGTAAGTGATACCGGGACACAGATTGTTTACGGAAGGTCCGGTTTCACCGTTTGACCAAAGATATTTTGATACAGCAGCCTCGTAGCCCTCCTGATCCACCAGTGTTGCTGTGGCAGTCCCGCTGCAGGTCTGTCCGTTCAGGATCATGGAGGTTTCCAGTTTAATGAAGTTATCACACAATCCGGGCTGTGGATTGGCGCCTTCAAAATAGGCGGTTACGCTGCATGTGCTCATGCAATCGGAGGAAGTGGTGATGGTAAGGCTTACGGTGTAATATCCGCTGAATTCATAACGATGCATGGGTGCCGCTTCAGAAGATACAGTTCCGTCACCAAAATCCCAAACCCGGCTGATCACATCACCCCATGACAGGTCATCAAACTGGTAAAGGGGAGGAAGCGAGGATACCCAGGGCAGTGGATAATGGTTGAAGGAGGCCTGGCAATCCCCTGCCGGGATTTCTTCGATACATTCAATGCGAGCCAGTATACCCGCCATGCAGATGCTGGCCATGTCTTTCAAAACGGTATAGGCCAAACGAACGCGCTGCCCGTTTCGCAGGGTGAAATTGGGTACGATTACAGCCGGCTCAAGAACCGCGCCGTTATCCAGCACGATCAGCAGGCCGCAACCATCCAGTCCGGTATAATCTTTCACCGTTCCAGTCAGGTTGCAATATGGGACCATTCCGACATACAGGGTATCGCAATAACGGCTCGTGCAGTTGTCGGCTGTCCGGATCTCCAGGCATACCGTGTAAATGCCATCTTTCTCGTATACATGTGAAGGATTTTGCTCCTGTGAAAAGGAGCCATCGCCAAAGCTCCAGTTCCATTGGGTGACAAGGCCTCGCGACTGATCCTGGAAATAATAGAGCCGGTTCAGGGGTGAAAAAGGAATGCTGTCATCCCGGGTTTCAGGTGCCATAATCATACCGGTAATGGCAGTCCACATGGCATTACAGGAATTATCGCGTCCTGTGGCCTCCAGGGTATCGGATGCAAAGCCTGTACAACCACTGGGGTATTCTGCCTTGAGGGATGTGATGTAGCGACCGCTGTATTCATAATAATGAACAGGGCTTATCTCCATCGAATAGGATCCGTCGCCAAAATCCCAGGAATATACAGCAAGGCTGTCCAACGGCTCAGGTATAAACTGATATACAGGAGGATAACTTTTGCCGATCGCAACGGTGAAGTTGGTTGCGCAATGGTCTGCGCTGCCAGGATCTGAAGATTGGGAATAACTGAGGGCTGATCCGAACAGGGTTATCGTGATGGCGGCAAGGATCTTTTTCATTTTGTGGCGTTTTGATATAGCATCTCATATAACAGACGCCGAATCTTTAAAAAAAGTTGCTTCGGGACTGTAAATATACTATTCAATTCTTAAACCATAATTACAGATCATCCCGTTTTGCATGAGGAAAATTTTATATATTTGCGCCACTGTAAAAAATCAGATTTATAAACTAATACATTCCTAGAAATGCGTAACAAAGGAGCCGTTTGGACACTGGCTATCGCACTCGTGCTTGTATGTCTGTACCAGCTTTCATTCACCGTAGTGACCTACAAGGTTAAGAAGGATTCACAGGCCTATGCACGGGACGCCAATAACATGGTAGACCTTAAAAAGGCCGATTACTACCTCGATTCCGTAGCCAGTGAACCGGTATATAATTTTTTGTGGCTGAAGAAGTATACCTATCGTGAATGTCAGGACAGAGAAATTAACCTCGGCCTTGACCTTCAGGGTGGTATGAACGTGATCCTTGAAGTATCGCTGGTGGATGTTATCCGCTCCATGGCGAATTATTCCAAGGATTCTACCTTCAACCAGGCCATTGCCCTTGCCAAGAAAAACCAGGTAGGCTCGAACGAGAATTTTGTTACACTTTTTGGTAGAGCTTTTGAAGAGATTGATCCCAATGCCCGGCTTTCGGCACTTTTTACATCCCCCGAATTGCGTGAACGCATATCCTACAATACTTCCAACGAGGATGTGCTCAAGGTGATCCGTGAGGAAGCAGACAAAGCCATCGCCAACTCCTTTAACATCATCAATACCCGTATCGACCATTTTGGTGTTCTTTCACCCAACGTGCAACGCTTGCAGAGCGGTGACCGTATCCTGGTGGAATTACCGGGTGTGCAGGAAAAAGACAGGGTCAGGAAGCTGCTCCAGGGTGCAGCCCGTCTTGAATTCTGGGAAACTTACAGCAATACTGATCCTGAGATCCGCAACGGACTAATGGCCCTGAATAACCTGGTTGGGGAGATCAATAAAGCCCAGAAACAAGCTGCACCGGTTGCACAGAATGCCGCGACCCAGACTGCTACAGCGAAATCTTCCGAGCCTAATACTGTGGAGACCACCGAGGAAGCACCTGCACTGCTGCAGCAGCTGGCCAGAGATTCCACGGCAGCCTCAGGCGATACATCAGCTTCTTCAGCGAATGCTTTGTTGCAGGAAAATCCCTTGTTCAGCGTATTGATCCCTTATGTGAACCAGAACGGCGAGCTGATCCCGGGGTCGGTATTCGGACAGGTGCATTATAAGGATACTGCCAAGGTGAATGGATACCTGAAAATGGCTATGCAGCGTAACCTCTTCCCGCGCAATTTTAAATATTACTGGTCGGCTTTGCCCATAACCAATCAAAATACCAGTAAACCCACAGATTATTATGAAATTCATGCCATTAAGATTACCAGCCGCGACGGCCGGGCACCCCTTACCGGAGATGTGATCACCCGTGCCCAGAACCAGTACAATGAGACCAGCGGTGAAGCCTATGTTTCCATGGATATGAATGCCGAGGGCACACAGGTGTGGGCCCGTCTTACCCGTGAAAACGTTGGTAAGATCATTGCCGTGGTGATGGATGATTATGTGTATTCCTATCCCCGGGTGAATGAAGAAATTCCTACCGGAAGTTCCTCGATATCCGGTGCTTTTGATGCCAAGGAAGCCGAGGACCTGGCCAACCTGCTCAAATCCGGTACCATGCCGGCCAAATGCCAGATCATCCAGGAGGAAATCATCGGACCTTCGCTGGGTAAGGAATCCATCAGAACGGGTTTGAGTTCGCTCGCCATCTCCTTTGTCCTGATCTTCTCGTTCATGGTATTCTATTACACCAGGAGAGCAGGACTTGTGGCAGATATTGCCCTTTTCCTGAACATCTTTTTCCTGATCGGCGTACTGGCGTCCTTGGGACTGGCACTTACCCTGCCCGGCATTGCCGGTATCGTGCTGAACATTGGTATGTCGGTCGACGCCAACGTGCTGATCAATGAGCGCATCCGGGAGGAGCTTGCGGCCGGCAAGGGGGTCAAGATGGCTATACAGGATGGTTATAAAAACGCCCTTTCCGCCATTATTGACGGTAACCTCACCACACTGATCACCGGTATCATCCTGTTCACTTCCGGTAATGGTCCGGTAAAGGGTTTTGCCACCACGCTGGTTATTGGTATTATTACCACCTTGTTTGCCACCATATTCATCAGCCGCCTGGTATTCGAACTCTGGCTCGAAAAGAATCCGAATGCGCTCACCTTTAGTACGCGTATATCAGCCGGTGCTTTTAAAAACATAAACCTGGATTATATCGGGAACCGCAAGAAATTTTACGTATTGTCAGGTGTCATCGTCCTGATCGGTATCGGTTCACTGGTTTTCAGGGGACTTGACCAGGGGGTTGATTTCACCGGTGGCCGCAACTATATCCTGAAATTTGAAAAGCCGGTAAGCAACCTCGAAGTGGCAGGATTGCTGGAGAAGGAACTGGGTGCGCGTCCGACTGTCATTACCTATGGTTCGGAAGACAAGGTGCGGATCACCACCAAGTATGGCATTGAATCTGAAGATCCAGCCATTGACGAAAAGATAGAAGGGATGATCTACAATGGTGTCAAACCCATTATCGGTGAGCAAGTAACCTACGATCAGTTCAAGAACGATTATGTGCTGGGACTACAGCGGGTGGGGCCCACCATTGCGGCCGACATCAAGCGGAGATCAGCTTTCGCTGCAGTTATCGCCCTGATCTGCATGTTCCTGTATGTGGGGTTCCGGTTCAGGAACTGGAGTTTTGGCATGGGTGCCATTGCTTCACTGGCGCACGACGCGTTCCTGGTCATTGCGATGTTCTCCCTGCTTTATGGGATCATGCCCTTCTCGCTCGAGGCAGACCAGACCTTTATTGCGGCTATTCTTACCATTATCGGTTACTCGGTGAACGATACCGTGGTAATCTTCGACAGGATCCGGGAATACCGGGCACTGCATCCAAAAATGGATTACGCGGCCCTGATGAACAAGGCCATCAATGATACCTTCAGCCGTACCATCATCACCTCGCTTACCGTGTTGATCACCGTAGCCATCATATTCTTTTATACCGGTGAGAGTGTACAGGGATTTGCCTTTGCCCTTTTGATCGGTTTGATCTCAGGCGTATATTCCACCGTGTTTATTGCCACTGCCCTCGTATATGATACCCGGAGTCAGAAGGAAAGGAAAAAGATCACGCAATAATATATGCAATTCAAAAAAAACCCGGACCACAGATCCGGGTTTTTTTTGGGCTTCTTTTACTATATTTGTATGTTTAATTAAAATCTATGCAACCTATTTTTGTTTTTATCAGTGGGGGTGAGTTGCTTGTTGTGTTCCTGGTTTTTCTGCTCCTTTTCGGATCCGATAAAATACCGGAACTGGCAAAGGGATTGGGGAAAGGAATGCGTGAGTTCAAAAAAGCCACTGATGATATAAAGCGTGAGATCAACACCCACACCGGCGATATCACCCGGGATATTAACGAAAGCACAAGAGGCATCCGGCAGAATATTGCCGATATTACCTCAGAAATTACGAATGATATCAATAAAAATACCGGCGAGATCAGTCAGAGTCTGAATGAAATCGTAGCATCGGAACCTCCTTCGGTTGCCCAGGTTACCCCGGAAGTCGATCCAGGGACAGCAGAAATTCCTAACAACAGCACGGAAGACGTTCACCAGAATATTAGTGAAATAACCGATAACATAGGTTCCTGATATTATGGCGATCATCGAAGCAGAAAATATCCGCATGTCTTTCGGTGCATTGCAGGTATTAAAGGGTGTCAGTGTCCGCATTATGCCGGGTGAGATCGTCACCATTGTCGGTGCCAGCGGAGCCGGAAAAACCACATTCCTGCAAATTTCGGGCACCCTGCTGAAACCCACAGAAGGCAGGGTAATCATTAACGGAACGGAAGTCAGCCTGCTCAGGGACAAAGATCTGGCCCGCTTCAGGAATAAACACATCGGCTTTGTTTTCCAGTTCCACCACCTCCTGCCCGAATTCACGGCACTGGAAAACGTCTGCATTCCGGCCTTTATAGCCGGCGTTTCCCGGAGTGAGGCTTTTCGCAGGGCAAAGGAGATACTGGAATTTCTCCTGCTGGGTCACCGGTTGCATCATAAGCCTGCAGAGCTTTCAGGCGGTGAGCAACAGCGTGTGGCAGTTGCGCGTGCACTCATCAACACACCCGATGTGGTACTTGCCGACGAACCCTCCGGCAACCTCGATTCCCATAACAAAAAGGAACTCCATAACCTGTTCTTTACCTTACGCGACAAGTTTAAGCAGACCTTCGTGATTGTTACACACGACACCGAACTGGCCGGCATGAGCGACCGGACCATCACCATGCATGACGGGTTGCTGGTGAATTAATATAAGTTAGGCAGTTCTGCAGTTTCGGGTCTTCAGCTCCTTCTTAACAACGCATCACCCTCACTTTCACTGTCGAAATGATACAGTTTGGCAATGGTGATCCGCTTGGCAAGCAGACTGCAGGCCAGGCTTGCGAGCAGGGCTCCGGCAAGGGGACCTGTCAGATAGATCCAGAATCCGTCCCACTGTCCGGAAATTACTGCCGGGCCCAGACTGCGCGCAGGATTAGTACTGGTGCCTGAGATGGCTGCCTCCAGTGGGACCATTATGGCATAGAGAAACGGAAACATAAACGGCGTAAACTGACGGATTCTGCCTGAATCCGATGAATATCACAAGAAGGGAGACCATGGTGAAAGTGGTAATAACTTCGCCCCATCAAACTGTATGATCGCAGTATAGCCCTCACGCCGGGATCGTTGCACCAAAACCGATGCTCCTGACCCATCTGCACCCCAGATCAACAGGGGCAAGGCAGCCGATAATCGCACCGGTCAATTGTGCCAGTACGTAGGTAATGGCAAGGCGTCCTTCAATCTTTCGGAACAGCCAGAAAACCATTGTGACGGCGGGATTAATATGCGCCCCGCTTATTTTTCCTATGGGAGAAAGCGCTATTGATGCACCTATCGATCCAAACAGGAAACCGGTAATTATCTGACGGATTTTCACGTTCGGTATAAGATCTGCCATCGGGCTGCTTGTTCCGAACATAAAAATCACAAGCGACAGGCCACCCAGTAATAATAGCGCCGTACCTGCGAATTCTGAAATGAAAAACTTTGAACGGTATTTCAGATACCTTGCATTATTCATATCATCCACTTCATTCATAATCCTGAAATTTAATTTTTTATCACTACTGTCCCACTAATTTTATAATTCAACCTCTACGAGGTTGGAGATTTTCTGCAAATTATTCTTCTACAATAATTTATCCTCTACGAGGATATAAAACAACTTCGTAGAAGTTGAATTATTGTAGGACTTTTAATAATGACCTCCCTGTTTTAACAACCTCGTAGAGGTTGAATTATTTCAAGGCTTTCCCAGTTAATTATACATTTTTGCCGAACACTAATGATTTTTTATACTAATCAGTTAAAAGACTGAAGACCGAAGTCAGAAACCTGAAGTTGTTATTTTGCAAGAAATACCGGACGATCGGCCCTTTTTCGCGCACATGACGGGCAGAGCTCACGATCCATCAGGGCAGCCATATGATCCGGCAGACGATTTCTGACGAACTCTCTGTGTGCAGGTGTTTGTGTTGGTTCACCACATTCGCTGCAAATCAGCAGAGGCTGTTCACACACTTCGGTTCCTGTGATGATCGTTCGACGCACCCCATCATGGTCATCGAAGTGGATCGCTCCCGTCGGGCAGACTTGCGTACAGGCGCCACATCCGATGCACAGTTCAGCGGGTCGTTTAAAATCCAGATGGGCAAGCCGGCCGGCATTTGTGTCGGCCATCCGAAGCGCCTCAACTCCCATTTCGCTGCAGGCAGCCATGCAAAGGCCGCAACCAATGCAGATATCGCAACGCAGGCATCGCCGGGCCTCATTTTTTGCCATAGCATCGGTCAGTCCTTCTTCAATCCTCACATAGTTGCCTTCCCCAACGGTTTCCTCCACTGTTCTCTCAGGCATCATGGCACGGCGCAGATTACTTCTGTCATCAGCATTTACGTTCAGGGGAGTTACATCGGCCCGCTTTACCGCTTTACCGGTTTCGTTGTCCAGGGTTGCTCCGCGAAGCCATGCATCCATGGAGGCTGCAGCAATCTTTCCTGACCGGATGGCTTCCACAGCTGTCCGTGGCCCATGCTGCCCGTCACCACCGGCGAAGACACCGGGCACATTGGTCATCTTTGTATTCGGATCAGCGACGATGAATCCGCGATTGTTCTCCACTGCACTGCCCTCAAGAACTGCCAGATCAGTGCCCTGGCCGACGGCAAGGATCACCTGGTCTGCTTCCAGTGTCAGGAGACGGTTCGTGTCGAATATCGGATCGAATTTGCCGGTCGCATCCTTTACCCTTTCGCAGTACTGGAAAATGAAGCTGCCATCCTCCCCGATACGCACGGGTCCCCAGCCTGCATGTATCTGAACACCCTCGGCAACAGCAAGCTCTATTTCATGCGGGCTGGCTGGCATATCACGGCGTTTTTCAAGTGAAGTAAGGTCGACGTGCCGGGCACCCTGTCTCAGTGCTGTAAGGGCAACATCGATGGATACATTTCCACCGCCTACAACTATAACGCGTGGCCCCACGCGAACCTGTTCACCGCTGCGCACGGCACGCAGAAAGTCAATACCTCCCATGACAAATGGCAGTTCAACGCCCTCTATCGTGAGAAGACGTGTGCGTTGTGTTCCAGGAGACAGAAAGACAGCATCGTAATCCTTACGGAATGCCTCAAGGTTAGCAACTGGTGAGCTGGTGTGTATCCTCACGCCAATAGCACGGATCTGGTCAAGCTCCTTCTCAAGGAGTTCGGGAGGGTTGCGGTAGGCCGGAATGCCATAACGAAGCATTCCCCCTGCAAATTCCTGGGCTTCAAAAACATCCGTTTGATGTCCAAGGATTTGGAGATAATATGCGGCCGTGATGCCTGCCGGACCTGCCCCGATAATGCCGATCTTTTTTCCTGTATCGGGAGCAATGGCCGGTTTCGGGTAATCTCCTTCAGCAAGGCAGAGTTCCGCTGCCCTCGCTTTCATCGGCCTTATAAAAACAGCTCCGTTACCTGCCCTGCGGACACATGCCGATTCACATGGAGCCGGACATACCAGTCCGCAGGTCAGCGGGAAAGGATTATCTTGTCTTATAACCCCTATGGTGGAATGATGATCGCCCTTACCAAGCAGGGCCATAAAAGAGGGTATGTCTATGTTGGCAGGGCACGTGCCGTGACAGGGTGCGGCATTCCTGACCAGGCAAAGGTTTTCCGGGCAGTTTTCATTGCGGGCATGTCTTTCCCATTGCTGCCGCCAGTAACGGAGTGAACTGCCCAGCGGCCATGAAGCTGCAAGTCCCTGTGTTGTCAGTTCTGTTGATACTTCTTCAAGAGATGCCAGATGGCTCATACTGCCGATACCGAGGGTGATCTCGGTTACAAGGCGTGCAGCCCGTGCCAGTAGTGTACGGACATGTGTTTCTTTGCCCTCTGCCAGCAGCCAATGACGATACATTGCCCTCCTTGTTTGCTTAACGATACAGGTTCCGTCGGCTATCACCATCAGGCTTGAGGGAGCGGGTACAATTCCGGAGGAGAGCAGTGAGAGCGGATCGCATAACACATCTGACCTGCTTAACGGGAGGAAACCACCCATGCCATCGTCGAAAACTAGTACAGGATCCTTGCCGTTAATCTCCGGCCCACCCCGCCATTCCTCAATCTGGTTGTGAAGATTTGCTGACCTTGCCAGTTCGGTCAGGCCACGTTCCTTGAATCCCTGCCTCAAAGTAAGCAGGGCGCCATTCAGATCTGGCGTGCCCGCAAACAGGAGTGCGATACGACACCAGGTCTCGGGCGTATGGACCAGTCGATCCCGGTCCGGGGGATGACCCTCGCACATGTACCCTGGCCTGCTGTTGCGCACCACTTCAATCTGACGTCCGGGAGTGGAGATTCCGGCCAGTGCGCGAATGGCATCCACTGCATTTAAGAACGACGCTTCACGTCCGTTCAATACTGACGGCAGCAGCAACTCGATCTTCTGGCTGTTGCGCAGGCCGATAGCGATCAGCACACCCTCGGCCAGCAGCCAGGGAGCTTTATCAAGAATGGCAGCAGTGCCCTGGCTGTGCTGATCCTGTGATGTTGCATCAATAACCAGCACAGCGTTGCCATGTCCACGCAGAAACCGGCGCCATGCAAGATGGATTGGTTCTCCGGAATAACCGCACTCAGTAATTCCCGCTTCCTGTATCAACTGCAGCCTTTGCAAGGGTGTCAGTGAAATAGCCCTGGTGAAAGCAGGAAGAGCGTCCTCCAACGTATCCGCAGGTGGTATGGCACCTGCCAGCGTGGCGGCACCCTGATCAAGCCATGATGGCAGATGCAGGAGATCGTTCATGATTCCCTCCTTCCGCTCTCCGGAGGCTCTGCAACAATCATGCGGGCATACCGCTCGCGCCTCGGATCTGCCATTTCAGTGGTGATTTCGAATGAGAGGCAACCGGTCACACATTTTGTTACACAGGCCGGCTGCAATCCGTCATCAAGACGATCTTTACAGTAGTCGCATTTAACAACCCTTTGTGTGACGGGATCCCACTGCGGGGTACCCCAGGGACAGGCTGCGACGCAGCTTTTACAGCCGACGCAGAGACTTGACTGGACAAAGACGATACCATCTTTCTCCCGCCGCTGCATCGCCCCGGTTGGACAGGCTTTGATGCACCACGCATCCTCGCAATGAAAACAGGGCATATAGACGAAACGCGTGCGCGGTCGTCCTTCTATATTTATCGGACCAATCGTAATGATTTTACATGGCGCAGGACCTGCTCCGAGATTCTTGTTTGTCTTGCAGTGTACTTCACAGGCTTTGCAGCCGATACAGCTGGCATCGTCGTGGTTTAGCGTGTACTTGCTCATTTTATACCTCCTTTCGATGCTACTGGTTTGATCTGCACAATAGTTTCTGTCATAGCACAACCGCCACCGGCAGGATCAAACTCATAGAGCTTACCGTGCTGGAGTCGCTGGTCGGCAACGCCTATACCATTTGCGCGTCTGGCCAACGGCACAGTTGCGCCGAAGCCATGGAGCATGAATGCAGCTTCGGGATGGATCCATGGCGTCACCATAGCCTTCATCCGGCCGGTATAACTGCCTCCCCCGGTGATCTCCACCTCATCGCCGTCAGCAATGCCTAGCGGTTTGGCACGGTCAGGGTGAATCCAAAGCACCTGTTTTGGAGCGATTTCATTCAGTATGGGATTATTCAGGGACTGACCGTGTGCCAGCGTAGCGGTTCGTCCGAACAGCATGTAGAAGCGGTCACCCCCGGGCGCTTCTCTGGATTTGTAGGGCGGAAGACTGCCTAACCCTGCCTGCTTAAGGATTTCGCTTTCTATCTCAATCTTGCCCGAGGGGGTGGGAAATTTAAGCGCTTCACGGGGTATCAGCTTCGGTGAGTCGGAGAGCGTGACAAACCCTTCTTCGCGCATCTCAGCAACAGTAACCCCTGTGCCGTCGAGCTGATAGTTCCATAACTCCTCAATCGTTTCAAAGTCCAGAACATCCTTGATGTCCATACGGTGAAGGATCTCGCGGAATATCCACCAGGCCGGGCGGCTGTCGAAACGCGGGGCGATAGCCTGGTCGCGCATGGCAAAAACAGGCACGGGCCCATTCATCTGCGAAAGGATATTGGCGCGCTCAAGATAGGTCGACTCGGGGAGGATGACATCGGAGTACCAGCCGGTCTCCGAATAACGTACATCGATTGACACGAGTAGCTTCAGCTTGTCCAGCGCATGTTTCGTCGCCTCCGGATCAGGCATTCCAGTAAGAGGATCATGACGATACGTGAAATAGGCGCCGATCCCATAGGGTTGTGCGGTTTCCATAGCTGCAAAACCCTGGTGCAACATACCGATCTTAGGATCCCATTGGGGCCTTGTGGTCCCTGCACCATCCACACGCAGATCTGATGGCTTCGGTGCACGTGAGGAAAGTTGATTCAGGCTTTTGCGGCCGTACTGTTCAGGTGACTTGCCCAGTATAATTCCTCCGGGGATCTCGATGCTTCCCATCAGGGCATTCAATATCAGGGCTGTACGGCTTACATAGAACGACTGTTTGTGACGTGCTGTCATCCAGCCGGGATGAAATATCACCTGAGGAGCATCAGCGGCTATCTCTTTTACAAACTCACGAATCTGTTCTGCAGGGAGTCCTGTATGGCGCTCCTGCCATTCCGGAGTCGTATCCCTGACCATCTCTTTCAGATAGTCCATGCCTGACACGAAGCGGTCGACAAACTTTTTGTCGTATGCATCCTGTTTCAATACCTCATGGATAATAGCGAGGTTCAGTGCATAGTCGCTGTTCGGGCGCACCTGCCAGAATCGGGTTGACTTACAAGCGGTAATACTAGCCCGGGGATCAATATAGGTACAACGCATACCTCTTGCCAGTGCCGCCATGAAAGACTTGGACTCCTTTACCATTAGCGATTCAACAATGTTTCGGCCATAGAGGACCATATGCCTGGTGTTCTTGAAGTCATAGATGATCCCGCCGGGGCCGATACCATAAATGGAAAGTGCAGCATTGTGAACGTTGCCGGCGCAGCCTGCATCATGGTTGAAATAATTGGGCGAGCCCAAAGCCTGCAGAAATGTACGGGTAAGGTCAGTGAATAAGCCACCGCGATCGGATAACATGATCCCTTTTCCTCCAAATGTATCTATAGTATCATGAAGTTTCTCGGCGATATAATCGAGGGCCTCATCCCACGATGTACGTCTCCACTTGCCACCGCCACGCGGGCCTGTGCGGATCAGCGGCGTTTGTGGGCGCTCATCGTCAAACTCAAATGCCAGTCCGGCAGATCCTTTGGCGCATAAACTTGCCCCTATGGCTTTGTCGTGATGATTTCCCTGCAACCAGACGATCTGTCCGTTTTCAACCGTCACTTCGATAGGGCAGCGCACAGCGCACATGCCGCACAGGCTGTAAACCGTTCGCCGGCCAGGCGTGCCCACACCGGACACGTTTGGTGCCATTACTGAATGCATTAAAGCCTCCTTTCCAATCTGTTTTATACCTCCGAGAACTGAATGACAACCTTAATATCATCAGGTTTTCTTTCCAGCGCTTTCATGAAATTCTCAGGTTTTTCGCGCCGGGTGATAAGTTTTGCAAGCCAGGTGCGGTCAGCTTTTGCCAGGGTCAGCCCGGCTCTGTACCATTGGCGCTTATTTGCATTGACACTTCCGACAATCACTGTATTCCTCAGTACAGCTGAAGCAGCCATATCCGCTGTGCCAGCCTTGGTCATATGTCCGCCATGGCCCACACCCGTAAGACATAATATTCCGTTTGCACCTAACTGCTGAATACAAGCTTCAATTACAGGACCCACTCCGGTACATTCAACAATTGCATCAGGTTCAAATCCAATATCGGCAACACTCCCTGAATGATAGATAGCGCCCAGTTCTCTTACCAGGTCCGGTTTAGACCCTGATTCCATGCGGTCGAGTACATGTATCTCCTCCACTCCCCATATTTTAAGACTTAATGCTGCCAGTAATCCTATCGGACCTGCACCTGTCACCAGTACCCTGTTGGGTTCCCAGAATGAACGGCGGCTTATCATTCCTATCTGCTCAAGTGCTTTTGTAACAACAGTTGTGGGTTCGAGCAGCACACCCAGTATGCCTAGTGAAGGGTCGACTTTAATAGCATATTCTGGTTCGATCCTCCAGCGCTCCGACATGTATCCGTGAATCTCCTTGATACCGCGTTCGGTATACTGGCCATTCTTGCACATATCCCATTCACCTACCGCGCAATTTGCGCAAGGAACCGGGTCCGGACGCCTGACGATACCAACCACCAGATCGCCCTTTTTAAAACTGGTCGATGTACCCGGATCTATCACACGGCCCAATGATTCGTGGCCCAGGATAAGGTGCTGTTGTCCGGGAGGTGACCAGCCATACTTTCCTTCCATTATTTCAACATCGGTACCGCATACCCCAACGGCAATGGCTTCAACAAGAATCGATCCGTCGCGCATATCCGGTTCCGGCATTTCCATGAATTTTGCCGTTCCCGGCTTTTTTGGTTCAACTGTAATTGCTTTCATATTGATTATTCGATTATTTTATTTTGCTTTATGAAGTGGTCTGAAGTCAGAAGTCAGTCAGAAGTTTCATTCTATTAAATTATTTCTTTCGCCTTTTTGTCTTTTCCTCAGGCTGCACCGTTCCGGTTTTCGCTCCCAGGGCTCCAGCCTTGCTGAATTTGAGTGAATCTTCCATGGAAACCGTTGCAAACAGATGCAGGGTTCTGGCTATTGTCCCTGTCCATCCGGTCTGATGACTCGCTCCGACGCCTGCGCCGGTATCGCCATGGAAATATTCGTGAAAAAGGATGTAATCCTTCCAGTACGGATCCTCCTGAAATTTCTGAATAGTGCCATACACCGGCCTGTGACCTGATTTATCTATCAGAAAAATGGATGAAAGCCGGCTGGATATCTCTTCGGCAACCTGGTACAGGTTCATCCTGTTTCCCGACCCTGTCGGGCATTCGATCAGAAAATCATTCCCATAATACTGGTAGTAATTAATCAGTGCCCTCACGATGATCATATTGACCGGCATCCATATCGGGCCCCGCCAGTTGGAATTTCCTCCGAACATTCCGCTGTCGGAATCACCGGGAAGGTAGGAGACATTATATTCATTACCGCCAACATGCAAGATGTAAGGATGTTCTCCATGGATCCTGGAGAGCGCCCTTATTCCGTATGGACTCAGAAACTCATGCTCATCCAGCATAATGGTTAACACCCTTCGCAAATTTGTCTCATTCAGCACAGAGGCCAGTAACCTTCCATTTTGCCCGGGCTTTGCAGGATCATGAATAAAAGCGGTCAGCTCAGGCCGGGTTGACAGGAATTTTGAAACATTCTGAGATACTTCAGGATATTTCATCATTTCCCTGTTATAAACGGTAACTGCGCATAACGGCAGCAGTCCCACCATGGAACGCACCTTCAGTCGCTGGTTCCCTCCGTCCGGCAGGCAAAGAACATCATAAAAGAATCCGTCCGTCTCGTCCCACATCCCGCCATCCTTATCAGCGCGTATCATCGAAGATGCGATCCACAGGAAATGTTCATATAATTTGGTGCTTATGCCAACATAGGCCGGGTTGTTCAAGGCAAGCTGCACACTGATCTCCATCATGTTCTGACAAAAAAGCGCCATCCATGCCGTACCATCTGCCTGCTCAAGATAACCGCCCGGTTGGGAGCGCGGAGCTCCGGTCGAATACGCCTATATTGTCGAGACCGAGAAAACCTCCCTCGAAAGCATTATTGCCTGCGCGGTCTTTCCGGTTCACCCACCAGTTGAAATTCAACAGCAGTTTATGGAAAGAGCGTTCAAGCCATTGGATATCCCCTTTGCCATGGTTTGCCTTTTCAAGGAAATAGGTGAATATGGTTGACCATGCATGAACAGGAGGATTGACATCGCCAAAATTCCATTCATATGCCGGTATCTGACCGTTTGGATGCTGATATTCATTACTCAGCATCAGTTCCAGTTGTCCCTTACCGAAATCTTCGTCGACCAGCGTGAGGGCAATAACATGAAAGGCCAGGTCCCATGCCGCGTACCAGGGATATTCCCATTTATCGGGCATGGAAATAATGTCTGCATTGTCCATGTGGTGCCAGCGGTCATTACGGATATTCCGCTGCTTCGATTTAGAAGGGTTCACACCATGCTCCTTTAACCATTTGCCAACATTGTAGTTGAAGAACTGCTTTGACCATAACATGCCTGCAAGCGCCTGACGCATTACATTGACTTCATCTGCACCCAGCGAAGCGGGTATGACCGTGGCATAGAACTCATCGGCTTCCTTGATACGCAATTTGAACGTATTGTCAAAACCGGTACCGAACACTGCCGCCTCTTGCTTAACAGGTTTTTTCCCGGTCGTGGCTGTTTTTGTAAGGCGCAGATTCAGAACTTTGGATTTTCCGCCATCAATAGTAAGAATATAGTGAGCCGCTGCTTTTGTTCCTGTCTTATCAGGATTAACAGCATCTTTCTGTCCCATCACGATATAATTGTTGATACCGTCTTTCACATAAGGCGTCAGGTTGGGCACACCGGCAAGCCTTGCAATATTTGTCTCGTTGTTCGTAAAAAGCAGATCGTTCGCTTCATTTGCACTGAACAACCATTTTCCCATATCCCGGTGTGAAGCTTCTATCGCGCCGGAGGTTTTATTTAAACTTACCTGCCTCATGGAAGGGATCACCGGCTCGACCTCATTTTGCCAGGTGTTACGGAACCAGAGTGTCGGTAAAAGGTGCAAAGAGGCAGTTTCAGCGCCACGGTTCATAACGGTAAAGCGGATGAGGATGTCTTCAGGTGATTCCTTGGCATATTCCACAAACACATCAAAATAGCGATTGTCATGAAATATGCCTGTATCGAGTAGCTCATATTCAGGTTCATACCTGCTTCGACGGCCGTTGGTGCCGACAACGTCATCATACGGATAGGCCTTATGAGGATACTTGTACAGGTATTTCATGTAGGAGTGGGTGGGCGTGGAGTCGAGATAAAAATAGTACTCTTTCACATCCTCTCCATGGTTCCCTTCGCTGTTATTTAATCCGAACAGCCTCTCTTTAATGATCGGGTCATTGCCGTTCCAAAGGGCAAGGGCAAAGCAGAGCAGCTGTTTATCATCTGAAATGCCTGCAAGACCATCTTCACCCCATCGATAGGCGTAGGAACGGGCCTGGTCGTGCGTCAGATAATTCCAGGCATCTCCGTTTTGGCTGTAATCTTCTCTTACAGTGCCCCATTGACGTTCGCTTAAATATGGTCCCCATTTTTTCCAGGGAACAATACTTTCATGGTCTTCTTTTAATCTTGTTTTTTCCATAATTATAAAGGTTTAATCTCACCTGGCTTCCAACTCCCATCAACCCAAGGTTCCGGGGGTTCGTAAAGTCTTAAAATCATGTTCCACTCTTTACCCGGGATGGTCTTTATCCAGTTGTGTTCCTTCCTTGGCTATCTCTTCCCTTAGGGTTGATACTGCAGCAAACTGGGTAAGATATACTTTCCCTGTCAGCGCTTTAAGAAAATGGGTATCCTTGAGCCGGTCCATCACAGGACCTTTTACTTCTGACAGATGGAGTTTTATCCCGCTGTCCTTCAGCCGCAGGTTGATCGCCTCAAGGCTTTCGAGGGCCGAGAGATCTATGGTATTGACCGCAGGACATACCAGGATGAGATGTTTAATATCCGGGTTCTCTGCCACAGTGTCGTTGATCGTGTCCTCAAGGAAACGTGCATTGGGGAAGTAAAGGCTTGCATCAACCCTGAGGGAAAGTATTCCGGGATCTGTAATCACCTCATGGCGCTTAACATTAAGAAAATGTTCCGTTCCGGGTACCTGTCCGACCACAGCCACATGCGGCTTTGAGGTGCGGTAGAGGTGCAGGAAGACCGACAGGCCAACACCGGCAATAAGACCGGCTTCAACCCCTTTCCACAGGGTCACCAGGATCGTGACAGCCATCGCCGCAAAATCGGTTTTGGAGTAGGACCAGGCATGTTTCAGGGCTTTCACATCAACAAGTCCCATTACCGCTACAATTATTGTGGCGGCAAGAGCTGCCTTGGGAAGAAAGAAGAGCAGCGGCGTGAGAAACAAGGTGACAAGCGCTATGCCGACTGCAGTATAGGCTCCGGCTGCCGGTGTCTCCGCACCTGCTTCAAAATTGACTACGGAACGTGCGAATCCTCCGGTTATCGGGAATCCGCCCGATATGGCCGATCCTACGTTCGAAGCACCCAGGGCGATCAGCTCCTGGTCGGGATCCACCCGCTGACGCTTCTTGGCTGCAAGCGTAAGGGCTACCGAGATAGACTCAACATACCCTACGATAGAGATAAGAAGTGCCGGAACCAATATCTTCATCCAGAGCGCAAAATCGAGTGGCGGCAGGGCAAGCTTAGGCAAACCTCCCGGAACTTTTCCCACTATTTTAACCCCTTTATCTGCCAGGCCTAAGGCAGCAACAATAACAATTGTCAAAATTATGGCAACAACAGGGCCAACCTTTACCAGAATGTCTGCCAACTTTTCTCCCAATCCAAAACGGACCAGGAGCGGCTTCAGTCCCTTGCGTACCCAGAAAAGGAAGATCAATGAGCCTACACCTATTGCCGCTGTAATAAGATGCGTAGTACTGATGGTGTGCCAGAGTGATATGACGATGTCAAGGAAACTCTCCCCTTCAGCATGAATTCCGAGAACAGGTCCGAGCTGCCCGGCTGCGATCTGAAGACCGGAGGCGGTGATGAATCCGGCAATAACCGGGTGACTCAGGAAATTAGCCATAAAACCTAATTTCAGAAAGCCCATCGCCAACAGCAGCAAACCCGAGACCATGGCAAGCGCTATGGCTGCCCCTAGATATTCAGGTGTTCCCTGCGATGCCAGTTGTCCGGCAGCTGCAGCGGTCATCAGACTGGCCACAGCCACAGGCCCGACAGCAAGCGCGCGTGATGTGCCGAAGATGGCATACATGATCAGCGGAGCCATGGAGGCATAAAGCCCGACCTCAGCAGGCAGGCCTGCAAGTATGGCATATGCCAGCGACTGGGGTATGAGCATCATGGTCACGATCAAGGCAACGATCATGTCGTTTGAAAAAGTCTTGCTGTTATATTTAGCTCCCCATTCAAGGATAGGTAAATAGCTTTTCAACACGCCCATCACGGATGATTTTCCTTTTTTATTTTCCACTTTTTCTGTCGGATTAATGATTTACGTTCAAATATTCTACGCTGTTGTACCCGCCCTGACAGCCTTTTTGCCTATAAGAGGGGCAATAATCATACTGAGGATAAAAGACCACAGCGTCCAGATGACGACCATTGCCACCATATCAGGCTTTACATCAGCTATGGTAAGAACCCCTATCAGTACGGCGGCAATATTCCTTGTACCCATTCCCAGCGACAGGACAACTTTCTCACCCCGGTTAAAGCCGAACCCGGAATAATAGGATATCAGTGCCATCGCAACCATAAAGATTGTCATGGCAAGGGTTGCCATACTGCCGGCAGTGGCCCACATGGGCTTGTAATAAATAATCAAACACAATATAATGGTTAATAACGTGGATAAGCCTGCAAGCTTCTTTACCAGGGGAAAGATCTTGTCGGCCACCTTACCGGCAAATGTCTTTATTGTAGCTCCAACCAGCAAAGGTACCAGCAATGTCATGAAGAGCGGCTTCAGGAGTGACATTACACTCAGTTCAATCCCCTTGATCAGCATGGGTGCTATAACCGGCATTAACACGGATGTGCCGATCGCTGCCACCGGTATGAAGGCTCCGGCAAAGGTTACATCTCCGTGTGCTTTGGGTATAAGGGGAGGGAGAAATGGTGCGCACGGGGCAAGACTCCCGATGAACAAAACTATTATGTATGAATTATCCAGGGGAAGTAACAAGGTGATCAGATAAGCAATAGCCGGGCCTATAACCCAGCCCAGCACTAACATCAAACCAAGGAACCTTGGATTTCTGACTACCTTGAACATATTGCCCAGGTTAACCTGAAGGCCCATGCTTAGGAGATTCAAAATAGTAAAGGCCAGAACCACAGGCTGGAATAAAGGCTGACAAAACTGAATGATCTCGTTCATAGCTATAAGGGATAAAGGTTAAATCAAGTTAATTACTAATAGAGCGTGCAAGCATACTCCCTGAAATATTCACTGCCCTGAATCCGTTCTGCAGCAATATTCTTGTGGCGTAGTAGGACCGCTGTGCCGACCGGCAGAATGCTGCTATCTGCCTGTCCTTCGGCAGTTCAGCCAGTCGGGAGCGGAGTTGGGGAAGAGGTATATTGACAGCACCCGGAACAGGGTCTGCTGCCACCTCAGGCGGATTGCGGACGTCCAAAAGAAAGCTGTCGCCCAGCGAGTCCCAATGGGCAACAGGCATGTCGCCCCTGAGGATGTTTGCAGCGATCATCCCGGCAAAATTGACCGGGTCTTTTGCACTTCCGAATGGCGGCGCATAGCAGAGTTCAGATTCTTCAAGATCATAAACCGTGCATCCCATCTGAATGGCCATGGCAAAAGAATCGATCCTTTTGGGAACTCCGTCTTCTCCAAGGACCTGTGCACCAAGCAGCTTGCCGTCAGACTTCCTGAAAATAATCTTTACAATAAGCATCTTTGCTCCCGGGTAATAACCGGCATGGGAATTCGGGAAAAGGTATACTTTCTCGTAATCCGTATCGCCAAGTTTTTTAAGGGTTTTCTCACTGACACCTGTCTGTGCTATTGCAGCGCCGAACAGCTTGCAGATGGATGTTCCCTGTGTTCCGCGGAACTTTGATTTACGCCCGGCTATCACATCGGCAGCAATCCGGCCCTGCCGGTTTGCCGGTCCTGCCAGCGGTATCAGGGCCCACTGCCCGGTGACAAAATCCTTCACCTCAACTGCATCGCCGACGGCAAGAATATCCGGATCGGAGGTGACCATATGCTCATTTACCCTTATACCACCAAGGTCACCGACCTGAATGCCGGCCATTTTTGCCAGTTCAAGCTCGGGCTTCACGCCAATTGCCATAATGACAACGTCAGCATCATAAACCTTGTCTTTCTCTGTAAGTACTTCCAGACCGCCATTTTCCGCCTTACGAAATCCGGCCACACCATCGCCGGTCTTCACGGTTATGCCGTGTTTTTTCATATATCTTTTAACGACACGGGCCATTTCCGGATCGAGCGGTGGCATCACCTGGTCGAGTTTCTCAATCAAGGTGACGTTGAGGGCTCTTTCGACCAAATTCTCAGCCATTTCCAGTCCGATGAATCCTCCGCCTATGACCACTGCCTTTTTTGGTCTTGAAACCTTGTCCACACCCGTGAATGAATTTCCAACGGAATTGTCGGTATCCCGGTCGAGCCATTCTTTGATATTTTTTGAATCTGCAACTGTTCTTACTGAAAATATGCCCGGAAGATCGAGGCCGGGAAGGGGAGGACGAACAGGAGCTGCGCCGGGGGAAAGTACGAGTTTATCATATTTTTCCGTGGTGACTTCACCGGAGAGATGATTTTTCAGCTTAACCGTCTTCTCTTTGGCTGAGATACCAATCACCTCACAATTAGTCCGGCAGTCCATGTTGAATATCACCTTGAACATCTGTTCGGTGGCGACAAGAAGCTTTGATTCTTCGTCAATGGACCCGCCCACATAGTAAGGTAATCCGCAGTTTGCATAAGATACGAACGGTCCGCGTTCCACCATCAGGATCTCAATTTTTTCATCAAGCCTGCGGAGCCTTGCTGCACAGGATGCGCCACCGGCTACTCCGCCAACGATAATTACTTTCATGGTTTTTTATTTAAATGTTATTATGAGTTGTTATAAATATCGGGATTCTACTATCTAATGTTTTGTATCAGAGGTATTAATAAGAATTACCCTTCAAATATAAAAATACTCACATTCAATGATTTGCGGAATACTTAGTAATGAGTATTTTGTTGCCTGTTTTATGGTTCAACTGCTCAATTACCTGTTTTAGCTTTTTTTGGAAGGCCTTTCCCCCACCTGTATTGCCATATCAGCCCTACCACATCATAATCGCTTCCTGTGCGTGTAGAAACCCCGGTGCTCAGGTTTATTTTAACGGATTGGTGAATCCCCATGGGAATGGCCACTGTCAATCCCAATCGCGTATTCTTTTGCAGGTCTTTTCCCTCCACCCCATCCACGGTAGTATGTCCGCCCCAGTAATAGGTGCCGTCAAGTGCGGCCCAAATCCCCTTTTTAAAGTTGTAATTGAGGTGTCCCTGTATGGAACCAATCGGAGCCTGCGAGCGTGTCTTTCCACCGTAAAAATCATCGTTTACCGTAAAGAACTGAACGCCGCCTGTGATCTCCACCTGCATGGGTCCGAAAGTCTTGGAAGCCCCCAGTTCAGGCTTGATGGAATACCTGTTTGTTCCCAGATTGACCAGCCTGAGCGGATCGTACTGACCCAGCGGCAGGAATACCTGCAGACTGGCACCCAATACAAAGTTTTGTTTGTAATCCTTAAATCCGGATAAAGGCAGCGAGGGCGCACCGATGAAATTAACACTCATCCTTATCCTGGGATCTGCCAGGCCTGAAATTTCTCTTGTTACGGGTTGTCCATCAAACTCTGCAGATCCTGAAAGCCACCCGTAAGGAACGATCACATCGACCTTGCCCGATAGGGGCCCCACTTTAATTGATCGTGCCCATGCCAATACAGTTCCGTGAATATGTATGTCAGCATCCTGGAGGGGGATCGTAGGGTCAAAAACCACCCCTCCCTGGGAATAGCTGTAACCTGCCAGTACAAAATTCAATCCCCGAGGGATATTGGTATAGGCCCGTGGCTCAAGATCCTGGGCATAGGCTGAGGATAATTTCCAGAGAAAAAAAACACAGAAAATCAAAAAACGGCATGGATTGCCATAGTTATGGTGCATATGCTGAAATTTCGTTTGCTTATTACTGGTTCTCAGAAATTTATTAGAATATCGAAAGTTTTTTTATCAGCGATGACAGGTCAGGAAATAATATTTTATTCAGTTTCATATTCAATGCTCATGATCAGAAATTAAATCCAAACCTTACTACCGGGCCAAATGAAGCCATGTTGAAGACAAACCGTTCTGAGTCAACTCCCTTATCGTAGTCGACACTGAGATATCTGTACCCTGCCGTCAGCTGAAATACTTTTCCGAACCTGTAACCTGCGTATCCCTGAAGCTGCCATGTAAGGTCTGAACCAATGCCGAAACCTCCGATATCACCTCTGAACTGGAACAGCCACTTCTCCTTCACCGTGGCAGACAAGCGGGTGATAAGTATCGGGTCCATCCATGTTTTCGATCCGCTCGCAGTCACTTCCTCAGTTCCTGCAGGAAATACATTCCGGCGCGCATCAATATCCGTCGAGAGATTTGTGAGCCTGCCACCCAGACCAACCTCCCAGAATGGTACTATTCTGTATAAGCCGGCTGGTTCCCATATTAATTCCTTAGCCGAGACCTCTCCGGAATGAAAGAGTGTGCCCGGAGTTATTTCCTGGTTCAGGTTCATGTACACCAGATCGGAGGTTATTGCCCATTTATCCGTCTTGGCCTCAAGGTATAACATGGCCGCAATCTTCAGCTTGCTGAAGATATCTCCGGGATTCGCATCAACGGGAACGGAAAGCAGATCTCCAGCGCCGGTTTCTCCATCCATGTAGGGGAACATCAGATAGACATCGGTGAGGAAATACCAGTTCTTCCCTGGTTCTTGTTGAGCTGACATAGGATTAATCCAGAAACTACATATCAGTATACCCAATATCGTTGGTGCTAAACTTAGTTGGTTCTTAAAGTGTTTCATATACCTGTATTGGGTATTAATTATTGTTAAGATTTCAACCGCTTTTTAACTTTTTATGAATGCTAAAATTATTATAAGTTCATGCCCGGAACAATACTTAAAAACAGGTAATTAAAGCTTATTATGAGTCAGGTAACTGAAGTCTGAACTGGGAGAGTGGGGGAAACGCTTTTAGACTGCTAGCTTTTTTTGGTCGCCAGAGGTTGGCTTTCCGCAATTGCCGCCCCATAACTACGGCATTTGTCCCGGGAACATAGCCCGACGCCTCATTGATGGCAAAAGGTCTGTGCGTAACTGCGTGACCTGGATGTTTAATCATGACATGACTTCTTTTAAAGGTGTATGTGTCTTATATCTTTGTTCTTACGATATTTTGATTTCATTTCTTTTACCCAGGTAACGTGCAGTAAAATAGGCTGTGAGAGCAGGTATCGGGCCCGAAAGCAGGATCATTACCAGCAGGTATGGATCGGGGGTTGGCAAAACGATGTAAACGGCGAACATGGCCGATACATTCCGGGAACTCATTCCCAGTGCCATGGCGCTTCGCTGGTTCTTTTTAAACCGAAGCCAATGTAATATGCCATCAGCAGAATTCCGAGGGCCAGCAGTAACTGGCCAAGGATGGCATAGCTGCCCAATACCTTTATAAATTCACGGAAGTAGATGAGGAGAACAGACACCAGCGACAGTACAGTGGTAATTCCTGCGGTCACCTTGATCGCAGGGAAAATTTTATCAGCCACCCGGGTTAAATAAATCCGGATAAGAATACCCAGGATCATTGGCAACAGTATCAGGTACAAGCAGGGGTTTTGCCAGAGCCCATATGCTCAGGGTCAGTCCCGGCATCATGACGGGCACAAATATTGGCATCAGCACTACTGTAACTAACCATTGTTAAAGGCATGAATGCCGCCGAGAAATTAACATCTGCCCGGGCATTTCTCACCAGAATGGGAAAGAATGGCGCTACGGGAGCAATGCTGGTGATTAACAGCCCCAGGGCAATGGACGGGTCCATGGGGATTATTTTTGTCAGCAGCCAGGCAAAAGCCGGACTCACTACCCAACCCCAACCCAGTGTCAGAATAATAAGCCGGAAGCTTTTCAGTGACCTGATCGTTTCTTTTAAATTGAGCTCAATACCCAGTGACAACAAATTAGAAACTGAGTACAGTACAACAACAATTTTAAACAGGTTCTGAGGGTCCATAGTTATTGTATTTCGGATTGCGGATTTCGATTCGGATTTATCGGTCTTCGCTCCGACTTCAAATTACTTTTTCGGAAAAACAAAAATCGCTGCCGCCCTTACACCAAAAGGAGATTTGCTGCCTTCCGGGGCTGCCACGTGTAATCGCGGTCCCACCTGAAGTTGAACAAGCTGTTTCCCGAATTTTGTAAGCCCACCGGCCATTATATTAATATATGCATTGGTAGTGTTTGCTTCCCAGTTCAATGTTGTTTCTGAATTTACCGTCAGTCCTGCTCCGCTTTTCCAGTTATAAGTTAAAAAGGGTTGCAGGTACATCTGGTTTACATCGGCTCTCTCCTCATCGCCGGCCACCGACCATATCTGATTCATCAAAGCGCCGTAAGTCCAGCCGTTCTTTTGTTGCAGGACAATTACTGTCGGACCTACGCCTAATTTTTTGGTTCCTAAAAAATCATCGGTGGCGGTAGGAATTAAAAATGCGGCTCCCACGCCCCATACAAAACCATTTTTTACCACGGCGTTTGAGATCCATCCGCTTACCAGGGCATCCGAAAGCCCGATTTCGTGAGTGCCCTCACCGGTAATGTCGTATTGAGCGATTACGGGTACAATATACCGTGTAATCAGACTGTATTTTGCACTGAGGCTGAAAGGAACAATGGGTTGAAAGTTCAGGGTATTTCTCGAACCATTATAATCTCCTATGCCTATATCCGTATTATTCTGAAATGGCACACTGATTAGCGCCCCGATGGGATTTGCCAGTTTCTTGGCAATCGCTGCAGCATCATCTGCTGCCGGTTTCGGTGCATCCTGGGCTATTAATGAAACAGTGTAACAAACAGTGATCAGAAACAGGCTGATTTTTTTTAATGGATTCATTCTTTAGAATTTAATTGTTATTATTTCGGATTGCGGATTCCCGATAGCTATCGGAATCCGCAATCCCAATTTCTGCCGACAGGCAGGCGTAATTTCTTCCTATTTCCCCATTCCCATATTCTTAAGGCGGGCTTCTTCCCATTCCTGGAAGCTGGAAGCAGACAGGTACCCACTCCTCTTCCGAAACCGGCTCCAGGTGCAGCGCGCCCGACGGACATCCCAAACCGCAGGAGCCACAGCCCACGCATAAATCCCTGTTATAAACCGACTTCCTGCCATCTGCAGTTTTTTCCCATTTATGCGCAAAAAACTGGCAGCGCCTGATGCACTCGCCGCAGTTGGTGCATTTGTCATAATCCTTCACGGCGCGGTAGTTCGAGCGCTCGACGCTTTCCTTCAGCGTACCCAGACGTTGCGAATTCAACATGACGCAGCAACAGCCGCAGCAGTGACAGCCACCGACAAACTGAGGGGCCTCGGCCCCCATGGTGAATCCATAAAATCCCTCGACAACATGCGTGCCCATGGCATCCAGCTCATCCCATAGCTTTATCGCCTCCTCGCGGGGGAGGATGTTTTCCGAGAGAGGGACCGCGGGCGGCATGCCCACGAAGCCGCAACGCTTGATGGGCATATCGCAACTGTGGCCGTGAGCGGCAACCTGGTCTTTCTTGCAGACACAGTCAATCACCAGGAAGCGATCATATCTCTGGAAATGAGCATCGACATCATTGTGCGGTTCCCGCTTGAGCCACTCGGGCTTGAGCGAGCCACGGTACGGGATGACACCCTGCGGGCCGGGTCGCGGTGAGAAGATCCGTTCGCCCCCGCCCTCGATGACATATTGCTCGTAAAGCTTGGCAAATCTCTCACTTTCCGGCTGGGGGTTATTCAGGTAGGATTCGAACCAGCCGACAATAAACGGGGAGAGCCGATATTTCTCTACCTTGGGCTGCTTGCTGGGACTTGCCTCAACTTTTCCAACTCCTTTGATGCCGCTTTCAAGCGCCAGTGAGTCCTTGCGAACCTTGCGCGGCGGGACCATGCTTTCGAGGAGCACGGTCACCTTCTCCTCGTCGAGACCGACCCGCTGCGCGATCTCGGCGGCGGTCTCGGGCTTGCGGGTGAGTTGACCGGCAAGCCAGGCTTCCTCGTAGGTAAACACTATCTTGATGAGTTCGTTTTCGATTTTGCCGGGCGTTCTGGTGTAGCCTGAGGGGAGTGCCTCCAGTGCATCCGCCAGCTTTTCATATACATCTTCGGATATTTTTGTATTTTTCATAGCATTCTGTTTTTAAAGATTTATAACCGGTTACCAAGGTAAATTCCCAGCGACTGTGCAATCCTCATAAATTCGCTTTCAGAAGGCACGGTTCTCACTTTGTCAACAGCATCTGTCAATGGCACAAACCTGATATCGGGCGGCATAAAAGATACCATCACCCCGTTCTGTCCTGCTTTCAGCACCTGGATAGATCCGGCACCATAAGCCATTCCCAGCTGATGGTCGGTTGCGGTGGGATTTCCGCCCCGGGCCCAGGCGCCAATTACAAGCGGATAGGTTTCCGCAGTAATCAGTTTCTGAAGCCTGGTTGCAACAGTGCCGGCCACCTGGCCTGCAGGAATAGATTCCGGGGATGACTTAGCATCCTTTTTAACCTTGTAATCAACTAACTTTGCCCCCTCGGCAACAACCACAAGCCCGTAAGGCCTCCTGACTGATATTTTATCTTTTAACCGCTTTGCCAGGTTCTTCAGATCGCATGGAATCTCAGGCATCAGCACCGCATCGGCACGGACGGCAATACCTGCCTGAAGTGCGATCCACCCTGCATGTTCACCGGGAACCTCAACAACAGCAATCTTGCTGGCTGATCTGGCAGCCTGGTAAGCCTTGTTCAGCATTTCGATGGTGACGCTGAGGGCGCTGTTGAATCCAAACGATACAGCAGTATTGGCAATATCGTTCTCGATCGAACGCGGAATGCAAACTGTATGGAGCCCTTTGAGATGGAGCTTTTGCAGAATGCCCAGACCCTGTCCGCTCACGATGGAAATCAACGCATCGATATCTTCCTCCTTTATCCTTTTTAATATCTGATCGGAAAGATCTTTTTTACCTCCCTTAACTGAGGAAGCATGAAACGGATCAACCTTTGGCGCCTGGCCAAGGATACCTCCCGTTGCGGGATCAAGGTTTTCAATCAGTTCCGGGCTGAGGTTTATTATTCCGCCACCGGAGAAACGTTCAGGGAACAGAAGTCCCTCGAAGCCGTTGCGGATCCCGACCATCTCCCATCCCAGTTTACCACCCGCAATGGCAGCACCCATAACAACTGCATTTGTGCCGGGAACAAATCCCGACCCTACATTGATTGCGACACGCCTGTGCGTGCCTGCATGACCCAGTGATTTAATCATAATATTTATTTATTACTATTTGCTATTTCGTCCAAATGCCTCATCAATCATAGCCTGAAAGCGCTTAACAACTTCATCCGAAGGTGTTTTGTAATCGTCGAGTTCGTAAACCACACCAAGCGATTCATACTTGCCCAGTCCAAAACGGTGGTATGGCAGCAGTTCATAATCAATTACATTCTTATGTGGTTTAATGAATTCCAGTACACCCAGGATATGTTCATCATCGCAATTAACTCCCGGAATCAGTGGCGTACGGGCAATAAAATCGATGTTGGGAAAAGTTTCATAGGCCTTTTTAAAGTTTGCCAGAATCCGTTCGTTGCCGACTCCTGTCCACTTCTTATGCCTTTCCGAATTCATTAACTTAAGGTCGTGAAGCATGGTATCAACATGAGGAAGTACTTTTTCGAGATTCGCCCAGGGTGCATTGCACGCGGTTTCGATAGCCGTATTGATGCCCCTGTTGTGGGCTTCCTGCAGCAATGCTGCGGTAAAGTCGGGTTGCAGCATTACTTCGCCACCGCTCATCGACAACCCTCCGCCGGAACTGCGATAGATGGAGGCGTCTTTCTCCACTTCGTCCATCACTTCACGAACTGTCATTATTTTGCCAAACATTTCGAGTGCACCGGTGGGGCAAAGCGCGACCATCTCCTGCAGTAGTGCCTGCGGCCAGCTGCCAGTTCACTTTTACCTTTGCATCGTCTCCCTCCACAAAATAAAAACCACCTTCGGGGAAGGGCGCTTTCAGGCAAATGCCGCACTTTTTCCCTTCACATTTTTTTGGATCGTACGAAACTTCCGGCTTCAACCTGATACTTTCAGGATTGCCGCACCATTTACAGCGCAGGGAACAACCTTTTATGAAAACATTGGTGCGGATTCCCGGACCATCGTGGCTGCAATACCGCTGGATATTCAGCACTCTGCCTGTAATATCCAATATATTATTTGTCTGATTGATCATGATTCTTCCCTCCTTATTTTCCAACGTAAATACCAAGTGAGTCCGCTACCTGAAAAAACATGCTTTCAGCGGGTACCGTTCTTACCTTGTTGATGGCCTCGGCAAGCGGAACGAACTTAATATCCGGAGGGACAAACGACACCATTACCCCGTTTTTGCCGGCTTCGAGCGCCTGGATAGCTCCGGCACCGTAAGCCACACCCAGCTGGCGGTCGACTGCCGATGGTGCACCTCCCCTTACCCAGGGGCCGATTACCATTGGAAAAGTCTCTTCTGCTATCCGCAGTTGCAAGCCTGTTGCCACAGCCTGTGCAGCCTGTCCTGAACTGTGAATTACAAATTCACTGTTGGCATCGCTGGTTGCCAGTGGCGATAACGAAGCTTTAAGTGAGGAAACGGGTTCTTCATTTTTGGGCTGATTGATAATTTTTGCTCCCTGCGCCACGACTACCAGACCCCACGATTTTTTACCTGACATCTTATTTTTCAGGTGTGCTGCCACCTTTTTAAGATCAACCGGGATCTCAGGAATCAGTACGGCATCTGCAGCAACTGCAATACCTGCCTGGAGGGCGATCCATCCGGCTTCCTCTCCCTGTACCTCTACCACTGCAATTTTATGGGCCGCCTTGGCGGCCAGACGCGCACGGTCGAGCATCTCTATGGTAAAAGTAAGCGCGGTGTTAAACCCGAATGATACCGAAGTGGATGCAATTTCATTTTCGATGGAGCGTGGGACACATACTGCATTAAGTCCTTTCCGGTGAAGCTGATAAAGAATAGTAAGACCTTTTCCTCCAACGATCGAAATAACTGCATCGATCTTTTCTGCCTTTAATTTTTTGAGCAGCTCATCCGACATGTCCACCTCTTCAACCATTTCGTCCTTGTTGATTGTGCGGACATTAAACGGATCGATCCGGGCCGACTGGCCAAGCACACTGCCTGTATTCGGATCTAAATTCAATACCTGGGGATTGATCTCAATCAATCCTCCATCGGGGTATTTTTCGGGATGAAGCAACCCTTCAAATCCATCGAGAATGCCCACCAGCTCCCAGCCCAGTTTGCCTGCGGCAAGAGAGGCTCCTGCAACCACGGCATTTATCCCGGGAATGTATCCGGCGCCTACCATTATGGCAATGCGTTTACGTCCTGTATCTTTACTCATAATTGTTACTTCTTTGGTTTTTGTTTTTCGTATGTTAAATATGATAAATAAGGCATGGCAATCTGCCATGCCCTATTTAAACTTCTTTTTAATTTTAGTCTATTCGCAGCGCTGCATGGTCCGTTCGATGATCTCATTCTGCACGCCCACATGCAGCTTGGTGAAGAACGCGCTGAAACCGGCCACCCTGACCACGAGGTCGCGGTATTTTTCCGGGTGTTTCTGTGCATCCCTGAGGATTTCGGTGTTCAGCACATTGAACTGAATGTGATAGCCACCGTTATCGAACAGAGTCTTGACCAGACGCAGCACATTATCCCTGCCTTTACGGGTTTCGAGCTGATCCGGCGGAAGCTTCATGTTCATGTGCGTTGCGCAATATGCAACTGCATCAATACCTTTCGCTCCAGACATCACCAACGCAGTCGGTCCGTTGACATCGGTGCCCGGCATGGCTGAGATACTTCCGTCGGTGAGTGCCACTCCGGCCTTCTTGCCGTTCGGCAGCGCCCCGCACACCATACCAAAGGGGTTGTGGCCACTCTTGGTATAGGCATCGAGTGAGGTCTTGATGTCCTTGCTGATGTAGTTGCCACCGCCATCCACATTACTAAATGCTTGCAAGATGGTGTTGTAAACCCGGCGGACGAACCTGTTCACTTCGGGGATATCGTTGCCGTGCTTGGGCGCTTCGAAGCACATCTTCCCTATTTTCGCGTATTCCCCTTCGAAATTGGCAGCCAGGGCTTTTTTCAGTTCGGCCATAGTCACCTTCTTATCATCGTAAACCAGTTTCTTCACTGCCATCAGCGAGTTGGCTGCATCCACTCCGCCTATGGAGATTTGAGCAACCGTGTAGTAGTTGGCCCCGCCGTCCCAGGTCTCGGTACCGGTCTCGATGCATCCGCCGGTCAGGATGGAGCGCCAGGCGCAGGGGAGGAAATCCGCTTGCAGCATGTTTGAAATCCAGGCTGAATGGCGAAGCGTATCCTCACAGAATTGAAGCTGCTTCTCGAAAGCTGCATACAATTCTTCGAAATTTTTGAAGCTCTCTGGGTCCCCGCTCTTTGGTCCGATCTGCTTCTTGGTGCGGGGATCGAAGCCGTTGTTCATCGTCAACTCGATTACCTTGCCGAGGTTGGGCTGCCCCTCCACCGGGTGGCCGGTCTCGTAAGGGATGTAGCTTCCTACACAGGCCCCGATACAGGTACGCCTGGCTTTCTCCAATGGGAGATAACCGTTCCTTTCGGTCCAGCCCCATAGGTTCAGCGCCCGCTTGAACATCACTTCGGCGTTCACGAACTGAGGCATGCCTACACCGGTGGCTATAACATCGAGGACCTTTTCAAGGAATTTGCCGCTCATCTGTTCCGTGTATGCGCACGACAGCGGAGGTTGCGGCAGAGCGAGATAGGATGCTGAATCCAGAATCACGTAGTCCATTTCCGCCGTGGCATCTTCACCATTCCCGGTATAGCCACCGAGGGTGATGCTCTGTCCCAGATCGGCGGAGTTCTGCTTAGCGATTCTCTCGCCATAGTAGTAGCCAATCTCATTCAACTTGATGGAGAGGTTCTCGAACATGAAAACGGCATCGTCATAAGTAACTAACCCTGCTGCTTTGTCGGCCTGATAGAAAGGCTCCAGATTCTGTCCCAGATAGGCCTCGGAGTACCCGCAGCCGATCTGCTCGAGTTCTGCCACGAGGTGACAGAAGAAGTGACTTTGGATTGCCTCCCTCAGATTCCGGGCAGGATGCTCGGGAACCCATTCGCAGGTTTCGGCAATTGCGATCAGCTCTGCTTTTCGGGTTTCATTCTTCTCTTTAGCAGCCATCTCCCTGGCCAGCTCGGCATAACGCTTGGCAAACCTGATCGCTGCTCTCATCACGATGAGGGCTCCCTCATAGAAGTAGAACTTGGAGGCATGTTTGGCAAACGCATCTCGAGAGACATCTGCCGCTCCTCTACCTCCTTGATCATGCTGGCAAGACCCTCCCGGTAAACCCGGGGGTAGTTAAGATTGCCACCGCCGGCCGGCCAGTCAGAGAACGATCCAAAAAGGCCGGCGTCGGTAGCCAGATTTGGGCTGTATCCAAATCGCTTCTGAAAGATCTCTTCGACCCGGGGTTTCATCGCACGTTTGCCCCAGTATTCGAGCGCCCACTGGTTGGCCTTCTTATCTTCCGGAGTCGGCGACTTTTCGACCGTCTTCTCTTCTATCATCCAATCCACCTGCCATTCGGGATAGGGGTACATGGCATTGGTCGAGCCTGCCATGGCACCGACAAAGAGGTTGTCGTCGATATACAGTTTCTTACGGTCCAGAACGGCTGCCAGGAATTTGGCACGTCTGAGTACCTGGTTATCTCCAGTGGTTTCCTCGTAGACATCATGCATGATCCTAACCCGCTCAAAGTCGAGTTCTGGCTCTGTGCTCCTGAGTTGTTCTTTCAGCCGGTCTATCCGCTTGGTATCGGTGTTGACCTTCGCTGTTGAAGGACTTAATGATTCTTTTTTCATTTTTTTCTCCTTTTACATGTATTGTTTAATTTGCTTTGAATATTTCACATTTACACTTCATCTGGTCTTATTTTCCTCTTTTATCATTTGATTAACTCCGGAAAACTTATTGCTTTATTAGCCTGTTTTTCCAGCATAGCATTCAACTCTTTCGCTGTTCTGATACGTTTGGCAACAATTTCGAGAATCCCTTTCCTGAAACTCTGGATGGTGTATTTGAAATGGTTGTGATCGAAGATTTCGCAACTGATAATATGATCCGTCGGATCATCGCATTCCTGTTTGCATTCATGGCATATACCATAGAGCATGGTCACCTCGTTTACGACCTCCTGGGATGTCCATTGAATTTCCCCGTATCCGCCAAATTCATTGTGCCAAACATGGCTCCATCTCCTGATATCCTGCCGCCAGCCTGAGACAGAAACCTGCCGGGTGTCATCGAGTACGCCTGCTCCCGGAGGTACAATTAATCCGGGTTCGGTCCCCAGGCAAGATTGCTGGCTGCTTAATTCAGGCCAGTTGAATACCACCTCACGCTGGAATTCACCGTTCCGGGTAACCTTTCCTGACCAGCTCCCTCCAAAAAAATCCCGGAATAATTTTGCTGTTAACTCAGCCATGTTTTTATACTTAATGGAAACGATCAGGAAATCATCTTTTGAGTTTCTTATGATTAAGCCTCTAATAGACCGAAGTTACAGGTGATTTAAACCGGCTGCAATACTGACGTATCGGTATTTTGACTATTTTAGCAGGCACTTTGTTGCACACCAGGCTCATTTTCAGCTCATCATGTTAAAACCTTATAGCTACAGTATCTTTTTTGATTTTATAGAGTCCTATCTGCCATCGGGGTTTCTGAAAATAAATCCTGATGATCCGATTATGGTAAAACTCGAGGAGCTGACGGAGGTGAATGAACAGTACTTTCAGGTTTTCGATGTGGGGCAGATGAAGTTTCTGTTTACCAGTAAAGGAATCTTTCGTATGATCGGTGTTACGTCTGAAGAGATTAACCCCGGACATTATACACAGCTTATTCATCCCGATGATGAAGAGCGGCTTGGGCAGGCCAGGTCCCGGGTTTACAAGATGGAGAAGGAGATATTCAAGGCTCAGAAGGGCAGCGCATTAACATCATACAACCTTCGGATCCGCAATGCTACAGGCAATTATAATAATCTGTTTGTTCAGGACTATATGTTTTACAGTCCAATCCCATACAAGGCGGTATTTCTGATACAGGTTATTACCAATATTGACTGGTATAAGATGAAGAAAGACCGGTTTCATCATTATGCCGGAAACGATCTTTCGCTGTTTAAATTTCCTGACCAGAAATTGCTGGAAATTGGACCTGATCTGTCATACCGTGAATTTGAGATCATCAGACTGATTGAGTCGGGTTTGAGCAGTAAAGAAATATCTGACAAACTATTCCTGAGCATACACACTGTTAATACCCATCGCTCCAATATTCTGGAAAAAGCAGGTAAATCGCAGATATCAGACCTGATCTATGAGTTCAAGGAGAAGGGGCTGCTTTAGGAAATTCAGATCATCAATTATATCAATATTCAAAATCAATACACATCGTTCCAATATAATAAAGAAAGCGTGAAAATCCTCCATCACCGCAGTCATGCGTGATTTTAAAGCCAGCGGATTATTGCAGGATATTATTCCAGTCGGTTTTCAGATTAGTTATGGATTACAGTTCACATAATTCGGCAAAACTTAATACCCCTTTTGCCTGGTTTTCCAACAATGCATTCAGTTCCCTGCTTGTTCTGATCCTGCTGGCAACAATTTCGAGTAGTCCCTTCCTGAAACTTCTGATTGTATATTTGAAGTTATTATTATCGAACATTTCGCACATAATGATATGATCGTTCATATCATCACTCTCCTGTTTGCATTCATGGACAAAGCCATAAAGAACTTTTACTCCGTTCACAACCTCCTGCGATGTCCACTGGATTTCACCGTAACCGCCAAATTCATTGTGCCATAACTGGACCCACCGCCTGGTATCGTGGTGCCAGCCTGAAATGGCAACCTGCCTGGTGTCGTCGAGGATTCCTCCGCCGGGTGGGGCTATCAATCCGGTTCCTGTACCCAGCGATGAATATTTTCCGCTGAGTTCCGGCCAGTTGAAAACCACCTTGCGCTTAAAGTCTCCGTTTCTTGTAATGATACCCGACCAGCTTCCTCCGAAAAAGTCACGGAACAGTTTTGCTGTCAGCTCTGCCATAATTATTTTATATTGAAGAAATTCAGGACCCCGATTTTGTTATTAACTTATAACTCTTTCTCCCGATCAAAGTTTCAACAATTTCTGAATTAGAACAATACTCATATATGAGTATATTTGTAGCCTTATTGCAGCAATTTTAATCATGCTTATAATAAATTATGGACAGAGCCTACAGTTATAGTATTTATTTTGATTTCATAGAATCTTATCTTCCTTCGGGATTCCTTAATATTGGTAATGAAGATCCGATTATTCAGAAGCTGAACCAGGTGTTGGAGGAGAACGATCAGTTTATTACTGTCGCTGACCTGGCGCAGATTAAATTTCTGTATGTCAGTGATGGGATCAGGCGAATGATAGGAGTTGAGCCTTCCCAGCTTAATCCCTCCCATTTTGTTGAAGTCACGCATCCTGATGATTTAAGCAGATTTGGTCTTCTGAGGGCACAAACATTTGTTGTTGAAAAGGAGGTACTGGAAACAAAAAAGGGAAGTGTACTGGTTTCATTTACTATCAGGTTACGCAATACAGCGGGAGTCTATTTTAATTGTCTCTGCCAGGCTTATTTTTTCTTCTCTCAGATCCCACGCAATGCTGTCTATCTTCTACAGGTTATCAGTAATGTTGAGGGATTTGAAAAGAAAAAATATGGGTTTCATCACTATAAGGGGAAAGACCTATCTCACTTCAGGTTTCCGGATCAGGTGCTGTTGAATATTGGACCTGATTTCTCGTCACGTGAACTGGAGATACTCAAACTGATTGAATCGGGAATGAGCAGTAAGCAAGTCGCGGATAAATTATTCATTAGTGTGCATACCGTTAATACCCATCGCCGGAACATCCTTGACCGGTGTGGCAAAGACAATATCTCCAACCTTATCTATGAGCTTAACGAGCAGGGATTGATTTAGAAGATTAATTCATTCTACCTGCTAATTAACTAGAATCCGCAGGACCCATAAATTAAAGTCCTGAGGATTCGAAATTTAAGACCCCTCTACGCTAACCTTATTTTGCTAACCAGCTCTTTCTGATAGTCTTAAAGGCGCATCAGGAAGTATAGAAATAAATTTTATGAAGAATTTTTCTTTTTTCAATAATATGGACTGTTTTGCAATTTTTTAACCCTTTGCGTCTTAGCGTCTTTGCGAGAAAAAGTATTACTATTAAAAGCTAAAAGTTTCATTTTTTTACCGGTTTATTTCCAGCTTACATCTACTGGTTTACGGGTAGGAATTCGCAAGTATGTTTCGGCCGGATATCCGATTACAAAAGTACCAAAAGGAATATACCCTTCAGGAATACCAAGCATCTCCATGAGCGGTGGATAGCCTTGGGCCGCAGTATTGATACTGCCTGTGAATGTGGTTCCTAACCCAAGGGCCGGTGCCGCAATTTGAATTTGTGCAATGGCAATCATGGCAGCCGGTGGTGCCGTGCGTTCATCTTTTGGTGCACAGGCCATTATAATACATGGGGCACCTCTTGAAATACGATTTTCACCTCCATCCCATGAACGCACAAATACTTCAAGATTGGCTTCCTGATACAAGGCTGGATTTTTTTCCTTAACAGCTTTCATCCAGTCAATCGTCATTTTTGCCATTTGATGAGCTTTTGCAGGGTCGTTGATTACAACCCACTTAATAACCTGGCGGTTTGCCCCATTTGGTGCAAAGCGGGCTATGTCGAGCAGCTGTTCAATCTTTTCCTTTTCGATGGGTCTTTTGATAAACGTGCGGACAGAACGCCTTGAAGCAAGATATTGTTTCACTTTATCCCATTGTGGAACTAAATGAATATCGATGGGTACACAATCCTCGGGGTTCATCGCACGCTGGTGCATAGCCCCCGTTGGACAAATGGCCACGCAATGGCCGCAGTCAATACACAAATCCCATGCGTTTTCGATGGCGACAGGAAAATCCTTTTTGGAAATTAAGCCGCCTGGACAGGCTCTGATGCAACTGCCACAATTGATACATAAATTCTCATCAACTTTGACGATTGTTTCTAATTTGTATGTATTGTCCATATTTTCAAAAATTTAATATTAAAAAAAGGACGACAAATCCAGTCTTTACCGATTGCCGTCCTTTTTGTTTTGGCTTGTTCAGCTACCACTTAAGTATATTCTGCGTTTTCTTTCTGTTACCCGATCCGGCCGCCGGATGCCAGCGGATCAGCTGCTGAAGGCAGTTTGGCTGTGGTCCTTTTTTTCCACTCTTCCTCCAGCAGTTCCCTGGCAGCCTGCTCCAGGAATTCCGGTGCAGCCCATTTGTGTACATCAAAGTTGTTCTTGATATAACCATGGCTCAGCATGAAGTCTTTGCCGATTTCTACGGAAACCAGGTTCTGCGGCGACAGGTTGGGCACCATGTCGATGAGTCTGATGCCTTCAAAAGTATCTTCCACATCGCGATAGAAGGTCTGTTTGTCCAGGATCGCCGCGGCGGCATGTTTGTGCTCATTGGCCCAGCGTCCTACCTTGATCATGCCTTTCAGAAACGCAACTGCTAATTCGGGATGCTTTTCTGCCATGACATCGCTGCAGGTAATGGCGGCAGGAATGTTGGCTACCTGCAGGGTCCAGTCGGGATACCGTGAAAGGTCTTCGATTGACTTGAACTTACCGGTGGTTTCTGACAGCACACTGAGTACTTTGCTCTGGCTGTACATAGCATCTATAATACCTTTTTCCAGTGCTGTTTCCAATGGTCTGAAAGCCAGGTCGTGCTTATGGTCACGGCGAAGCCACAATTCCGACGGATTCTCCATCTCCGGTCCCATCATCTCAGGATTATCATACCAGTCGTCGGGGTAGGGGAATTCAACGATCTGAACATCATTCCTTGTCATTCCGTTCAATCTGAGCATCAGCTCAATTCCCTGCTCTTCCTGGATTCCCCACCAGTCGGTTTTAATCTTATTCTGGCTTCTTGAAAGTCCGATTTTCTTGCCTTTAAGGTCTGCCATGCGGTAAATATCGTCCCTCGAACGAACTATCATAACCCCGCCTTCTTTTGGTGCATGAGTAACACCAAGAAGCCTTGTTCTGCGGATGTCGGCATGTACATGAATCGGCGGGAATAAGCCGCCAAAACGGATAATGTTATCCATATTGTGGACATAGTGGGGGTACCAGTCATTCTCTTTGCGGGCGCGCAGATAAAGGTACTGGACATCCATCTTTTTGTAGATCTCTTTGGTCCATCCAAGTTCCTGGTCGACATTGCTGGCAGATACCAGCGGGCAATTGGTGTAATACACCTCTTTCCAGTTCAGGGGTACTGTTTTGAGTTTGCCTTGTTTTTTAGCATTGGCAATGATCTCATCCATGTTTGGTGCCGTTCTTTTTACTTCATTAGCCATATTTGTGCAATTTTAAATATATTATAAATTGATAGTTTCGTGGTTTATACTCCGGATAACCTCAAATTCCTAAAGGATTAAAGTTAGGTCAAGCGAAGCAAGGAAGACAATACTCGATAATAAGTATTTTTATATATTTGAGATCGGATTTCAGAGACGGGGAATATCGGAAATTTTAACTGTGGACAAATTGCACGACTATAGCTTGTATCATGAATTCATAGAGACCTATTTACCGTTAGGATTTAAAGGGATTGACCGGGATTCCGAACTTCTGTTGAAGCTTGAGGCGCTTACAGAAGCCAATAACCAGTTTTTCCATGTAGCCAACCTGATACAGGCGAAAATCACCTGGGCCAGTAAAAGAAGTGAGCAGATGATCGGGATAAAACCCGAAGAACTGGATGCTTATCATTTTATGGAAGCCACGCATCCTGGTGATCTTGAGAAACATACACTGGGAAGGTCAAAGATGTTTAATACAGCCAATGATCTTTTCAGGGCTAAAAGAGGAACTGCATTATTGTCCACCAATATAAGGATACGTAACCATCTCGGAGAATATCCCGATCTGCTTTTCCAGTTATACTTCATGTACAGTGAACCATTCAATACCGTCTTTCTCTTTCAGGTTCACACGGATCTTGAATCTTTTAAAAAGAGAAAGCACGGCTATCATTACTATGTGGGGAACGACTTTTCTAATTTCAGGTTTCCTGATGATGAATTGCTGGCGATGGGTAATCCTTTGTCTGACCGGGAATTTGTGATTGTGCGGCTGATAGAGTCAGGCCTGAGCAGCGAAGAAATAGCTGAAAAATTGTTTCTGAGCGTGCATACTGTAAATACCCATCGCAGAAATATACTTGATAAGTCAGGTAAGGAAAGTATGGCTGAATTGATCTATGACTTTAAAGAAAAGAGACTGCTCTGATCAGACTCCTGCCTGTTTTTAGTGTATCCGGGAAACAGCAGACAGTGCTTTCTTATGCCGAGGATAATGACTTTAACAAAATCAAAACTCAAAGAATTTCTCGACGAAAAGGTTGAGCTATATAACAGAGCTTCCTTTATTGAATCTGATCCTATTAGTATCCCGCACCAATACAACAAAAAAGAAGACATAGAAATTGCCGGATTTCTAGCGGCAACTATAGCCTGGGGAAACAGGAAGATAATTATCAGGAATGCGAACAGGATCATGGCGATGCTCGATTATTCTCCATTTGATTTCATCATGAATTCAAACGAGGCCGAATTTGATTCACTGGGAGGTTTTGTACACAGGACATTTAATTCAACCGATCTATGCTACTTCCTGAAAGCTTTGCAGCATATTTACAAATACAAGGGGGGCCTTGAGAATATCTTCCATACACACCAGACATCTGATTCACTTCAGCATGCTGTACATGAATTACACAGGATTTTCTTTGAACTTCCACATGAAAAAAGAACGGAAAAGCATTTGACTGACCCATATAAAGGATCCTCTGCTAAGAAAATAAATATGTATTTGAGGTGGATGATCAGGAAAGACAGCAAAGGAGTTGACTTTGGCATATGGGATTCAATATCTCCATCAAAACTATCATGTCCCCTTGATGTGCACTCGGGAAATGTTGCGAGAAAACTCGGATTATTGAAGCATAAACAGAATAATGCGCGAGCCGTAACGGAATTAGATACAGTTTTAAGAAGTTTTGATGACAAGGATCCTGTGAAGTACGATTTTGCATTGTTTGGACTGGGCGCCTTCGCTGAATGAACAGACTGGAAGCCCTTTACAAAAAATTCTTATCCAGAAATTCCTGAAATTTGTCCTTGTACTGTTCTCCAATGGGTATGAATTTCTTACCGAAAACTATCCTGCTGCGCTCAATGGTATCAATTTTCCCAAGATTCACGATAAAAGAGCGATGAACTCTCATGAATTTGTCAGCCGGCAGCTTTATTTCCAGATTTTTTAATGAGGAAAGTGAAAGTACAGGCTTATCTGAATGGAGGGTATATACTTTTACATATTCTTTCAATCCCTCAATATAAAGGATATTCTGGAAATTGATACGTTTAATTTTATAGTCAGACTTCAGAAACAGGAATTCATTGTTCGAGAGAACTTCATCTGCCGGTTTCGTAATGGATCTTATCATCCTTTCAGCTTTGTGGACTGAAGTAAGGAATTCCTCATAGGTGAAAGGTTTAAGCAGATAATCAGCAATATCAAGTTTAAAGCCCTCTATCGCGTATTTGGCAAAAGCTGTGGTAAAAATCACGACAGGGCCATTAACCATTGACCTCGTGAATTCAATTCCGGTCAAACCGGGCATCTGGATGTCCGTAAAAACAATATCGATATGGTTTTTGCTTATATATTGTGCTGCTTCCAGAGGATTTTCGAACGGCCAAGCAACAATCAAATCCGGGGTCTTCCGAATATAATCCGCAATCAACTGAAGGGCCAATGGTTCATCATCTATTGCAATGACCGTTATCATCTTAACAGAATAATTAAGGTTACCTCAAATTTACTTTTGGTTTTATTGATTTCCAGTTCATGCCTGTCCGGATAAAGTAAACTCAGACGCTTTTTTAAATTCTCAAGGCCGATTCCGGGAGATGCCAGGATGGTCCCGTTATTACTTTCCGGTAAACCGTTTTCACACTTAAATAAAATGTTTCGTTCTCCACACTCGAGACTGAAGTTTATATAAGACTCTTCCTGAACACTGATCCCATATTTGAAAGCATTTTCAATTAAAGAGACAAATAGCAAATGTGGGATCTTCAAATCCTTGTATTCAGTCGGGAAGTTAACGCTGAGACTGGTTTTAGCGCCTATCCTCAGCTTCATCAAGTCGATATAATTGTTCATGAACTCAATCTCTTCACTCAGGAGCATGTTGTCCTTTCCGGATTCATTGAGGACATATCTCATCAGCTTAGATAGCTTTATTATTGCATTCTTTGAGTCTTCATTACTTCTGTCTATCAAAGAATAAATATTATTCAGGGTGTTGAAAAAGAAATGCGGGCTGATCTGGTTTTTCAGGAATGCGAGTTCAGCATTGAGTTTGGATTTCTCCATTTCTTCCTGCATCTTTTCCATTTTTGACTGACGTTCCAGCACCCTGAGACCCAGTGAAAGAAATACCATAAAAAATGAAGATGACGTGTATCCAATGAAATGTGCATTAGGTATAGCCATTATGAACCTGGGTCTTCTCATTTGAAGCGGTGGCTGTCTCAATCTCCGTTCTTTACCGGGTGGCCTGATAAACTGATCCGAGTCGTCATTTTTCGATATTATACTGTAAATCTGGTTGTTGGCAAAGTCTGCTATAAAATAAAAGAAGAGAATAAGAGCCAGTATGGCAACATAATACCTGTACCTTTTCTTCTGAAAAAAAAGCACCGGTATAAGAAACAGGTAATTGGTGTAAAAAATCAAGGCATTTATTGCCGTGAAGGTGTAATAGACTACCAGGAAATTACTTCCCATCTGGAACCTTCTCGCGGCATAAATCGGTAAACCCAGAATAACAGCCCAAATCAGGATGTGGAATATAATCCTGGTGGTTTTTTCCTTTGTCAATTTCCTCATGGTTTCTTTAACAAACAAATTTCATATATAAAATTAATTATTCAGAACTACTTACAGTTGAAAGTGATCTTTTATTAAATCTTGTTTGGGAATCTTGGTTTTAATTAGGCAATTGCGTACTATTCCGTTCCCAAACTCTCATTGACTGCCGAAGCTCATTCAGAGCGAAGGCTGTTCACAGGATTTGCATTTGCAGCTTTTATTGCCTGGAAGCTTATTGTTGCAAGCGCAATAAATATAGCGACAAGTCCGCTTGCAGCAAATAACCACCAACTGATACCGATGCGATAAACATAATCCTGCAACCATTGGTGTGTGTAATACCATCCAATGGGTGCAGCAATCGCAAAGGCAATTGCAATGAGGATGATAAATTCTTTTGAAAACATATAAACGATATTGCCAACGGTGGCACCAAATACTTTGCGAATACCGACTTCTTTTATTCGTTGCACTGCCATAAATGAGGCCAAACCATACAACCCGAGACAGCTTAGGAATATGGCGATTGCTGCAAAAATTTTATACAACTGTGCCAACTGGTTTTGCTGTTTGTAAAAACCAGCAATTCTATCATCAAGAAACCTGTATTCATAAACAAAATTTGGAAATGTTTGCTCCCATATTGTTTTAACAGCTTGCAGTGTAGAAGAAATGTTTTTCGTTTCAAGTTTTATTCCTGCCAGGCTGTACATGGTCACGTTTGTGGTAATAAGCAATGGTGCAAGATCATATTGAAAAGATCTGTTATTAAAATCCTTCAGCACGCCAACAACCGGGCATTTTATCCGATCACCCCATATGCTTATTTCTTTATTCAATATATCCTCAGGGTTTTTATTCCCAGACTTTTCATCAAAGACTCATTCACTAAAAATTCTCTTGTCATGTCAGAAGGCTGCAAATTTCTTCCGGCTATCAGTTGCAATTTATAAGTCGACAAATATTCGTTGTCCGCGAATTTGGTAATAGCTTTAAAATCTGCTTCTTCTGTTGCATGGTCAAACTTGAATGTGCTCCACATATCATTACCATCTTCAACCGGGGTGTTGGAACTGAAGCTTATTGCCTGAACGCCGTTTACTGACAATAACTGTTGCTTTAAATAATCGGCCTTTCTGAACCAAACAGTATCCACACGGAACGGAATATTGATGATTGAATCCTTATCGAAGCCCAAGGGTTGATCCATAAAATAATTCATTTGCTTTACAATGATGAGTGTTCCGATGATGAGAGCCTGCGCAATGATGAATTGAAATACCACCAATCCTCTTCTTAATGAAATTCCCTTTGCGGAATTTGCTGTGAGTTTA
Source organism: uncultured Bacteroidales bacterium (assembly GCA_963822145.1). Classification (GTDB taxonomy): domain Bacteria; phylum Bacteroidota; class Bacteroidia; order Bacteroidales; family UBA10428; genus UBA5072. The sequence continues at coordinate 95,134 of CAWGGG010000001.1, read as the reverse complement.
CTCTTTAAAGCATTAACAGGATTGAAACGCGATAAAACAACTGCAGGGTAAAAACCGGCGAGTGCGGTTACAAGAACTATTACAACCAAACAGAAATAAAATAATTACCCGATTCGTTAAGTATGCTGAATGTAAGCGAAAGCTCCAAAAGTTGATTGACAGAAGGCAACGCAAGAATGGTAATAACTGTTGCAAGTATGACTGCGCCTGTAACTATCAAAAATGTTTCAATGATGAACTGGATTTGCAGTTGAGATTTATTACTCCCCAAAACTTTCCTTACGCTAACTTCCTTTGCACGATTAACAGCTTGTGCGGTTGAGAGGTTGATAAAATTTACACAAGCAATTAACAGAATGAATGCTGCAATCAGCCATAATACATTGAGCAGTTCATGACTGATTGTTTTGTTGCCATAATTACCGGTTTGCGTATCGTAATGAACTGCATGCAATGGTTGAATAATATAGATTATCATTGTTTTCAGGCGATTGAACCTCTCTTGAATAGGCTCTTAGCTGCTGTTCAAAATTTTCAACTGAAATATTCGGCTTCATTAATACATAGCAACCAAAACCTGAATTCGTTCTATCCTCCCAATCGGTGGACTTTGCCATAAGACTTCCGGTAAAACCTGTTCCGTAAGCCACAACGAGTTTAAGTTGAAAGTCTGTATTTGCAGGTATGGTCGCAAGAATACCTGACACTTTCAATATTTCTGTGCCATGCTCGAATATATAGCCGCCTGCTTCCAGTTTAATGGTTTTACCGGGTGCTGTTTTCCAGTCACCAAAATATTTTTCTGCAATTTCTTTTGTAAGCAACACATTGTTCGGATCTTTTAATGACTCATAAGAACCTGTGAGCAGCGGGTAATCAAATATTTTAAAGAATGAAGGCTCAGTAAAAAATACACCTTTGTCTTCTTTAAAAGCCTTTATCGTGGTTCCGTTATCGTCAGGTATGAGCAATTTATCATCGTGGCTGGCAAAAATCGGAGCCACTTGTTCTATTTGGGGAAAATCCGTTTTCAATGCCGCTGGGCGCTGGAAAAGGAACGTCTTTGCCATAAGCAGGATTTGCTGGCCTCTGCATGGTGGTATTCGGTTAACACACGATAGGTACGATCTTTCTTTGAGTGAAAAGTATCGAAGCTTGTTTGAAATTGTATAATGATAAAGATCATCGTACAAACGGCAACACCAAAAGCCAATCCGGCGATGTTGATAATCGTGTAATTCCTGTTGCGGATTAAACTTCTGAATGCTGTTTTGAAAAATGAATGAAACATTTGCAGATTGCTTTAGCAAAGATGAGTGAATAACCCTGCTTATCTGGTTTTACTTCCTGCCAAAATTAAACCGGCATGAAAGTCAGAAAAAAATAATACTATAAGTACAGGGATCTTTTCATCACAGAGAGCAGAATTTTATATATGCACTCCTCTTTCGGGGTCTTTAAAGAAATACAGGCTCACCCATTTGTAGTATTCATAAAGCAGCTTGCCTAAATATATTTGGGGCCTATCCTATTCAGAAGGTTCATCCCATAGAAGGTTTGCCAATATTGCCCTTGGTCAGGATTCGGCTACCTGATTTATTCCGCTAGTGTGGGAACCGGAACAGGCCTGATCGTCCTCTTTCATTCATATTTTCAGAGCAGCCCCTGTTCTTCGAGGTAATAGATCAGATCCCAGATGTGAGCTTTCCCGGTCTTGTTCAGGATATTTTTGCGATGGGTATTAACGGTATGCTTACTCAGGAATAACTTTTCAGCGATCTGTTCACTTTCCAGGCCCTGGTGAATCATCTTGATGATCTCAAATTCACGATCAGTGAAAGCATTGCCCATCTTCAACAATTCCTCATCAGGATATCTGAAATAGGACAGATCATTTCCCAGGTAATAATGATACCTGCATTTTAACTTTTTGCACCAGGAGATATCCGTGTTAATATTCAATAAATAGACTGTTTCAAAAGGGGCCGAGCAATAAAAAAGATAGCACTGAACAAGCTGATTGATGTAATTTCCTGTGAGATTTCGAAACCTGAAATTGGTCGATATTAACATTTCACCTTTTTTTGCCACAAAAAGTTCATGCGCTATTTTAAATAATTTGGCTAATCCCAATTCGTTTCTTTTAAGATCATCAGGATGGGTGGTTTCCTTAAAATGATAAGGAGTAAGCTCATCCGGCTTAATACCGAGCATTTGCAGGCTTCCCAGGCTGGTAAACTCGATCTTCATGCGGATCATGTCGAAAATACAGAAAAACTGATTATTGCTTTTCAGCATCTCCTCAAGCGACAGTACTAAAGCATCACGTCGATCGATACCTTTAAAGCCGACCGGGGAATAAGTCTCCAGGAACTCGAAAAACAAGTAGTATTGTTGGTGATCTTTAACCATGATTTATGGAATACTGCGCAAGGTACAAAAATAGTAAAATACACCCTGATAGGTATTGTCCCGGGGTGAAAAAAGGCATAATATTACTTTGTTCAAATAAGAGGATAGAACTCAGTCCAGGGTAATTTTAAAATATTAACAGCTTTTGGCACAAAGATCATTGTGGTAGAATTGCAGCATAAAATATCATACGACTCTAAAGGCAATCTGTTGGAAGGGGGGAAGAAGTATAAATTACATCTGCCTTCCGATATCCCTGCCTCAGATTTCTGGTCAATCATTGTTTATGATTCGCATACCGGTTTAATTATCCATACCGATCAACCATGGCCTTCAGTTTATAGTTCCGACAAAAATCTTGTCTACAATAATGATCGTTCGGTTGACGTCTGGTTCAGTCCTGTATCTGATAAAGGAGGAACGCGCAATTGGTTGAAGACCATACCCGGCCAGCAGTGGTATATGATCCTGCGCCTGTATTATCCGCTTGAATCGTGGGTCAATAAAAGTTGGCGGCCGGGAGAAATGGAAGCATTACTATAGATTTACTGATAATAATAATATATTTGATTTCAAACACAAGAGATGGTATGAATAAAGATCTTCTAATTACGCCAGCACTGCTTATGGTGCTACCGGTTACGTATTGTCAGTCCGCAAAACCCGATGGTGAAAACAAGCGACCCAATATCGTAATCATTCTCGCAGATGATATGGGCTATTCAGATATGGGTATGTTTGGCAGCGAGATCAAAACACCCAACATGGACGCGCTGGCGTTAAATGGGGTACGCTTCACCAATTTTTACACACATGCCAGTTGCTCTCCCACAAGGTCTATGCTATTAACGGGGCAAGATACGCACATCAATGGTTTGGGTGCCATGGATGAGTGGACTGCCCCCAACCAGATGGGCAAAGAAGGGTACGAAGGGCATCTGAGTACCAACCTGGTAACCTTGCCTCAATTGTTGAAAGATGCAGGATACCACACCTATATGGTTGGCAAGTGGCACCTGGGTAAAGCACCTGACAAGATTCCGGCCGCCCGTGGCTTTGAAAGGGATTTTTCCCTGCTTGATGGAATGGGTAGCTATTGGGACATGACCAATATGACAGCACTCAATCATACTTCAGTGTTTACAGAAGATGGAAAATACCTGACCAAACTTCCTAAAAACTATTATGCCACGGAAACTTATACGGATAAGCTGATAAATTTCATTGATGAGGGAAAAAAAGATGGTAAACCCTTCTTCGCCTATGTGTCTCATCAGGCGCCCCACGATCCATACCACGTGCCCAAAGATTGGAGAAACCGCCATGTGGGTGAGTATGACAAAGGTTGGGACATGGTCAGACAAGAACGACTGAAGAAGCAAAAGGAACTCGGCATAATTCCGGAGAATGCCCAACTCGCCGAGAGGATGTGGTACGTTCCCGATTTCACCATTATGGCGCCTGCAACAAGGGCCTTGATTGGGAAGAAAATGGAGCTCTATGCCGGTTTAGTTGAAAACCTGGATTATCATATTGGAAGGTTAATTGACCATCTGAAAAAAATAGGAGAGTACGAAAACACCATCTTTATAGTATTTGGCGACAACGGAGCGGAAGGCACCGATCTGGGCGCCATGATAGGTGGCACACCCGGCACACTCAATTACCTGTTTTTTGCCTCTAAATGGTCAAACAACAATCCAAATGCCTGGGGAGAACCAAACTCTTACGTGGGCTATGGTGTAGGTTGGGCACAAGTTTCAATGACTCCCTTCAGTCAGTACAAAGGCTGGATAGCCGAAGGCGGCATAAGGAATGCATTGGTAGTAAGTGGTCCGATCAACAAACTGCCGAAGGGCAGCATCAACCATGGCACCATGTTCGTGGCTGACATTATGCCGACCTTGCTTGAAGTAGCCGGTACAAACTATCCCGACAGCTTTAACGGCAAGCCGCAACCTAAATTAGCGGGTAAATCCTGGCTTCCTGTACTGAATGGACAGGCTCCTTCTCCACGAACAGATAAGGATTACATAGCCTGGGAGGTTTTCGGTAACCGTGCTGTAAGGCAAGGTGACTGGAAAATACGCTGGGAGATAAAACCTGTTGGAAAGTCGGATTGGGAATTGTTTAACATCGCTCAAGACCCTGCCGAACGAAACGACTTAGCGGCCCAAAACACTGATAAGTTGCAAGAATTGCTGATAATTTGGGATAAATATGCGAAGGAAAATAATGTGATACTACCTGATCGTACTGTTTTTGAAACACTGGAAGATCAATTACCTCAAAGGTTCCCTGTTCAGGAAGGCTATCCTCCACTTCTCAATATCAAGCAATTTATTCCGCCTGCAGACATGATGGCCGAACCTAAAAAAATAAAGAATAATTAAAGTAAAAATAATCATGAACAACTATATAAAGTTTATCAGCATGCGTGCAGGTAATTTTTCGATAGCACTATTTATCGTCATGCTTTGTGTATCCAATTCCACTATGGCACAGGGTGACGGCGCCCGTTTTTACTGGAAAGGCTTAAACGGGACCAATGCTGTTCCGGTGATTGGATCCTCAATGGGTGGGAATGCAAACCCTTCCGATCCTTCCAATACCGTCATTCCGGGATCCGATTTCGTGGCAACGATGAGCACGGCAGGCTATGCAAAGATGCTGCCCGTATTCAAACGCTCGGCAATGGTTTCGGTCATCGTCCCCATGGGAAGAATATCCGGTAATGTGAATCTCGGCGGGTTGGATTACAACTCAACGGCGAGAGGTTTCGGCGACCCCCTGCTGCAATTCGGTATTAATATTATCGGCCCTAAGGCGATCATGAACATTCCCGATATGCTGCGGTATAAACCCAGGTTTTCTGTCGATTTTATAGTCAGCCTGGCTGTTCCAGTCGGGGAATATGACGATGAGAGCCCTATAAATATCGGCCAGAACCGCTGGTACGGACGTATTGGCACACCGGTTGTCTGGCAGATCGGACCGTGGGTTCCGGGCAAGCGCACGACATTCGAGTTTCTGCCTGCCGTATGGGTATTCAGCGATAACAATGATTTTGTTGGCACGAAAATGGAAACGGATCCCATGATTCAGCTGGAAGCACATCTTACCCGCGATTTTATGGAGAGGCTATGGGGATCATTGGATGTTATTTCTTATTCCGGAGGCAAAGCCACTATCGACGGCGTTGAGGGAAATAAATTGAACAATCTTGGAATGGGAGGCACGCTCGGTTACCATATCAATGATAACTTGCAGCTGACGGTTTCGTATTCTTCAACTGTAAATGATACCGATGATGAAGACCTGAAAATGGACGGTTTTCGCATTACGCTTATATATGGATGGCACCCGCTGATAGAAGGCATGAGGCGGTTGAATAGCGGAGAATGATTGGACAGTGATGGAGTTATTATGGCCTGAATTTTCTGGTGTAAATCGTGATGCAAGTACCATGCTGAAGAAAGAAAATGCATCCGATGATAACATGTTGCAGAGCAGACTGTCCTGGAGTGTATCAGAACTTACCGGGAAAACATGATGACTTACAGCAAAGAGAAAGCCAGGAGCATTGCCGGGGAGATATTTCCACAGTTTGCTGAACAGTAATTTACTTTCCATGAAATATCGTAATGCTTGGTCATTAGCAGTTTCTTTGTTATTCATAACTGTGATGGCTCAGGGCCAGGACCTTGACCCAAGGGCTTACGCAAGAATCCCGGTCAGGGTGACTGTTGTTGTAGCAGGATTCAGTTATTCTGACGGTGGGGTTGTGACCGATGCAACATTGCCTGTGGAAGACCTGAATGCTAAAATAGGGGCACCCTCACTTGGCGTTGTTCGCTCTTTCGGCTTATTGGGACGAACAGCCCAGGTTTCAGTTGCATTACCCTATGCCTGGGGAGAAGCTACGGCAACGGTGGCGGGTGAACCGCAAAGCGCAACGCGTTCAGGCTTTGGCGACATGCGTCTCAGGTTCTCCTGGTTGTTACTCGGGGCGCCGGCCGCTACGCTGGGAGAGATTGCCAAGGCACCACGAAAGACCATATTGGGCGCTAGTTTTAGCATAACAGCACCTACCGGTCAATACTTCCCGGAAAAATTAATCAATCTTGGCACCTCACGATGGGCTTTCAAAACGGAATTGGCGCTTTCACAACCGGTTGGGAAAAGATGGCTCATTGACTTTTATTCAGGGATCTGGCTGTTCACAAAAAATGATTCGTACTATCCCGGGAATTCAGTTCGTACCCAGAATCCCCTGGGCTCTTTTCAGGGGCATATCAGTTATAATATTCAACCCCTGATGTGGGTTGCACTGGACTGTACCTTTTATACGGGAGGCAACTCCTCAATTGACGGGGTTGAAATGGATGACCGGCAATCTAACTCCCGTATAGGCGCTACTATGGTGCTGCCTGTCGGGAAACGGCATTCCATAAAATTTGCTTACAGCAGAGGCGCAATTATCCGCAGCGGCGCTGATTTCACCACCATCTCCGCAGGATGGCAAACCACGTTTCTCGGGAAGCCAGTACCCACCCCGTCGGGGTCTATTCCATATGGCCAATAGATATTTTTCATTCAAGCAATTTACCATCTTTCATGATAAATGTGCCATGAAGGTGGGCACTGATGGGGTTCTGCTGGGCGCCTGGGCGGAGGTATCCCGGGCTGCCGGTATCCTGGATGTGGGCACCGGAAGCGGACTCCTGGCCATTATGATGGCACAGCGATGTGCCAGCGCAGCAATAGATGCGGTTGAAATAGACGAAATGGCGAGCCTGCAGGCCACTGAAAATGTGGCCGCTTGCCCTTGGAAGGACAGGATTGATGTGATTCATGACTCTTTCCAGCATTTTGCTGCAGCGACTTCCAGGCGATATGACCTGGTGACCTGCAATCCTCCTTATTTCCGCAGTGCCCTCCGATCGCCTGTTGCATCCAGGTCGATTGCCAGACACGATACGCATCTCAGTTATGAGAGTTTACTGTTTTATACCGTCAAAATACTGGCAAATGAAGGAAGGCTTGCTGTGATCATACCGGCTTTTGAACTTATCAGGTTCACGGAGCAGGCATTTCTGCAAGGATTATTCGTTTCAAAGATTTTAAGAATCAAGCCTTTGCCTGAGAAGCCCGATACCCGCTGTCTAGTTGAGCTATCACGGAACAGGCATGCTCAATGTGCGGAAAGTATCCTGATTATCAGAAACAATGATCTGATTACTTATACAGACGAATATAAATCGCTGACCAGGGATTTCTATTTATGATGGTCCTACGATTCACCCTATCTCCCATTCACCCCATCTCCCTTTCATTTTTCTAAAGGCTTCAGTATAAATGAAAAGGTATACTTTTTCTGATTCAGCAAATACTCCGGGTGCACCCGCGGACTCCAGCTGTCATCGCCCCCAAGTCCCATTTGCTGCCAGTCGACATGCACATAAGTAGCCTCACCCCGTTGGAGCTTATGGCTGGTTTTTGAAGTGTTCAAAGCAGCCTGGGAATAATCCTGTACGTTCATATTCAGGAGGCTGTCGGCCGTGATCATCCAGCCGTCACCCTGATCTGCCGACAGTTTCATCCACCGCACATCGGTTTTGTTCCCGGTTTCCTGTGGCATCACATAAGGGAAATGCTGTTCTTTTACTTTACCGTTATAAAGTCCTGCCCGGGCGCCTTCTTTACGGTCCCAGTAACTCTCCTGGGGCCCTCTGCCGAACCATTCCACATTATGGTATCCGGCCGGTAGGGTAAATTCGATGCCGACACGGGCCAGGGGGGGCAGGGACCGGGAAGGTGTCAGCATATTCTCGACCTTTACGGAACCATCTGCGCCAACGGTATAGGTAACCTGGTAACCGATGGTGCCAAGTTTGAATTCCAGCAGGCAGTTTCTGACAACCTTTACAACCTGTTCGGATACATTTTCCACATTCATATCCACCAGGCGGATCTGCATGGAATCAAGCCCTGCTGCGCGCCAGCGAGAAGCATAACCAAACATGCCGCCTCCTTCGTCATTGTCGGTAGGAACCCTCCAAAAACAGGGAACAAGCCCTTTCAGCAGCACCTCCCCGTTATTCCGCTGGTAGGACTTCAGCAATCCTGTGTTTTTGTCAAAATGTATGATGAAGTCATTTCCCTGGATAACCAGGTCATCGGTCTGTTGTATGCGGAGCCTACTATCCGCTGGAAGAGCCGTTGAAACGGGTTTCCCGGCATCATAGGGAAGACGGATCTGTTCCCAGGCAATTTCGTATCCCTTCGGGGCCCAGCTTGCCTGGTTTTTAAGTTCAAAGCTCAGGTTCAGGAAGTACTCGGCTCCGGCATGCAAAACGGGCTTTGTGAAAGGAATGGTGAGGGAGGCTATTTCCTGTGGGCCGGCCTTAAGTTCTGGGATCATTCCCGCCTGTAACACAGTACCTTCTTCGGTAAGCGACCATATTAGCTGCACCTGACTTAAGTCACTGAAAAAATTCCGGTTGAGGATTTCGATTTTGCCTGCCGCAGGGTCAGATGCGGTGACCTGTATGGGTTGCATAACCTTGCGGGCTTCGGTAATTTCGGGCTGCGGCAACCGGTCGGGATTAACCAGGCCATCATTGGCATTGGCGCCGTCGCTGTAATTCACGATGTTCCAGTATTCCTCGCCGGACGCATCCTTCGACCGCAATCCCTGATCCACCCAGTCCCAGGTAAAACCTCCCTGCAGGCGTGGATATTGGTAGAAGGCATCCCAGTATTCCTTGAAATTCCCCAGGCTGTTTCCCATGGAGTGTGCGTATTCACAGACTATGACCGGACGTGTGGGATCCTCGTTCATCAGACGTATGATATCCTCAATCCTCGGATACATGGTGGAAATAATGTCGTAGCGCGACAGAATCATGGCGTAGGCCGGAATCTTGCTTTCATAGTGAATCGGTCGGGTGGGATCGGCTTTCTTCATGGCCGCATACATGGCGTCAAAGTTTTTGCCCCAGCCTGTTTCGTTGCCCATGGACCACCAGACTACTGAAGGGTGGTTTTTATCTCTTTCTACCATGGACAGGCCCCTGTTAATCCAGGCGGACCGCCAGAGAGAGTCCTCCGACAGATAAATTCTCTTATTGGCCCACAAATCGTGACTTTCAATATTGGCCTCATCCATTACGTAAAGGCCGTATTCGTCGCACAGATCATACCAGAGCGGGTTGTTGGGATAATGACAGGTGCGGACCGCATTGAAGTTATTCTGCTTCATCAGGAGGATATCCCGGATCATACTTTCACGGGATATGGTCCTGCCCCTGTACATGTCGAATTCATGGCGATTGGTTCCCTTTACCTCAATGGCTTTGCCATTTACCAGGAACTGTCCGTTGCGGATCTCCACCTCCCTGAAACCTAGTTTTTTAGAAATAGCTTCGGTGACCTTACCGTCAGGGCCGGCCAATTCCATTGTGAGGAAATACAGATCAGGTGTTTCTGCTGTCCACTTGGCCGGATTGATCAAGTTTTCCGACAGGGTAACTACGATTTCTTCGCCAGCAGGTATTTCCCCGGCTATGATTTCCCTGCTGAAAACAACTTTGCCTTCCGGAGTGGTAAGTGCAATCCTGGGCTTAAAACCTTTCGCCAGTGCCTTACCATAATTCTTCAATTTAAGGGTAAGGTTCAGGGTGGCGTTTTTATAATCTGCGTCCAGGTCGGTTACTGCATAATAGTCCCGCAGATGTACCTCTGGTGTGGCATACAGGAAAACATCACGGTAAATCCCGCTCATGCGCCAGAAATCCTGGTCCTCGAGATAACTCCCGTCAGACCAGTTCAACACTTCGGCTGCCAACACGTTCACGCCGGATTGTATATAGGAGGAGATATCATACTCGGCAGGGGTCATCCCGTCTTCACTATAACCGACCTTTTTACCGTTTATCCAGACATAGCAGGCCGACTGGACGCCTGCAAAGTGCAAAAATACCTGCCGGTTTTTCCAGCCAGCCGGAACCGCAAAACTGGTGCGATACAATCCGGTCGGATTATTATCCCGGGGAATAGAAGGCGGATTGACCGGAAAGGGATGAAGGATATTGGTAAAGACCGGCGGATCATAATGGCCCTGTAGCTGCCAGTTTCCGGGTATTTCAATACGGTCCCATCCCACCGGGTTAAAATGAATATCATAGAAACCGGCTGGTGCCTCCGAGGGATTTTTAAGCCATTTGAAATCCCAGAAACCATTCAGGGATAGGTAAAAGGATGATGCGGCATTATCCCGATTCGAAGCTGAGAATGCATTGGCGAACGGGATCATCAGCGCGTGCGCCGGTTCATTGCTGATCCGGTAAACGGCAGGGTTTTCCCAATCGTTGATCTGGGAACTTACCGGTAGGAATATCGGTGGAAAGCACAGAATGATAAAGGGAATGAGGTTTTTTTTCATGACACGGCAGTTTTTTCAAAAATAAGGAATTTTAGGCACCGAATTCAGGATGGCACGATTTTTAGAATGCACTAGGTAGCGCGCATCAGTTTTCGGAGCGGTATTAAAACCACCACCCAGGCAAGTTGGGAAACGATAAAGAAGATATTCATTTCACCGGGAAAGAACAGGGCGGTGATCGTTACTCCCAATCCGATGTTGTTGGCCCCCGAGCTGATGGAAAGAGTTTTACGGATCGGTGCAGGTTGGGAAGGGAACAGGAAATACCCCGACAGGTACATTCCGGAATAAAGGGCAAGGGCAAAGATGGCATACAAACCTACCAGTTCAGGATTCCCAAGTATGGCAGGTCTGTTACGGGCCGTGGCCACAATAAAAATAGTGCTAAGCCCGATCAGGGTGAACAGGGCATTGTATCGGCCTGAAAAATCCCTTATGGTTTTGATTTTCCGCAACGGGAGATGAAGGATGAACGGTAAAACAATGGTATAAACCAAAGTCAGCAGCATCTTCCCGGTTTCCAGTTCAACTGATGATCCCAGGAATAGAGTCATGAGGTATGGAATAGTAATTACCGCCATAAAACTGCTGTACACCAGAATTTTCAACGATAAATCAGGTTTACCTCCAAAGATGACGGTAAAGGAAGGTGATGAAACTGCTGCTGGTAATAGAAAGGACAGCAGGAGCACCGTGGCATAGAAATTACTGATCCATTTAAACGTGAAATAAACTGTGGCAGGTAGGATAACATAGCGCAGCGCCCAGAATTTCAGGGAAATTGCAAAATCGCTAAACAGTGAATCGGGGGAGAAATTGATCTGAAAGAATGAACAGAAAATAATAAAGGCAAGCGAAAGCATGATAATCAGGGGCGTGCTTTTGCCTGTCGAGGGGACCATCAGTCCGATCAGGCAGGAGAGCAGCAGCAGCATCCCAAAATAGCGCTGGATGAATCTCATGGAATAAAAAAATCACTATGTGTCACTATCGAAGGATCACCAACCTGCAGTGCTCAACTTTATTTTTGGTTTCCAGAACACAGATGTAAACGCCTGATCCCTGCTCGGAATCATGGGCGTCAAGTCCATCCCAGACCAATTCTTTAATGCCGGGTTCTGATTCTCCTACAAACAATACTTTAACAAGATGGCCTTTAAGATCATAGACAGAAAGCCTGAGCCATCCTTGTGCCTGTACTTCAAAACGGATCCTGGTCAGTAATGAGAAGGGATTTGGGGAACATTCCAGTTTAATGCCCTGGAACGTTTGTAAATCATCGGGATTCCCGGTCGGAGAATAGGATGAGTTAACAGTTCCCGGGGTGCCATGTGATGCTGCTGATATCTGCCAGTTTGCACCAATTGTATTATCATATACAGGTTGTATAAGTTCTATGCTCACCCCTTTGCTTTCTGGCACCGAAGGCCAGGGATCAACCGCAGTGAAACAGACGGCATCTACCAGAACCTGGTTTGCATTGAGTAAAGTTACACAATCACCCGTGCTTCCAAGGCCATAAGAAAAATCGCCGACCAACACTATAGAACCAGGATACAAAGCTCTAAAACTGGAACTGTTTCTAGAGAGTATCAGGTAATCATTTGGAGAAAGGAGGGTGCCGGAAGGTATAACGAACCTGTTATCGGAATCATCATCCATCAGGATCCAGCCTGATAAGTCAGTGATGCTATCACCGAAATTGTAAAGTTCTATCCAATCGTCAGGGTTGAAATCAGGAGAATCTTCAAAGAAAATTTCATTAATGACAATTTCATTAAGCATTGATCCATTTTTTTCAAAAACGGCTTTAACCATGGTATAATTCTTCAAATCAACCGTTGTGGATGCGGATAAAGGTTCTTCCACCGGACCTTCCCAGTTAACAAAACGAAAACCGGGATTGGGCAATGCAGTAATTTGAACAGGATTGTTTTTAAAATAGATCCCTTCCCAGGGAAAACTTCCCAGATCCAAAGTATTTAACTTTATATGGCCACTTTGGGGGGATGACGTAGAAAGGTTAAGAGAGACCGTGTCAAGTCCAGGAAACTGATGACAGATGAAACTTCTCATGTACCCCCCCCTTTTACTGGCGAACAAGCGCAATTTTTCAACTTCATTTATCCAATTATCCGGATTCCCGTTCAATAGATTCCACCTGGCGAGCTGAAAGGGTATTTCATCCGCGATGGTTTGGCTCATTTGATCAATGTGCTGCAGGACGGTTTGATAGCTAAAAGAGGTATTGAGCCTGTCGGCAAATCGGTTGATGAATTGATTCTTGAACCCCTGGTTTTCTAATAATCGGCGAAGCAAAAATGTTGCCCAGGGTGGGTTTGGATAGTCTGATCCATTTGTGGCCAGGGCAAATTCAAGTGTATTATCTGTATAAGCGTTGTCATCATACAAGCCAAAACCTACATCGGTATCGAAAACAATCCATCTCCATTTACCTTCAGGGGTTCTTGATCTCCAATATTTTACGTTGTGGCTGGGCCAGTCATAATTATCAAAATATATTTCCGCAATCTGATATTCCATAAAATTCCCAACATCCATTAACATTTTCGTTTTATCATAGTTTGCCTCAAGGGCTGGTGTGTTATTTTCCAGGAAGGCAATCATATTGTTGTAATGTTCGGCATCACCCATGATCGGCTTTCCCCAATCCTCCAGTAAATCTAACTGATAGGGTAAAACGCCGTGATGTGCAGCCAGGAAATGTTCATTGATTTTTTCTCTGAGATTGAGAAGTCCCCAATAGGTTCCATTGAGATATACAGAAGCCGGTCTATATGCCAGCTTATCAATTTCTGCTGTATCGAGCAGGCTGCACATGAGCGCATCACGAAACATAGTTCTTCCCCAGTCATTTCCGGAATTTCTCAACAGAAAATTATTATATTCCTGAAAGGGCAGATCCGGGAACAGTCTATAGTTGAATGATTTTGTTCCATATTTATGCCGTGCATAAAAGGATAATGACTTCTGCGGCGCTGTGCGGCTCCAGGAGCCATGAATCTTGACTCCTGCGTCGGATTCCATCACCAGCGTGCCTTCTGATTCATAGAGTTCAATATGTATAGGCCGTTCCCAATCTTCCCAGAAATTTGCCCCTAAATTCGGGGCTTCTGGACTGGCATTTGGCCCCAATACATATATTCCTGTATCCCGGTCAAAAAAATTTGGCGGATCAGTGGACAGTGATAGGGTAGTCAGCGTGGGTTTTGCTTCTCTGTACAAATAACTGCTGGTCACGGGTCTTCTGTTCATCCGGTCAGGCCCGGTAATAACGGCCCGGATAACTTTGCTTTCCTCAATAGGAATAGGTTCTTTGTAAATATCGGATCCCCGCTTGGGTGTTGATCCGTCGGTGGTGTACCAGATCGTATCACCAATTTCTGCGCCAGATATCTCAAGGGTAAAGGGGCTTGTTATAAATCCCCCTTTATGGGAAAAAACAGGATCAATGCCGGAACGGATGGGATAGCTTACACTCAAATTGGCGGCCCCTGGGGTAGGCTTGTCAAAAAGCCATCGGGAATGCCTGTCTTGTAATTTCGACCCGATAGAAACATCAGCCGTCATGCCGGTGATCTGTATACTGTCAGCAAGGTGGCCGGAAGGATTGGTTAGCAGAATTGTATCTCCAGTGGAATTTATTTTAAAATTCAGGTGGAAAAATTGGTTTGTTAAAGTAAGATAGGAAGGTGCTTCAGTTGAAGAGTCAGGCTTAGTGGCGAAACCTAATGAGAGAAAAGGAATGCAGCTCAGATCATTGGATTCTTTATTGGCATTGTGAACTTCGATGGCAAAAAGGTTGTCTCCGGGTAAAAGATACTTAATTACTGAATCACAGGAAAATGCATCAGGTCTTCCCTCACGATAAATACTGGCTTCATGATCTGAGCTTAAAGCAGGCTGATTCCAGCCAGGAGGTATTCCCGGAGATCCGATCTCTGCCCGGGCTATCTCATGACCATTGATATAGGCCACAAAGGAATCGTCAAAATCCACATGCAATATCATTTGTTTAATGGCAGCAGGATCAGTAATTTTGAAACTTTTCCTGGCCAGGATGGAAATTGTTCCTTCAGGAACAAGAGTAACATCATCACCATCTGCATAACCAAAACCTGATCTTCCTATTGTCCAGGAGGAATCATTAAAAGACCTGGCCTGCCAAGGCCCGAGATCTGCTTTCGGAATTGCATACCGGAACTCATCATTTAGAGATATAACGGTGCTCCAAAATACCGGTATGGTTTTCCTGTCCTTACCAGAGGCAGCCAGGAGCAAATAATCCCCGGGGCCAAGCGAAAACTCGGGAAAAATCCATTTGAAAGGTTCTTTTATATCATTGCTTATGCCGTATCCGGCCAAGTTTACAGGATGGGCTCCTGCATTTAAAAGTTCAATCCAATCGGGTGCAGAAAGATCTTCATCCAGAAAACTCACGTGGTTTGAACTCATTACCTCGTTGATCCTGATATCCTGGGAGTAACTTTCTTGAATGAAAAGTATAGCAGTTGTGATGAGTAAACATATGGATAATTGCCAACCTTTCATAGTCATATAAGTGCAGAATGTGTCTGAATAATCGGAGTATAAAATTAGAAATAAATAGTGAAGGAATACGATAGTTTTTGACAAATGATAGCTATTGTTATGTGGTTATTACAATGAAAAGGTTAGGGGAACTTTATTGAAAATGGTGTGAAGCAGAGAATTTATGGCGAAGAATATCCGGGTTGAAAATGACTATTATCATTTTATTTATTAATTTAGATATCTGATAAGTTCAATACGTGGCCTGTTTAACTTAAACCTAATCATTTATGAAAAACAAGCAACCCTCATTTTATGAGGAGGTCAGAGCGAAAGGAATATCCCGAAAGGACTTTCTTAAATTCTGCACGACAATGGGTGCTATGCTTGGACTGGAGGCCAGCGGCATAGGACAGATTGTTAAGGCCCTTGAGACCAAACCCCGTCTTCCGGTGATCTGGTTTCATTTCCAGGAATGCACCTGTTGCAGTGAATCCTTCATCAGGGCTTCGCATCCGATAGTGGCGACCATTGTCCTGGAGAAGATCTCACTGGATTACCAGGAGACCCTGATGGCTGCTTCCGGTGTTCAGGCTGAAGATGCCTATAAGGCGGTGATGGCTAAATTTCCGGGTGAATACATCGTGATGGTGGAAGGGTCCATACCCACCGGGAATGATGCCTATTGTTGCATTGGCGGGAGGAGTGCCCGACAGATACTCGAGGAAGCTGTGGCCAATGCAAAAGCAGTGGTGGCCTGGGGTAACTGTGCCTCCTCGGGTTGTGTTCAGGCAGCCAGTCCGAATCCTACGGGAGCAAAACCGGTTCATAAAGTCATCAGCGGAAAGCCGGTGATCAATGTACAGGGTTGTCCTCCCATCGCTGATGTAATGGCCGGGGTGGTGGTACATCTGCTTACCTTCGACCGTATACCGCAGCTCGACGGGTTGGGCAGGCCAA
The DNA here is from genome assembly GCA_963822145.1 of uncultured Bacteroidales bacterium. Lineage (GTDB taxonomy): Bacteria > Bacteroidota > Bacteroidia > Bacteroidales > UBA10428 > UBA5072. The sequence continues at coordinate 78,765 of CAWGGG010000001.1, read as the reverse complement.
AAGCTTTCTATTCACGCAGGGTGCACGACACTTGCTATCGCAGGGCTTCATTCGACGCTGGTTTGTTTGTCGAATCATTTGACGACGAAGGCGCCAGGCGTGGCTATTGTCTCTTCAAAATGGGATGCAAGGGTCCGGTTACCTATAATTCCTGTGGTATCATCAGATGGAATGATGGTGTCAGCTATCCCATACAGAGTGGTCATCCCTGCATTGGTTGTGCCGAGGCCAAATTCTGGGATAATGGTCCTTTTTACCAGCACCTTCCCAGTGTTTCCGGTTTCGGGATCGAAACCACAGCCGACAAAATTGGTATTACACTTGGTGTTGTCACTGCAGCGGGCATTGCAGGGCATGCTATCCTCACCAATGTCCGCAAACACCGCGAAATAGTTAATGCTCCGGAACCCGAATCCCAGTCAAAAACATCTAAACGCTAAGAGCCATGGCTGAAAGAATTGTTATTGATCCGATAACCCGCATTGAAGGTCACCTCAGGATTGAGATTGAGGTGAAAGACGGGAGAATTACCGATGCCTATAGCGCAGGAACCATGGTGCGCGGCATTGAGACCATTCTGAAAGGCCGCGATCCGCGCGATGCCTGGGCTTTTGTCGGGCGTGTCTGCGGGGTTTGTACCTCCACGCATTCACTGACTTCAGTAAGAACTGTTGAAAATGCGCTCGGCATCTCAGTACCCCCCAACGCCGAGCTGATCCGCAACCTCATGGCCAACGCCCTTTACATACAGGATCATGTGGTGCATTTTTATATTCTTCACGCACTCGACTGGGTGGATGTAGTGTCTGCACTTAAGGCTGATCCTGCTGAGACATCCCAGCTTGCCCAGAGCATTTCATCCTGGCCTAAAAGTTCTGTAGGCTATTTTACCGATGTTCAGAAGCGGCTTAAGAATTTTGTTGACAGCGGGCAGCTGGGAATATTCGCCAACGGATACTGGGGGCATTCGGCATACAAACTTCCCGCAGCAGCCAATCTCATGGCTGTTGCGCACTACCTCGAGGCTCTCGAGTGGCAGAAAGAGCTGGTAAAGGTTCATACCATATTCGGAGGAAAGAACCCGCATCCCAATTACCTGGTAGGAGGAGTTCCCTGTTCCATCAATATTGATGAGGCGAATGCCCTGAATGCAGAGCGGCTGGCCATGGTGGGGAAACTTTTCGAAGACGCCAAAGTCTTTGTGAACCAGGTGTATATACCTGACTTGCTGGCTATAGCCTCATTCTATAAGAGCGACTGGGGTGCAATTGGCGGAGGACTCAGTAATTACCTGTCCTTTGGCGATTTCCCGACAAACGGGTACAACAATCCCGAAAGTTTCAAAATGCCCAGAGGAGCTATTCTCAATCGCGATCTGAGTACCATCCATGAGGTAAAAGCCGATGATCCGGGACAAATCCTGGAGTATATCAACAATTCCTGGTATGAATATTCCAAAGGGGATAAAACCGGGCTTCATCCCTGGGAGGGGGAGACCAAGCTTAACTATACCGGTCCCAAACCACCCTATGAACTGCTTGATGTGTCACAGAAATACAGCTGGGTAAAAACTCCGAGATGGAAAGGAAATCCCATGGAAGTGGGACCTCTGTCGAGAATGCTCGTCGGTTATGCCTCCGGACGTCCTGAATACAAGGAAGTGATTGAAAGTACACTTAGGGCACTTGATGTTCCGGTTACGGCCTTGTTCTCAACGCTCGGACGCACCGCTGCCAGGGGGCTTGAAACAAAGCTCTGCTGCGACTGGGCGCTGGAGTTCTACCAGCAGTTGTTGGCCAACATCAGGAACGGGGATACCCGCACCCAGAACAATGACCGTTGGGACCCGGAAACCTGGGAGAAAAGTGCAAAAGGAATCGGCATGGTAGAAGCTCCACGCGGTGCTTTGTCGCATTTCATCGTGATTGAAGACAAAAAAATCGCCAATTACCAACTGGTGGTGCCTACTACCTGGAATGCCTCCCCCCGCGATCCTGAAGGAAAGCGGTCGGCATATGAGGAGTCGTTGATCGGTACTCCGGTTGCCGATCCGAAGCTGCCATTGGAGGTGCTGCGGACCATCCACTCCTTTGACCCGTGCCTGGCATGTGCCGTGCATGTCTATGATGAAAACGGAACGTCTATTCATAATGTATTATCCTTCTGAGCCATGAGAAGCAGATCCGCTCCATTGCGTGAGGTTCTCGTATGGGAACTGCCCGTACGGCTGTACCACTGGATCAATGCCTTGTGCATTGTTACGCTCTGCGTAACGGGCTATCTGATCGGTACACCGCTGGCCATTGTGAACAATACGGAAGCATATTATAATTACTGGTTCGGCACGGTGCGTTTCATCCATTTTGTAACAGCATTCGTGTTCTTCTTCAATTTTCTGTTCCGCATCTATTGGGGATTTGCCGGAAATGAATTCTCGCGCTGGTATAATTTTATCCCGCTGAAACGCTGCCAATGGAAGGAAATAATCAATGTCATCAAGGTGGATGTACTCCAGGTCACTCACAAACAGATCGATTCGATCGGCCACAATTCACTGGCCAGCCTGGTTTACTTCATTACCTTCCTGATCTTCCTCCTGCAGTGCCTCACCGGGTTTGGTATGTATGCGGCAATGAGCAAATCTTTCCTTCCAAAGCTTTTTGCATGGGTGGTACCCTTCCTGGGAGGCGACATGCACGTGCGACAGCTGCACCACATCCTGATGTGGGGCTTTATCCTGTTCGCCCTGGTGCATATATACCTGGTTTTTTACCACGACTATATTGAGCGCCGCGGAGTAACATCTTCCATGATCGGTGGATGGAAGTTTATTGAGGAAGATGTTATCGGACGTCATGAAAGTAAAACAGAAGAATGCCCTAAAGAAGTTTAACAGCACCTGACTGGACAGATCTTACAAATTGAAACACAATACTCTTGTACTGGGGATCGGGAATATCCTGCTCAGGGATGAGGGTGCAGGTATTCATGTAGTCACCAGGCTCGAAAAGGAAGGTTTCACCGGAGCCGACCTTATTGACGGGGGTACGGGAGGGTTTCACCTGCTGGGACTCCTCCAGGATTATCAACGGGTTATCATAGCCGACGCTTCCCTGGATCAGCATCCGGCTGGTCATGTCAGGGTGCTGCACCCGCGGTATGCCCGGGATTTTCCGGTGCAGCTGAGCGCCCACGAGATTGGACTGAAAGACCTGTTGGATGCTGTTTATCTTTTGGGGAATGCCCCGGAAATTTATCTCGTGGCAATCTCCATAAAAGATTTCCAGGAGCTGGGTATGGAACTTAGTCCGGAAGTGGAAGAGGCCATTCCTCTGGCAGCTGAAAAAGTTAAAGAACTTATTGGGGCCTTAGGTTTCACCGATGCTTCTATTTAGTTGCAATCGGCATTTGGGGCATAGGGTATGGTTTTTTTGATCAATGTCCTCCACGTAAGTACTCGATCGCATTACGCACACGGGATCGTGACAATGGATCAGCCCGAACATATGGCCCAGTTCATGGATGGCTTCTTTCCGGAATCGTTCCACCAGCAGTTTTCCATCGGATCTGATGCCATAGCGTTCATTGCTCAGCCGGTAAATGGAGGCTATTCCCATACGCCCGTTCAGGAACGCCTGGCCAAATATATAGGTCAGAATGGGTATAAACAGATCAATGTTGAACAAGGCCAGGGTTTTGGAGTAATCTGCGGCAAACTCGGCATCGATTTTCTTCAGTAGGGTTGTGCCGTTATACTGTCTTCTTGCAGGATCATAAAATTCACTCAGGTCCAGGTTGCCGATTTTGGTTCTCACCGGACAGGAAAATTCACGGCCGATGTCAGGAGCGATCTTTTCAGGCAGTTCCTGATCAAAATAGCCAAACGAGATTAATGTGATGTCTTCAGGGTCCATACTCGTAAGGTGGCGGAAACAGAAACAGGGATTATTTCTGGCTCAGTTCATACTTTTTGATCTTGTTGTAGAGGGTTACCCGATCCACCTGAAGCGCCTTGGCTGCAGCTGATATATTCCAGTTGTATTTATCCAGGATATGGCAGATGTGGCCCTTTTCAAGATCTTCCAGGCTCTCAACAGTTGTGCTGACAATTTCCTTTCCCAGCGGAAGATCTCTCAGCGTGATCTTTCTTCCGTTTCCCACCACTATGGCCCTTTCAATCATGTTTTCAAGCTCCCGGATGTTACCAGGGAAGGAAAATTCTTCCAGTTTTTTCAGGGCACCAGAATCAATGGTAATGAGCGGTCTGTTCATGGACGTACAGTATTTCCTGATGAAATAATCAACAAGCTGAGGTATATCCTCAGTTCTTTCCCGTAAAGGCGGAACTTGAATGTTTACTACATTCAACCGGTAATAGAGATCTTCCCGGAAGAGTCCCTTTTCCACCATGGATTTCAGATCGCGGTTGGTGGCACAGATGACCCTGAAATCAGAGGAGATCTCTTTGTTTCCGCCTACACGGACAAAACTTTTGGTTTCGAGCACCCTGAGCAGTTCCACCTGCATTTTTGAGGAGATTGTGGCAATTTCATCGAGAAAAATCGTACCGCTGTCGGCCATTTCGAACCGACCCTTGCGATTGAAAACCGCACCAGTAAAAGCGCCCTTTTCGTGTCCGAACAATTCGCTTTCCAGGAGGCTTTCTGAAAGGGCCCCGCAATGTACACTCACCATAGGGAAAAACTTGCGGGGAGAATTGGCATGGATGGCCCGGGCGACAAGTTCTTTGCCGGTACCGCTTTCTCCGGTAATGATAACAGAGGCATTTGACTGGGCAACGCTTTCAATCTCCTTCAGCACCTTGTGCATGGCTTCACTGCCACCAACCAGGTTCTCGATGTTCTCCAGTGAAACCACCTTTTCCCTGAGGATCTCATTTTCTTCTGTCAGTGATATTTGCTTGCAGGCATTCCGGATCAGGTGCGAAAGATCATCGGGATCGAAAGGTTTGGTAACGTAATCAAAGGCGCCGTCTTTCAGGGCCTGAACCGCCGTATCCACTGTAGCAAAGGCTGTCATCATGATAACAATGGATTCCTTCCTGATCGTCTTTATACGTCTGAGCATTTCCAGGCCGTCCATGCCCAGCATTTTAATATCGGCCAGAATGATATCAAAGGGATCGGATTCCAGTATGAACAATGCTTTTTTAGCATCCTCTGCGCATTCCACCCGGTAACCGTCCTCAATGAACCAGTTGTACAGGGAATCTCTAACGGATTCCTCGTCATCCACAATGAGTATCGAGATTTTTCTTGCCATGGCAGGCACTATTTGTTCTTAAGTAAAGACAATGTTATGGATATGGTTGTTCCCTTTCCCCGTTCGGATCGCACCTCAATCCTCCCTTTATGGTTTTGGATGATACCGTGTACAATGGCCAGTCCCAAACCGATCCCGTTTGTTTTTTCCTTTGTGGAAAAGAAGGGTTCAAAAATATGCGGAATATCCTCTTCTGCTATGCCGGATCCGTTATCCGTGATATCGATGCGAACATGTTCTTCATCAGGATTCAGGGTCCTGAAAACAACCTCCCCGTTTTCTGTTATCGCTTCCAGGGCATTCATCAGGATGGCCACGCAAACCTGCTTGATCTGATTGGGGCTGCAGAAAATCCAATCCGCTTTTGCCGAAAAGTCAGATAAAAAGCTGACATTGGCTACTTTCATGGAATGGTTCATCAGGTCGCAGGTATCATGAAGGATCTCATGTAAATGCCTGGTTTCAAAATCATTCTGGTCTTTTCTGGAAAAATCCAGTAATCCCTTAACAATGTCCCCGCAGCGCATGGCTTCACTGATAATGAAACCCAGGTGTTTGAGCATCGTCTCTTTCTTTTCCGGGTCGAGCGCCTGATTGCTTAACTGTTTATGAATCAGTTTGGCATAAACCAGGATGCCTGAAAGGGGATTGTTTATTTCGTGTGCTACCGAAAGCGATAATCTTCCCAGCGAGGCAATTCTTTCAATGTTAATCATATCCTGCTGAGCCTGACCTAATTCCTCTGATTTCTTCTGAACCTTGTATTCCAGCTGATGCGACCAGTTCTGGAGTTCCATATTGGCTTTCTGAAGGTTATCGAGCATATCGTTGAAAGCCATGGAAACCATTCGCATGTCGGATAAATGATTGGATTTTATCTCCAGTCTTGTACTTTTGTCTCCTTTTGCAACAGCCTCACTGGCAGCTATTAAGGCGGTCAGAGGTTTCCTGATCTTCTGCATGGTAAGAATAATCAGGAACGTCACCAGCAGGACGGTGATCAGTGCTGCAAGCAATATGTAATCCTTTTTAGACTTATTGAGGGCGTCATCCAGATCTTTCATCGGAAATTTGATCAGCAGGGAACCCAGCACTTCCTCGCTCGGGCTATGGGCATGACAGGTGCCTGTATAGCAGGATGGAGAATTCAGTATGGGAGACCGGATGAGCATGTGTCTGCTGTTGTTGTTGCTGTGACTCATGCTGCATTCGCTGTCAATATCAATGATGCGGACGGTTTTCTCCTTTTCGGGGAACATGGTGGCTATGTCAGCATGACAGCTTTTGCAGTCGGGATCACTGTGGGCGGAAGTATCTTTGGAAATTGAGGAATAGGACAGGTTGTTATCATTATCATACATATTGACATCGTCAATGCCCGACATATTGTTGATGACATCGAGTGTGCTCTGGAGCGTTGTCCTGTCATTTTCAAGCATGGATTTATACAGTGCACTTTCTACCAGTGAGGCGATATTGTTCCCGTTTTCCCGGATGATCGATCTCATATAGCCCTCATTTACCGACCTGAAAATGATCCAGAAGGTTACGAAAAGAAAAATCGAAGAAATGGTGAATATAAAAACCACCCTGCCAAAGATGGAAGACCTGAATTTTACAAATCCCTTGAAGAACGGGTTTCCTGTATCCCTTTTTTCCACTGCTTTTTTTAACAGCTTCATGACACGTCACCTCAATAATGAAATATCCCCCAATTTACATTCAAAATTTCAATTGGGGGTTAAAAGCGGTCAATAATATTTTAGACCGGCTGGTTCAGGAAATCCTGTTGAAAACTGCGCCAGACTTCTGCCGGGAGGTCCGGCAGGATATGATCTCTCAGTTCCCCGCCATCTTGCAGGACAAGACGGGCAGATTCAGGTGAACCGTGGTCTACCGACCGTGAAAGAAAATCCCTGAATCGATCCAGCTCTTTGCCCAGCCAGCGGGTGGCATCTTCAGCCAGGTAATAGGTCTTTGTCTCGGCCATCCATTGGGAGGGTTTCACTTGGTACATCCACCCTTTGCCATAGGGATCCTCACCTAATAATTCAGGATTTTCCGTAAGCACCGGATTGGTATCCGTTATTTCCCCTGAAACAGGCGAAAAGATCCTGAGCTTTTTGCCGTGGTGATCCATTTCAGCCAGCAGATCACCCTTATTTATTTTTTCACCGGGATTTTTCAGGTTGCTGAATTTCACCTCACCGGTAATATGCATCAACAGGTCGTCCAGTCCTATATGAGCAATTCCCGACATGCCCATATGCGCCCAGGTATGGTTGTTGCAGAATAAAACCCCCTGGGGAATTTTCAGTGTTTTAGCCGTCAGGATTCCCAGAACCTTTTGGAAAGGCACTGAAAATGAGACCTTTTTGGTAAGCAGGAGCCAGAAAGGGATGAGCAGTACCAGAAAGGCTATTACGACCAGGTATTCTATACCCTTGGTTTCAAAGATGTTGTTGTAATTAAATCCATCCATCGCTTTTATTGTTGTGTTGTCATTTCCTTAATCTGACAACGGGTTGTTTGTTTAGACTTCCTTACTGACCCATGCTGGTGACTCACGCAGTACAGGCATGCGGTTAATGACCCATCTGAATATCCAGATTTCCGTAAAAATTACCGTCAGGGTTACCATAATTTCCATCCAGGATGGCACATAGTGCACCGGTGCATCCCATCTGAATCCGATTACCGTGACGTTGAGCCTGTTCAGGATTACCCCGATCATGGTAAGAATGGCCGCAACCCGGATCAGGGCTATGCTTTGTTTCCGGTAACTGTAAAAGAAGAGAACCATGGGTATGAATACAAAACCAATCATCTCCACCAGAAACCATTGGCCCATGGGTGTGCCGAGATATTCCCAGCGTTTCCCGTGGATGAAAACCAGCAGTTGCAGGAAGAAATAGGCAAACAAAGCACCAGCGCAGATTTTGGATAATCCGGTGAGGATGCCGTCATGAGCCTTATGATTTTTTTCGCTGATCTGGTTAAAGAATACCTTTTGACTGATGGATCCTTCAAAGATTACCATGGAAAGACCGGCAAAGACGCTGGACACCAGGAACAGCAGCGGAATGAATTCAGAATACCACAGGGGGTGAATTTTCTCCTTGGCCATGAGGAACAGGGCTCCCAAACCCGATTGATGCAGGGTAGAAAGGGTGATCCCGAAGATAACGGCGGCCAGAGTCATTCCGGAAAGGATCTTTCTGGCCCTTTTTGCACCCAGCCATTCAGCAATGGCCGGAGAGAACTCGATGAGTTCGGCGATCATGTAAAGCAGGAAATGCCAGGCCACCAGGAACAGCACGCTGCTGGTGCCAAAACTGTTGCCGATGATGGGGTTGACCACGTTCCAGGGTCGTCCCAGATCGAGCAACAGGGCGCCGGCATAGAATACATAGGCCAGAAAACCATTCAATACCGTTACCCTGACGATGGAATGATATTTTTTCACCTTCAGGATATAAACCATAAAAGTGATAACATAGGCACCTCCGGCAAACGCAACACCGGTGACCACGTCAAAGCCGATCCACAATCCCCAGGGAATTTCCTGCGATAAATTGGTGATGGATCCTATGCCTTTCCAGAAGCGGATTACAATCAATACAAGTCCGAGAATGATCACCGGAAGAGAGATTATGTTAAAAGGGGTCAGCCATTTCCCCCTGGGCTTTAGTTCGCTGACCAGGAAACGCATGACGGATTTACCCTCATTGTCCCTGGATATGGAAACAGCCGGATTATTCATGTTCTTCATCTTTTGAAAGGTTTTTCTTGGTGGCCTCATGGATGCCCAGCAGAATGGAGGGCAAAACGACAAACACAGCAGGAACACTGTAAAGGAATCCCTTGGTAAGTGCAGGATACGATGAATTCTGAAGTTTTGTGTTCAGCCCCAGTTCCTGGAAAGGAACCGGACCGATATGGAGAAACCCGGTACCTCCGGCAACATATTCCCCGTAAATCTCATTGACGTAATTATCAGGGTTTTCAGCAATTCTTTTCCTGGCTTCAGCAATAAGCTCCCTGCGGGTGCCGAAAATCAGTGCATCTCCGCAGTTTTCCGCACAAACAGGTATGTTGCCCTCCCTGATCCGGTCATAACACATATCACACTTCTGGATTTTCGGATTGGCGCTGTGGTACTCGAATTTCGGTACGTCGAAGGGGCAGGATACCATGCAATACCGGCAGCCCATGCATTTTTCGCTTCGCCAGATGACCGGACCCTCCTTGGTTTTATGCATGGCCTGGGTGAGACATCCGGCAGCACAGGCAGGCTCATTACAGTGCATGCATTGTTTCTTTACGGATACCTCGCCTTTTGATGTGGTAAATTTATTAATGACTGTACGCCGGGTTTCACTGGTTTTGCGCACAACACCGGTTACCAGTTTATCTTCGGGCACGGGCAGATTGTGAGCTTCGGCACACACGGTTTCACACAGCCTGCATCCTACACAGCGAAAAGAATCGTAGAGCAAACCCCGGAATTCGGTATTATCATCCTCAGGAATATCGGCTCCAAGCCTGGTGCCGGTTGCCAGGGTTACCCCGGTCAACCCCAGCGTTTTGAAAAATATGCGACGATTGATTGCCATATATTGTTTATTGAAATTGAATCGACTTTATAATATAAATTACCTGGAAGTATCAATGAATCTTGTCTGGAAATCTTCCCATACCTCAGGGTCCAGGTCAGCCAGAACGTTGTCTTTCAGTTCACCGCCATCCTGCAGGACGGCGTAGTTAAAGGTGGTTTTATGCGACCTGAGGGAAACCGCGAAGAAGTTCCTGAGCCTGATCAGTTCAGTCTTCAGCCATTCCCTGTAATTTTCTCCCAGGAACATGAACTGGATCTCCCTGAGCCAGTTCCTCGGCTCTAACAGGTAAATCCAACCCTTTTCATAAGGTGATTCGTTGATCAGGGAGGCATCCTTTTGCAGGTTGGTATTCAGGGACTTTATAGTTCCCGTGATGGGGGCGTACAGGTTCAGCTGCTTCCCGTCTTTGATCAGGGTGAGGATCTTTTCACCCCTTCTGACAAATTCCCCGGATTCCCGCATCATGATCCGGGTTATGGATCCCGTGACATGCTGCAGGAAGTCATCAATACCAATCCTAACGAGACCATCTGTTTCTATATAGGCCCAGGTATGCGTCCGGTCGTAGTATAATCCGTTAGGACCGCGAATCGTATTTACATTCAGTACCGGGGGGAAACTCAGTAATTCCTCTGTGATAGCAGACTTCCTGCGGGAGAGGATCAGGGAAGCGAATGCAAAGACCGCTCCTGTAATAACCACCATGGCTATGATGATCAGCCAGGATAAGGAGCCTGGAGAAGTACCAGCCCTGCCAGGTTCTTCATTTCCGGGGTTATCCGATAAAATGGCCAGGTTGGCCTGCTTTTCCATGCTGATCAGATCGCTATAACCATCGGAAGCCAGGTATTTCCATCCATCGGTAGTGATCCAGGTGAGAAAGGCCAGGGTATTTTTATCGGTGGGTTTAGCCTGCGACAGCGCGTAAATGTTCCCGGCCAAAGCACGAGGGTATTTGCCGACCCATAAGCCCCGGGCAAGCTCATCAGGTGTATTGAAGATGCTTTCAAAAGGATCGAGGCGGCCATTCCCGTTTTTATCAACGGGCAGAAGCCTGATATTTTCTGCTAATTCATTCTGTCCTTCTTTTTTCACATCGGAAAGCCTGCAGAAGCCAACAGCATAAGGATCCTTCCGGATGGCAGACAGCAAATCCTCTGCCGATAAGGCAGGGATAGCATTGAGGGCAACAGGATCAGCCTTGGTGAACACTGATACGGCTGTCTTAACAGCTTCATTGGCAAGAATATAGAGTGTTGCAGGTTTGTTTTGTCCGCCCGAAATCAAGTCGGACCAGGTAAATCCCATATTTGAAACGAGCGCGGCAAATTCAGCCGTGGAGATCCCCTGTGCTGAAATTGCAGGCAGCAGCGGATTTTTCGCATTAAAAATGGGAACAATCGCCTGGCGACCAAGGCTGATCCTCCAGGGGTCTTCACCGGTAATCCCGGCATATTCACCCGACACAATGCATATGTCCGCAGCCGGCTTCCCCTGGTTTTCACTGATCGTGCTGACCGAAAAGCCTACAGACGGATTCATCAGGCCATATTCCCTGATCCACATCATGATCAGGGGACTCAGCTCCGGGGTTACCGCAATTTTCAAGGTAATCCCTGACTTGGCGGAGGATGGGGTATTTTCCTTATTGCCGGATGTGCCGGTACAAAAACCTGTTTGGCTACAGCAAAGTAGATACATACCAAAGAGCAGAGAAATTGAGTATTTCATGGCATTAAATATTAGTAATTTCGAAGTTTCACGCTTGAACGAGCCATTATTCAAGAATCAATTACAATGCCAATTACAATAAACATCAGTATATCAAATTATTAAAGCATAGGTGCACAGAATATTTACAGTTTATTGTGTTGAAATAATCAACACTATCTTAACAAGAAATATGTAAGTGAAAGACAATCACGATTAAAGATCGTGTGTTTAATAATTATACACTGTTGTAACTTTAAACAATCTGTTACTTAATTATCAGATATACAGTGTATAACGTAAAGCACATTAGTTTCTCATTTATATTTTGTACTATTGCTGGTAATATAAACCTCCCGAAATAGTTACATTTTACTAAAAACTTCAACCATGAAATTCAGGATATTCAGCTTATTGCTCACAGCATTCTTGTTTTCGGGATGTTACCAGGCCCAGAAGGTCGTTGGTTTCTGGGCTGATCCCGAAGCCTCTTCAAAGGGACCCTATAAGAAAATTTTTTGTATCGTCCTTTCGCCGAATCAGGATGCCAACTTTGTCCTTGAAAATGAGATGGCCACTACCTTGCTTTCCCGCGGATATAAGGTGGTACGGAGCAATGAGATCTTTCCGCCCAATGTAAGGCTTACCGATAATTTCACCAAGGAACAGCTGGCAGCAGCGATAAAGGAAACCGGATGTGATGCTGTTATGACACTGGCCTTGCTGGATACCAAGACCGTGGAAACCTATCACCCCGGCAGTGCTTATTATCCCATGAGTTATGGTTATTACGGAAGTTATTACGGTTATTATAACTACTATTACCCGATAGTATACTCTCCGTCCTATTATTCCGTTGACAAAACTTTTTACTTTGAGACCAATGCCTATGATCTGGCTTCTGACAAATTAATATGGTCAGTACAATCGGAAGCAAAAAATCCGGCCGGTCTGGAAGAAGGATTCAAACAATATGCGGAGATGCTGATCAAGTACCTGGAAGGCAAGGGACTGAATAAGAAATGATCTGAATCCATCCCGATTCCGGTGAATATTCTCACTTTTTCATTGTATCATTACAATTCTGCAGTGTGATCTGGAATTTATAGTTTCGAGAAGCCCGATATAGACTCCTGGCTTCATTCTTGATCCGTCTGAACCATATCCATCCCATACATGTTCACTGATTCCTGGTCCTGTTTCTCCTTCGAACAGCATTTTGATGAGATGACCCTGAAGATCATAAACCGATAGTCTGATCCATCCCTGTGTCGCAACTTCATAGCGAATATGGGTAAGCACAGAAAAAGGATTGGGATAACATTCCAGATAATCAACTCCTGTTACCGGATCAGGATACCCATCTGCTTGTCCTGAAATGAGCGTATTGCTTTTGCCGGGAGTGCCGTGGAGCGGCACTGACGCCATCCAATTAATGGCCAGGGAATTATCAGAATCCGGATTTACCAGTTCAAGACTTACGCCTTCGGTTTTGGGTTCAGGAGGCCATGGATTGTCAATGCCATAGCATACGGAATCTACCCGTATACTGTCAGGTGTTAGCAGCTTGATGCAATCACCCGAACTACCAAGTCCAAATGAAAAATCACCTGCAAATGGAGGGGAATCAGGGTATGATGCCTTGTATTTTTCACTATTGCTGCAAATTACCAGGTATTCATTCGGATAAATAAACGTGCCAGCAGGGATTAAGAAGCGGTGGGATGTATCTGCATCCTGAAGGATCCAACCGGATAAATCAATGGTTGCAGCGCCGTGATTATATAGCTCAAGCCAGTCGTCTGCATCAAATCCTGGTGGATCATTATAATATATTTCATTGATAACAATTTCATTCAGGCCCGAATCATCCACCTCAAAAACTGCTTTCACAGCTGAATATCCATTCATTGAAATTGCCGTGAACGAGGAAAGAGGTTCGACTACGGGTCCTTGCCATCTGACAAAACGATAGCCGGGATTTGGACGTGCGGTTATCCGGACCGGGATACGATTAAAGTAGTAACCCTCCCAGGGAAAGTCTTTCAACAATAAGGTATTTAGCTGAACACTTCCGCTTTGGGCAGGTGATACAGACATTTTAAGGATATTGATTCCGGGATTCGAGAACTGCTGGTCAATAAAGTCTCGCATGTAGGATACTCTGTTGCTCGCGAATTTGCGTAATGTTTCTACCTCGGTTGTCCAGGTTTCAATGTCCTCTCCCCATTGGCTCCAACGGTCAAAATGATAGGGCAATTCAGCTTCTATGGCCCCGCTCATTTGATTGATTCGATGCAATACTTCAGGATAGCTGAATGAAGTGTTCAACCTGTCGGCGAAACGATTGATGAACTCGTTTTTAAAATCCTGATTTTCGAGCAACCGTCTGAGCAAAAAAGTCGACCAGGGCGGATTGGGCCATCCCGGGCCGTCCTCAGCCAAAGCAAAAGCCAGTGTATTTTCTGCATATCCTGCCTCATTGTACAGGCCAAATCCAAAATCTGTATCATAAACAATCCATCTCCACCTTCCACCGGGAATCCTGGGTCGCCAGAATTTGATGTTGTTTCCGGGCCAATCGGTATTATTGAAGTATATCTCGGCAATCTGGTAATCCATGAAATTCTCCACGTTCATATACGTTCTCACCTTGTCGTAATTGGCCTTTTGTGCGGGACTATTATTGGTTAAAAAGTCAATCATACTGTTGTAGTGCTCAGCATTACCAAGAATAGGGCTTCCCCCGCCTTCGAGCAAATCGATCTGGAACGGATCAATGCCATGATGAGCAGCCAGGTAGTGCTCATTGATTTTTTCCCTGATATTGAGCAATCCCCAGTATTCTCCGTTAAGATACACAGCGGCAGGATGGTAGGCTTGTCGATCGAGGCTGGAGTAATCCAGAAGGCCGCCCATCAGCGCATCGCGGAACATGGTCCTGTTCCAGTCATTTCCGGAATTACGAAGGATAAAATTATTATACTCGGTAAATGTCAGATCCGGGAACAATCTACAGGCAAATACAGGGTTACCGTACTCTTTCCGTGAATAAAAGGCCAAAGATTTCTGCGGCAGGGCCCGGGACCAGGCGCCGTAAATCTTCACGCCTGCATCAACATCCAATCCCAGATGGCCATCAGGTTCAAAAAGCTCAATATGCACCGGCCGTTCCCAATCCTGCCAGAAATTTGCCCCCCAGTTCGGCAAATCAGTGCCAGCATGGGGCCCTAGCGCATAAATTCCTGTTTCCCAGTCAAAAAAGTTGGGAGGGTCGGTTGACAATGAAATAGTAGGCAGGGTGGGTTTTGCCATCCGGAAAAGGTAGCTTCGGGTGACCGGTTTCCTGATCATCCGGCCGGAACCTAAAATTACGGCTCTAATAACAGTGCTTCCGGTCAGATGAATGGGGCCGGAGTATTTTGAGGTTCCGCGCCCGGGCATCGACCCGTCGGTTGTATACCAGATGGTATCACTGGCACCGGCACCATAAATCTCAATATCCGCCGGCATTGTCATGAAACCTCCCGGATGCGAGAATGACGGGTCAGGATTCATATTAACCGGATAAGATTTACCAAGGTTGGCTGTTCCTGGGGTAGGTTCATCGAAAAGCCACCGGGAGCTTATACCATCAGGTTGAAGCCCCATGGAAATATCAGGCAACATGTTGCCGGTTCGTATGCTGTCGATCATCATACCGTTAGCATCAGAAAATAAAAGGGTATCACCTCCTGAGCTGATCTTGAAGTTAAGATGCAGGTATGTATCCGGGAAATTTAGAAAACCGGGCTTACCCCTGAAAGATGAAGGCTCCCTGGTCATTCCCAGGGTAAGGAACGGTATGCAACTCAAATCTGATGATCCGGCATCCCGGTTATGGACTTCTAAGGCAAATACATTACTGCCCTTTACCAGGTAAGGGATGGCAGCATCACACGAAAATGCTTCAGGCAAGCCTCCCTGGTAAAGGGTAGCTTCATGATCTGAACTGGTGGCCTGCATATTCCATGCAGGCGGAATACCGGGTGTTCCGATTTGCGCACGTGCTATCTCATGACCATTCAGGTAAGCCACAAAAGCATCATCGTAATCCACATGAAGCATAATCTTTTTTACCAGGGCCAGATCCTCAACCGTGAAGATTTTTCTGACTAAAACAGTTATGGTGCCAAAGGGAACCACGGTGGCATCATCCTCATCACCATACCCAAAACCCGACCGGCCTTCCGTCCAGGCATTATCATTAAACTCCGGATTTCGCCAGGGACCCGGATCAGCATGGGGTATACTGTATCGGAATGTGTCATTTGACGTGATCACTGATTCCCAGAAAAGAGGAGGAGTTTTCCTGTCCTTGCCTGAGGCAGCCAGGATAATAAACTTTCGCGGCTCAAGCAGAATTTCAGGAAATATCCATTTATAGGGGATGTTCACATCGTCACTGATACCATAGCCGGCAAGATTTACCGCCTCGTTCGTGCCATTATAGAGTTCTATCCAATCTGGTGTGTCTTGGTCTTCATCATAAAAGCTTTTTTGGTTGGAGCTCATTACTTCATTGATCCTGATCTGCTGTGCATAAAGCGGATCAAGCAGCCAGCTGCAACAAAGAATCAAAGCCGGGAAAAAAGAGTTTCGAAGACTCATTGCCTTTTCAAGACGGATATTATCAGCGCGTTTGATACAAATTGATACCCTAAAAATATAAAAAGGTTACGAACTGACAATATAGGTTTTGCCGGGGGTCTTTTGAATATCAAAGCATAGTTTTATGTATCTTCGTAAGAGACTGACGCATGAATGCCTTTAAAACCGCATACACCGCACAGCTGTGAACCTGGCAAGATTTTAACGGTAACTTAACAAAGTAATATTATGGTTTATCAGAATGTAATGGTCTTCGCTGCCTTCATACTCATTTACAGCCTGATGGCGAAGCGAATGGAGAAAACAATGATAAGCGGACCTTTTCTGACTGTTATTGTCGGGGTGGTGTTGGGACCGCTGGTGTTAAATGTGATCAATCTGAAAGTTGGAATTGAAGGCTACCGGGTAATTGCCGAACTGTCCCTGGCCCTGGTTTTATTCAATGATGCTGCCAATACCGATATCAGAGGATTGATGAAAAATATCTCTATTCCAGTGCGATTGCTGTTGATAGGGCTTCCGCTTACAATCGTTTTTGGCATGATTGGAGGGTTGTTGGTATTCAAGGGATTTTCATGGATTGAACTGGGAATCCTGGCGACTTTACTGGCTCCAACCGATGCAGCACTGGGCAAAGCAGTTGTTACGAATCCATCTCTTCCATCCAGGATCAGGGAATCGTTAAACGTGGAAAGCGGCCTGAATGACGGTATCTGCGTTCCGGTTCTGTTCTTCTTGATAGAATTATTTTCATCCCGAACGGAAGGTGTCGCTTTCCCTTCCGGATTGATCCTTTTTGCTGAGGAGATCGGAATCGGACTTATAGCTGGTCTGGCTGCCACTTTTATTGTGGACAGGCTGGTGGATTATTCCGAAAAGCATGAAGGGATTTCAAAATCATGGAAAACAGTCGTGATCATTGCCCTGGCATTCACTTGTTTTACCGCAGCGCAACTGGCAGGCGGCAGCGGTTTTATTGCCTGTTTCACCGGCGGACTTTTATACAGCGTATTGAACAGGAAGTATAAGCATGAACTTTTGGAGGCCGCTGAGGGAGCCGGGGATACGCTCAGCATGCTCACCTGGGTTATTTTTGGGTCGGTTGTGGTGTCAAGCAATCTCAAGTTTTTTACCTGGGAAGTCATTGTTTATGCTTTGCTGAGCCTGACATTGATCCGGATAATTCCCGTGCTGCTCTCCCTGATCCATTCAGGATTCTCAGGGAAAGAAAAACTGTTCATAGGCTGGTTCGGGCCACGCGGACTGGCCAGTATCGTTTTTGCCATCATTGTCTTTGATGTCGAATTACCTCACAAGGAAACGATCATTCTCACGGCCGTTTGCACGATATTACTCAGCATCA
This sequence comes from uncultured Bacteroidales bacterium, assembly GCA_963822145.1. GTDB lineage: Bacteria > Bacteroidota > Bacteroidia > Bacteroidales > UBA10428 > UBA5072. Next base: position 61,140 of record CAWGGG010000001.1, on the reverse strand, counting down.
TTTTGCATGGTTTTACAGCCAATCCGTTCATCAGAAAGCTGAATAAAAAACAGATTCCGGCCGTTTCCAATTGAAATGTATCATTCTTGAAACCAAAGACTTTGTTTACACTTTAATAACCACTTTCCCCCGGGCGTGTACCGCTTCCAGAAACTTCATGGCTGCCACAGTCTCGCTTAAAGGGTAGCATTTATCGATAACAGACTTTATTGTTCCTGCTTCCAGCAGCGCTGCAATGAACTGCAGGTCCCGCTGGTTTACATGGGCCACCATAATTCCCATGTTCTTCAGGCCTGTCATTTCCAGGTTACCATTATCAACTTACAGGTTGGAAATAATTTTGGCTTTACGCATAACATGTGCTAACTTTAGTATTATAATGGTTTGTGCTCACTATGAAAATTATCCATCAGATAGTAACTCTTCTTTCGTCAACTTTATTCCTGATCTCCTGTGAAAAGGAGTCGGAATTAATCCTGTTTCAGGACTATAACTTTATCAACACGTTAATTAAAAAAGGAATCGACACCGATGGCGATGGCTCAATCAGCTATGCTGAGGCTCAGGCAGTAAAAGTCCTGAACCTTAATCATTGTGGAATTTATGATATGAAGGGTATAGAATTCTTCATCAACCTGGAGGAACTGCAATGCAGTTACAATCCATTGACCAGCCTCGATCTTTCAGGCAACAAATCCCTGAAAAGCCTCGATTGCAGCTCCAATGCAATAACCAGGCTTGTTCTGTCAAATAATCCGGATCTTCAGATTTTGCTATGCCGTTACAATAAAATTTCCAGCCTGGAGCTTTCAAATAAACCCGAACTGAAGAGAGTGGATTGCAGTATTAATCTGTTAATGGAACTCAATATCATGGCAAATCCGGCATTGACATTTCTATCGGCTGAGTACAATTCATTGGTCAGGTTGGATATTTCAAATAACCTGGCATTAGATACCGTGGAATGCAGTGGAAATTCACTTAGCAGGCTTGATGTTTCGAATAATACCGGATTATTATTTTTATCTTGTTACACCAACCAGTTGACAGCTCTTGATCTTTCGAAAAACACTGTGTTAAAGGATTTGATTTGTTCCGGCAATCAACTTACCAGCCTGGATGTATCAAAAAATACTGATTTAACGCTTTTGCATTGCGGGGGCAACTTGCTGAGTGAAATAGATGTATCGAATAATAAAAGTCTTCAGGAACTTGGTTTGGATTACAATCCATTAAAAAAATTTGATGTTTCGAACAATACGCAGCTCCGGATATTGTGGTGTCAGTTCACGGGTTTGATCAGCCTGGATGTTTCCAAAAACACCCTCCTGGAAAAACTTTATTGCGGGTATAACGAGATTACCAGTCTGGATGTATCGAATAATACTGCATTGATAAATCTGAATTGCGAACTCAATCCGATAACCACGCTGGATGCTTCGAACAGTCCCAACCTGGATTTCATACGCCTGGGCGGGAACAAACTCACCAGTCTGAATGTTTCAAAAATCAAACATCTTAGAATACTTGTCTGCGGCGAAAACTACCTGACAAATCTGGATGTTTCGGATAATCCGGAATTAATAAGCTTATACTGCAATGATAATAGATTGACCAACTTAGACGTTTCCAACAATGCACAACTTGGAGAACTGGATTGCAGCAACAATGTACTTACTGATCTGGATGTTACCAATAATACCCACCTTCAAAGGCTCCTTTGCGGGAGCAACGCCCTCACGCATTTGAATATTTCAAGGAATTCTGAATTAGACTGGATTGAAATTCCTTCCATGCCATCCTTATATGAAGTATGTGTTTGGAAACTGCCATTCCCACCGACAAGTTATAACAGTTTTTATATCAATACATCAGGCAGCCCGAATATCATGTTCACCACAAACTGCAGTAATTGATCCAAATGATTCAAATCAAAAACGAAATGCTGTGAACCGTTGCTTGAAAATATCCATGATCGCCCTTGCCTATACAGGAATTGCAGCAACTATGAATTCCTGCTCAAAGGAGGAAGAAGGGAACCTCACTGTAATAACAAAACCGGTGTCAGAAGTTACCTACCATTCTGCCAAAAGCGGAGTTGAATGGCAAGGAGGATCTGAAAATTTGGTAGATGGCGGCATTTGCTACAGCACAAAGCCAAATCCCACCTGCAATGACAGTGTTTCCGCATTTGATATAAAAAATATAGAAACTGCATCAGATCTTTGGTTTGGCCAGTTAACACCGAATACGACCTACCGCATCAGGGCCTATCTCATCAATTTTACAGGATCATCCGTTAGGACCTTCTATGGATCGGAGATTGAATTTACGACGCTTGCCTTTGACAAGACCATAGAATTCAATCCGGATTTAAATTATGGTTCACTTTCGGATATTGAGGGCAACACGTATAAATCTGTTGAGATAGGAACCCAGATTTGGATGGCGGAAAATCTCAGAACCACAAAATTGATTGACGGCACTTCCATACCAAAAGTAACCTTCAATTATGATTGGAATGATGCGGGCACACCCGGATATAACTGGTGTGACAAAGATTCTGACAATTATAGTACCACCTTTGGCGCACTTTATAACTGGTATACAGTGAACACCGGCAAGCTTTGCCCTGCAGGATGGCATGTACCTTCGGATGATGAGTGGGAAACATTATGTGCTTTCCTGGGAGGCCCCGGTCAGGCTGCGCACAAATTAAAAGAGACAGGTTCAATCCATTGGGATGCACCCAATGATGGAGCAACAAACGAATCAGGCTTTGCAGCTCTTCCGGGCTACGACGGTGTATTTTGCGGTTGGTGGTCAACCACCAGGCTGAATCCCTATGATCCTTCTTTGGTATGGCTCTATTTTATCGTTAATAATTCACCTAAATTGCAGCGAACGGAGTCATTTGGATTTTCTGGCATGAATGTACGCTGCATAAAGGATTAGTCTCATCTTTTGAGACATCCTCTGGTTCTTAAGGAAAAACTTAAATAACTAAGTTTTTCAGGATCTGAAAATTTACAAACTACTTCTTCCTTTCAATGGTCACATAGCTGATTTTTCCGTTGAATTTTGATGAAGTCCCGTAATCTGCAACATGTGTACCGTCATCTATGCCAACATCTGCCATATCATCAACGGAAAACAGGCCCGGTTGCGTTTTTTCAATCCTCTTTTCTGCTACTTTCTTATCATTTACAGTAAGGATGCCAACCCCTCCTTTACCCATTCCACCGCCATCATACTTGAAGTCGTAAACCAATTTGTAATTACCCGGTTTCAGGGCTTCTGATGAAATGATCTGTGTAGATTCCATCCCCAGGTAATTGTAACTAAAAGCAGGCTTTCCATTTTTCAAATAGAAGGACAGGCCGCCAAATCGTCCGCCCTGGCAGACAATTACACCATTTCCGTTAGCATCTACTGCTACCTCAGCCGTGATAGTATAGGCTGAATTTCTCAGATCGATAAAGATATCAGGACCCATTCCTTTCATACCTTCTCCGTAAGTTACAGTATTTCTGTCACCCATAACAGTTGGTCTGCCCATCATTATAGCATTGGTTCTTTCCAGCAGGCGGTCGTCCAACGGGAGCACATGGTATTTTTCAGCTTCCTGCATGAACAATTCCTGCATGGCCTTTAGTTTATCCGTATTTTGAGCGGCAAGATCATTGGCCAGACTGAAATCTTCTTGGGTATTATAGAGCTCCCATTGATCATCCTGCAGCGTATTGTCGGGTTTCTGTTTCCATGCCGGCCTGTGCACAGTGCGGGCAAACCAGCCATCCTGATATACACCCCTGTTACCGAACATTTCAAAGTATTGTACGGTATGCTTCTCCGGTGCTCCTGCATCATTAAAGGTGTAAGCCAGGCTTGTGCCTTCAATCGGATCCTGCTCTATGCCATTTACCATTTTGGGTGCTGGAATCTTTGTAATTTCAAAAACAGTAGGGGCAATATCAATCACGTGGCCAAACTGCGAACGCATTTCTCCTTTAGCCTTAATGCCTGCCGGCCACTGAATTATCATTCCGTTGCGTGTGCCCCCGAAATCAGAAGCTACCTGCTTGGTATAGGAGAAAGGAACATCCATGGCCACCGCCCAGCCGGCGGAAAAGTGCGGATAGGTGCTGGGGCCACCCCAATCATCATAATGCCTCAACATATCCGGAACAGTTTCGGGCACCCCACTGAAGTAAGTCATTTCGCTGAACATGCCGTTCATCTGTCCTTCAGCGCTGGCGCCATTATCGCCGGCAATGAAAATGACAATGGTGTTATCAATGATCCCCAATTCTTCAATGGCTGAAATAAGCCTTCCGGCTTCGTAATCGGTTTGTTCGGCAAACCCGGCATACACTTCCATCTGGCGGGTAAACAATTTCTTTTCATCGGCTGAAAGTTTATCCCAGTCTTTGATATCGGTTGGTTTTGGCGCAAGCCTTGTTGGTTCTGGCACCAGGCCCAGTTTCTTCTGACGTTCCAGTGTTTCCTCCCGCAACCTATCCCAGCCCTGGTCAAATTTCCCTTTGTATTTTTCGATCCATGCTTTGGGAACATGATGGGGCGCATGGGTAGCTCCGGGTGCATAATACATAAAGAAGGGCTTGTCAGGTGCCAATGCCTGTTGATAACGGACCCAGGAAATAGCCTGGTTGGTCATATCGGTTGTGAAATGATAATTGGGATCTTCCGGCGTTTCGACCAGCGTAACCCCGTCATAAACCAGCGGAGCCCACTGATTGGTCTCACCGCCGATGAAACCATAAAATTTCTCAAAACCGGAGCGCGTTGGCCAGCGGTCCTGAGGTCCTGCAATTGAAATTTCCCAGGGCGGGGTCTCATGATACTTACCAAAAGCGGCGGTATTGTAACCGTTCTGCCTCAATACTTCAGCCATTGGTGTTATGGTTTGAGGCCTTACCGAAGTATTTCCGGGAAAGGTTGTCGCAGCCTCCCCGATAGCACCCATATTATTACTATGATGGTTGTACCCGGTAAGCAAGGCCACCCGTGTGGGTGAGCAAAGTGAGGTTGTATGAAAACGGTTGTACCTTAATCCGTTAGCAGCAAGTTTGTCCATGGTGGGGGTGGTGACAGGGCCGCCAAAAGCTTCGGATACACCAAAACCCATATCGTCAATTAATATGACCACCACGTTGGGAGCACCTTTTGGTGCTTTTACTTCGAACCTGGGGGGAGCTGCAGCATTGCGCGCATCAAGTTCCTTGTATGAAGGGCGATCAGGTTCTTTGATCGGCAGTATGGTACGATCCAGTCCGTCTTCCGAGGCAATGGCCAGCTGCCTGTCTTTTTCCTGAATGCAGGAATAGGGAAGGATTCCGGCAAGCATCATTAAACCAACTAAATTCTTATCCATAGTTAAATAATTTTATCCAAAGGTATTTTTTCCTCAATTCGGAAATGCAGTAATTGCAATTTTTATTGATTTTATTTTAGGAATCTTTTGGGGGTCTTATGCTGGTTGGTCCACAGAAATTGACATCCACAATACTTTGATTTTGGGTCTAATAAATCGAAGGAGGTGGGATCATCACCAGTAAATTGCTTAAATTCATTAACGGTAGCTCATAATTTGAATTTGACATATAGTTGGTGTACATTTGAAATAACGAAAGTAAGGCTGCAGTGCATCCTACCTGAAAGGTAGACCATGAACATACCGATTAAGATAATACCCCTGGGATTGATCCTTTTTTCACTTGTCCTGCAATCCTGCAAGAAAGAGGAAGAAGAATTGCCAGCGGTCTTATTTACCGAGGTAACGTATATCTATGCCTATACTGCCGGTTGCAACGGAATTATTTCGGATTATGGTTCCGGTGAAATTCTTTATACGGGTGTTTGCTGGAGCAAAAATAGTAATCCGACTACTTCCAATAGTAAGGTATATGGAACATTAGGTCCCCGCAATACTTTTTATTGTACCCTGACAGATCTGGAACCAGTAACAGATTATTACGCCAGGGCATTTGTCATTAATAGCTCAGGTACAAGCTATGGAAATGAGGTTTCATTTACAACCGCAGGGGAAGCGCCCTCCGTTTTAACACAACCCGCGACAAATACGGGAATGCATTCCGCCACGTTGAACGGTGCAGTTGATGGCTACTATCTCGAAACCAGGGTCACCATTGAATATGGCCTGTCAACAGACTATGGGGACGAAATATCCCTCCTGTATGCCAATGGGTACCCCCTGACCTATGTATATTATACGACGAATGTTATTGCATTTGTGACTGGTTTGACAGAAGGGACAACCTATCATTACAGGATTAAGGCAGTAAATTCACTGGGTACGACCTATGGTAACGATGTGACATTTACCACGCTGGATATGCCGGCCGCTGATGTCGTTATGAATCCCGACCTGACCTATGGAACAGTCAGCGACATAGATGGCAACACCTATAAGACTATTCAGATCGGAACGCAAACCTGGATGGCTGAAAACCTGAGGACCACCAAATTCAATGATGGTACTCCACTGGTGAAAATGCCGCTTGAGGACAACAGCTATAGTTCATTTCCGGGTTACACCTGGTACAATGATGATCCGGCAACCTACAAGCCCGCTTATGGCGCGTTGTATAACGGACAAACCACCAATGCCCGGCTCAACAGTCTTAAAAACGTTTGTCCGGCAGGCTGGCATATACCGGATGATGCAGCGTGGGATACCCTGGTAACCCATCTGGGTGGTATGACAACTGCAGGGGGGAAACTAAAGGAAACCGGTACATCCCACTGGAACAGCCCGAATACGAACGCTTCCAATATATCGGGGTTTACAGCGCTGCCGGGTGGCTATTGTATGGGAAGTGGCACCTACTTCACCAGAATCGGAGAAATGGGCTATTGGTGGAGTTCAACCAGCTACGATCAATTTAGAAACTCGATATGGTCGATGTATAAGAATAACAGTGACCTAAACAGAGTAGGCTACGATGTAACTATGGTGTCAGTGCGTTGTGTAAAGGATTAACGAGTTTGCCCATGAAAAAGCTTATCAAATCAATAAGACTGGGATTTTTTATTCTTGCGGCCGCCCTTCCGTCCTGCAGGAAAGAGGAAATGAAGGAAGTGCCTTCTCTGATAACCTATGAAGCATTCCACATTACCAGAACTTCTGCATGGACCGGAGGTTCGATCACCAAGGAAGGTTCAGACACCCTTCTTGGCCAGGGCGTTTGCTGGAACACCTATGGCGCCCCGACACTGGAAGACAGCGTTTATCCTGCGTACGATATCAGTTTTTGCGGATGCACGCTGGATCACCTCACTCCCCAGACAACCTATTATGCAAGAGCCTATGCCACCAGCAGCGCAGGTACCGGATATGGCAACGAGATCAGTTTTACCACAAAACCAGCAAAGGTCTCCCATCTCTTTAATCCGGATGTGCCCTACGACTCGGTGACAGACATCGACGGCAATGTTTACAAAACGGTTGAAATCGGCACGCAAATCTGGATGGCTGAGAACCTGAAGACTACCCGGTTTAACGACGGCACTGAAATACCTCTGATAACGCAGGAGGATAACCTGTTGTATCTTGTTACTCCGGGTTACAGCTGGTATGAGCACAATGAAGGTTTGTTTAAGGATATCTACGGTGGTTACTACAACTGGTTTGCCGTTAATACAGGTAACCTCTGCCCGTCAGGCTGGCATGTACCCACCGATGAGGAATGGAAAGTCATGGAAATGTACCTGGGAATTACCCGGGAGGAAGCCGATGCCTTTGGATATCGTGGCACAACCGCTGGTTCCGCCCTTAAGGAATCCGGAACCACGAACTGGGTGGATGAGAGTATAGCTGCATCCAACGAAACCGGTTTCACCGGTCTTCCCGGCGGGTCTCTGACCCTTTTTGATGAAACCTTTGGTGGTGAAGGAATCATAGGCATGTTTTGGACCGATACCGAACTCTATCCCGATCCATACAACTGGGGGTATTGCAGGTGGATTTTCTGGGATGCGTCTTTTATCGCCCGTAATGAACTGCTAAAAAGAGATGCCATTAATGTGCGTTGCATTAAGGATTAAATGCGTTGCCCCCGGAGAAGTTTCCGGGGGGCTTAATTTATTCTATATTTAATCATTTATTCATGGCAGTTCGCTTTAAGATCGATAATCTGAAAGTTAGTAAGGTTGGCCGTGATATGTATAATATAACGACTTCCTGAGCTTCCGGATACATTATAGTGCACTTCATCTATCATATTCACCCAATCTTGCTTTTCACGAATTCCTGTTATTACAAATTTTTCACCGGTAAAAGTACTTGTCAATACCAGATTTGTTACTTTCATCTTCACCCATATAAGTTTTCCTTCCATATAATGGGAACTTACCGGCAAATAAAAGTCAGTCGCTGTTAGATCATCAATAAGTTCTCCATTACAGATTACCGGAAATTCTGCCATATAGGGAAGTTCGACATAAACATCATCAACAATAGTTCCGTTGCCGTTCTTTCCGTTTTGTGCAGAAAGCTGAGTCGATGCAATGCCTGAGAAGAGGCAAAGTAATAGAAATGCCTTTGTTTTCATGACAATAGAGATTTGGTTAATAAATAAGTTGAAAAGCTATATCCGTTTAATCCGGAAATTCACCTTGGGTCTATAAGGTATTCCAAATAAAGTTAATCAATCTGTTTCTTAAGTATTTACACCCATGTTCCAGAGTAATTAACTTATGTTTCATGCTGTTGCACTTATGTTTCATGACCCCGGATCAGGCGCTTTTGACCTGTATTTTGAAAATATAGAACAACCGTGTTTTTCTGTAATTGTAATTTGGTTGTTATCAGGAAATTTGACATTGAGTCAATTATTTAGTAAATTTATTATACCCATTTCGCAGCCATGACTGAGCCCTTTTCCATGGATCAGGCTTTTATCAGGAAATTATCGGACATTATCCTGAAAAACATCCAGGACGAGCATTTCAGCATTGAAGACCTGGCCAGGGAAGCCGGAATAAGCCGGACGACCCTCCATCGCAAAATGAAATCCATCAAAAACCAGGATGCAAGTCATTTTATCAGGGAAATACGACTCAGGCGTGCCATGGAACTGCTTCGGCAAAATGCGGGTAATATTTCAGATGTTGCCTTCATGGTAGGTTTCAGCAGTCCTGCCTATTTTAACAAATGCTTTCATGAGTTTTTTGGTTACCCTCCCGGCACGGTAAAAAAAGAAGCCATACGCCATACGGATGAAATTACTCGGGCACGTGCGACAGATAAAAATAAACAAAAAACGACCGGATGGCGGACTGTAGTTATTTCTACATCGGCAATTCTGGTTTTTACGGTTATCATTTACCTGGGTTATGCAGGTATTTTTAATAACACCGCCAACACGGATGAAAATCCTGCCCGCAGCCCGGAAAAATCAGTGGCTGTGCTTCCTTTCAGAAACCTCACGGATACCCTTGCCAACCAGTATTTTATGGACGGTCTGATGGAGGATGTCCTGGCCAATCTGAGTAAAATACACGATCTGAGAGTGATTTCACGCTTATCAACAGAGCAGTTCCGCAAAAGCACCAAAGCCGCTTCTGAAATCGCCAGAAAGCTCAATGTAAACTATATTGTGGAAGGGAGCGGACAAAAATACGGCAATACATTCCATCTCAGGGTCCGTTTAATTGATGCTGCGAAGGATAGACAAATCTGGGCGGAAGCCTATGAACAGGAGGTACAGGAGACCAAAGATATCTTCAATATACAAAGCCGGATAGCACAGGCAATTGCTTCTGAACTGGAGGTAAGACTTACCATGGAAGAAATGCAGATCATTGATAAAACACCCACCGATAGTCTGGCATCCTATGATTTGTATATGAAAGCTAACGAATACAGGGACAATTACACAAAAACCAGCAATCAGAAGGATTACCTGAAAGCTGTCAGTTTATATGGAGCAGCCATTGAAATTGATTCTACGTTTGCAAAGGCTTATACAGGTCTGGCCAGTGCCTATTATTCCCGATATTCATGGGAAAAGTACTTCAAGGAAGGATATATGGATACTTGCATTTTTTTGGTCAACAAAGCTTTAAAATTCGACGATCAATTGGACGAAGCATATTATATAAAAGGATTATACTGCTTCGCCAATGGAAAAATGGATGATGCTTTGGCGGCTTTCGATAAGACAATCCAGTTAAATCCAAACAATTTTGCCGCCTATGAAAGAAAAGGATTTATTCTGATATGGATAATGCATGACAATGTTAAGGGTCTCGACAGCCACCATAAAGCATTAAACCTCGTGCGCGGGAAGGAGCGTTCTTCCCTGCTTTGGCAATTGGGTCAGGAATATGGTAATGTTGGCTTTATCGAGAAAGCTAAATACTATTACCGGGAAGCTTATGCTATAGATCATAACGAAAAAGACTATTTGTACGGTCTGGCCTGGACAGCGTTTTGCCTTGAAAATCTGGAAGAGAGTCTGAAATTGTTTAAAAAAGTTCATGAACTTGATTCTGCTTATTCATTTATTGACCAGATCATATATTGCATACCCCCGGGGCACGAAAAAGAGGCATACAGGCAGGCTGAAGTAATCATCCGCCATAAGAAAAACGTGGGATGGAATTTCATCAATAATTCGCATCGCATAGGATATGCTTTATGGCAAGCCGGAAAGACCAAAGAGGCCAGGAGTTATTTTAATCAGCAAATCAAATTTTGCGAGGAAAGCATCGAACTAAACCGCGAATATGCACAGAGAAATTATGCCGCCTATGATCTGGCGGCAACGTATGCGTTTTTAGGAAATAAAGCAAAAGCATACCATTACCTGGATGCCTTTGATCAGCATAAATCCTGTCAGTTGATCTGGCTGATTGTCGCAAAACACGATCCCTTGTTTGAAAGCATCCGTAATGAGGAACGATTTAAGAAGATCCTGCAGAACATGGAGACCAAATATCAGGAAGAGCATGAAAGGGTAAGAAAATGGCTGGTGTCTAATAATAATTTGTAATATGGGTGTCGGTAATCAATAATAGGATAATATAGCCTGGTAATAGAATCTTTTACAATCACCATAATGTCGCCCCGAATGGGGCTTTTCCTTTATAATATTATGATTGAAAGCACCAGCGGTGCGATATTATGGTAGAAAAGAAATGATGTAAAACAATTCAAAAGCACCGTAGTGCCTGCCCCGTCCGATAGGCGGGGTGCGACATTATGGTTATGTTATTCATGGCGGATAGCCATTATTTGTAAAAATAAGAATGCATCGTAATTAAAAATAAACTCTCCTGGCAGTATCCCGGGTGAAATTCCGGATCTGCTGTTGCACTTCTTTCTGGTTTATACCGGGAACCCTTTTTTGTGAGGCAGCCGGACGATTTTCCACGTTACTTTTGTTATTTGCGGCAATTTTGTCAAGCACTTCTATCAGTCTGTCAACATCTGCTTCACTGCTCCCGATACCCAGGCTCACCCTGGCCACGCCGGGGAGGGTGAGTTTGGGAAACAGACTTACAATAAGACTTTGGAATCGCGCCAGCAGGGGAGGAACATGCAGCAAACGTTTGATCAGCAAATGAGCACAGTGGCAGCCGTAGCGAACACCGATCCCGCCTCTTTCGGCCAGCGCTTTGGCTAAAGCATTGGGGAAAGTATTCTTCAGGTCAAAGACAATGACACCACCTTTGTTTGCAAACCTGGGGGAGGCGGGATCCTTGATCCCATATAACCTGAGACCCTTAATCCTGGCAAGTCCGCGCAATGCCCTTGCAGTAAGCGCCTGTTCTTCCTCCCGGATTACCTCAAAACCTGTGCGCTGTAAAAGCACAAGCGCTTTCCCCAGCGCGGCGATGCCCCCGGCGTTTTCTTCGCCGGATGCACGGATGATTTCCTGCTCGTTGGTACTGAAGTTGAGCAGTCCTTTTCTGACCATCAGCACGCCGGTGCCAAATGGCGCATAAACCTTATGGGCTGAGAAAGCGAGATAGTCAATCCCCCACCGGTCCATCTCCACCTTACGATGTGCCACCAGCTGCGCCGCATCAACCAGCAGCTCGGCTCCATACTGATGAGCGATCCTGCTGATCGCAGCCAGATCGTTGAAAGTGCCGAGGACATTTGAAGCCCCGCTCATGGCGACCAGCCTGATCCGCTTCTTACCGTGTTTTCCTTCCTTATTGTAGGCCCTTAAAATGCACTCCAGTTCATTCAGATCCAGAAAGCCTTCATCATCAACGTCCATCCGGACCAGGGTGAAGTTGGGGATCATGCGCCATGGCAGCTCATTAGAGTTGTGTTCGAGCAGCGTGTTGAGCACAACGGGCTCAACGTCCCGTTCGGATGCCCTGGATAAATTTTCCGCTACCAGGTTTATGGATTCCGTGGTATTGGAAGTAAAAATTACCTCAAAGGTGTCGAGTGGAGCACCCATTACTCTGGCGCAGATCGATCTGGTTTCCTGAATGATTTCCTGCTGCGTCTGCTGCGACTGCCGCCATGTATGGCGGAACGCGTTCCAAACCGGTTTGAAGGTGGGTGTACTGGCAGAATAATCCAGGTTAATATAGGGTCTTACACCCTCAGTAGTGGGAACAGGTATATTATGGCCAATCAGGGTTTTCTTCAGCTCCGCCAGCATATTATGACCGGAGAACTCTTCCAGTTCATCATGAAATAACATCTCAGGAGCAGAAATCATATCGGAAGTCGCATCACGGAGCGATTCAATGCCATAATGCCGCATCAGCTGCAACGCCCTGGCAAACGTGATAATATTTATGACAGCGGGCGTTCCGGCCTCGAACTTATCGGGTGCGCCGGCCCAGATGACCGAACCGGGCGAAACAAGTCTTGCATTTCCACCTCCGGTCTGGAAAGGAACACCTCCGGGTAAGAATTTTTTGTCCACAGCCAGTGCCCTGACACCCAGCGGCAGACCGAAATCGCTGCTTGATAAAACCTGATATCTTTTCGTTTTTAGTTTTTCACTGATAATTGCTGCTCTTCTGGGGGTGCAAAAGATGACCGTGTTATTGTGTCTGCTCAGACTGAGGTATTCCAGGACAATTTTTCTGGCCTCTTCGAATAAAAGTGTAGAAGCCATGGAAAAGTGCCCGCTGCCCCGGTGGACGTTGGAATAAGTCTCCAGCGATGCATATACACTTTGTTCGAGCTTTTCAAATGCTTCAGCGATTTGGTTTTTCATGGGAGTCAATAGTATTATTAAATGTTTTGTCTTCTTCAGGGATAAAAGTGAATACGTCTTCAAGCGGTGTGTTGAAAACACGGGCAATCCGGAATGCCAGCTCCAGGGTAGGAAAGTATTTCCCGTTTTCAATGGCGACAATGGTCTGCCGGGTCACCCCCGTTTTATCAGCCAGTTCCTGCTGCGTCATTTCGCCGGAATGGAATCGCAATTTCCGGATGTTGTTACTGATCAGGCACCTGCTCATATTAAAATCCTTTCCTGTAAAAAATGATTTTGGCCATTTCCGAAATAATAGCGGCAGCAAATCCCGAGGCAATGAGCGTGACGAACATAACCCAGGGCTGCATCCCGATGGCCTGTGATCCCATGGCCAGCAGAAAACCTGCCAGGAAGATCCAGTGAGAGATCCTGATGGCCTTCAGTTCGATCAGCCTGTCGCGTTCATCACTGATCACGGGGATATCTTCATCCGTAACTATTTTATTGATAATGGCAAATATGATGTGGATGATGATCTGTGCGGCTATTGATACCGGGATCAGGACCAGGAAGGCCTTCCCCCAGAATTTAAAGTCGTTGATGATCCCTGGATTCCCGGAAATATACCGGTGGTAAACATATAAGGAATAAAGTCCCAGGATCACGAGGGAAGTAATGACAGACACCATGATCTGTTTTTCCCGGCTATAAGTATTCTCTTTCATTGGTATGTTTATTATTACTTTTTGTAAAGATATTTAGATACAAAGATAATTATTTTTTACATAATGACAAATATATTTTACATTTTCTATATAAGTAACCATTCCTTGTTTGTTTAAGATCGGGAATTTGTTTACCTTACTGTCAAGATCCTCCCAAATCCCAAATTGTCTGAAACATGAAAACCATTGTAGAGTTGCTGGAAAACAGCGCAAAACATTACGGGAACCATCCCTTACCTGTATGAGAAGAAAACCGACAGGTATGAGTCCATCACCTTCAAAGAGACCCTGGAACAGGCATACAAAGTGACGGCGGGATTCCTGGCGCTCGGCATAAAAAAAGGCGACCGGATCGCTTTGTTATCCGAGGCCCGTACCGACTGGGTGATTAGTGAGCTCGGGATAATGCATACGGGTGCCGTCAGCGTGCCGCTTTCCATTACCCTGAGGGAGGGGGCCGACCTGAAATTCAGGCTTGACCATTCGGAATCCAGATGGATCATCGTATCAAACCTGCAGTTTGACAAAATCAATCAAATCAGGAAAGAGCTTAAAAATCTTGAAAAGATCATTCTCCTTGATCCCAGGGAAAGTTACGCAAACGATGAGATATACCTTGGAGAGGTTAAAAAACTGGGCGGAGAATACCTTGAAAAAAACCATGACAGATTTACGGAAATATTGAAATCAGTGGGCCCCGACGATTATGCCACCATTTGCTATACTTCGGGAACAACGGCCGATCCCAAGGGAATTATCCTGTCGCACAGGAATTACACTGCCAATATTGACCAGGCACTCACGCTCCTGGAAGTTCCTTCGTGGTGGACAACGCTGCTCATCCTGCCATGGGATCACTCCTTTGCCCATACCGCCGGCATATATATCATGATGGCCGCAGGCGCCAGTCTGGCTGCTGTTCAGGCTGGCAAATCCTATCTCGACAGTCTTAAACATCTCCCTGAAAATATCAGGGAGATCAGGCCCGTCTTCCTGTTCAGCGCACCTGCCCTGGCAAAGAACTTGCGCAAAGGGATTGAAAAAGGCATCAGGGACAAGGGCCCGCTCATCGAGAAGCTTTTCAGGCATGCCCTGAAGATTGCTTACCGCTATAATGGCAATGGATGGGACCGGGGGAAAGGAATGAGGATACTGCTAAAGCCTTTGTATAAGCTTTATGATATCATCCTGTTTAAAAAAATCAGAGCCAATTTTGGCGGCAGACTGGAGTTCTTCATCGGAGGAGCTGCCCTGCTTGACATTGAAGTCCAGAAATTTTTCTATGCTATTGGCATTCCGATGCTGCAGGGGTACGGCTTGACCGAGGCCGCCCCGGTAATTTCCTCCAACGTGCTGAAAAGGCATAAGCTGGGAACTTCAGGGAACATCGTAAAATATCTCGACCTGAAGATATGCGATGAAGACGGAAAAGAATTGCCTGTCGGGAAAAAAGGTGAGATTGTTATCCGCGGGGAAAATGTGATGAAAGGTTACTGGAAAAATGAAAAAGCAACATCGGAAACAATCAGGGATGGTTGGCTCTATACCGGGGATATGGGGTACGTGGACGAAGACCGGTTCCTGTATGTGCTGGGAAGGTTCAAAAGTCTGCTCATATCGGATGACGGCGAAAAATACAGTCCCGAAGGAATTGAAGAAACCATAACCGACAGGTCCCCGTTCATCGACCAGATGATGCTGTACAACAACCAGAACAAATATACCACCGCGCTGCTTGTGCCGAATGGTGAAGCACTCGCAAAATGGGCCAAAGACAATAATATCAACCTGGCCATACCACAGGGACCTGAAGCCATACTAAAGGAGCTTGAATCTGTGATCAGCCAGTACAAGCAGGGAGGCACGCATGACAACCTTTTCCCTTCGAGGTGGCTGCCTGCCGCTATAGCCATACTTGATGAGCCATTCAGCGGCGATAACAAAATGCTGAACAGCCTGGGGAAGATGGTAAGAACCAAAATCGTTGAGCGATACAAGGATACGATAGAATATTTATATTCTCCGGAAGCAAAAAACATACTAAATCACAGGAATCTTGAGTCCATAAAAAAGGTACTGGAAGTTAATTAGGTTTATCCGGGATTTCAAAATACCTCCCTACTAAATCCTCTGCCAGGAATAGTTTTCTTAACAATGGCGGAAGGATATCAGATTAAAATTTCCTGTTTCGGGCAAATCATGATAATCTTCGGGGTTTCGTATGCTTTAATAGATCGCTTCACATTATATTTGAAAAAGAATCTTAAATCATTATAACGACTGTACGATCCCGATGATCCTGAAAATTGTCTTCAGAAATCTTATAAAAAGACCCTTTCTCAATCTCATTAAAGTATTAGGAATCAGCCTCTCATGGATCAGCGTTTTACTGATCCTTTTATTCCTGAAAAATGAATTGTCCTATGACAGGTTTCATCCGGGATCAGACCGGATTTACCGGTTTACCATTACCGACCAGTCTGTTATTGCAGGCAAGCACTTTGCGCGGGTAAGTCATACCGAGTATATTCCGGCCATGGCGGATCATTTTCCGGAAATAAAAAACTATGTCCGGCTGGCACCCATCCGTGGCGGTGTCATGAAATTCAATGAAGAATATATTCCCATCACCCAGGCCTTTGAATGCGACAGTACCTTCTTTCAGGTGTTTGATGCTGAACTTATTACCGGTGATCCCGACAATGTATTAGATGGTCCGGGATCCATGCTGGTTTCTGAGAGCTTTGCTGAAAGCGTATTTGGAAAGATTAACCCGGTTGGTCAGGTTTTGATCCTGCCGGCAGGACAGTTCTATGACAGGGATTTTCTTTTTACGATTAAAGGAATTATGAAAGACTTTCCGCAGAACAGTCACTTTCATCCCGAATTGATTACCACGCCTGTTGATAAAAAGATTTTTGAGGGGTGGGCCTGGACCTATTTTTTATTGAACGAAAATGCCAATCCCGGGAGAATTCTGTCTGGATTTAAAGATTTCTATGCTGCACAGGTTAGAAACGATAGCATAGGGAATCAACCGGAAGCCCATTTGCAAAAAATCACTGATATACACCTGCATTCCAACAAATTGAGGGAAATAGAGGCCAATGGCAATTTATCGGTTATCTATGCCCTTTCACTGGCTGCGCTGATACTGTTGCTTATCGCGTTTGCCAATTATGCCAACCTCAATACAGGCATGGCAGGTTATAGTGACAGGTTCCTTTTTGTCAGTAAGGTGAATGGTTGCTCAAGCATGATGATCCTGAAGTATTTCATTTATGAAGGTATTGTCATCATAATGGGCTCTATCCTGATCGTCGGATTTATGACAATCCCTGTTAACAGGCTCATTCAGCAAAACTATGGAATAAACCTTTTCAAAGGCAATTTGCCTTTCATCCTTTCCTGTATTGCGTTGTTTGGTGTTCTGGGAATCCTGTCCGGCATGCTGCCGTTGTTGAAACAGGGTATATCCCGTGTTGTTGCAACAACAGATTATAAAAACAACAGTACCTTCAGACGAAGAGGGATAAGTAAAAGCATCATCGTAATGCAATATACCATTTCAATTGCATTGATTGTGGCAGTTTTTGTGATTTACAGGCAAACCAATTTTGCCTTGAAAAACAGCATGGGATTCAGCAATAATAATCTGATATGTTTCGAGGATGTGCATACCGATGTACAAAACAAATTTGAATTATTTAAAGCAGAATTGTTAAAATACAGCTCCATTGAGAACGTCTCAGCCATGTTTGAGCCTCCCGGGGGAGAGGCAAATGACATGTTTGAGTTTACCCTGGAAGGGTATGAGAAAAACAATGACAGCAAGGCCGATAATTATATTGGAATTTTTCCGTGCGATTATTCGTTTGCCAGCATCTTCAATTTAAAATTTCTGTCTGGCCGAAACTTTTCTGCCGATAATGATGACCATGCGGGTTCGGGAGAATACATAATCAACGAATCAGCTTTGAGAAGACTGCATTACGCCGATCCTGATCAGATTATCGGGAAAGCGTTCCAGCTTAATACCAACATGGAGGATGTCAGTATTCCGGATGGCAAAATTATTGGCGTAGTGCAGGATTTCCATCTTTCAAGTCTTAAAAAGGAAGTCGAACCGCTGGTATTTTTTAAAAGAAAAGACCTGTGGCTGATAAATTTTGTGATCTCCTCCCGTCCAGGCATGCAGGCAAAGGCATTGGCCGATATAAAAAATGTATGGGGGAAAATGTTTCCCGGCTATCTGTTCCAATATAAGTACGTCAGTTCCATGTATGAGAGCCTTTATGAAACAGAGCTCTTACAGGTAAGTTTGTTGTCCCTGTTCACAGGTATTGCCTTGTTTATCTGTTCCATGGGGATGCTCGGACTGACCCTGCTGAATACCCAGCGGCGCACCAGGGAAATCGGTATTCGCAAAATCAATGGTGCCGAAACGTGCGAAATTATGATGATGCTTAGCTGGGATATCTTAAAATGGGTTTTGATATCTTTTATCCTGGCCTTTCCTTTGGCATTCATTTTAATGCGCAAATGGATGGAGGGTTTTGCCTATAAAACGTCGCTCAGCTGGTGGATTTTTGCACTGGCCGGATTGACGGCCTGTATTATTACCCTTACAACCGTCTCAGTCCTTTCGTGGAGAGCTGCAAACAGGAATCCTGTTGTGGCTTTGAGATATGAGTAAGCAGTTATTCTTTGAAAAGCATTACATATATTTGAAAAAGGCTTTCAACTTGCCGGGTATCCATTAAACTATATTGATTATGAAGTGTATCAGGATTGGAAAGAACAAGGTGGTGGTATGTTTATTTATGGTGTTTACCAGTCTGACTTCCTATGGTGAAGGCTATGAAAGTGAAAGATCCCCTTTGTTGCATTATACTGTTTCAATGCCTGATCCGGCCAATCATTTATTCCATGTTGTGCTCGATTGCAAAGATCTGAAAGGTGATACGATAGATTTCAAAATGCCCCAATGGATGCCCGGGTATTATCAGATCATGGATTATGGCCGGACGGTAGAGAATTTTACCGCAGCCGGCATCAATGGCAGAGAAATCCCTGTTATAAAGAACAACAAGAATAACTGGCGGGTAATACCGGGTAATATTACCACCTTCAGAATAACTTATGATATCTATGCTGATATAAAATTTGTTGCCAACAGCTATCTCGACACAACTCATGGCTACCTTGTACCTGCAGCAACTTTTATGTATATAGGCGGATTTACGGACACCCCCGTCAGCCTGAAGGTCATACCTTTTAAAAACTGGAATAATCTTGCCACAGGTCTTGACCGGGTTGAGGGGAGGATCAATGAATTTATCGCGCCGGATTTTGATAGGTTATATGATTGTCCGATCCTGGCGGGGAACCTGGATGAATTCCCTTCATTTGCCATCAACGGGATCGAGCATCGGTTCATCGCTTATAATCCGGATACTTTTAACAGGGAGTCATTCATGACCGATCTTGAAAAAGCAGTAACAGCGGCGGTAAAATTAATGGGTGATATTCCATACAGGCAATATACTTTCATTGGCATTGGGCCCGGAAGGGGTGGTATTGAGCATCTCAACAACACCACGGTAAGTTTCAGTGGTAAGGATCTTGACAAGCCGGAGGCCAGGAACAGAATGCTTAAATTCCTCACACACGAATACTTCCATAATTACAATGTTAAGCGGATCAGACCCTATGAACTGGGTCCGTTTGATTATGACACGGAAAACAGGACCAATCTGCTTTGGTTTAGCGAGGGAATAACGGTCTATTATGAATATTTGATTGTCAGAAGAGCTGGTCTGATTAGCGATGATGAACTGCTCGCCAGTATCGAAAGCGATATAAATACCTCTGAGAACGATTCCGGGCGTCATTACCAGTCATTATCCCAGGCCAGCTACAATACCTGGAGTGATGGTCCTTTTGGAGACAGATCAGGGGGGCCTGACCAAACCATATCCTATTACGAGAAAGGTCCGGTAATCGGACTGATCCTGGACCTGGCCATACGCCATGCAACACAGAATAGTAAATCGCTGGATGATGTGATGCGATTCCTGTACGGACACTATTACAAAACAATGCGGCGGGGATTTACGGATGCCGAGTTTCAGCAGGCGTGCGAGGATATGGCAGGTACTTCACTCAGCAGGGAATTTGAATATGTTTATACGACCAGAGCATTAGAATATGCCAAGTACCTGTCCTATGCTGGCTTAAAGGTATTTGAGGAGACAGACGGGAACACAGGCATGAGCAAGCTTAAGATTGTAAAGATGGATCAAATGAACCCGCTACAGTCTGCGATTTTCCAATCCTGGACAGGAAATTAGGGTGACCCGGGAAAGTTACCAAAACTTCGCTTGGCCGGGGTCATTGGGTATCGTGGCTACGGTTGTTTGGGTTGATATTTGATATTAAATCCCGCCAGATATTCTGCCAGAGGTTCCAATCCTATTTCTTTTCTCCATTCATCCACTTTTGTTTCGTCTTCCAGCGGATAAAGTTCCTCCGACCGGGTTTGCTCATTGTAAATGGTATGTGTCCCGTATTTCTGCGGTTTCTTTTCATTGAAAAGACACCGGTCATAAATCAGTGCATATCGCAGCCACGGAAGTTCATTTTCCTCGCAGCTTTTATGGATCATGGGCAGGTACTTTTTCTGACTGCCGTCATTCGTGTGCATGGCAACCAGGTAAGCGGCCATGACGGCTTCACGGCCTACATTCTTTGTCCTGGGCCAGCCTTTTGCAGCCACAAGTTGTTCAAGCTCTAGCTGATTCTGTTTCTGGATCATGAATTTCAGCCGCCATATTGCGGAGGCGACAGAATTTCTCATCCCCAGTTTTCTTATGGTAATACCCACTTCGGTAAAATAGGCCTGGTCATAGGCTCGAAGTTTCCATAGGGCCCTGGCATACTCAATGTCCTCATAAGGATCTTTGTATTTTATATTTAGCATAGAAATAAGCCGGCTTTCAAAATCCTCCCAGCCCTTGTCCTCCCGTGCAGGAATGAAACCGGGATCTGTTAAGGCATCCAGGGTGGTATCGAGCTCAACGGCCATATTCAGATATCGGAAACAACTGTCGAATTGCCTGAGGACCGCATTGTCCACGGAAAGGGCCCGTGCATAGTTATATACAATTTTAGGATCCTGTGGATTCAGCGCGTATAGCTTTCTGTATTCTTCAAGAGCGCCCGGGACATTGCCTTCGTCCATGAGACTGTCGGCTTTGTTGTTATAAACAGGGGCAGGTGGCTGGGGGAATGCTGTGGCGCACAGCACCTCAATAAAAATAATGATGATCAGGTGCAGGGATTTCATGATTTAACTTTGGTTAAATTATTAAGGAAGAACTAATATACAACCTAATCACGCTTTTACAAATCATTGACTTTATTTTTTTGAATTTGAATGTTAAAAATAATTCCATATTGATCGTGACTCCAGGCTTTATCCGCATGCTGTGCTGGGGGAACGCCAAATGATGATATCAGAACTTTATACGACTAATATAAAAAAGCCGCCGGTTATTACCGGCAGCTTGTCAGACAGGGATTATTGATTTTCCCCTCCGGGTGGTTGGATGGTGAAAGCGGGTTACGGCTTTCGCATTTTTACCAGGCCTTACTTCCAGATCCTGTAATTGTCAGTGTTGATCCGTTGGTTAATGAGTATACATTTCAAACATTCTTTCTTTCCTGGCTTGGGCTTGCTCTAAGAATTTCTCATTGGAATGTCCATAATTAGTTTTTCCCATTATTTGGGTGTTCTCACCAAAATCATAAAGAGTTAAATTACTAAGATCGCCCATAAGCTTACAGTCTTTAGAAAGCCAGAACCAGAATTCAATCGGAGTAAGAAAATAATTGTTTTGGAATATACAGCTTTCAGAATAGTTGTTGGGTAAAACGCCATCCCAATCCCACCAGAAGTTCTCAACAAATATGTATTTAGTTGTTTCATCACCTGATACGGTATTATCTTTAAAGGTAAGATTCTTAAGACAATACAGATCACCTAAAAAAGCATAATTCTCAAGAACAAATGTATTATTCATAATTGAAACTTTCATCCAAACCGGATTATCTAGATGGACCATCCGCCAAGTATCCATCATACCAAATCCCCCCGCACTAATAATATTGAAAGTATTATCCCAAATGTCAACGGTTCCGGGTTCAACATAAACATCTTCAAACTGCTTGTAGCCAAAATAGGCCTCTTCTCCAACATTAATATCAAGCGCTACACCATGTTGCGTGTTAAACGTATTGTTAAGGATCTTAACATGAACCCCGATGTTTTCATTTACGGCAATCCCTGCCCTGTATGTGGAGGTGAAAACATTACCTCCCTCCATGCCGAATTTAAAATTTCCGCTTCTGCAGCCATGGGTATAGATACCATGCAACAGATTTGAAAATGAACTGTTGGAAACGCTCGCATCAATATTGCTACGGGGTATCGGATAATCCTCATATTGCTTATCAGGTGCCAGCATTACCCCATTAAAGTTGGTATACGGATCGACACCATCCGGCAATCCTATTATTTCGACATTCTCCACTGTTACCCCGATGTGCTTTTTGGAGGGCAAAAAATCTGAAGTATAATCAGAGAACAACAGCATGTTCATACCCACTAACTCTGGCCATGCGGGTATTTCTGAAACCTTTACTGTAAGATCGGATACCCTAACCTCACCTCCGATGAAACTGAGCAAGGTAGGTAGTTTCTCTGCTGCCAGGGCTGCATCCGGTGTAATGTCCTCAAGATTTGTAATAATTGTATTTTCCCTCCCCAGACCGGTAAGGGTACCTGAAAATTCCCTCACTTCAATCATCCCGATCTCGAAGGTGCCCTCCTGGAGCTCCACCACGGCACCTTTGCCGGTGGCCTGGGCCAGGGCAAAGGCTTCAAGGAGTGCATCGGTTTCATCATCACCTTCGTCGAACACCTGGAATACAGGTCCGGCTGATTTCAGATAGGCATTGGAATACTGGTCGTTTTGACCGGTATTTATCTGGTCATCCCTGGAGCATGAAGTGGCAAGGATAACCAAAAATAGTAATAGATAGCTCAGTTTTTTCATATGGAATTAGTTTTAGGTAAGTTATGCTGTAAAGTTCATTTAAGGGGATATCAAATTCCACCTTGTTTGAACCATAAACATGTCATTTTGTACTATCGAATTCATTCAGGCGGGCGGGGAATCAGTTTGAGTTTGAGTGGGAGTATTGAGAGAGGAACCTGCTGCTCCTGCTCAAACCCAAACTGATTTGGGGGTTTGTTGAAAGGGTTGATTTCAGCCGGGACTGGCGACTGTGCAATCTGTCAAGGTTTCATGACATCTGCAGTGATCACTCCGTTGGCATTCATATGAACCTGAACCAAAACTGCGAAATAAGTATACTTTGTACCCCTGTAAAGCACTTTGAATGATAAGTTGGAACATGTTCCCTCCAGGGGTGTACCCTCCGGCAGGAGTCCGTCCAGCCAGCCGTCATTTACGCTGTAAATGATCCGGGGATCGTATCCATTGCCTTCAAAAGGTTTATTCCAGAAATCCCAAAGCCATCTGAAGGTATCATGTCCTGTATCCACACATACAATCTTATCGCCAAATTCATTATGAAGTTTACAATCCTGTACCACCCAGTGGATACTTTCTATCTTTCCCTCTTCGGATAACTTTATCGTGAAACGGTATACATAAGTTCCGGAAACCGTTCCAATCCCGGGGCCATAATCGTAACCATCCATGGTTACAAGAACATCCTGCTTCATGGTTTGTCCCCAACCGTTAGGGCAGGTCAGCAACGCAAAAACAATGACCGCGAAAGTCAATCTCAGTGTTTTCATAGGTTCTTGGGTTTAAGTAATTAATACTACAAAATTCGATGGCAGGCATGAGAAATTCCACCCCGTTTGAACCTTAAAATGATCATTTTGAACCATACGCAGGTACTATTGGTCAAAAAACGGCCGGTGATGTGCATGCATCTGGTAAAAAAATCATAACTTATTGTGATCATTAGGAAGGCTTTTCTTCAAACCCGATTTATCCGGCACAAGTGAAAGTAGGCATCAGATACCTGATTTTTGCTTTTCTGTCTGTCCTCCTGCCGGAGGAGGTTATTGGCCAGAAAACCCTCTATCCGGAATACAACCCGCGGGATATCCGATGGGATAATCTCCTGCTCAAAGGCGGTGAAGCCAGCCAGACATCACGCAGCATCTTGATTGATAGCAAGGGTTTCTTGTGGTCAGGAACCAAAACAGGCCTTTACCGGTATGACGGCATCCGTTATGTTGAATATGGGATAGGCACCGACAACAAGGGATTTGCCGGATCCTCCGTTAACAGGATCTTTGAAGACGCATCGGGAACGATCTGGATTGGTACGTCTGAGGCACTGAATAAGCTGGATCAGAAAACAGGTACCTTTGTTCATTATTTCCCGGAACCAGCCGGGGAATCGGATATCAGTAACTTCATCAGGGAGATCAGGGAGGACCGGGAGGGTCTGTTATGGGTCCTGACAAAAAAACACATCTATTCTTTTAACAGGGAAAGCGAGAGGTTTACCCGGTATATGACCGATTCTCTTTCCTGGTATCCCCAGGATTACAACTATTTACCTGAAGAACAGTGTTATGCCGAGGACCGCAACGGGAACAAGTGGTTCGTGACCTTCAGGGGGCTTTATACCTATAATAAGGATACCAGGACTTTCAGGCACGTGCTGCCCGATCCGGCCAGCAAGGAACTTAAAGGGATGAATAAGGTTCAATGCGTCACTACGGATAAGCACGGTGCACTTTGGATTGGCACGGACGGAGCAGGACTACTCAGGTGGAATGATGTTCAGCAAATCCCTGAAAAAATTGTACTTGCACCTGCAGGAAAAAACAAAGATCCTTTTAACGCGGTATCATGCATCCTCGCCGATAGTAACGGAACGGTCTGGAGCTTCGGAAACGGTTCGTTTTCAAAATACAGTCCGCACGATAAAAGCATCCGGAACTATATTTTCATTTATGATAGAAGAACGCCGTATGAATATCCCGGAAATGAAGTAATCATAGACCAGGCTTTTCAATACAACGACGGAACCCTTTGGTTCCTGCATAGGTTTGTCGGGCTGATGTTCAGGTTCGATCCGGCAACAGAAAAACTTACCCTGTACCGGGTCCCTAATTTTGCTGTTTTTCAATGCATTAAAGACCCTGTCGGATCATTCTGGTTTGCCTGTAGCCGCAATAATATTCACAGGCTTGTTAACAGTCAGATTCCGTATCTGACCCTTCCGGTTCCCAATTCCTCCCATGTTTCACAGATCGATCGGGGAACCTTTCTTGAAGATAATCAGCATGATGTCTATTTTCTGTTTTTGCAGGGAACGTATGTCTGCAGGAACTTCGATCTTTCTTCGCCATTTGCTATAAGCCGGTTCAAATTCCCCGATGGCGACAGCATTGCCGGAGGCGGATTCAAAGACAGTAAAGGAAATCTATGGTTCGGGGATAAAAGTGGGAACATCGCAAGATTTAAACCGCTATCCCAGGAACTGACCCTGATGACCCATAATAAACCTCCGGGTTACTCCGAAGTGATTTATATGCCGCTGATCCGTGAGGATAAAGCCGGCATTATCTGGGTTGCCACTGCCAGGGGATTGTACAGGATTGACCCGCTCAGGAATACCCTGGATCCTGTCCTGATTTTCACTAAACCGTCTGAAATTCATGATATTATACAGCTGAGGGATTTTCTGATCGACAGCCGGGGAAAATTCTGGATCATCACGAGCGGGACCATGAGGACCATCCGCATGCCGGATCTTGAAATCACAGATTATGGCAGGGTTCTGGACGGCTCGTCCTCTTTTACACAGAACAATATCCGGGTGGAGGAAAACAGCAAAGGTGAAGTCTTCATTTTAAACAGCCGGTATGGTATGTATCAGTTCGACAGGCAGCGCGAAACGTTCTCTAAAGTAAGCCTTGCCCGTGAAGAATCCGGTACGGAATATTTTGATCTGCTGATTGACAGCAGGGACAGGCTATGGATTGCCCATAGCAGGGGAATTACCGTTTATGATCCCGTGAACAAGAATGCGCGGCTGATCAAAACACCAAAGCTTCAGTTTGACATTCAGTCATTCCAGTTGGAATCGGGGAAGATTCTGATTTTAAATGACAACCAGCTTTATGTATTTGAAGAAGATATTCCGCTCAACAGGAGTATTCCTCCCGTTTATTTGACCAGACTGCTAATTAACGGAACGGATTATAACAAGATCTTTCCGGATGACAGCGCGGTAAGTTCGCTGAATGCGATCAGCCTCCCTTATAAACTGAATACGATTGGATTTGAATTTGCCGTGTTGAACTATCTGAATCCTGAGCGAAATCAGTACCGGTATTTCATGGAAGGATATGACCGGGATACCTCACTGGTTGATCAGGGCATGACTGCCGATTACAAAAACATGCCGCCCGGCCGTTACAAATTCTGGGTGACCGGATCAAACAATGACGGAATTTGGAATCCATCGGGAATTTCGCTGAATATCAGGATATATCCTCCATGGTACAGAACAGCCATTGCCTATATATCCTACCTTGCTGTCATTGCTTTACTCAGTTGGATATATATCAGAAGAAGGGAATACAATCTCAGAAATGATAAAAAAAGGCTGGAATCTGAGATTAAGGCTGCCACTGCGGAACTCGAGAAGAAGAACCTGCAGCTGGCTGAAATTGACCGGATAAAAACCCATTTCTTCACTGATATTGCCCATGAGATCAGGACACCCTTATCGCTTATTCTTGGTCCTATTGAGCAAATTTCAAAGGAAGGGACCGATGAAAGAAAAATGCCGGGGATGATCGACCTGATGAAAAGAAATGCGCACCGGCTGATGAACCTGGTCAACCAATTACTGGATATCTCCAGGCTCGATGCAGGCAAAATGAAAATTACCCTCACGGAAGATGATATTGTTAAGTGTATCAGGATACTGGTTTATGAATTCCTTTCCCTTGCAGACACCAAGCAGATTAAGTACATAGCGGACCTGCCTGAAATGAGCTTTAACGTATTATTCGACCGGGACAAGATTGAGAAGATCATTACCAACCTGCTTTCCAATGCATTCAAGTACACCCCCCGGAACGGTACCGTACACTGCATCATCAGAATAGAAACGGGTGACAACAATGCCTCCCCGCTTCTGAAGATCAGGGTGACGGATACCGGTCACGGTATCGGCGAGGAGCATCATTTCAGAATATTTGAAAGGTTTTACCGGGTGGAAGGTCACCATGAAACGGAAGGCTATGGTACCGGGATCGGACTTTCCCTGGTACAGGAGTTTGTTTCCCTGCTGCATGGTGAGATCAGGGTGGAGAGCGCTCCCGGAAAGGGTTCTGACTTTTCGGTGAATATTCCTGTGGGCAAAGACCACCTTTCCCCTGAAGATTATGTGATCGCACCGTCACAATCTTCACCTGCCGAACATCGGATCATCATTACCCACCATGATCACCCGGAAAGTGAAACAGGAAAGACTGTTCCGAAGGGCAGGATGCATTTACTGATCATCGAAGACAATGAGGACCTGCGGACTTTTATTAAACAAACACTGGAACATGACTATGTCATTCTTGAATCGGAAAACGGCAAGACCGGGCTGAATACAGCGTTCACCATGATGCCCGATCTGATTGTAACCGATATTATGATGCCGGATATCGATGGCCTTGAACTGTGCACGATCCTCAAAAACGATGAACGGACCAGCCATATACCGGTAATCATGCTGACCGCCAAAGCCACTTCAGAAGATAAAATGGCCGGACTTAAGACCGGTGCGGATGATTATATTGTCAAGCCGTTCAATATGACAGAGCTGAGCATGAGGATATCCAATCTGCTGGTGTTAAGAAGCAGGCTCAAACAGAAATACAGCAGATTTCATCTTCTTGAAAAAGGGAATAATCCTCCTGAATCGGTTGATGACAGGTTTATGATGCGGGTCATCAAGACAATCAACGCAAAGATCGAAGATGACTCGTTTGATGTTGGAGCGCTGATGGAACAACTTGGCATGAGCAGAACCCATCTTACCCGCAAGCTGAAAATACTGACAGGAATGTCTCCGGGAACACTCATACGGAATATCAGGCTTGAGAAAGCGGCAGAGCTCCTTCTGGGAAAAGCCGGGAACATCACTGAGATCGCTAACAGTGTGGGAATTTCAAATCCATCACATTTTACCAAAACTTTCAGGAACTATTTCGGGGTCTCCCCGAGGAAATACCTGAAGTACCAGATCTCATGAAACCTCCGGATGGTTATGCACGACTTTCAGTTTGTAAAGGTCTTGAAAATCCAAATTGAAGAAAGGACCAGAATTCCGACCCGGTAAGTTAATGGTTGATCGTAACTATTGCCTATATTTGTCTTAACCGGGACGTTAGCTCAGCCGGTTCAGAGCGCTTGCTTCACACGCAAGAGGTCACTGGTTCGAATCCAGTACGTCCCACTTGTACAGCATGTACACACACTCTTTTCTCGGAATCTGATAGAAATTATCTGTATCAAAACGCAATAAATCAGATATTTACATATATTTAACGGGTAGATTCCAACCCTTGTTAATCCTTTTTCGTCTTACTGTAAAAAAGTAAGTCAATGGCCGGGGAAAAAATCATATTTACCATCCTGATCCTGTTCATTGGTGCGTGTAGTGAAAAGGATGAACTTACCTTACCTGTCAGGGTTAATTATAGAATTGGTATTGAACAACCAGGTTCTGTTGAGATCAAGCTGGTTGAATTCATGCCAGATAATATGTATTCAGAAAGTTTTGACTTTACTGAGGGGGAAATCGGTATTCAGAAGATTCAGTTCGAAGGGCAACGAGAGACCGGAGGGGATGTCTTTTTTGAAACAGATCCAAGAATTAATTATCAGGTCAAATTTGCCCCAAATAAATATATAGCGGAACAGCAGGCATTAATTTCCTCTTTTGACTTACCTCAGGGAATTTACAACAATATGAAATGGAACATTTATTTAAATAGTATAGTCACAGACGATTACGTTGAAGCTAATGATGCTGATTTGCAAAACGTTGGACTTGTCATTCATGGATGTTTCAGAAAGGCATGGTACTATGTGTGGGATTTCGGAATACTTGATTCGGTTTATGTCATCCCATTTCTTTTTATTGTCGACGATACAGAGCAGTTTAGTATTATGTCTTACCATAACAGTAGTAATTCCAGTATAGTATTGTCGGAAAATACAGCCTACAATGCTGTTTTTTCACTCAATTTACCTTATGCCTTTGAAACAATTAGCGGGGAGTCATTCGAAGCGGCTGATATTTCCGGCGATGATTTAAATAAGAAAGTCATTATTTCAAGTAATACTAATAAGAATCTGTACGAGATTATATTATACCGACTTGCCATATCATCCAGTGTTTTTATTACCAAGTAGGGATCTACTACCTATTAAATTAATGAAATGTAAGGAAACGAGCGACGATGACTTAATCAGTGGTTGCAGGGAGAATAACAGAAAAAGCCAGGAAATGCTGTATAGGCGTTATGCCGGAGCTATGTTCAAATTGTGCCTTATTTACGAAAATGATCGTGACAGGGCCAAGGACATACTTCAGGAGGCGTTTTTAAAGATTTTCAAAAACATTAACAGTTTTGACAGAAAGGGCCTGCTTAAGACCTGGATCAAAAAAATAATTACAAATACCGCAATAGATTATTACAGGAAATATCATAGTAATGTTCAGTTTGTTCCAATTGAAAAGATTACTCAGCTGTGTTCAAATGAGGAATCCATTGCTTCGGTTCTGAATACAGAAGATATAATATCAAAAGTAAACAGCTTACCTAAAGGAGCAAGGATGATTTTTCAACTATATGCGATCGAAGGATATAGCCATAAAGAGATCGCACGCCTCCTTAAAATTTCCATAGGTACGTCAAAATCTCAGATTAACAGGGCCAAACAATTACTGCAGCAATGGATCGGCGGTAATAATGCAAAAATTAACATCATTGCACGGTAAGGACAACATATCAGATGACTATCGTAAACAGGTTGAAGATTTTATTGAAAATCAGTCTGACCTGGGTTCTTATATTCCATTGCAACAGGATGAACTGGATGCATCTTGGGAAGAAATATCCGAAGCACTGGATATTGAAGAGATTTGGAGCAACATTTCATCGGATCTTGATATAGAAATGCCGGCAAATTCGGGTTCCGGTTTATTGGTCAAAGCCATAGCAGCTATTCTGATTATCTTAATCTCAGTGATCTCCGTGAAGAAGCCAATGCCCGATTATGGGAGCGTAAAACCGGATATTATGATGGGAAACAAACAAAGTCAACAATCTGCTAAACCGATTATCATAGATAAACCAGGAGCTTTCAATAGAGGAGGAAAGGTAAACAGAAATGTGCCATCAGAACTAATCAGCTCATTTAGCAAAAATAAAGACTTCATCAAGCCATCCACTGCAGCTGATAAAAATACCAGTCTGACATATGTCACGCCCCTATCGGTAAGTAGTGATGTTGATTTTATATTTCCGGAAGTTTCAGAATTAGCAGATTCAAACCTGACTGTATACCCCAATGAGATTCTGGCTGAAAAATCCGATATTCCTACGGAGCCAATTCCTAATGACCTGAAAATTAATAAACTGCTTTTTGAAACAGATTATAACAGTTTGAGAACCAGTAATATCTCGCAAAGTGCAACATCCTCATTGCCATTGACTGACAATGGGCGTATTTCTATTGGCCTGACAGCATCGGTTAAGAATACGTGGCTGTTAAATAACGAAACAATGGAGGGGCTTAAGTCTGAATCTTTCACTTCAACTGAAATTTCTTTTTACCCTGATATTGGACTAAGCATGAATTATTTATTAAGAAAGAAATGGTCGCTTCAGGCAGATGGATTTCTTTACTCATTTACCGGTCAGCAATACCATGGGTATATTCATGGGCTTTACGCACCCAAAAAAATTACCCTTAAGTATTCACTGATTGCACTTTCTGTAAAATACAAATTTATCGGCAAAGAACGTTTTCTGAAACATTCTTCAATAAATATGCTTGTCGGAGGCTATATATCCTTCTTGCACCAGGCTAATCTGAAAATAAACACGGATCAGGAAAATATCAGTTCACAGTACAAAGCATGTGACATAGGGATAAGATTGGGTAGTGAATTTGAATTTTATCTTTCTGATCATTTGTCTTTGGCCCCAGGACTGTTCTTCATGTTAGGATTGCCAAACATTTATAAAGGCGATGATGAAACTCCGGGTTATTTAAGAAAGACCTATAACCTCAGTGATGGATTCCTGCTTGCATTTTATTACCATTTTAACTAAAAATTCACTATCCATGAATACATATTGATAGATATTGGTCTTTCCGGTTCACTATTTAAATTCAACCGTTTTCCCGGTTTTGGCAGATTCTCTGGCGGCATCCAGAATCCTGACTACCATTACATTATTTTCAAGCGAATAAAGGTCATCATCCGTCATGATGATTTTACCACGGATAACGCCTGCAAAATAGGTAAACGGGTCCTCATGCACCACAATGTCATTCGAAGTTATCTGTCTGGTATGTTCTTTGCCAGTTTCCCGGTTCCTCAGACGCAAGTCCCTGTTGTTTTCGGCAATGATGTATCCGTTTTCACCGTATATTTCCATATCCTTCCTGCCAAACGGCCAGTTCCATGATGCCCGTCATGCACAACCACCTTTCTTATTGAACCCACAAAATTGCTGTCGTTGACCAATTGATAAGACTTTGCGGTTGACGGATACCATGAGGTTTCATAATTGGTGAGCAAGTGTATGTTGTATTTTTTTGCCAGCTCCCGCATTCTTGTAGCGTGTTCCATATTGATGGCCAACGGCTTTTCAACCATCACATGGATTCCTCTGGGCGCACATGCCTCAACCACGGCCAGGTGTGCATAAATGGAGCCGAATGCTGCAACAGCTTCAGGTTTTACGCGATCCAGCATCTCACCCAGGTCATCATAGATCAAGCCTGGATCAAAATGATAGGATCTGGCATATCGTTCCGCCAATTCACGATTGGGTTCGTATAAGCCAACCAGTTTTATATCCGTTTTATCGATCCTGTTGCATCAATCAATTTTTTCCACCAAAATACCGTACCTCTTGTGCTTATTATTGATACATGATAGTCCTGTAAAATAATTTGCCATAGCGATTCCTCTCTAATGATGAGGAAAATAATGCGATTTTAAGAGCGATAAAAAGGGGAAGGCTTATTTTTTTAAATTTGAATATCTAAAACCCTTTCCATGACAAGGCTCATTTTTATTCTGGTAATACTTCTCGCTGGGTGCGGATCTCCTGAAAGGTTTGATGTCCTGATCCGCAATGGACGCATCTGTGATGGTTCCGGTTCACCAATATTTGTTGCTGATATCGGTATAAAAGCAGATACCATTGCTTTTATCGGTGACCTGAAGAAGCAGAAGGGTAAAACCGAGGTTAATGCAACCGGATTGATTGTTGCGCCCGGGTTCATCAATATGCTGAGCTGGGCCAATGAATCGCTTATTGAGGATGGCCGTTCACAGAGCGATATCAGACAGGGAGTAACCCTGGAGGTTATGGGAGAAGGGGTGTCGATGGGCCCATTGAATGCGAAGATGAAAGAAAAGATGAAAAATGACCAGGGGGATATAAGATATGAAATTGCCTGGACCACCCTGGGAGAATACTTGCAATTTCTTGAAAGGAGGGGTGTTTCGACCAATATTGCATCTTTTGTCGGGGCCACCACGCTCAGGGTGTATATGATGGGGTATCAGGATCGTCATCCTACCGTTCAGGAACTGGACAGCATGAAGATCTTACTGAGTGAGGCCATGGAGGAAGGAGCACTGGGACTGAGCTCGGCGCTCCAGTATGTGCCTGCAAGTTTTGCCACAACGGATGAACTGATAGCTCTTTGTAAGGTGGCAGCCCGGTATGATGGCATGTATATCTCGCATTTGCGGGATGAAGGTGACAGGCTTCTGACCAGCATGGATGAATTCATCAGGATTGCTTCCGAATCCAATACCCGGGCGGAAGTTTATCATTTGAAGCAATCGGGAAGATCGAGCTGGAGCCTGATTGATGAAGTGATCAGGAAAGTTGATTCAGCGCGTACAGCTGGTTTGCAGATAACCGCGGATATGTACAATTATGTGGCCAGCTGGACCGGTTTTGATATCATTATGCCCACCTGGGTTCAGGAAGGCGGATATCATGAATGGGCCAAAAGACTTGCTGACCCGATGATCAGAGAAAGGGTGGGGGAGGATATCCATCAGTCGATCCTTCAGAAAACAGGTTCTGCAGAAAAAATATTGATTACCGGATTCAATAATGACTCGCTGAAATACCTCACCGGAAAAACACTGGGAGAAATTGCCCGGATGAGAAAGAAATCACCGGAAGAGACCGTGATGGATCTCGTCATACAGGATGGAAGCAGGGTCGGGGTGGTTTATTTCTCCATGTCGGAGCACAATGTGAAACGGCAGATCGCACTTCCCTGGATGAGCTTCTGTTCCGATGCGGAATCTGGCGGCACATCGGGTGTATTCCTCAAATCCGGCACCCATCCGCGAGCTTATGGCAATTTTGCCAAACTGCTGGGGATATATGTTCGGGAAGAAAAGGTCATTCCGCTTGAGGAGGCCATCCGAAAGCTCACCTCCCTGCCGGCCTCCAACTTGAAGATCAGGAAACGGGGGGCGTTAAAGAAAGGCTATTATGCTGATGTGGTAATATTTGATCCGGAAAAGATAAAGGACAATGCAACTTTTGAGAAACCACGCCAGTACGCCACCGGCATGCTGCATGTCTTTGTGAATGGCATACAGGTTATCAGGAATGGTGAACACACCGGCGCAAAGCCTGGACGGTTAGTAAGGGGACCAGGATGGAAGGGTTATGGAGAGCATGAGTGAGAACGTGAATGAGGAAAAATACAAGACTGGCAAGTGCGTAATCATGCAGGTTCGGATTATCAATATCCGTTAATGATCCGGTAAATGTGTGAATTATGTAAATCAATATTGGAATTATGTAAAGATTTCCAGCACCAAAAAGCTTACATTTAATTCATTGAAATTTGATCCTGAATCCATTACCATGAAAACAATTCCACACAAATCATTATGGTAATGGTTTTAGTTGCTCTTATGCTATAAAAATCCGGTCAATCCAATACAGAAGTAGAACAAATCCTTGTTTCATGAATATTCTTTTGGTTTATCCTCAGTATCCAGATACATACTGGAGCTTTAAACATGCTTTGAAGTTTATTTCCAAAAAGGCAGCCATTATACCCTTGGGTTTAATAACCATAGCGCCCTTATTACCCGAAAAGTGGAACAGGAAGCTTGTAGACCTTAATGTGGCAAGGCTCAGGGATAAAGATATTATTTGGGCCGATTATGTCTTTATAAGTGCCATGTCTGTCCAGCTTACTTCCGTAAAAAAGATCATAGAAAGATGTATACAGCTCAAGAAAAAAATAGTAGCAGGGGGTCCCCTTTTTACTGAAGAATCTGATCAGTTTACTGAGATTGATCATTTGGTGCTTAATGAAGCCGAGATAACCCTGCCGCTCTTTATTGAAGATCTTGAAAAGGGATGGCCGAAAAGGATCTATCGTACAGAAAAATTTGCTGATATCTCAAAATCACCCTTGCCTGATTATTCACTTTTACAATCCGGCAAATATGCAACAGCTGGAATACAATACTCCAGGGGATGCCCGTTTGATTGTGAGTTTTGTGACATTACTGCCCTGTTTGGACGTCAGGTCCGTACCAAAACCACACGGCAGATCATTGCTGAACTGGACCAGTTGCTGAACCTCGGATGGAAAGGAAGCGTGTTCTTTGTTGATGACAATTTCATCGGACATAAAAACAAATTAAAGAATGAAGTGCTGCCTGCCATAATAAGCTGGATGAAATCAAATGACAATCCGTTCTTTTTTATTACTGAAGCTTCCATTAATCTGGCAGATGATAAAGAGCTGATGGATATGATGGCAAAAGCTGGATTTGCCAAAGTATTCGTAGGCATTGAAACTCCTGAAGAGAGCTGTCTGATGGAATGCAATAAGCTGCATAATAACAATCGCGATCTGATAGAATGTGTTAACATTATTCAACGGTATGGAATTGAAGTGTTTGGAGGATTTATTGTAGGATTCGATAACGATCCGCCAAACATCTTTCAGAGACAAATCGATTTTATTCAAAAAAGCGGTATCATAACCGCTATGGTAGGGCTTCTGAATGCACCGCGATTATCAAAGCTGTACCAGAGGTTACAAAAGGAGGGCAGAATAATCAGCAAATTCACAGGAGACAATACGGATTACTCCATGAATTTTGTACCAGTAATGGACAAAAAGGAGTTGATGAAAGGATATCAGAAAATCATCCGGAATATATATTCTGCAAAGGCTTATTATGCAAGAGTATTAACATTTCTGAAACAATATAACCGTCCGTCTACCGAGCCGATGTCCTTCAACAGGGTTATGGCATTGGTGAAATCCATAATTTACATTGGCATTCTGAAGAAGAACCGTATCTATTTCTGGAAAATCTTTTTCTGGAGTCTTTTCAACAAGCCAAAATTATTCCCGCTGGCCGTTACCTACAGCATTTACGGATACCATTTCAGAAGAGTATTCAGAGATGTTATTTAAGGGTCCTGTGTAAAACTCCTTTACTTTTAATTCTCCTATCAAATGAGGATCTGCCTTGCATAGGCAACACATGTTTTTACCTCCTTTACTGAAGTTGACCAGGCAGGCACCGGGTATTCCAGTTCTATATCGGCATATTTGGGCCAGCCTTCTTCAGATGCATGTTGCTTCAGCAAAAGCAGCACTTCTGCAAGCGGCACCTCACCCTGTCCCCATACCTGATTTTCATTGGGCGGAGTGGTCTTGGGGCCGGTCTTGTCCTTGATGTGCAGACTGAATATCCGGTTATGGTATTGTTTAATAAACGCGGCAGGATTTAATCCGGTTGAGCCAAAATAATGACCGCAGTCGAAATTCAGCATGATGGATGGTGAAACCGCCAGGATTTCATCAACATTAAAATCCTTATCTGCAAACTGAAAATGGTTGTGCATAATGGCGTACATGCCATGCTTTTCAGCAAACGGAGCCAGGCGTTTGGCGGCATCCAGGCCTGTTTCTTCGGTAATACCTTTCGCCCCGAGCGCCTTAGCAGTCTTAAAGGCATAGTCTATCTCACCATCCGACCAGGAAGCAGGAGAAAGCTTGGTAATATGAATATTCACCCCTGCCTCATGGTACATTTTCCTGAGTGCTTCGAACTTGGTCATGGGTACAGTCAGGCGCCAGTTTCTTTGTTCTTCAGTAGTACCGATGACTCCGGCCACGATCATGTTCCAGATGGCGGGTTCCAGATTCTTCTTCATCTGTTCGACATTCATGCTGGTCATTTTGATAATGCCATCCAGTCTGGTCTGCATTTCGGCCGGCAAAGGATCGGGCAGTTCGGTGGGACTGGGCGGAATTCCGGCATACGATTCAATAACATCCCCCATGAGTTCCAGAGAACTGACACCGGCATCCCGGCAATACTGCAGAATATCTGCAGCACTGGATGGCCGGTCCCTCCAGCTGTAAGTGATGGTACCGATCTGCACACCTCCGAATGTTGAACTTGTTACTCCGTCAGCACCTGCAGTACCTGAATTCCTGAAGGCGAAGTGCATGGGCACGGCGGTTAAGGCTGTTGCTGCCACTGCGGTACTTCCGATGAATTTACGCCTTGATATTTGTCCTTTCTCAGTTTTCATTTGTACAGTTTTGTATTGTTAATTAAAGGGTCCAGCCCTTACGATATTCATAATGGAAAAAGCCATTCGCTTCCGCCACATTGGTGATTTTCATGTTAGAGGAATCATATTCGAGAATGGTATTCTTATCCTGCACCTGTGTTGCGATGTTGGTAAGCAGCATGATTTCAGTAAGTTTGGCGGAAATGGAGAAATCGTTGTGTGACTTCTTCCCGCTTCTGATGGCAGTGATCCAGTCTTCATAGTTGTTCGGCGTGCGTTCAAGCCAGGGCACAGGCGCCTTGAACCCCGGATCGGCAGGCACCAGTACCGGCATGGCGCCATGGGTGTCGTGCATAATAATTCCTTTGTCCCCTATATAGGTTACAGCGCCGAGGGGACGACCAGGTTCAAGACTTGCAGGTCGTGCAGGCAATATTCCGCCGTCCGTCCAGGTCACCTTTACAGCCGGCATATAGCCGATGCCGGGGGTGTAACGGTCGGGAAATTCATATTCCACCGACTGCGCGACCGGCATATATTCCTTATTGTATGCCGTGGAAGATGCCTGTATCTTGCTGGGATAACCCAGGTTAAGCGCCCATACCACTGCATCCAGGGTGTGTGCGCCCAGGTCTCCCATGATACCGGTACCGTAATCCCAAAGTCCGCGCCAGGCAAAGTGGCAGGTCTCCGGGTTGAAGGACTTTTCGGGTGCAGGTCCCAGCCAGACGTCCCAATTCAGATTCCTGGGCGGCTTTACGGCAGAGGGACGTGAAAGATCACCCTGTGGCCATATCGCAGAACCGGAGTGACAATGTACTTCCCTTACCTGTCCTATGACTCCGGACTGTATCCATTCAACAGTCTGCCTT
Source organism: uncultured Bacteroidales bacterium (assembly GCA_963822145.1). Lineage (GTDB taxonomy): Bacteria > Bacteroidota > Bacteroidia > Bacteroidales > UBA10428 > UBA5072. Next base: position 23,357 of record CAWGGG010000001.1, on the reverse strand, counting down.
GTTCCTTCGGTTGCATGGCCCTGATTACCCATTTGTGTGACTACATCATATTCCCTGGCCAGTTTCGCCAGCGCACGACATTCATAGATGGTCTTGGCCAGTGGTTTTTGTAGGTACACATGCTTTTTTGCCCGGATAAACGCTGCGGCAATCGGGGCATGATTATGGTCGGGTGTTGCGATTATCACGGCATCGATCGATTTCTCGTTCTCGAGCATTTTCCGCCAGTCGTCATACTGTTTGGCTTTCGGATAACCCGCGAAAACCGGGGCTGCATATACCGAATCCACATCACACAGCGCATAAATGTTAGCCAGTTTCAACGGTTTTGTATCACCGGATTGCTTGGCCATCTCCTGCATGTATTGTGCCACCATGGAAACATACATTTGTCCGGATTTCGATACACCGGCAAGCTGTTCCGGTGTATGGGTCCTGATCGGCACATCTGGGCTGGCGATCTGCTGGATGTCCAGGCTTCCCTGATTTGAAATGCCAATGCAGGCGACATTTACCATATCGCTGGGTTGCGGATATCCTCTTCCGGCCAGCACATGGCTCGGAACAATGGTAAAGGCCGCAGTAGCCATCCCAGCCGTCCCCAGGAACTTCCGTCTTGACAGATTTTTGCTTTTTGTACTCATATTTCAAGGTTTAGATTTTATAGTAAGGATCCGGGATCAATATATTCTGAATTAAATATATTAATTTTTTCTTATTTATTAATATTTAATAAATGAAATATATTTATTTTTGTGCCATGATGGAAACATTACAGGAACTCCGGCAGTTCTTTGATTCAGGCTATAAAGAGTACCGGCCCGATATCACGATAGACTGTGCCATTTTCGGGTATCATGCTGGCAAATTGCAGCTCCTGTTGGTGAAAAATAGAATTCTTACGCTCTGGTGCATGCCTGGAGGCTATGTAAAAAAAATTGAAACACTCCATGAAGCATCGGCAAGGATAACGCTTGAACGCACCGGGATCGGGAACCTGTTCCTGAAACAGTTCAAGACATTCGGTGATCCGGGCCGCAACCAGGCATACGGTGTTTTTGATCCGGAAAAACTGTATGAGATATCCGGCATCCGGATTCCGGAAGACAGCTGGCTCTTGAGCCAGACCGTGTCGGTGGGATTTTATGCAATTACTGACATTTTCAAAGCTACACCGAAGGCAGATATTTTATCCAGTGAATGCCGGTGGTTCCCGATCGATGAAATCCCCCACCTGGGCTTTGATCATGATGACATGGTACGTGAGGCCTTGTTTACCATGAGAATGCACCTCCATCATTTTCCGGTGGGAAAAAACCTGTTACCCGGGAAATTCACCCTCAGGGACATCAGACAGCTGTATGAGGTGATGTCGGGGAAATCCCTGCATGCTACAAACTTCCCGAATAAACTGATTAAAATAGGTCTCATTGACAGGCTCGAAGAAAAGAAGCGCATTGGTGCGCACCGTTCTCCCACCTATTACAGATTTAACGATGTGATTTACGAAAAAGCACTGAAAGAGGGATTGGTTGTAGTGTAATGATGATCCACCCTGAATATTAATGGAACATAAACCAAATACAAAATGAAAAAATTCTTTAAAATCCTGCTGTACACCATAGGCTCGTTATTGGGTGCGGTGATTCTGCTGATCCTGGTCTGCTGGCTTTATCTGGGAATTTCCTCGCGTACCGCGGTGAATAAAAGTAAAAAACTCCAGTGGGGAGAAGTCAAAATCCTTACAATTAACGGTTTTACATTCAGAGACCTGAACAAGAACGCGAAGCTCGATATTTACGAGGACTCCAGGAAACCAGTTGATGAGCGGGTAAATGATCTCATTTCACAGATGACACTGGAAGAGAAAGCAGGAACCATGTTTTTTATGATGATTTCCATGAAGAAAGATGGCTCGATATCTGAAAAGCCTTCCCTATCCGATCCCTTCTCCTTCCTGGTTCCCGGAACTTCAAAAATGATGTTCATGAAACATCTCAATCATTTTAACATCCTGTATGGTACCGGAAAGAGAGAGATGGCCATCTGGCACAACAACCTCCAAAAGCTGGCCGAAAGGACGCGGCTGGGCATACCGGTGACCGTCGGAACAGATCCGAGGAATCACTTTATGGACAATCCCCTGGCCTCGGCATTTGCCGGAGACTTTTCACAATTCCCGGAGCCTCTCGGATTGGCTGCCATCGGTGACTCTCTTACAATGGCTCAGTTTGCCGACATTGCCCGGCAGGAATACCTGGCCGCAGGGATCAGGGTTGCCTTGCATCCCCAGGTCGACCTTGCCACAGAACCCAGGTGGGGCAGGATGAATACCACCTTCGGTGAGGATGCCTCCATGTCTGCAAGGCTTACCTACGCATACATCAAAGGTTTCCAGGGCGACAGCATGGGCATAAACAGCGTTGCCTGCATGACCAAGCATTTTTCCGGCGGAGGCCCCCAGAAAGAAGGTATTGATCCTCATTTCAAGGTACAGAAGGGACAGGTATACCCGGGAAACAATTTCAACTATCATCTGATTCCCTTCGAGGCGGCTTTTCAGGCAGGGACTGCTGAAATCATGCCGTACTATGGCGTGCCAATGGGACAGACCAGTGAGGATGTCGGATTTGCATTTAACCATGAAATAATTACCGGCCTGCTCCGCAATAAATATAAATTTGACGGTATTGTCTGCACCGACTGGGGCATTATTTCCGACTGGAAAGTCTTTGGCAAGGTTATGATGCCGGCCCGTGCCTGGGGAATGCTGAATGCTACGGAAGAAGAAAGGGTAGAAAAGGTGATTAATGCCGGGGTGGACCAGTTCGGAGGGGAGACGGTCACGGAACTGGTGGTGAAACTCGTCAAAGAGGGCAGAATAAGCGAAAGCCGGATCGATACATCCGTAAGGAGGCTGCTGAAAATGAAATTCGTACAGGGCCTTTTTGATGATCCGTTCGTTGATGTTGAGAAATCCGTTGCGACGATCGGCCGTGCCGACTTCAAGGCCGCCGGAGAACTGGCACAACGGAAGTCGATAGTGCTTTTAAAGAACGATACAATTAACAACAAACCTGCTCTGCCTTTAAAGAAAGGGATCAAAATATACCTTGAAAACGTCGATCCTGCAATTGCAGCAGCTTACGGGACTGTAGTAGAAAATCCGGAAGAGGCAGACTTTGCTGTGATCAGGTTGAAGACACCCTCCCAGCCCCTGAAGGGGGCAGGATTGCTTGGAAGGCTTTTCGGCAGCGGGGACCTGGACTTCAAAGGTAAGGAAAAGACCGGAATTCTGGATTTGCTGAACCAGGTGCCGACAATAGTGGATATCTATCTTGGCAGGCCAGCCGTTATTCCTGAGATATCGGCGGCAAGCAAAGGCCTGCTGGCCAACTACGGATCCAACGACAAGGCACTCCTGGACATCATTTTCGGCGACTTCAGTCCGGCGGGAAAGCTTCCCGTTGAGATGCCGTCATCCATGAATGCCGTGCAGATGCAGAAAGAAGATGTGCCATATGATTCTGAGAATCCGCTGTATCCCTTCGGATTCGGTTTGCAATACAAGGAGAAATAGCATGCCTGCAGCGCAACGGAATTTTCGGACAGACCTTTATTTACAGGATAGGATCACATGTAGATCAAATTCCCGTTTTCAGTGTACTTCGGTACTCACCCGGCGACATCCCTGTTTTTAATTTGAACAAACGCACGAAATTACTGACGTGTTTCTGCCCCAGCTTGTAGGTGATTTCCGAGATACTCAGTGAGGTCTGTTTTAACAGTACTTTAGATTCGAGCAGGATCATATCCTGGATCAATTCATTTACCCTTTTTCCGGTGATATTTTTTACGCATTTGTTCAGTCGGCCGGAAGTGATCTTGAGCATCCGGGGATCGTAGGTTGGTATGGTTAATTCCTTTTTTCCCATGATCGGCCAAGTTAGTAAAAGATCTGCTTCATACTTTTCATGAAAGTCCGGAATCCTATCAGTTTTGATAAAGAATTCTCGCTTTTTGATAAAAGCTTCCGGTTAATTTATTTTAAATTTGAATGAAGGCCTTTATAGTAAACTTTTCTGCTGTCGTTCCAGGTATTGATAAATACGATGACGCTATTAAGAATAAAAGTACATTTTCGAAAAGGGATTTCCTCACCGGATTATAATAATATAAGAATCATGAAAATAACCAGAAAAGACTTCTTAAAGACTGCTGCCGGCGCTGCTGCAGTTACTGCCCTGCCATCATCAGGCTTGCTGGCAGCTGGAAGCACAGTTGCGGCCGCTCGTAAGGCTACTGATCCACTTGTTGCACCTGAGCCCCGATTCAATGGAAGGCCCAAGCGGGGTGTTTCCATTTACAGTTATACAGGTGTATATGGAGTAACTATGACCATGGAGGACTGCTTCATGGATATGTACGATATGGAAGCAGAAGGTGTTGAGATACTTGGCAGTGGTCATATACCCAATTATCCGGATCCGACTGATGAATGGGTTGAATGGTGGTTCAAGATGCTCAACAAGTACAACATCGTACCCGCTGAATACGGCCATTGGGTGGATTCAAGGCGTCAGCCGGGCCGGACCTTATCGTCCAAAGAATCCTTTGACATGATTGTCAGGGACATTAAGCTGGCGCACAGGCTGGGATTTAAGGTAGGGCGCACCAAACTGGGAGTGATCGATGAAACGCTCACACCCGTTGAGAACTGGCAGGAATTCATTAAAATGGCATTACCGGTGGCTGAAGAATATGATTTCAGGATGTGTCCCGAGATACATATGCCCACACCACTCAAATCGAAAATGGTTGATGATTATGTTGATTTTATCATCAAGACAGGGACCAAAAATTTCGGGATCAATATTGATTTCGGCGTATTCTCAAAAAGACCCATGAATATCCCGGGTTTAAACATTGAGCCCAGCAAGCCTGAGGATATGATACCTCTTCTTCCATACACTTATGCCTGCCATGCCAAGTTTGGCAACATGCTGGATGATTTAACAGAAAGGGATCATCCCTATGAAGAGATCATTAAAGTTCTGATAGAACATAAATGGGAAGGCTACCTGCTCAGTGAGTATGAAGATTATGAAAGCGGGAAAAGGGATGTTCCGGATTATGCTTCAGACCAGTTGCGAAGGCAGCATGTGATGATGAAGCGTTTGCTTGGTGAAGTATAGTCAGCAAAGCAATTCAGAATAAAGAGTTTCAAAACAAAATAAGGAGATAATAAAATGCTTGAATTTCCAAATATACAATCAAGAGGATTCCGCAATATTAAAGAGGGGAACACGATCAGCGGATTCCAGGTGCCTGTAAGACTTACCTACTACAGGGGAGTATGGCTCCCTCAGCTCAGGCCTGCAACTGTTTCTGTTGACGGAGAGAAATTTGAGGGCGATAAGATCACCTGGCTAATCGATGGTAAGAGTTATGCGCAGACCGACTTGCTGAATTATCCCGACGTCCACTGGAGCAATCTTACACCGGCTATATTGCAGGTAAAAAAAACCGGCGGATTACCATTGGGTATCCATGATGTGGAAGTTCAGATTATTTTCAGTACATCTTATCTGCCGCCCAGAATAGATCTGGGATTTGGAGGAGAAGAGGCATACAAAAGGAGGATGACGCTGGTAAGATAATATGGCAGGTAAGCCTCGCAAAGTTAATTCACTTTGCCCTGTTAAATTACAAAGTTCTGTTCCAGTACATCTCACTGGCTGTCTTGTTTATTCTCCCCGCTGACCTTCTAAAGTTAATACTGATAAAACGACCTCCTGATATCAGGGTAGTCAAATTCAATTCTAAAAGAAAGATGTAAATTTTGATTAAATTAGATAGCCATTTTCATTTAATATGAAATCAATAGAACTTCTTTTCTTTATTCTGGCACTGTCGGTACCGGGTGTATCTGCCCAACACGAGGAACAGATCTATATTCCGGACCCTAATCCATTGATTCAAAAAAGAATAGATCAATGGCAGGACATAAAATTCGGATTACTCATGCACTGGGGGCCATACAGTCAGTGGGGTATTGTTGAATCCTGGTCAATCTGTCCGGAAGACGAAAGCTGGTGCCTGCCCGATACCGTGAAAGACTATTATGCCTATAAAAAAAGATACGAAGATTTACAAAAGACCTTCAATCCGATCAAATTCGATCCGGCAAAATGGGCCAGGGCAGCCAAGAATGCCGGCATGAAATACGTGGTTTTCACCACCAAACATCATGATGGATTTTGCATGTTCGATACCAGGTATACGGATTATAAAATCACTGGTGAGGATTGTCCGTTCCATACCGATCCGAAAGCTGATGTTACCAAAGAAATCTTCAATGCCTTTCGCAATGAAGGCATGTGGATCGGCGCTTATTTCTCAAAACCTGATTGGCACAGCCCGGATTACTGGTGGCCGCAATTTCCTCCGTTTAACCGGAATGTGAATTATGACCCCGCTGTTTATCCCGAGCGCTGGAATGCCTTTGTGAATTACACGCATAACCAGGTTATGGAACTTTGTTCGAATTATGGAAAGATCGATTTGTTTTGGTTCGACGGTGGCTGGGTACAGAAAAAGGAGGTGACGGGTGACACGCCCAATATTCCGGGATTCCTCATTAGGAAGGAATATAATCAGGACATCAGGATGGATGAACTTGTAGATAAAATACGTGCAAAACAGTCTGAAGCCATCGTGGTTGACCGCGCCGTGGAAGGGAAAAACCAGAATTATCTCACGCCCGAAAACATGATTCCGGATAAAATGCTGCCTTATCCGTGGGAATCCTGTATGATCTTAGGAGGTGGCTGGTCCTATTCATTTAACGCTAAAATGATGCCCACCCGGAAACTGATACAGATACTTTCCGATATAGTGGCCAAGGGTGGAAACCTGCTTTTGAACATCGGTCCGGGTCCCGATGGAACCCTTTACGATGAGGCATACAGCCGCCTGAATGAGATAGGCGACTGGTTAAGAATAAACGGGGAGGCCATTTACGGCACACGCACCATTTCTCCTTATTTTGATGGTAAACTGCGCTTCACCCGTGGCAAAGATGGATCGGCATATATCACTTACCTGTTCGATGCGGACGAAAAACTTCCGGGAGAAATTAAGGTCAGCGGTTTTTCGCCCGCCAAAGGAGCCAAAATAACCATGCTCGGGGGAACAGGAACTTCACTAAAGTGGATGGCCGAAGGGGACGGCTTCAGGATAATGATTCCTGACAGTAGAAACAAAGCAATACCTTCACCCTATGCTGTGGTTTTTAAAGTAAGTCAGATCCTGAGCATTCCGGACCGGCATTGAATGCTTGTCGTTCTGCGATGGATGTTAATTGACGGCCTGCATCAGGATACAGGATTTCAAAAATTGCATGAAGAATTATTTCTAAGTTAATACAGGTATGAAAATGAAGGGAAATTTATCACGCCGTCTTTTTGTAAAAAAGAGCCTTACTTTAGGTATCGGGTTGTCCGCCATAAACTGTTTTTCAGGTTTTTCAAATCCTGTATATACACGGATGAGACTTGGACTGGTAACCTATCAATGGGGTAAAGACTGGGATTTACCTACGTTGATTGCCAATTGTGAGATAGCAGGCTTGCAGGGTGCAGAGTTACGGACACAGCATGCACATGGGGTTGAGACCAGTCTGAGCGCTTCACAACGGGCTGAAGTCAAAAAGCGGTTCGCCGACAGTTCGGTTACCTGTATTGGATATGGGTCCAATTTCGAATATCATAACATTGATCAAAAGATACTGCGTTACAATATTGATCAGACAAAAGAATATATTAAACTCTGCAAGGATATTGGTGCTACGGGCATTAAAGTTAAACCAAATGATCTTCCTGCCGAAGTGCCAAAAGAAAAAACCATAGCTCAGATTGCCACTTCGCTTAATGAGGTGGGCAGGTATGCACAGGATTTTGGCCAGCTGATAAGGGTGGAGGCCCATGGTGAACTGACTCAGGAACTGCCCAATATGAAAGCCATATTCGATCAGGTAACTGAACCAAATGTAAAAATCTGCTGGAATAGCAACGATGTTGATTTATTGCAGGCAGGTCTTGAAGGGAACTTCAATATGGTGAAGAAATGGATTGGAGATACAGTTCACGTTCGGGGTTTTAACATAAGCGATTATCCATACCCGGAACTTTTAAACTTGCTGGCTGGTATAGATTATAAGGGCTGGATACTTATTGAATCAAGTACCGAACCCAATGATAAAATTGCTGCAATGAAAGAACAGGTAATCCTCTTTAATCAATTGGTGGCCAATATCAAAAAAAGATGAAACATTCAAGTTAATGAAATCAAAATTACGAAAAGCAAACAGCCGCAAGGTCTAAAGATAAACTTTACATCCTAACCATAGTAGTCATTTTAAAATGTAATCCTCATGACAAAAAGAAGAGAATTTATTAAGAAGAGTGTATTGGGCTCTGCAGGGATTGCGATTGGTGGAATGGGATTCACTTCAAAGTCTTATGCCTCAGTAGTGGGCGCAAATGAACGCATCAATCTTGCGGTTGTTGGGATCCGCAACCAGGGTAGTGTTCATATAGACACCTGGTGCAGTTTGAAGGATAAACAAAATGTAGTGATAAAGACTTTATGTGATGCAGATGAGCAGTTTTTTGATTCACGTTCAAAAATTGTACAGGAAAAGACAGGTGTGAAACCCTTAACAGAATGGGATATTCAAAAATTACTGGATGACAGGGAGATCGATGCTGTTTCAATTGTTTTGCCAAATCATTGGCATGCCCTGGCTACCATTTGGGCTTGTCAGGCAGGTAAGCATGTTTATGTTGAAAAACCGGCCTCGCATAATATCTGGGAAGGTCGGAAAATGATTGAGGCCTCCCGCAAGTATAACGTAAGAATACAGGTTGGATTTCAAAGCCGTTCGGGAAATAATATGCAGGAAGCATTGAAGTTCCTGCGTGACGGGGGTATCGGTGAAGTATATATGGCCCGTGGGCTTTGTTATAAATTGCGGGATTCTTATGGTATTGCAAAAGACAGTACCCCGCCTGCCAACTTTCATTACGACCGTTGGCTGGGCCCCGCTCCATACCGTGCTTACAATGTGAAAAGGAGCCATTACTGCTGGCACTGGTATTGGGATACCGGAAACGGTGATACCGGTAATCAGGGGCCGCATCAGTTCGACATAGCCCGTTTGGGACTTAATAAAAACGAACACCCGGTTTCAGTTTATTCTGCAGGAGGCATCTTTGGTTTTAACCAGGATGACAGTATTTCTGAGAACCGTACACCGGGAACTTTGGTTTATGGCGGGGTTGAGGCCTATGGTCATGACAAGACCTCGCAGGAGACGCCAAATACCCAAACCTGCATTTTTAAATACAGCGATGGGAAAATACTTGAGTTTGAAACCAGGGGCAGATATACCAACAGGGAGTCAAGTGCAGATATATCAATAGGCAATATATTCTATGGAACTGAAGGTTATCTCGAACTTAAAGACGAGGTGGCCACACCCTGGAAGGCTTTCCGTAAACGGGAAAAAGAACCTTTTGCCGGTTCTCAAGAAGAAACAGATTCAACGGACCAGGGCCAGGATATCCTTGCTGAGCACTTCACTAACTTTCTTGATGCCATACGATCAGGTAAAGACGAGACACTGAACTGCAATATAGTTGAAGGTCATTATTCATCAGCACTTCCCCACCTGGCCAATATCTCCTATCGTCTTGGACGTGAATTAACGTTTATGGGTGATTATGAAAAGTTTGCCAATGATCCTGAAGCAGATACGCTTCTGACAAGAGTGTACCGCAAGCCCTATATGGTTCCGGAGGAGGTGTAATCAATTGCCCAGGCTCACACAGATTTATTACCCTGAACCATCAAAAGTTGCCAGAACCTACGTTTCATACATTAAATATCACACTGAAGGAGGTCAGACGGTGTTACCAAAAAGAAGATCCCTGGTTCAACTTTTCAGAAAAACTTATTGTCTCCAATAAAGAAACTGAAGCCTGATTTGTGAATTCAGAGAAAACCACTGGCCTAAATGCTTAATCTGACCGGAATAGATAACGTGCGGACTATGATCATCCGCATTCAGGCATAATCAGCAGTTTTAACTTCACTGATGGTTTATTAATACTGCCATTCAAATGTGCTGAGTATTGTGTGAATCACTTCAATAAGTTCAGGGTTAATGTAATCGGAAGTTGTCAGCAAGATCAGATATTCTTTCTGTCCCTTGGAAGTTATGCATAAATAATGATTGTAATAATGTTGTCCGTCATAGGAAAGAACAGCGATTTCCCGCCAGAGATTGTCTCCAAGCGATTCAGAAAGATGAAGGCCGGTGTGAATTATGCTGTGACCGGGATACAGAACTTTAAAATACTCCTCCCATTTTGCGTTGCGGTCGACGATCCTACCATGAATTTCATACGGATCATTTGCTGCAAAGCCTTTAAAATCTGAGGCATTCCACGATATTTGCCAGTTTACCGGACAGAGAAAATTTGGATTATTATCCTGAGATGATTCACGATGGAATTTCCTGTTATATCCTTCTGACAATCTTGAGTATTTTCTGTCGGCAATAATTGCATTCGTCACATTTCCCGATGCCGAAAAATTAAAAACAATTTTGTGGGGCATTGCCAGATTCCTTGAAACAGCGGTTTTCTTTGTGATATAATCCAATCGGAATTCTTCTATGGTCTGTTTTCCTTTTTGTATTTGTCCGTAAAGTCCATCTTCCCCTTTCTTAATAAAAAGATGACTGCCCAGGTATACCCAGTCTTTACCTTCCGTAAGCCAGTATTCTCCTGTATATTTCTCCTCTTCCGTACGGGGAAGTTCATAGGTGTTGAAAGTCGGGTCGGGAACTGTGGGAATCGCAAAATCTGAAACCGGTTCATCCAGGAATACCCTGACAATATTATTGACGATGTTGATCAAGTTAGGATACCTGTATTTGTCAATTAAAGTAAGATCAATGTTTGACAAAAAAACAACACCAATTTCTTGTTCCGGCAAGATGGCCATTATGGATGACATGTTTCGGCGGTTACCCCCGTGAAAGATGTATTGCTTGCCGTCCAGCTCTCCTGAAAACCATCCAAGCCCATAATGAAATGGAAGACCGGCACCCCCATCCTCTTTGGATAGCCCCGGAAATGAAGAATAGGATTTCCACAGTTCTTTTATGCCTTCAGGAGAAACAATTTGCTTTCCTTTGAAACGCCCGCCGTTCAGTAAAGCTATAAGATAATTTCCCATATCACTGGCCGTGGATCGCAGCATAGAACCAGCGGCAACATATTCAGCAAGAGAGGATTCTTCCCCGTGAACCGGAATGCCACGGTCCTTTCCAGGGTAATGGCCGTACAGCACATGAAGTGGACCGAATTCATCCGGATTATTTGTAGTGCTGTACATTTCAAGTGGCTTAAAAATGAATTGTTCGAGGTATTTTTCGTACGGCATCCCGGAAACCTTGCTTATGATCAGTCCTGCCAGGGCAAATCCGTCATTTGAATATTCGTAATGGGTTCCGGGTTCGGAGGTCAAATAAACAGATTCCATAGACTTCACAAGATTTTCTACAGACTCGTCTGAGTTATCTTTGTTCCTGATTGCAGGTGCATGTAAACCGGAGGTATGATCAAGCAGCATCCTGACTGTAATCTTGTCGCTGAGTTCCTTGTTCGCTGCTCTGAACCAGGGTATATATCGGGTAACCATTTCGTCTAAATTAATTTTACCCTGTTCGGCCAGTTGCATGATTGCCAGTGCTGTCATTGATTTTACAATTGATCCTACCGCAGTGGGCGTAAGGGCAGTCATGGGTTGATGCTCCCCGAGATATTCCAGGCCATATCCCTTCTGAAAGATCACCTTGTCATTTTTAACAATTACTACAGAGAATCCCGGAATAATGTGCGACCGGTAAAGCTGTTCAAGATATTTTTCGACAGGATCTGAGCAAAATGCTTCCTGAAAAACAGTCAGCGTAACTACAAGTACAGCTAAATATACTTTTTTCATATCGGTCATTTATTCATTAACCAGAATCAGTGTGTTTATTTTTCTGATGGTATCGGAGGCTTTCCAAGAACTCAGCAGTGCAACGCATATTAATAATATCAATGCTAAGACTGTTCCTGCATAAGTTACAATTAACGGAAAATGAACTACTCCGAATCCTGAAGTTATTGCGCTCATAAGAAACGGTTCAGAAATCAGTACCAGCGGTATGCCAATCAGTATGCCGCAAACAGTGAGCATAAATGTTTTCCAGATCATCAGCTTTTTGAGTTGTATGGAAGTGAATCCTGACAGACTTAATATCCCTAATGTTTTCCTGTTCTCCCAGATACTCAGGTAGACGTCATTGAATACAGATATAATCAGGATACAGACAAAGAAAAGCGCTATAAGAATTATGGATGCCGTAACACTTTTGGTGATACCCGAAAATGCGAGCTGGTCTTCAACGGTCAGTTCTATTTTAATCGCTTCACCGAGCCTTTTCTGAAGTTTGGATTTGAATTCATCCGTCATTCGTCTGTCCTTAAGCACCAGTGCGTATCTGTCCGGCTCAAACAGAGGATTTACAGCTTGTAATGCCATGGAAGAAAGCCGGAAACCCTTACCCATATTGCTTATATCCTGATAGATGCCGGATACTAGAAATACTTTTTTTTCATTTTCAATGATCACATCGATCGAGTCACCCACTTTTTTACCAAGCTTCTGAGAGGTCCCGATACAAAGTGAGATCTCACGTTCCCCTTCCGGATGTTCTCCTTCAATATTGGTTAATCCTAATTTCGAAGGCGACATTTCAAAGACTTTCCCCGGTATTTCTTCCTTAACAGAATCACCGGGCAGCATTGCAGTAAGATCGTAATAACTGAAGGGAACTGTCTCTTGAACGGATTTTTCTTCACGCAGCAAGCCCAGTAATTTTTTATGCTCCAGAGGAAGTAATACTTCTTCAGATCTGAGAACCTGTAAATCCGAATTATCAAAACCCCACAACGTTTTGTGGTCCATTATTTTGCTGAATGAATTGGCTGAGTTTACTGAAAATACTACTACGAATGTGGTAATGACAAGACTGATTAAGGTCAGAACAGACTTTGCCGGTTTATCAAAGATGAGTCTTAAGGCCATCCAGGCAGATAAAGAATGGTTCTCCATTTTAAAGGGGAACCAGTGTCTTTTTCTTGCTATGTTGGTGTCTCCGGCCAAAGATCTGAGGGCACTCGCCGGTTGTATTCTTCCTGCCCTGGACGAATTGACAATCACAAGAACAGAAATAATGACTGCAAAGAATACAGCGCTGCAAATGAAAACACCAAAAAAGGGAAAACTCAGGTTGATCACGCCTAAGGATGATGAAATGGATTGGAGCATCATCCGGATTGAAAAATAGCTTACCCATAATCCGGCAGGAATGGCCAGCCATGCTATCAGACTGTATTGGATCAGATAAATACTTGTTGCCTGGGAGGGCTTGAATCCGATTGCTTTCAGGGTTCCCGTCAACCTGCTGTCAGACATGACCGAACTGTGGATGATGGAAGAAATAATGTAACCAGCCATAACCATGGAAAGAACAGAAAAGATTATGATGACCAGTCCGATTATTTTATATACACTTGTAAATACAGATTTAAATAAGCTGTATTGAAGATTGCTCCCGCCATATTCGATTTCATTCCTGAACCTTTGCCATATCTTCTCAATGTCAGCTTTGTGCTTCAAACGGATGCCCAGGATAACATTATTCAGTTCACCAATCTGGACCATAAACGGCAGCATCCCGGGGGCTATCCACATCCTGTTTGGGTTAATCAGTCCACTCACATAGTGCGGATCGACGATAACAGCTGAAACAGCCAAAGGGTAAAATCCTTGCGAGAGCGGTAGTTTAATGGTATCACCTATGCTTATTCCATAGCGGGTTGACATATGCTTAGGGATCCAGACTTCTCCCCATCCGGGGGTACGCCGGTTACCTGAAGTTATGTTAAGGAGGCTGTCATAATGAAGATTTTGCCCACTAAACTCAGTGAGATAGATCATCATATTAATTTTTTCATTTTTAAAGGTCAACGGCTCAGTGATCAGAAAATAGTTTCTGGGTTCGGAAACATGATCAACTTCCGGCTGTTTGCTGAACCATTCAGTAATTTTCTCCGAATCCTCCTGGCGATAATCATAGAATAAGAGTATATGTGATGCATGGAGTCTGTCGAACATTACATCAAATGGTTTTTGAATACCTCCCAGAATGCCAATGGCTGTAGTCATCAATACAACAGATAGAAAAATGCTCAGCCCGACCATGAGATTTTGTTTTTTCCGGCGACGAAGATTGGCCTGTGCTACTAAAAAAATGCTTTTCATTTTACCATCCTTTTTCTGTAAGCCATTTCAGCAGTTCTGCTTCTTTTGACTCTCGTGTAAGTTCCTGAGGCATATCAAATTCATCGACTATCATCCCGTCGCGCAGGTAAATGATACGTTTACCATAGCATGCAGCTTCAATTGAATGCGTTACCATAATGATTGTCTGACCTTTACGATGCAGCTCGGAAAAGATTTGAAGAACGTTTTCAGCTGAAGATGAATTAAGGCTTCCGGTTGGTTCATCCGCCAGTAAAATTTCAGGAGCGTTCACCAGTGCCCTTGCTATGGAACATCTTTGTTGTTCTCCGCCTGAAACTTGCTCAGGGTATCTGTTTTGCAGCTTATCTATTCCCAGTTCTCTCATCAACCCGATAGCTTTTTCTTTTGCCTCCTTCCTGGATTTTTGTTTCAGAAAGGCAGCAACAAGTATGTTTTCAAGTAATGTCAGACTCGGTATCAGATTGTTTTGTTGAAATACGAAGCCCATGAAGGATCTGCGCAATAGGGCTTTCTCTTTTTGACCCGAAGGCATAGGATCCCCTTTAAGATAAACCTGACCGCCGGAGAAATTCTCGAGGCCACTCAGGAGATAGAGCAGCGTGGATTTACCAGATCCGGAGTTACCCATAATTACCACGAATTCTCCGCTCATCAACTCAGTCGTAAGACGTGGAATGACACAGTGACTGTTGTTCCTGCTGATAAAATATTCCTTATGAAGATTATCGGCCTTTAGAATTGCATTTCCCATGTTGACTTTTTGAGCAAATGTATGCTCATCGGAATGACCTGTCGTTGCAAAGTGAAAGTTGAGACACGTTAAAATGGAACTTGAAACCACTGTTATTGTGAATTGAGACGTTAATGCCTATTTTTGGCAATCCAATGGCTGAATAATGGAGATACTTTATCTGGCAAGCAGCGTTCTGGCATTGTTCTTTTTTTTGATCCTGCTGGGAAAAAAGAAAAAAGCCATCTCAGATGTGGTACTGCTGGTCTGGCAGATGCTTCTGTTTTCAAATGTTTTCACCTTTTACCTTATTATTCGAAATACAGCACCTGATTTACTGGTTAATTTTCTCGACAGTTCCCCCTTCCTTCATGGTCCGCTTATTTGGTTTTACACGGCTGCAGCTACAGGTATCTATAAGAAGCCCTTATTATGGAACCTTACGCATTTTTTGCCTTTTATGTGTGTTTTTATTTTTTATTTTCTGCCTGTTCCGGATCAATGGTATCGTTTGACACTTGTATGGATTGTGATTTTGAAGTTTGTATTGCCTTTTATCTATATTCTTCTTTCTTTAAGAATTATTAAAAGGTTCCGGATGATACTCCCAAACATCTATTCTACTGTGAACAGCATGGATCTAAAATGGCTTTCATCGATCCTGTTTGGTGGAATTGCATTAATACTTATCGGTGCTGTTACCATGCTTATGGACAGATTTACCCTGGTTAAAATTCCTCAATATGGAGGAATGTATCTGAATATCATATACAGTGCCTGTATCATACTTCTGGGATATTTTGGATTCAGACATACCTCTATATTCCTTCCTTCAAATCTTCAATTTGATCATCCGGGAATTGAAAAAAGTGGTCAGGGGGGAAGAGTCATTAATATACCATCCCGAACAAAAAACGATGATCTGGCAGCCTTAGATTACAGATCGCTGCTTGAATTAGTGGAATCCTCCAGACCCTATGCAGATCCAAATCTTACCCTGTCAGCGCTTGCCAATCAAATGGGAGTGTCAGAAAACCGGCTTTCGCATATTATTAATAGCAGAAGCGGCCGGAATTTTTTTGAATTTATAAACGGGTTCCGAATTGAAATGGTAATTTCCAGAATGAAAAACGGAGAACATATGAAGTCGACATTACTGGGTCTGGCCTATGACAGTGGTTTTAATTCAAAGGCATCCTTCAACAGAGCATTTAAAAAATTTACAGGAATTACACCTTCGGAATATCTGAAAAGGCTCAGCGTTTAGGTGTAATCTGACAGGGCTCAGAATTCCGACAACTTTTTTTTGATAATTATCCGGGTTAAAAATTAGCCATGCATTTGTGAATGATTATTTCCCCTCCACGGACCGGGATAGTCTTTTGTATGATCTCAATACTATTGGCCCCATCAATCCTGAAGGTTTTAATGGCATGGTTTTGCTAAGAATTGTTTCAATCGGAGAGGTAGTCCACAGACTCTTTACACATCCGAACTGAATAAGATCACCAATGAAGCGGTTGCGGCAGACATTTGCTACAGTTACTTCCAGTTTGTTTTCTTCCTTTAAAATGCCAGAAACACACAGACTGGTATTGGGTTGCCAGGGGTATGCCAGTAATTTCCCGTTTAAAATTACTTCCGATGTTGCACTAAGGTTACCAAGATCGAGAACTATGGAATCGGTTGTGGAAACACTATTGCCAGGAATGCTGAAATTAATGGTGTATTTAGCCTTACCTGCAAAGTATTTTATAGCGGATTCGTCGAATTCGGTCAATGATTTCAATTTCGATATTTCAACAGGTTTAATTGCTTCATCGGATATGGGGAAAAAGTCTATCCTGATTTTAAAATATACCGGATCAATAATTTCAGGTTGAGTGAGTTTTATCTTTATTACCCTGTTGTGGTTGGTTGTGAAATCATATTTGCCCGCGAATGCTGTTGTAAACCGGTATTCCCCCTTACTAAAACTAACCTGAGGAATGGTAAAGGAAGTATCAGGAATCTGCTGCAGCGGGAAGATCGTTTTCCCTGCCAATGAAACTTGCTGAATGAAATTCTCGGGGATGGTATTATTGAATATGAAAATTTTGGCTTCGTAGGGTTTGAAGGTAACTGGCATCCGGGTTTGATTTTTCTCTATTGAAAAAACAGCTGGTCTCGAAGTTGAGCCGGTCTCAGGATTCCAGATTTCAGGCGATTTGCCGGTTATCCTGAATTGAATCTCGCGATTTAAAATTTTGTTTTGCTGATTAAAAACAAAGTAAACATCGGTATTTTCAAGTTCTCTGTGGATGAACATGATTTCTTTCGGATCGTTGGTATTGGTTGACAGGTCCGGAAGAACTTGCAACTGATTTAGAACTTCTCCTACCAGTTTACCGGAAATCATTTTCCCTTTTCCATAGTGGGTTTCGTCAGAATTGCCCCATAAGGTATCGACTAGTTTTTTGAATTCAACTTCATCGTTTTTTGTCTCCTGAACCGAAAGCATTTCCAAAGGTCTTGGGCCCATAACAACCGCTCCTGCATTCACCAGTTCTGCAATTCGTTTTAAGGTTGCAAATTCCATTTTTGTGCTGTTGGGCAATAAAAGCACCGGAAAACTTTGTTTGCCGCCAAAGGATATTTTCCCATTTTCAACTTTTGATTTGTTTTTTAACATGTCTATATCGCAGGCATATGCCTGATAGCCAAAGGGGAGATCATGGATAAAACTCCTGCTGAAAAACTGTGGAAGTTGGTCCCCGGCAAAGAAAATTACATCGGCAATGGGTTCTCCTTTTTGAAGTACATATTGAACACGTGCCTGGTAAGTAAGCCAGTCCTGGTTAAATTCCCACGTCGGATTGTTCCGGTTAAAATGGGCGCCAAACTTGCCAAGCGTCATGCCTGGCTTGCTGTCATCCGGTTGATGAACAAAGCTATGCAGGATCAATTGATTAACTCCTGAACAATAAGCGGCATCTCCAAAAGGTTTCAAATCGAAAGGCGCTTCGGAATAGTGCGCATAATTGGTAAAGGCCTCAGCGCCTATGAGTTGTTTACCGTATGCAAGTGCCGAATACATTGGAAATCCGGGCGCCGGTCTGTTTGCCGGTCTGTATTCGCCCAGATTATTTGCATCGTTTACTGTCCAGAATTCTGTCATGGGTACATCAACATACTGATTTGAAAGTAATGGATCTATCGGTGGATATGCGCCCCAATTGCTGTAGATGACTTCTCCATGGAATTCCATCTGGTTCCGGTGGCATAGTTCACCGAAATGTTTGTAATAATTTTGACCGATCAGGTCGGCAATTGTTTTACGGAAATCGTGCAGAAAAGCTTCTGTAAGCTGGGTACTGCCAACGGTTTCTCCACATAAAACCGGAATCCATGGAAGAATAGGATAACCTCTCCTGATATAAAACTCTTCGGGGAATGCTTTTGTCCAGGTCTGAAACTGAGCTTCCCAGCTATCCAATAAAATAAATTTCAGCGTATTGCCTTTAAAGGGGCCTGCCGCTTGCATGAGCTTTTCTGCGTAACTGTTGAAATGCACGTTCAATGCTGCGGTATCCATCTTATCGAGTTCCAATCCAAGGCCTTCCGGAGTTGCCGGATCGTTTTTGATACCGGTAGAGGTATAACCGAAGCGGATTACCTGCCATTGTCCTTTGGGTGCTTTCCATTTCAGGTTTCCGTTGGCTTCCATAAAGGCCGAAATATCGATGATCGAATCTTCGGAAATAGCTTTTTTGTGGGTCACCCCATTCAAATCATGCACATTTTCATTCACATCAAAAACAGAAGCAGTCTTTTCAAAAAATGAGGTGACAGGAGGTGTAAAAGCTGGTAGATCATTGTCTTTAAGAAGCTCCATCTCAGCAATCGGATAGGTATTGAAATATTTAAAGTTATCATGGATAAATTCTATTCTGAAATATTTTGCTTTGGTAATTGGAAATGATGCAGATAGAGATTTATTTACACCTGTAAATTCAAGATCGGCTATTTTTGTATAGACTTTGCCATCGTTAGAAGAGGATAAGCTGAATTGAACGATGATTTTGCCCATGTCGTCCCAGCAAAAAGGCAGCTGAGGCAAAATAACAAATTTAGTGGCCGTAAATTCACTATTGAAACCCACATCCACGACATCCCCTTTCTTGAAGCTGATTTCTGTTTTTGGATTACCATCATAAAAGAGGTTTCCGGCAGAGGTTTTATTGATATCCATATTCGGGTTAGCATCCTGAAAAGAATTTGTTTTTTTTTCTAAAGGGAATGCCAACACTGCCACATCGCGATAGAAGTTTTCAACTTCGACAGGTTGTACAAGCTTTATTATCTCTTCCTTTCCACCTTCAATGGTAGTTTTTGTCCATACATACTGTTTCATTGATAATTCAGGTGTAATCCACGGACCACCCGTTGTACTGTATCCGTCGATAGTCGCTATCCCAATTATAATGCCCAATCGGTTTGCTTCCTTGAGTGCCCACTGAAACATTTCCATCCATTCCGGAGAATTGAATTTTACTTTAGGAACATCTACCCTTTTTGAGAATATTTCTCCGATATTTATTATTGTAGCCTCAGCGATACCCTGCTTTTTCATCGATTCCAGATCTTTTGTAATACCATCTTTGGTAATATTCCCTGCCATCCAGTGCCACCAGGTATGAACTTTTGCTGATTGCGGAGGATTCTGAAAATCAGCCTTATTCAAATTATTTTGAGCTTCAGTGAGCGATACAGAAATGAATAGAAACAGAAAGCAGATAAGGATTGGTTTCATATTGTTTCGGATCTTATAATGCGGGTAAAGGAATCGCTTTCTTCTATTTTCAGAATCAGTTCATAATCAGATTTGAAATTATCCTGAAAATCTGAACCAGTCGATGTCAATCATTACATCAGGATCGGCAAAGAACTTTAGCCAAAGGGCATGAACACCATTGACCGGTTGAATATCAGCTTTTATAGTAATCCATTCCTCTTTGCCTGATGCCTCAGGTACATCAATTGTCGCGAATGTCTGATGCCAGGGCTGATCCAAGGCTAATTGAATAGTCCCGGTCTTCTTCCCGGGTTTTACCCTTATTTCTACTTTGTTGATATCTGAAGTGAATTGCAGGTATTTATAGGCGACCCTGTTATCGTTTTTCATGCTGGTCAGCTTCTCTTCATTGGGTGAGAATGAATCTACATAAGTGCCACCAAAAAGCAGACATGCCTGCTCAGCTTCAATTCTCGAATCGGCTTTTAAAGGAGGTGCTGCTCCCTGAGTTGTCATTTCCACTTCATTGATGCTTCCATCAGGGTTAAAAAATATGGGTTCAACGCATGCTTTACGCATAAACATGCTGTTGTGCGTCGCCCTGTGATAGAAAACGTACCATTGCCCGTTAAACGCTGCAATTGAACCATGATTATTCCAGTTGCTCGGATCACAATTATTGTTATCAATAATGACTCCTCTGTATGTGAAAGGTCCCATGGGTGATTTACTGGTTGCATAGCCAATACAAGTGGGCCTGTTTGAACGTCCCATGTGGGCATAAATAAAATAATATACACCGTTTCGTTTGACCATGTATCCACCTTCATGGAAGAAGTGTTCCTTTTCTGTTACGATATTGTCTTTTATAGAGGAAGAATCAATTTCAGTCATGTTTGGCTTCAGTTTGGCCATCTTTGCCGAAAACTGACCCCAGATGTAGTAGCCCTGACCATCATCATCAATGAATACACATGGATCGATTTCATTAATACCTTTTGTATCTATTTTATGTCCGTTCAGAAACGGGCCGATCGGGGAATTGCCTGTGGCTACACCTTCGGCATCTTTCGACGGCTGACAGTAGTACAGGTAGTAAATTCCATTTTTGTACTGGCAATCAGGTGCAAAAAGTAAATCGTCATTGTAAGGTACATCGTCACGTTTGCCTTTTGATGAAAAGACATTCTTCGTGAGGTCCCATGTTTTCAGATCGGATGTTGAGAGCACATGGTGCGTATAGGAGCAGAAATACTGAGTGCTCTCGTCATTGGAGCCGTAAATATATAGTTTCCCATCGGGCCATACATGTGCTGATGGGTCGGCAATATAAACTCCGGCGGGAACAATAGGATTTTGCGCAAATAAGTGAAGATTTGACAAAAAGATTACCAGAAATGTGAATAGAAGATGTTTCATGTTATTGTTGTAAGAGAAAATGACCAGACCTGATTACAGATACAAATTACTGGACCAAAATAATAATAATAATTTGTATTGAGTATGAGCGTGTGAGCGAGCACTCCCGCTCTGATTTTAGTCCGGCTTCGCTAAAGCTTCGGCGGGCAATGCACCCCCAACGGACAAAAGTTGCAACCCAATTTACTTAATATTCTTGATTAGCCCAAACAGTAGGTCTGTTTCAGGGAAGAAACACCGTTTATTTTTTATACTTTTGGGTTACTGGTAAGTGAAAAAAGAAATACTATCAAATAAGTATATTAATAATAGATTATAGATAAACAATTACGAATATGAAAAAGAGCGAAGTATTTATCTGGTTGTTCTTGCTATGCGTTAATCTGGGTTTTTCACAGGAAATAATTTCAGATAAATATTCCGGTATGAAAATGGAATTAAGTGCAGCTAAAAATTATCTAAGCATATCCTATATAAAAACAGGTTCCCCGGCAGATATGATTCCGGTAAGATCTGGTGACAGGATATACATGATAAATGACAAAAATGTAATGGATATCCCGGACATCAGTAATTATTTTGAGAACAATAAAAATAATTCTATAAAGATTAGTGTCGGAAGAGCGGCAGAGGAGACAAAAAGCTATAATCTACCAAGAGTTGCCATCGATCTTTTTTCGAAGAGATATGTCGCTGAAGGTCAATTGTACAGTATTTTAACTCCCTATCAAATGGTAGGATTTAGGAGTGATATCAGCTCGGAAAAGGAAAAATATGATGACCTGGAGAGTATTGTACAATCAAGCGAAAATCCCCAGGCATATTCCATAGTTGATCCAAATTATTTCACAAGATGGTGTTACTATTCGTTAAAACTAAATGTAAGCAAATCCAGGCAGATAACAACATTAGCTGATCCTGAGAAGGGAATAGCTAAGTTTAGAACCTATGATTTTGAGTATACTTCTGAATCAGATCCTTTAATGGAAAAGACCCTATTGAACGATCTGGGTAAACAACTGAACCAGTTTGGATTAAAAAGGGAAGCAGCAAATCCGGATATTCTAATATTAATAAGCTTTTATTCAGGTCAGACAGATCAGTTTATTCCACCTCAGCAAATTGTAAGCACCAAAATTAAGGATTACTTTAACTGGTATTGGGGATATATTCCTGTTCCCATAACTGAATCGAAAACAAAAGCGGGATATACAAAATCTAATTTTCTTACCAACATTAACATTAAATTCTTTGATGCAAAAGAAATAACAACCAGTAAAACACCTCCTTTGATCTGGTCTTCATCTTATTCTGAGGTGGCACCGGTGAAAACATTTCTAAGTGATTGTTCCAAGGAGATTTTTGAATATTTACTTCTTCAGTTCCCGGTAGTTATAAAAGAGAATTGTAATAACCTGACGGTTAATACTTATACTTATACCGGTGTCATTTATGACAAAGACAATCTCGCTATCGTAGCTGATGTGATACCCGGCTCTCCGGCATTTCTGTCAGGAGTGAGGAGTGGGGATGAGATTCTGAGGATAAACGAGAGAAAAAATGAAGAGAAAATTACTAATGACGATCTTTCTTTTCAGTGGAGAACCAGGAGCGATTTTTTTAATGCCTTCCGGTATATATTTATAAATTCTAATTTCAATAACGGCAATCCAACTCTCTTTCAGTCATTACAAAGTGATTTTGACGGATATAAAAACTCTAGCGATAAACCAATTGTTTTTGAAATAAGAAGAGACAAAAAGAAAATGACAATATCTGTTAATCCTGAATTTAAAAAAGTGATCTTCTTTGAGGATGAAGGCTTTACGATATAAGGTTCTGCAAGTAGCTGTTTAAATTCCGGTTTTGCCCACATTAATTCATGAACAAAAACAAGTCTATTCATAGTTTACCAGTTTATTTATTGTTTAAATAAAAGAATTAATTAGCGTCCGATCAGCACTTCCTAAAAGAGGAAAGCCCCGA